>NZ_OY782683.2:0-397521 GCF_963677965.2 uncultured Martelella sp.
TTGCGACCTTTGCCATCGGCTCGGGCGTTGCCGCCTTCGCCGGCGTCATGAACGGTCTCTATTACAATGAAATCAACTTCAACATGGGCGTTCTTCTCGGCCTGATCGGCTTTTCCGCCGCAATCGTCGGCGGGCTGGGCAATCTTTACGGCGCGATTCTCGGCGGCTTCATGTTCGCCGCGCTGCAGACGATCGGCGCTGCCGTTCTGCCCTTCGCCTCCGCCTACAAGGATGTGTTCGCCTTTGCCGTGGTCATCGCGATCATGGCGTGGAAGCCGACCGGCCTTATTCCTGAACGTACCAGCGACCGGGTCTGACTGATGAGTGATATTGCCATTGAAACGCCATCGCAGCCGAAGGGCTGGCTGATCGGCGCTGCCGCCATCATTGCCGCTGCCATCTATGGCTGGGCCTTTCTGCGTGCCGAGGAAAACTGGGAGGTCATCGGCCTGCTGGTGCTGGCCGCAGCCGCCTTTGTCGGCGGATGGGCAACCGGCTTTGGCCCACGCCTCAAGGCGTCCTGGGCTGACAACGAGAAAATGCTGAACGGCGGCGCCGTTCTGGGACTTCTTGCCGTCATCTTTGCGTTGTCGGACCAGCACTTTCCGCTGCTGATGCTGACGACGATGCTGATCTATTTCATCGTGTCGCTCGGGCTGAATATTCAGTTTGGTTATGCCGGCATGGTCAATTTCGCCGGAGCGGCGTTTTTCGGCGCCGGGGCGTACACCGCTGCGGTGCTCGGCACACAGGCCTGGTTTCCGCCCTTGCTGACGCTTCTTGCGGGCGGCGTTGTGGCCATGGCCCTCAGCCTGCTTCTGGTTTTCCCGATCATTCGCACGACCGGTCACTATTCGGCCATTGTCACGATTGCCTTCGTGGTCCTGTTCAAGACCTTTCTGGAGGTCAACGAAGTGCTGGGCGGGCCGCAGGGGCTTATGGTCAACGCCATGCGGTTGCCGGGCTGGAGTTTCGACAACAGCCCGGTGATTTTCGGCGTGGAAATGTCGTTTTATGCCAATTACGCCATCATGGCGACCGTGCTTGCCGCGCTGATCTTCATTCTGATCCGGCGGCTTGAACGCAGCTGGCTGGGCCTGCATATGGATGCCGTGCGCCTTGACGAGACGGCGGCCGCCTGTTTCGGCATTTCGGTTCACCGCACCAAGATCATCGCCTTTCTTTCCGGCAATCTGATCCTCGGCATTGCCGGTGCGCTTTACGGCATGATGATCAGCTTCATCGCGCCGACATCCTTCACCTTTGCCGACAGCCTTCTGATGGTGTCCATCGTGCTGCTCGGCGGCATGGGCAGTCCCTGGGGCGGCGCGATCGCCGCTGCCATCGTCGTGCTGCTGCCGGAAAAACTGCAGATCCTTCAGGAATATCGTTTCCTTCTGTTTTCGGTTCTGGTGATCCTGATGCTGCTGTTTCGCCCGGATGGTCTTCTGCCCCGACAGGTTCGTCAGTATTTTCCGGGCATGAGGAGTGGCCGATGAGTTCTTCGCTTCTTGAATTCCGCAATCTGACCAAGCGTTTCGGCGGCGTTACCGCGCTTGACGGATTTTCGATGCAGCTGAACCGTGGCGAGATCCTGGGGCTGATCGGTCCCAACGGTTCCGGCAAGACGACCAGTTTCAACCTGCTGACGGGGATTTACCCGACATCGGACGGTAGCATCCATTTCGACGGCCGCGATGTCACCAATCTGAGTGCCCGCAAGGTCTATGAGGCCGGCATCGTGCGCACATTCCAGCGCTCCCGTCTGTGTCTGCCGTTGTCGATCTATGACAACATCATGATCGGCGACACCGCGCGTCTGAACGGCGGGCTGTGGTCGAACCTCGTTCGACGCCGGCAGTTTCGCACACAGTTCGATGAAACCTTCGAAAAGGCGCGTTCGCTTGTCGCAACGTTTTCCGGCGATCTTGCGGACCGTATGTTTGAACCGGTCGGCAGTCTGCCGATGATCGAGCGCCGCCGGATTGAAATCTGCCGGGCGCTGATCTCGGATCCGCGGCTGCTTCTGCTCGACGAACCGTCCGCCGGCATGACCCATGACGAGACGGATCAGCTGATGACCGATATTCTCGACGTCCGCGCCCGTGGCGACGGCCTTTCGATCATCATCGTCGAGCATGAAATGGGCGTTATCGAGCGGATTACCGACCGCTGCGTCGTTCTCAGCTACGGACGCAAGATCGCCGAGGGAACCTATGCCGAAGTCGCCTCGGATGCAGAGGTGCAGAATGCCTATCTGGGGGTGGACTGATGGCCGGAATTGAAATTCAGGGACTTTATGCAGCCTATGACAAGGCCGATGTCCTTCATGATATCAAACTGACAATCAAACCCGGTTCGATTACCTGCCTGCTGGGGTCCAACGGAGCGGGAAAATCGACGCTGATCCGGGCGATTCTCGGCCTGACGCAGCCCCATACCGGGAAAATTCTCCTGGATGGCGAGGATATCACCAGATTGCCGACCCACAGGATCATTTCCCGTGGCCTTGCTGCCATTCCCGAAGGGCGCAAGATGTTTCCCAAGCTGACCGTGACGGAAAATCTGCGTCTCGGTGCGTTTCAGGTGCGCGAGGAAAAGGTGATCCGCGAGCGGATGGAAACCGTGTTTACGGCATTTCCGCGGCTGGCGGAACGCCGCGACCAACTGGCCGGGACCATGTCCGGCGGCGAACAGGCCATGGTCTCGATTGGCCGGGGACTGATGGGCGCGCCGAAAATCCTGCTCATCGACGAACCTTCGCTGGGCCTCTCGCCGCTCTATGTGAAGGAGAATTTCCGCATCATCAAGGATATCCGCGATCAGGGGATCACGGTATTTCTGGTCGAACAGAACGTGCGCCAGACACTGGCCATCGCCGATTACGGTTACGTTCTTTCGGGCGGAAAACTGGTGGGCGAGGGCACGGCGGACGCGCTGCAGAACGACAGCGCCGTCCACGCAGCATATTTTGGATAAGGCAATGAATGTAACAGAACTGACCCGCCATCTCGTCGCCATCGATACGGTGAACCCGCCCGGCAACGAGAAAGAGGCGATGGCGCTGTGCGCCGGTCTTCTTTCCGAGGCCGGGTTTGACTGCCGGGAAGCCGGAAAGGGCAACCTGCTGGCCACGCGCGGGATCACCGACGGCGCTGCGGCACTGGCCTTCACCGGCCATCTGGATACCGTGCCCCTTGGCGATGCGCCATGGCGCTATCCCGCCCATGACGCAGCCATCGCCGATGGCCGGATCTTCGGGCGCGGCACGACGGATATGAAGGGTGGCGTCGCCGCTTTCGTGTGTGCGGCAATCAATACGCCGCCACCGCCGGGCGGCATTGCGCTGATGCTGACCGTCCGCGAGGAAACCGGCAGCGAAGGCGCGCGCCTGATGGCTGAAGCCGGCGGGCTTCCCGAAATCGGCGGTCTGATCGTTACCGAACCGACATCCAACCGCCCTGTCTACGGGCACAAGGGCGCCTTCTGGCTGCGGCTTCGTGCTCGCGGTGTGACGGCCCATGGCTCGATGCCCGAAAAGGGCGACAATGCCATCAGCCGGATGGTGCGGGCTCTGGGCGCGCTGGAGGGCTATGTTCCCGGTTCCGCCCATGCGGTCATGGGCAAGCCGACGCTCAATGTCGGCACGATCCGCGGTGGGCTGAACACCAACTCGGTGCCTGATCTCTGCGAGGTCACGGTGGATATGCGTTCCGTGCCGGGCGTCGATCATGCCGTCATCTATGCCGATCTTGCCGAACGCTGCGGATCCGACATCGAAATCGACAGGCTGATTGATCTTCCATCGGTGTGGACCGATCCGCAAAACCCATGGATCACCGCGATTGCGGAGTATGCCCAGCGTCTCGCCGGTGCTGATGTTTCGGTATCGGCGGCGTCCTATTTTACCGATGCCTCGATCCTGACCCCGGCACTCGGCAATGTGCCGACCATTATTCTCGGTCCCGGCGATCCCGAACTGGCCCACCAGACCGATGAAAGCGTTTCGATCGAAAGGCTCAATCAGGCCTGTGCGATCTATGGCGCCGCGATTGAAGGCTGGGACGGACACAAGCGATGACGACAAAACCGGATGCGCCGCTGTCGGCGCTTGAAACCCGCAAGGCGATTGCGTCGGGGCGGCTGACCGCTGTGGCGGCGGTTGAAGACCTGCTGGAGCGCATCGCCACGCTGGAGCCTGAAATCGGCGCATGGGTGGCTGTCGATGCCGAAGGCGCGCGCGAGACCGCGCGGCTTCTGGATAACGGGCCGGAGCGCAGGCCGTTGCACGGAGCCGGCATCGGCGTGAAGGACATCTTTGCCGTAAAAGGGCTGCCGTGGCGTTGCGGATCGCCGATCTGGGCCGCCCGTGATGCGGCGTTCGATGCGTCGTCGGTGGCGGCTGCACGACGCGCAGGCGGCGTTATCCTCGGCAAGACGGTCACCACCGAGTTTGCCGGATACAAGCCGAGCGCGACCCTCAATCCGGCCGCACCCGGCCGGACACCGGGCGGCTCGTCGTCAGGGTCGGCCGCAGCCGTTGCCTCCGGCATGGTGCCGCTGGCCTTCGGCTCGCAAACATCCGGGTCGATCATTCGCCCGGCGTCCTATTGCGGCGTGGTCGGGTTCAAACCCGGTTTCGACACGATAGACACCCACGGAATGGCAGCATTCGCCCGCAGCTTTGATACCGTCGGTGTGTTCGCGCGCAGTGTTGGCGATGTCGCCTTCGCCATCGAGGCGCTCAGTGGATTGCCGATGACGGCTCCCGACATCGGGGCCCAGCCGGCCCCCCTCGGCCTGTTCAGGTCGGCGGCATGGGCGCATGCCGAACCCGCCATGATTGCCGCATGGGAGGCATTCGAACGCGACCTGCAGGCGGCAGGCGTGGCGCTGTGCGAAGCAGCGCCATCGGTTTTCGCGGCCGAACTTGAGGATGCGCTGTCGCTTCATGCGCGGATCATGGCCGCGGAAGCCGCCGATGCTCTGGCCTATGAAACAAACGCTGCGCCCGAACTCTTGTCCGAAGGACTTGCGCGCCAGCTTGCGGGCGGACGTTCAACGCCTGCCGAAAAGCGGGCCGACGACTACCGCCGTCTGCGCCATCTGCGCGCGGGTTTTATCGAACGCCTGCCGTCCGATGCCGTCTGGCTCAGCCCGTCTTCCACCGGTCCCGCTCCGCGTCTGGAAGAAAACACCACCGGCAATCCGGCCTTCAACCAGACCTGGTCCCTGCTGGGATTGCCGAGCTGCAGCATCCCCTTGCTTTCGGACCCGGAAGGCCGGCCGATGGGCGTGCAGGTCACCGGGACCATGGGCAATGACCGCGGCGTTCTGGCGGTGGCCGACTGGCTGATGAGACTGTTTGCCCGGTGAACCGGCGCACTGCGGTGTCTAGAAAATCTCGTTGATATAGAGCTGGCCTTCGGTCGTGGCCCAATGGGTGGCGATCAGGACCGGGTGGGAGCTCTGGTCGTAGTTGACGGAAACGATCCGGAGAATGGCGGCGGGACGTTCAAGTTTCAGCAGGCGGGCGTCTTCATCCGTGGCAAGTTCGGCAGTCACTGCCTCGCGGATGGCGGTGATCCGCTGATGATAATCTTCGGCCAGCGCCCGGCTCAGGAATTCCGGGACCTCTTCGGCCCGTTCGGGGAAGCCCGGCACAAGGGCCGAGGGGATCAGGTAAATCTCGTGCATGATCGGGCGGTCCGCAACGCTGCGCAGACGGTGGTATGCGATCACCTCGCTGCCCTTGGGAATTTCCAGCTTTTCCGCTTCGTCGGCCGATGCCGCGCGGCGCTCCAGCGAAAGTGAAGTCGGTTGCGAGCGTTGCAGCTTACCTTCTTTGTCGTGCAGACGGAAATAGTCGTAGAAAAACCGCATGGAATGTTTCGGCATGCGTCCGGTAACCACCGTTCCGGTGCGCCGCCGCCGGCTCAACAGCCCTTCCTGAACCAGATCGGCGAGCGCGCGTCGCACCGTGCCGACGGCAACGCCGAACTGCTGCGCCATGGCCGTTTCTCCGGGCAAAACGGTGCCCGCTGCCCATGTCCCGTCGAGGATTTCCCGGGTGATCTGCTGTTTGACCACCTCAAAGCGCGGCATGGCGGTTTTATCAACCGAGGCGAAGTCGATGGGCGTTGTCTGGGATGATTTTGTCATTGGGAAATCGGAGTCCGGCCTTTTCGGAGTTGACATGGAAAACCTTCTATATTTCTATATAGAATATAGAAATGATTGTCGCGCCTGTTTTGGAACGCATAAAGGATTTTAGGTGAAGAACGGGAATATCGATCGTTGCGGTGGATTTGATGATGCGGCGGCATTGCTGGATGGTCTGCTGGAGCCGGCGCTGGATGTCTTCTCCGCGCTGGTCGCCGCTGACACGACGTTCCCGCCCGGCAGCGGCTATGCCGGTTTTGCCGATCTGGTCGAAGGCCTGTTTGTCGATCTCGGCTATGATTTCCGGCGCGTAACCGTTCCTGAATCACTGTGGCATGTCCCCGGCGGCCCCGCTTCCGGCGACCGCGTCAATGTTATCGGCGAGCCTGCCGCGCAGTCCTGGATGCAGGATGAGGAACGGGCTGCCCTTGGCCTCTACTATCATGTCGATACCGTGCCTGTCGCGCCCGGATGGACGCGCGATCCGTTTCGTCTGACGCGCGAGGGCGAATGTCTTTACGGCCTTGGCGCTGCCGACATGAAAGGCACGATTGCGGCCACATGGCTGGCGCTGGCCGCGGCCAGGAAAGCCGGTATTGCGCTTGCCTACCGCCCGCAGCTTTATTTCTGCACGGATGAGGAGGGCGGTCTTTATCCGGGCGTGCGCTACCTCGCCGAACAGGGGCTGCTCCCGCCGCATCTTCTCAATTTCAACGGCGTCGCCGCGCCACGCATCTGGGGCGGCAGTTTCGGCTCGTTCAGCCTTCTGGTGCGGATCACCGGCGTGACCAGTCACGGCTCGTCGGCCAGCGGCATCAATGCCATCGAAGCGGCGTTGCCGATGATGAACGCGCTTGTGGCTGAAAAGGCGAATGTCGCGGCGATCACCTCGGCCATGCCGGCGCCGCCTGATGCGGAAGGCCCGTTGCGCCCGGTCCTGTCGCTCTCGGCCGCGCATGGCGGCACCTGCGGCGGCCAGATTCCTGCCGCCTTTGAGGTTATTGTCTCGCGCCGCTATGCCCTTGAAGAGGATTTCGACACGCTGCGCGACGGGCTTGAAACATTGATCCGCGATGCCGTTCCCGCCCGCGAAGGGCTGGGGCTTTCGATCGATCTTATCGGCCATCTGACGCCGACGGCGGATGCCGACGGGCCGCACTGGCCGCGCTGGCAGGCCGCACTTTCGGAAGGTTTCGGCTACGCCCCGGAAAGCTTTGCCAAATGGGCCGGCGCCAGCGCTTCGGACTTCGGCTATGTGCAGCGCACCGGCCTGACGCAGGAGGCGCTGTTGAGCGGCCTCGGCGGGCCGGGCCGCAACGGCCACGGGCCCGATGAACACACCACGATTTCGGATCTGACCGCGCTGGCGCGCGCGATCCTTGCCTATCTCGCCCGTGATTTTTCCACGGGCATGATCCCGGAACAGACTTCATCCAAAATCAAAGGGGAACCGAACTGATGTTTGATATTAGCCGCCGAACTTTTCTCAGCAGCGTTGCTGCCGCAGCACTGGTTGCACCGCTTGGCCTCCATGCCGAAACCATCGAACCCGTGAAGGGCGGTACGCTGAACATCGCCGTCGATCAGGCCGTCAGCGTCATCAATCCGCTGCAGGTCCGGGTCAACCCGGAATATCTCGTTGCCGAAATGCTTTACAGCGCGCTGACGAAACTGCGCCGCGACATGTCGGTCGCGCCGGATCTGGCGGAAAGCTGGACGGCCAATGACGACCTGACGGAATGGACCTTCAAGCTGCGTTCCGGCATCGTCTTCCACGACGGCACGCCCTGCACATCGGAAGATGTCGTCGCCACCTTCCAGGCCATTCTGAACGCGGATAATGCCTCGCCGGGCCGCAAGAATGTTGGTCCGATCGACAGTATCGAAGCCGTTGACGACCTCAGCGTCCTGTTCCGGCTGAGCACGGCCTATGCCGACTTCCCGGTCGCCGTTGCCTATACCAATGCCAAGATCATTCCCGCGGCAATTGCCGGCGGCGATATCAATGTCCTGGCCTCCAAGGCTGTCGGAACCGGTCCGTTCACGCTGGTTTCCTACGAACCCGACCGCGAGATCGTGGTTGCCAAAAACCCTGACTATTATGACCCCGAGCGGCCCTATGTCGACGAAGTCGTCGTATCCGTCTATCCCGACACCAGCGCCGAAAGCTCGGCGATGATTGCAGGCGATGTCGATATCATCACGCCGGTCAATCCGGGCGAATATCTGCGCATGGACGGCAGCGATGGCGTCGACATGCTGCGGGTCGCCTCCGGGCAGTTCTGCAATGTCAATTTCGGCTGCGACACGCCGCCCTTCAACGATCCGCGCGTGCGCAAGGCGCTGGCATTGACGGTCGACCGCAATGCCATGCTGGATTTCGTGACCGAAGGCTTCGGCACGCTCGGCGACGACACGCCGATCAGCCCGGCCTATCGCTTCTACAAGGACCTGCCGCAGCGCGAACAGAATATTGCAGAAGCCAAGAAGCTGCTGGCCGAAGCCGGTATGCCGGACGGTTTCGAGGCAACGCTGGTGGCCTCCGAAAATCCGCCGGTGCGCACGCAGATGGCCGTCGCACTCAGGGAAATGGCCAAGGATGCGGGTATCAAGATCAACGTTCAGACCATGCCGCATGCCACCTATCTCGACCAGGTGTGGAAGAAGGGCAATTTCTACATCGGCTTTTACAACATGCAGCCGACGGCCGACGGCATCTTCAAGCTGCTTTACACCTCGGACGCTTCGTGGAACGAAACGCGCTGGAACAATAGCGAGTTCGATGCGCTCGTTGACGAGGCCAGAGCCACGGCCGATGAGGCCAAGCGTACCGAGCTCTACGGCAAGGCACAGGAGCTGATGAACGAGGACGTGCCGTCCATCATCCCGGCGTTCATGGACATTCTCGGCGCCAAGCGGTCCTGGGTTAACGGCTATGATGTGCACCCGCGCGCGGCCGTGTTCATGATCGACGAGGTCTGGCTGGCCGAAGACGCGCCGCGTCGCGGCTGATTGCGCCCGTCATCATCTCTATCGCTTCCGCGGCCCGGCTGCCGCGGAAGTTCCTGCGTAACGGACGTTTTCCGCCTGTTTACTCGGGCGCATCTGTGTAAACGGAGGACGGTTTGTCCACACCCTATCTGATCAAACGCCTGCTGCTGATCGTCTACACGCTGTTCATCGTGTCGCTGATCGTTTTTGCCATGACGCAGGTTCTGCCCGGCGATGCTGCGGTGATGATGCTCGGCCAGAATGCGACCGATGCGGCGCTTGCGGCGCTGCGCACGCAGATGCACCTCAACGATCCGCTCTGGATGCAGTATCTGCGCTGGGTGGGCAATGTCGTCCGCGGCGATTTCGGCATTTCGCTGCGCACCAGCCAGCCCGTCGGCCCGGCAATGATGCAGGCGCTCGGACGCTCGCTTCTCCTGGCCCTGCTGTCGATCTCGCTGATGCTGGTGATTGCCGTGCCGCTCGGCATTCTGGCGGCGGTGCGGCGCGGGCGCATTGCCGATCTGGTCGTCAGCCTGGTTTCCTATCTCGGCGTGTCGCTGCCTGAATTCGTGACCGCGACGCTGGCCATCACCCTGTTTGCCGACTACATGAAATGGCTGCCGCCCACCGGCTATGTGCCGCTGACGGAAAATTTCTGGGGCGGACTTCAGCATCTGATCCTGCCGGTCTGCGTCATCTCCGTGGTGATGATCGCGCATGTTTCGCGCATGATCCGCTCCGAACTCGTGGACGTGCTGCACAGTGACTATATCCGCGCGGCAACGCTCAAAGGGCTGCCCCGCCGCACCGTTCTTTTCGGCCATGCCGTGCGCAATTCGCTGCTGCCCGCCATCACCGTCGTCGCGCTCGATGTCGGCTATCTTCTGGGCGGGGTGATCGTCGTGGAGGAAATCTTCGCCATTCCGGGGATCGGCCGTGCACTGATCGTCGCCATTCAGGCTCGTGACCTGCCGGCCATCCAGGCGGGAACGCTGATCATGGCCGCGACATACTGCATCGTGAATTTCATTGCCGATCTGCTTTACGCCGTGCTGGACAAGAGGATCCAATATGACTGATTTCCTGAAACGCCTGGTGCGCACGCCGCAGGGCGCGATCGGGACCGCCCTCGTTGTCCTCGTTCTGCTGGCTGCCGTTTTCGGACCGATGCTGGCACCCTATGGTGCCGAAGACATGTCGCCGTTGGCCCGTTTCCAGGGGCCGGAAATGACCCATCTGTTCGGAACCGACCAGTATGGCCGCGATATCCTGAGCCGCCTTCTGGTGGGCGCGCGCGCCACGGTGCTGATGGCCGTTGCGGCCACGCTTTTGGGCGCGGCCATCGGTGCGGTTCTCGGCACCACATCGGCCTATCTCGGCGGCCGCTTCGATGAGGCGATCATGCGCACCGTCGATGCGGTGATGGCGATCCCGAGCCTGCTGTTTGCGCTTCTGATCGTCAACCTGCTCGGCACCTCCGCCGTCAATGCGCTTCTGTCGGTCGCCATCGCCTTTGCGCCCGGCATGGCGCGCATCACCCGTTCGGTGGCGCTTTCGGTGCGCAAGCAGGATTATGTCTCCGCAGCCGTTGCGCGCGGCGAGGGCACCGCCTATATCGTTCTGCGCGAAATGCTGCCGAATGTGGTGGCCCCGATCATCATCGAGATGACCATCCGCGTTTCCTTCGCCGTCCTCCTCTTTGCCACGCTTTCCTTCCTCGGCCTTGGCGCGCAGCCGCCGGCCGCCGAATGGGGACTGATGATTTCGGAAGCGCGCCAATACATGCACCGCTCCGTCTGGCTGCTGCTCTGGCCCTGCCTTGCCATCGCGACGGTGGCGATCGGCTTCAACCTGCTGGGCGACGGCCTGCGCGATGCCTTCAACCCGAAGACGGCCTGAGGAGACGATCATGCTGAATGAAAAATCATCTCCCGTTCTCGAAATCCGCAATTATTCGCTGGCCTACGAGACGCCCGCCGGGCCGTTTACGGCGCTCAATGATATCAACCTGCATATCGAACGCGGCGAGGTTTTGGGCCTTGTCGGCGAAAGCGGGTCCGGCAAGACCTCGCTGGCCTGGGCGATCATGCGCTATCTCCCGCGCAATGCCATTGAAAAATTCGGCGCGATCCGCCTTGGCGGCGACGAGCTGGAGGGGCTGGGCGAGAAAGAGATGCAGGCCATTCGCGGCCGGCGTATATCGATGGTGTTTCAGGACCCGTCGACATCGCTCAACCCGACGCTGTCGCTCGGCCGCCAGCTTTCCGAAGTGCTGGAACAGCATCGCGGCCTGACGCGCAAGCAGGCCTGGGAAGAAGGCATTGCCATGCTCGGCCGGGTCGGCCTGAAGACCCCGGCGGCGATGATGCAGCGGATGCCGCATGAGGTTTCCGGCGGCGAGAAACAGCGCGTGGTGATCGCCACGGCGTTTGCCTGCAATCCCGAATGCATCATCTTCGACGAGCCGACAACGGCGCTGGACGTCATCACCTCCCGGCAGGTCATCGATCTGTTTCTCGATCTGCAGGCGGAAACCGGCGTCGCCTCGCTTTATATCTCCCACGATCTGGCGCTGGTTTCGCGCACGGCCTCGCGGGTGGCGGTTCTCAAGCGTGGCGATGTGGTGGAAACGGGTGAGGCCGATGCGGTGTTTCACGATCCGCAGCACGACTATACACGCCGGCTGATCGCCGCCGTGCCGCAACCGGACCACCGGTTGACGGATACGGTTCCCGACATGAAGGCCGAACCGCTGCTTGCGGTGGACAATGTCAGCGTTCGCTACGGGCGCAAATCGATCATCGACCGGCTGGCGGGCCGGGGTTCCGATCAGGTTTACGGCAACCGCAATGTCAGCCTCGACATTCGGCCGGGTGAAATTCTCGGCATTGTCGGCGAAAGCGGGTCGGGAAAATCCACGCTTGCCAAGGCGCTGACCGGGCTTTTGCCCTTTGACGGGCGCTTCACCTTCGACGGGCGACCGCTGACCGGGCTGCGGGACATGAACGCGGCCTATCGCAAGGATGTGCAGATTATCTTTCAGCATCCCGATGCCTCGCTCAATCCGCGCCAGCGCATTTCCGAAATCCTCGGCCGCTCGTTCAAACTGTTCGGCACGCCGGGCGAGGGCCGTCTTCAGGAGCGGATCGGCGCATTGCTGGAACAGGTGCATCTGCCGGCCGATTATGCCGGGCGCTACCCGCATCAGCTTTCCGGCGGCGAAAAACAACGTGTGGCGATTGCCCGCGCCTTCGCCTCGAAACCGCGTCTGGTGATCTGCGATGAAATCACATCGGCGCTCGATGTGTCGGTCCAGTCGTCGATTGTCGACCTGCTGCTGGAACTGCACCGCGCTCAGGGCACGGCCTACATGTTCATCACCCACGATCTCAACCTGATCCGCCAGATCGCCCACCGTGTCGCGGTGATGTATCGCGGCGATCTCATGGAGATTTTGCCCGCCGACAATATCGCCGGGGCCGCAACGGCGGATTATACCCGCCGGCTGCTGGCCGCCGTTCCCGTTCCGCTTGCCCGGCAGGCGTCTGTGTAGACAGACCTGCAAGGCTGTGCGGCAGAGTGTCGGGTCCCCCTCCCATCGAAACGACACTCTGCCCACGTAATTTTCGCAATTCTGCATGCAAACCGGTTCTCCCCTTTGCTGGAATTGCTCTAGCAAGGAGACCAAAATGGACCCTAAAGACCTCATCAACCGTGTTGACGAGAAAGCATGCCTCGATTTTCTGTCGATGATGGTTCAGCACCGCAGCCATTCCGAGACCGAGGGCGAGAAGGAACTCGCCAAGGTGATGGCGAAGGAGCTTGAAGCGCTTGGTGTCGTCTCCGACCTTCAGGCCTTCGATGATGGCAAGGGCGGCACGCGCTACAACGCCATCGGCACCTGGAAAGGGCAGGGCGGCGGCAAGAGCCTGCTGTTCAACGGCCACCTCGACACCAATCCGGTGACCGAAGGCTGGACGGTCGACCCTGTCGGCGGAATTGTCGACGACAAGTTCATCTACGGGATCGGCGTTTCCAATATGAAGGCCGGCGATGCGGCCTATTTCTGCGCGCTGAAGACGCTGAAGGACGCCGGGATCAAGCTGAAGGGCGATGTCATCCTGACCTTCGTCGTCGGCGAATTGCAGGGCGGCGTCGGCACCTATAATGCCATCAAGGCGGGCTACAAGGCCGACTATTTCATCAATTCCGAGCCGACCGACCTTTATGCTCTGACCATGCATGCGGAAGGCAGCGGCTTTACCATCGAGCTGACCGGCGACACCCGCCACCTGTCGAAACGCGAGGAGGCTGTCGATGCCATCATGGCGGCCTGCGATCTGATCCCGCGTCTCAACGCGATGACGTTTTCCGGCGCGCTCAGCCCGGCCCACGAATCGATCAACCGCGTTCATTGTGGCGTCGTTCACGGCGCGCTTGGCCGCAACCTTGAGGAATGGCGTCCGCCGCAGGTGGCCGATTTCGTCGTCATTCGCGGAACCGCCCGCTATGCACCGGGTCAGACCTTTGAAGGCGCAATGAAGGACATGCAGGTCGAGCTCGATGCACTGGAACAGCGGTTCCCCGGCCTGAAAGCGAAGCTCATTCCGAAGGACCGTGACAATGTGCCGAACATGCCGGCCTTTGAGGTTTCGCCCGAAAGCCCGATCGTCAAGGCCATCAACAAGGCCTATGAGACGGTGCGCGGCGTGCCACAGCCGACCGGCGTGGATATTCCCTCCCGCTTCTACGGCTCCGACGCCGGCCATCTTTATCACGAACTGGGCATGCAAGGCATCGTTTGCGGTCCCGGCGGGCGCTACAACACCATGCCCGATGAGCGCGTCGACATCGTCGATTTCATCGACATGATCAAGGTCTACATGCTGGCGATGATCGAAGTCTGCGAAGTCGCCTGACCATGTTCGAACGGGCTGAATTCGAAGCCCGGGCGGCACGCGCCCGGGCAGACATGAAGCGCGCCGGCGTCGATCTTCTGCTGGCGGCCAGCGCCGAGTTCGTCGGCTGGCTGAGCGGCTACACCATATCGGAAACCATGTTCCGCCCCTGCTTCCTGCCGCTTTCCGGCAAAGCCTGGTTCGTGATCCGGGACCTCGATGCCGCGCCCTGCCGCGATGCTGTCTGGTTCGACACGGTCGAAGCCTATGACGACAGCGACGATCCGGTTGTGGTGACGGCGCACAGCATTGCGGCTCACGGTTTCGGCGCTGCGCGGATCGGCTATGATTCCGCCTCCTATTCGATGACGCCGGATCTGCTTGCCCGCCTTCAGGCGGCACTGCCTGAGGCCTCGTTCGTCGCCATGCCAGGCATTGGCGATGCCCTGCGCTGGGTAAAATCCCCGGCGGAGATCGCCGTTATGGAACGCGCGGCTGCCATTGCCGATGCGACGATGGAAGAGCTTGCGGAAAAGCTGAAACCCGGCATGACCGTGCGGCAGGCAACCGCCATGGCGGCAACCCGCATGGTGATGGAAGGCAGCGACAACAGCCGCACAGGCCCGATCCTGAAATCGGGCGGAAATCATGAATTCCTGCACGGCGCGCCGCAGGACGAAACCCTCGGCCCCGGCGATATCCTGCATGTCGAATTGACGCCCGAATATCGCACCTACAGCGCCCGCATGATGCGGCCCGTGGTTTTCGGCGCACCCGGTCCGGAAATCCGGCATGTGGCCGAACGGCTGATTGCGCTTCAGGATGCCCAGATGGCGGCGATGAAACCCGGTGTCCGGGCAGGCGATATCGACACCATCTTGCGCGGGCCGCTTCTGGAAGAGGGCCTGCGCAAAACCTTTCCGAATGTTTCCGGCTATACGCTCGGCATTTACGGCCGCACGCCGCGTGTCAGCGACTTTTCCCGAGTCCTGCTGCCCGGCGCCGACTGGCCTCTGGAAACGGGCATGGTCTTCCACCTGTACGTCAGCGCGCAAGGTCTGGGTTTTTCGGAAACCGTTGCTGTGACGCCCGACGGCGGGCGGCGCCTTACCTCCTTTCCACGGCGGCTGATTGTCGTTTCGTGAGGCCAATCCGGCGATTCTCACGCGGGCTGTACACGGCCTGCACGAAACCGGCATATAACCCCGCGCCGTTGTTCGGGGCGTCGATGACGCTTGCCCAAAACACTCCTTCAAAACCGGATTTTCGGCGCTTGGAGCGGAAGGCTGCAGCGTTAGCGTGTACTAAGATTTGACTGACACGCTGCGCACATGACTGCCTGTCACCGGCAATGGGCAATCTACATGTCATGACGTGCATCATTGGTTTGTTTCAATTAACACAACCATAGAGAGTGTATGAAATGCGCTTGTTATGCAGAAAAACGCTCAATTAGGAACCGCTAATCCAACAATCGCGGCATTAAACTCGACAATTTAAATGTTAAATTTCTGTCATAAATTGCCCAGATCATTTGATTGAACTTTTTACCGGCAACGCCTGATTTTAAAGGCATTTAGCGGATCTGAAATTCTAAAAGTAGGGATTAAACAATAAAAACATTGCCTTAAAATCGATCGAAAATTCATATTCAGTTCAGGAAAAATGGCTTACACGCCTTGCAGTTGACACGAACTTACGTTAGGGCATCCCGTAAAGGTAGTAGTGGGCCAAAGTGCCACTCGGGTCTCCAATACAAAAGATCGAAGCGCCAAGAAACCGGCGAAAAACCACTATTGGATGTGGTTGCGCTAACATTTTGATGGAATTATTCAAGGAATAGCCTCATGGATGCAATCATTGTCGACAAGAACGATGGCTCCCAGCATCGTCAGCCCGTCGGAAACCTTCAGCTCGACGAGGCGTCTGTCGTTAAACTTCCGGTAGCGCCGGAAAACGTCGCTTCATTCGAACAGAACGGTAATGATCTGGTGATCGTCACGACGAGTGGTGAGACGATTGTCATTGGCGATTTTTTCGTCAATTTCGGTGATGACCGGAATGAACTTGTTCTCGTTGACAATGACGGTGTTGCCTGGTGGGGGCAGTATTCCGGTCCATGGAGCGATTTTGCCTTTGCCGAGATCGGCGCGGATACGGCCGCACCGTTCCCGCTCGCAGCGTTGCTCGGTGTTGGCGCCGCTGCTGCAGGCGGGCTGGCAATTGGCTTTGATGACGGCGATGGAGATGGACCGGCTCCGGTCTTTCCGGAACTGGATGTGCAGGACATTGCCGATGATCCGGCCGGTGACCGCGTTTCGGTCAGCGGCAACAGTACCGGCGATTATGTTGTCGTAACCTATCCCGACGGGAATGGCGGCACGACCGTGTCCGATCCGATCCCGGTCGATGAAGACGGAAACTGGTCCTACGATATCCCGCGTGATGATATTGCCGAGGGCGATGTCGAAATCACCGGCACAGTGACGGATGAAAACGGCAATCCTGTTCAGGATGCCGACGGTAACCCGATCTCGGATACGGAAACCGCGACGCTGGATCTGACCGGCCCCGAGGTCGATGTTGCAATCACCGACAATGGCCAGGACGGCACGCTGGTTCTGACCTTCGCACCGGACACCGACACCACGACCTTTGATCCGGAAACGGACCTCGATCTTGCCAATGCCGATCTCGGCACGGACGGAACATGGACGGTTGACGGCGACGGCAACCAGGTGTGGACGGCCACGATCACGCCGACGGGCAATGGCGAGGTTACGGCCACGGTCACCGACGGCTCCTACACCGATACGGCCGGCAATGAAGGCTCGGAAGGTGTTGGCTCGGAAGACTTCGATGTCTCCGGTCCGTCCGTGGATGTCGAGATCGTCAATAACGGTCAGACCGGTGAAGTGACCTTCACCTTCTCCGAAGCGGTCGACGGTTTCGATGCGTCCGATGTCAGCGTTGGCAACGGCACGCTGTCCGACCTGACGCAGGTTGACGATCATACCTGGACGGCGACGGTCACGCCGGACGCAACCGGCGATGTGACGGTTTCCGTCGCGGCCGGTTCCTATACCGACCTTGCGGGCAATGCAGGCTCTGCCGGTTCTGACAGCGATGTCTTCGACCGCACCGCGCCGACGGTCGATGTTGCAATCACCGACAACGGCCAGGACGGTACGCTGGTTCTGACCTTTGCACCGGACACCGACACCACGACCTTCGATCCGGAAACGGACCTCGATCTTGCCAATGCCGATCTCGGCGATGACGGAACATGGACGGTTGACGGCGACGGCAATCAGGTGTGGACGGCCACGATCACGCCGACGGGCAATGGCGAAGTGACGGCCACGGTCACCGACGGCTCCTACACCGATACGGCCGGCAATGAAGGCTCTGAAGGTGTTGGTTCGGAAGACTTCGATGTCTCCGGTCCGTCCGTGGATGTCGAGATCGTCAATAACGGTCAGACCGGTGAAGTGACCTTCACCTTCTCCGAAGCGGTCGACGGTTTCGATGCGTCCGATGTCAGCGTTGGCAACGGCACGCTGTCCGACCTGACGCAGGTTGACGATCATACCTGGACGGCGACGGTCACGCCGGACGCAACCGGCGATGTGACGGTTTCCGTCGCGGCCGGTTCCTATACCGACCTTGCGGGCAATGAAGGCTCTGCCGGTTCTGATAGCGATGTCTTCGACCGCACCGCGCCGACGGTTGATGTTGCGATCACCGACAACGGCCAGGACGGCACGCTGGTTCTGACCTTTGCACCGGACACCGACACCACGACCTTCGATCCGGAAACGGACCTCGATCTTGCCAATGCCGATCTCGGCGATGACGGAACATGGACGGTTGACGGCGACGGCAATCAGGTGTGGACGGCAACGATCACGCCGACGGGCAATGGCGAGGTTACGGCCACGGTCACCGACGGTTCCTACACCGATACGGCCGGCAATGAAGGCTCTGAAGGTGTTGGTTCGGAAGACTTCGATGTCTCCGGTCCGTCCGTGGATGTGGAGATCGTCAATAACGGTCAGACCGGTGAAGTGACCTTCACCTTCTCCGAAGCGGTCGACGGTTTCGATGCGTCCGATGTCAGCGTTGGCAACGGCACGCTGTCCGACCTGACGCAGGTTGACGATCATACCTGGACGGCGACGGTCACGCCGGACGCAACCGGCGATGTGACGGTTTCCGTCGCGGCCGGTTCCTATACCGACCTTGCGGGCAATGCAGGCTCTGCCGGTTCTGACAGCGATGTCTTCGACCGCACCGCGCCGACGGTCGATGTTGCAATCACCGACAACGGCCAGGACGGTACGCTGGTTCTGACCTTTGCACCGGACACCGACACCACGACCTTCGATCCGGAAACGGACCTCGATCTTGCCAATGCCGATCTCGGCGATGACGGAACATGGACGGTTGACGGCGACGGCAATCAGGTGTGGACGGCAACGATCACGCCGACGGGCAATGGCGAGGTTACGGCCACGGTCACCGACGGTTCCTACACCGATACGGCCGGCAATGAAGGCTCTGAAGGTGTTGGTTCGGAAGACTTCGATGTCTCCGGTCCGTCCGTGGATGTGGAGATCGTCAATAACGGTCAGACCGGTGAAGTGACCTTCACCTTCTCCGAAGCGGTTGACGGTTTCGATGCGTCCGATGTCAGCGTTGGCAACGGCACGCTGTCCGACCTGACGCAGGTTGACGATCATACCTGGACGGCGACGGTCACGCCGGACGCAACCGGCGATGTGACGGTTTCCGTCGCGGCCGGTTCCTATACCGACCTTGCGGGCAATGCAGGCTCTGCCGGTTCTGACAGCGATGTCTTCGACCGCACCGCGCCGACGGTCGATGTTGCAATCACCGACAACGGCCAGGACGGTACGCTGGTTCTGACCTTTGCACCGGACACCGACACCACGACCTTCGATCCGGAAACGGACCTCGATCTTGCCAATGCCGATCTCGGCGATGACGGAACATGGACGGTTGACGGCGACGGCAATCAGGTGTGGACGGCAACGATCACGCCGACGGGCAATGGCGAGGTTACGGCCACGGTCACCGACGGTTCCTACACCGATACGGCCGGCAATGAAGGCTCTGAAGGTGTTGGTTCGGAAGACTTCGATGTCTCCGGTCCGTCCGTGGATGTGGAGATCGTCAATAACGGTCAGACCGGTGAAGTGACCTTCACCTTCTCCGAAGCGGTCGACGGTTTCGATGCGTCCGATGTCAGCGTTGGCAACGGCACGCTGTCCGACCTGACGCAGGTTGACGATCATACCTGGACGGCGACGGTCACGCCGGACGCAACCGGCGATGTGACGGTTTCCGTCGCGGCCGGTTCCTATACCGACCTTGCGGGCAATGCAGGCTCTGCCGGTTCTGACAGCGATGTCTTCGACCGCACCGCGCCGACGGTCGATGTTGCAATCACCGACAACGGCCAGGACGGTACGCTGGTTCTGACCTTTGCACCGGACACCGACACCACGACCTTCGATCCGGAAACGGACCTCGATCTTGCCAATGCCGATCTCGGCGATGACGGAACATGGACGGTTGACGGCGACGGCAATCAGGTGTGGACGGCAACGATCACGCCGACGGGCAATGGCGAGGTTACGGCCACGGTCACCGACGGTTCCTACACCGATACGGCCGGCAATGAAGGCTCTGAAGGTGTTGGTTCGGAAGACTTCGATGTCTCCGGTCCGTCCGTGGATGTGGAGATCGTCAATAACGGTCAGACCGGTGAAGTGACCTTCACCTTCTCCGAAGCGGTTGACGGTTTCGATGCGTCCGATGTCAGCGTTGGCAACGGCACGCTGTCCGACCTGACGCAGGTTGACGATCATACCTGGACGGCGACGGTCACGCCGGACGCAACCGGCGATGTGACGGTTTCCGTCGCGGCCGGTTCCTATACCGACCTTGCGGGCAATGCAGGCTCTGCCGGTTCTGACAGCGATGTCTTCGACCGCACCGCGCCGACGGTCGATGTTGCAATCACCGACAACGGCCAGGACGGTACGCTGGTTCTGACCTTTGCACCGGACACCGACACCACGACCTTCGATCCGGAAACGGACCTCGATCTTGCCAATGCCGATCTCGGCGATGACGGAACATGGACGGTTGACGGCGACGGCAATCAGGTGTGGACGGCAACGATCACGCCGACGGGCAATGGCGAGGTTACGGCCACGGTCACCGACGGTTCCTACACCGATACGGCCGGCAATGAAGGCTCTGAAGGTGTTGGTTCGGAAGACTTCGATGTCTCCGGTCCGTCCGTGGATGTGGAGATCGTCAATAACGGTCAGACCGGTGAAGTGACCTTCACCTTCTCCGAAGCGGTTGACGGTTTCGATGCGTCCGATGTCAGCGTTGGCAACGGCACGCTGTCCGACCTGACGCAGGTTGACGATCATACCTGGACGGCGACGGTCACGCCGGACGCAACCGGCGATGTGACGGTTTCCGTCGCGGCCGGTTCCTATACCGACCTTGCGGGCAATGCAGGCTCTGCCGGTTCTGACAGCGATGTCTTCGACCGCACCGCGCCGACGGTCGATGTTGCAATCACCGACAACGGCCAGGACGGTACGCTGGTTCTGACCTTTGCACCGGACACCGACACCACGACCTTCGATCCGGAAACGGACCTCGATCTTGCCAATGCCGATCTCGGCGATGACGGAACATGGACGGTTGACGGCGACGGCAATCAGGTGTGGACGGCCACGATCACGCCGACGGGCAATGGCGAAGTGACGGCCACGGTCACCGACGGCTCCTACACCGATACGGCCGGCAATGAAGGCTCGGAAGGTGTTGGCTCGGAAGACTTCGATGTCTCCGGTCCGTCCGTGGATGTCGAGATCGTCAATAACGGTCAGACCGGTGAAGTGACCTTCACCTTCTCCGAAGCGGTCGACGGTTTCGATGCGTCCGATGTCAGCGTTGGCAACGGCACGCTGTCCGACCTGACGCAGGTTGACGATCATACCTGGACGGCGACGGTCACGCCGGACGCAACCGGCGATGTGACGGTTTCCGTCGCGGCCGGTTCCTATACCGACCTTGCGGGCAATGCAGGCTCTGCCGGTTCTGACAGCGATGTCTTCGACCGCACCGCGCCGACGGTCGATGTTGCAATCACCGACAACGGCCAGGACGGTACGCTGGTTCTGACCTTTGCACCGGACACCGACACCACGACCTTCGATCCGGAAACGGACCTCGATCTTGCCAATGCCGATCTCGGCGATGACGGAACATGGACGGTTGACGGCGACGGCAATCAGGTGTGGACGGCCACGATCACGCCGACGGGCAATGGCGAAGTGACGGCCACGGTCACCGACGGCTCCTACACCGATACGGCCGGCAATGAAGGCTCTGAAGGTGTTGGTTCGGAAGACTTCGATGTCTCCGGTCCGTCCGTGGATGTCGAGATCGTCAATAACGGTCAGACCGGTGAAGTGACCTTCACCTTCTCCGAAGCGGTCGACGGTTTCGATGCGTCCGATGTCAGCGTTGGCAACGGCACGCTGTCCGACCTGACGCAGGTTGACGATCATACCTGGACGGCGACGGTCACGCCGGACGCAACCGGCGATGTGACGGTTTCCGTCGCGGCCGGTTCCTATACCGACCTTGCGGGCAATGCAGGCTCTGCCGGTTCTGACAGCGATGTCTTCGACCGCACCGCGCCGACGGTCGATGTTGCAATCACCGACAACGGCCAGGACGGTACGCTGGTTCTGACCTTTGCACCGGACACCGACACCACGACCTTCGATCCGGAAACGGACCTCGATCTTGCCAATGCCGATCTCGGCGATGACGGAACATGGACGGTTGACGGCGACGGCAATCAGGTGTGGACGGCAACGATCACGCCGACGGGCAATGGCGAGGTTACGGCCACGGTCACCGACGGTTCCTACACCGATACGGCCGGCAATGAAGGCTCTGAAGGTGTTGGTTCGGAAGACTTCGATGTCTCCGGTCCGTCCGTGGATGTGGAGATCGTCAATAACGGTCAGACCGGTGAAGTGACCTTCACCTTCTCCGAGGCGGTCGACGGTTTCGATGCGTCCGATGTCAGCGTTGGCAACGGCACGCTGTCCGACCTGACGCAGCTTGACGATCATACCTGGACGGCGACGGTGACGCCGGAAAACGCAGGCGGAGAGGTTTCCGTCACGGTTGCCGACGACAGCTATACCGATATTGCCGGCAATCTGGGCGAGGGCGGCACGGACGCGGAAATCTTCGACCGCTATGAGCCGCTGGCGCAGGACGACCACAGCAACCTGACGATCGGTGGCGATGATTTCAGCAGCGACCGGGACTTCAATGTCGCGTTCGTGCTCGATTTCAGCGGCAGCGTTTCCGACGCTGAGGCGGATCAGATGCTTCAGGCTGTCAAAGCCGCAGGTCAGACCTTCTTCGAAGGGACGACCGGCGATGTCCAGATCCAGCTTATAGCGTTCGCTTCGGATGCCAGTTCGACCATGTCCTTCACCAACTACAACGAATTCGCTGCACAGGTCGACGCTTGGGAAAATAACCGCCCCATGAGAGGCGGAACGGACTATACGGAAGCCGTCAACCAGACGATGGAGGACTTCCAGCCGATCGACGGCTATGACAACCGGGTTTTCTTCATGAGTGATGGCGAACCCACCGAGCAAACCAGCGAGCACTGGGAAAGCGGTCCTTGGGGCGGCGGCAGCTGGGTGACCGATCATTCACTGGAGAGCAACACCGAAGCCGCTTGGAACGATTTCGTTGCAAACAATGATATCGACGTGCAGACGGTGGGTATCGGCGAGGGGATTAGCGTTCCCCGGCTGCAGGATGTCGATGAAGCCGACGGCGACAACCACGTCATCGAGGTTTCCAACTTCGACGATCTGGTGGACGAGCTGATCGATTCCCTCAAGGGGGCGGAAGTCTCGGGCAATGTTCTGCTCGGCGACGATGGTATCGCAGGCACGGCGGATGACGACCTTCTGGGCGTTGACGGCGGTCATATCCTGTCCATCGCCGTTGACGGCGAGACCTATACCTACGGCACAGACGGGGTTGTCGACAGTCAAGGGAATACCGTTTCGGATGATGCCACCTTTACTGTCGATACGGCACAGGGCGGTTCGCTCACATTCGATTTCGAAAGTGGCGACTGGGTCTATGAGGCCGATTCCGAAACCACGACCGGAACCGAGGCTTTCGACTATGTTCTGACCGATGATAGCGGTGACACGAGCAGCGCGACCCTGACGGTTGACGTTCAATCTGCATCTGCCGGGGCAAGTGCAACGGCAAGCATGGCACTTGAGGCCGACAGTGCCGATGCCGTGGATGCAGACCCTGTCTTCGCAATGGCCGCTTCCGACCTTCACGTGCAAACCCTGGGGCTTGGCGGTGCGGATGACGACGCGGATGCCGGCGACGAAAACACGGTGTCGGTGTTGGGCGACGACAACGACTTCACGGCTGACGACCTCGTCTACGAGGACAATGTCGAAAGTCTGGAGGCCTATCTGCCCGAGGAAAACAACACCGGCACGGATGCCGGCGCATCGGAACCGGCTGATGCCGGAACCGTGAATGTCGATCTCGACGAGATTGAAGACCATGCAGCGATGGTGGGCTGAATCAGGCCACCAATGCTGACAGCGCAATTCCGGAAAAGGCGGACATTGTTTGCCCGTCCGGAATTGCACCAGAACAACAACCGGGGTGACTTCGCGTTTCGATGAGACGCGAAGTCCCTTCGGCGGGAGACGCATTGCTGTGTTTCCGGTCCGGACAGCCCCTTCAAAGAACCTGGCCAGAAGATGAACATACATATCAAAGACAATCGCGCAGTCGGCGATGCGGCCGGTCTTTCGAGGGAGCCGGAGGTTGTTTCCGACCGGTGGATAGAAGCCTTGCTGACCGTTGCCGGACACTACCGGATAGACTGCTCGCCCGAACAGCTCAGGCTGGTGGATGCTTGGGACCAGAGCGGTGACCGCAAGCGGGTCTTTGGCAAGCTGGCGCGGCAGGCCGGACTGGCGATCCGGTTTATCGACCGCGATATCCGCAAGATCACACCGATGCGCCTTCCCGTCATTGTGTTTTTGAAGGACGGGCAGGTTGCTGTTGCCAGCGGGCGCAACGGAGACAGGTTCGCGCTGACCTTTTCCGGCGATGGCGGTCTTTCTTCCGATGTCGCGATTGCCGATCTGAAGGACCGTGTCGAACTGGTGGCGGTGGTCAGGCCGGCGGGCGATATGCCGGACAGCCGGATCGATGATTATATCGAGCCGTTCCGGAAAAACTGGCTGCGATCGATCGTTCTGGCCGATTTCCGGCCCTACTTCTTCATCATGCTGGCCTCGCTGGTGGCCAATATCCTGGCGCTTGCCAGCGTCATCTTCTCCATGCAGGTTTACGACCGGGTTGTGCCGGCCCAGTCCTATCCCACGCTTTTCGTTCTCGCAGGCGGTGCTTTTCTGGCGGTTCTGTTCGCCTTCATCATGCGTCAGATGCGCATGAAGATCACCGATGTGCTCGGCAAGCGCGCCGACCTGCGCATATCCGACAAGGTCTTCGGACACGCGCTCAGGGTCAAGAATATTGCCCGGCCGCGCGCCACCGGCACATTCATTGCCCAGCTGCGCGAGCTGGAGCATGTGCGTGAAATGATGACCGCTTCGGCGGTGTCGGCGATTGCGGATCTGCCCTTCTTCCTGCTGTTTTGCGTGATCTTCTGGTGGGTGGCGGGAAATCTTGTCTGGGTTCCGGCCGTTGCAGTCCTGCTCCTGATTGCGCCCGGCATTCTGGCGCAGAGAAAGCTGCGCGAACTTGCCAAGGCAAACATGCGCGAATCCGCGCTCCGCAACGCCATGCTGGTGGAAGCGGTGCAGGGCCTGGACGACATCAAGCTGCTGCAGGCCGAAGACCGGTTCCAGAACCACTGGAACCACTACAATGCCGTCAACGCCGATTCCGGCATGAAGCTGCGTGACCTTGTGGGCACGCTCGGCAACTGGACGCAGACCGTGCAGGGCATGGTCTATATCGCCGTTGTCGGCGTCGGGGCGCCGGCGGTGATGTATGGTGACATGACGACCGGTGCCCTTGTTGCTGCGGCGATGCTTTCCACGCGCATGCTGGCACCGCTGGCAAGTGTCACGCAGGTTCTCAATCGCTGGCAGCAGGCGCGGATCGCGAGCGAAAGCCTCGACAAGATCATGATGCTGCCTGTCGATCACCCCGAAAATGCCAAGCGAATCCACAAATCGGCCATTGAAGGGGCATTTCACCTGCAGAAGGCCGTTTTTGCCTATGAGGAAGAACCGGTTCTGACCGTCGACGACCTGAAGATCCGGGCGGGCTCGAAAGTGGGGGTCATTGGCCGCAACGGAGCCGGAAAGTCGACCCTGCTTCAGGGGTTGTCGGGTCTGATGGAAGCACGGTCCGGTACTGTCCTGATTGACAGCGCAAACATCACGCATGTCGACCCCGCTGACCTGCGCCGCGATATCGGCCTTGCCGGCCAGAATGCACGGCTTTTTTACGGCACAATCCGCGAAAACCTCTGCCTCGGCGCGCCCAATGCCCGCGACGAGGAGCTGATTGCCGCTCTCGAACGAACCGGTGCGTGGGAATTCGTCCGCAAGATGCCGGAAGGGCTGGATCGCATGATCCAGGAAGGCGGGCATGGCCTGTCGGGCGGGCAGCGCCAGGCCATCATTCTCGCACGGCTTCTTCTGCGCACACCGTCCGTCGTTCTTCTCGATGAGCCGACGGCAGCGCTTGATGAAACGGCTGAACAGAAAATTCTGTCGGCGCTCGGCGGGCTGGACGCGGGAACGACACTGGTTGTCGCGACCCACAAACCGTCTGTTCTCACACTGGTGGACCGGCTGATTGTGGTTTCCAACGGCAGGATCATCATGGATGGCCCACGGGACGCAATTCTCGCGCGCCTGCGCAAGGGCGAGGCCCATGCCGCGAAAAGACGCAAGGAGGCGGCCCAATGACCGCAGGCACGTATGAAGACCTGATTGAAGGCGACGATATTTCCGCCAGCGGTGCAGGCAAGGTGGTGCTGATACTGGCGCTGATGATCACGGCCTTTCTCGTCTGGGCCTATTTCTTCTCGGTTGAAGAAGTGTCTTCCGGCCCGGGAACGGTCGTGCCGCTGTCGCACGAGCAGACGGTTCAATCTTTCGATGGTGGCATTCTCTCGGAACTCGATGTCAGCGCCGGAGAGATTGTCGACAAGGGTCAGATCATCGCCAGGCTCGACCCCACCCGCGCGCAGGCCGAATATGATGAAACGGCTGCGCGTTACCGCGCCTCGCTGGCGCAGGCCGCCCGCCTGCAGGCAGAGGTCACAGGGGCGGAGACCGTCAATTTTCCGGCCGCGCTTGATGGTTTTCCCGATCTGACCGCTTCCGAAAGAGCGCTGTTTGTCGCCCGTCAGGACAGCTACCACGAGTCGCTTGCCGACATGAAAACGGATATGGCGCTGATTGACGAGCAGCTCCGGCTGATGACGCCGTTGGTCGAAACCGGCGCGGCCAGCAAGGTCGAGCTGATCCGGCTGAAGCGCGACCGGGCCGACATCAAGCTGAAGATGGACGACATGCGGTCCAAATACATTGTCGAAAGCGGGGAAAAGCTGGCGGAGGCCCAGGCAAAGGTTCAGTCGCTGCTGTCCACGCTTCACGGGCTTGAGGATACGATTGCCCACACGACGATCCGCTCCCCGGTGCACGGCATCGTCAAGGACGTCGCCGTGACAACGATCGGCGGCGTCATTTCGCCCAATGGCGCGGTGATGACCATCGTTCCGCTGAACGATCAGCTGCTGATCGAGGCAAGGGTTTCGCCGCGCGATATTGCCTTCATCCACCCCGGACAGCCGGCGCTTGTGAAGATCACCGCCTATGACTATTCGGTTTATGGCGGGCTCGAAGGTTCGGTTGAAAACATTTCGCCGGATACGATCCGCGACGAGATTAATCCGGAAAACCTCTATTACCGGGTTTATATCCGCACGGCCTCGGACGTACTCGTCAACAAGGCCGGCAAACGTTTTCCCATCAGCCCCGGCATGGTTGCGTCCGTCGATATCAAGACGGGTGAGAAGACCATCTGGGACTATCTGATCAAGCCGCTCAACCGTGGCCGTGAGGCTTTGCGGGAACGCTGATGAACCCGGGGCAACCGGCCTGTTCGCCCGGATGTTCCGACCATGACTGACTCATAAAAGGAGAGCGAAATGCTGAAAAGAGTATCCATCGCCGTGCTGGCCGGCGCCATTTTCGTGGGGCCTGCCTTTGCCGGGGGGCTGAACGAGCAAAAGGCGAATATGAGGTTCGAAAGCGTTGCGCCGGCCCTGACCGAGCTTGACGCAAATTTTGTGCGCGATGGCAAACCGGTAACCGTCGAGCTTGTCCGTCAGGTGGAAATCGGCGCGGCGCAGGAGCAGGTCGCATCACTGCTTGGCCAGCCGGTTCAGGCCGCAAAAAGGGGCAACACCCCTGTCTGGGATTATAATCTCAAGTTCACAACCGCGCGCGACGGCGAGATTGTCTGCCAGTACAAGGTCCTGTTCGACAAAACGCAGAAGGTTGACGAAACGGTCTGGCGCAGGCCGCAATGCCGGGACCTGATGACCGGTCGCGGCTGACCTTAACGTAGAAAGTGTATTGTTCGCTGCACGTCTTGAGGCGGGGGTTACATCCTCCGCTTTGCGAACGGAATCAATCTGTTGATTGCAAAACTATTTTCTTGAAAGCCTGTTTATGGCATGCTGTCAGCACTGATTCGTTATTTCCTGCAGCAATCTGTGCTTGCGTTATCCGCTCGGGAACAAACAGCCCTGGAAGATATGTCTTGAGTGTGTACTTCAAGACATCATGACGTGGAAGCGCAGTGATACACCGGATAATGCACTGTGCGGCAGCCGCCGCACGGCGACCGTTATTGTTGCTTGTTTTTGGGCTGGTCATCGCCTTGACTGGCTGCTCGACAAGTGGAAACGGACGCCCCTCAGTTTCTTTTGAAGACCGGACCGGCTCGATCCGGAAGGAACGGCCGGCAGTGCAGGAGCCTGTGGACATGGCTGCCGCCGGGCAGTCGCTCGACGGTCTTGTGCAGATTGCGCTCTACCAGAGCCCCGCAATGATCGAGCAGGCTGCCGTCATTCGCGAGGAAACGGGCAATATCGATGTCGCCAAGGGCGGTTATATGCCGATGATCGGCGGCGGCGTCACCGGCGGCGTGGGCGATGCCGGCGATCCGGCCTTCGTGCTTTCGGCCGACCAGCTTCTTTTCGACTTCGGCAAGACCGACCGCGAGGTTGCCCGGGCCGACATCACGGCCCAGGAAGCCCTTCTGCAATTCCAGAGCAATGCCGATACGGTGCTGGGCAACGTCCTGACGGCCTATGCCGAATTCAGCCGATACCGCAGAAACGTCGAAATCGATGGAAAACGCGTTGCCCGGCTGAATGAACTCAGTGATCTCATCAGTCAGCGTGCGGCGGCCGGCGCGACGACGCAGCCGGATGTGCTGGCGGCTTCGAACAGTCTGGAAAAGGCCAAACACGATCTTCTCGAGATGAAATCGGAACGCGACCGGGCGGCCAATCAGCTCCGGGAATATTCCGGTCCGTTTGCTGTGAATATCGATGTTAGTCTTTCCGATGTTCCAGGCGCCTGCGTCCCGACGGAGGCGATTTCCGACACCTTGCCGGAAATCGCGCTCGCCCGGCTGAAGATTGCCAAGGCTCAGCTCGATTATGAAGATGCGTCCAAGGCGCGGCTGCCCGGCGTTTCGGCGGAAGTTTATGGCCGCCAGCCGCTTTATGACGAGGGCTTCCGTGTCGGCGTCAATTTCAACGTGGTGCCGACCCTGTTTCGCGGCGGGGCCATCGAAGCGGGAAAGAAGGCTGCCGAAGAGGCGCTTGCAGCAGCCCGCGCCAACCTGGACAAGGTGCACAGAAGCGCCTCGCTGGATTCGCTTGATGCCGGAACGGCGATGACCAATGCCCGTGAGCTGATCGCCTCGTCCGATCGCCAGATCAAGCTTCTCGATGAAACCAGAACGCTTTATCGAAGCCAGTATTTCGATCTGGGAACCCGCAGCCTGACCGATCTTCTGGATACGGAAGAAGACTATTATGACGCGCTGATTGCGCGCAGCAACAGCCAGCGCGATCTCGATATCGCCTTGCTGGAATGCCATCTGGTCAACAGCAGCTTGCGGTCTTCGCTCGGCCTTGCGAACATGACGCTTTACGGTTATCCGATTGACAGTTTCGGCATTGATGTCGGTGAAGAAGAAGAGGACGAGACTGCGACAGAAGCGGCATCGCTCTGACAGTTTATTGACAAAGGTACCCACCGGCACTTTCGTCAGGCCGGCCGAGAACATGCGCCGGAAGAACCGGGGTTCGATCTGAAATTGATCGGAGAGAAACCCGCCAAAGCCGCTTTCCGTTTGCAGTGCGGACGCCCTTTTAGACCAACGCGCCGGGGTTCATGATCTGCCCCGGGTCCAGCATCGATTTCAGCTGCCGCATTAGGTCGATTTCTTCCGGGGAGCGGCAACATGAAAGCCAGTCGCGTTTGAGGCGGCCGACGCCGTGTTCGGCGGTGACCGTGCCGCCATAGTCCCGCACGAGGGCGTAGAGCGCGCGTTCGATCCGGTCGCTGACGTCGGCATCGTCTTCATGACCGACGAGAAAATGGACGTTTCCATCACCGATATGACCGACCTTCAGGGTTCCGGTAACGCCGGCCATGCCGGCCAGCAGTCGATCGCCCGCATCGCAGAAATGACCGAGCTGCGATGGACTGATGCCGAGGTCGAAATTGATGTGCGCGCCGAAATCGGCATCGACATCGCCGATCGCCTCGCGCACGCGCCAGAGCGCCTGCGTTTCGGACAGCGATTTGGCGATGACGCCATCCTCGACGATACCTTCTTCCAGAAGCTGGCCGAGCCAGTTTTCGAAATGCGCACTGTCATCGCCCTCCAGCGCAAACTCCGCAAGGATGTAAAAGCCGTGGTCCGCGGCAAGCGGTGAGGCTGCAAGTTCGGTCTTGTGGCAGACGAAATCCCAGTAGTCGGGCCACATGCCTTCAAAAGCCGTCAGCCTGCCGGCAAAGGTCCGGCGGGCGGCCGAAAGGCAGGCGAGTGCGGCGTCGTGATCACGCACGGCCAGCAGGGCTGCGGTGCAGGCGGGCGTTGCCGGGCGAAGCTGAAGGACGGCGCGCGTTATCACGCCGAAAATACCTTCCGAGCCGATAAACAGGTGCTTCAGGTCGAGCCCGGCATTGTCCTTCACCAGCTTTCCCAGACGCGCAACGATCTGCCCGTCCGGCAGGACGACCTCCAGACCGAGCACATGCTGCCGGGTCATGCCATGGCGCAGGACGCGGATACCCCCGGCATTGGTGGCAATGGTTCCGCCGATGGTGGCCGATCCGCGCGCACCGATATCCACCGGGTATTCCAGCCCGTGCTCGAGTGCGGCCTCCTGCACGACCTGCAGCGGCGTTCCGGCCCACACGGTCATGGTCATCGCGTCGGTATCAATCTCGGCAATGCCGCTCATCAGCATTGTCGAAACGATGACACAATTGCCGGTGGCGCAGGCCCCGCCGGAAAGGCCGGTGCGTCCGCCCTGGGGGACCATCGCCACGCCGGCGGCCGCGCAGACCTTCACCGCTTCCGACAATGCCGCGACCGTCGCCGGGCGCAGCACTGCCAGCGGCAATGCGCCGTCAAGCCCGGACTGATCGCTGGCAAAGCGCTGCCGTTCCTCGGCAGAAAGCAGCAGTTCGCTGGGTGTCAGGATGCTTGAAAGTCTTGCAATCAGATTGCTTTTCATGTCCCGCTGTTGCAACGTCTTACCTCCAGCAATTGCGCTGCGTACCCTGCAGCAGCCTGTTTTTCCAAGGATGATCATGGCCAGCAGCGCCGTTCTTTCCCGGCTTCCCAGTCTTCGGTATTTTGTTGAGGTGGCGCGTGAGGGCTCGTTTCGCGCTGCCGCAGACAAGGTCAACATTGCGCCGTCTGCGGTGAGCAAGCAGATCAAGAACCTGGAAGAAACGCTGGGCGTCGAGCTGTTTATTCGCGGCCGGGGCCGGGCGGGGCTTGAACTGACGGAAGCCGGCGAAATTCTTCTGCATCGCTGCAATTCTGTGATCAACGAACTTGTGGTGGCGCGCGAAGAACTGCAGGAACTGCATGGTATTCAGCGCGGCCATTTGCGGCTTGGCGTGAACGAGGCCCTTGCGACCGATCTGCTTCCGGGCATTCTCAATAATCTGCATCGCAACTACCCCAATCTGAAATACACGATCATGGTGGAGAACACTCCGGATATGCTGGCGCGGCTGCGCGACGGCGATATCGAGATCGGACTTGGCTACAATATTCCCATGACCGGCGAGTTCGAGATTCTCGCCACGCTGAAACGGCGCACATATCTGATCACCCCGCGCAATCATCCCCTGGCGAAACGCCAGCGGGTCAAGCTGGAGGAAATCACGGGCGAAAAATTCATCTTCCCCGATCCCTCGCTGACCCTGCACCAGATGCTTCATGACGCCTTTATCCGCTCCGGTGTGGATGTGCGGCCGATCATGACCACGAATTCCTTCACCCTGCTGCGGCAGATGGTGGAAAACGGCATGGGGGTCAGCATGGTCATCGGTCGTTTCCTGCAACGGCGCACCGAACAGATTGCCTTCATCGAAATCACCGATGCCGCCATCGACCGCAAGGCGCTTTCTTGCTGCCGTATTGCCGGGCGCACGCCCAGCATTTCCTCGGCGGCCTTTTCCGCCGGCATCAAGGCGCTGTTTGCACAATATGGCGGCTAGCTGCCCCTCAACGGGGCGCAAGCGGCGAGCGATTGTAGTTCTTGCAGATGAGATAGCGTGAGGGCCTCCGGCCCAGCGCGCCAAACCATTGCGGCACATGCGGGCCCATCCAGATGGCGTCACCGGCCGTGACCGGGTACCAGTCGGTGTCGAGACGGTAGACGCCGCCGCCATCCAGCATCAGCAGACCGTGCTCCATGAAATGGGTTTCCACATAGGCCAGCGAAGCGCCGGGCTCGAACGACATGATGTTGAACTCGAAGTCAAAGGCCGCATCGGTGGGCAGCATTTTCTGTACGGTCAGACGCTCGTCACCGCGAAGCGCACTGCCCTTGAGATCGGCTACGGACCCACTGACGGCGTCTGGAATATCGCCGCGCGGCAGGAACCGCCATTCAAACAGGACAAAGCGGGTGCCGGCCTCGGCCGACAGGGTGATGTCGCTGTCCGGCGGCACAAAGGCAAACCCCTCGACGCCCAGCCTGTCGCCTGTCGAAAGGTTGAGCGCGCCCTTGGTGCAGAACACGAAACGGGCAATCCCCGGTGCGGCCGACGGCGCCGTGACCGCCTGATCGCATGACACCAGCGCCATGGCGAATTTCGCGCCGAGATCGGGCGAGATCAGAAACGCAAAGGCGGTATCCGACCAGCCGGGCTGGGTGATCCATTCATGGCTTTCCGGCGTCAGCAGGGCGTGGCGCGCCTTGATATCGGAGCGTGTCTGGCCGAATTGCGAAAGAAAAGTGTCTGGCATACCGTTATCCTTAAGGTCGCTCTTGCGAGAATTTCATGATCAGGCCTTCAAGCAGATGCTGGCGGCGCGCCAGCGGCTCGACGAGAATATGTTCGCCGGGAGAATGCCAGTCATTGCCGATCGCACCGAGACCATCAAGGGTCGGTATCCCGGCGGCGGCGGTAAAATTGCCGTCGCTGCCGCCGCCTGAGCGGGTTTCACTCAGCGGTGCGCCCAGTTCAGCGTTGATGGCGCGCGCCGCTTCCATCATGGCCACGGTTTGCGGTGTGCGGGCAAGGGCGGGTTTTTCAATTTCGCCCGATACGGCGATCCTGACAGCTTCATCTTCGGGTTTCATCGCCCGGATGGCGGCCTCGATGGCGCGCGCATCAGCATCATCTGAAAAACGGATGTCTATATCGCAGGCCGCGTGCCCGGCCACGACATTCGGTTCCGTTCCACCGCGTATGCGGCCGACATTGACCGTTGTGCCGGCCTCGATATCTGTCAGCCGATCAAGGCGGGTGACAGCCCGGGCGAGCTCGGAAATTGCCGAATGGCCGTCGGAAAAGGCCGAGCCCGCATGGGATTCGACGCCGTTGAAATCGAGCGTGTACTTGCCGCGCCCCTTGCGGAAGGTGATGACCTCATCGCCACGGGCAGGCTCGGGGATGAGCGCGCAGCCATGACGGCGTGCCTCGTCGGCGATCAGCCGGTGGGAGGTCGGCGAGCCGATCTCTTCATCGCTGTTGTAGATCAGCGTCACCGGGCCGGGCAGGGGCGTGCCTTCGGAAAGCAGGCGGCGCATGGCGCAAAGGGCCAGATAGCCGCCGCCCTTCATGTCGGCAATACCGGGGCCGTACTGGCGCTCACCCTCACGGCGGATGCCGACCGAGCCCGGAGCGCAGACCGTATCGATGTGGCTGGTGACAAGAACGCCGGGACCGGGGCCGCCGGAAAAGCGGGCAATCAGATGATCGCCCATACCGTCCCGGCCGGCAATGCGCTCGATTTCCGGTCCGAGCGGGCGCAGTTCCTCTTCGATCAGGTCGACAAGACGGCCGATCGTGTCGCACGCGCCCGTCGGGGTATCGATTTCGACCCAGCGCATCAGGCCGCTGAGGATGTCTTCACTGTTGGTGGTCTGCATGGTCAACTCAGGCTGTCCGCGTAATCCTGCCAGATCGGTGCTTCAAGTCCGAGTTCCGGCCCTTCGGGATAGTGTTTGCGCCAGTGGGCTGCCACTTCGGCACCTGTGGCGGCCCAGACGCCGGGATGCGACATGGCGTTGGTCAGGAATTCGGCCATATTGTCGAAACGGTGGCTCCAGCCCGAACGGGCCGGCGAAACGCACATGTTGAAGCAGCGGCCGCGCCGGTATTGCGCGCGAAATTCCGCATGCCAGTTGCGTTTGAGCGCTTCGGGACGTTCAAGCCCGGTGCCTTCCCGCGGGAACATCAGGAAATAGGTGTCGTCGAAGTGATAATAATAGGGCAGTGCCAACAGGCCTTCGGCCCTGTCAAAATCACTGACCCACCAGTAGGGCGCGTCGTCGGCAAGGCCGTTGCCGAAATAGCGGTAGCCGGCCGCTTTCAAAAGCCCGATGGTCCTGTCCGTCACGCTGCCCGTGGCAAACAGATCGTCCGGGCGGGAAAGCGCATACCATCCTTCGGGCCTGCGCCCGGTAATCCGCGTCATGATGTCCGTAGCCGATTGAATATGTTCGGCTTCCTGCTCCGGCGACAGGATCGCCGGGTCTTCACCGTAGAGCCCCTGTGCTGCGATCTCGTGACCGTGTTCGAGAATGGTTTCCATGCGCGCTGCGTAGCTGTCGGCGATGACGGCCGGCACGGCAAAGGTCGCTTTGATACCCAGATCCGAAAACAGACCGAGAAAGGCATCCAGCCCTTCATTCATGCCGAAATGCCAGGTCGGATAGGCGAGATCCTTTTCGCTGATGCCCGAAGGCTTTGCGGCAGGATTGAGGTTGACCGTGACGAGCATGGCCATCTGCCGATCGCCCGGCCACCGGACATCATGATCGGAGACGGCGACTTCATTGCTTGTGGTGTAATTATCTTTCCACGGCATGACGTTACTCCTGCACCGGCTTGAAGGGATGGTTTGCAAAGATGTGGTCGGCAATCGCTCCGCAGGTGGGAAACCACACGCCGGGCAGCGTCTTCATGCGCTGTATCAGCCGTTCCAGCATATCGACGCGCATGGCATGGCCGGACACAAAGGGGTGGAGCAGGAAATTCAGATAGCCGCCCTTCTTGTATTGCTGCAGGAAGGAGGCCCACCAGATTTCGAAAACCTCGTCGACATCGAGAATGCGTTGCGCCGCATTGGGCGTGGCAAGCCAGCCGAAACTGAAAAACATCGCATCGTCAAGCGCATAGTGGAAAGGCAACTGCAACAGCGGGTTCGCCCCCTGTTCGTCCAGCTCGTAAAACGGCGTGGTATTGGCCGAGGTGAACGAATTATAGGTGATCCCGCATGCGCGCAGCAGAGCCGGCGTGTGGCTGGACCGTGTTCCGGTTATCGGTTTTCCGGCGATCTGCGAGAGTGTCGCGACGGCCCGGTTCAGGTGCGCTTCCTCGATGGCCGGGTCCTTGGGCACATCGTGTTCCCACATATGGTCGGCAAGCTCGTGCCCGGCCGCAACCGCGCGGTGCAGGGCCTTGGGATAAAGCTCGCCAATGCGGCCCGGAGTAAACAGCGTGACCTTGACGTCGTTGGCATCGAACATGTCGAGTATCCGCCAGATGCCGATGCGGCCCCCGAACTCACCTTTCGCCTTCTGGCCCCATGGCTCGTTCAGAAGACGCCTGAGGAGCATGGCATCGAAATCCAGCGTGAAATTCACGGCAATGCGCACGCCGTCCGGATAGGTCAGGTCGGGAATGGGCACCCGGCGGGTCGACTGGAACCGGGCAGCCGTGACGAGATCCTGATAGGCATCCGCAGTGTGCAGGTTGGGGTTTTGGGCATTCATTCTTCGCTCCCTTCGCAAAACGCCGTTTTTGGTTCTTGGACTTTTTCCGCAGGCCGCCTTGCCTGGTGGAGCATTATGGTTTCGGCTGCCTTCAACCCGGCAATGACCGGGTTGATCACCGGAATGCCGATCGCGTCGCTCAGGGCTTCGGGTATGCCCGGCGCAAACGACATGGCGAGGCATCCAAGCACGATGACATCCGCGCCGGCATCGATGCATAGCCGTGCCTGATCGATGATGCCGGGCATGTGCCTTTCGGGATCGCCGACGAGTTGCGCGACCGAGGCGCTGACCAGCCGTTCCGAAACAAACATCGGTTCTATGCCGATGCCGCGAATGCGCCGGCGCAGGCCGGGCGGTGTCGGGGTCGAGGACAGAACGGAGAAGCGCTCACCAAGCTGGACGGCGGCCAGCATGCCGGCCTCACCGGGCCCGATGACCTGTATGCCTGACGTCTCTTTCAGGGCGCCGATTGCCGGATCGCTGAAACAGCCGATGACGACGGCGTCATAGCCACGGTCCTGCCAGCCTTGTGCTGCCTTGCGCAGGCTGGGAAAGACCATGGCCGCATCGCTTGCCGATTCAACGGCGGCCGGGCCGTCTTCGGGCGAGGCGATATCAATGTCGCTTTCCGGGGCCCATGCCTTCAGCATCTGCAGCCGCCGGTCGATTTCGCCCTGGCCCGCGCTGCGGTGCAGGGGGCTGACAAGCTGATAGAGAATACGGACTTTGCCGGACTGTCCGCCGGTGTGCGTTTCCTGATTGTGGCTGGTCATCTAGAAGGCTCTCTGCAGGCCAACGAGTTTTTGAACCAGCGCGACACCGATGATTGCCAGAATGATCGACAGGGTGGCGGCTGCGGCAGCAGTCGGCTTGAACTCGTAGGTGAGAAAATCGAACAGCGCCAGCGGCAGGGTATTGCCGCCAAGCGGCTTCAAAAGCAGCGAGATGGTGTAGAGATCGAAACTGTTGATGAAGGCGAAGATGCCGCCCATGGCAAGCCCCGGCCTGACAAGCGGCAGGATCACCAGCCGGAATGTCTGCCAGCCGTTTGCACCAAGGCTGGCGGAGGCCTCCTCAAGGGACGCCGGCACCTGCCTGAGCGCAGCCGATATCGATACATAGGCATAAGGAAAGGACATGAGAATGTGGCCGATCTGCAGGCCGAGAACCGTTTTGCCAAGGCCGATCTTGTAGAGGAAGAACAGGAGACCGACGGCGGTCAGCAATTCAGGCACGAGCAGGGGAAGGGTCATGCCAAGCTGAAACCAGCCGCCGATCCGCCCGCTGATGGCCTGCCCGGCAAGGGCTGCCATCATGGCGATGACGGTGGTGACGACCGCGGTGATCGCGCCGATGCGCAGTGACATGAAAAGCCCGTCGACCAGATCCTGGCGGGACAGGAATTCTTCATACCAGCGCAACGACAGACCCTGCGGGGGGAACTCGATCAACTGGCCCGCGGTGAAGGACGCGCCGATGATCGTCACCAGTGGCGCCAGAAGGAATATGTAAAGCGCGACGATGACAATGCCGAAACCGAGGGCAAGCGGCTTTTTGCCCGTCACGGCCGGAACCGAAGCGGAGGTCATGGGCGTGCCCTTTCCAGGAGTTTCCAGGTCAACATCGTGAAGATGATGACGATGGTGACGGTGGAGACGCTCAGCATGATCGCCAGTGATGAACCGAGCGGCCAGCGGAAGGTTCCGGTCAGTTCGGCGATGATGACCGTGGGCATGTATGTGACCATGTGGCCGCCAAGCAGAGCGGGGGTGACATAGGCCGCGACCGCCAGCACATAGACAAGGATGATGCCGGGCTGAATGCCGGGAAAGCTGAGCGGCAGGACGATGTCGCGAAACACGCGGTAACGGGAAGCGCCCATTGACGCGGAGGCCTCCAGCAGGCTTGCCGGAATGTTGCGCAGCGCATTGTTGATCGGCAGCACCATGAAGGGCACGAAGACATGCACCAGCGCCAGCACCACCAGCCCCTGCGTGAAGAGCAGGCGCAGCGGCCTTTCGATGATCCCGAGACCGATCAGCGTTTCGTTCAGCGGGCCGTTCAGGGCGGCGATGATCATCCAGCCGAAGTTGCGGACCAGAACGCCGGTCATCAGCGGCGAGGCGATGCAGGCGTAGAGCAGGGCCGCCTTCATGCCCTTGGCGCGCGACAGATGCCAGGCGATCGGATAGCTGACCACCAGGCAGGCAAATGTGACCGTGGCGGCGGTGAGCAGCGAACGGGCGAGAACGCCCCAATAATAATTGTCGCCCAGAATACGGGTGTAGTTCATCAGCGTGTACTGGTCGCCGAAAGGCTGGGAGGTTCCGGGCGTGCGGAAGCTCATATCCACCATGTTCGTGATCGGCAGGATCATGAACACGAAGATCAGGGCGACGGCGGGGACAGCCAGAAGCAGCCGCAGTGTTCGCGCGTTCTTCACGGTTCGACCTCCGGGATCACCCATGCATGCGAACGGTCGAAAGCCAGGCCGACCTCGTCGCCGATGGCAAGTGCCGCATTTGGCGGTGCGGCCAGCTTGAGGCTGCTGTTGTCGGCAAGCGTGACCTCGCAATGTTGCGAGGCGCCCAGAAATGCGGATTTGCTAATCCGGCCGGTAAAGGTCGGTTCCTCGCCGGTATTGGCGAAACGCAGCGATTCCGGGCGCAGCAGAAGCTCGGCCCTGTCGGACGCGCTAATGGTTGGAACGCCGTCGACCTCAAGCGTTCTGTCGGCCACCTGCACGCGCATGCGCCCCGGGCCGATGGGCTCGACAGACTGGCAGGGCAGGAAGTTGGCTTCGCCGGTAAAATCGGCGACATAGCGCTCGACCGGCTTTTGATAAATCTCGCGCGGGCTTGCAAATTGCGCCACCCGTCCGGATTTCATCACGGCGACCATATCGGAAATCGCCATGGCCTCGGCCTGATCGTGGGTGACGTAAAATGCGGTGATGCCGGACTGCTGCTGGATATCGCGGATCAACCAGCGGACCTCGTCGCGCAGGCGCGCATCCAGATTGGCCAACGGCTCGTCCAGCAGCAGCAGGCGGGGCTTGAGAACCAGCGCGCGGGCAAGCGCCACGCGCTGTTGCTGTCCGCCTGAAATCTGGCGCGGATAACGGTCATCCAGGCCGGTCAGGCGGACAAGTTTCATAACGTCGAAGACCCGGGTCTCGATCTCCCCCCTTGAATATTTCCGCAGCTTCAGACCATAGGCGATATTGTCGGCGACGGTCATGTGCGGAAACAGGGCGTAGTTCTGGAAGACGACACCGAAATCCCGGCGGTTGGGAGGTACGGAAACGATGCTTTCGCCATCGACGTTGATCGAACCGCCATTCGGCTCGAGAAACCCGGCAAGGCACCGCAAGGTGGTGCTCTTGCCGCAGCCCGACGGCCCCAGCAGCGTGACAAGTTGCCCTGACTGAGCCGTCAGGGAAACATTATCGAGCGCAAGGAAGTCATGATATTGCTTGCGCAGATTGCGTACCTCGATCAGCGCCATGCCTAGATAGTCCGTTCCCAGAGATCGTTGAGTTCCGGCATGATGGCGAGCGTCTTGTCCCAGTCAAAGCGAATGGCCTGTGAAACCACTTCGGGCTGAAGCGGCCATTTCTGCAGCTCTTCCGGCAGTTCCACCGTCTTGTTGGTCGGCGCGATCAGCCAGTTTTCCGCCATCCATAGCTGGATCTCGGGGCTCAGGACAAAGTTGACATATTCCTCGCCAAGCGCCTTGTCGGGGCTGTTCTTGAACACGGAGAAGGAATGGTCGAACACCATCATGCCTTCTTCGGGCACGACAAAATCGATCGGAACGCCCTGTTCCTGCATGGTTTTCACTTCGCCCAGATCAATCGGCGCAACGGCGATCTGGCCTTGTGTGAGCAGCGGGGTCAGCTGCGCGGAGTAGCCGATCTGCGGGAAGGGGGCCAGTTCCTTGAACTTGGCGACGGCGGTTTCGATATCGTCGCGGCCGGAGCCGAAATGTTCACCGGCCCACAGCGCCATCATGGTCGCGGCGGAGTTGGTGATCTTGTAGAGCCCGATCTGTCCCCTGAAGCGGGGCGCCCACAGATCGGCCCAGCCCTTCGGCGGTTCATCCACGAGATCGGTGCGGTAGGCAATGACCAGCGGCGCGAGCATGCCGGTGACGGCGGTGTTGCCCTTCAGGATGGCCGGTTCGATGACATCGGCCATGTTAGGAATTTTTTCCGGCGTCAGTTCTTCGAAATAGCCGTCATTGCGGATCATGGCCGTGTATTTTTCATTTAGCATCACGGCCGGGAAGGGCGGGTTGTCGACGCCGGCGGCGCGGAAGTTCGAAATCCAGGCCATGCCGAGGCCGACATCGAGGTCGAAAGGCCGGCCGATCTGTTCGGAAAACTGCGGCATGATATAGGTGCGCCAGTCATTCTCCCAGCGTCCGCCGAACATGTTGACGATGAATGTGTCGGTCTGCGCCATTGCCGGGAAACCCAAAAGGCCGAGGGCGGCGGCGCCCGCTGAAGTCTTGAGAAGATCACGTCGGGAAAAGGTCATTCAACTCTCCTGATGGCTCCGCTGTTGGATGAAGACAGCCGCTGAACCGACACGGATGTCCCTGTGGATGCCCTTTGAACAAGGACGGCATGATGATCACGGTTCGATCTTTTCCGGATCGAGCCTTATGTCGATGAGGAGGGGGCCGTTGCGCCGGGCGATTGCATCGCATGCAGTTTCAAGGCTTGCGGTGTCTGAGACCCGCACCGCATCCATGCCCATCGCGCTTGCCGTTGCCGCAAAGTCTGCCGTGTCGATCATCGAAATGTCGGTGGACATGCCGCGCCGCGTGAGCTGGACATGTTCGGCGCCATAGCTGCCGTCATTGCAGAGCAGGATAATGAGATCGAGTTTTTCGCGAATAACGGTCGAAAGCTCGCTCAGACCGGAAAGCTGAAATCCGCCGTCGCCGACGGCCAGAACGGTCGGCCTGTCGGTCGTCGCCACAGCAGCGCCCAGAGCTTCGCCGAGACCGCAGCCGATGGCGCCGAAATGGCAGCTGTAGACCAGATCCTGTGGCCGTTTTACCGGCAGGTTGCGCCAGGCCGTTGTGACAAACCGCCCGAGATCGGCCGCCAGAACGCGCTCGACCGGCAATGCCTGATGAAGCCTGCGCAGCGCATGATCGATGTCGAGGGTGCCGGGGGCGGTTTCGCGGGGTTCCGGCAGCCGGTCAAAGCTGGCTGCTTCGCCGGCAAGGTGCTCGGCGAGATCGGGGCTGGTCGCCTGCGATCCGGGGATTTCGGCGGCATCGAGCAGTCCGGTCATGGCGTCGGCGGTTTCCGCCAGATCGCCGATCAGGCGCAGGGTGGGGCGGTCGAGGCGCGGATTGTCCTCGGCGTCGGGCAGCACCTGGATGACGCGTTTTCCCTGCGTATAGGCGCCTTCTTCGGTGGTGTGCTTGCTGAGACTGGCGCCGAAGGCGACGATGCAATCAGACCGCATGATCACATCGATTGCCGTGGGATGGCTGAGGCCGCCGCAAAGGCCGATATCGAAAGCTTCGCCTTCGAACAGGCCCTGCGCCTTCAATGTGGTGGCAAGCGGCGCTTCCACGCGGTGTGCAAGCCTGACGATGGCATCACGCGCCTGCGGATCGGTCGCGCCCCGCCCCGCCAGGATCAGTGGGTGACGGGCCGAGGCCAGCATGCCGACGGCATCTTCGATTTCCGCAGGTGCGGCTGCCGCCATCCGGACGGCCGGAATACACGGTTTCAGCGACGTGTGCCTGGCTGCATTCGACCATTGCAGGTCGACGCGCATGTTGAAGACCACGGTGGTGTGGCGATGCGTGGCGATCGCGAAAGCGCGTTCCAGATCGGCAATGGCTGTTTCTGGCGAGCGCATTTCCACCAGCGTGGCGCCGGTGGCTTCGATGATCGGCTTCTGATCGATCTTTTGCAGGTGCTGGGTATCGCCGGGCGCTGTATCGCCGCAAAGGACAACCAGCGGAATGCCGCCCTTGGCGCCTTCGGCAAGTGCGGTAACGGCGTTGGTCAGCGCCGGCCCGTGGGTGATGGTCGCCACGCCTGTGCGCCCGGAGGCTTGCGCAAAACCGAGAGCGGCAAGCACCGCATTGGCCTCATGGGTGCAGGCGATGTAGCGGCCCAGCTGTTCTGATCTGTAATGTCTTACAAGGAACAGATTGGCATCGCCGACGACACCGAAAAGATGCGAAACGCCAAATTCCGGCAGCATTTCCGCCAACAGCTGGTGAAGCGGTTTTTCAGGGAGTGAGTGCATCATTTTGTTTTTTTCAATTTCGTTCCGACCTCTGAAATCAACGTTAGCCGAATTTTATATGCGATTAAAAGAGCAATATATTCGAGTGAATAGTTCCATGAAGTGAACATTCTTTGCGTCCGAGTGTTGCGCTGCACATGGCCTGTGGGGCCGAAGTCTTTTGACAAGCAAAAATCGTTCCGCGGACCACCTGACGCTGTGCATTGTCGGGTATTTCATGCAGAAATGGGAATTCCCGGCCTCGCCCTGATCATGGGGCCGATGGCGGAATCGAATTTCCGCCGCGCGCTTTCGCTTTCGGGCGGCAGTTTCGACTTCCTCTATACGCGTCCGATCACCGTCGCACTGCTGACGGCTGCCATCCTGACCCTGTTCCTGCCGCTGGTCCGGTTCCTGATGCGCAAGAACAGGGAGCGCCGAAACCCGGCCGTCTAGAGACCGTCAGTGCTGCCTGTTTCGTGTGTCTGCGGGACAGAATATGTCGAGAGAACCGGTCCGGCAAACGGGCCGGTTCTTTCTGTATCGTGTGGAGCGTTTCAGTCGGCCGATGAAAACGGCAGGGTAAAGCGCAACGCTTTCGGCAGACAGGCGACGAAGATGCTTGAGTGGTCTTCATCGGCAATGATGTCGAGGCGCAGGTCGACCGCCTCGCGACAGACGGCCTTGCAGCGTTCCGCCAGATCCCGGACATTGCCGATCATCCGGCGTCTTTGCCTCAGTGCATCGTGCGCGGATGCCTGTGTGCCGGCATTCTGCTCCACTGCCACCGTTTCGCCTTCCTGGCTTCCGGCGGCGAGGTAGAGCCGGATGGTTTGCGAGCGGGACGGGGAGGGGACGGCCAGACTTGCGAGAAGACCGTCCCGGTCCCACCAGATCGACGGGCTGATGGCGATGTAACCGGAAAACAGGTCCGGTTTCGCCGTTGCCAGCGTGGCGACGAAATAACCGCCGAGAGAATGGCCGAGGATCGTTTCGCGCTTGCTGTCAGCCGGACAACGGCTGCGAATGAGCGGCTTCAGCGTGTCTTGCAGAAACGCGATGAACGCGCTCTGCCCGCCGAAGTTCAGCGTGGTCTTTGCATAGAAAGGATCATGCGTGGGACCGGCCGTCAGATCGAGATGGCGTCGCGGCTGGTTGTAGCCTTCGGTTTCCGGATAGCCGATGCCGACGAGGATGGCCGGTGCGACGCCGGTTGCCTCGGGCCGGCGCGAAAGCCGTTCCAGCACCTGGTCTGTCAGCGTGAAATCCGCATTGGCATCGAGGAGATAGAGTACCGGGAAACCCTCCGGTGGCGGTGCCTGCCGCGGGATGCTGACGAAAATCTCATAGGAGAGACCGGAAGCGGATACGATCTGAAAGCGACGACACTGTTCATGTCGGTGCGGGGTGAAAGGCTCCATCTCGATATCGGCGGCCCTGTTCTGCGTGGTCGGCGTGACATTGTGGTTCCCGGTCATTTGCCTGCTCCGCGCCAGTATCCTCGGGCCACGCCGAGCGGCGTCATCTGATCGAGTGCCGTGCGTGTTGCATCGACATCGAGATCGGCAAACAGATCCGGATGAGCCCATTTCGCAAGCAGTTCCAGCGCCAGTATATCGATGACCGGGTCGAAAAGATGTCTGTCCATGGCGTGGATCCGTCCGGTTTCCACCGCGGAAAGGCCATTGAAACCGGGACGGTCCAGCAGGCGGTCCAGCGATTGCCGCTCGTCTTCGGCGCTAAAGCCGGGGCCGATCAGAAGCCCGTCGCGATCCTTCATGTAGGCGCCGCCGGAGGCAATATAGATTTGCGGATCGGCGGTGAATATCGCTTCGATCGTCAGCTGGCCGAAGGGTTTGTTGCCAAGGGCGTTGCCGATATTGTCAGCGCCGGCAAAGGCGATCAGCCGGCCAATGCCGGCCTTTCCGGGTGAAAAACAGCATTGGCCCGTTGCCGAGGCATGGGTTTCGAGAAACAGGGAAGGGCGCTCCACCCTGCCTGCCTGCTGAAGCCGGCGGGCAATGGCGTCGCGATGTGCCGACCTGAAGGCGACCAGTTTGTGTGCCGCCGCCGCATGGCCGGTTGCCGCGCCTAAAAGAAGGAGGCTTTTGTCGGCATTTTCCAACGGATCGGTGACGAAATCCACGTAGATGACCGGAACCCCGGCGCGCTCCAGCAGGCGAACCCGGTCATCGGAAAACTGCGAGTAGACGGAGAGCACCACCAGATCGGGATCGACGGAGAGAATGGCCTCGGCGGACATGCCGCTGGCATTGCTGCCCGTTGCCGGCAGCGTGCCGATCTCGGGCGAAAGCTTTTCCAGCGCGGCATAGGGCGCACGCCCGAGGCGGTCGATATCGTGCGGCCAGGCGGCGATCAGAGAGGCCGGATCGTCGCTCAGGAATGACAGCGCGAAGATGATGCGCCCGTCATCGACGAGCAGTCGCTTTGCCAGCGTGTCGAGTGTCACGGTGCGGCCGCTGACATCGTGAAGTTCGATGGCCGCAAAGGCCTGCGGACAGATGGCAAAAAGACTGAAGCAGAGAAAGGCCAGTGTCCGCAACATATCAGCAGTTTCTTCCTTTTGGTTCCAGACGGGGCTTTTCGGCCGGGAAAGCCGGAAACGGAGCCGACCGCCGGCTCCGTTTCATGGAGTTACTGGGGTTACCACTGGTATTTCAGCGTTGCATAGACCGAACGGTTCGTGCCGTAGAAGCAACGGGTCGCATATGAGCAGGAGGCGACATATTCCTCATCGCCGATATTGGTCGCCGTCACGTTCAGCTTCAGGCCCTCGTATTTCGGCCATTTGACACCGAAGTCATAGTCCAGCCCGGCGTCGACAAGCGTGTAGGAGGGGACCTTGAAACTGTTTTCCTGGTCGCCATAACTTTCACCGACATAGCGAACGCCTGCGCCGAGACCGAGACCTTCAAGCGGACCGTTCAGGAAACTGTAGTGCAGCCAGGCGGAGGCGGCGTTTTCCGGCACGGCCGCCGGTGCATTGCCGACAAGGCCGGGCGTTGCACTCGCGGTGATTTCCGGGTCGGCATAGGTATAGGCAAGGGTGAGATCCCAGCCGGAATCGAGCGCAAGCTTGCCTTCCAGCTCAATGCCCTTCAGTTCGATTTCATCGGTCTGGACATAATAGCCTCTGTAGTTCGGATCCGCGCTGAGGGCGTTCTTTTCCGTCAGCTGATAGGCCGATGCCATGAAATAGCTGTCAGCGCCATCGAAGGGCTGATACTTCACTCCGACTTCATATTGCTCGCCTTCGACGGGATCGAGCGTTGTTCCGCCACTGGGGCTGTATCCGAAACCCGACGGCGGCTCGAATGACGTCGAGTAGCTGGCATAGGGGGCGATGCCGTTTTCGAACAGGTAGGTCGCGCCGATGCGGCCGGTAAAGGCATGGTTTTCGTTTGTCGTCGAGGTTTTGGCCCCGGAGGCTATGGTCGTGCTGTCATTGGTAATGTCGTAGTAATCGTAGCGACCGCCAAGCGCCACTGTCAGCGCGCCATAGGAGATCTCATCCTGCAGATAAATGCCCACCTGATTGGTGACCTGATCGGTGTCGGTGGCGTAATCGGGGTCGGTAATGGGCTGGTTGTAATCCGGGGCGAGATAATCGATGGAGGGACCGTTCCCCCTGCCCATCAGCCGGTTGGCGTCGATATAGTTGTAGTCGACGCCGATGAGGCCGGTATGGTCCAGCATGCCGGTGGAAAAATCGGCCTGAAGCTGGGTATCGACGGCCAGCGTATCGGCCTTTTCCTTCAGACTGGAAATGCCGCGGCTCAGCGTTGTGCCGTTGATGCCGGAATAAAACAGCGAACGATGTTCGGTATCGATATGGGTGTAGCGCAGGTTCTGACGGAAGGTGAAAATGTCGTCGAATGCGTGCTCGAACTCATATCCCGCCGTGGTCGTCTGGCGGGTGAACTTGTCGAAATCCGGGTCGCCGATATTGAAATCATAGGGAATGTAGGGGTAGTCGCCGTTTGGCAGAACCGTGCCCTCGGCCGGAAGGAACCCCGGATAATTGCTTGACGGGTCGTCGGTATAGCTGAACTGCATGACCAGGCTGGTGCCATCATCCGGCGTGATTTCAAACGAGGGAAGCACCGAAATCCGCGACGATTCAACGCCGTCGATATTGGTTTCGTTGTAGCGGCCGGAGGCGACGAAACGGTATCGGTAAATGCCTTCGTCATCGATGGGGCCGCCGAAATCCACGCCTGACTTGATGTAGTTCTCATTGCCGAGCGTGGTAAAAACCTCGCGATACGGTGCGTCCGTCGGTTTCTTGGAGACCAGATTGACCATGCCGCCCGGCGTCATCTGACCATAGAGAACCGAGGCCGGTCCCCTGACCACCTCGACCCGTTCGAGATTGTAGAGATCGATGGTCGGCTCGGCATAGGAAATGCCCTTCATGATGCGCAGGCCGTCGAGATACTGCACGAAATTCTGGTATCCGCCGAAGCCGCGCACCGGAACGATGTCATAACGGTCATTGGGCCTTAATTCGCCCTGAACGCCGGAACTGTAAAGAAGCGCCTGCTGCACCGATGTCGCATTGTGCTCCTCGAATTCCCGGCGGGTGACGACGGAGACGGACTGGGGCGTTTCAATCAGCGGCCGGCTGGTCTTCATCGCGGAACCGGCCGAGCGGGCGACGAAGCCGTCGTCGCTTTCCCCCGAACCGGCAACCGTCACGTTCACCGGATCGAGAACCGTCACATCGGTATCCTGCGCCAGGGCAGGGCTGGCAAACTGAAGCGCTGCCAGGCTGACCGTCGTCGTCAGGACAAGGCATTTTGCGGCTGAAATACGCATCAAGACCCCCGTAAAACCGCCTTGGGCATCGGTCCCGAAAAACCTGCGGCGATAAACATGATTACAAAATTCATGTTTTGTCATATACGGTATGAGGCGAAGCGAAATCTACAGACCGGGATTTTGCACAAGCCCCAATTTGTTTTGCAAAACGACCAGATCACGCGCGATGGGAACGATCATGCAGAACCGTGCCGCCCCGTTTCAGACCGAAGCCTTCCTGTCGCATATGCGCCGCGCCAACAGCTCCTTCAGGCTTTTGAGCCGGACAGGCGCCGGGCACGGCACGCTTGACGGACGCTACGGCCACGTGAAGCTGCGCGACGGGTTGAGCGTTCTGCATTCCGACACGGTCAGCCTTTGCGATATGGAAACAGAATCCGAACTGCAGCCGCATCTGAGCATAAAGATGTTCTTTGCCGGCGGTGTCGAGGCCCGGCTGAATGACCGGGTGCTGCCCATGCCGGAACGCGCCGCGAACCGGCGAACATGGGAGCCGGTGGCCGTTATCTGCGCGCAGAACGAACCGGTGCGGTTCTGGCGAAAGGTGAAAAAGGGCGACCGTATCCGCAAGTTCAACATATCGATATTGCCGGAATGGCTGGCATCGGGCGATGTGTTCTCCGACCACTCCGCCGCAGCGGTTGCCCGTTTCAGCAAGGCACGGCTGGCGCTTTCCAACTGGCGCCCGAGTCAGGCCGCACTTGCCTTTGCCGAACAGGCCATGCACACGCCGGTCGCCACGCCGCATCTGCACAGGCTGCAGATGGAAAGCTGCGTGCTGATGATCATTGCCGAAGCGTTTCATGCCCTCGCGGAAAATGGCGGGCCGACGCTGCCGCAGGCCCGGCTGAGTGCAGCCGAGAGCAAAAGGCTTGCCCGTGCGGAAGACATGATTATCGCCGCACGCGGATATCTGCCGACCGTTGCCGATCTGGCGGCGCATGCCGGCGTCGGCGCCAATACGCTGCAACGGCTTTTTCATGCCGCTCACGGCATGACGGTTTTTCACTATACCCGCATGATCAAGCTGGAGCAGGCGCGCAATATGCTGAACAGGGGCGAGGTTTCCATCGCCGAGGCCGCCTTCGCCGCCGGCTACAGCTCCACCGCCAATTTTTCGACCGCATTCCGCCGCCAGTTCGGCATGTCACCGGGCAAGATCGGCGCTTAGATCATCGGGCGGTTAATCTGAACCGCCCGATGATCTAGCCGGCAGTGTTGAAAGGCGAGGCCTGCTACTCGACGCCGACCCATGTGTTGTTGTTGTCGTAGTGCCGGTCGAGCCCGAAAGAGAACCAGCGACCGTCGAGCACCGTCTCGATCAGATGCCGTTTCGCTTCCGCCGAAATCGTGTCGTCGGCATCCATCGCCTTCAGCACGTCTTCATACGGCGTCCGTTCGTCCGACATCCGGATATCCGCCTTTTCCATGTCGGCATTCAGGATCAGCTGTGTCGGTCCGCTGTCGGCGCTCTGCCAGGGGTTCCACGCGGTCAGCCCGTCGCCGTTCGGGTCTCCCTCCCACATGAAATTGCGCAGATAGGTTCCGAATTTCGCCGCAAGATCGCGGGCACCGGCATTGTCGAAGGCTTCGGGGAACTGCGCGGCAAAGCCCGATGTGTTGTCCGCGGCGAAGGGGATCCAGATGCCGTGGAACGACCCGTAAAGATCCGCCATGGTGTCGCCGACGATCTGCGGGTCTTCCCCCCAGGCAAAGCGTGCGGTGTAGATCGGCGCATCATAGCGGTCGATCATCTCGCGGGCCGAATCCTGGGCGTTGAAAATCTCGTAGAGCTTGCTGCCGTAGCCTTCGGCAAATTTGTAGCGGGCGTTGAGGTCGCTGTCGTCGATGAGGTCGGCATCGCTGGCGGCGGCGAATTCCGGGTCGAAGCGGGCAAACAGCGAGAATTCCGATGTGCCGGTGGTCATCATCAGCGGGACGGCATTGTAGCTGTCCGTTTCGAACCCTTCCTTCGGCAGCACCACACCGTCATTATAAAGATGCGGAAAAACGGCCATGCGGATGCCGGCATTGGTCATCAGCCCGGCGAGGCGATCATCGGGCAGGTCGTAGAGGAAATCCTTCACCGCCGGGTCCGTGCTCATCAGCCATTGCCGCGCGGTTTCATCATCCGGCTTGATCCCCGCTTCGACCACCAGCGGAGCGATAGCATCTGCAACCAGGCCCGTACTTTCCTCAGCATCTGCCAGCGTCATGCCGCCGCTGAAGGAAATGGCCTTCTGGAATTTGTCGTGAAACAGCGGCGAGATCAGCATTGCCATGACATCGCGCCCGCCTGCGGAAAACCCGGAAACCGTGATGTTATCGGCATTGCCGCCGAAAGCGCCGATATTCGCGTCGATCCAGTCCAGCGCGCGGGCAAGGTCGAGGAGCGTATAATTTCCGGAGTCTTCCTGCGGATTGCCCGTTTTGAGCGCCGGCAGGTTGTTGAAACCGAGCAGGCCGAGCCGGTAATTGACCGCAACGACCACGGCATCGGCGTTGACGGCGAGCTGTTCGAAATCGACCGTGCCGCTGTTGCCGCCCTGATTGTTGCCACCGTGAATATAAAACAGCACCGGCAATCCGGTTTCGTCCGTGTTGGGGCGCGAGATGTCAAGCGTCAGGCAGTCTTCGCTGCCGACTGCCTTGCCGCCGGTCATCTGCGGGCAGAGCGAGGCGTCTCCGGTGGCGTCCAAAGGGCCCGTCCAAGCCACCGGTTTTTGCGGCGCTTTCCAGCGCAGGGCGCCCACAGGGGCAGCGGCATAGGGCACGCCGCGCCAGAAAAGCGTTGCGCCGTCATTGGTCTCTGCGCCATCGACTTCGCCGTAAAGCGTCTGCTGGGCGACGCCCGCCTGATAGGTGGCATCGGCGGCAAACGCGGCCGGCGACCAGCTGCCAATAAGCGCGGCAACCAGTGCGATACGCCGCAGGCCGTTTCGGCCGCTTCCGGCCGGGTTTCGATAAAGCATGGCTTTTCCTCCCGTTCAGCGCCGGCGGATGGCCGCGCCTTTATGTGTTCCTCATCCCGGATGCCGGATGGTCGTCCGGCCAACGGGGCCTTGCTGTTTCAGCAGAAAGGCCCCGCCGCATTGTCAGGCTTCGATCCAGTCCTTTTCGAGCGTGACGCGTGCCACCGCGCTGACATCGGCCGCATTGCGGGCGATGACGAGCTCATAGGCCCCGGCATCCGCGCGGAATGCCTTGTCCTCCATCGAGAAGTAGCTGAGATCGCGCAGCGTGATGGCAAGCTTGGCCGTGCCGGTCTCACCGGGTTGAAGCGCGAGCTTGGCGAAGGCCCGCAACTCCTTCAGCGGTCGGTCGGCTTTGGGATCGACCGGGCGGACATAAAGCTGGACGACCTCGGAGCCTGCCCGTTCGCCCGTATTGGTCACGTCGACCTCGACGGTGATGCCGTCCTCGCCGATCACGGTTTCCGACAGCCGCGGCGCGGACCATTCGAACGTCGTGTAGGAAAGGCCGTAGCCGAAAGCGAACAGCGTTCCGGCATTCGAGCGGTCGAAATGGCGATAGCCGACATTGACGCCCTCATCATAGCGGACATGGCCGTCCACGCCCGGATAGGTGATGGGATCGCCGGTAAAGGCCGAATTGTCTTCCAGCTTCAGCGGGAAGGTCTGCGGCAGACGTCCGCCGGGTTCCGCCTTGCCGAAAAGAACGTCGGCGACGGCGCTTCCGAGTTCCTGCCCCGGATACCAGAACTGCAGCACCGCCCTGACCTTGTCCAGCCACGGCATCAGCACGGGCCCGCCGGTCTGCAGCACGACAATCGTGTTTTCGTTGGCGGCGGCAACGCGCGCGATAAGCTCGTCCTGGCGGCCGGGAAGGTCCATGTCCGGCAGGTCGAGGCCTTCCGTATCCCACTCGCCCTGGCGGCCGGCAAACACGATGGCGATCTCGGCATTGCGGGCGGCCTCTTCGGCCTCCTGAATGGCCGTGTCGTCGAGCACCGGTTCGATGCCGAAACGCATGGCACGGATATCGATGCCTTCCTGCGTGTCGTCCGGCGGGCGATACTCGACGGTGATTTCATAAGCGCGACCGGCTTCCAGCGTCACTTCGGCGCGACGTTCATTGTTGCCCAGCCCGAAGAAATTGTCGCCGCGCACCCAGTCCGTGGTGCCGTCGATCTGCTTTTCGCCATCGATAAAGAGGTTGGCGAAACCGGCATTCGCCAGGCCGACCACATGCTTTCCGCTCTTTTGCGCGGTGAAGCGCGCTGTGGCGCGAACCGAGAAATTGTCCCAGTTCAGCTCTTCGTCAGGAAGGTCGAACCAGAAGAACTGGCTCGTTTCGCTGGATGAGGTCGCAACCGGCGCGCCTTCCAGAGCCGTGCCCTTGAAGAAAGCGACGTCGATATCGCCCGTGACCTCCTGCAGAAGCCGGTTGTTGGAGCAGCCCTGCGCATGAATGACGGCGGCATCTCCCAGAGCGGCTTTCAGCCCGTCGAGGGGGCTGACGCGGTAGAGCGCGTTGATCTGGGCGCTGCCGCCGCCCATGATCCGGGCCTCGTCGGCGTTCGGGCCGATGGCGGCGACCTTTGCGAGCGTATCGGGAGCAAGCGGCAGGACGCCGTCGTTTTTCAGCAGCACCGCGCCATCGCTGGCAAGGCGGCGCAGCAGGGCGCGCAGTTCCGGCGTGTCGATCGTGGTTTCATCCGGGATTTCGGGGTTCTCGAATGCGCCGATCCGCTCGATCAGCCTGAGAATGCGCCGGGCGGACGCCTTGACCACCGCAGCGTCGACCTTGCCGTCGCGGACGGCCTGAACCAGCTTGTCGCCGCGATCGCGCGTCGGGCCGGGCATTTCGAGGTCCAGTCCGGCGGTTACCGATTCCACGGTCGTATGCGAGCCGAACCAGTCGGACATGACGATGCCCTCGAAGGCCCATTCCTGCCGCAGAACCTGTTTCAGCGACCATTCGTTCTCGCTGGCATAGGTGCCGTTCAGGCGGTTATAGGCGGACATCACCGCCCAGACGCCGGCTTCCTTTACAGCGCGTTCGAACGGCACAAGGTAAAGCTCCCTGAGCGCCCGTTCGCCGATGTCGGAAGACATGGTCTGGCGCTGATGTTCGGATTCATTGCCGACAAAGTGCTTGATCGTGGCGGCAACGCCCTGTTCCTGAACGCCTTTGACATAGCCGACCGCAAGTGATGCCGTCAGTTCCGGGTCTTCCGAATAGCATTCGAAGTTGCGGCCATTGAGACCGCTGCGGTCAATATTGACGGTCGGCGCCAGAAGTACGCCGGCGCCCTTCGAACGGGCTTCTGCGGCAAGGGCCGCGCCCATGTCATAGGCCGCGTCAACATTCCAGCTGGCGCCAAGCGAAATGCCGCAGGGAAAGCAGTTTGCTCGGACACCGCCGACGAGGGAGCCGCCACCGCGCGCGCCGTTCGGCCCGTCGCTCACCTTGATTTTGGGAACGCCGAGGCGTTCGACGGCATTGGTGGTCCAGAAATCAGCGCCCGAGAGCAGCGAAACCTGCTCTTCAAGGGTCATTTCATCGAGGATTTTGTCGATATCGGTCATTGAAGACCTCCTTTGAAATGCGGGTCGGCTGCCACGGGGCAGCCGGTGGATTTTGGTTCAGCCCGGCTTGCGCAGGCAAGGGGCGCGCCGCCGTTCAGCGAACGCCTTTCACCGGCCAGATGGCCAGCGCGCCGAGAAATGCGGCGACAGCGGCGAAAGCATAAAGTGCTGGATAGTTGCCGCCCGTTGCGCCGATTGCAAGAAAGAACGGTGCGATTGCCGGGGCGATGGACTGCGGCACGGCATTGGCGATGTTGAGGATACCCATGTTCTTCGCGGCATCGGTTTCCCGGTCCGGCAGGACGTCGACGACGAGGGCCTGATCGACGGCCATGTAAATGCCGAAGGCCAGCGACGACACGGCAACACCGACATAGAAAACACCGAGCGTGGTTGCCGAAAGAATGATGACGATGCCGAGCGAATAGCCGATGGCGGAGGCGAGGACGAAAACCTTGCGGCGATGCAGGCGATCGGAGAGCCAGCCGCTGATGAAGGACGACGCAATGACCGCGATGGCCGTGATCAGCGTCGACACGAACAGCAGGTCGGCGATCCCGGCTGACGGCATGCCCAGATGGTCGATCAGGAAGTAAGCCTGATAGGTCATCAGCACCGACATGCCGAGGAACACGAAGAAGCGGGAGAGCCACGCCCAGCTGAAATCGGCGTGCTTGACCGGATTGATCAGGAAGGAACGCCCCAGATCGGCCATGCTCTGATGCTGAAGCTTCGCGGCCTTGTCGGCGTGCGGATCTTCCAGCCCGATCGCGAACCAGAAGATGGCGACGGTGGCCACCAGCGCCGGCGCGATAAAGCCGAGCGGATTGCTGGCGCCGGTCAGCGCGGCGATGCCCGCGCCCATCAGCATGGCAATATAAAGCGCCATGCCCGAAATGGCCGAGACCCGGCCGCGCTGGTGTTCGGGCACCTGATCGGGAACGATGGCGACGACGACGGCGAGCGCGGCATTATAGGTGGTTTGTGCCAGGCACCACAGCGCGCCGATGACGAACAGGTTTTCCGAAAAGGCGATTCCCGTCACCGCAAGCCCGCCGAGAACGATGCCGGCCAGCATCCACGGGCGACGACGGCCGTAGCGGGACACCGTGCGGTCGGAAAGCCAGCCGAAGATCGGATTGGCGAACAGGGCGAACAGCGCCCCGAGACCGAGAATGGAGCCGAGCGCAGCGCCCTTGCCCTCAGGCGCAATCGCCTGCACGCGGATGGCCATGGTGACGGTCACCGGCGTCATCAGCGCAATGTAGATGCCGATGATGGCCGCGGCATATTTAACGAAGAAAAGCGTGGAAACGGCTGGAATGCCGTCTTCTTGGGCGGCGGCGTTCGCCGCGGTAAAGCCGGAATCGGCAAGCTCTGTCATGATATCCTCCCAGGACAGGTGACATGCGTTCACATTGCGAAAAACTAGGCCTTTTCGAATAAAAAATCTACCGATTAATAGGTATATTTTTTCGGTGTTGTACATTCCCCGCCCGAAAGCCCATTATGGCGGCGAACGCATGACAGGCGAGTGTAAGTTGAAATACGAAATAGCAAATAAAAACAAAAAGATGTCTAAAAAGGGTGAGCGTCGTCGCACGGAGATTATCGCCGCCGCTGTGGAAATCTTTGCCCGTGACGGCTTTAACGGCGCCTCATTCGCGTCGGTCGCCGAGGCCGTCGATCTCACCCTGCCGGGGCTTTTGCACTATTTCCCCAACAAGGTGGACCTGTTGCTGGAGGTCCTGGAATGGCGTGATGACAATTCCGGCATTCCGGCGAACAGCGCCGCAATCGGCTGGCGGGACATGCTCGAGCAATTGCAGTGTCTCAACAGAAAGAACGCCGGCATGCCAGGCGTCGTGCGAGTGTTCTCGATCCTGAACGCCGAGGCGCTGACCGAAAACCATCCGGCTTCCGATTGGTTCGATGAACGGTTTTCCCGCATTCGGGATATCATGGCCGGATCATTCGCCCGCGGCATCGCGGCCGGCGAAATTACCACCGGTGTCGATCCGGAAATGATCGCAAACGAGGTGATCGCCTTCATGGACGGCCTGCAGGTGGCCTGGCTGCGTTCGCCGGACAAGGTGGACATGGTGAAATCCTTCGATTCCTATGTCACCCGGCTGATCCGGTCCATCGAAACCGGGAAGGACTGAACATGGAGCCAGCGCGCAAGGCGCGCCAGCTCTTGTCGTCAGGCGGTTCAGTCGCCGATATTTTCGAAAGCGTCGCCGAAGCCGTTCAGGTTGTAGAGCAGTTCGACGGGATCGGCCAAAGGCGGATTGGCGTATTTCTTCGCCTCCTCCCACCACAGCGCCTTCATCGCTTCCAGCTTTTCGGGGTTTTCCTGCGACAGGTCATGAGATTCCGAAAAGTCTTCGGCAACATTGAAGAGCTGCCACGGATCCTCGTCGAAATCGGTATCGATCCTGTGCATGGCCACAGCCCGCCAGTCGCCGTCAGTGATCGCCCGGTTGCCGCGCATGGTGAAGAACTGGACGCTGCGCGTTGCGGCATCGGAAGACGTGAAGGTTTCCAGAGCCGACTTGCCGGCGACCGGTAGCTGTTCGACACCGTCGACGGATGTTGAGAAGCCGCCGCCGGCAACGGCCAGAATGGTCGGCGCCAGATCGATGACATTGACATATTGCGAGCGGACCGCACCCGCATCTTCGATATGATCGGGCCAGGAGACGATCATCGGCGTGCGCACGCCGCCGGCATAGGGCCACAGCTTGTAGCGCCTGAACGGCGTATCGCCGGCATAGGCCCAGGGGCGCGGATAGAGCATGTAAGTCGAGGGGCTGCCGGCTTCGTCGAGATGGGCATCCATCTCCGCCACCGTGGTCTTGTCCAGATAGGGCGTGAAGAACCCGCCATTCGCACCGCCTTCGGAGGCCGCACCATTGTCGGTGATCAGCATGATCAGCGTATTGTCGTACTGGCCGGTTTCCTTCAGGTAATCGACCAGCCGGCCGATCTGTTCGTCGGTATGGGTCATGAACCCGGCATAGGTCTCCATGAAGCGGGCGAAAACGCGTTTGTGCTGGTCGTCGAGCGTGTCCCAGGCGGCGTCGCCAACCTCGCGCGGCGGCAGAACCGTATTGTCGGGGATGATGCCGATGTCCTTCTGTCGCGCGAAACGTTCCTTGCGGATTTCGTCCCAGCCCTTGTCATAGGCGCCGCGATAGGCATCGATATAGGCTTCGGGCACGTGATAGGGCGAGTGGGTGGCGCCAAGGGCGAGATAGACGAATTTCGGCTTGTCGGTCTTGTCCGGCTGCATCGCGTCGATGGCATGGTCCACCAGATCGACCGAAAGGTGATAATCCGGGTTGTCGGGCGTCGGCAGCACCGTGTTGTTTTCGACCAGATCCGGGTGGTACTGGTCCGTGTGGCCGCTGAGGAAGCCGTAGAAATAGTCGAACCCGCGCTGCCGCGGCCAGGACAGCCTGTTGCGCGCGTCATCGTCGCTGTATGTCGGGCAAAGGTGCCATTTTCCGAGGGCGAACGTGGCATAGCCGGTCTTTTGCAGCGCAGCGGCGACCGTTTCGGCATTGAGCGGGAGCTCGCCGGAATGGGCATTGAGGCTGTCGATCGGCGGCGCCTCTCCCTTGCCCGGCAGATCGTCCATGTTGACCGTCTGCGGGTTGCGCCCGGTCATCAGCGCCGCACGCGTCGGCGAGCAGATGGCGCAGGTATCGAAGCGGTTGTAACGCAGGCCGCCGGTCGCGAGTTCATCGATATGCGGGGTCTTGATTTCGGAACCATAAGCGCCGAGATCTGAAAAACCGGCATCGTCGATGACAACCATGACGATGTTCGGCTGTTTGCCGTCTGCGCTCTGGGCAAAGGCCCGCGACGAGCCGATCAGCGAGGCCGCCGCGCCGGCGCCCATCAGCTTGACGACGTCGCGCCGCGTCGGGCTCCAGCCGCCGGCGGTGTGCGGCGCGCCGTAGACGTTTGAAAGATAGTCTTTAGGTAGCATGTATAGCCTCCCGCATTGGATAGGATGCTCCGGCAATGCCGCCGGAGCGTGATGTGTTCGGGTTCATGTTCCTGACAGGCCGGCGGCCTGAAACCGGACAAAATCGCCATCGACGATAAAGGACCGTCCGTTGGACCGACCCGGCGTTGGCAGAACCGCAATTCGGGTTCGCATGACCTTCAGACAGCGGGGAATGTGCAACGGGAAGGTTTTCATCGTGTACCGGGAATCTCCTCCACTCCCTGAAACTGCCAGATCCGTCGATAACAGCAGAGACGACATGACCGGATCGTTTGTCATTCACAGAATCTACCGATCACTAGGTATTATTTTATCGATAATGTGTCGGCGTCAAGTCGAATCTGGCGCATGATGGCAGCGTCAGCCACGATGGAAGCGTCGTGCGGGACGGTGAAACATGCCTGCCGCCGGGCGACGGCGGGCGGCGCAAGTATCTGCAAACAGCTGGCCGGCGGGGGCTTTGTTTCAAAGCGGAAGGATCGTGCGCGGAAGCAACGTCAATGTGTCGCGGGCTGACCCTGCTGCGGATCGGTTCTTTCCTGACGCGCGGCGATGTCGGCGGCGACCAGCATGATGTTTGCCGGGGCCCGGCCGATGCGTATCTGTTCGGCCATATAATTCATATAGGGGGCCATATGCGCATACATGGCCTTGTAGCCGGCGCACAGATGGTTGTGCCAGCGCTTGCCGTCCCGGTGGATGCGGTGTTTGGGACAGCCGCCATGACAGGTGAAACGCCAGTCGCAGGTCACGCAGGCCTGGGGCAGATGCGTTTTCATCAGGCCGAAGGCATGCTGTTTCCTGCCGTCGACCAGGCCGGCAAGATTGTCCTTGCGGATGTTGCCGAGCTTGTGTTCGGGATAGACATAGTGATCGCAGGAATAGATGTCGCCGTTCTGTTCGATGATCAGGTTCCGGCCGCAGCGCTGCTGCATCACGCAGAGTGCCGGTGCATCACCGGCAAAGGCGGCCAGCGTGCTGTCGAAGGTCTGGACATAGACCTTGCCGACGTCGCGTTTGACCCACTCATCGAATATGCCGATGATGAAACGGCCATAATCCTCGCCGGAAACGGACCAGTCTGTCACTTCCGCAGTGGCTTCACGCGATTGCGGATAGAGCAGTTCGCCTGCTGTTTCGCCGCTGTGGCGCTGTTCGACGGCGGGAATGAATTGCAGGAACTGTGCACCCAGCTCGCGAGTCAGGTAGCGGTAGATTTCGACGGGGTGTTGCGCCGTGGTCGCGTTGACGACTGACAGGATATTGTATTCGACATCGTGTTTCTTCAGGAGCTCGAGGCTCTTGCGAACCTTGTCGAAAACCGATTTGCCGTTACGGGCCTTGCGATGCGCATCGTGCAGTTCAGACGGCCCGTCGATCGACAGACCGATGAGGAAGTCGTTTTCGGCGAGAAAGGTGGCCCAGGCGTCATCAATCAGCAGGCCGTTGGTCTGCATGGCATTACGGATGGTCTTGCCGTTGGCATGTTTTTTCTGCAGGTCCAGCGCGCGTTTGTAGAAGTCCAACCCTGCCATGGTCGGTTCGCCGCCCTGCCAGGCAAATTCCACTTCCGGCATCGGACTGGCGGCAATGTAGTTACGCACATAGGCTTCAAGCGTCGCGTCATCCATGTGGCGCGCGTATCTTGTCCGCTTGAGGGTGCCGGTCTCCTTTTCCAGATAGAAGCAGTAATCGCAGGCGATATTGCACTGATATCCCGTCGGCTTGGCCATCAGGTGAAATGGTTGCCGGGCGGCGGCACGGTTTACCGACATGGCGTCCTCCGTTGTTCGCCGCCATGGTTCTGCCGGTCGGCCGGTTTTTTCAAGTCCTTCTGTCAAGGCGCTGAAAATAAAACGGCAGGACCCGGGCGATACTGACTGATCGCCCGGGTCCTGCCGGATCGGTCCACATTCCGGACCGCCTTCAGCAATCTTCAGCCTTCGTCCCGGAGGCCGAAGACTTCGGCCGCCCGTTCGGGCGTGAGGAAGCCGTTCTTGATATCGGCCTTCACCTTGGCCGGATCGCGTTTCTTCGGATCGCCATAACCGCCGCCCGCACCCGTGATAATGCGGATGACATCGTCCTTGTCGACGCGCAGGCCGGAGACGAAGGCATAGCGTTCTTCACCGCCATCCTTGCGGCGGATCAGGGCATAGTTGTTGGAGCCCTCATTGCCGCCTTCAAGCGCCCATGGCCGTATCTTCGCCCGCGTGTAGCCGATTGTCACGAAGCTGTCGTCGCGGCGGATGCGATAGTCGAGCATGATGCCGCGCCCGCCGCAGAACTCGCCTTCGCCGCCATCTTCGAGGTTCAGCGCCATGCGGTCGATGATCAGGCCGTTGCGGGCCTCGGAGATTTCGGCCGGGCAGTTGAAGGTCTCGCCATGCACGGCGGAGAAGATGGCGCTGTTGCCGTCGGCGCCGCGTTCAGCGCCCCACCCGCCGATCTGCGGTTCGATGATGGTGTATTGCCGCCCGGTATCGGGATGAATGCCGCCGATGAAGGTGCCCGCAATCGAGGCGAAGTGACCGGCCGGGATCGCACCCTCCATATGCGGCGCAAGGCAACGGCAGATCAGATCGTAAACGCGGATGCCGACCTCATAATAGAAACCGACCGCTGCCGGTTCCTTCGCATGAAACACCGTGCCCTCGCGGGTCAAAAGCTTCACCGGCCGGAATGTGCCCTCATTGGCCTTCAGGGCCGGGTCCGTCAGAGATTTGAAGGCAACCTGGGTGGAGACCAGCGTGTCATCGAAGCTGGCGTTGAATGGCCCGTCGCTCTGTTCAGGGTTATCACGCAGATCGACGACGAATTCATCGTCGCTGATCGTCAGTTTGACGTTGAAAAACCGGCCGTCATCCTGCTCCTCGGTCAGTTCGAACGTTCCCTTGGGCAGTTTGGCGATCTCGGTCAGCGACATCTGCTCGCCGACGGTTATGAAGTTCTCGACCGCTGTCTGAAAGGTTTCGACACCGTATTTCGTGGCAAGCTCGGAAAGCCGCTTCGCGCCGATCCTGACGGAGGCAATTGCCGCCCACAAGTCGCCCTCGATGAAATCGGGCATGCGCGAATTGACGGTGATGATCTCGAAAACCGGTCTGACCGGCTCGCCCTTCGAAATCAGCTTGATGGCCGGCAGCCGCAGGCCCTCCTGAAAGATCTCCCTGGCGTCGGCCGAAAGCGAACCGGGCGCAATGCCGCCGATATCCGAGTTATGGGCGATATTGGCTGTCCAGGCGATCAGCGTGCCGTCGACAAAGACCGGCATGGCAACGATCAGGTCGTTGAGGTGGGTGACGCCGCCATAATAGGGGTCATTGGTGATGAAGACATCGCCGGGTTCGATTTCGCCGGGTTTCGAGAACTTCTCCGCCAGCACCTTGACCGATTTGTCGAGCACGCCGACAAAGCCGGGAATGCCGGCGCCCGAGCTTGCCAGCTGTCCCTTGGCATCAAGCACGCCGGTGCCCATGTCGAGCACTTCGTAGATAATCGAACTCATCGCCGTCTTGCGCATCGCCGCAAACATCTCGTCAGCGGCGGCCTGCAGCGAATTCTGGATGATTTCCAGCGTGATCGGGTCGTTGACTGTCGTCATCATGCTTCTCCTTCGGCGCCGAGCGCAATCTGGATATTGCCGAAGCCATCGATCTCGACGTGATTGCCGGGGTGGATGACCACTGTCGTGCCGGGATCTTCGATCACCGCCGGCCCGCTGAAGGTCATGCCGGGTTCCAGCTTTTCGCCATCATAGATATCGGCCGCGTGCACGCCCTCAAGGGCGTAATCGACCTTGCGTCTGCCTTTGAGTGCTGCTGCAGCCGGTGTTCCCGTTGCGGGCTTTTCCTGCATCTGCAACTTGCCGACTTCTGCCGAGGCGACCAGGTGAATGCCGACCAGTTCCACCGGCGCATCGAGGCGATAGGTGTATTCCTGCTCATAAGCGGCATGGAACGCCTCGGTGATTGCGGCAATGCCTTCCGTGGTGATCTCGCCCTCGATCAGAACCTCGGTCGTGTGTTCCTGGTTCTGATAGCGGAACTTGCCGAAACGCTGGAACCTGACACGGTTTGCATCGATCTTCTCGGCGGCAAACTGGGCAAACGCCAGCTTTTCGCTTTCCTCGAACAGGGCGGTGATTTCCCGTGCCGCATCGCTTTTCAGGTCGACAAGATGGGTGACGAAATAGTCTCGCCTGAGGTCCGACATCATCATCCCCCAGGCCGAGAACACCGAAGCGCCTGCCGGGATCACGACCTTTTTCGCGCCGAGTTCGGCGCCAAGCGCTGCCGCATGCATGGCGCCGCCTCCGCCAAAGGCAACGAGGGTAAAGTCGCGCGGATCGTGGCCACGGTTGAGCGAAACCAGCTTCAGGGCGTTGACCATGTTGTTGTTGGCGATGCGAACGATACCGCGCGCGGCCTCGTCAAGGCTGATCCCGAGCTTTTCGCCGACCTCGGCGAGTGCGGTTTCCACCGCCGCCATGTCGGCCTCCACCGAACCGCCGCAGAAATAATCGCGGTTGATACGGCCGAGCCATAGATTGGCGTCGGTGGTGGTGGCCTCTTTGCCGCCACGGCCATAGGCCGCAGGCCCCGGCATGGCGCCTGCCGATTGCGGGCCGACATGCAGCTTGGCGAATTCATCGACCCAGGCGATCGAACCGCCGCCATTGCCGATTTCCACCAGATCGACCACCGGCACCATGATCGGATAACCGGCAGAGGACTGATCGCGCTCGATCCAGTAATCGGTCATGATCTTCACATCACCGTTTTCGATCAGCGCGCATTTGGCGGTCGTGCCGCCGATATCGAGCGCCAGCACATTGGGCTCGCCGATCAGCCGCCCGAGTTCGGCAGCACCCCAGAAGCCGGAAGCCGGGCCGCTTTCAACCATGGTGATCGGGATTCTGGAGACGGATTCCAGCGTATCGACGCCGCAGTTCGACTGCATGATGTAGAGGCTGCCGTCGAAGCCCTGCGCGGTCAGCCCGTCGGAAAGGCGGGACAGATACCGTTCGGCAGCAGGCTGGACATAGGCGGAAAGCACGGCCGTATTGGTGCGCTCATATTCGCGCCATTCACGGGTGATCTGGTGCGAGGAAACCACCGCGACCTCGGGCCACCGCCGCCTGACCTCTTCAAGCGCTGCCAGTTCATGCGCCGGATTGGCATAGGAATGCAGGAACGAGATCGCAACCGCTTCCACGCCTTCGGCCCGGAACGCATCGAGAATGGCGGGCAGGCCGGAAAGATCGAGCGGCCTGACCTCTTCGCCATGATAGTCCATGCGCCCCGGCACTTCGAAACGCAGATAGCGCGGCACGAAAGGGGCGGGCTTGCGATAGTGCAGATTGAAGAAATCCGGGCGGTTGCCACGGGCGATTTCCAGCGTATCGCGAAAACCCTCGGTGGTGATCAGGCCAACCTTGACGCCCTTGCGTTCGGTCAGGGCGTTGATGACGACGGTGGTGCCGTGGGCAAGAAAATCGACGGCAGAGGCGTCGACATTGCCCTTTTTCATGACGTTGAGCACGCCTTCCTCGAAATTCGGCGGCGTGGTGTCGGATTTTGCCGTGGTGATCATCTGTTCGCCGGTTTCAATATCCGTTTCGAAGCAGACGAGATCGGTAAATGTGCCGCCGACATCGGTGGCGACGCGAATGGTTTTCCTGCTCATGTCCGCTCTCCCTTGCCCCGTTCGTGCAGCAACATGCAGATGGCGCCCGGCAGTTTCAGTGCCTCGGCAGCCTCGATGCGCTCCTGCGTATAAAATCCCGTCTCGTGCAGGCAGTTGATCGTGCCGATGACCTCGCCGCCGACGGTGACGGGAACATTGATGACGGACTGGCATCCCAGTTCGTTGATCAGCCGGTGGTCGTCAAACACCTCGGCGATGCCTTCAATCGTGTTCGCGACGAAAGTCTCGCGGCGTTTCAACGCCACGTCCGACCAGTAGGTGTCGTTATAGGGCTTGGTTCCCGAAACAGGATAGGCTTCCGGCATGTTGGAATAAATCCGTTCGGAATTGCGGGCGTTTGTATCGGCCGTCATCAGCGTGAACAGTTTCACGCCGACCAGTTCCTTGGTCAGAGCTTCCAGCGCCTTGCAGGCGGCCTCCGGGCCGTCGGCGACGGCGGCGGTAAAAGCGCTGTAGTCAGGACTTGTCATCAATGCTCTCCATTATCTGCCGGCGAAGCACCATCTCGTCTTCGCCGACCACAGGCACGGCCGAAATCAGCCGTCGGGTATAATCATGTCCGGGATTGGCGAATATCGCCTCGGTCGTATCGACCTCCAGCAGCCGTCCTTTCTCGAAAACGGCCATGCGATCGGCGATATTGCGGGCAACCGCCAGATCGTGGGTGATGAAGATGTAGGTGAGGCTGCGGGTCTTGCGCAGTGAGTTGAGGAGCTTCAGCACCCGCGCCTGAACCAGAACGTCAAGCGCCGACGTCGGCTCATCCAGCACCAGAAGCTCCGGCTCGCAGGCAAGCGCACGGGCAATCGCCACGCGCTGGCGCTGGCCGCCCGAAAGGCTGGAGGGCGAGCGCGCTGCAAAATCAGCCGCAGTCCCACCTCTTCCAGCAATTGTGCCACCCGCGCCCTGCGCCCGGCTTTCGGGCCGATATCGTGGATATCGAGCGGCAGGCGCAGCGACGCGCCGATGGACCGGCGCGGATTGAGCGCGGAAAGCGGGTTCTGCTGCACCAGCTGGATCGTGCGGCGCAGCGTGCGGTCGCGCTTGTCCGGCAGTTCATGGCCGTTGAAGATGATCCCGCCATCGCTGGCGTCGTGAATGCCGAGAATGATGTTGGCGATGGTGGATTTTCCCGAACCGCTCTCGCCGACCACGGCAAGGCATTCGCCCTTCTCCACATCGAAATTCACATGATCGAGCGCGCGGATGGTTCTGGTTCCGACGGTGAAATCCTTGGAGACGTTGAAGACGGAAAGCTGTTTCATTTCAGAAGCTCCCCTTCGCTATAGCCTTCATGGGCAATGAGAGGCGCGTGAAACCCGTCCATATCTTCTGGAAGATCGGGAATGCCGCCGCCGGAAATGCGTGGAACGGCGGAAAGCAGCGCCCGCGTATAGGGGTGGCGCGGATCGGCAAACAGGTCAGCCGTCGGCCCCTGCTCGACGATATTGCCCTTGTAGATGACGTAGACCCGATCGGCGAATTCGCGCACCACGCCGAGATTGTGGGAAATGAACAGAACCGAAGTGCCATGCTTTGCAACAAGCGCGGACATCAGCTTCAGCGTCTGGGCCTGCACGGTGACATCGAGCGCGGTGCCCGGTTCATCGGCCAGCAGCAGCGCCGGATTGTTGGCAAGCGCCATGGCGATCACGACGCGCTGGTTCATGCCGCCGGACAGCTGGAAGGCATAGGAATCCAGCACGCGCTCCGGGTCGTGGATGGCGACATCATCCAGAGCCGCAATCGCATTCTTGCATGCATCCACCGCGGTAATCCGGCGGTCGCGGCGCTTCAGCACCTCGAAAAACTGCTGCCCGATGGGATAGACCGGATTGAGCGAGGAGGTCGGGTCCTGAAAGATCATCGACATGCGCGTGCCGCGCAGGGCGTGACGCTTCTTCACGCTCATGGCGTTGATATCCTCGCCCTCGAAAATCACATCGCCGGAGACCCGGGTGGCGGAAAGTTCCTGCAACATGCCGAGGACGATGCGCGCGGTCACCGATTTTCCCGAGCCGCTTTCCCCGACAAGGGCGACACGCTCGCCCTTGCGGATGTGGAGCGAAATGCCGTGCAAAACTTCGTTTGTGCCGGACCATGAACGGAAAGCGAGCTTCAGGTCGGTAAGCTTCAGCGTCAGGTCATTCATTCGCCCACTCCCAGAATTTCACGCAGCGCATCGCCGATGAGGTTGAAACCGAAGACGACAACGAGGATGGCAAGGCCGGGAAAAACGGTCAGCCACCAGCTGTCCGGCAGGTAACGCGCGCCTTCGGCGACCATCGAGCCGAGATCCGGTGTCGGCGGCTGTACGCCAAGGCCGAGGAAGGACAGCGACGAGGCGATCAGGATGACAAAGCCGAAATCGAGCGTCATCTTGGTCAGGATCGACGGTACGCAATTGGGCAGGATCTCGCGGAACATGATGTGCATTTTCGATGCACCCAGCACTTCGGCTGCCAGCACATAGCCTTCCTGCCGCTCCGAGCGGGTAATGTTGTAGATCAGTCGCGTGTACCAGGGCCACCACATCACGGTGACGGCGATCATGCCGTTCATCAGCGTCGGTTTCAAAAGCCCCATCACCGACATCGCCAGCACCAGCGGTGGGATCGACAGGAACACGTCGGTAATCCGCATCAGGACGAATTCGGTCTTGCGGCCCAGATAACCGGCGGCAAGGCCCATCGATACACCGACGGGAACGGAAATCGCCAGAACGACAATGCCGAGGATCAGGGAAACCCGGTAGGCGTAGATAACCCGCGTAAAGAGATCGCGGCCGACCAGATCCGTGCCGAACCAGTGTTCGGCGCTTGGCGGCTTGTTGAAGTTGACGAAATCGACAATGGCGCCGCGGTGATCGGGATACGGCGTGATGACATCGGCGAAGATGGCCGAAAGCACGACAAGGCCGACCAGGATGATGCCTGCAAGCGACATCGGATTGCGGGTGAGAATGAAAAAAGCGCGCTTCATGTCCGGCCCTCCGCAAGGCGAATGCGTGGGTTGACGAAGGACACCATGAGATCGACGACGATATTGACGATCAGAAACATGGCGGCGATCACCAGAACCGTGCCGATGATGCCGTTCAGATCCTTGCGCAGGATCACGGCGACCCCGTAGCGCGAAAGGCCCGGCCAGGCGAAAACCGTTTCGATCAGGAAGGCGTTGCCGAGCATCGAAGCGAAGTCGAGGCCGATCACGGTCAGAGACGGGATCATCGATGGGCGAAGCGCGTATTTGCGGGCGATCTTCCTTTCGGGAAAACCATAGGCTTCGGCCATTTCGATATAGGGTTTGCCATAGGTCTCGACCATATTGGCGCGGATCAGCCGGGCCGTCTGGCCGATCCCGGCCAGCGCCAGCGCAAAGGCCGGCAGTATGACATGCCAGAGCGCATTGCCGAAGGCGGCGAAATTGCCGGCGAGCAGCGTATCGATCAGCAGAAAGCCGGAGGCTGACGGAATGTCGTAACTGTCGGAAATGCGGCCCGCAATCGGAAAGATCGGGAGGAAATAGGCAAACACCAGCATCAGTACCACGGCCCAGACGAAACCCGGCGCGGAAACCGTCAGAAGCGCGATGATGCGGGTCAGATGATCGAGAAACCGGCCACGGTGACGGGCGGCCATGATGCCGAGCGGCAGGCCGAAGCCGACCATCATGATACCGGCAACGATGACGAGTTCCAGCGTGGCGGGCAGAAACTGGGCGATATCTCTGATCACCGGACGGTTGGTATAAAGCGAAATGCCGAGGTCGCCGTGGAAAAGACCGCCGAGAAAATAGCCATATTGCGTCAGGAAGCTGTCATCGAGATGAAGCTGGGCACGCAAGGCGGCAACGGCAGCCGGGGTCGCGTTCGGACCCAGTGCGATACGGGCCGGATCGCCGGGGATGACCCGCGCGATGGCGAATATGAGAAAGGAAACCCCCACGAGGACGATGAGGGAAATTCCTATCCGCTGGAGAAGCAGGCGGACAATCGGAGTCATGCTTTATTGGCTTTCCCATCCGGCGCTTCTGTCCCGAAACGCTTTCGTGCTTGTTTCGGCCTCCACAAACCGGAACGGTGCGTGGAGGCCGGGTCCCGCCGGGGCGCACCCGCCGGCGGGACATTTGTCAGGTGAAATGCTTACTGCGCGTCTTTCATTTCCATCATGCGGAAATTGAAACCGAAACCGGCAAGGGCATAAGCCCTGGAAGGATCCGACAGGGCCGGCACGGAAACACGGTCGGACGCGGCGAATACCGGGGTTTGATCCTGCGCGTAGATGGTCGGCGCGATCGAGACGAGATATTCGTTCAGTTCCTTGTAGATCGCCGTCCTCTTTTCCGGATCGCTTTCGACGCGGCCGGTTTCAAGCATTTCGTCGACCTTGGGATCGTTCAGGTGCTCCGGTGACATCCAGGTTCCCTCAGCCGAGGAGGCATACATCGGATAAAGAAGCGTATCGGGATCGCCCGTGATCGTGTTGACGAACACCTGCGAGATATCCGGCGTGTTTTCAGGCTTGGTCACCTGCTCGGTGAACAGCGCCCACGGAACCTTGCGGATCGTGGATTTGATGCCGATCTGCGAAAGATTGGCCTGCATCAGCAGCGCAAAGCGCTCCTCAAGCGGCACTTCGCCGATCCATGACAGATCGACATTGATGTCGGATGCCGGATATTGGCAGGCCGCCAGATGTTCCTTGGCCTTTTCCAGGTCCTGCTTCATCACGTGATCATCACCAAGCGCGCCCATCATGCCGACCGGCAGCGCACCGGTCGAGGGTGAACCCTGCGAGACTTCATCGGTGATCGAAACCATCTTGACACCGGTGTCGTAATCGAAGGCATAGGCCATGGCGAGACGGCATTCCGGATCATCAAACGGCGCCTTGGCCGTGTTCATCTTGATGTAAAACTCGGTCGTGCCCTTTTCCTGCAGAAGCTGGGCGCCATCGTCTGCCAGCGATTTCAGCACTTCCGGGGGAAGCCACTGCGAGGAAATGTCATGCTCGCCCTGCGCAATCAGCGTGCGCACGGTGGCGGCTTCCAGACCATAACGGAAACGCACCCTGTCCGGCGCGGCAGCCGGCACGCCGAGGAAATAATCCGGGTTCTTGACCATTTCGGTCTCTTCCTGCGGATTATGCGATGTCAGCGCATAGGCGCCCGATCCGGCAGTGTGTTCCGAAAGCCAGGCCTGGCCCCAGTCGCCCATGTCATCCGTGCCATTGCCGCCGTCCAGCTGTTCCAGCACCGTCTTTTCATCGAGGATCGGCAGGCGCACCAGCGTTGAGACGAAAGGCGCGTTCGCTTGTTTCAGCGTGAAGACCACCGTTTGCGGGTCGGTTGCAGAAGCACTGTCGACAACATCGAACAGATAGGAGAGCCCCTGCCCGATGGCTTTCATGCGATCGAGCGAAAAGACAATATCGTCTGCGGTCAGCGGATTGCCGCTTTGAAACGTGACGTCGTCGCGGAGTTTGAATGTATAGGTCTTGCCGTCATCGCTGACCGTCCAGTCCGTTGCGAGGAACGGTTGAAAGCCCGGCTGCCCCTCGTTCGGGATCACCAGCGTGTCGTAGAGATTGTACATCAGGATGCTGTCGGCATAGTCCGATGCCTTGGCGGGGTCGAGCTCACCGGTCGGCGATTCATCCAGGCGCAGCACGGTCTCGGCAAAGACAGGTGTGGCCATGGCCGTTGCGGCGATGAGACCGGCAGCGAAGAGATGCCTTTTGAATTTCATATCGTCGTTCCCCTTGTTGCGGTTGGTTTCAGCCGTTGGCTCCGTCGGCCCTTTTGGCGGCGCGTGTGATGATCAGGTTTCTGTCGCTCGCATCCGGATCATCTCCGTCGCCGAAAACATCCATGGTGCAGGTGTGAAAGATGACGGTGTTCCCGGTGGTGTGATTCCAGGTCGTATGCGTCATGGTGGAGGGAAAATGCGCGGTATCCCCTGCCTCCAATATCGTGTGCGTGCCTTCGATCTCGATCGTCAGCGCGCCGGAAATGATGTAGAAAATTTCTTCGCCCTCGTGCGCCATCGGCTCGCTGCGATAGCCCGGAGGTTCATGAATGATCGTGCTTCTGAGCACATTGCCGGGAAAGGATGCCGACAGCCGTTCGTAACGCACGGCGTTTTTGTCATCACCCGAAAGACCATAGATTCGGCGGTCGCTGTGACGCGTGATCGGCGTGGCATTCTTCGGCTGGCTGAGAAAGCTGCCGATGTCGGCATCAAGAACACGGCAGACGGACACCAGAGACGTCAGCGATGGCACGGTAATGCCGCGTTCGATCTGCGAGATGAAGCCGGCAGTAAAGCCTGCCTCGTCGGCGACCTGCTGCAAGGTAAGCTTCATCGCCTTGCGGCGCTGGCGCAGCTTTTCCCCGAGCGGAGTGGCGGAAGGGGAAGAACTCTGAGGTTCATCCATTGGAGGCGTCATTGCCGTTCCTTTTTAGTATTACTTCAATTCAATGAATTCAGTAGGCATCTGTCAAGCCGTTTTTTTAGTCATGTTAAAAAAATAGGCGAAAACATGCTGCAGTGCGAGATGCCAAACGGAAAATAGAGACTGCTCTGGGAAATGGGTCGGATGCGCGCATCGCAGTGTTATGAACACAGCTCATGAGTGCTTGTCGGCATACCGCTCTGTTGCCGCCGGGCAATGCCGCTTATATAGCTGTTCAGAACTTGATGATAAGCAGCTTCCTGCCGACTGATCTCTCCCCGATATTCAGACAGTCCTGCATCTGTCCGGTCGCGCGCGCATGCCTTTCCGGCTGCTGATCTTCCATCACTGAAGGGCAAGACCGCACGGAGCGGGAAACTATGACGCAAGTGAAATCTGCCGGTTCGCCCGGCCTCACGCTGCTCGCCATCGGGCTTGGCGCATTCGCCATCGGCACCACGGAATTCGCGCCCATGGGCATGCTGCCTTCGATTGCTGCCGGCATTGATGTGTCCATTCCGGCGGCAGGTCAGTTGGTCACGGCCTATGCCGTCGGCGTGATGATCAGCGCGCCGTTCGTCACCCTGTTTCTGGCGCGCTTTGGCCAGCGGCGCGCGCTTCTGGCGACCATGGCGATCTATATTGTCGGCAATCTGCTTTCCGCGATAGCGCCGGAATATTGGTCGCTGATGGCCGGCCGGATTATCACCAGCCTGTGTCAGGGTGCATTTTTCGGCTTCGGCGCCGTCGCCGCCACAAGCGTGGTGGCGCCCGAACGGCGCGCCAGCGCCCTTGCGACCATGTTCATGGGGCTCAGCATCGCCAATATCGGCGGCGTGCCTGCGTCTGCGTGGATGGGCGAGACCATCGGCTGGCGGATGGCATTCGTCGTCACGGTCATCCTTGGCATCATCGCCCTTGTCGCGCTGGCGCTGGCGATACCGCAGGGCGAACCGGGAAAACGGCCGGATGCGAAACGTGAACTGGCCATCCTGATCCGCCCGCAGGTGCTGATGACGCTTGCCAGCACCGTCCTGTTCGCCGGCGGCTTCTTTGCCGTCTACACCTATGTCACGCCCATCCTCCAGAACCTTGCCGGCGCTTCCGGTCCCCTCGTCATACTGACGCTGATGCTGATCGGGATGGGACTGACCTTCGGCAACTGGGTTGGCGGCAGGCTGGCCGACTGGTCGCTGGAAAAAGGCGCCGCCCTGGCGCTCACGGCTCTGGCGCTCACAACGCTTGCCATTCCGCTGACGACGGGGTCGACCGTCACCGTCATCATCGGCTTCATGGCCTGGGCGATCGCGGCCTTCACCTGCACGCCGGCGCTGCAGCTGCGCGCCATGCATGCCGCCGCCGATGCGCCGAGCCTCGCCGCGTCGATGAATATCGCCGCTTTCAATTTCGGCAATGCCGTGGGGGCCGCCGTCGGCGGTGCAGTCATCGGCGTGGGGTTCGGCTATGCGGCCGTGCCGGTTGCCGCTTCCGTCATCGTCATGATCGGTCTTGGTGCCCTGCTGGCAAGGCATCGGGTGATGAAACCCGCCTGAACAGACAGGCCCCGCCGGCGGTTCAGAACTCCAGCGGGGCGTTGTCGATGACTTCCTTCATTACAAAGAAGGTTCGCGTCTGCCGGACGCCCGGCAGGGCGATCAGCTTTTCGCCGTGCAGCCTGTTGAAATCCGCCATATCGCGCACGCGCACCTTCAAAAGGTAATCGAAATCGCCGGCGACGAGGTTGCAGTCGAGAACGGCCTTTACCTTGCGAACCGCGTCCTCGAAGGTCGCGAAACTCTGCGGCGTGGAGCGGTCCAGAACAACGCCGACCATGACCAGCGCGCCGAGCCTGACCTTTTCGGGGGCGATCTGGGCTCTGAAACCCTTGATGTAATGTTCGTCAAAAAGCCTCTGCACCCGGCGGTGACAGGTGGCCGCACTGACATTGACGCGTTCTGCAAGTTCGGCATTGGTCAGGCGGCCCTCGCTTTGCAGGATGCGCAGAATTTTCAGATCGATGCGATCCAGATCGGCTGTGGTGGAATCTTTCATAATGATCGTTCTTTATGGATGTATCGGATAAATTTTCTTTCTTTTACCGATATTTAATCATTATTTTTGCTGAAATTCGAGAGTACATTTCACAATTCGATCTCTACTATCCAGCCAGTTTCATCTGCTGGAGAATTTCATGTCATTGCTGGAAAAATTCGAACGTTATCCGCTGACGTTCGGTCCGACGCCGATCGAGCATCTGCCGCGTCTGACCGAGGCGCTGGGCGGCAAGGTCGACATCTATGCCAAGCGGGAGGACTGCAATTCCGGTCTTGCCATGGGCGGCAACAAGCTGCGCAAGCTTGAATATATCGTGCCCGATGCGATTGCCGAGGGCGCCGATACGCTGGTCTCGATCGGCGGCGTGCAGTCCAATCATACGCGCATGGTCGCCGCGACGGCGGCCAAGATCGGGATGAAATGCGTTGTGGTGCAGGAAAAATGGGTCCCCCATTATGATGCAGTCTATGACCGTGTCGGCAATATCCTGATGACGCGGCTGATGGGTGCGGATTCGCGCCTCGTCGATGACGGTTTCGATATCGGCATCCGCCAGAGCTGGGAAAACGCCATCCAGTCGGTGAAGGATGCCGGCGGCAAGCCCTACCCGATTCCCGCCGGCGCTTCGGTGCACAAATACGGCGCGCTCGGCTATATCGGCTTTGCCGAGGAAGTGGCCGAGCAGGAAAAGGCGCTGGGCTTCAAGTTCGACTATATCGTCGTCTGCGTGGTCACCGGCTCGACACAGGGTGGCATGATCGTCGGCTTTGCCGCACAGGATCGCGCCGACCGGGTGATCGGCATCGATGGTTCGGCCACGCCCGAACAGACCCGCGCACAGGTGCGCTCGATCGTCGACAACACGGCGGAGCTCGTCGGCCTCGGCCGCACGGTGCGCGACGATGAAATCGTCATCAACGAAGATTATGCCTATCCGGCCTACGGCGTTCCGTCCGAGGAAACCAATGAAGCCATCCGTCTTGCCGCCCGCACGGAAGCGATGATGACCGATCCGGTCTACGAGGGCAAATCCATGCAGGGCCTGATCGACCTGACGAAGAAAGGCTTCTTCCCGGAAGGTTCCAAGGTGCTTTATGCCCATCTCGGCGGTGCGCCGGCGCTGAACGGTTACAGCTACTACTATAAGGACGGCTGATGCCGAGCGTCTCGGCGATTGGGCCCTGCGGGGCTTCAGTCGCCGGCTCCGGCCTGCGACATTGCTTCCAGGGTCGAAATATATTCGTCATAGGTGGCGCCCAGCGTGTTGATATGCCGGCGCATGCGTTCGGCGGCAAGTTCGGCGTCGCCATTGTCCATCGCTTCCAGAATTTCCGCATGTTCGCGCATCGACTTGGCAAGCCGGCCCTTGACGTCGAGCTGGTGGCGGCGGAACGGCCGCAGCCTCTGGTGCATCCGCCCTGCTTCCTCGGCAAGCACGCTGTTGCCTGAGGCCTCGTAAAACATGCCGTGAAGGCGGTTGTTGGCCTTGTAATAGAGGTCGGGTCTTTCCTGCTTCAGGGCCTTTTCGCAGCCCTGGGCGGCCTCGCGCAGAAAAAGCCGTTGCGCCGGCGTGATCCGCCGGGTTGCCAGCTTCACGCACCAGGCCTCGAGCTCGGCCATGACCTCGAACATTTCCACCAGTCGGACCATCGACGGGCGGCGGACGAAAGCGCCGCGGTTGGGGATCAGCTCCACGAGGAAACTGGCATTGAGAATCTGGAAGGCTTCCCGCAGCGGTGTGCGCGAGACATTCAGCTCGGTTGCCAGTGCCACTTCATTGAGTTTTTCGCCGTCCTGATAGCGCCCCATCGCGATGCGTTGCTCGATTTCGGCGCAGATGCGCGATGCGGTCTTCGATTTGGCGGTCATGATATTTTCTGTTTGACATTGTGCAGTGCATCATTTTGTATACAAAAAAACGGAACTGAATACAATAAAAAGTCAGACCACCAGAGGACAAACCAATGAAACTATCTTCCCTGCTTTTGAGCACGGCTGTCTTCCTGACGGCCTCATCTGCCGCATTTGCCGGCAAGGACGACAATTCCGTCAACATGGCGTTCGGAAAAGAGCTTGAGACGGCCGATGTCTATTTCAACACGGCGCGTGAAGGCCTGTTGCTGAACTATTCGGTATGGGACGGTCTTTTGTACCGCAATCCCGAGACCGGCGAATACGAGGGCAATCTCGCGACCGAATGGGAATGGGTCGATGACGTGACCCTGGAATTCAAGCTGCGCGAAGGCGTCACCTTCCACAATGGCGAGCCCTTCAACGCCGATGATGTGGTCTACACGATCGACTACATCACCAACCCCGACAATGGCGTCAAGAACGTCTCGAACGCGGCCTGGATCGACCACGCCGAAAAGATTGACGATTACACGGTCCGCATCATTGCCAAGGCGCCGTTCCCGGCAGCCGAGGAATATCTCTCCGGCCCGCTGGCGATGTATCCCAATGAATATTATGCCGAAGCCGGCCCGAGCGGCATGGGTCTCAAACCCGTTGGCACCGGTCCGTTCAAGGTGACCGAAGTCGATCCCGGCAAGCATTTCGTTCTCGAGGCATTCGAAGACTATCACGACGGCCCGAAGGGCAAGCCGGGCGTGGAGACGGTCGATATCCGCACCATTCCCGACGTGAATACCCAGATTGCCGAGTTCTTCAACGGCACGCTGGACTTCCTCTGGAACGTCCCGGCCGATCAGGCCGAAAAGCTGGACGCGACCGGCAATTACAACGTCGTCAACGCACCGGCCATGCGGATCGGCTATATCACCATGGACGCTGCAGGACGCGCTGACCCGGACGGCCCGATGACCAAGACCAAGGTCCGTCAGGCGATTTATCACGCCATTGACCGTCAGGCCATTGTCGACGCTCTGGTGAAGGGCTCGTCCACGGTCATCGACAGCGCCTGCTCGCCGGCGCAGTTTGCCTGCGCACAGGACCTGCCGACCTATGACTACGATCCTGAAAAGGCGAAGGAACTGCTTGCCGAGGCTGGCTATCCCGACGGCTTCACGATCGATTTCTACGCCTACCGGAACAGGCCCTATGCCGAAGCGATTACCGGTTTCTTAAGCGAAGTCGGCATCAGCACCAATTTCAACTACATGCAGTATTCGGCCCTGCGCGAGCTTCACCGGAAAGGTGAAGTGCCGATGGCATTCCTGACCTGGGGTTCGAATTCGGTGGCGGACGCTTCGGCAAGCACGGCGGAATTCTTCACCGGCGGGCCGCAGGACGATGCCCGCGACCCGGACGTGATCGAATGGCTTGAGGAAGGCGATTCCACCAACGACAAGGCCGCGCGCACCGACCTTTATAAAAAGGCGCTGACGAAGATCATCGACGAGGCCTACTGGGTTCCGCTGTTCACCTACAATGTGAACTACGTCATGGACCCGGACATGAGCTTCAAGCCCACCGACGACGAGCTTGTCCGCTTCTACGACTTCTCGTGGAATTGATCTGACGGAAACAGCATGCAGATCCCGGCCCTTCCGGCCGGGCTCTGCCCGCATTTTTCGAGCGGTCGGGAAAACGGTATGTATATTTTCGTTCTGAAACGGCTCGGGCTGGCGGTCGCCGTGGCGCTCACCGTTTCCGCCATCAGCTTCAGCCTTCTTTATATGGCCGGCGATCCGGCAATCGCCATTGCCGGCGAAAATGCCGACAGCGACACCATCGCCATGATCACCCAGCAATACGGGTTCGACCGGCCGATGATCGTGCAGTACTGGGACTGGCTGTCAAAGGCGGCCTCCGGCGATCTCGGGCAATCCTGGTATTTCAATCTGCCGGTGACCGAGCTGATCGCCGACCGGTTGCATGTCACCATGACGCTGGGTTTTCTGGCCATCAGCTTTGCCCTTCTTCTGGCAATCCCGATGGGGGTAGCCGCGGCGGTGAAACCCAATTCGCTCGTAGACCGGGCCGCCCTTTTCATCTCTGTGGTCGGTCAGGCAATTCCGTCCTTCTGGTTCGGCCTCATCCTGATCGTCATCTTCTCCATTCGGCTCGGGCTTGTTCCCGCCTCGGGGTCCGATCACTGGCAGAACTTCATCCTGCCGACCGTGGTGCTCGGTTACTACGCGACGCCGGCGATCATGCGGCTGACGCGGGCGGGCATGCTGGAGGTTCTGAGCTCCGACTATATCCGCACGGCCCGCGCCAAGGGGCTTTCCACCCGCAAGGTGCTGTTCAAGCATGCGCTGCGCAACGCCGTCATTCCCGTCATCAGTCTTGCGGCGGTGCAGATGGGTTTCATGCTCGGCGGTTCCGTGGTGGTGGAAAGCATTTTCGCCCTGCACGGCGCAGGTTTCCTCGCCTGGGAATCGATCTCGCGCAATGATCTGCCGACGATGCAGGCGCTGATCCTGATTTTCTCGATGTTCTACATTTCCTTCACCTTCCTGGCCGACATCCTGAACGCATGGATGGATCCCCGCCTGCGGGTCGGCGGCTGAAACCGGAGGCGAAAACAAAATGACTGAAGCCAACGCCATCAAGGCCCCGCCCGCCGTCAACAGAAAACCCCGCAGCCCGCGTCAGGCAATGCTTCGCCGGGCGCTGCGGCACAAGGGCCTGCTTTTCGGAATGGCAACGATGCTTGTCATCGCTCTGATCGCCATCTTCGCGCCGTTTCTGACGGACTATTCGCCCTACAAGCAGGACCTCCTGGCGCGCATGAAGCCGCCGGTCTTTCTGGGCGGGACCTCCAAACACCTTCTCGGAACCGATGCGCTGGGCCGGGATTTTCTGACGCGGCTTCTCTATGGCGCCCGCATCTCGCTGATGATCGGTCTGATTGCCGCGACCATTTCCGCGATCATCGGCACGGTTCTGGGGGTTACCGCCGGGTTCTTCGGCGGTAAGGTCGACCTCGTGGTGACCTTTCTCATCAATGTCCGGCTGGCCATGCCTGTCGTGCTGGTGGCGCTGGCGGTCGTGTCGCTTTTCGGCGGCTCTCTGGTTGTGGTCGTCTCGGTGCTTGGCCTGTTGCTGTGGGACCGGTTTGCCGTTGTCCTGCGCTCGGCCACCATGCAGGTGCGCAAGCTGGAATATGTGGCCGCAGCCGAAATTCTCGGCGCTTCGCTGCCGCGCATGCTGGTGAAGGACATTCTGCCGAATGTGATGAACCACCTGATCGTCATCTTCACCCTGGAAATGGCGCATGCGATCATTCTGGAAGCCGCGCTCAGCTTTCTCGGGCTCGGGGTTCAGCCGCCGACGCCATCCTGGGGTCTGATGATTTCGGAAGGCAAGGAAATGCTGCTGTTCGAACCATGGATGATCACCATTCCCGGCATCGCGCTTTTCCTGCTGGTTCTGTCGATCAACATGCTGGGTGACGGCATTCGCGATGTCACCGCACCGGAGGGCCGAAACTGATGAGCAATCCCATTCTGGCGATCCGCGACCTGACCATCGATCTTCCCGAGGGAAGCGACCGCCCCCACGCCGTCGAAAATCTGACACTCGATATCCACCCGCGCGAGATCGTCTGCATTGTCGGCGAGAGCGGCTCGGGCAAATCGATCACCTCCTTCACGACGATGGGGCTTTTGCCGAAAGCGCTGAAGCCGTCCTCCGGCGAAGTCGTCTTCGACGGCCGTGATGTGCTGAAGCTGTCACCGGCCGAACATGCCCGGCTGCGCGGCAAGCGCATGGCGATGGTGTTTCAGGAGCCGATGAGCGCGCTCAATCCCTGCTACACCGTCGGCAACCAGATCGAGGAGATGTTCGAGCAGCACACCGCCCTTGGCGCGGCCGAGCGCAAGGCCCGCACGATCCGGCTTCTGGAGGAGGTGCAACTGCCGGAGCCGGAGCGCATCTATGCCTCCTATCCGCATCAGCTTTCCGGCGGTCAGCGCCAACGCATCGTCATCGCCATGGCGCTGGCGCTGGACCCGGCCCTGCTGATCGCCGATGAACCGACGACGGCGCTGGACTTGTCGACACAGGCGCAGATCCTCCATCTCTTCAAGGAACTGCGCGAGAAACATTCGGCCGGGATCATGTTCGTCACCCATGATTTCGATGTCGTGGCGGAAATTGCCGACAAGGTGATCGTCATGCAGCACGGGCGCATCGTTGAGCAGGGACCGGCGGAAGAGGTGCTGAACCGCCCGCGCCACCCCTATACGCGCAAGCTGATCGACGCCGTGCCGCGCCGGGCGGCGGAAGAAGACCGGGGCCTTGCCAAAAAGCCGACCGTCCTGACGGTCGCCGGCCTTCAGAAAACCTATCGCACGAAGAAGACCATGTTCAAACCGGCGCGCGAGGTCCACGCCTGCAAGGACATCGAATTTTCCGTCCGCGAGGGCGAGACGCTCGGCATTGTCGGTGAAAGCGGTTCCGGCAAGTCGACGCTGGTCAAATGCATGATCCGGCTTGAAGACCCGGATGACGGTTCGGTTCTGGTCCGGGGCAATAATATCGCCGTCTATTCCCGGCGCGGTCTGCACCCCTACCGCAAGGAAATCCAGATCGTCTTTCAGGACCCTTATGGATCGCTCAATCCGCGCCGCACCATCGGCGATCAGCTTGTCGAGGGGCCGGTCAATTTCGGCGTGCGCCGGTCGGTTGCCTTCGAGCGCGCGCGTGAACTGATGCGCATCGTCCGGCTCGAACCCGATGCGCTGAACCGCTATCCGGCGCAGTTTTCCGGCGGCCAGCGCCAGCGCATCTGCATTGCCCGCGCGCTGATGGTGGAGCCGAAAGTGCTGATTGCCGACGAGGCGGTTTCCGCGCTCGATGTGTCGGTGCAGAAGGAAGTGCTGCTGCTGTTGAAGGAAATTCGCGACAAGATGGGCCTGACGGTGCTGTTCATCACCCACGACCTGCGGGTCGCCGCCCAGATCTGCGACAATCTGATTGTCATGCAACAGGGCAGGATCGTTGAACGCGGCAGCGTGGACGATGTTTTCGGCGCGCCGAAACACCCTTATACGCAAAAACTTCTGGCCGCGCAGCCGGGCAAGGCCTGGCAGGTGCCGGATATTTCCAAACTGCCGCCGCCCGATCTTCTGGCCGGAGGGTTGGCATGAGCGGCTCATTCTCGCGCTCGCAGACGGTCCGCAAGCCGGGCGTCACCGTTGACGGCAAGGGCGTGGTCGCCGCCCAGCATGTCCGCGCTGCCGAGGCGGGCGCCCGTGTTCTGGCCGATGGCGGCGATGCGGTCGATGCCGCCGTTGCCGTCAGCTTTGCAATCGGCGTGCTTGAACCGTGGATGTCCGGGCCCGCAGGCGGCGGGGCGATGATGCTGTGGCGAGCGGATGAGGGCAAGGCGTATGCGCTGAATTACGGCATGCGCTCGTCGGCCTCGCTTGATCCCGCCTTCTATCCGCTGGCCGGAACCGGCAAGGCCTCCGATCTTTTCCCGTGGGAGGCGGTTGTCGAAGACCGCAACGTCACCGGGGCATCATCCGTCGCTGTTCCGGGCACTGTCGCAGGTGCTGGCGAAATGCACCGGCGTTTCGGAAAGATGCGCTGGGCCGACCTCCTCCGCCCGGCCATCGGCTTTGCCCGCGAGGGCCTGCTTGTCGACTGGTATGCCGCGCTCATCATCGCCTCTTCGGCGCGCGACCTGGCTGAAGATGCGGATGCGGCGGCGCTTTTTCTGGAAGAGGGGCAATGGCCGAAGATTTTCGGCTGGACGGCGCTTTCGGACGTTCGCCTCGACCAGACGAAAATGGCCGAAACGCTGGAACATCTGGCCCATGCGGGTGCGGAGGATTTCTACCGGGGCGACATCGCCGATGCGCTCGTGAAGGATGTGACCGAAAAGGGCGGTTTCCTGACGGCAGACGATCTTGCCGCCTACCGGGCGGAGTGGCAGGAACCGCTGAACATCCCCTATCGTTCCGGCAATCTGTGGGCCGTGCCGGAAATGACCGCCGGGCCGACGCTGGCCGCCGCCATGGCGAAATGGCAGCAGGCCTACACGCCGGCGGATGCGCCCGATGCAACCAGCTTTACCGCGATTGCCGCCGCTTACCGCGATGCCTACGCCGAACGGCTCGCCACCATGGGCGACCACGAAAGCCCGCGCGCGCCGGGCTGCACCACGCATTTTTCCATCGTCGACCGCAACGGCAATATGGTGGCGATGACGCAGACGCTGCTGTCGATCTTCGGCTCGCGCACGCTCTCGCCCGCAACCGGGCTGCTGCTCAACAACGGCATCATGTGGTTCGACCCCGAGCCCGGCAAACCCAATTCGCTCGGCCCCGGAAAACGCTGCCTGATGAATGTCTGCCCCGTCATCGGCGAGACCGGAGAAAAGCGCTTTGCCCTCGGTGCCTCGGGCGGGCGCAAGATCATGCCCGCCGTCGGCCAGATCGCCTCGTTCCTGATGGATTACGGCATGAGCATGCAGGACGCGATCGAAGCGCCGCGCATCGACGTTTCCGGCGGCGATCAGACCGTTGCCGATGAACGTCTGACGGGCGCGGTGACCGATGCGCTTGCCGCAACCGGGCCGGTCATGACTGCACAGAGAACCCCCTTCCCCTACGCTTTCGCCTGCCCCGCCGGGGTGATGCGCGAAGGCACCGTCAATTCCGGCACGACGGAAACCTTCTCGCCCTGGGGCGATGGCGTGGCCGAACCGGATGAATAATCAGGAGCCTGTTGATGAACAGCCGTAGCAAGGCGCTGGCGCTGAGCGCCCGTTATTTCGACGAGGGCGGTTTTCGGGCCGATCTCGAAAAGCTGGTCGCCTATCCGACCGAAAGCCAGGACCCGCGCGGACGTCCGCATCTCGACATTTACCTCGCCGAAGCGATGACGCCGATGCTTGAAAGCATGGGATTTGAGGTGGAAATCTTCGAAAACCCGGTTGCCGGCGCCGGGCCGATCATGGTCGCGCAGCGCATCGAGGATGTGAACCTGCCGACCGTGCTGACCTATGGCCACGGCGACGTGGTCCGCGCCCAGACCGAACAATGGCGCGAAGGGCTTTCGCCTTTCGAGATCACGGAAGAGGGCGACCGGCTTTACGGACGCGGAACGGCGGACAACAAGAGCCAGCACCTGATCAATCTGAAAGCCATGGCCAGCCTGATCGAAACCCGCGGCAAGCTCGGCTTCAATGCCAAGGTACTTCTGGAAATGGGCGAGGAAAACGGTTCGCCGGGGTTGAAGGCCTTTTGCGAGGCCCATCGCGAACGTCTGGCCGCCGATGTTCTGATCGCATCCGACGGTCCGCGTCTTTCGGCGGACGTTCCGACGATTTTCACCGGGTCGCGCGGCGGCGTGACCTTCGATCTTCGCGTCGATCTGCGCGAGGGGGCCAATCATTCGGGCAATTTCGGCGGGCTGCTGGCCGATCCGGCGATCATTCTTGCCCACGCGCTTGCCACCATCACCGACGCGCGCGGCCAGATCAAGGTGCCGGAATGGCGCCCCGATAGCCTGACGCCGCGCATTCGCGAAGTGCTGGCCGAACTGCCGCCGGTCGAGGCCGGTTTTGCGCTCGATCCTGATTGGGGCGAGGAAAGCCTGACGCAGGCCGAACGGGTTTTCGGCTGGAACAGTTTTGCGGTTCTGGCGATGAAATCCGGTGTTCCGGAAGCGCCGGTCAACGCGATTTCCGGCCACGCCCGCGCCACCTGCCAGCTTCGTTACGTTGTCGGAACCGACAGCGAAGACATTGTGCCTGCCTTGCGCCGTCATCTGGACCGGCATGGTTTTTCGGGCGTCGAGGTCGTGCCCGCCGGTGGCGGTTCCTTCCCCGCGACCCGGCTTGACCCCGACCATCCATGGGTGAAATTCGCGGCGGCTTCGCTTGAGAAAACCACCGGAGAAGCGACGCATATCCTGCCCAATCTGGGCGGATCGCTGCCGAACGACTGCTTTGCCGAGGTGCTGGCGCTGCCGACGATCTGGATACCGCACAGCTATGCGGGTTGCAGCCAGCACGCCCCCAATGAACATATTCTCAAGCCGCTTGCCCGTCAGGCGCTTGCCGTCATGACCGGCCTGTTTTCCGATATCGCCGACACCGGGACACTGCCGGCGTGATATGGCAGGATCCGCTGCGGATATGACCGAAAGCCACTTGGAGTGAATATGCATGACCGTTAAATCCGCGACGCAGCCGGCCGATCTTGGTGCGGTGGAAGCCCGCCGGCTGATTGCCCGCAAGGCGCTGTCGCCGGTGGAGCTGGTGGAAAGCTGCATCGCCCGCGTCGAGGCGCTCGACCATGCGGTCAACGCCGTCGTGGCCAGCGATTTCGACGCACTTCTGGCGGACGCAAAACAGGCGGAAGAGGCCGTCATGAGCGGTGCGGCGCTCGGCCCGGTGCACGGCCTGCCCTTCGGCGTGAAGGACATGATCGACGTCAAGGGCCTGCCGACGACCTTCGGCTCGGAAATCTTCCGCGACAATATCGCCGCGAAGGACGACGCCATCGTTGCCGCCATGCGCCGCGCCGGCGCCATCCCGCTTGGCAAGACCAACAATCCCGAATGGAGCGCGGGCGGCAACACCCGCAACCGCGTCTATGGCGTCACGCCCAACCCGTATGATCTCACGCGCACGGCGGCGGGCTCGTCCGGCGGGTCCGCTGTGGCGCTTGCCTGTCGCTATGCGCCGCTCGCAACCGGCTCGGATACCGGCGGCAGCCTGCGCAACCCTGCGGCCTATTGCGGCGTTGTCGGCTTTCGTCCGAGCCCCGGCGTGGTGCCTGGCGACACGCGCCCCATCGCACTGATGCCGCTGTCGACCTCCGGGCCGATGGCGCGCAGCGTTGCCGATGCCGCGCTGATGCTGTCGGTGATGGCCTGCCCCGACCGCAGCGATCCGTTTACCGCCATCATCGATGGCAAGACTTTGTGGGAGCCCGGCGCGTTCGCCAATCTGCCGCGCCGCGACCTGTCGTCGCTGCGGATCGCGTTTACGGAAGACTATGGTTTTGCACCGGTGGAGAAAACCGTCCGCGCGCATTTCCTGAAGGCGGTCGAGGCGCTCTCGCCGTTCATCGGCCGGCTTGAGGAGGCAACGCCCGACTGCGACGGCGCGGACCGGATCTTCTCGGTTCTGCGTGCCATCAATTTCCTCGGGCACCACGCCCGGCTCGTCGATGAACAGCCGGAACTTGTCGGCCCGAATGTCACCGACAATGTTGCCGAAGGGCGCGGCTATTCGGCGGAAGATGCCGCCGCCGCGATGATCGCCCAGAGCGGTTACTACCGCAACTGGCAGGCGTTTTTCGAAGACCGCGACTTCATCATCTCGCCCGCCGTAACCATCAGCCCGCGTCCCTGGCGCGAACTCTATCCGACCGAAATCGACGGCGTTGCCACCAAAAGCTATTACCACTGGCTGGCGATGGCCTATGCCTCGACCATCGCCGGGCACCCCTCGATCACCATTCCCTGCGGTTTTGATGCCAACAACATGCCCTTCGGTCTGCAGATCGTCGGTCGCCGTCATGACGATCTCGGGGTTCTGGCCGTGGCAGCGGAATTCGAAGCCGTTATCGCCGGCCTGTCCGGTTTCGCCCCGCGTCCGCCGGATTTCAACGCCCTGAAGGCGGCGCCGCCGATTGCCGAAACCGACGGTTTTCTCAGTTTTGAATAGACGGGATCGGGAGCCATACTGTCATGCGTGAAATTCTGGTTCTGGGCGCCGGCATGGTCGGCATTTCGACTGCGCTCGCCCTGCAGGAAAGAGGCCATAGCGTCACGGTCGTTGACCGCAAGGGGCCGGGCCTTGAGACAAGCTATGGCAATGCGGGCATCATCCAGAGCGAGGCGGCGGAGCCCTATGCCATACCCTATGCCCCGGCAAAGCTCTTCCGCTATGCCATCGGGCGGACCAACGATATCATTTATAACGTCCCCGGCCTGTTGCGGTCCACGCCGGCGCTGTGGCCTTATTTTCTCGCCTCCGCGCCGGGACGCCACGCGCGGATATCGCAGACCTATGCGAAGCTGACGGCGCGCGCGACGCATGATCATGCGCCTTTGATCGCGGCAGCGGGCGCGGACGACCTCGTCCGGCGTTCCGGCTTCTATCAGGTCTACCGCACGCCCGAAATATTCGACGCAGCCGCCGCCGATGCGGACAGGCTGAAGAAAACCTACGGCGTTGCCTCAACCCTGCTGGACACGAAAGCGCTGAAAACCGAAGAACCGGCGCTGAAAGCCGACATTGCCGGCGCGGTTTTCTGGACAAGCCCCTGGACCGTCAGCGATCCGGGGGGCCTGACCCAGGCCTATGCGGCACTGTTCGAGGCCCGCGGCGGGCGTATCGTCAGGGCCGATGCCGCGACACCGATCCGGGAAAACGGCGGCTGGCGCATCGAAAATTCCGGTGAGCGGCTGACCGCAGAACATCTGGTGATCGCGCTGGGGCCGTGGTCTCCCGAATACCTGAAACCGCTCGGATATCGTATCCCGATGGTCCGCAAACGCGGCTATCACGGCCATTTCGAAATGACCGAGCGGCTCAACCGGCCGCTGATGGATGCCGCCAACGGCGTGGTGCTTTCCAACATGCGGCAGGGCTTGCGCATCACCACCGGCGCGGAACTGACCGGCCCGGCCGCGCCGGCCAATCTCACCCAGCTTGAACGCGGCGTTGCCGGCGCGCGCGAGCTGATCGATATCGGCCCGCCGATCGAAAACAGCACATGGTTCGGCCATCGCCCCTGCCTGCCGGACATGCTGCCGCTTGTCGGCTCCGCGCCGCAGCACGAGGGACTGTGGTTCAACTTCGGCCACGGGCATCAGGGTTTTACGCTCGGCCCGACAACGGGAAGCATCCTCGCGGACATGATCGATGGCCGCGAGGATAACGAGTTCGTGCTTCTGAAGCCGGAAAACCGGCGCCTGCGTTGCCGTGGATAGGCTTGGCCTTATGCGATCAGGCTTTTCCGCGGCGGTTCCGGCGCTGTTTTCAGATCAGCCCCATTTCATTTCGCCCATGGCGACCTTTGCGCCGAGTTCGAGTGAACTGACGCCCTCAAGATCCGGATAGCGCACCGCCATCGCGGCGATCAGGGCGGCGCTGTCATTCGCCTTTTTCAGTTCCTCGTCGAAGGCCACCAGATAATCGCGGGTAAAGGTCACGGCTTCGACGCCGCCAGGCGCATCTTCCGTCTTGTGGCCGGGAACGACGATTTTCGGCTGGCGCGCGATGATCTCGTTGAGGGCGTCGACCCAGGCCGCGCGCTCTTCGGGCGTCGGCGTGTCGGCCACCCAGACATGGATGCCGGACGACACCAGAACGCCGCCAAACACGGCTTCGAGCGACGGCACCCAGAGATAACGGCGGTCGTGCATCGACGAAATCTCGACGATGTCGATGTCCTGCCCTTCAAGCGCGAGCGACGAGACGTCCGACGGCGTGGGAATGACCACATCGGCCAGCTTCTGCGGGCCGTTGTCCTTGAGCATCGGCCCCCATGTCGCCAGCTTGCTCTCGACATTGCCGTTGATCGCTTCGACGGTGACGGTCTTGGCGATCACGTTGGCTTCCGGAAAAGCCTCAACGACGGGGCCGAGGCCGAAATAGTAATCGGGGTCGCTGCAGCTGACATAGATCGTTGTCAGTTTTTTACCCGTGGCCTTGATGGCTTCCGCCAGGGCGCGGCCATCGGAAAGCGTGAAGCCGCCATCGATCAGGATCGCCTCGGTCTCGCCGCTGAGCAGGACCGGTGTGCGGCGAAAGCCCTCTTCTCCGGCCTGAAAAACCTGCCAGTCAAGCTGCTGCGCGGCCGCAAAAGCGCTGCGGCCGGCTGTCACGACGGCGGCCGCCGTCACTGCGTATTTCAACGTTTCCCTGCGGGTCAGCATGATCGTCCCCTCCTTCCGGGCAAGTGTTTCGGGTTCAGTAGGCTGCCGTGAACAGCTGCCGGCCAAACTGCGGCTGTTCAACCTCGTTGAGCAAGGCCACGGCGAAGTCTTCGGCGCTGATCCGGCTGTTGCCGTCGGCATCCGTCAGCAGAATGTCGGTTTGAAGGCGGAATTGTCCGGTCCGTTCGCCGGGTGCAATCTCTCCCGCAGGCGCCTGAACAGTATAGTCGAGATCCGATGCCTTGATGCGCTCATAGGCAGCGCGCATGGCGCGGGCTTCTGCCGCATAGACATCCGGCACGACATCGGCGACGGGGGTGCCGTCGGGCAGGTTCAGCGAGCCGGCGCCGCCGACCATCACCAGCCGGGTCTTGCCGAGCGCTTCGATCAGCGCCGAGGCGTAGGACACGGCCTCTGCTTCCGGGTTGCCGCTGCTGCGCGGGCTGGTTGCCGAGATCACGGTATCGACGCTGGCCGCAAGTTCGCCCAGCCGTTTGACGTCTGTCACGTCCAGCGCCTCGGCGGTCAGACCCGCACGGGGCTGGATCCTGTCGGGGTTGCGGGTTGCGGCCACCACTTCATGGCCGCGGGACAGCGCTTCATCCACAATGCGCGAACCGACCATGCCGGTGGCGCCGATGACGAGAAGTTTCATTGTCGTTTCCTTTCTCAGGCAGCGATCGCTGCAATGCGTTCAGGCGTTTGGTAGAAGTCGCCGATATTCACGATCTGCGTGTTGTCACCGTCGTGGCGAAGCAGTGCGGGCACGCCGGAGAGGCCGTAACGCGCCAGAAGCGCGGCCGCCTGTTCGCTGATGGCACGGGCCTTTTCCGCGCCGTCGGCCAGATCGGCGGTCACGCCTGCCTCGGCCAGTGTCGCTGTGACGGCGGCCTTGTCTGCGGCCGAACGTCCGTTGACGAAACGGTCCCGCTGCAGGCGAGCGGCCAGCGCCATTTCGGCCTTTGCGCCCCGATCATGAATGAGCGCGGCGGCCCGGGCCGTCAGGCCGGATTCCAGCACCTCGTCCGGCGCCGACAGGATATTGGATATATAAGTATCGCTGAATTCCTGTCCGGAAAGGGTCGCGATGCGGCGATCATACTGCATCGCCATCCGGCCAAACCCGTCGCCCATCCGGTGCGCATTGGCGCCCTGAAACAGATGCCGGTGGAAGACCTCGACCGCGGCGCCGCTTTCTATCAGTGCGGTGATGACCGGTTCGGCCCCATAGCACCAGCCACAATAGGTATCATAAATATAGGTGAAATGCGGCATGCCGACGTCTCCGGTGTTTCCTCAATGGCAGCAAGATAGGGGATGACGGGCGTTTGCTGAAGAGCGTATATTCTGACTGTGCGTCAGCTAAAAGGAAACGATGGTGCGAAACTACACGCGTCTCCAGTATTTCACGGCCATTGCCGAAGAAGGAACGATTACCGCCGCCGCCGAACGGCTGAACATCACCAAGGCCGTGGTCAGCAAGCAGTTGCAGCTTCTCGAAGCCGAGCTTGGTACGGCCCTGGTGATCCGCAATTCGCGGCACTTGAAGCTGACCGAACAGGGCGTGGCTTTCTACGAGGCCGCCCGCGCCGCGATTGCCCAGATCGAGGAAGCCTACTGGGTGGCGCAGCAGGGCAATGAAGTGCCGACGGGTGAATTGCGGGTGACGGCCTCGCTGGATTTCGGCAGCACATATGTTGCCGAAGCTGCCGCCGTGTTCAGCCGTCGCCACCCGCAGGTCGCGGTTGATCTGAACTTCACCGATGCCCGGCTGGACCCCATCGAAAACCGCTTCGATATTGCGTTTCGGGTCGGATGGCTCAGGGATTCGACCAATATCGCGCGAAAGCTTGCCGATTTCGAGCAGTATGTTGTTGCTGCCCCGTCGCTGATGGACGGTGTGGATGCGCCTCTGGTACCGGCCGATCTGCACCGGCTTCCCTTCATCATGAACCGGGCGCTTGGGGGCGCCAGCCGGTGGTCATTTCACCGGGAGGGCGAGCCTGCGCATGAGGTCACGCTTTCACCCGCGATCCGGGTTGACGCCACCATCGGGTCATCGACCTGTGCCATGGCCGGCGGCGGCTTTGCCATCCTGCCGGATTTCCTGGTTGCCGATGCGTTGCGGACGGGCCGCCTGATCCGGCTGCTGCCGGACTTCCGGCTGAGACGCGGCGGCATTTTTGCAGTCTTCCCGCCGGTTCCGTTTCGCTCCGCGGCAACCCGGCAGTTCCTGCACACGCTTGAGACGTATCTGCACGGGACGCTGAAACAGTCAGCCACGCCCGCGGGGCGCGGTTCAGTTTGTTGACAAACCCTGTGGCCAATCACTGTCTTCCCTCCCTTTCGCCGTCATTCCGGCCTTGAGCCGGAATCTAGTAAGGGCCAAGTCCTTGCGCGCAAAGACTCTTTCTGGAAGCGCATAACAAGCGGCCCTGGATACCGGCTCAAGGCCGGTATGACGAAAGAACGAAGGACGAGATTTCTCAATAATCTGAGCAGCACCCGCGGGGCGCGGTTGATCGTCGTCCTGACCGGCCGCTACGGCACATGTTTGCCGACCGGTGGGTTTCCTCACAGAGCCCTGAAAAGGGCATGATTGTCCGCAACGATCATCATGTCACCCTTGTCAGTTCATCACCATGGAATTTCAGGTAAATAACTGAATTTGATGGGTGAAATTACACTTACTCCGACGCAGGCAGTCGTGTTGAGCCGGACCGGTGATATGCCTGCCGGCTAGCGAAAATTTTCCAATAATCTTCTTGACTTATTATCGTTTCAGATTTTCAAAGTACTGTCTTGGGAAACGGGCCGGGTCCGGGAAAGCCTGAAATTGCAGATGCGGCACACATCATCTCGGGCCGCCTGCATGCATCACGGATCGGTTTCAACGCGCGCTCAGCCTGTCCGAAAGGGTTGGTGAAGCGCAGCTCAACAGGAGGAAAGCCCCCGATGAACCAATCCGACACAACACCGCATGCGCTGGCGTGGGCGCAGTTCGATCCGGCCCGCGCAACGCTTGTCAAACAGGCGATCATCATCAGCGGCTCTGACAAGGGAACCTTCCGGGGCGATCTTCTGCTGCGCGACGGACATATCTTCGACATCGGACCGGAACTCGATATCGGTGACATCGATGCAGAGATCATCGATGCCTCGTCCTATATCGTTTCACCGGGCTTTATCGACACCCACCGCCACCTCTGGCTGTCAGCGTTCAAGGGGCTGTCCTACGACTCCCATCTGGCGGATGTGTTTGCCAATCTCTACGGCGTCTATTCCCCGCGTTTCCGCCCGCAGGACCATTATGCGATCACGCGGCTTGCCCGGTTGGCAGCACTCGATGCGGGCGTGACCACCATGCTCGACTGGGCCCACAACATCGCCTCGCCGGAGCACGAGGATGCTGCCATTCAGGCCCATCGCGATATCGGCGGCCGCACGGTCTTCGGCCACGGCTACGGCTCGGACCGGCTTTTCGATGTCGACCGCTACTATGATCAGGCGAGGTCCTTTGCCGGCGCGGAGCGCACCCGCAAGCTTCTGCCCGATGATGATGCGCTGCTGTCGTCCTGTTTCCTCGGGCTTGAGCCGCCGCAGCTGATTTCGCTCGATGCCTGCAAGAGGGAATTCGAGATCGCCCGGGAACTGGGCATGCGGATTTCGATCCATATCGTCTCGGCAGACCGGAATTTCCAGCCCTGCGCAACGCTGGAAATGATGTACGAGGCCGGCATGATGGGGCCTGATGTCACCTGGGTTCATCTCACCGGCGCCAGCGATCACGAACTGAAGCTGATCGCCGAGACCGGCGGTTCGGCCTCCGTCGCCCCGCATGTGGATTCGCATTTCATGTCGCCGCCGCCCACCGGGCGCCTGATGGCCGCCGGCATCCGCCCCAGCCTCAGCATCGACTCGGCCAATGCGGCTTCGGAGGATTTCTTCTCGCAGATGCGCACCGCCTTCGGCGTCGAACGCACGATCTCCATGAGCGGTTTTGAGGAGCGTCCCGAAGGGTTCAAGATCACGCTGGACGACATTTTCGAGTTTGCCACCTTCCAGGGCGCACGCGCCCTCGGACAGGAAAAGCGGCTGGGCACCATCGAACCCGGCAAGGTCGCCGACCTTCTGTTCATCGACACGACCTCGCCCAACATGGTGCCGGTGTTGAACCCGGTCGCCTCGGTCGTCTTCCATGCTTCCATCGGCGATATCGACACGGTTCTGGTGCATGGCAAGCCGGTCAAGCGCGGCGGCAAACTACTGGCCGATCTCGACGATGTCCGCCATCAGGCCGAAGACACGATCGACCACCTGTTCTGGCAGGCCCAGAACGAAATCCCGAAGACGGCCACGCGGCCGCATCCGGCGGCCCGGTCGTGCGCCTGCCACTATTGAGGTGGCCCAATACGGGCCTGAAAACGCAAAACATGCGGCGGCGCGCGCCGCCTGCATTCCCATTGGCAAAACAACAAACCGGTCAAGAGACCGCATATGTGGAGGACATGAAACATGTCGGCAAATTTCAAGGACAAGGTCGCCATCGTCACCGCCGCCGCTTCGGGCATCGGGCGTGATATCGTCGAACGTCTCGCTGCGGACGGCGCGCACATCATCGGCGCGGATATCAACGAGGAAGCCCTTGCCGGGCTGAAGCAGGCGTTTCCGGATGTGGAAACCGTCACCGTCGACGTCACCCGCGAGGCCGATGTCGAGGCGATGACGAAACGCGCCGTGGACAAGTTCGGCCGCATCGATATTGCCCTCAACGTCGCCGGCGGCGCGCGGGTGGGGTATCTGCTGGATCTCGAACTCGAGGATTGGCAGGCGAGCGTCAATATCGGCCTGACCAACGTCTTCCTGTGTCTCAAGCATGAAGGCCGGCATATGGTCAAACGCGGCGGTGGAGCCATCGTCAACGTCGCCTCCCTCACCTCGCACCTGCCGCTTCATGCCGGAAGCGCCTACAGTTCGGCCAAGGCCGGCGTGGAAATGCTGACCAAGAACGCCGCACTCGAGTTCACCCCTCTCGGCGTGCGCGTCAATGCCATTCTGCCGGGGCTGGTGCAGACCCCGCGCACCGGCGGGCTCTTCGAAAACGAAACCGTGCACAAGGCCTATATGGACCGCATTCCGATGGCCAGGGCCGGAAGCCCGCGCGAGGTTGCGAATGCGGCCCTTTTCCTTGCTGGCGACGATGCCAGCTATATTTCCGGGACAAGCCTGGTCGTCGATGGCGGCTGGGAAGTCACGGGCTATCCGGACCTGCGCAGCCTGCGCGGCGAGCCGGAATGGCTGAAGGACACGAAGAACTGATCCCTTCCCTTCAGACAAATCTCTGACCGGCATTGCGCCTTTTGCCATGCCGGTCTTCTTTCAGGATGCACAATGCCGTTTAGGCGAAAGCTTTTGCGGGCACGGTGGAGGACAGCATGACGGACGGCGAAAAACAGCAGGCGGAAGATGACGTTCTCGCCGTCGAGGCCGTGCGTCTTCAGGCTATGCTGGATAGCGATGTCAAGACGTTGGCGCGGATTACCGGAGCCGATTATGTGCATGTCGAAAGCAGCGGGCAGCGACGCTCAAAAACAGATTTTCTGGCGGGTTTCACCAATGGTGAATATCGTTTCATTGCGTTCGTGATCGACGAAAACGCCGTCAATGTGCTGGGGTCTGTCGCCGTGGTGACCGGACGCTACCACAATGTGATCGAAACGCCGGGCGGTGTGCAGCCGGTCAAGCATGCGCGGCATATGCGTGTCTATGCGCTGCGCGACGGGCAATGGGTCAACATCGCCCATCAGGCAACCGCGCTGCCGGGTGGGCCGCCGGTCTGACGGGGGACTATGCCTGCTCTCGCTGCGCCCTTGCAGATGGTCTCATGGCCGCGATCAGGAACAGCGATACCGCCACGGCCGATATCCCGCCCCAGAGCACGGCCACGCCGAACCCTTCCGCTGTGGCTTCGGCCGCGCTCCGGCCGAGGGTCAGGGCACGGGCACTGGCGCCGGCCATCAGCGAGCCCAAAAGCGCGATGCCGATGGTCATGCCGCTTTGCCGCATCGTATTCAGCGTGGCCGAGGCTGCGCCGGTGCGCGCGCGCGGCGTCATGGTCATGACCGCGGCGCTGGTTGCGGGCACTGAAAGCCCCATGCCAACGCCCAGAAGCAGAAACAGCGCAAACAGCAGCACGTAGGACGTATCGGGCGCAAAGCCGGTCATGCCGAGCATGGCAACGCCCATCAGCGCGTAACCTGCGACCATCGGGCCGAACTGACCGAAACGATGCGAAAGCCTGCCGAAGCGGGAGGCAAGAACAGCCATCGACAGGAACACCGGCGCCATGCGCAATCCGGCCTGCGTGGCGGAGAGTTGCTGGGCATCCTGAAGGAAAAGCGAAAAGAAGAACAGGCTGCTGTAGCCCATGAAGCCGAGCACGAAGGAGGCGATATTGACCGCAGCAAAACGGCGATCCCGGAAAAGGTCCACCGGCAGGACCGGCCGCGCAACCCTTGTCTCCACGGCAAGGAATGCAAGGAAGGACAGCCCGGCGACCACAAACGCCGAAAGCGCCAGCATCGTATCCCAGCCGCTGCGCCCGGCTTCGGTCAGGGCGAGTGTCAGTGCGCCCAGTGCAATGACGCTGAGCAATTGTCCCGCCGGATCGAAGGCCGCGTGATCCGGGTCCGCGCTTTCCTCAATGCCGATGCGGCCGAGGATCAATGTCACGAGGCCAAGGGGGACATTGATGAGGAACACGCTGAACCAGCCGAAAAGATCGACCAGGATGCCGCCGGCAAACGGGCCGAGGATCAGCGAGATCGCGCTGACCGACGCCCAGCCGCCAATGACGCGGCTGCGCTGAACGGCATCGCGATATGTCTGCGTGAGGATGGAGAGCGCACCCGGAATGACCAGCGCGCCGGCAATCCCCTGAACCGCGCAGCCGGCGATCAGCATCGGCAATGTGACGGCGCCGGTGGCCAGTGCCGAACCGAGAGCGAAGATCGCGACGCCGGAAAGCCACACCCGCCGCCGCCCGTACCGGTCGCCCAGAGGCCCGGCCGACAGCATGAAGGCCGAAAGGCAAAGGGCGTAGCTGCCGACAATCCACTGCAATGCGGTGATATCCGCATCGAAATCCTTCTGGATCGCCGGCAGGGCGACGGTGACGATACTGATGGCGATCGTGGCCATGCAGGTGCCGAGATAGACGGCGATCGTACCGACGGTTTTGCGCGAAGCTGTCATGGTGTGGTCCTGTGGTTGGTTTGCGCAGGGCAATCAGTGTTTCAGTCGGCGAGAAAGAAGGTCTCGCGGATATCCCCGCTGGAAATCGGCGTCCGGCGAACAGGGATGCGCGCCGCTGACGGGCGCTATTAATGTGCTAACTGATTGTTTAGTCAACATATAATATGAAATTTTTACTCAAGTTATTGCGAGGCGTTGATTATTTGTTTAGTTGGCTATACGTTTGTTCAAAATCAACGTCAGGAGCCCGCGCCGATGCCGGAACTCAGCCCCGTGCACACAACCGTCGATGCCCGTGATCGTATCCTTGAGGCCGCGCTTTCGGTTTTTTCCGAGGTCGGCTTTTCCGGCGCGACCATGCGGGCGATTGCCGAGGAAGCCGGAGTTTCACCCGGCCTCATCCATCATCATTTCAAGGACAAGGAAAGCCTCTGGAACCTTGTCGGAGAACGGACCTCGGATGATCTGGCAAAAGCCGTCTCGGCCATTCCCGATGACGCAGCCGATGATCCGGCCAGGGCGTTGCGGCATACGATGGCAAGCTATCAGCGATACTGGAAGGAGCATCCCCGCGCGCTTCGTTTTCAGCTCTGGCGCGTTCTGGGCGCGCCGGTGGAGGAGCGCAAGTCCCGCTCGCAATTCCTGAACAGCCATTTCGTTCCCAAAATCAGACAGGCCCAGGAGGCCGGGCTGGTGCGCGACGATATCCCGGCGGGGCTGGCGATGACGACGGTCGGTGGCCTCATTCAGTATTTCCTGCACAGTGATATCGAAATCGAAAGTGCGATCGGCGTCACCGGCGATACGGTTCCCGATGATGATCAGCTTCTGGACTATTTCATCGGTCTGATTGCGCCGCCTGCGGACACCGGGCCGAAGGACTGACCTCGCAAAACAGATAACGAGCATATTCATGACAACAGATAATTTATCCGTGCTTGACGGCTCCGGCTTTCCGCTTGTGCGTCTGGATGTCGGTAGGCTTGCGACCAGCGGGATCGACGCGATGATTGCCGATTTCGAGACCCTTCTGGCGGATGGGACGCAATTTGCGCTTTCCGTGCGCGGCCGGAGCGCCGAAACAAAACAGGCGCATGACGACCAGAAGCGCTGGATCCTGTGGCTGAAGGAAAACCGGTCCCGCATGGCGGCCGTCTGCCTGGGCTTCGTTTCGGTCAGGGATGCGGCGACCGACCGCGCCGTTCAGGACAAGCAGATCGCCGGACTACAGGCCATGCTGGGTTTTCCCGCGCTGCTCGCCGAGGATGCCGCCGAAGCGGACCGGATTGCCGCCGGGCTTGTGGCCTGACGATACGGTTTCAGGCGGTTGTTTCCTGCCGATGCGGTGAGCCTCGCCCTGCCATCATTCCAGTTCGGTCCTCAGCCAGGCGATGAGCCGGTCGACTGCAGCGCTGGGCGTGCGGCGGGGGCCGCGGAAAACTGAAATTTCGCCGGGGCGCCGGATCGTTTCCGTACAGGCGGGGCGCAGCTTTCCCTCGTCAATCAGCCCTTCCACGGTGCGCTTCCAGCCAAGCGCGATCCCCTGGCCGGCAATGGCGGCCTGAAGCACGAGCGGGTAGCTGTCAAAGGCGATCACGCGCAGGTCCTGCGGCCGGGACATGCCGCTGGCGGCAAACCAGTCGGGCCAGTCGAACCAGTCCTGCGGCAGAACGCGGTGCGACAGCAGCGGGAATTCGCGGATTTTATCCGGCGGCAGAGGTCCGGGGTCATTCGCCAGAAGCGAGGGCGCACACACCGGAAATATTTCATCGGACGCGGTGAACAGAAGCCGTGCCGAACCGGCGGCACGGCCGGTGGTCTGCAGGGCAACGTCGAAAGGCTCCCGCGCCTGCGTCAACGGCTCCAGCGCGCTGACCAGCTGAAGCTGGATGTCGGGATTGCGGGCATGAAACCGCGAAAGGCGCGGCATCAGCCAGTAAAACGCTTCGCAGAGCTGGCAGCGCAGAATGACGGTTCCCGGCGCGCCGGTTCCGGTGATCGCGGCAATTTCCGCATCGATCGACGCCAGCGCTTCGGCAACGACAGCACCGAGCCGCCGTCCTTCTTCGGTAAGGAAAACCGCGCGGTTGCGCCGTTCGAACAGGCTAACGCCGAGCTCCGCCTCGAGTTGACTGATCTGACGGCTGACTGCGGTCTGGGTCAGGCCCAGTTCTTCGGCCGCGCGGGTAAAGCTTTCATAGCGTGCCGCGGCTTCGAAAGGTCTGAGCCGTGCCAATTGGGCCTGTCCATGCGTTTCACTCATGTATCATGCCCGTCGTTTCATTGCAGTTGCGTGTTCACGCTTGTTTCCATGCGGCTATGATATCCATATTGCCTCCGGGGCCGCAAGGTAGACGACGGCTTGAAGGCACGAGCGCTATCACGGGGTGCCGCTGGTTTCTCGCCTGCCCTCTTTGCATAAGGAAAACGTGCGGCCGTCCGGGCCTATCCCTCCGGCATTGGCGGGAAATGCAGCGCACCGGCGATGCGGTTCCATGCGTTGATATTGGCAATCGCGACCGTCAGGTGGGTGATTTCCTGTTCAGAAAAGTTTGCGGCAATCTCTGCCTGAGCCGCCGCAGCGACAGGCGCTGTCGGAAACCGGGTGACATGTTCGGCCCATTGCAGCGCCGCACGTTCGCGCGCCGTGTAAAGGTCTGTATCGCGCCATGCCGTCAGCATATCCAGCCTGACGTTTTCAACACCGGCCCGCCGCGCAACCCTCAGATGGAGCGCAATGCAGAATGCGCATCCGTTGATCTGGGAGACCCGCAGTTTCACCAGTTCCGTCAGTGTCTTTTCAAGCCCGGCCGCGTCGACGGCCTTGCCCATGGCCAGCAGCGCGCCGAGCCCGTCAGGGGCAATCGCTTCGAAACGGGCATAGGTGAGGCTCGGAATGGTGGTGGGGCTATCGGCGGACATCTTGGCAACCTTTCGCAAAACATCTATATCAGAACTCTGACATTAATATCAGGGTTCTTACAATGAGCAAGGATGATTCATATTCCGCAGCCCTGCCCCGTGCGGGAGAGGGAAAGCGGGGCGCGGATGGATATCTGGGATATCTCCTGCGGCAGGCGGCCGGTGCCTATCGTTATCGCGTCGAGGCGGTTTTGCATGATCTGCAGCTGACCCAGCCACAATTTGCCGCCCTGACCATGCTTGCCGCCTACCCTGAACATTCCAGTGCTGATCTGGCGCGCCTGGCGCTGTTGACCCCGCAGACGATGAGCACAATCGTCGCAAATCTCGAAAAGGCGGGGCTGGTCAGCAGGCGCCCGCATGCCCGCCACGGCCGCAAACAGCATATCGCCCTGACCGACAAGGGGCGCGCGGTTCTCGCTACCGCCAAGGACAAGGTCTATGTGCTGGAAACCGAACTGCTTGCCGGCATGACCGACGACGAACAGACCGTTATCAGACGCTGGCTGGTCAAGGTTGCAGGCGCGGAAACCGGGCCGGAAACGAAGAGCTGATATCCACCGGCGTCAGCTTTGCGCCCGGGCGAAAAGGTTCTCCACCATGAAGTCAACGAAAACCCGCAGTTTCGGCGAGCGGTAGCGGCTCGATGGCCAGAGAATACGAAGGGAGCCGGTATTTTGAACATCCGCCTCCAGAATGCTGACAAGCGTGCCGTCATCGCAATGGCTGCGCACGGCAAAATCCGACAGGCAGGCGATACCGCGCCCCTGTAGCGCCAGATAGAGAAGCGGCTCGATGGCACTGGCAACGACTGTTTGCGGCAAGCCGTTGACGCCGGCGCCAGCTGTGCGGGCAAATTGCCATTCTTCCAGCTTGCCGGTGCTGGGATAGCGATGACGCAGGCATTTGTGGTGGCGCAGGTCATCCGGAGTTTCAGGGATGCCATGTGCCGCGAGATAGGCGGGCGAGGCAACAAGCCTGTAGCCGAACGTTCCAAGCTTGCGGGCCATCAGGCGTGAATCGTCCGGTTCGCCGCTGCGGATGACCGCGTCATAGCCTTCTTCGATAACATCGACGAGCCGGTCTGTGAAATCGAGTTCCAGCTCGATGTCCGGCCACGCTGCCATGAACGCGGAGATGGTCGGCATCATCAGCATCGCGACGAGCGGCAGGCTGACACGCAGCACCCCGCCCGGCTGGTCGCGGATCTCGGCCAGTTCCATTTCGGCGGCTTCCACCTCGCAGAAAATCCGGCGGCAGCGTTCGAGGAAAAGCTGCCCTTCGGGCGTCAGCGTGATCGCGCGCGTCGAGCGGTGAAACAGCCTGACGCCAAGGCGCGCCTCCAGCCGGGCAACCGCTTTGCCAACGGCCGACGGCGACACGCCCAGCTGACGCCCGGCATGGGTGAAGCTGCGCGTTTCCGCGGCCTGGACGAAGACATTCAGTGCGCCGAGATTGTCCATCGGGATTGCCATAATAGCGGACATAATAGTCCGAAGTGTTCGGAATTAAAGCCTGTTTTTCTGCAATTCGGTCCGTGTCAGGCTTGCCGTCATTCATCAACCGAATGAGGTTTTCCCATGGTTTCGCATGCCCCTTCCGCCGATCCGGCGGACGCCCTGCCGCTTTCCGTCGCCGGTTCATTTCCCTGCCTGCCCGCCACGGGAGGTCTGCAATGGCTGTAAGCGACAGATCGGTTTCGGGCCATGCCGGCGCCACCGGTGAAAGCCTGCCATGGGCGGGGCTGCTGGCGCTTTCCATGGCGGCATTCATCACCATTTTGACGGAGGCGTTGCCGGCCGGTCTTCTGCCCGCCATCGGTAGCGGTTTGGGCGTTTCGGAAGCCGCGGCCGGTCAGCTGGTCACAGCTTATGCGCTGGGCTCGCTTCTTGCGGCCATTCCGCTGACATTGCTGACCCAGGGACTGCGTCGTCGCCCGCTTCTGTTGGCGGCGATTTTCGGTTTTCTGTTCGCCAACACCCTGACGGCCATCTCCGGCAGCTATGCGCTGACACTTGTCGCAAGGTTTGTGGCGGGCGTGGCGGCGGGCCTGCTGTGGGCGCTGGCCGCCGGTTATGCCGCGCGCATGGCGCCCGAACATCTGAAGGGCCGCGCAATTGCCGTGGCCATGGCGGGCACGCCGCTGGCGCTTTCACTCGGCGTTCCCGCGGGAACCTTCCTCGGCGCGCAGATCGGCTGGCGCAGCTGTTTTGCGCTGATGAGCGGGCTGACCGTGCTGCTTGTCTTCCTGGTTCTTGCAAAGGTGCCGGATTTTCCGGGCCAGCCTGCGGGCAAACGCAGCAACCCGGTTTCCGTCCTGAAACGGCCCGGCATTGGCTCCGTGCTTCTGGTGGTGCTGACCTTCGTGCTCGCCCACAACATCCTCTACACCTATATCGCCCCGTTCCTGGGGCAGGCCGGCATGACCGGACGCACCGATACGGTGCTTCTCGTCTTCGGCATCGCCTCACTGTTCAGTATCTGGATCGTCGGTGTATTGATCGATCGCCACCTGCGGGCGCTGACCCTTTTCAGCACGGGGCTTTTCGCCCTTGCGGCGGTAATGCTCTGGCTTGGCGGCGCGGTACCGGGCGTGGTCTATGTGGCGTGCGCCTTCTGGGGGCTGGCGTTCGGCGGCTGCGCGACCCTGTTTCAGACGGCAGGCGCCCGTGCTGCGGGCCCGGTGGCCGATATTGCGCAGTCGATGCTGGTGACGGTGTGGAACATGGCGATTGCCGGTGGCGGGCTGGCCGGTGGGCTGATGCTCGATGCATTCGGCGTGACCAGCTTTCCGCCGGTTCTGCTCGTCCTGATCGTCTTGTCCCTGTTGCTGATCCTGCGGGCCCGCGGGCACGGTTTTCCCCGGCGGGTGTGAGGCAGCACGGCTGGATGACAGGGATGGTATGTCCGCAAAAATGCCCGGCAGAGGGTACTGCCGGGCATTGTCGGATGGTCTTAAGCCGCCGCCTGCTTGTCGGCGCCTTCGGCCAGCGTTTTCAGCAGGTCCGGCATGATCGCCTTGTTCCAGAAATACCCGCAATAATGGGCAACGCCGAATTTCGGCAGGAATTTCTGCGCGGCGTTCATGCGCCGTTCCATGCCCTCAAGGCCGTCATTGCATTCAAGGCCGAGGTAGATCGTCGCATCGCCCGTTTCCAGCCGCGAAAGCGGGGCGAAATAGGCTTCGCCCGAGTCCGTCATGGCCGGCAGATGGAAATAGCCGATACGGCCACCGGCCGCCTTCTGGATGGCATTCGACAGGTCGACCGGCAGGCCGATGTCGTCGAGCGGCTGCACCGGATAGGACGGCGATGTGCCGCAGCAGACGTGAAAACCGATGGTGACGGCGTCGGGCAGGCCCTCGATATGACCGTTGATGTATTCGGGCGATGTGTAACGGGCGAACAGCGTGTCCTTCGGTTCTTCCTCAATCCAGTCGAACTTCTGTGCCCAGGTGCCGCCGATGTGGATCATCTCGGTGCAGTAATCGACCTGGATGCACAGCTCTTCTGCCGGGATGACTTCGAGAATCCGGCGATATTCTTCCTGCAGTGCTTCCTGCCAGGCTTTGAACAGCACGGGCCATGTGGAAACATCGGGGAAGGTGATCGAGATCACGTCATGGGCGCCCGGGACCGAGCACTGGAAGCGGACTTCCTTGGGAATGCGGCCTTCGGACTGCATCTGCTTGAAGATCCTGTAGGAGGCAATCGCATCCTTGGCGTAGGGCAACCGACCACGCAGGTCGACAGTCGCGCCATCCTTGATCTTCAGCGTCTTGAACATGTGGTAGGGATGGTCTTTGGGCAGCGTCAGCGGCGAAGGGATTTCCTCGAAGCAGGGCGCTGTGGCCAGCACCATATTGTTAACCGCGCCGATCCAGCCGCGCCGTTCCGGGTTGGTCTCGCCATCCGGCCAGAAAGCGGCGCGGGCGCCAACCGTTCTGGCCAGCGATTCGAAGACGTCCTCGACGCCTTCACCGGGAATGCCGCCGGAAAACATCACATTCTGGCATATCTGGCACATATTTGGTCCTTTCGTTTGACAATGAAGCGATTTTTGCGGGCGCAGCGGTGTTATTCGCTGTAATAGAGCTTGCCCAGTTCGATGGGCTCACGCCCCTGTTTGCGGCGGTGCATATTGGTGTCGCGCAGCGAATAGACGCAGCCGCAATATTCCTGCTGGTAGAATTCCTCGCGCTTGCTGATCTCGATCATGCGGTTGGCGCCGCCGCCCTTGCGCCAGTTGAAATCCCAGTAGCTGAGGCCTTCGTAAGGCGCGGCGGCGCGATGGCCGCAATCATTGATCTGCGCCATGTTCTTCCAGCGCGATATGCCGAGAGAAGACGTCATCACCGGAAAGCCGTTTTCATGGGCGTAAAGCGCGGTGCGTTCGAAACGCATGTCGAAACACATGGTGCAGCGGATGCCGCGTTCGGGCTCCCATTCCATGCCCTTGGCGCGCGCAAACCAGTTGTCCTTGTCATAATCGGCGTCGATGAACGCGACGCCGTGCTTTTCGGCGAAACGGACATTCTCGTCCTTGCGCAGCAGATATTCCTTCTGCGGGTGGATGTTGGGATTGTAGAAGAAAATCGTGTAATCGATGCCGGAGGCCAGCATGGCCTCCATGACCTCGCCCGAACAGGGGGCGCAGCAGGAATGCAGCAGAACTTTCCTGTTTCCGCCGGGGGGTGTCAGTTCGGGCCTTTGCAGATCCGTCATGGCAAATCACCTTCCCTCCGGATGCGACAAGCCTCCGGACAGATGCAGACAGACACCGCGCGGTTTGAGCGCGGTGCGACGAAAACACCTTCACGGAAAACCGCTCCCGACACGCCGCCCGCGGTCAGAACAGGTGAATATCTTCAGGCAGGTTTCCTGACTTGCGGGTCATCACTTATCCCGGCCTTCCCGATGCACGTCTCTGCACCAGTGGTATTCCGGGTAAACTCTCCGCCTACAGTTGCGGGGGCAGTTCCGGATTTGGCCGAGGCCGTGAACCGGATTCCCTTTTAACCGAAGCTTCCTCCGGCACCTGAACGGGTTTGACCAATATCATCACCGCTGCGATGTCAATAGCAAAACGGAAGGTTTGCGCTGTGGTGGGCAGCGATATGCGCCGCGCTATGACAGGGATTATATTATTGATTTCAAAGAGAAATAACCTCTTTCCCATCGACCTTCAAAGCGTGCTTTAATCCTCTGGATTGTCAGGCCTTGTCTGATGTCCGCCAATCCGCCAATGCGCGGCCTTTGTCCAGGAAAGCCACAGCCGTCGGTAAAGCCCGTTGTTTTCGATAAGGCCGTCATGGTCGCCGCGCTCGACGATCCGGCCATTGTCGAGGACGAGGATCTGGTCGGCCTCGCGCACGGTGGAGAGCTTGTGGGCGACGACGATCAGGGTCTTGCCTTTCACCAGTGCGGCAAGCGCTTTTTGCAGGGCGCGTTCATTGGTCGGGTCGATGGCCGCCGTCGCCTCGTCGAGCAGCACGATGGGGGCATCCTTCAGCATGGCGCGGGCAATGGAGATGCGCTGGCGCTCGCCGCCGGAAAGCGAGGCCCCGCCCTCGCCGACGCGGGTGTCGTAGCCATCGGGAAGCGCCATGATGAAGTCGTGGGCCTGCGCGGTTTTGGCAGCGGCCTCGATATCGGCGGGCACGGCGTCGGGGCGGCCGAAGGCGATATTGTCGAAGATCGTCCCGGAAAACAGGTAGACGTCCTGAAAGACCACGGTGATCAGCTCCGACAGCCGTTCCGGCGCCATGTCGCGGATATCGATGCCGCCGATGATGATCGCGCCTTCGTTGACATCCCAGAAGCGCGGCAGCAGGTTCAGGATGGTACTCTTGCCCGCACCCGAGGGGCCGACAATGGCGGTCATCGAGCGTTCGGGAACGGAAAAGCCGATATCTTTCAGCACCGGCCCCTTGCCATAGCCGAAGCCGACATCCTCGAAGGCAATGGCGAAACCGTCCGGCTGTTTGGGCAGCGCGGTTTCACGCAGCGGTTCCGCCGTCAGCACCCGGTCCATGCGGGTCAGCGAGGCATCGGCCTGGCGGGTGAGTTCCATCAGGCTGGTCAGCCCCAGAAGCGGGCTGTAGATGGCATAGACCAGCATCAGCGCGATAATGATCGTCTCGATTCCGATCGCGCCTGTGGCAAAGCGCAGACCCGCCGCGAAAATGACTAGCGGCACGCCGAGCGTCAGCACCATGCCGAACAGCGCCAGCGGCAGGGTAAGCTGCGCCACCATTTTCAGCGACAGGTCGCGGAAATCTTCCAGCGAGGCGCGGAAATCCTCGGTTCCGCGGGTCACGCGGTTGAAGGCGCGGATCACGGGCATGCCCTGCACATATTCGATCATCCGGGCGGCGGCCTCGGCCTGTATGTCCTGTCGTTTCAACCCGGTTTTCGCCAGATAACGGCTGATGGCGAAATAAAGCGGCATCGACAGGACAATGGAAACGATGGCAGCCAGCGTCACCGGCCCGTCCTGAAACGCCATGAAGGCAAGCACCGCGACCGGCAGGCCGAAGGCTTCGGCCACGCGCGGCAGACCGTCCGACATGAAGCTCTCGACCATCTGCATGTCCGAGGTCAGCATGGTGACCGTATCGCCGCGATTGCGGGAAAAGTGAAAGCCGAGCGGCAATTGCTGCAATCGTCCCAGCATGGCAAGCCGGAGTTCGCCGCCGAGCGCAAAACTGGAAAGCCAGCTATTGGCCGACGACAGATAGCTGAAGACGACCTGTCCCGTAAGCGAGAGCGCCGCAAGCCCTGTAATCTGCCATACCCATGCAGGCGACGGCGTAAAGCCCGGCTCCGTCATGGCGCTGACAAGCCGGATGGCGGCGGCAAAGCCGATGCCGAGCGAGAAGGATTGCAGGAAACGGAAGACGATGCCCGCCGCAACGCGGCTGCGCAGCGGCCCGGCCAGCGCCCAGAGCCGTTTCAGGCTTTGCAGGTCTGAGCGGATTTCGGTGGTCTTGGCACGCATTTCAGGCCTCCTTTTCTGCGGTTTGGCGTAGGCCGGTTTCGCGCGCGGCGATGAAATCGCGCCACAGCCGGGCATAAAGGCCGTCATGGGCAAGCAGATCGTCATGGCGTCCGGTCTCTGCGACCTGTCCGTTTTCGATGGCGATGATGGTTTCGGCATCGCGGATCGTGTGCAACCGGTGGGCGACGATGATCAACGTGCGGCCTTTCGCCAGCGCTTCGATCGCCTGCTGGATGGCGGCCTCATTGTCGGGATCGGCAAAGGCGGTGGCCTCGTCGAGCACGATCACCGGCGCATCCTTCAGGATGGCGCGGGCAATGGCGATGCGCTGGCGCTCGCCGCCGGAAAGCACAGCGCCCCGGTCGCCGATCTTCGTGGCGTAACCATCCGGCAGCGCCGCGATGAAATCATGCGCGCGGGCGGCAACGGCGGCGGCTTCCACCGCTTCATCGGAGGCATCGGGATTGCCGAAGCGGATATTGTCGGCAACCGTGCCGGTGAAAAGAAACGTCTGCTGGAACACGAAGGCGACGGTGTCCATCAGCTGTTCCTGCGCCATATCGCGGATATCGACGCCGCCGATGGTGATCCGCCCGGCGCGCACATCGAAAAAGCGCGGAATGAGGCTTGCAAGCGTACTCTTGCCAGAGCCGGAGGGGCCGACCAGCGCCGTCACCGTGCCGCTTCTTGCGATAAAGGAAACATCGGTGACCACATCGCCGCTGCCATAGCCGAAGCTGACATTTTCGAAGACGACATCATGGCCGGAAAGCGCGGCGCGCCGGCCGGTGTCATGCTGCGGCGCTTCGGCCAGCACGCCCGCAATCAGCTGCGAACCGACACTGATATGGGCAAGCTCGTGAAACAGGTTGAACAGTTTCATCAGCGGCCGGCTGTAATTGGCGCCGAGGATGACGAACAGCAATATGGTGACGATATCGGTTTCGCCCCGGCTGGCAAGATAGGCGGCGACCGGCACGATGAAGACGATATTGGAGAGGATGAGGCTGAAAAACGTGCCGCCGAGCGGCAGATAGGCCCTCGCCCAGCGGGTTTCGACCGCCGCATAGGCGCTGACGGCCTCGCTTGCCTCGCGAAAGCCTTCGCCTGGCCGGTTGAAGATCTTCACCACCGGCATGCCGGCCAGAAATTCGACAATGGCCGCGTTCATGCGCCCGCCCGCCGCCTGATAGGCATCGACATGGCGGCCGCCGCGCTTCATCGCCAGCACCAGAAGCACGAAGGAAACCGGGGTGATGAACACCGTCGCCAGCGCCAGCCGCCAGTCGATGGCGAACAGGAACACGGAAACGGCAAGCCAGGTGCCGAACGCGCCGATGCCCTCGGGAATGCCGTGGGCGACGACGAGTTCCAGCTTTTCCGGGTCGTCGATCATCAGCTTCTTGGCCTCGCCGCTGCGCCTGTCGGCGAAATAGCCGAGCGGCAGGCGGGCAAGATGGCGGGCAATGGCAAGCCGCAGCCGGTAGATGGCGGCAAAGGCGATCCTGTGCGCCCCGCTCATGGCGGCGGCGAGCGCCAGCCAGGTTCCGATGACGGCGACAAGCGCGATGGCGGCATAAAGGCCCGCGACGGAAACCGTCAGCGTGCCGGCAAGGGCGGATTGCAGAACCCGGTAGATGACGTAGACCGGCACGAGTTCGAGCACGACGGAAAGCGTGGCCCAGCCGATGGCGTGCGCAAGCTGCAGTTTTTCGCTCGCCATGTGCGGCCAGATCAGCCGGAGACTGGCGAAATAATCCGGCCCGCTGCTCTTTTGTCCGGCGTCATCCGAATGCTGTGTCATGACGAAAACCTGAAAGTTTTAGGGTGTATTTTCCTGAAATCATGGCTGTACGGCCGGCTGGAAACCGGAGCGGCTGGCTTGCGCTTTGCTGGCTTGCCGCTCCGGCTCTCCGGAAAGGGCCGACCTTTCCGAACCCTGTGACCGCACGCTATCCCGGTGCGAGGACATGAATGGTCATCGCCCCGTCGGGCCGTGTCGCAACCTCCGCCCTGATGCCGTAGACCGTGTGCAACAGCGCGGGCGTCAGCGTTTCTGCGGCCGCCCCCGCCGCAGCGATCCGGCCATCGGCGAGAAACACGAAATGCCCGGCCCATCTTGCCGCCAGCGTCAGGTCATGCAGCACCAGAATGATGGTTGTGCCTTCATCGGCGAGCGATTGCAGCACGGCCATCACCTCGAACTGGTGGCGCAGGTCGAGCGCGCTGGTCGGCTCGTCCAGCAGCAGAACCGGCGGCCGCCGCGCCAGCGATTGCGCCAGCACCGCAAGCTGGCGCTGGCCGCCGGAAAGGCTGGCAAGTGGCGTTTGCGCCAGATGCAGAATGCCGAGCCGTTCCAGCGCATCGCAGGCGGCATCCATGCTTTGGCGCGAGGCGCGCAGGCCGGATGTGATGTCGGTTGCCGCCAGCACGGCTTCCAGAACCGTCAGCCGCGCCCGCGCCGAGCCCGATTGCGGCATGAAGCCGATCAGCCCGCTTTTTTCGCGCGGCGGCAGGTTGGCGAGATCGGTATCGCCCAGCCGGATGACGCCGGAATAACGGACGGTCCCGGCTATCGCCTTCAGAAGCGTCGATTTTCCAGCACCGTTTGGCCCGGCGAAAACGGTCATCCGCCCCGGTTCGATGCGCTCCAGCGTGATGCCGTCAAGCGTCGGGCTGGTCGCGCGGGGATAGGAGACGGAGAGGTCGCGGATATGAAGTTGGCCGTCGCTCATGGTTCACCGCGCTCGCATCAGCAGAATGACGAAGAAAGGCAGGCCGACAAGCGTGGTGACGATGCCGATGGGCAGCAGCACGCCGGGCAGGATGGTCTTCGAGGCGATGCTTGAAAGCGACATGATGATTGCCCCGCACAGCACCGAGGCCGGCAGGTGAAACCGGTGGTCGCCGCCGATCAGCATGCGCGAGACATGCGGCCCCGCAAGGCCGACAAAGCCGATGGTTCCGGCAAAGGAGACGGCAAAGGCGGCCAGAAGGCTTGCCCGCAGCAGACAGCCGAAGCGCAGGCCCCGGATCGAGATGCCGAGGCTTTCGGCGCGCTCCTCGCCCAGTTCCAGAAGCGTCAGCGCCCGCGATGCCCGCATCGAAAACGGCAGGATGGCGGCGAGGGCTACGGCCAGAATGCTGACGGAAAACCCGTCGGCGCGGGTCAGCGAGCCCATTGTCCAGAACACCAGTTGTTGCAGCGAATCCGCCGTGGCGACGAATTGCAGAGCCGAGACCAGCGCATTGAAGGCGAACACCATGGCAATGCCGAACAGCACCAGCGGCGCGCCGCCGCTCTGCCGGTTGGCGATCAGCTGGATCAGCAGAATGGTCAGCAGCGAGAAGACGAAAGCATTGGCCGGAACCGCAAAGCCCGCCGGAATGAACGGCAGCGACACGCCGAGCACGATGGCAAGCGCCGCGCCGAACGCGGCAGCGGACGAAATGCCCAGCGTGAAGGGGCTTGCCAGCGGATTGGCGAGCATGGTCTGCATTTCCGACCCCGCAAGCCCGAGACAGCCGCCGATCAACACCGCAAGACAGGCCGTCGGCAACCGCACCTGCCAGATGATGGCACTGGCCGTGCTGTCGCTGCCGCCGAAAAGCGCATCGACGACCTCCGGGAGCGCAAGCCGCGCGGGGCCGGTCATCAGGTCGAAAACGAAACTTGCGGCCAGAAGCGCGGCCAGCGCCACAAGCGTCAGCACGCGCCTGTGGATGACACCGCCATGCCCTTCAAGGGCACGGCGGCGCAGGTCGGTCGTATTGTCCGGCATGGCGGGCGCGGTGGCGGTCAATTCGATTGTGCTCCCGCCTTGATCCAGAATGTGCCCTCAAGGTCAAACGGCAGGAAGCGTTCATTGAGTTCGGCCAGCGTTTCATCGGGATCGACATCGGCAAACAGGTCGGGGTGAAACAGCGTCGCCATTTCCTCCACGCCGAGGAAGAACAGCGGATTGTCGAAGAAGAACAGCCAGATGCCCGCCGCGTCATTGTCCTTCACCGCCGTAAGCTCCGAAATGCCCGGCGCGGCTGTGACCTTTGCCAGCGTTTCGGCCGCTGTTTCCCGCGTGATATGGGTGCCGACCTTCAGCCCGTCCGGGCTGACCGTGGAACCGCCGCCGGCAAGATAGAAATCCGGGTCTTCCGCCAGAATATATTCCAGGCTCAACTGGCCGATGGGGCCGGGAATGCGGTCCTCGCCGATATTGCGGCCTCCGGCTGCGGCAATGAAATCGCTCATGTTTCCGGGGCCGGAGGAATAGCAGCAATTTTCTCCATCAGGGTTGAGATGGAAGAACACGCTTGTCGGCGTCGTGTTTTCGGCAAGCCGGTCGGCGATCTCGTCCATATGGCTTTCGTAAAAGCTGATGAATTCTTCCGCCTGTTCTTCCCGGCCCAGCAACTGCCCGAGCTGGCGCATGCTTGGCACCGTGTTTTCAAGCGGCTTCTGGAAGAAATCGACAAACATGTAAGGAATGCCGGCGGCTTCCAGCTTGTCGGTCGTCTCCGTCGGCACGCGGCCGTAAAGCGTGAAGATCACGAGATCGGGCTTTGCCGCCATCATGCTTTCGATCGAAAGCGAATTCTGCATTGGATTGCCCATGTCGGGAATATCGTCGATCTCGGGAAAGGCGGCGTGAACCGCGTCGAAGGTCTCGGGCGAAAACAGTTTCAGATCATTGCCCCAGCCGACCAGAAAGGCGGCCGGGTCCGGGTCGAGCAGCGCCAGCGTCAGGATATGGCGGCCCTCCGGCAGAATGATCCGTTCGGCCGGTTCGTCAAGCGTCACCGTGTGGCCGGTAACGTCGGTGACGGTGATCTCGTCGGCGCGTGCGCCGGAGATGTCGCCCGCAAGCGCTGCGAGGAACAGGCCCGCCGCAAGCAGCGTGGCTTTTGCCTCCCGGCCGGAAAGGGAGCCGGTTTTTGCGAATATATGCGTCATGGTGATCGTCTCCCGGCCTTACCAGTTATAGGTGAGCGTGGCCTTGACCATGCGGTCGAAGCCCTGGCTGCACGAGCGTGCCGAGCAACCGCTGTAATAGTGTTTGTCGAAAAGGTTGGAGGCGTTGACCGCGAGGTTCAGCCCTTCGAGATCGGGATTGCGCGCGCCGAAATTATAGGAAAGCGCGGCATCGACAAGGGCGAAATCCGGCACGGTGATCGTGTTGGCCGGGTCGGCATAGGTCTCGCCGACATAGCGCACGCCCGCACCCAGCGACAGCCCGTTCAACGCGCCGTAATCGAAGGTGTAGTTCATCCACAGCGAGGCCATGTGCTCCGGCACGCCGGTCGGGCGCTTGCCGGCCGCGAGCGGATTGGTGGTGCTGGTGATCTCCTGGTGGTTGTAGCTGTAGCTTGCCAGAAATTCGAAATTCGGCGTCACATTGGCGCTGGCGGAAAGCTCGATGCCGTTGGCGGTAACCTCGCCGGTCTGGATGGTGTTGAGGTCGTTGTCCGGGTCGACGGTTTTCACATTCTCCTGAACGAGGTGATAATAGGCGACGGTGAACAGACCCTCGAAGGCATCCGGCTCGTATTTGGCGCCGACCTCGATCTGCTTGCCGGTGGTCGGCTTGAAGGTGTTGCCGTAAAAATCGGTCCCGAGCTGCGGATCGAACGAAGTGGCGTAGCTGACATAGGGGTTGACGTTCCAGTCCGACAGATAGGTCAGCCCGGCGCGATAGGTGAAGGCGTCGTCATCCTGTTTTGTGCTGGTGCCGTTCAGCCGGTTATCGGTCTTCACCCAGTTCCAGTCCTGCCGCCCGGCGAGATCGATGGCGAACATGTCATCATAGATGAAGGTGTTGGCCGCATAGAGGCCGAGCCCGTTGCTGGTCTGATCGGTGCTGGTAAACGGCGTGGGGGCCGAAAACTGGCCGTTATAGGTCGGGTTATAGATATCGACCGGGTCTGCGGTGCCGGAATTCAGCCAGTAGTCTTCCGCGGTGTTGCGATAGGCAACGCCGAAGACATTGGTGCCTTCCCACGGGCCCGCCTGCCATTCGGCCTTGGCATTGTTATCCAGCGCGAAGATGTCGCCGACGATCGAGAATTCATAGGCAGTCCGGTTCAGCGTGCGCATATCGGGCTGAAGGCTCATGCCGGAAAGCGTCTGGGTGAACAGGTCGTTGCGGGTGTAGCGCCCGGCGGAGTGGAACGACCAGACATCGTTGAAGGCATGGTCGAATTCATAGCCGAGATTGAACTGCTCGTTGTGATTGTCGAGATCGGAACCGTCGAGATAGGTGTTCCACGGGATCGGGCCGTTGGGATTGGGCAGTATCGTCCCCTGAATTGGCAGGAAGGGCCGGGGCGGACCGAATTCGTCGCGGCTGTAGGAACCGAGCACGGTCAGGCTGGTATCCGCGTTCGGCTGCCATGTGAATGACGGGGCGAAATAGCCGGTATCGTCGGGCACGTAGTCGAACTGGGTATCGGCCAGCCGGCCGAGGCCGACGAGGCGGTAAAGCAGGGTGCCGTCCTCATTCACCGGGCCAGAGAAATCGAAGCGCGCCTCGAGCCGGTCATGGCTGCCGGCCTGAATACCGATCTCGTGATACGGCTCGTCCAGCGGCTTCTTGCTGATGGTATTGACGACGCCGCCGAGCGAACCGGCGCCGTAAAGCACCGAGGACGGGCCGCTCAAAACGTCGATCTCCTCCATGCCGTAGGGCTGATAGCGGACATAGGATTGCGGCGTGGTCGAATTCAGCCCGTCCAGCATGATGCCGGAATTGGTGGCGTCGAAACCGCGTATGCTGAAATAGTCGAAACGCTGGGAAATGGCGCTGGTGGAGGCGAAGACGCCGGGCGAATATTCAATCGCCTCCGTCGTCGTGGAAACGGCGCGGTCCTTCATCTCCTCCGCGGTGACGGCGTTGACCGATTGCGGCGTTTCGGCAATCGGCGTGCCGGTCTTGCTGCCGGTGGTGGTGTCATAGGCGACATACCCCTCGGCGCCGCCCGTGGTGGTTACCGTGACCGGATCAAGAACCGTCGTGTCTTTTGCGCCGTCCTGCGTTGCCTGTTGCGCCAGGGCCTGACCGCCGGCGGACATGGCAATTAGACTGACCGTTGAAACCAGCAGACGGACACCGAACCGGGCACTGACGTTGCGCTTGCAATCTCTCACCGAGACCCCCTATAACTTTACTGAAAAATTCATGTTTTGTTGCCACGGCGGTCCGGCGCATGGCAATTTGCCGTCCTTTCGATGGACGGACTCTTTCTTTCGATGGCGTGCGGGGGCTTCGTCCGCATGCGGGAAACGGGACGATGATGGAGAATGGCGCTGCGGCGATAGAGCAGGAAGACCGCCGGGTTGACGCGCTTTATGACGGGCAGACCGCGCTGACCGCCGGAACGCTGAAGATCGCCTCGACCTTCCGGCGCAACGAGGCGCTTTTCGATGGTCTGCGGGTGATCGTGGTCGAGACGGGAAAGCTGGAATGTGGCCTGCCGGGTCATGACCGCTTCACCGTCGCCGGCCCTGCGCTCTGCCTTGTCTGGAACCGCCGGGCGGAAGAAGGCGAGCATATGTTTTCCGGCGGCCAGACGCTGCGCTACACCGCCGTCTCGCTGACGCCGACCTTCGCTGCGCATGTTTCAGACGGTTCTGCTGCACACCGCGCCGGTTCCTTCCTGAGCGACAACCCGCATATCCCCGCCCTGCGCATCAGCCGTATCCCGGAAAGCATTCGCGGCGTCTGCAGCCAGATCGCCGCCTGCCCGCTGAAGGGCGCGGGGCGCTCGCTGTTCCTCACGGGCAAGGCGCTGGAACTGACCGGCATCGCGCTTGAAAACACCGGTGACGGCGAGACCGGCGCCACGGCAATCAGCCTGGCCGACGCCGAACGCATCCGCGCGGCCAAGGACCTCCTCGACAGCAATCTTGCCCATCCCCCGGCCCTTGCCGGTCTGGCGCTCGCCGTCGGCCTCAACAGCCGGAAACTCAGGGAAGGTTTCAGCCACATCTTCGGCATGAGCCCGAACGCCTACCTGCACGAGGCCCGCATGGACGCCGCCTACCGCCTGCTGTCATCGGGCAATATGCAGATCGCCACCGTCGCCTACCGCATCGGCTTCACCCCGGCCCATTTCTCGGTCGCCTTCAAGAAACATTTCGGCGTCTCGCCCAAGGCGCTGAGGGGCCACGCCGATATCTGATTTCCCCTGCAATTCCTACAGACACCCTGGAACAGTCGCCGGCCGGGTTCGCAATATTTTGTAACATAACGTAGCACCTGCTGTGGGGCTGCTCTGGCAGATGTCGTGGCGGGGTCGGATGGGCCGGCTCCGGTTTCTTGCACAGAGATCGGCCATGACAGACAAGACGACTGATTTTTCCCTTTTCGGAGCGCATGGCAGGCGGCGGCTTTTGCCGATGTTTGCGGTGTTGTTCGCGGTTGCTTCCGTTTCCCTCGCTTCGGCGCAGGAGGTCAGGCATGTCACCGTGGCGGCCGCACGTGAGGGCGAGGTCGTCGGCACGGTGGCGGCGACCGGGGCGGTTATCGCGCGGGAAGACGTGCCGGTGCATGCCGAGGTGGACGGCGAAATCATCCGCGCGGTGCTTGTCGAGGAAGGCGATTATGTCGCCGCGGGCGCGCCGCTTGCCGAGATCGACACAAGCGCTGCCGAACTGGCGCTGGAGAAGAACACCGTCGAGCGGCGCCGGACCCGCACGATGATCGAGCAGGAAAAGGCGCGGCTCGAAAAAGCCAGGGTCAGTGAGGCGGAGGCGGCAAAGGAACTGGCGCGCAACCGCTCGCTGGTCACCAGCGGCGCGGTCTCCGAACGGGCGTTAAGCGAGCGCGAGAATGATCACGCCCGCGCCGCCGCTGATCTGGCGCTCGCCCGCAATGCGCTGGAGGTGGCCGAGGCCGAGCTGGAGCTTGTCGGGCGCAACCGCGCGGAAATTGAGCGCACGCTCGACAAGAGCACGGTCAGGGCCCCGGCCGCCGGGCTTGTGCTTGTCCGCAACGCCCGCACCGGCCACACTGCCGCGCTTTCCGGCGAGCCGCTTTTTGTGCTGGCCGAAGACGGCGATCTGGAACTTGAGGTCGCGGTGGCCGAGGCCGATCTGGCCCGCATCAGGGAAGGCCAGAAGGCGGTCTTTCATCTTGAAGGGCGCGACGCGCCGCTTGAGGGCCATGTCCGGCATCGCACCGCGCAGATCGATGCGGCAACCCGCCTGGGGGCCGTGCGGATCGCGCTCGACGACCCGGAAGGTCTCGTGGTCGGCGCCTTTGTGAGCGGACGGATCGAAGTGCTGTCGCGCCGCTCCATCCTGCTTCCCGTCTCCGCGATCCGCTTTGCCGGAAACGGCGAAACCATCGTTACCATTGTTGAAGATGGCATCGTGTCGAAACGGCCGGTCGAGACCGGGCTGACTGAGGGCGATCTCATAGAGGTTCTGAGCGGCATCCGCCCCAGCGAACGCGTGGTGCTGAAGGCCGGAAGTTTCCTGAAGGACGGCGAGCGCGTGGTGCCGGCGGTCGATGACTATCATCTGCCGTCGACAGACACCGGCAATGCCGCCGCCGTGACCGTATCGAGGGCCGGATAAGATGAACATCTCCGCCTGGGCGATCCGCTCGCCGCTTGCCTCGATCCTGCTGTTCATTGTCTTGATGGTGGTCGGCGTCTACGGCTTCATGCGCCTGCCGATCACCTATTTTCCGACCATCGATACGCCGGTGGTCAGCGTCACCGTCGGGCAGTCGGGCGTCGCCCCCGAAGAGCTTGAAACCGAAGTCACAAAACCGGTCGAAAACGCGCTGGCCTCGCTTGCCAATGTCGAAAGGATTTCCTCGACCGTCACCAATGGCGAATCCGTCACCGAGGTCGATTTCGTGCTCGGTACGGTCGACATCGACAGGGCGGTTTCGGAGGTGCGCGGCGCGGTCTCCCGGATCCGCTCCGACCTGCCGGCCGATATCGACGAGCCGATCATCGAACGCATCGAGGAAGAGGCGCAGCCGGTCGCCATCTATGCGGTGTCGAGCACGGATATGTCGCTTGCCGAGGTCTCGTGGTTCATCGACGACACGCTGGCGCGCGAACTGCAATCCGTGCCCGGACTTGCCGGCATCAGCCGCATCGGCGGCGTCGACCGCGAAATCCGGGTTTCGCTCGACCCGGACCGGCTTCACGCTTATGGGCTTTCGGCCAGCGCGGTAACGGAAAGTCTTGCCTCCACGCAGCTCGATGTTTCCGGCGGGCGCAGCACGTTCGGCGGGCGCGAACAGGTGTTGAGCACGCGCGCCAGGGTGGACGACGTTGCCGATCTTTCGGCCATCGGCATTGCGCGCCCCGGCGGCCGGCAGATCGCGCTCGGAAACCTTGGCGCGATCCGCGATCTTTACGCCGAACCGCGCAGTTTTGCCCTGCTCGGCGGGGCCGAAGTGGTCGCCTTTTCCGTCGAGCGCACCATGGGCGCCAGCGAAACCGGCGTCGCCGACAGCGTTGCCCGCAGGATCGATGAAATCGCTACGGCAACCCCCGGCATCACCATGACTCTGGTGGATGACGGCGTGCGCTATACCCGCGGCAATTATGATGCCGCCATGCATACGCTGCTGGAAGGCGCGGCGCTGGCCGTTGCCGTCATCTTCCTGTTTCTTAAGGACTGGCGGGCGACAATCATTGCCGCGCTGGCGCTGCCGCTTTCGGCGGTCCCGACCTTTTTCGTCATCGGCCTTTTGGGCTTTTCGCTCAACATCCTCACACTTCTGGCGATCACGCTGGTCACCGGCATCCTTGTCGACGATGCTATCGTCGCAATCGAAAACATCGCGCGCCACCGCGCCATGGGCAAGAAACCCTATCGGGCCGCACTCGACGCCTCCGATGAAATCGGGCTCGCGGTCATCGCCATTTCCGCCACCATCATCGCCGTTTTCGTGCCGGTCGGCCTGATGAGCGGCGAGGTCGGCCTCTATTTCCGCGAATTCGGCCTGACGGTCGCCATCGCGGTGTTCTTCTCGCTGCTGGTCGCCCGCCTGATCACGCCCATCCTGTCGGCCTATTTCCTGACCGGGACAATCCCGGCTGAAGGCGGGCGGGGCGCGTTTGTCTGTGCCTATCAGCGTCTCCTGCGGCTGGCGCTGAAATTCCGCTGGCTGACGGTCGGGCTTGCCGTCGGTCTGTTTGCCCTGTCGATGATGCAGCTCGGCTCACTGCCCACCGCCTTCCTGCCCGAGGAAGACACCGGCAGGCTGGCGCTCACCGTCGAGCTGCCGGCAGGCTCGACGCTCGATGAAACCCGTGCAGTGGCCGAAGATGTAAGTCGCCGTTTTTCCCGCGTCGGCGATCTCGACACCGTGTTCATTCGCGGCGGCGCCAGCGCTTCGGGCGAGCGCGGCGTGCGGTTTGCCGCCGTCACGCTCGATTTCGGCCCGGCCGCCGGCCGCGATATGAGCGCATCCGATGTCGAGGCGGCCATAAAGGTCGAACTCTCCGCCATCCCCGATATCCGCTATCAGTTTCTCAATGCACGCGGCGGCCGCGATATTTCCTTTGCCATCTTGAGCGATGACGGCGATGCCGCGCAAGCTGCGGCCAACGCGATCCTGACGGCGATGGAAAACGATCCGGCCTTCGTCAACCCGAGCTCGGAAGCCACCGCCATGCGGCCGGAACTGCGCATGGATGTGCTGTCGAAAAAGGCAGAGTCGCTTGGCGTCTCCACCGCGTCGATTGCCGAGACCATCCGCGTTTCGACGGTTGGCGACAGCGACGACAACCTGCCGAAATTCGCCGATGGCGGCCGCCTTATCCCGATCCGCGTGCAACTGGACGAGAACCTGCGCACCGATATCGAGACCCTCGGCCTGCTGGGCATTCCGGCGGCAGGCGGCATTCAGGTCCCGCTGTCCAGCGTGGTCCGGTTCACCTATGGCGAAACGCTGTCCTCCATCGAACGGCTCGACCGCGAGCGCCGCATCGATATCGGCGCGGACATGGCCGATGGGCTGACATCGGGCGAAGGGCTGGAGGCGCTGATGAGCCTTCCCGCCATGCGCGATCTGCCGCCCACGGTGCGGATTTCCACGACGGGCGATTCCGATACGCAAGGCGATGTGTTTTCCAGCTTCATCGTCGCCATGAGCGCCGGCGTGCTGCTGGTCTTCGTGGTGCTGGTGCTGCTGTTCGGCAGTTTCCTTTCGCCGTTCACCATTCTGGCCTCGCTGCCGCTTTCCGTCAGCGGCGTAGTGGCGGCGCTGATGCTGACGGGAAGCGCCATCTCGCTGCCGGTGGTGATCGGCATCCTGATGCTGATGGGGATCGTCACCAAGAACGCCATCATGCTGGTCGATTTCGCCATTGAACACGAAAAGGCCGGCCATCCCCGCCTCGAGGCCACCATGGAGGCCTGCGCGGAACGGGTGCGGCCGATCATCATGACCACGCTGGCCATGGTCGCGGGCATGCTGCCCTCGGCGCTGGCCTTCGGCGAAGGCGGCGAGTTTCGTTCGCCAATGGCCATCACCGTCATCGGCGGGCTGATCGCCTCGACCTTCCTGTCGCTCGCCGTGGTGCCGGCGCTGCACCTCATCGTCTCCGGCCTCGGCGACCGGTTGACGCGGCTTTTTGCCCGGCACGCGGAGACGGGCGAACCCGCGCCAGACGCACAGTCATGACAACCGCTGGACAATTGCCTCCAAACGAACAAACCTTGGGACTGGCGTGCCGGAGATATCCGGCCTCCCCTCACCCGGCTTCGGAGAACGAAATTGAACACCAATGATTACAGATCCGGGCATATTCTGATTGTCGAGGACGATACCGAGATTGCCGATCTGCTGGTGGAAACCATCCGCCAGAACGGCATGCACGCCACCCATGTCCAGGACGGGCAGGCCATGCGCCGGGCGATGCTGGGCCAGAATTTCGATCTCATCATCCTCGACGTCATGCTGCCGGGCGAGGATGGCATCAGCCTGTGCCGCGGCATCCGCGCCGGCAATACCATTCCGATCATCCTGCTGACGGCGCTTGGCGAAGAGGTCGACCGCATTGTCGGGCTCGAGGTCGGGGCCGACGACTACATCACCAAGCCCTTCAGCCCGCGTGAGGTGATCGCCCGCATTCGCAGCCTGCTGAGGCGCGCGGCCTATGGCGTGAAGACCAACCATGCCCCGACCGCCTTCCGGTTCGAGGACTGGCGGCTCGACCCGATGCGCCGGCAGCTTCACGATCCGAGCCATGCCCGCGTCTCGCTGACGACGACCGAATTCGATATTCTGGTTGCCCTTTGCCAGAACCCCGGCCGCGTCATCTCGCGCGAGGAACTGCTGATGCTCACCCATTCCGGCCTTGCCGGGCCGATCGAGCGCAGTATCGACGTTCATGTCAGCCGGCTGCGCCAGAAGATCGAGAAGGACCCGAAGGAGCCGCAGCTTCTCCAGACCGTGCGTCTCGGCGGCTATGTGTTCACGGCGGCGGTGGAGCGCGAATGACCTGGCTGAGACGGTTTCTGCCGACAACGATCCGCACCCAGATGGTGCTGCTCATCGTGGTGGCCATCATCGTGGTCGTAAAGGCGGGTTCATTGCTGGAAAACCTGGAAGGCGGGGAATATTCGGACGACAATGATGTGACCGTGGCGCGCGCCGAAACGGTGGCGGCCCTGTTCGCGCAGACCCCGCCCGAGGACCACGCGGCATTGCTTGCCGGCGCCCGGCGCGCCGGCATGGATATTGCGCTCACCGATCAGCGGGATTTCGAAAGCCTTGTCGAAGCCGAGCGCACCGGCGGCTTTTTGAGCCGGATGCTCTCCCTGCTGTTTTCGGCCGAATATCACGATATGTCGCCGGGAACCGAGATCGTTCTGCATGATGGCAGCCCGGCGATTTTCGTGCCGATCACGCAACAGAACGCACTTCTCTACATGCCGGACGCCTCGACTTTTGTCGTTCACGACTTTACGTCGCGCTACACCTACTACTTCATTTCCTTCGTCACATTCGTGGCGCTGTTTTCGGTTTTCGGCATCAGGGCCATCACCGCGCCGCTCAGAAACCTGATGCGCGAACTGGCCTCGACAAAGGCCTTTCTCGATAATGACGCACCGCTGAAGGCGCAGGGCAGCCGCGAGATTGCCGACCTGACGAATGTTCTGAACGAACTCAAATTCCGCATCCGTGCGATGATGGCGGGCCAGACCCGCATGCTGCGCGCCGTCAGCCATGATCTGAGAACCCCGCTGACCCGCATTCGCCTGCGCAGCGAACGGATTGAAAACGCGGAGCTGCGCGACCAGATCGTCGCCGATGTCGGCAATGTCAACAAGCTCATCAACGCGACGCTGGATTATATCCGCAATGACAGGGACACCGAGCAGCCCGAACGCACCGATCTTGCCAGCATGCTGGAAACCATCGTCGCCGATTATTCCGATCTCGGCTCCGACATCACCTATGACGGGCCGCCGCGCCTGATCTGGACGGTCAAGCCAAACGCCTTCCAGCGCGCCATCGTCAATCTCTGCGACAACGGCCTGAAATTCGGCACCTCTGTCACTGTCACGCTGAGGGACACCGGAACCGGCGTGAAAATCGAAATCCGCGACAATGGCCCGGGCGTTCCCGAAACATCGCGCGGCCGCCTCATCGAACCCTTCTTCAAGCTTGATGATGCGCGTAGCGAAAAAAACGCGCCCTCCGGTTTCGGCCTTGGCCTGTCGATCGTCGACGACATCGTCCGCGATCACGGCGGCACGGTTTCGTTTCACGACAACGAACCGCACGGGCTCGTTGTCGCGCTGACATTCACCGACGATACGCTGGCGCCATCATCGTGATCAGAACCGGTAGCCGAGCGACAACGTGACCTGCGGCGCACCTGTCCGGGGCTGCAATTCAGCGCGTATCAAGCCGGGCGGCGCGTGTTCTAAGCTCTTCGAGCACATTCTGCTTTATCGGCATGGTGCCCGACTTTTGGTTGCGGGTCCGGGCCATGTATCGGCGGGCAGATGGCAACCGGGCCCCCTGCCCTTCTATGGCGCCAAACAGCGCTTCGCCGCGTTTCAGATTGTCTGCCGCCATCGCCTGGCCCGCAAACGAGGTCGGGTCGAGCGCGATAATCAGCTCTCCGTGCAACGGCACGACCTTTGCATCGTCATCGAAGGCGATGGATTCTGCACTGGTCATATCCCCGATCAGCGGTCCGGCGATAAGTTCGATCATGGTCGAGAGCGCCGACCCCTTGTGCCCGCCGAAGGTCAGCATGGCGCCGTCAACTGCCGCCTTCGCGTCGGTGGTGGGCGCACCATCTGCATCGATCGCAGTGCCCTGCGGCAACGGCGTGCCGGTGCGGCGATGCAGTTCGATATCGCCGCGGGCAATGGCCGACGTGGCAAAATCGAACACGAAAGGATGTTTGCCCGGCCGCGGCCAGCCGAATGAGAACGGATTGGTGCCGAAAACCGGCTTGCTGCCGCCGGCCGGCGCAACCCAGGCGTGGCTGACGGTGGTTACGATTGCGACCAGCCCCTTGTTGGCAATCATTTCGGCTTCCGGCCAGAGTGCGGAGAAATGAAAACAATTGTTGATCGCAAGCGCCGCGATGCCGCAGTTTCGGGCCTTTTCGGCCAGCACCGGAAGTCCCGCCTCGAAAGCCTGCAGCGAAATGCCCTTGCAGGCATCGACCCGGACAATGGCCGGCGCCCTGTCTTCGACGTGCGGTGTGGCGACAGGATCGACCTTGCCGCGCTCGATCAGTTCGCAGCAGCTGATCAGCCGGTAAAGACCGTGAGAATGGCATTCGTCGATCTGCGCCTTTACGACCCAGTCGGTGATGGTGCGGGCATGGGCTTCGGAATATCCGGCTGCCAGCAGAAGGCGGTGCCCGAGTGACCGCGCCTCGTCAATTGAAATCGCTTCCAGGTCTTCGCCCATGCAGCCTCCTTGCAATCGTGATATAGGACAAGCGCTTATCTGACCTGAAAGCCCTGCCACAGGGGGTCATCATCATCGATGAAGATCGTATTGAAACCCGTCGCGATTGCCGATCCTTCGATGGACGGAATAATGGCATCATGATCGCCCAGTCGGGCCGGTTCTTCCACCCGCCCGGTGAAGGTGGTGCCGATATAGCTTTCATGGACGAAGCTGTCGCCCGGCTTCAGTCTGCCTTTTGCCGCAAGATGCGCCATGCGCGCCGAAGTGCCGGTTCCGCAGGGGGAACGGTCGATCGCCTTGTCGCCGTAGAAAACGGCATTGCGTCCGTCTCCGCCATGCTTCGGGGCGTCGGTCCACATTACGTGTGAAACGCCGGCAATGGTCGGGTCGAGCGGATGCACGGGCGTGAACTTTTCCCGCACCAGCGCGCGGACCGTGTTGGAAAGATCGATGATCCGCGCGGCGCCCAGAGCGTTCAGCCCCTCATAGGCGCCCTGCGGCTCGATAATGGCGTAGTAATTGCCGCCATAGGCGACATCGAGCGTGAGCGGGCCGAAATCCGGCACGTCGATCTCGATGCCGGTTGCCGCCAGATAGGCCGGGACATTGGTGATCTTCACCGCCGTAACCCGCTTGCCCTCCTGCCGATAGTCGATTGCAATCAGCCCGGCGGGGACTTCCAGCTTCAGATGACCCGGCGTTTTGGGCCGGATCAGCCCGTTTTCAAGCGCGAATGTCACAATCCCGATCGTGCCGTGGCCGCACATCGGCAGGCAGCCGCTGGTCTCGATATAAAGAATGCCCGCGTCGGTATCATCCTGTGTCGGCGGATACAGAAATCCGCCCGACATCATGTCATGGCCGCGTGGTTCGAAGCACAGTCCGGTGCGGATCCAGTCGAAGCGCTTCAGAAAATCCTGACGGCGTTCGGACATCGATGCGCCCGCCAGAAGCGGTGCGCCGCCGGCCACCAGCCGGACGGGATTGCCGGCCGTGTGACCGTCGATGCAAAAGAATGTACTGCGCATGATGTTCCTGTCCTTCATCACCAGCGAAGACAGAAAGCGGCGCGGCCTTACCGGCTGCCGCTTTCTGAACGTTCAGATCAGCGTAATCGCCTCCCGACAGACATCAAGCCGTGCCTGTCGAGGTGCAGTCCTGTTTTCCGGCCGGATCTCCACGATAGTGCGAAAATATACCGGGGAACGGAAATTCATTCAGGCAAACGGTTCGGTCGGGCTTTTGCCGGGTTTTGTGAACCACACCGGCCCGCTCTCGCCCATATGGATGATATCCTCAAGGCGCACGCCGAAACGGTCGGGCACGACAATCATCGGCTCGTTGGAAAAGCACATGCCGGAGACAAGCGGCGTGGTGTTGCCGCGCACGATGAACGGGGCTTCGTGGATATCCATGCCGAGCCCGTGGCCTGCCCTGTGCGGCAGGCCGGGCAACTGGTAGTCGGGGCCAAGGCCGTGGGCGGCGATCACGCGGCGGGCGGCATCGTCCAGAGTTTCCGCCGCAACGCCCGGTTTCGCGGCATCGAACACGGCCTGCTGCGCTTCCCGCTCGATGGCCCAGATCCGCACGAATTCGGCTGCGGGCTCCGCCTTCACATAGGTGCGCGTCATGTCCGACTGATAGCCGCCGACAATCGTGCCGGTATCGACCAGGATGATATCGCCCTCGGCATAGGTCTGGTCGTCATCGACACCGTGCGGCAGCGATGTCGCCGCGCCGAAGGAGCAGATTGCGAATGTGCTGCCCGAGCCGCAGAGCGCCCGGTGTGTCTCATCGATGAACTGCACCACGTCGGAGGCGCGGATGCCCGGCTCGATCAGCGCATGGACGCGTTTGTGCACCTCAAGCGTGGCGTCCATGGCATATTGCATCAGCGCGATCTCGGCCGGCGATTTTACCGCCCGGAGCGCCGAGATCATCGGTCCGCCATCGGTGAGCCGCTCCGGCGCGATCTGTCGCGCCAGCGCCGAATAGACGAAAAAGGGCAGTGCATCGTCGAGCGCCAGTGTCTGTTCGCGGCCGAGAAGCCTTGCCACGAGTGCGGCGGCATTTTCATGCTCTTCCCATGCCGCGATATCGCCGTCGATCCGCTCGAGCGTTTCGATTTTCGAGACCTCGAAGGCCGGGGCGATATAGGTCAGGCTGTCGGCGGTGATCAGGGCGCCGACCAGACGTTCGCTGGCATGCCAGATGAGCCCGGTAAAATAGCTCAGGCTGGTGGTCGAACCCAGCAGTATGGCATCCGCACCCGCTGCCTGCATGGCCGTGCGCAGGCGCGCAATCCGGTTCCCGTGTTCATCTTTGCTGATCGGCGCAGGACGGCTATCAGAGATCATCGCGGCAACGTCTCCCGTTTTCATTTGCTTGCAGGCTGCGGCCTGTCATTGGTCAAACGGCTTTAGCATCTTTGTCGCCAGTTTGTCGACATTATCATTGACAAGTTTTGGACAATCGCAAAAATTGTGGTCGGGACCCAATCGGCATGAACATGCCACCATAATGAAGGGAACAGTTCCATGACTGCATTCACGGGAAGAAAACTGCTGAGGCTCGCTGTCTCTGTGCTCGCTGCCTCCACCGCCACGGCCGCACTTGCGGCATCGCCCCAGACCGGCGGAACGCTGAAGATTGTCGGAACTGCCGATATCGACCATTTCGATCCGACATCTGCGGCTCTTGTCACCTCGAACAATTTTCTGCGCGCGGTCAGCCGCCAGCTGATCAGCTACGCGGCATCGACCGATGACGAAGCCATGCTGGAGCCGAAGGGCGATCTGGCGACCGAAGTGCCCCAGCCCACCAATGGCGGGCTGACCTACACGTTTACCTTGCGCGACGGCGTTGCCTGGGATGCCCCGGACGGTCCGCGGCCGATGGTTGCCGCCGATTTCGAGCGCGGCATGAAGCGGATGTGCAATCCTTTTCTCGGCTCGGCCGCGCTGACCTATTATGTCGATCTGATCGAGGGCATGCGCGGCTTCTGCGACGGCTTTGCCGCGGTCGAACCGACCGCCGCGGCAATGAAGGATTATATCGAAAACAACGATATTTCCGGCATCGAAACACCGAATGACAAGACCATCGTCATCAATCTCACCGAAACGGCGGGCGATTTCGTCTACATGCTGTCGTTGCCGACCTCGGCGCCGGCACCCGTCGAAGTGCTCGATTACATGCCCGACGGCCCGGACTACCGCGACAATTTCATCGCTTCCGGTCCCTATACCGTTGAAACCTATGTGCCCGACAGCACGATCAAGCTGATGCGCAACCCGGCATGGACCACCGAATCCGACCCGCTGCGCGGCGGCTATGTCGACAATATCGACATCACCTTCGGCATTCAGCCGGATGCGGCCATCCAGCAGCTTCAGGCCGGCGATGCCGACATGACCTACGACATCATCATTCCGCCGGCGATCCTGCAGATGCTGACGGCGACGGGAGACGACAAGCTGACCACCATGTCGGTCGGCCGCACATCATTCCTGTGGTTCAATACGCTGACGGACAACAATGACGGCGCGCTGCGTGATCTGCGCATCCGCCAGGCGGTGCAGTATGCCATCGACAAGGCGGCAATCGTGCAGCAGATGGGCGGGCCGATGGTGGCAGCCCCGCAGAACGGTATTTTCGGCCCCGGCGTTCTCGGCTTCCACGCATTCGATCTCTACCCGAGCGAAGATTCCGCAGGCGACCCCGAAAAGGCGAAGGCGCTGCTTGCCGAGGCCGGCTATCCGGATGGCATCACGCTGAAAATGCCGTTCCGCAACCAGAATGCCGAACCGGCGATTGCCCAGACCATTCAGGCCAGCCTGAAAAAGGCCGGTATCGAAATCGAACTGACGCCGGTGGCGCCGTCGGACTATTATTCGAAGTTCATGACCAATCAGGAAAACACCAAGGCGGGGCTTTGGGATATCGCGCCGGTGGGCTGGTCGCCGGACTGGGTCGGCGGCGCGGCGCGCTCGGTGTTCCAGCCGCAGTTTACCTATAACGGCACGCACCAGACCTATAACTATGTCGACTACGACAACCCGGAGGCCAACACGATCGCCAAACAGGCCATCAACGCCACCACGCCGGAACAGGCGGCAAAGCTCTGGGGCGAGGTCGATGAGCTGGTGATGCAGGATTCGCCGGTCGCGCCCTACACCACCGAAAACGTGATCCTCTACCACGGTGCGGCGGTGGAAAATTTCCAGCCCTATGCGCTCGGCGCCCAGGGCGACTGGACCAATGTCTGGCTGAGCCGCTGACAATTGCCGCGGTGACCCGGTGCGGTTTTCCACCCGGGCGCTGCCATTCAATCCGTCGGGCGGGGACGTTTTCGCCTGACTGTTGGCAAAGTCCCTCTTGCGTCATGCTCGGGCTCGACCCGAGCATCCACAGGCCAATGCTGTATGGACCCTCGGATCAGGTCCGAGGGTGACGCTGAAGAGGAGGAAAGCTTGCCAATAGACTGAGGCGATATCGCCCTCACCCGGTTCCGTTATGGAGGCAGTTTTTTTGACATCCATCCTCGACGCGCGCGATCTGACCGTTGAAATTCCGACGGAAGACGGCATCGTTCACGCGACCGAAAAGGTATCCTTCAGCGTCGAAAAGGGCTCGCTGTTCGGCATTGCCGGCGAGTCCGGTTCGGGCAAGAGCGTGCTGACGCAGGCGATCATGGGGTTCCTGCCCAATGCCGCGATCTCGGGTCAGGTGACATTCGAAGGCGAAGACCTGCTCACCCTTTCGAGACGGCGATTGAGAACGCTGCGTGGTTCGCGCATCGGCATGATCTTTCAGGACCCGCTGTCCAGCCTGCATCCCTATTATACGATCGGCGACCAGATCGCCGAGATGATCCACACCCATGAAAAGGTCAGCCGGAAGGCGGCCCGTGAACGGGTGATCGCGATGCTGACACGGGTCGGCATCCGCGATGCGGCGCACCGGTTCGATGACTATCCGCATCAGTTTTCCGGCGGCATGCGCCAGCGCGTGATGATCGCCATGGCGCTGATCCTCAATCCGCCGCTGATCATCGCCGACGAGCCGACGACCGCGCTCGATGTCACCGTTCAGGCGCAGATCATCGCGCTGCTGGACGAGATGCGCCGCGAGCTCGGCACGACCGTGATCATGATCACCCACGACCTGTCGCTGCTGTCGTCCATCGCTGACAGGGTCATGGTGATGTATGCCGGAAACCGCATGGAAATCGGGCCCGCCGGAACGTTGTTCTCCGCGCCGGTTCACCCCTATACCGCCGGTCTTCTGAATTCCTCGCCATCGCGATATACGCCCGGCGCCATGATCGAGCCGATCACCGGACGCCCGCCCAGCCTGCTTTCGCCGCCGAAAGGCTGCGTTTTCCGCCCGCGCTGCGCAAAGGCAATGGACATCTGTCGCAAGGCCCCGCCGCTGCGGCGATATGACGACGGCACGCAGGCGCTGTGCTGGCTGGAGACGGAAAGCGCCGCACCTGACGCCGCCGCGACCGGCAACATAGCGGTGGCAGACGAGACGCCGGAAAGCACACCCCGCAAACGCATGATCGAGGCCGTCGATATTCACCTGCACTATGAGACCGGCGGCAGCATCAAAGGTACGCCGAACACCCTGCATGTTCTCAAAGACATCGACCTGACGCTCTACAAGGGTGAAACGCTGGGCCTTGTCGGCGAATCCGGCTGCGGAAAATCGACGCTGGCGCGGGTTCTGGCCGGTCTCGTTCCGGCCAGTTCCGGCGATGTGGTCGTCGAAGGCGAGATGCTCGGCACCCTCACCCGGGCCGACTGGCGGGCGATGCGCAAGCGTATTCAGCTTGTCTTTCAGGACCCGTTCGGCTCGCTCAATCCGCGCCGCCGCGTCAGTTCGATCATCGGCGATCCGTTCCGCATCCACGGCATCTGTTCGGGCGCGGAGAAAAAGCGCCGGGTGCAGGCGTTGATGGAGCGCGTCGGCCTCAACCCCGAACACTATAACCGCTACCCGTCGGAATTTTCCGGCGGTCAACGTCAGCGCATCGGCATCGCACGGGCGCTGGCGCTCAATCCCGACATCATCATCTTCGATGAGCCGGTATCCGCGCTCGATGTCTCGATCCAGGCGCAGATCCTCAATCTGATGCGCCGCCTGCAGCAGGAACTCGACCTCACCTATCTGTTCATCTCGCACGATCTGTCCGTCGTCCGTCATGTCTGCGACCGGATCGCGGTGATGAACAAGGGCCGGATCGTCGAACTCGACAGCGCCGAAAACATCTATGCGCACCCGCGCGATCCCTACACACGCGAGCTGATGGCGGCATCCATGCATGAAATCGCGACGGACACGATGCCCGCGCGGCGGCTCATTGAAAGCACGGGAGGCGAAACGGCATGAGCGCTCTCACACATGATCCCGCCGAAGACGATGACGACACCGGCCATGTCGTGCAGCGCGGCCCGCTGGAACTGACGCTGAGGCGGCTTGCGCGCGACCGCGCCAGTCTTGCCGCCGCCTGTTTCATTCTGCTGCTGATCGCCTTTGCGCTGGCCGCCCCTCTGGTGGCCGACATCACCGGTCATACGGCGATCGAGCAATACCGCAAGATCGGCATGAGCCCGATGGGGCTGCCGGTCGGCCCGAACCACGATTTCTGGCTGGGAGCCGATCATCTCGGCCGCGACGTTCTGGTGCGCCTGGCCTATGGCGCGCGCATCTCGCTGATTGTCGGCGTCGTCGCCTCGCTGGCTGCCGCGCTGATCGGCATCACCATCGGCACCATTGCGGGCTTCGCCGGCGGCAAGGTGGACATGGTTTTAAGCCGGATCATGGATCTGGTGATGAGCGTGCCATTTCTTCTGTGCGCGCTGGCGCTGGTCTCGGTTTTCGGCCCAAGCCTGTCGCTGAGCATCGGCGTGATCGTGTTCTTCTCGTGGACGACGATGGGCCGCGTGATCCGCGCTGAAGTGGCCTCGCTGCGCCGCCGCGAATTCATCGCCGCCAGCCGTTCGCTGGGCGCCGGACCGATTTCCATCGTGCTGCGCGATATCCTGCCCAATCTTTCCGTGCCGATCATCGTCTACACCACCATGATGATCCCGACGGCCATCGTTTTCGAGGCCACGCTGTCCTTTCTCGGGCTCGGCATTGTGCCGCCGACGCCAAGCTGGGGCAGCATGCTGGCCGATGCCTCAGCCAATTCGATCTATCTGGTTGCCTGGTGGCTGGTGGTGTTTCCGGGGCTGGCGCTGCTGTTGACCACGCTTGCCTTCAACATTCTGGGCGACGGCCTGCGCGACGCGCTTGATCCGAAAGCGCGGCCGGTCCGCAAATCGCTTCTGAAGCGACTGAAGAAGGAGGCGCGTTCATGAGCCGCTATCTCGCCCAGCGCATCGGCTTTGCCGTTCTCATCCTGTTTTCGCTGAGCATCTTCGTGTTCGTGCTGTTTTTCGTCGCCCCGGGCGACCCCGCCCGCATGATCGCCGGCGACAAGGCGACCGAAACCCAGCTGGAACAGATCCGCTCCAATCTCGGTCTCGATCAGCCGATCTATGTGCAATATGGCCGGTTTATCGCCAAGGCGGCGACCGGCGATCTCGGCTTTTCATACCGCAACCAGCAACCGGTGACGGAACTGATCGTGCGCCGTCTGCCGGCCACCATCTCGCTGGTCATCGGCGGTGTGATTTTCTGGCTGGCGCTCGGCATTCCCATCGGCATCATGTCGGCACGGTTTCCCGGCGGTTTCCGCGACCGGCTGGGACAGGGCTTTATTCTGCTCGGCCTGTCGTTTCCGACCTTCGTGCTCGGCATGCTGTCGCTCTATGTCTTCTATTTCCTGCCGCGCAAGGCCGGTTTCATGCTGTTTCCGCCCGGCGGCTACAAGCCGTTTCTGGCCGATCCGGTGGACTGGGCCTGGCACCTGTTCCTGCCGTGGACCACGCTGGCGCTGGTGACGGCTGCCATCTATGCCCGCCTGACGCGCGGCAAGCTGATCGAGGTTCTGGGCGAGGACTATATCCGCACCGCCCGCGCCAAGGGGCTTTCGGAGGCCAAGGTGGTCTACAAGCACGGCCTGCGCGCCACGCTGACGCCGCTGATCACCCAACTCGGCGCCGATATCGCGCTACTTCTGGGCGGTGTCATCGTCATCGAACAGATTTACGGGCTGCAGGGCGTCGGTGCGCTTGCGGTGCAATCGGTGCGCAATCTCGACCGGCCGGTGATCATCGGCATCGTGCTGATGGGCGGTTTTTTCATCGTCGTCACCAATATCATCGTCGATCTGCTTTATGCCGTTCTCGACCCGCGCGTGCGCGGCGCCTGACGGTGAGGGAAATTTCATGACAGCCAATCCCCAAATCGCCACACGCCTTGCCGCACTGCGGACTTTGCTGAAAACCGAAGGTCTGGACGGGCTGATCGTGCCGCGCGCCGATGCCCATCAAAGCGAGGTAACCGCGCCGCATGACGACCGGCTGGCCTTCATCACCGGCTTTTCCGGCTCCGCCGGTCTGGCGCTGGTTCTGGAAGATACGGCGTTCATTTTCGTCGATGGCCGCTACGAAATTCAGGTGCGCCACGAGGTCGACCCCACGCTTTACGACGTCCACCACCTGCACAATGACCCAATCGACGGCTGGCTTTCGGCCCATGGCCGGAAGGGCTGGCGGATCGGCTTCGATCCGATGTTGATCGACACTGCCCTTTATGACCGGCTTGTGGGGTCGGCCGAAAGAGCTGGTTTCACGCTCGTGCCTGTATCCAGTGACCCGTTCGACGCGATCTGGCCCGACCGACCCGAAAAACCGCTCGACCTTGTCCGCCCCATGCCCCCTGCCCTTTCCGGCGAAACCGTTTCGGCAAAAACGGTGCGCATGGGCAACAAGATTGCCGAGGCCGGGGCCGACATGATGGCGGAAACGCTGCCGGACAATATCGCCTGGCTGCTCAATCTGCGCGGCAGCGATATTGCGATGAACCCGGTGCCTCAGTCGTTCATGATCCTTCGGGCAGACGGTGGCGTCGACTGGTTTGTCGACAGCCGCAAACTGCCCAATGATCTTTCCGCATTCGAGCTTGAAGGCATCCGCCTCAAGCCTGTCGAGGAATTTATTCCTTCCGTGGCGGCGGCATCCAAAGGCAAAACGATGCTGATCGACCAGTCATTCGCCCCGGTGGCCCTGCGTTTTACGGTGGAAAATGCCGGCGGTACGGTCCTTGCCGCCGGTAATCCGCTGACTATCGCCAAAGCACGGAAAACGCCCGCTGAACTTGCCGGCTACCGCGACTGCCATCTTGAAGACGGCGTTGCCCTGACGGAATTTCTCGCATGGCTGGAACGTGAGGCACTGTTGCGCGCGGCTGCCGGCAATCCGATCCGTGAAATCGAGGCGGAGGACAGACTTCTGTCGCTCCGCGCGCGCCGGACGGGCTTTCTTGAAGCCAGCTTCCGTTCGATTTCGGCATCGGGTGCCAATGCGGCGATGTGCCATTACAATGCCGGGCCGCAAAGCGATGCGGCGATCACGCCGGACGGGCCCTACCTGATTGATTCCGGCGGCCAGTATGAAAACGGCACCACCGACGTCACCAGAACCCTGTTTCTGGCTATTCCCGAAAAGCCCGTCCGCGACACCTATACCGCTGTGTTGAAAGGCTTCATCGCGCTGATTTCAGCCACGTTTCCCGAAGGCACATATGGCCATCAGCTCGACGCGCTTGCCCGCCTGCCGCTCTGGCAGATGGGCCTTGATTACGACCACGGCACGGGCCACGGCGTTGGGCATAATCTTCTGGTGCACGAATACCCGCATCGCTTTGCCAAGAAGGCCAACACTTACGGCCTTGAGCCGGGAAATATCATGACCATTGAACCCGGCTACTACGAGGCCGGCGCCTACGGCTTGCGGATCGAAAACCAGGTGGAAGTGACCGCCGCTCTGCCCGGCTTCTGCCGGTTCCGTTCGCTGACACTTGCGCCGATCGACCTCAAACCGGTGGATGTCGCCGCCCTCTCAGCGCAGGACATTGCGTTCATCAACGACTACCACACGCTGGTGCGCGAAAAGCTCATCGGCCTTGTCAGCGAGGACGCCCGCGATTTTCTGATCCGGTCGACGCTAGCTCTTGAGGCCTGAGGCGTCAGAGCCAGCTGAACCGGTCGAAGCGCAGGTCATCGAGGTCGATGGAGGGTTTCTGCCCGGCGCTCAGCTCTGAAACCAGCCGCGCGGTGGCCGCCGACTGGGTCAGCCCCAGATGGCCGTGGCCGAAGGCATAGATCACGTTCGGGGCCGCCTTCGAACGGCCGATCACCGGCAGGCAATCGGGCATGGACGGGCGCAAACCCATCCACTGTTCGCCGCCGCCGGTTTCAAGGCCGGGCAAAAACCGTTTGGCAAGTTTCATCAGCATGTCGGAGCGTTTGAAATTGGCCGGCAGATCGATACCGCCGAATTCCACCGCGCCGCCTATGCGAACGCCGTCTTTCAGGGGCGTGACCACGAAGGAATGGTCGTTGAAATAAAGCTGCCGCTTCAACGGGAAAGACGCCGCCGGCAAGGTGGTGTTGTAACCACGTTCGGTATCGAGCGGCGTGGCCTCGCCGAGGCTTTTGGCAAGCCGCTTCGACCATGCGCCGCAGGCGACCACAACGGTGCGGGCCGCAAGCGCGCTGCCATCGGCGAGGCGAATGCGTGCCCCCTCCCCCGTCGGCTCGATGGCCGCTGCCTCTGCGATGCGGATTTTGATCCCGTCCCGTTGCAGCTTATCGGCAATTGCACGGGTGAAACCGGCGGGATCGGAAACCTGCAAGCCGTCATCGCTGTAGATTGCATGTTCAAACTGCGGCGCCAGTCCGGGCTGAAGCTCTTCGATCTCGCGGCGGCCGACGCGGTGGAAATCGAACCCCGCCTTGCGCTTGCGGGCCCAGTCGGGCGCGGCGGCGTTGAAACTCTTTTCGCTGTCATAAAGATCGAGCGTGCCGGTGTTGACCACGAATGGCGCGAGATGCTCGTCCTTGCGGACATGTTCGAATTCCGAGATCGCAAGCCGCATCAGCGCGGTCTGAACCTTGAGGCCATGCTCGAAATTCTTCCGGAAGCTGGCGCGCCAGAAATGCCAGAACCACGGCACCAGTCTTGCTGCATAGGCCGGACGGATCGTCAGCGGCCCCAGCGGATCGAGTAGCCAGACCGGCGCTTTCCAGGTGATCCCCGGCGACGGGATCGGCACGATCTCCGGAAAGGCGAGAATGCCGGCATTGCCCGCGCTGCTGCCGGCTGCGATTTCGCCGCGCTCCAGGATCGTCACCGCGCGTCCGGCCTCAGCCAGATAGCGCGCAATCATGCATCCGATAATGCCGCCGCCAATGACAACGGCATCTGCTCCAGATACGTCTTCCATCATGTTCCCCGTGTTTTGCCGGCCGATGACGGCAGCATGTCACCGCATCGCCGAAACATCCCACCTGCCCTGCCGCCCGATGGCGCGTTCTCGGCTGCGAGATGTTAAGTATTTGTTGTTATTAAACTTTCCGGACATTGATACACCCGGGAAGGTATTGTTTCAGTCGAGCGACAGTGCGCGCGCCTGTTCCGTTTCGCGGGCCAGATATTCCTGTATCTGGCGCACGATCTGGTCGGCATGGGCAATCGCCAGCCGGTCGGCCTTTTCGGTGTCGCCGTTCTCGATCGTTGCAATCATCTCTTCGTGCTCGTCGACATATTGCCGCGGCAGCCGGTCATCGAAGGTAGAATAATAAAGCCGGAGGATACGACGCCCCTCGTCGAGAAGCCGTGAGAAGAAACCGGTGTAATAGCTGTTGCCGGCGAGGTTCGCGATGGCGACGTGAAATTCGCGATTGGCCTCGATCATGGCAAAGGCATCCTGTGCCTCCACCGCGGCGACGAACTCGCTTTGCCGGTTGCGAATGTTGGCCATCATGGTTTGTTCGTGCGGCGCACGTGATGCCGCCCCTCTGGTCGTGATCCTGTACATCAACGTCAGGGCCTCGAAATAAGATGGCATATCGGCAAAATTGATAGCGGAAACAATGGTATTGCGGTTGGGCAGCGTGGTCACCAATGCGTCGCCCGAAAGCTTCAGCAGCGCCTCGCGCACCGGCGTGCGGGACATGCCGAAGCGCTCCGAAAGCCTCACTTCGTCCAGCGGACTGCCCGGCATCAGGTCCATCGCCAGAATTTCCCGCCGTAGTGCTTCGTAAACCTTCTGGGTTCCCGATCCGCGTGTCTTTGCTTTCGCCGTTTCCGCCATCGCTGCCTCTGCCTTTCGTTTCACTGTCGCGCATTATCGCCGGTCTGTTGTATCGTAGCGCAGAAACCGAGGATACCGCGACCGCGCGGAAGACTCGCTGATTTTGACCATACGTCGGCCGATTAGCATTGTCGACAGTTTGTGTTCAAAAATATTCTGTTTTGCCGCGATAGCAGTATTGGTCGGGACCTTGTTTGCAAAAGCAGATCGAATTCGCACTGATCTGGACCGGGTGTCTTTCTCCGATGCCGTAAACGACAACGACAACAGCGTTCGCGCTGTGGCGGAACATGGATGCGAACTTCTTCCCTTTCTAAGCTTGATAGAGGTGGACGAGCCGTGTTGTCTCGGGGAATATAGCTGCGACCGTCACGCCTTCGCAGTCAAGCGAGACGTTCAAAGCGTTTCGTTTGCATCGAAGTGATAGGCGTTTGATGGTCGTTCAGTCGATACGTGAGGCGGCGGCGGTGCTCTCATCCAAATACGAATGTCACTGGCGTGTTGCGACCGTGTCGAATGCCATAGTCAAGCTGGTCACGGCACCACGCAATGTGTTCGTATGCATTGTGGCGGTCATGCCGGTTGGAACTGGTCAGCGGTTGATCGAGTGATCGCGATCGTTCCGAAATGCAAACTCCCCTCGCCCGCGAGGGGCCCAGCTGTTCTTCGGTTTAGCGACAATGATTTCGTTCAGACGAGGAAGGTCGTTGATGGCGCTGTGAGGACTGCCGTGTCGTTTGGGTTTTCGGTTAGCGTTGAACTTAGACGCCGGGACTGAAGACGGCCGGGCTGAGAAAATGTACCGAGAATGTATCCAGCCGTTTCTGTCTGCATCTCTCCGGAGTGGCGAAGAACAGTGGATTGATTTCGGGATGTCGGTTCGATCCCTCAGATAGCCTGTTTCGCAGATGTCCTTAACCATGCGCGTTGCATAGCCTGCACCATTTCTGCCGATCACTGGCTTAGGTCGTGTCCGTTGACCCAGATTAAGAATCTGGAACTGAGTCCTTTGCCGACCTGATGCGGAGCATCTGTCTGGCGACGATAATTCTTCCAGGATTCTTCGGTGCAGTCTCCGAAGGCGAGCGACCTCGTGTTGGATGATGGCGCGATAGCGAGGGCGGCGGTTTCTAGGCGAGGCCCGGTATGTGATTTCAGGTTCGGGGTCAGCTATTATAGGCTACGACTTTAATTGAGTTGTCGTGTTTCTTTGGGATGCGATCCATGGTCTTCATCGGAAGTCTTCGGCGCAATGGCGATGAACCGCTCGACGTAATGTTTTCAATTGAAAACTTTTGAGTTCCTCATCCGAAAACGTCTCTGACCGTATGGAAAGTTTTCAACTGAAAACACATCATGATGTTCGTTGCTGGCATATCTTCGATATCGTGAAGAAACAGAGCGCCCTGGCAGTATGGCTTGGCTTTACGTTGGAGGCTGTTTTGTTCAGCGGTCGTTTCAGCATATCGTGCGACGTTAAGGTGAGCCGCCCTAAGCGTTCACCTCGCAAATCCGTACGCCTGCGTTCAACTGTTGCAACAAGTATCTCGCAAATTAGAAAGAGCGGAGGTGCCGCCATGCCGGTGGAGGGTTTTGATCGGATGCGCTATTGGTTTGACAATTAAGGGACGCTCATGGTGCCGATGGCGTCACTACTGTTTGTCGCTCGAACAGTGCTATCTTGTTGGCGAATCTTCGGGGCCTATGGAGCGATGATGTAAAGGTTGAGATGGAAAATCTTCTGGATGGTATCAAAAAATACATAACCGCGCGAACAGTTCGGTGCATCAGGCGCCACTACCGCGGAGGCAGTCGTTGATGATATCTGTAAAATTAAGCCGATTCGCCATGGACAAAAAGGGTAGGTGGTGCAGCATTCCTTATTCATGCAGGATGGACGCACGGGCGGCGCAGGACGGTGTCGCGGATCTCAGTATGAATTTCTACGTTCACTCTTCCACAGCGTCGGTTGAAATGATTGTTGGCCGGAACAGCTGAGCGTGTCATTGCCGATACGCCGACACCTCCATGCGACGCCCTGAAACGAAGCTGCGCACATGTCCAGCGCCGTCGGATTTCATCGCCCTGTCCCGCTCGGATCGACAATCACATACCAACCGCCCGTCGTCATAAAGCGAGCATCTGGACATGATACAAATCCCTGGCGCGATGGATGGGAGAGGCGGCGGGGGCGGGGGAGAAAACACGTGTCGGGCGTTAACCTTTCATTAACGAAAAAAGGCTTGCAGAATCGGTGCGAGTCATCCACGCTTGACGCCAACATTCCATTTTTGGTTCGGAAACCGTCAGATGAACGAAAAACCCGCACACGTCACCTCGGGCGACACCGCGGAAAAGATCGCCGATTACACCGACAAGCTCTCCGCCGAGCTTCAGGTGATGCGTCATCGTATCTATCCGCCGGAAGCACACAAGGCCTTTACGCGGACATTTTCGACGCTTGATCTGGTCAAGATGCTCGACGTTCCCGAAAGCACCTTGCGGTCGATGAGCATCGATGGCAAGGGGCCGCAGCCGCATCGCGCGGAAAACAATCGCAGGATCTATTCCGTCGAACAATTGTCGGAGCTCAGGCAATATCTCGCCGAACACCGGCCTGACGATGCGTTGAAACTCTGGCCGCGCCGTCGCGAGGGCGAAAAGCTTCAGGTGATCGCCACGGCCAATTTCAAGGGCGGCAGTTCCAAGACCACGACATCCATTCATCTGGCGCATTATCTGGCGCTGCAGGGTTACCGCGTACTTTGCATCGATCTCGACCCTCAGGCGTCGATGACCTCGATCTTCGGCCTGCAGCCGGAATTCGATGTGGCCGAGAACGAGACGGTCTATGCGGCCCTGCGTTATGACAATGAGCGCCGCGCGCTGGCCGACGTCATTCGCGAAACCTATTTCCCCGGCATCCATCTCGTGCCCGGCAATCTGGAACTGATGGATTTCGAATTCGATACGCCCGCCTATCTGGCGCGGCGCGAGCGCGACGAGCTCGGCCTGTTCTTCGAACGGCTGCGGCATGCCATTCACTCCGTCGAAGAGCATTACGATTTTGTCGTGCTCGATACGCCGCCGTCGCTGGGTTATGCCACGCTGGCCGCCCTTTATGCGGCGACGGGGCTGGTCGTGACCGTGCATCCGGCGATGCTCGATGTCGCGTCCTGCAACCAGTTCCTGATCATGATCTCCGATCTTGCCGAGACGCTGGCCGAATTCGGGGCGCATTTCGAGCATGACTTCGTCAAGTTCCTGCTGACCCGGGTCAATCCCAATGATGGGCCGCAGAAATACATGGCAAGCGTCATGCGCCGGCTGTTCGACAATGACGTGTTGGTCTACGAGGCGGTCGAATCCACCGCGATTGCCGGGGCAGGGGTGGCCAAGAAGACGCTTTACGAACTGGAAAGCGGAGAAGTCGGCCGCGAGACCCTGAAGCGCGCGCTGGAGAGCGCCGACAATGTCAATGGCGAGGTGCTTGCACTTCTGTGGCAGGTCTGGGGCAGGGCATCATGAAGAAAAGCATTCTGAAAATGATGGCGGAAGCCAGTCCCGAAGATGCGGACAAGGATAGCAGCGAGCCGCAGGCATCGCCGCTTGCCCGCGGTCGGCGCGGTTCCCCGGTCATCAGCAATGTCGGCAAGGCGCTGAACAGCCTTTCGGAAAGCAGCATCACCGTGCTGGATCCGGAAAAGATCGATGCCTCGCCCTATAATGACCGGTTTGAAAGCGACAGCGCCGTCGCCGAGGAAATCGAAAGCCTCGCCGCCTCGATCAAGGCCGAGGGGCAGAAGATTCCGGTTCTGGTGCGCCCGCATCCGAAAGAGCAGGGGCGCTATCAGCTGGCTTATGGCCATCGGCGCCTGGCGGCTGTCAGGCTGTTGGCCGCCGAAAGCGAAACGCCGGGTGAAATCCGTGTTCGCGCCTATATCCGTCCGCTTTCCGACAAGGAACTGCTGGTCGAACAGTCGCTGGAAAACGGCGTTCGTGAAAACCTCACCTGGATCGAGCAGGCGCTTTGGGCCCAGCAATTGCGCGCCGCCGGCTTTTCCGGTGTTGCCATCGAGCCCGTGCTTGGCGTTTCCAAGACGCCGCTGTCGCTGATGCTGAAGGTCGCGCGCGCGCTGCCGACGGATATCGTCCGGGCGATAGGCCGGGCAAAGGGCGTGGGACGGCCGAAATGGATGTCGCTGGCCGATGCCTGCAGCGAAGGCGGCGATGCGGCGATCAAACGCGTGCGTGCCTTGATGGATAATCCGGCTTTCAAATCTGCTGATTCCGCCCATCGCGTCGATCTGGCGCTGAAGGCCGCGCGTGGTCCGTCTGCCAACAAGGACGAGGCCGAAACGCGCGATATTTCCGGCAATGGCCGTGTTCTCGGGCGGGTAACCCGCAGCCGCTCCGGCACGACGATTTCCATTCCCGGCCGGGAAGCTGCATTCGCCGAATGGCTGGAGACGCGGCTCGACGCACTGGCCGATGAGTTTTTTTCAACGTCTTCCGGCAAAAACAAGCGCAAGCAATAAGCGCGCTGCCGGTTGGTGATGTGTGTTGAAACAGGAGAGCAGAGGAGAGATCAGGTAAAAGAAAAGGCCCCCCGAGCGGTTCACACGGAGAGCCTCAAAGTCCTAAGCAACCTTTGAGTCGCATTTCTTCGAATCGCAGTCAAGTCCCTGCCGGCAGTTTTGTCGGTCGGATGGCCGGTTTCTTTTGCCTTTTGAAAGGTGAAACCATGGAACATGCGACTGTAGCGACGCCCTTTGGGCGGCGGCCGATGTCCCTTGCCATGATGGCAAGCCAGAAGGCTGCAAGCGCCATGCCGGAAGGGGCATGTGTGCACAAATGGAAGACTTTTCATCTGATCCGCGAGGCGCGCGAACGCCTGGGCGCCACTGATCGCGGTCTGTCGGTGCTCAATGCGCTCTTGTCGTTTCATCCGGAAACGGAGCTTGCGGCCGACGGCCAGCTGATCGTCTGGCCCTCCAACACCCAGCTTGCAGCCCGCGCAAACGGCATGTCGCCGGCGACGCTGAGGCGCCACCTGGCGGTACTCGTCGATTGCGGCCTGATCATCCGTCGCGACAGCCCGAACGGCAAACGTTTCGCCCGCAAGGGCAGGGGAGGGGATGTCGAACAGGCCTATGGCTTCGATTTATCGCCGATCGTCGCCAGGGCGGCCGAGTTCGAGGCGCTGGCGGAAGAAGTTGCTGCGGAAAAGCGGGCTTACAGGCTTCAACGCGAGCGGCTGACCTTGTTAAGGCGCGATATCGTCAAGCTGATCGAGGCCGGGCTAAATGAGGGCGTTCCCGGTGACTGGAACAGGATGTCGGAGATGTATGCTTCGATTGTCGGCCGGCTTCCGCGCTCCCCGTCACTGTCTTTGCTGGATGATCTTTGCGATGCGCTCGAACTTTTGCTGAATGAAGTGCGTGATGCATTGGAAAATCAGCTAAATTCAGAAAATATGAACGCCAATGAGTCTCATTTTGAGCGTCACATACAGAATTCAAACCCACAATCTCAATTTGAATCTGAATACGGCTCTAGAAAAAATCAAGAAGAGAGCGGCAATGCCGACGAAACCGACAACCTGCACAGTCTGCCGAAACGGGAATTGCCGCTGAACCTGGTTTTGGATGCCTGCGCAAACTGGCGTGACCTGGCGAAAGGTGGTGAAATCCGCCACTGGCGCGAATTCTTAGGCGTTTGCGAAACGGCGCGGCCAATGCTGGGCGTCAGTCCAAGCGCCTGGCGGGAAGCCTGCGAGGTTATGGGCGACAAACACGCAGCCATAACGCTGGCGGCGATCTATCAACGCGCCGACCAGATCAACAATGCCGGCGGTTATCTGCGCAGCCTGACGGAACGGGCCCGCGATGACCGGTTCTCGGTCTGGCCGATGATCATGGCCTTGCTGCGCGCCCGACTTGACGCGGGCCGGGACCGTTCCCGGGAGACGACCGAAAACGGCCCCCAGGCGGAAGGGATGGAAGTTTCGGCTGCGCTCAAGGCCCGGATGAAGACCTGAGGGCGGTGTTTCGGACCGGTGGAAACGCGGCACTTGAGAAAATCGCGCTGACAGACTATATATGACCACAGTGGTTACGGATCGGGATGACGATGATGAAGGAAATTCAGCTCAGAGATGCCAAGGCGACCTTTTCGGCGGTTGTCGATCAGGCAGTTCACGGCAAACCGTCCGTGATCACCCGCCATGGACGGAAGGAAGCGGTTGTTCTGTCCTATGAGGAATATGAAAAACTTGCGCATGTGCCCAGTTTCGGCCAGCTTCTGGCTGCCTATCCGGGCGATGAGGACACGATTGCCGAGCGTAGCGACAAACCCGGCCGGGATGTCGCATTCTGATGTATCTTGTTGATACCAATGTGATTTCAGCACTTGCGCCATCAAAACGCGGGCGTGAGACAGCGCTGATCGACTGGCTCGACCGGGCAAGCGACGATCTTTTTCTGTCGGCGGTGACGGCTGCGGAGGTGCGTGCCGGAATTGCCAAGGCCGAACGGGAACAGGCGAAGACGAAGGCCGAGCGTTTGCAGGCGTGGTGGCAGAGCATCGAATATCTCTATGGACAGAAGATTCTGCCCTTCGATCTTCGATGCGCCCATGCAGCCGGCGAGATCCTCGATGCCGCCCGCGCTCATCAGCCGGGCTTTGCCGATATCGCCATCGCTGCAACGGCAAAGGCTCACGGGCTGATGATCCTGACCCGTAATCTCCGCCACTTCGCACCGCTCGGCGTTCCGGTGCACGATCCGTTTCAGTCCTTGCCGGGCTGATGTTTGCTTTTTTAAGGGAAAGCCGTTCTGGAACCGACCGTATGAGTTTTTCTGTGTGCGTCGTCAGATCGTGTTTGTTCCGTTCATCCCCAGTGCGACAGAGAAAGGCCGGTCAGGTTCTCGACGCGCGGACGTTCCGGCGCAAATCGCCGGGTAAGGGCGTGTCGCGTCTGATCGCTCAATACGGGAACAGGGCGACCGCGACCTTCGAGATAGGGCCGGATACGCGATCTCACGCCTGGCGGCACGGCCCGCTTCAGCAGTGACTGAAACACCCCGGGATGCTTCAGCCGCCGCGCCAGTCCGGGGCGGGCCGAGACCTGCATCATATCGGTTGTGGTATTGACCCGTTCGTTGCGAAACAGCGGCCGATGCTCAAGAGCCAGGTGTCCGCAAAGCTGATGTCAGCACTGCTCCGGCGCATTCTGGAGATCGCGATAGTCCAAAAACAGTATCTGGTTTTCCGGAAAGAATGCGAGATACCGTTCGATCTGTGCAGCGTAGAAACCGTGGGTCGCGTATCCATGCCCCCAACTCCAGCCGTCGCGCAGTCGCTCTTCTTCTGCGTCGAGGGCTTGCTCAAAGGTCGAGCAGGTCTCAAGGCTGTCGCGCATGTGATGCATGAATTGCGAGAAAGCCCGCTCGACAGGATTGCGCAACAGGATGACGATGCGCGCATCGGGGCGAACGGCCGCGATACGAGCTGCCGCATCGCCGTCGATCAGATAGACTGGCGACACATCTCCCGTCAGCCGTCCTGCGGCCGTGTCAAAGAGAGACGCATAGGACGGGCCATCGGTGATGATCTGATTGCAATAGGCAGGGTCATAGGGGCCCTTCTCCGGGATCGCCGATCTGCCGGCATAGGCGAAGAAACCAGGTTCTTTCACGGCCGGCAGAAAGACGTTAGGGTGGCCCGCAAGCCAATGATAGATGGCCGTTGTGCCTGCCTTGGCGGCGCCGACGACAATGAAATCCGGAGCGAATTGTGTGTGCGCGTGTGTCATGCCCAAAGTCTTGCGTATGGGCATGGTGCTGTCACGCGCGCAAAGGTATAGGAGCGTGTCCGAATGGAGGGAAAATTTCCCTTTTGTCTATCGACTTCATACGGACTCTTCGCAAAGGGGAGGGGAGAAGACGGCCGCTTCTCAGCCACAATGCAGGTGGCGGTCCGCATCCCATCTGTGCCGAAACCCGGGCATCGCGAAAATCTTGGTCCTTTGAATGGGCTCTGTGCCTTTCCTCTTGATACGGCTCGGAAACCGGACTTTTGCGATCGCTCTGGACGTCGTTTTCTATCGTTGGCGTCTAAAGTCCTGCCGCCTTCGTCAAATTGACCCGGAACCGGTCGCGTCGTCTTTGATAGCGCCGCGTCATCTCCGCCGAGGCATGGCCGAGCTGTTTCTGAACATAGCGCTCGTCGACTTCCGCCGAGGTGGCGAGACCGGCGCGCAAGGAGTGGCCGGAAAACAGTCTGACGCGCTCGGCTTCCGGCAGATCGCCGCGAATGCCGGAGGCAAGCACCGCGCGCTTGACCAGACGGGCGACCTCCTGGTCCTTCAGTCGTTCGGCGCCGACGGCCTTGCCTTTCCCGGTAACGCGGCGGAACAGGGGGCCATGGGCGATCTTTGCGAATGTCATCCAGGTTTCGACGGCCGCCACGGGGCAGGTGAGGTCGGATGAGCCGCGGCCGATTTCAACCTCGCGCCAGCCGGTCTTGCCGCGCAGCGTCACGATCATGCCCTTGTCGAAAATTTCGACCCAGCCACGCCCGTCTTCCGTTTGGTCACGTCCGGCGTCGAGCGCGACGATTTCCGAACGCCTCAGACCGCCGGCAAAACCGATCAGCAGCATGGCGCGGTCGCGCAGGCCCCTGAGCGTGCCACGGTCCAGCGTTTCCAGCATGGCGATCAGTTCTTCCGGCAGGATGGCGTCCTTCTGGCGGGGCGGGGCGGCGTGGCTGTTGCGAATGCCGGCGAGAACCGTGGCGATATGACGGTCCCGGCGGTCGAGATGCAGCCCGCGCTGGGCAAAATTCCAGACAATCGCCGACAGCCGCCGCTCGATCGTGGCAACGGACGCGCCCTTGCCCTTTGGCGCCGCTGCGCCCGATGCAAGCGCAGTGATGTAGAGGCCGACCGTCTGGGGATCCGGCGTAAGCGCGGAAAGCCCCTGACGCCGGCACCATCCGGCAAAGTGTTTCCAGTCCGACGCATAAGCGCGCCGCGTATTGGCGGACGAGGCGGCCTCGACGTAGGAGCGGGCGCGGTCGACAAGCGGCGCAAGACTGGCGGCCGGGCCGGTCGACACCACGGAAAGCTCTGAATCATCCTGCCGCGGCGTGCCGTAAGACGGAGCGGAGGTCGGATCGACATCATTTTCGGGCATTTGCGGCCTCAAAACGCGGGTTTTCTTTATAAAGTGCATTATGAATGATAATACAACATTATCAATCATTTTATCAAAAAGACATGCTGTGCGGTTTTCTTCGAAATTTCTAGATTAAACCGCGCACATGTTGTAGCGTTGCGTTCATGGATTCGCGCGCTGAAACACATGGATCAACCTTGACGGAACCCGCCCGGTTGCCGGGCTGGGCTTTGCCGCAGGCGCTTGAGACAACGGAGGGGGATGCAGCCTTTTCCGCGGGTATCGCATTGAAAATGCTGGATGATATTGCGCGCTCCGATCCCGTTTGGGCTGGCTGCTGGCGCTCCCGTCAGGCGCTGAAATGTGCGGCAACGGCGCTGCGGCTGATGGGGCGCAGGGAGGATGAACGAGACCTGCGGGATGCCGTGTTGCTGCGCTCCGTTGACGATGATGCCGGGCCTGCCGGCCGCGTGTTCCTCGGCTATCGCAGAATGGCCATGCGTCGTCCCGCCCTGTCGGCGGACGCCATCGCGGCTCTCGCCGATCATTTCGGTCTGGCAGTTCCGGATGACCGGCTTGCCACCATTGCCGGGCATGCGGATGCGGTGCTGCAGTCGGGAAGGCCGGCGCCGTTTGCCGCCGCGGCTTTGATCAGGGCTATCTGCCACGATGCTGGCGAAGACGAACCGCTGGCCTTTGCGCTGGCCGACATGCTGATGGCGGCGATGCTGGGCTGGAGCCGGCCCGTGCCGCTGCTTCTGGCCGAGCGCTATGCCAGCGCGTTCCGGGTCGGCGCGGGCAGGGGACGCGTGGGCAGCGGCGATGCCGGTTTTGACCGGGCTGTCTGCCTGGCGCTGGTGTCGGCGGCCGGACACGCCTTGTCTTCGGCGCGTGACATTTCCCGGCGGGCGGCAACGCTTCTGGCCGTGGCGCCGAAGATCAGGACAAAAGGTGCCGATGCCGTTTTCCGCAAATTGCTGGAGGAAGACGCCGTGTCCGCCTCCGGTACGGATCTGTCGCGCTGGGCCTCGGCGCGCCTGTTCGAGCGACTGGAAGGGTTCGGCGCCGTGCGCGAACTCTCCGGGCGGTCTTCTTTCAGAATTTATGGGTTGTGACGATGGCGGGCTCCGGTTCCACACGCGGCAAACAGCAGCCGAAAAAGGGCGCGGGCGGCGAAGGCCTGTTCGACCGGGAACTGGCGGATATGCCGCCGGCGCTGCGCTGGCGCGAATGGATGCTGAGGGTCGAAGCGGTGATCTTCGCCTCGTCCGAGCCGGTGACGCGCGATGTTCTGGCGCGGGTCGTCGGCACGGACTGCAGCCTCGACCTGTTGATCGATGATCTGCGCGAGGAGCTGCGTGACCGTCCTTATGAGCTGGTCGCGGTCGCCGGCGGCTGGCAGCACCGTACGCGCCCCCGGTTTTCCGAGGCCATTCGCGCATCGGCCGCGCCGACCCGCGCACCCGCCGCAGCGCTTTCGGAATTCGAGTCCATGGTGCTGATGGCCATCGGCTATTTCCAGCCCGTCACCCGCAGCGCCCTGTCGGATATTTTCGGCCGCACGGTCAGCCGCGACACCATAGCGTCGCTGCGCAGCAGCGGCCTCATCGCCTCCGGCCCCCGCAGCCCGACACCCGGCGCGCCCTATACATACGTCACGACCAAGCAATTCCTCTCCGCCTTCGGCATGCAGACCCTGCGCGACCTGCCCGATATCGAGGCGATGGAAGAGGCGGGGTTGCTCAGCCGGGTCGCCGCGCAGGAAGCATTGCTTTCAGCCGAGGCGGAGAGTGAGGAGGAATGAGGCTGTTGCCGCAGAGTTCGCGCAACGCCTTGACCGTTTATAGCAACTGCCACCCCTGACCTGTCTTCGGTTGAAGGCGGCCTGAAACTGGGCAGTCATCAGCGAAACATGGGCTTCAAGCGGCGACATAATTCAGCATTGCCTTTGGGCAGCCTTGTATTAGCCATGATATCTCTTCCGGGTAGCGCATCAGGCAAAGATTGATGGAGAAACCACGTCAAACGTGCGGCGGGGCTTTTAGAAAAAGAAAGAACGGAGTCTCTGGGGGCGGTTCCGGCTGAGGGCGAAATGACACTCTAAGCTTTTTCGGTTCTGAGCGCTTGGTAAAGGGCGGTTTTGCCGATCTTGAGAAGGGCAGCGGCTTCCCGTACGTTGAGTCCGGCTGCCAGGTGCTGGCGGGCCTTGGCAAGCTTATCGGGTGTGACGACAGCCTGGCGGCCACCGCGCCGGCCACGTTCCCCCGCAGCCTTCAAGCCTGCGCGCGTCCTCTCTGTAACGAGATCGCGTTCAAACTGCGCCAGCGCTCCGAACAGGTGAAAAACCAACCGACCGCCGGATGTCGTCGTATCGATATTTTCGTTGATGGAGCGGAATCCAAGGTTCTTCGCTTCCAGTTCCGCGACGATCTCGATCAGGTGCTTCATCGACCTGCCGAGACGGTCAAGTTTCCAGACCGTGAGGGTGTCGCCGTCTCGCACATAGCTGACGGCATCAGCCAGTCCCGGCCTTTCTGTCTTCACCCCGGAGGCCTTCTTGTCTTCGAAGATCTTCTCACAACCTGCATTGAGCAGGGCGTCGAGCTGTAACGCGGTGTCCTGTTCGCCCGTAGAAACTCTTGCATAGCCGACTGCAGTCATGTGCCTGTGTTCGTTTTTCTGTTGATTACGGACAATTTCCGACTTTCCGTCAGATCACAAGCTTTACGGACAAAATCAGCGTGAACCGTCAAACGAGCCTTTGACGAACAGCAGGATCGAGTGCGACGGCGCGCTCACGCATCATCATAATTCAGCTTGCCGAGCGTGTTCGCCGTCGCCTGCCGCGCATCGATCAGCGCTTTTAGTTGCGCATTCAGCGTTGCATATTTTTCCGGCGTGATGTCGATTTCCGGCGGCGCCTTGCGTGCGGCGATGAGAATGCCGACACCAACGACGTGCTTGCCGGTCTCGAAAATCGCGGTGTCATTCGGCGCGGTGTCGGGCCCCCACACACTTTAAATATTTCAGAGACTTATCGTGTCGATCGGCGTCGAACCCCTATACCAATTTACACCTTTGGTGCTGGTTAATGCGTCAATCGCCGCTCGGAAGGGCATCTGGAAGAGAGACAGCGTTCTCAAGCCTGAGGTAGTCTCTATCAAAAACCCGACTAATCTGATAGGAAAAATCGCCAAAGAGGCCTCCATGAGAAAAATGTACCTTTCATGATCTCACAAAAAGCTCAATACGCCCTCCGTGCCCTGATTGCGCTCGCGCGGGCTGATCCTGGTGAGGCCTCTCTGATTTCGGATATCGCTGAGGCGCAGAATATCCCGAAAAAGTTTCTGGAGCAGATCCTGCTTGATCTGAAGCATCACGGTATCGTGCAAAGCCGTCGCGGCAAGATGGGCGGTTATCTGCTGCTCAAATCCGCAGAGGATATCACCTTCGGCGAGGTTTTGCGCATTGTCGACGGTCCGCTGGCACCGCTGCCCTGTCTGAGCAAGATCGCCTATCGCCGCTGCGAAGGCTGTGTGGATGAGGCGACGTGCGAAATCCGCGGCGTCTTTGCCCGCGTTGCGGATGCCACGCGCGCGGTGCTCGATACGGTGACCATCGCCGAGGCGATCAGCAATCCGGGAAATGAGGCTATTCCCAGGCTGGCATGAGGCTCAAGCTGTTGCGAATTCCATTGCGCTCTCATCACAGAGTTCACGTCTTTTTCTAACGAGCCAGCTGAAAATAGAAAACGGTTTTCGGTACGCACAATGCGAAGCTTCAGGGGGGAATCGTCCTTTCCCTTTGTTTTACCGAATTTTTTTGGGTGGCAGATGACTGTCTGTGGGGGCTGAATGCTGTTACTTGACAATCTCTACCTTGTAGATAGAGATTAAGGTCATTGGCAATGTAACAGGGAAAACGTCGATGACACGATACCGAAACATCAAGGCCGCTATCGGTTCCGCGCTCGTCATTGGAGCCACGGCACTCGCGCTGACCCTCCGGCTCGGGGCGCCGGCGGTAGCGGCCGACATCACGCTCCTCAACGTCAGCTATGATCCGACGCGGGAACTCTACCGGGCGTACAATCCGCTGTTTGCGGAACACTGGAAAGAGGTGTCGGGCGATGACGTGACCATCCAGATGTCGCATGGCGGCTCGGGCAAACAGGCCCGCTCCGTTATCGACGGTCTGGAAGCCGATGTTGTCACGCTGGCGCTCGAGGCCGACATCAACGCCATTGTCGAAAACACCGGCAAGATCTCCGAAAACTGGCGCGGCAGGCTTGAAAACAACAATGCCCCCTATACTTCGACCATCGTGTTTCTGGTCCGCAAGGGAAACCCGAAAAGCATCCAGGACTGGCCCGATCTCATCGGTGACGGCATTGAGGTGATCACCCCGAACCCGAAGACCTCGGGCGGCGCGCGCTGGAACTTTCTGGCCGCCTGGGGCTGGGCGGAGCAGGCGTTCGACGGCGATGAGGCTGCGGTTCGCGACTATGTCACAACCCTCTTCAACCATGTTCCCGTTCTCGATACCGGCGCGCGCGGTTCGACCACGACCTTCGTGCAGCGCGGCATCGGCGATGTCCTGCTGGCCTGGGAAAACGAGGCGTTTCTGGCGCTCGAGGAACTCGGTCCCGACCAGTTCGAAATCGTCGTGCCGTCCGTCTCGATCAAGGCAGAGCCTCCGGTCGCGCTTGTCGACGCCAATGCAGAGGCGAAGGGAACGACAGAGGTTGCGCGCGCCTATCTCGAATATCTCTACAGCGCCGATGGCCAGCGCATTGCGGCAAAGAATTACTACCGGCCCTTCAGTCCCGAACTTGCCGACCCGGCCGACCTCGAACGCTTTCCCGATCTGACCCTCGTAACTGTTGACGATTTCGGCGGCTGGAAGGAGGCTCAGCCCGCTCTCTTCGGCGATGGCGGCATCTTCGACCAGATCTATACGCCGGTGCAATGATATGACAACCACCATCGCGAACGGGCGCTGGTGGTTCCGCAAACCGAGCGTCATTCCCGGCTTCGGAGTGACGTTTGGTTTTGCGGTCTGCTACCTGACGCTGCTCATTCTCATTCCGCTTTCAGCGCTCGTCTGGCGATCGGCCGATCTCGGCTGGAATGCGTTCTGGTCGCTTGCCACAGATCCCCGAACCCTTTCCGCATTGAAGACCAGTTTCGGCAGTGCATTTATTGCGGCGCTCATCAACATGGTGTTCGGCCTGATCGTTGCCTGGGTACTGGTGCGTTATTCCTTTCCCGGCCGCCGCATCGTCGATGCCATCGTCGATCTGCCCTTTGCGCTGCCGACCGCTGTGGCCGGGATTTCGCTTGCCATGCTTTACGGTCCCAATGGCCCCATTGGCGGGGTTCTGGCCCAGGCCGGCATCAAGATTGCCTTCACGCCGGCGGGTATTGTCGTTGCACTTGTCTTCATCGGTCTGCCCTTTGTCGTGCGCACCGTTCAGCCCGTGCTGGAAGAAATCGACCGTGAGGTGGAGGAGGCCGCAGCAACGCTTGGCGCATCCCGGTTCAAAACGGTGTCGCGGGTTCTTCTGCCCGGCATGACGCCTGCCATCCTCACCGGCTTTGCGCTGGCTTTGGCAAGGGGCATTGGCGAATATGGATCGGTCATCTTCATCGCGGGCAATATTCCCTATGTCTCGGAAATCGCGCCGCTTCTGATCGTCATCCGGCTGGAAGAGTTCAATTATGCTGCCGCCACTGCCGTCGGCGCGATCATGCTGGCGATTTCCTTCGCCATGCTGCTGTTCATCAACGTCATCCAGGCGTGGAGCCGACGGAGGTTCGGACATGTCTGACACGAAAATGCCTCGCCAGTCCCCCGTCAGCGAAACGGCGCCGGCGCGGCGGATGCTGATTGCCGTAGCGCTGGTCTTTCTCGCCCTGTTCCTGTTCCTGCCGCTCGTCGCCGTCTTTGCCGAGGCGTTTCGCAACGGGGCAGGGGCCTGGCTTCAGGCCGTCGCCAATCCCGATGCGCTGGCGGCCGTGCGGTTGACACTTCTCGTTGCCGCGATTTCTGTCCCCCTCAATCTCGTCTTCGGCGTTGCCGCAGCCTGGGCGGTCGCCAAGTTCGAGTTTCGCAGCAAGGCGTTTTTCATAACGCTGATCGATCTGCCGTTTTCCGTCTCGCCGGTCATCTCCGGCCTTGTCTATGTCCTGCTTTTCGGCTCCGGCAGCCTGCTCGGGCCATGGTTCAAGAGCTATGGCATCGAGGTTCTCTTCGCCGTGCCAGGCATTGTGCTGGCGACGATGTTCGTCACCTTTCCCTTCGTCGCACGTGAACTCATTCCGGTGATGCAGGATCAGGGCACGGCGGACGAGGAAGCTGCACTTAGCCTCGGCGCCAGCGGCTGGCAGACCTTCCGGCGGGTGACGCTGCCCAACATCCGCTGGGGCCTGCTTTATGGCGTTCTGCTCTGCAATGCCCGTGCGATGGGCGAATTCGGCGCGGTTTCGGTGGTGTCCGGGCACATTCGCGGGCTGACCAACACCATGCCGCTGCATATCGAGATCCTCTACAACGAATATAATTTCGCCGCGGCCTTCGCCGTCGCGTCGCTTCTGGCGGGGCTTGCGCTCGTCACCCTCGTCCTCAAGTCAGCAATCGAACTGCGCTACGCCGATCAGCTCTCGGCGGTCCGTGGGCATTAAGCCGGAGATTAGCGACATGGAACTTAAAATCCAGAATGTTACCAAGGCCTTTGAGGGAAGCGCTGCCCTCAAAGATGTCTCCCTCGATATCCGCGCCGGCGAACTCATCGCGCTGCTCGGTCCCTCCGGCTCCGGCAAGACCACGCTTTTGAGGCTGATTGCCGGTCTCGAAACGCCGAGTTCGGGTCGCGTGCTTTTTGGTGATGAGGATGCCTCCCGCCATCCCGTGCAGAAACGGCAAGTCGGCTTCGTCTTCCAGCATTATGCGCTGTTCAGGCATATGACCGTGCTCGACAATATCGGCTTCGGCCTGAGCGTTCGCCCACGCGGAACGCGGCCGGCAAAGAGGGACATCGAAAACCGCGCCCGCGAACTGCTCGATCTCGTGCAACTTTCCGGTCTCGAGAAGCGCTATCCGGCGCAATTGTCCGGCGGTCAGCGTCAGCGCGTTGCGCTTGCCCGTGCCATGGCGATCGAACCGAAGGTTCTGCTGCTCGATGAACCTTTCGGCGCGCTCGATGCGCAGGTGCGCAAGGATTTGCGCCGCTGGCTTCGGCAGATTCACGACCAGACCGGCCACACCACCGTTTTCGTCACCCATGATCAGGAGGAGGCCCTCGAACTTGCTGACCGGGTCGTGGTGATGAGCAAGGGCGCAATCGAACAGGTCGGAACCCCGGATGAGGTATACGACCACCCGGTCGCTCCCTTCGTTCATGGTTTCATCGGCGAATCCTCCGATATTCCCGTGCGCATCGAAAACGGAAAAATATGGCTCGATGATCGCGCCACCGGTCTTGCCGCAGAAGGGACGGGGCCAGCGCGCCTGTTCTTCCGTCCGCATCAGGTGGAGATAGTCGATGGGTGCGGCGGATGCCTGGCGGGTACGGTTGTCGCCAGCCGCCGGGTTGGCGGTACGCGGCGGCTGGAGCTTGAACTCGGCGGCGCCCGGCACAGGGTCGAGATCGATGTACCGAGCGACCATCCCGCAGTGCAGCGCAGCGCGGTCTCCTTCCGCCCGAAGGTGTGGCGTATTTTTCCGGACGATCTGCGCGGCAATGAAGAGCCGGTTCTGCCGGTGGCGTCTGCCCATGGCTGATGCCGGTCCAGGGGGCGCAGATCCGCGATGGCGCGGGAGGTCATAACCGATGATGACGGCGAATGATCGTAGTGAGTCCGACGCAACCCGGCCACCGGGACCGGGTCTGATCGTTCGCCTGCTCATCATCGCCAGCACGGTCCCGTGGCGTAACGAAACGCGGCTTGTGGAACCGGTGCGCGGGCGGCTGCTGGCGCTGAAGGCAGCCGGATGGTCTGTGCGTCAGGCTTCTGCCCGGAATTTCCTGATCTGGCGCTCCGCCGTTTGCTCCTCGGCCATATCAGGGGTCATCGTCTTGCCATCGCGCCATATCGCGCTTGATCGCGACGAGCGTAGCGCGATTGCGATTGATATGCTCGCTGCGGCGGGAGCCATCGCCTCGACGTCGGAACTTGAAGGCGCGCTCGGCGGGGCGTTCCCTTTTGAAGGCTTTTATCGCAGCGGAATGGCGAAGGTGCAGCAGGCAATTGCCTATGGATGGGCGATCAGGACTGGAAGCCCTTGAAGGTTGCGGGAAAATCGGCCGCAAAAACTGCCTTCGCGAACCGCCTGTTTTATGATTTTGTATTTCAACGCATTCCTTTCCGGGAAGATAAAACGAAGTTGAATCTCGATCAGTCGCTTATCCTTATACTGCTGCTGGCGCTTCTGGCCGTTTTCGCGCTCGACCGGTTTCGTGTCGAACTGGTTGCGGCCTCCGGCCTTGCCGCCGGCGTTCTGCTCGGGCTCGTTCCATTCAACAAAGTCTTCTCCGGTCTTGCCAATCCCGCTGTCATTACCGTTCTCGAAATCCTTCTCATCGTTCAGGCGCTGCAAAACAGTCATCTGCTGGACCGCCTCTCGGGTATCTTGAGTGACAGATTCCGCTCGCCGCGAAGCCTTGTTGTCGCGATCTGCTTGATCGGGGCCTTGCTGTCGGCCTTCATGAACAATATCGGCGCCTTCGCACTGATGTTGCCGGTTGCGTTTTCGGTGGCGCGCAGTGCCGCTATCGATCCCCGGACGATGATCATGCCGCTGTCGTTCTCGACGCTGCTTGGCGGGCTGTGCACGGTTGTCGGCACGCCGCCCAACCTCATCGTCAGCGAAGCGCTTCATGCGTCCACCGGAAAGCCATTCGATTTCCTGGCTTTCGCGCCGACGGGGCTTGCGGTCACCGCTGCCGGCCTTGCCGTGCTTGCGGTCTGGGGACCGCGCGCGCTTGCTTTCGCGGCGCCGGAACGCGCACGCGACAGCCATCGCCGGACCGTAACCGAAGTTCTCGTGTCCAGCGATGGACACGCTCCCGCCACGATCCCACAGGCTGAAATCGCGCTCGGCGGTGTGGTCCACACCATCGTCAGAAGCGGAAAGAGGGTATTTCCGTTGCGCCCCGAAACGCGTCTTCATCCGGGAGACCGGCTGCTCGTGGAAGCTGATGAGAGCCTTCTGGCCGAAGGCCTATCTTCCGGCACTTTCACATCGGGTCGCTCATCCATGCGCGGACAGGGCGAGGCCCGCATACAGGCTGTGATACTGCCCAACAGCGTTATCGCCGGTTCTGCCGTCGGCAATATTATCGACTTTTCGGAGCGCGGGATTGCCGTTCTCGCCGTCTCGACCCAATCGCCGAGAGTGGAGGGCGGGCTCGATGACCTTCGGCTTTCCGTCGGTGACGTTCTCCATCTGGCCGGTGACCATGACGAGATCCACGATGCGATTGCCGATGCCGGCCTGGTCGAAGTCGCGGCTTTCAATCAGGTGGCCCCAAGTTCCCGCAGCGTCTGGCCGTTCCTGACATTTGCAGCCGGTATCGCCGTTGCTGCTTTTGGAGCCGCGCCGCCGGAGGTTGCCTATGGCGGTGTCGTCACTTGCCTGCTGCTTGGCCGGGCGCTCGACCTGCGCACCGCGCTGGCGCAACTGAACTGGCCGATCATCGTGCTTCTCGTAGCCATGCTGCCGCTGGGCGGGGCCGTGGCGGGCACCGGCGCGGCCACTACCATCGCCCATGGCCTGCTTCACGCGCTGCCGTGGTCCTCGCCCATGGTGTTGACGCTGGGAGTTCTCGTTCTGGCGGTCGCGATCACGCCTTTCGTCAACAATGCGACGACGGCGGTGGTGCTCGCGCCGATTGCCATCGAGCTTGCCGATGCCGCGGGCGTCTCTCCGGCGATGCTGTTGATGGCTGTCGCCATCGGTGCCTCCAGCGACTTTCTCACCCCCTTCGGCCACCACAACAACACGCTGGCCTATGCGCTCGGTCCTTACCGTTTCCGCGATTTCCCCCGGCTGGGCTGGCCGCTGACAATCACGACCGTGCTGATTGGCTCGGCTGTCTCTCTGCTTGTGTGGAGGATGCCCACATGAAAGGCGTCGAAAGCGGCGACTGCCTTCTCTATTTGTGTTTGTTTAAGCCCAGCCAGGCAACGCAGATCAAGGCGGCATGAGCGGACAAGCGTCTGGATTGATGCCTCGCAGCTAAGAATGCACGTTAACAAGACAACTGTCATGTTGGCCGCCAGGTTGGCGTGTATCGTCTGTGTTGTGTTGACAAAGCCAGGTGCAATGTACACGCGCCAAGCCTACGGCAGGCCTATCGCCTCGCGGCACACTGTCGTCGTCCTGCATCGGAAAACTTCGATGTCTTCATCGCTTCCACTCCTTCTCCCAACCGGGAAAATACAGCGGAAAACTCCAACATGAAGCGGTTCAGCTTTCAGGGGCAGGGCAAGCTGTTCGATCGCGCACAGGCGAACCAACGCTCATGAAGACCATCTTCCTCGATCAAAAGAGCATGATTTTTAGGCCTTGTATCTGACAAAAAACAATGACATTGTCACTAAACATTCATTTTGTGGTGATAAATGTCGTTTAAATTACATTTAAGCTGCTTCAAACACAAAGGAGAATACGGATGAAGAATTTTGCCTTCTGGACACTGGGCGCACTGACCGGAGCGTTGATTTCGAGTGCAGCCTATGCCGAGACAATCACGGTCTACACCTCCTATGAAGAAGACGAAGCGGCGGCCTTTCTTGAAAAAGCCAAGGAGGCTCTCCCCGATATCGATGTGAACCTGCTGCGGCTTTCCACCGGCGATCTTGCTGCCCGCATCATCGCGGAAAAGGCCAATCCCCAGCATGACGTGCTTTGGGGTTTTGCAATCACCTCCATGGTCAATCCGCAGATTGAGGAAACGCTGGAGGCCTATGAGCCGAAGGGCCTCGATACCGTTCCCGAACAGTTCCGCGATCCCGATAACAAGTGGTTTGCCGTCACCGGTTACATGGCCGCGTTCTGCGTCAACAACGAGCGCCTCGAGGCCGAGGGGCTGGAGATGCCGACCTCGTGGGCGGACCTGACCGATCCCGCATTTGCCGATGAAGTCGTCATGCCAAACCCGGCAAGCTCGGGCACCGGCTATATCCAGATCGATGCGCTTCTCCAGATGATGGGCGAAGACGAGGGCTGGAGCTTCCTGGATGAACTCGACAAGAATGTCGCGCAGTACATCAAGTCCGGTTCCCGTCCGTGCAATGTCGCTTCGATGGGCGAATACACCGTCGGCGCGTCCTACGCGATGCGCGCCATCAAGAACATCGAGGAAGGTTATCCGATCACCATGGTCGTGCCATCCGAGGGCGCGGGCAACGAGCTGGAAGGCAATGCGCTGGTCGCTTCCTCCGAGCACAAGGATGCGGCAAAACGCTTCCTCGACTGGACGCTCAGCCCCGAGGCTGCCACCGCCTATTACGACTGGAAGACGATCGTGACGGTTCCCGGCGGCGATGTGCCGGAGCGTTTCATCTCCGCAGGCCTGCCTGAGGATGTCCCGGCCGCCCTGTTTCCGGTCGACTTCCGCGCCGCGGCTGAAGACCGCACGGAGATCGTCAATGCCTGGCAGGAGCGCTACGAGCGCTAGAACAGGCCAGCTGGCAAGACAGCCGGCGGGCGTTGATGCCCGCCGGCGCTTTCAGATTTTCAATGCGCCTGGATAGATTCCGTCCCCCGTTTTCCCGGGCGTGCTCAACTGAAAAAAACATCAGGAGAAGTCGCGCGATGGACCTTTCGATCCGCAATCTTGTCAAGCGCTTCGACAGGCTGACAGCTCTCGACAATGTCACGCTCGATGTCGCGCATGGAAGTTTTGTCTGTTTTCTCGGCCCGTCGGGCTGCGGAAAGACCACGCTGCTGCGCGTTATCGCAGGGCTGGAGGATGCCAATGAAGGCACCATTCAGCTCGGTGGCGAGGACCTGACGGCAGTGCCCACGCGGGCGCGCAATTTCGGCGTCGTGTTCCAGTCCTACTCCCTGTTTCCCAACATGAGTGCCGCGCGCAATGTCGGCTACGGGCTTGAATGCCGGCGCTGGGACAAGACAAAGATCGGCGCCCGCGTCGATGAAATGCTCGATCTGGTTCACCTTGCCGACCACCGTGCCAAGCTGCCGGCGCAGATGTCGGGCGGGCAACAGCAGCGCATCGCGCTGGCGCGCGCGCTTGCCCCCGATCCTTCGCTGCTTCTGCTCGACGAACCACTTTCCGCGCTTGATGCCAAGGTCCGCGAGGATCTGCGCGTGGAAATCCGAAGCCTGCAGCAGCGGCTCAACCTGACCACGATCATGGTGACCCACGATCAGGAGGAAGCGCTGGCGATGGCGGATGTCATCGTCGTCATGAACAAGGGTGCGATTGAACAGATCGGTTCCCCGCGCGCGCTTTATGCCGATCCGAAAACCGCCTTCGTTGCCGATTTCATCGGCCGCATGAATATTTTGAGGCTGGATGAAAGCGATCGCGGGAATCCGAGCTTCGGCGGCGTTGCGCTCAAGGTCGCGAATATTGAAAACGCCGCAAATGATGCCAGGGCGCTTGGCGTGCGGCCGGAAATGATTTCCCTGAGCGATGCCGGAGCCGGCGGTGAGAACACGTTGCCGGCAACCGTCAGCGGCATCACCTATCTCGGCAATATCACCCGTATCGAAGCCGTGAGCGATGCGCAGCCGGATACACCCATCACGGTTGAATTGCATGGAGCCAGCGCAGTGCCGAAACCGGGAGAGCGTCTCGGCCTTGTCATCCCCGCCGAAGCCTTGAGGGTGCTCGCATGAGCAACCCCGCACAGTCCACAAGCCGTCCCGCGCGCGGCACGGATATCGCCGATCGCGCCAGCATCTGGGCGATGACGCTGTTCGTTGCCGTCCTCCTCGTCATCTTCCTGCTGTTGCCGCTGCTGGGCATCCTGTTGCGCAGCCTGGAGACCCCCGACGGTCTTGGTCTCGGCAATTTCGTCTCCACCTTTTCTGCGGTGCGTTTCTGGCAGCTTGTCGGCGACAGTATTCTGGTGTCGCTGACCTCAACGGCAATCGTGGTGATGGTGGCCTATGGCTACGCCTATGCGCTTCAGCGCGCGATCATCCCCGGCAAATGGCTACTGCGGATTGTGGTGCTGGTGCCGCTGTTCGCGCCGTCTCTGGTGCAGGCGCAGGGCCTCATCCTGCTTCTGGGGCGCAACGGCATTCTCAACCGCTATCTCGGCTTCGATCTGGATATCTACGGTTTCTGGGGCGTGGCGATCGCCAATGCGCTTTATGCGTTTCCCTATGCCTTCCTGATCCTGTCGGCGGCATTGGCGGTGGCGGATGCCCGGATCTACGAGAGCGCTGAAGCGCTTGGCGCCGGTCCATTGCGCATTTTCCGCGACGTGACGCTGCCCGCCACCCGTTACGGGCTGGCAGCCACGCTGTTCATCGTGTTCATGCTGGCGATTACCGATTTCGGCAATCCGATGGTGATCGGTGGCGATTTCAATGTGCTGGCGACGGAAGTCTACAATCAGGTTATCGGTCAGGCCCAGTTCGGTCTCGGCGCGGTCATCGGCGTGGCACTTCTGGTGCCCGCGATGCTTGCCAAGCTGATCGAAAAACGGCTGACGGCGCGCCAGCACGCGCTTGTCACCGAGCAGTCGCGTCCCCTGACGCCGAGACCTTCGGCGCGACGTGACCTGTTTTTCTCACTCTATGCCTATCTGGTCGCGGGTCTCGTTCTGTCCGTCGTCGCCATCGTCGTCTTCGCCAGTTTCGTGCATCTGTGGCCCTATAATATGAGCTTCACGCTGCGCCATTACCGCTTCGATGTTCAAAACGGGACAGAACCGCTCTGGAACAGTGTTTTTGTCGCTTTTGCAACTGCCATTGTCGGCATCATCGTCACCGGTCTCGGCGCGATTGTCGTGCACAAGTTCAAGACCGCGCTCACGGGACCGCTGTCTTTCCTGGCGATCCTGCCGGCGGCGGTGCCCGGCATCGTCATCGGGCTTGGCTATATTCTGGTCTTCAATGCCCCCTCCAATCCGTTCAATTTTCTCTACGGCACCTTTGCGCTGATCGTCATTCTCGAGGTCTATTATAACCACGCCCATGCCTTCCTGATTTCATCGACCAGCCTGAAGCAGATCGGCGCGACATTCGATGAGGCCTCGACGACGCTCGGCGGCACCTCGATGACAACCTTGCGCAAGGTCACTTTGCCACTCATCTGGCCGACCCTTCTGGGCGTGGGCGTGTTCTATTTCATGCGCTCCATGGTCTCGCTTTCGGCGGTGATCTTTCTCGTCACGCCCTCGACCCAGCTTGCCTCCGTATCGGTCCTGCAATTGTCCGACCGCGGCGCGATCAATCAGGCCGCAGCCTTTTCGGTGTGCATCATGGGGATCGTGGTGGCCTGCCTGATCGTCGTGCGCGCGCTGATGTGGCTGGCCGGTGTCAGAAACGTAAATCTCATTCGATAAGAGCGGAAAACGCCATGCCTTCATCCCCCATCAAGGCCATCCTTTTCGACAAGGATGGCACCCTTCTCGATTACCAGCGCACCTGGGCGCCGCTCAACCGCGCGGCAGCCGATCTTGCCGCAGGCGGTGATCCGGCGCTTGCCGCGCATTTTCTGCGCGTCGGCGGCATGGACCCTGAAAGTGGGCAGACCGCGTCCAACAGCCTGTTGGCGGCGGGAAACACAGATGAAATTGCAAGGGCCTGGATCGATGCCGGCGCGCGTTTCAGTGTCAGCGAGCTGACCGAAGCGCTCGATACGCTGTTTACCGCTGCCGTTTCCGATGCCGTGCCGGTGACCAATCTGGTCAGGCTTTTCCGGGATCTGCATGAACGCGGTTTCCGGCTGGGGATCGCCAGCAGCGATAGCCAGTCGGCAATCGAGGGGCTGGTGAAACGCCTGTCGCTGACGCCGTGGATTGATTTCATTGCCGGTTATGACAGCGGCTACGGTGTCAAGCCGGAACCGGGTATGTTGCTGGCGTTCTGCGAGGCGATGGGCGTCGCGCCATCGCAAGCCGCTGTCATTGGCGATAATCCGCATGACATGAACATGGCGATCTCGGGGGGCGCGGGCCTCAAGGTCGGCGTTTTGACGGGAACGGGAACGCGTGAGGCATTACAGCCGCTTTGCGATATCTGCCTTCCCGGAATCCAGATGCTCGCTACCGACGTATTCGAAGGTGACCCGGTTTCCAAGCCATGAAACGGACAGGACGAAGCCGGATGAAGACGCGCTTCGCATGCGCGTCAGCAAACGATCTCGACGCCGTTTTCATCGAGAAGACGGCGGATTTCGCCTTCCGGCATCTGGTCGGTGACAAGGGTGTTTATATTGGAAATCGTGCCGAGCCGCACCATGGCGCGCTTGCCGAACTTGCTGCTGTCGACCGCCAGAACCGTGCGGCCCGATTGCGCCATTGCCGCCGTCGCCACCACGCTTTCGGCATGATCGTCATCGCAAAGATCGCCGTCATTATCGATGCCGCTCACCGAAATAATCGCGCTGTCAAACTTGAAGTTGCGGATGAATTCGGGGGTCTCTTCCTGAAAGATGCCGCCATGGATCGGGCGGACGAAGCCGCCGGGAACGGCCAGCGTGAAATTGGTGTTCTCGTTCAGGATCGTTGCCACCCGCAGGCTGTAGGTCAGAACCCGCAAATGATTGCGGCGCGACAGCGCGCGGGCGATCGCCTCGCAGGTGGTTCCGGAATCGATGAAGATCGACGCGCCATCGGGAATAAGTTCGGCGACCAGTTCGCCGATGCGCTGCTTTTGCGCGGAATTGTCGACGCGACGACGCCGGTAGACGGTTTCCTCCAGAGGGCCGACAAGAACCGCGCCCCCGTGCAGCCGGCGCACGCGACCGGCTTTTTCAAGCGCCAGAATATCACGCCGGGCCGTCTGCGTGGTGACCGTGAAAAACTCCGAGATCTCTTCCACGGAGATATAGAAGTTCTTTTCCATCAGGCGCAATATCGACGACTGACGGCTTTCCTTCTTTCGTTCCTCGCCGGTTTTTTCCACGTCCCCACCACCTTCGAGCACCAATTTCGATTCCGTGTCCCCTTTTTGAAACACCGGGCGCGGCTACGCAAGAAATCTATAAAAATGTTGTAAATATGACATATAATGGGGTTATGTGTCGCTTTGGAAACATGTTAGCCTGACGACGTAAATCAAAATTTCATAGCATTCCGATTACGAAAGGAATTACCGATGAATGGTATCATTCAGCGGCTGGGAAGCCGCGCGCAGATTTCAGGGAAGATGCTCGGTCTTCTCAGTGGCGTTTCCCTGCTGGCTGTGAGTGCTGTTCCGGCCCAGGCCGAGGACAATGCGCTGCGCATCATCTCGCTCAACACATGGGGAGCGTCGACGCTGGTTCCCGAAGCAGCCGAACTGCTGTCATCAGGCAATTACGATTTCATCACCATTCAGGAATACCGCAACAGCTATGGCGCCGACATCCAGGACAAGATGTCCGACCGTGGCGCTGGCGACTATGCGCTCCATTCAAAGGGCGATACCGGCATGGCATGGCGTGACAAGGACATCATCTCCCTGAGTGATGATGATGAGCCGGTTCATGTGGTTGTCGGCGGCGAAAACGGCCGGCCGCAGACGATCATCGCCACGGAACACCTCGATTACCGCGAGGATCCCTTTCTTCATCGCATCCGCGAAGCCCATGAACTGAACGACTGGGCCGCCGACAAGGCCAGCCCCATCATCATGACCGGGGACTTCAACGCGGGTGACGTTGCCGAACGCGGTCTGCTGGAGGTGGTGCAGCAGGAATTCCTGATGCAGCGCGCGAGAGAGACCGGCAATGCGGACTACAAGACCTGGGCGCTGCAATATGTCGCGCGCAATCATGCGATCGGTTCGGACAAATATGCCGCCGCCGAAGCCTATATCGACGGCGCGTCGGACACCGCGCCGGATAATCTGTTTACCGACGAGACCTATCCCGTTGCGGGCAACACGCCCTACACGATGAACCTTCTGAAGAAGCAATATCAGATCCTGCAGAACCCCGAGGATCGCGAACGCTTCGCGCCGCACAAGCTGGCCGATGGCAGCACGACATGGCCGAGCGTCGGGGAAGATGACGAAGCCTTCAAATGGCCGTCCTGGGGCCGCACCCAGATCGACCATTTCATCGTCTCCCGGCCTTATGCAAAATGGTGGGAATTGACCGATGCGGCGGATGATCCCTATGTCGGCGGCGTTCTCGATCAGGACCTCAGCACGACGGCAGGCGGCACAGCACTTTCCGACCACGAACCTCTTGCCCATGAAATCCGCTGGAAAGGCCCCGGCGTCGAGGAAATCGGTGACGGCAGCGGCAAGGTCCGGCTGGTGTTCGACGCGCAAACGAGCGATTCCGCCGAGCGTGCCGGCGAATTCCGGCTGTCGCGCAACAACCACCGCACGGATGTCTATCTCGGCCAGCTTTCCGATGACAATGGCCGGCCGATCTATGCGCAGAGGCCCGAGGTCACCGAGGACCGGCTCGGCTTCCTGCTGGCCAATGCGGTTTACGATCGGCATGATCCCGAAGCCTTCCAGGACGAACTCGGCCTTTACGTGCCTGCCGATCAGCAGGCAATTTATGCCGATTACCTCGATCGGCTGACAGACACGTCCAATCCGGAATTCTTCCGCAATGTCCTTCAAGACTATTTTGATGCACATCGCGACGAATTCCCCGGCATTGGCGGCATCAGCGACATGAGCTGGCAGCAATGGGGCGATATCCTCATGGATTATGTCGATGAGGACCTCGCCTTTGAGACCAAGCCTGAAAATCCGGCCTGGGATGAGCTTGTGGCGACGCTCGGCCTTGATGATCCCGCTACGCGCGCTGCTCTCAGCGCGCAAACCGGGCTCGATTTCGAAAACGATCCCTTCGCCCCCCTCAAGTTGGCGCTCGATTGCGCCGACGCGCAGCATCTTTCGCTTCAGGGCGCCCGCGCGATGTGCGTGGACGATCACGAACGCTTCCGCGATATCGTCGTTACCGCCGGCAAGACCGTCGCCATCGACGAAGGCGCAGCCCTTGGTTCCGCCGATGGCCTGATCACGCTGGATAATGGCGGCATCCGCACCGCCGGACCGGACGATGACTGGGCAAAGTGGACCGGTCCTGTCACCGAGATCGACAAGGCCATCCGTTTCGACGGCAAGGGCTGGATCGATATTTCTCATCCGACGGTTCCCGTTACGGCGCTGAAGGCTTTCTCCGGCGAAGGCACGTTTGAAAAGCGCGGCCTCGGCACCCTGCTGCTGACCGCCGACAGTTCCGGTTTCGCCGGCAACACGCTCGTCAACCAGGGCACGCTTCTGGTGGGTGACGAAAATGGCGAGGGCGCGCTGGGCGGCAGCATGACCGTCAATGACGGCGGTATTCTGGGCGGTTCCGGCACGGTCGGCTCCGGCGCGGGGTCGCAGGTCGCGATCGCTTCGGGCGGTACACTGTCGCCGGGCAATTCCATCGGAACGCTGACGATCGACGGCGATCTTTCCTTTGCCGCCGGATCGACCTTTGCAGTCGAAGTGGACCCGGAAGCTGGCCGCAGCGATGCCGTGACCGTGACCGGAAAGGCCTCGCTTGGCGGCGGAACACTGGCGCATATCGGGTTTGACGGGATCTACGATCCGCGCTCGACCTACACCATCCTTTCGGCCGCCGAAATGGAAGGCGCGTTTGAAAGCGTCACCTCCGACTTCGCGTTCCTGACGCCCGATCTTCTCTATGATTACGACGCGGGAGAAATCGACCTGAAGCTGCAACGCAATGACCGGGACTTTGCATCGCTGGCGCAAACCGGAAATCAGGCAGCGGTTGCCGAAAGCATCGAGGCGATCGGCTTTACCGCCGGAAACGCGCTCTACGATGCGATTGTCCTGCTGCCGGAGGATGATGATTTCATTCGGGCGAGCTTCGATCAGCTTTCCGGCGAGATCCATGCTTCGGTAAAAACGGCGCTGATCGAGGAAAGCGGCATTGTTCGCGGCGCTCAGTCCGATCGCCTTCGCGCTGCTTTCGGCACGGTTGGCGCCTCCACCGCGCCGGTGCTGGCCTATGGGCCTGACGGGGTTAACCTTGCGGCCGCCGATCAGGCGGATGGCATTGCCGCATGGGGCAGCGCCTTCGGGTCGTGGAACAGCTTCGACGGCAACGCCAATGCCGCCGGCATGGACAGTGCGACGGGTGGCCTGCTTGTCGGCGCGGACATTCCGGTTCTCGAAAACTGGCGGGTCGGTGCAATGGCCGGTTACAGCCATTCGAGCTTCGACAGCGACGCGCACGCCGCCTCGGGTTCAAGCGACAACTATTCGCTCGGCCTCTATGCCGGTTCGCAATGGGGCGGGCTCGGCTTCCGCTCGGGCCTTGCCTATACGTGGCATCAGATCGACACGGATCGCTCGGTGTTCATCCCCGGCCTGTCGAATGCGCTCGACAGCAGCTATGACGCTGGCACCTTCCAGGCGTTCGGAGAACTTGGCTACCAGTTCGATCTCTCCGGCGCCGCGCTCGAGCCGTTCGCCAATCTCGCCTATGTCAACCTGGATAGCGACGGCTACAACGAGACCGGCGGCGCTGCGGCGCTGAGCGGCGCCGGTGGCAGCTCCGACACCACCTTCACCACCGTGGGCCTTCGCGTCTCCTCCGACTTCATGGTGGGCGCGACGCGGGCCAAGGCAAGCGGGATGATCGGCTGGCGTCATGCTTTCGGCGACACTACGCCGTTCGCCACGCAGTCCTTTGCGGGTTCATCGCCGTTCACCATCACCGGCGTCGCCGTTGCCGAGGACGCCGCCGTGGTCGAAACCGGTCTCGATTTCGACCTGTCGGCCACCACCACCATTGGCGTCTCCTACCAGGGTCAGTTCGGCGACGACGTCAGCTATAACGGCGTCAATGCCAGACTTCAGGTGAAATTCTGAGACTGAAACGGCCATTGCCGGGCGGGAACGATCCCGCCCGGTGAAGCTGATCATCGCTACAACCTATCCGAAATGACTGCAGCAACCTTGTCGACTTATGTTTGAAGCGCTTCTCCCTCAAAGTCTATGGTTAACAGGGCATTAGCGTGGCAGTTGGTATCTTCTGGGATGTGCACGAGGTCGAATTGGTCCCCCGGACCAGGATATCGATGCCGTCGGAAACGCAAGCGCCCTACTGTGGAGCAACGGGCAGATCAGCTTTCGCTTTACACTTCAAACTGGGAGTCGGACAGCTTTTGGAAAAACGTTACACCTCAATAGAAACTTTTGGGCCCTGAGTCTCAATTGAGGTGTAACGTTATGCTGGCTATGCGAATGCGGCCTTTTTCCAAAGCTGGCTTCTAGGATTCAATGTTTTCGTCAGTGACTCGTTCTGTGCCATCCTGGATCGCTTCGATTGCAAGTTCGTTCAGTATCCCGAATAAACGCGTAGTTATCAATGCCCCTCTCATCCAGCCAAGCCATCTTGTCGTAAACCGCGTGCAGGAGGCAAAGGCCAATTGATGTTCTCGACGGGGCTTCCAATGACAAATGGAAACCGCGACCATTCTGGTGCAAACATCGATGGCAATTGTCAGCACTGGCCGTCCGATGGGCTGACGATACTGTTCATCGACAACGATGACAATCGACGATTGTGTGGTCGACCTGCCAAAGGGCGTTTGGTCTGTGGCAACAGATAACTGGCCAGGATTTGGCTTTGATGCAGCTTCGATCGATCTCTCGTTCCCGCGCTTGCAGGCCGCGGAAATCGGGATCAGTTCAGAAACTCTTCGCTGTGCTGTCCTACGGGCCGGAGCAGACAGGCTCTCTGCAAGGCAGGCTTCCCGGATTCGTCGTAATAGTGCAGCAAAGCTCGGCCTTTCCTTCTTGAGCAAGAAGTCATCCACTTGTTCGACGATAACCCGCTCCGTTCTCGGATTCAGACGGGGCACGCCTTCCTGCGTCCCTCGTTTTCTAGGTTTGAGGCTTGAGGTGCGCTGCGTTTTCTAAACCGCGCAACGATCCGGAATAACGTTGAGCGCGGGATACCATATTCTTCACGTGCCTCTGCGACCACCTCAGCAGTTATCGTTCCACCGCTATGGCGCAAAAGATCTCGAAGGAATTCTTGTGGACCGTCGTCCCCAGTGTCTTGGCCGTTTTCGGGGTCTTCGAAGGATGAAATCATACACCGACATTACGGTCGATCGACCGGTCGACCAATCCCAATTTAAGTGTAAAAATAGCCCTCTGGAGTCTCATTTGAAGTGAAAGGCGTTACACTTCAGTCTCACGCAAATCCTTGAAAACGCTCAAGGCGCGAGTCCCGGTTTCAAAGGCAACTCGACAATCAGGGCGCGTGGTCCATGGGTGCTGTTTCTGCCGCGCTATTCACCGGACCTGAACCCCATTGAGAAAGCGTTCTCCAAGTTCAAGGCGCTTCTCAGAAAGGCAAAGGCGCGAACCTATGACGACCTGTGGAGAGCGGTCGGCCACGTTTGCAAGCTGTTCACCCCACAGGAATGCTGGAATTACTTCAAATCAACAGCATGCGTTGCAGAATAAACGCCCGATGCTCGAGCTGCCGGGAACAGGAGATATCATGACGTGACGACCGCGCTGGAATTGTCCCAGCAGTTCGACGTGCACGCCAACCAGATCATGCAATGGAAGGATCAGCTCCTTGAGAGGGTGACCTGCGTTTTGGCGCTGAAACCAAGGCGGAACCGGCGGGGCCAACTGTCGATCTAAAAAGGCCTTCATGCCAGGATCGGCGAGCTGATGCTGGAGAACGATTTTTAGCCGGAGCGCTCGGCAAGGCGGGATTGCTGGGGGATAAGAAAAGATCGACCGTTCACACAAACTGTCGGTCACCTGTCTGACTCCGGAGCAGGCTTACTTCAACGCGGTGGCACCAATGATGGTGGCAGCATAATCGAGGCGGAAATCCACCTAGAAAAACATTCGAAACTGTTCAGACAAACCGAGCCACTTCATTGCGGATCGATCGACTCCTGTTCACTGACGAGTGCCTTGCGTTTGGCGGAGTTTCCGGGCTCCGGTTGCGCAGGCCCGTCGAAAACCACGGCCTTTTTCGGGCGGGTGTCGACCGACAGGCTGAAGACGTCGGGGCGGGCGTAGTGGCCGGCGACGTCGAGGTCGTATTTGCCTTTGGCGATCAGGCTCCGGTCGAGGTCCGCCAGTTTGATTGTCTCGCCGGTAAAATCGGGTTCGACCAGCACATTGCCGAGGGGATCGATAATGCACGAGCCGCCGCGGATCAGGACGGTGTCGGGATCATCGCCCTGAATAGGAAAATAACCCGCCGGCCCGTCGCTGCGTTTGAAATACTGGCAGGCCGAGATGACGAAGCAGCGACCCTCGATGGCAATCGTGCGCATGGTCGGCAGCCATGTGTCGCGATCGTCCACGGTGGGTGCGCAATAAAGTTCGACACCCTGCGCATACATCGCCATGCGCAACAGCGGCATATAGTTTTCCCAGCAGATGACGCTGCCGATGCGGCCGATAGCCGTTTCGGCAACGCCAATGGTCGAACCGTCGCCAAAGCCCCAGACAAGCCGTTCCAGCGCCGTCGGCATCAGCTTGCGGTGTTTCGAAACGAGATCACCTGAGGGAGCATAGGTGAGCGAGCTGCAATAAAGCGTGCCGCCATCGCGTTCGATCACGCCGACGATAAGATGAATGCCGTTGTCGCGCGCGATTTCACCGAGGCGGGCGGCCTCCGGGCCGGGAACGTCAATGGCGCTTTCATAATAGCGGCGGAAATCGCCGCGACCCTCCGGGCTGCGGATCCCCAGACGGGCGCCGAAATCGAGCCCCTTGGGATAGCCGCCGACGAAGGCCTCCGGCAAAACGACCAGATCCGCCCCCTGTGGTGCTGCTTCACGGACAAGCCCTTCCAGCTTGGTCATCGTCTTCGCGGTATCGAACAGGACCGGCCCGGCCTGTACCACGGCGGCGCGGATCGTCTGGTGGGGCTGGCGGTTGTTCAGGAAATCGGACAAGGGTTTCATCTCCGGATGCGCGTTGGAAAACAGACTGGCAAGCGCTGCAGCATCGTCAGGGTGGTCAGCAGATACCGGCGTCTGTCAGCCGGCGTCTTCTTCCAGAAAGCGTTCCGCAAGCCGCGCCCAAAGCGCTGCCCCGACAGTGAGACTTTCGTCGGCAAAGTCAAATTTCGAACTGTGCAGGACAGCAGAATCGACGCCGTTGCCGAGACGGACGAAACAGCCGGGACGGAACTCCAGATAGTGGGAAAAATCCTCGCTGCCGGGGATCAGGTTGCAGGTGCCGACATTGTCCTCGCCGACAAGTTCCTCCGCGACGGAGCGGGCGAGGGCGGTCGGTTCTGCAGCATTGAAGACCACCGGATGCCCGCGCTGGTAATCCACTTCCGCGACGGCGCCGTGGGCCGCGGCGACAGACGTAATCATCTGCTTTATTCGGGTCTCGAGGTTTGCCCGGACATCCTCGTCGAAAGAGCGGACGGTGATGGCAAAACGCGCCGTTTCCGGAATGACGTTGACGGCCTCACCCGCATGGATCGTGCCGACGGTCACCACGGCGGTCTGGGTGGGATCAGTGAACCGGGAGACGACCATCTGCAGGGCGACGACCATGTGGCACGCGGTCACCAGCGGATCGACGGTCAGATGCGGGCGCGAAGCATGACCGCCGCGTCCTTTCACCAGAACCTCGATCGTATCGGCGGCCGCCATGAGCGGGCCTTCGCGGAAGAGAAGCTGGCCTTCCGGGGCGCCGGGATGATTATGCAGCCCGAAGATCATGTCGAAGGGAAACCGCTCCAGCAGGCCGTCCTCGATCATCTTCTGCGCGCCGCTGGTGGTGCCGGCCTCTTCGGCTGGCTGGAAAATCAGCGTCAACGTGCCGTCGAAGCGGCGGGTGCGGGCGAGATATTCGGCGGCCCCCAGCAGGATCGTCGTATGGCCGTCATGGCCGCAGGCGTGCATCACGCCGTCATTGGCGCTGGCGTGGTCAAGCCCGGTCTCCTCGCGGATGGGCAGCGCATCCATATCGGCCCGGACGGCGATGCCGCGCTTGCCCGTGCCATTCGACAGGACCGCAACGACGCCGTATCCGCCGACATTCTCGGTGACGTCGTAGCCCCAGGATTTCAGCTTGTCGGCGACGAAACGCGCCGTCTTTTCCTCCTTGTGGGAAAGCTCGGGATTCTGGTGAAGATAATGGCGGATGGCCGTTAGTTCTTCCTTCCTGTCGTCAAAATCGGCAAGACGGGCTTTGGTGTTGTCATGAAGCATGACCTGTTCCTTCGGATATCTTGGATGAGACCGGCTGCGCGCGGCCTGACATGCGATCTGCCGGCAGACCTTTCGGGCATTGCCGGCAGCGGGATCACAGAAAGCGGGAGAGGAAAGCGCGGGTGCGTTCGTGCTGCGGGTTGTCGATCACCGCATCCGGCGGCCCCATTTCGACAATGTTGCCGCCATCCATGAACACCACCCGGTCGGCGGCCTCGCGGGCAAAGCCGATCTCGTGGGTGACGACGATCATGGTGAGGCCACGTTTGGCGAGATCGCGCATCGTGTTCAAAACCTCGCCGACAAGTTCCGGATCGAGCGCCGATGTCGGTTCGTCGAACAGCATCAGCTTCGGCCGGATCGCCAGCGCCCTGGCAATGGCGACGCGCTGCTGCTGACCGCCGGAAAGCTGGGCCGGATAATTGTCCGCCTTGTCGGAAAGCCCGACGCGCTCCAGAAGCTGGCGCGCATGGGCAATCGCATCGCTGCGTTTCTCGCCATGAACGCCGACCGGCGCCTCGATGAGGTTCTGCAGCACGGTCATATGCGGATAGAGGTTGAACTGCTGGAAGACCATGCCGATCTTGCGGCGCTGGCGGGCAATCGCATTGCCGGAAAGCCGGACCAGCCGGTCGCCCTTCCGGGCGTAACCCATCTGCTCGCCATCGACGATCACCGCGCCGCGCTGGATCGCTTCGAGATGGTTGATACAGCGCAGGAAGGTCGATTTTCCCGAACCCGACGGGCCGAGGATGACGACGACCTCGCCCGGCATGATGTCGAGGTCGATGCCCTTCAGCACGTCCAGATGGTCGAAGGATTTGTGAACGTTGCGTGCGCATACGAGAGGCTGGCTGTCATTGGTAACGGTCAATGGCTTGCCTCCTCTGCCAGTTCTTCTTCCTGCGGCCGGGTCAGTTTGCGGCTGCCGCGGCTGCGGTCGCCACGGCTGTAATAGCGTTCGATATAGCCCTGTCCGACATTGAGGATCGATGTGATGAACAGATACCAGATGACGGCGACAAGCAGCATCGGCACAATTTCAAAGGTGCGGTTGTAGATCGACTGCACCGAATAAAGCAGGTCGGCCATGGCGATGACACTGACAAGCGAGGTGGCCTTGATCATGCTGATCAGCTGGTTGCCTGTGGGCGGCACGATTGAGCGCATGGCCTGGGGAATGATGATCCGCCACAGCGCGCGGCCGTGCTTCATGCCGAAGGCGGCGGCGGTTTCGCTCTGCCCCTTGTCGACGGAGAGCAGGCCGCCGCGGATGATTTCCGCCATATAGGCGGCTTCGTTGAGGGCAAGCCCGGCAATCGCCGCCGTCAGCGGCGAGATTACCGAATTGGTGTCCCAGCTCGCCAGCGTCGGCCCGAAGGGGATGGTGATCGAAAGTTCCGGAAACAGCGTCGACATGTTGTACCAGAAGATCAGCTGGACAAGCAGCGGCGTGCCGCGGAAGAACCAGATGTAAAGCCCGGCGATCGAACCCGTCAGCCGATCGCTGGAAAGCCGCATCACCGCAAGGACAAGCCCGAGAATGACGCCGATCACCATCGAAACGACGGTCAGGCCGAGGCTGACATAGAGGCCGCTCAGAACGATGGGATTGAACAGATATTCGCCGATGACCGGCCAGCCGAAATTCTCGTTATGGGCGATGATCCAGATGAAATCGACGACGACAATCGCCGCGATGATCCAGGCCAGAACGCGCCCCAGCGGGAATGGACTGGAAGCATCGGCAACGTCGATGAAATCCGCGTCGCCCGAAGGCGACGCGCTGCTGTTCTCCGATACGCTCATTTCGGAAGGTTTCCGCCGAGGTTGATGGCGGTCTTGTCGAGCATGTTGTTCTCCAGACCCCATTTCTTCATGACGGTGGCATAGGTGCCGTTATCGATCAGGATCTGAATGCCGTCCTTCAGGATGCCGGCCATTTCCGAACCCTTGGGCACGACAGCGCCCTGATAGAGATCGTTGAAGCCGTTCTTCTGGCCGACGCCGGAAAGCTCAAGCTGGCCGTTGGCCTGCGACACGAAATAGGTCAACGGTGCCTGCGAGGAGAAGAAGGCATCGGCGCGCTTCGAACGGACGGCCAGGATGGAGCTCGGCTGGTCGGTATAGGACTGGACGTCGACTTCGGCCTTGCCATCGGCCACGCATTTTTCCGATGCGGCCTTGATCACGCGTTCGGCCGAACCGCCGGCCATCACGGCAATGCGGGTTCCGCAGGTCGTATCGAGGGAGGTAATGCCCTCGGGATTGCCCTTCTGTACGACGAAAACGACATATTCCTGAACCCAGTCGACAAAATCGTTTGCCTCTTCGCGGCTGGCGAAGTCACCGATCGGCCCGAAGGCGAACTGGTAGCGGCCGGAGTTCACGCCGGACAGGAGCGCAGGCAGGCCGCCGACGGTTGCATGATTAATCTCAACGCCGAGAATCTGGCCCAGCGCATGGGTCAGGTCGGCGCTGGCACCATCCATCTGGGTTCCGGTGACGATCTCATAGGGCGGGAAGGAACCGTTGTTTACCGACGTCATCTTGCCGGCGTCGAGAATGTCGGCGGGCAGGCGGGCGCGCAGCGCGTCGTTCTGTTCCTGCTGCGGAATGGCGATGTCTTCGGCAAGGGCGTGCCCGGCAATGGCGATGCCGAGGGCGGCAGTGGCAATGGTCAACAGTTTCATGAATTCGTTCCCTTCTTGTTGGTTGGCATGTTGAGTTGGCTGGTTCATGTGAAGCGTGGAAACAGGTCTTCCGGCGACAGAAGGCGCGGCAGGATTTTCTGTTCGTAAAGCTCGCGGGCGAAATCGGCGATCATGGTCCGGTTGGCGGCAAGGCCGTTCTCCTGCCAGTCATCCGGCAGCGCCATGGCGGAGCGGCGCAGTTCGTCGAGCATGAACGGCGTCGTATCGGCATATTTGCGGCGCTTGGCGGTCCACATCCGGCCGCTTTCCTCGATCATCCGGCTGAGTTCTTCCGGTAGCCACGGATTGGCATCGATGATGTCCGCCTTCACGGCAATAAGATGCATGCCCGGCACATAGCCGACATCGCGGAAATAACGGGTCTCGGCCGCGACGAAGTCCTCGACAACCTGACGGAAGGGCGATGTCCCTTCGAAAAATCCGGAGGGCATGAACGGCGTGAACACGGCATCGAGAAAACCGTCCTCGAGAAGTTCGGTCATCGGCCGCTCGTCCGGGCAGGCCTCGATCAGACCGGGACGGCCAAACCCGTCGAGACGGTCGGTGATCGGATGTTCGGCCGTCAGGCGGCCGGCAAACCAGCGGGCATCCTCGATTTCCACGCCCTCGCGGCGGAGCGCGGCGCGCGTCCAGCTATTGCCGGAATCGCGCCAGCCGGTGACGCCGATGTTTTTGCCCTTCAGGTCGGCAAGGCTTTTCAGCGGGCTTTTCCGGGTCGTGATGATGCAGCGGTGGCGAAAACCGCGCATGATGAAGGCGGGGATGCCGACAATGTCATCACGGCCGTCATGAATGATCTGCGTATAGCGGCTGAAAGATTGTTCCGCCGCGTCGAATGTTTCACTTTTTCCCAGATCGCCGATCAGGGTACCGACGCGTTCGATTTCCAGCGAAACCCGGTCCGAGCGCACATCCTTCAGGATCAGTGGCGTGATGTAGTCCCAATCGCGTAGCGCTATGCGCAGTTTCAGTGTCATTGCCTGTCCATTTCCGATCATGCTGGATCGAAAATTAAATGTTTATTTTGATAAAACAAATGTTATTACGTTATTGAACATTTAAAACGGGAGGATGGATGTCCGAAATTGTCGAAGCGGAATGGTTCGCCGGGAAAATCAGCGACACCTCCATCCACGGTATTGCGCTGGAAACAACGGCACTGATCCGCTCCGGGCTGCTGCCCGTCGGCGCGCGTCTTCCGGCGGTGCGCGACCTTGCCTTTGCGCTCGGCGTCAGTCCGGCGACCATTTCCAATGCCTGGCGCGAACTTCGGCGCCAGCAGGTGCTGAGCGGGCGCGGGCGCAACGGCACGTGGGTGATCGGCGACCGGCTCGTCGCCCAGCCCAAAAGACTGGCAAGCTCCGGCGATTACGGCGCGGACGTCATCGACCTGTCGCGCGCGGTTCCCGATCCGGCATTGCTGCCGCCGTTGGCCGAAGCGCTGGCGAAAAGCGTCGAGACGGAGGGCGTCAATCTCTACACCCGCAGCCGCATCGTTCCCGAACTGGAAGCTGCCGTGCGGGCGTCGTGGCCCTACGAGGCCGATGCGTTTCTGGCGACCAATGGCGGTTACAACGCCGTCTACACCCTGCTGCATGCGATCTTGCTGCCCGGCGCCTGCGTCGCCATCGAGCATCCGACCGCCATGCGCCTGCTCGACATCCTGGAAGATCGCGGCGTCGAGATTGTTCCGGTGCAGTGCGACAGCGAGGGGCCGGTTCCGCAATCGCTGGCGGCAGCCCTTAAACGCCATCCGAGCGTCTTCATCATCCAGCCGCGCCTGCACTCGGTCACGGCGGCAACGGTTTCGCCCGAGAGGCTTGCCGCTCTCGGCGATGTCCTGGAAGGCCACGATACGCTGATCCTGGAAGACGATGGCGTGGCGGATATCTCCGCCGCGCCGCGCCAGTCGCTCGGCAGCCGGTTTCCGGAGCGAACCGTTCATATCTTCTCGTTTTCCAAGACGCTCGGACCGGACTTAAGGCTGGCGGTGATGTCCGGCCCGGCCTCTGTCATCAACCAGACCCAGTCCTATCGCAGCTTTTCCGCCGGCTGGACGAGCCGCCTGCTGCAGGGCGCGGCAAGCTGGCTTTTGCGACGGGAAGAAACCGCCGACACCATCGCCAATGCCCGCGCTCTTTATCGCGACCGCTCGCGCGCCCTGCGGCAGGCACTGGCGGAGCGCGGCCTGCATATCGACGGGGAGGATAACGGCCTGTGCCTGTGGGTGCCGGTCGAATCCGAGCAATTCGCCATGGTGACGCTCGCCGCCCGCGGCATTGCCGTCGAGCCCGGCGAGAAATTCTCGGTCACGCCCGTCAACCATATCCGCGTGGCGACAGGCTGCCTGACGGACCGTTACGACACGGTCGCCGACGCCATCATCCTGGCGCACAAAATGTAGATTTCGGCAAGGACACCAGCCCAGACCGCGCCGTCGGGATGCAAAGACGGCATAGCCCTTGCCGAAACGGAATTGGCCTGCCGCCCGGCCGGCCGCTAAGCTTGGCTTCACCAAGAACGCCGTCGGAACCGCAACCTGCTTGAGGACATGCCACAGATGAAAATTTTCATATCGATGGATATCGAGGGTGTGGCCGGCGTGGCCGAGAAACTGCAGGGCGCGCGCGGCAATCCCGAATACGAGGTTGCCCGCAGGCTGATGACCGAGGAAGCCAATGCCGCCATCCGCGGCGCGTTTGCCGGCGGCGCGAGCGACGTCACCGTGGCGGATTCGCACGGGCCGATGCGCAATATCATCGCCGAAGACCTCGATCCGCGGGCCCGGCTGATTTCCGGAAAGCCCCGGCCCCTGACCATGATCGACGGCATTACCGATGAGTATGCCGGCGCCTTGCTGATCGGCTATCACGCGGCGGCGGACAATTACGGCACGCTGTCGCACACGATCAGCGGCATCGCCTTCCGCCGGATCGAGATGAACGGCGTATTGACCGGCGAACCGACCCTTTTTGCCGGTTATGCCGCCTCCATCGGCGTGCCGCTCCTGGCCGTCAGCGGCGATGACCGGCTCGCCGGCGAAATCGCGGAGCAGTTTCCCGCCGCCCGCCGCATTGTGGTCAAGCGCGCGATCGGCGCCAATGCGACCGACAGCCTGTCGCCGTCCCAATCGCGTAAACTGATCGAAACCGATGTTGCCGAAGCGGTCACCGCGGCGCAAAATGCGCCGGTCGAGACACCGTGTACGCCGCCGCTGACCATGAAAGTCCTGTTTCATCACCAGCAGCAGACCGATGCGGTGGCACTATTGCCGTTCGTTACGCGCACCGGCCCGCGAGAAGTGACATTCGTGGTGGAGAGCCACCGCCAGGCCATCGGCACGCTTGCCGCCACGGCGTTGATCGCCGGCGCTTTCGCCTGAAGATTACCGGTCCATCAACGACCGGCTTCCGGCAGAATGTCACGCAGGGTCTTCAGCCGGCGGCCGGAATAGCCCTCGATGGTTTCGGCGTTCCACAGCGCATTGAGGACGGCTTCCTCCGTCGCCTCCACCGCGGCCTCGAAAAAAGCATCCATGGAGCGCTCGGCAAGACGGGTGGCCGGCAGGGTTTCGGCTCTCGCCTGCATGTCACGCATGTTCGCGGTCGAAAAGGCAAGCGCGATATCGCCGCTGCCATGGCCGAAATGACTGCCAAGCCGGCCAAGCCCGGCCCCGGCGCGACGCGCCAGACGCGCCAACTGGCGCGATTCCATCGGCGCGTCGGTCGCAAAAATGACGATGATCGATCCCTTGTCGGCGGGTGCTTTGCTGCTGTCTCCACTGACCCTGCGGCCAAAGACCCGCAGATGCGAGGCCTTGCCGAAATTGGAAAGCACCAGCGTTCCGAGCGTGAATGTGGTTTCTCGCGACAGCACGACGCGGCGCGAGGCGCTGCCGATCCCGCCGGCGAGCCCGAAGGTCGACATACCGGTTCCGGCGCCGATTGTGCCCTGCGCAAATTCGGTGTCGGCGTTTTCGATGGCCGACATCGCCAGCGCCGTGTCGACCGCCATAGCCTGAATATCATTGATCCGGCCGTCATTGCATTCGAAGGCCAGCGGATTGACGGTGCTGTCCCTGCGCCCGATAGCCGGATTGGCGCGGATGGCCGAACGGATCAGCGCTTCGGCGCAGGCATGGACGCCGAATGTGTTGGTCAGGAGGATCGGCGTTTCGATCTCTCCGAGCTCGGTGACCTGCACGAGGCCGAGGCTCTTGCCGAAGCCGTTGAGAACGGCGACGCCGGCCGGCGGCCGCAGCCGGAAAAGATCGCCGCCATGGGGCAGAAGCGCCGTCACACCGGTCCGGGCGGTTCCTTCCGTCAGCGTGGCATGGCCGACGGTGACACCCGCGACATCGGCAATCGTGTTGCGCGGTCCAGTCGGGATCGTCCACCAGTCGGCGGCGTGCGGCAGAAAACGCATTATATCGTCAGGCCTCGCTCAGCTTGGGATCGAGCGCGTCGCGCAGCCCGTCCCCCAGGACGTTGAAGCACAGCACGGTAACGAAAATCGCCAGTCCGGGGAAGAAAGTTAGGTACCATGCGCCGGCCAGCAGATATTCCCGTCCGGCCGCCAGCATCGCTCCCCATTCTGCCGTCGATGGCTCGACCCCGAGACCCATGAAGCTGAGGCTTGCCGCCGTCAGGATGGACGAGCCGATGCGCATGGTGAAATAGACGATAACGCTGCCCATCGTGCCCGGCAGAATGTGCCGGAACATGATGATATTGTTCGATGCACCTGCCGCGCGCGCTGCCTCGACATAGGTGCTCTGCTTCAGCGCCAGCGTTCCGCTGCGCACGATGCGCGCAAAGGCCGGCACGCTGAACGTTGCGACCGCGATGATGACATTGTCGAGACCAGGGCCGAGAATGGCGATGATGCCGATGGCCAGAAGAATACCCGGAAAGGCGAACAGCACATCGCAGATGCGCATGATCACCGCATCGAGCCAGTGGCCGTAAAACCCGGCCATAAGCCCCAGGACGACGCCGACCACGGCGCCGATCGAAACAGAAACGAAGCCGATATAGAGCGACAGTTGCGCGCCGAAAAGCAGGCGGGTGAAGATGTCGCGACCGAACTCGTCCGTGCCGGCCCAGTGTTTCAGGCTCGGTCCGGCCAGCGTATTGGCATAGTCGTAGCTGTTCGGTCCGTAGGGCATGTAGAAGGGCGCCGTCAGGGCCGCGACCAGCATGAGAAGAAGAATGCCGCCGGTGAAGAGCGCCAGCTTTTCCTTCGCCATGCGGCGCCGGAATTCGCCGAGAGGCGAGCGCAATCTGGTCTTTGGGGCCGTCTGCGTGTCCGGCGTCTGGGAAACGTCGCTCATCGTGATTGCCTCATTTGTACCGGATCGTCGGATTGATGAAACCGTACAGAATGTCGGTAACAAGGTTGATCAGCAGGAACTCGAAGGAAAACAGCATAAGTTCCGCCTGGATGACGGCATAGTCGCGAAAGTCGATCGCCTCCACCAGAACCGAGCCGAGGCCCGGCCAGCGAAACACCCGCTCGATGACGATCGAACCGCCAAGCAGAAAGCCGAACTGCAGGCCCGTCATGGTCACGATCGGGATCAGGGCATTGCGCAGCGCGTGTTTCCAGACGATGAGCCGCGGCGCGAGGCCCTTGGCGCGGGCCGTGCGGATATAGTCCTCCCGGATGACTTCCACGAGGGAAGACCGGGTGAAACGCGCCATCACGGCCGCCACGGATGACCCCAGCGTGATCGATGGCAGAATCAGGTCCTGCGGCTTCTCGAAACCGCTGGTTCCCAGCCAGTTCAGCTTCAGTGAGAATAGCTGCATCAACAGGATGCCGAGCCAGAAGTTCGGCATCGAGATGCCGGAGACGGCGAGCACCATGCCCACCCGGTCGGCGAAGCGGCCATGCCGGACGGCGGAGAAAACGCCGATGAAAAGGCCGAAGACGAGCGACCATCCCAGCGCGCAGAAGGACAGCCAGAATGTCGGCATGAAGGCGCGCGCCAGCATGTCGTAGACCGGCTCGCCGGTGCGCAGCGACGTCCCGAGATCGCCGGTCACGAGGTTTTTGAGGAAGGTGAAATACTGAACGATCAACGGCTGATCGAGGCCAAGCGTCTGTCGCAATGCCTGCACGTCGGCGAGTGTGGCGTCCTCGCCGGCAAGCATGCGGGCGGGATCGCCGGGCAGCACGTAAACGAAACCGAACACGAAAAGCGAGATGATCACCAGCACCGGTATCATCGCCATCAGACGCCGAAAGAAATAACTTGTCATCCATCAGACCTTGAAAAGCTCCGGCGGGACGAGCCCGCCGGAGTGCTGCGATCCGTTATTTGAATTCCGCGTCGGCGTAGACCATGGTGCCATCCGCCATCGGGTGAACACCTTCGAGGTTCGCCGTCTCGCCTGCCAGCTTGTTGTTGATGGCGAGCCAGATCACCGGCATGTCCTTCCAGATGATCGACTGGGCGTCCGCGTATGCATCGCCGCGGACCTTGTCGTCGGCCGAGCTCAAACCCGTTGCGATATCGGCGTCGACCTGCTCGTTGGAGTAGAAGGCCATGTTGTAGATCTTCGGGATCCAGCCCTCGGTGGCGTAGACCGGACGCAGGTGCCAGTCGGCGTCACCCGTCGAGGGCGACCAGCCGCCGATCGCAAGGCCGAATTCCTGGTCTTCCGGCTTGACGTTGCCGAACAGCTTTTCGGACCGGGTCGCCGGTTCCATCGGCAGGATCTCGACATCGACATTGATCTGCGAAAGCATCTGCTTCAGCATCTGCAACATGCGGGTTTCTGTCGTATTGTTGCGACCCCATGCCTGGATCTTGAAGCCATCCTCGTAACCGGCCTCCTTCATCAGTTCCTTCGCCTTTTCCAGATCGTAGGGATAGGCTGTCTGCGCTGAATAGAAGGCAGTGTTGGGGGCAAGCGGCGCATCGGGAACCGATCCGTAGCCGGAGAAGACGACCTGAACAATCGCCTGCTTGTCGATGGCCAGGTTGAAGGCTTCGCGCACGCGCGGATCCTGAAATTCCGGCTTCATCAGGTTCATCGAGGCGGTCCAGACGGAAATGCCGGGAACATCGAGAACCTTGAACTTGGGATCGGCCTCGATCGACTTGACCAGTTCCGGCGACATGTTGTCGACGTACTGGACCTCGCCCGCCTTCAGCATGGCGACGGCGGTGGCGGCTTCCTTGACCTTCACGAAGGTCACCTCATCGACCTTCGGCCAGCCCTCCTTCCAGTAGCCGTCATATTTCTCCACGGTCAGGTGTTCGCCGGGAACCCATTCCTTGAACTTGAACGGGCCGGTTCCGACCGGATGCTTGCTGACATCCTTGCCGTATTTTTCAAGCGCTGCCGGGCTTTCCATAACGATCGACGGGTGGGCAAGTGTGGCGAGCATGGCGCCGAAGGGTTCGGAAAGATTGATGCGAACCGTGTAATCGTCGATCACGTCCGTGGACGAGATCATGCGCATCATGCCGTTGCGCTTCAGCCCCTGCGACTGGTCGGCGAGGCGGTCCATGTTGACCTTGACGGCCTCGGCATTGAACGGGGTGCCGTCCTGAAATGTCACGCCCTGACGCAGGTGGAAGGTGAACTGCGTGGCGTCGTCATTGGCTTCCCAGCTGGTCGCCAGCATGGGAACGAGCTTCATATCCTTGTCGAAGCCGATGAGGCGTTCCATGATGCCGCTGGAAACGGAGGCAACGGCATTGGCCGTGCTGTCCTGCGGGTCGAGCGTGTCGACAGTCGCATCCATCGCGACCTTGAGGGATGCGGCATCGGCGGTGGCCGACAGCGCCGCCGCACTGACGGTCAGCGCTGCACCCAGCATAATTTTCTTCAACAAATTCATTCTGTTATCTCCTTCTGAAGGTATCCTGGCCCTGATGGGCTCTCGTTATTGGGTTTCATAGGCAGAAAAATGCGCGTCTCCGATCCGCTCGAAGCGCACCGGTTGGGGCGGATCGTCAAGCGCCCTGACGGGGCTCGGGATCTCGCCGGTCAGCAGCGGGCGGTCCCGGTAACGCAAAGCCGGATCGGGGACCGGAACCGCCGACATGAGGCGTTTCGTGTAGCTGTGATGCGGATTTTCGAACACGCTCGCGCGCTGTCCGTGTTCGACGATCTGCCCGAGATACATGACGGCGACCCGGTGGCTGATGCGCTCGACCACGGCCATGTCATGGGAAATGAACAGGTAGGAAATGCCGAACCGGCGCTGCAGATCGATCATCAGGTTGATCACCTGCGCCTGAACCGAGACATCGAGCGCGGAAACGGCCTCGTCGGCAATGATCAGCTTCGGATTGGTGGACAGCGCCCGTGCGATGGCGATGCGCTGACGCTGGCCGCCGGAAAAGGCATGCGGATAACGGTGGGCGTGATCGGCGCTCAGCCCGACCTGCTCCAGCAGCCAGACGGCGCGATCCATGGCGTTGGCGCGGTTTTCGATACCGTGGATCAGCATCGGCTCGCAGATCGAGAAACCGACCGTCAACCGCGGATTGAGCGATGCATAGGGATCCTGGAAAATGAACTGGATCTGACGACGGAGCCGCCGGAGATCGGTGGCCGCCAGTTCCGACATGTTGCGGTTGTCGAAGGTGAACGACTGGTAGTCCGACTGTACGAGTTTCAGCAGCGAACGGCCGGTCGTCGATTTGCCGCAACCCGATTCCCCGACCATGCCGAGCGTTTCGCCGGGCCAGATATCGAGGTCGATCTGCTCGACGGCATGGACGCGGGACTTGACCCGGCTGAATATCCCCTCATGGATATCGAACCGGGTGGTCAGCCCGCGCACTGACAGAAGCGGCGGCGCGGAATAATCGACGGCCGGGGCCGGCGCTTCATCGTTCTTTTGCGTGGCTGCCGTCTCGCCATAGGCAAGCAACCTGAAGGGCGCGGGAGAGCGGGTCCCGGTCATCGCGCCGAGCCGCGGCACAGCATTCAGCAACGCCTTGGTATAGGGATGCTGCGGCGCCTTGAAAATCGTCTCGACAGGACCTTCCTCGACCTTTTCGCCGCGATACATCACCACGACCCGGTCGGCGACTTCGGCCACCACGCCCATGTCATGGGTAATGAACAGGACCGACATGCCCGTTTTTGCCTGAAGATCGCGGATCAGCCGCAGGATCTGGGCCTGAATGGTGACGTCGAGCGCGGTCGTCGGCTCATCGGCGATCAGGAGCTGCGGGTTGCAGCACAGCGCCAGCGCGATCATCACCCGTTGCCGCATGCCGCCGGAAAGCTGGTGCGGATAGCGCTTCATGATGGCGCGGGCATTGGGAATGCGGACCAGTTCCAGCATTTCGAAGGCGATACGGCCGGCTTCGCGCCGTGATTTGTCCTGATGGGTCACGATCGCTTCGATGATCTGCTCACCGATCAGCAGAACCGGATTGAGCGACGTCATCGGCTCCTGGAAGATCATCGCGATTTCGTTGCCGCGCATGCCGCGCGCCTCGTCCTCGCTGAGGGAAGCGATGTCGGACGTCGCGCCATTGCGGCGACGCAGGCTGATGGTGCCGCTGTCAATCCGCCCGCCGCCGAACTCGACAAGCCGCATGACCGAAAGCGCCGTGACGGATTTGCCGGATCCCGATTCACCGACGACAGCCACGGTTTCACCGCGCTTGACCGTGAGATTGAAATTGCGAACAGCGCTGAACGGGGCCGTCTGGCTGCCAAAAGCAACGCTCAGCCCCTCGACATCCAGAAGAACGTCATCACCCGTGACCGGCGCCGGATTCCTTGTCGTCATATCAGCCTGTTCCCCTGCAGCGGGTCGTTTTTGGTTCTGCGCTGCACAATATCGTCTGTATGAAAGCGGTGTATATCGTGGTTGTCCAAGGCCAAGTCGGCATGTCGTATGCAGGCTTTGCATAGCGGGATGGATTGCGCTGTCTGCAAGCGCGTGCTTCGATACGGGCTGCGAAAGCATGAGGTTACAGACAGAAATGAAGACAGAGTGGGCAATCGCGCTGCATGGCGGCGCGGGTACGATCCTCAGGGAAACAATGTCGGCGGAGCGGGAAGCCACCTATCGCGAAGCTCTTGCGGCAGCGCTTTCAAGCGGCAGTGCCATTCTCGAGCGTGGCGGTTCGAGCGCCGATGCCGTGGAAGCGGTGGTCAATGCGCTGGAGGATGATCCGCTGTTCAATGCCGGCCACGGCGCCGTTTTGACGGCGGACGGCGCATTCGAGCTGGACGCGGCCATCATGCGCGGCGGTGATCTGGCGGCCGGCGCTGTCGCCGGTGTTGTCGACATTCGCAACCCCGTCAGTCTGGCGCGTCAGGTCATGGAGCGGTCGCAGCATGTCCTGCTGGCCGGCGACGGCGCATCCCGCTTTGCCCGCGAACTGGGCATCGAACCTGTCAGCAGCGACTATTTCGAAACCGAGTATCGCCGGAAGCAGCTCTTGCAGGCTCAGGCGAAAAACGAGGTGTCGCTGGACCACAACGATCGCAAGTTCGGAACGGTCGGCGCCGTCGCGCGGGACCGCGCGGGCGATCTGGCGGCCGCGACGTCTACCGGCGGCATGACCAACAAACGGCCCGGCCGTATCGGCGACAGCCCCCTGATCGGCGCGGGAACCTATGCCAGCAACCGTTCCTGCGCCGTCTCGGCGACCGGGCACGGCGAAATGTTCATCCGCCTGACGGTCGCGCGGGATATTGCCGCACTGATGGAATATGCCGGCCTGTCGCTGGAAGAAGCTGTTGACCGCAAGGTGATGCGGGAATTGCTGGAGATCGACGGCCGGGGCGGCGTGATTGCAGTCAGCCGTGAAGGCCGTCCCGTCTTCGGGTTCAATACCCCTGGCATGTACCGCGCTGCCCAATGGGAAGGCGCGGATGTCGAGGTCGGCATCTACGCGGATTGACGAGGCCTCCGGGCGATCAGATCGCCATGGCCCTGCTCGCCCGGATATAGACCTCGCGCAGGCGGCGTGCGACCGGGCCGGGCTTGCCATCACCAACGGCCGTTCCGTCCACGCTGACGACCGGATTGACGAAACCGGATGCCGATGTCGAAAACGCCTCGCGCGCCTGCCTGATTTCATCCACGGTAAACGGCCGTTCCTCGACCCTGATCTGCAGGTCGGCAGCGCATTTGAGAACGGACTGCCGTGTGATCCCGGACAGGATCTCGGTCGACAGCTCACGGGTTACGAGCGTTCCTTCCTGCGTGACAATATAGGCGTTGTTCGAGCAGCCTTCGGTGATGCAGCCGTCTTCGACCATCCATGCGTCATCGGCCCCTGCACGACGCGCCCTGTTCTTGGCCAGAACCGGATAGAGAAGCTGTACGGTCTTGATGTCGCGCCGGTGCCAGCGCTGATCCTCGACCAGAATGATTTTCTGCCCGCGGTCGGCCACGGGATTATCGATCAGCGCCTTTTTCTGGGTGAACATGACAAACGTCGGCGGGACATCTTCTGCCGGATACATGAAGTCCCGGTCGGCGGCGCCACGCGAAACCTGAAGATAGATCAGTCCTTCCTCAAGCGCATTACGCGCAATCAACTGACGATGGATTTCCAGAACCTCGTCGTCACTGTGAGGGAGAACCAGTTCAACTTCAAAGAGGGAGCGGCGCAGACGGGCCATGTGACCGGGGAAATCCACCAGCTTGCCGGCAATGACGGCCGTGACCTCGTAGACGCCGTCTGCGAAAATGAAACCGCGGTCGAAGATCGATATTCTCGCCGTCGTTTCAGGTTGATATTCGCCGTTGACATAGACGGTTCGCATGCGCTCGATCTCCGGTAAGGCTGGCTTTTCGGCGCATTCATGCATCTGAATGTTATTGTAGCAAATGCCGTTTCTTTATAACCTATGCGCATAGCAAGGGGAAATAGCTTGGAACTGATCTGGCTCGAAGATTTCGTCGAACTGGCGGCTGTACGCAATTTCTCTGTCGCTGCGGCGGCCCGCCATGTCACCCAGCCGGCTTTCAGCCGCCGCATCCGCGCGCTTGAAAACTGGGTCGGCACGGAACTGATCGACAGAAGCAGCTTTCCTGTGAAGCTGACCAAGGCTGGTGAGACCTTTTTCGAATCCGGACGGGACCTGATGCGCGAGATCTATCGCCTGCGCGATGACTGTCGTCACGACGCGAGCACCGGCGCTGAAGTGCTGACCGTCAGTGCATTGCACACGATCGCGCTCAGCATTTTTCCCGAGCTGCAAGCCGACATCGAAAAAAAGGCGGGGCCATTCAATACCAGAATGAGCGCCACCGACTTTTACGACTGCATCGAGACGCTTTCGCTCGGCCGCTGCGAAATCGCGCTCTGTTACGGTCATCATCTGGGGCCGCCGATCCTGCAGGCGGGCCGTTTTGAATCGCGCAAGATCGGAATCGATCCGTTTCTGCTGGTGTCCCCGGTCGATGCGAATGGCCGGGCGATTTTTTCCGTGCTCGGCGGCCCGTCCGCCGAAGCCGTGCCACTCGTATCCTACACGATGGACTGTTTTCTCGGAAAGGTGCAGTCGGACCTCGTGCGGGAGATGCGCGGGAAAGCGCCGGAGATGTACACCGTCTTCGAAAACTCGATGTCCGAAATGGTCAAGCGGGTGGTGATGCAGGGGAAGGGGATAGGCTGGCTTCCGGAAAGTGCCGTGGAGCGCGAGGTACAGGAAGGCAGACTCACCGTCCTGGAAAGCGGACTGACCGATGTCGAGCTCGACATTCTCGCATTCCGTCGGGCCGGGGCAGGGGCAGCGGTCATGGAAAAATTCTGGTCGCACCTGCCCAATCTCGACTGACGGGCCGTCATGGGGAGCTCGCGTCGGTTGGCGCCCGGCTCTCGAAGGGGTCTTCGATCGTGAACTGGATCAGCGCCCGCCGGCGCTTCGCTGGCGCGAATGGATGCCGCGCGCCGAGGCGGTGATTCCTGTCCGCGCCGAACCGGTATCCCGCGAGACACTGGTGCGACAATCCCACTTGGTGACATGGAAGTCCGACCGCCGCAAAGGTACAGCTTACGGGGAGCGCCTCGGGTATTCCGTCCCGGGCCGGAGTGCTGACGCTCTTGAAATCGTTGGCGTCTCGCCAAAAGTCATTTCACACTTTGTTTTGAAGCATCGGGTTGTCGAAAAACCGGATTCCACTTTTTCGGCCGATGCAGTTAGGCCTTATGACGAAAACCCGTCGGACATGAAACGGTGTACGTCGGCCAGATGTCGCCGCATGGCCTGTTCTGCGCCGTCCTGATCTCTGGCCGCCACAGCGTTGTAGACGGCGCGATGTCCCTCGATGCAGACCCGGCGCGTCTCGCGTGAAACATGCGCGCGAACTCGGAAATCCTTGATCCTTTCCGCCACAAGCTGGCTGACGCCCAGGACCAGCGGATTGCTGCACATGCGCGCAAGCACCAGATGAAACTCGATATCCATCTGCATCGACTGTTCCGGCGGCAGGTATTCGTGACTTGCGTTCAAAACGGTTTCCAGTTGCAGGATATCTGCCTTGGTGGCGTTGCGTGCAGCCAGACGGGCCAGATGCGGTTCGATGAGGTCTTCGATCTCGGTGGCGTTGTCAACGGATACGGGCAGATCGGCAAGGCCGGCATGAACGTCGTCGGCCTCCTGATGGAAACCGGTCACAACAGACGGACGTCCCTGATGCCGCTCGATCAGTCTTTTGCTTTCCAGTTCCAGCAGCGCCTCCCTGAGTGAGGTCCGTGAAACGCCAAGCGATTCCGCGAGCTTCCGTTCAGGCGGCAAGGCTGTACCAGCCGGAAACCGGCCCGATACGATAAGGCGTTCCAGATGCGCCGTCAGTTCGGCGCTGAGTGCGCGTGATCTGCGCTGGAAAGCGGGTTCCGGTTCCGTTTTCATCAGGTTTTCTATTGTCATTGGGTTGCTCCTCCGAGCTGGTCTATTAGTGGGGCCACCATACCAATGTCAACCTTAGGTCACACAGTCTATTCGACCATGTGGTGAAAAAAAACGGCAACAGTCCCTAATTTCAGCCCAGAAGATGAAAATACCGGAATAGCCCTTTACAGTTGAAATCTAACTGTTGTACTGGTTGGACCAATAATAAAGGGAACAGCAAGCTAATGAATTTATCCTGTCCGAGGGGCGATCCCGCGGCGAGGTCGGTGACGTGCGTCCGTCTTGGACGAGTTGCGACCGCGATCGGTCCGTTTCTGACATTACGTGGTCCGTTCGCCAAAATTATCAGTGCGGTTCTGGTGATCGTCCTTATCGTTTCGCTGACGTTTCTGGCATCCCGCGTTTTTACGGCTGATCCGATCAATCTGTTTGTCGGCAATTCCGCCTCGACGGAAACGCGGGAAAAGGCGCGTCAGGAGCTGGGGCTGGCCGACCCGCTGCCGGTACAGTATCTCCACTTTCTGAATGGTCTTGCCCATGGCGATCTCGGTCGCTCGTATCTGACGGGTCGGCCGGTTTCCGCCGACCTCATGAGCCGTCTTCCGGCAACGATCGAGCTTGGTGTCTATGCATTGATCCTCGGTTTTGCCACCGGCGTGGTGGCCGGGGTCATTGCGGCGGTGAACCGTGGACGTCCGATAGACTCCGTCATCAGAACCCTGACCATCGGTGGGCTTTCACTGCCTCAGTTCTGGATCGGCCTCATGCTGCTTTGGGTCGTCTTCGTGAAGATGCAGCTTTTGCCGGGGCCATCCGGTCGTCTTCCGATCGGCGTCACGCCGCCTGAAACCGTTACCGGCCTTTATGTGGTCGATGCGCTCCTTCATGGTCAATATGACCTTGCCGCCAAGGCGGCCCGGCAACTGGTTCTGCCGGTCATCACGCTTTCTGTCGGCGTATTCGCCCCGATCGCGCGTCTCGTCCGCTCCGCCATGGTCGAATCCCTGGAATCCGACTACATCCGGACAGCGACCGCCATGGGCGTGCCAACCACGAAGATATGGTTCGCTTATGCCCTCAAGCCCGGCCTGCTTTCGGTCCTCACCATTGCCGCAGGGCTGATCGGCTGGGTGCTGGCCGGATCGGTTCTGGTCGAAAGCATTTTTGGTTGGCCCGGCATCGGCCAGTTCGCGCTGACGGCAATCAAGTCGTCGGACTACCCCGTCATTCAGGGCTTCGTTCTGTATGTTTCGGTGGTTTACGTCGTCATCTGGGCCGTTCTGGAATTCGTCTACAGCCGGGTCGATCCGAGGGTGAGGGCGTCATGACAACCGTTATCGCTCCATCCCGGCTATCGGCCGGAAAAACAGCCTCCCGGCGAGAACGACGCCGGGTCTGGTCGCTGCGGCTTGGCCTCGCTCTCCTCACGGTTCTGGTCGCTGCCGGCATCCTCGGGCTGTTCTGGACCCCGTACCCGCCTGAGGCGATGGGTGTCGGGCCGGTCTATCAGGCGCCGAGCCTGTCCCATCCGTTCGGAACCGACCGTTTGGGCGCCGACATTCTTTCGCGGACGATGGCGGCGGCCACAACCGATGTCGGCATCACTGTCATCGTCGTGGCGCTTTCATTCGTGGTGGGCAGCATCTGGGGCAGTCTGGCCGGCTTCTTCGGCGGCTGGTTCGACTATGTGACCATGCGGGTCCTCGAACTGCTGAACTCGTTTCCGTCACTGCTTCTGGCGATGCTGGTGATTTCGATCGCCGGCCCGGGCGTGCTGAAGGTCATCCTCGTGGTCGCCGTCCTGCCTCTGCCCGACTATGTCCGGCTGACGCGCGTCGAGATCCGGTCGAAGAAGACCTGGCAGTTCGCGGATGCGGCGCGTCTTGTCGGGCGGCAGCCGCTCGGCGTCCTGTTCGTTCACCTCCTGCCGAACAGCCTCGGCCCGGTCCTGAGCTATGCATCGGTCAATGCATCCTGGGTCGCGGCGACGGTTGGCGCGCTCGGCTTCCTCGGTCTCGGCATCGAACCGGGTTCGGCCGAATGGGGCTCGATGATTTCCCGAGGTCAGAATGCCGTCCTGTCCGGCCAGTGGTGGGTGTCGTTCTTTCCCGGTCTCGGCATTTTCCTCCTTGCCGCCGCCTTTCACCTGATCGGTGACGGCATCGCGGATAGTCGCGCAAAGGGGGGCAGGGCATGACGCGGACAGATGGCGCGCCTCTTCTTCAGGCCGAGAATTTTTCCGGCGGGTTTGCTGGTGCCGATGGCCGGATTGTCCCCGTGCTGAACGGTGTCTCGTTCACCGTCGAAGCGGGTTCATTCTTTGCGATTGTCGGAGAATCCGGCAGCGGAAAATCGCTGACGGCGCTTGCGGCGATGGGCGTGTTGCCGCCGGGTTTTCATCATACCGGCGGGGCGATCCGCTTTGACGGAACCGATCTTTTGTCGCTGGACGAAGCCAGTTTACGAAAGATCCGCGGTTCGCAGATCAGCATCGTATTCCAGGATGCCCGCGCGGCCTTGAATCCCGTCTTCACCGTTGGCCGGCAGATCATGGATGTCTGCCGCATGCATCAGAAAATCAGCCCGAAAGAAGCGCGGGAAAAGGCTGAACATATGCTGGAAATGGTGCGCGTTCCCGAGCCGAAGCGGAGGATGAAACAGTATCCGCATGAATTTTCCGGCGGCATGGCGCAGCGCGCCTTGCTGGCCATGGCGCTGATCTGCCAGCCGCGTCTGCTGATCCTTGACGAGCCGACGACCGGGCTGGATGTGACGATCCAGGCCGATATCATCGATCTCATCATCGATATCCGTGCAACGAGCAAAATGACGACATGCCTGATCACCCATGATCTGGGCATCGTCGCGGAGACATGCGACCGCGTTGCCGTCATGCAGAACGGAACGGTGTGCGAACTCGATAGCTGCGAGCATATTCTAACCGCGCCGTCGCATCCCTACACCCGCCAGCTTATCGCCAACAGTCAGCTGGAGGAGCTGTCTTGACCACGCAAGCCGTCCTGAGCGTCCGCGATCTGCGGAAGGAATTCGATATTCGCGGCATGGGCCGTCGCCGCACGCTGACAGCCGTCGATGGTGTGACCCTCGAAGTCAATGCCAATGAGACGCTGGCGATCGTCGGCGAAAGCGGTTCGGGAAAGTCGACGATTGCCCGCTGTATCACAAGGCTCACCGAGCCGACATCGGGCGATGTCCTTGTCAGAGGCGAGACGATCCTCAACCGGAACAGACGATCTCTCGCCGCAGTCTATCGCGATCTTCAGATGGTGTTCCAGGATCCGACATCGTCGCTCGATCCCAGAATGCGTGTCCGCGACCTTCTGGACGAACCGTTGCGTCTCCACACATCGATGACGAGAGACGAACGGCAGACCAGAATAAATGCGCTTTTACAGGCGGTCGAACTGCCCGTCGACATGGCCGGCCGGCTTCCCCATCAGCTGAGCGGCGGCCAGCGGCAGCGTATCGGTATAGCGCGGGCGCTGGCCGTCGATCCGCAGGTGATCGTTCTGGACGAGCCGACGGCATCGCTCGACGTCTCGATCCGCGGACAGATCATCAAACTGCTGATGCGGCTGCAGGCAGAGCAGGGAATCGCCTTTGTGCTGATCAGCCACGATCTTGCGGTGGTGCGACGGATCGCCGACAGGGTTCTCGTCATGTATCTCGGCAAGACGGTCGAAGAGGGGACGACCGAAGAGATATTCGAAAATCCCCAGCACCCCTACACCCGTGCGCTGCTGTCTGCGGCGCCTGTCGCGGAGTTTGGCAGGTCGCGAACGAGGCTCCGTCTGGAAGGCGAAATCCCGAGCCCGGTCGATCTGCTGGCCGGATGCCGTCTGGCCGGTCGCTGCCCGCTGGCAAGGCCGGACTGTTCGCATGAAACCCCGGCGCTTTTGCCGGTCAGTGCGACACATCGGGCGGCGTGTCCGGTCACCGTGAACGCGGTACCGGATCGTCACCCTTAATCTTCAACAGGTCCAACACAAAACAAAGGGAACAGCATGTTGAACATCAGACTATTTCGAGAACGGTTGCGAGCCGTGGGCTCTGCGGCGGTTGCCGCCTCAATGGTGATCGCCGCCTGTGCGGCGCCGTCAGCGGCATCGGCCGATACGCAAGCCGTCGGCGAAACCCTCACAACGGCATGGCCGAACGATGTGACCAGCCTGGATCCGGTCGCCACCGCCAACTCGCCGGACATGGCCATGGCCTACAATGTCTATCAGGGCCTTGTCGGATACACGTTCGAGCGCAACGAGCAGGGCTCGTACCTTGCCAAGGGCTCGGAACTGGCACCGGCCGTTGCCGAGAGTTGGGACCTTGGCGAAAGCTCCGCCACCTTTCACCTGCGGCCCGACGCGACGTTTTATCCGTCCGGCAATCCGGTCACGGCAGACGATGTCAAATGGAGCCTGACGCGGGCGCTCGACGGGCTGAACGCCCAGGACCTGACCACCAACGGGCTGCAGAGCGCCGACGACGTCGAGATCGTGGATGAGCACACGGTGACACTGCATTTCCGGGACGCGGACGGTTCTCCGGTCGCGCCGACAACCACGACGCTGGCAATCTACATGATGCCGCAACAGTCGATCGTCGATTCGGTCGAGGCGATGAAACATGCGACGGAGGCCGACCCGGATGCATCCGACTGGCTCCGCTCCCATACCGCTGGAACCGGACCCTACTATGTTTCCGACCATCAGCCCGGTCAGGAACTGACCCTGAGCGCCGTTCCGGACCGCGAGCCGGTACCGGCCTTCACAAAGGTCATCATCCGTATCGTCAACGATGCGAACATGGCGGCGCTGCTGCGCGCCGGTGAAATCGATCTGGCCGAATACAATCTGTCCCAGACCGATATGAACATGCTGGAAAGTTCCGGCCTGAACATTGCTTCCGAGCCTGCCGCGCGCCTCACCTATTTGGCGATGGCGGCGGATTCCGGACCCTTCACGGACCCGCTTGTACGCCAGGCCGTCGCTTATGCGCTGCCCTACAAACTCGTGCTGGACTCGGTTTATTTCGGCCGGGCGAAACGCGCCCTGTCCTTCGTGCCGAGCACATCGAGCGCCTGGACCGATGCATGGGCCATGTATGACACGGATCTGGACAAGGCGCGCGCCCTGATGGCGGAAGCCGGCAATCCGGAAATCTCGGTTCCGCTTCACTATGCCAGTACCGACAAGACCCAGGAGGATATCGCGCTTCTGATCCAGGGCAGCCTGCGCCAGATCGGTATCAATGCGACACTGACGCCGCATACCGATGCCGAACAGTGGGATGTAGTCAATGCCCGCTCCCAGCCGGCGGACGGCGTGGAGCCTGCCGCGCCTGAAATGGTGCTGTTCAACTGGGGTGCATGGACGGACGACCCGAAAATTCCGGTTGGTTTTTCCTCCACCACGGGCGGGGTCAACAACTATTCGCTCTGGTCCGATCCGGCCGTCGACGAGATCAACGCCGAATGGCAGATGAAGGCGAATTCGCCCGAGCGCGATGCCGCCTACAAACAGGCACAGGAGATTATCGCAAAGGCCGCCGCCGTCATCCCGATTTCCTATGCCAACCGCGCCGTGGTGATGGCGCCCGGCATGACCGGGGCATCCTTCATGGTGTTCCCGCAAAGCCGTTTCGACCTGCTCGAACCGGCCGAGTGATCGGCGGGCGCCCTCTTTTCGAGGGCGCTATGCCAGCGACTTCATGTTCATGACCTGCACATCGTTCCGGAGAACGGCGTCTTTCCTTCCCGGCGATGTGCAGGAAGCCTGAACTTAACTGACTGACTGCCGACTATCAGACAAGGACACGAAATTTATGACATCGATCCAACGATGCGAACGGTTGCTGGATGGTTTTGAACCGGACTTCACGTTTGAACCGGCCCCTCCGATCCCCGCCGCCGAGTTCGAGCAACGTATCGAACGGCTGCGGCGCGAGGCTATCGTCGCCGAGCATGACGCCATTATCGTTCACGCCGATGGCGCCAACGGGTTTTCCGTATCGAACGGCTTTCTCCGCTATCTTTGCGATTGGGCGAGAGAAGGCGTTCTTGTCATTCCGACCGATCCGCGGCAGGGAATGCACCTTTTCTCGTTCTTTACGGAAAATGTCATTCTGCCGCCGGGAGGAGAGCCCCTCGGCGTGGAGGCAATCTGGCAGATCAGCCCCTTCGGCCGCGAATACAGCGGACGGACGGGAAACCGGCATCACAGCACCGTTTCCGCGGTGGTCAAACGGCTGAAGGAGCTAGGTATCAACCGGGGCAGCATCGGGCTGGTGGGCGACACGACATCGAACTGGGTCTGGGCGGGGCTCCGCGAGCAGATGCCGCAAACGAAATATACCGACGAATCCGGAATTCTGCATCGCATGCAGCACATCCTCTCGGTCAACGAGCAGGCCCAGGTACGCGCGGCCGCGCAACTGGCCGATATCGGGTACCAGGCAGCCTGCCACGTTACCCGTCCCGGCGTCAGTGATCATGAAATCTATGCGGCCTTCACTTTTGCGCAAATGTCCAGAGGCGGCGAAAGCGGTGACGGATACCAGATCGGCATCAACCAGTGGGGTACGGCTTGCGGCAAGCCCTACGGGCATAAGGTCCGCTCCGGCGATCTGATCAACATGTATGTCTCGGCGATCGAATATCACGGCTACTGGGCACAGATCGCACGGATGATGGCAGTGGGCGAGATCACCGCGCGGCAGGAGGAAACGCTTGAAATGTGCACTGACGCGGTGCGCCGGGCAGAGGCGCTGATCCGGCCCGGCGTGCCTTTCAGGGAGCTGCATCAGGCGGCGTTTTCGGCCTATATCGATCGCGGATACCTGACGGACGACATCACGGCGACCATGCCATACAACTGGGATGCGATGCCCGACGGCGCGCCAAGGCGCGTGCCGGAGCAATATGTCGCAAATGTCGACTACGAGTCGCAGGGACGTTCCCTGAACCATGTCTATCCGGCAACCCGCGGCCCGCACAATCCCAACCTCGGGCACAGCGTCGGCAGCCATGGCAATCCGAAGTTCAACGTGACCTCTCACAATACCGAGCGGGCCGAGCCCGGCATGGTGTTCGTGCTGCATGCCCAGTGGCTCGATCCGCTCTCCGACGGCGCGAATATCGGGGATTGTTATCTGGTCACGGAAAATGGTTATGAAAAACTGAGTTGCCACTCATCATTGGAGACTTTCCGTATCGGGATCTGATTGCAACCGTCCGGTGTCGTGCGGTGACTGCCTTTATCGGGTAGGTGAACGGTCACGTCTGTCCCGCGTTTCCGCCGAGGATGCGGGGCAATCCGTCGCGAGGATGCACAGCAGCCCAGCGCTCTTTACGAAAAGCCAATGAGGCATGTGCGTCCACGAAACGTTCCGGCCGCAGACATCATGTCGATCTACATGTCAAGTCGGGACTCGAGCAGCTTTGGGTTTACATTACAGTGCCAAAGCTGCGATCGACTTGCCATGCAATGCGTCCCGATCCGAGCGTAAGAAACCCGCTTCGGCATCTCATTTGAAGAGTGAGGGATATATTTCAACTTCACGCAAGTTGTCGGCGCAAGGGTCTCTATCCGGGCATATCCCTCACAGACAAGCCGGTCATGAATTCGACCGGAAAGACATGCCTTTTTTCTTTATAAAGCGGCTTTTTCACCTTTTTCAGCAATACAGATGCCGCGGCCCGACCCATTTCCTTTTCCGGACGCTTGATGCAGGTCAGGCTTGGTTGGACGAGGTCGCGCCATTCCGGTGTTCCGATCAGCACGATGGAGAGGTCGTCGGGATATCGGAGCGCGCGCTTTTGCAGGCCGAGAAGCGTGCCTTTCGCCATGTAGTAGTGATGGGCGAGAACCATCGCGGTCACTTTGTCGGCGGGGAGCCTTGCGGCCATTCTCTTGCCGGCATCTTCCGACAGGTTGTCGAGAAGGATCCAGTCATCGTTGACCGCAATGCCTGCCTCGTTCAGAGCCGCCTTGTAGCCGGACAGCCGGTCGCGCAAATTCGCAATCGGCGTTGTCCAGCCGAGGAACGCGATATTTCTGTGGCCGGCATCCAGAAGCGTTTTCGTGGCGAGATAGCCGGATTGAAAATTGTCGTGGCCGACGAAATCGAAATCGGGGGTCTCGCCTTCGAGGTCGCGTTCCAGTACGACATAGGGAATATTGTGAATGTCGAGCGTCTTGATGTTCTTCGACGTCGAAAGCGCCGGACAGATGATGCAGCCGTCGATCTTCTGCGAAACCAGCCGTTTGACGATCTTTTCTTCCTGCTCGACGCTGTCATCGGTATTGCAGATGATGACGACGAACCCGGCCTTTTGCGCCACGGATTCTATTTCCGCGCAGATATCGGTGAAGAAGTTGTTGCTGAACTGGGGAATGATGACCGCGAGGATGCCGCGGGGATTGCCCTTGAGGCTGCTGGCCACGGCGTTCTTGACATAGCCCAGCTCTTCGGCGGCCTGCAGCACGCGCTCGCGCAGTTCCGGCCTGATATAGCGGTCCTTTTCGCTGAAGACGTAGGAGACCGTGGCTGTTGACGTGCCGGATTTTCTGGCAACGTCTTTTATCGTGGGGGCCTTCTTGGTCATCAGGGGCATCCGGTTTTATCACTCGCGACACCCAAAATAGCAGATTTTTTTTCAAGTTGACCTGTCATTGCGCATTTCCTCCGGAAACGACCGGAGCCCGGGCGGCTGGCGACGGCGACAGTGGCGAGAGGTCGGTAAACGGCGTCTTCCGGGGCGTTTGGAGCGTCGTGTTCTTCCGGATAAAGCGCATGAGGCAGGGTGCCATCCCCGTCATCGGGGGTGGCACATGTTGCCGGGAGCGACGATCACTCTTCCGGCAGCGGCCGGTTCATCGTTTCCGGCAGGAAGGGCAGGACAACGATGCCGATGAGCAGAACCGTGCTGACAATGATGCCGCCGGTTCTGAAGGCCTCGATATTGCCGCCGAGGCTCCGGGTGATCTGGCCGATGGTGAATGGCGCCGTTGCGGCGATCAACCGGCCCAGATTGTAGCAGAAGCTTACGCCCGTGCTTCGAAGGCTGGTGGGAAACAGCTCAGGCAGATAGACGGCATAGACGCCGAAAATCGAATACTGGCCAAAGCCCATGATCGGCAACATCCAGTACATCTGGCTGGTGGTGCGCATGAAACTGAACACCATGACCGTCGTGGCAAACGACAGCAGCAGAGCGAGGGCTGCTGCGGCGCGGCGACCCTTCACTTGGGCGAACTTCGACAGGGCAAGCATGCCGAAGAAACCGCCCGTGGTCTGCAGCAACAGGCCGACCGCCGCCCAATAGGCCTTCTCGCTGGACATGGCCTCTGCCGTCAGATTGGCATTTGCCAGATGGGTATCGACGATCGAGCGGACAATTGCCGGCGCGAAATTGCCGATGCCCCACAGCCCCACAATACCGGCGCTGCTGACGATCATGCCAAGCCAGGCATTCTTGCGCCAGGTCGGATGGCTGAGGAGGGTCTTGATCGAGCCGAACTTGATGCCCTTGCGTTCACCTTCAGCCTTGGCCTTGACCCACTTTTCGGGCTCCTTCAGACGAAACAGCGAGGGAAGAATGATCAGGGCCGGGAAGGCGCCGATGATGAACAGGACCTGCCAGGTCGCCAAGTGGAAGGGCAGAAGGCCGCGGATCGCCAGGGCGCCGATGCCCATGCCGACAAGGCCGGTGGTGATGTTGCCGAAAGCCGAAAGCGACTGGAGCACGCCAAGCGACTGGGCGCGCGCGCCATCGGGGATGGAATCGGCGACCAGCGCAACCGACAGGCCGAAAACGCCGCCGACGCCGATGCCGGTTATGAACCGGTAAAAGCTGAAGTCCCAGAAGCCGGTCGATGCGGCGCTGAGCCCAGTGCAGGCGGCATACATCAGCACCGCGAAAAACAGGACGCGGGCGCGACCGTATCGGTCGCCGAGCGAACCGAGAATCATGCCGCCGATGGCCCAGCCAACGAGGAAGATCGATGTCGTGTACGGGCTGTATTCGATGGCCAGCGATTTATCGACCAGATCGGCGACAGCGGCATCGCGCGAGATATTGAAGATCTGCTGATCCATGCAGTCGATGAGCCAGGCCATCGCTGCCAGGAAGAAGACCACCCAGTGGCCTCTGTTAAGCAGGCGCCACCAGGGGACCGACGATGGCGTTGCGCTGTCTGTACTCACAGTCATGATAATTCTCCTCACCAATTAAGTGTTTGATTACAAGTTGTTGAGCTGAACGGGTGAATTCTGTTCAGCCGATGCGTAGATTGCGCGAACAAGGGCGACTGTTTTCAAAGCTTCCCGGCCTGTGACGCTCAGCGGCTTTTGCCCTGTCAGCGCGTCAACGACTTCCCGCAATTGCTTCTGATGGCCTTCATGGCTGATCTGGTCCGGCGCTCCGGCCCCGGAACCGGCGCCAGTCCGGTTATCCGAGAGGATGGTCGCGTCATCCGGCAAGGGATCCTGAAAATCCCAGCGAACAATCCGGTCGTCTTCGAGCGCGGCGGAGCCGAACGCGCCGCAGATTTCGACCCGCCGCTCCCAGCCGGGATAGGCAGCGGTGGTGGCTTCAAGCGTGCCCAAAGCGCCGTTTTGATATCTGAAGGTGGCGCAGCAGGTGTCTTCGGCTTCGATCTGCAGATGAACCCGGCGGGTCGTGAAGGCGGAGACCTCCGCAGGCATGCCGGCAAGCCATTGCAGCAGATCGACCGCATGAATGGCCTGATTCATCACGGCGCCGCCGCCATCAAGCGCGAGCGAACCTTTCCAGCCCTTGTAATAATCCGCGGCGCGGTGCCATTTCACATAAGCGCTGCACAGGACAAGACGGCCGAAACGACCGTCATCGATGGCCTTCTTGATGGTCCGGGCGGCCATGCCGAAGCGCCCCTGAAAGATCGCGGCGACGAGCACCCCGGCCTGATCGGCGGCATCCAGCAGACGGTTTACCCGCTCCACGGTCACTTCGAGCGGCTTTTCGATAACGAGGTGTTTGCCGGCGGCAATGGCCTGAAGCGCCGGTTCCAGATGCGCACCGCTCGGTGTGACGATGCACACGACGTCCACATCGTCGCGCGCAAGCAGCGCTTCGACGTCATCTGTGAAAAACGGGATATGATGCTCTTCGGCAAGCCGTTCGGCAGACTGCAACGACAAGTCGGCAACGCCGGCGAGGCGGACCTTGCAGCCTTCAGCCGCCAGTCCCGCGATTGCCCTTGCATGATAATTGGCGATCATGCCTGCGCCGATCAGTCCAAAGCCGATGACCTTGTCTTTACCCATGTCCGTCATGTCACATGCCTCCTTCATTGATGACTTCGGCGTTCTCCTGGGCGCGCAGCGCCAGCTCGCAGACCTTGAAGCAGTGCGCATGCGTCATTGCGGTCTCGGTGCGCTCGAAAATGTCGTGCAAGATGTGCGTATAGTAGGGGAGTTCGTCGCCCGAGCAGTCGATGTATTCCGCCGTCTCGTTGTTGACGAGGAACAGGTGGTCCTTGCCGCTCCGGCCGCAGATATCGATATATTTTCTAAGCTCTATATATCCCTCTGTACCGAGGATCGTGAGCCTTCCGTCTCCCCAGCTATCAAGCGCATCGGGCGTGAACCAGTCGACCCGGATATAGCCGCTGGCCGGACCGTTCGACAAAATCAGCTCGCCGAAATCCTGCAGTCCGGGCAGGTCCGGATGCGCGAGGTTGCCATAGCGTGAGGTCACGATGCGGGCATCGTCGCAACCGGCAAAATGGAGAAACTGGTCGATCTGATGCGATGCAATGTCGGTCAGTATCCCGCCATATCTGGCCGGGTCGAAGAACCAGTCCGGCCGAAGGTGCCGGTTGAGACGGTGCGGTCCCAGGCCGACGGTCTGAAGCACCTTGCCGATCCTGCCTTCGCGAACGAGCTTTGTTGCCCGCGAGACGGCGCGGACCTCGAAACGTTCCGTGAAATTGACTGTGAAAATCCTGCCGGTTTCTTTCTGGACCGTGCGGACAGCCTCCAGTTGATCGAATGTCGTGACGCCGGGCTTGTCCACCATGATATCCTTGCCGTGACGCATGGCCGAGATGGCGATGTCCGCACGGTCGCAGGGAATTGCTGCTGTAACGATCAGGTGGATAGAAGGGTCATCGAGCAAACGGCGAGGATCGTCGACGCGCTGAATATCCGGGAACCGTTTCTGAAACCCCGGCAGGGTGGATACATCGCCGTTTGAATAATATCCGGCACATTGCGCTCCCACCTCCAAAAGGCTTGCGACCTGATCATACACGTGTCGGTGATCGATCCCGATGACGCCAAACTTCAGCGTTGGGTAACTGGCCATATGAACTGCCTCCATCTGCGCACGAACTGCAAAAGGCATGCCCTGCATCGTGTTGTTTTCCTCGTGAGGTAAACGTTTACATGTTTGTTTGAGGGCTGACCTTGATTTATGTAAACGATTACCTGTCAAATTGTGGTTTATTTTTGATTTGGGTTGGTTCGGCGCATGGGAGGGGGAGACAGCGCGTGAAACAGACCGGCCCGGCCAATGCGTCAGAGGAGGCGAAGCACGCATCGGTAGACGCTGGTGGAAATGGATTTGGCTTATCCGGCTTTCACGGTGCGACAGATGGATTGTCAGGCAGGCAATATAGCCGTCACGCTCAGCATGCCAGCCGGCGACCGGACCACGCTGCGTCACGGCACATCGTCCTCAATCAGGCTGAAGAGAGGGCCGCTTCCGTCTTCGCGGAAACTGCAGCCACCTGTTTATACGTCGATTTGAACCGTCAGGAGGTGGCCCGATAACGGAGCATTCTTGAGAATGTCCTGGGCGACGCCAAGCCGTTCGGTTGTGATGTAAAGGGTCGCGCCGTCGCTGCCGCCGAAGGTCAGTCCGGTGGGTCGCGGTACGGGCAATGCCAGGATCTGTTCCACCTCACCGCTTTCATCAAGCCTGATCACGCTCCAGCCATCGCGCAGCGCAACCCAGAGCCTGCCCAGTTTGTCGACGGCAAGAGCACATGGTGTGCCCGCGCCACGCGGAATGCGGCAGAGCACCATGGGCGCCCGCCGGCCGTGCACCAGTTCATAGATGATGCCTTCCTCGCTGTTGAGCGCATAAAGCAGTTTGCCGTCGAAACTCCAGGCCATGTTTGTGGCCGCATGCGCAACGGTCCATTCCGGCGTGAAGGCTCCACGTGCGGATATCTGTCCGATTTCCCAGGCGCCGTCCGCTTCGCGGCAAGTCCAGACGGCGCCGTTGGGGCCGGCGGCAAAAGCAGAATCGTGTTCGAAGTAGGGCCGGTCAATCCGTTCGCACATTCCTCCCAGACGGGCATGGTACCAGACGCCTTCGCATACAAGATTGATGCCGCCATTGCGGGCAGGGATCACATGCTCGATCGGTCCCGGCGTTGTGGCAATCTGCACCGGTTGCTCATCCTCCGGCATCGCATAGATTGCCGGCGCCAGCCGGTCGACCCAATAAAGGCAGGCCTCGCGGTTTCTCCATAGTGGCTTGTCCCCGTGAAAAGCCGGGTTTCCGACAGGGTGAATGTCGCTATGGCTCGGCTGTTCGGCATTGGCCTTGTGACCCTGAATCAGCAGACTTGCGCGCTTGCCGGCCTCGATCAGCTCCGGTGCCAGTTGTTCGGCGCGTTCCATCGTCATGCGATAGGTCGGTCCGGAAACGCTGATCGCGGCAACCGGCACGCCATTGGCATCGAAAAGCGGCACGCCGATGCACCGCACACCGGGGATGTTTTCCTCGTCGTCGATGGCAAATCCGCGCTGACGCACGATGTTGAGGCGCAATCTGAGCGCATTTTTGTCCGTAATCGTATGGGATGTGATCGGCTCGAACGTCAGCGTCGAGAGGATATGATCCAGTTGCCGCTGGGGCAGAAACGCCAGCACGGCCTTGCCCTGGCTGGTGGCGTAGACCGGCTTGGTTTTTCCCATCGCCGCAGTCGAACTGTTTTCGTGAGCGCCGACGGATTTCGATATCGAAACCATCTGGTTTCCCGACAGGGCTGCCAGATATGCCGTTTCGCCCGTCATTTCACGAAGCCTGCGCAGCTCGTCGGCGACGATCGTGCTCAGATCCTGCTCACCCCACGCGCTTTGCGCAAGATCCAGCATATGAAAACCAAGAAGCAGTTTCTGGCCGGTTGCCTGATCCGTGCGGAGAAAGCCGCGTGCGCTCAAGGCCGAGACAATCCGGTAGACGGTCGATTTCGACAATCCCGTTGCCTCGACCAGATCTTTTGAGGCCAGCCGTCCGGGCGAGCGGCCGACGAGATCAAGAATATCGCAGGCCTTTGTCAGCAAACCGGCGCCTTTGACATCCTGCGCACGTGCATCGCGTTTCGGCTTTTGTTCGATCACGTCCATTTTCAGCTCCTCTTTCCCGCACAGAATATCACGTTTCCCACAATATGAAACAGAAAAGCGAAAATGATCGGTTGATCTGCCTTGTGGTCTACATCGTGGTTGACCATCCCGTCATTTGGGAGAAAGTTCGCGTCAAACAGGCCTGATTGTTTGGTGAGGTTATGACAGTCAGGCTCATCACGACACCAACAGGGAGGATTTCGGAGATGTCCGAAACAACCGCCACGCCGGGGCCGGTTTCAGCCGGTACGCGACCAACCAATATTCGTTGGCTCATATTGCTGATGCTGTTCGGCGTCACGATCGTCAACTTTGCCTGCAGGGCCGTTGTTTCGGTTGCCGGGCCGGATATCGAGCAAACGCTCGGGCTTTCCAGCGTTTCCATGGGCTATATCTTTTCGGCCTTTGCCTGGTCCTACGTATTGGCGCAATTGCCCGGTGGCTGGCTGCTGGATCATCTGGGCTCCAAAAAGACCTATTTCATTGCCTTGTCCCTCTGGTCCGTATTCACCGTTCTGCAAGGGGCCGTAGGCTTTCTGGCCGGTGGAGCCGCCGTGATTGCCTTTTTTGTGCTGCGACTGCTTGTCGGCGTGGCCGAAGCGCCGGCGTTCCCCGCCAACGGCCGCATCACGTCGGCCTGGTTTCCTGACAAGGAGCGCGGCTTTGCATCAGCCGTCTTCAACTCGGCCCAATATGCCGGCACGGCATTCTTTTCGCCGATCATCGGTCTGATTGTTCACTATTACGGATGGCAGGCCGCTTTCTTCATCATCGGCGGTATCGGCATTCTGCTGGCGCTGTTCTGGAACAAGATCGTCTACGGCCCGAAGGATCATCCTTCCGCCAATGCTGCCGAGCTGGACTATATCCGCGAGGGCGGCGGCCTTGTCGATCTGGACGCCAAGAAGAAGAGCGCTGCATCTCAACAGCATGTCGACACCGCCAAATGTCTGAAAGAGCTGCTGGGTTCGAGAATGCTGCTTGGCCTTTATATCTACCAGTTCTGCATCAACACCCTGACCTATTTCTTCCTGACCTGGTTCCCGACCTATCTGGTTGTCGCCCGTCACATGACGATCCTGAAGGCCGGTGCTGTCTCCGCTCTTCCCGCCATCTGCGGATTTGCCGGTGGTCTGCTGGGCGGCTGGGTCTCCGACCGTCTGATCAAGGCCGGCATGTCGCTTTCACTTGCCCGCAAGATTCCGATCATCATCGGGATGGTGCTGGCGATGGCGATGATGCTTTGCAATTACGTCGATTCCAATGTCGTTATCATCGCCCTCATGTCTCTGGCATTTTTCGGCAAGGGATTTGGCGCACTCGGCTGGGCGGTCGTCTCCGACACCTCGCCCAAGGAAGCCGGCGGGCTTTCGGGCGCCCTGTTCAACACATTCGGCAATGCGGCCGGCATCATCACGCCCATCATTATCGGCTACCTGGTTCAGGCCAGCGGTAATTTTAACAGCGCACTTGTCTTTGTCGGTGCCAGCGCGGCCGTCGCCATCCTGGCCATGGTTTTCATGGTCGGCAACATCCACCGCTTTGAACTCAAGGGCGCGATTGCAAAATAATCGAGCGAACCTTGCCGCTCCGTCCGCAAACAAAACGGGCGGAGCGGCAGAGTATCCGGGCAGAAAGCCAAGCAAGAGAAGGGTCGTAAAATGAGCAACACACAGCCTTACCAGGGAATACCCAACGGTTTCCGCCAAAATATGTTGCGAAGGAAAGTGCAGATCGGTTGCTGGTCGGCGCTTGGCAGCCCGATTACGACCGAGGTTCTGGGTCATGCCGGGTTCGACTGGATCCTTCTCGATAGCGAGCACGCACCCAATGATGTGCTGACCCTCATTCCTCAGCTCATGGCATTGAAAAACAGCCCGTCGGCGCCTGTCGTCCGCCCGCAGTGGAACGACACGGTGGTCATCAAACGGCTTTTGGATTCAGGCTTCTACAACTTCCTGGTTCCCTTCGTTCAATCGGCTGACGAGGCGCGCAAGGCCGTTGCCGCAACGCGTTATCCGCCGGAAGGCGTGCGCGGTGTCTCGGTTTCACAGCGTTCGAACCAGTACGGCACGGTTCCCGACTACATGAAGCTGGTCAACGAGAACATCACGGTTCTGGTCCAGATCGAAAGCCCGACGGCTGTCGATGCGATCGAAGAAATCGCTGCGGTCGATGGCGTGGACGGACTTTTTGTCGGCCCTTCGGATCTGGCCGCCGGCTATGGCTTTCTCGGCAATGCGGGCGCGCCCGAAGTGCAGAAAGCCATCAGACATGTTTTCGATGTCGCCGCCGATCACGGCAAGGCCTCCGGCATTCTGGCCCCGGCCGAGGCGGATGCGCGCCGATATCTGGAAATGGGCGCAACCTTCGTTGCCGTCGGATCAGACCTCGGTGTGTTCCGCTCGGCCACGCAAACCCTTTGCGACAAGTTCAAAAACACAGCCGCGTAAACGTGCAGCAAGCAAAAGCACTTAAATAAAAGGAGTTTGATGATGAGTAATATTGGTTTTGTCGGCCTGGGCATTATGGGAACCCAGATGGCAGCACGGCTTGCTGATGCCGGCCATACGATCTTTGCCTATGACCGCAACCCGCTGTCCGAATTTCTGACGGCCAAGGGCGTTTCGGCCTGCGCTTCCAGCAAGGATGCTGCCGAAAAAGCGGAGATTTTCATTTCCATCGTGCCGGATACGCCGGATGTCGGCGATGTCCTGTTCGGCGAAAACGGCGCGGCTGAAGGCCTGCGCGCCGGTACCATCGTGATCGACATGAGTTCGATTTCGCCGGTCGAAACCAAGCAATATGCCGCAAAGATCGAGGCGCTTGGCTGCGAATATGTCGACGCGCCGGTTTCCGGCGGTGAAGTCGGCGCGCGCGAAGGCACACTGTCGATCATGGTCGGCGCGAAAGACGAGGTCTTTGAAAAGGTCAAACCGCTTTTCGAGATCATGGGCAAGAACGTCACGCTGGTGGGCGCGGTCGGCGCCGGACAGACCGCCAAGGTTGCCAACCAGATGATCGTTGCCATGAATATCGAGGCGGTCGGCGAGGCACTGCTGTTTGCCGCACGCGCCGGCGTTGACCCGGAGCGCGTCCGCCAGGCGATCTCCGGCGGCTTCGCTTCGTCGAAAATCCTGGAACTGCACGGCGAACGGATGATCAAGCGGACATTCGATCCCGGCTTCCGCATCAACCTGCACCAGAAAGACCTCAACCTTGCGCTCACCGCCGGCCGCCAGATGGGCCTGTCGCTGCCGAATACGGCAACCTGCCAGGAGCTTTTCAACGCCTGCGCAGCACATGGCGGCAGCGCCTGGGACCATTCCGGCATGGTCAAGGCACTTGAGCTTCTCGCCGATTTCGAAGTCGGTCAGGACGACTGAGCGAGCTTTTTCAGGCGGAAAGCACTGCGCTTGCCGCCTGAAACAACAATGCCAAGACCAATAAACCGGACGGACCGTGCCAGACAGGTCCGGACCGTTCGGCCACAGGAGCCCGTGACGGGATGTATTCAGACCCTGAAAAGCTGTTGAGAGCGATGTTTGACGTAGCCGTTGCGGCCGCTCAGCCATCACTCTGCGTGCCGCCGCACCTGCCGGAAAAGCCGGAAGGCAAACTGATTGTCATCGGTGCGGGCAAGGCATCGGCAGCCATGGCGCGTGCCGTCGAGCAACACTGGAGTGGGCCGCTTTCCGGCCTTGTGGTCACGCGCTATGGCCATGCGGTTGCCTGCGACACGATCGAGGTCGTCGAGGCGGCCCATCCCGTGCCGGACAAGGCCGGGTTGGATGCTGCCGCGCGCATTCTCGAACTGGCCCGCTCTGCCGGGCCGGATGATACCGTTCTCTGTCTGATTTCCGGTGGCGGCTCCGCCTTGCTGCCGATGCCTCTGGAACCGCTGACGCTTGAAGACAAGCAGGCCGTAACCCGCGCGCTTCTGGCCTGCGGTGCGCCGATCAGCGAAATCAATTGCGTGCGCCGGCATCTGTCGGGCATCAAGGGCGGGCGTCTGGCAGCTGCCGCCCATCCTGCACGGGTTGTGAGCCTGCTGATTTCGGATGTTCCCGGCGATCATCCGCTGGATATCGCATCAGGCCCGACGGTCGGCGACCCGACCACGGCTGACGATGCCCGCGCCATTCTTGAACGCTACAACATATCGGCCCCGCAAGCCGTTTTGGATGTGCTGGCCTCTGCGCGCTGCGAAAGCGTGAAGCCGGACGACGAGCGGTTGAAGAACGCGACAAATGTGATGATTGCCGCGCCCCAGATTTCACTTGAAGCCGCCGCCGAAATTGCCGTCCGGGACGGTTTGCCAGTTCACATCCTGTCCGATGCGATCGAAGGTGAGGCGCGCGACGTCGGCAAGACGCTGGCAGGTATTGCCCTGCAGGTTGCCCGGCGCGGTCAGCCTTTCGAACCGCCCTGCATTCTGCTGTCCGGCGGGGAAACCACCGTCACCGTTCGCGGCCAAGGGCGCGGTGGCCGCAATGTCGAATTCCTGCTGTCGCTTGCGCAAACGCTTGAGGCGCAGCCGGGCATCTGGGCGCTTGCCGCCGATACCGATGGTGTGGATGGTATCGAAGAAACCGCAGGCGCGATTGTAACGCCCGATACGCGGGAACGGGGACTGGCGAAAGGCATGACGCTGGCCGCGGCACTGGCGGATAATGACGGGCATGGCTTTTTCGGCGCCCTTGGCGATGCGGTTGTCACCGGTCCGACGACGACCAATGTCAACGATTTCCGCGCCATTTATATTCGTGAAAGAGCGGAGGAGAGAACATGAAGATGGTTACGCTTCCCGACGGCGAGCAGGTCGCCGCCCTTGGCCAGGGGACCTGGTTTATGGGCGACAAGCCGGCCAACAGGAATGACGAGATTGCCGCGCTGCGCGCCGGTATCGACCTGGGGATGACGGTGATCGACACGGCTGAAATGTATGGCAGCGGCCGCTCCGAGCGGCTTGTCGGAGAGGCGCTGCAGGGCCGGCGCGATCAGGTGTTTCTGGTGTCGAAAGTGCTGCCGAACAATGCCGGTTTCAAAGACTGTCTCGCTGCCTGCGAGCGCTCTCTGCAACGGCTGCAGACAGACCGGCTCGATCTCTACCTGCTGCATTGGCGCGGCGGCGTACCGTTTTCCGAAACGATTGAGGCTTTCGAAACCCTGCAGCGTGATGGCAAGATCCGTCGTTGGGGTGTTTCGAACCTCGATATTGACGACATGGATGAACTGGTTGCCACGCCCGGTGGCGAGCAGGTTTCAACCAATCAGCTCCTTTATAATCTGAGCAGACGCGGCATCGAATGGGACCTTTTGCCCTGGTGTCAAAAACGCGGTCTGCCAGTGATGGCGTATTCACCGGTTGAGCAGGCGCGCCTGCTGAATGATTCCGGCCTTGTTTCGCTGGCCAATGAACTCGGTCTTTCAGTCGCCCAACTGGCGCTTGCATGGATCTTGCGTCAGCAAAACGTCATCGCCATCCCGAAGGCAGGACACACAGCGCATGTGCAGGAAAATGCGCGGGCTGCCCAAATAAACCTGTCGCCAGAGACGCTCTCCAGACTTGACCGGCTTTTTCCGCCGCCTGTCGGCCCGCGCCCGCTGGACATACTGTAAACACGCGGAGGATTAAAATGTCAGACACACAAACACAGGAAAAAGTCGTTCCCTTAACGGTTATGGTTCATCCGTCCGACAATGTCGCGATTGTCGCAAATTCGGGTGGCCTGCCTGAAGGCACGGAATTGGAAGACGGCACCACGCTGGTGGAATTCGTTCCGCAGTCGCACAAGGTTGCACTGGAAGACATCCCCGCCGGCGGCATTATCCGCCGCTATGGCGAGGTGATCGGCTACGCCATCGACGACATCGCGCGTGGCGCATGGATCAACGAGAACAAGCTTGACCTGCCGGTTCCGCCGGCCCTTGATGAGCTTCCGATTGCAACACGCGTGCCGGAAGACCTGCCGCCGCTGGAAGGCTACACCTTCGAGGGTTATCGAAACGCCGACGGCTCGGTTGGTACGCGCAACCTTCTGGGGATCCTGCCATCTGTCCAGTGTGTGGCCGGAACGCTTGAATATCTCGTGCGGCAGGTGCGTGAGAAACTGCTTCCCAAATACCCCAATGTCGATGGTGTCGTCGCGCTCAACCATGTCTATGGCTGTGGCGTTGCCATCAATGCCCCTGCAGCCGTCATTCCGATCCGGGCCATTCAGAACCTGGCGCTCAATCCCAATCTGGGCGGCGAGGTTCTCGTGGTTTCGCTCGGTTGCGAAAAGCTGCGCCCGGAACTGATCGCGCCCGGTGGCGACGAAGACACGATCATCGCCATGCAGGACGAGCAGTTCAACGGTTTTCAGGAAATGATCGACGCGATGATGGAAGCGGCCGAACAGCGCCTGCAGGTCCTGAACGGGCGCACGCGTGAAACCGTTCCGGCTTCGGAGCTGATTGTCGGCATGCAGTGTGGTGGTTCGGATGCGTTTTCCGGCGTGACCGCCAATCCGGCCATTGGCTACTGTTCCGATTTGCTCGTGCGTGCGGGCGCTTCGGTGATGTTCTCCGAGGTCACCGAGGTGCGCGATGGCGTGCACCTTCTGACGCCGCGCTGTGTCGACGAAGAGGTCGGCAAGGCGATGATCCGGGAAATGGCCTGGTACGATAACTATCTTGCCAATGGTCAGACCGACCGGTCCGCAAACCCGACGCCCGGAAACAAGAAAGGCGGCCTTGCCAATATCGTCGAAAAGGCGCTGGGGTCGATCGCCAAATCCGGCAGCAGCGCCATTGTCGACGTCCTGGGGCCGGGCGAATTCGTGCGCAAGAAGGGGCTGACCTTTGCCGCCACACCGGCATCCGATTTCGTCTGTGGCACCATGCAGGCCACATCCGGCATCACGCTGCAGGTCTTTTCGACCGGCCGCGGAACGCCTTACGGGCTGGCCCTGCTTCCGGTCATCAAGATGGCAACCCGCCATGATCTGGCCAGACGCTGGGGCGACCTGATCGACATTGATGCCGGCGGCATCGCCACTGGCGAGAAGACGATCGAGGATGTCGGCTGGGAGCTCTTCCGGTTCATTCTGGATGTTGCCAGCGGCATCAAGGAGCCCTGGTCGGACAAGTTGGGATTGCACAACGACCTTGCGATCTTCAATCCCGCTCCGATCACCTGAGCAAAACCAGACAACAGCCCAATCCTTTCATGCGCACCTGGCGAAACAATCCCGCTTTCGCCAGGTGCGTCGCTTTTCGGTTCTTCACAGACGGCGGAGTATGGTAGTGCGTAAACGGGCGCGTCGATTGTCTGGCGCGCCAAAAAAACGATTATAAAATTCGGACGACACTGCCGTCCCATATCAGGAGATGAAGCGCCGCCGGGCGCTCCTGTCGCCAACCGAAGGTCCCGAGATGAAGTCCCGCACAATCTTCACGACCGTTTTCGCCCTCATCGTCCTCGGGGGCGCAGGCTACTGGCTCTGGAACCGTTACGAGGCGCCGAAAGGGCAATTGCCGCCGACAGCCGCCGTCACGCGTGGCGATATCGAGGAGACCGTGCTTGCCACGGGCATTGTCAAACCCGTTCGTCTCGTTGCCGTCGGGGCGCAGGCGTCCGGCCGCATCACCGCCGTCGACGTCGAACTCGGCGAAACGGTCAAGGCGGGAGACCTGATCGCCGAGATCGATTCCGGCACGCAGGAAAATGCCCTTCGGACCGCCCAGGCGGCACTGGACAACGCCAGGGCGCAGCTACAGGAAAAACAGGCGACACTGACGCTCAACCAGCAGGCGCTCGATCGCTACACCGAACTGTTCAACAAGAATTCCGGAACCCGCGCGGACTACGAAAGCGCGCTTGCCGATGTCAGCGTCACCACCGCCCAGATTGCGGCCATCAACGCGGCCATCGTCGAGGCCGAAGTCGCCGTCGACACCGCCAAGGTCAACCTCGGTTACACCAGAATTACCGCGCCCAGCGACGGCACGGTGCTTGCCATCGTCAGCCAGGAGGGCCAGACGGTGAACGCGGCGCAGTCGGCCCCGACCATTGTCGTTCTCGGTCAGCTTGACAGGATGACGGTGCGAACCGAAATTTCCGAGGCGGACATCACCAGGGTTTCGCCCGGCCTGCCCGTCACCTTTACCGTGCTCGGCGATCCCGACACGGTCTACCGCTCGACGCTCGAATTCATCGAGCCGGCGCCTGAATCGGTCAAGAACGACTCAAGCTTCTCGACAACCGCGTCATCCGCCGCGTCCTCCGGTTCGTCATCATCGGAAGCGGTCTATTATAACGGTGTTTTCACCGTTCCAAACGACGATGGAAAGCTCAAAACCTACATGACTGCGGAGGTCGAGATCGTGCTCGGCACGGCCAGCAATGTGCTGACCATCCCCTCATCCGTCCTTGGAACGCCCGATGGCGACGGCCGCTACACGGTTCAGGTGCTGGATGCGGCCGGAAACATCACACCGGCCGAAATCGAGATCGGTCTCGATAACCGCGTCAGGGCCGAAGTGAAATCCGGTCTCAGCGAGGGCGACCGTATCGTTACCGGCAATATCGCCGGGGGCGGTCTTGCAGGCGGTGAGCGCGGGGGCGTGCGCCATCCGCCGTCAATGGGGCTTTGAACCATGAGCGCGCCGCTTATCAGTCTTTCGGGAATTTGCCGCGCCTTCCGTGCCGGCGATGAGCAGATCGAAGCCCTCAAGGGTGTCACCCTCGATATCGAGGAAGGCGAGATGGTGGCCATCATCGGCTCGTCGGGATCCGGCAAGTCGACGCTGATGAACATTCTCGGCTGCCTCGACCGGGCGACCGCCGGCGAATACCGGATTGCCGGGCGCGCGGTTTCCAGCCTCGACAGTGATGAACTGGCGGCGCTCAGACGCGAGCATTTCGGCTTCATCTTCCAGCGCTACCATCTGCTGCCCGAACTGAACGCCGTCGGCAATGTCGAAATTCCTGCGATCTATGCCGGGACCGCGTCATCGTCACGGGCTGAACGCGCGGCGGCGTTGCTGACACGGCTCGGCATGGCGGACCGCACCGGGCATCGCCCGGGACAGTTGTCGGGCGGCCAGCAGCAGCGTGTTTCCATCGCCCGCGCCTTGATGAACGGCGCCAATGTCATCCTTGCCGACGAGCCGACCGGCGCGCTTGATTCACACAGCGGCGATGATGTCCTCGAAATTCTCGAGGAGCTCAATGCCGAAGGTCACACCGTCATCATCGTGACCCACGATCCGAAAGTGGCCAGCCGCGCCGCACGGATCATCGAAATCGCCGATGGCGAGATTACCGCCGACACGGTGACGCGTGAGGCAGGCCGAACTGAAACGCGTAAGACCCGCAAACCCCGTGAGAGAAGATCGCCGTTCCGCATCGGCGCGGCGGTTTCGGAGGCTTTCCAGATGGCGCTTGTCGCCATGTGGGCGCACAAGCTCAGAAGTTTTCTCACCATGCTCGGCATCATTATCGGCATTGCCTCGGTGGTCAGCGTGGTCGCCATCGGGCAGGGGGCGCAGGCAAAGGTGCTCGAAAACATATCCAGCCTCGGCACCAACACGCTGGAGATCTTCGCGGGCAGGACCTTCGGCGATGTCCGCGCCGGCAAGATCACCACGCTGGTCGTCAACGACGCTGTCGCGCTCTTCAACCAGCCCTATGCCGCTGCCGTCACGCCAACGGTTTCGAGCTCGTCGACGGTCCGTTACGGATCGACGGAATCCAATGCACTCATCAATGGCGTCGGCGCGCAGTATTTCACCGCCAAGGCGCTCGAGCTTACAGAGGGCAGCCTCTTCAACCAGTCGGCCGTCAGGGCCCGTTCGCAGGATGTCGTCATCGACAGCAATACGCGCGACACATTGTTTGCGGCGGGCGAGGACCCAATCGGCAAGGTCATTCTGGCCGGTAACGTTCCGGCGAGGGTCATCGGCGTGGTGAAGACCAGCCAGAGCGGGTTCGGCTCGAGCGGCTCTCTCTCGCTTTACATGCCCTATACCGCCGTCCAGACACGTTTCCTCGGAGACACGACGCTGCGCAGCGTCATCCTTCAGGTCGACGACGGTTATGACATGGGCGATGCCGAAAACGCCGTGACGGAACTGCTGACGCAGCGGCATGGCACCCGGGATTTCTACATTCTCAACACGGACGATATCCGCCAGACAATCACCAGCACAGCGTCGACGCTGGCGTTGCTGATCGCGGCCATTGCGGTCATCTCGCTGGTGGTCGGCGGCATCGGGGTGATGAACATCATGCTGGTCGCCGTTTCCGAACGGGTCTCGGAAATCGGCGTGCGCATGGCGGTTGGCGCGCGGCGCAGCGATATCCTGCTGCAGTTCCTGATCGAGGCCATCATCGTCTGCCTGATCGGCGGCTGCCTCGGGATTGCGACAGCACTCGGCTTCGGCAGCCTGCTGACGGCGCTCAGCTCCGGCTTCTCCGTGCTCTATTCGCCAGGTTCGATCATCGCCGCGGTGATCTGCTCAACACTGATCGGCGTCACCTTCGGCTACCTCCCGGCTAGAAACGCCTCGAAACTGGACCCGGTCGCCGCGCTTTCGGGGGAATGAAAAAGCCCGCCCGCCGGGACTGCTGCCCCTGCTGAATTCAGTTATGTTCGTGGTTTGCCGGTGCTCTTTCGGACCAGAACTTCCGGTTCGATGATCTCGTGGACTGGGGCGGGAGGCGTTCCCCCTGACTTGATGATGCTTATGAGCCGGTCCACGGCGTCATAGGCAAGGCGGTGGGCATCGTAGGCAACGGTGGTCAGTGGCGTGCTGGCATAAGCGGCGAACTCGATATTGTCGAAGCCGATGATCGAGATATCGCCGGGCACATTCAGATCATGTTCCCGGCACCATTCCATGACGCCGATTGCCAGCGGGTCGGTAACGCAGAAAACGGCCGTGGGCGGATCAGGCTGCTGCATCAGGATGTTCATGCCCTCATAACCGAACGGCGTCGAAAATCCTTCCAGCTTGACGATATCTCCGGGTTGTGACTGAATTCCGCTCTCCGACAGGGCCAGTTCGTACCCTTGCGTCTTTTCAAGGTTGTCGGCGTTGCTGATGCCTTCGACAAGGCCGATACGCCGGTGACCGAGTTCTATGAGGTGACGGGTTGCCCGATAGGCGCCCAAACGTTCGTCGAGGCTGACGGCATTGATGTTTTCCGGCGGTCGCGCGGCCAGCACGACAACGGGAATATTATAGTCCGCCAGAGCGCTGACATGGGCAATCTGGTGGTGGTCTGTCGGGTAGATGAGAATGCCGTCCACCTGCCGTGCGCAGAATGCTTCGATCACCTTTTTTTCAAGTTCTATGGAATTGCTAGAAGTGGCGAAAACCGTAGTGTAGCCGCGGGCAGTCAGGGCGTTTTCGACAAGCCGTGCTGTCTGTGTGAGAATCGGGTTGATGATGTTTGTGAGAACAAGGCCGATTGAGTGCGTCTCGCGACTGACAAGTGATTTTGCGATCTCGTTCGGACGGTATTTGAGATCCGCTGCCGCCTTCAGGATGGCATCACGCGTATCTTCCGCCACAAGCGGACTCTTGCGTAAGGCAAGCGACACCGTGTTCGTCGAAAACCCGGTGGCATTGGCGATGTCCTTCAGGCGCACTCTCATCTGCTAAATTTTTCCTTCTGCCGACATTTCAAGCAGCTCCCTCGGCCCCTTTGAAACCCACCCGTTCGAAAAATGCAATTTTCAAGGGTGCTTAATGGCCTGCAGCAAGGCTGCATCATTACGGGTTGACAATACCGATTACAAGAAATATTAACGTTCATATTGCAATATTAACGATAATATTGTGAAATTAGCCACTGCCGCCGTGGAGCCGGAGCAGATTGTGTTTTGTGGGAGTGACAGGCGGGAGGGCTGCTGAAATCCGGATGTCGGGCTGAATGCCGATGACATTCGGGGGAGCCATGCAGTTTTCCGGGGCAGGGTGCCGATGCCCTCGGATGCGATCTGACCTGAGATCGGGTCGCTAATCGTTCGGCACAGGAACGGGAGGAAAGAAATGCACATTTCGAAGTACCTGACAGCTGTATCCGTCTTGGCGTTGAGCTGCGTCGTGCCGGCTGTGGCCGCGGCGCAGGATCAGGACATGACCGCCGATGTGGTTCATGTGTTTACGACCGAGGCCGAGCAGGCGGCGGTCAATGTGCTGCGTGAATCTTTTGAGGCGCAGGGTGGCACTTGGGAGAATGTTGCCATCGCCGGGTCGACAGGCCCCTTGCGGGAGACCATCAACCTGATCCTGGCCGGCGATCCGCCCAGCGCGTCGCAGTTCTCGAGTTCGCAGGACTATTACGATCTTGTCGACCAGAACATGCTTGCCAGTATCAACGAGGTTGCCGAGGCCAATAACTGGCGTTCGGTCATGCCCGAGCCGATCCTCGATGCAATGTCGCGGGACGGCAATATTTATCTGGCGCCGTTCGCGCTGCATACGCCGAACTGGCTCTGGTACAACGCCGCCGTTCTCGAAGATGTCGGTATCGAGCCGCCGCAGCATCTGGATGAGAGCTTCTTCGAGGCGATGGATCAGGTTCGCGACGCCGGTTACATCCCCTTCGCGCTTTCCGGTGTCAGCTCGCAGCTGCGCTTCGTCTTTGAAGGTTTTCTGATCGATGCCGGCGGCGCCGACAACTGGAACGCCGTCTGGCGTGACAAGGATGAAGATGCGATCCGCTCCGAAGCCACGCGGACCGCCTTCGAGCGTTTCCGCAGGGTTGGCGATTATGCCGATGAAGGCGCGGTCGGCCGGGCCTGGAACCAGACGCTGGACCTTGTGGTTTCCGAACGCGCGGCCTTCGATATTCTCGGCGACTGGGCAATGGGATCGTTCAATGCCGCGGGAATGACGGTCGGTGAGGATTTCGGATGTATCCTCACAGGCGATACGATGATCATCCACGCCGACTTTTTCGGCTTTCCCAAACAAGGCCGCGACGACACGCTGACGCCTGCCCAGCGCACCTTCGCGGAAAGTCTGGTTCTGCCGGAAACCCAGATCAGGTTTTCGCTTGCGAAAGGCTCCATTCCGCCGCGCAACGACGTCGACATTTCTCAGTTCAACATGTGCGCGCAGATTTCCTACGATGCCTTCAGCCATGACAGGGTTGTCGGCAATGCCCGTGCTGCGATCAGCCCGACGGGTGTCGGCGAATACACCGACCTGCTGAACGAGTTCATGTACAACCCGAATATGTCTGTCGATGACGCCGTCGACCGTTTCGAAGAAATTGTGATGAACAACTGACGTTCAAGCCGGGCGGATCGCCTATAGCAGGCCGCCCGCCCGGCCAATCTCAATATCTGGATGGCTGCCGGGAGGGTAGACATGTTTCGTAATCTTGCACCCAAGATCACGATGGCGCCGGTTATCGCCACCGTGCTGACGGTGTTCATCGGGGGGCTGCTATGGACAATTGCAATCTCCTTTACAGCTTCCCGCTCAATTCCGACATGGGATTTTGTCGGGTTTGCGAGCTGGCAACGCCTGTTCGAGAGCAACAGATGGGGCGTCTCCTTTCGCAACATGCTTGTCTTCGGGGCAGGCTATATCGGCGGAAGCCTGATCTTCGGCTATCTTCTGGCGATTTTCATCGACCAGAAGGTGCGTGCCGAAAATTTCTTCCGCACCGTCTATCTGTTCCCCCACGCGCTTTCCTTCATCGTGACGGGCGCTGTCTGGCAATGGCTGCTCAACCCGCAGTTCGGCCTGGAGAAATTCGTTCAGGATCTGGGCTTTTCAGGATTTGAGTTCAGCATCCTCAACAACAGGTCGCTGGCGATCTACGCCCTTGTCATCGCGGCGATCTGGCAGGGCGCGGGCATCGTGATGGCGCTGCTGCTCGCAGGTTTGCGCGGCATTGATGAGGATATCTGGAAGGCGACGCGGGTCGAGGGCATTCCGGCGTCGAGAGCCTATGTGAGCATCATTTTGCCGATGCTTGGGCCTTCGGTTGCCACCTGCGTGGTTCTTCTGGGTGCCATGTCGGTCAAGAACTACGACCTGGTGATTGCCATGACCGGCGGCGGTCCGGGGATTGCCACCGATGTTCCGGCAAAATTCGTCATGGAAAACCTTCTGGAACGCGGAAACATCTCTCTGGCTGCCGCCGGCGCCACCACGATGCTGATGACCGTCATCGCGATCGCCGCCCCCATTCTTTACTGGCAATCGTGGCGTCGCCGCCGCGAAAGGGAGATCTGATCATGGCTTCGGTAATCGTTTCTGACGCGCCTGCCTCAAAATCATCGTTCAGCCAAGCCTCTATGGCGCGGATCGGCATTTACGCATTCCTGGTTATTTCGGCCCTGTTTTTCCTGCTGCCGATCTACATCATGATCGTCACCTCCATCAAACCCATGGTCGAAATCCGCGGCGGCAACGCTCTTGCCTGGCCGGTCGACTGGAGCTTCGCGCCCTGGGTCAAGGCGTGGACACAGGCCTGTACGGGTATTGACTGCAACGGTATCAGCTCCGGTTTCTGGAACTCGGTCAAGATCACGATCCCGGCGGTCATCCTGTCCGTTCTGGTCGGCTCGGTCACCGGCTACACGATGTCCTTCTGGAACTTCAGGAGCATGAACCTCGTCTTCGGCGTTCTGGTCGTCGCGATTTTCATACCCTACCAGGTTCTTGTTTTCCCGCTGATCCGGCTGTCGGCCGCGTTCAATATCTACGGAACCCTGCACGGCATCGTGCTGATACACGTCATCTTCGGCCTGCCGATCACCACGCTGATGTTCCGTAACTATTATGCAAGCCTGCCGAGGGAGCTCATCAAGGCGGCCCTGATCGACGGCGCCGGATATTTCAGGATTTTCGTCCAGATCATATTGCCGCTTTCGCCGCCGATCATCGTCGTGGCCATCATCTGGCAAACGACAACGGTGTGGAACGACTACCTCTTCGGCATGGTTTTCGCCGGCCGGGACAATCTGCCGATGACGGTTCAGCTGAACAACATCATCAACACGCAGATGGGCGTGCGTGAATACAACATGGAGATGGCGGCAACCATTCTCGCAGCACTTGTGCCCCTCGCCATCTACCTGCTTTCGGGCAAGTGGTTCGTTCGCGGCATTACCAGCGGCGCAGTCAAGGGATGACAATGATGAACAAGCACACTTTCACAAATGCCGAGACCGAACGGTCGGCAAGCGTTGACATCAAGGACCTGACCGTGGCTTTCGGATCCCTGGCGGTTCTGGACAAGATGAATGTCGACATCAAGAAGGGCGAATTTCTCGTTCTGCTTGGTCCGTCGGGATGCGGAAAATCGACCCTGCTGAACACGATTGCCGGTCTGCAGGAGGCCAGAAGCGGCCAGATCCGCATTGGTGGCCGCGATGTCATCAATCTGGCGCCGAAAGACCGGGGGATCGCAATGGTCTTTCAGTCCTACGCGCTCTATCCGACGATGACCGTTGAAAAGAACCTTTCCTTCGGCCTGCGTGTGGCAAAAACCCCGAAAGCGGAGATTGAGCGCCGGGTAAAACGGGCGGCTGAAATTCTGGAACTCACGCCATTCCTGAAGCGTCGGCCCGGCGCCCTGTCCGGTGGTCAGCGGCAGCGTGTTGCCATCGGGCGGGCCCTTGTGCGCGAGGTCGACATCTTTCTTTTCGATGAGCCGCTCTCAAACCTCGATGCCCAGCTGCGCGCGGAGCTTCGGGTCGAGATAAAACGCCTTCACCAGCGTCTCGGCAATACGATGATCTATGTGACCCATGACCAGATCGAAGCGTTGACCCTGGCGGACCGGATCGCCGTCATGAAGGACGGCGTCATCCAGCAGCTTGACGAGCCTGAAAAGGTTTATGCGGAACCTGCAAACCTTTTCGTCGCCGGCTTTATCGGTTCGCCTTCGATGAATTTCATCGAAGGAACGGTCGCGACTGTCGGTTCGGCGCCGGTTCTCAAATCCAAAGAGCTGGAAATCCCGCTGGCGGCAAGTCCATCCGTGGATGCGGTGCGTGAAGGCCAGAAGGTTACGCTCGGTATCCGGCCGGATAGCGTGCTGGTCGCCGAAAATGCGGCAACGGCCGATTATCGCTGGGATGCGGAAGTCGAACTGCGTGAACCGCTTGGGGGCGAAGCGCTGGTCTGGTGCGGTCTGGGCGAAAAGAATTTCTGCATCAAGGTCAATGCCGGTCTCCGGGTGAAAACCGGCGATACGCTGAAAAGTGGCTTCAACCTCGCTGAGGCATCGCTGTTCGACACCGAAAGCGGCCAGCGGCTCTAGAGCATTTCAGGCGCAAGCAGGAGCGTCTGAAATGTCCCCCGTCTCTTTGTCCGCCGCGCGGCCGGGCGGAAAGCCTGTGTCTGCTTTCTCCGGTCATGCTCCGGCACTGCATATTTTACAACCAGAATGAGGATAAGAAAATGATCTACGGACTGACTGGTCTTGGTCACGTCGCGATCCGCGTCAAAGATATCGACGTTTCCCTGGACTTTTACGAAAACAAGCTGGGCTTTGAGGAAATGCTGCGTCTCTACCGCGACAATGGCGACCTCTGGCTGGTCTATCTCCGCGTCAATGACGAGCAGTATATCGAGGTCTTTCCCTATGCCGTCGGCGACGAAGCGCAACCGCGTGAGGCGATCGGCCTCAACCATGTCTGCATCACCGTCGATGATGTCGATGATGTCGTAAGGCAGCTCGATGCCGCGGGTATTCCACTCATCCAGCCGCTCGTCAGCGGCGACGACGGAAACCGTCAGGCCTGGATTGCCGACCCGGACGGCAACCGGTTCGAACTGATGCAGATGAACCGGGAATGCGAGCAGTACAAGGCTATTCAGCGTCTGCGCAGGCAGCGCGGACGTGCGGCAAATCAAGCGAATTAATTCCGGAGAAACTGAAATGACAAACTCCAATCCGATCTCGGTCCAGCTTCATTCCCTGCGCGATCTGGGTGATCTCGATACGATGCTGGATGCGGCGGCGGACGCCGGTTACAAGGCGGTCGAACTGCTGGAAGACCACCTGCAGGATGCAGACGCCACAAAGGCAAAGCTGGAAGCGCGCGGGCTTGTGGCGTCATCGGCCCATGTCGGCATGGCCGCACTGCGCGAAAAGCGCCCCTATGTTCTGGCTGGCGCAAAGCTTCTGGGGCTGCATCATGTGTTCCTGTCGGCCTTTGCGCCGGAGGAACGCGGCGGCGGCGCTGCCGAATGGGACGCCCGTGGCCGCGAGCTCGCCGATCTTGCCCGCTGGCTGCGCAGCCAGGGCGTGCGGCTTGGCTATCATAACCACAACTGGGAATTCGAGAAACTGGAAGACGGCTCGCTGCCGATTGAACGGATTTTCGACAATTCCGGCGATTCGCTGTTTCTGGAGCTGGATCTGGCGTGGATCATTCGCACTGGGGCTGACCCCAGCATGTGGATGAACAAATACAGCGACCGGCTGTTGGCGGTCCACGTCAAGGACATCGCGCCTGCCGGTGAAAACGAGGATCAGGGCGGCTGGGCCGATGTCGGCGCCGGTACGGTTGACTGGCCGCGTTATCGCCGGGAAGCGCTGGAAGCGGGTGCCCAGTGGCTGATCGTCGAGCATGACAAGCCGAAGACGCCGGCATTGTCGGTTGCCAACAGCCTGAAATATCTCAACGGGCTGGTAAGCGCCGCTTGAAGCGGTTCAGGGCTGGCGGATGACGGGTTTTATACCGTTACGGCCCTTTCTGCGGCAAGGCCGCAATGCTTTCGGGCGCGGTTCCTCCGCCCGCGTCCGAAAGCTGCCGGATTGTTCCGGCCGTCACCCGGCAAAGGCCGACCGGGGGACGGCGTTTTCCGGCAATCAAGCATCCATTCCGGCCTGACCATCTTCAGAAAGGGAGGTCTGCATGGCTGAAGCACACGCAAAAACCGGCGATAAAATACATGACTGGTCCGTTGAAAGGATCTCGATCGGTCCGAAGGGGCGCGCCTGCCTGCCGATGGGGTTCGGCGGGTCATGGTATATTCCCTACTCCGCCGCAAATGACAGGGTGCAGCCGCTGACTGAAGCGCTTGACGCCGCTTATGAAGCCGGTATCCGGCATTTCGATACGGCCGGTGGATATGGTGACGGACGTTCGGAGGAAATCCTTGGCGCATTTCTGGCGTCGCGCCGCGACCAGGTCTTTCTTGCCTCGAAAGCCGATCCGTCCGAGACGAGTGCCACAGCGATGGGGGCGGCGGTAGACGACAGCCTCCGGCGGCTGGGTACCGATTTCATCGACCTTTACTATATTCACTGGCCAAGGTCGGACAAGGATCTGCGTCCTTTGATGCAAGCGCTGGAAACCGCCCGGCAGCAGGGAAAGATCGGCGCAATCGGGGTCAGCAATTTTTCCGTGGAACAGATGCGACAGGTTCAGGAAGCAGGCCGGATCGATGTGCATCAGCTCGGCTATAATCTGCTGTGGCGCAAGGCCGAAGCAGACCTCATTCCTTACTGTGCCAACAATGATATCGACGTCGTGACCTACAGCACCCTGGCGCACGGCATCCTTACCGGAAAATTCGGTGCGACGCCCGATCTGGCGCCGGGGGACCAGCGCAACCGTATCCTGCCTTTCCGGCCCGACCTGTGGCCGGCGGTATATGCAGGCGTGGAGAAGATGAAGGCACTGGCGGCTGAAGTGGGCCGCCCGCTGATGCATCTGGCCATCCGCTGGACGCTGCAGCGACCGGGTATTGCTGCCGTCGTTGCCGGCGCGCGCAACCGTCATCAGGCGGAACAGAATGTCGAAGCGCTGACCGGGGAGATTCCCGTCGACATTTTCAAGCGTATGACGGCGATCAGTGACGAGATCGCGGCGCAGATGCCGGATCAGAACAACCTGTTCAATCGCAAGGTCTGACATTGCGACGGGCATTACGCTCCGGACATGCCGGAGAGAAAGGTTGAACCGTGAAAATAACCGATGTGAAAATCTTCGTCTGCAGCCCGGGCCGCAACTTCGTGACCGTAAAAATCCATACCGACGAGGGGCTGACGGGCATTGGTGATGCGACGCTGAACGGGCGTGAAAAAGCCGTTGTGGCTTATCTTGAGGACCACCTGGTTCCGATCCTGATCGGCCGCGATCCGGCGCGGATCGAGGATATCTGGCAATATCTCTACCGTGGCGCATACTGGCGCCGGGGGCCGGTCACCATGGCGGCGATTGCGGGCATCGACATGGCGCTCTGGGATATCAAGGCCAAGGCTGCGGGGATGCCGCTTTATGACCTTCTGGGCGGCGCCAGCCGCGACCGTCTCATGTGCTACAGCCATGCGCAGGGAAGCGATATCGGCGAGGCTGTCGATGCCGCCGGGGCACTGATCGAAAAGGGCTACCGCGCGGTTCGCATCCAGGCCGGTATTCCGGGGTTGCCACCGGTCTATGGCGCCGACGGTACGACGACCAACACGGCTTCTGAAAACAACCTGCCGCGCGAAGAGCTCTGGTCGACGTCGAAATATCTCCGTCACACGCCCGGGCTGTTCGAAGCCGCCCGCAATGCCCTTGGCTGGGATGTCGAACTCCTTCACGACGTTCATCACCGGCTCACGCCGATCGAAGCGGCCCGGCTTGGAAAGGATCTCGAGCCCTTCCGCCTGTTCTGGATGGAAGATGCCGTCGCCGCCGAATATCAGGAGGGGTTCCGTCAGATCCGTGCACACACGACAACGCCGCTTGCCGTCGGCGAGGTGTTCAACACGATCTGGGATGCGCGGCTGCTGATCACGGAACAGCTGATCGACTATATCCGTATGACATCGGTTCATGCCGGCGGCATTACGCCGCTTCGCCGGGTTGTGGATCTGGCAGGCGTATACAATGTCCGCACCGGTTTTCACGGCGCGATGGATATGTCGCCAGTCTGCCTTGCCTGCAATATTCACCTCGGCTACTGGGCGCCGAATTTCGGCATTCAGGAATATTCCGGCTATCCGGACGAGGCGCTGGAGGTTTTTTCCGGCACATGGACCATGCGCGAGGGGCACCTCTATCCCGGCCAGGGGCCGGGTCACGGGGTTGAATTCAACGAAGAACTGGCGGCTCGCTACCCCTATGAACGGTCTTACCTCCCGGTGAACCGTCTGGAAGACGGAACGCTCTGGCACTGGTGATCCCGCTGCCTGAATGGTGCATATGCTCAAAAAAACAGGGCCGCGCGGTGGCGGCCCTGTTTTGCTGTTGATGGCCGAATTACCGAACGCTGCGGATCAGCGCGATCATCATGACGCCGAGGAGTGCGACGATGGCGACGGCGGGGAAGATCATGTGATACCCCGCAGCCGAGATCGCCATTGCGGCAATGGCCGGTCCCAGAACCTGGCCGCCGGTATTGGCGAGGTTAAGAACGCCCAGATCCTTGGCTGCCGTTTCGGCATTGGGCAGAACCTCGACATTCAGGGCCTGATCGACGGAGTTGAAAATGCCGCTGCCCAGTCCGGCGATCAGCGCGTAGACCAGCATCGTCCTTGGCTCTGTCGACAGAAATGGAACCGGAGCGCCGATGGCGACCAGAAGCCCGACAAACATGACCGGTGCCTTCCTGCGTCCGATCCGGTCGGAAATTGGACCGGCGACCAGCGCCATAGCCAGAGCGGTAACCATGAGGATGACAGAGATCAGAACGAGTTGATCGCCGACGCTGTCTTCGGAGACTTTCTGGTAATCGGTCAGGATATAAAGCTGATACCCCTGAATGGCGAAGGTCGCGGTGACGATGGCCAGCTTGCCGAAAAGCGCGAGGTAATAGTCACGTGCATCCCGGCGGGGAACACTGAAATTGTCCAGGATCATGTCGCGGCTGAAGGAGCGCTTCGGCATTGCCTTGCTGGAGCTCTCTTTCATGATCAGGGCCGCAATCGGCCCGGACAGAAGGATGAGTATGGCCATGCAGATGAACCCGGTCATCAGGTCGCCCAGAAAACGGGGCGTTGATGAACTGACCGCCAAAGATGCCCATGGTAAAGCCGAAGGCATAGATCGATGAGATCGTGCCGCGATGGGCCGGTGCAATTCTGTCTGAAATCACGGCGAGCAACGGTGCGACGATGGCATTCAGAAACACCTGAAAAACGCACCATTCGATGAGCAGAAGCGTCACGCTTTCCGTTCTTCCCATAATCAGAAGCATTGCCGCGGACCCGGCCGAGCCAATGATGAGCCACGGTGTTCTGCGGCCGAAACGAGAACGTGTCACGTCGGAAAATGCACCGATCAGGATATTGGCAATCGTGGCGACGATCATGGCCGAGACGGACAGCATGGCCACGATGTTGGCCTTGTTGGCGGGATCGATGATGGCAACGCGGGCGGGCAGAAGCACCGTGGCCGTGCCGATATAGGGACCGAGCCAGAGCAGCACGCCGGCACAAAGGGCAATGCCAAGACGATAAGGGGTTTTCGGCTGCTGTTCATTGGAGACAGTCGCCGACCAGTTCAAGACAGAATCATTCTGTGCAGATGACAGATTGGTCATGGGGATAAACTCCGATTGGATCAACCAGACGACGCCGGACCGGGAGAGAGATGGTCCGGCGCCGCACTGTTCGACGGCGCTCAGGGGCCTTCGACATTGATATTGGCTGAGAGGGAATCGGGATCGCCCCAGTAAGAGGCCGCTTCGATACGGACCTGTCCGGATGGCAGGCGCATCGTTCGGGTTTCGGTATCCCAGTGGCCGAGAGGCTGCAGGGATGCGTCTATCGTTATCGGCTGCTGTTCGCCTGCCTTCAGGGCGACTGCGGCAAAGCCAAGCAGTTCGCGCTCGCCCTTGCGGTCGCCATCAAGACGCGTGCCGTAAAGTTGCACCACATGGTATCCGTCCATCGTTCCGGAATTGGCCACGGTGAGCCGGGCGCGAATCTGGTCTGTTCCGTGCAATTCGGCCGTCAGCGCTTCGAGCGCATAGGCAGAATAGGAAAGACCGAAACCAAGCGGAAAATCGGCGCTGACGCCATTTTTCTGCATCAGCCTCTGACCGTACCAGCGGTCATAGGTTATGGATGCGGCATCGCGGTCGAAGAAGGGGGTGTCGTTGATGGCCGCAGGGATCGGATAGGGCAGGCGGCCGGAGGGGTTCGCCTTCCCAAAGATGATATCGGCCAGCGCATTGCCGCCTTCCATGCCGGCATACCAGCCGATCAGGATGGCGGGAACCTGGTCTTTCCAGTCATTGATGATGACTGCTCCGGCAGTCTGGATGACGACGATCGTGCGCCGGTTGGCCGCAGCCACCGCCCTGATCAGGGCGACATCTTCGGCGGGAAGCGCAAGTGACTGCCGGTCTCCGCCGACATTGTCACCGCCGACAACGCTCATGCCGCCGCCCATGGCCTGCAGCGCTTCCTGGCGCATTTTCCGTTCACCGTCGGATTTCGGTTCGGGATAAAGCGCCAGAAGGTCCTCGCGACTGGCCACGGACCCGTCGACAAACTCCCCTTCATCGGCTGAGGTGTATCCGACAATGACAATGGCGGCATCGCATTTACCGGCAATGGCCGCGGCCTTTTCCGCATTGCCGTCTGTCTCGGCGCGGACGGTGACATTCGTGCCTTCCAGCGCCTTCTTGATGCCTGCAAGGGGTGTGACGACATAGGGTGCACGAACGTCCGAAGAGCCGTGGTCGCCGGTATTGGCGGTGTCACTAAGCCGACCGACAACCGCGAGCGAGGACAGGCTTGCCGGCGTGAGCGGCAGAACAAGTGCATTGTCCGCCGTTTCGTTGCGCAGCAGCACCATGGAGCGGGCCGAGGCTTCACGCGCCAATGCCGCATGGTCGGCTGAAGCGACCACGGCGGCATCCGGTTCATTCTCGTTCCGCGTGGCATAAAAGCGCAGCTCGGTTGCGAGAATGCGCAGACCGGCGCGTTCCACCTGTTCCCAGGTGCACTTGCCGGATTCAAGATCGGCGGAGAGCCGCTCGCCGCGCTGCTGACGCAACGGAGCTTCAACGTCCAGACTGGCGGCGAGGGCGAGGCCACCGTCGCGCATGCCCCAGATGAAATCGGTGATCACGAAACCCGAAAAATTCCAGGTGTCGCGCAATGTCGCCGTCAGAAGGTCGGCATTCTGTCCCGACCATGTGCCGTTGACGGAATTGTAGGAGCTCATGACGGCAAAGGCGCCTTCGTCGATAACACGTCTGAAATGCGGCAGGAATGTTTCGTGCAGATCGGCCTGATCGATTGAGACATCCACCGTGAAACGGGCATTTTCCATGCTGTTGAGGGCAAAATGCTTGACGCAGGCCATGGCATTGGTCTGGATGCCGCGCGCCAGTGCTGCTCCCATTTCGCCGAGGATCACGGGCTGGTCCGAATAGGTTTCCTGCGCCCGGCCCCAGGCGGGATGGCGCGGCAGGTTGATGCAGACGCCGCCGAAGAAGTTTGCGCCCAGCGCACGGATTTCTTCGCCGATCGCCGTGCCGACCCGCTCTTCAAGCGCGACGTCCCAGGTTGCGCCGCGGGCCATCGAGACCGGGAAACAGGTCGAATTGCCCAGCACCGATCCGCGTGGCCCGTCGGCAAAACGGACCCCCGGAACGCCAAGTCTTTCGACTGCGCCCATGACATAGGGATAAAGGTTGTAACCTTCCTTCGCCATGCTGAGCATGCCTTCCCAGAAAGGCTGGTCGCCGTCGAGCAGTCCCAGGCGCTCGTCCGGCGTCATGGCATCGTACAGTGCGCGGGCCTCTCGTGCCGGATCGCCACCGTCACGCACGATGCGGACGGCGCGGCTGAAGGTTTCGGCCTGAAAGGTGGTGTCTTGATTGTTCATGTTTTCCTCCCAGAAAAATCGCAACACTCACTACTTAATACATACTAGGTATTTAGTAAAGCCGTGTTGTCAGGTTTCCTTCCGCCAGCCCGATGTGCTAAGAGACTGCTTCTGATTATCGTAAAGAAGGCAGCCTCCTTGTCCCCCAGTGCCGTTACCCCGCCCCGACATTCACGTGAACGGATGCCCGCCGGGCAGCGGCGCGAGCAGATTCTTCAGGCTGCCACCGGTTTGATCGCCGAAAGGGGGTTTTGGGGGGTGACGCTGAGAGATGTGGCGATCTCCTGCGGCATTACCGAGGCCGGTGTCCTGCACCACTTTTCCAACAAGGCGCGTCTGCTTATTGCCGTTCTGGAATATCGGGACGAGGCGGATTTCAGAGCGCTTGCTGAATTGCTGAGTATTCGGCGCAATGATGTCGATATTGACCCGCTTCCGGTTTCATTGCGCCGGCTCTGCACGGCGCTGATCCAACGCAATGTGACGCAGCCGGAAATTGTGAGGCTTTACAGCGTGCTCAATGCAGAGGCGCTGGAGCCAACACATCCTGCCTACTCCTATTTCCGCGACCGGGAAGAGCTTGCGCTTTCTCTTTTCAGGCGCGCGATGCCGGAGGTCGCGAATGCTGCGCATTTGTCGCGGCAGATCCTGGCGGCGATGGATGGCCTGCAGCTGCGCTGGCTCAGGAATCCTGATGGCGTTGATCTCCTCGAAGAATGGGATGATTTTTTTGCGCGGCTCTGTCCTGACGCATAAGCAGGGTCGGGGAAGGGCATATCTTGTATGGAAACGACCACGGGACGCAGAGCGCGACCGTGGATTTGTTGGCGAACAGTGGACAAGCAAGCAGCACTGACGCTAATTTTGTCCTGTGATTTCTGCGGACAATAGACCGATCCGGATCATTGTTTTTTCCGAAAGGTTACGGATTTTCGGACAGTGATCGGAGATGCGGAATCCGCCACAAGGAAAGTTTATTCAGCCATGACGACATTGCGTGATCTCAGCCACTATCTCGGCCTTTCCGTTACGCAGGTCAGTCGCGCGCTCAACGGACACAGCGACGTCAATGCCGATACGCGTCTGCGTGTTGAAGAAGCCGCTAAAGAGTTGAACTATATCCCAAATCTTTCAGCAAGGCGGCTCGTCTCTGGCCGTTCCGGCGTCGTCGGATTTATCGAAAGAAGCTATGACGGCATCACACGGGATATCAGCCTGTTTGAAACGGTTACCGGCCTTTCGGCCGCCTTTTCCGAACGCGGTATCCAGTTTGTGCTTCATCTGACGCCATCGCAAACAGCGCCCGACAGCCCCGACATCATACCGGTGTTTGATCGTTTGGCGCGGGGCGGCTCGCTTGATGGTTTTGTTATTACCAGTCCGCAGCAGAAGGATATCCGCATTCGGCACCTTCAGAAAGCGGGCATCCCCTATGTTGTGCATGGTCGCAGCTCCATGCAGCCGGACTACCCGTTTGTCGATATCGACAATTATGCCATCGGACGCAGGTTGACCTCATACCTGATCGTAAGGGGACATAAACGGATTGCCCTTATTTCCGGTGTCAGGCCCTTATTCTTTGTGGAACACCGGTATCAGGGTGTTTGCGATGTGTTGAAGGAAAACGGCCTCAGCCTGCCGCGCAAGTGGCTTCATAACGGCCAGATGACCGAAGCGCTGGGGATGACGTCAACCGTCAGGATGTTTTCTGCCGGGGGCGAGAGGCCAACCGCGATAATCTGCTCTAACCTTTTGATAGCACAGGGTGTTTATTCCGCACTCGCTGCGCTCGGCCTGCGTGTTCCCGAAGACGTCTCCGTTGTTGCTCATGACGATGTCGTGCCGCCTGTCTTTCCGGATAATTTTGCGCCGTCGTTGACGGTGACACGTTCGCCGATTTCCGAAAGCTGGGCGCCATTGGCCGATTTCCTGATTGCGGCAATCGAGGGAAGACCGGTTGCCGAATCCCAGAAACTGATCCCATACAGCTTCGTCGAAAACAGCTCTGTCGCGGACGTTACCAACGCCTAGATCCTCCGGGGCACGATCCTTTGAAAACGGGAATTGACAGGTTTGCGATCAAGGGCATATGGTTTATCCGAAACGTTTCGGATAAATAGTTTCGCAAAATCGTTCACCGGCTGCGGGAGGATCACAGCAATGACGAGACATCATTTCAGTTTCATGGGAATAGCCGCGCTGATGGCGACGGCTTCGTTTGCGGCCGGCCCCGCCACTGCCGCCGAGATCAGTTTTGCGGCTCATCTGTCGAGCTATGCCGAGGCCGACTTCAACAAGGTCGTTGAAGCTTATACGGCAGAGACCGGCAATACCGTCAAATTGGTTCCGATGCCCAATTCCGCCTCCGATCAGTTCGGGCAGTACAGATTGTGGCTTGCCGCGGGCAACAAGGACGTCGATCTCTATCAGATCGACGTGTCCTGGGCACCGCAAATGGCCGACCAGCTGGTCGATATGAGAGAGGCCGGCAAGCATCTCGTCGCCACGATGTTCCCGACAATCGTCGATACCCAGATCGTTGACGGAAGGCTGGTTGGCCTGCCCATGTGGACGGATGCGCCGGCTCTCTATTATCGCTCGGACCTTCTTGAAAAATACGGCGTTGAAGTTCCGAAAACCTGGGATGAACTGAGTGCGGCGGCGAAAACCATTCAGGATGGCGAGCGCGCCGAAGGCAATCCGGACTTCTGGGGGTTCGTCTGGCAGGGCAACGCTTATGAAGGGCTGACCTGCAACGCGCTGGAATGGGTCAAATCCTATGGCGGCGGCGAAATTGTCGAAACCGACGGCACGATCGATATCTTCAACGACAATGCCGTGGCCGCGCTGAATGAAGCCGCCTCCTGGGTGGGTACGATTTCACCGCCCGGTGTGCTGACCTATGAAGAAGAGGAATCGCGCGGCGTCTGGCAGGTCGGCAATGCCGCCTTCATGCGCAACTGGACCTATGCCTACACGCTGGCCGATGCCGAGGGCAGCCCGATCAAGGGCAAATTTGCAACGGCGCCTTTGCCTTCAGGCGGGCCGGACGACAAACCGGCGGCCTCACTCGGCGGCTGGAACATCGCGGTTTCGAAATATTCCGAGCATCAGGAGGCTGCGATTGAATTCGCCCTGTTCATGGCAGGTTGGGAAGCCCAGAAGGATCGCGCCATGCACCAGGCCAACCTGCCCACGATCATCGATCTTTATGATGACCCCGACGTGGCGGAAGCTGCCGCTATCGTTCCGAAATGGAAGGATGTGGTGCTGAATGCGGTCGCTCGTCCTTCTGCGCCGACCAAGACCAAATACAACGAAGTCTCCTCGAAGTTCTATTCCGCGGTTCACGAGACCCTTGCCGGCAATGGTTCCGCAGCGGAAAACCTCGAAGTCCTTCAGATCGAGCTGGAAGACGTCAAGGGCTCGGCCTGGTAAACGCCGCCTTTCCGGCATTTCACATTCAGGACCGGTATTATGACCCTTCAATCATCCTCTCGGGGATCGGCTGCGCTCGGAAACGAGCGCAGTCTGGCCCAGCGCCGCCAGAGAGCAGCCTTCTGGTTTCTGGCGCCGATGCTGATCATGCTGTTTTGCGTTGCCGCATGGCCGCTTCTGCGCAGCATCTATTTCTCCTTCACCGATACGACGCTCAGCAATCTCTATGGCGGCCACTGGATCGGGTTCGACAATTATCTGTCGATGCGCAAGCTGTCATCGGGGCGTATTCTCTGGCGCGGCGCGCTGGTTGATCCGAACTGGTGGAATGCCGTCTGGAATACGGTGCAGTTCGCCGTGGTCTCGGTTCTGCTGGAAACGATAATCGGCCTTGCCATCGCACTCATCTTGAACATGGAATTTCGTGGCCGGGGCCTTGTGCGCGCCGCGATCCTCGTTCCCTGGGCCATTCCGACCATCGTTTCCGCCCGCATGTGGGGCTGGATGCTCAACGACCAGTACGGCATCATCAACGACATCTTCCTTCACCTTGGCCTGATCTCGGAGAAGATCGCCTGGACGGCCAACCTGCATACGGCCATGGCCGCCGTGATTGCCGTCGATGTCTGGAAAACGACCCCGTTCATGGCGCTTCTGTGCCTGGCCGGGCTGCAGATGATCCCGCGCGATATCTACGAAGCCGCCAAGGTCGACGGCGTCAACCCGATCCGGGTTTTCTGGCGCGTCACACTGCCGCTGGTCCGTCCGGCGCTGATGGTGGCGGTGATCTTCCGCATGCTCGATGCCCTGCGCATGTTCGACCTCGTCTACGTTCTGACCCCCAATTCGGATGCGACGCGGACCATGTCGATCATCAGTCGGGAGAACATGATCGACTTCAACAAGTTCGCTTACGGTTCCGCGCAGTCGACCCTTCTGTTCGCAATTATCGCCATTTTCGTTGCCGCCTACATCTGGCTCGGACGGGTTAATCTTGGCGGGGAGGATGCACGATGAGCCCGACATATTTGATCAAGAAAGCGGGGTTTTATCTCGCGGTCACGGCAATCGTGGTTTTTGCGGTTTTCCCGTTCTACTATGCGCTTCAGTCCAGCTTCCTGTCGGGTACGGAGCTTTTCCGGGTGCACTATTATCCCGATGCGCTGGACTTCAAGAACTACGTAACCATCCTGACGCAACGGACGTTTCTGCGCAATCTGGCGAATTCCGTCTTCATCGCCACATGCACGGTTGTGATGTGCCTGTTTCTGGCAGTTACTGCGTCCTATGCTCTGTCGCGCGTCTCGTTTCGCGGCCGGTCCGTGCTTCTGGTCACCATTCTGGCCGTTTCGATGTTTCCGCAGATCGCGGTTCTGTCGGGGCTTTTCGAGCTCATCCGTTTCGTCGGCATTTTCAACACGCCGTGGGCGCTGATCGTCAGCTACACGATTTTCACACTACCATTCACCGTCTGGATCCTGACGACCTTCATGCGGGAGTTGCCTGTCGAAATCGAAGAGGCTGCAATCGTGGACGGCGCCACGCCGTGGGTGATCATCACGCGGGTTTTCCTGCCGCTTTTGTGGCCGGCGCTGGTCACGACGGGTCTTCTGGCCTTCATCGGCGCGTGGAATGAATTCCTGTTCGCACTGACATTCACCGCCTCGGAAACCCAGCGCACTGTTCCTGTTGCCATCGCGCTTCTTTCGGGCGGTTCGGAATTCGAAACGCCGTGGGGAACGATCATGGCTGCATCGGTGGTCGTAACCGTGCCGCTGATCGTTCTGGTGCTGATCTTCCAGCGCAAAATCGTCGCGGGTCTCACCGCAGGCGGGGTAAAAGGATAGGGAGGCCGATCATGGCTGACATCAAACTCAAGAATGTACGCAAGTCCTACGGCAAGCTGGAAGTCATCAAAGGCGTCGATCTGGATATCCATAGCGGTGAATTCATGGTCTTCGTCGGGCCGTCGGGCTGCGGAAAGTCGACGCTTCTGCGGCTGATTTCCGGGCTCGGCGATATCACCTCCGGCGACCTTTATTTCGACGATGAGCGGGTCAACAACAAGGTGCCGTCCGAACGGGGCATCGCGATGGTCTTCCAGTCCTATGCGCTCTACCCCCATATGAAGGTCTACGACAACATGGCCTTCGGCATGAAACTGTTGAAGGCCAGCAAGGAGGATATCCGCAACCGCGTCGTCAAGGCAGCGGAAATGCTGCAGATCGACCACCTGCTGGACCGTCTGCCGCGGCAGCTTTCCGGCGGTCAGCGGCAGCGCGTGGCCATCGGCCGGGCGCTGGTGCGCGATCCGCGCGTCTTTCTGTTCGACGAGCCGCTGTCCAATCTCGACGCGGCGCTGCGGGTGGCCATGCGGCTGGAAATCTCAAAGCTTCACCAGACCATGCCGGACGTCACCAAGATCTATGTCACGCATGACCAGGTCGAGGCGATGACGCTGGCCGACCGCATTTGCGTTCTGCGCGACGGCATGATCGAGCAGGTGGGGACGCCCGAAGAACTTTACGAGCACCCCAATTCCATCTTCGTCGCGGGCTTTATCGGTTCGCCGAAGATGAATTTCCTGACAGATCGGTTCAGTGCGGCTTTCGATTGCCACACGCTTGGCGTCCGTGCGGAACATATCGATATCGTCGACAGCGATCCGTTATGGTCCGGCAAGGTGGTTCACACCGAAAACCTCGGTTCCGATGCCTATATCTATCTCGATATCGGGGCCGAAGAACCGCTGAATGTCCGGCTGAAGGAGCCCCGTCCGATCGCCCTGAACGCAGAGATCGGCGTTCGTCCGCAGGACGGACACCTCTACCGCTTTGAGGACCGGGGACATCCCCTGCCTGAACGCTAACCAAACCAATATTGAAATCCGGAGACGGCGCAATGAACGCGATCACTTCCGTTCGGGAAAATACCTATGCCTGGTGGCAGACGGCGACGGGCTATCAGATCTACCCGCTGAGCTTTTGCGACAGCAACGGCGACGGTTACGGTGACATCCCGGGTATCGTTTCCAGGCTAGACCACCTGGCCGATCTGGGGATCGGCTTTATCTGGCTGTCGCCGGTCTATCGCTCGCCGATGGTCGACAATGGCTACGATATTTCCGACTATCGCGATATCGCCCCGGTTTTCGGAACGTTGTCCGATTTCGACAATCTCGTTGCCGAGGCCCGCAAGCGCGGCATCGGCATTGTCATGGATCTCGTGGTCAATCACAGTTCCGATCAGCATCGCTGGTTCCAAAAAGCCTGTCTCGACATTCATGCGCCCGAACACGATTTCTACATCTGGCGGGACCCTAAGCCGGATGGCGGTCCGCCAAGCGATCTGAAGGCCGCATTTGGCGGACCGGCCTGGCATTTCGTGCCGGAAATCGGCCAATACTACCTTGGATATTTCAGTGCGGCTCAGCCCGATCTGAACTGGCAGAACCCGGCTTTGCGCGCCGAGATCTACGACATGATGAACTGGTGGTTCGACCGCGGCATTGCGGGCTTCCGTATGGATGTCATCGACCTTATCGGCAAGGATGTGGATGCCGGCATTTTTGAAAGCGGGCCTTATCTTCATGGCTTTCTGAAGGAAATGCATGAGAAGACGCTCGCAGGACGCGATGTGGTGACGGTCGGCGAAACATGGTCGGCGACGCGGGAAAACGCCCTTCTGTTTTGCGGCAGGGACCGGCAGGAACTTTCCATGGTGTTCCAGTTCAACCATGTGATTGCCGATCATGACACCGTTCACGGCAAGTGGAAGCCTCGGCCTTTCGACTTGGTGCAATTCAAGTCCATCTTCAGCGAATGGCAGGATATTCTCGCTGATGACGGGTGGAACGCACTGTTCCTTTCCAATCACGACCTGCCGCGACAGGTTTCCAAATACGGCGATGACGGGATTTTTCGTGTCCAGTCGGCAAAGATGCTGGCCACGGTGATGCATCTGATGAAAGGCACGCCCTTTATCTATCAGGGTGAGGAAATCGGCATGACCAATTGCCGTTTTACTGATGTCGACCAGTTCCGCGATGTCGAGACGCTGGGCCACTACAAGGCTGAAATCGCCGCCGGCGTGTCGCAGGAGGACTTTTTCAGGGGCGTCAGCGCAAATGGCCGTGAAAACGCCCGGACCCCGATGCAGTGGGATAATCTGCCCCAGGCCGGCTTCACATCCGGCAAGCCATGGATCGACGTCAATCCGAACTACCGTGAAATCAATGTCGCCGCTGACCGGAAAAATCCCGATGGAATATATTCCTATTACAGGAAGCTGATCGCCTTGCGGCATCGGTATCCGGTTGTCACAGACGGCCGGTATGTTCCTCTTGCACAAGACGACCGCTCGGTTTTTGCCTATCGGCGCGAAAACGATGCCCGGATGCTGACAGTGGTCGCCAACTTCACCGGCGAGACGGTTCGGTTTGCCCTGCCGCAGGACAGCCGGCCCGGCGGCGAAATTCTGCTGAACAATTATCCGGCGCCGCCTGCCCTCTACGGTGCAATCGCATTGCGGCCATATGAGGTTATTGTGTCTGTCTCGGACAAGGCCTGAAGTGGCCGCCACAGATGGCAACGAAAAGGGTGCAAAATGAAAAATCAGGTTCAGCTTATCACATATGTCGATCGCCTCTCCGGCGGCGGCTTCCAGGCGCTCAAGGCGCTGGTCGAACGCGATCTCAAGGGAATTGTCGGCGGTGTTCACGCCCTGCCTTTCTTCGATCCCATTGATGGCGCCGATGCCGGGTTCGATCCATCCGATCACACGACGGTTGACCCACGGCTCGGGACATGGAGCGATGTTCTGGACCTGTCGGCCTCGGTTGAGGTGATGGCGGATATGATCGTCAATCATGTTTCCGCGAATTCCCCTGCATTCCGGAATTTCCTCGAAAACGGCGATCGGTCGGAATATGCCGATATGTTCCTGACCTTCGACAAGGTCTTTCCGAACGGCGCCACGCAAGACGATCTCCTCAGGCTTTATCGTCCGCGCCCGGGTTTTTCCTTCACGCCGATTGCCTTTCCCGACGGGAAGAAAAAGCTGATCTGGACGACATTCACCCCGCAGCAGATCGATATCGACGTTCATTCGCCGCATGGCAGCGCCTATCTTGAGCGGATTCTGGACCGTTTTGCCGACGCCGGTATCACCGCGATCCGGCTGGATGCCGCCGGCTATGCCATCAAGAAGGCCGGAACCAGCTGCTTCATGATTCCTGAAACCTTCACATTTCTGGAAACGCTGGCGCACAAGGCCCGATCCCGCGGCATGGAAGTGCTGGTGGAGATACACAGCTACTATCTCGACCAGATCGATATCGCCCGCAAGGTCGACATGGTCTACGACTTTGCGCTGCCGCCGCTGGTCCTGCATGCGCTGTTTACCGGCGATTCGACGCCGCTTGCCGAATGGCTGAAGATCAGCCCGCGCAACGCCGTGACCGTGCTCGATACCCATGACGGCATCGGCGTCATCGATGTCGGGCGGCATGCCGACGGAAGGGCTGGCCTGCTCACCGGCCCGCAGATCGACAATCTGGTCGAAACCATGCACGCGCGCACCAATGGCGAAAGCCGGAAATCGACCGCAGCGGCAGCCAATAATCTCGACCTCTACCAGGTCAATACCACCTATTACGATGCGCTGGGCCAGCGGGACGAGGACTATCTGATCGCCCGCGCACTGCAGTTCTTCGCGCCGGGCGTGCCGCAGGTCTATTATGTCGGCCTGCTTGGCGGCACGAACGACATGGCGCTACTGGAAAAGACCCATAACGGCCGAGATATCAACCGCCATTACTACACGGCGTCAGAGGTCGAAACCGCGCTGGCAAAGCCGATGGTGCAGCGCCTGTTCGATCTGATCCGTCTGCGCAATACCCACCCCGCCTTTCAGGGCGGTTTCACCGTGACCCAGCCGTCGCCACAAACACTGATCCTGACATGGGAAAACGGTGCGGACCGGGCGGCGCTCTCGGTCAATTTCAAGACGGTTCATGCTGAAATTCGCTATTCGCAGGATGGCGGCGAGGATCTGATTGTCTTTGGCCAAACCCCATAAGGCAAAATCGGCCACAGGCTGGTTCCATGTCCACGAAAACCGGCGCCCCGCAAATCATGCGGGGTTAGCCGGACTGAATGCAGCAGGACTATAGAATGACAAATTTCAACGGACTCGGAATGAGCCTCGGTAATCTCTCCAGACTTTCAGACGCCCGGTCGCGTTCGATCTGCCCGGAAAATCCCTCGGGCGAACCGGGCGGCGCCTGCCGCGCCACCGATGGCGTCAGTGCCGATGCAAGCTCCGAATTCGGCAGGCCGGTCAAGGTTTCGCCGTTTATCGAAATCGGCCCGGGCGAAACGCGGGAACTGGCGGATATAGAAGGCCCCGGCGCTATCCAGCATATCTGGATGACGCCAACCGGAAACTGGCGCTTCACCATTCTGCGGATTTACTGGGACGATTGCGAAATGCCGTCCGTGGAAGCGCCTGTCGGGGATTTTTTCGGCTCCGGCTGGGGCTCGTTCGCACAGCTGACCTCCACCCCGGTCTGCGTTAACCCGGGCAGCGCTTTCAACTGCTATTGGGAAATGCCGTTTCGCAGGCGTTGCCGGATCACGATGACGAATATCGCCGAAGAGCAGATGGTGCTCTACTATCAGATCAACTACACGCTGACCGATGTGCCAGATGATGCGGCCTATTTCCATGCGCATTTCCGCCGGACCAACCCCATTCCCTACAAGTCGGATTACCACCTCATCGACGGCATAGAAGGAAAGGGCCATTTCGTCGGCATGTATCTGGCGTGGGGCACGAACAATAATGGCTGGTGGGGCGAAGGCGAGGTCAAATTCTTCATCGATGACGATGCGGACTATCCCACCATCGCCACGACCGGTCTGGAAGACTATTTCTGCGGTTCATATAATTTCGATCCGAGCCCCAAGCATGACCGGGCCTATGTCACCTACACCACGCCCTATGCCGGCCTGCACCAGCTGATCCGGCCGTCTTCCGATTATCAGACGCAGTTCCGCATGGGCATGTACCGCTTTCACATCATGGACCCGGTCCGTTTCGAAAAAAGCCTTTCAATCGACATTCAGGCGATCGGCTGGGGGTATAACGGAAAGTGGCTGCCGATGCAGGATGACGTTGCCTCGGTTGCCTTCTGGTACCAGACCCTGCCGTCAGCGCCGTTCCGGCCGCTACCGGAACGCGAACGTCTGTTTATCGCCTGATACAGGTCCATGAAAATCGTATTCAGCGAAGCATTTCATCGATCAGAAAACTGATTGTAAACGACATGTTCGGTGACGGATGCTTAATGTGCGGGTCCTCATTTCACAATGAAACGGCTGCGCGCTTGCTAGCGCCTTCGGACAACAGCGTGCCGTTGACAAATATGATTTTTTTACTCAGGTATGGCCGTGACAATTGCAATTGTTTCGGGGCCTTCGTTCATGTCATTCAAGTTTGTTGCGGCCGCGCTCATCTCTCTGTGTCTTTTCTCGGGAGGGGCGGCGCGCGCTGAAATCACGATCGATCACGCGATGGGGTCGACCACTGTGCCTGATCGGCCGCAGCGGATCGTCACGCTGACGAACGAAACCACGGAAGCCGCACTTGCCGTGGGTGTGGCGCCGGTTGGCGCGACCCGTTCCTGGTATGGCGATCCGTGGTATCCGCATCTTGGTGACAGGCTGTCCGGCGCCGAGGTTCTGGGCTCCGAGCTGGCGGTAAACCTTGAACTGGTCGCAGCCCTTCAGCCCGATCTCATCATCGGCAGCCGCAAGCGGGATGAGGAAATCTACGGCCAGCTTTCGGCGATCGCGCCGACCGTTTTCGTGGAAGGGCTCGGTGCGTGGCAGGACAATCTGGCGTTTGTTGCCAACGCGCTGAACCGCAGTGCGGAAGGGGAGGCGGCGCTCGCCTCCTATGAAACCCGTGTCGAAGCATTGCGTGCCGGACTTGGCGAACGCACCGGCGAGCGCATCTCCGTTGTGCGCTTCGTGCCGGGCCAGACCTATCTTTATCTGGAAGGCAGTTTTCTGGGCCATGTTCTGTCCGATGTCGGCTTTTCCCGGCCCGTCCAGCAGCAGGGTGATGGCCTCTCGCTTGCGGTGGGGCGCGAGAGCATTCCGGACATGGATGGCGACCGGATTTTCTGGCTGACCTATGACAGCGGCGACGGCAAGGGACAACAGATGGCGGATGCGTTTCTGTCGGACCCGCTGTGGGTCCGCCTCGGCGCGGTCGAAGCCGGGCGCGTCCATGCGGTGGATGACGGCGTCTGGGCGACGGCGGGCGGCTGGTTTGCCGCGCAGGCCATGCTCGATGATCTTGCCGCAGTCTATGATGTGACCCTGCCGCCGGCGGCAAGTGCCGGCCGGTAGAAAAACGGTCAGACCGTCGCGCCCGGCCGGGCAAAGGGCACGATGACAGGCTTGTCCTCGCCCGGCAGCGCAAGCATGCGGCAATCGATGTTGAACACGGCGCTGATCCGCTCCGCCGTCAGCACTTCGGATGTCGGCCCCTCGGCGGCAATCTTCCCGTCATCGAACAGGACCACGTGATCTGAGTAGCGCAGGGCGTGGTTGAGGTCGTGCAGAACGATGACGAAACTGCGCTTTTCCCGCAGGTTCAGCACGCGCAGCAGATCGAGGATTTCCAGTGCGTGGCAGATGTCGAGATGGTTGGTCGGCTCGTCGAGGAAGATGCGCGGCGCCTCCTGGGCCAGCGTCATCGCGATCCAGGCGCGCTGAACCTGCCCGCCCGAAAGCTGTCCGAGGCTGCGCTCGCGAAGGGCCTGCAACCCGGTTTTCTCCAGCGCGCGGTCGACCGCTTGCGCATCTTCGACGGAGGGAGCGGAGAAACGGCTGCGCCGGGCGTAACGGCCAAGCATGACGAGATCCGCGACCGTCATGTCCGAGGGTGCGTCGGGAGACTGGCTGAGCATGGCGATTTCGCGCGCAAGCTCCCGGGCGGTCCAGTCGGCAAGCGGCCGTCCGGCGATGTCGACCGTCCCGGATTGCGGCATGTGGAGCGCCCGCAGCACTTTCAGCGCGGTGGATTTGCCGCTGCCATTCGGTCCGCAAAAGGCAATCACCTTTTCTTCGGGGAGAACGAGGTCGATCTCATCGAGCGCCCTGAAGCCGTCGTAATCTGCCGAAAGCGCGGTGAGGGTGGCGAGGGTGTCAGCCATTGCGTCGATGCCTCCTGAGGACAAGCGAGAGGAAAAGCGGCGCGCCGATCAGCGCTGTCACCGCGCCTGCCGGCAGTTCCAGCGGGCTTGCAATCGTGCGGGCCAGCGTATCGGCGGCGAGCACCAGAATGCCGCCGATGAGCGCGGTGGCCAGCAGATATCCGGGCCGGAACTGCCCGTGAAACAGACGGGCCGCATGCGGCGCGATCAGGCCTACGAACCCGATCGCGCCGACCTGCGAAATCGCAAGCGCGGTCAGCAGAACCGAAAGCACCAGAAGCCCGATCCGGCTGCGGTCGACCGCCAGCCCGGTCGTCATCGCCGTCTGCTGATCGAGCACGATCTGGCGCATCGGCAGGCGCATGAGAATGAGGACCGGAACGCTGAGGGCAAGCCCCGCGGCCACCACGCCGACATCCATCCAGTGGGCGGCGCTGACGGATCCGGTGATCCATTGCAGGGCCTGGCTGGCGCGGTAGACCGGGCCGACGATCATCATCAGCGTAACGCAGGCCTTGGCCAATGCCGCAAGGGCGATGCCGTAAAGAATGAGCCGGACCGGATCGCGACGGCTCCGATCGGCGAGCGTCAGCATTCCGGCGAGGAACGCGAAGGCACAGGCGCCAATGACGGCGGCCACCGGCTGCCAGTGGATCGAAACCGTCAGCACATTGGCCTGGTCGGAAAAAAGCCAAAGGAAGGTGACCACGCCGAGTGCCGCGCCATCGGTGATGCCGAGAATGGAGGGGGCGGCCATGGGGTTGCGCAGCGCGCGTTGCAGCAGCGCGCCGGAGAGGCCGAGCGCCATGCCGGCAAGGGTGGCCAGCGCAACGCGGGGCAGCCTCAGCGTCCAGACGATGATTGCATCGGTCCGGCTGCCATGGCCGAGCAGTGCCGCCGTCACCCGCGAAGGGCCGATAAAGCTCGAACCGAGCCCGGACGCCAGGATCAGGCAGCCGGTCAACAGCAGCAGCAAGACGGCTATACGGAACGCAGTATTCCTCACACACCGACCTCGCGCAGCCGCTTTGCCCGCAGCAGATGGATCAGGAAGGGCACGCCGACAAAAGCCAGCACGGCGCCGATGGGCGCTTCGCCGGGCGCCACGATCAGCCGCGCGAGAATGTCGGCGAAAACCGCGATGATCGCGCCGGTCAGCATGGTCAGCAGCGCTAGTGCGGCAAAACCCGGCCGCTGTGCCGTTAGTCGCCGGGCGATGTGCGGGGCGATCAGGCCGAGAAAGGTCACCGGTCCCGACATGGCGACCGCGCCTGCTGAAAGCAGGGCCGCCAGCGTCAGCGCCACAAGGCGCGTGCGGGCCACATTGACGCCGATGCCTCTGGCGCTGTGATCGTCGAGCCGCAGCGCATCGACGGAGGGGGCGAGCAACACCGCGCCGGCGACAGCGGCGATGAGCGCGCCGCCGCCGATCCAAAGCAGCGGCAGCGGCCGGTCGGCGAACCCGCCGGAAAGCCAGAACAGCAGGGTTTCAAGCGCCGTCTCGTCAAGAAGCAGGATGAGCTGGGTGAGCGCGGCGAGCATGGCAGCCACGGTCACGCCGACAAGCAGGATGCCGGTTGGCCCGGCTTCGGGGCCGAGCGCGCCGGAAAGGCCGAACACCAGCGCTGCCGCCGCCAGCGCGCCGGCAATGGCGATAAGGCCGATGCCGGCAGTCGAAAGGACGCCAAACAGCACAAGGCCAAAGGTGACCGCGAAGGCGGCCCCCGCATTGACGCCCAGAAGCCCCGGTTCGGCAAGGGGATTGCGGGTGACGGCCTGCATGAAGAGGCCCGAAAGCGAAAGCGCGGCGCCTGTCAGCACGGCGTTGAGCGTGCGCGGCAACCGCAATGTGCGGATGATGATGTCGTGCGTGCTGTCGCCGCCGCCGGCAAAGGTCGACCACACCGTCGCCGGGCCATAGATGTGCACGCCGAGATGCAGGCTGGCGATCACGGCAATCAGCAATGTCAGAAGCAGCAGCAACAGGGGGCGTATCACGACCGTTCCATCCTTTTTGTGGACGATTTGGCATTGCGGAGTGGAAAGGTCAACTTTAAAGAAAAATATGAAATTGATAATCAACTTGAGGAATCATATGTCGTCCTTGTTCAAATTCGCCACGCTCGTGGCTCTGGCGATAGGCCTCTGCTCCGCGCCCCTTTCCGCGCGCGAGGTGAAGGATGCCATGGGGACCGTGAGCGTGCCCGACGAACCGCAGCGAGTGGTGGTTCTCACCAACGAGGGAACGGAAGCCGTTCTGGCCCTTGGCGTGCAGCCCGTCGGCGCCGTCAATTCCTGGCATGGCGACCCCTGGTGGGATCATATCGAGGAGGCAATGGGCGATGCCGTGCCTGTCGGCAAGGAAACGGCGGTCAATCTCGAACTGGTCGCAGCCCTTGAACCGGATCTCATTCTTGCCAATCGCCAGCGTCACGAGGAAATCTATCCGCAGCTTTCCGCCATTGCGCCGACGGTGATGTCGGAGGAGCTGCGCGGCGACTGGAAGGTGAACTTCGAACTCTATGCCGAAGCACTCGGGCAGGAGGAAAAGGGCAGGGAGGCGATTGCCGGCTATGACAAGGCCGTTGCCGATCTGCGCTCGAAACTCGGCGATGCCGTCGATGAAAAGGTCTCTGTCATCCGTTTTCTGCCGGGACAGATCCGCATCTATCAGCTCGACAGCTTCTCAGGCGTGCTGTTGAAGGATATCGGCTTCGCTCGGCCCGAAAACCAGAACGTCGACGCCTTCGCGATCCGTACCGGCAAGGAAAGCATTCCCGATATGGATGGCGACCGTATCTTCTACTTCACCTGGGAAACCGGAAACGGCGAGGGCGAGGCGATGGAAGAAGATGTGTTGAACGATCCGCTCTGGCAATCCCTTTCCGCGGTTCAGGCCGGCAGGGTCCACGCCGTTTCGGATGCTGTCTGGAACACTGCCGGCGGCATCATCGCAGCACGGCTGATGCTCGCCGACATCGCCCGGATCTACGGCGTCGAGTAACGCGTTTGCCGATGATGACCGCCCCGGCTGCTCTGCAATCCGTATGCTTCGAGGCAGACCGAGGAATGCCGGGGCATCGTTGTCTGTGAAGGCTTCGGAAGCTCCCCCGTTCGCATGTGTGCGAGCGGGGGGCAGGCACCCTGGTCTTGATGTCCCCGAGCGAGTGATATCCCTGAACCGGCAGATGATTTCAATGCGGCGATAATCGGGATATATCCGTTGATCGAGGTTCCGAAATTGCTTCGTGAAACCTAGGATTGGACGGGTCCTGTCGATCAATGCACACCTGTGCGCATAGACGACGCGCCGCAAGATATACGGGTGCATGCAACACAATCGTTATCATCATCTCGGGTGGCTTTACGGCATCGATTTTTTCGAAGCTGCCTTCAGTACGCAGACCTTTTCCCGGCATGCACATGAGGGCTTTGCCATTGGTGCCATTGCCGAAGGTGCGGGCGGTTATCTCTGCCGTGGTGAAAGCATGGTCCTGCCCGCCGGCTCGCTCTCGTTGATGAACCCGGAGGAGGCTCATACTGGCCACGCAGCCGCCGAGCGGGTGCGTTACAACATGCTATATGCTTCCGAGGCGGCGGTGCGTGCGGTTCTGGGTGTGCGAGAGCTTCCCGGCTTTGCCGAGATCGCGCCCCGTGATCGCGGTTTCCAATTGTCCGAGGCTCTGGCTCGGCTTGCCCAATGCCTCAACAGTGTGCAGATGGCCGATCATCGGCTGGCCGTGGAAGAGGCCGTCCATGCGGTGCTGTCGCAGGCTTTTGCGCATTACGGCCGTGCCGTGCTGCGCCGGCCGGGAAATGAGCCATCTGCGATACGCATCATGCTCGCGTTTATCGAGGATGGCGTTGCCGCCGGCAAAGCGTTAAGCCTGTCCGAGCTCGCGGCTGCGGTCGACCTGAATCCGTCCTATCTCATCCGCAGCACCGTTCGTGCCACCGGCCTGACACCGCGCGGCCATGTGGTCCGCGCCCGTCTAGGCCATGCCCGTCGCCTGCTGCTCGATGGCGCGCCTGCGGTCGAGGCTGCGGTTGCGGCGGGTTTTTACGACCAAGCCCATCTGATCCGTCATTTCCGCCGCCAATACGGCGTGACGCCCGGTGCGCTCATCCGGCACTGAAGGTCAATTTTGTCCAAGACCCGGTTTCCATCCGCATGACATGGCGTCGTGCGAAAGGATACTGCCATGTCATTCAAACCCGCGATTATTCTGGATGAAACGCTGCCGACCGGCCTCAAGGCGAATTTCTCCGCTGTTCTGGCCATGAGCCTGGGAAAACTGCGCCCCGATCTTGTCGGCGCGGATACGCCCACCGAGGACGGCATTGCCCTTGCCGGGATCACAACCGTCGCAATGCCGGTTCTCGGCGCGCCGGCACAAGACCTGCCGCTTCTGTTCGCCAAGGCCGTCGATCTGCCGATCCGGCTGGCCTATATGCGTGCCGCTTTCGTAGCGCGCGACTATGCCGACTATACGGTCCGGATCACTGCAGAACCCCTGGATGCGCATATCCCGCAGGCTGTCCTGCTGGCCGGGCCGCGCAAGGCCGTGGACCGGATCTGCGGTTCCCTGCCGCTGCTGCGCTGACAGGATGACCTGATCACTCCGTCGGTCCCGTTGGCACCGTGGCCGACGGTCTTTGCTTCGACATTCCCGCAATGAATGATTTTCGAAAAATCATGGGATGCGCGCTGTTTTCTGCCACAAACCAAACGTACCGGCTCCGATCTGATGATTGGTCGCCCCGATCAATTTCGATTCAAGGAAAAATCATGCGATCCGGCGTTATGTCGACCCTCTTCCTGTCTCTTCTTTTTCCGCTCAACGCTCATGCGAACTGCATCACGGCGGATGGTTCCGGCTTTCTTCTTCAAGGGGATGAGGCGACGAACCCTGAGCACGGATTGACCTGGAAAAGATGCGCGGTCGGCATGCAATGGGACGCCGGAGCTGAGACCTGTTCGGGAGAGGCGCGCGGCCTTGGATTGAACGCGGCGATTGATTACGCAGGAGCGCAAGGAGAGGGGTGGCGCGTCCCGACCGGGCGGGAACTGGAAACCCTTACCCTCGACACGTGCGAGGGGCCAAAACTCGATACCGTTGCCTTTCCCAATATCGCTGCCACCGACTTTGGCGACGGAGCGCTGTTCTGGACATCCACGGAGGCAATGCCGGACATGTTCTATTTCTTCGACTTCACCAACGGCTTCGTCGACATGCACAGCCAGGGCTTCCACCTGTCCGTTCTGCTCGTGAAAGACAGTGCCCGTTAGAGACAGGAACAGGAATTGTTCTCGCAGACGCGCCAAGAACGAACGGCTCATGAACGAACAGGGTGATCACCCCGGCGGGGCGTTTTGCAACAAGCCCTTTCAGGGCCCCAGATTTCTGACAAAGCTCGCCCCTCGTTCTTTCGTCATACCGGCCTTGAGCCGGTATCCAGGGCCGCTTGTTGCCCGCTTCCAGAAAGAGTCTTTGCGCGCGAAAACTTGGCCCTTGCTGGCTTCCGGCTCAAGGCCGGAATGACGGCGGCGGAGGCAAAGCCGTGATTGCTTACAGGGTTTGTCAGCAGTCTGAAGCCCTTTCAGGGCTCGTCAGCCGCGCGCCGTAACGGTGCGCGGGAAAGCTCATTATTGGCGTCGGTCAGTTTGCGCAACAGCACCATAAAGACCTGTTTTTCCGCGTCGTCCAGCTCTTTCAGAATGACGTTCTGGGTTTCAAAAACGGACGGCCGGGCGCTGGCGAGAAAGGCATGCCCCTCCTCGGTGAGTTTCAGGGTCCGTGCCCGCCGATCCGATGCACTCACCTTGCGTTCGATCAGTCCTCGTCCCTCAAGGCGCGCAATCACACCGCCGATCGTCACCCTGTCATAGGCAATCAGCCCGGCCAGTGTCGCCTGATCAATCCCGGGATTGTCCTCCAGCGTCGCCAGCACGGCAAACTGCACCGGCGTCAGGTCGAAACCGGCCGCACCGGTCTCTGTCATAAAGGCGGATACGGCGATCTGCTGCAAACGGCGGATCAGATGTCCCGGCAAGTCGTCCAGATTTGTCATGTTTTCCCTCTATCGCATCAGCCGGCAAAACGAAACGGTTTTGCCCAACCGAAGTCCTCCGTGCGGCGCCAGCGCCGCCTCCCGATATAATAAGTATACGCATTAATTATTGACACCAGTCAATATAGTAAGTATACGACCTATATTATCGAATTCGGGAGGAGACATTCGATGGATACGATGCAGCGCGAGGAAAGCGCGGAACTCGATGCGCTTTATGAGGCTTTCCGTAAAAATCACCTGAACCCGCTCTGGACCCAGATCGGTGACCTGATGCCGGAGCATCCGAAGCCGAAAGCCGTGGCTCATGTCTGGAAATGGGCCGATCTCTATCCGCTTGCGCAGCGTTCCGGCGAACTGGTTCCGGTCGGTCGCGGCGGAGAGCGTCGCGCCATCGGCCTTGCCAATCCGGGGCTTGGCGGCGAAGCCTATATCTCGCCGACGCTGTGGTGCGCGATCCAGTATCTCGGCGGCAAGGAAACCGCGCCCGAGCACCGTCATTCGCAGAACGCCTTCCGCTTCGTCGTCGAGGGCGAGGGCGTGTGGACGGTGGTCAACGGCGATCCGGTGCGCATGAGCCGGGGCGATTTTCTGCTCACCCCCGGCTGGAATTTTCACGGCCATCACAATGAAACCGACGAGCCGATGGCATGGATCGACGGCCTCGACATCCCGTTCTCGTTCCAGAACGATGTCGGCTTTTTCGAATACGGCTCGGAGCGGGTGACCGACTACGCCACGCCCGCCTTTTCGCGCGGCGAACGGCTGTGGTGCCATCCGGGCCTGCGTCCGCTTTCCGGTCTCGAAAACACGGTCTCATCGCCGATCGGCGCCTATCGCTGGGAGTTTACCGACCGGGCGCTGACGGAGCAGCTTCTGCTGGAGGACGAAGGCCAGCCCGCGACCTTCGCTCAGGGCCACGCCGCCGTTCGCTACATCAACCCGACGACCGGCGGCGATGTGATGCCGACGATCCGCGCCGAATTCCATCGCCTGCGCGAAGGCGTGGAAACGGCAACGCGCCGCGAGGTTGGGTCAACCGTGTTCCAGGTCTTCGAAGGGCGCGGCGCGGTCGTGATGAACGGCGAACGCACCAAACTGGAAAAGGGCGATATTTTCGTCGTTCCGTCCTGGGTGGCGTGGTCGCTCGAGGCCGAAACCCAGTTCGATCTGTTCCGGTTCTCCGACGCGCCGATCATGGAACGGCTGAACTTCAATCGTACGCTGGTCGAAGAAGCCACGGCATGAGCAATCTCGATGAGGCACGCCGCGCGCTGATCGCGCGTCAGGGTCCGGGCGCGCGCTATGATGCGCCCGAGGCCCCGGCGGATATGCTCGCGCTGGCGCGCACGGGCACGGCCTATTTCGCGCGGTTTCTGAACCGTCTTTCCGACCGCGCGCTTTACGAAAGCAGGACGGCAGGCGGCGATACGCCCGCGCATGTCGTCTGCGTCGTTTCCTATCAGGCCCGCGCCATCGCCCGTCAGGCGGAAGCCATCACGGCCGGTGAGCCGGCGCCGACGCTTTATGACAGCGCGGACCAGAGGCAGGCGACGATCGAGCTTGGCGCGACGCTGCCCGCGCGGGCGCTGCGCCACCTCTTCGACCATTCGGCGGTTCATCTCAACGTCGTCTGGCGCGACCTTCCGGGCGAAGGCTGGAGCGCCCCGGCGCCGGATGCCGATGGCCGCATGCAGCCGTTTACCGACAGCGTGCGCGCCCGGGCCTGTTTCATCTGGTCCGCCGCCTTCGATCTCGGCAATGGCGCGCGCCAGCGCGACGTCCCGGCGGCCCTGCGCGCTGCCGGATGCACCGAATTTGCCGCCCAGGGCGCGGCATAAGACATGATCACGAAAGGAATTTCTGGATGACCAAAGAGGCTTTGTTCCCGTCTCCCGCATGGCCGAGCGTTCCGGTGAAAGGCGAAAGCGCCGCATACCCGGTTCATCGCATTTTCTGCGTCGGCCGCAATTATGCCGCTCACGCCGCCGAGATGGGCGTCGAAGTCGACCGCGAGGCGCCGTTCTATTTCACCAAATCGGCGTTGATGACACAGGCCACCGACACCACCATCGCCTATCCGCCGGGAACGGAAAACTTCCATTATGAAATGGAACTGACCATCTTCATCGGCAAACCCGTTTTCCGCGCCGATCCGGCAACAGCCGCCGCCGCGATCTACGGCTATGCCTGCGGTCTCGACATGACCCGCCGCGACCTGCAGCTTGCCGCCCGCGCCAAGCAGCGGCCCTGGGATCTGGGCAAGGATGTGGAACAGTCCGCCGTCTTCGCCGGGATCACCAAAGCCGACGCCTTCGGCGAGATCGGCCCGCAGCGCATCCATCTCGAAGTCAACGGCGACGTCAAACAGGACGCGCATCTCTCCGACCTGATCTGGAAGGTCGACGAGATCGTCAGCGACCTGTCGCATTACTACCACCTCGCGCCGGGCGACGTGATCATGACCGGCACGCCGGCCGGCGTCGGAGCGGTCGTTGCAGGCGACGTGATCACCGGCGGCATTGACGGGCTCGATCCGATCAGGCTGACGATCGGAGCTGCGGAATGATCCGCTTTTACGGTTATTTCCGCTCGTCTTCCGCTTATCGCTGCCGGATCGCCTTCAATCTGAAGGGTATCGACTACGATTTCGTCTCCGTGCATCTGAGGAAGGATGGCGGTCAGCAGAAGAAAGAGGATTACCGCGCCCGCAACCCGCAGGCGCTGGTGCCGACCCTTGAGGACGGCGATTTCACCCTGACGCAATCGCTCGCCATCATCGAATGGCTGGATGAAACCTATCCCGAGGGCGTCCGGCTTGTTCCCGAGGACAAGGATGTGCGGGCAAAGGTGCGGGCTTTTTCGCAGGTTGTTGCTTGCGACATTCACCCTCTTCAGAACCTGCGCGTGCTCGACTACCTCAAGGCCGAATTCGGCGCTGATCAGGCCGCGCTCGACCGCTGGTGCGGGCGCTGGATCGGCGATGGTCTTGCCGCGTGCGAGGCGCTTCTGGAAAGGGAGCCGCCGTCGACCTTCGCCTTCGGCGAAGACCCGACGCTGGCCGATATCTGTCTCATTCCGCAGGTCTTTTCGGCCGAAAGGTTCGGCGTCGACCTTGCCGCCATGCCGCGCGTGCGCGCCATCGACGAAGCCGCAAACAGACTGCCCGCCTTCGCTGACGCCCACCCGCGCAATCAACCCGACGCGGAAGCCTGAAACGGGCGGAAGGCCAGGCGCAAGGGAGAGCCCGGCTTTCCGTCATCTCTCATGAAACACAGGAGGAGAAATTATGATATTCTCGAAAATCGGCTCCAGAGCCCTGCTGGCCGCGGCATGTCTTGCCGTCCTTCCGTTCGCCGCCGAGGCGCGCGAATTGCGCATCGGGCTGATCACGCCGCCGAGCCACGTCTGGACCAAGGTCGCCCAGCGCATGGCGGAAAAGCTTCCCGAAGCGACGGATGGCGACCTGACCCTTGCCGTTTTTCCGGCCGGCCAGCTTGGAACGGAACAGGAAATGTTCCAGCAGATGTCCACCGGCCTGCTTGACGCCGGGTTGATGACGGCCGCCATCACATCGCTGCGCGCCCCCTCGCTGCAGGGCTGGTTCACGCCCTATCTCTTCACCGGCGTTTCCGATGCGATCGACGCCGCTGAAACCCCTGCCGCGCAGCAGATGCTCGGTGAGCTCGACAGGGCCGGCCTGCACGGCATGGGCTACACCTTCGCCGGCATGCGCCACATTCTGATGCGCGACGAACCGGCCACCGATGTCGCCGCCCTGCAGAACAAGAAAATCCGTATCGTGCCCTTCCCGGCGATGAAGGTCTGGTGGCAGGAGGTCGGGGCCGTGCCCACGCCGGTCAATCTCACGGAAGTCTATCAGGCTCTGCAGACCGGTCTTCTCGACGGCGTCGATATCGATCTCGACGCGCTGGTCGGCCTGAAATTCCAGGAAGTCGCCCATGATCTGACGCTGACCAGCCACATGACCTTTCCGGCCGTGATGATGGTCTCGGACATGACCTGGAACAGTCTCTCGCAGGAAGACCAGGCGGCTTTCCAGAAGGTTGCCGACGAGGCGCTGGCGTGGGGATCCGAGCAGCAGATTACCGCCGAGGAAACCAACCTTGCAACGCTTGAAAACGAAATGACCGTCACTCGCCTGACCGATGGCAAACAGGCCTTCGCCAAAGCCAACGAAGCGGTCCAGGCAAGCTTCGCTCCCTATCCGCTGATCGCCGAATTCCAGGCGCAAGTTGCCGCGGAGCAGGCCAAGTGAACCTGATCGGGACACTTTCCGCCGGACTGGCCTGGCTTGAACGCTGGGCCAGCAGGGTTCTGATGGCGGGTTTTGTCGGTCTGATCACCGCGAATGTCGCCATGCGCTATCTTGTCGGTCGGCCGATCATCTTTGCCGAGGAACTCGCCGCGATCATGCTTGTCTGGCTGGCCTTTATCGCCACGTCGATCTCGATCCACACGCGCGCCCAGATCGGCGTCACGCTTCTGGTTGACATTTTTCCCCCGATGGCCCGCAAGATTGTCGATCTCGTTGTCTGGGTGCTGATCGCCTGCATGCTCGCGCTTTTGCTGAAAGCCGGCATTGCATGGGTCCGTTCGCCGGTGGTGGAATTCGAACAGATCATCACCACAGGCTGGGCCAAGGCGCCGTTCTTCACCATTTTTCCGATTTTCTGCGCCTGCGCGCTGGTACACGCCATTGACCATCTCGTCCGTGCCGCAGGCGCCCTGATGGAGCGGGCGTCATGACCGGCCTGTCCTTTCTCGTTTTGCTTCTGACCGGCATGCCGGTCGCCTTCGTGCTGATCGGCGCGACGCTGGTGTTCATCTTCATGTCGGGCCGCGAGCAGCTGATCGCGGCGATCCCGCAGATTTCCTTCGGCTCGGTGGAGAATTTCGATCTTCTGGCGATCCCGCTGTTCATCCTTCTCGGCGAGATCATGAACGAGAGCGGCCTGACGCGCCGGATCATCACCTCCGTTCGGGTGTGGATTTCGCGCCTGCCGCACAATCTCGTCATCGTCAATCTGGTCTCCAACCTGGCGCTGGCCGCGATCATGGGATCGGCCACGGCGCAGATGGCCGTGATGAGCCGCGTCGTGGTGCCGGAAATGGAACGCGACGGTTATGATCGGGGCTATGCCGCCAGCCTGACGGCCTCTGCCGGCCTTCTGGGGCCGATAATTCCGCCCTCGATGCTGTTCATCATCTTCGGCGTGATCGCGCAGGTCTCCATCGCCGACATGTTCATGGCCGGCATCGTGCCCGGCGTCACACTGTTCGTTCTGATCCTGTCGCTGGCCTTCTGGCAGGCATCCCGCAATCATACGCAGGGCGAGGCCGCCGAACGCCTGACGCTCAACCAGAAGCTGGCGGCAACGGTGCCCGGCATTGCTGCCATGTCGATCCCGCTCGTCATCGTCGGCGGCATATCCTTCGGCGTGTTCACGCCGACGGAATCGGCGGCCGCGGCCATCGTCGTCGCGCTCGTCTTCGCCGTCATCGAGTTCCGCGGCCAGACGTTCAAACGTCTCATCGCCATCATCGACCGGACCGTTGCCAATTCCGCGATCGTGCTGTTTCTCGTGGTTGCGGCCAAGATTTTCGGCTGGGTGCTGACCTTCAATCAGGTGCCGCAGCATGTCGCGGACTTCATCGTCTCCCTGACCGACAATCCGACCGTCTTCCTGCTGATCATCGTCGTCTTCCTGTTTATCGTCGGCATGTTCCTCGATGGCATTGCCGCGCTGATCATCCTGACGCCCATTCTTCTGCCGGTCGCCATCAGCCAGTACGGCATAGACCCGATCCAGTTCGGCGTGATCCTCGCCATGACGCTGGTTCTGGGCCTTTTGACGCCGCCGGTCGGAACCGGCCTTTATATCGCCGCCGCCCTTTCGAAAGTGCCGGTCATGCGGCTTTCGAAACTGGTGCTGCCCTATGTGCTGGCCACTCTGGCGGTCATTCTCGCAGTGGTGTTCATACCCTGGATGGTGCACCCGTTCTAGACGGGTTCGCCTGCGCCCCGGAAACGGGACGCGAAGCATGACGGATACCGGCACCCGCCCCGCAATGGCCTGATCGAGGCCGGGGGCGTCCCGGTCACAAACCAGTAACGTATTTCAGAATGTCCGGAGCGCGGCTCCGCGGCAAACGGAGGAGTATTGCCATGTCAACCACACCAGACCTTCCCATCCTGATTGCCGGCGGCGGGATCGGCGGCCTTGCCGCCGCCATCGGACTGGCCCAGAAAGGGCTGAAATCCATCGTCATGGAGCGCGCGGCGAAACTCGGCGAGATCGGCGCGGGTATCCAGCTCGGCCCCAATGCCTTCCACGCCTTCGATTATCTCGGCGTTGGCGATGCCGCCCGCGAAATCGCCGTCTATATCGACAATCTGCGCCTGATGGACGCCATCGACGGAACCGAGATCACCCGTATTCCGCTTGACGATGCCTTCCGTGCGCGCTTCAAAAATCCCTATGCGGTCATCCATCGCGGCGATCTGCATGCCGTCTTCCTCAAGGCCTGCGAGGCACATCCGCTGGTCTCGCTGCGCACCAGCGCCGAGGTCGTGGACTACGAACAGGACGGGACGACCGTCACGGCGACCCTGAAGGACGGAGAACGCGTGACCGGCTCGCTGCTGATTGGCGCGGACGGCCTGTGGTCGAATGTGCGCAAGAAGGTGGTTGGTGATGGCGCGCCGCGGGTATCGGGCCATACCACCTATCGCTCCGTGATCCAGACAAAGGACATGCCGGAAGACCTGCGCTGGAACGCGGCAACGCTCTGGGCCGGACCGAAATGTCATATCGTCCATTATCCACTGCGCGGCTGGGAACTGTTCAATCTGGTCGTCACCTACCACAATGACGCGCCGTCGCCGGAAGCCGGCGTGCCGGTCTCCCATGATGAGGTCCGCAAGGGTTTCGAACATGTCGCGCCCGTCGCCCGCGAGATCATCGAGCGCGGTGAGAGCTGGAAGCGCTGGGTGCTGTGCGACCGCGATCCGGTCGACAACTGGATCGACGGCCGCGTCGTCCTGCTCGGCGATGCCGCCCACCCGACGATGCAGTATTTCGCGCAAGGGGCCTGCATGGCGATGGAGGACGCCGTGGCGCTCGCCCATATCCTGGGCGACGGCGATGACGATACCGATATCGCGCTGAAACGCTACCAGGACCTGCGCAATCTGCGCACCGCCCGCGTCCAGCTGCAATCGCGCGAAATCGGCCAGCACATCTACCACCCCGGCGGCGCCCACGCGGCCCTGCGCAACACCATCATGCGCGCGAAATCCCCCACCGACTGGTACGACACCGTCGCCTGGCTCTACGGCTCGACGGGCCTTGAAGGCGCGGTCGGCGCCTGAGCGTGCCTTCCGCTTCCGGTACCTGATGAAGCGGCAGTTGGGGGGGCTTGAGATCGCGTGAAGAGGTACTGAAAGAGCGGGCCGGACAGAACCCGCTCTTTTCTTCATCCTCTTCCAGTCCGACCTGTCGCGATGACCTTTTCGGTTCCGCTGTTCAATCGTCCTGCGGCACGGCGTAGGTGTCGACGGTGTTGATCGATGCCATGATGTCCTGATAGCGATCCGCCTTGCTGACCGAAGCGATGATGACGGAGACGCCGGATGTCGTCAGTGATTTTTCCAGCGCTGCCTCGAAGGCATCGAGCGTGTCGACGGAAGACGCTGTCGTCCCGATCGAAGCGGCGATGCCGGGATAGTCGAACGCCTTGAATTCGGAGGCGATCACGCGGCCGCGCTGGCCGTTATAGACCCAGCCCAGCACGGTGTTGTCGAGAACGACGACCGTCAGGTCGAGGCCGAGTTCGACGGCGGAAACCAGCGAATGCAGCGACATGGTGAAGCCGCCGTCGCCGAGAACCGCGACGGCGCGGCGGCCGGGAAAGTGAAGGGCAGCCGCCATGGCCGAGGGAATGGCGTAGCCCATGCCGCCGCCGCCGTTCGGCTGCAGCACGGTTCCGCCCTTCTTGGACTGGAAGTCACGCAGCACGCCGGCATCGGCGGGAAAAGTCCATGAGATTGTAGCGGTTCGACATCGATCTGGACGAGCCGCTGCTTCTTTAGGTTGATCAGTTCGGGATGGACATTGGCGGTGTCGGTCGCGCCGAGTTTGGTTCCCACCGCAATCACGAGATCGGCGCCGCCGATAATGCCGGCGGCAAGCGGGTCGTTTTGGGCCGGACGGAAACGATGAAGATCGTCGCCGGCGCACTGAAGCGCAATCTCCTGCACGGCGGCGACATAAGGTTCGATGGCAAGCTCGTGCGCTACCGGGTGCCCTCGCAGGCCGTGAAAGACGGCATTGCCTATGTGACCGAGGACCGCAAGCTCAACGGTTTCTTCGAAATGATGTCGATCGACGAGAACATCTATCTCGGATGGCTAGCCAAGGCCAAGGCCGCGATAAGCCATCATTCGACCGAAACCCGCGTTGCTGCCGAATGGCTGAAGCGGCTCAATATCCGCGCGATCAACCGCGATGCGCGGGTGAACGAGCTTTCCGGCGGCAACCAGCAGAAGGTGGTGATCGGCAAGTCGCTGACGCAGAAGCCCAAGCTGGTGATTTTCGATGAACCGACGCGCGGCGTCGATGTCGGGGCGATCGCCGAGATACATGCCTTCATCCGCCAGCTGGCTGACGAGGGCGTGGCGGTCGTGGTCATTTCCTCCTATCTTCCCGAAGTCATGGCGCTGGGCGATCGCATTCTGGTCGTGCGTCAGGGCCGCGTCGTGGAAGAACTTTCGGGCGAGGAGGCCACGGAAGAGAAGATCATGTTCGCCGCCGTGCACTGACGGCCTTGCCGTGCACTTTTTATGACGGGGCACTTCCTCCTGATGTACAGAACCCGTTCTGTCTAAAATCATTCGACGACCGGCAAGCCTCACCGCCATGTGTTCTTCGGACAAAGACGCGCACTTGACTGGAGGATCTAGACCTTTGAAGGCGTCGTGGAATCCTCATTTTTGCCACGTGAAGTTGCTCCTGGCGCATCGGGTTATCGAAAAACCGGACTCCACTTTTTCGCCCGATGCTCTAGCGCAGTTTTTTTGAACTCTTCCTGTTCTGCCCTCTTTTCTTCTGACATCGTTCACGCTGACCTTCAGCGGCATCCCTTTCTCGACAGCAAAGCTGGTCATCTCGCGCAGCAAGTCGGCATCGTTACTTTTCTCAAGGTGAGAGCGCAGGTTCCGTATGCCGTCGATTAGCTTTCCATCAGGTTGGTCTCCGATAAACCAACCCGATCGGAAAATGCTGATGAGCACCGATTAGTTGCCGCATCATGCTGTGAGACCCGATACAGCATGGCCAGGCCTCGCTTCGGTCAGTGCGGACAGATCCATGAAACCGTCAAGGGGTCTGCACCGCCCAGCTCAACAATTACAGACCCTGACCCTAAAACGCAGGCAACTGCAATACAGGTTTACGTGACAAATCCAATGGTAATATTTGCTAGTAATATTATGAATCATATTTTTTGTATTATTATTTGTAATATATATTTTTATAATTTGTCGTGATATGAGTAAATAAATTGAAAATTAAATGATTAACGAGGAAATAATAGGTTTTGTTGATATGACTACAAGTAATAAAAGCGGGGCGCATAGCGGGACCGACCACGACGCCGAAGCGTCGAGCCCGAGTTGGAGTTCACCTTCCACGGTTTCGACAATGGCGACCGATTGCGGACCGCGCTGCGCCCGCATTGATGGCGTCGACTGGGTCGTCTGGAAGGGGAAATCAGACAATTATCTCTGGTACACCATCGGGAGCGACGGACAATGGAGCATACCAAACGGTCTTGGCATCCAGACCAGTTCCTCGCCCGCGATCGCAGCCTATAACGGTCTGGTTTACGTATTCTGGAGAGATGCTTCAGATGACTATATTTACTATGCGACGTATGATGGGCACAGCTGGACCCATGTACCAGGGTATCGAGTACCTGGATCCACCACGACAGCAGGCCCGGCAGCCGCAAGCTTCGACGGCAAGCTTTATCTGGCGTGGAGTGCGAGTAGTAAAGACTTGTGTACTTTGTCCAGGTTCGATGGGTCTGACTGGTACGGTCCGCAGTTTAATGGTTACGTTATCCAGGCTGGCCCGGCTCTCGCCGTTGGCCAGAACTTACTTTTGTACAGCTATTGTCAAACTATAAATGGAATCGGGATTGCACGACAGGTCGATAACAGGGGCACAACAGTGCCCAGCGCGCAGAGTGATGACGGTCCAGCACTGGCAAGCGACAGCGAAAATCTGTGGGTGATGTGGAAGGACTTCAATAGCGGGAACTTGATGACATCGACTATTTCAGATACTCAACTGATACAGCCGTCGTCGCCATCAGCAACCGCATCGGGAATGAGTACGCCCTATTCACCGGGCATGTGTGGGGATTCGACCGGTCTGCGATGTGTGTGGGCCGACGTAGAGAACTTTACCGTCAAGACGAGTACTCGTGCTCCCGTTCAACCAATGCCGCCAACACCACCGACGCCGAGGCCAATACCACCGAGGCCAACACCGACGCCAACGCCAACCACTGATCGCCCGGTTCCGCCGCAAATTAATGGCGCAGACCAAAATACTATATCGGGTGTTACGGCGTACAACTATTACGTGACCATAACTGTCACCTCCAGTGAGGGTGATCAGCTCACGAATACTCAAACACAGGCCAAGTCCGACGGCAGTTGGGCCTGCACGCTCGATTACACCTTGACCCAGGGCATGACAATTAAGGCTGTTACCTCCGAGGATAAAGACAGCCCCGCATCCGGTGCTTATGTCAAAGTGATCGGCCAGTTTCAAACTAGCCCGCTGAGGATCACCAGCGTTGAAACGGGTCAGGTTTCAGGTGTGGCGCCGGAGACCGGACAGGTCATCAAGGCCTGGCGGCAAAGCGATGGGGCGCTGATGGTCCTTTACCCGGTGCCAGCGGCATCACCGACGTCCGACGGGAAAACATTTACTGCCCCCTATGTCAGGGACATGAAACTGAACGCCGGCGACCTGCTTTGTGTCGTCTCGCAATTCCCGAAGGACGGAACCATGACCCCGTTCAACAGGCAATATGAGGGCTATTCAAGCCCTTGAGCCGGCATTTCGTTTATCCTGCCTGTGCCGGAACGGGTGCGGGCAGGATGGCGGAAATCGCGTGCCCGCGCGATAAAAGGCGTGAGATGGTCAGCCCTTGGCGCTGCCGCGGCCGTTGATCCGGAGAAGGCTCAAACGCCACAGCACACCGGCGCCTTCGCGTGGGGCGGAGCGTGCGGCAACCGCTGGCTTGTCGGCCCTGTCGAGAAGCTCGGCGTGGTTGTCCTCACCAACATGTCGGTCAACGCATTAAATATCGGATTCTTGGACCGAAGCCGTTCGTCGCTATCGTTCACCAGTAATAAACTCCTTATCAAAGTAAAAAATAACGAATTATCTTTAAAATACTTTAATTGTGATATGGGGTAAATTTTTTATTAATGGTAAAATTGCATTAAATGAATAATATTTAAAAATACTATAACACGGAGAGGGTATGTGAAATGAGTACAAGTAATAAAGGCGGTCCAAATAGCGGCGCGGGCCGCGATGTCGACGATTCGACCCCGAGCTGGTCTCCAATCACCACGGTCGCGGAGTCGGGGACACGTTGCACACCAAGTTGCACCCGCTTTAACGGCACCGACTGGGCCGTCTGGCGGGCAACCTCAGACGGTGCTATCTGGTATAGCACGAACAACGGTAGTGGCTGGAGTGCGGCAGTCGGGTTGGATGTTGATAATTTCTCGACCAACATCGCGCCGGCGATCACGGAACATAACGGCACGCTTTACCTGTTCTGGATCACGCCCGGGCCGAACCGTGTTTATTATGGAACTTATGATGGATCCGAATGGGTCACGAGTTCAGGGCACTATATCCCGGGATCCGACTCGATAGATGGCCCGGCAGCCGTAAGCTGGAACGGCACGCTTTATGTAGCGTGGAATTCAAGTGATAACAACACTTTACGCTATTCCTGGCTCGTAGACCAGGGCTGGTATAAGCCGCAGACGACCAGTTATTGGCTCCGGGACGGGCCGGCTCTGGGCGTATTCGACAATACGCTTTATGGCGCTATTTGCAGTTCCTCCAACGGGGGGCTCTCTCCGCTACTATATGCCAATGGTATCTGGATCAATGCGGGTTCGGTGCCCGGCGGGCAGACTTATAACACGCCCGCACTGGCAAGCGACGGCGACAAACTGTTGCTGATGTGGGCGGACTATTATACCGGGAACTTGATGAAATCGACACTTGCAGATGCCGGGAGCGGCACCTGGACGCCGGCGGCAGGAACGCCATCGGGGATGACGACAAACTATTCACCGGCCCTCTGCGGGGATTCAACAGGCTTTCGGGCTGTTTGGTCAGGCAAAAAGACTTACGTCCAGACGAGTACTCTTGCTTCCAGCCAGCCCACGCCACCAGTACCACCGACGCCGACGCCCACGCCGCCGCCGCCACCGCCACCGCCACCGCCGCCGCCAACCACAGATCGCCCGATCCCGCCGCAAATTACTGGCGCAGACCAAAATACTATATCGGGTGTTACGGCGTACAGCTATTACGTGACCATAACTGTCACCTCTAGCGCAGGTGAACAGCTCACGAATGTTCAAACGCAGGCCGAGGCCACCGGCAGTTGGGCCTACACGCTCGATTACACCTTGACCCAGGGCATGACAATTAAGGCTGTTACCTCCGAGGATAAAGACAGCCCCGCATCCGGTGCTTATGTCAAAGTGATCGGCCAGTTTCAAACTAGCCCGCTGAGGATCACCAGCGTTGAAACGGGTCAGGTTTCAGGTGTGGCGCCGGAGACCGGACAGGTCATCAAGGCCTGGCGGCAAAGCGATGGGGCGCTGATGGTCCTTTACCCGGTGCCAGCGGCATCACCGACGTCCGACGGGAAAACATTTACTGCCCCCTATGTCAGGGACATGAAACTGAACGCCGGCGACCTGCTTTGTGTCGTCTCGCAATTCCCGAAGGACGGAACCATGACCCCGTTCAACAGGCAATATGAAGGCTATTCAAGCCCTTGAGCCGGCATTTCGTTTATCCTGCCTGTGCCGGAACGGGTGCGGGCAGGATGGTGCCATCCTGTCATGCGTATGGCGGGTGGTATAGATCCGGGGCGTATACGGCTCTGTTCGGCTTGGCGACAGAACGAGGGCGTTTCAGACTGAAATGGAATCGTTCCGCTGAGGCGTCTCGGAAAACGGGACAGATATATATCCCCGTCTTCCCTTAAACATTGCTCAAAAACCATCGTCCCAGATCACCAAACCCGTCGAGAAACTCGACGAGTTTGGCTGCTGTCCGGGGCGGAATATTTGCCCCCGGCTTTTCCTGTTTGATCCTCGAAAGGCCTACCACTTCACCCGGAAACCGAGATTGCCGCCGTAGGAGTAGGAGCCGCCGCTGAGGCCGGTGGCGGCGGTGACTTCGCCGTAGACGCCGTAGTTGACGTTGTTGGTGTCGGTCCAGTCATAGGTTCCGCCGATGCCGATCTCCCCGGTCCAGCCATCAAGTTCTGACGACGCCTCGAAGGTCTGCTCGATCACCGCTTTCGTTTCTCCCATGAACTCATGGTAGAGGTTGGCGATACCGTAGACATTGCCGCGACGGGCCAAACCGCTTGCATCTGTTGCCAGGAATTCCTTTTCCACAGCCAGTCCAAGGCGAGCCTTCAAGCTGTCGCCATTGTCGAAGCTCGCATCGTCATTGTAAGCGCCGGTGAAGCTGTCGATGGAAACGGACGACCAGGCAAGCTGCCCCTGCGGCGTCAGGATAAGGTCATTATTGTCCAGCAGGAATTGCTGTCCAGCTTCTACGGAGAGCGCGTATCCAAAGGCGTCGGAGCCTTCGACGCCCTTGTAGAGATCATCTGCCTTCAGCTCGCTCGTGTACCAAGTCGCCTGGGCCTGGCCATCGGTATAGAACCCGTTGTCGCCATACCATGTCAGCGTGCCGCCGAAGCCATAGCCGTCCGGATGGACCTTGCTGTCGCCATAGACCGAGTCGAATTTGGCCTCGCCGTTGCGATAGTGCGCTGTCAGGCCGCCAACCAGAGAACCCGGTCCCTCGTCGTAGAACAGGCCATCCACGCCCGCCTGAACTTCGAAGGTGGAGAGGTCGTATTTGTAGCCTGTCGTCGAACTCGACGGATCGAGATGCGAGAAGCTGCCGCTGACACGGCCCCAGACATTTTGCAGAGACGGCACAGACTGCTTGAGCGGTATCAGCACCGCGGTCTGGCTTCCCTCCCGGTAGATTTCGGGCTTGCCAGTGCTGTCGCCAGGCAGCACGCTTTCAACGACTTCTGGTTGCGTTTGCGAATAGTAACCCGGGTCCTTCGGCGTCAGCACCGGCGCCGGCGGAGGAACAACCACTTCCTTGCCGAGCCAGGCCCGCTTGCCGACGCGCTGACGCATGGTCGGAAGCCTGTTCATGTCCAAGAGCGCCGACTGATAGCCCTCATAAAGTGGTACGAAAGGCTGAATCTGGTGCTGTGGAGACGGCCCCGGCCCCGGTCCCGGAGTACCGGTCGCCGAAAGGTAGACCCCCGGCGGATAGCCGTTGCCGGGATCGCCTTCAAGGCTGTAGACCAGACCATAGGCATAGATACCGGATGCCGTCATATCCTTCTTGTCGAGCTTGAACTCGTTCTTATCTATGTTCGTCGCCGTTGTCGTATCGACGATGAGAACGGCGCCGGGATTGCCGGTCGAGCCGATGTCGGCGATCTCCAGCTGCGTGACGCCGCCGAGATCCTTCCCGACGGTCAGCACGTCCGCCTTCAGATCACCGAAGTCGACGTCAAGGCCAAGCCTGCCACCATCACTGGTGTAATCGCCTTCGACGATGAAATTACCGCCATAGGCGCCATCCTGCATCGTCAGCAGGCCCTTGTTGGACAGGTTGCCGGAAAGGGTGAAGACCTGACCATTGCCTGCTCCGCCGGTCACGCTCGAACCGGCGAGCATGTAGAGGTCGCCCATGCCGTTGGCGTTGCCGCCGTCATAGCCGTCGAGCGTCATACCGTCATCGATGAACTTGATCGCGACATTTTCGTTGACGGTGAACTGTTCCCAATTGTTGATGTTGCGACCGGCAACGCTGTCGTTAATGGCCGCGAAGGTGACGTGGTCGACGTCGGATTTGATTTGGTTTTCCGGAGCGCCGCCATCCTCGCCGCCATCCAGTATAGCGGCTGCGAAATTGCAGAACCGGGCACGTAGATCGTGGCCGTATCATTGCCGCCCTGGCCGTAGAATCCGCTGTTGAGCGTGCCCCCGGACCAGATGAAGTTGTCGGCGCCCTGATTGGCGGCCGGCGTCTCCGACGGATCGAAATCGCCGTAAATGTCACCCGTCCAGGACCCGCCCGCAGCGTGAAGGTGGAGTTGCCGCCAGCCCATCATCGCCGCCGAACCGGTGACGGTCCCCCAGGTGGTGAGGTTCATATTAGTGCCTGCCTGATCGTCGGCGTTGTAGAAAGCGTGCTGGCCGGCCGAGCCGGAAGCATCGATGACCAGGCCGCCGCCGAAGGTGATCGTGGCCTGGGTCGCCGCCTGACCGGCGCTCCAGCGCTCAGCAAACCGACCGCTGCCTTGGCATTGCTGTCGCGGTGATCTTTACGGCATCGAGCGAAACTTTGGTCGCGCCGCCCTGACTGTAGGCGCTGACGCCGAATGCCTCGGAGCCGGAGACGTTGATTGTGTTGGCGAAGGCATTGTTGCTCGTCGTCACGCTCGCCGTGCCAGACCCAAGCGCTTCGGCATACAGGCCGTAGGAACTGTCGCCGGACACGGTAGATGGCCGCTCTGATAGTGATCTCGGCGTTACCGGCATTGCTGCGTCCTGATTGGTCACGTAATGCCGTGGGAATTGTCGCCGCTGGTCTGTAGCGTCGCGACATCGCCTTTGAAGGTTGCGGAGCCGCCCTGTGAAGCCACAAGGTAAACACCGTGCGCGCCCTGGCCCGAAGTGGTGATATTGCTTCCGTTCACCTCTTCACCGGAAAAGGTTGCGGTCACATCGCCTTTGCCATCGTTTTGCGCGTAGATGGCGTGAGAAGCATCACCGGTGGTGGTGACGTCCGCACTCGCCGTGACTGTGATATCCGACGTATTGCTCGCATTGTCGAGCAGGGCGGCCGCGCCGAAGGAACCAGCCCCGCTCGTTTTTGAACGTGCCGGCCGAAACCCACAGGTCAATGGAGCCGGATCCATTGGAATAGGCATAGCCGCCGTGAGCGCCGTCTCCCGAGGTCGAGAGCTCCTGTCCGCTTGCCGATCCGTCATTCTGAAGCAGCATGCTGATATTGCCGGCGCCGCCAGTCGTAGCGTATACGCCATGCGCGCCATCGCCGAGGGTGGTCAACGTGCCTTGATAGTAATTGGTGGTCACGTCGCTATCAACTGCCGTTGCCGCCATGCCCATGGAGCCGGCGCCTTCGGTCGCGATCGTACCGCCCTGGAACCCGGCGTAAGCAGTTCCCCCGGATAGGGTGGCTTCTGCGAGAATGCCATATGCGTTTGCACCATAGGTATTAATGGTTAGCGGTATATTCTCCTTGCTGACAAAGGCATAAGCTTGACTCCCCGCGGCATTGTTGGTGGTGGCGTAGACGGCGTGAGAACCTGTTCCCTTGGTCGGATCTCCTGAATCTCCGGTCGTCACTGATCCGCCGTGAAAGTAGATGTTTGCCTTGTTGGTGTTGTCACCAGCCCTGATCTGAGCATAGAGGCCGTAGGCGTTGTCGCCTTTTGTTGTTACCGTTCCCGCGCTCATATCGATATGTGCCTGGTCCGAACCTGCCATTCTCACCATAACAGCGTGGCTTCCGTCTCCTTCGGTTGTTACGGTGCCACCGTCGATGTCGGCATAGGCCTGCCCTGCGGAGTCACCATAGGCGTAAACGCCCGCGGCTGACGCCCCCGTAGTCGTAACCGTTCCACCTTGCAGGTTTACGGTCGATGTGCTGGTCACGGTGCTGTCGACAGGGGCTATGATCGACTGAAGTGCGTTGGCGTAGTCGCCTGAAGTTGTAACGTTCCCGGATTGCATCGTGACAGAGGCATTCCCGCTGCCGTCATTCATGGCAACTACGGCCGATCCGGTGCCATCCCTTCCGTCAGCGCCAGTGGCAAGAGCGTCCCCGGTGGTCGAGATTGACATGTCGGACACGTTGACCGTGGCAGCGCTCGATCCTCCGGCCAAAGCATAGGCAGCGGCGGAGTTATCCGCATTTATTGTAATCGAGCCACCCGATACGGTGACGGTGGCTGCTTTTTGAAACGAGACCGCCCAGAGACCAGCCTGTTTCGAAGCGCCGATGCCGGCATTCCCCGTGATCGTGCCACCCGTCATTTTGATTGTTGAGGAACCGCTGCTCGTGTTATTCAATAAAGCGCCAACTGATAGCTCGCCGCCAAAGTCGATCGTGCCGCCCGACATATCGAATTCGTAATCGGCAGAGGGGGCGGAGGTGTAGGTGCCAATGTAGACCCCACCGGTCTGGTAGCCTGTTGACTTGAGTGTCCCGCTGTCCAGTTCAGCACTGACCTTGCCGCCATATGAGGTGCCCGATAGATCGACTTGGACCGCCGTGCGATATTGTGAATCGATTAGGCCTGTGCTGGCCGGACTGGTTATCGTCCCTGTCCCCGTATCGACCTTCACATCGATCGTGCCGCTTCCCGAACCGCTTGGCGTGATGTTTACGCCATCCGTTACGCTGGTGTTGTCGACGACAGAAAGCTCCAGATTGGTGACGCCTGTGTAGGTGATGCCCGAAGTATAGGGCCCACTATCGCAGGTCACGGTCGTCCCCGATCCGCATTCATTGTCGGCATAAGCTGCACCGGCCGGAAGACTGGCGGCAAGCGCTGCTGCGATAATCGTCCGGGCGGAAACGGACGATGCCATCGAAGCGTGCCTTTGTCCAAGGCGGGTCAGGTTTCTGTTATATGTCAACATTCCGTTTCTCCTGAATGTTCGTCGAATTTATATTTCAACAATCTCCTTTCTTGGTTAATAACTGTTTAATTGTCCTATTTATACATTAATTATACTTAAGTTAATTAGCGTATTATATATTATTACTTTAATTTAATATCTGTTTTTATTTGATAAAATCGCGTTGCAATTAGGCTTTGATGAAAAATAGACAGTGTTTTGCCCTGCATAAGCGGGTTTGGCCGGTTGGCTGAAAAGCTCTGGTTTGTCGATTGAGAGTGTTTGATCAGGTGATGTGCCCCAGAGAGGGGCGATCCGTCCAGCGGACCTGCATATCGAGAGAACAATAGTCAAAGTTGCTGATTGAAGAAACGCAACCATTTGCTCTCGTGCATAGGAGGCGCCCGCAGCGGAGCGCGGAGCAGCGCTGAGATCTGCTGGCGACAGGTGAATTGCGCCATCCGCTGCCGCCTGCAATCGAGCACGATCACGCAGCCGGTCACTCGAAGGTTACATTTACGCCGCCGACGGGGTGGCGCCTCTGCTGCCTTGTTTGCGCAGTGGTCTCCTCTTCATGCGTGGAACCAGAGAAAGTCCTGCCAACTGGTGGGGTCAGCGGGTTCAAAACCTGAAGATGTCGATGACAACCGAAGGCGCAGGTGAAGCAGGTTGACAGATTGCTGCGCATGGTCCGGACGGCGTCATTCGGGAGGCGGGGTTTTATTTTTGGAGACGATGTCTCCTATGCATTATATTCCGTAGTAAAATCAATGCCATGTTTGAATTTTCACGATCACAATGCGCCTCGACGGAAACCATATCCAGACTGGCCATCTCGCATGCGTACAGTAATAAATCACTGATAACGTGTAATATTGAATTTATATAATTTTATTTTTAAAAATAATTCAGGTTGAGATCGTAATTCATTGTTTAAATTAAATATTTATCATATTTATATAGAAGTATTAGTCAGAAATAATTCGCATATTTCTACGATCTTTAAACGAGTAAACTCGACAAGTATACTTAAAGTTGTATTTTAATATAGACAACCATAGGTATATATCGTTACTCTGTAGCTACGCCGGTCCTCGCGCCGCCGTTGAGAATTTTCAAACAGGATAATTATACGGAGATCCGATATGAGTATGGAAGACATGGACAATGCGTCCACCATTGCAGGGCCGGACAGGCCTCTTTTTCCTGAAGTGAATTTCACTGCTTCAACAGCAACATTCAGCGGGACGGCAAAGCCCGGCTTGACGATCAAGCTGAGCAGCAATGTCGACGGGCAGGCCGCCTCGGTTACCGTCGGCAAGGACGGCAAGTGGAAGATCATTCTGGGCGAAGCGGAGCGCTGGTACACGATCTTCAAAATCTGGGCCTTTGACAGCGAAAGCGGTCAGGAATCCGATAAGGTACAGTTCACCCGCGGCGGCTACAATCCGAAGCTGGAAGATGTTTATGTCGGCGAAACCGCGGCTTGCGGCCATGCGCCGAAGGGCAGCGACATTGCCATTTACGCTTCGAACGGCAAACTGTTCGCGCGTGCGAAGGCAATGTTCGGCCGCGGTTTCTGGCGCGTCAAGTTTCTCGAGGAGAACATGCCGAAGGCAGGGGACCGCGTTTGCGTCATTGCGAAACATCCCAACGGCAATACATCCATGCCGCATTTCACCGAGGTGCACGCATTTTCGGTCTGGGAGGCCAGTAATTATCAATTTTCGGGCTCCGGCGCCCGGCCCGGCGATCTGATCCAGCTGCTTGAGGAAGAAAGCGGCGCGATGATCGAGACGGTTGAAGCCAACGATGATGGCAAATGGACCCTCAAACTTGCCAATCAGCTCGAATCCGATGCGCTCACGCGAATTCAGCGCATCCATAAGAATGGTACGGTTTCCCGCGGGCCGGGCAGAATCTATCTGACTTCAGGTACCGTGGCGCCCGTAATCCTCGGCCTCACATATGACAGAATCTGGGGCACCGGGCTACCTTACGGGAAGATTACATTTATGGTTTTTCCCAAGAACAGTCATACGCCGGTTTCAGGTACGTTCGCAAACGCGACCGCTGATGCGAACGGCAATTGGAGCGCTCCACCGCCGATGACCCCTCAGCCCGGCTACACTTTCACGGCGTCGCAGCAACCCGCCGGATATGGTGGCCCGATGTCCAATTATCACTCCGGCATCGAATATGGCACTCCGCTCCCTGTCCCGCCTCTGGTCGGCGGTCTTGAAAATGGGCAGTACAAAGGTTTTGCCAGCTCAGGCAGTATCGTGCTCATTTCAACCCCGCAAGATGGGGTTCAGCTCTATATAAACACAGATTATGACGGTTCGTTCTATTTTCCCGATCCGACCGCTTACGGTATACCCGCCAACGACACTGTTCTTTTCAACGTCGCCGAAGCAGCAACTGAATATAACACGCCCTGGGCGGTGACTTCACCTTTCACAGGAAGAAGTCAAAGTTCAGTGATCACCGTCGATACACCGGTCATCACCACTGCTGAAACCACTCTGTTTGCGGGCACAGAGGCAACGTTGCCGACAACAGTGGAGATCTACGACGATAGCACTGGACAAGGTGTCATAAACCCCGAGATGACTGTCCAGCAAGATCATAGCTGGAACTCAAATAGCTCCAAGATCCAGGAAACGGTCCAGAACGGGCAAAAGGTCTATGCTCAAGCGACCTACTCGGACCCGTCAATCTCGGGCGGGTTGGGGCCGACCTCACAGCCATCCGACCCTGCCATTGTCGGCATGCCCCAAGGCAATACCAAGAAGCCGCTCCCGCCGCAAATCACCAGCTGCGACGGTACATCGATCTATGGTGTGTCTCAGATCAACACCTATGTCTACCTGCACTATGTAGACAGCTATGATAATCAGCAGAAGGACCCGCCCAAAATCGGCGTTACGGCACCGCCAGGCTCGCAGAGCAAAACAAACTGGACATACAGTCTACCCGGGCACCCTCTTTCCGGGGGAAGCAAGGTGTGGGCGACCGCAGAATTTGCCGGCTCTTCGAACCAATCGGACACATATTATCGTTCAGTCGGGGACAAGAATGGCGGACCGCTTTATGTTGACGAAGTCCATACCAACTACGTCAAGGGCAGGGCAGGAAGAGCAGGACTGTGGATCCTGGCGTGGCGCACCAGTGACGGCATGCAGCTCGTCAGTCAGCAAACATCGGGCTCTAGTGAAAAATACAAGTTCTATTACGAGAATAACTTGACCCTGGATGAAAACGACCAGCTCAATGTCGTTTCGGCCCTCGCCCCAGAGGGGAACTTCGGGCCCTTCAACCGTCAGGACGAGGGATACATAAATCCCCAAGAACCGCCAGACGAGGCGTAGGCGGAAGGTGGAGCAACGGCAGTCTTCTGCTGCCGTTGTGGCCCTGCGCACCGACCCGAACATCAGAATCGACCTGAGGGCCGATGCGCAATCCCAACAGATCAAAGCGTCGGGCGGTTCAGCAAAACCGCCCGCCGTTTCGGACAGCAGCCGGCACGAATGTCGGCAGTCTTTCACACCGGGCCGTCCGGTCAATCTGCTGACCAGCGAACAGACCTTCTGCTGCGGGTCGTCAATGTAACAGCAACGGGTGCGCACCGCACAGCCCCGGCACGACTGCTCGACGAAATACAACCTTGGATTATAAATCCTGTTCGCACCACACCATGGGTTTATCGAGAAGCTTCAACCCAAATATTCTTATGGAGAGCACAATGTCGCAGGAAGCACAGGACCGGTCGTTTCGCAAGTCCAATACCCAACGACCACTGCCGCCCGAGATAAATTTCGACTCCTTCCAGGGGCTGTTATCCGGCACGACCGAGCCCGGACTGATCGTAAACATGAAAAGCAGCGTCGACTCGAAGTTGCGGCAGTGCTTTTCCACCGACGATGGCAGATGGCAGCTATCCGGCGACGGACCTGCGAAATGGTTCACGATTTACGAGGTCTGGACCAGCAATCCCGATACCAATGCAGAGTCGGAAAAGATCAAGTTCATGCATGATCGCAAAAGTCTGAAACTTGACGATGTCTATACCAGTACGACCACGGCATTCGGCCGTGGACAGGCGGGCACTGAAATCACCGTTTACGGGCCGGCGGGACAGACCCTTGGAAAGGCCTTCATCTTCGGCGATGACGGCCCATGGTCGGTGACGTTCGATGAAACGCTCAACGCCGGTGACAAGGTCTGCATTACCGCAAAGCAGTTCACCGGCCTTCACGCCATGCCGATTTTTCAAAAAGCCCGGACTTTCTCGATTGACGAGCGGAATGTCGGCAGGATCAGCGGCTCAGGCGCCGACAGCGGAGAGAGGATCTTGCTGCTCGATGCAGAAAGTCAGAATCTGATTGCAGACGCCATGGCGGGGGAGGACGGCGGATGGTTGGCCTTGCCGCGCGAACTGCTTGAGGACGGCACCCGCATCGAAGTCATGAGGGTCGACGGGACTGGCATGGCAACGAAGGACTTGGTGTTTTCCGTGACCCCTGACAACTGCCTTTCCCCGGTCGTTGACATGGTTGAGGACACATATATCCGTGGCAGAGCCAATCCGGGCCTGAAGATCAACTACACCCTGATCCGCAATCATGACCCCATCGCCTCGGGAAGTGCCGTGTCAGACAAATCGGCAGCCTGGGAAGTTAGCGACCTCGACCTTCGGTACGGTGACGGCATTGTCGTGACCACCGCAAGCCAGGATGGAACAAAGGCATCACAGCTCCATGCCTCCTTGACGATCGGCGAATACAGACCGGGAATGCCCTACATCGAAACATCGGGAAAGAGTGGCGCGACCGGTTTTGCCAATCCTGGCGAGTTCGTTGTGGCTTCGTCTGTCAACCGCGGTGTGCTTTCCTGGGCCAGAGTCGGCGAGGACGGAAGCTGGACATTGAACTGGCAGGCAATGCCCGACTGGAGTGATGAAGTCATGCTGGTCCAGTTTACAACCTACCTGTCTTTGACTGGCTCCGGCGTCAACAATCCCTCATCCTGTTTTGCCATGCGCTACGCCGATGACGCGGCTGACCCGGTGCCAGCGCCCACGATCACCAACTACACCCCCCCTAACGGGGCGAACAATGCAACATTCAGCGGTACAGATACCGAGGATGGCACAACGATTCTCGTCGTGAACAACACCACCGGATATCCTGTTGGTCCAAGCAGCCCGCCCACTTCAAACCAGAAATGGGTGGCGGAAAGCTACTCGGCCGTTTCCGTCGGCAGTCAATGCTATGGAATCGCGCAAAGGCCAACGGACGGCGGCGACATCGGAACAAATTCAAATCCGGGGCCGTATTACTACGTTCAATCAACGTAATAATTCAAAAAAAAATGCGCCTTTGATGCCTGAAGACGCGGCGCAGGAGTGAAGGCTCCTGCGTTGCCCTCTGACAGCGAATTGCTTTAGAGCGGAACACATTGCGCAAGACAGAGATGTAACCTTTGGGTCCATTATTGCAGGGGCACTAATTTTGCCGTTTCGAGCCCCGGTCTTCAACGGTAACAGTAAGCTGACACATCCGGTCATTTGTGCGCCGAAATGGCGTTGGATCAAGCGACGCGCAACACATCTGTGTGGTCTCTGGCGCCCTTTCCGAAGCCACGTCCAACCGGAAGCCAGGTCATCGCGGCGCGCCTACGCGACCAATTTAAACGCAATAAATCCACATATCTATGAAGCTTTAACCAAAGTTTCCGTGAACTTGAAACGGCAATACTCGCCTATTGCTGAAGCTCATCACGCACAGCTCGTCTCGGCAATTAAACCTTAAGTTGTATTTTTATATAGACAACCCATGGTTTGGTAGATTAGTCTTGAAATGGCGCCGGAGAGAGCTGTCGCCACCAGAATCCAGAACACACTATTTTACGGAGAAGGACCATGTCTATCGAGACAGGGAGCCTGACGGTTCCCGCATCTGCCGCTCCGCGGCCCCTGCCGCCGGCACTGAAGTTCAGCGCAGCTACCAGAACCTTCACCGGCAGGACAGATCCCGGCAAGACGGTTCGTCTGACCAGCAGTGCCGATCAGCGCATGCTTACCGCCACGGCAGATGCCAATGGCAGCTGGACAATTGAGCTCCGCAACGCCCCGCACCTTTACACGACGTTCGAGATCTGGGTCTGCAACGGGCCGGAGGGCGAAAGCTCCGACAAGGTCAAATTCACCTATGGCGGGAGCAATCCGAAACTTTCCGATATTTATGCCAGCAAAACCCTGGCCTTCGGCCGCAGCACCCCCGGCACCAAGGTCGTCGCCTACGGGCCGGAGGGCCAGGTTCTTGGCCGTGCACTGGCTTTGGGTGAATTTGGCGTCTGGACCATCCGCTTTGGCGACGCCGTCGAAGCAGGCGACAAGATCTGTGTTCTCGCGGAAGCCTTGAGCGGCAATACCTCCATGCCTTGCTTTGTCGAAGCGAAAGAATTTTCGCTGAACGACCACAATGTCGGTCACATTGCCGGTACAGGCGCGGAGCCGGGCGATCAGATCGAGCTCTATGACATTGCGGCGGGGCAAATCATCGCCTCGACCATTGCCGCTGAGGATGGTCGTTTCGAATTCTCCTTCTGCGATCCGATCGAAGCTGGTCTGCGCATCTCCGTTGAGCGTATTCACAGGAATGGGGAGACGTCGACAGGGCCGGTGTTCACTGCACTGCGCAATCAATGCCTATCCCCGGCCATCACGTCATTTTCCGGCACGACGATCACGGGCAGGGCCGATCCCGGACTGAAGGTGACCTACACGCAGCTTCGCGACGGAAACATGGTCCACAGCGACACTGTGACCGTGCCCGAAAACGGTCTCTGGTCGAGCGACGCTGCAAGCGAGCCCTACGCCTTCGATTTCCAGAAAGATGACATCATTTTCGCAACGACGCAGAGTGCCGACGGAACGAAAGAATCGGTGTTTTCCTTCAATGTCAAGGTCGACGGTACAAGGCCCGGCACGCCGCTGGTCGAGAAAATTGACTCAGATGGCGCCAATGGCTGGGCAGAGCCATTCAAGTTCATCCTCGCCTCGACGGCAGAAGACGGTGTCGTCGCCCTGGCGCAGGCAGGCCGCGATGGCTATTGGCAACTCGGCTGGAAGGATTTCGTCGGTTCTCTTCCAACCACCACGGTTGTGTTCTTTGCGGCGTATGACACACTCGTGCGGAGCGAGAAAGCTCCCACTTCGATGATCACCGCGAATTTTGCAGATCTCGTGGGGGTAAAGCCTGATAAGCCTGTCATCGTTAAATATATGACAACCGATATCGAAGGCACCCAAACGCCGGTCCCCGGCTATGACCTCGTTGTCATTGTTCACAACAACACAACAAAGCAGGATATCAATCCGGGCGGCGCACTCGTCGCTGACGGAATCTGGCAGGTCACACCTAAATCCCCACTGAAGCCCAGTGATAATGATGAAATCGTCGCGACCACATGGCTTACCAAGAACAATATACTGTTAGTCCCTTCGGACGAGTCCGCACCCCAAAATGTCAGCGCATTTGTGCCGCCTACGCCTTCGGTCACGAAAAGCTATCCGGATGATATCGAGGGCCTTGAACTAATATCCAAGTCCGCAAACCTGACAATGACCACGATCTACATTGCTCCTGAACTGGATATCAGCCACACCCCGGTCGCCAATAGTGGTCATCTCACCGGTCAGGCATGGACCATTTCCCCAGCGCCGCCCCGGACCGCCGGCGAAGAGATGGTTGCCTGGGCCGTGACCGATGCCGGCGCCATATCTGGTTACCGCCCTTTCAAGATTAATGCAGCCGAAAAGCCGCTCCCACCGAGTATCGGCAACTGGTCAAGCGAGATCATCACAGGGAGCGGCGTGCCTGGTCAAACCGTGAAGCTTACTGTCAACGATGGCTTTGCAGGCAGCGCCGTTGTTGATGCGGAGAGCCGAAGCTGGAAAATCGACATTGGAAACAAGCCGCCAGCTGACACCAAGTTGAGCGCCACGGCCACCGACCCGAAGACTGGCGCCGAGTCCGATCCATTTTACATCGTCGTCGACCAACCGCGCGCAGATCTTAAAATTGATAATTCTTCAGTAACAACCAGCGGGTTCAGCGGCACGACCACTAACCTGCCGCAGATCATCCTGGGTTGGCGCGTATCAGATGGCCTGAAAGTCGTTGACTACCCTACGAATACGGCTTCGTTCAATGCCACATATATAGCCGATTCGAACATCAAGAGCGGCGATTTCATCAGGCTCGTTTCGCAAAATGATACCGGCGATCCGGAAGCCTGCTTCTCCACTTATGAAGGGAACCAGGTCAGTTGACGAGAAAACATCGCTTACGATGAGAACAGGACGACCGGTGTATCGCCTCGGTCGTCCGCCTGCTGAAGCTCTCCGCCGCCACCGTGCCATATCGAAGATGGCGTGCTTACCTGGCGTGTGGAAAGGTTTAACCGTTCGGCATGAAAACATAGCACGACGCGAACGCGCCTTCGGACAGATTGCGTCGATTTATACAATTTATAATTGTGTTACTGTCCTCTTCGCCTCATACGGTTTTGTTCCGCCAAGCGAAGCATCCAGTCCAAACAAGTGTCACGGAGAAGATCATGGTTCATGAGATTGTCAGCAGTAATTCGCTGCTACCCCCGGAAATCGACTTCAACGCAACAAGCGGAATTTTTAGTGGAACCGCCACACCCGGAGTATCTGTTCGTCTGACCAGCAGCACAGACCCGCAGATGCACTCGACGATGAGCGGTGAAGATGGCAAATGGAAGATCGCACTTGGAGACACCCCGCGACTTTATACCATTTTCGAAATCTGGGCTTGTGACCAGCACACCGGAACCTCATCGACCAAGATAAAGTACGTTTATGGCGGCAGCCAGCCCAAGCCTACCAATGTTTATGCCAGCAAGACCGTAGCGTTCGGCGAAGTCAACGGCGGCGCTGAAATCAGCGTTTACGGACCTGACGGTGCACTTCTTGGGCGCGATCTGGTCATTGGCGGCCAGGGTACATGGACTGTGAATTTCCGCGCGCCGCTCAATGCCGGTGACACAATCTGTGTCATCGCGAGCGGCCGGGCTGGTGTAACATCCCTGCCGGTCTTTACCAAAGCCAAGACCTTCTCGGTAGACGACCGCAATGTCGCGCATATTGCCGGTTCCGGAGCCAAGCCGGGAGAAAAGATTGAGCTGTTCAATCGTGCGACCGGGGATTTTCTGGCCAGTACGGATGCGACCGAACTCGGCTCCTGGTCAGTGTCTTTCTGCAAACTACTTGAGCGCGGTACGCCAATTACCATCCGACGCGTCGACAAATCCGGTGTAACCTCACAAGGTCCGTCTTTTTCCGCTTCACTCAAACGTAGCCTGATGCCGTTCATCAAATACTTCGGCGAGGCCGAACTGGCGGGTCTGGCTATCGCTGAGCTCTCGGTGCAGTGCTCACTCCGTCGCAACGGAACCGTCCGGGAGAGCCACACTGTTCAGGCAGATGACAGCGGCAGATGGCGGACCGAATTCACGAACATACAGGTCCAGAGCGGAGATCTTATCGTCGCGAAGTCCATGGCGACCGACGAGACGGCGGATTCGCTTTTGTGTTCGGTGATCAAAATCGGCCAGGAGCGGTTCGCTCCGCCCGAAGTCACTTCCATCGACCAGACGGGAGCTTCAGGCACTGCGGAAGGTTTGAAATATATCATCGCCTCAACTGCAGAGCATGGTTACATCGGCAAGGCGCTGGTTGACTCCGATGGCTCCTGGACTCTCGACTGGGCCGGCACTTACGGCTCATTTCCGAAAACAACAGTCGTCTATTTCGTCGTGCTGGATAATATCTACACCGACCCCTTTTCACCGACTTCGGATTACGTCGGCCGCTATGCCGATGCCGACGGGAAAAGGCCGGAAAAGCCCGTCATCACGGGCCAGAATGCGGATGGCGCGTTTTACGGGACCGAAGAGGACACGAATTCAACGATCCTGGTCTATAAGCAATCAGACGGCATGGCGGTGAATGATACGCCGGTCCCGGTTAACCCCGACAATTCCTGGGTCGTGGCTCCTGACGATCCGGTGAAAGTGGGCGACAAGGTCTATGCGCAAGCCACGGAAATCGGCACGAACGCACCCGGCGCAACTTCGGAAAAATCGGAGCCCTATACCGTGAAGTCCATACCGGCCGCAGGCGTGCCCTGCCCGCCGGAAATCCTGAACGTGGCCACACCCAAAATTTTCGGGCAGGCGCAGCTTAACACCTGGGTCGTCGTGACCGTCGAACTGCCAAACGAACAGCCCAAGTCATTTGATCCGGTAGAGACACAAGGCACAAGTTGGCACATCGATTTGACGAGTGAGTATGGGGATGCCCTTCCGACTGTGACAAGGGTCTCCGCAACGGCGCAATATAAACAGGATTCAACCGATACGTCTGGGACATACATTAAGCAGGTGGGCGTCAGCACTCTTGGGGCCGTGATCATCAACACGGTGACGAAAACCGAAGTTACCGGAATATCTCCGGTGGAGAAGATGGTTGTTCAGGCCTGGCGCGGAAGTGATGGAAAGCAAATCATCACCAACTACACAATCCCAGGCTCCGATCCCGCCTTCACCGCTAAATTTGAAAATGGCGAGGAACTTGAGGACGGCGATCTGCTCTGGCTTGTCTGCGGATATACGGACGAAGGAAGCATGACGCCCTTCAACCGCCAGCAGGTAGGTTATGTCAACCCGGATATGTAACCGGTGCCCGGTGTCGGCACCAGCGATCATTGGTGCCGACCCGCCGCTTTAAGATGTGCAGCCTTCTCCGATCGGATCAAGCAGCAATTCCGGAAGGGCGAGGGGCACCGCAAGTCCACGTAAAACGGAGAAAAACTATGTCTGAGGAAACCACCGGCAATGCGTCAACGCCGAAGCCCGACGCGCCTGTCATCACAACCTATAGCACGAGTGTTATCGGCGGCACGGAAGCGACGCCAGGCACAGTTGTGGTTGTAACCAATGTGACGCAAGGCCAACTTATCAACCCGGCAGGCGCGAGTGTCTTCTTTGGAAGCTGGCAGATCCAGCCAACAGGTGCCGATATTCCGAATGATGGCGATGAGATCACTGCGACGGCATGGAGTGTCGAAAATGGCAATATGACAGTATCCTCGGCCCCATCCCAGCCCAAGACAGTCAGCGCATTTGTGCCGCCCAGCCCCGCGGTCACGAAAAGCTATCCGAACGATATCGAGGGCATTGAAAACATATTTCAACCCTCACTCCAGGCAATGACCACCATCTATATTGCCCCTCAACTGGATATCAGTCGCACTCCGGTTGGCAATAGTGGTCATCTCACCGGCCAGTCATGGACCATTTCCCCATCGCCAAGCAGGACGCCTGGCGAAAAAATGGTGGCCTGGGCGCAGACCGATGCAGGTGCGAAATCGGCCTTGAAACCTTTCACGATCGTTGTGTCCGACGAGCCGATTCCGTCGAAAACGGCTGCAACCGAGTAAAACCGACGCCCCGAGATTGTTCTGCCGACAGGCGGAATTGCATCAGCTTGTACACGTAATGGTGGCATATGATACGCATCGCCTCTCTTGAGTCGAGCAGAAGACGCAGAGCACACAGATCAAAACAGCGTTACGGAGAAGCACCATGTCTCAGGAATTCACAGGCAGTTCATCTCTGCTGCCGCCGGCAATGAAATTCAGCGCAGTCACTGGAATTTTTTCCGGCACGGCAGAACCTGGCAAGACGGTTCGTTTGACCAGCAGCGCTGATCAGCGCGTGCTTTCCGCTACCGCCGATGATACCAACGGCAGTTGGACGATTGCACTTGGCAAGGTCCCGCGTCTTTACACTCAGTTTGATATCCAGGCCTGGGACCCGGAAACGAAAGCCTGTTCGGCAACGGTCAAGTATATCTATGGCGGCGAAAATCCAGAACTTGCCGATGTCTATGTCGGCAAAACCCTCGCCTTCGGTCACAGCAGGCCCGGCACGAAAGTCGTCATCTATGGGCCGACAGGCAGGGTTCTCGGTCAGTCCTTTGTCTTCGGCAAGCTCGGCGTTTGGACCGTCAGGTTGGGCGATGCCGTAGAAGCAGGTGACACTGTCTGCGTCATGGCGGAATCCCTCATTGGCAACACTTCGATGCCGTTTTTCACTAGGGTCGAAGCGTTTTCGCTCGAACACCGCAATGTCGGCCACATCGCCGGTTTCGGCGCCAGGCCGAACGACAACGTCCAGTTATTCGATGTCGCCTCAGGGCAGGAGCTTGCCAGCACTGTGGCGAGTGATGCGGGCGCATGGTCACTCTCGTTTCAGGACCCGCTGGAAGCGGGTACGCGTGTCGTCATCCAGCGCACCCATATTGACGGCGAGACGTCCAAAGGCCCGATTTTCACTGCCATCAAGAATGATTGCCTTGCTCCGGTCATCGAAACGTTTTCGGGCAACCGGCTGAGCGGTATGGCTCAGCCCGGATTACAGGTCGATTACGCGCAATTCCGTAACGGCGTGACGGTTCACAAGGGCTCGGTATCAGTACCACAAAACGGTCAGTGGAGCAGTGATGATGCAACCTATTACCAGCCCTTCGAGTTCCAGTCCGGTGATATTCTGGTGGCAAAGTCGACAGATGCCAATGACACGGCGGAATCCTGGATCCCCTCAAGCGTTACGATCGGCAGCACGCGGCCCGGCGCTCCGTTGGTGGCATATATCGATCAGACCGGGGCCTGGGGCTACGCCGGACCTTTGAAGAACGTGATCATTTCGACCGAAGATGCCGGTTTGATCTGGGTCGCCCGAAGCAATCGGATCGGTTACTGGTCGGCCAACTGGACGCCTACAGCCGGTGTCCTTGCGACGACGACGCGGGTATTTTTCGAAGTGCTTGATTCATGGCAGCTGACCAACGACATCCAGACATCGACGGCAACCGTACGCTATGCCGATGCGGCTGCAAGTAAACCCGATGCTCCGGTTATCGACACCTACATTCCTTCAGAGATCGCGGGCACGGAATCCACAGCTGGCACCGTCGTGGTCGTCCACAATGCAGATGAAGATGATCAGGCTATCAATTCGGGTGGCACAGCGGTCACTAATGGCGCCTGGCAGGTCAACCCGACCGGCAGTTATGTTCCCAATGATGGTGACGAAATTTTCGCCGTTGCATGGACGCTTATTGCACATGGCCAGCTAGGCGTTAATTCGAACCGTTCGAGGCCGGTCGACATCAATAGCTATGTGCCTCCGAAACCGAACGTCAGTTTCGGACATCCCACCGACATTGAGGGCAACGAACCAGTGCTCGCGGCCGACCTTAGCGAGCTGCCGAATATTGTCATCCATGTAGGCTATGCATCGGCCATGCCCCGGAAATCGATTGCCAATAGCGGCCATCTTACCAGCGGCAGGGACTGGTCGATCACGCCTGTGCCGGCACTCACTGTCGGCGATCAGATGGTTGCCTGGGCCGAAACCGATGCTGGCGAGATATCCGGTGAAACACCGTTCACGATCACGGCAGCAGTGACCGCCAAGCCTGCGCCGCCAATGATTACCAAATGGGATACGGCCAACATTTCCGGGACCGGTCCGGGTGGAACATTGGTGTCATTGACAAAGAATGGGCAAGATATGGGTGCGATTGCCGTCGGCCCGGCACAGTATGGTTATAGCTGGCAAATCAATATCGGCACGCCTGCGTTGACGGGCGATGTGCTGCAAGTCGTGGCGACAGATCAAGGCGGTCACAACTCTGACCCGTTCTATATCTATGTTGATGACGTGCCGACCCACCTGACCGTCGAAGCCGTCACCACAAGCGAACTGACCGCCAATGTGAGCACCGCCTATCAACGATTGCTTGCATGGCGCAGCGCCGACGGTTTGAAGGTCATCGACCATCTGATCGGCGGGCCCGGGACCTATACCGTTCGCTATCTACCCAATGTAACCGTCGAAACCGGCGATCTCATCATGTGCTCTTCGATGGATACAACCTATTCCAGCACAGAAGGATCGATGGTCCACTATGAATCAAAATATGTACCTTATTCCGCCTGACCGCTGAGAACGAAACGACCGACCGGCGCTGATTGTGCCGATCGGTCGTGTCCGTCATAGAATGTGTACGGGGACGGCGCCAGACGCTGAGATCATGTCGTGCGATAGAGAGCCGCATCAAATCGAGATGGCCTTTAAGGGGGGCGGGCATTCGTAGTCTTCGATGTCGATTTGCGGGTCAGGACAGGGCGATGCCGATGGGGCAAGGCGGGAGATAACCCTTGATTGACAACGGGGACTCGGCGTATTTCGTACTGACGTAATGACGTTTATGGGCAATCAGGCTGATTGCCTTCGAAATCGGGAGTTTGAAATGACCTGGAATGAAGCGCAGATCGAGAAAGGACCTGTGCCCATCTGGTTTCAGATCGCCAATGTTCTCCGTTCCGCGATTTCTGCCGGGGAGTTCAAGGAAGGCGACAAGCTTCCTTCGGAAGGTGAGCTGAACACGGCTTTCGGGGTCAGCCGGACGACCGCGCGCTCGGCACTGGACAAGCTCGAAAACGAAGGGCTGATCGTGCGCCAGTCGGGGCGGGGATCTATCGTGGTGCCCTCCAAGGTCGATCAGCCGCTCAATATCCTGTCCGGTTTTGCCGAAGACATGCGCCGGCGCAATATCGAGCCGGGTTATCGCACGCTTTTTACCGGGTTTGCCAAGCCGGAAGAGGATGTTTTGCGCGCGCTTGAATTGAGACGCGGCGAGCAGACGTTCAAAACCCGGCGGCTGCTTCTTGCCGACGGTAAGCCGATCGGGGTGGCCACATCGTGGATCCCGGCCGCTATCATGGAGGGGGCCTCGCCGCCGGATGCGGCCTATCTCGACACCGGGTCGTTCTACGCCTGGCTGGCCGAGAGCTGCGGTATTATTCTGAGCGGGGGACGCGAATATATCGAGGCCGCCTCGCTCGATGCCGAGACCGCCCGCCTTCTCGAGGTCACGCCCTCGCACCCGACCCTGGTCGCGCGGCGGCTGTCGCGTGACCAGCGCAACCGTCCCGTCGAATATGCCGTTAACAGCTACCGGTCGGATCGGTATCGCTACTGGATCGACCTGGAAGCGTAAAACCTGTCCCGGGCGCCGGGTCCGTTTCGGCAATGATGGTTTTCAGGTCGCATTTGCCATGCCGAGGAACTGGCGCAATTCGGCGGTCTTCGGCGCGTCGAACACATCTTCCGGGGCGCCGGTTTCGTGAACGCGTCCCTCATGCATGAAAATCACCCGGTCGCAGACTTCGCGGGCGAACTGCATTTCGTGGGTCACCATGGCAAGCGTCATGCCGCCACGCGCGAGAGACCTGACGACGGCAAGCACTTCACCGACAAGCTCGGGATCGAGTGCGGAGGTGATTTCGTCGCACAGCAGCGCGACCGGCTTCATCGCCAGAGACCGGGCAATCGCGACGCGCTGCTGCTGGCCGCCGGAAAGCTTGTCGGGGTAGACGTCGAACTTGTCCGAAAGGCCGACGCTGGCGAGCACATCCCGGGCCACGGCCTCCGCCTCGCTTTCGGATGTCTTTTTGACCACGGTCTGGGCCAGCATCACGTTCCGGCCCGCCGTCAGGTGCGGAAACAGATTGAACTGCTGGAAGATCATGCCGACCTGAAGCCTGAGGCGGCGCAGATCGGCCGCAGTTCCGTGCAGGTGGTTTCCGCCGATGGTGATCGAGCCCCGGTCGATGGTTTCAAGCCCGTTGATGCAGCGCAGCAGCGTGCTCTTTCCCGATCCGCTCTTGCCGATGATGGCCAGGACCTCGCCGTGCCCGATGCTGATATCGATGCCCTTGAGCACTTCGACGTCGCCGAAACTCTTGTGGACATCGTTGATTTCAATGAGAGACATCGAGCTTCCTTTCGAGATAACGGCTTCCCCGGGAGAGCGGCCAGCAGAGAATGAAGTAGATCAGCGCGACGATGCCGTAGACCAGAAACGGCTTGAACGTGACATTGGCAACCATGCCGCCGGCGCGGGAAACCTCAATGAAACCGATGATCGAGGTGATCGCGGTGGCCTTGATGATCTGAACCATGAAGCCGACCGTGGGCGGCACGGCGATGCGGACCGCCTGGGGCAGAATGACGTAGCGCATCTGTTCGAGATAGCTCATGCCAAGGCTGGCCGACGCCTCCCACTGCCCCTTGTGGACCGACTGAACGCAGCCCTTCCAGATCTCGGTCAGGAATGCGGACGACCACAGCGAAAGGCCGATCACGGCGGCCGACCATGACGACGTGCTGATCCCGATCAGGGGCAGGCCGAAAAACAGGACGAACAGCTGGATCAGCAGCGGCGTGCCCTGGAAAAGGTCGACATAGGCGCGGCTGACGGCATTGAAGAATGTCATCGACGTGGTGCGCAGCGGCAGCAGAAGCAGCGCCAGAACGCCGCCGCCGGAAAACGCGATCAGCGAGAGCAGGACGGTCCATCTGGCCGAAAAGACAAGGTTTCGCACGATGTCCCAGAGCGTCATCTCAGTCACGGGCATACCTCCGCGGGAAGATTTTTCTGCCGAGAAGGTCGAGCAGCAGTCGCATCACGGCGGCAAGCGCGAGATAGATGAAAAGCGAGACGAAAAAGGTCTCGAAGGAGCGGAAATTGCGCGACTGGATGAAGCTCGCCACGAAGGTGATATCGCGCACGGCAATCTGCGAGACAACCGCCGTGCCGAGCATGACGATGATGAACTGCGATGACAGCGCCGGCCAGACCCGTTCAAGCGCCGGAAAGAGAATGATGTAGCGAAAGACCTGAAACGGGGACATTGCGAGGCTTGTGCCGGCCTCGACCTGTCCACGCGGCGTCGCCTGAATGCCGGCTCGCACGATCTCGCAGGAATAGGCGCCGACATTGAGGATCATCGTGATCGTCGCCGCCGCAAAGGCCGAGACCCGTAATTCAAGGGCGGGCAGGCCGAAGAAGATGAAGAACAGCTGGATCAGGAACGGCGTGTTGCGGATCACCTCGACATAGATGGTGACCGGAAGGCGCAGGCGTTCCGGTCCGCTGGTCAGCGTCCATGCGCAGGCAAGGCCCAGCGCGACCCCGCCGACCGTTCCGACAAGGGAAAGAACGATCGTGACGAAAACGCCCTCAAGCAGCATCGGGGCATAGGGTATCACCCATCCATAGTCGAAGGTGTAATTCATGCTGTGGACCCGGTTTGAGGCCCTGCCGCCTGCGGGGCGGCAGGGCGGTATGCCTGTTTAGAAGCCTTCCGGCAGGGGCTGATAGAACCATTGCTCGGACATGGCGTTGAGCGTGCCGTCCTCCTTGGCCGCGACGATGATGTCGTCGAGGGCCGCCTGAAGTTCCGGCTCTCCCTGCGGCAGGCCGATATAGCATGGCGATTCAGCAATCACGAACAGGGTTTCGGGGCGGCGCTCCGGGTCGGTGGCAAGGATCGTTGCGGCGACCACATTGGCCGTCACGACGACATCAACCTGACCTGAAAGGAAGGCCGCCATTGTGGTGCTGCCATCCTCGAAGCGGCGGATCTCGGTGCTTTCGGGTGCCATATCCGTAATAGCGAGGTCCTCGATCGAGCCGCGGGCAACCGAAACCGACATGTCGGCAAGATCGTCAGCCGAAGAAACGTCAAGGTCCGCGGGTCCGAAAGCGCCGCTGAAGAACGGGGCGTAAGCCTCGTTGGTGAAGTCGATCACCTCTGCGCGCTGCGGATTGCGACCCAGGCTCGAGATGACGATGTCGACGCGGCCGCTGGTCAGGTAGGGCACGCGGTTGGCGCCGATGACCGAGGTCATTTCCAGATCGACGTCGAGCTTTTCCGCCACCAGCTTGGCCATATCGATGTCATAGCCGACCAGTTCGAGATTGGCGTCCGTCATGCCGAAAGGAGGTCCGTCCTGGGGAACGGCCACGCGGATGACGCCGGATTCGACAATGTCTTCGAGCGAACGGGCTGCTGCCGGAACGGCAAGCAGGGCGGCAATACCGATGCCGATGACTGCCCTCAATATCGTTGATTTCATTTTTGTCTCCACTTTCAGGTGCCTTGGGTTCTGTCCGGCATGAAACCGTTACGCGAGAGCCAGTCAGTCTGGCTCAATGAAATTGCCGAAACAATACGCACAATTGAAGAATGCATATTTTTTTGGCTATTGCCAGATAAAAGTAATGACGTTCGTACGTATTGGTATTAAGGTCATGACCCTGAACAGGTTTTGTGAAGAACAAGGAGTTGTTGATGACCATCAAACGCATCCCGATCGAGGACATGCGCTACAAATCGAAAGTGGCGTTCTATCATCTGCCTGGCGGCGGCGGTTTCATGTGGGCCGTTGCCACGTCGCGCGATACCAGCGTTGGCCTGCCGGAGCAGGCGGCCGGCGCCCTTGCCGTCATCGATGAGTATCTCAAGGATGCCGGCCTCGACCGCACGCGGATCGTCAAGGCGGAGGTCGTCGTCACCGACCACGATCAGAAGCCGGCTTTCGACAAGGTCTGGTCCGAGTGGATGCCGATTGATCACGGTCCGGTGCGCTCTTTCGTCCAGTCCGTCATGCCTGAAGGCGATCAGGTCGAAATCATCATCACGGTCGCGCTGCCGACCGACTATCCCGCGCCCTGATCCGTACTGCAGAAATGGAGCGCGCCGCTGTCCCAGTGGCGCGCTTCGCTGGGCTGCGGGGGGCGGGTCTCGGGGCGGTGATGGGTTTCGCCCGGCCTGCTGTGCGAGTGCGCTCTTTGATCCGCGCCGCACAGTTTTGCCGCCGTCTATCCGATATTCGCACAACTATTAATCATTACAAAATGTCGCATTTTTTTTAAGCAAGCGTCTTGTTAAATGGTATGACGTTTGTACAATGGGACAGATAATCAGGAGAGCGAGATGGACGTCGAACTGGCCCTGCGGGGCGGTATCATTGCCAATGCGGACGGTGTTTTGACAGCGGATGTGGGTATTGCAGGCGGGAAGATCGTCGCCATCGGCGATGTCGGCGAGGCCCGCCGGAGCATTGATGTTTCCGGATTGGTTCTGACGCCGGGCGGCGTCGACACGCATTGCCATCTCGATCAGGTCGAGCCCGGAATGGGCTATGGTGCGGAGAGCCTCGAAACCGGCGGGCGCTCGGCTCTTGCCGGTGGCACGACCACGGCGGTTTCGTTCATAGCGCAGTTCGAAGGCGCCTCGATCGAGGATATTTTCGCCGAAACGATGCGCCGCGCGGAACGCTCCCTGATCGATTATTCGTTCCATCAGATCATTACCAATGCCGATGATGCGACCATCGGCGCGATCCCCGACCTTGTGCGCGAGGGCGTGCGCAGCCTGAAGGTGTTCCTCACCTATGACGATGCCCATCTGAGCGACCGGGAATTCCTCAGAGTGCTGGCCGCGGCGCGCCGGGAAGGCGCGATGGTCTGCGTTCACTGCGAGAATTACGATGGCATCGGCTGGATGACCGAGCAACTGCTCGCGCAAGGGATGACCGCGCCGAAATATCACGCCTGGTCGCGGCCCAAGGTTCTGGAGCGTGAGGCGACCTACCGGGCGATTGCGCTTGCCGAACTGGTGGACCAGCCCATCCAGGTTTTCCATGTGTCCTGCGCCGAGGTTGCCGAGGAGATTGGCCGCGCCCAGTCGCGCGGGCTCAAGGTCTGGGGCGAGACATGCCCGCAATATCTGGTGCTGAGCGAGGACGATATGGACCGGCCCGGTTTCGAGGGCGCGAAATATATGTGCAGCCCCGCGCCGCGCCGACAGGAAGATACCGCCGGGCTCTGGGAGATGATCGGTCGCGGCACCATCGACGTGATCTCGTCCGACCACAGCGCCTTCAACATGACGGGCGTGTTTTCGAAGGATCGCCACGGAACGGATGCGTCATTCGACAAGATTCCCAATGGCGTTCCGGGTGTCGGCTCGCGTATGCCGATCGTGTTTTCCGAGGGCGTTTCGAAAGGGCGCATCTCGCTCGAACAGTTCGTGGCGCTTACCGCCGCCAATCCGGCCAAACTCTACGGCCTGTGGCCGGCGAAGGGGCAGATCGCCGTCGGCGCCGATGCCGACATCGTGGCCTGGGACCCGGACCGGCGCGTCACCATCACCAATGACCTGCTTCAGCACGCCGTCGACTATACGCCCTATGAGGGCATGGAAGTTGTCGGCTGGCCGCAGATGACATGGTTGCGCGGCGCGCTTGTCATGCGTGACGGCGTTGTTTCCGCCGAGCCGGGCGCCGGTCAATTTCTGGCGCGCGGGCCGTATGAGAAGGCCACGCCCCGCAACGTTCTTGCCAATGATTTCAACCCGTCCTGTATCGCTCCGGGCCAGCCATGAAACGTAAACGCCACCCGAGGGCGACGGGTGGGTCCAATATAAAAAGGGAACTTCGCAATGACTGGGACAAAATCGAAAATCTCGCGCCGTAGCGTGCTGAAAGGCGCGGCGGCTCTGGGTGGTGCGGCCGCCGGGTCGGGTGTGATCACCGGCTTTCCGACCATCTGGGCGCAGAACATCAAGGACATCGTCCTGCGCTCGACCAGCACCGGCACGGCCTCTGCCAATGCCATTGCCGCCAAGGCCAAGGAAGACCTCGGCATCACGATCCAGATGACGGCGCTGGATACCGATTCCGTCAACAACCGTATTGTGACCCAGCCAAATTCCTACGAACTGGCCGATATCGAGTATTTCAGCTGCAAGAAGATCTTCCCGACCGGCGTTCTGCAGCCGATCGATGTGAACCGCGTCAAATCCTATAACGACATCGTTTCCATCTTCAAGGACGGCAAGCTGACGCCGGACAGCAAGCTGGCGCAGGGCACCGCCCCGCACACGGTCTCCTATGTGACCGGTTCGGATTCGACCGAATTCGCACCGTCGCCGACCGAATGGATGACGCTGATCCCGACGACCTACAATGCCGATACGCTCGGTATCCGTCCCGATCTCGTCGGCCGGCCGATCACCAACTGGAGCGACATCATGGACCCGGCCTTCAAGGGCCGCACCGCCATCGTCAACATTCCCTCGATCGGCATCATGGACGCGGCCATGATCCTCGAATCCCAGGGCGCAATAACCTATGGCGACAAGGGTAACATGACCAAGGAGGAAATCGACAAGACCGCCGCCTTCCTGATCGAGGCCAAGCGCGCCGGACAGTTCCGGGCCTTGTGGAAATCCTTCGACGAGAGCGTCAACCTGATGTCCTCCGGCGAGGTCGTGATCCAGTCGATGTGGTCGCCCGCCGTTGCCGCGGTCCGTTCCAAGGGCATTCCGTGCGTGTTCCAGCCCTTGCAGGAAGGCTACCGCGCATGGGGCGGCGGCTTCGGCATTGCCAGCCACCTGAGCGGGATCGAACTGGACGCAGCCTATGAATACATCAACTGGTATCTGTCCGGTTGGGTCGGCGCCTACCTCAACCGCGAAGGCTATTACAGCGCCAACATGACCTCGGCGAAGAAATTCATGACCGAGGACGAATGGGGCTTCTGGGTCGAGGGCAAACCGGCACAGGGCGATATCGTCAGCCCCGAAGGCGTGAAGATGGAAGGACCCGGCGCTGTGCGCGATGGTGGTTCCTTCGAGGAACGCATGGGCAATATCGCATGCTGGAACTCGGTCATGGACGAGGATCGCCACATGGTCAGCAAGTGGAATGAATTCGTCGCTGCATAAGCGGCTGTCTGCCACCCGTGCCCGGCCTCGCAAAGGCCGGGCAATCCTCACGATATCGATAGCGGGGCGCCCGTGACCACCAAATACGACGTTGAACTGATTGCAGCGACGAAGCGTTACGGCAATACCGTCGCCGTCAATGCGATCTCCCTGCGCATTGCTTCCGGAACCTATTGCTGCCTTCTGGGGCCGAGCGGATGCGGAAAGACATCGACCCTGCGCATGATCGCAGGCCACGAAGATGTTTCGGAAGGCGACATTCTCGTCAACAACAGGAATGTCACCGAGTTCGCGCCCGCCGAACGCGGAACGGCGATGATGTTCCAGAATTACGCGCTCTTCCCGCATATGACCTGCCTTGAAAACGTTGCGTTCAGCCAGCGTATGAAGGGGGTTGGCCGCGCCCGGCGACTGGAAATGGCACGGGAGTTCCTGTCGCTTGTCGAAATGAGCGCGTTCGAAAAGCGCCGTCCGGGAGAGCTGTCAGGCGGGCAGCAGCAGCGTGTCGCCCTGGCGCGCGCGCTGATCACCAAACCGAAGGTGCTGCTTCTCGACGAACCGCTTTCCGCGCTCGATCCGTTCCTGCGGCTGAAAATGCGCGAGGAGCTCAAACAGTTTCAGCGCGAGCTCGGCATTACATTCATCCACGTGACCCACAGCCAGGACGAGGCGCTGGCGCTCGGCGACCAGATCGTCGTCATGCATGACGGCGAGATCAGCCAGAGCGGACCGGCCGCCGACGTGTTCGACCGGCCGGAAAATGATTTCGTCGCGCGCTTTATCGGCGGTCACAACGTGATTACCCGCGACGACAGAAAGGTCGCCGTGCGCGCCGACCGGCTCAAACTGGCCGACAGCGCCGCGACAGCGCTCATGACCTGCAACGTGACCGCCGTCGAATATCAGGGCACCCATGCGCGGATCGTCATGAAGGAAACCGATCCCGACACGTCGGAAAGCCTGACGATGCAGGTCCCCGACGCGGAATTCAAGAAACAGCCGGTCGATGTCGGCGCCAGTATTGGCATTCGCTGGGAGGCTGCCGATGAGCACAATCTCTGATGCTGTAACAAACCCGCCCAGACGGTCCCGACGGCGCCATCCGAACAAGCCGCCGGCGTGGCTGGCCTATGTTCAGATCGCACCGCTCACGCTGGTTCTGACCCTGTTTCTCGTTCTGCCGCTGATCATGGTTCTGATCGTCAGCTTCTTCGACTACGATTCCTTCCGGGTCATCCCCGATTTCGTGTTGACCAACTACAAGGAGATGCTGTTTTCGGCGACGATCTGGCGGACGCTGTGGAGCACGATCCGCTTCACGCTCTATGTGCTCGCAATCACCGCCGTTCTCGGCTTTCTGGTTGCCTATTACGTGGCGTTCTATGTCCGCCGTCCGGGCGTGAAAACGCTGTTCTTTCTCGCCTGCGCGGTTCCGTTTCTGACCTCGAACATCATCCGCATGATTTCCTGGGTTCCCTATCTCGGCAGAAACGGCTTGCTGAACGATGCGCTGGTTTCGACCGGGGTTATCGACAAACCGCTCGATATGCTGCTCTACTCGCCCTTTGCGGTCATCCTGGTCTATGTCTACCTCTATACGCTCTTCATGGTCACGCCGCTGTTCAACAGCATGATGCGGATCGACAAGAGCCTGGTTGAAGCGGCCACCGATGCGGGGGCAAAACCCTGGCAGATCATGATGTTTGTGATCCTGCCGCTGTGCAGGTCCGGCTTTGCCATCGGCGCGGTGTTCATCATTACGCTGGTGATGAGCGATTATGTCACCGTCCGGCTGATGAGCGGCGGGCAGAGCGCTTCCACGGTGCTGCTGATTTCCAACCAGATCTCGCTTCTTCAATATCCGGCCGCCTGCGCCAATGCCATTCTGCTTCTTGTGGTGGTGATGAGCGCAATCGGTGCGATGTTGCGTAACGTCGATATCAGGAGGTCGTTGTGATCCGGCACAGTGCATTGTCCCGTCTTCTGCAGATTATCTTCGCGGCGTTTCTCCTGTTCCTCTACGGGCCGACGATCACGATCGGCATCCTTGCGTGGCAGGGGCCGCTGGGTGGGTTGACCTTTCCGCTCGTCGATCCGTCTCCCCACTGGTTTGCGCAGCTTTTCGCGGTTCAGCGGGTTGGCGATATCGGTGGTTCGCTCTCACGTTCGCTCATTCTCGCCTGCATGGTGATGATGGCGAATGTCCTGATCGTGGTGCCGGCGGGTCTGGCGCTGCGCAAACGCTTTGCCGGCGATCGCCTGATCTTCACCATGACGATCGTGAGCCTGGTGGTGCCGTCCATTCTCGTCAGCCTCGGCGTCGGCCTGCTGTTCAGTCAGGCGGGGCTGGACTCGGCCTGGTATTCAAGCGCTTTCGGCGCGCAACTGACCTGGACGCTGCCCTTCGGCCTGCTGGTGATGATCGGCGTTCTGTCACGGCTGGACAGGAGCTATGAGGAAGCCGCCATCGATCTTGGCGCGACCCGCTGGCAGACCTTCTGGCATGTCGTCTTTCCCATCGTCCTGCCGAACATCATCGGCATCATGCTCTTCGGTTTCAGCCTTTCCTATGACGAGTTCGCCCGCACCGTGCTGACCGGCGGCAGCTACAACACCCTGCCGCTCGAGATCTATGCCATGACCAACAACGTCACCACGCCGGTGCTATATGCGCTTGGAACCGCGACGACAGCCGTTTCCTTCGCCGCCATGGCCATCGGCTTTTTCCTCATCACGCTGTCGCGGCGGCGTGTCCGGTCATCTGCGAAAGGGCACTAGCTGTCTGCGGCGTATCACCGGAAACGGGCGCGACCGTCGCGACATTCATCATTTCCGCAATCTCAGGAGAAGAACGACATGCATCCCCGGGACTTCAAGATCAAACCCGGACGTATAATGCCCGGCGCTTTCGGCCATAATCGTGGCGTCGTCCAGCGCAATTATGCGGTTATGCCTCCCGAAGGCATCATGGACAGCTACCTGCCCAATTACGAAAACACCATTGTCCGCTTTCAGGCGGCACCCGCCCTTGGCGCGCGGTTTGCGCAGGCAATGCTGCACATCGCGCCGGGCGGCGGCACGGTCCAGCCGTTTTCCGATCCGCTGCAGCGGTTCTTCTATGTCATCGGCGGTGCTGTCGAACTGGATATCGATGGGCTTGGTCCGCAAACCCTGGAGGCCGATGGTTTTGCCTATATTCCGCCGGACCGGCGCTTTTCGATCCGCAATCACGGATCGGAGGAGGCGCGGGTGCTCGGTCTCAAGAAACCGTATGTGTCGATCGGACTGGAGCCGCCGGAAGCGATCGTCTCCCAGCGGTCAGCCGTCGAGAAAGTCAATCACAACAATACCGAAGGGCGCACATGGGAGCATCTGCTTCCCTTTGGTGATCTCCGCTTCGATATGGAGATGAATATCCTCAGCTTCGCGCCGGGCGCACACTTCCCGGATGTGGAAACCCACATCATGGAACATGGCCTGTTCATGCTCGAGGGACAGGGGATGTATCTGCTCGACACCGACTGGCATGAAGTCTGGCAGGATGATTTCATCTGGATGGGGCCATACTGCCCGCAGCTCTTCTATCCGACAGGCTGGACCACGTCGGCCTATCTTCTCTACAAGGATGTCAACCGTGACGTCACCTTCGACTGAACTGATGGCCCGCGCCAGAGCGGTTCTGGACAGGATCGATGCACTGGCATCGATCTCCGACGACACCGATGCGCTGACGCGGCTTTTCCTGTCTCCGGCCCATATCAAGGCAAACCGGACCTTGCTGGGGTGGATCGAACAGGCGGGGCTGGACGGTTTTGCCGATCCGGTCGGCAATGTTATCTGTGAACTCTCGGGAACGACGAATTCCCGCCCGCCGCTGATGCTCGGATCGCATATCGACACGGTGCGCGACGCCGGAAAGTATGACGGAACGCTGGGCGTCCTCGTTGCGCTCAACTGCCTGGAACATCTGAAGGCGCGGGGCGTGCCCCCGTCCGTCCCGATCCGGCTTATCGCTTTCGGCGACGAGGAAGGCGTGCGCTTTGGCTCGACGATATTGGGAAGCCGCGCCGTGGCGGGTCTGACAACGGCGGACGACCTCGCGCGCGCGGACCCGGACGGGATAACGGTGTATGATGCGCTGATAGAGGCCTGTTTCGAGCCGGAAGACTTCGCGGCAGCATCGATGACGGACAGTCCGCCCGCAGCCTATGTAGAGCTGCACATCGAGCAGGGACCGGTGCTCGACACGGCGGGTGAAAGTCTGGCCTGTGTGAGCGCCATTGTCGGATCGCGCCGGATGCTGGTGGAGATCAACGGCCTGTCGGGCCATGCGGGGACCGTTCCGATGAGCGAGCGGCAGGATGCGCTGGCGGCCGCTGCGGAATGCATATGCCTGATCGAGGATGCCTGCCGGCGGCCCGATATGGTCGGCACTGTCGGCTTTCTCGAAACCCATCCCAATGCCGGTAATGTCATTGCAGGCCGCGTACGATTCTCTCTCGATATCCGCAGTCATGATGATGCATTGCTGAAGTCGGTCTGCGACGGGATAGAGGAAAAGATCGCTGAAATCTGCGCGCGGCGCCATGTCGACGTTACCTTCGAGACAACGGGCGGAGCACACGCGACACGGTGTGACGACCGGCTGATCCAGATGATCGAGAAATCAATCCCGGGAAATGCCGACCAGGTTCGGCGTCTTCCGAGCGGCGCGGGCCATGATGGCATTGCCATGAGCAATCTGTGCCCGATCGGGATGATCTTTGTCCGCTGTGCAAAAGGGATCAGCCACCACCCGGCCGAAGCCGTCGATGTGCATGACATTGCCGCTGCAATCGGCGCCATGGACCGGTTCATCGAATTGTACGAGCGTGAGCAGACGCTGCCCTCGTCAGAAGGGTCCTGACCGCGCTTGCAGACGGCATCGGACGCGGTGCGGAACCGCGTCTGTCTGATCCTGAAAAAACAAACTTCAAATCATATCAAAGAGGAAACGATGACACCGCCCAAGGTACTGCCGCCAAAAGTCGACATGCTGGAAACGCTTTTTCCGGTCAAAAAACCGGTGATCGGCGTCATCCATCTGAGACCGCTGCCCGGTGCGCCCAGATATGAAGGCGAAGCCGTCCGGGACATCTATGCCGCTGCCGCCCGCGACGCCAGGACGCTGGCTGATGGCGGGATCGACGGCATTATCGTTGAAAACGCCAGCGATCTTCCCTTTGCCCGGCCCGAATCCATCGGTCCCGAAACCGTGGCCGCGCTGACGGCCGCATGTCTGGAAGTGCGCAATGCCGCCGATGTGCCGATCGGCATCACATGTGTCGCCAATGGCGCAATCCCGGCGCTGGCCGTGGCGAAGGCCTCAGGCGCGAAATGGGTACGTGTCAATCAGTGGGCCAATGCCTATGTGGCCAATGAAGGTTTTCTCAACGGCCCGGCTCCCGACGCGATGCGCTACCGCGCGATGATTGACGCAAAGGATGTCGCGATCTTCGCCGATGTCCACGTCAAATTCGGCGCGCACGCCATCACCGCCGACCGGACGATCACCGAACAGGCGACCGATGCCGAATGGTTCGACGCCGACGTTCTCATCGCCACCGGCACGCGAACCGGTTCTCCCACCCAGCCGGACGAGGTTGAGGATGTCCGTTCGGGCACCAATCTGCCGGTTATCATCGGCTCCGGCCTTTCGCCGGAACAGGTTCCCGCATTGATGGCCGTTGCCGATGGCGCGATTGTTGGCCAGTGGCTGAAGCAAGACGGCCTCTGGTGGAACCCTGTCGATCCCCGCCGTGTCGAGGAGCTGATGTCCGCCATCGGCAAGGTTCGCTGAGACCGTATATTTTGTCGAAGAGAGACGGGCGGAGCATGTTTCCGCCCGTCTTTTTTATGCCGATAATATGACATGTAATCGGCAGGAGCCGGCTTTCAGGGCGTGCGGTTATGCCGCCGTTTCCTCCTCATAGGCAGCGGAATGAAAGTCGATCTCAAGCCGCATTGCCTTGCCGAAGACGGCGCTCAGATGCGCTCTTTCGGCCCCGCTCAGTGTTTCGCCGGCCTCATCGAGCCGCTCCTTCAGCCATGTGGCCTGTGCGGCAAAGGTTTCGTCGGTGTGCAGGCCGACCCATTCGGCAAGAAGCGGATCGGAAATGGTGTTCTGCGCCGCCTGTTTCGACCATGTCCAGTACATCCATTCGGCCGCGAACATGGCCGCGACCGTATCGATGAAACCGCCATCACGGGCAATCGTCAGCATGCCGTCGCGAAAGCGGGCGACGGCCGGGAGGTCTGTGTTGAAGTCGGTCACGTCGATGCCGCGTGCGGTAAATGTCCGCTCGAAATAGGCGATCTGGCTGTTGGCGAGTGCGTCGAGAACGCCGATCAGCCAGCGCCGGTCGGTCATGGTTTCGGCCTTGGCGGTCGCATAGGCAAAGATCGAGATCGCGGTTTCGACAAAGGCGCCCTCGAAGACGAGATAGCGTTCGAACGCGCTTTTCGGCAGCGTATCGGCCTTGATGTCCTCGACGAAACGGTGGGCGACCATTTCGTCGAAGACAGTCCTGTTTTCGCGCAGGATGAAGTCGGAAAGCTTTTCCATATGCCGTTTCCTCAATCGCGGCCGAGTGCGGGGCGTGCGGCATCCATGAAGGCCTTCACCCGTTCCGGGTCGACCGGGTTCCACCACACACCGCCTTCCTTCAGCGAGGACGCGACGATGACGCCGTTGGTGCGGGCGAGGATTTCGCCGATATTGTCCTTGGTCACGCCCGAACCGACCATCAGCGGCAGGTCGGTTGCCGAGCGGACCTCGTCGATCTCCTCGATGGTCGCGGCATTGCCGGTGCGCTGGCCGGTGGCAATCACCACGTCGGCATCGAAGAAGGCGAGATCACGGGTCTGCTCGGGGATGGTACGGTCGGCGGTGATGGCGTGGGCGCCGTGCTTGACGTGGCTGTCGGCGAACACCTTGATGTGCTCGGCGCGCAGCAGCGAGCGATAGCGCAGCGCCTCGCCGGCGCGGCCTTCCATGAAGCCCTCATTGGCGACATAGGCATTGGCCCACTGGTTGACGCGGATGAAGCTGGCGCCGCCGGCAAGCGCGATTGCCAAGGCCGGGATCGGCGCGTTTGCCAGCACATTGATGCCGAGCGGAACGCCGGTTGCCGTCTTGATCCGGTCCGTCACCACCGACATGAAGGCCGCCGTCTCATGCCCCATGTCCTCGGGTTTCGAAAACGGAATGTCGCCATGGTTTTCGATCACCAGCCCGTCGAGCCCGCCGCCGATCAGGGCATCCGCATCGCGCATGCAGGCGTCGTAGATGGTATCGATCGAGGCGTTTCTGTAACGCGGCGAACCGGGAAAGGACGGGCAATGGATCATTCCAAGCAAAGCCTTGTCAGCCTTGAATATTTCCCGTATGGCGCTTGAAGTTCCACTTGATATTTTCTGCATAACGTTCTCCAGGAAGCTAAAAAATGCGTGCGTTTGTGATTGGCAATGCCGCCATTGACGAAACAATTTCAGTCGACGGGCTTCCCGAGCCCGGCGTTTCTATTCTGGGCCGGATCGCCAGCCGCGATCTTGGCGGCAAAGGCACGAACCAGGCCGTTGTGATGGCGCGCGGCGGGCTGGAAACGACACTCGTTTCGGCCACCGGCGAGGATTTCCGCTCCGCCATGATCCGCGAACAGCTTGCAGAGGAACCGCTTGCTGTGCGGCTTTCCTCCGTTGCCGGCATTTCCACCGATTTCTCGATGGTTTTGACCACCCCGGACGGTGAAAATTCCATCGTCACCACCACCGAGGCCGCCGAGGCCCTGCCGCTTGAGGCAGCACTTGAAGCGCTTGGCGAGGCCGCTCCCGCCGATTTCCTCGTCATGCAGGGCAATCTCGGAGCCGAAACCACCGAAACGCTGCTGAAAACCGGCCGCGAACGCGGTTTGGTGACGACCTTCAACCCGTCGCCGCTCAGGCCGTATTTCGAGCGCCTCTGGCCCTTCATCGACATTGCCTTTCTCAACGAGAGCGAAAGCCTGAGCCTTGCCGGCTCCACCGGGCGGAAAGCCGCCGAAGCGCTCCACGCCAAGGGCGTCCGCCAGGTCGTGCTGACCGCCGGAACCGACGGCGCCATGCTGAGCACGGCCGGCGGCGACTTCATTCATGTTCCCGCCGTCAAGGCGAAAGCCATCGACACCACCGGCGCCGGCGACACCTTCATGGGCGCGGCACTGGCGTCCGCAGCGCTCAGGGGCGGCATGCTCGACCAGCGCGCCATTTCCCATGCAGCGGCCGCCTCGGCGCTGACCGTGGCCCGGCGCGGAACGCGCCGTGCCTTTCCCAGTCGGGACGAACTTGCCGAAATCTTCGCCGGTTAGGGGGAACCGGCGGGTTGGGGAGGCAAGTCCGTCCCGGTCCCGTCAATCCTTTGCGGCCAGCCAGCCGAGGATGTTCTTCCACAGCTTGCCGTAGCCGTCCCATTCGCAGAAAGCCGGCGACAGCCAGTGCGGGCCGATATCCGAGGTCCAGACAGCACTGCGTCCCTTGCCGGCCTTGCCGGTGACCAGCAGCGGATGGCCGCCCTGATCTTCCGGCAGGCGGGCAACCACGTCGATATCGTCCCGCTCGCGCAACTCGACCTCGTTGACGCCGAGCATGACCGGCCATTCGCCGGAGATGCCGGCAAGCGTCGGGTGATCGGCCATCAGGATATCGGGCGTCGTGCCTTCCGGGATTTCCACACGGTCGTCCCATGGCAGGCAGGTGACCGGCAGAACCTCTTCGACAGCCGTGCGCCGCCAGCGGGCCTTGCCGTCAATGCCCTGGAAGGAGAAATAGCCGCCGCACATCAGAAGACCGCCGCCCTTTTCAACCCAGGCCTTGATCAGCTTCAGGCGGTTGGGAACCGTCTTCGACTGCAGCCAGACCGCCGGCGGAAGCAACAGCGTGTTGGCGCCGATGTCGGACAGGATGATGACGTCATATTCATCAAGCCCTTCCATCTCGAACGGAAAGCCGTCGGCGGCTTCATGCGCGGTCATGTAGGTCAGCTCGAATTCGCTGCCCTTCAGGGCGTTGACCAGCGGCGTTGCGCCAAGGTGAAAATGGACGCTGCCGAACTGATCGAAACCCTTGTAATGGGTTTCGGAGGTGACCCAGCTTTCGCCGACCAGAAGTACTTTTGTTGTCATTTCAATTCCGTTTTGTTGTTCATTGCGCGGTAAAGCCGCTGTCGAAAACGGCGCGCGGATTGTTGTTCATCAGCCGGGTCAGCACGCCTTCATCAAGCCCGTGGCGCGCAAGGCGCGGCAGGAAGTGTTTGAGGATGAAGGCATAGCCGTGGCCGCCATAATGGGTCAGCATCATCTTCAGGAACACATCGTGTGACAGCAGAATGCGGCTCTCATGCCCGGCCTCGACCAGCCTGACGATGGCGCGGGCGCATTCCTCATCGCTCGGGCACTGGGTCTGCTGGTCGGCGTAGAAGAAGTCGGAACCGATCATGTCGTATTCGATGAAGGCGCCGCGGGCGGCGAGTTCGCTCTGATAGGTGAAATCGTCATGGGACGGGTTCATGTGGCAGAGCACGGTGTGCTTCAGATCAGCCCCTTCGGCCTCGGCGATATCCAGAACGTCATGGCCAAGGCGGAACCAGCCGGGCAGATGCACCATCAGCGGCAGGCCGGTGCGGGCCTGCGCCCGTGCCGCACCGCGCAGCGATTTCCGCTCGGCTTCGGTAAAGTCGGCGGAGACACCGATTTCGCCGATCAGACCGATCCTGACATCCGTCCCATCGACACCGTTGACGGCCTCATTGACGATCTCGTCGGCGATATCGTCTTCGGACATCGCGGCGAGCTTTTCCGGATGCGAGCTTTCAAGGTAATACCCGGCACCAATGACGATGTTGAGCCCGGTCGCCTTCGAAATCCGCCGCATGGCGAGCGGATTACGGCCGATGCCCTGACAGGTGGGCTCAACCAGCGTCTTGCCGCCGGCTTTCACCAGCGCCGAGAGTTCCTCGATCGCCAGCGTCTCGTCATCCAGCGTGATATTGTGCTTGTTGACGAAGGGGTCCTGATGCAGTTCGCTGAGGATCTCCATGCAGATGAAGCTGTCGGCCAGATATTGCCGATCCGGCGTTTTCGGCGGGTTCCACCAGCATGTGCAGTCGTTCAGCACATGCTCGTGCATCAGCGTAACGCCGAGATCGGCGGCGCTGATCGGCCCGTTGACGGTCATGACCTTGCCGGAGCCCGTATGGGCTTCGGAAAGCTCGGTTGCAGACATTACTTGCCTCCCTTGCCGCGCCCGAAACTGAAATTGGTTCCGAAGATGCGGGTGTTGAGCCAGATCGCCAGCAGGATGATCGCGCCGGTGACGATCTGGGTGAAGAAGGGCGAGATGTGCAGCAGGATCAGGCCATTGCCGATAACGGCAATCGTCATCGTGCCAAGCACCGTGCCGAGGATTGTGCCGCGACCGCCCATCAGCGACGTGCCGCCAAGAACGACGGCGGCAATCGCCTGAAGTTCGAAACCGACGGCTGCATTGGATGACCCGGAGCCGAGACGGGCGGCCATCAACAGGCCGGCCAGCGCACAGGCAAGGCCCGAGAGGACATAAACCGACATCAGCACGAATTTGGCCGGCATGCCGACGCGGCGGGCGGCTTCCAGATTGGAACCGACGGCAACGACCTGGCGGCCGTAACGGGTCTTGGCGATGACGACATAGCCGAGGATGGCGACGACCACCGCCACAATGGCGGGGAAGGGGATGCCGAAGAGCTCACCACGGCCGAGGAACAGGAAGCCATCGACGCCACGGATCGGGATCGAATAGCCCTTGGTCAGGTAAAGCGCGATGCCGCGGAAGATCGACAGGCCGGCGAGCGTAACGATAAAGGCGGGAATGCCCTGATAGGACACGAACCAGCCCTGAAACAGACCGATCAGTGCGCCAAGCGCCAGCATCGCGACGATGGCCAGCGGCCACGGCATGCCGGCGGCAATGATCATGGCGACCACGGCGTTGATCACGGCGATGATCGATCCGGCGGAAAGGTCGATACCACCGGTGACGATGACGAAGGTCATCGCAACGGCGACGACCAGAATAGGGGCTGCCTGACGCACGACGTTGAGCAGATTGCCGGCGGTCAGAAACGTATCGGTCGTGGCCGAAAAGAACACGACACAGACGATGAAAAAGAAGGCGATGGAGAGAACCTGCGCATTTTCGCCGAGGAAATCGGCGAGCGGCGAGCCCTTTGCGCGTTCAGTGTAGGCGCTCAATGTTTTTCTCCCCCGACGATAAGCTGAACGAGGTCTTCAAGGCTGGTGTCTCCGATCATGCGTTCGGCCACCTTGGTGCCTTCATACATGACGGCAATGCGGTCGCAGACGCGGAACAGGTCCTGCAGCCGGTGGGTAATCAGCACGACGGAAACGCCCTTGGCCTTGACCCGGTTGATGAGGTGCAGAACGGCTTCGACTTCGGCCACGGCAAGCGCGGAGGTCGGCTCGTCCATGATCAGCACTTTCGGCTGGAAGGATGCCGCGCGCGCAATGGCAATCGCCTGCCGCTGACCGCCGGAGAGTTTTTCCACCTTGGCGGAAAGCCGGGGAATGCGGATTTCCAGCGCCTCAAGCATGCGGGCGGCTTCCTCGGCCATTTTCTTGCGGTCGAGAAACAGGCCGCTGGAGATTTCGCGCCCCAGGAACAGATTGCCGACGACGTCGATATGGTCGCACAGGCTCAGATCCTGGAACACCATCTCGATATTGCGGTTTCGCGCATCGGCGGGACCGGTCAGCTCCACCGCTTCGCCGCCAATCCTGATTGTGCCGCCATCGGGAATATAGGTGCCCGAGATGATCTTGGTGAGCGTCGATTTGCCCGCCGCATTGTCGCCGACCAGTCCGAGGCATTCACCGGGATATAGATCGAGATCGACACCGCGCAAGGCCTGATGCGAGCCAAAGGTTTTCGTGATGCCGTGGAGAGAGACGGCGGGTTCTCTTGCGGGCTGTTCGGGCGAGCGAAGGGGAATATCCCCTTCGCCGCCGTCAGCACCGGTCTGGTGAAGATCGGATGTCATTTAAAGATAGCGCGGTATGGTTCAACATTGGTTTCGTCGACGATGGTGACGGGAACCGAGATCGAGGCCTCGACGCTGTCGCCATTGGAAATGTCGTTGAGTGCTTCGACGGCAGCCGCGCCCATCAGGGACGGGTCCTGCTGGATGACGGCAACGAGGAAACCGTCATCGATGGCGTTGATCGCCTGCGCCGTCAGGTCCCAGCCGAAGATCTTGATGTCGTCCTGCTTGCCCTGGCTTTCGACAGCGGCAATTGCGCCCATCAGGGCCGGTTCGCCGGTTGCGTAGATCGCGGTGAGGTCGGGGTTGGCGGTGATCAGGTTTTCAGCCGCCGTCAGGGCGTTGTCCTGAATATTCTGGCCGTCGACAACACCGACGACCTCGATGCCGTCAACGCCGGCAATCTTGTCTTCAAAGCCCTGTTCACGCACGTTCTGAATATAGGAATTCAGCGCGCCGACGACGCCGACCTTTGCCGTGCCGTCCATATTGGCGTTGACGTAGTCGAGGAAGTAAGCGCCGATATCGCCGCCGGCCTTGGCATTGTCGACACCGATCTGCGCCTTCTGCGGGCCGTCCGGCAGGATGGCGTCGATGGCGACAACCGGAATGCCGGCGTCGTCGGCCTGCTCGACGGCGGGCATGATGCCATTGACATCGATGGCGACGACAGCAAGGCCGTCAACGCCTTCCTGGATATAGGTTTCGACCGCGTTGTTCTGCATCGCCGGGTCGTTGTTGGCGTTGTAGATCTGCAGTTCGACGCCGAGTTCGGCCGCCTTTTCCTCGGCGCCACGATTGATGTCGTTGAAGAACAGGGCCTGCTGGTTGATCTGGACAAGCGCGAAGGTCTTGTCGGCGGCATTGGCAGCGGTGGAAAGCGCGCCGGCCATCACGCTGGCGGCAAGCGCCGTCGAAAGCAGAGTCCTGCGGGAAAATCTCGGTAACATCAGTTCATCCTCTGGTTTGGTTATGAACGTCGCTTTTTTTCGATCGCCGGCGGCGCGACGGAACTCCGCACGACGATTTCAACGGGCAGCAATTCTTGCCTCTCAAGGGGGGCGGACTGCTGCCAATCGGTTTGAAGGAGAAGCGAAAGCGAACGCGCCCCGATGGCGCGGACCGGCTGACGCACGGCGGTCAAGGGCGGCGTGAACAGATGCAGCGGCCCGACATCATCGAAGCCCACGACAGACACGCGGTCGGGAATGCTCACGCCTTCGGAATAAAGCACCTCGATCAGGCCGATGGCGATTTCGTCCGAGCTTGCGAAAATGGCAGTGGCCGGCAGCTTTTCGTCCAGAAAACGACGCGCGGCGTGGCGGCCGGCTGAAACCGTGTACTCGCCGCGATAGCGCTTGATTTCAGCCTCTTCGCCGAACCGTTCTCGCAGCCCCTGCTCAAGCCCCGCATAACGGCGCGTGGTGGAAATCATCTCGTCCGGACCGCCGACAAACACCACCTTCTTGTGGCCGAACTCGGCGAGATGTTTTCCGGCAAGGTAGCCGCCCTGGTGATTGTCGCAGAAAAGCTTGGGCACCATGGCGCCCGGCACATCTTCATCGACGATGACGACCTTGCCGGTGCGGTTGATCAGGCCCGCAAGCTCTCCGTCATCCGGGTGGTTGGTGACGAAGATCAGCCCGTCGACATGGTGGTGCTCGATCAGGCCGAGATATTTCATCTCGCGCCCCGGCCGGTTGAGCGTCGCGTTGAGCGAGACGGCAAGGCCCAGCTTGTCCGCCTCCTCCTCGATCGCCGCCACCAGCATGGCAAAGAACGGGTTGGCGATGTCGGGGATGACCAGCCCGATCATGTCGGACCGGCCGCGGCTGAGACGCCGCGCATGCGGGTTCGGCACGTAACCGAGGTCGCGAATGGCGTTCTCGATGCGGGTACGGGTCTCATCCGGCAGCACCAGCGAGCCATTCAGCAGACGCGAAATCGTCGCCACGGAAACCCCCGCAGCCTTCGCCACATCTTTCAGGCTTGGTGCCTTCGCCATCTCATTCGCCCTCACGCAACCGTTTCCCGGCCGTCTTTCAGAATCTGTAAAGCGATTTACTAAACCGCTTTACAAAAAGATTACAAAGTTCCCTTTTTGTCAATGCAGTTTTTTCGGAAGGGCTGAGGGGGCAGTCTCTTGGTGCTTAATCAGATGCGCATTGAGAAGAGCTTTATGGCGGCGAGACAGTTGTCTGCGCGCTTGTCATAGCGTGTTGCGATACCGCGCGTTTCCTGGAGGCGGTTGAAGAACGGCTTTACCAGATTTCGATAGCGATACAGAAACGGACTGAAAGCAAAGTTCTTCCTGTGCCGCGGCCGCCAGCTACGGATATAGACAGCAGACAACAGAATTTATCCGCTTTGCCATGCCCCCATCAGAACCTGTAGCCGAAGCGCAGTGAGCCGACATGGGATTGGTATGCGTCGGCGAATGATCCTTCATACTGAATTCGGAACTGCGTGCCCTGCCGCTTGGCGAGATCGAGGCCGAGGGTGACGTGGCCGACGGTGTCGGCAATCGGTGTGAAGGTCGAGAAACTGTCCATTGAGGATATGCCTGCAAGCCGTGCGGTCGTTTCCCATTCGTCGTTCGACAGGAACGAGACGCTGACATCGCCATAAAGCCGCGCCGGCCTGTCTTCGAGGAAGGGCAGACGCGCGCCGAACTCGATCCCCGGTGTGACCCCGAACACGGTGTCGGAATTGCCGTCGACCTTCAGATTGAGCGCGCCGGCGCCGGTTTCGTCATACCCGTATTGCTGCATGTTGACGACATCGAAATCAACCCTCGGCCGCATGTAGTATTCATCGCTGAGGGCGAACTCGTATGAAGCGCGCGCACGTGCGAAATACATGGCCGAATCCGGCGATCCCTTGGCTGTCGCGTTCAACGTGTCGAGATTGATGAAGCGGGTGGAATCTCCCCAGTTATAACCGGCTCCGCCGACGATACCGAACAGCCACGGGCCGACTTCCTTCTTCAGCGAGACGGCGCCGGTCAGGGATTGCTGCTCGAGTTTTTCGGTTCCGGCGTCATTGCGGAACCGGTCATTCTCGAAGGTCATCCCGCTTCCCAAAAACCAGCCGTCGCCGAGCGCTTTCTGGCCACCGACCTGCAGGCCGCCGCCCGATTTCCTGTAGCCCATGGCGTCGCCGACCATGTCTTGCTCGGCGCTGCTTCCATAAAGACGGCCCCAGCTGCACGAACCTTCGTCCATCATCACGCCAGTTACTGCAAAGGCCGGGCAGGACAGAACGTTGTTGGCCGCCGCTATCGCCGCGGAGGGCGATTCAGCCAGGGGGGCCGATGTCGCCCCGGAGGTGAGCACCAGCAACATGTCGGAGAAGGTCTCCGGTGTCGATTGATGAAACGCACCGAACACCTGGCCAAGCGAAACCTCGTCGTCGCCAAATGCGACCTCTGTTGCGCTTCCGTCCGCGAGCGTATCCCAGACCTGCTGCATCGCCGTCGTCACCTCGGTGGCATTGCGGCCGAGTGAGACCCCGGTATCGGCGAAATTGGCGTTTGCGACGGAAAAGCCCGCCCAGCCATCGGATGACGTGCTGACATCGGTAAAGTCGAATATCAGCGACGAAAGCACGCTGATGTCGGAGCTATCCGTTCCCTTCACCTGCAGAAATTCGGCCCGGGTATTCGGCAACAGGGCGATGCCGTTGACATCGACCCCCCAGGTGCCGCCAAAATCGCCCGAGACCAGGAGGGCATCCGCCATGCCGTTTTCCATGTCGACATCGAGCCCGGTGATCAAGCCACCCTTGCTTGCGTCCGCTGTGCGCCAGCTGTTTTTCGTCGCCCGGCTATAATATTCGAAATCCGAGAAAGTCGGCGCAATCCCGGCGGTTGCAGCATCATACACACTGCCGGCGGCGGATGTGCCGATACCGACCAGATCGCCCGAAAACACGGTTCTTTGGATCGCCCCTTCGCCGCCGATATCGATCGCGCCGGCGTTGAGCACGGTATCGAGCCCGGCAATGGCACCTGTGGTGAACGTGCCGGTTCCGGTGTTGAGCATCAGGCTGCTGCCGGCGGGAACGGCGGTCGAAAGACTGACAACACCATCGGCGCTCGCGGATGCCGTCGAGGCGAAATCTTTCGCATAGGTCTGCTTGCCGGCTTTCGATGTCACGACATTGCCGGTGATGGTTCCGTCATTCTTGAGATAGAAACTTCCGCTGCCGGCGGACGCGCCGTGGATGGCGCCGCCGTTTTCATCCGAATTGGTGGACCCGCTGATCGAACCCGATGCGCCGACCGTGACGGTGATGCTTCTGTTGAGCGTCTGCGCCCAGATGCCCCAGGCATGCTCGTCCGCGACCTTGACCGAGCCGTCGACAGTGACGTCCACAAACCCTGAAAGCGAGGCGCTGTTTCGATAGAGTGACCCGGCATAAACCTTGCCGTTCTTCTGCCAGATGCCGCCCGAACCCGCGAGCGCCTGAGCGATGATACCGTGGGCATAGGCACCGGTGGTGGAGATCGAGGAATTCGAGTCCACGCTGATATTGACGCCCTGCGATGCGCCGGCCGAACTAGTGTTGTAGGCGTATGTGGTGTCGCTCGAGGAGACGTAATAGGTACTGATCTTGCCCGAGGAGAGATCGGCAGCAAAGCCGCCGCCACCGCCGATCGCCTGGGCAACGATGCCGACAGCGCCGTCGCCGGAGGTCTGGATCGAACTGCTTTCGAGCGAGACATTCGCAGCGTCGGTTACTCCGGAATACTGGTTCTGCGCAAAAGTTACCGAAGAGATGCTGGGGCTGGACGCGGCGATGAAGCCGCCGCCGCCGGCAATCGACTGGGCGACGATGCCGATTGCGCGTTTGCCGCTGGTGGTGATCGCGCCCTTGCTCGTGACCGTGACTGTGCCGCTGTCGAGGGAACCGATACTGCTCCCCACCGCCTCGGCGCCCAACACGATGTCCAGCACATCCGAGACCGTGTCGTCGTTTGCAGCGGTGTCCGTGCCGAACGCGGTGATCGCGATACCGCCGCCACCGCCGGCCGACTGCGCCATGATGCCGTTCGAATTGTCGCCTGTGGTGACGATCTTCTCGCCGCTCAGAAGCTCGACCGTGACATCGCCGCCGGTATTGGTGGAATTGTCCGCTGTCGTGTAGGAGCCGATCGTCACAGTGGACGATGATGGTGCATAGCCGCTGAAGGTGGCAATGCCGCCGCCGCCGCCAACCGACTGGGCAATCACGCCCATGGACGAAAAACCGCTCGTGTAGGTGTCTGCGGCATAGATGTTGACCTTGCCGCCATTGCCGGTTGTGCCTGCCGTATCACGGGCGCCAAGCGAAAGGTCGACGTCGACGCTGAGATCGAGATCCTTGATGACGGTACTCAACGTTGCGGCATTCTGGTTGGAGGACACCGCAACCGAGCCGCCGCCCGCGCCGATCGACTGCGCCACGACGCCATGGGAAACGTTGCCGTCGGTCTTGGTGGTGCCAAAGGAAAAGTCGGTCTGCCCCTGATCCGGCAGGCCGACGATCACCGTACCACCATCGCCGCCGTCACCGCCGACCGTGCCGAGCGTGGCGGAAAGCTTGGTGTCGATGTCGGCACTCGCCTTGAGCGCCAGCTTGGCGCTTTCCCATTTCTTGAGTTCCTTCTCGATCTCGAAGGAATGCGATATGGAGCTGGTGCCCGAACCGCCGGTACCACCGCCACCGCCGATCGATTGCACCAGAAGGCCATCGGAGGCGTCGCCGGTCGTGACGATCTTTCCGGCGTTCCAGGCATAGGCCGCGCCGCCATTGCCGCCCGCGCCGCCCGTGCCGCCGAAACCAAGGGACAGGGCGTTTGAAGCGTCAATATCGCCGCTGCCGCCGCCACCCGTACCGCCCCCGCCGCCGATCGACTGGACAACGAGTGCGTTCGAATTGCTACCGGACGTGCTGATCGAGCCGGAGGATGACAGGCCGCCCTTGGCCAGGCCGCCATCGCCCGCCGTCGCGCCGCTGCCGCCGAGCGTAAAGCCGGCGCTGAATTTTGTATCGCCGAAGGTGCTGAGCGAATTGCTTTCTCCGGTTCCGCCGGAGCCGCCACCACCGCCGATCGACTGCATCAGCATGCCATAGGCGAAATCGCCGGTGGTCGTAATCGAGCCGAGGTTGTGGGCATAAGCCTCCCCGCCTTTTCCGCCATCGCCGCCCGACCCGCCGACGGAGACGTCGATCGCAAGCGATACTGCCTCTCCTTCGAGATCCACCGTACCATCGCTGAGTTTGTCTGCGAGCGCCTGCAGCGATGTGGTTCCGGAAGAGGCGGTAGAATCGCCGCCGGAGCCACCGCCGCCGCCGATTGATTGCACAACCAGCGCCGATGCGCCGTCGCCAGCCGTGCTGACCGACGCGCCGTCTTCAACCCGGGCCTCGGCCGTGCCGCCATCACCACCGGATCCGCCGGTCCCGCCATGCGATATGGAAACCGCAAGGGAATAGCTTCCGCCTTCCTCATTATCGGGTATGCCGGCGGCGATCGCCTTTGCCGTCGAACCGCCGCCATCGCCGCCGCCGCCGCCGATCGACTGCGCCAGCACGCCGACAGAATCGGCACCTGTCGTCTTGACCGTTTCACCGATATGTCCATCGACGCTGCCGCCCTTGCCGCCATCCCCGCCACCGCCGCCGGTGGCAATGGAGAGTGAGAAGTCTGGACCGCCCGACGTGGCTTTCGCCGCGCCGCCCGACCCGCCGCCACCGCCGATCGACTGCAGCAGAATGGCCGTGGCATGATAACCGGTCGTGGAAATGGTGCTGCTGTCTTCCCGCGTCAGCGTCACGGTTCCGCCATCGCCGCCGCCGCCGCCCTGACCGCCAATGGCCACGGATACCAGGATCCCGGTGGACGACGCCTTGCCGCCCGTGCCCCCGCCGCCGCCGATCGACTGGGCGATGATCGCACTGGCATAGTCACCGGTGGTGCCGATGGTGCCGGGACTGGTTACGGTGATTGTTCCGCCGTCGCCGCCATTGCCGCCCTTGCCCCCAATCGCGGACAGGAAACCGTAACCGTTCTGGCCGATACCGCCGCCGCCGCCGACAGACTGCGCGACGATGCCGTGCGCCTCCGCCCCGGATGTCGTGATCACGCCTGAATTGGTGACATAGACCCCGCCGCCGGCAGAGCCGTCCGTTCCGTCATCGCCGGAACCGCCGAGAATGCCCGTTGCACCGGAGCCGATTGCAATACCGCCGCCGCCGCCGATTGACTGGGCCAGGATGCCGATACCGCCGGTCAGTGCCGTGTCTCCGACACTGAGCACGTCGGTGCTCGTGGTGCCGCCATGCGTGGTGATGTTGGCGTTGTTGGTCACCGTCACCGTCGAGCCGCCGGCTTTGCTCGAACCGGAGCCGACCGTCTGGGAGGCGGCTGTCTTGAGGAAACCGTTGCTGTCTGTCGCAAGCTTTGCCGTTGCATTGAGGACGCCGCCGCCGCCGCCGATCGACTGGGCGATGATGCCATGCGAGGAGGTGCCATAGGTAGCGATGTTGCCTTTGTTGGTCACCGTGACGCTGTCGCTGCCGGTCGATGCATCGTTGACATCGCCCCAGACGATGTCTCCGTCACCATCATAGCTGTAAATGCCGTAACCGAAGGCCGCCGCCGCCGACTGCGCGACAATGCCGTGCGAATAGGCGCCCTTGGTCGTGATCGTAAAATCACTGGTCACGGAAACCGTGCCGGCGGACCCCGCATTGCCGTAGGTGGAATCGTCTATGGTGGACTTGCCCGCGCCGCCAAGCGACTGGGCGACGATACCGCTGGCGTTGTCACCGCTGGTGACGATCTTCCCGCCGCCGGAAAGTCCGACCGTCACGCTGCCGCCATCGCCGCCCTTGTAGCTCGACAGATAGGTGTAGAACGCGCCGACGTCGGCCGGGCTGGCACCGCCGGCGCTTTGTGCCAGAACAGCAGGGGAATCGTCGCCCGAGGTGGTGATCAGCGCGCTTGTGGTTGCCGTTACTGTAATCGCAACGTCGCCGCCATTGCCGCCGCTGTAATAATTGTAATATTCGCTCCCGGCTGCATAGACATTGATGCCCTGGCCACCGATGCTGACGGCCGCCAGCGCCGCGCCGGTCGCGCGCGTGACCGTCTCCGAATTGATCTTGCCCGAAGACACCGTGGAAATGGTGCCGGAAAAGGCGTTGGAGGCGGAGCCGACATCAAGGTCGACGCTGCCGCCGTCACCACCCCCGCCACCCTCGAATTGTGTGGTCTCCATATCGTAGGAGATCTGGTAGGCGTAATTATAGAAGCGGCTTTTCGCGCGCGGCGAATTGCCGCCGTAAGACGCTGCAAGCACGGCCGGACCCGAAGTGGTGGCCGCGACATCGCCATAAACCTTGACGGAGACAGTGCCGCCTTTCCCGGCGGCAGACTTGAAAGGATAACCCGGTACAGGACCGCTCGACGTTCCGCCCTGGCTGATGGCCACGATACCCGATGTTGCTCCGGACACATCGCCGGAAGAAACGATCGTCACCGCTCCGCCAACACCGCCCTTATAAGCCCGAAGTCCGTCGCCCGCCCGCGAAAGCGCATAAATGCCGCCGCCGACTGTGCTGGTGATGGTGCCGGTATTCGTGATCGTGATGTTGCCGCCATCACCGCCACTGCCGATCACACCGCCATTCTCGGTCGCGTACCAGGTACCGCTGCCGAGCGACACGACCGAAATGCCGTTCGTCTGTGTCTCGCTCTGATGGTAGAGATATTTGCTATCGGTGCTCGTCGAGATCAGGCTCGAGGTTGCAGCACTGGCGGTCACATCGATATCGGCGCTGTTGGTCAGCGAGATATTCAGGCCCGGCTGACCGTGCGGGCTACGGTGGAAGTATGCGTAATAGTAGTTCTGGTTTTTCTTATAGTAACCGAACTTATAGGTCTGAAGGTTCTGATAGGCGGCATAGGCCCCGCCATACGCATATTGCGGCGACGTTAGCGTGGAGCTCGACGAAATCGTGCAGGTGAACGTCGTTGACGCGACCGCATCGGTATTGTTGACGACGGAACTCGTGGAGGAGGGGTCGCAGCTTGCCGCAGCATAGGCCCGCGTATAGCCGCGGGAATAAAACGGGACCGGCAATCCGGCCAGTGTTCCGGCAAGAGCCGTCGACTGGAACAACAGCGAGGTGGTGACCCATCTGATCCGCGATTTCCGCAATGCTGCTGCATGACCCTGGCCGCCTTTCGGCAAGGCTTTCTTGTTCTTCTTGACCAATTTTCGTCCCCTGCTCATGCCCCCGGCCATGCAATGGCAAAGTCTACTTGTCCGAGGTCAATTTTACCGACTATAGCGTCACGCGCGCGCGGCCATCAGACTATTTCTGGTGATTGCGTTTTTTTCAGCATTTTATCGGAGTACTACTTGTATATAGCGCAACTGTGCCCGCCTATTGCCAATGTGATGGAGGCGCTGTGCGGTGGCATTGATGGATGAAGAGGCACGCGATGCGCCGGGGGAGGCGTCGCAAAAACCGGAGGATTTCGGTGTGGGCGTTTCCCAAACGCGTGCCTGCGAAAATCAATCGAACGACCGATCACGAACCTGCCGGCTTCCGAATTGGGAGAAGGACGTGCAGAGAACATTTCAAGTGCCGAGCGACAAAGAGCGAATGACATGACTGAAGAAGGCCCGAATGATGCCGCCGGACGTTCCGGCAAACCCGTCGCCAGCCGGGAGATGCCTGCGCCGGCCGATGCACCTGCCGCGTCCGCTGACGCCGCGGAGCTTCAGACCAGCATCACCTGTTCGCGCGGATTTTCGCAATGGCTTGCCCTGCATGGCTGCTCGCTCGCCTTTACCTCCTACCAGACAGGTCAGCTCTTTCTGGTCGGCGTGCTTCCGAATGGCGCCTTGTCGATCCACCAGCGCAATTTCGTGCGCGCGATGGGGCTTATCGGCGATGCGCAACGGCTGCTTCTGGCGGGCCTCGCCCAGATCTGGCGGTTCGAAAACGTGCTCGGCCCGGACGAACGCGCCAATGAGAATTTCGATAAACTCTACGTGCCGCGCCGGGGGCAGACGGTTTCGGATCTCGACGTTCATGAACTCGGCATCGACACGGCCGGCCGGCTGCTGTTCGTCAACACGAAGTACTCATGTCTGGCCACCGACAGTGTCGCCCATTCCTTCAAGCCGGTCTGGCGCCCGTCCTTCATCTCGAAACTCGCGCCGGAAGACCGCTGCCACCTGAACGGTCTGGCCATGGAAAACGGCGTTCCCCGCTTTGTCACCGCGGTCTCGACCACCGATATCGTCGATGGCTGGCGCAACGAGCGGCGCGACGGCGGGGTCGTGGTCGATGTCGAGACCGACGAAATTGTCGCCGAGGGGCTTTCGATGCCGCATTCGCCCAGGCTTCATAACGGTGCGCTCTGGTTTCTCGATTCCGGCAATGGCTATCTCACGCGGCTCGACCTTGAAAGCAGGATGCGAGAGCGCGTCACCTTCTGCCCCGGTTTCCTGCGCGGGCTGTCCTTCCACGATGGCCACGCTATCGTTGGCCTGTCGCTGGCGCGCCGCGAAGGCGTGTTCTCGGGCCTCAACCTGCAGGACGAACTCGACAAGCGCCGGGCGGACGCCTGGTGCGGCCTGCAGGTCATCAACACGGCAAATGGCGATATCGTCGAATGGCTACGGCTGGAAGGCGGCATCAAGGAGCTTTTCGACGTGCGTGTGCTGCCCGGCGTGCGCTGCCCGATGGCGCTGCCGACCTTCGGCCCGGAGCTCGCAAGCTTCATCACCATCGAAGCCCCCGACAAACCGCTTGCCGAGCGCGGCTGGCACCGGCCCGCACAATAGAAACGGACGCTCCTCGCCCTGCAGCATCCTACCGGCCGGCTTTGGGCCTTTTGCGAACTATCATCACACCGCCAGCCGGTTTCCGGCCTCGTCGAAAAGGTGAATGTCGTTTCTGTCGAAGGTCACCTGAATGGTCGTTCCGGACTTCAGCATGTGCTGGCCGGAGAGCACTGCCAGTATGTCTTCACCGTGACTGGCTGTGGCATAGACAACGGTTTCCGCGCCGAGTGCCTCAACCAGCTTGATGGTGATTTCAATGCTTGCGGCGTCTGTTTCCGCCAGACGAATGTTTTGCGGGCGGACGCCGACCGTGACCTTGGTTCCGGTGCTGACGGAAGCGGGCAAGGCAATGCCCGGCAGTGTCTCGCCGAGCAGGTTGAGGGCCGGAGTGCCATCATCACCGGCAATGACGGTGGCGGGCAGGAAGTTCATTGACGGCGAGCCGATGAAACCGGCCACGAATGTATTCGCCGGTTCGTTGTAGAGTTCGAGCGGCGTTCCGATCTGCTCCACCTTTCCCTGCCGCAGCACCACGATGCGGTCTGCCAGCGTCATCGCCTCGACCTGATCGTGAGTCACATAGATCATCGTCGTTTTCAGCCGGTCATGCAGGGCCGAAAGCTCGGCGCGCATGTGCACCCTCAGTTCCGCATCGAGGTTTGAAAGCGGTTCATCGAACAGGAACACATCCGGGTGGCGCACGATCGCGCGGCCGATGGCGACGCGCTGACGCTGACCGCCGGAAAGCGCCTTGGGCTTGCGGTCCAGCAGCGCGTCAAGCTCGAGCATCCGCGCCGCCTCGTCGACGCGGCTTTCGATTTCGCGCTTGTCCATGCCGGCAAAACGCAGGGCAAACCCCATGTTTTCCTTTACCGTCATATGCGGGTAGAGCGCATAGGTCTGAAACACCATGGCGATGCCGCGCTTGGCCGGGTCCTCGTCGGTCATGTCTGTACCGCCGATGGCAAGCTTGCCGGCGGAAACATCTTCAAGCCCTGCAATCATGCGCAGGAGCGTTGATTTTCCGCAGCCGGACGGACCGACAAAGACGACGAACTCGCCGGATGCGACATTCAGATCCACACCCTTGATGACTTCGATATTGCCGAACGTCTTGCGAATGCCGGAAAGCGAAACATCAGCCATCGGTCCGTGCTCCCTCAACAGAAAATGTAACGCTCTGGTCCTCAAAACCATGGGCGCGAACCCGAAGCGTCAGGTCTGCGGCCTCGTCCCCCGCCTCGATATAGAGACCGGCCGTGCCGCCCCTGAAGCTCAGGCAATCCGGTCCGACGATACGGCCCGGTCCGTCAAGAAAGAGATGCACCGGCTCATCGAAGAAGGGCAGAATGTTGCCGCCCTGGTCGCGGACCCGCAGGATCACGCGAACGCAGTCCTTCTCGCCGGCGTAGAGCCTTGTCGCATCAGGATCGATTTCCAGCGTCGTCGGAACAGGCCCGGCAGGCAGCTTCATGGTCGTAACGGCTTTGCCATCGAGATAACCGGTCACGGTCCCGTCACGCCAGATACGGCCCCATTCGCCGAATTCCTCTTGCGAGACAGAGCGCAGATCGACAACCACCGGCGGGTGGGCCAGATGCGGATAGGTCGCGCTGTCCGGCTCGATGCGCTTCGGCGCGTCATCGCCAAAGCTCAGTTCCACATAGTCGCAGTTCGTCAGGATGATCAGCGGCAGCACGCCGCCGATATTGCGCTCGCCGCGCGCCCAGAAGGTGACCGGCTGCATGACGACGCCGTTTTTCGGGTCGCCTTGCGAGGCATAGGCATAGGCCGCGAATTTGGGTTCCCGGTACATGTCCATCACGCCGTGGTAGCAGATGCGGTCGCCGGAGCCGAAATCCTCATGCGTGTTGTAGTCGAACATGCACCAGCCGGTTCCGCCGGCAATCGCCGGATCGCCGGCAATGGCGTTGAGCATCTGCAGATGCCGGGTCACATGTTCGGCCTGCCGCTGTTCCTGATCGAACCGCTTCGTCGGGTACATATGGCCGCAATATTCGGTGATCATGTAGGGCACATCGTGCGAAAGCCCGGTGACGCGCTTCTGTTCGCGGCGGAATTCGCGTCCGGCATTGCGGCCGGGCTGTTCTTCATCGCCAAGGATGAAATCGTTCATGGTGTAGACGTCTTCCAGCAGCTCGCTGTCTTCGATACAGCGCACGCCGCCGGTCGGGCGCGTCGCGTCAAGTTCATGCGCCAGCCGGTTGGTCTCGGTGTAGAAATCATGGTCATCGGCAGATTCGTTGATCCGCACGCCCCAGATGATGATCGACGGATGGTTCCAGTCGCGGGTGATCATCCGCCGGACATTCTCGATCGATTCCTGCTTCCAGATGTCCGGGCCCATATGCTGCCAGCCGGGAATTTCCTCGAAAACAAGCAGCCCGATTTCATCGCAGCGATTGAGGAAATAGGTCGACTGCGGATAGTGCGAGGTGCGCACGATGTTGCAGGCAAGCTCGTGTTTCAGAATATCGGCGTCTTTTTCCTGGCCGCGCCTGCCCATGGCATAGCCGAGATGCGGCCAGCTCTGATGGCGGTTGAGGCCGCGCAGTTTGAGCGGCCGGCCGTTGAGGCGAAAGCCATCGGTTTGAAACGAAACCGTACGGAAGCCGAAGCGGGTCTCGCATGTATCCGTGCCCGCATCCGTTTCCAGCGTCAGCGCAAGCGTGTAGAGCGCGGGATCGTCGATCTCCCAGAGCCTGATGTCCTCCAGGTCCTGCAGCTCGATCAGTGCTTCGGGGCCGGTGACCGTGACTTTCGCCACGGCAAGCACATCGCCCTCGGCATCGGTCAGCTTTGCATGCAGCACGCCGTTTTGCGCCTTCGCCATGTCACCGGTCAGAAACACCCGCGCCGATACGGATTTTTTCTCCGAAAGCGCATCCGGCGTCTCGACCTTGACGTTGTCGATCGCGACCGGCGTGGTGACTTTCAGCCAGACGTCGCGGTAAAGGCCTGCATAGCAGAGATAGTCGATCTGCCCGCCGAAGGGCGGAATTTCCGGGTTTTCCGAACCGTCAATGTGTACGGTCAGCAGGTTTTCGTCGCGGCCCAGATGCGCGGTCATATCGATCTCGAATGGCGTATAGCCATCCCTGTGATGGGCGATCTGTTCACCGTTCAGATAGACTTTTGCGTCGGCCATCGCGGCATCGAAGACCAGCGAAACCCGCTTGCCCTCAAACGCGGGCTGCCAGGCAAGTACTTTCTGATAGGTGAACGCCTTCTGATAACGCCGCTCATCGAAATAGTTATAGGGCAGTTCGACTGCCGTATGCGGCAAGCGCACGGTTTCACCGGTTTGCAGGGCCTGAAGCGCGCTGGCATCGAAGCCCTCACGGAAAGTCCAGCCTGCATTGAAATTTTCGATCTGGCGCATTGTCGTCATCCTATTTGACCGAGCCAAGCATGCCCTGGACGAACTGGCGCTGCATGGCGAAGAAAATGAAAAGTGTGGGAAGCGTGGCAAGAATGGTGCCGATCATCACCGTGCCGTAATCCGGATAATAGGCGGATGCGAGCGACGACACCACGAGCGTGATCGTCTTGGTCTCGTTCGACTGCAGAATGATCAGCGGCCACAGGTAATTGTTCCAGTTGAGCATGAAGACGATGACGAAGGCTGCCGCATAGGTCGAGCGCATCACCGGAACATAGATGAACAGGAAAATCTGCCATTCCTTCAGGCCGTCGACCTTGGCCGCGTCTCTCAGCTCCGATGGAAAGGCTTTCGATGCCTGCCGGAAATAAAAGATCACGAACGCCCAGGCGATCGTCGGCAGAATAACGGCAAGGTGGGTGTCGATCAGCCCTGCCTTGCCCATCAGCATGAACAGCGGGATCATGATCGCCGCAAACGGCACCATCAGCGTCAGCAGGACAGCCGCATAGATGCGCTCGCGCATTTTCGAGCGGAATATCTCGAAGCCATAGCCCGCCAGCGAGGACACGAACAGGGTCAGAAGTGTGCCGGCAACGGCGATCTTGACCGAGTTCCACATGATCAGCGGCACGTCCACCTGCGTGACGAAGGTGCTGATATTGTCGAGAAGGGCGGCGCCGAAAGACACCTTGCCGGTCACGATGTCTGCCGTGGTGTTGGTTGCGCCGATCACCATCCAGATGAACGGAAACACGGAGATGAAGGCGGCCAGACCGAGTGCCGCATAGATGAGCGTTGCGGCGGTGTAGCGTTTGACAAGGCGCAGGGTCATTTGCGTTCCCTCGCGGCATAGAACTGCAGGAAGGACAGAACGGCGACAATCAGCACGATGACGTAGGAAACCGTTGCCGCATAGCCGAAGTTCGGCATGAAGCGGAAGGTCAGATTGTAGATGTAAAGCGAAAGCGTCAGCGTTGCATTTGCCGGGCCGCCCTTGCCCTCGGTCAGGTTATAGACCTCATCGAAAAGCTGCAGCGTGCCGATGGTCGACGTGATCGTGGTGAACAGGATCACCGGTTTCAGCATCGGAATGGTGATATGCAGAAACCGCCGGAATGCCGGAACGCCGTCAATGCGGGCGGCCTCGTAGATCGATTTGTCGACATTCTGCAAGGCGGCGAGGTAGAAGATCATGTTGTAGCCGGTCCAGCGCCAGGTGATGGCGAGGATGATCAGCACCTTTGCCCAGAACGGATCCGTGAACCAGTGGATCGGCCCGTCGGTGAGCCCGATCATGGTCAGCGTCCGGTTCACGATGCCGTCGACGGCGAACATGCTCTTGAACAGGATGGCATAGGCAACAAGCGAAGAAACGCAGGGCAGGAAGATCGCCGTGCGGAACAGGCCGCGAAATTTCAGGCGCGGATTGTTCAGGGCATTGGCGAGGATCAGCGCCAGCATGATCATGATCGGCACCTGCACGATGAGGAAGGTCATCGTGTTGGTCAGCGCCTGCCAGAAAACCGGATCATGCCAGAGCCGGTCGATGTTCCTAAAGCCGGCAAACTTCATCATCATGCCGCGACCGGAATAAAACGACAGGATCAGCGACCGGATGATCGGGTAGAACATGAAGGTGGCAATCAGGATGAGCGCCGGGCCGACAAACAGCCAGCCGTTAACATCGTAAAAGCGCTTCAGATTGCCGGGTCTTGCTTTTGCCATGGTGAAATCCCGCCAGGGCGCAGCACATGTGGCTACGCCGGAAGATCATGACAGCGGCCGGGCCGCTGTCATTGCACATCAGGGGTGGCGGAGGAAGGTCTGAGCCTTCTCCGCCGCCTGCAGTATTGTTACTGAATCTGGAATTCGGCCTGCTGCTGAATGGCCTGCAGCACCTCGTCGACCGGCTTTCCGTCCACCAGCGACTGAAGGTTGGTCGTCACCGCCGTATCCAGCTCATTGGTGAAGATGCCGTATTCGACCGGCGGGATCTGGTTCAGCCAGTCAGAGAATTTCTGCCAGACCTTCTCGTCGTTGAAGAAAGGATCGGCCTGCTGATAGGCCGCGCCTTCGCGCGCCGCCAGAAGCGAACCGACCGCACCGCGCTCGGTCAGGATCTTCTGATAGAAATCGACATCCTTGGCATAGACCTCGTTCAGGAAGTCGATGGCCTCGTCCTTCACATCCGACGACGACAGGACATACCAGCTGGAGCCACCGAGATTGGAGGCATGGGTGGCGCCGTCAACGCCTTCAAGTGACGGGATCGGCGCAACGCCCCATTTGCCCGCCTGATCTTCTTGCGCCTTGATCGTGCCGGTGATCCACACACCGGTGATCACCGAGGCGACATTGCCGGAAGTGAAGGCATTGACATAATCAGACCACCCGGTCGCCGGATAGATCAGTCCGGCATTGGCGATGTCGGCCTGTGTCTGAAGCGCCTGCTTGAGCGCTGCATTGTCCTCGATATTGAGGCTGCCGTCTTCGTTGAAATACCATTCGCCGGCCGACTGCATCATGATGCGGGTCATGCCGCCATCATTGAGGTCGAGCGTGGTCATCTTGTGGCCGGTCTTTTCCTCGACCTGCTTGCCGATCTCGATGAAACGGTCCCAGGTGATGTCCTGCATGTCTTCCGGGCTGAAGCCGGCCTCATCCAGATAGTCGCGGCGGTAATACAGGCCGGTCACGCCACTGTCGAACGGCATGCCGTAAACCTTGTCGTCGACCGTCATCAGCTTGACCTTGTAGGGTGCAAAACCGGAGTAATCGACAACGTCGCTCATCGGCGCAAAGGCGCCGGGGAAGGACTGAAGGTATTTCTGCGCGCCGTAATCCTCGATCAGGACAATGTCCGGCAGCGCCTGTGTGGTGCCGGAGGCAAGTGCGGTCTGCAGCTTCTGCTCGACGTCGAGCTTGGCGAAATCGACAACGTTGAACGTCGTATCGGGATGTTCGGCAGTGTAAAGCGCACCGGCCTCTTCCATGATCGCGACGTTGAAATTCGGGTCCCAGCACCAGACGGTGATTTCGCCGGCAAAGGCGGTGGTTGCGGTCATGACGCAGGCGCCGGACAAGGCAACGGCCTTCACCCGGTTCAGCACGGAATGCTTATCCATGGTTTCCTCCCAATCGGATTATTGCTCCAGGCGGCTCTCTCCATGCCGCTTTTTTGAAGGTAACGATAAAACGGAAGCGTAAGCAAGAAAATTTTTAGTAAATTTTTTAGACAGCGGCCGTCAGCATGTCTTCGGATGTCGACAACTGTCACGCCAGATCATGGTCGTCGGTATCGTGACCCGCTTGGCATAATCTTCACGTCCGTTGATCCGTTCGATCAGAAGATCGACGGCGGTTTCACCGATGGCTTCACCCGGAATTTTCATGGTCGACAGTGCGGGGTTCAGAAACTGGGCGACTGGAATGTCGTTATAGGATGCGATCGCAATATCGTCCGGTATCGACAATCCCGCTTCCAGCGCCGCGCGCGCCGTGCCGATGGCAATATTGTCATTGGCCGTCAGGATGACATCCGGTCTGATGTCGTGTGAAAGCAGCGCTCTGGCCTGCTCGTAACCCACTTCAAGCTTCAGATTCTGACCGTTGTTGCAGTCATCGTTGAGCGCAATCAGCGCAGGGTTGAACGTGCCATTGGCCTTTTGCCAGTCGACATAGGTGCGGCAGCGTATTTCGCTGTAGGGCTGGCTCGGCTCATCGATCCGGTCATGGGCGCCAATGAACGCGATGCGCTGGTATCCCGCCTGTTGCAGGCCATCCAGAATGGTCCGCGTTGCCGTCCCCAGATCACTGAAAACGCAGTCAAAGTCTTCACGCCTCGGCACAAAGTCGGCGAAGACCGTATGGGCGCTGTGGCTTGCAATGAAGTCGATATCAGCAGAGCGATGCTTGCCGATCACGATCACGCCCGCCATGCTCTCCAGAAGGGCGGCGCTGGCGGCCAGGTCGGCATGAAACACCTTGACGATTTCCGTATCGAACAGGCGGCAACGCCGCTCGATCCCAAGCCGGACGCCGATATAGTATGGGTCGATCAGTTCCTCGTCTGCTTCCAGAAAATGCACCGTCGCCAGTTGCGGCAGGGCGGGCATGCGGGCAGCCGAACGCAGCGGGCCGAGCTTGTGGCGGTTCCGGTTACGCGGCGTTTCGTAATTGAGCGCCTCGGCGGTTTCAATGATGGCTTTTCGCTTCGGTTCCGAAATCGAAAGCGAAGGGTCATAATTCAGCACCCGCGAAACCGTGCCGGATGAAACGCCTACCGCTCTGGCAATTTCGCGTATCGTTACCACGTCTTATCCTCCTCGGCCTTCAACCCGCCTTACCGGCAACAGCCTGTCTCGATCCCGAACGCCGGCTGGCTGCCTGATCGACGGAGCAGCACTCACTCCCGGGACTGCTCTCCCTTACCTGACGCAAACACAGACGTCTTTACCAGAGTCTTATGGCAGTTGTGTCCGGATTAGTAAATTTTTACTAATCAGTGTGGGCAGATTGCCGCAGTTTGCGGATATGGGAGCGGTCGCAGCAGGTGAGCCGGAATGCCTTGCAGCAGAGCCGAGCGGCACATGCAAGACGGTCGGACTTGGACTGTCTGCGCCGCTATTCCGAGGAACTCGACAAGGTTCGCATGGATATGAGCGGCGGCAGCCGCGGCTTTGTCGGGGCGCCGGGAGCGCTGCGAAAATAGGGCGCTCCCGTGCGTCGAATGCCGGGCTCGGAAGCTATGCCGGATTTCCCGGCGCGTGGCAGTGATGGATTTCGCGATAATGGGCAAGTGGGTGTGCGGGTGGCTTGTGGCCTTCCGGCAGCGGACGTTGTGCAACGGCACTGAAATAGGCCAGGCAGGCGTCGCGCCACCATTGCGCTTCGCGATGCTGGATCTCAAGGAATGTGCGGATCTGGGCAAAACGCTGACCATCGACATGGGCGCGCTGTTGGTCCCAGGTGCCGATCATGCGCGCTGTTTCCGCAACGCCTGCGTCATAACGCTCGGCAAGTCCCTGCCACAGCGTCTTGCCTGAGGACAGCGGAAAATCCCAGGAAACGTGGTGGAACCAGAGCAGGTAGCGCTCGTCAAGGGCATGGGGATCGGCAAACAGCGCCTGAACTGCGGGGCTATATTGCGCGATTGCGTTGCTGCCGTCGGCAAGGCGATTAAAGCCGATACCGTCTTTATCGGCGCGGTTATAATAGGTCGGGTTCCATTCCGGTCGGTCCAGCTCGCTGACCCAGGGGCCGGGACCATAGTGATGGCCGGTCGCCACCTGATGATGCAGGCCGAAAGGCATCATGTAGTTGACCAGCGTTTCCGGTGAACGCATCATCATGTCGACAATAGTGCTGACAAAGCCGGGCTCACAGGTGAAGGTCATTTTCACCCAGTCTTCGGCAACGCCGGAGGCTGTCGCATCCGGGTCCCACGCCATACGTCCGAAGACATACCAGTTGGCCTGATTGAAGGTGCCGCCGGTCCAGTCCCGGTCAGTGCCGATATTGGCCACCGCCGCGATCCCGGTGACCGGGTGGGGGAAGGTTTTGCCCTTGACGATTTCGCTGACGGTCGAACCCGGCCCGCGCGCATAGGTGTCGAATTTCAGCACCTCTTCGAAGACAGGGCCGAGATAGGCGAGATGGGTTGCCTGGCCGAGATATTCCTTGGTGATCTGGAACTCCATCACCAGCGGTGTTTTTGTGATCTGGCCGAAGATCGGCGAAAACGGCTCGCGCGGCTGGAAATCGATCGGGCCGTTTTTGACCTGCAGGAGAACGTTGTTCCGGAACGTCCCGTCGAGCGGCTTGAATTCATTGAGCGCTTCCGTCGCCCGGTCGGTTCCGGCATCGGACGCGTAGACGAAGGCGCGCCAGATCAGGATACCGCCATGGGGCGCAAGCGCGTCGGCAAGCATATTGGCGCCGTCGGCATGGCTGCGGTCATAGTCTCCGGGGCCCGGCTGGCCTTCGGAATTGGCCTTGACCAGAAAGCCGCCGAAATCCGGGATCCAGCGATAGACCTCGCTTGCCTTGTCCTTCCACCACGCCTGCACCGCCGGATCGGCAGGGTCCGATGTGGCCGTTTCGCCCAAAGCCAAAGGGGATGCGAAATTCACCGAGAGGAAAACCTTCAGGCCATACGGACGGAAAACATCCGCCAGCCTGGCGGCTTTTGCCAGATAGGCATCCGTCAGAATTTCCGGGGCGGCATTCACATTGTTCAACACCGTGCCGTTGATGCCGATAGACGCATTGGCGCGCGCATAGTCGATATAGCGCCGGTTGACGTAATCGGGCAGCGTCCACCAGTCCCAGATTGAAAACCCGGCATAACCGCGTTCGACAGAGCCATCGAGATTGTCCCAATGATTGAGCAGTCTCAGTTCGACCTTGGGTGCGGAACTGATATCGATCCGCACCGGATCACCGCCTGTCTGGATATGACGCAGAAACGCGAAACAGCCATAAAGCACGCCAATATCGGTGTTGGCGGCAATAGCGGTAACGCGCTTGCCCTCATGGATCAGGCTGCGAACGCGATAGCCTTCCTTGCCGAGGTCCGACAATGACAGGTCGAGGTCCGCGATCACAGGCAGGCTGTCGGGCGTTCCGACAAGGACTGCACCGTCGCTGATCCCGCCGTCCTCGCGAACCGGGACACATTTGACCAGCATTGCGAAAAGCGCCCGCTCCAGTTCGTCACGGGCAACGGTCAGGGTCGGACTTTCGGCGCCGAACACGAAAGCGCGGACACAGTCCTCCACGTCTTTCAGACGCGTTTGCGCAAGCGGCAGATAGCGAAGCCAGAGATCATAGCCGTCTTCATCGACAGCGGCTGCGGCGCAGTGCTGGTTGTTCCTGTCAGCTTCCAGTTTGAGCAGGCGCGATAGCAAGGTGTTCATCAGTTTGTACCGTTGGAACCGGATGACGCGGGCGGAATATCGGCCGCTTTCGGCGTCAGCCCTGTTTCAGGGAGCAAGGCCGTCCTGTCCCCGGCGCTTTGCACCGAAGTCAGGCGGGTTTGCTGTGTTCATAAAGCGCGGTGCGGAGGCTCCGCCTATCCGAGCGTTTCGTAGTCGAACCAGTCGAAATCGGCGGCGTGCCCCTGTCCGCTGATGTCGTAGGCTGCCATGCCGACAAAGGCGCCGGTAAAGTTGTTGCCCTCGCCGACACCGGCTTCGTCAGACAGGATGGTCGCATCCAGAACCGGGCCAATCGTCTGCCAGGCGCCGTCGGAGACCCGCCAGCTGAACTGTAGTGCTGCTTCATCGACCTCTGCGCGAAGCTCCACCGGACCGTCCGGCAGTTTTTGCGGTTCGCCGGAGAAGACCGCCTTGCCGAACGGGAAATCGCCGAGTGTCGACATGATCCGCAGCGCACGGCTCCCGTCGTCTTCCCGGGTCACGCTGAGGAAGTGATACTGGCACTGATTGTACCAGCAGATCAGCCCTGCAAAACTCTGGAAGTCCCTTGGTTCATAATGCATACGCGTGGCGGCGCGGTAGCGGTGCGCCGTCTGCCGCCGTGCAAGAAGCGCCTGCTCGAACATGTTTCCCGGTGACTGCCGGCCGTATATGCGCAACTGCCCCGGACTGGCATCGAGCGAAAACAGCCGGTCCGGCTCGGGACTGCGAAGCCACTGAAAAGCAGAGGGTAATGGTCCGGGGGCAAAGCTGGTCCGCACGGCCGTCTCTTCTGCCGCGGCGGCAACAATGCCCGCCGGCCGTGGCGTATGAAGCGATGTCGGATGCTGGCCGCCTTCGGCGAGATAAAGCCAGCCATCGTCGCGCCACTCCACTTTCTGGATCGCCGTTTCACGACCAAGCGGCGAGCGGCGTTGCAACACGTTTGACCCCGGCAGGTCGCGGCGGATATCGGATTGGCCCGCAGAACCGGTAACCGTGATCGGCCGGGAACACAGATGCACCATGTAGGTTTCGCCGGCGGGTGTGTCGACGATATCGGCATGGCCGCAACGCTGCAAAGGCGCGTCCGGCGCAAAGGCCGTGGTCAGGACATGCTTTTGCGGGTGAACCTCATAGGGGCCAAGCAGATCGCGGGAGCGCGCCAGTGTGACGGCATGGTCATAGCCCGTGCCGCCCTCGGCCGTCATCAGATAGTACCAGCCATCCCGGAAATAGAGATGCGGCGCTTCGGTCAGCTTGCGGTCGGTTCCCTTGAAGATGTTGTGGACGGGACCGGTCAGTTTTTTTTCAGCGACGCTGTATTCCTGCAGGACAATCCCGGCAAACTGATCGCCATGGCCGGTCTGACGATGATCCCAGAGCATGTTGACCAGATATTTCCTGCCATCGGGAGCATGAAACAGGGAAGGGTCGAAGCCGCTGGAATTCAGATAGACGCGTTCGGACCACGGGCCGGTAATGGACGGCGCGGTTGTCACATAGTTCGGCGCGTCCTTGAAGCTGCCGGAAAGCCGTTTGACATCCGTGTAGACCAGCCAGAACAGACCATCCGCATAGGTCAGGCATGGCGCCCAGATGCCGCAGCTGTCGGGGTTGCCGCGCATGTCGAGCAAATCGGCGCGGGCGAGGGGGCGGCTGACCAGCGTCCAGTTTGCCAGATCGCGGGAATGGTGGATCTGCACGCCGGGATACCATTCGAAGGTCGACGTGGCGATGTAGTAGTCTTCGCCGACCCGGCAGATGGACGGATCGGGATTGAAACCCGGCAGAATGGGGTTGGTGATCATGTTTTCGTTCATGGGAACACGGCCTTGCGGTTGGGCGTCACGGGTCATCGGATGGCCTGTTCGTTGGTATCGAAGAGATGCCAGGCGTGCGCCTTGGGCCGCACGACAAGCACATCGCCACGTTGCGTCTTGAACTGGCCGGGCTTGTGCAGCAGGATTTCCGTGCCGTCGGCGAGGGTGCCGTGCAGATAGGTATCGCGGCCATGCTGTTCCGCGACGGAAACGGAAAACTGCCAGCCCTCGCTGTTGTCATCGACGACTTCAAGATCCTCCGGGCGAATACCGAGACTGACGGACTGGCCATCCTGCACCGGCAATCCCTTGCTCGCCAGTGAAATCTTTCCGAGCTTTTCGGATGCAAAGACCAGTTCACTGTCGCCCTTCAGGGCGATCTGACCCTCCAGAAAGTTCATCCGGGGCGAGCCGATAAAGCCGGCGACGAACTTGTTGTCGGGGTGGTTGTAAAGCTCCAGCGGGGCGCCGACCTGCTCGATATTGCCCTTGCGCAGCACCACGATCTTGTCTGCCATGGTCATGGCTTCGATCTGGTCGTGGGTCACGTAGATCATCGTGTTGCCGAGCCGTTCATGCAGGGCGTTGATCTCGAACCGCATGACCACGCGCAACTCGGCATCGAGGTTGGAGAGCGGCTCGTCGAACAGAAAGATTTTCGGCTCACGCACGATCGAGCGGCCGATGGCCACGCGCTGCCGCTGGCCGCCGGAAAGCTGTGTCGGACGGCGGTTCAGCAATTCGTCGATCTGCAGCAATACGGAGGCCGCCTGGATGCGCTTTTCAATTTCGGCTTTCGCCATGCCGATGTTTTCCAGCCCGAAGCTGAGGTTCTGGCGGACCGTCATATGCGGATAGAGCGCATAGGACTGGAACACCATCGACACGCCACGATCGGCCGCCGGCGTGCGGACCACGCTTTTTTCATCGATCAGAATGTCGCCGGTGGTCGCCGTTTCCAGACCGGCGATCATGCGCAACAGGGTGGACTTGCCGCACCCCGACGGGCCGACGAAAACAACGAACTCGCCGTCTTCGATATCGAGATTGACATTGGGAATAACCTCGACGGAACCGAAGGTCTTGTTGAGATTTCTGAGTTTGAGATTAGCCATGGGAGGTAACCTTCTTATTTGACGCCCGACGAAGCGATGCCGGCGGTGATGTAACGCTGCAGGAACAGGAAGGCACAGGCCAGCGGAAGTGCCGTGAGCGTCGTCATTGCAAGCAGCAGATGCCAGACAATGCCGTTTTCGGTCTGGAAGCCGGCAAGGGCGAGCTGCAATGTGTGAACTTCAGGACGGTTGAGAACGATCAGGGGCAGCAGGAAGTCGTTCCAGCGGCTCATCACGGAGAACACAGCCACAACAGCCAGAGCCGGCGTTGCAAGCGGCAACACGATCCGCCAGTAAATCTGCCATTCCGAAGCATGGTCCATGCGGGCCGCTTCCAGAAGCTCGTCGGGAATGGTCAGCATGTACTGGCGCAGCAGGAACACGCCCGTCGGCGTTGCCACCGTCGGCAGAATGACACCCCAGAGATTATTGACCAGCCCGAGTTCCGACACGATCAGATAGGTCGGCACAAGGATCACGGTCGGTGGCACCATCAAGGTTGCGATAATGGCCACCAGCGCGACCGTCGAGCCGGTGAACTTGTATTTCGAAAGCGCAAACGCCGCCATGGAGTTCATGATCAGGGTAATGATCGTCGCCACGACCGTGATAAAGGCGGAGTTGTAGATATTCAGCCAGATATTGCCGCCGGAAGTTTCGAGCAGTTCGCTGTAATTCTCGAAGGCAAGATGAAACTGCCTGACCGGCGTGGCGTCATTGACGTCCACGGTTACCCGGCCTGCTTCCGGATTTGCCGGGTCAACCATCTGCGCCCGGATGCCGATGCGCCTCAGCTGCGCCATCGGCGTGACCGAACCATCCTCCTGCGTCACATTGAAGAGCGGCAGCGGCTCGTCATATCCATCGACCTCGATGGTCTGAACGGTCTGCGGCAGCAGCGTCGGCGGATATTCGGAAAGGTTGGCGGGGGCCTTGAAGGACGAGATCAGCACCCAGAGCACGGGCAGGAGCATGACCACGACACCGAGCAGCAGGTAGCCATAGGTGACATAATCGCCCCAGGTTGCCTTGATGCCTCCCTGCTTGCGGGTCAGGAACGGAATGATACCGCGACGGTTTTGGGAAGAAGCGTTCATGATCATTTCCTGTCTCCCGACAGCTTCATCTGCACCAGTGTGAAGACGAGGAGAGCCGCGCCGAGAAGCAGCGATGCAGCTGCTGCAAGGCCGTAATTGCGCGGCTGCGCGGCAAAGCCCGTTTCATAGATATACTGAACCAGAAGCATGGTCGCAGAACCGGGGCCGCCCCCTGTCAGCACATAGATTTCATCAAAGGTCTGGACCGAACGGATAACCGCGAGAATGAAGACCACCAGCAGAACCGGCTTGAGCATCGGCACTGTGATGCGTGTGAAAACCCGCCACGGCGAGGCCCTGTCCATTTTTGCGGCTTCATAGACATCCTGCGGTATCGACTGCAGGCCGGCCAGGAGAATGATCATGAAGAAGCCCGAATGCGCCCAGACGGTCACGAAGATTGCCCAGAAAAATGCCCAGTTTGAATCTGCCAGCCATGAGTAGCGCTCAAATCCGAACAGCCCCAGAACCCCGTTCAGAATGCCGTTTCTCTGCAGGATCCACTGCCATGTCAGCGCCACGACGACGGGAGAGAGCATGACCGGGAAGAAGAACACGCCCCTGAAGAAGCCGCGCGCCCTGATCTTGCCATTCAGCGCCACGGCGGTGATCAGCGCCACGCCCATCATGAAGACGACCTGCAGCGGCACAAACATGAGCAGGTTGCCAAGCGCGCGCCAGAACAGGTCACGCGAGCAGCTCGAGGGATCGAGATAGTTCTGGCAATCCAGCAGCGTTGCGTAGTTCGCACCGCCGACAAAATGCCGCTCGCTCAGGAACAGATTGTCACTGCCGGTGACCGAATAATAAATATTGATGAAGACCGGCAGCAGCGAGAAGAACAGAACACTCGCCATGTTCGGCGTCAGAAACACCCAGGGCAGCCTTTTGACGCCGATGACCTTCTGAAGCCATTTCCAGAGAGGGTCGACGGCCCGGGCAGGCAATGACGCCACTGTTCCCAGCACGGTCGAAATCGTACCACTTGCCACAATATCACCTTTAGAGATTGGCGCTGACTGAGCATGACGGACAGCATCCGTCACGCTGTTTCAGTATTGACCTTGGCGGGGACCGATCAGTTTTGCGCTGCCGAGATCGCCAGCCGGACGTCCTGATCAATGCGCTCCAGCGCGGTGTCGATATCCATTTCGTTGTTCAGAACCTGGCTGATGCGCGTCGTCATCGAATTCATCATCGCCCGCTCGAAGGTCCAGCCCTGGAAACGATAGGCGGTCGGCGACATCTTCGGGATCTGGTTGATGAAGGTCGAAAGCCCGTTCTGGACCTTCTCGGAGACACCCGGATATTCAATGCCGGATTCAACCATCGACTGCGCGGTGGGAATATTGACGGCTGCCGCGATCATCGTCCGCAGGTTCTCGTCCCGCGCCGCGAAATTGAGGAACTTGCCGACCAGTTCCGGCTCGTCCGTATGTTTGAAGCCGGCAAGAGCTCCACCGCCGGGCATGGCCGAGCAGGCGGCAACGCCGCATGGCGCGTTGATAACTTCCCAGTCGAAGAAATCGCCGACTTCCTCATCAAGGCGTCGCAGCTGCCAGGAGCCGCCATAGTAGAGAACCGTCGTGGCGTTGACGAAATCGGTGAAATTGTCGCGCATGGTCGCGCCGCCGACGGCGCCCCACAGGTCCATCGGCATGGTGCCGTCGCGGTGCCACTCGACGAATTGCTCGATGGCGTTGCGCAGCCCCTCGTCGATAACCGGCATTCCCTCCTCGTCGACAAGCTCTGCGCCGTAGGAAATCGCCATGGCGGCGAAACGATGCCCGGAGCGATCCATCTCGACGGGGAAATCGGTATAGGTTGCTTCGGCGACTTCGTGCGCTGCCGCACCCCAGTCTGCCCAGGTCGCATCGGCACCCGGAAGCGCGACGCCGGCCTGTTCGAACAATGTCTTGTTCACGAAACCGCCGGTCACCGTGATCGAATCCGGCAGGCCGTAAATGGCGTTCGGGTCGGAACCCTCACCGCGCATCCAGTCAAGTACCATACCAAACTGTTTCTCGAAATAGTCCTGATCGACGTAGGGCGTCAGATCCAGATAATACTCGGACATGCCACCAAAATCGGTCACAACGGAGATGTCGGGGCCGCCACCCGACGCGAGCTGTACCGGCAGGCTTTCGGCGACGGACTGATAGCTGACAACCTCAAGATTGATGGTCGTTCCCGGATTTTCCGCTTCAAATGCCTCGATGACCGGCTCGAGAAAATGGTCCAGCGCCTGAACGGTGATTTCCTGAGCGCTTGCGCCCGTTGCAAGGGCAAGGGTCGCAACAGTGGCTGCGAACGCCGTAAGGCGCCGTTTGTGGCAATTCATTATCTAACCTCCCGAAGATTATAACTGACTGACAAGGTCAAGTGATGGAGAAAAACTACCATACAATTTTCCCATGTCAACGATCATGCTCGCCCGTCCTGGGGTCTCGGAATCGTATGTTTATGGGCGATGATTTCGTCATTTTTTCCTTTCTGATCGCGACATCGGAGTATTATTTTTGGAATTCAGGCACATAATTTGTTATTATGCGCTAGTTTTTTGAATATTATAATTTTTTAAATTGATATTTAAATTTGTTATGATGAGATTTGTATTTTAAAATATGTAATGTTTGGATTTTGTATTTAATTTCGATTGTGAGGAGGGTGAGTGTCCGTTTTCAGGCAGAGTCCGCCAACGTCAAAAAAACAACGGTTTGGACTAACGTAACGGCTAAAATCCCCAGAATTGGCTTATTTAGTATGGTAAATTTGAGTCTGGTAGTGGTATGGTTGCCCGTCGGCATTGGAATGGTAATGTTAGGGGATGGCGGAAGACATGACGGAAGCAAACCTTGATTTTCTGGGGCCTGTGGATTTCACCCAGCCCATCGTTCCGCAGGTGCACCGAAAGCTGCGCAACGCCATCATCCGCAACTATCTTGTGCCGGGGCGCCGGGTCTCGGAAGCCGGCGTTGCCGAGGCTCTCAAGGTTTCCCGTCAGCCGGTGCGCGAAACCTTTATCAGGCTGGCGGACCAGGGCATGCTCGATATCCGTCCGAAGAGCGGCAGCAGCGTACCGCAGATTTCGATTTCGAAAGTCGTCCAGATTCAGGCGATTAGGGAAGCGCTTGAGGCTGATATCGCGCGCGCGGCGGCGCGGTTGATGGCAAAACGCCAGATCGACGAACTATACCGCCAACTGGAAGACCAGTCCGCCGAGGAGGCGCGCATACCTTCCAGGTTCATGGAGCTGGATGATCTTTTTCACAAGACGCTGGCCCAGGGCGCGGACCTGCCTTTTGCCTGGAGTGTTATCGAGATGCAGAAGGCGCAGCTTGACCGCGTTCGCTTTCTGGCTCTCAACGAGATGATGTCGAATGCGCTGAAAGAACAGCATGCGTCCATTGTCGAAGCGATCGCCGCCCACAATCCGGATCGCGCCGAAATGGAAATGCGGGCGCATTTGCGGAATGTCCTGCGCGACCTGCCCGTCATCGCCCGCAGAAACAGCAGCTACTTTACCGACTGACCCAGTGCCGCTGCCTGCGACGGGATATCGGCCCTGCTGTTTGGGGCAGGGCGTCAGTCGGAACCGAGGCTGAGCTTGAAAGGCTGAAGGTGCAAGTTGCAGCGGAGGAATGGCAGCCTGAGCGCTGATTTTGAACAAGGTCTGTTGAAGGAAGGCTTTCGGCCTTGAGCCGGAATCCAATAAGGGCCAAGTCCTTGCGCGCAAAGACTCTTTCTGGAGGCGCACAACAAGCGGCCCTGGATACCGGCTCAAGGCCGGTATGACGAAAGAAGCTGGGGCGACTTTGTCAGCAGTCTGAGGAAGGCTTTCGGCCTTCCATGTGCTTTCAACCGGCGTGGCAGCCCGTTGTCAGTAGTTCAGGTCGAAGCTGGGGCAATAGGGCGCGAGCGCTTCGCGGTAATTGCGGCTCGCCGTCTGAAAGGCGCCTGTCGCCATGGGGTGCTGCGGATCTCCCGTCTCGAATTCCTGCGCTTCTTCTGCCACGGCGATCAGATCATCGACGGTCGGCGTCACGTTTGCGGGAAGGGTCGGCTGCACGTCTGCCAATGCGGCAGTGGCCTCGTCGAGCGGTGCCTTGCCAATCATGGAGATTTCCAGCTTTGACATCGCCATGATAACGGCCAGGCATTGGTCCTCGCTCATGCCGTTGTTCGCAGAGGACGTGGTGGCGCCGGCGAGAAGGGCCGTGGACATAATGGCTATCAAAGCATTTCGCCGCATTGCTAATCTCCCTTGAAATACAATAGCATCGGCGGAATTGGCCATGCTCGTGCCTCGATGTCAACAGCCGCGTCGTTCGCGTTCGATCTCCGTGAGATAGGCGGTCAGAACGCGTGGAACCTCCCGCATGTAGTAGGCCAGTTGCTCCGGCTCGAGCACATAGGCGACATGCAGGGTGCCTGCGGCTATCGCATGCAGCATCGCCGCATGGCGCTCCAGTGCCGCCGTCGACAGGTCCGGCAAACGGGCCGCCAGCATGCGCCTGACCTCCTCGATGAAACCCGCTTCTTCTGCCGGCGTGCGCTTGCCGTGCATCAACGGGAAGAAATCGGGGTGTCGCCTTGCGTAGTCGAGATAGGGCGAAATGAGGCGCTGGATCGCAGCGTCGACTGACAGGTTCCGCCAGGTCTCCTCGGGAACGGCATTCAGTTCGGCCTTGATATGCTCGATGCGTGCATTGTGCCGCGCCGCCAGCGCTTCGAGCACGCCGGCCTGATCCGGAAAGAAATGGTAGAGAGAGCCAATCGAGGTCGATGCCCGACGGGCGATGCCGTGCATCGTCAGCGCGGGCAGGCCGTTTTCCGCGATGATCCCGGCTGCTGCGTCAAGGATGGCCTCAACCCGCGCCTGGCCACGCAGCTGCATCGGCGTGCGCGGGGTTCCGCGCGGAGCATCTTCCGACAATGACTTCCCTTCATGCGCCTGAGACAAGAGGCCCTCCTTTACCACATCACAGATCAGACCGATGGCAAATCGATAAACTAGACACTTTTGTCTAATACTATTAGAAGCAGACGAAGGCGTCTAGTTTGAGTGATGTGGACGTCAGATGCGTTGTCGAGAGCGCGAAAGTCAGACTGAAAGCGGTTCCCGAAGCCGGAGCTCTCCAGGATATGCCTTGCCGACCAACGGCCTTCAGGGACCGGGAAAAACAGGAGAAATTCATGGGAAGACTGGACAACAAGGTCGTGTTCATCACCGGAACCGCCGGTGGTCAGGGACGCGCTGCCGCGCTCTTGTTTGCGAAAGAAGGCGCGCATGTCATTGGTTGCGACCTGAAAGAAAAGGAAGCGGCCGAGACGGTTGAAATGGTCCGCGCGCAGGGCGGAAAGATGGACTCTTCCATCGTCAATCTGACCGATTCCGATGCCGTGACGCGCTGGATCGAGGATGGTATCGCAGCCGCCGGGAGGATCGACGTTCTCTACAATAATGCCGGCAATCCGCGGATGAGCCCGTTTGGAGAAATGTCGTGGGAAGACTGGTCCCACACGCTCCGCATGGAACTCGACACCGTGTTTTACGCAACCCGTGCTGCGTGGAACCACTTTGTCGCGCAAGGCGGCGGGAATATCATCAACACGGCTTCGGTGATCGGCCATCGCGGCTATGGCGCAACCGGCCAGGCCGCTCATGCCGCGGCCAAGGGCGGCGTGCTTGCTCTGACACGGCAACTGGCGGCTGAAGGCGCATCGCACAAGATCCGCGTGAATTCGATTTCTCCCGGTACGGTCATGACGCCGGCCCTCGGCGTTCTCACGCAAGAACAGCTCGTCGAGATGAACGACATGCAGCCGATCGGACGAGCCGGCCAGCCCGACGATATCGCAAATTGCGCGCTCTATCTGGCCTCCGACGAGTCGGAGTGGGTCACAGGGGCCGACTTCATCATCGACGGCGGTATCAGCCAGATCCTCTCGACCTCGTGACAGAAAACGGCGCGCAGCTTTCGCTGCGCGCCGCAGACTGCTGACAAAACGCGTCCCGCGTTATTTCTGGCCGGCTTCCCGGTCAGGCGGCGCGCTCCGGCACCTCAAGCCCCAGCCATTCGGTGTAGAAGGCGTCGATGTCCGGTTCGAAGTCGTGGATCACCGGATACCATGGCGTCGGCGCTTCGACGTCGAGCAGATCGCCCGAGATCGGGCAGTAATATTCCCGGATGACCTGCCAGTCGGAGGAGGGCGCCATCAGTTTGGGATAGATTTCCTCCATGTCGGCTGCGGTTTCGCGCACCCGCATCACGGCATGAAGCTTCCAGTTTTCGCGCCAGTCGCAGAACTCGTGGCCGGCATGGGATTTGACCACCCATTTCTTGTCCGATGGCCGCTGGACGATATAGAGCTTCGGCCCCAGCGGCAGGATGATCCGATCATCCCACGGCACCTGTTCCTGCAGGATTTCGATATATTTGACGAAGCGGTCCCCGTCCTTGGGTGTCGACAGCATCGTCTGCAGCGTGTCGCGGTCAATCTTGCCGTCGACCAGGTCTTTGATCTTTGCCTTGGTGTAAGCCATTGTCTTTCTCCTGAATAAAAAGGGGTGCCGCGAAGACAGGCGGGGGCGGCACCCTGCGGGATCATTCCTCGACGAACTGGACGGTTTTCACATCCGGCAGATCGGAAAGATCCATCGAATATTCGCGGCCATAGGAGGGGATCGGCAGATCCGCTTCCAGCAGCTTCCAATCGTCGGGCAGATCCCAGAACTTGCGGAAGCCCTCTTCCCATTTCGGGCCGAGCTTGAAGCTGGCGGCAAACATCTGCTGGACATGGGTGCCCGCATCCTTGGCCAGAATGCGTTCCCGCTCGCCGGCCATCCAGTCGCGGGTCGGCTTCGCCTTTGCCAGCCGATCCTTGCGGATCTTCGCACGCAGGCTTTCCGTTCCGGCCGCATCGGCGGCAAACAGGCCGTCGGCGCCCTTTGTCAGCACCACGCCATAGACGGTCTCGGCGAAGCGTTCGAGCAGGTATCCGCCGTTGACGTCCTCGGCCACGGCCGCAGCGTCACGGTCGAGCGGATCGCCGAAGCCCGGCCCGCCACGCATATAGTTGAGGTAGAGGTCGTAGTCCTTGAACATCTCCTCGGTGGTGATCGCCTGCTTGTCGCGCTTGATGCCGTCGGGATTGACGAGCGCGTCAAAGGTCGGGTGTTCCGGGTCGGCATCGCCGCCGAAGGGGATCGGGTCGCCATTGGCGATCTTTTCCTTCAGCCCGGTGTCATGGGCTGCAAAGCGATAGCCGGATGCCGCCGGATAGCCGCCCATCAGCCCCCAGTCGGAGCTGATATGGCCGTTGCCCATGAAGAACATCGTCCAGTCCTTGGCGTTCCAGACCATGCGCAGCGATTCAAAGCCGCCGCCGCCGCGATACTTGCCCGCACCGCCGGAGCTGGCCTTGACCTGGCGTCCGAGATAGACCAGCGGTTCCGCCAGTTCCCAGATTTCCATGTCGCCCATATCGCCTTCCGGGTTCCAGATGGCGGCGGCATGGCTGATGCCGTCGGCAACCGCCGATGCGCCGACGCCGTTGGCTGCGCATTCGAACGAGTTCACCGCATGAATTTCGTCATACTGGTTGAACCCGCCGCCCTGCAGCCAGTTCGAGGTGTTGGCATTGCCGGCATTGACCTCTTCGAGATAGCCGCGGCCGAAATAGGAACGCGACAGGCCGCGCCACAGCGCCGTCCATGAACTGACGAGGAAGTGCCAGCTATAGGCAAAGGCCACGCGCCGGTCGTCCGGGTTCATCCATGTGCCCTTCGGCAGGCGGAATTCGGTTCCGTAGGCCGCGCCGTCATTGATCATCTCGGTCGGGATCAGCGTCTGCGTCATCATCACCCAGATGCCCGAGGTAAACGACACCGAATGGGCGTTATAGGTATGCCAGCCCCATCGGCTCGAGCCCTCGAAATCGAGACGCCATGTGCCGTCGGGCCGGATCGTCATTTCCGATGGCGTATGCATGATCGTGTCGACCTTGGCGAAATCCGACGGCACCCGCACATCCTCATGCGCATAGGGCACGTCGACAAAGCCGACCTGACGGTAGACGCCGGGAATGGTCATCGCCTTGATGCGGTTCTGTAGGCCGACCCGGCCATGCTCGACCGCCTCATAGGCGAATTTCCAGTAGGACTCGATGCCTTCCTCGGCGATCACTTCCTCGACCAGTTTGCGGATCATGTGGCAACCGGCAACGCGGGTGCGTTCATCCAGCATCCAGTAGCGCGTGGTGCGCACCGCGCGCTGGCTTTCATGCAGCCAGTCGCGTTTCAGCTCGTCGTTTTCGCCGATCTTGCGGCAGGTGACGGAATAGCCGTCGCCGAAGCGCTGCACCTGTCCGGTGGTCATGGAACCCGGGCCGACAGCGCCGGTATCGATGACGTGGGTGACGCCGCCGACCCAGCCGATCAGCTCGCCCTCATGGAAAATCGGGACGATGGTATGGATATCGCAGGGGTGCACGTTTCCGATCAGGGAATCATTGTTGCAGAAGATATCCTTGTCGTTGATGCCCGGATTACCCTCCCAGTCATTCTCGATCATGTATTTGATCGCCGCACCCATGGTGCCGACATGGATGATGATCCCCGTCGAGGTCAGAATGCTGTCGCCGGCGGCATTATAGAGGGTGAAGCACAGTTCGCCCTCCTGTTCCACGATCGGCGAGGCGGCAATCTTCTTGGCTGTTTCGCGGGCATCGACAACGCCGGCGCGCAGGCGCGAGAACAGCTTGTTGTAGAGGATCGGGCTTTCCTTGTGCAGTTCCCTTTCCTTCAGCCCGGCATAATGGCCGCTGGCCTTGGTCTTGGCCATGATCTCGTCGCGGTGCTGTTTCAGCGTCTGGCCGCCGCGAACGATGCCTTTGATTTTGCTTTGCATATTCATTGTAAATCTCCTCCCTTGGCTGTCACACTTCTTTCAGGTGAAACAGCCGGTGGCCGTCGAGCCAGGTTTCGAAACCGTCCGGAACGACAAAGGTCGTGGCGTCGGATTCGATGATGGCGGGACCGGTGACATGATTGCCGGGCGTCAGGCGCTCCATCTGGTAGAGCTGTGCATCGACCCATTTGCCCTTGCGGTAGAATTTGCGGGTGCCCAGCATGGCCTCCTTCGCCGGCGTCGGGCTGCCTTCTTCTTCCTTGGGGATGTTGGGTTTGGGGATCGGAACCGTGCCGCGCATGATTGCCCCGGTGATGGAGTAACCCAGTTCCGGCGAGCGGGCCGAAGCCGCATAGACCCGGCCGTAGGTGTCGTTGAAGACGTCGACAAGCTTGTCCCAGTCCGCCGCGGTCGTGGCGGTATTGATCGGGCTTTCGATCTCCAGATCGTTGAGCTGACCGCGATACTGCATCCTGAAACCGGGCTGCAGCTGCACCTGATCGCGCGAATAGCCGTTCAGCTCGAACTCCTCGAGCACGCGTTCGGCCAGCTCGTGCCAGGCATCGTTAAGCGTTCTGGCTTCGATTTCCTTGGCCTCGTCGTGGGCATTCTCGGCGATGTTGACGTCGAGCGACTTGTCGTAGCGGTATTCGAAATCCGCCGCGGCACAGCCGAAGGCCGAAAAACCCGCTGCCCAGGCCGGAACGATCACATCCTCGAAGCCCAGCCCTTCAGTGTAACCATAGGTGTGGACCGGGCCCGCACCGCCATAGCTGAAGCAGGTGAAGGAGGACGGCGAATAGCCCTTGCCCGAAATCATCGAGCGCAGGTAGTCGCGAAGATCGCTGTCCAGAAGTTCGATGACGCCGGCGGCTGCTTCTTCGACGCTCAGGCCGAGCGGATCGGCAATCTGCTCCTTCATTGCGTCATAGGCGCGCTGCCGGTCGAGCTTGACCTGGCCGCCGAGGAAATTGTCCGGGTTCAGATAGCCGAGAATGACGTGGCAGTCGGAAATCGTCACCGTGTCGATGCCCGACTCCGCCCAGCAGACGCCGACGCGGTAACCCGCCGAATCCGGCCCCAGCTTGATCGCCTTGGTATAGGGGTCGAGCCGGATGAAGGAGCCGGCGCCGGCACCAACCGAATCCAGCCCCACCAGCGGCAGCGACAGCACAAGGCGGGCCATGTCCGGGTCGTTCTGGATGGTCAGTTCGCCCTGGGTGATCAGCGCGACATCGAAGGAGGTTCCGCCGATATCGGAGCAGGCGATGTTCTTGTAGCCCAGCACCTCGCCGAGATATTTGGCGCCGATCACGCCGCCGATGGGACCGGAAACGATGGTGCGCGCCAGTTCCTTGGCCTTCCACGAAATCGTACCGCCATGGGTGGCCATCACCCGGAAATCGAATCTGGAGCCGTTATCCTTGAATTCCGTCGAAATCCTGCGGAGCGTCTGGCGCGACGGCTCGGCGGCGAAAGCCTCGAGGATCGTGGTATTGGTGCGGTGGGTTTCCTTGCGCACCGGATAATAATCGGTCGAGGCGAAAACCGGGATGGTCTTGCCCGCCTTTTCAATCTCCTCGGCCACGATATCGCGGACCCGGCGCTCATGTCCGGGGTTCTTGTAGCTGTGCAGCAGCGAAATCACGATGCCTTCGACATCCTGCGCGATAAGTTCCTTCGCCGCCTGACGCGCGGTTTCCTCACGCAGCGGAATAACCACATCGCCAAACATATCGACGCGCTCCATCACGCCGCGCGTCAGCTGACGCGGCACCAGCGGCTCGTCGTAATAATGAGTGTTGAGATGGATGCGGTCTTCATAGGCCATGCCCAGATAGGCCTGGCAGCCGCGGCCCATGCGGTGAAAATCCTCCATGCCCGCATTGACGATCAGGCCGGTCTTCAGGCCCTTGCGCTGGACCACGCGGTTCAGCATCGCCGTGCCGGAATAGACCCCGGTCTGGATCGAGCCGAGCGCATCCTCAAGCGACAGGCCCCAGTGCTCCAGCCCTTCACGGCTGGATTCGAGCAGGCCGCGCGCTTCGTTGTCGGGCGTCGACTGCGCCTTGCCGACAACGAAATCCCCGTCGGCATCGACGAAGAACGTATCGGTCATCGTTCCGCCCGCATCGATGCCAAGCACCTGCACGGAACGGCTGTTTTTCTCCATTATCGTCACGAAAAACTCCTCCCATTTGTTACGGCCATCCCGAGACGGGAAGGCCACAAACAGGAGGATGCATCTTTTGCCAAAACAGAAAGTGTCCGGTTTTCAGCCATCCGGACAGACAGGTTTCGGACGCCCGGTCAGGTCTTTCGCCGGGTCTCGATGCCGTAGCTGTCAAGCTTGAGGTAAAGCGTGGAGCGGGCAATGCCGAGACGTTTCGCCACCCGCGAAAGATTGCCGTCTTCGGCCTCGAGGGCGTCGAGAATGCCGGCCCGCTCGACATCGCGCAGGGTGTCGCTTCCGTTGCGCCGCGCCGGCTGCCGGAACTCGCGCGGCAATATGCGCTCGTCGATCAGCCCTGTGGGCGACAATGCATCAAGGGCGGCGACGAGATTGCGCATCTCAAGCAGGTTGCCCGGCCATGCATAATTTTTCAGAACACCCACCGCGCCCGGCGAAAACCGCAGTTCCCGCCGTCCGGTTTCGGCGGCGTGGCTCTGGACGAGCTGGCGCAGGAGCGGCGCGATTTCCCCGGCGCGCTCCCGCAGCGGCGTGATCTCAAGCCGCGCGCCCGCGATCCGGTAATAGAGATCGCCGCGGAAATTGTTCCCGCGCATCTCCTCATAGAGCGAGCGTGCCGAAAGCGCGATGATCCGGCCGCCCTGTTCCATGAACTGCTCGACCAGAGTGAGCAGCAGTTTCTGTATGGATGCCGGAACGGCGCCGGGACTGTTGAGACACAGCGTGCCTTTTCCGATGCATTGGTGATCCGAAGCGAAGCAATTGCGCAGGGTTTCCTCGGTCAATTGCGCGCAGTCGAGCATTTCGAACGGTTCGTCAGACTGTTTGCTGGCGTTGTGAATGGCTCTCGCCAGAAAGGACTTTCCGGTCCCGGTTTCGCCTTCGATCAGGATCGAAATTCCGGTTTCGGCAAGCCGCCGGGCTTGAGCGCAAAGCGCGGCCGAGGCTTCTCCCGCACTGGCGATCTGCTCCAGCTCCGTTGCAGTCGATCTGTTCGTCTGGGCGCGCAACCGCGACCGTTTGAGGGCGATCAGGATGCCGATCGGTTCATCCCGGTCGCTGATCACCTCGAAATCGGTGCTCTTCAGGCAATCGGCCAGAACCTCGCCGATCTGCTCGGCAGGCTGGTCGATCAGTGCCGGAAGCCGTTTTCGCAATTGCTCGAGATCGATGTCGTCATCGTAAAACCGGGCAAAATTCTCTGTCGAAAAAACATTGGCGCCGCTGCGATCCATGATCAGCATCGGCCCGCTGCCGCGGCGCAAACGCCGGATATGGGACTGTTCCAGAAGGATTTCCCGTTCATGGCCGAGCATATGAGTCAGCTCGGTTTCCATCTGCAGTGCCAGAGCGGAGGAAAGCGCGACGGCATTGGGCTGCTGAATGCCGCCGGGCCAGGAGATATCGACCACGCCGAGGATACGGCCGGTGCCCGGGTCGGTAATCGGCGTTGCGGCACAGTTCCAGCGCTGGATGGCCTCGCAGAAATGCTCCGCATCCTGAATGAGCGTGGGCGCTCCCAGATGCAGCGCCGTGCCGATGGCATTGGTGCCGATCGCTTCCTCGATCCAGTGGCCGCCGGTATGCAGATGATTTTCCTCGGCCTGAGACAGCGTATGAGGATCGCCGACGGTGTCGATCACCACGCCGGCATCGTCGCTGAGCAGCAGGATGTCGCGCGTTCCGATCAACAGGTTGCCGGCGCGGTTCAGTGCGCTGCGCGCGGCGCGGCCGAGCCGGCGCGCCTGAACCCGGCGGCCTTCCAGCTCATCATCGTTGACGACGGGCGCGCGCGTGCGTCCGGCAACTGAATGCTTGGCCGAACGTTGCCAGCTGGCCAGAATGTCATGGTTCAGGCCGGTGGGCACACGCCCCACGGCCATGAAGTCTTCCCATTCTTTTTTTCTTACCATGCGCTCCATCTTCTCCTCCCGAAAAGACAGGTCGCCAGAGATCTTCACCGGCGGGGTCGCGTGCTCCGATCTTGGCTCCTTCACAAGACAACGAGAACGGATTGCGCGAATGTATCAATTGACAGACTACTTTATTGTCCGATTTTCGGACAGCTTTTTGTCTTTTTTCAATTTTTGACCCGGCGCGGCCATCTAACCCCGACGTTTTAGATTATTGACAAACCTCACAAGTAATCACGGTTTTGCCTCCTTCTCCGCCGTCATTCCGGCCTTGAGCCGGAATCCAGTAAGCGCAAGTCCTTGCGCGCAAAGACTCTTTTTGAAAGTGCAGAGCAAGCGGCCCTGGATACCGGCTCAAGGCCGGGATGACGAAAAAACTTAGGAATAGCTTTGTCAGCAGCCAAAAACGGCGGGCTTCCCTGGAAACCCGCCGTTCAGATTGATCCGGATGCTGTTTGTCAGGCGATTGGCGTTACGCGGTGGCGGGGACCGCATCCAGCGTGCGGACCTGCGCGGCGCTGTCGGCTTTCAGGGCCTTTTCGGCCAGTGCCCGGCATTGTTCCAGCGTCAGCGTTTCCAGAAGTCCCTTGATTTCGGGGATCATGGCCGGGGCGACGGAGAGTTCGGTGACGCCGAGGCCAACCAGGATTGGGGCGGCGACCGGGTCGGAGGCCGCGCCGCCGCAGACGGCGACCGTGCGCCGATACGGGCCTGCGCCTTCCGCCGTCATGCGGATCAAGCCGAGAACGCCGGGATGCAGGGCGTCGACATCCTTGGCGACGGCTGGATTGCCGCGGTCCATGGCCAGCGTGTACTGGGTCAGGTCGTTGGTGCCGATCGAGAAGAAATCGCAGACCCGCGCCAGCTGCGCCGCGGTGACGGCGGCGGCCGGGGTTTCGATCATCGCACCGACCTCGATCGGGGCTTCGCGTCCGAGCTTGCGGCTTTCCTCTTCGACCAGTGCGCGCACTGCCTCGACTTCCGAAACCGAAGCGACCATCGGCACCATGATCCGGGCCACCCCATAGGGTTTCACGCGCAGGATCGCGCGGATCTGGGCATGCAGAAGCTCCGGTTTGGCAAGCCCCACGCGGATGCCGCGCAGGCCCAGAAACGGATTGTCCTCCGCAGGCAGCGGCAGATAGGACATCGGCTTGTCGCCGCCGGCATCGAACAGGCGGATGATCAGCGGCTTGCCACCGAGTTCATCGGCGATGGTCTGATATTCGGCAAGCTGTTCTTCTTCGCTGGGTGCGGTCGCGCGGTCGAGAAACAGGAATTCGGTGCGCAGAAGGCCGCAGCCTTCGGCCCCTTCCGAAACGGCCAGCGTGCCTTCGCCGGAATGGCCGAGATTGGCGAAAACCTCGATCCGGGCGCCATCGGCGAGATAGCAGTCGCGCTTTGCCGCCGCGCGCAGGGTTTCGCGTTTTTCGGCCTGTGCGGCAACCTTGTTCCGGGCTTCGGCAAAGGCCGCATCGTCGGGGTAAACCGTCAGACTTCCGGCCTTGGCGTCGATGATCACCGGCGCACCGTCGGGAATGCGGTCGGCATCGCTGCCGATTGCGACGATGGTGGGAATGCCGAGACCGGCGGCAAGGATTGCAGCATGGGAGGTCGGGCCGCCGTCGCGCATCAGGATGGCCGCGATATGTCCGGCGGAAAGGCCGAGCATTTCGGAGGGGAGGATTTCATCGGCAAGGACGATACTGCCGGCCGGCAGGGCCGCAAGTCCGGGTGCTGCACCCTTGCCCGACAGTTCGGCGATCACCTGTCCGGCGATATCGCGCATGTCGGCTGCCCGTTCGGCCATGCGCGCATCGGCCATGGTGGCGAGCGTTTCCGCCTGTTCCCTGCAGGCCTCGTTCCACGCCCATTCGGCGCTGCGTCCGGCGGCAATGCCGGCTTCCGCCGCCTCGATCAGCGCCGGGTCGTCAACGATATCGCGGTGCGCGGCTGCAACCGGGTTGAGGGGGGAGCCGTCGGCGGAATTGGTCAGGCGGGCGATTACGGCAGCGCGTGCGGATGCCAGCCGTGCGCGTTCGGTTTCTGCGCCGTCACCATCCTTCCGCAGGTCTGCGGTTGCGGAGACGCGGCGCGTCACAGGGCCGGCGGCAAAGCCGCCAACGGCGGAACGGCCGGTCACAACCGCATCGGCGCCGGGTGCAAAGGCAGGCAGGGCGTCGCCCGGCGGCTTGCTTTCAGCCGGCTTGTCTTCCTTCTTTTCCGGCAGTTCCGCTTCCGGCGCGGGGGCATCGGCAATCGGATCGCCAAGGCCGGAAAGCACCAGGTCCATCAGGGTGTCGCCGGTTGCCTCCGCGCCATCGCCTTCGATGTGGATCGCCAGATTGTCGCCGAAATGCGTTCCCAGCCCCATCAGCGCCACCACGCTCTTGGCGTTGACGGTCTTGCCGTTGCAGGAGATGGTGACCGCGCCCTTGTGGGCCTTGGCCGCGTTGGCCAGCATTGCGGCGGGGCGCGCGTGCAATCCGTGTGCGATCTTCAGGGGTACGAGAAGTTCCGTAGCATTGTTGTCCATCTTTATGTCGTCCATTGCTGCATTCAGGGGGCGATCTGCACAATCGCCAGTTCGAAATCACGCGGTTTCAGCCGCTGTCTTGCCGGCCTATTCACGATCCGCCTCAGCGCCCGGTTTCAGGAAACCGCGAATGAGGGCGAGCGTGCGTTTTTTGAAACCGGGCTGACCGATTGCGGCGGCGTCGCGCGCCGGCGGCGGGGTCTGTGGCGCGGGGGCTTCAGGCGCAGGGGCGGGCTCTTGCATGCCGGAGAGTGCGGCCAGCACCGCATCATGAACGTCCGGAACCTGCGGCCCGATCACCAGTTGAAACTGGCCGGCACTTTCGACGACCGACAGGACCAGATCGATATCCAGAAGGGCCGGACGGTCGGCCTTGCTGTCATCCTTCAGATTAAACCTGAGGCGCGTGGCGCAGTGCGTGACGGATTCGACATTGGCCGGACCGCCGATGAGGGCCACGATCTCCCGTGATGATTTGCCGATAGTATCGTTCATGGTTCCGTCCTTTTCCGCGCGCGCCTGTGGCTGGCTGGGCGTGGCTTTCCTTACTCTTTCGGAATGTCGGGATTGCTGAAGGCGCGCCGTGTCATGCGCTGGATATGCAGGGCGATGTAAACCGTCTCGTCTTCGCTGATGGTCCAGTCCATCTTTTCCGTGAGATAGTGTCCGATCCGCTCGGCGCATTCATAGACGCGCGGATCCTCTGCCTTGAATGTCTGGGCCAGCTGGGCAATCAGCGGCGTATAGGTTTCGCCGCTCAGATGGCTGAGAAACAGGTGGCGCAGATGGGTGGCAAAGCGCGCGCTGCCGAGTGAATCGTCGGCGCTGATCTTGATGCCGAATTCGTCCTCGATCATTGCGAGGATATCCCGGATCAGCCGCGCGGTGCGCACGGCGGAACTGAGCTGCCGCGCACCGACCTGCGCATTGACGAAATGCAGCGCCAGCGGCACCACTTCGATATCGGGCAGGCGGACGCCGGTCTGCCGTTCGATCTCGTCGAGCGCCATCATCCCCAGCCGGGCCTCGCGCACATAGAGAAGATGCACTTCCCATTCCAGCGGATTTTCGAACGACTGATGGGAAAGCTGGCGTTTGATCGCCATCGAGATGTGATCGGCCAGTGCGACGACGACATGCCGGTCGAGCTTCAGCCCGACCTTTTCGCCCATGCTCAGGATGGTCTCGGCAATGGCGATGTGGCCGGGCGGGATTTCAGCTATGAGCTGGGCGAAGTTTTCGGGCGTATAGGACGGCTCTGGCACGAAGCGGCGCTGGACGGCCGTCGGGTCGAGTTGATCGCCCGGCCGCACCTGAAATGCCAGGCCGCGTCCCTGCACGACGACCTCGCGACCGGTTTCGTCACGCACCAGCGCAACATTGTTGTTGAATATTTTCAGCACGAGCATCGGCGTCTCCCTCCCGCTCCCGCGCCGGTGTTCCACCACCAGCGCCTTGTTCGTCGGCCCGAAACGGGCATCGCGCTGCCATCTGCCGGTTGGCGCGGAGCGGAGCCTTTCAGGGCGATCTTGCATGTTCTCTCCCGGTTCAACACGCTCATCAGGGCAAAAAAAAACCTGAGACGGCCACAGTAAGCCGAACCCAGGTTTTGCCCGCCCGAAGCGGTTACAATCCATGACCTTCAAATAGGCTCTTATTTTTGTGTTTGCAAGACGTACCTCGCCGCGGAAGGTCGCAGGAAACCGTCGTCTGGTCACAGCCGCAGCACTGCCGGAGCCGATGCCCGGATCATTACCGAACGGTCTGGTGCCTGCCGTTTTTACGGGCCGTTAGCGGCGTTGCGGTGATCCCGCAACACGCCACCGTCCTGCAGCGGACCTTCGTCTGGATATGCGACAATCTGGCGCAGAACGCGCTGTTAGTATGCCTTTTCCGGCGTTGCCATTTCTTCGCCATATTCGGGGTTCTCCGCCCTGATTCAACGGGAGACTTGCCGTCTTTCGTCTCATATCGGCGTGTGCGCAAACGTGGCCTGCAACCGATAGCGCAAGCTGCACAGATCGCCGCTTTGCCCCGATTCACCGTCTTGACTTCCGTACCTCACGGCGCTTAGCGTAAGGGCCACGGTCACGGCGACCGCGATAAAACAGAATGTAATCCGTACGTTTTTACGTCGCGGAGCAGGATCTGAGATTTGACACTGAAACCGGAAGGTCAGGTGTCGCTCAGGTCCTTTTTTTTTGCCTTTTTGCGCCTCAATGGAGGAGGTTTACGCAATGACACAGAAATACGCGCCGCTGGCGCATGAGATTATCGAACTGGTCGGGGGGCCGCAGAACGTCCAGTCCGTCTACCATTGCCAGACGCGTTTGCGTTTTGCCCTGCGCGATGAAGCGGCTGTCAAAAACGCCGAGCTCAATGCGCTCGACGGTGTTGCCGCGACCGCGTCTTCGGGCGGCACATTCCAGGTCGTGATCGGCACCCATGTGAAGGACGTCTTCGAGGAAGTCGACCGGGAAATGAACGATGCGGGCGTCGAGGCGCAGGCCCCGGACATGACCGTGACGCCGAAGCACAGGAACTTTCTGAGCGTCGTGATCGACTTCGTTTCGGGCACGTTCCAGCCGATTATTCCGGCACTGTCCGGCGCCGGTATGATCATGGCCCTTCTGGCCGTGCTCGTCGTCTTCGATGTGATCACGACGGATTCGCAGACCTACCGGGTTCTGGCCTTCTTCTCCAACGCCGTTTTTTATTTCCTGCCGGTGTTCGTTGCGATTTCGGCTGCCGACAAGCTGAAGACCAGCCGCATCATGGCCGGTGTCGTTGCCGCGATGATGCTGCATCCGAACTGGAATGCGATGGTCGCCGCCGGCGAGCCAGTCAATCTCTTCGGCTTCATTCCGCTGACGCTGACGACCTATGGCTCGACGGTGATCCCGATCCTGCTGATTGTCTTCGTGCAGTCCTATGTCGAGCGCTGGCTCGACCGGATCACGCCGAATGCCGCCAAGCTGGTGGTCGTGCCGATGATGACCTTCCTGATCATGGGCACGCTGGCCATGGCGCTGCTGGGCCCGATCGGTTCTTTCCTCGGTGGCTATCTGGCGATCTTCTTCTCGTTCCTGACCGAAAACGCGCCCTGGGCACCGCCGGTCATCATCGGTTCGCTGCTGCCGATCATGGTCATGTTCGGCATTCACAACGCCATTGCCCCGCTGGGTTTCGCGCAGCTGGCAGCCTTCGGTCATGAAAGCATTTTCGGCCCCGGCGCGCTGTGCTCGAACATCGCCACCGGCGTTGCCATGCTCACCGTCATGCTGATCACCAAGGATGCCAAGACCCGCCAGCTGGCAACGGCAACCGGCTTCACCGCCCTGATGGGACCGACGGAACCGGCGCTTTACGGTGTGTCACTGCCCAAGCGCTATCCGCTGATCGCAACCCTTATCGGCGGTGGTGTCGGTGGTCTCTACGCCGGCCTGACGGCAACCCGTCGTTTCGCGGTCGGCTCCTCGGGGCTTCCGGCGGTTGTGCTCTACATCGGCGACAACACCACCCGCTATCTGGTCAACATCCTGATCGCGCTGGCGATTACTACGGTGGTCACGGCGGTCATGACCTATCTGCTGTCGTTCTACTTCGAAAAGCGCCAGACCCCGGCCGCAGCCGCAGCAGGCGCTGCTCCGGCCAGCCCCGCCGCCGCATCTGCGCCGGCCGCCAGCCTCGGCGCGGCTGCCACGCCTGCCGCTGCGACCGCAACACCGGCTGCCACCGCAGCCGTTGCCGCCCCCTGCAACGGCGCAGTCATCGCATTGAGCGATGTACCGGACGCGGCCTTCTCATCGGGCGCCATGGGGCCCGGTGTCGGCGTCGAGCCGGCTGACGGCACCATCGTTGCACCGGTTTCCGGCGTCGTGGAATCGGCGGTCGATACCGGGCACGCCTTCGGCATCGTCACCGAAGACGGAACCGAGGTGCTGGTCCATGTCGGCGTCGATACGGTGCAGATGAAGGGCGAAGGCTTTGCCGGCGCCGTTCCGCAAGGCACCCGCGTCGTCGCCGGTCAGACGCTGGTCACCGCCGACCTCGCCGCCATCAAGGCAGCAGGGCATCCGGCGACGGTCATCGTCGTGGTCACCAATGCCGATGCCGGCGCTGAGATTTCCGTTGCCGATGCCGGTCCCGTCTCGGCCGGCGCCGACATCATCACGATCAAGCATTGACGGGAGACACGCATGCAACACAGTAAAAAGACGCCGTTCCCTGACGATTTTCTCTGGGGCGCCTCGACCTCGGCCTACCAGACGGAAGGCGCGTGGAACGAGGACGGCAAGGGCCCCTCAATCATCGACACTTATATGCACCGGGCCGAAGGCGTCGCCGACTACAAGGTCGCCTCGGACCACTACCACCACTATGCGGAAGACGTGGCGCTGTTTGCCGAACTCGGCCTGAAGGCCTATCGCTTCTCCATCGCCTGGAGCCGGGTCATTCCGGACGGCGACGGGGCGGTGAACCCGGAAGGGGTGGCCTTCTACCACCGCCTGATCGATGCCCTGCATGAACGCGGCATCGAACCGGTCGTCACCATGTACCACTTCGATCTGCCCGCCGCCCTTGATGACAAGGGCGGCTGGTCGGACCGCAACACGGTTGAGGCCTTCGTCCGCTATGCCCGGGTTCTGTTCGATGAATTCGGCGACAAGGTCCGTTACTGGATCACCATCAACGAACAGAACATGATGATCCTGCACGGCAAGGCGATCGGCACCGCCGGTCGCAGCGGCGTGGCCTCCGAGGACGTCATCTACCAGCAGAATCACAACATGTTCGTGGCGCAGGCCAAGGTGATGACGCTGTGCCACGACATCCTGCCGGAAGCGAAGATCGGCCCCGCGCCGAACATCGTTTCGGTCTATCCGGCAAGCTGCGCGCCGGAAGACGTGATCGCGGCGGATGACTGGGATGCGGTGCGCAATCTGATGTATCTGGATATCGCGGTCAAAGGCATCTACCACCCGCTGGCCTGGACCTACCTGAAGGAAAAGGGCTGGGCCCCGACCTTCGAGGATGGCGATGCGGAAGCCCTTGCCGCCGCCCATCCGGATTTCATCGCCTTCAACTATTATTCGACCCAGACCGTCGGGGCCTCACGCGGCGATGCCAGCGACCTGCAGCATCGCGGCGCGGACCAGCAGATCGTGCGCGGCGAGGTCGGGCTTTACCGCGCGGTGAAAAACGAGCACCTGCCGACCAACGCCTTCGGTTGGGAGATCGACCCCATCGGCATGCGCACCACCATGCGCCGGCTGTGGGACCGGTATCACCTGCCGCTGATCATCACCGAAAACGGCCTTGGCGCGTTCGACGAGGTGGTCGACGGCAAGATCCATGACGATTATCGCATCGACTATCTGCGTCGGCATATCGAGCAGATCCAGATGGCGCTCGGCGATGGCGTGGACATTTTCGGCTATTGCCCGTGGTCGGCCATCGACCTGATCTCGACCCATCAGGGCGCGGCGAAGCGTTATGGCTTCATCTATATCAACCGCGACGAACAGGACCTGCGCGACCTTGCGCGGATCAAAAAGGACAGTTTCCACTGGTATCACGATGTGATCGGCTCCAATGGCACCGATCTCGGCTAAGGCCGCCGCACGGAAACGAAACTGACTGAAGCCTGCGAATGCGCGACCGGCCCGACCGCCGCGCATTCGTGCATCCCGCCGGGGATGCAAACCGCATGACCAAAACTGCAATATCCGGCATCGCGCGCCGAAAATTGTCCGAACCCTCGAAGACGGGGACGACCGGCGAAATCCAGTGCTGCGCATGTCCGGCCCGAAGGAGAAGCAAACCATGCTGACGATCGCCTATATCGGAAACGGCAAGAGCGCCAACCGCTACCATCTGCCGTTCGTGAAAACCCGCGACAATCTGCGGGTGAAAACGATCTATTCGCCTTCAGGGTCGGATACGCCATGGGCGCCCATCGACGGCGTCAATTATGTCGATAATCTCGATGCCATCTGGAACGATCCGGAAATCCAGCTCGTCGTTGTCTGCACGCCATCGGCAACCCATGTCGAGATCGCCCGCCAGATCCTTGAGCATGGCAAGAATGCGCTGGTCGAAAAGCCCTTCGCACCGAGTGCGGCGGAAGCGCGCGAACTGTTCGCGCTGGCGAAGAAAAAGGGGCTGTTCCTGCAAAGCTACCAGAACCGGCGTTATGATTCCGACTTCCTCACCGTGCAGAAGGTGATCGAAAGCGGCCGCCTCGGCGATCTCCTGGAAGTCGAGATGCATTATGACTATTACCGCCCCGAAGTGCCGACGAAACAGGTGCCGGTCTTCACCCCCAAGCGCACCTATCTGTTCGCCCACGGCGTCCACACCATCGACCAGGTGCTGAGCTATTTCGGCAGCCCGAAGGAAGTCCGCAGCGATGTGCGGCAGCTGCTCGGCCCCGGCCGGATGAACGACTATTTCGACATTGACCTGTTCTATGACGGCCCGCTCAAGGTATCGGTGAAATCGAGCTATTTCCGGGTCAAGGACCGCCCGAGCTTCGTCGTCTACGGCACGAAGGGCATGTTCGTGAAGGCAACCAAGGACCGTCAGGAAGACCATCTGAAGATGTTCTACATGCCCGGTGAGCCGGGTTTCGGGGTCGACCAGCCGGAGCATTACGGCACGCTGACCTATTACGACGATGACGGTCTCTATCACGAGGAAAAGGTGATTTCCGAGGTCGGCGATTATGGCCGCATGTATGACGGCATTTACGATGCAATCATCAACGGCGCACCGCAGGTGGTGACGCCGGAACAGACCATCGAGCTGATTTCCATCCTCGAAGAGGGCCTGCGCCCGATGCTCGAACGGGAGGGGCAGGCATGAAACTCGCCATCCTCGGATCGGGTATGATCGTCAGGGATTTCCTTTCGATCGCCGACGAAATCCCGGGCCTCGTCCTTGCCGCGATTTTCGGGCAGGAGAGCACTCGCCCCGAGCTGGAACGGCTTCAGGCGGAACACGGGATCGGCAAGGTCTATGTCGATTATGACGCATGTCTGGCCGACCCGGAGATCGATACGGTCTATGTCGGCCTGCCCAACGGTCTGCATTTCGAGTTCGCCCGGCGCGCCCTTGAGGCCGGCAAGCATGTGATCTGCGAAAAGCCGTTCACGCTGAACCTCGATGAGCTCCGGCAACTGCGCGCCATTGCGGAAAAAAACAGCCTCATTCTGGTCGAAGCGATCACCACGCTTTACCTCGCCAATTACGCGGCGATCAGGGAGCGTGTTGCGGCCCTCGGCAGGATCAGGCTGATCCAGTGCGAATATTCCCAGTTTTCCTCGCGCTATCCCGCGTTTCAGGCGGGCGAGGTGCTGCCCGCCTTCGACCCGGCCAGGGGCGGGGGCGCGCTGATGGATATCGGCATCTATACGCTGCATTTCGTCGCCGGCCTGTTTGGTCGTCCGAAATCGATCACCTATACCGCCAATGTCGAACGCGGTGTGGATACGTCCGGCATCGCCGTGCTTGCCTATGACGATTTCAGCGCCGTATGCATCTGCGCCAAGGATTCCGGCGGCCCGATCCGCACCAAGATCCAGGGCGAGGACGGCGCCATCGTGATGACGGGCACGCCGAATTCCGCCCGTGGCGGCTTTACCCTGGCGCTGCGCGGCGAAGATCCTGAGACGATTGATGCGCAGGCGCATCCGCATCGCATGATCGGCGAATTCCGGGCTTTCGCGGCGATGATCCGCGACCGCGACCTTGCCGCCCGCGACCGCTCACTCGATCACTCCGAACTGGTACTCGAACTTGCGGGCACGGCGCTGGAAAGTGCCGGCATCCGGCTTGGCCCGGCTCCGGCGGGAGCGTGACATGGAAACGATCGGAATAGGCCTCATCGGTGCTGGAACCATGGCGGATTTTTTCGCCCGAACCATCGGCGAAATCGACGGTGTGTCGATACGCGCCGTCTGCCCGGCAGGTGACGAGGATGCGGCCGCTTTTGCAGCCCGCTTCGACGTGCCTGCCGTTTACGATGACTATGAAGCATTGGGCGCCGATGACAATATCGATGCCGTCTATGTTGTCAGCCTCAATACGCAGCACGCCGAACACGCAATCGCGATGTTGCGGGCGGGCAAGCATGTGCTCGTCGAAAAGCCGTTGGCCGCCAATGCCCGTCAGGCATCGGCCATGGCAGAAGCGGCGCGTGCGGCGGACCGGCTTTTGCTGGAGCTTTATCCAGCCCCGTTCGAGCCCAATATCGCCGCCTTGCGCGAGGCTCTGCCGCGCATCGGCCAGATGCGCCGCGCTGTGCTGGTGAAAAACCAGTATTCCTCGGCCTATGATGCCTTCAAGGCCGGTAATTTGCCGGCGGCATTCGATCCGGCATTCGGCGGCGGCTCGATTCTCGACCTCGGCTTTTATCCGGTGTCGCTGGCGGTTCATCTGTTCGGCGCACCGCAAAGCGTCACCGCGCGCGGGCTGATGCTGTCGTCCGGCGTTGATGGTCAGGGTTCGATCATCCTCGGCTATGACGGTTTCGAGGTCGATTGCCTGCATTCGAAGATCGCGGGCACGGCGCTTGTCTCGGAACTGGCAAGCGAGAGCGAGGCGCTCACACTCGACGATATCGCCACCCCGCGCCGTCTCGAGTTTCTGAAACGCGGCGTATCCCGGCGGATGGAGCCGGTCGAGGATCTGACGCGCGAACGCGCGGGGAACCATTTGGCTTACGGGATCGATGCGTTTATCACACTTCTGCGCGCTGGCGCGCATGAGTCGGAGGTGCATCCCTTGGAAAATACCGTCATCACCCATAAAATTCTGGATGAAGCCCGCCGTCAGGTCGGCGTCCGTTTCCCGTCCGACGAGGTTGCGGGATGATCATCTTTCTCGATGTTGACGGAACCTATGCCGATCATGGTGTTGTGCCCGAAGCCAATGCGGCGGCGGTGCGCGCGGCGCGCAGCCGCGGCCACCGCGTGCTTTTGTGCACGGGTCGTCCCGCCTGCATGCTGCCGCCGTCGATTTCCGGCGCCGGCTTCGATGGCGTTGTTGCCAGCGCCGGCGCCTATGTGGAAGTCGGCGGAAAGGTTCTGCGCGACCGGCGTTTCCCGCAGGATCTGGCGGAAAAGGCCGTTTCCGTGCTCGATGCGTACAGGGTCGCCTACCTTCTCGAAGCGCCGGAAAATCTCAGCGGGCCTGCGGATATCGCCGAACGGCTGGCGACCGTCTTCGGCCGGCTGAAGGACCGTTCCGGCGCACCGCGCTCCACGCCGGCCGTGCTGGGAGAGGTGCTGAGCGAACCGCACGCCCTGACAACGCCGTTCAGCAAGATCACGGTTTTCGAATCCTCCGTTCCCGTTCCGCGGCTTGGCGAAATGATTGGAGCGGAAGTTGCCACATTGCCGAGTTCCATGCCGGATATGGGGTCGTCGGCCGGCGAAATTTTTCTCGCTGACGAGCACAAGGAACGGGGCGCGCGTCTCGCCGCCGACGCATTCGGCGCCGAAGTGCAGGATATCGTGGCCGTCGGAGACGGTTACAACGACCTTGAAATGCTGTCATGGGCCGGAACCGGCGTCGCAATCGAAGGCGCGCCGCCTGCCGTCCTGGCCGTTGCCGACATGACCACGCCGGGCCCCCAACATGGCGGTCTGGCAACGCTTTTTGCCCGGCTTGGCCTGACGTAAACGGTTTCGGGAAACGCGTATTCGGGAGACGGCGGACATGACGGTAAAAACACGATGGGCCATTCTCGGCACGGGTGCAATCTGCCGCGATTTCACTGCGGCTCTGGCCGTTTCCGAATTCGGCGTGCTGCATGCCATCGGCAGTTCCAACCCGTCGCGGGCCGCCCGGTTTGCGGAGACACACGGCGCAGCGCATAGCGGCACTTACGCCGATATTCTCGCCCGCGATGATGTTGACGCCGTTTACGTCGGCACGGTTCACACGACCCATGTCGAACTGACGCTGGCGGCCCTTCGGGCGGGCAAGGCCGTGCTCTGCGAAAAGCCGATGGCGCTTTCGGCTGCCGAAACGCAAACGGTCATTGATGCTGCCCGCAAAGCCGGGCTGCCCTTCGTCGAAGCCTATAAATTCCGTTTCGGCCCATTTTTCAAAACATTGACCGCGCTGCTTGCCGAAGGCGAAATCGGCGACGTTCGCGCGCTCGATGCGTCTTTCGGTTTCAGGGCGGGCAGCCGGACGGGCCGGCTTTTCGACCCGGCGCTTGCCGGAGGGGCATTATACGATGTCGGTGGCTATCCGCTGGCCTTTGCGACCGGCATTGCATCGGCCGTGGGTATTGCGCTTGATGCCGCGAGGGTGGACAGCGCCGGCGCCCGCATGACCCACGGCGTCGACGGCACCATTCATGCCCGGCTGCGCACCGGGGATTTCACCGCCACGGTGCATGCATCAATCATCGCGCCGCGCACCCGCACCGTCCGCATTCGCGGCTCGAAAGGCACAATCGTTCTGCCGAACGGTTGGGGCAGCAGAGCGGCAAGCGCTTCTGTCATTGAGCTTCGTCGTTATGGCCGCCTGCAACACACCATCGAAACCCCGACCGTCAACCCGATGGCCGCCGAGGCCGACAGCCTTTCCCGCGCACTGGCCGAAGGACGGTGCGAGGCTGCGGAAATGCCCTGGGCGGATTCGCTCGTGACCAACACGCTTCTGGAACGCTGGGGCAATCATGCGCTCGGCCGGCGCGAGGGCCGGTGGACTCAGCAGCAATCGCCTGCCTGATCTGCAAGGTCAGGGGAAACCGGGAAGATTACAGTTCCACCCGAAACCTGTAGCGGTCTGCCCGGTAGGTGATCACTGCGAATTCGATCGGGAGCCCGTTTTCCGAACGGGCGATACGGCGTGCGATCAGGACCGGATCACCGCCGGAAAGCCCCAGCGTGCCGGCCAGTTCGCCACCGGCAAGGCTCGCCTCGATGAACTCGACGCCGCCGGCGATCTCGATCCCGCATTCCTGTGCAATCCAGTCATAGAGCGAGCCTTGCGCGAGGAAGGCCGCGTCCGGCGGTTCAATGTCCGAAAAGATGTCGGGACGGATAAAGGAAAGCGAGTGGCCGATCAGCCGGCCATTGCCTTTCAGAAGGCGTTCGACGTGATAGGGCCGGTCGCTTGTCGCCAGCTCCAGCCCGTGCGCGGCTTCCGGCGTGGCGGTGGTCATGCCGCAGCGGAGAACCTCGTAAGACGGCGTCATCCCGCGGCTGCGCATATCCTCGGCAAAACTGCGGATCTGATGAAGCGGCTGGTCGAGCCGCCGGTCGGAAACGATGGTGCCGAGACCGGGGTGACGCGAGACAAGCCCGTCCTGAACGAGCTTCTGCATGGCCGCGCGGGTGGTTGTCCGGCTGACGCCGAAGGCCTTGTTGATCTCCGCCTCTGTCGGGATGCTCTGACCGGCCTTGAATTCACCGCCTTCAATGGCGTCGCGCAATATCTCCGCAATCTGCTGCCATCGTGATGCACCATTGGCCGTGATTTCGCGCTCAGTCCATTTCATAGGGCACCATTTGTATCATTTCCTCATTACATTCGCAGTTTTTGCACGGCATCGCAACAGCAACATATGAACGGAAAACAGTCGGAAACGATGGTTTGTCGCCTTGACTTCCGTCCTTTCGGTGGAATTTTGCACATATTTTGTACCAAGATAATTTTTGTTCAAAAAATAATCTAAGACTGTTGACGGAAAATGTCATTACATTGATAGTAATCATCATTACAAATGAGGTGTTCAATGAGTGGCATTGTCTTCGTCGGCGACATTAGCTGGGATGAGACCTTCCGGGTTTCGCATTTCCCGCTGCCGGATGAAAAAGTGATTGCGGACGGTGTCACCGACGGTTTCGGCGGCGTGGCCGCAAACAGTGCCGTTGCCGCTGCACGCGCCGGAGCAGGCGTCGTCTTCATGGGGCGCACGGGGACCGATGCGATATCGTCGCGGTTCGAAGAACACATGCGGAAGAATGGCATCCGCCCCGTGCTGGCGCGCCGTGAGGGCATGCTGTGCCGCGTTGTCTCGATCATCGAACCGCATGGCGAAAAGCGGCTTGCCCTTTATCCCGGCGTCTCGATCTATCCGGCGCCGGACGATCTTCAACTGCTCGATTTCGCCGATGTTTCCCATCTTCATACCGCTATTTACGGACCGGGCGGCCGGCCGCTGATCGAGATGGCGCGCAAGGCGGGCATCGGCTGGTCGCTCGATCTCGAGCCGGCGACCTTTCCCGACGGAATCCAGCAGCTGGCCTATGCCATCGACGGCGCATCCGTTCTGTTCGTCAACGACCGGGCCGCATCCCTGATCGGCGACGATCCGGTTCTACGCCTGCTGGCGATGGGGGCGCAGGCCGTCATCCGCACGCACGGCAGCGAGGGCGCCGAATATCACGCGGCGGACACCAGCATTTCCGTTTCCGCGCCGCAAGGGATGCCGGTGCGCGACACGACAGGGGCGGGCGATTGCCTGGCGGGTTGGTTCCTTGCCGGCCGCGCGCGCGGCCTTTCCCCGGCTGCAGCACTGGAAGACGCGGTCTTCGCGGCAACCATGTCATGCAGCGGCGAGGGCGCGCAGACCGCTTACCCGTCTCTCGAAGAATTCAATGAACAAAAGGAAAAAAGGGCAAAATGACAGCTCCCGTAGTAATGCCGCCGAAGGAGAATACGCTTGAGCGGTTGTTTGGCGTCAGAAAACCGATCATCGGCGTTATCCATCTGGCAGCGCTTCCCGGCGCGCCGCGGTATGAAGGCATGCCGGTGCGCGAAATCTATGCCGCGGCCGTGCGCGATGCCAAAACGCTCGCCGAAGGCGGTGTCGACGGCATCATGATCGAAAATGCCGGCGACATGCCGTTCGCCCGCCCGGAGGATATCGGTTTTGAGACGGTCTCCTGCCTGACGGCGGCCTGCGAGGCGGTCCGGGCGGCCGTCGACACGCCAATCGGGCTGACCTGCGTTGCCAATGGCGCAATCCCCGGCCTTGCCGTGGCCAAGGCGGTGGAGGCCAAATGGGTGCGCGTCAACCAATGGGCCAATGCCTATGTCGCCAATGAGGGCTTTCTGAACGGCGCCGCCTCGGCCGCGCTGCGCTACCGCGCCAATATAGGCGCCAAGGATGTCGCGATCCTCGCCGATGTTCACGTCAAGTTCGGCGCGCATGCCATCACCGCCGACCGGACGATCACCGAACAGGCTACCGATGCCGAATGGTTCGATGCCGATGTGCTGATTGCCACCGGCCAGCGGACCGGCTCGCCGACCCAGCCGGACGAAGTCGAGCAGGTTCGCGCCGGCACCCATCTTCCGGTCATCGTCGGTTCCGGCCTTTCGCCCGAACAGGTGCCCTCGCTGATGTCGGTTGCCGATGGCGCCATTGTCGGCCAGTGGCTGAAGAAGGATGGCGTCTGGTGGAACCCGGTCGATCCGGCCCGTGTCGAACGGCTGATGACGGCCGTTTTGAAAGCGCGCTGATCATGAGCGCACTGACCGGAGACACGGATGTCTTCACCTCCGAAAAAGCGGCGGCGGCCCGCGCCTGCGTGCTGTTTACCGCCACCCGGCAGGACGATCTGCCCGGCATCTACACACGCGCTCATGCCACCGCGATCGAAACCGTTCTGCGCGAACTTGCCGAAGAAGGCTGGATCCTGTCGCAGCGGCGCGTCTTCGATCCCGAGGCTGAAAATCGACCGATGGGGATCGATACCGGTTTCACCCATGCACACGATTTCGCCGGCGTGTTCGAGGCCCCGAGCCTCGACGCGGCACTGAATGGCACGGTCCGCCTCGAAAAAGCCGGATGGTCGCGCGCCTTCAAAACCGAATGGATGATCGGCCTGCGCGAATTTGCACCGGTTTTCGGCAAGGGCGCGCATGGCGACCATCAATGGGCGTTTCTGGCGCTCTGGGAATGGAACGACCAGTGGTGCGAGGCCAGCGTCGATGAACGCAATGCCTACGATCTGGAATGCGACGAAGCCTTCAAGGGCGATCTCGATCACGAGATCAATATCTCCGGGCGCATGCGTCTCGATATCGGCCATCACTGGCATCACCTCGGCTACTGGGAAATCGCCGGGCCGGATATCGCCGACAGCGCCATTCGCGGCCACGAGCGGGTGGCCGATTTCAAATTCACCACATCCCGGCACATCGTCGGGCGCATTCGCCCTTTGAGCGAACTGATCAAACCTGTTCATGACAAGGGCGACGACAACGGCGACGAGAAGGGCCACGACAAGGAAAAGAGGCACAATGGCTGACCTTGCATCAAACAGCGATACCGACTGCATCTGGCTGCACTATGCGCGCCCCCGGCCGCACTGGTATCTGACGGAAGAGGCCGAGAAACAGGAACTGACGCGCCGCTGGCAGGATATCCGCGTGGAAGCGGGCGCAAACGGCGGAATCTTTCAGGGACGGTTTCATATCCGCGGCCAGCACGATTTCGAAACCGTCGACGTCTGGCGTTTTCCCGGCAGCCAGGCCGCCTATGACCACTGGCAGGCGCTCGTCGAGGCCCGCTACAGCGAATTCTTCGCGTTCTCGAACAATATCGGTCTGGCGATGGGTGGAGAGGCGGAATGACGTCTCCGCTGCTTGAGGCCAAGGGGATACGCCGCACGTTCGGGCATGTTCAGGCGCTGCGCGGCGTCGATTTCGAGGTCCGGCCGAACGAGATTGTCGCCCTGATCGGCGACAATGGCGCCGGCAAGTCGACCCTGGTGAAAATCCTCTCCGGCGCAGACCGGCCGGATGGCGGCGAACTGAAGATCGACGGCAGGCCGGTTCATTTTTCATCGCCGCGCGAAGCGCAGGAAGCCGGCATTGCCACGGTTTATCAGGATCTGGCGCTGGCGCCCGACCTGCCACCGGCGGAAAACCTGTTTTTGGGCCGCGAGCTGCTGCGGCCGGGCCTTGCCGGCAAATTCGGCCTGCTCGACCGGCCTGCCATGCGCAGGCGGGCGGCAACCGTCTTCGATGAGCTCGGCGTCAAACTCAAATCGCAAAGCGTGGCCGTGGAGACGCTGTCGGGCGGCCAGCGCCAGTCGGTGGCGATCGCCCGCGCGGCCATGTGGGCGGAAAAGATCGTCTTTCTCGATGAGCCGACTGCCGCACTCGGCGTGGTGCAGACCGAACGGGTTTTGCAACTGGCCAAGCGCGTTCGCGACAGCGGCACCTCCGTTGTCCTGATCAGCCATAACATGCCGCAGGTTCTCGAAGTTGCCGACCGCGTCCACGTTCTCAGGCTTGGCCAGTCGGTGGCCAGTCTCAGGGCGGCCGACGTCACGGTGGACGACCTCGTGAAGGCCATGACCAGCGGAAAAGCGGAGCAGCATTGATGAGCAGCAGTGAAGAATTCAACATGCCGCAATCCGGCGACGGACGGCTGCTGCGCCTTCTGGCCTCGGGCTGGATCTTTCTGCTTTTGTTGGTTCTGGTCAGCATTTTCACTGCGTTTCGTCCGGCCCAGTTCGGCTCCGGCTACAACATGCAGCAGATCGCGATCAATGCCGCGATCATCCTGGTGCTCGCCGCCGGCCAGACCTATGTCATCATCGCCGCCGGTATCGACCTGTCCATCGGGTCCGTTCTGGTGTTCTGCTCGGTGGTTTCGGCGCAGGTCATGTTGGCGCTTTCCGGTGAGGCGGGCACCACATTCGGCACGACATCGGCCGGCTGGGGCGTCATCGCCATCGGCGCGCTGGCGGCGGTGGCAACCGGTGTCCTGTGGGGCCTGCTGAACGGTTTTCTGGTCGCGGTTGCCCGCATCCCGGCGCTGATCGTCACGCTCGGCACGATGGGCATGGCGCTGGGCGGCGCGCAGATCCTGTCCGGCGGCGTCGATGTCCGGGCCATGCCGGAGCGGCTCGTCACCCATGTCGGCGCGGGGCGGCTGTTCGGCATTCCGTCACTGGTCGTCATCGCCATCGTCTGCGTGGTGATTGCCGGTGCGGTGCTGAAACTCACCCGCTTCGGCCTGCATGTCTATGCCGTTGGCTCGAACCAGGAAGGCGCGCGCCGCAGCGGCATTCCGGTTACGGCGCGGATGATGACGGTCTATGCCGTTTCCGGCGCCATGGCCGGCATTGCCGCGGTCATGGCCAATGCCCGCTTTGCCACGACCACGATCAACGGCCACACGATGGACAACCTCACCACCATCTCGGCCGTGGTTTTGGGCGGCACCAGCCTTTTCGGCGGCGCCGGCGGCATGTTCGGAACCGTGATCGGCGTCTTCATCCCGATCATCCTGCTCAATGGCTTCGTCATCCTCGGAATACCGCCCTTCTGGCAGACCGTTGCCATGGGGGCGGTGCTGATCCTCGCCGTCTGGATCGATCAGCTCAAAAGGCGGCTCAGAAAGCGCGGATGAACCGCGCGGGAATAAAACCAACCATAAAGGAACAAGCATGACTGCAATGAAAATCGCATCGGCTCTTCTTCTTACCGCCGGTCTCGCAACAACGGCCATGCCGGCCCATGCCGCTGATAACGGCACGGTCTCTCTCGTCCTCGGCGTGAAGGGCAGCCCGTTCTATCAGGCGCTTCAGTGCGGCGCGATGGCCCGTGCCGACGAACTGGGTCTTGATCTTTCCGTCTCGGCGCCGGACCAGTTCGCCGCCGACAGCCAGATCCCGGTCGTCAACGCCGTCACCGCAACCGCGCCCGACGCTGCCGTCATCGTGCCCACCGACATGCAGGCGCTGGTGCAGCCGATGAAGGAACTGGCCGGACGCGGCACCAAGGTGCTGACGGTGGACCAGACACTGGCCGACACATCCTTCATCGAGACACAGGTTCTCACCGACAACGAGGAAGGCGGAAAACTGGCGGCGGATGCCATGGCCAAGCTCATCGGCGAAAAGGGCAAGGTCATGGTCATCACCCAGCCGCCCGGTTCTCTGGCGCAGGATGCCCGCACTGCCGGTTTCGAAGAAGAAATCGCCAAATATCCGGACATCGAATATCTCGGTCCGCAATACCAGTCCGACGATCCCCAGAAAGCGGCCGAGATCGTGACATCGACGCTGTCGGCGCATCCCGATCTGGCCGCGATCTTCTCCACCAACGACCAGGGCGCAATCGGCGCGATTACCGGCCTGCGTCAGGCCGGCGCCGTCGGCAAGGTCAAGATGGTCGCCTATGACGCCGCCTCGGCCGAAGTCGCTGCGCTGAAAAACGGTGCGATCCAGGCGCTGATCGCCCAGAACCCCAAGGCCGAGGGCGAAGCGGCAATGGATGCGGCTGCGGCGCTGATCAATGGCGAAACGCTCGACAAGGTGACCATGACCGAAATCGTCACGATCACCGCCGATCAGCCGGAACTGGCCGACAAGTACGAGTATATCGCCGATTGCATGTAATCCTTGCATGAAAGGGCCGGGCGGAAACATGTTTCCGCCCGGCTTTTCTTGCCGTTTTGTTTGCGAGTTTACCGCTGTCTGTGCCGTCGGTCTTCAGCGCGCGGTGCGGTCCTTGACGGAGGCGCGGGGCGTTACCGATACGCCCATGGCAAGGCGGCGTTCGGGCAGTTGAGGCAGGCTGGAACGTTCGAGCAGAAGGCTGACCGCCGTGCGGCCGATCTCGCGCCGGTCGACATGGATCGAACTGAGCGGCGGATTGCAATGGGCGCAGATCGGCAGGTCGTCGAAACCGATCACCGATATGTCGTCGGGGATGGAAAGACCCGCCCCTGCGGCGGCCTGCATGACGCCGACGGCGAGCATATCGGCGGCACAGACAAAGCCCGTATAATCGAAGGTTCCCGCAGACATGCGCGCTTCCACGGCCAGCCGGGCATCTTCACTCATCAGTGCGGGGCTTTGCGTGTCGATCAGATGGATTTCCGGATCATAGGCAATGCCGAAATCTGCCAGCGCATCGCGAAACCCATCCAGGCGGAGCGCGAAGGAAACGCGGCGCAGATGGGTCACATGTGCAATATTGCGATGTCCCTGTTCCAGCAGGTGACGGGCAGCGGCCCATCCGCCAAAATGATAATCCGGTGAAACGCTCGAAACCCGCATGTGCCGGTCGGCGCCGTTGACCAGAACGGCCGGACAGCCCAGCGCGGCGACGGCATCGACAAGCTCGGGCTGGTCTATACCCAGCACGATGATGCTTTCCGGCCTTTGCGCCGTGAACAGCCGCCCGCGCTCCAGAAACGATTCCAGATTGCCTGAGGGGACCAGTTCGACCGATGTGGCTATGCCCTGCCGTTCGGACTCCTCCAGAATCGCATCCAGGATCTCTCCGTAAAACTGGCCGCTGACAATGAAGTGGTCGAATGTGACAATCGTCGTGCTGCCGATTGCGTAGACCGGCTGGGGGGCAAGCTGACGTTTCTGGTAGCCCAGCCTGCGCGCCGTATCGATGATCCGGGATGTGACTTCCGGGCTGACCCCCTCGCGGCGGTTGAGCGCCTTCGAAACGGTCCCGACGGATACGCCGGCAGCATTGGCCACATCCTGAAGCGTTGCTGTCGCAAGCTTTCGCCTGTCACTCATTTCGCAAACCATTCCTTCTGTTGCCGCGGCACGCCGGTCGGGCACGGCCTTGCATCAAGAACGAAAACTTTCGCAAGGTCAACGGCCTTGCCATGGCCCTTTTGCGCCAGTGTCCGACGGTCTAGCATCATTTGCGAAAATAACGAAAAGTTTTTTTCGTTGACAAATTTTTCGTTATGGCGGTAACCTTTTTGTATCTTGAAAGGACGACGCATGACCATCAGCACTGCCCCCCTTGCCGATGCTACACAGATGACCTCGCCGCTGGCCGCTGACCGGCAGGCTGTTCTCGACCGGTGTGTTGCGCGCGTTGCGGAAACGTCCCGGGTCATCGGGCTTCGAAACCCGAGGGTCGGGCGGGCGGATCTGAGCTGGGACTATTGCGATCCGTTCGACTGGGTCATCAGCTTTTATGCCGGTCAGCTGTGGCTGGCCTACCAGTTTAGCGGCAATCCGGCGCTCGCCAATCTGGCGCGGGCGCGGCAGGCCGATCTGCGGTTGGTGCTCGATACCGTGGCCGGGCAGGACCACGATCTCGGTTTCATCTTTTCGCTGAACTGCGTCGCCGACTGGAAGCTTACCGGACATGAGGCGTCCCGGGCGCTTGCTCTGCGGGCGGCAGAGGCGCTGCGGGCGCGGTTCAATTGCGCGGGACACTATATTCAGGCATGGAATGCGGCAGGGCCGGAGAGGCCCGAGCGCGCGGCATTCGTTGCCGGCCGGATCATCGCCGATACGATGCAGAATCTTGCTCTGCTGTACTGGGCGCATGCGGAGACGGGAAACCCGGATTTCAAGGCTGTTGCGGACAGCCATGCCGAGACGACGCGAAAAACGCTGGTCCGCGATGATGGAACATCGTTTCATACCTATGTCTTCGATCCGGTCTCGGGTGCGCCGCTGCGTGGCGAAACGCATCAGGGCTATGCCCATGATTCCTGCTGGTCGCGGGGTCAGGCCTGGCTCATTCACGGTTTTGCCCTGTGCTATCAGACCACCGGCAACGCCGATTATCTCGCAACCGCACGCCGTCTGGCATCGGCTGCGGAGGTTCTGCTCGGCGATGACGCGGTTCCGCTCTGGGACTTCCGCCTGCCGGCTGGCGAACCGCAGCATCTGGACAGTTCGGCCGGCGCGGTCATGTCGGCGGGGCTGTTCATTCTTGCGGATGTGACCACTGGCGAGGAGAGCCTGCACTGGCGGGCGCTGGCCGAGCGCCTGCTGGACGGACTTGTGAAAAACTGCGACCTGACGCAGACGCAAGGCGCGCTCGGGCTACTGTCCGGCGGCGCGGCGAATGTGCCGCGCGGCAGCTATGACACCATGCTTCCCTATGGCGATTACTACTATATGGAAGCGCTGATGCGGTCGCTGGGCCACCGCCGGTTCGGCTGGTGAGCGCATCATGAAACACGTTGTCCCCCCATTCGATATAACCGCGGATCTCGGACGCGAGGAAACCGGCCGCCTGCTGAACTGGATCGTCGGCAATCATCTCGGCGCTCTGGTCAGAAACGATACCGGAATGGAAATCGGCCCAACCGCCGCCGCGTTCGATGCCGATGCAGCGCAGATGGAGGGGTTCTCACGTCTGCTCTGGGGGATCGTTCCCGCTGTTGCCGGCGGTTTTCAGGTGGCGGGGCTGGATCGCATCCTCAACGGCATCGCCAACGGTACCGATCCCGAAAGCCCGGCCTATTGGCGCCAACCCGGCGACATGGACCAGCGGCTGGTGGAAATGGCGGCTTTCGCCTTTCTTATCCGCGAGACGCCGGCGCTTGTGAATGACGCCCTGTCGCAACAGGCACAGGACAATCTCTGCCGCTTTCTGGCAACCATCCAGACCGTCCATATCAACCCGAGCAACTGGCGGTTTTTCCGGGTTCTGGTGATTGATGCGCTGGCCAGTCTCGGATGGCCCGTCGATCAGGATTGCCTTGCGCGCGAACTCGATTTCATCGACCGGCAATATGTCGGCGACGGCTGGTACCAGGATGGCGAATATGCGCAGCGGTTTGACTATTACAACCCGCTGGCCTTCCACTTTTACGGACTGCTTTATGCACGCTGGCACGCGGATGATGACCCTGAACGCGCCCGCCGCTTTGTCGCGCGGGCACAGGAATTCGCCCTGTCCTATCGCCACTGGTTTGCCGAAGACGGTGCGGCGATCGCCTATGGCCGGTCGCTGACCTATCGTTTTGCATCGGCCGGTTTCTGGGGGCTTCTGGCCGGGTTCGGGCACCCGGAGTTGAGCCCCGGCGTGCTGCGCGGGCTTTGGTCGCGCGCCATGCGCTGGTGGTTCGGCCAGCCGCTTTGGGATGGAGAAGGCCGGTTTACGGTGGGCTACAGCTATCCGAACCTGCTGATGAGCGAGTTTTATAACAGCGCGCAGTCGCCGTTATGGGCGCTCAAGGCGTTTGCACCGCTCCTGCTGCCGGCAGACCATCCTTTCTGGACGGAGCCGGCGCAGGCGGATGCACCGCCCGCAATACGCAATGTCGCAGCGACAAAGCAGATCAACTGGCACGCCGGCGGCGTTGCCTATCTGATGGCCCCGCCGCCGCGCCACCGTGAAGTCCGGCGCAGTGCCGACAAATACGCGAAATTTGCCTATTCCTCGCATCACGGGTTTTGCGTCGAGGCGCTGGAATGGCTTCCCAGCGGCTTTGCCGGCGACAATATCCTGGCGCTCAGTCGCGACGGGCAGGACTGGCGTTTTCGCGATGAAGCGGAAGATGCCGCTCTGGAAAACGGAGAACTCAAAACCGTATGGTCGCCTTTTGCCGGTTGCCGCGTGACCACGCTGCAGAAACCGGATGGCGATGGCGAGCTGCGCACCAGCATCATCGAGACGGACACGCCGTTGCAGCTTGTCGCCACCGGTCATGCCGCCGATCTCTGGGTCGCGCCGCGATCGCTGCAGCAGGTCGTCGAGGACGAGGAGCCTGCGGGTGATGCGCCCGCCGCCGTCGGCAGCATGCTTTTCAGCGATCTGCGCGATCTCGATGGCCGAATGGCGCGCCGGGTTCTGCCGAGCGCGCCCAATACCAACCTTATTTATCCCCGTTGCGCGGTTCCGGCGCTGATCGGCTCTGTTCCGGTCGGGCGCACGGAACTGCGAACCCGTCTGACTGCGGGCCGGAGGTCGCCGGCAGTCATCTGAACCACCGTAAAACTTGGGAGGAAGTACCATTTTCAGGAATTTGACATTTGCCGCAATGGCGGCAACAGCGCTCGTATCGCTGTCGGCAGGCAGCGTTCTTGCGGAGCAGACCGAAATCCGTTTTGGCTGGTGGGGCAATGAAGCCCGCGCGGCCAACACGCTCAAGGTCATCGAGATGTTCGAGGAGAAGTATCCCGACATCACGGTCAAGGCGGAATATTCCGGCTATAACGGCTACCAGACGCGCCTTTCCACGCAGTTTGCCGGTGGCGCGGAGCCGGATATCAGCCAGGTTCTGCTGGCATGGTTGCCGCTGTTTTCGAAAGACGGCGACGGCTTTTACGACATCAACGACGTGTCGGATACCATCGATCTCAGCCAGTTCCCGCAGTCGACGCTCGATCAGGTCACCATCAATGGCAGGCTTCAGGGCGTTCCGGTTGGCTCCACGGGGTTCCTGTTCGTATGGAACAAGGTTCCGTGGGAAGAGGCCGGGCTCGACTACCCGGAAACCTGGGATGAACTTTTTGAAGATGCCGGCCTGATGCGCGAACGGCTCGGAGAGGACTATTATCCCATCGATCCGACCATCCAGGGCAGTATCCTGATTTCGCTGTCCTGGGCGATGCAGAAGTACAACGTCAATTTCGTCGATCCGAATAAACCCGAGATCGCCATGAGCGAAGAACAGATTGCCGACTGGCTCAGCTTCTTCAAAAGGCTTGAAGACGAGCATGTCATGGTCTCGATCAAGGACCGCATCGCGCTTGGCGGCGCGGAAAAGCCCACCACGGAAATGTCGGAATGGGTCGAGGGCAAGTGGGGCGGCATCTATTCGCAGGATGCGACGCTGACCTCGCGCGGCGATACGTTGCCGGATGGCCTCGACCAGCTGGATGTCGGCCCGTATGTGATGATTCCGGGGGCCGAGACCACCGGCATGATGAGCCGCACCGGGTTCGTCTATTCGATCAGCAAGAATTCCGAGCACCCGGAAGCGGCGGCAAAGTTCATCAACTACCTGACCACCGATCCGGATGTCGCGCGCGTGATCGGCGTTTCCCGAGCCATCCCGGCTTCGAAGGCGCAGTGGGACGTGCTGGTGAGCGAAAATCTCATTCCGCCGATCCAGGTCGAGGGCACCGATCAGATTACCGAACTGACGGAAGCCGGGCTGGTGCCGAAATTCTCGCTCTATTTCGAACATCCGCTGATGTACCGGCTGCTCTACGATACCTTCGAACAGCTGTCCTTCGGAAAGATCACGCCTGAACAGGGGGCCGAATCCCTGATGAAGAAGGGCAACAGGATTCTTTCCAAACTCTGAAAACCGTCCCGGCGGCAGGGCAGGTGTCTTGCCGCCGGATCGAACCGGACTTTCGACGTTCCGGGATCCGATTTTTGTGCCGGTGAAGACCGTAGGGCGCTTCGGTAAAATGGCAGGTCGTCTTTCCTGTCATCCCTTGGTGCGCGCCGACTTCAACCATCGCATATTCCTGCCGCAGTGCGTCCAACTCACGGCTGCGCAAACGCTTCTTGGTGATACGAATGTATGAAAGCAAGCGACTGGGCTACCTGTTTGTTCTGCCCTTTATATTGGGAATCCTGTCCTTCAACCTGTTTCCCTTTGTGGCCTCCTTTGCGCTGAGTTTTACCGACTATCCGCTGATCGGCTCGCCCACCTATACCGGCCTGGAAAACTATCAGGAGATGTTTTTCGAGGACGAACTTTTCTGGCAGTCGCTGTTCGTCACGGTCGCCTTCACCTTTGTCGTGGTGCCGTTGCGGCTGGTGGTCGCGCTGTTCATGGCACAGGTTCTGAACTTCAAGCTGCGCGGCATCAATTTCTTTCGCGCTGCCTACTACATGCCGACAATCCTCGGCGGTTCGATCGCGATTTCCATCCTGTGGCAGTATCTTTTCCAGACCCACGGTCTGGTCAATCTGATCCTCTCGGTGGTGGGTATCGAGCCCATTCAGTGGCTGGCAAGCGAGCACTATGCGATCTGGACGATCGTGCTGCTCAATGTCTGGCAGTTCGGCGCGGCCATGGTGATCTTTCTGGCGGCCCTGCAGGGCGTTCCGGTCTCGCTTTACGAAGCGGCGGAAGTCGATGGCGCCTCGATGTGGCGCAAGTTCTGGAATGTGACGGTCCCGCTGATCACGCCTGTCATCTTCTTCAACATGATCATGCAGATCGTCAATTGTTTCCAGGAATTCAACGCGCCGTACATGATTACAAACGGCGGGCCCATGTATTCGACCTATGTCATGGCGATGTATATCTACGAGGAAGCCTTTGAATACTTCAACATGGGGTATGCAAGCGCGCTGTCGTGGGTGCTGTTCCTGGTTATCGTCCTTCTCGCCGGGCTGCTGTTCTGGTCGTCGAGCTATTGGGTGTTTTACTCCGGAGAAAAGGAGCGGACAAAATGAGCAGTCTCAATGCAATCGACACATCTGCCGCGCTCAGAAACACGGTTCTTTCGCATTCGGAGATCAAACGCACCCGCCGGCGCCAGCGGATCAATGCGGCCTTGCGCTACATCATCCTGATCGTGGTCGGCGTCCTGATGCTCTATCCGCTGCTCTGGCTGGTCGGCGCATCGTTCAAGACCAATCAGGAAATCTTCACCTCGATCTGGTTCCTGCCGCACGATCTCAGCCAACTGCTGGATTTCAGCGCCTATGTCGACGGCTGGACCACCCGGACGGAATACACATTCGCGACCTATTTCATGAACTCCCTGCTGATCACCGTTCCGCGGGTTTTCGTGACGCTGCTGTCGTGCACGCTGGTGGCCTATTCCTTCGCGCGGTTCGAATATCCCGGGCGCAAGATCCTCTTCGCGATCATGATTGCAACCATGCTGCTGCCGCCGATTGTTCTGCGGGTTCCGCAATATCTCCTGTTCAAGGAGATGCACATGATCGACAGCTACTGGCCACTGATCCTGCCGTCGGCGTTTGCGACGGATACGTTCTTCACCTTTCTGTTCGTCCAGTTCCTGCGGGGAATCCCGCGCGACATGGAGGAGGCGGCCATCATCGACGGCTGCAATGCCCTGCAATTGCTGTGGCATATCGTGGTGCCGCTGTTGAAGCCGGCACTGATCTCGGCGGCGCTGTTTCAGTTCATCTGGACGATGAACGACTTTCTCGGCCCGCTGATCTACATTTCGACGGTCGGGAAATACCCCGTTTCGCTGGCGCTCAAGATGAGCATGGACATTACCGGCGACGTCGAATGGGCAAATGTGATTGCCATTTCCATCGTGGCGCTTCTTCCGTCGCTGGCCGTTTTCCTGGCAGCGCAGCGTTACTTTATCGAGGGCGCGACCTCGAGTGGCATCAAGGGATAAGAAACGGAGCTAGCTATGGCGAGTGTTAATCTCGAAAAGATCGTCAAGATCTACCCCAACGGTTTCGAGGCGGTGCATGGTGTCGATCTTGAAGTGCGCGATGGCGAATTCATGGTTTTCGTCGGCCCTTCAGGATGTTCGAAAAGCACCATCCTCAGAATGATTGCCGGACTGGAATCGATTTCCGGCGGGGCTTTGAAGATCGGCGATACCCTGTGCAACAATCTCAGGGCCAAGGAACGCGGCATTGCCATGGTGTTCCAGAACTATGCGCTCTATCCGCATATGACCGTCTACAAGAACATGGCCTTCGGGCTGAAGCTTGCCGGACTTCCAAAGAAGGAAATCCACGAACGGGTGATGGAGGCCGCCGAGGCGCTGGAAATGGAGCCGCTGCTGGACCGTCTGCCGCGCCAGCTTTCCGGCGGCCAGGCGCAGCGTGTTGCGGTCGGCCGTTGTATCGTCAAGCGCCCGGAAGTGTTCCTGTTCGATGAGCCGCTGTCCAACCTTGACGCCAAGCTACGGGCCTCAATGCGCGTCAGGCTGACCGAACTTCACCGCTCGCTGCGCGCGCAGGGCCAGCCGTCCACGGCGATCTACGTGACCCACGATCAGGTCGAGGCGATGACGATGGGCGAGCGGATCTGCGTTTTGAAGGACGGCACCATTCAGCAGGTGGATACCCCGACGACCCTTTACGAGCGCCCGGTCAATGCCTTTGTCGCAGGTTTCATCGGCTCTCCGGAAATGAATATCCACGCCGCCAGGGTGGTTGCCCGCGATGGCGGTCTCGGTGTCGAGATCGGCGGCGTCATGCTGCCGCTTCCCGAAGGCCATGCCGACCTGCTGCGCAACAGGGTCGGCGATCAGGTCCAGTTCGGCATTCGGCCCGAACATATCGGCACGACCGAAAGCGTGCGCGGGGCGGCGTTGAAGGAGGGCGGGATGACGCATCCGGTCACCGGCCGTTTTCGTCTTCGCGAGCATATGGGCAATGAGGTCTACACCCATTTCGAACTGGGCGGGCTGGAATTTGCCGCGCGCGTTCCCTCGGATTTCTCGGACGAAATCGACTATGCGGCCCGCGGCGACGCACTCCAGTTGGCGTTCATGATGCATAAAACGCATGTGTTCGATGTCGAAACCGGACAAAACCTCACACTGCCCGCGCTCGCTCAGGCCGCCGATGAGAAGGAGAGGGGACGCGAACAGGCGCCGGTCGGCATCTAAGGTCGCCGCCATAGTCGGCCATGCGCGCCGGCCGGGTTGCAACTGTTCCACTAGGCTTCAGGGCTGTCAGTTAACGCTGACGGCCTGCACTCGTGAATCTCTCAGACGTCATCCTCGTGCTTGACACGAGGATCCAGTCGCGGTTGCAGCAAGAAAAGGCGGTTGAGCTTGTGTTTCAGGGTATCCAACCGGCAAGCGGCATCACGTGTGGAGAGGCACATGGATTCTCGTGTCAAGCACGAGGATGACACGAGTGGAAAGGGTCCGGCCCTGTCCGCAGGCGCAATCCGTCAGTTGACGCTGACGGCCTGTTGTTCCTTTGATGAGCGGACGAGGGCTGCGATCAGTTTGTGAACGTCGAGCGCCTTCCGGCCTGTCACCGCCGGATCGCGGCCGGTGGCAATGGCTTCGGCGAAATCCTCGATGATCCTCTGATGGTAGACATAGGGGAAGGCCATCGGGTCGGCGCCGCCGCCTGATGTGGTTGTTTCGCCCAGCAGTTCATGGTCACCGTTGCGCCAGTGAACCTCGATCTGGCCGGATTGCAGGCGTACCGATGCCTCCTCGCAGTGGATCGCGATGCTTTCGGGCATGCCCGGAAAGCTTGCCGTGCTTGCCACCAGCGAACCGCAGGCGCCATTGGCAAAGTCCAGTCCGGCGGCAACGAAATCTTCGGCTTCCATCCGGTGCAGAGAGGACGTGCGGGTCATGGCCTGAACGCGGGAGACCGGCCCGCAAAGGGACAGCGCCAGATCAAGCGGGTGAATGGCCTGCGAAATCAGCACCCCGCCGCCGTCACGGGCGTATGTCCCCCGGCCGGGTTCGTCGTAATAGCTTTGCGGCCGCCACCAGGAAACGTTGATCTCGACGACGCCGATCGGTCCGAAACGCCCGCTTTCAAGCAGGTCCACGAGCTGCATCGACGCATCGCGCATGCGGTGCTGCAACACGATGCCCAGCGGGATGCCCGCCTGTTCGCAGCGCTCGACGATGGTCGTTGCCTGTTCCAGCGTGCGTTCGACCGGCTTTTCCATGAGGATCGGCTTTTTCGCTGCGCACAGGGCGTTGACGATGTCGGTGCGCGCATCCGGTGGCGTGCAGACGATGACGAAATCGACCGCGTCATCGGCCACAAGTGCCTCGAGATCGGCATAGGCGACCGGTACCGGCGCGTCATGCTGCTCGCCGTAGGTTTTGCAGAATGCGCCCGCGCGCTGCTGGTTGCGCGACAGCACCCCATGCAGAACGAGGTTTTCGCTGGCCGCTATCGCCCTCACATGGGCGTCCGACCCCATGCCGATGCCGATCAATGCCACGCGTGCTGCCATCTTCTCAATTCCTCTTCCGGTTTCCGTGCGCTGTCTCGGATATATGGCCGGTCCTGCAGGCCCTCAGGCGCTTTGTCCGTGTGTTCTCCGCTGATCGCTGCGGGACAATGGGCGCGCATGATGCCGGGAGAAGCCGGTGCGTCTGATGGTGAGATGTAACCGGCGCCGGCGTGATCCCGCAAGCGCCGGCGCCCGTTTTCTTCTCCCGCTTGCCCCTACAGCCCGAAACTGCGCGGCAGAGCCAGGAAAATATCGGGGAAGAATGTCACGATCAGCAGCATGGCGAACAGCAGGACGTAGAAGGGGAGAAGCGCGCGGATACAGCGCTCGACCTTCACCTGGGCAACGCTGGCGCCGACGAACAGGCCCGTGCCGACCGGCGGCGTAATCGTGCCGATGGCGAGGTTGAACACCAGGATGACGCCGAAATGGATCGGGTCGCCGCCCAGCTTCTCGAAAATAGGCAGCAGGATCGGGGTGAAAATCAGGATTGCCGGGCCGATATCCATGAAGCAGCCGATCACCAGAAGAAGGAGGTTGATGACCAGCATGATGATGATCGGATTGTCGGAAATCCCCAGTATCAGCGATGTCACGGCGGCGGGAATACCGGTAAAGGCCATGGCGAAGGACAGCGCCGCCGAAGCCGCCAGCAGCATCATGATGGTGCCGGTCATCTGCGCCGTTTCCAGCAGGAACTGCGGAAAGGCCTTCAGCGGTTTTGTCCGGTGGATCACGAAGGTGAGCAACATCGTATAGAGGACGGCAATGCCGGAGGCTTCGACAGCGGTGAAAATGCCGAACATGATGCCGCCGATCACCAGAACGATCAGAAACAGGCTGGGCAGGGCTTCCAGCGTCACGACCGCTGCCGCGCGAAACCCGATCCAGCCGGATGTCGGATAACCGCGCCGCCAGGCGATGCTGGTGGTCATGACGATAAGGCCGATCCCCCACATCAGCCCGGCAACACCGCCGGCCAGAAACAGGGCGGCAATGGAGGTTCCGCCCGATACCAGCGAATAGATGATGAATGCCGTTGTCGGCGGGATCAGCATGCCCGTCGGCGCCGAGGCAATGTTGACGGCTGCCGCGAGATCGCGGTCATACCCTTCCTTGGCCTGCATCGGCACCATGACGCCGCCGATCGAGGTCGATGCCGCAATTGCCGAACCGGAAATGCAGCCGAACAGCATGTTGCCGGCGATATTGGTCTGGGCCAGCGATCCGGGAATGCGCCCGGAAATCAGCTTGGCGAAATTCACCAGCCGCACGGCGATGCCGCCGGAATTCATCATCACCCCGGAGAGGATGAAGAACGGAACCGCCAGAAGCGAGAACGTATCGAGGCTTGCCAGCATCTTCTGCGCAGAGGTGAAGAGCGCCATGTCGAAAGGGGCGACGAGCACGACGGCCGACAGGGCGGCTGCGACGATGGAAACGGCCAGCGGCAGGCCCAGAAGCGCCAGAACCGCGAAAACCGATATCATTACAAGACTGGCTTGACCGGCCATTTCAGTCTCCCGTCGCCGCTATTTTTTCAACCTGATCGGGGAAATCGCGCTTTCCGAAGAGGATTTCGACCAGGTTGAGGATGCTGTAGACAAGGATGAAGCCGCCTGAAACCGGCAGGCTGGCATAGACCAGCCCCATCGGCACGCGCAGCACCGGCGAGTGCTGGCCCACGGCGATGTTGACGCCGCGCATGCCGCCGATGATCAGCACCAGCACAGCAAAGATCATGAAGGAGATCGGCACAAGCGCCTTCAGGATCATGCGCAGGCTGCCGCTCGTCATCTCCGGCACAAGGTCGATGGCCATATGCGTGCCCTTTCCGGCGGAATAGGCAGCCCCCAGAAGCGACATCCAGATGACGCCGAAGCGCAGGAACTCCTCCGAAAAGGTCGATGGCGCGTTCAGCGCATAGCGGCTGAAGACCTGCCAGGCGAGAACGGCCACCATCGCGGCAAGCACGATGCAGCAGGCCGTTCCCACAACGGCGTCGAGAATACGACGCAGTGTGTGCATCAGATCAGTCTCCTGCTACCGCGCGGATCTGTTCGTAGACCTGGTATTTTTCCGGCTCGGACTGCAGCGCATCATACATCGGCTGCACCGCGGCCTGGAATTCGCTGACATCGGGATAGAAGAACTGAACGCCGAATTCCTCCTCGGCTTCCTTCTTGGTGGCGGCGATGGCGTCGCCCCAGGCGGTTTTCTGGAATGCGGTCGATTCCTTCGCAGCGGCGATGACGGCTTCCTGCTGTTCCGGCGAGAGGCTGTCGAATGTGGCCTTCGAGATCAGCATGACATCGGGAATGCGGGTGTGCATGTCGTAGGAATAGTATTTCGCGACTTCGCCGTGGCGGGCAATCGTCAGCGCGAATTCATTGTTTTCCGCGCCGTCCAGAACACCCTGCTGGATGGAGGTGTAGACTTCCGACTGGCCCATGGCGATCGGGGAACCGCCGAGCATTTCGACCATCGAAATCGAGGTGGGGCTCTGCATGACGCGGATCTTGAGGCCGTCGAGATCGTCAACGCCTTCGACCGGTTCTGCGGCGGTATAGAAACTGCGGGCGCCGCTGTCGTAATAGGTCAGCCCGATCATGCCGGTGTCGGCCGTCGACTGATAGATCGGCTCCATGATGTCCGGGTCGTCCATGACCTTGTAGAAATGGTCCTGATCATCGAACAGGTAAGGCATGGAGAAGACGCCGTAGATCGGAGAGAAGCTTTCCATCAGCCCGCCGGAAACCTTGGTCAGGTCCAGAAGGCCGGACTGCACCATTTCCACCAGTTCGCGTTCGCCGCCAAGCTGGCTGTCGGGAAAGAACTGGACCGTCAGTTCACCATCGGTCTTTTCAGACAGAAGTTCGCCGAACTCGGTCATGGCCTGTTTTGTCGGCGTGGCGTTGCTGGCATAGGCAAAGCGCAGGGTTCTGGCTTCGGCCAGCGTTGTTGAGGCGAGAAGTGCGGCTGCACTTGCGATCAGGACTGATTTCAGCATTTTTTCCTCCCAGTCGGAATTGAAAAGAGTTCGTCCGGCGCCGTTTCCTCAGATGAACGAGCGCAGATATTCGGTCAGGCAGAACATCGCCATGGCCTGCCCGTAGGGCATCGAGGTCAGCTTGATCTCCCTGTAGAAATCGAGATCGTTGCCCATGGCGGTGCCAAACGAGACATTGAGAAGCTCGCCGGCATCGCTGATGTTGTCGACAACGCCGCGCATCGCCTTCTCGGCGGTTTCCAGATAGTCTTCGGGCAGCAGGCGCATGCGGCGGGCTTTCATCAGGCCGTAGGCAAAGCCCGCCGTCGCGGAGCTTTCGAGATAGCTTTGCGGGTCATCGAGCAGGGTGTGCCACAGGCCGCTTTCATCCTGCGTTTGGCGCAGGCTTGCGGCCTGCCGGTGAAGCGTCGAAACCAGGTGCCGGTACAGCGGATCGCTATCGGGCAGTTTCAGCAGATCGATGAATTCGGGGATGGCGATGGTGATCCAGCTGTTGCCGCGCGCCCACAACGCTTCGGCGAAGTTATGGTCGCCGTCGAAGGTCCAGCCGTGATACCAGAGGCCGGTCTTGCGGTCCGACAGATACTGAATGTGCGTGAGGAACTGAAACTTGGCTTCATCGATATAATCAGGGCGGCCAAGCACAAGGCCGATCTTGGCCAGCGGCAGCACACTCATCATCAGCGTGTCGTCCCACATCTGCTGATGATTGACGGAGTTGTAGACGATGTGCTGGATGCCGCCCTCGCGCGTGCGGGGCATGTCGTGCATCACCCATTCGGCCCATTCCTCGAGATAGCTCCGCCAGACCGGGTTGGGGTTGTGTTCGTAGAGAAAAGCCAGTGTCAGGAACGGCGCGACGGTGTTGACGTTTTTCGTCGGCGTGCCTTCGCGCAGGCGGTCGGAAAACCATGTCTCGACGATGTCCATCGCCCGTTCATTGCCCGTCAGCTGCCAGTATTTCAAAAGACCGTAAAGCCCGATCCCGTGGGTCCATTCCCATCCGGCCCAGCCCTTGGTGTCGATGACCCGGCCATCCTCCAGGCGCAGCAGAAACTCGCCGGTCGTGTCCTCGATATTGACAAGGTTGTCAGCCAGACGGTCGATCAGCCCACACACTTCATCACGCGAAATGAAGTGTTCCTTTTGCTGCAAAAGCGGGTCCATAATTATTCCGGCCTCCCGAACCATTTTTTATGAAATTACGTTCCGTTTTCTGATAGGAGCATAAACTTGCCGCGAAGGCAATATCTTTTATTTCCCTGATTAAATGGGAATAAGGTAGATATATCATTCTGTTACGAGGCGACTGGTTTCCAGTTGACAAAATTGTCCATTTTTTTCAAAATCGAATTCCAATAAAAATGGAACAAAAAATGAGCACGCCCAAACCCAAAACCGAAAATGTCGCCGCTGTCCTGAAGGTGTTTTCGGTGCTTGAAACCCTTGCCGAAAACCGCACGGCCGGGCTTGCCGACATTGCTCAGCGTGCCATGACCTCGAAAAGCACGACCCACCGGCTGCTCCACACCATGATCGACCTGGGCTATGTCGAACAGGATCCGGACACCGAGAAATACGAACTGTCATTGCGACTGTTCAGCCTTGCGGCGCATTCCCTGACCGGCCAGGCCGACCTGCTGCGCATTGCCGACAAGGTCATGAGCCGGATTTCCCGCGCCACCGGTGAATCGATCAATCTCGGCGTGCTCGACGGGCGCGAGCAGCGGGTCGTCTATATTCATCAGTATGATTCCACCTACAGTCTGTCGATGAACTCCACCCTCGGCAAACGCAATCCGCTGCATTCCACCTCGCTCGGCAAGGCATTGCTGGCGTTCCGCGATGACGAGGAGATCGAGGAGCGACTGGCAGACATGAAGATGGAGGTTTCGGCGCCGGGAACCATTACCGACAAGGACGCGTTCCGCGCCGAACTGATGCAGACGCGGGCGCGGGGCTATTCCGAAGAAATCGAGGAAAGCGAGGTCGGCGTGCGCTGTCTCGCCGCCCCGATCCTCAATCAGGCGGGCAAGTCGGTCGCGGCAATCTCCGTTTCGTTTCCCGTCATGCGGTTCGACGAGAGCAGGAAAGACGAATATCTGGAGACATTGCTGTCCGCCACGCGCGATGCCTCGCAGGCATTCGGCTTTCTGGAAAGCTGAGATATCGCAGCGCATGAAGCGCATGTCTCCGGGGCTGGGCGGATGCGGGCCGCGTTATGCCCCTTCGGGCAACACCATCGTCTGCCACGCCTCATAGGCGCCGAGCGCCGTTTCGAGCTGGGCGGTGTGGCCCTGGATGAAGGCGTCGTCATAAATGGTTTCGTCGGGATATTCGGTGATCAGCGTGACCGGCACGCGCTGGTGGTCGTAGCGCGAAATCATCACCGGGAAGCCGTTGACCACCGGCCAGGACGGGGTGCCTGAATGCGCGACATAGAGCGCGATCTGGCGCGCGTTGAAATCGACAAGGGCGCGGTTTTCGGCAAGCCGCTGCGTGACCTGTTCGATCAGCGTGCGGGCCTGCGCTTCCCAGCCGGACCTGTAGCGCATGATCAGGAAGAAGCCCTTCGGCACGGTCCACATGCCAAAGCCGCGCGGGACGAAACCCGAGAGCGGCCGTGTCCATTCATGGGCCGGATAGCCGTGCAGGTTGATGTGCAGCAACGCGCCGCTGATCGCCTCGGCGCGGTAGCGGATTTCGGTCTCGAACGGCGCGTCGCGCGGGCGATATTCCAGATCGTCGCCAAAGGCGGTATAGCGGGCGGCGTGGTGCATGTGATGCGGATTGTCAGCCCGAAGCCGCCAGTCGAGTTCATAGCCGTCGGGGTTTTCAAGCGGGGAAACCGTGAAATGCGCATTGTCCCGCCCGGCAAGTGCAAGGCCGGCTCTGAGCGCGCCGGCAATGCCGGTGACCTCGTTTGGATGCTGTCCGCCGCTGACCATCACCGGCCGGTCGCTGCCCTTGCGGTAGCGTGCGCAGACCGCACGCCCGGCCCGTGAACGGGTGGCGAAAGCCTCGCCTTCGATGGTTGCAAGTTCGCGGCGCACGCGGGCGGCGGAAAACGGTTTCGTCGCCGCGGCAGGCGCCTCGCCGGCATCATTGTCCGTCTCGTCTGTTGTGAATGGCCGGGTTTCAACGCGGACATCCAAGGGGCCTGCGGCAAGGCGTATCTCCGGCACGATCTGGCCGGGGCGCAGGCCGCGATCGCCGAGCGGACGACCGGAGCGCGTCTGAAACACCTCCAGAAGCGAAAAATAGAGGTCTTCGTGCAGCGCCTCGCGAAGGCTGATGATCGCGTCCGTCGGGGCAAGCGGCAGCCATTCGTCTTCAACGGGCAGGGTCGCCGTGATATTCAGTTCCTCGAAATAAGGCTCACTGTCGCCCCAGTCCCGATCGGCGATGGCCCGTATCGTCTTGGAAAACAGCGCCTCGTAATCGGTCTCGATGCGTTCTCCTGCATTGCCGTCGATGCGCAGCCAGCCTGTCGGCGAAAGCGCCTGCTGGCCGGCGAAATCCTGATGCAGACGGTTCGGCGCGAACACCTTTCTTGTGTCACGACGGCCGTCGGCCCATGTCAGAGCCACGCTATAGAACAGGTCGGGCTCGCCCCCCGACGGCGTGAAAGAAACCTCTGCATCGCCGAGCATGCCGGAAAGCGGATAGGCCTCCAGCAGGAAACGGTTTTCGGGGGCCGCCGGATGAACCGGGTAGGTGATCCGGGCGGCGGTCAGCCCCTCGGTCTCCACCTCTTCGCGAAAGAAATGCACCAGCGGCTTGTAGGCGCTGCGAAACCGGGCGGTGATGCCCTTTTCCGCAAGGGCCTGCTCCGCCTGCCGGCGTGTCGCCGTGTCGGAAAACACCCAAGCCTCGACCATGCTCACGCCGCCACCGGCAAAGCGGGCGACAAGGCTGTCGATGGTCGGTTCGACGGTCTCGTGGAAGATTGCAGTCACAGCGAGGTCTTTCCGGTTGGATCCAGCAGGTCGCGCAGCACGTGTTTACAAAAGCTCGCGGGCTTCTCCTGATCCTTTGGCGTTGGCAATCATGATATAGAACGAATTCAGCACTTGCGATGCACTGAATGTGATCAGACCGGAGCATTGTCGTGGAAATTTTACTGGCGCACTGTCAGGCCGCCCTGCATTTACCACTGTGCGTTCCCGTTCGGGTGTATGCAAGCCTGAGAAAAAAACGGCTCCCTGAAAGTTCAGGAAGCCGTTCCGGGGGGCTGTTCAGGTCGGCGGGTCAGCCGACTGAGTGCGGACCTACATGAAATCGCGCGGGATGCGCTTTTCGAAGGTCTTGGTGAAGATTTCGCGGTCGCCTTCGAAGGCCGTCACGCTGGCGGTAATGGTCCAGTCCTCCTCCGTGCAATGCATCGTCGTGGTGGTTTTCGTGGAAACCGACCAGCCGTCGCGTTCGAGCCGGATTTCCCAGTCGATATCGCCCTTCATCGACAGCGGATCGTTCGGGTCGATCGACCAGTCCTCGTTGCGGATTTCCTGCGTGCGCAATCCGTTTTCGGGATGCACTTCCAGGCCGGCATCCTCGTAGATGCGATAGTGGGTCAGCCCGGTGACCAGATCCCGCTCGACCGAGCGGCGGGTTTCCTCCGGCAGGCGCATTTCATATTGCGGCAGCGGATCGGGGTTTTCCGGTTCTTCGACGGCGATGCGCTCATGCTGGCCGAGAAGCGGCATGGAAAGGCGGATGCTGGCCGTATCGATCGTCAGGCCGGGGGCCTGCGGCGACGGCAGGATGATCGGCCAGTAGCTTGTCGACAGCGCAAGCTTGATGCGATGGCCGGGCGCAAAACGGTAGCCCATGGCATCGAGCCGCATGGTGATGCGCGTCTTCTCGCCTCGGGGCATGCTGGACGGCGTTTCGTTGCCATCGCGATGGGCGAGGTTCAGCACGCCGTAGCAGGCGCGGGTTTCCGTGCCGTCGGGATGGACATCGATGATGCGCACGGCAAGGTTTTCCCAGTCGCCGTTACAGGCGACATCGACGGAAAGCTCCGGCGCGCCGAGATAGACGCTCTCATCGGCAAGCGGCGCGGTTTCGAAAACCAGCGAACCGCCATCGTCGATGCGCTGGTCACCGGCAATTTCCGCGTCGGGCTTCAGGGTGAACCATTCGCCGCCGCTGATGCCGGTATCGAGCGGCGAGCGCAGATAAATGTCACCGGTGCCCTCGCTGGCGCCGGTTGCGTTGAGCGTGCCATCGGCGGCAACGGTCAGGGTGTCCGTCTGCGGGGCTTCCCAGGCCTGCTTTGCAACCCAATAGCCGGGATCGCGGTCGCGCCTAAGCGCCGGGCGGGGCCCGTCGAGGATATAGGCGCGCATCTGCGGCAGGTCTTCCGCGCCGTTGGCTTCATCGTCCAGCCAGCGTTTCCACCACGCGATGGCCTCGGCGTGGAAGTCCATGCGCGGCTTCGGCCAGGCGAAATGCGGGTATTTGTGCACCCACGGACCGTTGATGGCCTTGCCCTTGTCGCCCAGGCCTTCAACGGCCTTCAGCGGGGTGTTGCGATAGCCGTCTGCCCAGCCGGCAATGACCAGTGCTGGAACGGGAAAGCCGTCGAAATCCTCGCAGATCGAGCCGTGTTTCCAGAAATCGTCGCGGCGCTGATGCGCAAGCCATTCCTCCATGAAGAACGGCTGCCCTTCCAGCCGCTCCAGCCACATGTCCTTCCATCTGTCGCCGACCAGATCGATATCCGGCGTGCGCGACTGATAGGCGAGCATTGTGCCCGCCCATGAAAGCTGCGCGGAAAGGTGCGTGCCGTTCTTGTAGTGAATGTCGTCATTGTAGCGGTCGACGGTGGAGGCGATCGAGATCACGGCCTTCAGCTGCGGCGGCTTGAGGGCCGCCACCTGCAGGCAGTTGAAGCCGCCCCAGGAAATCCCCATCATGCCGACATTGCCGTTCGACCAGGGCTGGGCGGCGATCCATTCGAGGATTTCGCAGGCATCGGAGAGTTCGCGCGGGGTATATTCGCCATCGATGACGCCTTCGGATTCACCCGAACCGCGGATATCGACGCGCACGCCGGCAATGCCGGCGGCGGCAAAGACGGGATAGGTGGATTCGTCGCGCGGGTCGGTTCCGCCGCGTTTGCGATAGGGCAGATATTCCAGCACGGTTGGAACCGGCTTGTCGGACGCGCCGTCCGGCATCCAGATTCGCGTTGCCAGGCGGGTGCCGTCCTTCAGCGTGATCCACTGGTCCTCGGACGTCGAAAAACCTTGTTGCGCCATGGTTTTGACCTTCTCGTATTTCGGTTTTATCGGGAAACGGGGCGCGGGCCGAAGGAGCGGCCCGGCCGAATGCATCAGTTGCCGGCGCTGGAAATCCTGCGGCTGGCAAGCACATCTTCCAGCCAGCCGGTTTTCATTTCCGGCACGGAGTTCAGCAACAGGTCGGTATAATCGTCGAAAGGCGGGGTCAGCGCTTCCGATTTGGGGCCGAAACGGACAAGCCGGCCCCTGTGCATCACCGCGACACTGTCGGCAATGGCCCGGACAATGGCGATGTCATGGGTGATGAACACATAGGAAAGCTGCTTTTCCTTCTGAAGCTGCAGCAGCAGTTTCAAGATGCCGTCGGCAACCAGCGGGTCGAGCGCCGATGTTGGCTCGTCGCAGATGATCAGCTCCGGCTGTGCGGCGAGAGCCCGGGCAATGGCCACGCGCTGCTTCTGGCCACCGGATAGTTCGGCGGGATAGCGGTCGTAAAAGCCGCTGCCCATCTCGATCTGCTCGAGCAGGTCGTTGACGCGGCTTTTCCGTGCGGAACCGTTCAGGCCCTCGTAAAACGTCACCGCCCTGCCGATGATCCGCCCGACGGTCTGGCGCGGGTTCATCGCCGTGTCGGCCATCTGGTAGATCAGCTGAAGCCGGCGCAGTTCCTCGCGGCTGCGTTTCTTCAGCGCCGGTGGCAGTTCCGCCCCGTCAAGGCGCACGCTGCCGGTCGTCGGCGGCAACAGCCCGGTTGCCACCCGCGCCAGCGTCGATTTGCCCGAGCCGGATTCGCCGACAATGGCCAGCGTCTGCCCTTGGGAACATGCAGCGACACATCGAACAGAACCGGCGTTGCGCCATAGGCCGCCGAAATGTTTTTCATCTCGAAAAAGCGGTCGGACTGGTCGGTGGCTTCCTCGTGGCGGATGGCGCGGACATTGACCAGTTCGCGGGTGTACTCGGCGTCGGGATTGTCGATGATCTTTTCGACGCTGCCATATTCCACGGTTTCGCCGTTGCGCAGCACCATGATGTCGTCGGCCACCTGTGCCACCACCGCCAGATCATGGGTGATGTAAAGCGCGGCGGTTCCGGTTTTCGCAATCGCGGTCTTGATGGCGGCCAGAACGTCGATCTGGGTGGTGACGTCCAGCGCCGTGGTCGGTTCATCGAAGACGATGAGTTCCGGACGGCTGCACAGCGCCATCGCCGTCATCGCCCGTTGCAGCTGTCCGCCGGACACCTGATGGGGATAGCGGTTGCCGAAGGTTTGAGGGTCCGGCAGGCCGAGAATGGTAAACAGTTCGACGGCCCGTGCGCGGGCTTCGCTGCGGCTCATCAGCCCGTGGCGCACGGTGGCCTCGATCACCTGATCGCCGAGCTTGTGGGCCGGGTTGAACGATGCCGCCGCCGACTGCGAAACGTAGCAGACCCGCGCGCCGCGCAGCGCCCGCGTGCCGGATTTGCCGAGTTTCAGGATGTCGACGCCGTCCAGCAGAACCTCGCCGCCGGTAATCGTCACGCCGCCACGCCCATAGGCCAGCGGCGAAAGCCCGATCGTGGATTTGCCCGCGCCCGATTCACCGATCAGGCCCAGAACCTTGCCGCGTTCCAGCGTGAAGCTCACGCCCTTCACGATCTCGATGGGACGGGGGCGTTCGCCCGGCGGATAGGCCATGGCGCCAATTTCAAGGTTGCGGACCTCAAGAAGGGGCGCTTCGTCTGTTTTTTGAAGTTCAGCCACCGCGGCCTCCTTTCAGGCTGGACGTGCGTTTCAGCAGCCAGTCCACGACGAGATTGATCGAGATGGTGAGTGCGGCGATCGCAGCGCCCGGCACGAGGGCTGCGGACACACCGAAGATGATGCCGTCCTTGTTGTCCTTGACCATGCCGCCCCAGTCGGCGGTCGGCGGCTGGATGCCGAGGCCGAGGAAGGACAGGGTCGAAATGAACAGAACGGCAAAGGCAAGGCGCAGGCCGAATTCGGCCAAAAGCGGCGTCATCGCATTCGGCAGGATTTCGCGGAACACGATCCACAGCGTTTTCTCGCCGCGCAGCCTCGCTGCCTCCACGAAGTCCATCACCGCGATATCGACCGCCAGCGCCCGGCCAAGCCGGAACACACGGGTTGAATCGAGCACCGCCATGACGACGATCAGCACGAACAGGTTCTGCGGCAGCGCCGCCAGCACGATCAGCGCGAAGATCAGCGTCGGGATCGACATCATCAGGTCGTTGAGGCGCGACAGGCCCATATCGACGATGCCGCGCATGACGGCTGCCACGAAACTGAAAATGACGCCCAGCGAGAAGGCGAGAATGGTGGCGCAGAACGACACGAACAGCGTCATCCGGGCGCCGTAGATCATGCGCGACAGCAGGTCCCGGCCGAGATTGTCGAGACCGAGCGGAAAGGCCTTGCTGGCCACCTCCCAGGGGCTGCCGACAACCTGGTTTTCGCCGTAAGGGGCAAGCCAGGGGGCGAAAGCGGCGGCGATGACGGCGATGGCGATCCCGGCCACGCCGATCCATGCCGTAAGCGGAACGGAACGGATATTCATCGTGGGTGCCTCAGACGCGGATTGACAAGAATGGACAGGATATCGGCGATCATGTTCAGGAGAATGTAGATGGCGGAGAACACCAGCCCGCAGCCCTGCACCACAGGCAGGTCGCGCACCGTCACCGCATCCACCATGTATTGCCCCATGCCCGGATAGACGAAGACGACCTCGACAACGACGACGCCGACAATCAGATAGGCAAGGTTGAGCGCAACGACATTGATGATCGGCGCCAGCGCGTTGGGGGCAGCATGTTTCACGATCGCGCGCAATGCGCCGATGCCCTTCAGCTCGGCGGTTTCCATATAGGCCGACGCCATGACATTGATGATCGCCGCGCGGGTCATGCGCATCATGTGCGCCAGAACCACCAGAACGAGCGTTGCCACCGGCAGGACGATGGTCTGAAGCTTCTGCCACAGGCTCATGCTGTCATAGACGGTGGCCGGAAACGCCGCGACGGGGTGCTGGACCACGAACACCATGATCAGCAGGTAGGCGACGAAGAATTCCGGCAGCGATACGGCTGCAAGCGAGACCAGATTGATGAGCCGGTCGACCAGACGGTCGCGGTAGAGCACGGCGATGAGGCCGAGGCCGACGGCCAGCGGAACGGCGATGACCGCAGCCGTCCCGGCCAGAAGCAGCGAATTGCCGAGCCGATCGGCAATCTGGCCGCTGACGGACTGACCGCTTGCCCAGGAATGCCCGAAATCGCCGTGCAATATGCCGAGGAGCCAGTCGAAATAGCGGGTCACGAGGGACTGGTCGAGGCCGAATTCGGCACGCAGATTGGCAATCGCCTGCGGTGTTGCCGCCTGTCCGAGATAGGTCGTGGCAAAATCGCCGGGGAGGATTTCAATCCCGGCGAAAATCAGGACCGAACTGGCGAACAGCAGGCCGACGCCAAGCACGATCCGCTCGATGATACGGCTCGCCATGGGAAAGCGCGCGCGCAAAATGACGATCAGGCCGGGAGAGGGCGCATCGACAGGGGTGGAAGGAGAGGGTTGGGTTTCTGTCATAGTCTCCATGAAAGCCGCGGGTCTTTCCCGCGGCTTCCCCGTTTTCGAGATCAGGCGGCAAACCAGGCGCGGCTGGCGATCTGTCCGTTGGACAGGTCGTTGCCGACATCGTCGATCCAGCCCTTCAGCTTTGTCGAACGGGCGTTGAGATAGTTGTTGAACACCGGCAGAATGAGGCCGCTGTTGTCGCGCACCGTCATCGCCATCTGGCGGTAGAGCGCGCGGCGCTTGTCCTGATCGGTTTCGGCACGGGCCTCAAGCAGCATCTTGTCGAATGCCGGGTCCTTGAAGCGGGTGTCGTTCCATGTCGACGTCGAAAGCTGGGTGGTGGTGTAGCGGATATCCTGCGTTGCCCGGCCGCCCCAGTAGGAGGCGCAGAACGGCTTCTTGTTCCAGATATTCGACCAGTATCCGTCGGACGGTTCGCGCTGCAGCTTGATGTCGATGCCGGCTTCCTTGGCATTGGCCTGAAACAGGACGGAGGCGTCGACCGCGCCGGTAAAGGCGGCATCGGAGGTGCGCAGCAGAACCGGGCCTTCATGGCCGGATTTCTTGAAATAATGCGCGGCTTCTTCCGGATCGTAAGCGCGCTGGGGAATATCCGTTGGTGCCAGCGCATAGGCATCGTTGACGGGATAGTCGTTGCCGAGCGTGCCGTAGCCGCCGAGAATGGTATCGAGCATCGCTTGGCGGTCGATGGCGAGCTTCAGCGCCATTCTGAGGTCGTTATTGTCGAAGGGCGCGGTGTCGCCATGCATTAGGAAGGAATAAAAGCCCTTGCCCTTGGTGCTGATGGTCTCGACATTCGGCGCCCGCGACAACAGTGACATGGTCTTCGGGCTGAGCGTGTTGATGAAATGGACCTTGCCGGACGAAAGGGCGGCGATGCGCGCGGTATTGTCGTTGATGACCAGAACCTCGACACTGTCGACGAAACCGCGATCCTCGTTCCAGTCATCCTCATTCTTCGAGAAGGTGATGCGGATGCCCGGCTCGAAGCTTTCCAGCTTGTAGGGTCCCGTGCCGATGGCGCTGTTGGGGTCGTCCATGCCGCCGTTTTTCTGGATCTGCAGATGATAGTCGGTCAGCATCAGTGGCAGGTCGGCATTGCCGTTCTTCAGCGTGATGACCAGATCGCCACCGCTTTCTTCGATGGTCTCGATCTCTTCGAGAAGGCCGAGGGCGGCAGAGGTGGAGTCCTTGTCGGAATGGCGGCGCAGCGTCTGTGCCGCATCGCTGACAGTGAAAGGGGAACCGTCATGGAAGCGCACATCCTTGCGCAGCTTGAAGGTCCACACCTTCGCGTCGTCGGAAGACGTCCAGCTTTCAGCCAGGCTCGGCAGCGCCTCGCCGGAAACCGGGTCGGTGGTCACCAGCCGGTCGCCCCAGGTGTAGCCGACCAGAAACATGGTGCTGCCGGCATAGGTGCCGGGATCGAGAATGTCGGTCGTCTGGCCGCCGTCGAGGCCGAGAACGAAGTGGCCCCCGCGCTGCGGTTCTTCCGCGGCAAGGCTCTCGCGCGGCATCAGAAGGCCGGAAGCGGTGGCCGCAAACCCGGCTGCAGCGGCGGATGCAAGAAAGGCGCGGCGGTTGAGGCCCGCCTGCTGAATGGCTGTTTTCCTGTTTTTCATCTGCTTTCCCCTGTCTGTTTAAACGGTACATGTTTCGCCCCAACCGTATCAGAACGGCGAGCGGTGGATATTGGCAATAGGCAGTGTCGGAGCGCCGGAAGGCGCGATTGACGGGCCCGTCAAAAAATCATGAGCGAAGGCATAAGGGCCTTGCACAGACCAAACAACTTCGCTTATTGACGCATAGTGACGCTAGTTGACGCTAACAGGATTGGCTCCGTACACAATGACAACCCGGAATAACAGGAGTTTTGCGGCCAATTTACGGTTTGCCTGCGACACCCGACCGTCGATCACGGCAATCTGCCGCGAAATCGGAATCAACCGGCAGCAGTTCAATCGCTATCTCGCCGGTCAATCCCGACCTTCGCCCTATAATACGGGGAAAATCGCGCGGTATTTCGGTCTGAAGCCGCAGGATTTCCTGCTGCCGGAAAAACGCTTTCAGGAGGTGCTCGACGCGCCGGCCGAAGCCGCCGGTCCGGCCTCACTTCTGCGCGAAGGATTTCCCGGCGATCTGGCGGAGCTGCGCCAGTATGCCGGCTATTACGAACTTTTCCACAAAAGTCTCTCCTGGCCCGGAAAAATCGTCAGAAGCTGCGCGAAGATCGAGGAAAAGAGCGGCCAGATCACGGTGAAATCGATCGAGCGGATTTATGACCGGGAACTGGAGATCCGGCAGTTTTCGAAATATTCGGGGCTTGCCGCCTACTGGCGCAGCCGGCTGTTCATCGTCGAGCGCGGCGTCAGCGAACATTCCTTCCTGTGCCAGACAACGCTGATGCCATTTGCCGAGCATCAGCGCACCTATCTGTACGGCGTCACCACCGGCGTTTCATGGCGCCAGCAGAACGTGCCCTATTCCACGCGCACCATATGGCGGGCGGTCGGGACAAACCCCGACAAGCGCAGGCTTCTGGAAGGATGCGGGCTGGTCGTGGAGAAGTCGCCGAAAGTCCCGCTTCCCGTCCGCCGCTATCTCAACAGCGAGGGCGAAAACCACACGCTCGTGGCGGCGCGGTAAACCGCTTCTGCCGGGCCGCTACCAGTTTGTCATCGAACCGTCGCGGCGTTTGAGGTGTGGCGCTTCCCAGGGGGCGAAGCGGGCCTCCTTCAAAAGGGCCTCGTCAACCTCGATACCCAGCCCCGGAACCTCCGGCACCTTGTAGACAGCGCCGTCGAGTTGCGGGCAGAGCGGGAACAGGGTGGCGTCGTCAAAGCCGAGATGGGTTTCGACCGGGCTCGATCGCGTTTCCAGCCAGGCGAAATTGGCGACGGCGGCGGCAAAATGCAGGGTGGCGGCGGTGCAGACCGGGCCGAGCGGATTATGCGGCATCATGTCGACATAATGGGCCTCGCTCCAGCCCGCGACCTTCATCGATTCCGTCAGCCCGCCGACATTGCAGACGTCAAGGCGGTTGAACTGGTGAATGTCGCGCTCGATGTAAGGCAGGAACTGCCATTTGGAGGCGAATTCCTCGCCGATCGCAAACGGCACGTCCGTCATCCGCCGCAGGCTCTCATAGGCTTCCGGGGTTTCGTCGCGGATCGGCTCCTCGATGAAATCGAGCGTGCCGGACGGCATTTTCTGGCAGAAACTCGCCGCTTCTGCGACGCTCAGCCGGTGGTGGAAATCGACGCCGAGCACGATCTCCTCGCCAAGCGCCTTGCGCGCTTCCACGCACCAGCGCGCGGTTTCGGCGATATGCTCGCGCGGCTCGTAAACCGCCTTCTCCTCATGGCCGGAAACGGAAAGCCGCATCGCCCGCCAGCCGGCATCGACCAGCGATTGCGCCTGGGCGATCATTTCCGGGCCGGGAGGCGCCGAAGTGGTGGCGAATGTGGGGATGATGTCGCGGTTCCTGCCGCCGAGAAGCTCGTAGACCGGCACGCCGAGCGCCTTGCCCTTGATATCGTGAAGCGCGATATCGATGGCGGAAATCGCGGCGGTCAGCACCCGGCCGCCCTCGAAATACTGGCTGCGGTACATCTCCTGCCAGAGCGCGGAAATCGCCAGCGGGTCGCGGCCGGCAAGAAATCCGGCAAAATGCTCGACAGCGCCGATGACGGCCAGTTCACGGCCGGAAAGGCCGCTTTCGCCCCAGCCATAAACGCCGCTATCGGTTTCGACCTTGACCAGAAGCTGGTTGCGAATGCCGACGCGCGCGGCATAGGTGCGGATTGCGGAAATCTTCATGACGGGACCTCACCAGTGCCAGAGCGTGCCGTCTTCCAGACGGTTTACGGGAAGGTATGAGCGCTCATAGGGATATTTCGCCGCCAGCGCCTCGTCGATATCGACACCGTGGCCGGGTGCGTCGCCCGGATGGAGGTGGCCGTCCGCCACCGTCCATGCGCCGGGGAAGACCTCGAGCGTTTCGGGCAGGTAGGGCGAATATTCCTGAATGCCGAAATTGGGCGCCCAGAGGCCGAGATGCAGGTTTGCGGCAAAGCAGGCGGGCGACATGTCCATCGCCCCGTGGCAGGCGGTGCGGACATTGTGGATGCCGGCCAGATCCATGATCCGGCGCATCGGCGTCACGCCGCCGGCATGCACCGTGGTCATGCGGATATAGTCGATCAGCTGTTCCTCGATCAGCAGCCGTGCGTCCCAGATCGTGTTGAACACCTCGCCGACGGCCAGCGGCGTCGTCGTGTGGTTGCGGATCAGCCGGAAGCCTTCCTGATGTTCGGCCGCCACCGCGTCTTCCAGCCAGAACAGGCGGTAGGGCTCCAGATCCTTGCCAAGCCGGGCGGCTTCGATCGGGGTCAGCCGGTGATGGACATCGTGCAGCAGTTCCACATCGAAACCGAGCTGATCGCGCAGCGCTTCGAAAAGCTTCGGCACATGACGCATATATTTCGCCGTCGACCAGGTTTCCTCCTGCGGAAGATTGTTGCGGTCGGCGGTGTTGGTGGTGGAATTGTCCGTGCCGTAGACCGCCGGAAGGCCGGGAATGCCCACCTGGGCGCGCACGGCGCGGTAGCCCTTGTCCATCCATTTCGCGACATTATCCACCGCCTCGGCGATCTCGCCGCCCTGGGCGTGGACATAGCAAAGCATCTTCTCGCGGCTCGCCCCGCCCAAAAGCTGGTAGAGCGGCATGCCGGCCGCCTTGGCCTTGATATCCCAGAGCGCGGTGTCGATGCCACCGATCGCGGCCATGGTCACAGGCCCGCGGCGCCAGTAGGCGCCCTTGTAGAAATATTGCCAGATATCCTCGATGCGGCTTGCATCGCGGCCGATCAGGATCGGCACCAGATGGTCTTCCAGATAGGCGACGACCGCCTTTTCGCGCCCGTTCAGCGTCGCATCGCCAATGCCGGTCAGCCCCTGATCGGTGAAGATCTTGACGGTGACGAAGTTGCGGCCCGGCGCGGTGACGATGATCTTGACGTCCGTGATTTTCATTTTCTTATCCATGGGTGGGAGCCGCCGTCTCCGGATCGTAGCGGAACCGGTCCTTCAACCGCGGATGGCGCGGATCGGGGTTGGGAATGGCGGAAAGCAATGCCTGGGTGTAGCGGTGCTGCGGGTTGTTGACGACAGCATCGGTCGCGCCGGTCTCGACGATCTGGCCGCGATACATCACCGCAACCCGGTCGCACATGTAGCGGATGACCGACATGTCGTGGGAGATGAAGATATAGGAAAGGCCCATCTCGTCCTGCAGCTGCATCATCAGGTCGAGCATCTGCGAGCGCAGCGACACGTCGAGCGCGGAGGTGGCCTCGTCGGCGATGATCAGCCGCGGCTTGACCGAAATGGCGCGGGCGATGCCGATGCGCTGGCGCTGGCCGCCTGAAAAGGCATGCGGATAGCGCTCCCGCCATGAGGGTTCCAGCCCGACCTGTTCCATCAGCCGGCAGACTTCGTCCTCGCGTTCCTTGCCGCGCATGCCGGCAAGCTTCAGCGGCTCGGCGATGATTTCGCCGACCGTCTTGCGCGGGCTGAGCGAACCGACGGGGTCCTGAAACACCATCCGGATTTCGCGGCGGATCGATTTGAGGCCGGCCTTGTCGGCGCTCAGCACATCGTCGATGCTGCCGTCCTTCCGCCGGAAATCGGCGCGGCCAGCACTCGGGTCGTAGATGCGCAGCAGGCAGCGGCCCATCGTGGTCTTGCCCGAGCCGCTTTCGCCGACAATGCCGAGCGTTTCGCCGGTGCGCAGCGAAAGCGATACGTTGTTGACCGCTGTCAGCCCGTTCGGGAAGGTCAGCGTCATGTCTCGCACATCGAGCAGCGGCGTCTCGTCCTTCGGGATCGGCGGGCGCGAAAGGCGGATTTCGGCCTTCTGCTCGAGCTTCACCACGGAGCCGATGAGATTGCGGGTATAATCGTCCTGCGGGTTGTGGAAGATCGTTTCCGCCGGTCCGGTTTCACGCACCTTGCCGCGATACATCACCAGAACGTCGTCGGCGATTTCGGCGACCACGCCCATGTCATGGGTGATGAAGATCACCGCCATGTCGTGGCTCTTCTGCAGGCGGCGGATCAGATCGAGGATTTCCGCCTGGGTGGTGACGTCGAGCGCCGTTGTCGGCTCGTCGGCGATCAGCAGACGCGGATTGCAGGCTAGCGCCATGGCGATCATCACGCGCTGGCGCATGCCGCCGGAAAACTCGAACGTATAGCGATCGATCGCCGTTTCGGGGTTCGGGATTTCCACCTGCCGGAGCAGGTCGATCACGCGGCGGCGTTCCTCCACCCGCGAAACCTTTTCATGGATGCGCAGCGCCTCGCCGATCTGGTCGCCGACCCGGTGAACCGGCGACAGCGAGCTCATCGGCTCCTGAAAGATCATCGCGATGTCCTTGCCGCGGATATCACGAATGGCACGGCCGCGCGGATCGAGACGCGCGATATCGACGGACGAACCGTCGGCGCGGGTAAACATGATCGATCCGCTCTCGATCCGGCCGGGATGGTCGACGATCTGGAGGATGGAGCGGGCCGTCACCGACTTGCCGGAACCGCTTTCGCCGACGATCGCCAGCGTCTTGCCATGTTCAAGCGAGAAGGAAACGTCGTCGACGGCCTTGAAGACGCCCTGACGCGTGGGAAACCAGGTCTTCAGGTTTTCGACCCTGAGAATGGTGTCTGCGGTTTCGCTCATGAGGTCTCTCCATAAGGATCGGCGGCATCGCGCAGGCCGTCACCGAGGAAGTTCAGCGCCAGAACGGCAAGCACGATGGCGGCGGCCGGCGTGAACAGCAGCCACGGCGCCTGGGCGACCGCGCGGATGTTCTGCGCCTCCTGCAGCAGCGTGCCCCAGGAGATGATCGGCGGCTGAAGGCCGATGCCGAGGAAGGACAGCGCCGTTTCGGCCAGGATCATGGTCGGGATTGCCAGCGTCAGTGTTGCGATGATGTGGCTGACGAAGGAGGGCACGAGATGGTTGAAGATAATGCCGATCTCGCTCATGCCGTCGAGCCTTGCGGCGATCACGAAATCCTCGTTGCGCATCGACAGGAACTTGCCGCGCACCTCGCGGGCCAGCGCCGTCCAGCCGATCAGCGAGATGATCAGCGTGATGAAGAAATAGGTCCGAAGTGGCGGCCAGCCGACGGGAATGGCAGCCGCCAGCCCCATCCACAGCGGTATCGTCGGAATGGAGCGCAGAAGCTCGATGAAACGCTGGATCACGATATCGGTGAAGCCGCCGAAAAAGCCGGATATTCCGCCGATCGCAACGCCGAGGATCAGGCTCAGGAACACGCCCACAAGACCGATCGAAAGCGAGATTTGCGCGCCGTAGATCACGCGCGAGAAGATATCGCGGCCGAGCCTGTCGGCGCCGAACAGATAGAGGCTGTCGCCGCGCTCGGCGTCCTTGATGCCGAAGAGCCTGGTTTCGACCGTGAAGAGGCCGAGCAGACGGTAGGGTTCGGACGGCGCCAGAAAGTCGATGAAGACGGGATTTTCCGCGTCCTTGGTAAATTCGCGGCGCATCGAATCCTTGTTGAGCGTCATCTCCAGCCCGTCCACATGCGGGGCGAACCGGCCGTCATAGAACAGCGAGACATATTGCGGCGGCGCATAGGTAAAGCGCGCATTGGTCTCGTTCGGATCGAACGGGGCGATGAATTGCGCAAAGGCGGCGATGAGGTAAAGCGCCAGAACCACAATCAGGCTGACGACGGCGAGGCGGTGGCGGCGGAAGCGCAGCCAGAACAGTTTCCACTGGCCGGCGACGGCAAGTTCGTTGGCGCGCGGATCGCGAATCGCATCCGCTGTGGGGGCGGCTGTGTTTGTCATTGCAGTCTGATCCTCGGGTCGGCGATCGCCAGAAGAATGTCCGACACGAGCGTGCCGATGATGGTCAGCACCGAGATCAGCAGAATGAGCGATCCGGCGAGATACATGTCCTGTGCCAGAAGGGAGCGCAGCAGAAGCGGGCCGGTGGTCGGCAGGCTCATGACCACGGAAACCAGAATTTCCATCGACACCGCAGCCGGCAGGATCCAGCCCAACGCGGAAATCAGCGGGTTGAGCGCGATGCGCACCGGATAACGCATCAGCAGGCTGAATTCGGAAACGCCTTTGGCCCGCGCCGTCGTCACATAGGGCTTGCGCAATTCGTCAAGCAGGTTGGCGCGCATGATCCGCACCAGCGCGGCGAGCGAACCGGTTCCGATGGCAAAGACGGGCAGCCAGACATGTTTGAGGAAGTCCCAGAACCGGGCAAGGCTCCACGGCGCATCGATATATTCGGGGGAAAACAGGCCGCCGACGCTCTGGCCGAACCATGCCGACATCATATACATCAGCGCCAGTGCCAGCACGAAGTTCGGCAGCGCCAGAAACACGAAGGCAATCAGCGTGGCGCAGTAATCGGCAATCGAATACTGGCGCACGGCAGACAGAATGCCGATCGGCACGGCGATCACCCATGAAAAGACCAGCGTCAGGAAGGCCAGCAGGAAGGAAAAGCCGAGGCGCGACCAGATCAGCTCTGAAACCGGCCGGCCATATTCGAACGACATGCCGAAATCGCCATGCAGCAGGATGCCGGCCATCCATTTGTAATACTGGATATAGACGGGCTGATCGAGGCCATAGCGCTCGCGCATGGCGGCCACGGTGCCCGCTTCCACGGCGCCGCCCTGGCTCGCCCAGTCGGCCATCAGCGTTGTCAGATAGTCACCCGGCGGCAGCTGGATGATGATGAAGGCGATGATCGACACCGCAAACAGCGTCGGCACGGCATAGAGAAGCCGTTTGGCGAGAAAATGAATCATGGCTCTGGGTTTCCTGGGGTTGGTCCGGCGGCAGGCGAGGAACCTGCCGCCGGATCAGGCGCGCCGGACTATGGGAGGAGAAACCGGCGCGTGGCCGTTTTACCGGGCGTCGTCGAAATACCACTGGCTCAGCGTCGGCGCCGGATGCCAGAGGATGCCGTTGATCGGAATGCCGTCATAGACGTTCTTCAGATCGTTGGAGACCATCATGTATTTCGGTTCCGGGCGGATGATGCCGATATTGAGGAACGCATCGGCGGAGAGGTCGAGGAATTCCTCCATCCGCGCCTTGCGGTCTTCATCGGTCACGGCAAGCGTCACCGCATCATAGGCCGCCATCAGTTCCTTGACCTGCTCCGGCGGTTCCTCGCCTTTGGAATGATCGGAATACCAGTCCGACCATTTCGAGGCGAAGAAGATATCCGCCTTCTGGTAGGGCATGTAGCAGCGCACATCGGTATAGACTTCAGACAGCCCGCCGACGCAGTTCCAGATATAGGCGTCCTGCTCGTTGGCGTTCCACATGGTGTTGAGGCGGGTGCGGTCGGTGGTGCGGATCTGGATGTCGATGCCGACGTCCTGCGCATATTGCTGCACCATCTGCATCACGTCCGGATAGGACAGGCCGAAGACATCGGCGACCATGAAGTTGATGGTGAAGCGCTGGCCGTCGGGGCCGAGGCGATAGCCCTGATCATCCTTTTCCGGCATGATCGCATCGAGCATCTCGTTGGCAAGGTCCGGATCATATTCGGTATATTGCGTCGCCTCGCGCTCGTTATAAAGCTCGTGCGACGGGTTGACCGCCACCTGTGCCGGCGTGCCCTGACCGACATAGATCAGGTCGATGATTTCCTGACGGTCGATTGCATGGCTGAGCGCGATGCGGAAGTCCTTGTTGTTGAACACCTCGTTCTTGACCGGATCGTCGGAATTGAGGTTGAGCAGCAGAACCGCGTCATTGGCCGGAAGGTCCTGCACGTCGAGGAAGTGGTAATTGCCGCTTTCCTGTCCGTCGTAAAGCACCGAACGGAAGGTGGCATTGTTGATGTGGCGGAAGGCGAAATCGAATTCGCCGGAGGTCATCTTCAGCACCATCAGCTGCGGATCATCGACCTTCGCCCAGGTGACGCTGTCGATATAGGGCAGCTGGTTGCCGTCCGGATCGACCTTCCAGTAATAGGGGTTGCGGGTGGCGACCACGCGCTCGCCATCGGCATAGGGTACGGTCAGGGTCCACGGGTTCATGGTCGGCAGTTCGGTGTTCTGCCAGTAGGCCGGCTGGAAGCTCAGCGAAACCTTGGAGTTGAACAGCGAAACCCAGTCATTGGCGGCCGGATTTTCCGCAAGCAGGGCCGGAATGCCGTCGGCATTGTACTTTTCGTGGAACTGGCTGAGATAGTGCTTGGGGAAGATCACCGGCTGGTGACCCTGGCCATAGGCAAGCTGCTGCAGGAAAAGACCGTAAGGCACGTCGAATTTGAACTCGACCGTGTCGTCATCGATCTTTGTGACGACAACCGGCTTGCCGCCGGCGACGAAGACCGAGCTCTTGCTCGGCGTCAGCGCCTCGTTCATGAACACGTCTTCGTACCAGAACATGATGTCGTCGACGGTAAAGGGCTCGCCGTCGCTCCACTTCAGGCCGTCACGCAGCTTGAACGTATAGGTCGTGGCGTCGTCGGATACGGTGACGTCCTCGGCCAGCGAGGGGACGATCTTCTGCCATGCCGGGTCCCAGCGCACGAGAAGCTCGTTGGCGATGGTCCGGGTCAGGTTGTAATGGTCGCCATTGGCGAGGATCGTGGTGCGCAGCGTGCCGCCATATTGGCCAATGCCGTCAACCATGGTTTCGACATAGGGGTCTTCCGGCAGGCGCTCGGCCACGGGCGGCAGACTGCCATCTTCGACCCTGGCATCGAGCATCGGCGCCTGGTGGTAGTCCACCGCTCCGGCCGCGCCGGCCAGTGCGAGCGCAACGCCCGTCGACAGCGCAAGGCGCTTCAGTAAACGCGAATAGATCATGTGTCTCCTCCGGCCCCTCTCCAGTGGGGCATAGCGGGCGGTCGGACTTGGCTGTCCTGCGCTCCGCAGTTTGATACCAGTGCCGCCGGCAAAGAGAGCAAGGCCTTCTTCGGTCGGCTGCGGGCATGACGAAAGGTCCCTCCTGATCGTCGTGCTGTACGAAAAAGACCATATCGTACATTATTTGTCAATTATCATATTTTAATCGCTTTGACTTTGTGTTCGCCGGTGCTTAGGTTAAGAGATGGAATGTCAAGGAAACGGAGTGGTTCGAGAAAACCCGGATGACGATGCAGGCGCGAAACCAGATCAAAACGGAACAGGGCGGTGATGCCTCGGTCTATGACCGGTTGCGTGAGGATATCGTGCTTGGCCGCGTCAAACCGCATGAGCGGCTGAAGGTTTCCGAACTGGCGAGGCGCATGGGCACCTCGACCAACCCCGTGCGCGAGGCGCTGCAGCAATTGCGCGGCGAGGGTTTCGTGATCATGGAGACCAACCGCGGCGCGCGCGTGCGCCCGATGGATGCGGATTTCGTGCGCGACATCATCGAAATCGAGATGCTGATCGAGCCGAAGCTGACGCACTGGTATGTCGGAAATGCCACCGCCGAAGATATCCGGGTTCTCGATGGCCTGTGCAGTCAGATGGAGGCGCTGAAGCTCGACGAAGACCACGCCGAGCAGTCACGTCTCGATGCCATGTTCCATCAGTATATGTATGAGCGCCATTATAATCGCCACGCCATGGAGCTGTGGTGGCGTCACCGCGACATTCTGGGGGCGATCGGCCGGCCGTTCACGATCTCGCCGAAACGGCGAAATGAAGTGCTGCGCGAACACCGGGCCCTGCTCGATGCCATCCGCCGGCAGGATGCCGACGAGGCGGCGCGCGTGATTGCCGCCCATGTTGAAGGCGCGGGCCAGCACATCATCGAGCAGATGCGGGTGCAGGGCAATGTCGGCCGCGCGGCCTATCCCGCCTGACAAAACAGAGAGGTTTGACCGGGCGCGCATTTCCGGCCTTGTGCCGGAATTCAGTAAGGGCCAAGTCCTTGCGCGCAAAGACTCTTTCTGAAAGCGCATAACAAGCGGCCCTGGATACCAGCTCAAGGCCGGTATGACGAAAAAACTTGGGAATGCCTATCAGCAGTCTGGAACGCCGGACCGGCGCTCTTGTGCTGGTTTTGGAGCGGCGACGCTGCCGGTCGCCGCATCCTCTTCCGTTTATCGGCCGTATTTCTTCAAAATGGCGTCGATCTGCTGGTCCTGTTTCGGGTCGGGCAGGAGGGCCGGCTGGCGCGAGGCGCCGACGGAGGGGTCGCGCAGATAAAGCGCGCGCTTTACCAGCGCCGGAGGATAGCCGAGCTTATAGAGATCCGTGCGGAAGTCCGCATAGATTTTCTGGGCGGCTGTCGCCCGTTCCTCATCCCCGGCATTCACGGCGGCGATGATCTCGGCCAGAACATCCGGCAAAACATTGCCGAGGCCGGAGATGCAGCCTTTCGCGCCGTTGGTCAGCGACCACTGCACCAGATGGTCAGGGCCGGAATAGACGTCGAAATTCTCCATTTCACGGCCGACGGCCATATAGGCTTCGAGCGTTTCCTGCGCGCCGCCGGAATCCTTGATGCCCGCGATATTGCCGTGGGCGGCCAGTGTTCTGGCGGTTTCCGGCTCGATATGGTTCTGGGTGCGGGCGGGAATGTCGTAGAGATAGACCGGCGTATCCACCGCATCGGCGACCGTGGTGAAATGGCGGATCAGCCCGTCCTGCGTGCAGGCGATGAAGAACGGGGTGATAACGGCAATGCCGTCAACGCCGATACGATCGAATTCGCGCGCGAGCAGCACGGTTTCATAGGTCGCCGGCATGCCGGCATTGACGATCACCTTTGCACGCCCGCCGACTTCCTCCACCATCTCGCCGCACAGCCTGACCTTTTCATCGAAGGTCAGCGCGGAAAAATCGCCGTTGGTTCCCGCACACATGATGTTGTTGCCGGCAGCCACCTGACGGCGCACCTGAGCGCGGGTGGCTTCATAATTGATGGTTTCGTCATCGTTGAAGCAGGTCACGAGGGCGACAAAGGCTTCTTTCGTTTCGGTCATGGCGGTTATCCCCGTTTCGCGGCTGACATTTTCGCTGCGTAATCGAGCGCACACAGCATGTTTTCATGGTTGGCCTTGCCGGTCCCGGCGATATCGAAGGCGGTTCCGTGATCGACGGAGCAACGGTCGATCGGCAGCCCGAGCGACACGTTGACGGCGGTGTCGAAGGCCACCAGCTTGATCGGGATATGGCCCTGATCGTGATATTGCGCGATCACCAGATCGAAAGCGCCCTCATAGGCGCGGTGATAGACCGTATCCGCCGAGATCGGCCCCTGAACATTGATGCCTTCCTCGCGCGCGGCTTTCACGGCGGGGGCGACATGCAGGTCATCCTCATTGCCGAAGAGGCCGTTTTCGCCGCAATGCGGATTGATGCCAGCAACCGCAATGCGCGGTGCGGAAAGCCCCATGCGCAGAAGATGCTTGTGGCCGGTGCGGATGGTTTCCAGAACCCGCTCGGTGGTCGCCCGGCTGATGGCATCCTTCAGCGAGACGTGCGTGGAGACATGCACCACGTTCAGCCGTTCGGAGGCGAGCAGCATCCACGATGATTTCGAGCCGGTAAGATGCGCCAGCATGCCGGTATGGCCGTCATAATGATGGCCGGCGGCGTTCAGCGCTTCCTTGTTGATCGGCGCGGTGACGATGCAGCCCGCTTCGCCGGCCATGGTCATATCCACGGCGCGCTTGATATACTGAAACGACGCCTCGCCGCAGGCCGGCGACAGCTTGCCGAATGCACCGGGCAGGCCGTCGACGGCAATATGCGCCACGCGGATGCCGTCGCCTTCGTCCTCGGGGGCGATGATAGGGAAGGATACGCCGCTTGCCTTCGCGGCCCGTTCCATCGTGTCCCGGTCACCGATCACGGTGGTCTGGGCGCGTAGCGCCGCGTCGCGCCGGGCCAGCGCCTTGACCGTAACCTCTGCTCCGACACCGGAGGGATCGCCCATGGTGATGACAATCTGCTCGCTCATTTCTCTCTCCTCGGAACAGCATGACCTGAACGTTATTAACTTATAGGTAAATAGGTTTCAATAAGCGGCAGGGAAATTTCTTTTTGAATCTAAATACTATAGGTAAAATAGATAGATATTGAGTTGTCGTGGAATGTATGCCATGTTTACAACATGGGGAGGATTGGTAAAATATGGCACGCGTACTGATCATAGCGGATGATTTGACCGGGGCGCTGGATTCGGCCGTTGGCTTTGCTGGCGCCGGTCGAAAGGTCGTTGTCGCCCGCCATCCGGGTTCCGTGCCGGAGGCGCTTGCAATGCAGCCTGACGTGCTGGCGGTCAACACGGCGAGCCGCGAGATCGCGCCGGATGCAGCTGTTGCGCAGGTGACGGCGGCGCTTTCGCATCTTCAGTCATCTGCATTCGATGTCGTGATGAAAAAGGTCGATTCCCGCCTGAAAGGCAATCTTTCGGCCGAGACGCGTGCCGTGATGCGGTGGCGGGGCGGTTTGCGCTGTGTGGTCAGTCCGGCGATCCCTTCGATGGGGCGACGGGTTGAGGCCGGAATGTTGCTGGGTGACGGCGTTGCGACGCCGGTCCCTGTTGCCGGCCGTTTCGAAGGTTCGGTGGAGGTGCCGGATGTCGTGGACGAGGACGATTTCGATGCCATTGTCGGACGCGATCTCGGGTCGACATTGTGGGTTGGCGCGCGTGGCCTGGCCTTTGCGCTTGCCCGCCGGCTGGGTGTTCGCGCGCCCGAAACGGCGCGGCTCGACGCGCCGGTGATGGTTGCCAATGGTTCGCGTGATCCGGTCACGCTTGCCCAGATCGCTGCGCTTCCGTCTGAAATTCAGGTTGTCACGGCGCCTGATGGCCGGGCCGATTTGACGAATTTTACCAATGATCGGCTGGTTTTGACCATTTCAGAGGGCGGGGGCGGCGTGTCGGGGCAGGAGGCTGCCCGGCGCTTTGCCGAAAGCGTCGAGGTGTTTGCCCACGCTTACAGGCCCGCGGGTCTGCTCATTTGCGGTGGGGAAAGCGCGCATGCCATACTGGACCGGCTTGACATAAACAGTTTACAAGTGGTTGCCGAGCTCAGACCCGGCTTGCCGCTCTGTGAAGTTGAAACGGGTTGGGGGCGCGTGCGGATCGTGACCAAGTCGGGCGGCTTCGGCCCGCCGGACCTGATGGTCTCGGTCCTTGAAGAAACCGGAGCCGTGGTATGAGGGCAGGCGAGATGGATCAGCACAAACAGGATAGTTCCACCGGTCGCAGCGGGCGTCCGCCCCTGTCCGAAAAGGTCTACACCACACTGAAAACCCGTATCAATCGCGGCGAATACGGCTCCAATGAAAAGCTGCCTGCAGAAAAGGACCTGTCCGTTCAGCTCGGGGTTTCGCGGCCGGTGCTGCGGCTGGCGCTGGAGCATCTGCGCGATGAAGGGCTGATCGTTTCCCGGCAGGGTGCGGGAAATTTCGTGCGCGTGCGGCGGGAGCCGGCGCTCGGTTATACGCCGGTCGAAACCATCGCCGATATCCAGCGCTGTTACGAGTTCCGCCTGACGGTCGAGGTCGAGGCTGCCGGTCTTGCGGCGCTGCGCCGCAATGATGCGGTGCTGGCGGAAATGATGCAGGCGCTTGACCTGTTGTCCGATGCGACCGGCTCACGCCTGCATCGCGAAGACGCCGATTTTGCATTTCATCTGGCAATCGCGCGCGGCTCCAACAACCAGTATTACGCCGAGACGCTGAAAGCCCTGCGCGACCATATCTATGTCGGCATGAAAATGCACGGCGATGCGCTCATGTCCGATGGTGCGGCGGCGCTCGAACATGTGCTGGGTGAGCACCGCGGCATTTACGAGGCGATCGAGGCGCGTGATGCGGCCCGCGCCAGCGCAGTCATGCGCCAGCACATTACCAATTCACGTGAACGGCTTTTCGGCGGCGGCATGCTGGACTTGTCGATGTGACCGGCTGAGCCGCCTTAATAGGCATCCTTGTAGATCGTGTGCACATCCGCAACGCTCATGTCGCGCGGATTGTTGTCCATCAAGCGGCGGATGGCGTGCGCTTCCTCCGCCCAGCAGCCAAGGTCATCCGCATTCGCGCCATGGGCCTTCAGCCGCATTTCGATGCCGAGATCGCGGCAGAAACCGAAGGCCGCGTCCTTCAGCGCGTCCTGATTGTCTGCATTGCGAAGCCCAAGGGCGGCGGCCACTTCGGCGGTCTTTTGTGCAGCGACGGGCTGGTTGAAGGCCAGAACGTGCGGGAAGATGATGGCGTTGGCAAGGCCGTGCGGCAGGGAAAGCCGGGTTCCCAGCGGATAGGCGAGCGCATGGCCCGCTGCCGTGTTGACCGGACCGAGGCAGATGCCGCCGTAATAGGAGGCGAGCATCATGCCCGCGCGCGCCTCGACATCCGAGCCGTCTTCCACCGCACGTTTCAGATATTTGCCGACAAGGGCAAAGCCCATGCGGGCATAACCATCGATCAGGTCATGGGCCCTGATATTGGTAAAGGCTTCGACGCAGTGCGCCATGGCATCCACGCCCGTCGCGGCCGTCACTGCAGGCGGGACGGAATAGGTCAGTTCCGGGTCGAGGATGGCGAGGTCGGCAATCAGGAACGGGCTTTCGACAGCCATTTTCGACTTTGTGTCCGGGTCTGTCACCAGCGCCCGAATGCCGGCCTCGGAACCGGTTCCGGCGGTCGTCGCCACCTGCACGAGCGGCGTGGTGCGCCCGCCACCCTGTTCGGGCCGACAACGTCAGGCAGGCTCTGCTCGCCGTTCCACAGGGCTGCGACAAGTTTGGCGATATCCAGCACCGAGCCGCCGCCAAGGCCGACGACGAGATCGGGCCGGAAACGGCGTGCGGTTTCAAGAACGCTCTCAAAGGCCGGCAGGTCGGGTTCCGCCGGCACGTCGTCGATGACCTTCACTGCGCCGGAAAGGCCCAGCCTTTCGGCATAGGGGGCCGTGGCGGCGGTGGCGACAATCAGTGTCCGGGCGGAGAAATCGGCCCATTCGCCGACCTTTGCGGCGGCGCCGGCGCCGATTTCGAGACGCCTGGGCTGATGAATGGTGATGAGGCGACCGAGTGTGGACATGGCGCGTTCCTTTCAGGCGGTTTGCGTGACGAGCGCATTGACGGTCTTGGCATCGAGCCGCACATGGCGAATGGCGCGGCGATGTAGCGTATAGGCGATGTCGAGCCCGCCATCGGCGCGCGGCAGCAGCACGGGGTAAGACAGCTCCTTGTTCTTTCCGTCGATGGAATTGTTGGAGAGGCAGGTGCCTGCACTGTCTTCCACGGTGTAGCGGGTCGGGAAGGTCTTGCCGCCGTCATGGGATAGGCAGAGGCTCAGCGGCGCGCGCTCGACACCCCAGATCGGCCGGCAGCCTTCCTGCGCCTCGGGCCGGTTGTCCTCTTCCTCCAGCTCGTCGTAGAGCGAAGCCCGGCGGGATTGCGATTGCGCCGCCGAGACGGGATTGCAGACCATTGCGACGATGCCGTTCTCAAGTGCGGTAACGCCGATCGAGCTGTTGTTGTTGGGCGCGTCGGTAGGCTCGGGCGAAGTCCAGCTTCGTCCGCCATCATGACTTTGCGAGCGGTGGACGAAATCGGACTGGCGGCGGCGGTAGAACGCACGCATTTCATCCTTGCCAAGCGAAACGGGCGTCATATGCACCGCGCCCGGGGAATCGGGGATGTCGATGACGCTCCAGCTTTCGCCGTCATCCTGGCTGACGGCGATGGCGGCCGTGTCGAACGCGCCGGTCCAGCGGATGCCGTCACGCGGATTGCAGCGAAACAGCGGCAGCACCCACGCTCCATCGTCGCGAATGAAGGGACGGGCGCGGATGAAGGTGCCGTTGGGCAGGCCGGTATCGCGCTTTTCGCCGGTGACGAGCCGATCACCGTCGCGGCTGACCGGGCGCATGAAAACGCGGGCCTCATCCTGATTGCCGGCCGGCTGCGCGGTGTTGAAAAGCCAGATCCCGCCGTCCGGCGCGGTAAACAGCACCGGATTCTGCTCGGATCTGTCGGGGTCGTCGGTCAGGCGGCAGGCCGGCGACCATTGCGCGGCGCCTTCATCGAGAATGGATGCATAGATCGAAATATCGGATTTGCCTTCCAGCGTGCCGCCGAACCATGCGCAGGTAATTGCGCCATCGGGCAGCCGGGCAAGAAAGGCGGCGTGATTCTGGATTGTTTCGGCCGGCAATATGGCCCATGCCCCGTCCGGGCGCGTTTCGAGCCTTCCGTTCATTCCGGCCGCGATTTCCTCTGGCGTCATGCGTGCATTCTCCTCCTGCAGAGATGACAAATGAGCAGGCAACTTAACAAGATGTCAAGTGGTAAGCTCTGTTGTGCGCTTTTCAATTCCGGAAAAGGTGTTCCAAACCTTGAAATAATAATAAATAAATCAATAATTTATGTTCGTATTCATGAATTTTTAAAATTGACGTTTGACATTTATTTTCAACTTTACCAATATGAATTTACGGCGCGGCCACAGGAGGCGGTCGTGTCATTTGGTCGTTGCGCGATGCGTCGGCACGAGGCTGGCATGGTCGGTGACGTCAGGATTTTGAGGAAAGCAATCGGCTTTCAGGGAGGGAATATGAAATATTCTGCATTTTTGGCAGGCGTGCTTCTGTCCGCTTCGGCGTTAAGCCCTGCATTTGCACAGGAAAAGGACGTCACGATCGTTCTGGGCGAGGAGCCGGACCTGATGGAGCCGTGCATGGCCACGCGTTCCAATATCGGCCGCATTCTTCTCGGCAATATCAGTGAAACGCTGACCGAACTCGATGTGCGCGGCGACGAAGGCGTCAAGCCGCGCCTGGCTGAAAGCTGGGAGATGACCGGCGACAATACCTGGCGTTTCCATCTGCGCGAGGGCGTGACGTTTTCCGACGGCACGGCTTTTGATGCCGAAGACGTGAAGCACTCCTTCGAGCGCGCCGAGAGCGACCAGATCACCTGTGAAGTGTCGCGCTATTACGAAGGTATCGACATCACGCCGACCGTCGTGGATGAGCATACGATCGATTTCACCACCGATCCGGCTCAGCCGATCCTGCCGCTGCTGCTGTCGCTGCTGACCATCGTGCCGTCCGAAACGCCGATGGAATTCACCCGCGAGCCGGTCGGAACGGGCCCTTATGCGCTTGCCGACTGGAAGCCGGGCCAGAGCATTACGCTCAACCGCCGTGACGGCTACTGGGGCGACGAGCCGGAGGTTACGTCTGCGACCTATCTGTTCCGCGCCGATCCGTCTGTGCGTGCGGCAATGGTTCAGACCGGTGAGGCCGACATCGCGCCGTCGATTTCCGCGATCGATGCCACGACCGATATGGATCATGCGTATCCGAACTCCGAAACCACCTATCTGCGCATCGATAATTCCGTAGCACCGCTCAATGACAAGCGGGTCCGTGAAGCCCTCAATCTCGGTATCGACCGGGAAGCCTTCATCGGCACGATCCTGTCGGAGGGCACGCAGATCGCCACGGCTTTGAATGTGCCGACGACGCTGGGCTGGAACCCGGATGTCGAAGCCTGGCCCTATGATCCCGAGCGTGCGGAGGAGCTTCTGGCCGAAGCGAAGGCCGACGGTGTTCCCGTGGACACGCCAATCGAACTGGTGGGCCGTATCGGCAACTTCCCCGGCGCGACCGAAACCTTCGAGGCGATCCAGTCGATGCTGTCGGAAGTCGGCTTCAATATCGACCTGAAAATGGTCGAGGTGGCCGAGCACGAACAGTATTACTCCAAGCCATATGTCGATGATCGCGGTCCGATCCTGGTCGGTGCGCAGCATGACAATTCGCGCGGCGATCCGGTGTTCACCATGTATTTCAAATACGACTCGGAAGGCCGCCAGTCCGGCATTTCCGATGCCAAGGCGGACGATCTGATCGCGCGTGCCACGGCGGCAACGGGTGAAGAACGTGAAGCCCTGTGGTCCGAGCTGTTTGCCTACCTGCATGATGATGTGGTTGCCGACGTGCTGCTGTTCCACATGGTCGGTCACGCCCGGATCGGCAATGACGTGGCGTTCACGCCGACGATTGCCACCAACAGCCAGCTGCAGCTTGCAGAGGTTGGCGTGAAGTAAGCACCTGAAAACCGAATACCACGCGCGGACAACCGGTTCGCGCGTGTTTTCCTTCCGATTGGAGAGCCCCATGTTTGCGAAGTTGGGAAAACGGTCCCTGTCGAGTTTTGTCTCGCTGCTGGTTCTTGTTGTTCTTGTGTTCTTCCTTTCAAGGCTGACAGGGGATCCGGCATCACTGTATCTGCCGGTTGATGCATCCGATGCGATGCGCGAGAATTTCCGCGAAATTCACGGGTTGAACGATCCCGTTCTGGTTCAGTTCGGCCATTATATTTCCGATCTCGTCCATCTGGATTTCGGCGAGAGCCTGCGCAAGGCGCGGCCCGCCATCGATGTGGTGCTGGAAGCCTTCGTCTGGACCTTCTGGCTGGCGCTGATCACGATGTCGCTGGTGACGGTCTGCGCCATCGTTGTGGGCTCCGTGGCTGCATTTCATGTGGGCAGCCCGTTTGACCGCTTTGCCTCGCTGATGTCGCTCATCGGCGCCTCGGCTCCCGATTTCTGGGTCGCAATCGTCGGTATCGTGCTGGTTTCGGTCAAGCTGCAATGGCTGCCGACCTCGGGCACCGGCTCGATCTGGCACTGGATCCTGCCGGTTTCGGTTCTCTTCATCCGTCCGTTCGGTCTCATTCTGCAGGTCGTGCGCGGATCGATGATCAATGCGCTTGGTTCCGCTTATGTGAAGACGGCGCGGGCCAAGGGCGTGAAGAACCGCAAGATCATTTTCGTTCATACGCTGCGAAACGCGATGCTGCCGGTGGTGACCGTGATCGGCGACCAGGGGGCCGCACTCCTCAATGGCGCGGTGGTTGTGGAAACGATTTTCGGGTTTCCGGGCATTGGCAAACTGATGATCGATTCCATTCTGCAGCGCGACTTCAATGTGATCATGGCCGCCATCATGGTCACGGCCGTGGCCATCTTCGTGATGAACATTCTGATCGATATCGCCTACGCGCTCCTCGATCCGCGTATCCGTACCTAAGGGGCGAGCATGAGTAGTGAAATGGTGAACCCGACTTTTGAGAGCGAACAGAAAGCCAATACAGTCTCCGCGCCGATGCGGGTTCTGCGGTTGCTGTGGGCCGACAAGTTTGCCTTTGTGGCGGTTTTGTTCCTGATCGTGATTTTCGCCTTTGCGATTTTCGGTCCCGCCCTTCTTGGCGACGTTGCCGCAAAGACCAACCTGCGGGCGCGCAATGCCGCCCCGTTCGTGCTCGATCGCGGCTTTCTCTATATTCTCGGCGGCGATGCGCTGGGCCGTCCGCTGCTGGCGCGCATTATCGTGGCGGCGCAAAACACGATGGTGATTGCCGCCGGCGCGGTGTCCGCCTCGCTTGTCATCGGCACCATGCTCGGCCTGATCGCAGGGTATGCGGGGCGCTGGACGGGCGAAATCGTCATGCGTCTGGCCGACGTGATCATGTCGTTTCCCTCGCTGCTGCTGGCCGTTATCGTGCTCTACATGCTCGAGCCGTCGATCGCCAATCTGGTGCTGGTTCTGGCGATCACCCGCATCCCGATCTATCTGCGCACGACCCGGGCCGAAATGCTTGAAGTGCGCGAACGCATGTTTGTGCAGGCTGCAAGGGTGATGGGCGCTTCCAATATCCGCATCGTGTTCCGGCATATACTACCGGTGATCCTGCCGACATTGCTGACGATTGGCACGCTGGATTTCGCCTTCGTGATGCTTGCCGAATCCGCGCTTTCCTTCCTTGGTATCGGCATCCAGCCGCCGGAAATCACCTGGGGGCTGATGGTCAGCCAGGGGCGGCAATATCTCACCAGCGCCTGGTGGCTGGCCTTCTGGCCCGGTCTGGCGATCATCCTCACCACCATGTCGCTGAACCTGCTTTCGAGCTGGATGCGCATCGCGCTCAATCCGACCCAGCGCTGGCGCCTTGAAACCGGAGGCAAAAAGAATGACTGAGCATCTTCTCGAAGTGCGCGATCTGTCGGTTCGCTTCCACACGGCAACCGGCACGGTCAATGCGGTCAACGGCATTTCCTGGCATCTCGACCGTGGCGAAACCCTTGCCATTCTCGGGGAAAGCGGCTCGGGCAAGTCGGTGTCCGCCTCCGCCATCATGAACCTGATCGACATGCCGCCGGGTGAGATCACCAGCGGCGAGATCATCTTTGACGGCGTCGATCTTCTGAAGGCGACGGATGAAGACAGGCGGAGCCTGAACGGCAAGCGGATTTCGATGATCTTTCAGGATCCGCTCAGCCATCTCAACCCGGTTTATCCCGTCGGCTGGCAGATTGCCGAAACGGCGATGGCGCACGGTCAGGGCAGGGCGGAAGCCTATGCGCGCACCCTTCAGCTGATGGAGCGTGTCGGCATTCCCAATACAAAAGCCGCCATGAAAAAATATCCGCATGAATTTTCCGGCGGCCAGCGTCAGCGTCTGATGATTGCCATGGCGCTTGTCCTGAAGCCCGACATTCTGATTGCCGACGAGCCGACCACCGCGCTGGACGTGACGGTTCAGGCCGAGGTGCTCTCGCTGCTGGAAGAATTGCAGGAAGAGACAGGCATGGGGCTGTTGCTGATTACCCATGATCTGGGCGTTGTCGCGGAAGCGGCCGGCCGTGCCGTGGTGATGGAAGGCGGGCGGATTGTGGAGCGTGGCACGCCGCGCGATCTCTATCACAATGCCCAGCACCCCTACACACGCAAGCTTCTGGCGGCAGCCCCCGGTCGGGGCGAAATGCGCAAGGCCGGCGTGGCGCGACAGCCGATCCTGGAAGTGCGCGACCTGAAGAAGAACTACGGTGCCTTTGTCGCGCTGAAGGGCGTCGGTTTCGACCTGCATGCGGGTGAAACGCTGGCGGTTGTCGGCGAATCCGGCTCGGGCAAGTCCACGGTTGCGCGGCTGATGTTGCGCCTTGAAGAGGCAAGCGGCGGCGCGGTGCGCTGGAGGGGCGAAGACCTTCTGACCAAATCGCCGCGTCAGATGGGGGAATTGCGCCGCCACCTGCAGATGGTGTTTCAGGACCCGACCCAGTCGCTCAATCCGCATATGTCCGTTTTCGAGATTATATCGGAGGCCTGGGTCATCCACCCCGGTATCGTGCCGAAATCCCAGTGGCGCAGCCGCGTGAACCAGCTTCTGGATCAGGTCGGGCTGAAGGCAGAGCATGCGGAACGCCATCCCCACCAGTTTTCCGGCGGGCAGCGTCAGCGCATTGCCATCGCACGCGCGCTGGCGCTGGAACCGGATCTGATCATCTGCGACGAGGCGGTTTCGGCGCTGGACGTTTCCATTCAGGCGCAGGTGATCGCGCTTCTCGGCAAGCTGCGCGACGAGCTCGGCATTGCCTTCATCTTCATTGCCCATGACCTGCCGGTGGTGCGCGATTTTGCCGACCGGGTTCTGGTCATGCAGCAGGGCGAAATCGTGGAGCAGGGAAGCGTGGAGCAGATTTTCGAAGCACCGCGCGAAACCTATACCCAGAAATTGCTGGCCGCAGGGCTCGATGCCGATCCGGATGTTCAGGCAGAACGCCGCCGGATCCGCATGGCACTGGCCGACGGCTGAAGCAACCGGCCTGGAAGAATTCATGCAGATACTGTTTCACTACTTCAAATGGGCGTTCCTTGTCACCCTGCTCGGTCTGGTCGGCAGCTTCTGGCTGGGCTACCGGACCGACGGTACGGTGAGCGCGGGGCTTTCCTTTCTGCTCATCGGCATGGTTCTGGCTGTGCTGGAAATCTCGCTCTCCTTCGACAACGCCATCGTCAATGCCAACAAGCTGAAGACCATGACGCCGCTCTGGCGTCAGCGGTTTCTGACCTGGGGTATCCTGATTGCCGTCTTCGGCATGCGCATCGTCTTCCCGCTGGCCATCGTGGCGGTTGCCGCGCATGTCGGGCCGGTCGAGGCGCTGGTTCTTTCCATGAGGGAACCGCAGGAATATGCGCGTATCATGGACGAAAGCCACCTTTCCATTGCCGCTTTCGGCGGCGCGTTTCTGGCCATGGTCGCGCTTTCCTTTTTCGTGGATGAGGCCAAGGATGTCGACTGGATCCATCGTATCGAAAAGCGGCTGCGGCGAATGGGCACGATCAAGGGCGTGACCTATGGTCTCGTTCTGCTTCTGGTTCTGGGATTCGGCTTCCTTCTCGACACCAACGATCAGGCGACCTTTTTCAGGGCGGCCATTCTGGGTCTTGTGGTGTTCATGTGCGTGGAAACGCTGGGCCACGTTCTGGATGCGCAGGCGGAAGTGCAGAATGCCGCGCGTGCCGGCGGGCTCGGGGCCTTTCTCTATCTCGAAGTGCTGGATGCCTCTTTCAGCTTCGACGGCGTGGTCGGCGCTTTCGCACTGACCAACAATCTCATCCTCATTGCCATCGGTCTTGGCATCGGCGCGATGTATGTGCGGTCCATGACGATCATGCTGGTGGAAAAGGAAACGCTGAACCAGTTCCGTTTTCTCGAACACGGGGCGTTCTATTCGATCTTCGCGCTCGCCGTGATCATGTTCGCGCAGAGCCTCGTCCATATCTCGGAGGTGATTACCGGCCTTCTGGGCGCCTCGATCATCGCCCTGTCGCTGATTTCCTCGCTGCGCTTCAACCGGCAGGCGCGGGAGTGCTAGAAGCACTTCAGAGTGAAGCGGGCATAGCGCCTTTATGCGGCCCGGTTCAAAACGTCGGCGGTGTCGCCACCCACAGAATTCGGGTCGTGCCTTCGTCCAGATTCCGGTATCGGTGCGGCAGGTTCGATGCGAAGTAAAAGCTGTCGCCGGCCTGAAGTCGGTAGCTTTTCTCCGAGACGATCAGTTCCACAGCGCCCTGCAGGACATAACCGACCTCCTGGCCGGCGTGCTGAATATTGCCGCCGCTTTCCGCGCCTTCTTCAAGGGTGTGGATATTGGCGTCGAGCATCAGATCGGGGAATGTGGGCGACAGGCGCTCCAGCGTGATCGACGCACCGCCGCCATCGCGGCGAACCCGGACGGCGGGCCGTTCAGCCGAACGGATGACGCTGATGTCTTCGGCGGGCGTGTCGTCGGAACCGAACAGACCGACAATCGAGGTGTCGAGGGCCGCGGTAATGCGGTGAAGCGTGCGCAGCGACGGGGTGGCCTGCTCCGTCTCGATCTTCGATAGCATGGAGGGCGAACACCCGACCTTGGCGGAAATCTCGCGCAGGGTCAGCTTTCTGGACTTGCGCAGCCGCCGGATTCGCGCGCCCAGATCCGACATCGCCGTTTCTGTCCGGTTGTCGTCGCCGGTCGCGTTTTTCTGTGCCGTGTCGCTTTGAGAATCTGACTGCGTCACTGTGTTGGAACCGGAAGCGTATGCCATCTGCCTATCTTTTGCGCTCAAAGCGCACCAAACTGCTCAATAAAATAACAAAACTTGAATTCTATTCAAATTATTGGCGAAACTGCCGAAAAAAAGTTGAATAGAATTCAAATTCCTGCAAGCCTTTACATAAGGCAATTGTATCGACCTATCGCGGTCTCATGCGCCGATCCTAAGCTGCAATATTTATAAATCATAGTAGAGGGACAGCGAAATGCATTCAAATATCCTGCGCCTGGCGCAGACATTGTCATTCACGGCTGCAACAGCGGCACTCCTGAGCCTGAGCGCGCCGGCCATGGCCAAGGATACGGTGGAGCTCGGTTTCGTCGGGCCGCTGACCGGTGGCGTTTCCTCGGTTGGCGTTGGCGGCCGCAACTCCGCCGATCTGGCGATCGCGCTTCGCAATGCCGATCCGGATGCCAAGTACACCTACGAACTTGAAGCGCTGGACGACGAGTGCAAGCCCAATGTCGGCGTGCAGGTCGCGACCAAACTGGCGGCCAATCGCAAGGTCATCGGCACGATTGCTCATTATTGCTCGGCCGTTGCCATGGGAACAGTCGATATCTACCACAAGTTCGGCCTGCCGGCGATTGTCTGGGGCGCGGTCCTGCCCGATATCACCTATGGCAATGATTATCCCGAGATCTCGCGCGTCAACGGCACGATGATCAACCAGAACGAGGCGGCCGCGAAATTCATGGTCGATCACGGCTACAAGACCTTTGCGATCATTCACGACACCACCGACTACGGTAAGGGGCATAACGAGTATTTCTCGAAGTTCCTGCAGGAAGACGGCGGCGAAATCGTCGGCACATTCGGCGTCACCTCCGACCAGCAGGATTTCACGGCGGAACTGACCCAGATCAAGCAGCTTAATCCGGATGTCGTCTATTTCGCCGGTCTCACGCCGCTCGGCGTGCGCGTGCGCCAGCAGATGGACAAGCTCGGTATTGATGCCGCTTTCGAAGGCGTTTCGGGCATCAAGTCGGATGCCTATTTCGACGGGCTCGGTCCGGAGCTTGCCGAAGGCACGTTCACCTTCCTCGAGGGTGCACCGGCGGAAAAACTGCCCGGGGGCGCCTATTTCCTGAGCGAATATGAAAAGGCCGGATATGACAGCGCGCCGGAAGCCTACGGCCCGTTCGCGTTCGCTGCCATGGACCTTCTCATCGATGCAGTCGAAGCCGTCGGCCCCGACCGCAAGAAGGTCACGGAATACCTGACCAAGGTGTCCGACCACGATTCGATTACCGGTCCGATCACCTTTGACGATCACGGACAGAACACCGTTGCCCTGATCACCGCCTATGTGGCCCAGGACGGCAAATGGGTTCTCTGGGACGACAGCGAATATGCCATGGGCGCCCGGACGCTTCCCGGCCAATAAGACCGCTCTGCAAGATATTCCCCGGGCCGGTTTTCCGGCCCGGACGGAAATCAAGGCGTCACCTTTCTTCAGATAAGGCTCGAACATGGATTTCGGACTGATCGCACAGTATGTGGCCAACGGGGTCATGCTGGGCACAATGTATGCTCTTGTCGCTGTCGGCTTCACCCTCTTCTTCGGTGTTCTGGACGTGGTCAAGTTCAGCCACGGCGATGTGCTGATGCTCGGCACCTTTGCCGGTTTCACCGTCTGGCTCGGGCTTGAAGCGGTCGGAATTGTCAATCCGTGGCTGCAGCTGATCGTGATTCTGATCGCCAGCATGGCCTTTACCGCCGCCGCCGGCGCGGTGATTGCCAAATGGCTGGTGCTGCCGCTGAAAAAGGCGCCGCCGCTCAACATTCTGCTGGTGACCCTGATGCTGGGAACCGCGATCCGTGAATGCGTGCGGCTTTTCTACCCCAACGGCTCCAACCCGAAGGCCTTTCCGGCGCTTTTGCCCGATATGTCCGTTGATCTCGGCGGTTTCCTGCTGCGCGCCGACAGTGTCATTCTGGTGATTGCCGGCCTGTCGCTGATCATCGGTCTGAGCCTTGTCCTCAACCATACGCGGCTCGGTCTGGCGATCAGGGCCGTGGCGCAGGACGAGGAGACGGCAAGGATCATGGGCATC
>NZ_CAXXFM010000001.1:0-800000 GCF_963677965.2 uncultured Martelella sp.
AGCGCCGTTGATCAAAAAAAGCCGGCGCGCCCTCCCCGGGCCGCCGGCCTTTTTTACGTTCGCTGTTGCGACTGGACTCAGGCGGCGGACGCCGCGGCAAGCCCCTTTTCCAGATCCGCCATCAGGTCGTCGACATCCTCAAGCCCGATTTGCAGGCGGATGACCGGGCCATCCTCGGGCGCGGTGCAGACGGTGCGGTTGGAAAGGTTGACCGGCACGGCCAGCGATTCATACCCGCCCCAGGAATAACCGATCCCGAAAATGTCGAGCGCATCGAGGAAAGCGTGCTGACGGCGGCGGAATGCGCCCTCCTCCGCTTTCAGCACGAAGGAGAACAGCCCGCTGGCGCCCTTGAAGTCGCGTTTCCAGATATCGTGACCGGGAAATGACGGCAGCCCCGGATGCAGCACGCGCGAGACTTCCGGGCGTTCTTCAAGCCAGCGCGCGACGGTAAACGCGCTTTTCTGGTGATGGGCGAGCCGCACGCCCATGGTGCGAAGCCCGCGCAGGATCTGGTAGCTGTCATCGGGCGCGGCGCACATGCCGGTCCAGGTGTAGTGTTCCTCAAGCTGCGCAAAGCAGCGTTCGTTTGCCGACGCCGTCCCCATCAGAATATCCGAATGGCCGGAGGGATATTTGGTAGCCGCATTCAGCGAGAGATCGACGCCGAAGTCGAGCGGCTTGAAGAAAAGCGGCGTTGCCCAGGTATTGTCCATCGAAACGATGGCGCCCTTCGCGTGGGCCAGATCCGACAGGGCACGGATATCCTGCATCTCGAACGTGTTCGACCCCGGCGCCTCGGTATGAAAGATGCGGGTATTGGGCCGGAACATCTTCTCGACCTCGAGGCCGAGAGCGGGATGATAGTATTCGACCTCGACCCCCATGCGCTTCAGGACGTTATCGGCAAAGCGACGGGCCGGGTCATAGACCGAATCGACGATCAGGATGTGGTCGCCGGGCGACAGGAAAGCAAGCCAGGGCATGGTGATGGAAGCCAGCCCCGACGGGTAGAGCAGCGTGCCGGCGGCATTCTCGATCGTGTTCAGCGCCGCGCACAGCGCATCCGTCGTCGGGGTGCCATGGGTGCCGTAGGTATATTTCTGGGTTCCGCCGACGGCCGTTTTCGCATCGGGGAACAGCACCGTCGAGGCATGCACGACCGGCGGGTTGACGAAGCCGTAGAATGTTTCCGGATCATGGCCGGCATGCGCGAGATTGGTATTATCGCCGGTACCTTTGCCGGCAGTCTTTTGTGAAGCCATGAGGATGTTCCGCTGAGTTGTGGGAAAGTGCAGTCGCCCCGTGTTTTGAATCGTCGTCGCCGGGTGGTCAAGCGGCAAATATAAAAACAAAAACTACGACTAAAGGATTAGACTAATATCAGGAATACCTGCCCGAATTACCAGCACAGCTTTGCCCAGTTTTTATCTACCTGCACATTTTTTGACCGAAAGTGGACGTTTTTCGCAAATTCAGTCCATTTTTCAATGGCGAGTATTGACCATCTGGAAAATTACGACTGTGATACACGGGCTCGCACCGAGGGGTTTGCGGGCAGTTGTCGCTGCTTAACTGGAGGCTACCAGTGAAAGGCGCAACTTAAGATTTCAACGATAAACAAAGGTTGGGAAAATGAAAAAGACGCTTCTGTCTGTCGCTCTCGGCGCAGCAGTCTTCGGCCTCGGGGTCCAGGGTGCTTCGGCCGCGACGCTCGACGACGTCAAGGAAAAGGGAAATGTCACCTGCGGAGTCAGCACGGGCCTCCAGGGCTTTTCCGCGCCTGACAGCGAGGGGAACTGGTCCGGTCTCGACGTTGACTATTGCCGCGCCATCGCAGCGGCCATTTTCGGCGATCCGTCGAAGGCCAAGTTCGTTGCTCTGACCGCCACCGACCGCTTTCCGGCACTTCAGTCCGGCGAAGTCGACGTGCTGACGCGCAACACCACCTGGACGCTTTCCCGCGACACCTCGCTGGGCCTCGATTTCCGCACCGTCAACTACTATGACGGCCAGGGCTTCATGGTTCCGAAGGATCTCGGCGTTTCGTCCGCCAAGGAGCTTTCCGGCGCTGCCGTGTGCGTCCAGTCCGGCACCACGACCGAGCTGAACCTCGCCGACTACTTCGCGTCGAATGATATGGAATACAATCCGGTTGTTTTCGAAGCGCTCGAAGACGTCAACAACGCCTTCAACCAGGGCCGTTGCGATGTCTACACGACCGACCAGTCCGGCCTTTATGGCATCCGTCTGACGCTGACGGACCCGGACAATTATGTCATTCTGCCGGAAATCATCTCCAAGGAGCCGCTCGGCCCGGCATGGCGCCAGGGTGACGACCAGTGGGGCGATGTCGTCTCCTGGGTTCACTTCGCCATGGTCAATGCCGAAGAATTCGGCATCACTTCGGAAAATGTCGACGAAATCGCTGAATCCTCGGACAATCCGGGCATCAAGCGCCTGCTCGGCACCGAAACCGACAGCAAGATGGGCGCCGATCTCGGCCTCGACGAAAAATGGGCCTACAACATCATCAAGACCGTCGGCAATTACGGCGAAGTCTTCGAAGCTGATGTCGGCCAGGGCAGCGAGCTGAAGATCGAACGCGGTCTCAACGCCCTGTGGACCAATGGCGGCCTGCAGTACGGCCCCCCGATCCGCTAAGCGGGATCTGTTCTGATATTGTCTCGGATCCGGCACAGGGCGGCCACCTGCCCTGTGCTCCCATAAAAATAGCCCAACACGGGCAACCGGGGAAAATATGGCTGAAACGTCAAGCAACGCTCCTTTTCAGGAGTCGCGGGTTGCCGCACTTGTTTACAATCCCGCCGTCCGCGGCTTCGTATACCAGTTCGTAACGGTTCTGGCGGTCGTTGCCTTCGTCTGGTGGGTCACCGACAACACAATTCGAAACCTACAGGCTGCCGGTATCGCGTCGGGCTTCGGCTTCCTCGACAATCGCGCCGGTTTCGACATCGCGCAAATTCCGATCCCCTACAATAATGACATGTCCTACGGCCGTGCGCTCATGGTCGGTATCGTCAACACGATCATCGTGTCGGTGGCGGGGATCATCACGGCGACAATCGTCGGCTTCATCGTCGGCATAGGGCGGCTGTCCTCGAACTGGCTGATCGCCAAGCTCAGCCAGGTCTATGTCGAGGTGTTCCGCAACATTCCGCCGCTGCTGGTCATCTTCTTCTTCTATACCGGCGTTCTGGCGCTGCTGCCGGCCGCCCGCGACTCGCTGTCGCTGCCGCTCGATATCTATCTCAACAATCGCGGCCTCGCCTTCCCGAGCCCGGTGTTCGGCCCCGGCTCATGGCTGATCGGCGTCGCCACCATTGCCGCCATCGCTCTCATCATCGCGATGAACATCTGGGCAAGACGGCGCCAGATGGCCACCGGCCAGCAATTTCCGACCTTTCTGTCAAGCCTTGGAATTTTGATCGTGCTGCCGGTCCTCGGCTATTTCATCGCCGGCATGCCGGTCACGTTCGACATTCCGGTCAAGGGCCGTTTCAACCTGCAGGGCGGCGCGGTTCTGGGCCCGGAATTCATGTCGCTTTATCTGGCGCTGTCGCTCTATACCGCCGCCTTCATGGCGGAGATCATCCGCGGCGGCATCCTCGGCGTCGCCAAGGGCCAGACGGAAGCGGCCAACGCGCTCGGCCTGCATCCGCGCAAGGTCACCCGCCTCGTCGTCGTGCCGCAAGCCATGCGCATCATCATTCCGCCGATGACCAGTGAATATCTGAGCCTGACCAAGAACTCCTCGCTCGCGGTCGCCATCGGCTATGCCGATATCGTGGCCGTCGGCAAGACGGTCCTGAACCAGACCGGACAGGCCGTGGAGGTGGTGACCATCTGGATGATCATCTACCTCACGCTTTCCATTCTGACATCGATCTTCATGAACTGGTTCAACGCCAAGATGGCTCTGGTGGAGAGATAAGATGGCGCACGAAATCGCTTATGTCCGCAAGGAAATGCAGGAACAGCAACCTGCGCCGCAAAAAGAAGGCAGTGCTGCACTCTGGCTGCGCACCAACCTGTTCGCCAGCCCGAAAGATTCGCTCCTGTCGATCATCGCGATCGTGTTTCTGATCTGGGCTGTGCCGCCCGTGGTGGAGTGGCTGTTCATCAATGCCGCCTGGACGGGGACGGATCGCACAGCGTGCGCGACGATTGCCCAGGGCGGGGCCCAGCCGGATGGCTGGAGCGGTGCCTGCTGGGCCTTTATCGGGGCCAAGTTCGACCAGATCATGTTCGGGCGCTATCCGGACCCCGAGATGTGGCGACCGATTCTCATCGGCATCGTGTTTACCGCATTGCTGATCCCGATGCTGATGCCGAAGGCGCCGCACAAGGGCTGGAACGCGCTGGCGCTGTTCATCATCCTGCCCATTTTCGCTTTCTTCATCCTTTATGGCGGGGTGTTCGGCCTTCCGGTCGTCGATACGTCGGACTGGGGCGGGCTGATGGTCACGCTGATCCTGTCTTATTTCGCCATCGCCGTGTCGCTGCCGCTGGGCATCATACTGGCGCTCGGCCGGCGTTCGAAAATGCCGGTGATGCGGACGCTGTCGATCATGTTCATCGAGGTGGTGCGCGGCGTACCGCTGATCACCATCCTGTTCATGGCGAGCGTGATGCTGCCGCTGTTCCTGCCGGAAGGCATGACCATCAACAAGTTCCTGCGTGCCATCGTCGGCGTGTCGCTGTTCATCTCCGCCTATATGGCCGAGACCATTCGCGGCGGCCTGCAGGCCATGCCCAAGGGACAGTTCGAAGGGGCCGCCTCGCTCGGGCTCGGCTACTGGCAGACCATGCGTCTCGTCATCCTGCCACAGGCGATCAAGCTGGTCATTCCGGCGATCGTCAACCAGTTCATCTCGATCTTCAAGGACACCTCGCTGGTCTCGATCATCGGCATGTTCGATCTGCTCGGCATCATCAAGTTCAACTTCACCGACTCAAGCTGGGCCTCCCCTGTCACGCCGATCACCGGCCTGATCTTCGCCGGCTTCGTGTTCTTCATCTTCTGCTTCGCCATGTCGCGCTATTCCAGCTTCATGGAACGCCATCTCGACACCGGTCACCGAAGCTAGCTTCGCGTATTTGAGGATAAATTCATGGTAGAAACCGTCGACACTTCTCACATGACCGTCTCGGATACCGAGGTTGCGGTCGAGATGATCCACGTCAACAAATGGTATGGCGACTTTCACGTCCTGCGCGACATCAACCTGAAGGTGATGAAGGGCGAACGCATCGTCATCGCCGGGCCCTCCGGTTCAGGCAAATCGACGATGATCCGCTGTATCAACCGACTGGAAGAACACCAGAAGGGCAATATCATCGTCGACAATATCGAGCTGACGGACGATCTGAAGAAGATCGATGAAATCCGTCGCGAGGTCGGCATGGTGTTCCAGCACTTCAACCTGTTCCCGCATCTGACGATCCTGGAAAACTGTACGCTCGCGCCGATCTGGGTGCGCAAGATGCCGAAGAAGGAAGCCGAAGAAATCGCGATGCACTACCTGACCCGGGTGAAAATCCCCGAGCAGGCGGACAAATATCCCGGCCAGCTTTCCGGCGGCCAGCAGCAGCGCGTGGCGATTGCCCGCTCGCTGTGCATGAACCCGAAGATCATGCTGTTCGACGAGCCGACTTCGGCGCTCGACCCGGAAATGATCAAGGAAGTGCTCGACACCATGGTCGGCCTTGCCGAGGAAGGCATGACCATGCTGTGCGTGACCCACGAAATGGGCTTTGCCCGCCAGGTCGCCAACCGCGTGATCTTCATGGACCAGGGCCAGATCGTCGAACAGAATTCACCGCACGAGTTCTTCGACAACCCGCAGCACGAGCGCACCAAGCTGTTCCTGAGCCAGATCCTGCACTGATCGGCGGGACGACAGCCGAGCGAGATGGAAAAGGCGGGCTTAGCGGCCCGCTGAATTGCTGACACAGCCGAAGCCGTAGAGGTTCACATTGAAGCCGGCCGCCTCACAGGCGTCATGCTCGGGCTTGACCCGAGCATCCATTCGGCGCAGTGCCTTGAGCACAAATCTGCTTTCGCAAACGTTCGTCGGATTGCCCTGGATCCTCCGGTCAAGCCGGAGGATGACGCAGTAAAGGAAGAGGCGGCGTCAAAAAGCCGGGCTTTCCGGCCTGCTCTTATGGTTGGGTCAAAGCAGACCCAGCTCTGCCAGTTCGGCCCGCAATTCATCCGGCATCTCATCGCCGCCGTCGCCGAAATCGAGGTCGCGGGGGACGTCTTCGGCTTTCAGGTAGCGCCAGCCCTGAAACGGTTTGCGCGGCACCGGAACGGTATCGACCACCTGCGGGGCAAGCACCAGATCGCAGCGCTGGATCCCCTCCCCGTCGGTGTGGTTGGTGATGTCGAGCAGCGCCTGACGCGCGCGGATCTGGCCGCTGATCACCCAATAGAGCGAGCCGCCGTCGAGCAACTCCTCGCGCCGCTTCGGGGTCATCCGCGTGGTGTGCACGGTATGCGGCTCCAGACCGGCCGCAATCGCCGCCATGGAACGCTGCGATACCCAGCCGCGCAAATCGTCAATCCCGGTCGCGCCGACGCATAATTTCAGAAGATGAAGGCTCATGCCTCTATCAAGCGCGGCGTGGCGCATGCGTCAAGGCATTCATGCGCCGGAGATCAGCAATCCACCACATTGACGGCAAGACCGCCGGTGGAGGTTTCCTTGTATTTTTCGTGCATGTCATTGCCGGTCTGGCGCATGGTTTCGATACAGTTGTCGAGCGGCACGAAATGGGTGCCGTCGCCCTTCAGCGCCAGCGAGGCCGCCGTCACCGCCTTGACCGCGCCCAGCGCATTGCGCTCGATGCAGGGCACCTGCACCAAGCCGGCGATCGGGTCGCAGGTCATGCCAAGGTGATGCTCGAGCGCGATTTCGGCGGCATTTTCCACCTGTTCCGGCGTGCCGCCCATGACGGCTGCAAGCCCCGCCGCCGCCATGGCCGAGGCCGACCCGACCTCGCCCTGACAGCCGACTTCCGCTCCCGAGATCGAGGCATTGGTCTTGATGATGCCGCCGACCGCTGCCGCCGTCAGCAGAAAATCGCGAATGCCCGCCTTTCCGGCGGAATTCTGGAATTCGCTGAAATAACGAAGCGTCGCCGGCACAACGCCGGCCGCGCCATTGGTCGGCGCGGTGACGACGCGTCCGCCGGCGGCATTTTCCTCGTTCACCGCCATCGCGAACATCGACAGCCAGTCATTGGCCATCAGCGGATCGAACTGGTTGGAAAGCTTGGCCTGCGACAGCTTGTCATAAAGCTGGCCGGCGCGGCGACGGACCTTCAGCCCGCCCGGCAACACGCCCTCGCCCTTCAGCCCGCGATCGATGCAGCCGTCCATCGCATCCCACAGCGCATCAAGGCCCTGATCGAGTTCGGCCCGGCCCATGCGCGCTTCCTCGTTGGCGCGCTTCATGGCGGCAATGGTCATGCCGGAGCGTTTTGCCATATCCAGCATTTCGACCGCCGAGCGAAACGGAAAGGGAACCTTTTCCGCATCGCTTTCGCCTGCGGGAAAGTCCTTCTGCTCTTTCCAGGCCGCCAGTTCGGTATCGGTCAGCACGAAACCGCCGCCGACGGAATAATAGATCTGCCGCAGCAGAACCGCGCCGTCGGCATTGAGCGCATAGAAGGTCATACCGTTGGCATGGCCCGGCAATGGTTCCTTCTTGTTGAAGATCACATCCGCATCGCAGTCGAAACCATAGGCGGGATGCCCCGGCGGCTCCACCGCCCCGGCTTCACGGATTGCGGCGATGACCGCGTCCATCCGGTCCGGATCGACCGTATCCGGCCGCTCGCCGGCAAGCCCGAGAATGACGGCACGATCGGTGGCATGGCCGACGCCGGTATAGGCCAGCGAACCGTGCAGGCTGACCTGCAAATGCGTGACCACCGCACCGACCGGCCGCGGCCAGTCACTCGATTCCAGAAGGTCGAGAAAACGATTGGCAGCCGACATCGGCCCCATCGTATGGGAACTCGATGGACCGATACCGATCTTGAAAACCTCGAAAACGGACAGAAACACGCCGATCTCTCCATCGTCTTACATAGAAATACCCTGTTGCCGATTAGGCGGCAGACGCAGTCGACGGACGCGCCCTGAACCGACATGCGCGCATCGGTTCACGACACGAAACCCGTGGGAGAGCCACCGTTTCGGCAATCGCAGGTCAACAACGAGGATATCAGAAACAAAAACAACGGCGACCTTATGGAAGACCGCCGTTGCTTCAGGAAAAATTCACAAGCTGATCAAACAGCGACAATGAGATAGGCAAGTCCGAGGACAGCACCAAAACCGATAACAGCCCGCAGGGTTACACCCCAGCAGGACTTGTGCGCGGTGTCTTCCATAATAGCTCCGATTGTCTTGACCCTAGTGCACTTTTTGGGAGGATGTGCACTGATGGTTATCGCTTTATTAAACTGTCACACAATCTGCAACGGGGTATTTCAATAAATTTCGAAAATCCGTGCTTGCATTCCCCCCGGTCTGCCGACACAACAAGCATGTCGCGTCACAACATCGGCCGCCAACCCATTGTTGGCGCCGTAAAAAAGCCGTTTTCTCGAGAGCCGGATTCATGACAGGCACAGACTTTGTCGCGCTTTGCTTTTTTCTTGGCTGCTGGTTCGTTTTCGACGGGCTGGTCAGCGGACGCTTTGCACTGATCAAACGCCAAAGCCTCACCGGCGCCATGCTGATCCACCGAAAACGCTGGATGCAGACGGCGCTGGCGCGCGATCTACGCATGATCGACACCCAGATTCTCTCAGGACTTCAGAACGGAACAGCCTTTTTCGCATCGACCTCGATTTTCGCAATCGGCGGCTGTTTCGCGCTGATGGGCGAAGCCGACACCGCGCAGGTGCTGTTTGACGATTTGCCCGGCCTGATACCGAGCACGCGCGCGGCTTTCGAAATGAAAGCCTGCGGGCTGGCTGCGATCTTCGGCTATTCCTTCTTCAAGTTCGGATGGTCCTACCGGCTGTTCAACTACAACACCATTCTGTTCGGTGGCCTGCCCATGGGCGCAACGGCAGTTGAAGACCGGCAGACTTTGGCCCGCATGGCCGAACGGGTCGCAGAGGTCAACATCATCGCCGCGCGCCATTTCAACACCGGCCTGCGCGCGATCTTCCTGTCGATCGGCTATCTCGGCTGGTTCCTCGGCCCCTATTTCTTCATGGCGTCCACGGCATTCGTGTTCACGATCCTGCTGCGCCGCCAATATTTCTCGGATGCGCGCAAGACCATCCTCCAGGCCACGCTTTCCGAAAACGGGGATGCAGAATGAGCGATATTCCAACGCCCGACACCGGGGCGAAACGCCGTCGCCGGATCCATGCCATCGATGCCGCCCGCGGTATCGCGCTGGTCGCCATGGCCGTCTACCACTTCACCTGGGACCTCGATTTTTTCGGCTATGTGCCGTCGGGCCTTTCAACGCGTGGCGGCTGGGCAATTTTCGCCCATCTGATTGCCGGAAGCTTCCTGTTTCTGGCGGGCTACAGCCTCTGGATGGCACATGGAAAATCGCTCAGGCCCGAAGCGTTCGCAAAACGCCTCGGCATTCTGGTGCTGGCAAGCATCGCCATCACCATCGTGTCGTACTTCTCGACACCCAACGCACTCATCTATTTCGGCATTCTCCATGCCATCGCCGCGGCGTCGATCATCGGGTTGCTGTTTCGGCATGTGCCGGCCGTCATAACGCTGGTCGTTGCCGTGGCCGCGACATTGCTGCCGCACGTCGTCAGCTTCGACGCCCTTGACCCATGGTACTTCGCCTGGATCGGCATGGCCGCACATCCGCCGTCCTCGAACGACTATGTGCCGCTCCTGCCGTGGATCGGGCCGTTTCTGGCAGGCCTTGCTGTCTCGAAGCTCACGCTTTCCTGGCTGAAGCAGCAAAGGCAGCTTCCGAAGACAGAAAACCTGCTGACCTTTTTCGGCCGTCACAGCCTGATCTTCTATCTTGTGCACCAGCCACTGCTGTTCGGCCTTGTCTATGCGGCAACACTAGTGCTGCCGCCGGATCCGGCACCGGCTTATCTTTCCAGCTGTCAGGCGAGTTGCGAAGCGACCGACGACGCGGCCTTTTGCCAGTCCTATTGCAGCTGCACGCTTGAGTCCTTGAAGCAGGAAGGACTGTTGGGCCCGCTGATGCGCAACCAGACCGGCGACGGGGATGCGGTTGCACTCGGACGGATAGCGATGTCGTGCAGCATTCGTTAGGAAAAGGCCAGCAAACAGAGCGGGCTCAGGTACCGACGCCGATTTCGGCGAGACGCGCAAGGCAGGTTTCCTCGGCGTTATCAAGTTCGGTCATCATCTCATCGATATCACGGCGCTTCTGGCGCAAATCCTCGCGCCGGGACTTGATCTCGTCCATGGTCTGCTTGAGTTGATCCATCTCCGTCGGCGGACGATGGAACAGCGTCAGGATATTCCGGATTTCCGCCAGCGTCAGTCCGATACGGCGGCTGCGGAGTATCTCCTTGATCAGCAGCCGTTCATTTTCGCTATACAGGCGTGTCCGTCCACGGCGCTCGGGCTGCAGCAGGCCTTCATCCTCGTAGAACCGCAGCGTGCGCGTCGAAACGCCGAATTCGCGTGTCAGTTCGGTTATCGAGTAAAATCGTCTTTGCAAAACGAACCCCCACCGTCGATGATCAAGTGACTAATTTAGTAAACGTTCCGAAATTAAATGTTAAACCACCAGGTCGCAATTCCCAAGAACGAGAAAAAGCCAATAACATCTGTGGTTGTAGTCACAAACACGGACGAGGAGATGGCGGGATCGGCGCCCGCCCGGTCGAGAAGAAGAGGGATCAGAATTCCGGCCATTGCAGCAGCAAACATGTTAATAATCATGGCAGCGGCAACGACGCCGCCAAGTTGTGGGTTATCAAACCAGTAACCAGCGACTAACGCAATTAGCAGTGCAAAAGCAAGCCCGTTAAACAACCCGACACCGGCTTCCCTGCGAATAATGCGTGCAGCGTTGTAGATATCGAGGTCGCGGGTGGCGAGCGCGCGCACCGTCACCGTCATCGTCTGGGTCCCGGCATTGCCGCCCATGGAGGCCACCACCGGCATCAGCACCGCCAGCGCGATCATCTTGCCGATTGATTCGTCAAACAGGCCAATGACGCTGGCCGAAAGAAACGCGGTGCCCATATTAATCAGCAGCCAGCCGAAGCGCGAACGCACCGCACGCACGATGTTATCGGACAGTTCCTCGTCGCCGACACCGCCGAGGCGTTTGATATCTTCGTCCGCTTCCTCGTGAATGACGTCGACCACATCATCAATGGTCAAGACACCGACGAGCCGGTTGTTATTGTCGACGACGGCCGCGGAAAGCAGGTCGTACTGTTCAAACACCTGCGCGGCCTCCTCCTGATCGAGCTCGGCGTCGATCGGATGGTTGGTCTCGCGCATGATCGTCTCGATCTTGACCTGCCGCTTGGTGCGCAAAATGCTGTCGAGATCGACCGCGCCGAGCAGGCGGAACGTCGGATCCACCACGAATATCTGCGAGAAGGAATCGGGCAGGTCGTCGTCCTCGCGCATGTAGTCGATGGTCTGCCCTACCGTCCAGAACGGCGGAACCGCCACGAATTCCGTCTGCATGCGCCGGCCGGCGGAGCTTTCGGGATAATCCAGAGACCGGATCAGCCGTATGCGCTCGGTAAACGGCAGTCTGGCGAGGATATCCTCGCGCTCCTGATCGGCAAGGTCTTCCAGAATATAGACCGCATCATCCGAATCGAGCGCGCTCAGCGCACTGACGAGCTGTTCGCTGGGCAGCGATTCAATGATGTTGAGGCGGATCGCCTCGTCCACCTCGGTCAGCGCCGTCAGGTCGAATTCGGCGCCGAGAAGGCGCACCAGCTCCGGGCGGCTTTCGTAATCGAGCGCCTCGATAACGTCGCCAAGTTCGGACTCATGAAGGCTTGCGACCTGCTCGTGCAGGAAATCGGTATCCGCTTCGGCAATCGCCTGCTGGACACCGGCCAGAAATTCGGCGCTGACCGCACCTTCCTCGTTATAGATATCACGCACCTGTTCGCGCGCTTCCGACTGACCCGGCAATTCTTCATCCAGATGGCTCATTTTGGAAACCTTTCTGTCAGCAACGCTGCCCTCACCGCGCGGTTCCAGCCGCGCTCACCTCTTAATGGGTTTCACCCGGAAATGAAATCGCTCCGGCATAACCTTTTCTTACTACGCAGATGTAACAGACCCGGCGGAATGAACAGCCAGCACTATCGGGCGAAACGACCAAAAAGGCACGGCCCCGCCCCGGCTTGATGCGGAAGCGCGCGCGGAACAGCTCCCCCGTTGCTGCTGGCCGAGACTATTCTGCAGGATCTGGACCGATCCGGTGGTCGAAGGTTCCTGCCCGTCACCGGAATGCCGGTTTGACTATCGACGGAACGGCTCCTATCAGAGTGCATCGACATGGCGGGAAGCCCTTCCTTGCTGTCGTGCATCGTCTGCCGTGCGAAAAACAGATAAACTGGCAGACAATAGCGGGTAAGGTGCGAAACCCGTGATCATTCAGAGCCCGGCGCCGTCGGCAAATCAAAAGGCAAGCGGGCAGAACGCAGGCAACAGGGGAGCATGCGATGCAATCGCGAATCGGCACATTTCTGCGGATTCCGCCATGGCGACGTTGAAAAAAGGCGGAATACCGCGCGATCGGCGTTCAACGATCCGGCTTTTTGCCGTTCTGACCGTCCTGTTCTTCGGGTCTCTGGCGGCGGCAACGGTATTCGGCAGCCTGTTTATCCACGATGCAATCCGCCAGGAACGTCAGCAACAGGCCGAAGCACGGGCGGAAGGCTTTGCCAAGGCCTTGAAGACGATATTGCAGATGACCGACAATGTCGGCCGCGCGCTGATCTCGACCTTCGACGACGGCAATCCCGATATCTACCGCACATCCGTGAGCACATATCTGGCAAGTGCACCGTGGACAAAGGCTGTTATTCTGCGCGATGACGGCGCTAGCATCGTTGTGCCTCAGGCAGTATCCGATGCCATGCTGGCCCTGCCGGTTCCCTCCGAAGACGCCGACGGGCGCAAGATTTTCGGCCCCTACACGCTGCAAAACGGCGAGCGGGTTCTGGTCTATCGCTACGCTTCCGCCAACGGCAATCTCGAACTTGTCGTCGGGTTCGAGGCGATCCTCGAAGCCATTGGCCTGCTTGAACTGGAAGCAACGACGCAGTTGAGCGTGCAGACCGCCATTGCTCCCGACCCGACCGAAATTGCCTCTGTCGGCGATGATATGCCACTGGAAAACGCCGCCCGCCAGAACATCAACATCGCCAATGCCCGATGGACCGTCAGCGTCTCGCCGCGTGCACTTTCCGAAGGCCCGTTTGACTGGATTCTGGCATTCCGCCTCGCCGTCGGCCTTTTGCTGCTGGTTTTCGTAGCGCCGCTGGCGGCCCTGCTGATGCTGCTCAGGGCGCGCCTGCGCGACAATATCAATATTCGCCGCAGCATGATGGAGGTGGAAAACCTCTCTCTCCATCTCGATGTTGCGCTCAACGCCTCCAATATCGGCCTGTGGGAGCATGATATGGAGACCGGCGAGCAGATCTGGGACGACCAGATCCTCAGAATCTACGGTATCGAGGGGCAAAGCAACATACAGAGCTTCGAAAGCTGGCGCGCGTGGCTTCATCCCGAAGATCGCACACGTTTCAGACGCTTCAGCTGGGAAGCCATCAAAAAGAACAATGGTTTCCGCAGCGAATACCGGATCATCGACGTCGACGGCCAGGAAAAGACCATTCGCTCGGCCGGAAACGCCTATCGCAGCGCCGACGGCCGCCGCAAAATCGTTGGCGTCAACTGGGACGTTTCGGCCGACAAGGTTCTTCAGGAAGCATTGAGCGAGGCCAAGGTGCGGGCCGAAGCCCAGAATGTCGCGCTTGAGGACGCCCGTGCGCGGATGGAGCAGATCGCGCTTCAGGACACGCTGACGGGCATTCCCAACCGGCGCCATTTCGAAAAACGCCTGGAGGCCGCACAAACCGGCGATGCACTGCCGGAAGGCATGCGGATTGTGCTTATCGACCTCGATGGCTTCAAGACCATCAACGATACGATGGGCCATTTCTTCGGCGACGATGTTCTGCGCTATGCCGCCGATATCTTCACGAAAAATCTCGGTCCGAACGACTTTCTGGCCAGAACGGGCGGCGATGAATTCGTTGCCCTGATGCCAGCCGACAGCGATGCGGAGAGCTTTGCCGCAGCGGTTGAATCAGCGTTTTCGAAGCCGGTGCATATCGCCGGACGCATGTGCAGGCTCGGCGTCAGCCTCGGCATCGCGACAGCGCAGGATTCAAGGGATTCCGCTTCCGATCTGCTGATCAAGGCCGATCTTGCCCTCTACGAGGCAAAGAACCGCGGACGCGGGCGCACGGTCAACTATACCAGCAATCTGATGGACAAGACATTTTCCCACAAACGTCTTGTCGATGAAATTCAGGAAGCCGTCGAAGCGGGAGAAATCACCGCCCATTACCAGCCGATATTCGATGTCGAAACATCGTCGATTGCGGGGGTCGAGGCGCTGGCCCGCTGGCAACATCCGCGCCGCGGCCTGCAGGAACCGAAAATCTTCCTCGGCGTGGCCGAACAGCTCGGCCTGCTGCATGAAATTGACGATACCGTCTTCCGAAGGGCGCTTTCGACAATGGAGCGCTGCGCGGCGGACGGCACGCCGCTATCCGGCATATCCGTCAATATTTCCGCCCAGCGCCTGCGCGATCCGCAACTCCTCGATCAGCTCTCCGCCCTCGGCCTGCCGGCAGGCGTCGTAAATTTCGAACTGCTGGAATCCATCCCTTTCGACAGCCCCGATTCCGAATTGATCAAGACGGTCAACGCCATCAGAAAGCTTGGCATCGGCATCGATCTTGACGGTTTCGGTTCGGGATACGCCTCTCTCGTCGGACTGACCCGGGTCCGACCGGACCGGCTCAAGATTGCCGGACAGCTCGTGGCGCCGATCATCGATTCAGAGGAAAGCCTGCTGATTGTCGAAACGATTGCCCGCATCGCCAGATCCTTCGGCATCGAAGTCATCTGCGAAGGCGTGACATCGCAGGCCCATGCCGAGAAGCTGAAAGCGCTGGGCTGCGTTCTGCAACAGGGCTATTATTTCTCGCGGCCGATGGATGAAGATCAACTCATCGCCTTTCTGCGCGCCCGTAGCGACCCGGCATAAATGGCACCGGAATTTTCAGCCCGCCGTGGCTGCATCCCGCGACATGCATGATGCGCATACCTTCTATGCCGAGATGGCACTGCACATATCACAAGAAAAAACGTATATAGAGATCAAGACAGTGATTGAGCCGAAATCAAAACGATTTGATGAACGTTAGATCACTTGGCCCGGTCTCCGGGTAGAAATTCGAAGCCGCGCACTCCTCCTCCTCCCAGCGCGCTTCGATGGGTTGACGGCGCTCCTCCTCCCAGTCGTCGACCAACGCAAATGACGCTCACCGGATCCTCCTCCCCCGGTGAGCGTTATTTTTTTGCGCTCTTCAAAAACTGCCTTTCACTTTCTTCACCTCTACGCATGGCCAAAACCGATCCCTTTGCGGTCGCATCCGGCCAGGTTCTGAAACGTCATGCGCTGTGTGCATGGCCGCTTTACCGTAACCCCACTGACTGCCCTGAACCGAATGAACTATATCCAAGTCATCAGAGATTGAGGCGCAAAGCAGCGCCACAGAAAAGAGGAGAGAAGATCATGAGCATGGCTCGTTCGTTCAACAACTGGATCAAGTATCGTCAGACCGTTTCCGAACTTGGTCGCATGAATGCACGCGAACTGTCCGATCTCGGCATCAACCGCGAAGACATTCGTCGCGTTGCCCGCAAGGCCGCATTCTAAGCGCCTTTAAACGCGATCTGCAAAAGCCCCACGCCGAACCTCGGCGCGGGGCTTTTTTGTGTGCCAGAAGGCCAGCAATCCGGCGCTTTCAGCGCCATGCACGCGCTGCATAGCGGCTTTACCGCAAACCCACTGACTGCCTCGCACCGAATGAACTATGTCCAAGTCATCAGAGATTGAGTGTCTGTCCAAGAATGGCGATGACGTCGCGGGGTTGAGTGAAGGGCGGCAATCAGATTCTTTGTATTTTGCGACAAATACGGAGATATCGAATGGCCTGGACACCCTTCACCCGGCGTCACCATGACAGAAGCCGCCTGCGCTACGCAAGTGACCTGACGGATCGGGAATGGAGCATGATCGCGCCTTTTATGCCATCTCAGCCGTCGCGCGGCCGCAGGCGCAGGACTTCGCTTCGCGCCGTGATAAACGCCATTTTCTACCTGCTGCAATCGGGTTGCCAATGGGCTTTGCTGCCTCACGACTTTCCGCCGAAGAGCACAGTCCATCACTATTTCAAACGGTTCTGCCGGGACGGGACATGGCGACGTATTCATGACGCGCTCTATTGCCGGACCCGGCGATTGGAGGGGCGTGAGGAACAGCCGTCGTTTGCCATCATTGACAGCCAGTCGGTGAAGACTGGCCCGGATGCCCGCCGTGATGTCGGCTATGATGCCGGCAAAAAGGTCAAGGGCCGCAAACGGCACATCCTGGTCGACACGCTCGGTATGCTTCTAAAGGCCGAGGTTCACTCGGCAGACATTCAGGATCGTGACGGAGCAGCGTTCGTGTTCAACAAAATCGCCAATCGTTTTCCCTTCATCGAAAAAATCTGCGGTGATGGCGGCTATCAAGGCCAAAGGGTCGAAGAGGCAAGCCCGAGACCGATGGAGATCGTCAAGCGCAGTCAAGCAGGTTTTCAGGTTCTGCCGAAGCGCTGGATTGTCGAACGAACATTGGCGTGGCTCGGGATAAACCGCCGTTTGGCAAAGGATTTCGAGCGGTTCTCAGCAACAAGCCTCGCCTTCATTCAGACCGCTATGATCAAGCTCATGACAAGGCGGCTCGCTCGATATCCGCTTTCTTGAACAGACTCTGAGGCGCAAAGCAGCGCCACAGAAAAGAGGAGAGAAAATCATGAGCATGGCTCGTTCATTCAATAACTGGATCAAGTATCGTCAGACCGTTTCCGAACTCGGTCGCATGAATGCACGCGAACTGTCCGACCTGGGCATCAACCGCGAAGACATTCGTCGCGTTGCCCGCAAGGCCGCATTCTAAGCGCCTTTAAAAACACGATTTGCAAAAGCCCCACGCCGAGCCTCGGCGCGGGGCTTTTTTTGGTTTGCGACACGACCGGCTTTGTATGAACTTGAATTCATCAAATAGAGATGCCTCAAAACTGTCCATCACGGTCAATGAGGCCGAAAAATATGCAACCTATTGCACAAATGCATGGCAGTTGCATAAAAACCGCACAAGACCTTCAGCGGGTTCCATTGTATTTTCCGCTCAAAATCAATGCAGCACAAACGCTGCCGGAAAATTCGAGGAAACACCCATGCATCCCTTCCACTTCACCATGAAATGGTTCAGCTACCGTCGCACCCGTGCACAGCTGCGCAACCTGACTGCCGCTGAACTCAAGGATATCGGCCTGCTGCCGAGCGACATCGATCGTGTCGCATCGCGTGCATTTCGCTGAAATCAGCTGAAATGACAGTCTCGAAACGGCGCCTCAGGGCGCCGTTTTGCGTTTGGCACCGCCAGTGCACATCTTGCCTTCCGGAGAGCAGCGACTATGTTGAGGCGCCTTTTCAAATGAACCGGAACGCATAGCATGGCCGAATTCCCGCGCTTCACCGCCCTGATCAAAGAGCTGCCCTCCACCGTCCCCTTTGTCGGACCGGAAGCACTCGAGCGCACTCGCAATTATCCCGTCATCGCCCGTATCGGCGCGAATGAGAGCGGTTTCGGCCCCGCGCCTTCCGTGCTGACCGCCATTCAGGAGGCCGCCGGCGACATCTGGAAATATTCAGATTCCGAACACCTGTCGCTGCGTCAGGCGCTGGCGAAGCATCATGGCTGCGAGCCGGAAAACCTGATGATCGGCGAAGGCGTCGACGGGCTTCTGGGCATGGCCGTCAGGCTGGTCGTCTCGCCGGGCACCAAGGTTGTGACCTCGCTCGGCGCCTATCCGACCTTCAACTACCATGTCGACGGTTTCGGCGGAGAGCGGGTCAGCGTTCCCTACAAAAACGACCGGGAAGACCTCGACGCGCTGCTGGCCGCCGTCAAGAAGCATGACGCGACCATGGTCTACTTTGCCAATCCCGACAATCCGATGGGCAGTTTCTGGCATGAGGATGATGTGGTCCGTTTCGTCGAGGAACTGCCGGAAACCTGCATGATGGTGCTGGACGAGGCCTATTGCGAATGCGGCCCGGCGGAAGCCTTTCCGGGCATTGATCGCTTTCTCGACCGCCCGAACATTCTGCGTTTCCGCACCTTCTCCAAGGCTTACGGGCTGGCCGGCGCGCGCGCCGGCTATATCATCGGCGCGGCGGACACGATTGCCGCCTTCAACAAGATCCGCAATCACTTCGGCATGCCGCGCCTGACGCTGGTTGCCGCCGAAGCCGCCCTTGCCGATCAGGCCTACCTGCAGAGCGTTGTCGGGCGTATTCGCGAGTCGCGTGACGAAATCGCCCGGATCGCACGCGACAACGGGCTGGAACCGCTGCCCTCGGCAACCAATTTCGTGGCCATCGACTGCGGTCGTGACGGTGCCTATTCGCGCGCCATCGTCGATGCGCTCGGCGCACGCGGCGTGTTCATCCGCATGCCGGGCGTGGCCCCGCTTGATCGCTGCATCCGCGTTTCGACAGGGCCGAACGAGGACATGGAACTGTTTGCCCAGGAACTGCCGGCTGTGCTTCAGGCGCTCGGCTGAGACAAGCGCCTGAAACATTGCCAGGGATGGCGGGGGCTCAGCGCGCCTCAGACTGCTGACAAACCCAAAGACCTGCGGATTGTTGCCTCCGTCAGCCGTCCCCACCGGTGTCATGCTTGGACTTGATCCGAGCATCCATTCCACTCACCTCTAGATAAGAAGGGGTTTCAGGCAAGCGTACATCGTGTGACCCTGGATCCTCGGGTCAAGCCCGAGGATGACTCAGAGTGAGGGGACCGGGAGTGACGGGCCCCAGAGTGAGAGGCAGCTTTGTCAGCAAACCGAGGTGCTCAGCGCGCCTTCTGGCCGAACAGCACCGACTGGGCATCCTTGTCCGAGGCAAGGTTCATCTTCTCGCGCTCATCCTGACCGACGGCAAGCCCGGCCTTGACCGCTGGGCGGGCCGTAACCGTCTCGAACCAGCGCTTCAGGTTCGGGAAATCGTCGAGGTTCTGGCCCTGCGCCTCGTATGACTTGACCCACCCGACCGATGCCATGTCGGCGATCGAATAATCGCCGCCGAGATAGTCGACGTCCCCCAAACGTTTGTCCATCACGCCGTAGAGCCGGTTGACCTCGTTGGTGTAGCGGTCAATGCCGTAGGCGATCTTTTCCGGGGCGTAATTGCGGAAGTGATGGGCCTGGCCCGCCATCGGCCCGAGACCGCCGACCTGCCAGAACAGCCATTCCTCCACGGCGATGCGCGCGCGCTCGGTCTCGGGATAGAATTTTTTGAACTTGCGGCCGAGATATTGAAGGATCGCGCCGGATTCGAACACCGATACCGGTTCGCCGCCGGGGCCTTCGGGATCGATGATCGCCGGCATCCGGTTATTGGGTGAAATCTTCAGAAACTCCGGCTTGAACTGGTCGCCCTTGCCGATATTCACATAATTGACGTTATAGGGAACGCCCGCCTCTTCCAGATAAATCGTGATCTTGTAGCCGTTGGGGGTCGGCCAGTAAAAAAGTTCGATCGGTGCGGTCATGAAAATTCATCCTCTTCGTGTCGCAAAACACTGTTGTGTTCGATATAGATCGAATCTCAGCGCAAAAAGGCAGGCGCGAACCTGCCGTGCTGCGGTTTTGACCGTAACCTGTCTCAACGAGGGTCGCCATGCACGATAACGAATCTTTGACCGCAAACATCATTGCCCCCGACCCGGCGGAACCGCAGAGCTTCACCGATCCGAGCGCGGCCGTGAAAGCGCTTCAGGTGCTCTACAAGCGCAATACCCGCTTTATCATCGACGCCTTCATCGAACTTGCCGGCGGTGCGCCGATCAGGGGACGTTACCGCGCCTGCTATCCGCAGGTCAGGATAGAGACCGGCAGCTACGGGCTGACCGATTCGCGTCTCTCCTTCGGCCATGTGGCAACGCCGGGCACATATGCCACGACCATCAGCCATCCGGTGTTGTTCGAGGATTATCTGATCGAACAGCTCGGCCTGCTGATCAAGAATCACGGCGTTCCGGTGGTGGTCGAAGAATCCGAGACTCCCATTCCGCTGCATTTCGCCTTCGGCGAGAACACCCATGTCGAGGCCGACCTGGCCGCTCTTGCCGATGTGCCGCTGCGCGACATCTTCGACACGCCCGACCTCAACACCACCGACGACCAGATTGCCAATGGCGAATACGAGCCGGAGCCGGGCAAGCCGCAACCGCTGGCGCCGTTTACCGCCCAGCGCATCGATTATTCGCTGGCGCGCCTCAGCCACTATACGGCAACGAGCTCGGCGCATTTCCAGAACTTCGTGCTGTTTACCAACTACCAGTTCTATATCGATGAATTCTGTGCCTATGCCCGCGAGGTCATGGCCAAGGGCGGCGAAGGCTACAGCGCGTTCGTGGAGCCGGGCAACAATATCACGCTTCCCGGCGAGGTGGAGCCGGAAGGCGGGCATACCGGCGTGCGCATGCCGCAAATGCCGGCCTATCACCTCAAGCGCGCCGACAATTCCGGCATCTCCATGGTCAATATCGGCGTCGGCCCTTCCAACGCCAAGACGATTACCGACCACATTGCCGTTCTGCGCCCCCATGCCTGGCTGATGCTTGGCCATTGCGCCGGCCTGCGCAACAGCCAGAAGCTCGGCGATTACGTGCTCGCCCACGCCTATGTGCGCGAGGATCATGTTCTCGACAATGACCTGCCGGTATGGGTCCCGATCCCGGCACTGGCGGAAGTGCAGCAGGCGCTCGAATCGGCCGTTGCCGAGGTGACCGGGCTTGAGGGCTACGAGCTGAAACGGGTGATGCGCACCGGCACCGTGGCCACCATCGACAACCGCAACTGGGAGCTTTCCCACCAGAGCGGGCCGGTCAAGCGCCTGTCGCAGTCGCGGGCCATCGGGCTGGATATGGAATCGGCGACAATTGCCGCCAACGGCTTCCGCTTCCGGGTGCCTTACGGAACGCTGCTCTGCGTTTCCGACCGGCCGCTTCACGGCGAACTGAAGCTGCCCGGCATGGCGACGGCCTTTTACACCACCCAGGTGCGCCAGCACCTCAGCATCGGCATCAAGGCAGTGCAGAAACTGGCCGCCATGCCCCCGGAAAGGCTGCATTCACGCAAGCTCAGAAGCTTTTACGAGACGGCCTTCCAGTAAGGCCGCTACTCCAGCCGGCTGTCGGCGGGCACGATCACGGGCAGCGAACGCGGATGCTGCTCGAGAACGGCATGACGCACTTCTTCGATGGGGTCGCCATCGAAGGACTGGGCGATGTCCGCGGTGTGGAAATCCAGCGTCAGCTTTTCCGTCTCGATCACGCGGACGTTTTCATTGTTCTCGATCTGCCCGCCGAGATAGTCGAGCGCAAAGCCCAGCACCGAGTCGAATTCCCCTGCCTTCAGCAGATAGAGCACAAGCTTGCCGCCCTGCGGCCGGTCGGTGAACAACGCCGGACTGCCATGGATCCGGTTGTTGGCAACGCCGACAAGCGCAAAAGCCCCCTCGCCGCTTGCTTCGGCGCACTCATAGCTGACGCTGATTTCCGGAATGGCGCGCAGCGTATCGATCCAGGCGCGCGTCGAGGCCGAAATCTTCCCAAGCCTTGAATCATATTCAAGCTTTTCACGGTTTCTGATCATGGTGGCGTGGAGGCCGGAGGAAAACTGGTGGATGAACGGCCGGCCGTTCATCGTCGGCACATCCACATGCGCCGGCTTGCCGCTGGCCAGCGCTCTCAGCGCATCACCGATATCGACCGGCAGGCCGAGGCTGCGGGCAAACAGATTCATGGTTCCCGCCGGCACCACGCCCAAAAGCTTGTCCGTGCCATACATGCAGCCGGCGGCAAGCGAGATCGACCCGTCACCTCCGCCGACGATGAGGCCGTCAAACCCCGCCGTGTCGACGGTCTGCCGGATGGTTGTCGCGATCTCGCTGCCGCGCACGACCGCGCAGTCGAAATCATGCCCGGCATCGCGAAAGATGTTGGAGGCAAGACCCGAAAATGCGTCCATATCGGTCGTTTTGAATGTCCCGCCGTCGCGGTTGAAAATGCCTTTCAGGCGCATGCCTCGTCCTCAACAGATTGTCTGCAACAATGCTTCAGACAGGTAAGACGTTCCCCGCGACACGGAAAGTATTTCCTTAAAAATTATGCCCTTCGAGAGGCTCGACCGAGGTTTCGAGCCTGTTGTCCTTACATGCCACGTGTCGAAGCCCCCAGCTGTGCAAGGCCCGCACGACCGGCTCGAGCGTCTTTCCCAGTTCGGTCAGGTCATAATCGACATGCGGCGGCACGACGGGATAAACGGTGCGCGAAATCAGGCCGGAATCCTCCAGTTCGCGAAGCTGTTTGGTGAGCATGCGCGGCGTGATGTTGGGCATCAGACGCCGCATTTCATTGAAGCGTCGCGTGCCGCCCATGAGGTGAAACAGGATCACGCCTTTCCACTTGCCGTCGAGAAATCCGAGCGCCGCCTCGACCGGACAGCCGGGAAAATTATCGGTCATTTTCTTTCGTGGCAGGGACATCGGGACAGTATCCTTTTTGATACTATATACATAATTTGTGCATTCTTGCAGAGGATGGATATTTATACAAATAAAGCGCATCGCCTTCAATCCGCAGAAAGGAAATGACGATGCGTGCAATAGGCTATGAACACCCCCTGCCGATCAGCGATCCGCAGGCGCTGATCGAAACCGATGTCGCTGATCCCGTTGCCGGCGATCATGATCTGATCGTTGAAATCAAGGCCATCTCCGTCAATCCGGTCGATGTGAAAATTCGTGCATCACGGCCGGCGCCGGAAGGCGGCCCTGCCGTCATCGGCTGGGATGCAGCGGGCATCGTGCGCGAAACCGGAAAGGACGTCACCCTGTTCAGACCCGGCGACCGCGTCTACTATGCCGGCGCCATCGACAGGCCGGGCACCAATGCACAATTTCATGCCGTCGACGAACGCATCGTCGGAAAGATGCCCGAGACCCTGTCTTTTGCCGAAGCAGCGGCCCTGCCGCTCACCGCGATAACGGCCTATGAGGCGCTGTTCGACCGTCTGCAGGTGGCAAATCCCGTCGCCGGAGCAGCAAACGCCATCCTCATTATCGGCGGCGCAGGCGGTGTCGCATCCATTGCGATCCAGCTTGCGCGGCAACTGACCGACCTTCAGGTGATTGCCACGGCATCGCGCCCGGAGACCGAAGACTGGGTTCGCAGAATGGGCGCGCATCACGTCATCAACCACCGCAATCCTCTGTCCGAGGAAATCGCCGCACTGGGCACGGGCGCACCGGGTTTCGTGTTTTCGACCAATGGCAGCGATCACCATGCCGGAGAAATCGCAAAGCTGATTGCGCCACAGGGTCGCCTTGCGCTGATCGACGACCCGGCACAGTTCGATATCATGCCGTTCAAGCTCAAGGCCGTTTCGGCTCACTGGGAAACGATGTTCACCCGCTCCCTGTACGGCACGCCGGACATGATCGAACAGCACAGGCTGCTGAACGCGGTCGCGGACCTGGTCGATGACGGAAAGATCACCACGACCCTGCGCGAAAATCTGGGGCGAATGACGGCGGAAACGATGAAGAACGCCCACGCCCGGATAGAAAGCGGCAGCACGATCGGAAAGATCGTTCTCGACGGTTTCTGAGTGAAAAGCCGGCGGGCGCAAACCCGCCGGGCCCATCACATATTCGGATAGACCGGTCCCTCACCGCCCTGCGGCGGCACCCAGTTGATGTTCTGGTTCGGGTCCTTGATGTCGCAGGTCTTGCAGTGGACGCAGTTCTGGGCGTTGATCACGAATTTCTCCGTGCCGTCCTCCTCGACCCATTCATAAACACCGGCGGGACAGTAGCGGCCGGACGGGCCGGCATAGATTTCGTATTCGGACGATTTCTGCAGCGCCATGTCCTTGACCTTGAGGTGGACCGGCTGGTCTTCCTCGTGATTGGTGTTGGACAGGAACACGGAGGACAGGCGGTCGAAGGTCAGGACACCATCGGGCTTGGGATAGTCGATCGGATTGTGGTCGGCGGCCGGTTCCAGCGAAGCGGCATCGGTCTTGCCGTGTTTCAGCGTGCCGAAGAAGGAAAAGCCGAACAGCGTGTTGGTCCACATGTCGAGGCCGCCGAACGCAATACCGGCCAGGGTGCCGAGCTTCGACCACAGCGGTTTGACATTGCGGACCTTCTTCAGGTCGCGGCCGATGGCGCCGTCGCGCCATTCCGCTTCGATTTCGGCAATCTCGTCGTGCGCGCGACCGGCGGCAAGCGCGTCGACCACCTTCTCTGCGGCCAGCATGCCGGAGAACACGGCATTGTGCGACCCCTTGATGCGCGGAACATTGACGAGGCCGGCCGAACAGCCGAGCAGCGCCCCACCGGGAAAGCAGAGTTTCGGGACGGACTGATAGCCGCCTTCCGAAATCGCCCGCGCGCCATAGGAAACGCGCTTGGCGCCCTCAAAGGTCGGTGCGATTGCCGGATGGGTCTTGAAGCGCTGGAATTCCTCGAAGGGCGAAAGATAGGGGTTCCTGTAGTTCAGGTGCAGCACGAAACCGACCGCGACCTGATTGTCCTCCAGATGGTAGAGGAAGGAGCCGCCGCCGGTCTTGCCATCGAGCGGCCAGCCGAAGGAATGCTGGACGAGGCCCGGCTTGTGCTGCTCGGGGCTGACTTCCCAGAGTTCCTTGAGGCCGATGCCGAATTTCTGCGGCTCGCGGCCTTCATCAAGGCCGAATTTGGCGATCAGCTGCTTGGCGAGCGAACCGCGCACGCCCTCGCCGATCAGCACATATTTGCCGAGGAGCGCCATGCCGCGGGTATAATTGGGGCCGGGCGTGCCGTCGCGTTCGACCCCCATGTCGCCGGTGGCAACACCGATGACCGCGCCGGCATCATCGTAGAGCATCTCGGCGGCGGCAAAGCCGGGATAGATCTCGACACCCAGCGCCTCGGCCTTTTCGGCCAGCCAGCGACAGACATTGCCGAGCGAGACGACATAATTGCCGTGATTGTTCATCAGCGGCGGCATGACGAAATTCGGCAGCGTGATCGAACCGGAAGCACCGAGAAGCAGGAAGCGGTCCCGTTCCACCTTGGTCTTGAAGGGATGGCCCTCCTCCTCCCGCCAGCCGGGCAGAAGAGCATCGATGCCGGACGGATCGACGACCGCACCGGAGAGAATATGGGCGCCAACCTCGGCCCCCTTCTCCAGCACGACGACACTCAAATCCTCGTTGAGCTGTTTCAGTCGAATAGCGGCGGCGAGGCCGGAGGGACCGGCACCGACAATCACCACATCGAATTCCATGCTTTCGCGTTCCGGCAGTTCTTCAGCCATGTTATTCCTTCCATTGCCGCATCGGCGTGATTTCGTCGGGTCCTACAAGTCCACCTGTTATTCCTAGAGAGGTTGCGGTGAAATTAAAAGCGCCCCGACAGGGTCACGCAATAGGCGGGCCAGACCGAGTTTCCACAGGCAGTGCATGCGGCACGCCCGCGCAAGCGTCCGATAATGATTGATTGACGACATGCCGGGCGTCTATGGTGAAAGCCAAATTCTGCTGTTCATTTTTTTGAAATCGGCCGATTCCGGCCAAGGAGTTTTTCATGGATTTTGGTATTGCCGGCAAGAAAGCGATCGTGCTCGCCTCATCGCGTGGCCTCGGCGCAGGCATCGCCGAAGCGCTGGCAAAGGAAGGCGCACATGTGCTTCTTTGCGGTCGCACCGAAGACCGGCTGGCCGCAAACTGCAAGGTGATCAACGACACGACACCCGGGAAAGCCGATTACACCGTCGCCGATCTTGCCGCGGAGGACTTCGTTGAAAAACTGATCTCTGCTGCCGATGAAAAGCTTGGCGGCGTCGACATCCTGGTCAACAATTCCGGGGGTCCGACACCTGGAACGGTCGCAGAAATGAGCCCTGAAAGACTCAATCGCTTTTTCCAGTCGATGGTCGCCCCGATCATCACGCTCACCAATGCGCTTGTACCGAAAATGCAGAAAAAGGGCTGGGGCCGGATCGTGACCGTTGCCTCCGGCGGCGTTGTCGAGCCGATCCCGAACCTTGCGCTTTCCAACACGTTGCGTTCGGCGCTGGTGGGCTGGAACAAGACGCTTTCGAGCGAGGTGGCCGCCGACGGCATTACCGCAAACCTTCTGCTGCCCGGCCGCATTCACACCGACCGTATCGAGGAACTCGACCACGCCAATGCCGAACGCAGCGGAAAAAGCCTGACCGATGTGCGCCAGGCCTCGCTGGCGACGATCCCCGCCGGACGGCTGGGGCGCGTGGAGGAATTCGCAAGCGTTGCCGCCTTCCTGTGCTCGCGGCAGGCAAGCTATCTGACGGGAAGCCTGATCCGCTGCGATGGCGGTGCAACCCACGCCATCTGATATCAACCTATTGCCGGGCGGCCGGGTGGTCGCCCCATGGAACCCATGAAATGATGTCCGCACGGGAACTGACAGCACACGAGGCAGCCGCCCTTCTGCATTTTTATGCCGATGCAGGGGTGGATGTGCTTGTCGAGGACGCGCCCGTCGACCTGACGGTGCGTTCCGAAACCCGTGCGGCCGCCTCTCAGTCTCCTCAGCCCCGCCCGGCCGAACCGCGGCAAAAGACGCCGGCGGCTGCATCCGCGGCCCCGCAGGCACCGCGTCCGCCCGTCGGCACAACGACCATACCGGACGACAAGGCCGTTTCCGATGCGCAGTTTGCAGCCGAAAGCGCCCGGTCGCTTGGTGAGCTCAAGACCGTGCTGGAAGGGTTTTCAGGGTGCAATCTCAAACATAATGCCCGCTCGACGATCACGCTGGAAGCAATGCCGGACACCGGCATTCTGGCCGTATGCGGGTTTCCCACCGGTGACGATGACCGCAACGGCGCTCCGCTTGCCGGACGGGCCGGCGGCCTGTTCGAGCGGATGCTTGCCGCCATCGGCCTGACGCGGGAGGCCGTTGCCGTTACCACTGCGCTGCCCTGGCGCACGCCCGGCGACCGCAGCCCGACTCATTCGGAAATGGATATCTGCCGGCCGTTTCTTGAACGCCAGATTGCGCTTGCCGAGCCGCGCATCCTTCTGGTTCTCGGCAATTTTGCCTGCCGGATGATGATCGACAGCAACAAAACGGTGTTCGACCTGCGCGGCAAATGGCACACGCGTGAGATCAACGGACATGCCGTCGAGGTTCTGGTGACCTTTTCCCCGACCGAGCTTCTCGCCGCTCCCGCCAACAAGAAACCCGCATGGCAGGACCTGCTCTCCTTCAAGGCACGCCTCGGTTAGTGCGACCTGCGTAATGGCCTGAAAGACCGCGCCGCATTGCCCGCCCCTGCGCGTCAAACGCTGTTCGCCTGAGCGTAATTTACGCATCGTTTACTCCGGCATGCGTCAGGTGCATGGCTGCCCTACGGCAGGCCCCATTGCTGCTAAGGGGCATTTCGGGGATAAAGGGTCATGTCTTGGGAGGATCCACAGGAACCAAGGCAATGAGACACTTACAGGATATGGACGCAACCCTTATGCAGAATACGCGCCTTTCTCTCGAACTCGGACGCTCGACCAATGGATACCACGGTCAGCGGGGCATCGACCGCGCGATCGCCAAGGGCTTTGCCAAGGTCATCGGACATCACGATGCCAGCACGCGCCGCCCGGCAATGCGGGCGCTCGGCGCCTGATTTCAGCAGGCAGGGATGACGGCACAGTAGTAATGTTGTGCGTTAAATCGTGCCTGGATAGTGCTGATTTTGATCGGAAAGTCGGGTTTTGTCCCGGCTTTTTCTGTTTTTACCGCTTGCTCTCAATCATCCCAGCAAACTTCGACTGTCGTTCCGCTTTCGACCGCAGTCCTGATCGTGAATTTCAGGCCGAGCTTTGAAGCCGCCTCCTGCGCACGCACGAGACATGTGTGCGAAATGCCCATGGTCAGTTCCGGCTGCTTGAAAACAGCCTCGAGTTCGCTCTCGCTCATTCCTCTGCCGATATCGGTAAACAAGGCCCTGAAGCCGTTTTGCAAGGCCGGCTCAAGCGTGACCTCCGCATCACAATAGGGCGGAGACACGGCCACCAGCCGTTCAACGAGATCCGAAAACAGCGCTGTCAGCATTTCCTCGTCGACCGGGACCATCCTTTCGCCGTCGTCAATGGCGGTTGTCAGCGTGATGCTTTCGGCCACCGCTTCGTCGCGGTGACGCTGCAGCGCCGTGCGCAGACACTTGCCGGGCGCAATCAGCGGAACACCCGACTGTCGCTCCTGCCTGTCGCGTTCGCTCTCGAACTCGGCATAAATATCACGCCGCAACGCCGCAGATGCCAGTGCCCCGGAGGATTGCGTGGCCATTCCATCGCCATGCACGTTAGCGCTGTCAGCCTCCGGCGGCTGGCGTTGCCCGGCAGCTTCCGAATTGCTTATCCGGTCGGCGTGCAAAGAGGCCGCATCGCCATGCGCATCCGTGTCTGCACGGGCGGAAGGCTGTCGCGCAACCGCGTGTTCGGAAACAGGTTGCGGTCGCGCCGGCGCCGCTGCCGGGCGGGAACGCGCGACAGACCAGGGCATAAGGCGTTGGGCAGGTTCTGCCCGTTCGGATCTGCCGGAGATACTGTTTGCCGTCTCCTCCGGCTGCGCGGCCACGGCGGGCGGGGCAGCAACCGGAGACGAAGGCGCAAATTCCGTCTCATTGACCTTCGGCATCGCAGCCGCCCGGCGCGGCACGTCCCCCGTCCCGGCAGCAGGGGTGATGACGACGCAAACAGAATCGCGATGGCGCATGCGGGCAAGCGAAAGATTTGAACCGCCGCCCGGCCTGCCGGAAAAGAACGCCGAAACCTCTTCAAGGCGACTGCCCGGCTCGTCGGACAGCACCCGCACCATTGCCTTTTCGAGCTTGCTGCGGTCATCCCCGGAAAACCAGGATACCAGCCTTGATCCGCAGATATCGGCCTCGGACGTTCCCAGAAGCGCCAGGGCAGCCTTGTTGGCAACCTCGATAACCCCTTCGGGATCGACCAGCAAAATGCATTCGGGTGCCCGATCGAGCGTCTGCACCACCGGTCTGTTGTCGGCCGTTCGTGGCAGTTCGGAATTCATCAATCGCATCCGTTTGTCTAGTCGGGCGTTTTACACGCCGAAACCGGGTCAGCCAGGATCAACATATCGCGGCAACCGCTGAACATATGCAAAGATACCATGAGATCATGAGAGCCCCATGAGATAAATCGCATATTGGTCAATATTTTTGTCAAATGTAGGAACAAACGCGCGCTGACGGAATATTGTTGAGAACAATCCGGCAATCGCCGGCCGGCGCTCAATCGTCCCCCGCACCGACGACATGCTCAAAGGCCGCGTCCAGATGCTGCGCCTTGACGGCCTGCCAACGGCAATATTCATCGATGAAAGTATGATCGACCCACATCCCGGTTTCAAACGGCTTGCCTGTCCAGCCGATTGCACCGACCTCGAGGACCTTGCGCAATATGCGTTGCAGATGCGTACGTGAAATCAGGATACGTCCAGCCATCTCGCGTGCGTTGATTGCGGGGATCAGATAGCGGCCGTCGCTGCACGCCTGACGCCCGGCCATGCTTACGATACTGTCCATCACTAATCCGCCCGAGATCGACTTCTGCAACAGCGCAACACGCGGCGGCGGCTCACGCCATGCCGCATCGTAAAGACAGCTCCAGGCAAGGCGGGACTGGATGGCGGGGATAGTTTCAGGCCGGGCGGCGAACGCGGACACCCGATCCGCACCGTCAACCGCATCGAGCACCGAGAAATTTGCGCCCAGCCACTGCCCGATTGCACCGCAGACGATTTCCGACGGCGCGAAATAACGCGGGCGCAGGCTTTTATGGGCCGGATCAGGCTGAAGAAAACCGTATTTGACGGATTCGTCGACATGATTGCGGATCGTGTTGGGGCTTGCGACCCTGAAGGGCTTCAGCACATCGATCAGGTTGTTGACGGTCAGCGCGCCGTTTTCGCCCCAGTAGAGAGCAAGCGCCGATTGCGAAATCAGCCAGCGCCGATGCGAAGCGAAATTGGCCCCCAGGCGCGGGTTCGCCTGATAGACACCATCCAGCCTGTCGCCATAGAGCGAAAGTGAAGCCAGAAATGAGGGATGGGTCGCGATCGTGTGTGCTGAAAGCGGCATTGTTCGGGTATGATGTCGGCGCTTATTGACCGGAAACAATATCGAATCCGGCTTTATTAGGGCCGGACCCTACTTGATCCGGTTTAGAAAATACAGATGCAAAAATCCCGTGCGAACGGTTGCAGGGGCGGCGTCAAAACTTTATAGGCGGAAAATTCGCCGCGCTGGTCGTGCTTCCGGCGGAAACCAGAGACGTTCCCGAACCGCAGCGAGCGAAAACCATGTTTGCCAGTCTTGTCTCTATCGCGTCCCTGATGCTCTCGACCGTCCTGATGATGATCGGTTACGGGCTGATGAATTACCTGATTCCGGTGCGCTCGGTCGCCGAAGGCTGGACTCCGTTTCTGATTTCGGTCATCGCCACCGGCTACACGGTCGGCTTTACGCTGTCGTGCATCATATCCCCGAAACTGGTGCTGCGCGTCGGTCATGTCCGCGTGTTCAGCGCCTTGATCACCCTGCTGACAGCCTCGATCCTGATCAGCTCTCTCGTTGTCGACTGGCGGGCCTGGGTCGTCTTCAGGGCTATTTCCGGGTTTGCCGTGGCCGGCTGCTATCTGGTGATCGAAAGCTGGCTGAATGAGCGGGTGACCAACGAGACGCGCGGCTCGGTATTTTCGATCTATATGATGATGACGCTGGCCGGTTCGATCGGCGGACAGTATCTGGTCCCGCTTGGCGACCCGCTGAACACCTCGCTGTTCATCGTCTGCGGGATCGTCTTTGCCATCGCCATCCTGCCGACCGCCCTTTCCACGGCGCAGTCCCCCGCCCCGATCGCACAGGTCCAGCTCGGTCTCAGAAAGCTTTATCTGCGTTCTCCCGTCGCTTTCGTCGGCGCCATACTGGCCGGCATACTGTCAGGCACGTGGTCCAGTCTCGGCGGCGTCTACACCACACAAAGCGGCTTTACGACCGGCCAGGGCGCGACGCTGCTCGCCTTTGTGCTGGCCGGCGGCGCACTCGGGCAGATCCCGATCGGGCGCATTTCCGACCTGACCGACCGGCGCTATGTGATGATCGCCTGCGGCGCCATCGGCGTTATTGCGGCTATCGCGATGTTCTTCATGTCGCCGTCAACCCCGAAGCTGCTTTACGGCTCGGCCTTCATCGTCGGCTCCATGCTCTATCCGATCTACGCGCTCAATGTCGCATACGCCAACGACCGTGCAGACCCGAGCGAATACATCACCATCTCCAGTTCCCTGATGGTGCTCTACGGTTTCGGCACTGTCGCCGGCCCGCTGATCGGTGGTGGCGCGATGGAAGTGGCAGGCCCGCGTGGACTGATGATCTATCTTGCAATCGGCTTTGCGTTTTACGCATCCTATGCCGGCTGGCGCGTCATGCGCGGTAACCCGTCGGTTTCGCCGGACGATCGTGCCGACTTCCATGCGATTGCCGTTCCCATGCGCGGTACCGACCCGGCAGGCAGCATCGCCGTTGACTACGAGGCGGAATACGACCCGGCCTCGCAGAGCGAATAATACCAAGAGTCAATGATTAGGACCCATATGATGCGCGCTGGAATGGTCGTCCGAGTAGGAAAATACCGCAGAGCGATGCCGTAGCATCGCGCGAGGATTTTGACGCCCTCGGTGGCCATTCCAGCCGCACCCTACGGGCCGGGCGCTTTTGAAAGCCTGCGGCGTTGAAAATCCTCGCCGTAGCGATGGCCACGACTGCGGTTTTCGCCTAGCCGGCTTTCAAAATCGCTCCGGTCAGATGGGTCCTAATCATTGACTCTTGGTATAAGCATTTCAGTTCGGCGTCTGCGATGGTGAAACGCGCCGGATTTTCCGGCGTTCAAGGCCCAGCCTGTGCTCGCGAAAGATAATGAATATGCCGGCGCCGACCACAAAGACCGAGCCGGTCAGCGTATTCATCGTGGGAATTTCACCGAAGATGAAGAACGAAATCGCAATACCGAAAATGATCGAGCTGTAGTCGAAGGGCGCAATCGTGGACGCATCGGCAAAACGATATGATTCGGTCATCATGATCTGCCCCACGCCGCCGAAAAGGCCGGAGAGAATGAGCAGAACCATCGGCCAGACCGCAAGCGACGACCAGCCGAACGGCAACGTCGCCAGAGAAAGCAGTGCGGCGAAGCTGGAGAAATAGAGCACGATTGTCGGCCCCTTCTCGGTGATCAGCAGACGGCGAACCTGGATCATCGCCAGCGCACCGAGGGTCGCACCGGCAAGCACAAGTGCTACGGCAAGCGCTTCCGTCGATCCCATCCCGCCTTCACGAAACAGGGTCAGCTTGGGCCAGGAGATGATCATGACGCCGAAAAGCCCGATGCCGACAGCCGACCAGCGATAGATGCGCACCGCCTCTCCCAACAGCAGGGCGGCGAAAACAACGGACAATAGCGGCATCGCATAGCCCAGCGCGATCACCTCCGGCAGGGGCAGATGCATCAACCCGTAAAACCCCATCCCCATGGAGGTGATTCCAATCAGCGACCGCAGAAAATGCCCGACGGGACGCTGCGTCTTGTAGGCGCCCTTCAGTTCATGCCGCCAGAACAGGTAGACAATGATGGGCGCGATGCCGAAAAACGAACGGAAAAAGGTAACCTGACCCGGCGCAATCCCCTCTCCCGCAAGCTTGATACAGGTCTGCATGCAGAGAAAGGCAAGGATCGAGCACAGTTTGAGAACAATACCCCGCAAGGGGTTGGCATTGGCTTCGAAGGGCATGGAAGAATACGGTCTGACGTTTGGTTTGACGGCAAATGTGGCCGCAAGGGTGCCCCCTCCTTACGCCAATTGTCGCTTCGATGTACAGATTTCATGAAAATTCGGCGAAGCATTTGCAATTCTCCGGCTTCGGCGCTTTGTTGTGCAACAAACGGCACAGCCGCACAGAATTTTATAAAGAGGAAGCCCATGCGTACGGACACGAACCGGACCGTTTACCTGAAGGACTATCAGCCGACCGATTTCATCATCGAGTCGATCGATCTTGTTTTCGATCTCGGCGAGACGCTGACAACTGTGGGAAGCGAGATCCGCATGCACCGGCGGCCCGGGGCAGACCCGGCAGCACCACTGGTCTTTGCAGGCGACGGCCTGGCCCTTTCCGGCCTTGCGCTCGACGGCAAGCCGCTCCTGCCCGAACGCTATGACTGCGATGCCAGCACGCTGACGATCCGCGACCTTCCAGAAGACGGCTCGTTCACACTGACGATCAAAACGCGGATCAACCCGTCCGCCAACAGTGAACTTCTGGGGCTCTACCGCACCAGCGGCATCTACTCGACCCAGTGCGAGGCCGAAGGCTTTCGCCGCATCACCTATTTTTATGACCGGCCCGATGTGCTGGCGGTCTATACCGTCACCATCATCGCCGACAAACAGTCCTGCCCGCTGCTGCTGTCCAACGGCAACCTCGTGGAAGAACAGGACCTCGGCGACGGCCGCCACATGGCGAAATGGCACGACCCCTTCAAGAAGCCGTCCTATCTTTTCGCGCTGGTCGCCGGCGACCTGACGATGATCGAGGACAGTTTCACGACCATGTCCGGCCGCGATGTTGCACTCAGAATCTATGTCGAGCACGGCAAGGCGGCACGTGCGGGCTATGCCATGGATTCGCTCAAACGCGCCATGAAATGGGACGAGGAGCGCTTCGGACGGGAATATGATCTAGACATCTTCATGATCGTCGCCGTCTCCGATTTCAATATGGGCGCAATGGAGAACAAGGGCCTCAACATCTTCAACGACCGGCTGATCCTCGCCGATCCCGAAACGGCCACAGATGACGACTATGCGCGGATCGAGGCTGTGGTGGCGCATGAATATTTTCATAACTGGACCGGCAACCGCATCACCTGCCGCGACTGGTTCCAGCTGAGCCTCAAGGAAGGGCTCACGGTTTATCGCGAACACGAGTTCTCCGCTGACCAGCGTTCGCGCCCGGTCGTGCGTGTCGATGAGGTCAAGTTCCTGCGCGCCCATCAGTTTCCCGAGGATGGCGGCCCGCTCGCCCATCCCGTGCGCCCGACGCAATATCTGGAAATCGACAATTTCTACACGACCACGGTCTATGAGAAGGGGTCCGAGGTTTCCCGGATGATTGCCACGCTTCTGGGCCCGGACGGGTTCCGCAAGGGGCTCGATCTGTTTTTCGAACGTCATGACGGCGGCGCGGTCACGATCGAGGACTATCTGAAATGCTTCGAGGATGCGACCGGCCACGACCTGACCCATTTTGCGCTCTGGTATCACCAGGCGGGCACACCGGTGATCTCGGCCGCGAGCTTCTATGACGAACGCAAGCAGCAGCTGAAACTGACGCTGAGCCAGACCACACCGCCGACACCCGACGAAAAGATCAAGAAACCGCTGCATATTCCGCTGCGGGTCGGGCTGATCGGCCCGAACGGCGCCGACATGGCACCGACAGCGATTACCGGCGGGGAATACCGCAAGGATGTGCTGGAGCTGACAAAGGACGAACAGACCTTCGTATTCGAGGGGATCGGTGCACGGCCCGCCGTCTCGGTCAATCGCGATTTTTCCGCACCGGTAAAGGTCCGTTTTGACCAGTCGCGCGAAGACCGTCTGCGTATTGCGGGCGCCGAACGCGATCTGGTGGCGCGCTGGGATACGGTCAATGCGCTGGCACTTGAAGTGCTGGTCAAGGCTGCAGAAGACGTCAAGGCCGGCAGACCGGTCACGACCGATCCGGCACTGAGCGATCTGCTGGTGGCCACGGCGGAAGACACGGCACTTGAACCCGCCTTCCGGGCGCTGGCGCTGACGCTTCCCGGCGAACTCGATATCGGCCGGGAAATCGGTGCGGATATCGATCCGGATGCAATCCATCTGGCCCGCAATACGGTGATCGAAGCCATTGCCGAGGCGGGCGCCGACAGCTTTGCGCAGCTGACCGGAGACATGGCCAATGGCGGTGCATTCAGCCCTGATGCACAAAGCGCCGGACGCCGGGCGCTGCGCAATGCAGCACTCGTTCTGGCGGCCGCGGCCGAAAAGTCCCCTCGCCGCGCAAGCCAGGCCTATGAGAGCGCGGACAACATGACCGACATGCTGGCGGCGATGCGGGTGCTCGCCCACCAGTTTGCCGGTTCCGCCGAGGCAGAGAATGCCCTTGCCAATTTCAGGCGTCGCTTTGCGGGTGAACCGCTGGTGCTCGACAAGTGGTTTTCCACGCTGGCGACAGTGCCCGGTGAGAACACGCTGGAGCGTGTGACAAAGCTGATGGGCGATGAGGCTTTCGATGAAGGCAATCCCAACCGCGTGCGCGCGTTGATCGGCACATTCGCCTCTTCGAACCCGACCGGTTTCAATCGCCCCGACGGTGCGGGTTATGCGTTTTTCGCCGATTTCATTCTCACGTCCGACAAGCGCAACGCCACGCTCACGGCACGCCTTATGACGGCAATGCGTTCCTTTGAGGCGCTTGAACCGTCAAGACGCGCACTTGCCCGCGAACAGATCGAACGCATTGCCGCGCATGACGACCTTTCGCGCAACCTGCGGGATATTGTCGATCGGATGTTGAAAAGCTGATTTGGCACTTGCCAAAAAGCGCAATCGGAGTCCTCGTTTCGGCCGCATGATGCCCCCGCAGGTTGTCCAGACCTGGCATCAGGCGGCCGTCAACTCACAAAAAAACCTTATTTGATATATGGTTAACAAAAGCTTCCCTCTGGGTGCTGGACAAGCCGAATCACCTTTGATTCACTAGGGTAGATTCGCAAGGCGGTTTCGCGGATCACACGAGGGAACTTGAGCAAATGAAACGATCAGATCTGTGGGACGAGCCCGCAGTGAACGGGCGCTTGCGCGCCGGATTCACCGCGCGACAGGCCTCTTCAAACCAGGAACAATCGGGTTTCCCGGCCCTTGGCGTGCTGGCGGCAACCAACCGTCCGGCCATCGAGCAGGCCCTCAAGAAGGCCATTCCCTTTCTGATCATCGCCTTTCTCATCTGTGTCGCCGCAGCGCGCGGTTTCTCGCTGATGGCAAGCCATGCACGGATGGAAGATGCGGTGCGCCAGGCGACCGAACTGACGTCGGCCATGGCTCTGGCTGCGCTGGAAGATCAACCGGCACTGTTTGAACCGGTAAATGCCGCGGAGGCCAATGACAGGTTGCAGGCGTTGACGACGCTCGCCACAGCCGCTCCGGATACCGACCTTCTGATGATCGACACGACGGGAACCGTGCTTGCCGCAACCGCAGCGCGTGCAGATCTTCTCGGACGCTCGCTTGCCTCGGTGTTTCCGGAACTGACATCGGCGCGGCATCCCCGCACCGCCGGACAGGTGGTTGAAACCCGGATCGACGGTGCGCCCTATCAGGTTTCCATGCATCTGGTCGGCAGCGGCGGCGGCATGGTGGTCGCCCTCCACGCCATGGAGCGCATGAATGCCTTCTGGCGTGCGGAGGTCAATCTCAATGTCACCCTGTTTGCGGCGATGGCACTGCTGCTGCTCGTCGTGGTCTATGCCTATTACACCCAGATCAGCCGTGCGGAAGCGACGACCGACCTCATGTCGACCGAGCGCAGAGCCCATGATGTGATGCTGGCCAATGGCGAAGCGGGGCTGTGGTCGTTCACTCCGTCGAACCGCCGGGCGGTCCTCGACGGTTCGGCAAGCGCGGCGCTCGGTCTCGGCTCGAAGGCACGCGAACTTTCCTACCGCGATCTGCTCGGCCTCGTTCATCCGGACGACCGCTGCGGACTGTCCCGGAAACTTCACCCCTGCGATGACGGACTGATCGAGGCCGACATTCGTATTCGCCAGAATGACGGTCACTACGTCCTGTTTGCAATCCGGGCTCATGCCGCAATGAAAGCCGGCACGGTCACCGTATCGGGTGCTGCAATTCGTGTTGCTTCCGACCGGCATCGCGCGCTCGAGGCGGCAACCCGCCGCGCCGGCATGCTGGAAACGGCCTTTGATGCTCTTCCCCAGCCGCTTGCACTGTGGCGCAAGGATGGAAGCCTCGATCTTGCAAACCATGCCTTCAAGGCGGCCTATGACCTTGATGGCGCCAACGCCCCGGTCCGGCGCGACCTGCTCGACACCGAGGAGCACGACCGGCCGGTTGTCGTGCGGCGCGCCCACGGTGACAATATCGATGCAACCGAAATCAGGACGGCTCGCGGGGAATGGATGCAGCTTGCAGAACGCTGCTTCGCAAACGGATCGTCGCTGACGGTCGGCACCGACATTACCCGCTTCAAGCAAGAACAGGGCCGCCTGCAGGCAGAACAGGAACGTCTGCGGGAAAAGGTCAGCGCCATGGCCAGCACCCGCCGCAAGCTTGAACTGCGATGCGCCTCGCTGGAACGCGCGCAGGAAAGACAGGCCGACACCCCCGCCCTGACCACCGGAACCGAAACGGCAGCCACTCCGTGCGTTTCAGCAGAAATCCGCACATCGCTCACCGCGGTCCTCGGTTTTTCGGAACTGATGATTGCCGAAACGGAAAAGACCCGTTCGCCAAACGGCAAGCTTTGCGAATATGCCCGCCACATTCACGACGGCGGCAAGGCGCTCCACGCACTGGTCGAGCGCCTCGAAAATAACGGCGGAGAACGTGTGCCGGACAGCAGCCAGGACGGCCCGGTCGTGCGGCGCATCGTCGCCTGAGCATCTGCCAAGCCGTTATCCGGCGGCCTCATCATCCTCGGCGGCCGGCAGCAATTTTGCGAAGATCGCCCGCACCTCGCCGGCCCGGTCGGCGATCAGCGCTTCAAGTGCACTCATATCCGGGCAGTCGGCCAGCTTGCAGAGACGCTCAAGAAGACCGGAGGGCGCCGTGTCCGGCTCGAACCCCTCATTCAGGCATGTGCGGGTAAGCTGGGCGATGTCGGTATAAAGGGCCAGAGCCCTGCGGACCGCTTCCAGATCACCATCTTCCATGATTTCCGGGCCGAAGCGCGCCAGCACGTCATCCGTGGTCATCACCTCGCGGCCACCGATCTCGCCGCGCGGCACATGGCAGGCCAGATGGCAATACTGTGCAATGAATTCGATATCGATCAGACCGCCGGGAATAAGTTTCAGATCCCACTGGCTTCTGGCTGGCTTGTCGCGTTCGATGCGCGCGCGCATATCGGCGATGGCGCGGGCAAGCGTGTTGCGATCGCGCGGCATCCCCAGAACGGCATCGATCACGCTGCCGGTATCCGCCATCAGCGACGGGTCGCCGCACAGCGGATGGGCGCGTGAAAGCGCCATATGCTCCCAGGTCCAGGCCTCGTTCATCTGGTATTTTTCGAAAGCCGCCAGCCTCGTTGCAAGCGGCCCGGCCTTGCCGGAAGGCCGCAACCGCATGTCCACTTCATAAAGCACGCCTTCGGCCGTCGGCGCGCTGAGAGCCGCCACCAGACGCTGTGTCACGCGCGCAAAATACCGCGGCACATCCAGTTGCTTCGGCCCCGAGGACATGGAAAGCGGATCGTCGCAATCGTAAAGCACGATCACGTCCACATCCGATCCCGCCGTCAGCTCCGAGCTGCCGAGCTTGCCCATGGCCAGCACGCAGGTGCGCTGCCCCTCGACCGTGCCATGCGCCTCTTCCATCTGGGCAAGCACGCCCTGCAGCGCCTCATCGATGACAAGCGTCGCCAGCATGGTCAGCGCACGACCGGCGGCAAAGCCACTGATCGATCCGGTCACCAGCCGGATGCCGATCAGGAAACGCTGCTCGGCTGCAAATATCCTCAACCGGTCGAGGCGCTCCTCATAAATATCCGCTCCGGTCATGAAGGCTTCAAGCCGTTCAACCAGATATTCGCGTGTCGGGATTTCCGTCATCAGCGCCGGATCGAGCATGCCGTCAACGATATGGGCGCGGCGGGCGACGATTTCGGCAAGCCGGGGTGCGGCCGACATGATCTCGACAAACAGCAGCAGAAGGTTCGGATTGTTCTTCAGCAGTGAAAACAGCTGTACGCCGGCCGGCAGACCGGACAGGAACCGATCGAACCGCAACAGCGCCTCATCGCCCCTGCGGCTTGTGCCGAAGGCTTTCAGAAGCTCGGGCATGATCTCGGTGAGTCGCTGGCGCGCATTGCCCGTCTGCGTGGCCCGGTAGCGGCCGTAATGCCATGTGCGGATGACACGGGAAATATCCTCGGGCCGTTCGAAGCCGAGGTTTCTCAGGGTTTCCAGCGTGCCGGGATCGTCATCCTCGCCGGTAAACACAAGATTGCCGGCTTCGCCGGAAAGCGTGGTCTCCCGCTCGAACAGCCGGGCATAGCGCCGCTCAACGGTTTTGAGGGCATCGAGAAGCGCTTCGGAAAAGGCATCGGTCGTTTCAAACCCGCTCATCCGGGCGATCCGCAGCAGACCGTCGGCATCTTCGGGCAGCACATGGCTTTGCTCATCGCGCACCATCTGGATGCGGTGTTCGACATTGCGCAGGAACCAGTAGGCCGTGGTCAGTTCATCGGTCGTCGCCTTGTCGATCCAGCGTGCTTCGCGCAGGGCTTCCAAGGCGTCGACCGTCCTGCGGCATCTCAATTCAGGCATGCGCCCGCCGGCAATCAATTGCTGGGTCTGGACGAAAAATTCGATTTCGCGAATACCACCGCGCCCGAGTTTGACGTTATGCCCGTGAACGGCGACGAGGCCAAACCCCTTGTGGGCATGGATCTGCCGTTTGATGGAGTGGATATCGGCAATCGCCGCATAGTCGAGATATTTGCGGAAGATGAATGGAATCATCTCGCCCAGAAAGGTCTCGCCGGCGGCAAGATCGCCGGCAATCGGCCGCGCCTTGATATAGGCGGCACGCTCCCAGTTCTGACCACGGCTTTCATAATAGAGAAGCGCAGCTTCCACAGGGATCGCCAGAGCAGTGGAACCGGGATCAGGCCGTAGCCGCATATCCGTACGGAACACATAGCCATCGCCGGTGCGCTCCTGCAGGATGCGGATGAGGCGACGCATCAGGCGGGGCAAAAGCGAGCGCGGGTCATCCCCTTCACTGAATATCCCGGCGTCAGGATCAAAAAAGACGACAATATCGATATCGGAAGAGTAATTCAGCTCACAAGCGCCCAGTTTGCCCATGCCCAGAACGACGATGCCTGATTGCGCGGAGGGGGCATCCGGATCCTTCAGCGTCAGCTTGTTTTCCCCGGCGGCTGAAACCAGCAGGTGGTCGACTGTCGCGGCGACGGCCGCGCTTGCAAAGTCACTCAGAAAGGCCGTCGTTTCTTCCGGCGAGATCATTCCGGCCAGATCGGCAAGCGCCGTCAAGAATGCAATGCGCCGCTTTGCAGTCCTGAGCCGCACCATGATGTCACTGTCGCCGGTCTTTCCCTCCGGATCGCGCCACGCATCACGCGCCTGCTGCGTGATGCGTTCAAGCTGCGGAATGAACGGCTCGTCGATGTGCTCAAGCAGCTCCGGATGCGCGCGAAAACTGTCAAACAGGAAAGGCGAAAGCGAAAAGACGGTTGCGAGAAACGTCGTCAGCCGATCATCTCCGTCAGCGAGAAATGCCGGGAGGTCCTGTTTTTCCGCCGCAGCCGACAGCTCGCTGCGGGCAGCCATGAACAATTCGTCATTCAGCGGAAACACAGGCTTTCCTGAAAACTCACGCAGTGTCTTGTGTGCCCGTTCGCTCATGTTTTCCTCCGCCATGCTGTCTTAGTCCTGAAAGGCTCTAACATCGTGTGCAGCAGGCTTAAAGCAAAAGAGCAACAGAAATGCCCGGCGAGCTCAATCGGAACCGTGTTGCGCATCAATGAGCGGAAAGCTCAGCATGGCCGCAAGACCGGCATAGCCGTCGACCAGATCCCTGGCCTCCCTGAGCGAGAAGACGCCCCCGTGCAGGGCCGCAACCGCGTCAACGAGGGAAAGCCCGAGACCGGTTCCGGGTTTGGAGCGGCTTTCATCCAGCCGGAAGAAACGCTGTTTGACGTCGTCCATCCGCGACGGCGGAATACCGGGACCGTTATCGGCGACGGTGAACACGGCCCGGTCCCCCTCGCGTTTCAGCGACAGATGGATCGACTGACCGCTGCCCTCGGAATATTTGATGGCATTGTCGAGTAGATTGAAGATTGCCTGGCCGATCAGCTCACGATTGCCGCTGACTGACAGTTCCGGTTCGATGGCACAATCGAGTGCGAGGCCGGCCTCCTCGGCAACAGGGCCGTAAAGCTCGGCACTGTCTTCGACAATCGCAGACAGGCTGACGGGAGACATTTCGGCAGCAACCGCCCCTGCCTCGACGCGGGAAATCATCAGCAGCGCATTGAAGGTGCGGATCAACTGGTCCGATTCGGCGATGATGCCCTCAAGCGCCGTGCGACGTTCCTCGGGGTTTTCCGTTGCGGCGGCATCGGCGGCCTTGTTACGCAGACGCGTCAGCGGTGTCTTGAGATCGTGGGCGATATTGTCGGAGACCTGACGCAGCCCTTCGTTCAACCGTACGATCCGGTCGAGCATCAGATTGAGGGCATTGGACAGCCGGTCGAATTCATCGCCGGAACCGGCAACGGGAAGGCGCTGGGAGAGATCGCCGGCCATGATCTTGCTGCTGGCGCTCGACATGCGATCCATGCGCTTGAGCGCATTGCGGCCGATTGCAAACCAGATCACCAGCGCACCGACCCCCATGATGATGAGGGCCAGTAACAGGGCCTGCCGAATGATGATGTGAAGCCGCTCGGGATCGCCCAGATCGCGTCCGATCAAAAGCCGGATACCGTTGTCGAGCTCGATGACATAGCCCGCGGCAAGGTTTTCATGGGCTCCGCTATTGTTCTCGGCAAATCCCTCATAGCGGAAGGGCTGATCGATCCAGCCAAGCCTGCTCAGGACACCGGGCTGGAGCGAGGCGACATTGCTCGCCAGTATCTCGCCCTGCGGGCTGGCAATAACGTAGAGATTGGCACCGGGCTGACGCGCGCGTCGCTCGATAATATTGAAAACCCGCCGAATGCCGCCTTTTTCGTAGGAAAGATCGAACTGGGAAACTTCATGTTGAAGCGATTCCCGCGTCTGGCGCAAAACGAGGTCTTCGGAGACGGCCGTGACATAGAAGACCATGACCGCGGCGCAGAGCCCGAACAGCAGGATATAGACGGCCGAGAGCCGGACTGCGGTCGATTTGAAAAGAAGACGCAAACGCTCTTTCATCACGCCCAACAGTGCTACGCGTCGTATTTGATCATATAGCCGGAACCACGGATCGTCTTGAGCAGGGGCTTGTCGAAGTCCTTCTCGATCTTGGACCGCAACCGCGACACATGCACATCGATCACATTGGTCTGCGGATCGAAGTGATAGTCCCAGACATTTTCCAGAAGCATCGTCCGGGTGACGACCTGCCCGGCATTCTTCATCAGATATTCGAGCAGCCGGTATTCGCGTGGCTGCAGCGTGATTTCGCGCCCGGCCCGGCGAACCTCGTGCGAAAGGCGGTCGAGTTCCAGATCGCCAACACGGTAGACGACCTCCTGCTCCGGCGCGCCCTTGCGCCGGCCGAGCACTTCCACCCGCGCCAGAAGCTCGGAAAACGCATAGGGCTTGGGCAGGTAATCATCACCGCCTGCCCGAAGACCGGTGACCCGGTCGTCGACCTGGCCCAGCGCCGACAAGATGAGAACGGGGGTGTGAACGCCGCGGGCACGCAGCGCGGAAATGACCGACAGTCCGTCGCGCCGCGGCAGCATGCGGTCGACAACCAGCACGTCATACTCGTTTTCGCTCGCCATGAACAAACCGCTCTCGCCATCGCCCGCATGTTCGCAGGTGATGCCGGCCTCACGAAAGGCCTTGGTCAGGTAGGCAGCGGCCTCAAGATCGTCTTCAATAACCAGTACGCGCATGGCGGCGACCATATCGCCATTGTCATCCGCGTTACAAGCTGCCTCATGGGTTTCATCAAAAGACATCACAGCAACTCCACAAGGGGCTGAACAAAAAGGGCGCACGGGGCCTTCCCGTGCGCCCTTCGTTCATTTCGTCAGAGCCGGTCAGCCGGCATCCTCGTTGTCACTGCCGGTCGGCAATGCGGTGAACATGCTGCCGTTTTCGGTTTCCACCTGGAATAGGGCCTGCTTGCGCCCGTTGCTCGCGGCATCCTCGACCTGCTTGAGAATATCGCCAGCCGAAGCAACTTCCTTGTTGTTCACGCTCAGGATCTTCTGTCCTTCGCTCAGCCCCTTGGCCGCAGCATCGGAATTCGGGTCAACCGCGGTAACAGTCACGCCCTTGCCGTCATCTGCCGGCCGGACCTCAAAGCCCATCTGGGTCATCAGCGAGCTTTCGGCAGGACCGCTCTGTCCTTCGGATGCGGCAAGCTGGTCTTCGGTCGGGAACTCACCGAGTTTGACGTCGATCGTCTGGGAACTGCCATCCCGCCAGACGGAAAGCTCGACATCGTCGCCCGGTTCCATCATGCCGATCATCCGCGAGAGCGAACGGGCATCCTCAATGACATCACCGTTAACGGCGGTAATCACATCGCCCTGCTTCAGACCGGCTTTCGCGCCGGGGCTGTCGGAGGTCGGTTCGGAAATCAGCGCGCCTTCCGGCTTGGCAAGGCCAATCGATTCGGCAATATCCTCCGTGACAGGCTGGATGCGCACACCGAGCCAGCCGCGTTCGACCGTGCCGTCGTCGATCAGATCGTTGACAACATCCTGCGCCAGATGCGCCGGGATGGCGAAGGCAATGCCGACATTGCCACCCGACGGCGAGAAGATTGCGGTGTTGATACCGACAACCTCACCGTTGAGGTCAAAGGTCGGACCGCCGGAATTGCCATGATTGACCGCTGCGTCGACCTGAATGTAGTCGTCATAGGGGCCGGAGGCGATATCGCGTCCAAGCGCAGAGACAATGCCCGAAGTGACCGTGCCGCCAAGGCCGAATGGGTTGCCGACAGCAACCACCCAGTCACCGACCCGCAGGTTGGAATCATCGGCGAAATTCACATAGGTGAAGTCACGGTCAGCATCGACCTTGAGCACGGCGAGGTCGGTGCGCGGGTCGGTTCCGACGAGCTTGGCATCGTATTCGGTTCCGTCATCCATCAGTACCGAAAAGGCATCGCCTTCGCGGACAACATGGTTGTTGGTAACAAGGTAGCCATCCTCGGATACGAAGAAGCCTGAGCCTTGGGCCACCGGACGCGGACCGCCATTGCGCGGCTGCGGCGGCTTTTGCGGCTCGATGGGCGCGCCGAAATCACGGAAGAAACGCTTGAGGGGGTGGTCGTCGGGAAGATTGTCGAAGCCGCGACCGCCGAAGCCAAAGCCGAAACCATCATTCTGGGCGACCGGCTGAACATCGCTTTCAACGACAACGGAAACAACGGCGGGCGATACCGCTTCAACCACATCGGCAAAGCCCGGTACCTTCGGCGCATCGACGTGCACCGCGTCGGCGTATGCTTCGGGAACCGTAAGCGGCGCACCTGCCGAAAACAGAACGGCGGCAACACCGGCAACCGCCGATGCTTTCAAAATCGGCTTGAACTTGTTGTGTCCGGAAGTCTGGTCGAACATCTGGTCTACCTTTTCCTTTAGTGACTGTTTTGAAGCTGTCTTCAAATCGGATAAAGGCACTATAAAGGTTACGACCTTACAGAAATCTGTCCACAAAATGACGGATTGTTAATTCTCGTCGCCATCAGCCAGCAGACGGTTCAGGCGGGCCTCTTCGTCCTTTGAAAGCGGGCGATCCGGCGCACGGCGGCTTGCCGAAAGCCGCCACAAGACAAGCCCCCCGAACACAATCAGAACACCCGGAGCGCCCCACAATAGCCACGTCTTGGGCGAAAGGCGCGGCTTCAGCAGCACGAATTCGCCATAACGGGAGACGACATAATCGAGCACTTCTTCGTCGCTGTCGCCATCGACAAGACGGGCCCTCACAAGCAGCCTGAGATCACGCGCCAGATCCGCATTCGAATCATCGATCGACTGGTTCTGACACACCATGCAGCGCAGTTGCGCGGAAATCGCACGCGCGCGGGCTTCCAGCGCCGGGTCGTCAAGCACCTCGTCAGGGGTCACCGCCCGGGCGGTTGCCAGCGGCAACAGCAGCAAAAGCGCGATCACAAAAACGCGAAAGCTCATCCTGGCGCCCCTGCCCTTGCCTCAACTGTGCGGCGCTTGCGGCTGCGTTCCGGCGCACCAACGCGAAGCCGGCGATCCGTGAGTGAAACCACGCCGCCAAGCGCCATGGCGACACCGCCGAGCCAGATACACAGGATGAAAGGCCTCCACCACACCCGCACCACCCAGGCGCCATCGGCACGCTCATCGCCAAGCGAGACATAAAGCTGACTGAGACCGAATGTGGAAATTCCGGCCTCCGTGGTCGGCATGTTGTTGGAAAGATAAACCCGTTTGGCCGAATAGCTGTTCCTGACCACACGGTCGTCTTGTGAGATCGTGAACATGCCCCGTTCGTCGAGATAGTTCGGCCCCCTGACCGGTGTCGTGCCGTCGAAGGTCACCGTATAGCCACCGGCATCAACGGTGGTCCCGGGTGTCATTTCCAGAACCGCTTCGGTTTCATAAAGAGACACGGCAACAATGCCCAGCACCGTCACGCCGAGGCCGAAATGGGCAAGCGCCGTACCGAAAGCGGAACGTGGCAGGCCGACAAGCCTTGGCCACACGCGCGACAGCGGCATCCGGCCGAACCCGGAGCGATAACAGAGATCGCTCACCGCGCCGAATATCAGGAAGAATGCGATCGCCACGCCAAAGAGAGAAAGCACAGGCCCGCCGGAATGGAAATAGATGAAGCCGGCAGCCAGCACGAGCGCAAGAATGCCGGCAACCAGCAGGCGTTCGCTTGCAGCCTTCAGGTCACCCCGTTTCCAGGAAAGCATCGGACCGAAGGGAACAGCAAGCAGAAGCGGGATCATCAGCAACCCGAAGGTCATGTTGAAGAAGGGCGGACCGACGGAAATCTTGTCACCGGTCAGCGTTTCCAGCAGAAGCGGATAGAGTGTACCGGTCAGCACCGTTCCTGCAGCGACCGTCAGGATCAGGTTGTTGAAGACCAGCGCGCCCTCTCGCGAGATCGGCGAAAACAGCCCGCCCGAGCGTAAAAGCGGCGCCCGCCAGGCAAACAGCGCCAGTGACCCGCCGACGAAAAACGCCAGGATGGCCAGAATGAAAATCCCGCGCGTGGGATCGGTCGCAAAGGCATGCACGGAGGTCAGAACGCCGGACCGGACCAGAAAGGTGCCAAGCAGAGACAGCGAAAATGTCAGGATCGACAACAGCACCGTCCAGATCTTCAGCGCCTCACGTTTCTCCATCACCAGCGCGGAATGCAGAAGTGCCGTGCCGGCGAGCCATGGCATGAACGAGGCGTTTTCAACCGGGTCCCAGAACCACCAGCCGCCCCAGCCGAGCTCGTAATAAGCCCAGTAGGAGCCCATCGCGATACCGGCTGTCAGAAACAGCCATGCCAGCAACGCCCACGGCCGCACCCAAAGCGCCCAGGCCGCGTCGATCCGCCCGCTGACAAGGGCGGCAACCGCAAAGGAAAAACAGACCGAAAAGCCGACATAGCCGAGATAGAGCAGAGGCGGGTGGATCGCGAGACCGAAATCCTGAAGAACCGGGTTGAGATCCTGTCCCTCTCCGGGCACCGGAAACAACCGCATGAACGGGTTCGACGTCGAAATAATGAACAGCAGAAATGCCGTCGCAATCAGCGCCTGGATCGAAAGTACATTGGCCCGAAGATCATCGGGGAGGTTCCGGCTGAAGGCCGCCACGAGCGCGCTGAACAATGTCAGGATCAGAAGCCAGAGCATCATCGATCCCTCGTGGTTCCCCCAGACGCCGGAAAACTTGTAGACCAGCGGCATCAGCGAATGGGAGTTCTCCCAGACATTGCGGACCGAAAAATCGGAGACAAGATGGCTGCGGATCAGCACGCCGAAGGAGAGCGCCACCAGAGCAAAGAGCGTCAGCGTGCCACTGACGGCAACCGACATCAGCTGCGGGCTGTTTCGCCTGACGCCGATCATCGGCACGATGAAGGTCGCCAGCGCAACGGCAAGTGCCAGAACCAGTGCGAAAAGTCCAAGTTCGACCGTCACGGGGCGGCCTCCCCTTCGCCTTCCCACACGCCGTCTTCCTTCAGACGCTCGGCAACCTCTCTGGGCATGTAATTCTCGTCATGCTTGGCAAGCACGGTATCGGCGTGAAAGGCACCGTCGCCGTCAAACCGGCCCTCGGTCACCACACCCTGCCCTTCGCGGAACAGGTCCGGCAATATCCCGGCATAGCGCACCTCAACGGCACCGCCACCGTCGGTCACGGTAAAAAGCACATTTGAATTTTCGACGCGCTTGATCGAGCCTTCCTCGACAAGCCCGCCAAGCCGGATCCGCGTTCCCTCGCCGACCGGTTTTTCGGCAAGATCGGAAGGCATGTAGAAATAGGAAACGCTGCGCGAAAGCGCGAACAGAACCAGCAACACCGCAATTGCGATAAAACCGACACCGCCAGCAATAACCGCCAGCCTTTTCTTCTTTCGATTCAAGGCTCTACTCCCGAAACCTGCAACGAGTCCCCAAAGGCCGTCAAACGCGCGGCCACTTCGCTTCCCTCTCCATAGTAACCGATTGCCTCTGCAAGTGCCAAAGCCGCCTTGTCCTGCTGCCCAAGCACGGCATATGACCGTATCAGACGCATCCAGCCATCGATATCATCGGGGTTTTCATCCAGTCTCTGCTCAAGCCCCGAGACCATGCCGTCAATCATGTCCGCGCGCGCTTGCGTGGAGAGTTCGGCAGCGGCGGCAACCGCCTCTTCATCCGGTCCGTTTGCAACAACGCCATTGTCGGCAAGCTGCTGATTGTTCTGCGCTATACGGCTGGCAACCATATCCCGCCACGGGGAATTGGCCGGCAGCGCTGCCTGCAAACGTTCGAACCGCTCGACGGCCACGGCGAAATCGCCCGATTGTTCAGCCGCAAGCGCAATGAAATAGAGCGTCCGCAGTTCGTCCGGATCGATCGCCTCGGCCTGCCGGAACACGTCCAGCGCCTCGTCGGTAACAACGCCCGCGTTCACGGCAACGATCGCTTCACCGAGCCCGGCAAGGCGTTCGGCAGTGGGGCCGGAAACACGGATCGCATTGGCATAGGCGTCCTGCGCATCCTCAAAACGGTTTTCACGAAGATAAATCGGCGCGATCACATCCCATCCGCGCCCGTCGTCGGGATGTTCCGCCAGATGTTGTTCCACGCGCGCCACCAGAACAGCAAGGTCCGGCTCATCGGCGTTCATTCGGGCAGCCAGCGGCTGATCGGAAGCGCCGGGCTTTCCCACAAGCGGGTAAACAAGCCCCCCGCCAATCATCAAAACCACGATTGCGGCAATGGCGCCCCACCGCATAAAGGACTGATTGCCGCCGGGCCCGCCAGCCTTGCTGCTGCTATCGTCGACAGCGAGCAATCGTCTTCCGATCTCGGCCCGCGAGGCCTCATATTGCTGCTCGCTGAGCAGCCCGTCCCGACGTTCCCGCTCAATTTCCAGCAGTTGATCGCGGTAGACCGCAGCCTGGCCGGCGGCTGCGTCATCCTCGGCCAGTCCCGATTGCCGAAAAAGCGGAAGCGCAACCGCAACGGCTGCAACAAGGAGCATGACGAGGGCAACGGTGGCGAAAATCATAACACTACCTTCGTACGCCACCCTCGCAAAATAGCCAATAGATTAAAGGCTTATTGCTCCACTCTGCCACAAAAAGTCGCAGATACGGATGCCTTGGAAACAGGCTAGTTCAACAATGTCCACAACCCATCCGGTTCACGACAGGCGGCGCCGCGCCCGACATATTCGCGCCCCTGGACGATCACTTTCTGCGTATATTGCCGGCAGTTCTGGTCGCCGACCTGATAGGGACTGGCGGCCGTGACGCTGCCCTGTGCACCTCTACCCTGCCAGGAAACAGTTTCACCTGCCGGCGCCGAGGCAAGCGCATACTGTTCCGCCTGAAGCGCTTTTGCATGGTCGGCCGGCGAAAGCGCAACGCCGGAACGGTCCACCAAACCGCCATCAAACGAGGCAGCAGGAACGGATTGCGCGGGCGTAACCGTTTGGGCCGATCCGGCTGGTCGGACAGGCTGTGTTGTTGAACAACCCGCGATCACAGATGCAACGGCGACAAGCAGAAAAATTCGTTTCACGATGTTTTTGATCCCCTGAACCTGAAAAAGTCATCTCGGCACACGCTGCCCGATACCATGACGGTGCCGTGCAGAAAACATGAAATACAACCCGGTATCGTCTGGACGTAAAAACAGATTATGGCCAGAATTCGCCCGCAACCAACCGGATCGGAGTGTTCAACCGTCTATTTTCTGCACTTTGCCGGCAATACGATCCGTGCATGCAAACCGGCCCCTTCAAGGCCGGTCAGCTCAAACCGGCCACCATAAGCCTGCACAATATCATCAACGATGGAAAGCCCCAGTCCCGAACCAGAGCCACTTTCGTCAAGGCGCTGACCGCGTTTCATCGCGGTCTGGATTTCCTCCGGGGTAAGGCCGGGACCATCGTCAACAACGGTAATCTCGGCCCAATCGCCGGCATCTTCAGGTGCTTCAAGCCGTTGTGCGCTGACCCGGACCTCGCTTTTTGCAAAACGCGCCGCATTTTCGAGCAAATTGCCGACAACCTCTTCAAGGTCCTGCTGCTCGGCTGCGAGCACAAGCCCTTTGGTACACGACAGCGAGAATTCCGTATCGGGGTTGAGACGGCGCATAACGCGAACCAGCCGTTCCAGAACCGGGCCCACCTCGCAGCGTGTCAGAACGGACTCGGTCTGTGCAGCGATCCGCGCCCGGTTGAGATAGGCCTGAACCTGCGCCTGCATCATAACCACCTGAGAGGCGATCAGCTTGCCGCCCTGCCCCTCCATGCTTTGGGCTTCGTTCAACAGCACGGCGATCGGGGTTTTCAGCGAATGCGCCAGATTGCCGACCTGCATGCGAGCACGCTCGACAATAGCGCGATTATTGGCGAGAAGCGCATTGATTTCATCTGCAAGCGGCTGAATTTCAACGGCGAATTTCCCCTTCATCTCGCCTTCGCCGCGCTCGGAAATCTGGCTGAGCGCCGCCCGTGCGCTGTCGAGCGGACGCAACGCCCACAAGATGATCAGCCCGTTGAGCAGAACGCTGGCCACACCGAAGAGAGCAAGCGCAACATAAAGCCGGCGCGAAAACCAACGGACATCGCTGTCCACCGCATTGCGGTTGCCCGAAACCCGAACCCGGGTTGCCCGGTCATTGTCGTCCATAACGACCACGGTTTCCATGACGGCCACGTCATTGCCCTGCTCATCGCGAACCATATAGGTGCGGCGGAAATCGCCATCATAGGGCACTTCGCTTTCCGGTCTTGTCGGCAGGTCCGTCTCGCCGAGAGAGGGAGAGCGCAACGGGTCCTTGGTATTGTCGTAAAGCGGATCGACAACCCAGTACCACCCGGTCTGCGGCCGCTTGTATTTCAGGTCGCCGAGCTGCGGCGTGCCCTGAAGTTCTCCTTTTTCATCGATTGATACGGAATTGACAACATTGAACATTTCCGCCTGCAGAAGCTGACGGAAACCACGCTCGGCCGTGTTTCTGTAAAGGGCTGAAATCACCACGGCGATCACCACAAGCGCCATGACAAACCAAACGGTCGTCAGCGCCAGAGAGCGCAGCGTGAGTGAATTCGCCCATTTCATTCAGGAACCTGCATCCGGTAACCGAGACCGCGGACGGTCTCGATCAATTCGGGCCCTACCTTTTTACGCAACCGTCCGACAAACACCTCGATCGTATTGGAATCACGGTCGAAATCCTGATCGTACAGATGCTCCGTCAGTTCCGTACGCGACACGACCTCGCCCTGATGATGCATTAGATAGGACAGAAGCCTGTATTCATGTGAAGTCAGCCGCAACAGCACGCCGTCAAGGGTCGCCTTTGAGGCCTTCACATCGAGTTCAATCGGCCCGCATGTAATCGTGCCTGTTGCATGCCCCGCAGCCCGGCGGATCAACGCCCGGATGCGCGCCATCACCTCCTCGATATGGAAAGGCTTGGTCACATAATCGTCCGCGCCGGCATCGATCCCGGCCACCTTGTCGCTCCAGCGGTCACGCGCGGTAAGGATCAGGACCGGCATCTTCCGCCCGGCACTGCGCCATTTTTCCAGAATTGTCACGCCATCCATGGCCGGCAGTCCTATATCCAGGATCACCGCGTCATAGGGCTCCGTATCACCCAGAAAGTGCCCTTCGACGCCGTCATAGGCACAGTCTACCACATAGTCGGCGTCCCTGAGCATCTGGGCCAGCTGACGGTTGAGGTTTTCGTCATCTTCGATCAGAAGGATACGCATTTCGGTCAATTCACTGTTTTGCGGTCAGGATCGGCGGTACGGCACACGGATCGGATCAACGCGCCGGGACACGGCGGGTCACCTTGCGCGGCATATTGCCATTGCTTGCGGGCACGATAACCGTCACCAGACAGCCGTCCCCGTCCGGCGCGGGCACAGCCGACAACAGCTCGCCCCCCGTGCTATTCACGACCGCCTTGGCCGCCGCCGCGCAGGAGGCCGCATCAGCAGGCCCGACCTGCCCTGCAAACAGCAGAACGCTTGCCAACACGATCTGTATTCCATGCGTCTTTCTGAACATCGCGCAGTTTTTCCCAAAGCAGTTCATTCAGCCACCACTCATAAGAATAGTTGGCTGAACTGCAAATGAATAGTCCCGTCCGCCCGAACAAAACCGCTTGCCCGCCGGGTTTTCCAGCCCGGCGGGATATTTCGCAAACAGTACTATCGAACCAATGTATCCTTTGCCGAAATACGCCCGAACAGGGCAAGCAATCCACCGGACGCACCGGCGAAGGTCGTGATCGATGTGGCCAGATCGCTCTGCATGCCCTCATCCAGATAGATTCCCCCCATCTGGAAGAGCGGAGCGGCAACCGCAAGCAGTGCGCCCCATACGGTCTTGGAGAGATACCATTTTTTTGCGTAATCCATGCCATTTCCTTTCTGTTCAGCCTGGAAGTGAAATCTGCGCATTGAGTGCCGTTCCAAGCGGCACTTTCCGACCCATCTGGCGAAGACGAATCGAAATCAGCTCGGGCCGCGTCCCGAAATCGGCAATCTGGTCGACCTCCGGATAGAGCCATTCCGGCGATGACGTCTCGATGCTGCGCACGCGTGTTTCGCCGGAGAATATTTCCAGACGGTAGGCTTCCGTTTCCTCGTCGAGCGGGATTTCGGCAGCGCTCCAGTCATCGGCATCGATGCGGGAGCGTCGTATCCAGCGAAAGGCGACATCGCCCGAAGCCAGGCGCCGGCCCCTGAAGTGGACAGGCGAAAGCGGCGTTTCCGCGCGGATACCGCCGGCAAAGCTATAGGGCGCCTGCGGATCGATCTGTCCATATGCCGTTTCGACGACATAGTTGCGCGCAAGGCCAACATGCTGAGCACTGATGCCAAGGGGAACAACCGATGCGTTGAGCACGACGGCATCGGCCCCCGCAGATGCGCCGGCGGCCATCGCATCTTCCGTACCGTGCAATCCGCGCAGCAGGCCGCCCACGCGCCAACGGCCGGGCGACAGTTCCGCGGCATCGAGAAATCCGACGATTTCAAACACGCCGTTGTCGGCCCGGATGGCAAGCCGGTTCTCCCCGCTCAGCACCGCGGCCTTGGTTGCCGAGGCAAGACCGCCGAAGTCCAGATCGACAACCAGTTCGCGGGTGAAATCGAAACGTCCGCTTATCCCCGGCATCAGCGGCGATACCAGCGTAGCGGTCGCCGCCGGCCTCTCTGCGGCCGCGCCGGGCTGATAGCCCTCCGTGGTCGCCGATGAAGCAATGAAGCACCGCCGCCAGGGTCTGGCAAAAACGGCAATCCGCGCGAAATCCTCCGAAGCGCCGGCCCTGTCGCGTGCCAGATCCAGGAACATGACGCGCGGAGAGAAACCTTCGGAGGGCATGTTATCCGGGCTATGCCACCGGTCTGTCACTCTTGCGACATTGCCTGCACCGGGCGAAAACGACCGTGCCTCAACCTTGATCGTGTCGGCAAGTTCAAGCCTGGTCACCATGAACCGTCCGGCGGGGCCATCCTTGAGATCGATAACGTCGCCGATTTCCACACTGCGTTCCTGTGGCGACAGGTCAAGCTGAAGCGTGCGCACCGCGATCCGGCTTTCGCGCAACAGTGCCGACGCACGTTCGATCGCCGTCGCCTCGGGCAGAACCGTCGGCAGCCCGTATCGCAATACCCGGTCATTTGCCGCAACAGCGCGGCTCGACCGTGCGCTTGCCTGTTCGTAACGGGTTGCCGGGTCCAGATAGGTCACGGTGGCTTCACCCGCCAGATCGCTGTCATGAAGGCGCGTTTCCCGCCACAGGCCGGCAGCTTCATCGGGCTCTGCGAGGATTTCGATCTGCCGCGACGGCAGGCTTGCGCGCTGGCGCGAGCGAAACACCAGTCCCCCCGCTGTTTCAATACAGTCGGCCAGATAGAGTGAAAGCAGCGGCTCGATCAGATCGCGCGCCGCATCGATATCGGCCTGCTGATATCCGACCAGATCGCCGCTCAGCAAACGGGTGTCGCAATCATGAAAACCATGATCGGCAAGCAGCGTGCGCACCGTGTCGGCAAGCGTCGTTGCCCCCAGCCTGCCGTTCAGCCAGTGCCCGGTCGCCCAGTTGTCGCCATCGCTCCACAATTCGCCATTTTGCGGAAAGGCAGGGTAAGGCCGGATATCCCAGCACCACAGGAAGATATGGTCGGGATCAACCATGCCCGCCGGAGCCTGTGCACCGGCCCACCAGTCCAGATGAGTTTCCAGAAAACGGCGCTGTTCGTCATCCGAACGTCTGCCGTTTGAAAAATACGGATAGGCGGACTCCGCCGATTTCGGATCGGCAAACACGTTCGGCTGGCCGCTGCCCTTGTCGACGGCCGGGCAACCGAGTTCGGTAAACCAGATCGGCTTGGCCATCGGCGTCCAGGAAGACGGAGTTGCCGCCTCGCTGCCACCGACCCGGTTGTAGTGCAGATTGGTCCACCAGCCTTCAAGGTCCTTGTAGCGATAGACCCATGGCTTGCCGGCCAGCCCGTCGGTGATCGGGCTTCGGGCACGCATCCGTCGGTCGGCGTCGCTGGCATAATACCAGTCAAAGCCCTCACCGGCCGCAATCTGGCCCTCCAGCCCGGCCGGATCGGTCGCAGTCCGGAAACCGTCCGGGTTATCGGCGGCAAGATCGTCGTCGCGCCAGTCGGAAAGCGGCATGTAATTGTCGATGCCGATGGCGGTAATATCCGGACTTGCCCAAAGCGCATCGAGATTGAAATAGACATCACCGCTGCCATCGGCAGGCTGGTAGCCGAAATATTCACTCCAGTCGGCCCCATAGGTCAGCGCCGTTTCCGGTCCCAGAATACCCCGCACGTCAGCGGCAAGTTCAACCAGCCCTTCAACAAAAGGAAAGGCGTCGTTCTGGTCGCGAATCGCAGTCAGGCCACGCAATTCCGAGCCGATGATGAAACCATCAACACCGCCGCTTGCTGTCGCCAGGTGCGCATAGTGCAAGATGAGGCGCCTGTAGCCAGCATCGGAACCGGCAAAGCCGACGCCATCGTCCCCCGGCGTAAAATCATGCGGCTCGGCCGTGCCCAGAAACGCCTCGACATCGGCCCGCGCCTCGGCCGTACGATCCGTTGTCCCCGGTTGTCCGGCTGCGGGGTGACAGGTGATGCGTCCGCGCCAGGGATAGACCGCCTGTTGCGCGCCGCCGTAAGGGTCGGGCAGACCGTTTTCCTGGGGCACATCCATCATGATGAAAGGGTAGAGAAACACCTTCAGGCCCCGTGCCTTGAGATCGCCGATCGCCGCCATCAGCCCAGCATCGTTGGGCGTGCCGCCATAGGCCGGGCCACCCTCATGGGTGCTCACCACATAGGCCTCGTCGCGGGCGATCCCCGAAACCCGCCAGGGCGTGCTTTCTGCGACCCGATGCGGCATTTCCACCCCTGGACGGATCTTGCACGCTCCGGCCCTCAGATCCGATCCGAACCAGGTAACCACCAGCGCGACGCGCTCCAGATTGGGGCAGAGCGCCATCAGTTCGTCAAAGGAGGCTTCCCAGTCCGTTGTCCGCACAAGCGTGTTGCGGTTCATAATCCGCTGCTGGCCGCTGCCGAGCGATTCCGTCACCGGAAACGGACAAAGTCCGTGCTCGGTCGCGCCCGGAATGATGGCAACGGCCTTCACCTGGTTTTCCAGCGCGCCGGTGGGCCTCAACACTTCGAACTGAAAAACCGGAATCCGGTTTCCGAACGTATCAAGCGGCAGACGTTCGAAGACGACATAGCTCAGCCCGCGATAGGCCGGCGCATTGCCCGTTCCCTGCTTGGCCTCGATCAGAGGGTCCGGCAACTGGTTGTCATCGCCGGCATAAAAGCGCATTTCGATCGTGGTAAGATCCAGCTCACGCCCGTCCGCCCAGACCCGCCGGATTGCGGCAACAGGTCCTTCGCAGATCCCGAAGGCGAAATTGCCGAAATAGGAAAAGCTTTCGACCGTGGGGCCGGCGGCTGCCTTGCCGCCCGTCCGTTCCTCGACCACTTCCTCCTCAAAGCGCGTCGCCCAGATCAGCGTGCCGCCGATCCGCGATGTGCCGTAGACGCGCGGTATCGCAGCCCCTTCCTCGGCTCCGCCCATGCGCGCTGTTGGCAGATGCCGCCCGCTGACCCTGCGCCCGCCGGAAAACAACGAATTGTCGATGGCAGCGCCGGCCAGCGCCCCCAGCGCCCGCCCGGCAACTGCGCCGAAGGGCCCGAAAACACTGCCGATCACGGCGCCTGCCGCCTGAAACACGATTGTCGCCATTGCCAGAACCTCGATCCGGAAACGGGCCGCGCCATGCCTGAGGCAGACAGGGCCGGTCTCTTTTTTTGTATTTGAAGAATTGCGAACGCAGGCTGCGTCAGTCAGTGCCGGACCGCACGGGCGGAAAATCGGGAAACCGGTAGACGCCGGCAATCCGCCGCCGCCATCCGGGAACGAGTGACGAGCAGATCACCCCCGCCTGCTCGTAGGCGTGGATGAACTGATCGTCTGCGCTCAGGATCCCGGCGTGTTTGGCGGCAAACTGCGCGCGCCAGCGAAACAACAGGATATCCCCGGGGGCCATCTGTTCGAGAGCGATCGCCGTACCGCAATAACGGGCAGCGGCGTCCAGCAGCCGTTCCCGGCCGGTGCGTTCGGCCCAGTCGGCAGCATAAGGCGCGCCGATACCCGGAACCTCACCGTAAAGTCGACCCCACACCCCCCGAATAAGCCCGAGACAATCGCAACCGACACCAATCTCCGAAGCCTGGTGGCGATAGGGTGTCCCGATCCACTTTTCGGCCTCGGCGACGGCGCGTGCCCCCATCATTGTCATTTGAAGATCGGGCTTCCGTCATGCGTGCTTTCGCCATTCACATAGGAATAGCCGAAATCGGCACCGGGCATGTGGGGAAAGCCGCGAAAATTGAGATGATTGGCGAACTTGTTCCGGCAGGTGGAAAATGCCTTGTCGCACCCCGCCGTCAGGCGCACCTGATCACCGGCCTGCGGCATGCTCTCAAGGGGCAACCACAGATCAATGCGCATGTCGCCGGATGAAAGCGCGTTGGTTTCGATGTCGAAACGACGCCCGGCAAGATTGCCGCTTTCAAAGCTCAACACACCGTGGGCGAAAAACCCTTCGGAAAAATCGCCGCCTGCCGTCACCAAAATCCGGGTATCGGTTTCAACCGCGGCAACCGTTCCGGTCGTGAAGAAGCCGGGGCTTTGCGGGTTGAAGCCACAGGCCGCATCCCCGAACACGGCATCGCAACGCCGGGTGAAGCTGCGCCCCTGCGGCTGTGACAAACGATGGGTGATCGCCCGCAATTCGGCACTGAAGCCGCCACCTTCGCGCGAAACTTCGCCGACCTCGTAGACCTGCATGATCTGGTGCTGATCGGGCGCTTGCCAATTCACAAGAAAAACCTCCACGCGCGCTCCGTCATAGTCGCCGGCCGACAGTGCTTCTTCCGTAATGGCATCATTGGAAAAACCGCCGACGACCTCATTGGTGCTGGCCGCAAGGCCGTCCTCGGCCTCGAAGCCGGAGGATGAAAAACCGCTTGCCGCCAGAAACTGCGTTTCGGCAAAAAAGAGATCGCGATCATGTTCGGTAAAGCCGAGAACGGTTCCGTTTTTCAGCACAAGCCGCCAGCAGTGGCAGACAGTGGTCGCGTCCTGCACAAGGTGCGCCTGCAGCGCCGCATTCATTGCTCTCATGGCATGATCTCCACCAGCGGCACAGATGGCACACTGCCCGCATTGAAGGCTTTCATATTGATGTCGATACGGTCGATATCGAAGCGGACCGGCACATCGAAAACATATCCGGCGAATATCTCCGCTCCGTCCGCCGGCACCGCTCTGCCATCGAAAGTGACGATCCCGGTCGTCGCATCGACGGAAAAATCCGTTTCCAGGCTCTCGATCCCGTCGACCGAAACTCGCACAGTTTCGGCCACCGGTTTTTCGATCGTCCGCACAAACGCGGCCGCACTGTCGCCATAGGTCTTGATCAGCTGAAACGCGGTCGTGGCGCCGTCCCCTTGCCCGATCCGTTGGTCCGAGGGACCGGGTTCGGCCAGCGGCCCGCAGGACTTGAAGTCGACCGGGTCGCGAAAGCGGAAACCGTAAAGCTGACCGTTCCGCGCTTCGAAAAATGCCGTCAGTTCATACAAATCCGCAATCGAACGAACCGCGGAACCGGCATCATAGTTGCGCCTGGAATTGCGCCAGCGCTGGTTGCGGTTTTCCCGTCCGTTGGAAAGGCTGACAATATCGGTGCGTCGCACCGGCCCGCCGCTGACGGCAAGCGACAGCCGCAACGGAAAGCGCACGTCGTGAAAGCTCGTGCTCATGGTGCCCCCTCAGATATTGCGCTGACCGGAGCGCACGGCTCTGGCCAGCATCGCGGAAATCTGCCCCTGGCTCTTCTGGAAGCTCGCGGCATCCTGCGCCGTCACGTTGAAGACGATCTGCGGTCCGCCGCCGCCTGAAGCGGCAACACCAAGCGCGCCGTCGGAACCGCGCTTCAGGGGCAAGATCGCCTCACTGCCGGCTTCCCCCATCAGCCCGAGCCCGCCGCTCATCGGAAAATAGGTCGGCCGCGAAACCACGCCGCCGGAAGCAAATGGCGTGATCCGGCCCGGCACCCCGCCATTGGCATGGGCAAACACCTGAACCAGTCCTTCGGCAAGATTGCCGATCTGGCCGGAAATCGCATTTTCGAGCGGCTTCAGCGCCGAGTTCAGCGCCAGCTCGGAAAGCCGCCGCCCGAGGTCCCCCAGCACGGACTGCAACCCCTTGCCGGAAAGCGTCGCATCCTTCAGTGCGCCGGTGATCGCCCTCGAAAACCGGTCGGACTGCGCCTCAAGGTCGCCCAGAACGTCATAAAGCGCACTCGCACCGCTCACGGCATCGGCATAATTATCGCTTGTGTCAGGTTCCATTACCGTTCCTCGCTTGATCGGGGTAACGCATCATCAGGTCTTCAAGGTTCGCCCGTGTCGGATAGGGCGCGACCGGCGCAAAAGCCCCCGTCATCGCCGCAAATTCGACCGGTGAAAGCGCCCAGAAATCGTCCGGTTGCAGCCGCAGCAGGCAAAGCCCCGTATGAAGCACCGACCGCCAGGGGAACGGTTCGGCGCCGGGAGGTTCGGGCGCTGCCGCTGCGGCTAGGAAGGGTCCGGCGTGTTTCCGTCCGTTTGCGGACGAACAGCCTCTCCTCCCGAAAAGGTCACGGTCAGAAGTTCACCGGCGAGTTTCGCATAGGCCGCCACGCCGCCTTCCATGCTCATCGCCGCCACCTCGTCGTCGTCGATGGCATTGCCGCCGCCGCGCAAACCTGCGCCAATGATGGCAATCAGGTCATGCGCTTTCAGCCGTCCGGAACCCAGCCGCTTGCCAAGATCACCGAGACCATCGGCCGAAAACGCCGTCTCAAGCTCTGCCAGCGCGCCCAGCGTGAGACACAGAATACGGCGTTCGCCGTCAATCACCGCTTCCACCTCACCGCGATAGCGGTTGGCGCGGCCTTGGGCATCGCTGCGTGTCATGCTCCGCCTCCAAAGCTGATCGCCCCGCCCGATTCAAGGGCGACTTCGAACTGCAGCTCGCCATTGTGCTGGCCGGAATATTCGAGTGATGTGAACTGGAACGGACCGGCAAGCGTGCCAAATCCCGGGATCACGATCTCCGCACTCACAAGCGCACCGGCAAAAAAGGCCGCACGCACCGTTTCATCGGACGCGGCATCCTTGAAAATACCGCTCGCCGTCAGCGAGGCGCGCTGAATGCCCGCGCCGCCGAGAAGCTCGCGCCAGCGTCCCGCACTTTCCGAATCGGTAATGTCCACCGTTTCGGCATTGAATGCGAGCCGCTTCGACCTGAGGCCGGCGACCGTCTCATAGGCACTTCCATTATGCAGCTTCAGCAGCAGATCCTTGGCCTTCTGGGCTGTCATCACACTCTCCGTTCAGAATTGGAAAAAGGGCCGGCTCAGGCGGGTTCGGTCACGGCGCGAAACCGCATTTCGGCGAGGAAATAGCCGGTCCGCGTCACCCGTCGCACCCGCGTGGAGCGGTGCAGCAGATTGATCAGCGCAAACCCGGAAAGGCTCAGATCGCTGTCATGAAGCAGCGCTTTCACCCGCGCCTCGATTGTCTGCAACGTCTTGCGGCCATGCGCCTCCGACCAGATCTCAATGGTCAGAAAATGCTCGCTTCCGCTCTCCGTGGACGTTGAATAGTCGCGGGTCTCGCACTCTCCAAAGACAATGGCCGGCAAACGCGGCCGGCTGAGCAGCCGGTCGAAAATCGCATCGGCGCCGATCAGTGCCGACAGCGTCGTGTCGGAATTCAGCGTCCTGTGGATTGCGCCGAGCAGTGCGTTTTCAGCAGAACTCATGTCGCCACCTCCTCGCAACGGCAGACCGTATAGCGCCCGGTCTCATCCGGATCGCGCCAGCCGGCCAGTCTGAAAACCCGGCTGCCGCGCCGAAATCGCATGCCGGGCACGAGATCAGCGCGCGCCCTCAGCCAGATTTCGTGGGTCACCCGAAAGGTCTCGCCATTGGCCTCTTCGCTGAAGGCAATCGATACGGGTTCGATCCGGGCCCAGGCTTTTGCGAAGGCCACATAGGTGATTGTTGCACCGCCCTGCCCGTCAGAGGTGGCCTCAGGCGTCATCAAATCGAGACGCGCGGAAAATGCGCCGGGGTCGAGTGTCAGCATCAAAGCCTCCAGGCTTTCAGCGGCGCAATCAGCCGGTCATAACCATCCGGCGCACCGGCAGGCTGCTGCCCGGCGCTGACGACCCCGCGAAAGACAAACATGTGGGCGACGTGGCGCAGGATCGCCTGCCTGGCGACCTCCGGCACATCCGCCGCGGCTCCGAACCCGGCCGTAAAATCAACCTCGATCCCGTTCACGCCCGCACGCCGTCCGGCAAGCGCCGGCAGATAGAACCGCGCCGGCCGCGCCCGGCCATCCAGCCGCGCACGATCAAGCGAAACAACGGACGGCGTACCGCCGCCATCGTAGACCGTGACGGCCTCGACCGATTGCACCGGCCCGCGCGCCAGCGACACCATCCCGCTTGACGGCCAGTCATCACGGCACAGCCGCCATTGCTGGGTCACCAGCGAAAGGCCGCTGATCGTCTCCAGATAGTCCCGTGCCGTGGTGATCAGATCGCCCAGCAGCGAGTCCTCGTCACCATTGTCCAGTCGCAGAAAATCCCTGGCCTCGGAGACCGTCACCGGTTCTTCCGCTGCCGGCGTGATCAGGGCATAACTCATCGCAATCGTGTCCTTGTGCCATCAAAAAACCCCGGCAGAACCTGCCGGGGTCGGACTGCTGACAAAGTCCCGTGCGCCGTCATGCCGGCCTTGAGCCAGCATCCGGAGCCGCCTGGCGAGGCATTGCCGCGAAACCCCCTTCAAAGGTACGCGTCATGTCGCCCTGGACCCCGGATCAAGTCCGGGGTGACGGATAAGAAGAGCGCAACGGGTTTTGTCAACAAACTGAATCCTGGCAGTGTCTAGACTGCCGGGTTGCTTCGTATCCGTTCCGCCGCTTACGCTTCGCCGAACTTGACCAGCTTGATCGCCTCGAAGTTCTGCACCCCGCCGCCGACGCGCTTGGTGGTGTAGAACAGCACGTAAGGCTTGGCGGAATAGGGATCGCGCAGTACCCGCACACCGGCGCGGTCGACAACCAGATACCCGGCGGCAAAATCGCCAAAGGCGATCGACATGCTGTCGGTGCCGACATCCGGCATGTCCTCCGCTTCGGTCACCGGAAAGCCCATCAGCGAGGCCGGCTGGCCAAGACTTGCAGGCGGCTGCCAGAGATAGTTGCCGTCGGCATCCTTGAATTTGCGAATCGCCCCTTGCGTCTTCCGATTCATCACGAAATTTGCGTTCTGGCGGTGCGCCGCCTTCAGCGCATAGATCGTCTCGATCAGCGTATCGGAAGGATCGGCCGCCTTGAAATCGCCGTCGACGCCGGTGGCGATATAGCCGATCATATCCCACTCCCAGGCGCTGTCGGCCACGGTGGTGTAGCTCAAGAACCCCTTGGGCGTATTCACCGTATTGCCGTTGACAAAGGCCGCACCTTCCTGCTCGGCAAAGGCGATATCGATCTCCGAAGCGATCCAGCTTTCGACATCGACAGCCGCATCGTCAAGCAGCGAGGCGCTTGCCGCCGGCATGGCGTAAAGCTCCATGGTGGGGAAAGTCAGTTCGGAGATATCCGGCGTTGCCGTCTGGTCGCGATCGGCAATCTCGCCGACCCAGCCGGCCGTGAAGCCCGAGGCGATAAACGGCTTCTTCAGCACCGCACCGGAAACCTGGCGCACCGTTGCCAGCCGGCGGATCGGCGAGACGGCAGAGAGCCTGCGGCCGATTTCCGTGTCGGTTTCATCCGGCACCAGATAACCGCCATCGCTTTCCGTCGTCGATATCGCCTTGGCCTCGAGCGCACGCAATCCATGCTCGTCACCACGGCGGATATAATTCTCGAACGCCGCCTTGTGCTCGCTCGCCGCAAGGCTCGTGCCGCGGCCAAGCGCCGGTCGCGCCTTCTTCAGCTGGATTTCCTCAAGTTGGCGGGCCTGTGCATCCATGGCGCGGTTGATGCGGTCGACCTTTTCGCGGGTCACCACATCCTCGCCCATCTTGCTTTCGATTTCGCCAAGCCGGCGGTCATTGGCATCCTTGAAGCTCTCGAAGCTCGACATGAACGCCTCGAACGCCTCCGAAATGCTCGCGGGCGCACTCTTGATCTCGGGCGCCGCTTTCATCTTCATATCTGTCACGATGAATTCCTCTCACTGATTGAAAAGGTCAGGACGACATCAACCGGCGTGCGCGGTTCAAAAGCCCGAGCAGCCGTTCGTCGTCGGTCTCGTCGCCGCCGGCCGCATCCCGCCCGCCGACCAGCGCGTCATAGCCGCCGGACAGAAGCCGGCGCGCCGCCTTTCGGCTCAGGCCGGCATCCCGCGTCAGCCATCGCTCGAATTCTCGGATTGTGGGAAATGCGTCACCGGCCTGCTTCACGCTGGCAATGCGTGCCGATGGCAGCATCGGAAAGGTGACGATTGAAATTTCCCAGAGATCCGCTTCCAGCACCCGGCGCACCCCGGTTTTCGCATCGGTCTTGGCGCGCACGGTCTGGAACCCGATGGAAAGCCCGTCGAGACCGCCGGATTTCATCAGCGCATGCACCTCGCGGGCCCGCGCCACATCGGCCGAAAGCACACCCTCGACATAAAGCCCGCGCCCGTCCTCGCGGATCTTGCGCCAGGCGCCGATCGGCTCGGATGGATCGTGCTGAAACAGCATCCGCACGCCTTCGGCCCCGCGTTTCTGCAGCGAGCGCGAAAACGCGCCGCGCTCGATCATGTCCTTGCCGAGGTCGATTTCGCCGAACAGGCTGGCATAACCGGAAAACGAGCCGTCGCCGGCAAGGTCCGTCAGCGACAGATCGGCATATTTCAGTTCATCGGCCAGCATGGTTTTCCCGCCCATATCCGCTCCTGTTTCAGGATTTTTGTTGCTCATGCTCAGTACCCCACGGCCTCGCGCTTCTCTTCATCGGTGAGGAAAGCGGCCGCAGAAACGCGGGCCCACAGCGCATCGCGTTCGGCGGCAAGGGCCGGCACCTGGTCAAGGTCGGGTTCAAGCTTCAGCCCCTCGCCGTAAACCGGCTCCAGCCAGGCCGTCAGCGAGGCGGCGGTGCGGGCAATCAGCGGCAGCACGGTCAGCCGGTAGAAGGCGCGGTTGGCCTCCTGATAGTTGGAATAGGTGTTGTCGCCGGGAATGCCGAGCATCATCGGCGGCACGCCGATAGCAAGCGCGATATCGCGGGCCGCACCATTGCGCGCCTCGGTAAAATCCATGTCGCGCGGCGTCAGCCCCATCGCCTTCCAGTCGAGCCCGCCTTCCAGAAGCAGCGGCCGCCCGGCCTTCACCGGGCCGCTATAACCCTCTTCCAGCTCCTGCTTCAGCCGCTCATACTGTTCCGCGGTCAGGTTACCGCCATCCTTGGGCTGATAGACCAGCGCGCCGGACGGTCGAGCCGAATTGTCGAGCAGCGCCTTGTTCCAGACCGACGCCGCATTGTGCAGGTCGAGCGCCCGCTGGGCGGCGGCCAGCGGTGAAAATCCCGTCTGGTCGTCAAGCGGATGAAACAGCCGCATATGAAGCAGGCTCAAACCATCCCCTTCGGCGGCAAACCGGCTCACATGATTGCCGGTGCGATATTCATAAGCCTCCGGCCAGCCATCACGCCCCTCGATGACGCGGATACGGTCAGGCCGCAGAAGATGCAGTTCGCGCAAATCCTCGCCCAGAACGATCGGCTCGACATAGGCATTGCCCGAAAGCAGCAACGCCCCGAACAGGGCTTCGAGAAAATCCGCCCCGCACATGCGCCGGTTCGGCCGTTTCAAAAGCGAAAGCAGCGGATGATCGGAAACAAGCGTGCCGTTTTCGAACAATTGCCAGGGCATGTTCCCTGCCGCCTCGGCGATCAGCCGGACAGCCCGATGGGCGACCGGGTTTTTCATGAACCCCTCGCGGGCAAGGGCGGTGTAAGAGCGGCCGGACCAGCGCGCCTCGCCGCTCAGCGCCAGCGCGGAGACCATTGTCGCCGCCTTTTTATCGGACACGCGGGCAGCGTCGGTCGGGCGCCTGCCCGGCAGATGAAAGGGCATTTTCATGCCTCACCCCTTTTTCCTTGGCTTGAAACAAAAAAGCCCCGGCGAACCGGGGCTTTGTCAGTCAAATTTCAGTTGAGACCTCAGTCCCTGTAGCGCGAGTGCCGCACTGCAACCGAAGAGTCAAAATCGGCGGCAATCCGCATTTCGCGGAGCGGCCGGACCAGAGAGGTCGACTTCTCATAAAGCGGGTGGGCGCGATAGGCGGCAAGCGCCGCCTCGTCCGTAAACTCGCCATAGACGATGAAATCGACTTTCTCGTCATAAAGATCGCTGCGCGCGTTGCGGCCGATCTCCAGCACTGTTGCATGCGGGTTTTCCGTCAGGATCGAAAGACCGGCCTCGACCGCATCCGCGTCACCGCCTTCCGGCACCGAAAAGAAAACGATATGTCTGATCATGCAAAAACCTCATGCAATGCCGAAACGGCCGATAGCGGCAACCGGCTAGCATGCGTCATTGTGCGGTGCAAGCGTCAATAGCTTTCAAACGCCGCGCACCCGCGGCACGCCGTCGCCCTCCAGAAGCAAAGCCGTCAGTGCCCAGACCAGCGCATCCAGCCGGTCGGGCGAGCGTCCGGCGGAAAGCCCATCCGGCCCGAAATCGCACATCTGGTCGACGAGCCGGGCAAAATGCCCCGCATGGCGCACCCTGCCCTGCTCATAGAGTGCCGCCACCGGTTCGGCGCGCAGAAACTTGCCGCGTTTGGCCCTGACCGTCGAAACCGGCAGGCGTTCATCAACGCTTTTGAGCATGGCAGTCACCATATCGCCGCCCTGATTGATCTCCGCCACCACCCGGTCGGCATCGAACCGGCGAAACGCCTCGACCACGGCCAGCGCCCATTGCGCCGGCGTCCCGCCCTCAACGGAACAGTCCGCCAGCACCAATGCGCCGCCATTTTCCATGGCTCCGGCAACCACGATGCCGCAGACGGACCGGCGGCCGGAGCCCGAAGGCGGGTCGACAGCAACGACAATCCGCCCCGTCGCCATTGCATTGCGCGAAACGGCCGCCTCAAGTTCCATGCGCCTCCAGAGCCCGTCCTCGCGATCCTCGATCAGTTCGCCGTCCAGTTCCTGGCGGCCAAGCCGCGTGCCGCCATAGCGGCTCGCAAGCGCCTTGATGAAGCCCGGCGCCAGATTGGCGCGGTTATCGGCCGTCGCAATCCGCGTCAGCGCGGTATCATTCTCCGCCATCAGCTTTTTCAGCAGCGGCACGGCACGCGGCGTTGTCGTCACCATCTGGCGCGGCGTCGCGCCAAGCCGCAGCCCGAACTGCAACATATCCCAGCATTCCTGCCCGTAACGCCACTTCGCCAGCTCATCGCACCAGGCAAAATGAAACTGCGGCCCGCGCAGCGCCTCCGGATCTTCGGAGGAAAACAGATAGGCCATGGCGCCATTCGGCCAGACCAGCCTGCGCCGCGTGATCTCGAAAACCGGTTTCATCCGCCGCGCCACCCGGCAGATACCGGATACGCCGTCAATCATCACCTCGCGGGCATCGCCCAGCGTTTCGGCCACCAGCGCCATGCGCAGATCGCTTTTCGGCCCTCCGGCAAGCGCCAGATCATGCACCCATTCCGCCCCGGCGCGGGTCTTGCCGGAACCGCGCCCGCCCATCAAAAGCCATGTCCGCCAGTGCCCTTCCGGCGGCAATTGTTCCGGTCGCGCCAGAAACGACCAGTCGCGCGCCAGTTCACGGACAAAGGCATAAGGATCATTCTGTACCTGTTGTGGCCCGCTCGGCGATCCGCTTTTGCGCCAGTTCCTCGGCCCGCTTTTCGATGAGGTCGAGGAAGTGGGCTTTGGCATCGTCATAATCCCTGAGGTTGAGATCGCGCTCTTCCGCATTGCGGCGGTTTTCGGCAAGCCGGCGCTGCAATTCGTCGGCCTTTTCCAGCGTGCGGATGATCAGCGCCACCGCGTCGGCCGCCGCTTTCACCTCACCGCGCACATCCGTCGCATCACCGTCTTCGGCGCGGCTCTTCTTCACCGCCGCCATCCGCAGCTTGCGGAAAAAGGCAAACTGCGCCCGCATCTCGGCCGTCAGATCATTCAGCAAAAGCCTGAGCGCGTCATCGGCATCGCCACTGCGCGCCTTCGGCTCAATCACATGATAGGCCGTCTCCACACGCCGCCCGGCGAGATCGCCGTCATAGCGCGGGCTGCGCGGCCACAGCCCGAACAGCGAAATATCGCATGTCTCATGGTCAACCACGAAACCTCCTTCCGGCGCTCCGGCAGCCGTTCGGCAACAAAAAAGCCCGGCTGGAAAACCGGGCTGAAAAATCGGATGATGAGCCTGAAACCGGGTTTGGTGTCGTCTCCGACCCTCACAGATTTCCGACTGTAGACAAAACCTATCAAACGACCGTAACGCCGTCAAGGATTATTTTCCTATTATGAGATTTTTTTCTCATTTTGCCGAGAACTGGTCGAAGGCTTCCATCGCGTGTGCGGAATACATCAGCGACGGTCCGCCGCCCATATAGACGGCGACCCCCAGCACTTCCTCATATTCCGCCCGGGTCACGCCAAGCTTGACCAGCGCCTTGGCATGAAAGGCGATGCAGGGCTCGCAGCGCAGCGCCACCGCCATGCCGAGCGCGATATATTCCTTGGTCTTGGCATCAAGTGCATTCGCCTTGCAGGCTGCGCCCGCCATTGCCGAAAACCCGCTCATCGTTTCGGTTATGTCCTTGCGAAGCACGGCGGTCTGCTTCGAAACATCGACGGTCATCTGAACGTAGTCGGTAGCCATGGGAGGATTCCTTTATATTCATACTTACGAGGATGAATACATAAAACCCGTCCTTAGCCCTGCCTTGCGCTGGATCAAGCGCGCAGGGACAAACCGGAATTGGAACCAATCAGCCGGTCTTCTCGCCCGTCAGCGCCGGCCATTCGATGATGTAGTCCTCATAATCCTCCACCGGCACCTCCATCTCGCTGACCGTCCGGTCGCGCGCGGAAATGCCCGCCTGATGCACGGTTTCGCGATCGCCGGAAACGAGATAGTGCCACCAGTAAAGGTCATGGCCTTCATGCACGAGCCGATAGGCGCAGGTCGGCGGCAGCCAGGGGATTTCCTCAACGCCCGCAAGGTCGAGCTGAATGCATTCCGGCACCGTTTTCCAGCGCTCCGGATAGTCCGAACACTGACAGCTGTGGCCGTCGAGCAGGCGACAGGCAACCGAGGTATAGGCAATCTCGCCGGTTTCCCAGTCCTCCAGCTTGTTGAGACAGCACAGCCCGCAACCGTCGCACAGGCTCTCCCATTCGCGGTTGTTCATCTGATCGAGCCGCTTTGTCCGCCAGAACGGTTGCTGTTCCTGTGCCTTGTCGACCATATCCGGATCACCTTCATGTTGAAGGCCGCTATATGCGACGGCCTGTCCCGCGGTTCAACCCGCCATCGGCGCATATGCCGAAGGTAAGCCGGCGCTGCCTTCGACCAAGGTCTTATCACTTTCGCTCAATTGCGACAATTTGACCGCTTGTTACTGTCTTCCATGCGCTTTGGAGGAAAGCGCCGCTGCACCCTGAGGAGCGTGCAGTCATCTCTGACGACTTGGGAGGAGTCCGATGTCAAAATTTATCATCAACCGACGCAGCCTGCTGCGCGCGGGTGCGGCTGCCGGTGTGACGCTGGCCGCACCGATGCACTTCATGCGCGGAGCCTATGCGCAGGACATGTCCTGCAACATGCCGACCGGCAGCACCGTCACCCTCGGCTTCAACGTGCCGCAGACCGGGCCTTACGCCGATGAGGGGGCGGATGAAATGAAGGCGCTGCAGCTTGCCGCCAAGCATCTGAACGGGGAAGGCGACGGCGGCATGCTGGCCACCTTCTCCTCCAAGGCGCTCAAGGGCAACGGCATTCTCGGCAAGAAGGTCAACTACGTCACCGGCGACACACAGACCAAATCCGATGCCGCCCGCGACAGCGCCAAGCGCATGATCGAGAAGGAAGGCGCGGTGATGATCACCGGCGGCTCATCTTCGGGCGTGGCTGTCGCCGTCCAGAGCCTTTGCCAGGACATGGGCGTGATCTTCATGGCCGGTCTCACCCACTCCAACGACACCACCGGCAAGGACAAGCGCCGCTACGGTTTCCGTCACTTCTTCAACGCCTATCAGTCGGGCGAGGCACTCGCGCCCGTACTCCAGCAGGAATACGGTTCCGACCGCCGCGCCTATCACCTGACCGCCGACTACACCTGGGGCTGGACCCAGGAGGAATCGATCAAGAACGCGACGGAAGGTCTCGGCTGGGAAACCGTCCAGACCGTCAAGACGCCGGTCGGCGCCGGCGATTTCTCACAGTATATCACCCCGGTGCTGAATTCCGGCGCAGACGTGCTGATCCTCAACCATTACGGCGGCGACATGGTCAATTCCCTGACCCAGGCCGTGCAGTTCGGTCTGAAGGACAAGCAGGTCAACGGCAAGAATTTCGAGATCGTCGTGCCGCTGTTCTCCCGCCTGATGGCGCAGGGCGCAGGCGCGGCCGCTGAAAACATTCTCGGCTCGGCCAACTGGAACTGGTCGCTCGATGATGACGGCAGCCAGGCTTTCGTCAAATCCTTCGGCGCGGAATACGGCTTCCCGCCGTCCCAGGCCGCCCACACCTGCTATGTCCAGGCCCTGCTTTATGCCGATGCCGTGGAACGCGCCGGCACCTTCTTCGCACCGGAAGTCATCAAGGCGCTGGAAGGTTTCGAGTTCGATGGCATGGGCAACGGCCCGACCCTTTACCGCGCCGCCGATCACCAGTGCATGAAGGATGTGCTGGTGGTGCGCGGCAATCCCGATCCGCAAAGCGAATTCGACCTTCTGGAAGTCGTCAAGGTCGTGCCGCGTGCCGATGTCGAATACGACCCGTCGATCTTCGGCGGCGAGCTCGGCCCGGATACGGCCAAGACCTGCTGATCTGAAACGATCGCTGCATTTTCGGCCGGGCGTAACAATAGCGCCCGGCCCTTCCGGCAACAGTGGAAACGCGGTCAATGGACGCCATCATCATTCAGTTTCTGAACGGCCTCGACAAGGGCGCAGCCTATTCGCTGATCGCCCTTGGCCTGACGCTGGTCTTCGGCACGCTCGGCGTGGTCAATTTCGCCCATGGCGCGCTGTTCATGCTCGGTGCGTTTTGCGCCGTCACCTTCAATGCCCTTCTGACATGGCCGGTCCAGCCGCCCAAGGCGGAAGGCGCCCTGTTTGCGCCGCGCCCCGTGCCCTACATGGAATACGCCTTCGGTGATTTCGGCGCAGCCATGATCAACTGGTCGGTTCCGCTCTCGATCCTGCTGGCAATTCCGGTCATGCTCATCATCGGGCTTGTCATGGAACGCGGGCTGATCCGCTTTTTCTACAAACGTCCCCACGCCGACCAGATTCTGGTGACCTTCGGGCTGGCCATCGTGCTGCAGGAGATCATCAAGAAGATCTACGGCGCCAATCCCGTGCCGCAGGCCGCCCCCGACGCCTTTGCCGGCACCGCCAATATCGCAGCCTGGTTCGGCATGGCCGATGCCTTCATCGTCTATCCCTGGTGGCGGCTGATCTACTTCCTGTTTGCAGCACTGGTCATCGGCGCGGTCTTTGCCTTCCTGCAATTCACCACCTACGGCATGGTCGTGCGCGCCGGCATGCGCGACCGCGAGACCGTCGGCCTTCTCGGCATCGACATCGAGAAGCGCTTCACCGTCGTCTTCGGCATCGCCGCCGTCGTCGCAGGACTTGCGGGTGTGATGTACACGCCGATCCTGCCGCCGAACTATCATCTCGGCATGGATTTCCTGGTGCTGAGCTTCGTCGTCGTCGTGGTCGGAGGCATGGGTTCCCTGCCCGGCGCCATCGTTGCCGGCTTCACGCTCGGCATCCTGCAATCCTTCGCCTCGATGAACGAGGTCAAATCCATCATTCCCGGTATCGACCAGGTGATCATCTACCTCGTTGCCGTCATCATTCTCTTGACCATGCCGCGCGGGCTCATGGGCCGCCGTGGCGTGATGGAGGACTAACCGAATGTTTGCCAATCTTTCGCGCAACGACTGGCTGCTGTTCATCGTGTTTTCGGTGATCGTGCTTCTGGCGCCGATCCTGTTCATGCCGCTGGGAGCCGCCTATCCGGCCCTGCTGCAGAAATTCGCGATCTTCGGGATTTTCGCCATCGGCTTCAACATCCTGTTCGGGCTGACGGGCTATCTTTCCTTCGGTCACGCCGCCTTTCTCGGCGTCGGCTCCTATGCCGCCGTCTGGTCGTTCAAGCTTTTCACCATGAACGCCATTCCGGCGATCATCTTCGCCATGATCTGTTCGGGCCTGTTTGCCGCCCTTATCGGCTATGTCAGTCTGCGCCGCTCCGGCATCTATTTCTCGATCCTCACGCTCGCCTTCGCACAGATGAGCTACAATCTCGCCTATTCTGTGCTGACCCCGATCACCAACGGCGAAACCGGCCTGCAACTGTCGCAAAACGACCCGCGCATCATCGACCATATGTTTCTGACACCCGGCGAAGGCCTGCCCTCACCCGATTTCTTCGGGATCGAGCTTCAGGGCTATGCCGGGTTTTACTTCTGTGCCATCGCCCTTCTGGTCTGCTTCTTCATCACGCTCAGGATTTTCCGCTCGCCCTTCGGCATGATGCTGAAGGCGGTGAAGTCCAACCAGAACCGGATGATGTATACCGGCTTCAACACCCGCCCCTATCTGCGCTCCGCCTTCATCATCTCCGGCATGTTCGCAGGTCTTGCCGGCGCGCTGATGGCCGTCACCGATCCGCTGGCCGGTGCCGAACGCATGCAGTGGACGGCCTCCGGCGAGGTGGTGCTGATGACCATTCTCGGCGGTGTCGGCACGCTGCTCGGCCCGGTCATCGGCGCCGTCGTGATCAAATATTTCGAAAACATCTTTTCCTCGTTCAACGATGCCGCGCTGCACGGCGCGCTGTCGGCCCTGCCCGACGTGATCGAGACGCCGCTTGTCGGGCTGTTGTCGCTGTTCGTCGGCGATGGCTGGCACCTGACGCTTGGTCTCATCTTCATGGCGATCGTCATCTTCCTGCCCGGCGGCATCATGGAAGGCGCCAAACGCCTGCGTGTCCGCTTCTTTGGCGGTGGCGGCGGTCGCAAGGCGCAGTCGGCCGCAAAAATCCAGCCCGCGGAGTAGAACCATGGCAGAGAAGAATATCGTTTTGCACGTTGCCGATGTTCACAAGAGCTTCGGAGGCCTGCGCGCCCTCTCCGACGTTGACCTCGAGGTCGAAAGCGGCAAGGTCCACGCCATTATCGGCCCGAACGGCGCGGGCAAGTCGACCCTGCTCAATGTCTGCATCGGCCGCATCAAGCCAAGCCACGGCCATGTGATCTTCGACGGACAGACGCTCGACCGGCACGAACCGCACGAAATCAACCAGATGGGTGTATCGCGCGTGTTCCAGACCCCGGAAATCTTCCCGGACCTGACGCTGATCGAAAACGTCATGATCCCGGCATTCGCCCGGCGCGACGGCGCTTTCCGGCTGAACGCCGTCAGGGCGCTTTCCGGCGAGAAGGAAATTCGCGACGAGGCGGAATTCATGCTCGAGGATATCGGCCTTTCCGCCCGCCGCCATCATGAGGCCGGCTCGCTGTCGCGCGGCGACAAGCGCCGGCTGGAACTGGCCATGTGTCTAATCCAGAAACCGAAACTGCTGCTGCTCGACGAGCCGACAGCCGGCATGGCGCGCCACGACACCAACATGACCATCGAGCTGTTGCAGCGCATCAAGGCCCGCGGCATGACCAAGGTGATCATCGAACATGACATGCATGTCGTGTTTTCGCTTGCCGACAAGATCTCGGTTCTTGCCCAGGGCCGCATCATCGCCGAAGGTTCTCCCGATGAGGTCCGTGGCAATCCGAAGGTCCGGGAAGCCTATCTCGGGGAGGCTCACGAATGAACATGGCCATGGAAAAACGCAATTTCGCCGGGGAGCAGGTCAACGTGTCGGAAACAGTCAATGATGCCTTTCTGTCGGTGCGCGACATTCATGCCTGGTATGGCGAAAGCTATATCGTGCAGGGCGTGTCCTTCGACATCAGGAAGGGCGAGGTGCTTTCGCTTCTCGGCCGCAATGGTGCCGGCAAGACCACGACGCTTCGAACACTTGCCCGCCTCGATAGCCCGACCCTCAGCCAGGGCGAAATCTGGCTTGATGGCGAGCCGCTGCACAACAAGCGCGCCTTTCAGGCCGCACGCGCCGGCGTCCAGCTTGTGCCGGAAGACCGGCGGATCATCGGCGGGCTTTCGGTGGAGGAAAACCTGACGCTGGCCCAGGTCGCCGGCGATAAGGGCTGGTCGGTCGAGGAAATCTATGATCGCTTTCCCCGCCTTGCCGAACGCCGCAATCAGGAAGCCGTCACCCTTTCCGGCGGCGAACAGCAGATGCTGGCGGTCGCCCGCGCGCTGGCCCGCAAGATCAAGATCCTGTTTCTGGACGAACCTTACGAAGGGCTCGCTCCGGTGATCGTCCAGGAAATCGAGAAGATCGTCGGCCAGATCCGCGATCTCGGCATCACCACCATCATCGTCGAACAGAACGCCGTTGCCGCCCTCAGACTGTCCGACCGCGCGGTGATCATGGATACCGGCGAGGTCGTCTTTTCCGGCAGCGCCCAAGATGTGCTCGACAATGTCGAACTGCGCGAGGAATATCTGGCGATCTGACCCGGTCCGACCGGCGGCGAGTTTAGAGTCCTTCAGGTCTAAATGGAAGCAGTTCTGTTTGCCCAAACCGGTCATTCCACGCGAAGAAGCCCGCGCGGCATAGCCATAGCTATGGCGAAGGGCTTCGACAAAGTGGATGGCCGGTTTCGGCAAACCCGAAGGGCGGCATGAATTTGCGCCATTACCGGCGGTCTTCGACTTGGACATAGCTAGGGCTATGCCCTGCGCCAAAGCCCTTGGTCCTGGCGCAAATTCCTTGCCGCAGAACGCTTCCATTTAGACCTGAAGGACTCTAGCCGTGCCGCCGGTCAATGCCGACAATCGCCTATGGTTAACATCTTTCTAACGTTTTCCCCTTAACCTCTTGTCAGATTGAAGACATCTATGCGTCGGGCGAGAATACGACTGCCGTTTTTTCGACATCCCGGTGTGGCAGAGAAGAATGACATCATCCGGCGGATAAGCTGCCGATGGTCTCGTCGGGGAGTACGGCCTTGGTCGATCGTTACCGGGAACTTGAAGGGCTGAAGAATACGCGCAAGCTCGATGTCGTGCTGATGGCAACGGTCTCGAGTTTCGGAGCGCTTGAAAAACCAAGTGCTGCCGAACGCCGCCGCTTTGTCGAACTGTTCCCCCCGGTCTATGAGGCATCGACACCCGAAGCCCGGCGCCAGGCGGTGGCCGCCCTTTCCGGCCATCCCGATGTCCCGCAGGAGATCTGCCACTATATCGGCAGGCAGGAAATCGCCATCTCGGCGCCTTTCCTGGCCCGTTCGCCGGCAATTTCCGACGAAACCCTGACAGTGCTGATCGAAACCATGAGCGAGGAGCACATCCGCGCCATCATCCACCGCGCCGACCTGTCGCAAAAGGTCATTCAGGCGCTGATCGGCTGCCACCGCCCGCAAGATGATGAAGTCCCGGAAGGCAATTTCGATGTCCGCACCGGTTCGCGCGATGAAAGCGAGGTCTTGCGCCAGACGCTGAAGGCAATGGCGGCGAAAGCGGGCAGCGCGGCCGAAGACAGGCTTGGCCTTTCAACGCTTTCGGAGCTGCAGACCGCACTGCTCGTCCGTTTTGCCCGCCGTGGCGAAGGCACGCTGTTTCTCGAAACATTTGCCCGCGCCCTTGGCGGCGACCGCGTGCTTGCCGCCGAAGTCCTGGCCGAGGCGAGCGGCCGGCGTCTCGGTGTCGCGCTCATCGCGCTCGGCATGACGAAGGATGACACGACCTACGTGCTCCCGCGCATCGCGCCCGACCTTGCCGGCGACAGACAGAACAATGAAGATGCGGCGGAAAAACTCGTCGACGGCCTGCAGCCGACCGCCTGTATCGAGGAATTGCTGGCGTGGCAGAACAGGCGCGCCGAAGAGGAAAAAGCTGCCAGCGAAAACGCCCCGCGGCGTCAGACCCGCCGCTCTGCCTGACCTTCAGGACGGCTCACTCATCCTCACCGGCAACGGCGAACAGCCCCTCGACCGTTTCGGTCTCCAGCACCACGACCCAGAGATCGCTGTCAAACCGGACTTCCTTTTCCAGCTTGCCTTCCACCTCGTCAGGCGTGGCCCGGTCCAGCCGTTTTTCGAAAAGCCGGTCTTCGGCGCTTTCTGCCGTAAAAAACTGCGGCGCAGGCATGAACAGGCATTCGCGGCCATCCCGCATCACCTGCCGGATCGCGATCGCGCCGGCATCGGCCGCGCCCTTGCGCTCCACAACGGCAAAATCGCCGCTGGAAAACACCCGGCGCACCAGCGCCGATACGAAGATATCCGATTTAAGGCGCATGGCCCGGTATCCTGTTCAAGGAGAAGTCGGACATGCGGCCGTCAGAGCGCGCCGATTTCCGCCAGCTTGTCACGCACGGCCACGCTCGGCTCGCCGGTTTCCGGCAGACGGTAGTGCTTCTGGAACTGCAGGATTGCTGCACGGGTGTTGGCACCGGCAACGCCGTCAACCGTGACGTCGTCATAGGCGATATTCACCAGACCACGCTGTATTTCCACCACCATCGGATCGGCCACAGACGCCGAAGCCGAAATGCTGCCCGTCGGATTGTCAGTTTGCACACCGGCCGCCACCTCCGCCCGCCGCGTCGGCACCGGCGGCAAGCCGGTATCGCTGCTTTTCAGGAGGGCCAGCAGGCCTTCATCGGCAACACCGGTCTCGGCAATCCCCTGATCGGCCTGAAAGGCACGCACAGCCGCTTCCGTCAGCGGCCCCGTAACACCGTCGGGCTTGCCCTCGTAATAGCCGGCCGCTGCAAGACGTTCCTGAACCTGACGGATAATGGCATGGTCATCGACGGCAACCGTCTCGCGCGGCTTGGGTGCTCTAACCGAAGGTGCCGGTTTGGGAGGCGCTTGCTCGACGGATTGCAGGATCGCCATCAGATCGTCACCGCCGTCGGAACGGTCAAGTGCGGCAACTTCGACCGCGCGGTCGTCATCGCCATTTTCCAGCTCGATCCGGAAGGTTTCGAAATTCTCTTCACGCGCCATCCGCCGTCCGGGAACGGCATAGGGATCGGACGGTTGCCGGGTTTTCATCAGCGGTTCGGGATGCGGCCCCGGCTGGTACCAGAGCGCATTGGCGGAAACGAAACTCAGAACGACGCCGAAGGCCAGCGGTCCCCCAACCCAGGACGGGTGGCGGGCGACAAATCCCCCGATTGAAACACAACTACGCCTCAGGATGGACGGCGTCTTCTTGCCGCGCCTGCTCTGCTTTTTCCTTGCCTTTGCCATTCATCTTCACTCTTCATATCGCGTCCTGGCGTCAGCCGCAGCCAACGTCGCCCCCTGTCGGATCGGCGCCAAGTTAGCCGGTTCGGCTTAACGAAGGGTAATGGAAGGCAAGGCCTGCGGCCAGACAACAAAAACGGATCGACACGGCAAAAACATGCAACATGGTTAATGCTTCGTCACAGCATGCAACCTTTCCGTTCTATAAAATTCTCCGTAACATTCTGTATTCCATCACCTTTCTTTCAAGCCAGAATGGAAACGCAAGCCCGTTCATTGCATGACGACGATCAGGGCCGGACCTTTTAGCGGCTCATTTACCCTCCTATAATAGAGTATGAACGCGTGGCCGCCCGGACATGCACTACCGAAACCGACGAACGGGCAAGGAAACAATGAGATTTCTGCTGAAATCGGCATTCATGATTTTTCTGCTGCTGCTGATCGTGCCGTTCTTCGCGCCCGTTCTGCTGGGCAGCAATTCGGGACGCCATCATTCCGCCCTGCCGAATAGCAGCGATATCGGCGGGGCCGTGTCTGCCGCCCGCGGCACGATCGATTACATGAGCGGCATGTGCGATGAGCGGCCGGACGTCTGCGACGACGGCGCCGGTCTCCTCGGCTTCCTCGGCAACCGGGCCCGCCAGGGGGCGGAAATCGTCTATCTCTATCTCGATGCACAGTTTTCCGACACGGCAGAGGAAAAGCCCGAAGCCCCCGCCCCGGCCGCCAGCAAAACCACCCGACCCGCCGATGTTGCGCCAGCCGGCACCACAGTCTCCGACCGCATGGCAGAAGAGCCTTCCACGCAGACGGACTTTATCCGCACCGGCGCGATCGCACCGCAAGACCGGCAGCCGTCAACCGCCACCGAACCGGTGCGGATTTCCGGCCTGCCGGAAAACGTGCCGCTGCCCACGCCGCGCCCGCGCTGACACCATCTTCCCCGGGCAAACACCGGCGCTGCCGTTTCAATCAGGACTGCATCGGACTATATGAAGCGCAGCGACAGAAAAGAGGCGCCTCATGAATGAGAAACTCGACCAGATCATCGACGATTTTTCCTTTCTGGAAGACTGGGAAGACCGCTATCGATACGTGATCGAACTCGGCAAGGAACTGCCGGACCTGCCCGATGCTGAAAAGAACGAGGAAAACCGCGTGCATGGATGCGCCAGCCAGGTCTGGCTCGTCAGCGAGGAAGAAGCGGGAGACGATCCGGTGATGCGGTTTCGCGGCGATTCGGACGCCTTCATCGTGCGCGGTCTCGTTTCGATCGTTCTGACCGTTTATTCCGGCCGGAAAGCCTCGGAGATTGCCGCCACGGATGCCATCGAAACCTTCCGCCGCATCGGCCTTGTCGACCACCTCTCCGCCCAGCGCACCAACGGTCTCAATGCCATGGTGACGAAAATCCGGCAGACAGCCGCCGGAGCACTGGCGGCCTGAGGCTTACTCATCGGCAAACATGGCCGAAATATCGGGACGATACCCCTCCTCGCCCCAGTGGTGGGACACCCGGCGATGGCGCGGTGCATAGTGGCGCGCGAGCGCCATCAGGGCGGTGCGCACCATCAGCTTTGCCGAACGCACCGGCCATTGCCGCTCCCGCTCCATCTGCTCCAGCCCTTTCTCGAAGCACACGAAATCGAGGATCACATCGGCCAGTTCGGGACCGACGGCCTTCAACGCCCGGGCGACATGGCGCCGCGCATCCATCGCGGTGTCGGAAAATACCGCACCGTCCTGCCTCAGCCCGGGGCCCCGACTTTCAAGGCGCGGCTGCAGCGAGGCCGTTATCTTTGGCTGCATCTGCGCCCGCATAAAATCCGACAGCAGACGCTCGCCGGCGTCATGCGCGGCAGGCGGCAGAAAGGAAGAACCATCGCGCGCCTTCAGGCGGGCCAGGGTCTCAAGCGGCGTCTTCTCACCTGTGCGCAATGTTTTTGCAGCTCCTCGTCCTCTATCCCTCTCAGCCATTTTCCCGCACCTCGGCCATGACCACGGAATAGGCAAGGCGCTCGACCGACGCCACGAATTCATCGAATTCCCGATTATCGCGCCTGTCCTCGATCACACGGCAGGAATAGGCAACGGTCGTACGATCACGCCCGAATGCCGCGCCGATCTCGCTCAACGACAGCTGCAGCGAGACGTGGCAGACATACATTGCGATTTGCCGGAAATGGGAGACCGAGCGACGGCGCTCCGCTCTCAGCGTTACCCGATCTCCGGCAACCTGCGCCATTTCCCTGGTGATCAGCAGGACAATACGGCATGCCTTGCGAATGTCGGCCATCTGACCGGCGCGTTCCAGAGACCATGTGGTGGCGCGCGGGGCCTGATGGACGAAGGACTGATGAAAATGCGCTGTCCCTGTGGGCGCTGCTTTATGTTCGTTCATGTCATCTCCCGGCTTGAATAGGATTTTATTCTCACACTTATCGAGATAGTGGGGACAGAAAGCGGCACCTCTAGATAGCCTATGGTTGTTTTTATTGACTTATCCCGAACTATTTTAGGATTATTTTCCTACTTCTTTCAACCACGTCCATCTACGTGTAAATTTGTAAATACACACTTAATGAGAGCATTAAATCATATGAGTATTCGGTGAGCGCCAGCGCTGACAACGGCACGGCAACCGGTCTGACAAGGATTGCCTGACAGCGCTTTCAACAAAAAAAATGCCAGTCCGCTTTCGCGGCTGGCATTATGCAAGGAGTGGTGGGAGAGGCTCAGCCCTTGCGGCGCTGACCGAGTCCCATTTCCTTGGCGAGGCGCGAACGGGCTTCCGCATAGGAAGGCGCCACCATAGGATAGTCGACAGGCAGATCCCATTTTTCGCGGTAGGCATCGGGCGTCAGCTCGTGATGGGTCATCAGATGACGCTTCAGCGATTTGAAGTTACCGCCGCATTCCAGGCAGACCAGATGGTCACCGCTGATCGATTTGCGAACCGAGACAGCCGGTTTCTGCTTTTCCGCAGCCTGAACATTCGCCTGCGGGCGCGCCGTATTGTTCAATGCGGCATGCACTTCCTGAATCAGGCTCGGCAAATCCGTGGGCTGAACAACATGGTTGCTGACATAGGCCGCAACAATATCGGCGGTCAGCTCAACAAGATTCTGGGTCTCTTGGTCGACCACAGCTTCTGTCATCATTCACTCCTATTCTCTTCTTTTTTGTCTCTCGTATGAGCGCCTGCCACAAACCGATGCCGAATTCCACGTAAACTGCCCCGACCGGAACAAAGACCGGACCCGAAAGCACAGAAACGGAACTGGATGCACGTTTGGCCAGTAGGAAACGATCAAACAGACAAGAAAGATCGAAACCCGCATCAACGCAGAGACAGATATTATTTTCTATTCGGGCAAGAGCTTGTCGCCCATGCTCCCGGAAGCAAATACCATTCTAAACAAAAAAGTAAAGTTACAATCAGATAAATCGTATCTTTTTGTTTCAAAAAAAAGGTGAGAACGATGAACTATCGCATCCCACCTCGCCTTATACTTCAAGTTCTTTTCGGACAAGTTAGGAAAACTATCCCTCTTCGTAACTCTGAAGGTCATCCTGCACGGTTTTCTCGTGGAGAGGGTAACCGACCTGATGCGATGCCCGCGCCAGAAGGTGTGCCGAAATCGGCGCCGTCAGCACGAAAAATGCGATACCCGCAAACGCCCGCACAAAGGTCGCGACATCGCCGGAGTGCACGCCGATGGCCAGAAAAATCAGGCCAGCCCCCACCGTGCCCGTCTTCGAGGCTGCGTGCATGCGCGTGTAGAGATCCGGCAGGCGCACGATCCCGATTGCCGCGGTCAACGCGAAGATGGAACCGCCGAGCATCAGCACGGAAACGAAAACGGCAATAACATAATCCATCGCGGACTACTCCTTCTTCGCGGCGTCGGCAGAGACCACCGGCACGTCTTCACCAGCGCTTCCCGCATCATAAGCCATCGGATGCGGTCGGACCTGAAATCCGGTTTCCGTCTCGTCGCGCATGGCGCTGGAACGGATGAAACGGGCGAAGGCCACGGTTGCCAGAAAGCCGACAAGACCGAGTGCAATGGCAATATCGACATAAAGCGTGAAACCGGTGCGGATCGCAATCATCACGATAAAGCCCATGGCAACGGCCACCAGCATATCGAGCGCCAGAACCCGGTCCGGCAGTGTCGGTCCCCTGACCACCCGAAAGGCGGTGAGAACAAGCGCCAGCGACAGGATCGCAATTGCGATGTCGGCGGCAACTCCTACGATCATATCAGGCGTCATCAGGCAAAGGCCTCCCTGATCTTTCTCTCGAACCCGTTGGCAATGTCGCGGCGAATACCGTCGGGATCGGAACAGTCGATGGCATGGATAAAGAGATATTTCTTGTCGTCGGAGACATCCACGGTCAGCGTGCCGGGGGTCAGGGTGATCATATTGGCCAGCAGAACGATTTCAAAATCCCTTTCAAGTGACAGTTCGAAGCGCAGGATACCCGGCTTCAGCTCCATGCGCGGCGAGCAGACCAGTTTGGCGACCGACCAGGCCGACGCCATAAGATCGTAAAGAAAGGCCAGTATCAGCGCCGTGATGCGCCGGGCTCTGGAAAAATACCCGGCCCCGCCGACCTGATGGCGAACGAGCGCCAACGATATCGCACCGATCACGAAGCCGAACACCAGATTGTGCAGCGATGCACTGCCGGTAACCGCGACCCAGACGATCGCAAGAACAAGGTTCAGGAGCAGCATTGTCATCTAGTACCCTCCCCCGGGAAAGACCGACATGAAATAGGCGTCAGGCGAGATAATGCCGTTAACGGCCTGTGTGGCAATCGCCAGAAGCGGCTCGGGATAGACCCCGAAGACCACCACCAGCGCCATCAGCGCGATCACCGGCAGGCTCTGTGACAGCGGCAGGGCCACCTTGGCGGCAGGCGGTTCCGTTGCCGGACGCCAATAGACCAGGAGGAAAATGCGCCCGAGCGCAATCGTGGTGCAGAACCCGGCAAACAGAATGGCGGCCGCCAGCCACCACTGGCCGGCATCAAGCGTTGCCCGCACCAGGATCGCCTTCGGCCAGAAACCGGAAAACGGCGGAAGCCCGGCAGCGGCGAAGAAGGCCGCTAAGCTCAGGCCCGCGAAAGCCGGATTGCTGCGGTAAAGCCCGCCGATTTCAACCAGCGAGAACCCGCCGGCCAGTTTCCCGGCAAGACCGACGACAAAATAGAGCGCCGTCATCAGGATCATCGAATGAAGCGCATAGACCAGCGCCCCCTCCAGGCCGGAGACCCCGCCCACGGCAACACCGGCAAACACATTGCCGATGCCGACGATCACGATGTAACCGACAGTGCGGCGGATATCATGCTGGGCAATGGCACCGAGCCCGGCCAGCACCATGGTGAGGAATGCGCTGATGCCGACGAGTGCGCCCAGATTGGCAAGATCGGCCGGCAGGATCATCACCATGACCCTGAGCAGCGCATAGACGCCAACCTTGGTCAAAAGCCCGCCGAACAGGCCGGAAACCACGGTTCTGGGCGTATGATAGGACGCCGGAAGCCAGAAATTGACCGGAAACGCTGCCGCTTTCATCCCGAAGGCGAGCACGAACAGCGCGCCGATGGTGGCCGTCGGCAGCGCGGGCGCTGCACGCGCCTTCAGCGCGATATCGGCCATGTTGAGCGTGCCGAACACGCCGTAGAGATAGGCAACGGCAATCAGAAACAGCGTCGTGCCGATCAGGTTCAGCACCGCATATTTCATCGCACCGTCAAGCTGCTCGTGGGTGGAGCCCAGAATGAGCAGACCGAAGGAGGAAATCAGCAGAACCTCGAACCAGACATAGAGGTTGAAGATGTCGCCGGTCAGAAACGCACCGGAAACACCGGCCATCAACAGCATCAAAAACGGATAGAAACCATATCGCCGCCCGCTGTTGCGAATGTCGCCGACGGCGAAGATCGCGCCGGCAAGGCCCGCAATCGCGGCGGCAAGTGCAAACAGCCCGCCCAGCAGGTCGGCCGAAAAGGCAATGCCAAAGGGCGGCAGCCAGCGGCCGGCCACCATGGTGATCGGGCCATCGGTTGAAACAGCATAAACCAGCAGGCTGTCGATCACGACGAGCAGGGCAAGGGCGGGAATGGCAATCACCGGATGCCAGACCGTGTGCTTGCGGATCAGCATCAGCACCGCACCGACCGTGATGCAGAGCGCAACCGGCAGGATGGGCAGCCAATCCGTCAGCGTTGACGGTTCCATTGTCAGCGCAAGCGACAGATCGATATTGTGGGCGGAGGACGAAGCGGCCATGGGAGGAGTCTTTTTATCCTTGTTCAGTAGCCAAGCGGCGGCATGGGCTGATCCTTGGGCTCCGCGGCCCGCATATCGTCGGTATCATCGGTGTCGAGATCCTGATACGCGCGGTAGGTCAAAACCAGAAGGAAGGCGAAGAACGAAAACGAAATCACGATCGCCGTCAGGATCAGCGCCTGCGGCAACGGGTTGGCCGTGCCGGCGGGCAGCGTTTCCAGGGTCTCGGGGATGATCGGCGGCACGAAGCCGGTGATCCGACCTGCGGTGAAGATCAGCAGATTGACGGCGTTGCCGAGAATGGCGATGCCAAGCATGATGCGCACGCTGTGGCGCGACAGCATCAGGTAGATCGCCGCAGTAAAGAACAGGCCGACAAGGCAGGACAGCACGAATTCCATCAGACATGGTCCTTTTCTTCAAGCGCCAGAAAGATGGAGGAAATCGAGCCGAAGACGACCAGATAAACCCCGATATCAAAGGTCGTAACCGTGGAAATCGGCACCTCGACGCCGAAGATCACCGGATAGATCCAGTGCGCCGTCATGAACGGCACATGGGCAAAGATCGAGATGAACCCGGAAAGCGCCGACAGCAGCAGGCCCGCACCGGCAATCGACATCGGATGGAAGAAGATCGCACGGCGCACCGCCGAAACCCCCGAGGCAATCCCGAAGATCGCAATCGCCGAAGCCGCGATCAGCCCGCCGATGAACCCGCCGCCGGGCGCATTATGCCCGCGCAACAGCACGAAGATCGAAAACAGCATCATCAGCGCGGAGAGAAACGGCGCGGCCGTTCGGAAGATCAGCGTGTTCATTGTGCCTGCTCCTCTTTTGCTGCGGGCGTTGCCTTCGGTTTTGCCGCACGCAGGCGGATCAGCGCCAGAATGGCCAGACCCGTGATCATGACCACGGCGATCTCTCCCAGCGTATCCGTTCCGCGGAAGTCGACAATGATGACATTGACGACGTTGTGCCCGTGGGCAATGGCTTTCGAATAGGTGTTGAAGAACACCGTCAGCGCATCATCGAACGGCACCTGGGTGGCGCGCATCAACAGCAGCGCGAAACCGAGGCCGCACAGAACGGCAATGGAACCGTCGAAAAGTTTCTGGCCGATCGCACGATGGTCGGACGGCACAAGGTTCAGCCGCGTCATGACCAGGGTGAGGATGACGACGGAAAGCGTTTCGACCATGAACTGGGTAAACGACAGATCCGGCGCTCCGAGCAGCAGGAACAGAACGGCCACGCAGAACCCCTGAATGCCCAGCGTCACGATTGCCGTCAGGCGGTTATGCGCGGTGATCACCGCTGCAAGCCCGACGACGGCAAGGCCCAGAATGACCCAGTGGCCGAGGCGGAAACTGTCGGGAAAGCCCGGCCATTGCGGCAGTTCGCCGAAGGAAACGAGCGACACCAGAAGAACGGCCGCAATCACGCAGAATGTCGCCGTGATGTAGAATTCGAGGCGACCGGGCTGAATGGTCTGGGTAACCCGGAACGAAAAACGGACAATGCCGCGCATGAAACTGTCGAACCAGGAATCGGGACCGGGGCCGAGCCGGACAAGAAGACCGGCCATTGCCGCACGTCCTCTGGCAAGTTGCCAGTAGACGACGAGCGCCAGCGCCACGGTGAGCACGGAAAGCGCCAGCGGCACCCCGATATGCGGGATCAGCGACAGGTGGATTTCCACCGCCTCGCCGGCAACCGCGCTTGCCATCGGACCGGAAATATGGGTGTTGAAATAATGCGAGAACAAGGCGGCAAGCAACGCCGTCGCCCCGAGCACGACCGGACCGAGCCACATCAGCACCGGCCCCTCATGCGCATGTTTCGGTGTTTCGGTCTTGGCGCCGATGAACGGTTTCAGCCCGACGCCGAAGCCGATGGCAAACATCAGCGCATTGCCGAAAATCGCAATCAGCAGAATGATCGTGGCAAACAGACTGCCGGCGGCAAGCGCCTCGTAAATCCCTTCCTTGGCAAGGAAACCGACGAAGGGCGGCAGACCACCCATGGAGATCGCGCCGGCAAGACCCGCGGCAAACGTGATCGGCATGACCTTTGCCAGTCCGCCGAGTTTCGTCAGGTCGCGCGTTCCGGTCTCGTGGTCGATCAGGCCGGCCACCATGAACAGCCCGCCCTTGAACAGCGAATGGGCAATCAGATAGAGCACCGCGCCCTCGGCGGCATGGGGAATATCCATACCGGTCATCATCACCATCAGACCGAGCGAGGAGACGGTGGTATAGGCCAGCATCAGTTTCAGATCGGTCTGGCGGATCGCCAGCAGCGTGCCGACGATCAGGGTCGCGGCACCGAAAACCGGCAGCACGGTCGTCCATGCAGCGGTATCGCCCATGACCGGGTTGAGCCGCATCAGCAGGTAAACCCCGGCCTTCACCATGGTGGCCGAGTGTAGATAGGCCGAAACCGGCGTCGGCGCTTCCATGGCGTTGGGAAGCCAGAAATGAAACGGAAACTGCGCGGATTTGGTAAAGGCCCCACCCAGCACCAGAATGAAGGCTGCCAGATAAAGCGGACTTTCACGCAGCACATTGCCGGACTGCAACAGTTCGGAAAGCGAAGCGACCCCGGTGATATGCTGGATCAGCAGCACACCCGCCAAAAGCAGCAGCCCGCCGCCGCCGGTCACCACCAGCGCCTGCAGCGCCGCGCGGCGCGAGGCTTCCTTCTCGTTGTCGAAGCCGATCAACAGGAACGAGGTGATCGAGGTCAGCTCCCAGAAGACGAACAGCATCAGCAGCCCGTCCGACACCACCACGCCCAGCATCGCGCCCATGAACATGAACATGAAGGACACAAACCGCGCCTGCTGCGGATGCCCTTTCATGTAGCCGCCGGAATACAGCACGATCATGGTGCCGATACCGGTGATCAGGATCGCGAATGTCAGGGAAAGGCCGTCAAGCAGGAAGGAAAAGCGCAAGCCCAGGCTTGGTATCCAGTCATAACCACCGGTCAGCACCGCACCATCGGCAACCTGCGGAATGAGGCGAACGAATTGCACCAGCGAAAACAACGGCACAAGCGCCAGAAGCCACGGCGCATTCGAATGGAATATCCGGTAGAGTATCGGAGAAAAGACCGCGCCCAGAAAAGGCAAGCACAAGGCCAAAAATACAAGAGCCGTTTCACTGGCGGTCATGGCATCCCCAAAAACTAACAATACACAACGCCGACGCCGTACAGGCCGGACGAAAGGCGCATCAAAGATACGTGTTACGGCAAGAAAAGCACCGGCTCAAGGGTTGCCGACGCTTTTCACACCTTCGAAATGACGTTTCGCGCAATTCAACACTTTGGCATCGTCCGGCGCGACAAACCATTGCTTTTCTTCATGTCGCAACCCAACTTGAACTGCAGGCAATTCCATTAAACGGCAAAAGAAAGCGGAGTGCGACATTGACCCAGAGCAATAAACAGAAAAAAACGCTGACAGATTCACAATGGCGCGATGAACTGACGCCCGAACAGTACCATATCTTGCGCGAGCACGGTACGGAGCGACCGTTTACCGGCCCCTTCTGGAACAGTTTCGAATCGGGAACCTATTTTTGCGCGGGGTGCGAAACGGCCCTGTTTCGCTCCGACACCAAGTTCGATGCCGGCTGCGGCTGGCCGAGTTTCTTCGAGCCGGTCGAACCCGGCGTGGTCACCGAACTGCGTGACGACAGCCACGGCATGGTGCGCACCGAAATCCGCTGCGCAAACTGCGGCGGCCATCTCGGCCATGTCTTCCCCGACGGCCCGCCGCCCACAGGCCTGCGCTACTGCATGAACGGACACGCCATGCACTTCGTCGTGGATGAAGTATAACATGAAAAAAACGGCGCCGGCGCGGATCATCAGGAACCGTTTCGCCGGCCCGGACGGATACGCTGTAACTCACGACAAGAACGCGAAAGGGAAGAGCGGTCGGCTGAACGGTCGGGGCACGAGGAACTCCGGCAACGATCAGCCGACCGACCCCACGATTTCAGGAGATGCGGCGGACCTGAGCATCATGGGGCAACCGTCAAAGGCTGCGTTAGCAACCTTGAACACTCCCAAATATTAATCAACCGATTTCTGCTTATCAACCGAAATTCTGTCCATTTTATGGTTAACGGACAAGCATTTACTGGCTTTCCTTACCGCCGGACCAAAACCGTCCAAGCCGGCTTCAGCCCCGATATCGCCGCTCATTTCAGCCTGTAAAAGCGTCTTCCGCGCCCCTGCCGGCAACAAGAATAGACGGCAATGCGACTTGCCGATCCTTGCCCCGAAATCAGTTTACTTCCGTCAGCGCGGTGCGAATGGCAAGCTCCGCCATATCGGCTGCGGGCTGAAGCGCATCGCGGGCGCCCTCCCCCGTCAATGCGGCCAGGTTGGCATCAAGCCTCTGGCGCAGCGTGGCGATGGCCTGTTCAGCATCATCGCGGTGACGATCGGGATAGAGGATGGCGAACAGCCCGTCTTCCACCCGACTGGCGGCATCACGACCACTCAGGTGATAGCGGATCAGCGCGGCCACCGCGTCGGCGCGTGTACCTGCGGGGTCTTCCGGCACCCTGACCACGCCCATATAGAGCGGTTCTCCAACCGAAGAGGCCTCACGCTTCAGCGCGTTCAGGGTTGTTGCAAAACGCTCCGGGGCCAGAAGCCCGGTGTCGCTTTCGGTCGTTTCGGGCACCTCGGAATAGTCGCTGACCACCGCGCCCAGTGCCTCCACATAGCGCTTGCGGCGCAGATGCAGCAGCGCCCGCAACACCAGTTCCCCGGTTTCGCCCGGCCATGTCATGCAATCATCCGCACTGCGCGCCGCCTCTCCCGAAATGTCGGGCAGCGCGCCGGGCTCGCACAGCGCAAACAGCGGCACGAACCGCATGCCGGGCACGCAGCGCAATTGTCCGCAGATCCGCAACGCATCGGAAAGTACGGCCCCGCCATGCACCAGCACGAGGTCGAAATGCTGGCTGGACGCAAGATAGAGCGCTTCGCGCAGATCGCCGGTCGCCACGGTCGTCGTCAGCGACAGCATGCTTTTCAGCAGGTCCTGGCGCATCGAAGCGTCTTCGGCGACAACCAGAACCCGCACGGTTTCATCCGGCACGGCTGCCGCGCGCGGGGCTGAAAAGGCGTGTTCGAACGCCCCCGCCTCCCCCTGCAGCGCATGGAAACGCAAAAGCGCCGAAATCCTGGCGGCGGCGGTGGCAAGATTATGCTCAAGCCCGATCACATCATCGGCGCCGGCACGCAGGGCCGCAAGCCGCAGGGTCGCGTCCGCCCGCTCCGGCGTCACGATGGCAACGGGCGCGCTGACCCCCGAATCACTCTCTTTCAAAATGCCGCAGCATGCCAGTGCCGGGCCCGGTGCATCATCGTCGACGGCAACCAGAATCAGGCTTGCGGCATCGACGGCGGCCATCGTTGTGTCGCTGTCGGAAAAATCGGCCTGGAAGAACCCAACCGACCAGCCGCTCAGCATTGCCGACAGCGTCTGGGCAACAGCCCCCTCGCCGCCGATCAGGACAATGCTTTCATGCGTTGCGGTATTCAAATTCGCCCCCTCAGGCATCACCCAGATAGGCCTTCACGGTCTTGATGAAATTCGGCACGGAAACCGGTTTCGACAGATACGCATCGCAGCCGGCCTCGCGGATGCGCTGCTCATCGCCACGCATGGCAAACGCCGTGACCGCAATGACGGGGATTTTTGCAAGTTCACTGTCCGCTTTCAGCGCCCGGGCGATTTCGAGACCTGACTGTTCCGGCAATTGAATATCCATCAGTATAAGACCGGGCCTGAAGATACGGGCAAGTTCATACGCATCCGCCCCGGTCCGGCTTTCCACCACTTCATAGCCCTGCGCCTCAACGAGATCACGAAAAAGCTTCATATTCAAATCATTGTCTTCGACGATCAGAACCTGCTTGGCCATTCGCGCTATCCCCTTGCACCGGCTTGCAACGCGCCGGCAAGGCGTTAGAATCGCCCTGGTGCCACTATCAGCGCATCAAAAGCCGAGTTTAGGGCGATTTGGTTAAGAAACGGAAATCCGCTTGAAACAATTTCAAAAAGAATCGGAAAATACTGCGCCGGATAACGAACTCGCCATCGCTATTCTGGTCTGGCTTTCCGGCAATCCCGACATGCTGAACCGGTTTTGCGCGCTGTCGGGCGTCGAAGTCGGTCAATTGCGCGCGCTCACCGAGGATCCGGGCTTCGAACGGGCCATGATCGGCTTCATCGCCGGACATGAGCCGACCCTGATGGCCTTCTGCAATGACAACGACATCGCGCCTGAAACGGTGTCGCGCGCCTGGCAGAAGCTCGAATACGGCAATGGCTTCGAACCATGACCTGCCTTGCAGCCGAAACCGGCGAAGACCTCGATATCGGCGCGCGGCCGCTTCTCGTCGTCGATGTGGATGAAGTGGTGCTGCAGTTCGTCGCACCCTTCAAGGCCTTCCTGAGGGCCAACGGCCATGCACTCAACCTGGAGACCTTCAGCCTCAACGGCAATGTGATTTCGCTTGCCGACGGGCGACGGGTGGAAAATGCCAGGGTCGCATCACTGCTTTCCGCCTTCTACGACCAGCAGGAGGACTGGCAGAAGCCGTTTGCCGCAGCGCGCGAAACACTCGAAGACCTGACAGACATTGCCGATGTCCTGCTTTTGACGGCAATGCCGCCCACCCATCTGGAAAAGCGCCGGCGGCTGCTTTCCCGATTCGGATTCGCATTCCCGCTGATTGCCTCGGAAAAACCGAAGGGCGAGGTCCTTCGGACACTCTGCAAGACCCATCCGCCGCAGCTGATTTTCGTGGACGACATGCTGTATAATTGCCGTTCAGTGAGCGAATGCCTGCCGGACGCGCTGACGATCAACCTGCTGATCAATGACGATTACCGTGCGCTGGCGCCGAAGACCATGCCGCCATCCGTGGTGGCAACGGGCTGGGACCATGCCGCGGCGATTATCCGCCGTCATGTTGCAGACAATGGTTGATAGCATGCAATCCGTGCTTGCCCTCTCCGGCCGGCGGCACTAATTTCAGCATGTTCAACCTTTGTTCCGATCGCTATGGCCCAGATGACTTCTCAGGCAAACGGATTGTGCCGCGACTGCATCGCTCCGGCCTCGGGCAGCGCACGGCGCTGCGCGCGCTGCGGCAGCCCGCGCCTGTTGCGCCATGAAGAGCTTTTCACGCTTTCGGTCGCCCATATCGACTGCGACGCGTTTTATGCCTCAATCGAAAAACGTGACGATCCTTCGCTCGCCGACAAGCCGGTGATCATCGGCGGCGGCAAGCGCGGCGTTGTCTCCACGGCCTGTTATATTGCCCGCATTCGCGGCGTGAAATCGGCGATGCCGATGTTCAAGGCGCTGGAAGCCTGCCCCGAAGCCGTCGTCATCCCTCCGAACATGGAAAAATACTCAGCCGTCGGCCGCCAGTTGCGGCAGATGATGCATGACCTGACACCGCTCGTGGAACCGCTTTCGATCGATGAAGCCTTCCTCGACCTATCCGGCACCGAGCGCCTACACAAGGCAACGCCCGCCGAAACGCTTGCCCGCTTTGCCATCCGCGTCGAAAACGAACTCGGCATCACGATTTCCATCGGGCTTTCCTATTGCAAGTTCCTCGCCAAGATCGCGTCGGATTTCCGGAAACCGCGCGGCTTTTCCGTCATCGGTGAAAAAGAGGCCATGTCGTTTCTGGCCGACAAGCCCGTCGGCATGATCTGGGGTGTGGGCAAGGCTTTCACCGAAACGCTGAAGCGCGATGGCCTGACCACGATCGGCCAGTTCCAGCAGATGGAAAAGAACGAACTGCTGCGCCGCTACGGCACGATCGGCCAGCGCCTCTATCATCTGGCACGCGGCGAGGACACGCGCAGCGTGACGCCGGAACGCGCTGCCAAGAGCGTCTCCAACGAAACCACCTTCTTCACCGATATCAGCGATTTCGAGACACTTGCCGGGCACCTCAGGCGCCTGAGCGAAAAGACCGCGCGCCGCGCCAAGGCGGCGGGCCATGCCGGGCACACGGTGACGCTGAAGCTGAAGACCGCCGACTTCAAGACCCGCACCCGCAGCCGCCATCTGGAAGCCCCGACCCAGCTTGCCGACCGGATCTTCGCGACCGGGCTGTCACTGCTGGAAAACGAGGCCGACGGCACCAGATTCCGCCTGATCGGCATTGGCATTGGCGAACTCTGCGATCCCGCCATTGCCGACCCGCCCGACCTTGTCGACCCGAAGGCGGCCCGCCGCGCGGCAGCCGAAACGGCGATGGACGCGCTGCGCGAAAAATACGGCCTTTCCGCCGTCGAGACCGGCTACACATTCCGTCCCGACGAGAAAAAACGAAAGCCTGGGAAAACCGACGGTGAGGCCTGATCCCCTCAGACGCCTGCCCCGGCATTCGCCTTTTTGCTGTCGGCGGCGACCGCCTTTTCAAATTTCGCCAGCGCCGTGCCGGAAAGCCGCCCTTCGCGGATGAAATGGACCTGCATCGGATTGACCTTGCGCCCGTTGACGGACACCGCATAGTGCAGGTGCGGGCCGGTCACCAGACCGCTCTTGCCGACATAGCCGATCACCTGGCCCTGATGAACCCGCGTACCGACCTTGATGCCGTCGGCAAACCGGCTTTGATGGCTGTAGGCGCTCTCATAGCCATGACCGTGGTCGATGACGGTCATCTGCCCGTCGCCGCCATGTTTGCCTGCAAATTTCACCACACCGTCAGCCGCGGCATAGATCGGCGTGCCGACGGGCGCGGCCCAGTCGACACCGGCATGCATGCGCGAATAACCGAGCACGGGATGACGTCGATTGCCGAAGCCGGAGGTGCGCCGCCCATCGGGCACGGGGTTGCGCAGAAGATACTGCCCGAGCCGATAGCCCTTGGCATCGAAATAGGCGCTGCGGCCGGTTTCGGGATCGCGATACCGGTAGACATCAACCTTGTTGTTTCCAAGCTTCACGACCATGTCGAAAGCGCGGGATGCCAGGTTGGGCGTCTCTTCCGAAGCATAGGACAGCTTCATCCGGTCATCGGGACCGGAGGCCTTGGCCGTTTCGCCCTCGGGCGGGCTGACGAAGTGGTCGATCGCGGCATCTTCACTGTTTGCCGCAAGCATGGAAGTGCAGCCCGACAGCGCGACACAGGCCGCCAGACACGTCACAATAAGCGTTTTCACGTTCAGCCTTTCAAATCAATTGAACGGCGCGCTTGAACGTGGATAGTGTGACGGAATTGGCACCGGAACTGGGCGTTTTTGCAGCGCAGGCGCTAATCCGGCCTTCACTGCAAATGCCAAGTCTCAGGATTGGTAAAAAAGGTCGGAGCGAAAGCCCGGCCCCAGTTTATTGACAAAGGTACCCACCGGCACTTCCGTCATGCCGGCCTTGAGCCGGCATCGAGGGCCAAAAATAGAAGACTATCAAAGCTAAACCCTTTGCATACAACGAGTTCCACCGCCCTGGACCCCGGATCAAGTCCGGGGTGACGGACAGAGGTTAGGCGAGCTCCGAGTGTCTGCAACAAGGGTTTGTCAGCAGTCTGGGGCCGGAGCGAAAGCCCGGCCCTTGCTGGCTCACCACCATTTTTCAGGCGTGAAGCGACCGGCTGCCTGTTCCATTACCGCAGCGGTGCGGAACAGGGTTTCCTCGTCGAACGGCTTGCCGATCAGCTGCAGGCCGAGCGGCAGGCCGTTTGCGTCGAGCCCGGCGGGAACCGAAATGCCCGGAAGCCCGGCCATGTTCACCGTCACCGTGAAGATATCGTTCAGATACATCTTCACCGGATCGTTGGCGAGGTCCTGATCGGCAACGCCGAAGGCCGCCGACGGTGTTGCCGGCGTGAGGATCGTGTCGACCCCCTGCGCAAACACGTTTTCGAAGTCCCGCTTGATCAGCGTGCGCACCTTCTGGGCCTTCAGGTAATAGGCGTCGTAATAGCCGGCCGACAGCACATAGGTGCCGATCATGATGCGGCGCTGCACCTCGTTGCCAAAACCTTCAGCGCGGGTGTTTTCATACATCTCGGCAATATCCTTGCCGGGCACGCGCAGGCCGTATTTCACGCCGTCATAACGGGCAAGGTTGGAAGACGCCTCCGCCGGCGCCACGATGTAATAGGCGGGCAGTGCGTATTTGGTATGCGGCAGCGAAATATCGACGATTTCCGCGCCGGCATCCTTCAGCCAGGCAATGCCCTGGCTCCAGAGCTTTTCGATATCCTCCGGCATGCCCTCGACGCGGTATTCCTTCGGAATGCCGATCTTCATGCCCTTGACCGACTGGCCGATGGCAGCCTCGTAATCCGGCACGGGCAGATCGACCGAAGTCGTGTCCTTGTCGTCGACGCTGGCCATGGATTTCAGCAGGATCGCCGCATCGCGCACATCGCGCGCAATCGGCCCCGCCTGATCGAGCGAGGAGGCAAAGGCGACCACGCCCCAGCGCGAGCAGCGGCCATAGGTGGGCTTGATGCCGACCGTGCCGGTGAAGGCTGCCGGCTGGCGGATCGATCCGCCGGTGTCGGTTGCCGTAGCGCCGGCGCACAGATTGGCCGCAACGGCCGCCGCCGAACCACCGGAAGAACCGCCCGGCACCAGATCGCGATTGGAGCCATTGGCTTTCCACGGGTTGATCACCGGACCGTAATAGGAGGTCTCGTTGGACGAGCCCATGGCGAATTCGTCCATGTTCAGCTTGCCGAGCATGACCGCGCCGTCATCCCAGAGGTTCTGGGTGACGGTCGATTCATATTTCGGCTTGAACCCGTCCAGAATATGCGAAGCCGCCTGGGTGTGGACATCGCGCGTGCCGAACAGATCCTTGATGCCGAGCGGAATCCCCTCAAGCGCACCGCCGGAGCCTTGCGACAGCTTCAGGTCGGAGGCCTTTGCCATCGCCAGCGCCTTTTCGTGGGTGACGGCGACATAGGCATTGAAGGTGCCGTTAAAGTCGTCGATCGCCTTCAGATAGGACGCCGTCAGTTCGGTCGCGGTGATCTCCTTCGCCTGAAGCTTGTTACGGGCCTCGGCGATGGTCAGGGCGGTCAGTTCGGTCATCTGCTTCACTTTATGTGTTGTTATAGCGCCTTGCGAAAGAAGACGGACTGCTTCGACGGTTTGTGGTTGAGAAACGTTTCAGTACGTTCGAAACCCGCATGTTCGCAAAATGCGATCGATTCCTTCAACTCGGCATCCGTCACGATGTAGAGTTCCTTGAAGCCTTCGCTCTTGGCCAGCGAACTGATGTGGCGCAATATCGCACGGCCAATGCCATGCTTGCGGAAGGCCGGTTCGGTGAACAGACGCTTGGCTTCGGCCACGCTGCCGGTATGGCGCACCAGCGCGCCCGTTGCGACCGGCTTTCCGTCCACACGCGCAACGAAGCTCGTCGCGCCCACGGCGCTGACATCGACGGTCAGCTGGTAGTCGATCATATCGGAAGACGACATGCGCGTCAGCGATGTCTTCAATTCGGTGAAGAGCGCCTTCAGGTCGTCCTGCTGGGGGCTCTCGATATCGATTTTCGGCTGTACCATCCCTCACTCCACAACTTTTGGCACCAGAAAGAAATTCCGCTCGGTTTCCGGCGCGTTGGCGACGATATCGTCGGCCTTGTCGCCGTCCGTCACAGTATCATACCGCTTTTTCATCTCCATCGGCATGACCGAGGTCATGGGTTCGACACCGCTTACATCAACCTCGCCCAGCTGTTCGACAAAGCCGAGAATGGCGTTCAGTTCGCCGGTCATGCGCTCTGCCGATTCGTCATCGACGGCGATGCGGGCCAGCCTGGCAACGCGTTTGACGGTCGCGGTGTCTACGGACATGAAAGTTCTCCGGTTTCAACATTTCACCCCACGCTATAAAGGGCGTCGCCGCCCTTCGCAACGGGGCATTTGATCAGATCTCGACCGTTTCGCCCGGTTTCGGCGTCAGCACTTCCGTCGGGCCACCGCCCATGCCGGTTACAAAGGCCTCCGGGGTCTGGTCGATGATCGGAAATGTACCATAATGGATCGGGATCACGGTGTCGAAATTGAAATAACGCTGGCAGGCAAGGGCTGCGACCGCACCGCCCATGGTGAAACGGTCGCCGATCGGCACGAGACCGATTGCCGGCGTGTGCAGTTCGTTGATCAGCGCCATATCGGCAAAAATGTCGGTATCGCCCATGTGATAGAGCGTCGGTTCGTCATCGATGTGCAGCATCAGCCCGTTCGGATTGCCGAGCGCGTGCGAGACGCCGTCTTCGGTGATGAAGGCGGAGGAATGAAGCGCATTGGTAAAGGTGACGGTAAACGTGCCGAAATCGACCGTTCCGCCGGTATTGCCGGGCTGCAGGTTCTCGATCCCCTTCGACCCGAGCCATGCGGCCAGATCCGCATTGGCGAGAACGGTGGCGCCGGTTTCCTTGGCAATCGGAATGGTGTCGCCCAGATGGTCTCCATGACCGTGTGTGAGGAGAATATGGGTAACGCCTTCCGTCACTGTCTTCTTGTCCAACCCCTCGAAAGAGGGATTGCCGGAAAGGAAGGGGTCAATCAGGATGGTCGCACCGGCGATCTCGAGCCGGAATGCGGAATGTCCGAGCCAGGTCAGCTTCATTTTGCATTTCTCCCTTCAAAGCGGTAGTTGAGCACGATTGCATGAAACGTAATGCGCTCGCACGCCATTTTCCATCGGTAAGCGGCAAAAGCATGGGAAAAGCCAGATGACGGTGCTGACAATCGAGGAACTTGCCGAACACCTGCCGCCGCACGCCGCCATTGCCGGCATCGATCTCGGCACCAAGACCATCGGCCTTGCACTTTCGGACCTGTCGCGCCGTTTCGCCACGCCGCGCCCGGTGCTCAAGCGCGTCAAGTTCATGAAAGATGCAGAGGCGCTGCTGGCCTTTGCGGAAAAGGAGAAGGTCGCCGCTTTCGTGATCGGGCTGCCGGTCAACATGGATGGCTCTTCCGGGCCGCGCGTCCAGTCGACGCGCGCCTTCGTGCGCAATATGGAGGCGATCACGCCCCTCACCTTCACCTTCTGGGACGAGCGGCTTTCAACGGTTGCGGCCGAGCGGGCGCTGCTGGAAATGGATGTGTCGCGGCAAAAGCGCGCCGGACGGATCGATTCGGCCGCAGCATCCTTCATCCTGCAAGGCGCTCTGGACCGGCTTTTGGGGCTTTCGCGGAACTAATACCAAGAGTCAATGATTAGAACGCATATGACCGGAGCGATTTTGAAAGCCGGCTAGGCGAAAACCGCAGTCGTAGCCATAGCTACGGCGAGGATTTTCAACGACGCGGGCTTTCAAAATCGCCCGGCCCTGAAAGGGTGCGGCTGGAATGGCCACCGAGGGCGTCAAAATCCTCGCGCGATGCTTGAGCATCGCTCTGCGGTATTTTCCTACTCGGACGACCATTCCAGCGCGCATCATATGCGTTCTAATCATTGACTCTTGGTATAAACCTACGGCTCGCATCCGGTTGCCGGATCGCGCAGCATGCGTCTGGGGTCGAACAGGTAATCGACGAAAACGAAAGCAAGCAGAATGGCGCCGCTGACGACGAGTTCAACCGGCAGCGCCGCCAGCAGAACGCCCATCGCACCGATCTGAAATTGCCGCGTCCGCCGATCCAGCATTGCTTTTCCGCCCCTCCTCCTGTCTTCTCTGACAGTAAATCGTATCGGCTGGCAAGCGGCTTTCCCGCCGACGGTTAACCGGCGGGCAATAAAAACACGGAATACATGCATGCTGATCATCTTCGAAAGCGTTCTGCCGATCTTTCTGACCGTTGCACTCGGGGCAGGACTGAAGCGGCTGCCGATCTTCGACCAGGCGTTCTGGGCCGGCCTGAACCAGCTCGGTTATTACGTTCTTTTTCCCGCTTTGCTGTTCACCACACTGGCCCGTGCGGATTTTTCAAGCATTGCCGCCGGCGACATCGCCTGGGTCACGCTTTCGGGCGTGCTGATCCTTTCACTGCTGTCCATTTTGCTCTGGCCCTTGCTGAAACCGACGGGCATCAAGGCCTCCGCCTTCACGTCGGTGTTTCAGACCGCGACACGATGGAACGGCTTCGTGGCGCTGGCCATTGCCGACAAATCTGCCGGCCTTGAAGGCATGGCGGTGATTTCGCTGATGATGACGGTCACGATCATTCCGCTCAACTTCATCAATGTCTTCGTGCTCGTCTGGTTTTCGCCTGAAAATCGCAATATCGGCATGATGACCCGCAAGATCGTCACCAATCCGCTGATTGCCTCGGCCTTTGTCGGCATTGCCTTCAACCTGCTGGCGCTGCCGGTCTACCAGCCGGTCTATGATGCACTGAACCTGGTGGCCCGCGCAGCACTCGGCATGGGCCTCGTGCTGGTCGGCGCGGGGCTTGTGCTGTCCGATGCACTGAAACCGAAACCAATCGTGCTGCTGCCCTCGCTGCTGAAACTCGGCCTGTTTCCGCTGATGATCTATACGCTTGCGTCGTTTGTCGGTATTTCCGGCATGCCGCTGACGATCATGGTGCTCGGCGCCGGCGTCCCCACCGCCATGAATGGCTACGTCCTCGCCCGCCAGCTTGGCGGCGATGCACGGCTTTATTCGGCCGTCGTCACGGTGCAGACGGTGCTGTCGTTCTTTACGCTGCCGCTGGCGTTGCTGCTGGTGGGCGGCTAACAAAAAGAGGGCCACGATGCAGAAAGCGGTCATTCTGCTGGACGGCCCGATCGGTGTCGGCAAAAGCACCCTCGGGCGCGCGGCCGCTGCCAGCCTCGGCTACGGGTTTATAGACGGCGACGATCTCTCCGCGCCGGGCTACTTGCGATCAATCCTGCAGACCAACCGCGGCATCGCCCGGGCAGCCCAGGACAAGCTGCAATCACAAACAGCGGTGATCGTTTCCTATCCGATACGGTGCACCAACTGGATATTCTTCCAAAAGACGTTTGCGCGCGCGGGCATAGAGTGCCACTGCATCGGCCTGATCGCCGATATGGCGCACATCGCAGCGCGACAACGCGTACTCAGTTCCGACGAGATAGCCCGCAGCCGGGAGATGATTGATCAGGGATATGGTCAACGCGCGTTCAGCGATTTCATTGTCCGCACTGACGAGGCCGGTTTCGACGAAACCTGCGCGCAGCTGACCATGAAAATTCAACAGGCCTTGCGCCGGCGCTGACCATCACGCGGCGTACCCGACATACAAAAACCCCGCCGGTTTCCCGACGGGGTTCATAAATTTCTGAAAGTTCAGAAATTACTCGACGATAGCGGCCACGATGCCGGCGCCGACGGTGCGGCCGCCTTCGCGGATAGCGAAACGCAGCTTTTCTTCCATCGCGATCGGAACGATCAGCTCGACGTCAACCGTAACATTGTCGCCCGGCATGACCATTTCCGTGCCTTCCGGCAGCGTGACAACACCGGTCACGTCCGTCGTACGGAAGTAGAACTGCGGACGGTAGTTCGTGAAGAACGGCGTGTGACGGCCACCTTCATCCTTGGTCAGGATGTAAGCTTCTGCCTTGAACTTCGTGTGCGGCGTAACCGAGCCGGGCTTGCAGAGGATCTGGCCACGCTCAACCTGGTCGCGCTGAACACCACGGATCAGTGCGCCGATGTTATCGCCGGCTTCGCCCTGATCGAGCAGCTTGCGGAACATTTCAACGCCGGTAACCGTCGTCTTCTGCGTGTCCTTGATGCCGACGATCTCGACTTCTTCGCCAACCTTGATGATGCCGCGCTCAACACGACCGGTCACAACCGTACCACGGCCGGAGATCGAGAAAACGTCTTCGATCGGCATCAGGAACGGCTGGTCAACCGGACGCTCGGGCGTCGGGACGTAGTCGTCAACAGCAGCCATCAGGGCGCGGATTGCATCTTCGCCGATAGCCTTGTCGCCATCTTCCAGAGCAACCAGAGCCGACCCCTTGATGATCGGGATTTCGTCGCCGGGGAACTCGTAGGAGTCCAGCAGCTCGCGAACTTCCATTTCAACGAGCTCGAGAAGCTCTTCGTCGTCGACCTGGTCAACCTTGTTGAGGAAGACAACGATGGCCGGAACGCCAACCTGACGGGCAAGCAGGATGTGCTCGCGGGTCTGCGGCATCGGACCGTCAGCGGCCGAGCACACCAGGATCGCGCCGTCCATCTGAGCCGCACCGGTGATCATGTTCTTCACATAGTCGGCGTGGCCGGGGCAGTCGACGTGCGCGTAGTGACGCTTTTCCGTCTCATACTCGACGTGTGCCGTCGAGATGGTGATGCCGCGTGCCTTTTCTTCCGGCGCCGCGTCAATCTGGTCATACGCACGGAAGTCACCGAAGAACTTCGTGATCGCAGCCGTCAGTGTCGTCTTGCCGTGGTCAACGTGACCAATCGTGCCGATGTTGACGTGCGGTTTGCTCCGCTCAAACTTTGCCTTTGCCATGAAAATGCTTCCTGTAACTGGTAACACGGATGACCCGGCGAACCGGTTTAGTGCCGCCGTTTAAGGCTTTCGCCGCCAATAAGCAAGACCAAATTCAATACTTTGACACGCCGGACCACAGCAGAGCCCGAAAGCCGACAGGTTTCACCGGGCCGGTTGCGCGTGTGAATGCCGGTTTTGGGAAAAAACAGCGCCGCGTCAACGCGTTGGATGCGGCCGACAGCGGCAGCCGGCAGCCCATGCCGGGAGCCCGGCAACCATCAGCACCCGGCAAGAACCGATGTCTCGCGCACGACAGTGGACGGCGCGCCCTCGGCCACAACCCGGTTGCGACCGAGCCGCTTTGCCCCGTAAAGCGCATTGTCGGCCATGCGATAAAGCGCTTCATAGCCCTCCTGCGAGCGCGCGGTCGCCACACCGATGCTGCAGGTTGCCTCGAAATCCATCCCGGCATCCGAAAACCAGCGCTGGCTCAGATGATTGCGGATACGTTCCGCCATCACGCAGGCGCCCTGACGGTCAAGCCCGACGGAAAAGATGGCAAACTCGTCGCCGCCGATGCGCCCGATCACATCGGTCGCGCGCGTCTCCCGCCGCAGGATTTCCCCGAAGGCTCTCAGCACCATGTCTCCGGCGGGATGGCCCAGCGTGTCATTGGTAACCTTGAAATTGTCGAGATCGAGCAGCGTCATCGCGACGAGGGTTGCCGAACGATCGGTATAAAAGCCCCCAACAGCCCGGTCGAAACCCTCGCGGTTCAGCACACCGGTCAGCTTGTCGCGGTCGCGCAGGGTGTTCAGCCGGTCGAGCGATTCCACAAAATGCGCAGCCAGCACCTCGAGCGCCAGAACCATCGCCAGCAACAGGATGTAGACCTGCATGAACTGCCAGAAAATCGAATTCGGATCGACGATGTCGACGGAATAGAAAATACCGATTGACCGGACGGAATGGGCCAGACCAAGCGCAACGATGGTCCAGAAAATCAGCTTGTCATGGATAGTGTCGTCCCTGCGGATCCAGAAACGCAGCATGGTGACGAACATGATCAGGAAGAGCGCGACATTGATCGCCAGTGTGCGTTCGAATGTCGAACCGAAAAACAGGAAGTAGCAATAGATCGCGAATGTGATGAGGAAAACGGCCATGTTGACCGCTATGCCGAAACTTTTGCCCCGGCGCTGCAGCAGGGCCTCCGCAAGGCCGATCTGCGTGGCGATGAAAAGACCGTTGGCAACCGGCAGGATGAAGGCATCGGGCAAAAGCCCCCGCAGCATCATGGCGCAAAAGCCAACAGCCAGCATTCCATAGGAACCGGCCAGAAGAATAAGATACAGGCGGCGCACGCCGGTAAACCAGGCAACAATGAAACTTCCGGCCAGAATCAGCAGCCCGCCCGGAACTATGAGCGCTTGCATCATCATAACGTAACTGTTGCCGACGCCAAAAGCGTGCCCCCGCCCCTACCCGTTGATACAGATTATCGTCCCGTGACGGGAAACCGGCGCCTCCATGCCCCAAAGCGCCGTTTTGCATTCAGTCAATAGACGCGCATGATAGCGGCATCACGGGAATTTACAATATCCCTGCAACCACGTCGGATAGAGAATCAATCACGGTAAAATCTGGAGCGGGTAGCGGGAATCGAACCCGCATATTCAGCTTGGAAGGCTGCTGCTCTACCATTGAGCTATACCCGCCCAAATGTCAGACGCCGGTGGTGGAGGAGGTTGGATTCGAACCAACGTAGACTAAGTCAACGGATTTACAGTCCGTCCGTTTTAACCACTCACGCACTCCTCCAGTACCAGCCTGGACGGCAGTCATGCCTCAGATCGTCTGGCCGTTCGCGATTGCGTTGGGCGATGTCGATCTGCGCCGCGTATATGACCGGCTCGCCCCGCTCTGTCAACACGGGACGCCAGAAAAAAATGACAGAAAAATCACAGCCGCTTTCCCGCACACGCAGCTTTCGGCTTTCTTCAGCTTCAATGGCCTAAAGCCCTTCAGGTTTATATGGAAACAGTTCTGTTTGCCCAAACCGGTCATTCCACGCGAAGAAGCCCGCGCGGCATAGCCATAGCTATGGCGAAGGGCTTCGACAAAGTGGATGGCCGGTTTCGGCAAACCCTGAAGGGCGGCATTAATTTGCGCCATTACCGGCGGTCTTCGGCTTGGACATAGCTTCGGCTATGCCCTGCGCCAAAGCCCTTGGTTCTGGCGCAAATTCCTTGCCGCAGAACGCTTCCATATAAACCTGAAGGGCTCTAGCTTGAGGCCGGCTGCGGCTTTATAAGGGGCGCATGAGCAAAAAAGATGACCAGAACGGCTCCCCCAGGGACGCCCACTACGCCAAGCTGAGACGCGCGCACCGCGATGCCAAGCGTTTTCGCGAGGGACAACCCGAAAAAACCGGCAGGCGCGGCCCGAAAAAGGCGCCCGGCCCCCTGCCCGTCAGCGACGACGAGGTGCTGCTGTACGGCCTGCATACGGTGCGTGCTGCAATCGAAAATCCGGAGCGCAAGCTGCTCTCCCTGAAGGTGACCCAGAATGCGTTTGCCCGGCTGACGGACGGCCTTGAGTTGCCGAAACACCTGGCCGTCGATATCGTGCGCCCGCGTGAAATCGACGATATTCTGGGCGAAGACGCCATCCATCAGGGCGTGATGCTGAAAACCCGGGCACTGCCGGTGCGCAAGCTGGATGCGCTGCATGACAGCCCGCTCCTTCTGGTGCTCGACCAGGTGACCGACCCGCACAATGTCGGGGCAATCCTGCGCTCCGCCGTCGCCTTCTCCGCCGGCGCCGTGATCACCACCATGCGCCACAGCCCGGCCGAATCAGGTGTTTTGGCCAAGTCCGCTTCCGGGGCGCTCGAACATATTCCCTATATCCAGATCACCAATCTCGCCAAGGCTCTGGAAGAACTGCATGCCATGGGCTTCACCTCCGTCGGTCTTGATTCGGAAGGTCCCGCCCCCCTGGAAGAAACGATGAACGGCAACAGGATCGCCCTTGTGCTCGGCGCCGAAGGCAAGGGGCTGCGCCAGAAAACCCGCGAGACCGTAACGGCGCTGGCCCGCCTCGATATGCCGGGGCCGATCAAGTCACTCAATGTCTCCAATGCCTCGGCGATCTCGCTTTATGCCGCCCGCCAGTTTCTGGCAAAATCCGGCGGAGCCTGAACATCCCGGCCGGCAACAAACCGGCATGGCAGGCGTTTAGCGATGTGAAGCTTCAAGATTCGAAAGGCCCGCCCATGAAAATCGTCTTCACCGATCTCGACGGCACACTCCTCGACCACGAGACCTATTCGCTCGAGCCGGCACGCCCCGCGCTCGAAGCGCTCAAGGCGCGCGGCATCCCGATTGTGCTGGCGAGCAGCAAGACGGAGGCGGAGATGCGGCCGATTGCCGCGGACATCGGCATAAACGACCCGATGATCGTGGAAAACGGCGCAGGAATTGTCGGCCTTTCGGAGGATGACGCCGAAGATACCTATGAGCGGCTGCGCGCCACGCTGGCCGCGATGCCGCCGGACTTAAGAGCAAAATTCGAAGGGTTCGGCGACTGGAGCGACGAAACGGTTGCCGAAAAAACCGGCATGCGGATTGAAGCCGCGCGGCTTGCCCGGCAACGGCGCTTTTCCGAACCGGGTCTTTGGTCCGGCAGTGAGGCGGAGCGTGAAACATTCCGCACATATCTGCGGGAAAACGGCTTTCAGGCAGTCCAGGGCGGACGTTTTTTCACGCTGATGCCGCAAACCTCCAAGGCGGACGCGATGAAGCGTGTCGCCGCGTTTTTCCGGCAAAAGACCGGCGGCCCCGTCTTCACCATCGCGCTTGGGGACGCCCCCAATGACGCCGCTATGCTTCAAGCCGCTGACAGGGGGGTTATCATCGCCAATCCCGCCCACGCCCCGCTTGAAGAAAGCCAGCGTGAGCGCGAGGGCCACATCACCCGATCCGAGCAGCCGGGCCCATCCGGCTGGAACGACATGATATTGCAATTATTGGCATAATATAGTTGGTAGGTAAGGCCCTTCCCCTTTCGGCCGCCCGTCTTCGGGCCTTGCCGCAACAAAAAGACCAGGAGCGCCTGCAATGGCTGATTTTCATCAAAATGGCGTTGTCGCAACGCTTCACAATCTGCGCGAGCGCTCGCTGCATCGGGTCGAACGCGAGCTCACTAGCTTTTCCGCGACCCGGCCGATCACGCTGATCCTGCCATCGCTGTTTTCCGAACTCGAGGCCGAAGCGCTGGACAATATCGTCAATCATCTGACGGAAGTGCCCTATATCTCGAACATCATCATCGGCCTCGATCAGGCTGACGAGGAACAGTACCGTTACGCGCTGAAATATTTCAGCCGCCTGCCGCAGCAGCATGCGGTTCTGTGGAATGACGGCCCGCGCATGAAAGCCGTTCACAACCGCCTTGGCGATGCCGCGCTTGCGCCGGAGGAACCGGGCAAGGGCCGCAATGTCTGGTATTGCATCGGCTATGTGCTCGGCGCGCGCAATTCCTCCGTGGTTGCCCTTCACGACTGCGACATCGTCACCTATTCGCGCGAAATGCTGGCCCGCCTCGTCTATCCGGTCACCAACCCGGCCTTCCCTTACGTGTTTTCCAAGGGCTATTACCCGCGCATTGCCGATGGCTCGCTCAACGGCCGCGTCACCCGGCTTCTGGTCACGCCGCTGCTGCTCAGCCTTGAAAAGACCATTGGCCACCAGCCCTATATCGATTATCTGAAAGCCTTCCGCTATCCGCTTGCCGGCGAATTCGCGATGCGCACCCATATCCTGCCCGATATCCGCATTCCGTGGGACTGGGGCCTGGAAATCGGCGTGCTTTCGGAGCTGTGGCGCAATTATTCCAACACCGCCATCTGCCAGGTCGATATTGCCGATGCCTATGACCACAAGCATCAGCCGCTTTCGCCGGAAGACGCCCAGAAGGGCCTGTCGCGCATGTCGACGGATATCTGCAAGGCCGTGTTCCGCAAGCTTGCGACCGACGGCGTGACCTTCTCGCAGGAAACGCTCAGAACGGTGAAGGCCGCCTATTTCCGCAACGCGCTCGACCTCGTCGAGGTTTATCACAACGATGCGCGCATGAACGGCCTTTCCACCGACCGCCACAAGGAGGAACAGGCTGTCGAACTGTTTGCCTCGAACCTCATCGAGGCCGGCAATTCCTTCCTGGAAACGCCGGACGCCACGCCGCTGATGCCGCGCTGGAACCGCGTCCTGAGCGCCCTGCCAGACATTCTCGACGAAATGCAGGCCGCCGTCGCCGCAGACATGGCAGAATACGGCTAAGACCAAGCACCCACGATTCCGCCTCCCATGATCGGGGTGTTTTGAGGGTTGGCGTAAGTTTGAGAAACGACGACTGCGACAAGCCGGGCCGGAAACGGGCCGGCTTTTCTGTTGCCGCGCAGACGTCATTCGGCACACGCCGGACAACAGGACACACGAACAACCCGGCACAAAACCAAGCGCAGAAATCTTACAAATTCAGGAGAAGTTAAAATGGCGCGCTCGGGAAGACACGGAAAATTCAATTTTCATAATCCTTTCAATGCCTACGTGCCCCACGCATGCCAACAGCACGGACTTTAAAAACAAATACTTGCCGACCACGTGCCCCACGGCAATAAGAAACAATTCACCGTTTTTTGACCGCTGTGGATAAATACAAAAAAGCCGCCCCGGTTTCCAGGAGCGGCTTACTCATCACCAAAACGATTTGTTATTACCGATCTACGCGGAACGGGCCGATGGTCGTGCTCAGCAGTTTTCCGTCGCAATCGTGCTGGATGGTCATCATCACATGCGATGGCGGGCGGCCCTGATCGTTCCACTGCCAACGGCCGAATGAATACCAACCGCGCGGCTTGCTGTTATCCGGCGTGTCGTCGGCGAGGTAAGCGAATCGGGTTTCAATCCAGGCATCGCCATCGGTGCGCACATAGCCGACCTCGCTGCCGGCGATCCGTGTGCATTTGCGCAGCTTGTAGCCCTGGACATGGGCACTGACCCGGCCGTCCATCACCTGCCATTCATCGGCATGCATGAATGCGACGACCGGCACGGCCTGGCGCCAGATCATCGACAGGACGGCGAACACCAGCCCAGCCAGAGCGAACATGAAGACGTGCCGTGCGAAGTGCATCCAGAGCCGGCGCGTCAAAGGTTCGCCCGCATCCATTCGAGAAATCCCGCTTTCCATGAAACCCACGCTCCTACGATAATCCCGAGCCATATCAGGAAGGTTTTCAGAGATCCTGCGAGCCATCCGATCGCCTCGATGCCGCGCATGGCCTTGGCAAGGGTCTTCAGGGCTTTTCGCTCTTCCGTCGTGAAGGGCGGGAATTCGCCTTCCTCATCGACTTTGGTCAGTTTTTCGAGCGCATTGCGCTCTGCTTCCGTCATGGTCATGCCGCCGCCCCTGCGCACGCATTTCAATTCGAAGGCCGGTCTTGCCGCCCTTCCTGCACCGCGATCACATCGATCAGTGCCTGTTTTTCGGCCGCGCAGTTGCGGTATTGCGCCCGGTCGCGGATCAGGAACGAGACCGCGCCATAGACATCCGGCGGTTCGGCCGGCAGCGCTTCCAGGTCTTCACATGGCTCCAGAAGCGTATCCGGTGTTTTCGCCTGGTTGACGGTGGCCGGATCAATCGTTATCCGCCGCTCGGATGTCGTTCCACACGCCGCGAGAAATGCGGCCGGCGCCAGAAGAAGAAGCGCCACCAGGCGCTTTTGTGCATGTGCTGCCGCCATTGGCCTGCCTTTCCTGTTCCAGCGACATCTGCAGCGCGCTGATTGTCTGGGCCTGTTCGAGCGCCGTGCGCCGGCGGGCCTGGTCGTTCGCGTCAATGGCGTTATAAGCCGCCTGCTTGTCATCTTCCGCCGTCTGCAGCTGGTTGCGAAGCTCGAACTCTTCGGCCTCCCACGCGACGCGTTCCCGCCGCTCGCCCTCGGCAATGCCGCGCTTCCACACGCCGTTTATTTCACGGTTGATCCAGAAGACGGCAGCGCCGGCAATCAGCGCCACCAACAGGGTGGCGCCGACGAAGCGGCCGAGGCGGGTTTTCGTCAACCATGACCATATCGCGATAACCCAGCTCATGCGCCCTCACCTTCCGCCGCTTTGGGCTTGCCCGGCCGTGCGTTTTCCGGCGGTCCGCCCCAATGGGTTTTCTTGCCGATCCAGTCTAGGCCATAGGCGCCGGCAAAGATGGTCGGGATCGGGATGATCAGCATGCCGAGGATATATTTGCGCATGTCTTCCGTGCCGGTGAAAAAGCCCCACGAGGTCAGCGCCATGAACCACAGCATGAGGAAGGTTGCCGCCTCTCGCTTGAAGGTCTTTTCCGCTGCGGACTTGACGATTTCAGCCATCACCAGCCACCGATCAGACGCACAAGCCATGCGCCCAGCGCGAACAGGCCGTAAAGCGCCCACATGACGAAAAGCGAAAATAGCGCCGCGCGCGCACGGACCATCAGCCCGGCATAGCCATTGGCGCTCATGGGCGCGCGACGGGCGGCGGCGATGAACCAGATGACCACGGCCACGGAAAGCACGGCCGGGATCATCCAGAAGGCGAAAAGCGCGATCATGGCGTCACCTCGATTTTTCGGTTGAAGTGACGGTGCTAGATCCGCGCCGCCTGGACGTGCATCCAATCGAAGTCCCGCGCACGGCCAAGCGAAACCCAGCCCTCATCCTCCCAGATTTCCCACCAGCGGCGGGCGTCATCATGGGAAAGGCGAGCCTCCGGCGCGTGCGTGCGCAGCGCATTGCGCTGCGGGTCCCAATCGATGGCGATGCCATAGGCGTGCATTGACCAGCTGCTGCCGCCGCGCATGCGCCGCTTGGCATAGGAGCCCCCGCTCAGATCAAGCCCGAGGCGATGGCGGGCGTCGCTATCGAAGGTGCGGGACGCACGATCGAGGCAGCGCTCGGCGCTGTCGGCGACCTTTTCGTGCAGGCGCAGGCGAGTGATGCGCAGCGCGGGGTTCCATGCCGCGCGGCAATCCCAAGGCATGCGCACCATGACCAGCCTGTCCGGCACCTGCGTTTGCGGATCGCCGAATATTTTCGTGCAATCGCGCTGCAACGGCCACGGACCGCCGCGCGCGTCGGCGGCGCCCGGCCGGTCACGATCGGGAATGTCGTCACGATCGGCCGGCGACACGCGGCTGGAGGAAAGCCTGAGCGCCGCCACGGTCTCGACATCGGCCTTGCCGGATGGCGAAATGCCGCGCGCGCGCTGAAACGCCGTCAGCGCAGCCTTGGCCGTATCATCGAAAACGCCATCGATCGCGCCCGGCGTAAAGCCATGCGCCGTCAGCCGGCCCTCAAGCCAGAGGATGAATTTCTGTTCGTCTGTCATGGGATATAACTCCGCCGTCCGCCTCGAGTGGAGGCGGTGCGGTCATCAGATTGGAGGATTGGCCGAGCGATGTTCGTCAGGACGATAACATCTGGCCGGCGGACCTGCGCTTGCTGAAGTCAGCGTTTAGTTTTTGCTGCGTTGCCCTGAGAGCATCACGTAACGCCTCGACTTCGTCGAACAGCGCATCAATCTGCGCCTGATCATAGGTCGCAGCGGCGGATGTAGGAGTCGCAGCATCCACAACACTAACGTCTGGCTCGAATGCAGATCTCTTCCAGATTGACCACGCGTGGCTATCGTCGCCGTTCCCGATGTAAAAGCTTACCTCTGTGGCAGACGCGGCAAAGTCGCCTGGCGCGCCAGGCGACCCACTGTTATTGGGTGGTGAAACCATTCTGCCAAGCGCGCGCCACGAACCGCTGCCACCGCCAGAAGCTACGGCCATGCCAGTCTGTGTGCCGTAATTGATATGGGCAACTGTGCCCCGAATCTGGTTGATCGATCCACCAGCCAGGGCGTTTGCCTCCGCCAGTGTGATCTGGTCGTGCCATACAGCGCCAAATTTCACAATCGCATCGTCCGCTGGATTGTCGGCCGCGCTATCTTTGTATTCGATGACGTGCAAACCGTTGACGATACTTTCGGACCGGGAAAATCGACCATCCCACGTGCCGAAAGACATAGTGAGAGGCACAACATGGTTTTTATAATCACGCCCACCAGACCCCGTACCACCGGAACCTACCTGAAAGTATTCGTCGTTATTGCCCAGACTTTCATTGGTCAGAAACCGAACAGAGCGGGGTAGATAAAACCTACCGTCGTAGGGGGCGATCACTGAAAACTTATAGCCCAAACCACTAATGTCGGCGATCTGTGTATCAATACCAAGCCAACCAGCTTCGCGCGTGTAAGGAGCGCCACTTTGTCCGCCTTGACCGGGTAGGATACTACTGAAAAGCCGTGTCCATGGACCGTAAAACGCCGCCATCCCCTCCGGTCCGATGTGCACACCACCGTCTTCCCATTCATCCGGCAGGGCTTGGAAATAACCTAAGGCAGTCGTCGGGTCTCCATCGACTTCGAATTGATTTCGGATATCGATGAATGTGTATGGTTTGTTGAGAGCGCGGCGCTGAAGTGTGAAGGCCCGCCAGAGATTGGCCTGTTGGATGGAGCTGGCCTCATCCGCGCCACCATATGGGATAGGTGCTCCAGAAAAAACAACCTTGTCGCAGTTTGGTGCTGCGGCGTCGAGGATATCGAACAGAAGGGGTGCGGCGTCCTCGACGGTTTCAATCTGTTCACGCCCGTTGACTGTGATGATGTCCGGCGCAAGTCGCGCGACCAAGGCTTGTGTGTTGGCGCGGCTTTGTGCGAATTCAACCGCGTCATAGATGCCAAGCCCGCCTTCTGCCAGCCAGTTGTGATCATAAAGACGGTTACCTGTATCCGTTTCTTGCAGACGATAAAGGCCGTGCCCGTTGGTGGTCGCACAAGATTTCACGGTTCCGCCGGAAATCACTACTGTCAACTCGGCAGTGCGGGTGTTGTCCGTCTCGACTGCTTCGGCGAAGCCTATGGCTCCGACCGTACCAACAGACGTATCGTAAGGACCGCCAACGGACACACCGTCTCGGAAAAATTCGATAGTCCCGCCACCGGCCGTGACAATGTAGCAAAGCGTGAGCGTGTCGAAATCAAACGAAGCGCCGCCCTTCCGAACCGTCCACGAGCCGACATTCCAAACCGCCGTATTGCCGTTAAAAATCGCCGCGTAATCGTCGCTCGACGTGGACGCTATTGCCCCGACTTCAACAGCAGCCATTCCTCCTGTCGTTGACGCACGGGCAGGAACACCGTCGCCGCTGGCAGGATCGAGAGACTTGTTGTATATCTTCGAGGACAACCACGGCAGAAGGGCGTATCCAGGTTCGCCATTGATGCTGTCGATCAGTGACAGGTACGAAACCGATTGGCCGTAGGTTTTGGCCTGATGTGCGCTGATACATTCAATGATCTGTTTCGAGAGATAGGGCAGCATTTGCTGGCGGTCAGAAAGCCGCTGAGAGTTGAGCCAGACCGTAGGATCGCCGAAAGCTGAGCCGTCCCATTGATAAAGGGTGGTCGCATCACCGCGTGTGTTATCTTTCCAGACCATCACAATGTCATTGGCGCTCAGACCAGCGCCGGACAGGTCAGCATCAGTGTCGATGAACTCGGCGATTGCGCTAAGGTCGGTTGCCGCGATAGTTGCGTTTCGCGCATCCTGCGCTTGTTGAGCGAGCAGGGCCGCGTCATTCTTGTAGGTTTGGGAACCAGACAAGCTGGCGAAGGCCTGATCCTTGTAAGATTCCGAATTAGCTTCACTTTCGGCCGAATTTGTCTCGCTCACACCAGCCGCAGTCGCTCTTTCGTCCGCAGTCTGAGCGAATTGCGCTGCATCGTTGGCCGATTGTTCGGCAGCGTCAGAGGCGGCCGAACCTTTGGTTTCGACAACACTGACAAGGTCATCCTGCAAAACCCATTCGCTGCGGTCGCTGCGATCGAGGATCCGCATACCGGACGCACGATAGCGCGGCTCGATCTCGCTCTGCCAATCAGCGATTGCGCTGACAGACCATGCGCCGCCCTTGACCCTTGTCTGACTGACAGCCGGGAAGCCGTTGCCGCCCTCGGCGATTTCAGCAGGTATGAATGCATTGGCCATTGGTCAGACCTCCATCAACTGACGACGACCGTGCCGGACTGCGTCAACAGTTCAGGCAGTCGCACAAGGTAATAATCTTCGGTATTGCCGGCGGCGGTGGTCATTGAAATCGTGGTGACGACCGGATCCGTGGGAAAGCCATAGGCCGTCACCGACGAGGGCTGACCGAACGAAGTTGGATAGGCGTAGTAGAAATATTGTTCGCCATCCGGCGCCATTGTCATGGTCCGGCCCCGGCTGGCTGACAATGCCGAGCTGCCGCTTTCGAGCGCCAGAACGCCGGCGCTGTCCATTACAAGCGCGTCGCTCATGCCCCAATAGATGCGAGGGCGAAACGAGATCGAAACACTATCCGAAACATCGCGGTCAGACGCATCTGTCACTGTCAGCGTATAGGTCGTATTGGCGGTGATCGCCGCAGCGGCCGTCCATGTTCGCGCTTCCGGAGCAACGATGTTCCCGTTAATCACCTGTTCTGTAACGGTGCCAGCGCCGTCAATAGTCCAGTTCAATGTCGGCGTGACGGAAAGCCCTTTTTCATAGATCGAGCCGCCATCAACGCTGAGTGTGGCAATCTCTATCGTTTCCAGGGCAGACACGCGTCCGGCCAGCGCATCCAGCGCCGCCTTGGACGCCAGCTTGTCAACCTTGATTGCGCGCGCCTTGCCATCGAGATTGTGCCCGATAACCCGATCGATTTCGGTGGTGTCGTTGGCTTCGGTCCATTGGCTGATATCGTCTTCTTCGGCCATCGTCAGGTCCTCAGGGCAATGGCGTCCGTGCCGCTGTCGCGCGTATAGCGCGCGGGCCGGATTTCGCCGTCATCATTCTTGAAAAACATCGGTGCGCGCACGCGGAATGTTTCGGTGGTGGAATAGTGCCGGGCTTCGGGCAGACCGGGATCGACGGTAACGCCCAGCGTGACCTCGTAAATGCCGGGCGGCGCATCCGACGCCACGACAACCTCCATGCCTTCCGCGCCGAACAGGCCGGAGGCATCGGCAATGATTTCAACCTTTGCCGTCATGGCGCACCGCCCGGCCAGCCGGCGTTATGAACAATTGGATTTGACATTCGCAGACCCCTAGAAAATAACGACATCGACCGTTTGCAGATCACGCCGAATATTATTCGTGGGATCGTTAAGGCGGATAGCAACAGAGCTGACCGTCCGGCTTGTCACTTGCAAAAATCCGTCAATGGCGGGGTCCGTAGAATCATACCCACCGCCCACAACGACGTAATTGGTGTCTGGCAAATTGGTCGCGAAATTAATGGTGTACAGACCGGCTCCGTCATTTACGACCGATGAGACATTTTCGCCGCGCTGAACGTCAAGGGTGAGGCCATCAAAACGGCATACGACCTTTGCTGTGTAAAGCGCTGCGGATGTAGCATCAACATATTGCTTTGTCGCAGCGTGGAGAGCTGCTGTCGGGTCCGCATTAAGGATGAGCGACCCCGTCATCGTGCCGCCGGCCTTTTGCAGATAGTCGTCCAGCACCGCAGCGGCCGCGATAACACTGATCGCCTGTGTCAGCTGAGAAAGATCGTTGCCGTCAGGCGTCAGTCCGGCGGCCAGGATGGCATTGACGATTTCCCGCTGTGGGTGCTCGATGGCAGGCGCAGGCGGCACGGAACCTGATACCGCGCCGGGCGTGTTGCGATCGACATAAATGGAATCCGGATCATTCGAGCCGAAGGGCGGGTTATACTTCATCTGTTACTCCTCGAAGGCCAACACCGGCGTGGTCCAGGCCGGGGCAAATTGTCTGAGCATGCAAAGAAGACGTTCCGCCTCGCCCAGCGAGAACAGCGGGGTGAAGCCGCATTCGCCCTCGCCGCAGCGGAAATAATCGACGGCAAGGTCGCTGATCGTCACGATCCAGAAGGTTTCCTCGGTCATCGGGTTGCCCAGCTGGTGGCCGCCGCCGCATTCGGAAAAGCCGCATTCGAATGTGGCCGGTTCCTTGATGGTGATGGTGAAGCCATAGCGGGCAGCGAGGGCGATGAAATCGCCGGGCGTGATGATCGCGCCGCCGAGCACTTTTGTTTCCAGCGCGCGCAACCGCTCTTCCACGCTGACGGATGGGCCGCAGGGGCCGGGCAGGCCATAATCCGCCTCCCATTCCTCAAGCAGTTCATCGACGCCCTGCACGGTCGATTCCCGTGCCAGCTTGAAAGCGCGGGCATAGAGCCATTCGAACGGTGACAGCAGCACGCGGGTGAAGCGGGCAAGCACGCTGTCGATGGGCATGCTCTCGCCATCCGGCGTGCCCCAGGCCGCGCCCGTGGGCCAAAGGGCAAGCCCGGCGTCGATCAGGTCGTCATTGACCGGGTTGGCCAGCGCATCCCACGGGGCCGCGCTTGCCGCCTGCCCGCCAGTGCCGTCATAACCGGTGGGAATGACCGTGCCGACAACGACGGTCGGGGAGGTTGCGCGCGGCCATATCTCGATTGCATCATTGTCGACATCAAAGCCCAGCGGCGCGCCGCTGGCAGAGTTGCTGGCAATGGTGGTGATGGTGGAAAAGGCCGGATCACGCGCCATAGGTGACCTCGCCCAGAACCGGGAATTCGCCATTTGTCAGCGTGATATCGGCGAGCGGGGCAATCAGCCGGTGACGTTCCTCGCCGGAGGCCTGCGAAATGGCCTCGGCAATCCACGAAACGGACACGGTGAAGGTGGAGGCGGCAATGCCCGGGCGGCATTTTTCCAGAAACATATCAGTGATCGCCTGTTCGATCGTGGCGCGGATTTCCGGCGTATCCTGCGAAAGTCCGCCGATCTCGATATCGATCTCACGCGCCACCGCGGCGGCTGCGACGCTGTTGTCCACGCGGATCAGGCGCTGGGCATCGATGGCCGCCTGCACCACTGCCACATCGGCAGGCAGCGGGATGTAGTCGTCTCGACCATCAAACAGGAACAGCACAACGAGGCTTCCGGGCGTGCTCATCCGGAAGGCCCAGGCCTTCAGCACGCCGGGCACCTCCAGCGCATAGCGCTCGTAATCGGTATATGTGCCGCCGCCGGGCGGGTTCTGCTTGCGCTGCAGTCCGCGCGCCTTGAGGCTGGTGTCCAGTTCCGTATCCGCCCCGCCGCCAAGCCCGCCGGATGCGACCGTAAAGGTGTCTGAAAGGGCCGGGTACAGCCCGGCATCGGCAAGCGCCAATTCGCTGCCGGCATCGCGGTTTCCCGCAAGGCCTGCCGACTGTGCGCGCACCGCAAATTCCACAGCGCCGCTGGCCGATGATGTGACCGCCGCGGTCGAGACATAGATGATATTGCCGGACTGGAAGCGGATGCCGGCCGGATAGGTTGTCGACACCGCGCCAATGCCTGCAATCAAGCCGCTTGCCCGCGCGGCCGGCTTGCGGAAAATGCCGACCTCATAGCAATGCGCGGCCAGCCATTTGCCGGTTGCCGTGGTCAGGAACATCTGCCGCGTGAGATAGCCCAGCCGCAGTTCGTATTCATGCGCCATGGCCGCCACCACCTTGGCGGTGACCGTGACGAAATTATTGGCAAGCGCGCTGTCGGTGCCCTGCAGATATTGCCGGAATGAGCCGCGCATGCGCGACGACCAGTCGGCAAGCGGGCGGATGGTCCATGGCATTATGTATCACTCCGGAAAAAGAGCATGTGAGAAAAAATCAGGAAAGCGCCTTCACTTGATCCCAGATGATGGCGTAGCGCTCGGCAAAGACGGACTGGCCCGAGCGGGCATAAAGCGCGATATCAAGCTCCAGCCTGTTTTCCGCCCTGTTGGCCATGGCCGAAACGGTGATGGAGGCGACGGCCTCCTGGTCGATCAGCGGCTGCAGGGCTTCCTTGGCATAGGCCTCGGCAAGGTGTTCGATCCCTTCCGTCAGCGCCTTGCGCCGCAACAGCCAGAGGCGGGAGCCGATCGGCGTTTCGTGTTCGCCGATGTCATAGGTGTCGCCGATCCAGCCGCGGTTCATCTCGCCGGGCGGCAGCTCGCTTTCTTCCACGCGCCGGTCGGTCATCAGCGCAATCAGCACCTGCGTGGCAAGCGCCTGCTCGGCGGTGAAATCACCCGGCGCTGTCGGGTGCGTCAGCGCGTTTACGGCGAGGTCGGCGGTGACGCCGTTCCACACCAGGTCCGGCGCGCGCCAGATTTCCGCGCCGCTGTCGTCAATCGGGATGATGCGCATTGCGTTTCCTGTTGCTCACTGCCGCGCCTTCCTCAAAGCGTCATCCTCACCCTTCTTCCGCGTCATCCTCGGGCTTGACCCGAGGATCCACGTAAAACGGCAAGGCGGCAGATGTGGCCCTGGACCCCGGCTCAAGGCCGGGGTGACGGAAAGAGAGGGTTATGCCCCGCCGTCGCCATCGCCATCTGTGACGGACCCGGCGAAGGTGCCATTGCCCGTGCAGGTGAGATTGCCATCGATGGTAACATTGCCGGTGATCGTGGCGTTGCCGGTGAGCGTCCATTGCCCGGCGGTAATATCGATCGTGCGGCCGGCGACATCGATGACGATGCCGGTGCCCACGCATTTGATGATATTGCCGTTGGCATCGTAAAGCGCCGAGGCGCCGGCAGGCAGACCGGGCGGGCGATGGCCGCCGCTCTCGCCGCCGAGAAACACCGCCATATCGGCATTGCCGCCAAGCGGCACGGCGATGCCGCGCGAACCGGCAACAGGCACCGAGGCATAGCCCCACGGCTCTATCCGCAGGATTTTGGTGAAGCCATCATTATAAAGCCCCTGCCCGCTAACGAACTGGCGGCCTTTTTCTTCCGTGATGCGGCCATCGAGGATGATCTGGCGGATTGTCATCGTTCATCACCCCAAACGCTGCGGGTATTGACCCAATCGATTGTCTTTTGCTTGCCCTTGCTCTTGGCCTTGTAAGCCTTGTTCGATTTGCCGCGCGGGTTTTCACCGCCCAGCGCGCGGGGGTCCACCAGTGTCAGGTCCGCCACCGTGCCGTCGCCCTGCTCATCCTGCCGCAGCACGACGGTCTTGATCGCCATCGTGCCATCCAGGCCGAGCCATGGATCGATCACATGCACAAGCCAGTTGCGCTGCCAGATGTTGCCGGCATCGTCGCGCCAGCCGGTCACCGTCAGGTTGACGGAAATCGCCTCGCCCTGGTTGCGCTGCACCGCCCATGCGGCGCGCTGCTTGAGCTTGTCCGGGTCGGATTGCCCTTCCATGACGATAATCATCGGGCGGCGGCGCGTCACCGTGTCGTCAATGGCTTCCGCTTCCATCCGCTCTGCGTCGATGTCGGCTGCCTCGCTGGTTTCGCCGCGCACAATCACCGGGCTGTAGCGCCCGCGTTCGGTCAGCGTGGCCGAGGCGCGTTCGATATTGACGCCAAAGCGCAGGCTTCCGTCATGCGTGCCTTCCGGCTTTGACGCCAGTTTCAGCCGCCCTTCCGGCGTGTCATAGATCAGGATGCCGCGCCCGCGCGTGACGCGCTCAAGGGCTGCGAAAGATGTTTCTCCGGGCCGAAGCTTGACGCGCGGCTCCGGCGGCAGGGCGGCTGCCGCTCTCTGCTCGGCAACAAGCGGCGCAAAATCGCTATTGGCGAGGTCCGGATCGTCCGGCGTGCGCTCACCTGTCAGGATGTCGACATGATAGAGACCGAACTCATTGGCAACCTTGTCGAGCGGCTGGTTGATCACCTCGCCGGAAGCGTGCTCCACGGAGGTTTCCGTGGCATCGACCGTTTTGGAAACGACCGTCACGTCCAGTTCGTGGCTTTGCGGGTCGTGGCGCGGCATCACGTCGCGCACAAAACCGGTCAGCACCAGCGTGTCATTTGCCTTCACCGTCACCGCATCGCCCGGGATAACAGGCAAACCGTCATCCTGCGTTGGCGTCAGCGAGAACCGCGCCTGGCGCACGGCCTCATCGGCCCCATATTCGATTTCCGTGCGCTTGATCGGCAGGTCTATGCCGGTGATTGTAATCTTTTCCAGAAGCATTCAGGTGGACCTGCAAATCTACCGCGCCAGCGCCTGAAATCGCGTCGGCATCAGCATCGGCGTTGCCGCATTGGCTTCCTCGAAAAGCTGGCTGGCGCGCGTGGCATCGCCATAAAGCCGGTGCGCCAGAACGGCAGACGGCAAGGATATGCCGGTTTCCACCGCAACCATCGGCGTTGCCGTTGCCGCGATCTCGGACACCATGCGCACGCAAAGTGCCACAACGCCGGAAAGCCAGCCGAAAAGCTGCGCGCCATCTGCGCCCAGTGCGGAGACCGCAGCAAGGCCGGTTTCGCCCGTTTCGGCAATCCGCTGGCGGGCATTGCGCGCGGCGGGCCGTGATGGCCACGCAACCCGCACGCCGCCGATGGCCGCGCCGAATGCGGTAAGAATCTGCATCACCGCAAGGGTTTCGCCCGTGGCCGTCGGGTCCACCTTGATCGCCTCGAAATCGGTTTCGGCGCTGACGCTCTCGCCGACCATCCGCATCAAGTCCAACGCTTCCTGCGAAAACGCAGCCGCATCGAGCGCGGCGGCAACCTCGACCCGCGCGGCGAAATCGGCCGTATCGTCGGCATCGGAAATGATCGTCGCGGCAAGGCCGGACAGCCAGTCGAGAATGACCGTTTTTTCTGCAGCCATGAAACTACCCGAAAAAGGATGACATGCCGGCAGCCGCAAGCCCGACGCCGGCCGCAACAGCGGCATTGACATTGCCGAGGTTCAGCGCTTTGCCCAGCGCGGTCGGATGCGGCACAAAGGTTATGCCGAAGCCGACATAGCCAAGCTCACGCTTGGAACGCGTACGCCAGTAACGCTCGGCTGTCGCCAGCATCGGCGGATCGATCGGCATTGTCAGAAGGCCGGGCCCCGGCGCATTCAAGACGGCCTTCAGCGCCAGCGCCTGCACATCGGAGAAATCGCCGATCGTATAGGCCGTGACATCAAAGGCTTCTGTGGCTTTACCCAGTTCCTCGACGGTGGACTGGTAGCCGCCGGCATGTTCATGCACGGCCAGCCGCTTGCCGCCCGATGCCGAATCATATTCCACATAAAACGGCACGCCCTTGTAGGAGCCGGGAAAAAGCGTTGCTGCCCAGTTGCGCATGACTTCAATAGGCTCCTGCCGGCGCGTTGTCTTCCGGCTTCATGGATTTTCCGGGATTGGCATTGGCGCGCTCCTGGCGGCGCTGCAGGCGGCCGGCCGCGCCGGTCAGTTTCGTTGCTGCGGTATCGACGGCGGTGGCGACATTGCTGAGCGCGCGGACAATATCATCGCCGCCCGCTTCGACATTGCGGCCCACATCGCTCATCTTGCCCCTGGCATCGTCGCTCGCCTTGCGAATTCCCTCTGCCCCGTCGGTAAAGGACTGGCCCATTTCGCGCGAACCTTCTTCGACCTTGTCGGTGTCGAAAACACTAAGCACCTGTTCCAGCAGGCCGCCGCCATCTTGGGGTTTGCTGAGATCGGGTATTTCAAAATAATTGTCCGACAAGTGCATCGCTCTGTCGATGCGACGCTCGCTCATTCTGCTACTGCGATTCAGGAGCTGCTGGCGATCATCGAGCGGTGGTTGTCCGCTACCTGGCCCCGCCGCCTGGTCGCCCCAATCCACATACATCAGGGCGTTACCTTGCTGGAAGTTCTTCTCACGATCGCGGGCGGCCATCCTCTGCAGCAGGTCATCACTGCGATTCCCGCCTTCATAGGCCAGACGATCAAGTTCTTCATTTTTAAAGGCGCCGCCTAGCGGCATATTCGTCGCCGACCAGATGACCTTCTGCATATGCGTCATGCCACGCGCATCAAGCGCATTGTCGACAGCATCATTGTAGTCAACGTAGTCGGCCGTTGTATTCATCGCTTTGCTGGCAGGCGGCGCAATCGCCTTGCCCATCGATGTCCACATACGGTCCCAGCTCGAAGCCATGTTATCAATGTCTGACTGCGTGTCCTCAAGTATACGCTGCAAGTCCCGGAAAACTGTTCCGTCAACCTCAGCCGAATTCATGGTGTTATAAAAATTTTCGAGACTGTCGGTAGAGGTCAGCAAAGACTGCATAGCCAAACGGAATTCTTTGTCGGTAAACAGCTGAGGCAGTTTTTTCAAATCACCGTCGATGGCAAGCTCGGTCAATCGAATGAAGGTATCAAGCGCATCCTTCCCGGCGGCGGCTCCCTCTTCCATGCCCTTGCGCAGATCCACCCCCATCTTCTTGAAGGCCCTCGCAGTCTGTTCGGAATAGATCTTACCAAAGACCTCTCCAGCCTGCGTCGCTGCCGATGAGGCATCTCCCGTATCCTCTCGCAAGGTTTGCAACACGGCAATGAGCTTCTTGAGCCCATCCTCACCTTTATATCCCAATGTTGCAAACGAGTTAGCAAGGTTCGGAATATACTGAGCCATATCCTTCAATTCGAACTGACCCGCCTTGCCGCCTTCGACCATGATGTCGAAAGCCTTCTGCATTTCCTCTGCTTCTATTTCGAGCGCATCCGCGGCCTTGAGTCCGGTATTGGCAATGTCAGTGGTCGCCGCACCGGTAGCCTGTGCTGTCGCAAGCACGGACGGCAAAAAATCCAGAGCCGCTTCAAGAGACATTCCCGAAGCGACCAGCGTGTCGAGTGCTTCAATGCCATCCTGCAGCGGCATTGCAACGGCTTTGGTATCTGCCTGAACCCGCTTCAGAGCTTCTTCGGTTTCATCTGCTGTCGCCCCGGCGGTAATTCCGATCCGGTTCATCTGCCGCTCCAGGGCAGCAAAATCCTTGACTGCTTTGGTGGCGCCGGCAGCCACAACCGCAGGCGCAGCATATCGGGCAACCATAGCCATGCTGGCCCGCGAGGCAGCCACCATCCGAGCAGACGCCGCATTCGCCTGGTTGGCCTTTCTGCTGACCGTACCGAGCTTGTTCGAGACGCGACCCAAAACATTGCCGGTTCGGTCGTAGGCCGAAATTTTAAGCCGCGCTTCGAATTCGCGATTTGGCATGAAATTATAATCCCAGACTGTCAGCGTCCGTTGCGGGGGCGTTGGTGCGCCGCCGCACGGTTAATCCACCAAACAATTTGCGAAAGCGTCATTCGCTCGACGGCGTCGAATGAGCATCCGAATCGGAAGATGAGGAGGTCCGCGGCTTTATCGACTCCGCGCTTTCCGTAAAAAAACCACACACCGCATCCTGCAACTTGAGGGAATCAGCCGCCGTAAGCGTGTGAATGAATTCGTACCCCGGCGCAGTGATCAGCCGCTTCAGGTACTCATCAACGACATCGGTGTAGATCAACCGCACCACGCCACCGCCCTTGGCAGGCTGGAAATCGAAAGGTTCGCCAAGATTAGTCGGAAAAACATCCGAATAGGTCGGCTCCCGCAGCACGATGGTATCGAACGTTGTGCCGTTGACGGTGTAGGATTTGGAGAGATTGACGGTCTTGTCGGCCATGATCACGCCCCTGCATCGGTCTTGTTGTAGCGCTCATAATTGAGCGTCAGACCCGTCACCTCGCCGGTCAGGCGGTTCACCGAGGGATCGCCGGACAGAAACGCCTTTGTGAAATAATGCGTCGCCCCGGAAAACTCCTCGACGAGCGTGCCGTCAAAACGGTCGCCGGAGATCAGCTGGTCGTAATTGTGGCCGTAGTCGGCAAAGCTGATCTCGCAGGTGCCCGGCTTCATCTCACCGGTGCGGTCAACCGAGCCGTTCTGATTGGTCACGGCGGTGACCGTCATCCGCGTCGGCACGAGATTGACCGTGGCGCGCAGCGCGATCAGTTCGCCATTCGAAAAGCGAAGCGACATGCGCCCGCCGAAATCCTTGCTCATGGGAGTGCTCCGAATTTAAGGGAAAGAAACCGGCCGGCGCGAAAAGCCCCGGCCTGAAGGGTATGCGGATCAGTCGAACTGGGCGTAGGCCCGCGCCACGCCGGCGAAGATGTCGAGCGCGTTGACGAAATCGAGCGGCAGATAGGTATCCACCCGGTTCGGGTTGTCGCTGTTGCGGGTCACCGTCATCGCCTGCAGGGCCTCATCGGCATTTTCCAGCACGCCATTGTCGGCCATCCGGCGATAGCTGTGATAGAGCGTGGCCTTGATATCCGCCGTGGTCGAGATGTTCGGGTTGTTGCCCGGATTGTCGTCGGCAATGGCCTTGTTGGAATGCTCATAGGCCAGATCGGCGCGGAAGCGCTTCAGCGCATAAGTGAGCTGGAACACGCGCTGGATATCCCGGAAGGTTGTATCCGGCGCGCCGTTGATCGTCTGCGACTGCGTGATGATCTTGTCGACCATCACATTGCCGGACTTGTCGATCTTCCAGCCGGAAACGCCGTTCTTGTAGAACGTGTTGCGGGTGGTGTAATCCATCCAGTAAGCCCGGTCGCGCGGCGCAATCGCGCCCTTGACCACAAGCCCCGTCTGGTTGACCGAGACCCCGCCGCCGGCGCCATCGCCCAGCAGCGAGGCAGTCCGTGCGGTGAACATCGAAACCCAGCGATAGAGCGGAATGGCAAAGCCGCCCGCGGTAAACTGCGGGATCATCGTCAGATGCCAGGTGTCTTTCGCTTCCGCCTTGGCGATCAGTTCGGTCGATGTGTCGGCGAACGGATAGAAGCAGTGGCCGTAGATCTGCTGCAGATAGGACCAGCGGCCCGAAACCTCGTCGAGGAAGTCGTTGATCAGGCCAAGGTTCGTATCGTCGTTGAACGGGCAAATGATGATCTCGAAAGGATCGTCATTCATCGCCGCCAGAATATTGGCGACCGAGGGCACGCCCGCACCCGCCGTGGTGGTGGCAAAGGTGAAGAGACCGGCAAAGGCATTGACGCGGTCGAGCACCGGCACATGGATATCGATCCCCGTGGCATAGGTGCCTTTGTGCCGCGCCGTCAGCGTCACCACATTGGTGGCAGCCGTTGCCGTAAACGGCAGGCTCTGCTTGCTCGCCTGGTTGAAATAGGCGTTGATCGCCGCGGCAAGCGCGGTTGCCACATCATTAGCCGAGGTGCCCGCGGCAATCTCGACACTGACGATCTCGCCGCCGATCTGGAGAACGCCCTGCCCGCCTGCGGACGGAACCGTGCCCACCGTCAGCGTGCGGATTTCCGCCGTGCCGCTGTCGGCCACGCGCCCGATCCAGATTTCCTGTGTCGGCGCATTGGCGCGGGCATCGAGGAACATGGCTTCCAGCATGGAGCCGGCGCCGGCCAGATTGCGCGCATCGGTCGCCGTGTTGCAAACGGCAATGCCGCCTTCGGCAAGCGAGCCGCCGGCAAGGCCGTGGCCGAGGATCATCGTCCGGGTTTCGGCCGAGAACTGCCCGCCCGACTGCACATCAAAGGTAAAGATGGGACCGACAAGGTCCGACGGAATATTGCTGGTCGCCATCACTTGGCTCCTCTCGTGTTGCGCTTCTTGGCGGTTTCAGTCCTGGCGGGTTCGGGCGCAGGTGCGGCATCCGCCGCCTCATTGGCTTCCGGCTCCACCTTCACAAGCGAGCCTTCCGCCACCAGCCGCGCCTCATAAGGATTGGCAAAATTCACCGCCCGCCCCCCGGCAGGCCAGTCCGCCTGCCCGCCAGGCATGGGAATGCGAACGCCCGAACGCGGGCGGTATGTCTCAGCCATGGGAAGGCTCCGCTATCGTTTTGGAAAATCTTTGGGGTAGTCACGCTGCACAACACGATGCATCAGCACGTTCTGGCATTCGTGTATGCCGCGCCGAAATTGCTCAACATGATCGGGGTGCGTGGGCTCAATCTCAAGAAACCCGTTCCACGCATCAACTAGCGACCGCATCACCACGCTTTCCTGTTCGGTTAATGGCGGCTTACTCATCGCTCAAACTCACATCGCCCTGCACGGGCGTTCCCGTATCGATGCCGGCCCCCTCAAGCGCCGTCGCCGGATCCGCCGCAAAATGCGCTGCCAGCGCGGCAAGCTTTGCCTTGGCATAGGAATTTGCAGGCAGCGCAGCATGGACCGACCTGATCGGCTCCGGCAGCCCGCCGTTCTCGACATCAAACTCATCATCCCGGATCGAACACGCAAACCGCATCATGACGCGCTGATACTTCAGTCCGAAATCCGGCGCGGCAAAGGTGGACATGTCGACCCGTTCGATCCGCCGCACCAGCCTGCGCCATGCGCCGCCGGCGGTGCTGCGCTCAAGCTTGAAGCGTATCTGCGAACAAAGCGCCGCAAGCACCATCCGCGCTTCGGGATCGTCTTCCGCCATTGGCGCGACAAACTCTCCCTCATTGTCTTCAGCAACAACGGCCAGTTCCGCGATAATCACCAGCATGGCGCTGGCCTGCGTATCGACAGCCGCCGAGGCCTCGCCCATCAGCTGCGCCGCGGCCTCGCTGGTATAGAGCGAAATCACCGGCGTGTATCCGGCGGGTGCATTGCGATCGAGGCTTTGCAGTGAGGCTGGCTCGCTGTCGAAAACGGCCCTGCCCGCAAGCGTCGGGAAAGGTCCACCCGCTTCAAGGCTGGCCGTCGGGCAAAGCACTTCGATGGCCGCTAGGCGCAGGGCTTCGGCTGCAAGCATCGTCTCAGGCCTTGTTCAAATACCAGGCGGGACGGCTGCTGCCATCCTTTTCCTTGGCCATGATTTTCCAGGTCACGCCGTCAGCAACGACAAAATCGCCGCGCTCCGGCAGATAGGGCCACGCCCCGATATGCGCCGTCAGAACGGCGTCATAGGAAACAGAGCCCGAGGTCTCGGGGTCGGACGGCTTGTTGCGCCCGCTGCGTTCCGTCGAGGCCTCAAGATCGATCGTTCCGGAAAACGGAAAAGCCACGCGGCTGTCATCATCGACAGCCTTATGGTTCGGCCCAAGCCCGCCCTTGCGCGGCTGAAGAACGCACGCCGTTTTGTCAAACGTATCCGCGCAGCTATCTTCCAGCAGCGCCCGGGCAGCCGACCAGTCAACCATGATCCAGAACCTCGGAAGAAAGGAAGACGGCCGAAACACTTCCGACCGTCAATTTTATCTTGACCGACCGAAATCAGTTCGTGGTCAGTTCAACCTGGCACTCAGGCTGCTTGCATATCGAAAGCATGTTCGACTGCGACTTGATCTCGATGCCAGATCCGTGCTTCAACTCTTCGGTGGTGACGAAGATCGGCTCAGCATCCAGTGTGGGGGCCTGGTTTACCATCGACATGTGGAACGGCGGAGCATCGTAGGTCCGGAACATACCCTGCGTTCCTGTTGGGAAAGCATGCCCCTTATTTGCTGCCACGTTCTGTTCGCTGGTAATTGTGCCTGATGTGCTCTTGACCGGCATCGAGCCCTTGTATTCGCGGAACATAAGACTACCGAACTCGAAGACACGACCCCAGTTCCCCCCCAGACGCTGACGCTCGACCGTGGTGTGAAGTGCCGCATTCTGGGCCTGTACCCAAAACTTCTCGACCTTCTCGTGCGAAATCAGCTTGTTGAAGAACGTGGTGTCAACGATCACATCGACGCCGGAAGAAGTTTCGCCCTTGAGGTTGGTGGTGATGTGATCATTCACCTCCTCGCACTTTGCCATGACATCCGTACCAGTTGTGGCCAGGGCGAAGTCGACAGTCTTTTTGGTGATGCCGAAAACGTTATAGATGTCATAAAGGGTACGCCCCTTACCATCCTTGATCAGGCCTTTCAGCATACCGAGTTTGAGATACTCGCGAGTGATTGAATGCTTGCGTCTGATATTCGCCAGTTTCATCGCAAGCTGACGATCCATCGACTCCGGCGTAACAACGCCGTTGACGACGACAAGCACGCTGTCGGCATCATCCGGGCTGATAAAGTCCAGGTGCGGGAAATGAGGAATTTCCAAAATGATCGCATTCTCGCTATCATTTTGACCCACATCGCCAGGACCACCACGTGGCTCAGCGCCGAGTACGTAAATGACACCATCCTTGTATTCGATCCGTACATACTTCGATGCCTTCGGCTCGTTAGGAGCGATTCCGAGCGCACCGAGATAGCCGTAGGTGTTGGGGATGCGGTTGACTTCCTGCGTCAGTTCCACATCCGTGTAGGGAAGAAGAATTTCCATGTTGTGTTTTCCTTATCCTGGATGGGATCAGACGCGGACCACGATGCCGCGCTTTTCCTCGACATTCTCGACGGCAGCCGCCTTGTCCGTTGCGGAAAGCCCTTCGGGCCACTGAATGCCGCCATCGCGCAGGATGGCCTGACGGCGAACGGCGAGACCGTTGCCGACATTGTCGACGCCATCGGCCGCTTCGATCGCATTGGCCGCAAAACCCCAGATGACCTGCGAGCCATTGGTTGCCGTCGGCGACCATGCGACGATCTTGCCATCGTCAGCGCCGGCGGCAATCGACACAGTGACAATGAAGCTGTCACCCTCGACGAAATCCGTGCCGCCGCCAGCGATCGTGAACTTGATCGTCTTATCGAAGGCCGCGCCGCCGGTAGCCGTGCCGACACGCACGCCCTCCGGGTTCTCGACGCGAAACTTGGAGGTTCCGTCAGCGCCGCCGGTGGTGCATACAACCGTGTACTCGCCAAGCGGAGCAGTGGCGGTGAATGCCGGATCGGCCAGCGTCAGCGTGCCGTTGCCGGTATTGCCGGCATCCGCTGCGGAGACAGCGCTTTTGGTGCCGCCTGCGGTAATCTTGCCGAGCGGCGTGCCAAGCGAAATGCTGCGGGTATCACCGTCGCCGGCGAGGAGCGTGTAACTCGCGATCGAGTATTCACGCTCAGGCATCCACTTGACGAGGTCGGAAAGGGTCCGCGCCTTCGTGGCAGTATAAACAGCGAGAGACATGATAGCGTCCTTTCTCGATTACTTCTTCAGCGCATCGATCTGGAGATCGACGGCGGCGGAAAGCCCGGATTTCTTCGGACCATTGCCGGCGGAAGGCTGGGCGAGGCCGGAAGCCGAAACACGGCGTTCCTCGTAGCTCTCTTCCTTATTGCCCTCTTCGGCTTTCGGGGCAGTCGCCATCAAAGCCTCAGCAGCCTCGGCCGACATGTCGGTTTCGAACGCCAGGTGGCTAGCAAGCCCCTCGCGCCCCTTGGCCTTGGCACTGCCGGTGATCGCCTTGATCCGTGCCTTTGTGGCGTCGGAAGCATCCTTTGCAACAGCGGAGGTGTCAGCACCGGCGGGCTTGTCGTTCGCGCCGGGCGTCTTCTTCTCTTCGGACATTTGATGGTCCTCTTCGGTGGCGGACGCCTCGTCCGCCGGTTCAACATTGGACGCATCCGCGCCCGGCTCTCCCTCGATGAGGGAATCATCATCCGCGCCGGGCTTCACAGCCCGGTGGATCGCAGCAAGAAAGCTTGTCATGATCAGACCTTGTTGATTGCCTTGACGAATGCATCGAATGCGGCCGACGGATCGCCGATCGCGTCGATCAGTCCGTGTTCCAGCGCTTCCTGCGCCGTAAAAGCTTCGGCCTCTGTCGCCATCACCTTTGCCTTTGTGGTGCTGCCCTTGCGGCCACGGGCGACGAGATCGGCAAAGGTTTCGCGCATGGCGTTGGCCTGCGCCTCCCATTTTTCCAGCGTTTCTTCGGGCAAGGCCTCGTAAGGGTTGCCGTTCGCCTTCTTGGCGCCGGCCTTGACAATAGTGACCTTGATTCCTTCCTTCTCCAGCCACCCTGAATAGTCGGCATGCAACATGATCACGCCGACGGAACCGGCCCCGCCAAAGGGCGGCGCGATGATCGAACGGCACTGACTGGCAAGCGCATACGCGGCTGAAAAGGCGTGGTCGGTCAGAATGGCGACTGTCGGTTTGATCTTCGACAGCGCGGCCAGCATCCGGGCGGTCTCGAAGCAACCGGCCACTTCACCGCCGAAACTGTCGATTTCGACGACAACGCCCTTAACGCGAGCGTCGCGTGTAGCTATGCCGATTTGGGTTTGAAGCCCCTCATAGGAGGTTACCCCGGACGATTGCCCGATGAAGGTGCCCTTGTGCACCAATGTACCTTCTACCGGGATCACAGCCACGTTACCTTCGACAAATAGCTTGGCGCCATTCCAAGCAGCCTTCTGCTGCGCAAAGGAATCCCCCAGCCTTCCCGCCGACGGACGCCCGTTTGCAAACGCGGTGTGGTCGACCGCCTTTCCGCCATTGACAACAACAATATCGCTGCCGGCGATCCGCCCGCCGAGGCCAAGCACAAAGGCCTCCGCCTTGCGTTCGTCATAGGCCAGCGGCGTGTTGAACACCCGCTGGGCGATATGTCCGTAGGAAAAAGACATGGACGTCTCCGGTTTCAGTAGTGCAGCGACCAGCGCCGGCCGGTGCGGCAAACGCCGCTCTTGGCCGCACAGGCCCGGTCGAGCCGCTCGATTTCCTGATCGAGATCGGTCAGAGAGGTGCTGGCCAGTTTGACCCGCTGTTTCATCACGGGAGACTGGATTTCCGATTCCTCGACCGCCTCGCCCGCAATGCGCTTCATGCGCACCGCCCGCAGCGCAGTCGCCATGGCACAGGGATCGTCGAGGTCGACCGTCGCGCCGTTAATCTTGACTGGCGTTACCACCATCGGCCTCCTGATCACTCGTTGGTGCGTCTGACTTCGGCGTCCCGGTATTGCGTTCGAACGGCGAAGGCATGCCGGCATCCTTGTAGCGCTTGTGCCAACGCAGGTTGCTTTCAAACACCTCTTCCGGATCCTGTCCGATCTCGGCGCATTCGGCCTCTTTTGTCGAAGTGCCATTAGCCATGCGTTCAGTCGCCGCCTTGGAGCGCTTCAGATCATCAGCAGTTGGCTTCGAGGGCCCGAGGCAAAGCGCCCACAAGATTGCATCGCGGTTAATACGATAGACTTCCGGGCCACCCTTGAACGGAATTAGGCCTTCTTCGATCTGTTCATCGAGCCACGATTCATACGGCACCAGCATATGCGGAGCCGCGATCCTGTCCGTGCGCCGCTGCGCGATCGGCCAAAGTGCCGAATTCTCCATCATCGTCGAGGCGTAGGTGGCCCGAGTATAGTCCAGCGTGTAACCGCCGTAGGACATGCCGAGTGCACGTGCCGTTTCGCGATGCATCGCAGCCATGAAAGGCTCATGGTGGGTACCCGGAACGGAGATTGACTTGAAGTCGAGGCTTTCGCCGGGCGCAAGCTGAGAGATGCCAGCCCCGGCGCCAAGCTTGATTTCGCTCTCTGCCGCGCGCTCAAGCTGTGCACCAAAATACTGCGCAAAGTCCTGCGCGATATCGGCAGCATTATCAGCGCCGGTTTCCTTCAATGCCTCCAGCGCTTCGAAGGCTTCGGCAGATGGTTTGTCGCTGGTCAGGATCGCGGCATACAGCGTCTGCAGGAAAAACACCTGCGCGGTCGCATCGTCGACGTTTTCCGCCATCAGATACTTACGGAAGGTCGGCACCAGCACGGAAACCCCGCGCACATCTTCCGGTCCGAAGGGATCGAAAGCATGCATAACCATCTGGCGGCCTTCGCGGTCACGCGCCGGATAGTCATATTTTCCAAGCATGCCGTCACGCTTCTCCTGAAAGCGATAGGCGACCGGACGCCCGAACGCATCGTGGATGACCCCCTGAAACATCCCTTCGAATTCGCTGGTGTCCTGGACAAGCTTCTGCGGAGAAAATAGCAGGAATTTCGTGCCCGTCTTCGTGCCAGGCAGGCGCTGTGAGCGCGGCAGATATTGCACCACGCCAACGCTCTCGCCAAAGGCAAGCCAGTTGCGGATGCCCGTGTCTGTGAGCTGCGGCAGCGTGAACTTGGCGCGATAGTCGCATTCCGCCGGCTTCCATGCCCAGACCTTGAACCGGGTCTTGATCAGCCGAACGAAATCGACCGCTTCCTTGTCGTCATAACCGAACGCCTTCAGGTCAGGCTTCGGGTTGAGCTGCAACTCGACGCCAACCGTATCAGCAATGATCTGGTCTGCCGCACCGCGCAACCGACCCGAATTTTGCAGCATGTCCATGGCAAGACCGGCCGCCCGCGTCCATACCCGGCGCACCTCGTCGCGGTGCTCGCGCAGCGAGGCCGGGCGCGAAGCGATAACGCCGCTCTGCGTGTCCCGCATATAGCTGCCCATCGCTCTGCCAGCCAGCACGCGAACGCGCGGTTTCGCAGGAGATGCCTTCACTACAGTTTCCGATTCCGCCATCGATTTTCTTTTTTCGGTTTTGCTGCCGGCGCCTCAGTCGAGGGAGGCGTGGCAGACTTTTCTTTCTGGGCGACAGCAACAGGCGCGGGCGAAAACAGATCCGCCGCGGCCTCGCCTTCATACTTCTCGCGAAGCGCGGCCCATTCGGCCGGAGACATGCGGGAAAGTCCAAGATGCTCGGCCATCGCCATCGCGTAGACGCGGCAGTCAAGCCAGTGGTTGTCAGGGCGGCGCGGTCGCCACTCCTCGTGCAGCTTTCCCCGCACAATCGCGCGAACGTAGTATTCCGCCGTGATCTGCTGAAAATATTCCTGCCCGAGTTCATTATGGAAATGACAATATCCGGGCGGGTCGCAGGCCTCGCCGGCGGCAAGACCGGCCTTGTGAAGATTCCCGTAGAACTCGGCTTTCAGCGACCATGTGCCAACGGGCCATTGCATTGTGGAACCGAAACGCTTCCGCTTGCCGCGCTTGGTGACAGATTGACGCTTCGGCTGCGATATCGCCGGTCGGTTTCGTCCGGGTTCACCCTTAACCGCATAGGTGTTTGGGTGCCGACGGCACCATTCGAGCACAGCATTGGTGTTGTATCCGGCGTCAACGGCAAGAGCATCGATCGTGCGAAGAACGCCCTGCGCGTCCGGAAACTCTTTTGAGACGAAGGCGGCCAGTGCCGGCCATGCGCCCTCGCCCGGATTATCCGTCGCGCCGGGAAAATACTCAGCCGCAACACACCAACTCTGCCGATCCTGCCCGAAGGCAACGATCTCCAGATAGATGCCGTGGCCCTGCACGTCCGCCCCGCCGGCCAGCAGAAGCCCGCCGGGCGGGATCGTCTCCGGCGGATAGTTCTCACTGCGCTCCATCAACCGGACATGATCGGGAGCGTTGCCCTTCATCTGGTACGGCAGTGCCAGAACCAGATTGTGATAGTCCTTTGCCCCGGTCTCGCCCTTGCCTTCGGATGATAGTCTGTCTTCGGCAATCGCCTCATAGGACATCATCAGCGACATGAACGCATCGACGTGAAAGCCGGGATGCCTGTCCGGCCCCGTCTCGCTCGGAATGAACCGGCCCTCCTTGACCGCTATGACGCGCTCCATCTCCGAAATCTCATGCGTGCATGACGTGCAGCGCATACGGGACTTGTGGGGATGATCGCGGTCAACGATCAGGTTCTTGTCTTTCTGAACCTGCTCCGCGCCGCATTCCGGGCACTTGATGTGCCAGAACCTCTGATCCGATCGCCGGAAAGACCTGTCTATCCGGCAGTGCCCCGGCCCGTCACCCAGCGGATCGCCGCTGTCGAGTTCGGGCGTTGAAAGCTCGAGTATCTTGTAATTGCGGAGGCGCCGGAAGGCGGTGAAGCGACCGAAGAACAGCGTTTCCGGGTCCGAGCCGTCAATGAAATATTCCCATTTCGAAAGCTCGTCTTTCACGCCATACCGGCAGGTCTTTCCCGACAGGTCCTTTTTCGTGTTGGCGTTACCGAGGTAGATGAACGTGTCGGAACCTATTTTTTTCGTGTAGGTCGACGAATTGGCAAGATCGACAACGTCCTTTTCTGTCTTTTCCTGCCAGGCCTCGATCAGCGGGTTGAACTTGCCGCTGTTCAGATCCTGCAACAGGTCGATGCCTGGCGCGACATAGAGCGCGTTGTCTGGACACATCTCCGCGATGTAGAGCATCCACGACATGGCTAGGATGGAGACGCCGGTCTGCTGGCCTTTGCGTACGGTCACCAGATTGCACGGGTGCTCTTGGCTAAGGCATTCGGCAATCTCGCTCAGATACGGCGCATCGTCGGCTGACCAGAATTCACCCTTACGATTGCCGTCGACCAGAACGATGTTCTTGCCGATCCACTCCTGGAAGGGCACGGGTGGAACCGGGCGGATCGTCTCCGCAAGCGATGACATGACAAGGCGCAGCGCGCCGGGATGAGCGTTCACGCGTCATCACCCTCTATCGGTTCGTCGACCTCCGGCGCTTCGCTCGCAATCGCGGCCAGACGATCGGCAATATCGTTGCCGACATCATCGGCAATCCTGCGCAAAGCCACCCGCGCACCGTGAACGCCTTCCTTCGAAACGGCCAGTGCAATATCATCGGCCCGGTTCTGCAGCCGGCGCATCATTGCCTGGATATCCCGACCGGCCTGCCGCAGTGCATCTTCCGTCCTGTCGGCTCGAACCAGAGCGCCGACTGCCTCCTGGTGCCTGATGCGTTCGCGGCCGACCTTCAGCCATTCAGACTGCCGTCGCGCTTCCTCAAAACTCTCTGGCTGCGGGACGTTCGATCCCTTGCCGCGTTCCGCTGCAATCGGTTCGTCCGTCGTTCGCAATGGCGCCGAGGCCTTGGCCGGATTGACATGTCGCGAGCGGAATTCATCGTAGTGGGCAAGCGATACCTTCATCACCCGCCCCTGCCCGTCACGCTCGGCAGGCGTGTCCGGTTTCGCGGCAATCAGTTTTTTGACCTGCTTCGATATCGCCATCTTGGACACGCTGTCGCGCGCGGCGATCTCGGAGATCGACCACATGATCAGCGTTGCGTCCGTCACCGTGTAAACCTCTCAGTGTAAACCCCGTAAACCCCGTAAACCCAAAAATCTGAACCCATTTTCTGCCGGAAATCCGGGGTCGCCCCGGCCCGCGGTTGGGGGTGCGTTTGTACGGTCCCTAAACCCCGGGGGGTGTGGCAGAAACGCCACATCATCCCTATCGGGGGAGGATGCGGTCGAGTTCGTGCATGAAGCGCGGGGCAAGGTGCTCCTGGATGAGTTCCGCCATCACTTCGAGGTACTCTTCCGGATTGTTGGTGATCGCGTGAGCCGGATTTGGCCCGAACATTTCGCGGATCTTCTCTTTTTTCGGATTTGACTGCATACGAGAGCCAGGTTCTCGCCGCCAAATACCAAGATGTTCTACTCTGTTCTTGCCTGCATAGACCTTACCGACCCATGCGTGTCTATACGAACCACGCCCGCTAACCAGAACGCCACGCTTTGTCGATCTGTGCCGGAGATCGTACAGCGGTATCCAGCCCGACTTCTCGATGACCTCAATCGTGTTGCCACCGGCGTTGAAATGAGCGGTGGTGAGTTCGCGAATAACCTTTTGCGGTATTTTAACGTGCTTGGCATTTCGCTTGACGACCCGCGTGCGCGCCATATCACGCATACGGCGCATGGCGCGGACCATGGCCTTTGTCTTGATGTCGCCGGGAAGGTTGCGAATGGCTCTGGCAAGCTGCTCAACATCAGATGCATCAATGCGGATATCAGCGACCATGCGGCAAATCCTTCTCTTACCCTAAGACGCACGAAAGGCGGACCGCTTTCACGATCCGCCCTTCACAAACGTCGGCTTCAGCAAAGCTCAATGCACCGGTTTCCCGTCATCCACCTGTCTCCGTATCTTTCCGGAGTGCCATCACGGAGCCGCGCCGTGCCGCCTACTCACCCGCTCCACTTTGCCGCGTCGGCATTGCTTCAACACGCGCTTTCGTCAAGGATTCTGGTTGCAGGGGCAGGATTCGAACCTGCGGCCTTCAGGTTATGAGCCTGATGAGCTACCGGGCTGCTCCACCCTGCCTGAATTCCTGTCGTGTCATGATTTGCGCATAGCTTACGCACTGGCCCTGAATCGCGTCGCCATATCGGCTGTCGTCAGGGCTGGGTGTGGCCGGCGAAGAATGGTCGGGCATCCGCCCCAAGTCGCGCTCTTGAGCGCAACGATCTCGCATAAACAAACCACATCGTCCGTCCCTATATCGCTCACAACTTTTCGAGCATTGCAACAGGAAAATCGATCTCAGGCGCATTTTCGAAACCGCGCAGTTCGACGACCACGCGCGGCTGGCGACGGATAATCTTGCGCACGAAACCACTCATCCCCTCGAAGGGACCGAAGCCGACCAACACGTTGTCCCCGCGCCTGAACCGCACTTCAGGCGCATCTTGCACTTTCTCAACAACGGAGCACATATCGATGAATTTATTCATTCTTTCGGGCGACACCTGATGGGCAAATCCATCGGTGCTGATCATAATCCCATGAACGTCTCCGGCGTGGGGATAGATACCCCCTTCGCGCTTCAGTCCGTCCAGACCGCTGATTGCCGCCGCGCCCACCATGCAGCGAACGAACAGGTATCCGGGCAAAACGGCCCGTTCCTTTTCCAAAGCCTCACGCCGCCTTCGATTGATATATTTCTCTTTCCGCACCGGCAAAAAGGTCTCTATGCCGCGTTCTTCCAGCCATTCGGCAACGCGTGATTCGCAGCGCGGGCGCACCCGAAGCACCACCCACCGCGCCCGCTCCGGGCAATTCTGCCAGTGCCGCCGCGCGGCTGCGTCGATGAAGTGCACGGACATCGCCCGCATCTCAGCCCAGCGGGCCAGTGCTGCCTGTTCACGCTTCGAAAGGTCGTCGATCCGTGCCGTCATCATTCCGCTGCCTCCTGGTTGGTTGCCGCCTGCGCGGCGCGTTTGAATGCTTCAAGCCCGTCCGGGCCGCCTTTGGGGAAATAGACCACGCGCTGGTTGCCGGTCTCCGGCACGAATGGCAGGTGGTTGTCGGCGTGCCAGTCTTCCCAGCGCCGCCACATGTCCGTGCCCACAGGCACCGGCTCCATCGCCTCGGCCAGCGCCACAAAACCCGCCTCCACCGGCTCGAACTGACGGTCGCGCGCGGCCCGGTCGAGCGCGTTGACGCCGGGAAAACCTTCCAGCGTGCGCCGCGCCAGTTCGCGCTCCTCGAAATCATCGGGAAAGGCCAGATCGTTGTCCCTGCTGACCGTCACGCCGCAGCGTTCGGCAAAGCGCAGCGCCATGCCGAGGTCGGTGCGGCGATAGACGCCAAAGCGGTTTTCAAACAGCTCCCGCAACTGGCTGCGCGCCGGCAGTTCAGCCGGCCCTTCCAGCAGCAGCGCCATGCGTTTCGCGCCCCATGCCGGGCCGAATGGCGGCGCCCGGTCCGCCTTGCTGTCGGTGCTTTCCGCCTTCTTGGGCATCGCCTCGACCAGCAAAAACTTGCGGTCCCGCAGGTAGACGCCCAGCGCCACCGGCCTGGGCTTGCCCTTGTTCGGCCCGGAGGAATATTTCGGGCAAATCGCCAGATAGGCATCCCGCAGTTCTTCGGCCTTCCGCCGGTCTTCCGGCGAAAGGGCAACAAACTGTTTCAGCCCCCATGCGCTGGACGAACCGGCAGCATTCGGCCACGGGATCGACTTGCCGCCGCTGCCAAACTCCAGCACACGAAACCGCTTTTCAAGCCCTTTCGGCGTTTCATCCGGTCCGGTCTCTGCGGTCTGGCCTTCTTTCCGATCGAAAGATCGATCGCGCTCGCGCGCACCCTCTCTCTCTCTTGATGGTTCTATTGATGGTTCTATAACGGTTCGGGTGTCACCGTGACACCCGTGGGGTGACACCGTGTCACCCGTCATGTCGTCAGTGTCACCCGTGACAATTGGCCCCACGGGTGACACCGTGTCACCCGTGGCAGCATCGGAACCGCCATCTTTTGCCGGCCTGTTGCGCCGCCCGCGCGGTGGAATTTGCGGCAGTTTTGCAATCGCCTGAAGGTTCATATCGTAGTGGTTGCCAATACCGACGACGCCGGACGCCTCACGAACGAGAACAAGAATGCCCTCATCGACAAACTGATGAAGAATGCGCTGCACGGTCCGCTCCGACAGTTCCGTTTCCGTGGCAATCGTTTCAACGGCCATCCAGATACCACTGCCGTCATCGCTGGCGGCATCCGACAGGCGGATTGCAACAGCCTTTCGGTTCGGGCTTCCGAAGACAGCTTTGCGCACCTTTTGCTGCACTTCGATACTCATGCTGCCACCTCCATCGCGGCTGCAGGCCACTGTGCGGCCATTGCCTCGGCAATGCCCTGATAGGTCCGCGAACGCAGCCGCCAGCGCTCCGACCCTGGCGAGGCCCGGTGCACGATTGACCAGCGCTTGTGCGCATCTGTGCCAGCCTTCGGCGGCTGAAGCCGGTTCGTCGGCTGCAGTTTCGGCAGGCCGCGAAGATAAAACGAGGTCGCCTTGAAGGCAGCATCGCCAAACCACCACGGCTGCACGGTCTGGTCCGGTTTCCTATAATTGACGATCCGTTCCTTGGCGTGGCGGTGCATCACCGGGTTTTCAATCGCAACGCGCGCGATCGGGGCATTCCAGCAGGCAGAAAACAGCGCCGCACCTTCATCCAGGAGCCGCCACATGATCAAAAGGCGCTGTTCTTCCGGCATCTCTGCCCATGCCGCCCGCTCTTGCCCGCGCGCCTCTGCCGGCGGGTTCTTAGGTGGCCCGAAAAGCCAGCGCACGCCGCTGTTGCAAAGCCGCGTGCAAGGCGGATGCATGACGGCCAGCATGTCCCAGCCATCGCCAAGAATATCGCGGATATCGCAGACGATATGGCGGTTGCTGCCATCTTCGGCAGGCAACAGATCGCACGACCAGACATCATGTCCGCGCGCGGCCATGGCCCGCCGAACGACGCCGGATGTCTCGCAACCGATCAGGATACGCATCCCACCCCCTCCAATTCCCGCAAAATCCGGCAGACGTCCGCCTCGTCGAGGTGGCAGAGCGCCGCTATCTCGTAGGTCGAGTGCCGGCCTGTGTCCCAAAGTTCGCCAATGCGCGCGCGCAGTCGTTGCCCGCGCGGGTTTTCGTGTCGTCTGGCGCCATCAATCATCACGATTGCCCTCCAGCAGATGCTGAAAACCGGGAAAACCCTTTGCCGCCAGCGCATTCATTTTGCGCAGCGCGTACAACACCGTGGTGTGGTCGCCATAGCCCAGCACGCGGGCAATCTGTGGGTTGCTGGCGGCCGGGAAATTCAGGCGCAGTTCCCAGGCAATCAGGTGCTTTGCCAGCGTCTGGTCGGCCGTTCCCCGGCTGGCGGTCAGCGCTGACGGGGAAAAGCCCATGGCCCGCGCGCGGCGGCGCATATAGGCGTGCATGGTTTCGCCGGGCCGCGCCTTAGCGGCAGCGTTCTGCCCAGCCGGTTGCGGCCGTGCGGGCGGCGTCATGTCCATGCCCGCCGCGCGCCGGCGCTCGATCCTCGCCAGCATTGTCGATATCGCGCTGCCGCAGCGGCCGAAAGCACGGCCGATTTCGGTCAAGGCAGCATCGGGAAAGCGCTGCCGCATTTCGAAAACCAGATGGCGCCGCCAGACTTTCAGCGCTGTGTCCTGACGCTCCGAGCGGATTTCGGCAATGTCCAGCCCGCAGGCCGCGCAGCGCTGCAGCAGAAAGCTTTCCAGCGCATCCGGCGGGCAAGCGGCGCGGCGTGGGGCGTGATAAACCCCGCCGCTGCCCGCCGGTTCCGCCGGCGGCTGCAAAAACACCAGCCGCCGCCGTTCGTTTTTTACCGGCGCTGGCAAGGCCACTTGCGCGCGTGGCTGCTTCAAAAACCGCCGCCGAATTGCGGCATAATGCGCCTCCAGCGCATCCGGCCCGCTCACCCCGGCGGGCATCATGGTTTTTGCCATTGTGGTCATTCCGGTCACAGCGCACCTCCAAACAAGGCCAGCGGCGATGCGTTCGGCTCTTTCGGCAGACGCCGGACAACCTTCCAGTCTGAGCCTCTATGCGCCGCTGCGCAATCGCTGCGTATTCGGGATTGAGTTCGATGAGATCGGCCTTGCGGCCATGGCGCAGCGCCACCAGCGCGGTGGTGCCCGCGCCGCCGAACGGATCCAGCACCAGCCCGCCCTTGGGGCAGCCGGCCAGAATGCAGCGCTCGGCAAGCTCGGGCGGAAAGGTGGCGAAATGGGCTTCCTTGAAGGCCTGTGTCGCCATGTGCCAAACGGTCAGTTGCGCGGGCTCGTAATTGCGCAGATAGCGGCCATTGGCCTGCTGTTCCGCCTTTTCCATCGCGTCCCAGCGGTCGTTAAACCCGGCATGCCGGCGCGAATGCCGGCGCGAATGCCCGCGCTGCTTGTCCAGCACCTTGCCCTTCTCGCGCCCGTTCCTGTGATGCGATCCATACCCACCGGGGCCGGTATCCCAGCCATCGGGCATTTTCACGCGGCGATTGCCCTTGGCGGCCCGCGCGCCTGGCTTGCCGCCGACATAGGAGCCGCCGCGAAACCCGTTCGCGTCCTCATCCCCTGCCCGGCCGATCCGAACCGCCCCGGCATCATAATGCGCACCGATACGCGACCAGCGCGGCCCTTGCCGGTCGGCATCGGTCACCAGCGCACACATTTCCGAAAGGTCTGGGAAAAACGAAATCTCGCCCGTGTCGCGCGCGCGCCACACATCGCCGTCGCCGGACTTCGTCAGCATGAAAATCTTCTCATGCGCCGTTGCCGGGCGATAAGCGCCGGAACTGTCCGGCATCGGGTTGGACTTGCCCCAGATGATTTCCGAGCGCACCCACCACCCGGCATCCTGCAACGCGATCGCCAGCCGGTTCGGGATCATGCACAGGTCTTTCGGCTTCAGATATCCGCCCGCCCCGATCCGTCCCGCATTTTCGCGCATGGACTGCCGATCCCCCACGGTGAATTCGCCGCGCGGGTTCTTGATTGGCTGATAGATCGGCCCGACCGTCGAAAACGGCTTGTCGCGAAACGTCCGGTCGTCACTCGCAGCAAGCTTCGTTGCCGCTGCACTGCGCCCGTTCGGCGCAGTGGCATAGCAATCGCCATAGTTCAGCCACAGCGTGCCCGTGGGCTTCAGCACCCGGCGCACGGCCTCGAACACGGCAACCATGACCTCCAGATGCTCGGCAAGCGTCGGTTCCAGCCCGATCTGGCCTTCCACACCGTAATCGCGCAGGCCCCAATAGGGCGGCGAGGTCACCACGCAATCCACGCTGTCCGGCTCCATCCGGTTCATCATTTCGATGCAATCGCCAGCAAAAAGCCGCACCCGGCCATCGAGAAACGTGGTGAAATCTGCCATCACGCCGCCCTCTTTTCACGCGGTTGATAGAGCAGCGCGCAATGCGCCGCGCAAAAGGACTTGCCCTCCTTGACCGGACGTCCGCAGCAGGGCGGATCGGCCAGCGGCGGGTCGTCGACATCCGTCAGGATCAGCCGGCAATCAAACGTGCCCAGCGCGGACAGGATGACCGGCGCGGAACCGGGAATGCCAAGCCCGGCAAAATCGCCCGCCTTCCTGCCGGCATCGGCATCCGCCAGCGCTTTCGCCTTTTCCGCCTCGGCCAGATCGGCGGCGCGCCTGCGCGCTTCTGCCGCCCGTTCGGCTTTTTTCTCCTCAGCCTTGCGCTGCCGTTCGGCCTCGTTCGCCATCCGCCGCGCCATATATTGCTCATCGCTGTTGCGCTTGCGAAACCGGTCGCGATGGCGGTTGGCAATGCCGGCCACGGCGCTGCGCCCGCAGCCCATCACATCGGCAATTTCGGCATAGCTCATGCCATCGCCATAAAGCGCGGCCATGCGGTCGATGTCGGTTTCCGTCCAGGGTTTGCCGGTCATTGGTCGCCCTCCCGGTCAAGCGGCAGCGGAAGCTGCATGCCGAGCGCGACCAGATAGGTCTCGAACACGGCATCCTCTTCCATCACCTCTTGCTGGTCCTTCTTGCGCCGGGCGATAATCCGCCGCAGCGCCTTTGTGTCAAAACCGGTGGCCTTTGCCTCGGCATAGACATCCTTGATGTCATCGCCGATGGTCTTTTTCTCTTCCTCCAGCCGCTCGATCCGCTCGACGATCGAACGCAGCTGATCGCGCGCCACAGCCGGCCCGCCGGCGCGCACCCTGGCGCGCGTCTCCCGGTTTTCATCCGTGCGGCCGCCAATGGCCATCGGGTCAAAATCACTCATAAGTTTGTCTCCGGTCGTGCTGTCGTGGAAAACCGCGCTGGCGCACCGCCCTTCTTCAATCGCTCGGCAGGCCGCCAGTCTTCCGCGCCTTCAATGGCCTTGCGGATGGCTTCATCCTGCGCCGCGTCATGGGCGGCTTCGCAGGGCATCGCGTTCAGCGGGTGGTCGCTCCAGCCGCAGCCGCAGCTGGTAAACCCGGCCACCGAGGTGAGCTTGCAATCGGCGCGCGGGGGAAAATCTTGCGTGGTCATGGCGTCACGCCTCGCCATCGGAAACGACGCGCAGCTCTGCCTTTTCGCCGCCATGCGCCTTGACCATGGCCAGCGCCCGGCGCATTTCCGAAAGTACCTTTTCCATGGCCGCCGCCTGCCGGTCGCAGGTCTGCGCCTCGCTCGGCGTCACCTTGCCGTCGGCAATGGCCAGCGCCATGGAATTGGCGAATTCGGAGGCCGCGCGCATCACCTCGGCATTGGCCTTCATGATCGAGGCTTCCGCCGCCCGTTCGGCTTCCGGGTCGGAAAGCCGCCTGCCGTTTGCTTCCGCCAGCACGGCGGTCACCAGCGGCAGGCCGCAATCGGCCTCAAGCGTCACAATCGCCGCAACCGGCATGTGTTCGCCATCGGCCGGGCTGTTCCACCGGCCCACCTGGCTCTTGGAAAAATCCACCTTGCTGGCCGTCCGCTCGATACCGCCGCAACGCTCGATCAGGTCGCGCTGCGCCGCCTTGATGCGGTGGTGAAAGGCCTCTGAAATCTGCATGTCTCACTCCCGTTTCGTCTGGCGAAAGCACAAAAAAATTCCCGCGCCGGGAAAACCCGGCGGCGTTTCCCATGGCGGGAAAACAATCAACGGCTTAGGTCTTGCTGCAACGCAGCATGACTAGGGCGGGCGCAGGCGCCGCCGGAATGAAGACAATGAAACCGATGATGAACGATCGAATGAACGGGAAGGCCGGGGCGGCGGAAGGAAGACGCCGCCCCGGCTGCACAGCCCGGCCGGGAGGTAAAAGCCGGCGCTGCGCCGCGCGCGGTGCCCAGGAGGCAGCAAGAACCCCTTCCGCGCGCGAACAAAAACAAAAGACCCCGCCCCGGCCAACGCAGTACCTGCGGCCGGAAGCGGGGCAAGGTGCATGCGCGCCAAACAATCGAAAAAACGCGCATGAGGGGAACCTGAAAGGAAAAGCCGCGAGCTCAGCGCCCAAAGTTCAGAAGCAGAAGCCAGGCCACCAAAGCAATAACGGCGAAGGTTTGAAAAGCATTGCCGACTTGCAAACTGGAAACCTGTTGCTGAAGATCCAGTATCTGCGCTTGCATATCCATCATTCATCTCCCGAAAAACCGGCAAGGCCATCAATAACCCTCCCATTCATCCTGTCCGTCACCGGAAAAATCCTCGGCAGCCATGCGATCCCCTTCATGGAACAGGATCACCACCCAAACGGCGGAAACCCCGAGCACGAAACCGAGGATCGGCGGCAGCGCCGAAAAAGCGGCGACAAACGCGCCGGCAAGAATGCTCATCATCCAGCGGGTCATTCCGCAGCCTCCCCTGTCAGCGGCGCGGGTGACGGCCGCGGCACATCCGCCGGCCATTCCGCCCCTTCGGGCCATTGCTGTGAAAGTTCGGCCATGGCGCGCTCATATGTGCCGGTGGTGATATCGGCATCGCCCGTGGCCAGCCGGTCGAGCGTGCTACCGCGATTGAGCACGATCGTCGAAAGCCGTTTCCGGCCGAAACCTTTGGCGGCACAGAATGCATCGGCCACCAAAACCAGATTTTCACGCAAGGTTGTCATGTGCGCACAATGCGGAACACTTTCCGCTTTGTCAACGGAATTCGTTCCGCCTATCCAATCCGGCGCATTGCGGATAAATTTCCGCACATGAAAGACACGGTTCAAAAACGCATCGAGATCCTGCTACAGCATCTCGGAGTAAAGCCCCAGCGTGCCAGCCTGGACGCCGGGATGAGTCGTGACGCGCTTCGAAAGCTGCTTGCAAAGCCCACATCAAAACCATCGGCGGAAATGCTGGAGGGCCTGAACAAGGCTTATGGGGTCAGCGTGCAGTGGCTGCTGCATGGCGGCAGCGACACGCCGCTGTTCGATGGAGACGCTACCCCCAGACAGGAAGCAACCGAGAACCCGCCGACAAAAGCAGATCAGGCGGCGGGCATACCGATAAAAGGCTCTGTCGCCGCAGCCTATGTGAGCGGTGAAGCCGGCGCCGATGATGCGGTGATTGGGGCGATACAGACCCCGCCCACACTGGCGCACATCAAGGGTATCTATGCGCTTTATGTCGATGGCACATCGATGGAGCCGCAATATTTTCCGGGAGACCTGATATTCCTGAACCCGGCACGACCGGCCAGGAAGGGCGATTGCGTCGTGATCGTGACCGACCACGGAACCGGACCGCAGCGCTCACTCGGCATCTATACCGGCGAAAACGGCGACACGGTTTACTTGAAAAAGCGGGACCCGCAACGGCCCGAGGGCACGGATATCGCCATTCCCAAAAAACACATCAAGGCGCGCCACAAAGTGCTTACAATCAATGAGATTTTCGGGGCCTAGCTCTGCAATTTCTTTTCGATGTCGTCGAGCTTCCTCTTGAGGCCGATCAGGCCGTCGATCATCGCCCCCATGCCGATCATCAGCATGCCTCCGACAAACAGAATAATGCCGGCAATTTCCTGAATGCTCGTTGGCGCCGTCGTGGAAACGACAATCCCAGCCAGAACGGTCAGCAATCCTACCAATATCAGAATAACCCTGGTCATCCCCTACCCCGCAAAAACAACTTTTCAATCCGGCAGGCTTGCCGATGTCAAACAATATTCGATCGCCTGCGTCGCTGCCCTTGTTGAGCCTGTCAGCGGCGCCGCGATGGGGTCCCCGTCAAACAGCTTGATATAAATTTTGTTCTGTCCCGCCTTCATCTCATCGAGCAAACGGCGCGCCGATTCATCGTTCAGCTCGAAGTCAATTCCGACCAGATCATCGCCGAGAACCCCGGCACGCGCAAAGCCCAGATGCGACTCAAACTTGTCGACAATGATGCCAAAATTGATGGGACGATCGGTAACCCCGTCGGCGGTCGGATAGGTCGTCGCGACGCGAAAGATGACAGTATCGCTTTCCTGCTCACATAACAGCAGGAGTCCTTGATCGGCGCTGTCGTAATAGTTCATGATCAAGCGCCCCTTGTTATCAAAAGGGTCCTCTTCGATCTCCACCGACCATCTCAGGTAATCGGCATGCGCTGCATTCACCGTTGCGGCAACAAACACAGCCGCCGCAAGCGCGATATTTTTACGAGACATAGCCCCTCCCTCACTCTTGATGCCTGAACACGATAGCGCTGCACAGCTTTTGCGGCAAGTCGCGACGAACCTACTACCTTTCCGCCTTTACGGCCTTATGCGGAACACTTTCCGCTTTATCTATTGACGCGGAATACATTCCGCTTTATCGTTCCCTCCCATCAGGCCGTCCCCAGGCCTGACCACCGCCGCCGCCGGAACCGCCACAGGCGCAAAGCGCCACCCGGCGGCGGCATCAAGGGAAGGGACAGCAATGCACGATTTTGTTTGCAGAGGATCGATCACGATCCCGCCCGGCGTTGAACTGGCCGGCAATGGCGCCGGCGCGACGCACCGCATACTGATCACCGCCGATGACGGACGCCCCTGCAGCATGGAGGCCTTTGTCACCGCGCTGTTGCAGGAAGTCGAGGATAACGCCCTGCTGCGCAGCGCAATCCGCGCATGGCTTACGGGCGACTGGCAGGCCGCACTCAGCCCCCTGCCCGACCACGCACTGGCCGGGCTGACGGATCGGCCCATCATGCGCTTTCGCGCCCGCAGCCGCCGAAACGCCGACGTGATCGATGAAGCAAGCGGCGACCACGCCGCCCTCGAAGCCTTCACCCGCCGCTGGAGCCACGACGCCAACATCACCGTGGAAGTCCGTCACAGCGGCCAACCATGGATCCCGGCCACATGGAAAGGCGGTGCGGCATGAATAGTACGGAATTCAAACCTTGCCCGTTTTGCGGAGACGAAATGACAGATCGAGGCGGAACGCTTCAGCATCTTGATCAAGGCAAAGTCCCTAAACGGTGCCCGATTTCGGTCTACGCTTGGCCGGTAGAGGATACCGACAGGTGGAACACCCGCGCTCCACAGACCACAGAGGGGCAGGAGTTGCACGGTCCGCATGGCTGGTTGAACGGACACCGAGCGCTGGGTGAGGAGAATTGGGAACTTGAAAACGATCCGTTCGACAATAACGAGGAATATTTCTCGATCCCGCTTTACGCGCTCACCGACCCGTTCAAGGAAATCGGAAAGGATGCGCAAGCTCTCGAACCGGCAGACACTGGGACGATACAGGCTCTTGCCGAGAAAGAAGGCGACGGAACACTCCGCGCGCTGATGGATGTGATCAACGAGCGGTATCGACAGATCAGCGTTGAAGGCTGGACGACGGAGCATGATGACTCGCACAGAAATGGCGAATTAGCACAAGCAGCAGCAGCCTATGCTTTTTACTGTTGTGACGCAGAAAATAGTGGACCTGACGCGCTAACCCTGTTCCCCAAAACCTGGGACAAGGGCTGGTTTAAGCCCACAACAGACCGCCGCAATCTAGTAAAAGCCGCGGCCCTTCTTCTCGCAGATATCGAGCGCCGTGACCGCGCAGCAAAAGGCGGGGCGGCATGAGCCACCTTCGCGGACACGCCATCGAATTGCGGCAGGGTGTTTGGACCTTTTGCGACACGGGCGAGCCCACGGCCGGGACATGGCGCAAGCGCCCTTGCGGCCATTGCGGACGCCATAACACGGTCGAGGGCCACGACGCCTGCCTTGGCACCTTGCCCGGCGTTGCAAACGCCTGTTGCGGCCACGGCCGGCGGCGTGAAGCCTATGCACAGTTTTCGCGGCTCACCCTGCGCGGCCGCGCCGCATGCGCCTTTTTCGCGCTCGCAACCCGACCGGGCTTTTTGACCGGTCTTTTGCTCTACATCGCCATCCTCGCAACCACCGCTTTCTTCTGGCTGCGGCTGGAAGCATGGCTTGGAGGCCCCCATGGCTGATGCCCTGAAAATCTATCTTTCCGGCCCGATGACCGGGCTGCCAGATATGAATTACCCCGCCTTTCACGCCGAGGCGGCGCGGCTGCGGGCCATGGGGCACATGGTCTACAACCCGGCTGAATACCCGCATGACGGCCCGGCCGAGGCTTTTCCGATCAGGCAGGCCTTTTCCGACTATTGCCGGTTCCTTTGCCTGGAGGCCAACGCAATTTTCATGCTGCGCGGCTGGCAGTCTTCCCGCGGCGCGCAGATCGAATATCGCCTCGCCGACTATCTGGGCCTCACGATCTACCAGCAGCTGCACCGCCCGTTGATCCAGCCGGCGGCGGAGGGCAAGGCCCATGGCTGAGACCATACTTGCCCTCACCGCCGCGCTGTCCGCTTTTGCACGGTCCACCTCTGCCATGGTGGCGGGCTTTGCGCTTGGCGCGCTCTACATCGCGGCCGCCATCGCCGTCACGCTTCTGGTCTTCCGGCTTTTCAGCCGCAAGTCCGGCAAGGCCCGCCGCCTGCCCACAACCGCAAAGGCCGTTCACCCCGACGGAAAGGAAAAGGCCCGATGAGTTTTACCCGCGTGATCATCCAGGAGGCCAAAGCCCCCGCCACGGAAACAGGCTGCCGCGTCTCGCTCTACAAGCTGAGCCAGCAGCCGGCCAAACTGCGCATCATCTTCGACAAGGCCGCGTTCGAAGCAGCCGGCCTCACCGCCGATCAGTGCTTTTACCTCGAAATCGGAGACGGCGAGCACAAGGGCCTGATCCGCATGGTGCCGCACCAGAGCGGCGACCTGACCGGAAGAAACCGCAAGCGCGGGCGCAGCAGCAACATGCGCGTCACCGTGGAATTCGAATGCGGACACATCCAGCAGTTCGTCAACCGCGCCGAAAAGGCCTGCCCCACCCACTGGCGGCGGTTTGAAGACGGCACAATCGAGATCGCCATGCCGCGCTGGGTCTTTGTCGCCAAAAGCACCGAGGTCGCACCCAAGCCGCCCGCAGCCAGCGATGAACAGCGCAGGCAGCACAACGAACACCTCGAACGCCGCCGCCGCATGAAGATGGGAGGATAGACCGATGGCCGACAACACAAAAATCGAATGGACGGACGCCACCTGGAATATCGTCACCGGCTGTTCCGTGGTCTCGCCCGGCTGCACAAACTGCTACGCCATGAAACTGGCAGGCACCCGCCTGAAGCACCACGAAAGCCGCAAGGGCCTCACACGCAACAGTAAGTCCGGCCCGGTGTGGACGGGCGATGTACGCTTCAACGAACAGTGGCTGACCCAGCCGCTCACCTGGAAGCGCCCGCGCCGCATATTCGTCTGCGCCCATGGCGACCTGTTCGCCGAAGGCGTGGAGGATGAATGGCTGGACCGTATTTTCGCCGTCATGGCCCTTTGCCCGCAGCACACGTTTCAGGTGCTGACGAAACGGCCGGAGCGGATGCGGGACTATCTGAGGGACGTGGATGCGTTGGCGCTTCGCATCCAAGACGTCGTAGACAACATGGAGCCCGACGGCATTTGGAAATTTGCCGATCACGAGCCTTGGATTGCCGACGATAATTGGCCTCTCCCCAACGTCTGGCTTGGCGTCAGTGTCGAGGACCAGAAGCGCGCCGAAGCGCGCATTCCGGCGCTGCTCGACACGCCAGCTGCCCTGCGCTGGATTTCTGCCGAGCCGCTGCTGGGGCCGATTGACTGGCGGCGATGGCTGCCGACCGGAAGAACAGACCGTCGCCTTGACGGAACCGCATTCTTTGCAAGCATGTATTTCATGACGCGCTGTGAGTACTGCGGTTGGACCGGGTCTTCCGAGCTTTGCGGCGTCGATAGCTTCGGCGACGACTCCGATGTCTATTGTGCGCACTGCCAAAGATCGATCATGGCAGACGAATTACCAACACTCGACTGGATCGTCGCCGGCGGCGAAAGCGGCCCCGATGCCCGCCCCATGCACCCGGACTGGATCCGCTCGCTGCGCGACCAGTGCAAAGCCGCCGGCGTGCCGTTCAATTTCAAGCAGTGGGGCGAATGGAAACACGGATCTGATTTTGCACTGGACGCCAAGGTCGTCACGCTCGATGGTCGCACTCTTGAGCCAGCCTTGGACGCACTGGCCGCTGAACATCGCGAAGCCCCTTTCGATCGCGGAACAATGATGCGCAAGGTGGGAAAGAAAGCTGCCGGACGCCTGCTCGACGGCGCGCTGCATGACGCCTTTCCGGAGGTACGGTCATGACCACACTCTTTCAAACAATGCGCCTGATGTGGATCGACGCTTTCGTGCAGACCAATGTGGACCCACTGCGACGCAGGCATATCTGCGCGGCGTTCGACATCTCCAATGCGCAGGCGGCGCTGGATATGAAGCGCTTCCATGCATTGTTTCCCGGTCGTCTGACCTACGATGCCACAGCCAAGGGATATCTGGCGGCGGAGGGTTCGTCTCCCGTTTTTCCGGCTGTCGAACTGAGCGGAATACTTACCGCCAGCGCCCTTGCCGTGCAGGCACATAAGCGGCTCGGCAATACGACCACCGAGGAGCCTCACCCATGACCCGGGAAGACATCATCGCCCGCCTGGCAAACAGCACCGCCGACACGCTTGTCGAGGAACTGGAACGCCACAACCTCACGGAAGACGACGCGCTCACCGTGCTGGCCGGCCTGTGCTGGATCGTGATCCGCATCGATCGCGATGAAGGCGCGATTGGCGAGGCCGTTTTAGACCTCAGCCGCTTGATCCTCGAAGCCGATCAGGACGGCAGCGACGAACCGACGGAGACCGGAAGGAGGCTGCATTGACCATCGCCCCCTCCGCCGACCAGTTGAACATCACCTGCGACAGCTGCGGCGCGGCCAATCTTGACCGGGCCATACTCGAACCCGCGCCCGTGCGAAACGACCTGTTTCGCCTCGCCCGCCAGCGCGTTTCCGCCAATGCCAGGGCGTGCGGCTGGATCATCCGCCGCACCGCGGGCAGCTGGCAGCACTATTGCCCCGCATGCGCCCGCCGCCGCGCCGGCGACATCACAAGACAGGACAGATTGCTATGAGCGACGACATCAAACCCTTTGCCCGTTTTGACAGCCGCTGGCTTGCCGCCATGCACGAATTTTCGCGCCATCAGCGCCGTCAGGACCCCTACTGCACCCACGCCCTGACCCACAGGGGCAATATCATTATCGAACCGGCGCCGGCGGGCGGGGTTTATATCGCGGCCGCCTGCCGCCATGGCGTAGCGGTGGTGCACGACCCCGATGGCCGCGCAACCGGGCCGATGACGATCATGTTTCCCGATGCCGCCTATGAGGCAGCCAGGCGCCGGGAGCGCATTGCGATGAGATATTGCGCCGAACGGCATGAGTTTGAAGCGCCGGAATGGATGCAGCCCGGCGATATCTTCTGTGCCGAACATTTCGCCTTCATCACGCCGCGCATGATCCCGCCGCGCTTTGCCGCGGACTGGCCAGAGGAATTGCCCCTCGAAACGCCCGCGCTCTATTCAACCTCCATCGCCCATGACCATCAGGACATCGTCGTCGGCGAAAGCTACAAGGTGACCGAAGGCGCTATCATAAACTGGCGCATCCATCTGGCCATGGCGTTGCAAAATGAGCCTGCCGCGCGGGCAGGCTTCGCGTGCGGGCCGGATATCTTTGCCCTGATGAAACCGCTCATCAAGGAAATAGCCCTGCGGCTGCAGAAGTGGCCGAAAACCACATACAGGCTGTCGCCCACAAAAAAAGGCCCCGTCCTGATGCAGGTTGAGGGCTTTGCGGACGCGATTGCCATGTTCACCGAGCAGGCGGCGGACGAGCCAGAGCTTGCCGCCCATTTCAGGGAGGAAGCGGTATGAGCGATGAAATAAAGCTTCAGCAGGCCGTCTCGCTGCTGCACACAAACCTTGACGGCTACTACTGGATTTTCGGCAAGGGCCGCAGCACGCCGGCCGAACCGCTTTACGCGCTGATGATCTATGAGCCCGGCGACGAATTTCCCGTCATGGAAACCGAAAACGACGATCCGCTGGCCTGCGTTCAAAACGCCATTGAGGCCATCGAAATGCCAATCGACAACCACGTCAAATGCCATTGAGGTCACGCCATGAATAATTTTTTCAACACGCCGGAAGACGACAGCAAGGATACGGTCGTCACTCGATATCTGCCGCGGGAATGGGTCGACGAATACACCCCGCTGCCACAGGCAGACCCGAACGCCTTTTTGAAATCCAGGGATGGCAAATGGTTTCTGGTGCCGCACGAAGATGATTTCGAAGACGCCGGCTCCTTCTGCATCGCCGTCAGCCATGGCGATCTGATCGACTTTTACAGTAACCGCCATTATGGCAGCAGCACGATCAAGGTGGCGGAGGATGGCAGCTACACGCTATCGGAAGACTTTCCGGCAGACGCCACCCATTTCGCTTATGATGACGCCGACGATCTCTGCAACACCCTGCAAGAGGTCATCGCCGACGGCCGGAAAAACGACCCCGAAGCCTTCACCCCGCCTCTCGAGACCACGGTCAGCGCGTGGTTCTGGGGCAACACCACCACCTTCCGCGTGGTCATCGAGGAGGGCGCGGCAAGGCTCGACCGCCTGCCGGAGCCGCCGCTGGTGCTGCCCTATACCAACTGGCGCGGCGAAACCGCCATCCGCCGCATCCGCCCCCTCGGCGTAAAGTTCACGAGCACATCATGGCACCGGGAACCGCAATGGATCCTTGAGGCCTATGACTACGACCGGCAGGAAATGCGCGGCTTTGCGCTGAAGGATTTCGGGCCGTCGCCGTTTCAAAAGCGGGTCGATCCGTGGATGCAGGCCTGCTTCGGGACCGAGATCAGCGCCGATCGGCTGGAACGCGGCGATCGCCTGATTGAGGAAGTGCTCGAGCTGCTGCAATCCGTCGGCTACCCGCGCGAGCGTATCGCCGCTCTATCCTCCTACGTCTGGTCGAGACCGCCCGGCGACCCCCCGCAAGAGGCCGGCGGCACGATGGTGACGCTTGCCGCCTTCTGCCTTGCCCACGGCCTCGACATGCACGACGCCGGCGAAACCGAACTGGCCCGCGTTTGGACAAAGGTCGAGCAAATCCGCGCCAAACAGGCTGCCAAACCCACCGGGTCTGCACTGCCGCAGGCATGGCCGACCGGGGAGCGGGGCAATGGATAACCTCCCCAAGCTCGCCCTGTCGATCCGCCAGCCATGGGCCCACTGCATCATGCACCTGGGCAAGGATATCGAAAACCGCAACTGGCACACAAACCTGCGCGGCCGCATCTGCCTGCATGCGGCCAAGGGCATGACGCGCGACGAATACGACGAAGCCATGGAAACGATCCGCCATGTGCATGCCCACCGCCCCTTTGCCGAGCCGCCGATCGTGCCCGGCTACGGCACCATCACGCGCGGCGGCATCATCGGCACGGTCGAGATCGTCGATTGCGTGACGACAAGCGAAAGCCCGTGGTTCTTCGGCCGCTTCGGTTTCGTGCTGCGCAATCCGCAGCCCGTATCATTTGTGCCGGTCAAGGGCGCGCTGGGGTTCTTCGACTGGCGGAAAAGGATGGAGGCCTGAATGTTTATCTGGTGGACCCGAAACGAGCACGGCTTCTGGTGCAATTTCTGCGGAGACTGCCTGAAACCTGATTTCCACTTCGACAACGATGACGAATGGGACGAATTCGAAAAGGAACTTGAGGACCGCAACTGCCGCGCCTGCGGCGCACCGGACGAATTCGACCCGGAGGCGGTTTAGATGCAGGTCAAGCGTTACCTCAAGGATAAGCATTTCGACCACATCGACCACGCGCTTGGCCGCCCGGTCGATCCCATGGGCGAAACATACCGGAACTATTTTGCCGCAAATGCCAATGGCGATATCGCCCGCGAAATGGCCGCCTCGCCCTATTGGCAAAAATCTTGCCGCGATAACGACATCGACGTTTTCCACGTCACGCGGGCTGGCCGCGAGGCTTTGCGCGATCACCTGAAAGCAATCGGCGATCAAAACCGCCTTTACCAAATCACCTGGCTGGGCATGAGCACTACTGTGGTTTCAACAAGCGCCGGAAAGGCGCGCTATGCAGCATATCTTGATGCCTCCGGTATCGACCAAGACCTGACATTCAAAAAGTTTCAGGCGCAGGCCCGCGTGCGTCTGGCAGGATCAGGTGCCTCATGACCAACACCCGCCCCTCCGCGCAAGACCGCCTCGAATCCTACCGCGCGCTGATTGCCGCCGCGGTTCGGATTCGCGACGTCTTCGCGGATGCGGACGGCATGCACCTTGAGGTCGACGGGATGGACCCGGGCGAGCCGGAGCGCATATGCACCCTGCCCCATGCCTGCCCGACGGCAAACCGCGAACTGATCCTGCATCATATCGACATCTCGGCCGATCTGATTGCCATGCTGGAGGCGACCGGCAAGGCGTTGCGGGCCGAGCGCGCCGAAGTGCAGCGCCTGCGCCAGGCAATCGAGAACAAGGGCGGAAGACCGGCAAAGGACTATGCCGCCGAATGCGCCATGAAATGCGCCGAGACCGCCTTCCAGCACTTCATGGCCGAACGCCACGACCTGAAACTGCCGACGGACAAGGACAAGACCGCCACCCGCGTCAAATTCGTTCTGGCGCTGAACAGCCGCAAGGACCTGAACGAAAACGCCCCTGCCGCCTCCCGCTGGCGCGCCATGGTGCAGGACTTCGAACAATGGAGGCGCAGAACATGACCAACGCCACCAACACACCAAAACCCCGCCAGACCCGCGCGAGCGAGGCCGCCCTGCGCAAGGCCCTGCGCGCAGCGCGCGAGGAAGGTCTGGCTGTGGAAAGGCTGTGCATAACCGGTGGACAATATGAAATCCATTTCGCCGGCATTGGAAACAAAAAGCCTGCAGCAAAGGATGAAGGCCTCGAACAATGGTAGAGGCCAACATGAAAATTCATATGCCGGGGTTGATGCGCGAAACGCTGCCATCTGGAAAGACCCGCTGGCGCGTGCGTCCCGAAGGCCGCAGAACGGTCAAAATCACCCTTCATTGCGGCCCGGACGATGCGGACTTCCATCGGCAATACCTCGCCGCTCGCCGCGGCGAAAAGCCGGAACCGTTGCGCCAGGCATCGGATTACGCAAAGCCGCGTTCCATCGCATGGCTGGTCAACCTCTATCTCGAACATCTTGAAAAGCGCGTCGAGGCTGGCGCCGCCAGCACAAAAACGCTGAAGAAAAAGAAGAACCTGCTGGCTCGCCTTCTCGCAACGCCGGACAGGGTGATGCTGATCCCCCAGGAAAAGCTGATCGCCATGCAGGATAAAATGGCGGCAACGCCGGCCCAGGCCCACGCCTTTATCGAGGCCGTCGCCGTTATGTATGACTGGGCCATCAAACGTAAGCTGATCGGCCAGAACCCGGCGCGCGGCATTGAAAAGGTCTATGCAAAGGGCGGCGGCGCAACGCCGTGGAAACTCGACGATATCAAGGTATTTTTCGCGCATCATAAGCCCGGCAGCAAGGCCCATATCGCACTATCCGTGCTGCTGTGGACGGGCTGCCGGATCGAGGATCTGACGATTCTCGGACGGGCGCACGAGTGCACGATCGAGGGCGTGGAAGCCTTGCGCTGGAAGCCGCTGAAAAAGGGATCGACTGAGGTCTCAATTCCACTGTTGCCGCCATTGAAAGCCGCAACCCGCGCCGCGAAGGTCGAGGGCACAACCTATGTACTCGGGCGCGGCGGAAAGCCGTTTGCCAGCGGCGACAGCATGTCGGCCATGTTCAAGCGCTGGTGCGTTGACGCCGGCCTGCCGCAGCTGTCGGCCCATGGCGTGCGCAAAGGCCTTGCGGAACTGCTGGTGGAACTCGGCGTGAGCCAGTACGGGCTGATGGCAATCCTCGGGCACTCGGAAGCCAAAACAAGCGAGGTCTACACCCGCCGCGCCGACCGCTGGAAACTCGCCACCGATGCCATGCACCGCCTCAACGTGCCCCATACATGGTTCTAACGTGGGGCACATTAACCCGTAAGTATATGTTTTTATTGATTTTTATATCAGAAATGGCGCGCTCGGGAAGATTCGAACTCCCGACCCCCAGATTCGTAGTCTGGTGCTCTATCCAGCTGAGCTACGAGCGCTTGCCTTTTTGCGAAGCACCGCAGTTGTCTGCGGCGTGCGAGAGGGCTTCTAGAGCCTTGCGATTTGGAATGCAAGCGGATTTCGGAAAAAACCTGTCATTTTTCTGAAACACCCCGGATTTTGCCTTCTGCCAGCGGTGTGGATAACATCGGATGAAGCGTGATCGTGGATCATTTAGCGATAGATTTCATGACGGTAGCGCAAGGTTCGCAGATCGTGGATGAGTGCACCCGACGGCGCTTTCGCTATAGTGCGGATGCCTCAGGCGCCGGTCTCGGTCTCGCCGCGCCAGCTTTCGAACGCGACGGGCCGGTCGGGCACTTCGATGCGGAACAGCGTGCCCTGCCCGGCCTTTTCCACAAGCGCGATCGTGCCGCCATGGGCCAGCACCAGTTCACGGGCGATTGCCAGACCAAGGCCCGTTCCGCCGCTGCGCACGCCGCCCCTGAAAGCGGCGAACAGGTTTTCACGCGCCTTTTGCGGCATTCCGGGACCGGTATCATCGACCGAGAGCGAAACCACGCTGCCGTGGCGCTGTGCCGAAACGATCAGACAGTTGAGCGAATCGCGCCGCTCGCCGGCCTGCTGGGTCAGCGCCTGGACACTGTTGCGGCACAGGTTGAAGACCACGCGGAAGAACTGTTCGGGATCGGCATCGACCTTCAGGTCTTCGGGAACACGGTTGATCCATTCGATGGGCACATCCGCCGACAGATCCAGATAATCATGCACATCGTTGATCAGATCACACAGACTGACCATCTGGCGCTTGGGCTCGGCTTCGGAAACCTGGCCGTAGCTCAGCACCGAACGCGAATAGGCCGCCGCGCGGTCGATGGCGCGCAACAGCTTCGGCGCCACCCGGCCGACCACCGGATCGTCGATGCCGGCGATCCTGTCGGACATCAGCTGTGCGGAGGCCAGAATATTGCGCATGTCGTGGTTGATCTTGGAAACAGCCAGCCCGAGCTCGGCAAGACGTTTCTGCTGGCGCAGCGTTCGCTGCAGCTCGACCTGCATGGTGGCGAGATGACGCCCGGCGATGCCAAGCTCATCCGTGGTTGCGGCAGGATGGAAGACGTTCTCCGGAAGATCGGGTTTTTCCGAAAAGGCCTGCATATTGGCAATCTGGCGCCGCAACGGCCGCACCAGCATCGAATTCAGCCGGAAAAAGATCAGCATCGCCGTGAACGTCGAAAGCAGAATGCTCAGCAGGAAAATGTTGCGGGCATAGCCCCACAGCGCCTGATGTAGTTCATCATCGGAGATAACAAGTTCGATGATCGCATCGCTGTCGCCGATATAGCCGAAAACACGGATCGCCCGGCCACCGCCGAACAGAAGCTCGTCAAAGGCGTCAACGACCGCTTCCACTGGGCCGACATCCGTCAGATCGTAGGTATTGCTGATTTCCGGCGGCATGTCGGCGATGGCGAGGAGCTGGGAGGTTCCGTCCTTCCTCAGCACGATCGCCTTGGTGCCGGTCGCCATCAGCGTGTCGTCCTGCAGCGCGCGCGGCAGAACCTGCGGCTGCAGGCCGTCAATGACGGTCGCCGCCGCTGCAGCCGTGCTCAGCCGGTCGTCGAGCCATCTCAGCCGCATGCTGGCAAGCGAGGGGACGAAGAACACCACCTCGGCAAACATGATGATCGCCACGGTCAGCGCCAGAATCCGCCCGGAAAGGCCTGAAAGAAAACCGGGCACGGCAACCTTGCCGGCAGACGCATTCTGCCCATCCCGGGGTTTTCCCCAACGCATCGCTTGCCTCCGAATTCAAGATGTCGAACGATCATAGACCAATCGTTCGCAAGACAAAACCGCCATGTTTGAGGCACTTGCAAACGCATGCGCCCGGCATGATTGACAATTTGCGGCGCTTTCCCTTATAAGCCGCGCAGTTTCCGTGCCCTTTCCTGCTGAAAGGCAGGATCAATGCCGGTAACATCATCCACACGCTTAAACTGCTTCGGCAGTCCATCAAGAAGGGCCGCACACCGCGGTATTTAAACAAATGTCTACCAAGCGTACCTATCAGCCTTCCAAGCTTGTTCGCAAACGCCGTCACGGCTTCCGCTCCCGCATGGCCACGAAGGGCGGCCGCAAGGTTCTTGCAGCCCGCCGCGCCCGCGGTCGCAAGCGTCTTTCGGCTTAAGGGCTTTCAGCCCTGATGTCCGGGCCGGAAGAACAAACCGAAACGGTTGTCGGGCGGCTGAAGACCCGCCCGCAATTTCTGGCCGTTCAAAAGGGCGAACGGCGGAAGGGCCCGCTGTTTCTGCTGGAAGTACTTGACCGGCGCGATCCCTCCTCAGGGCCCCGCGTCGGTTTTACTGTGACCAAAAGGCAGGGAAACGCCGTCGAGCGCAACAGGATGCGCCGCCGGTTGAAAGAGGCTGTGCGTCTCAAGGGCGCATTTGCAATGCAACCCGGTTGCGATTATGTCGTTGTGGGCCGTCGGGAGGTGCTTGGCGCCTCCTTTGCAGCGCTCGCAGATGAGCTGGAATCACGGATTTCAAAATCGCCTCGAACCGGACGGAGCCGGAAGGCGTCCGCACCAGGAAGATAAGATGGAAAATAACCGCAATTCTATCATTGCGATCGCGCTCACGGTCCTGGTCGTTCTGGCCTGGCAATTCTTGTATATGGGCCCGCGCCTGGAAGAGCAGCGCGCCGCACAGGAGCAGGCAGCGCAGCAGCAGGCGGCCCAGGAACAGACCGCCACGACCAACGACAATGCCGCTTCCAGCGCTTCGGGCGGAACGGCAAATACCGCCAGTGGCGACGCCGTATTCTCCCAGGCAGGCGCCCAGCAGGAAACCGCGCCGCGGGTCAAGATCGACACGCCCGCGCTTGCCGGCTCGATCAACCTTGCCGGAGCCCGCATCGACGATATCAAGCTGAAGGACTACCACGTCACCGTGGACCCCACGAGCCCGATCGTCACGCTGTTCAGCCCGGCCAACAACGAGAACGGCTATTTCGCCGAACTCGGCTTCGTTCAGGGCGAAAATTCCGGCACGGTTCCCGGACCGCAGACCGTGTGGACGCTGGAAAAGGGCGACACGCTGACGCCCACGACCCCGGTTACGCTGTCCTACACCAATGATTCCGGCCTGACCTTCCACCGCACCATTTCCATCGATGATGACTACATGATCACGATGGACGACACGGTGACCAACAGTTCCGACAAGCAGGTGACCGTCAATCCTTACGGCCGCCTCACCCGCTTCAGTCTGCCTGACGAGCCGTCCGCCTGGGTTCTGCATGAAGGCTTCCTCGGCGTAATGACGCCCGACGGCGGCATCACCGAAGACACCTACAAGAATGTTGCCGACGAAAACGAGACTTACGCGAATTCGAACGGCGGCTGGTTCGGCGTGACCGACAAGTACTGGGGTGCTGCGATCATTCCGCAGTCCACCATGAACTACGACGTCCGCTTCTCGCACTTCAATGACGGCCGGGAGCGTTATCAGGCGGATTACTCCGACAATCAGCCGCTGACGATTGCCGCCGGGCAGTCCGCCGAGCTGCAGACCAAGGTGTTTGCCGGCGCCAAGGTCACCAATATCCTAACCCAGTATCAGGATCAGTACAATATTCCGCTGTTCGACCGCATGATCGACTGGGGCTGGCTGTGGTTCCTCACCAAGCCGCTGTTCCAGCTGATGGACTTCATCTATCACCATGTCGGCAATTTCGGTGTCGCCATCCTGATCACCACAGTCATCATCAAGCTTCTGTTCTTCCCGCTCGCCTCCAAGCAGTATGCCTCCATGGCCAACATGAAGCGCATGCAGCCGAAGATGACCGAGCTGAAGGAACAGTATGGCGACGACCGCATGGGCCTGCAGAAGGCGATGATGGAGCTTTACAAGAAGGAGAAGATCAATCCGGTGGCCGGCTGTTGGCCGGTGCTGTTGCAGATCCCCATCTTCTTCTCGCTCTACAAGGTGCTCTACGTCACCATCGAAATGCGTCATGCGCCGTTCTTCGGATGGATCCAGGACCTTTCGGCGCCTGACCCGACCAGCCTTTTCAACCTGTTCGGCCTCTTGCCCTGGTCGCCGCCGGCGATGCTGATGATCGGTGCATGGCCGCTGATCATGGGCTTCACCATGTGGCTGCAGATGCGCATGAACCCGACGCCGCCGGACAAGACGCAGGCGATGATCTTCAACTGGATGCCGGTGGTCTTCACCTACATGCTGGCGCAGTTCCCGGCCGGTCTGGTGATCTACTATGCCTGGAACAACTCGCTTTCGATCCTGCAGCAGTCGATCATCATGAAGCGCCACGGCGTCAAGATCGAGCTGTTCGACAACCTGAAGGGCACGTTCCGCCGCAAGAAACCGGCCCCTTCGGAATAGGCGCAAGGCGCGGTTCCGTCCCTTTCCGGGACCGGCCTTATGGATATCCGCATTGCCGGCTTCGAACCGGCAGTGCCCCGCCCGGCAGTATTGCCGGGCTTTTTCTTTATGATAAGAAACGGACATGACCCAGCCCATCGATCAAGACGCCGCCCTGTTCGCCCGCCCGTGGATTTTCATTCGCGGCGTACCGTCGATGAAGTTTCTGCCGCCGGAAGGCCCGCCGGAGGTTGCTTTTGCCGGCCGCTCCAATGTCGGCAAATCGTCGCTGATCAATGCGCTCCTGACCCAGAAGGGTTTGGCGCGGACCTCCAACACGCCCGGCCGAACCCAGGAACTCAACTATTTTGTCCCCGATGGCTATTCCGGCCAGGGCGAGGACTTGCCGCCGATGGCGCTCGTCGACATGCCGGGCTATGGCTACGCCCAGGCCCCGAAGCAGCAGGTCGACCAGTGGACCAAGCTGGTGTTCGACTATCTGCGCGGCCGCGCCACGCTGAAACGCGTCTATGTGCTGATCGATGCCCGCCACGGCATCAAGAAGAATGACGAGGACGTGCTGAACCTGCTCGACAAGGCCGCCGTCTCCTATCAGATCGTGCTGACCAAAACCGACAAGATCAAGCCGCCGGCGATCGAGAAGCTGCTGGCCGCCACTGCGGAAAAGCTCCGCAAACGCCCGGCCGCCTTCCCCGGCATTATCGCAACCTCATCGGAAAAAAATGCCGGCCTCGATCTGCTCAGACAGGCAATCCAGGAAACTGTCGCCGGCTGACACAGGCGCAATACTTCCACCGGCAATATTCACTAAGGCGCACGGATGCGCTAAAAGGCCGCGAGGACCAAAGCACCCGGGGTAATTCATGTCATTGTCGGAAAGCGAAGTTCAGGCACGTCTGCTGGTGCAGGCGCTGCCTTATATGCAGAAATACGAGAACAAGACCATCGTCGTGAAATATGGCGGCCACGCCATGGGCGATTCCGAACTCGGCCAGGCCTTCGCCAGCGACATCGCGCTTTTGAAGCAGTCGGGCGTAAACCCGATCGTGGTCCATGGCGGCGGTCCGCAGATCGGCAGCATGCTGAAGCGGATGGGCATCGAATCCAAGTTCGAAGGCGGGCTTCGGGTGACCGACGAGGCGACCGTCGAGATCGTCGAAATGGTGCTTGCCGGTTCGATCAACAAGGAAATCGTCGCGCTGATCAACCAGACCGGCGAATGGGCCATCGGCCTGTGCGGCAAGGACGGCAATATGGTGTTTGCCGAAAAGGCCAAGAAAACTGTGATCGATCCGGATTCCAACATCGAGCGGATCCTCGATCTCGGTTTCGTCGGCGAAGTCGACACCGTGGACACCACGCTGCTCGATCTGCTCGCCAAATCAGAGATGATCCCGGTGATCGCTCCTGTCGCCCCCGGAAATGACGGCCACACCTACAATATCAACGCCGACACTTTTGCAGGCGCAATTGCCGGGGCGTTACGCGCAACCCGCCTTCTGTTCCTGACCGACGTGCCGGGCGTGCTCGACAAGAACGGCGAACTGGTCAAGGAACTGTCGGTTGCCGAAGCCCGCAAGCTGATCCTCGACGGCACGATTTCCGGCGGCATGATCCCCAAGGTCGAAACCTGCATCGAAGCGATCGAGGCGGGTGTCGAAGGCGTGGTCATCCTCAACGGCAAGGTCAAGCATTCCGTCCTGCTGGAAATCCTGACCAAGGGCGGCGCCGGCACGCTGCTCGTCCCGTAAACCGCCGAAACCGGCCATCATCCTTCAAGCGCCCCGCAGCCGTTCAGGCGATATGCGGGGCGTTTTCCTTTGTCGCTTCCGGCTGAGCGGGCCTGCGGTCCGAAGACAGAAGCAGGGTCAGCACGATCACCACCGCATAGGCGGCAAGGTTGTAGATCAGCGACAGGGCAAAGGCGCCCACATAGGCGGCATGGCTTGCCGCACCCGACTGCATCATCTCACCGAGGCGGGCAAAGAAGATGCCGCTGATGATCGCGATGCCGAAGGCGCCGCCAAGCTGCTGGACGGCCTGCAGCGCGCCGGAGGCAGACCCCGCCTCCTCCTGGGGCACACCCGCCAGCACCAGTTGAAAGATTGATGCGATAGAGACACCGAGGCCAAGCCCGGAGATAATCAGCGGCATGAACAGGGCCCAGCGCGACACCGCGTCGCCGATGCTCAGCACATAAAGCCTGAGCCAGAACATGCCGACGCCAAGCAATACAATGCCGAGAATGACCCGAACTTTCAGAAAATGGTGACCGAGCCGCCCGCTGATCAGCGAGGCAGCAAACACGCCGACGGAAAACGGGATCGTCGTCAGTCCGGATTTCAGCGGCGCGAAGCCGAATCCGACCTGCAGGAAAATCGCCAGACAGAGAAAGAAACCCGGGATCGTGGAAAAGAAGAACAGCGCCATCGAGCCGCCGACCATGAAATTGCGGGTCTTCATCAGCCCGAAGGACAGAAGCTGCGGCCTGTTGCGGGCATTCTGGCGGCGCTCCCAGAACACGAAGGCAGTAAGCACCGGCAACGCTGCAGCCATCATCGCAAAACACCACAGCGGCCAATCGAAGGTGCGGCCTTCAACCAGCGGAAAGATCAGCAGGAACATGGCCACCGCGATCAGCAGAATACCGGCATAGTCATTGCGGGTATCGCTGCGGCGCGGCGTGGACGGCACCAGTTTCGCACCGGCGATCACGGCAAACAGCCCGATCGGCAGATTGATCAGAAAGATTGCCCGCCAGCCAAGGCCAAACAGGCTGTGCTCGACCAGAAAACCGCCGATGATCGGTCCGCTGACAGTCGCGATCCCCGCCATCATGCCGAAATAGCTGAAGGCCCGGGCGCGTTCATGCGGCGAAAACATCACCGTGGCCAGCGCCAGCACCTGCGGCGTCATCATCGCCGCCGAAAAGCCCTGAAACAGGCGGGCGAAGATCAACAGCGGCGTGGTATGCGACAGGCCGCAAAGTGCGGAACCGAGCGTAAAGCAGCCGACACCGACAATGAACATGTTTTTCTTTCCGACAAGATCACCGAGCCGCCCGAAGGGCAGCAGCGCCAGCGCGAACATCAAAACATAGCCGGCAACGATCCACTCGATGGCCGAATTCGAGGCATTCAGGCCTTGCTGGATCGATGGCAGAGCCACATTGACGATGGTCACATCCAGCATGTTCATGAACACCGCCGAAAGCAAAACGGCAAACGCCGTCCAGCGACCTGGATGTTGCTCGGTGTCTGCGCCTGCCGGCGCGGTTTCCGTTGAACTGGAAGCCAATAGGGTCTCCGATTGCGTGTTGAATGCGGTCACGAGTTGGGCAAGGTGCGTCCAAAAGTCAACGGCACCCGCTCTCTTCTACAAGCCCGGCATCATGCCGCCGGGTTCGGCCTTCACGCCGGATGCCCTGAGCGCAGGCGCGGGCATGAAGATTGCCGCGACAAAGACCGTGACCATGGCCAGGATCATATAGCCGATGCTGGCGGAAAACCCCGCGACATAGGCATTCGCCATTTCAGCTCCCGCCTGTTGCCGTTGCGCGATCATAGAGAAGAACAGTGCGCTGGCAATGGCAATCCCGAGAGCGCTGCCGGCCTGCTGAATAGCCTGCAATGCGCCGGAGGCCGATCCGGCATCGCGTGCCGGCACATCGGACAGGATGATCTGGAACAGCGGCGAAGCCGTCATGCCCAGAGAGAAGCCGCAGATGAACAGCGGCAGCGCGAAGTCGATGATCGCCAGGTCCCGGTCAGCGTGTTGAACGACAATGAAGAGTGCCAGATAACCGACGGCCATGACAGCCGATGCGGCAAGGATGCGCCCCTTGAGAAACCGGTCGGAAAGGCGGCTGTTGGTAAAGGCCGACAGGAACGCCCCGAGCGGAAACGGAATGGTACTCAGCCCCGCCTCGAGCGGCGTGAAGCCAAATCCCTGTTGGAGGAAAATCGCAAAGGTCATGAACAGGCCGGCCGGCGTCGAATAAAACATCAGCGCGATGAAACCGCCGAGCGCATAGGCATGATTGCGCATCAGCGAGACCGGAAGCAGTTGCGACAGGCCATTTCTGTCGCGCCGCCGCTCGAAAAAATAAAACGCGGCAAACACCGGGAAAGCCGCCGCGATCATCGCAAAACACCACAACGGCCAGCCGAATCGGCGCGCTTCGACCAGCGGAAAGATCAGCAGCACGAAGGCCGACGCGATGATGATGACGCCCGTCGTGTCCAGCATCGGCCGCTCGCTCGCCGCGATATCGGGAATGAGAATACGGCCGGCAATCACGGCGGCAATCCCGACGGGCACGTTGATATAAAAGATCGAACGCCATTCAAGCCCGAACAGATCGACGGCAATCAGCCAGCCGCCGATCAGCGGGCCGGAGACAATGGCGATGCCGCTGGCGATCCCGAACAGGGAAAATGCGCTGGACCGTTCCTTCGAGGCAAACATGTCCTGGACCAGCGCAAGAACCTGCGGCGCCATGATCGCAGCGCCAAGCCCCTGACAAAGCCGCGCGACCACCAGTGCCCCGATGTTTGGCGCAGCACCGGAACAGGCAGACGCCAGGGTAAAGAAGCCGACGCCGAGAAGGAACATCCGTTTCTTGCCGATGATGTCGCCAAGCCGCCCGCAGGGCATCAGCGCCAGTGCGAAGACCATGACATAGCCGGCCACGATCCACTCCAGCGAGGAACTGTGTGCATTGAGATCCCGGCCAATGACGGGCAGCGCGACATTGACGATGGTGGCATCGAGCAGGTTCATGAAGGATGCGGCAATCAGCACCGACATCGCCAGCCAGCGTCCCGGCCAGGCTGCCGCCTCCACTTCAGAAGCTTCCGTCATTCATGTCCCCGCTGCCGTCGCCTGTTGCTGTCTTCGCAACCATCAATTGCCGCTGGCGGCATGCAAGTCAATCGCAACCAGAGCGTTTCAGCGTGAATTGGAAGGGTTCTGCCGCAAGGAATTTTTGCCGCTCTTTCGGGTTGGCGGAAACCGACCGTTCCCCCTGAGGCGATCTAGGCGAGCAGAAGCGTGAGCACGCCGAGAACGACAAGCGTGCAGCCTATAGCCTCCGCACCGGTCATCTTTTCCTTGAACACCAGCACCGATGTTGCAAAGGAAAACAGCATTTCCACCTGCGCCACCGCCTTGACGATCGCCGCCTGCTGCAGCGTCATCGCCACAAACCAGCCGAAGGAAGCCGTGGCGCCGACGAAACCGACGGCAAGCGCCGGGCGCCAGGCTTTGGCCACCTTGACCAGTTCGCCACGGTCGAATGCGAGCATCCAGACCAGCATCGCCAGCGTCTGGATGGCGATGACCACCACCAGCGTGAAGGAAGCCTGCATGATGGCATCCGGTTGCGGCAGGCTTGCCGCCAGCGACAGCGAGGCCGCGCGATAGGCCACCGCCGAAAGCCCGAACAGCGTGCCCGATGCAATGCCGATCAGCGCAGTGCGGGTCAAAAGCCCGCGAATGAGACCGCCGGGACCGACATCATTACGCGACAGCGAAATCAGCATGACGCCTGCAATCGAAATCAGGATGGCGGCAATGGCGGCAAACGAGATTGTAGCACCGAAGAAGACAAAGGCGAGAATGGCGGCCTGTGCCGGTTCGGTGCGCGAATAGGCGGTTCCGACCACGAAATTGCGGAACGAAAACAGATAGACCAGCAGGAAGGTCGCGCCAATCTGCCCGGCAGCGCCGATCACCGCCCAGAACAGGAAAGCGTTGTTGACCGACGGCACCGGCCGGCCGAGACCGAAGATCAGAATTGCGAAATAAAGCGCGGCGAACGGCAGGCCGAAACCGAAACGGGTAAAGGTTGCGCCGAGCGTGGCCATACGCCCCTTCAGATATTTCTGAAGCGTCGAGCGCATGTTCTGCAGAAAGGCTGCGGCAAAGGTAATGCCGATCCAGAGTTCCATGGAATAAGACCTTGCGTGGTGAAGACGGACGGAGGGGGCTCAGTTCACGCCCGAAACACGCCGCCCGCAGACTGTCTTGCAAAAGGTCGCGAAAAACCGAACCGGCAGGCGCTTTCTGTCCTGCAGGATGATCGCGCCACGATGGCAAGGTCTGATCGCTCCGGTATTCATGGCTCATGCCTACCACAGTCTTCCCCGCCCCGGAAGCAGGACCTGACGGAAAGCAGTTTCCTTCGCGCGCCGGCTCTGCCATAAGCAGATCATGACCAAGCCGAAATCACACCCCGAAGCGTCCGATTTCACCACGATCCGTGACTGGGTCTTCGATCTCGACAACACGCTTTATCCGCACCAGGTCGATCTGTTTTCGCAGGTCGACCGCAACATGACGGCCTATGTGGCCGAATTGCTGTCCCTGCCGGAGCAGGACGCGCGCAAGGTGCAAAAAGATTATTACCGTGACCATGGCACGACCTTGCAGGGGCTGATGATCAACCATGACATCGACCCCAATGATTTTCTCGAAAAGGCCCATGCGATCGATTACTCGGTGCTGGAGCCGAACCCGGTTCTGGGGGCGGCGATCAAGGCTTTGCCGGGGCGCAAGTTCATCTTCACCAATGGTTCCGTGGCGCACGCGCAAAAGACCGCCGAAGCGCTCGGCATTCTCGACCATTTCGACGATATTTTCGATATCGTTGCGGCCGGGTTCACGCCCAAGCCGGAGGCCGATGCCTATGCCCGTTTTCTGGACCGCTCCGGCGTCGACACCGGCCACGCCGCCATGTTCGAAGACCTGCCCCGCAATCTGCATCAGCCGAAGGCGCTCGGCATGAAGACCGTGCTGATCGTACCGCCCAATCTGGAATACGGCCTTGCCCAGACTTTCGAACGGCTCGATGACCAGACCGGCCACATCGACTATGTCACGGAAGATCTGACCGGGTTTGTCCGCACGGTGCTTGGCTATTTTGATGAACCGAAAATGAATTACCGATAATTCAGGTACCTTTCGGATAATTAAGTCGGCTTTACTGTTCCCTTCGCTTACCCTCATGGCTGTCATCACGGCAAAACGAGGATTTGAGCCATGACCGGTAAATATCTGACACTGACGGCAATCGCCGCAACATGCGCGCTTGGCGCAACCGCAACGCCAGGCATCGCACGGGATATGCGCGGACCCGCACCGGCAGAGCGCGGCTTCATCTATCTTCTGAAGAATGCCGACACCAACAAGGACGGAAAGATCACCGAGGAAGAAGCCATCGCCTTTCAGGGCGGCCGCTTCGCGGAAATCGACGTCAACGAAGACGGCGTGATCACACCCGGCGAGTTTTCCGACTACCGCAAGGCGAAAATTGCCGAGTTCCGCAAGAACAACCCCCGTCCCGAGGGCTCCGCCGACAAGGCCGGGATCGCCGAAAACAGCGGCGACAGTGACCGGGACCGCAACGGCTGGAAGCCGCACATGGCGATGCAGAACGGCGGACATCACCGGATGGGCCCCGGCGCGGGTCATCACCGCAATTGGCAGGGGCACCATCGCGGCAATATCGAGCGGATTTTCTTCGTCCGTGCCGACAGTGACCGCAGCGGGCAGGTTTCCGAGCAGGAATTTTCCGACACGGCCGCCAGAATGTTTTCCCGCATGGACCGCAACGGCGATATGGTGATCACCGTTGATGACCTGCCTGACCGCCCGATGCGCTGGTAAACCGCCACAGTATTTCCAGACCGTCTCCATCGGTCGCGTCCGATGCGCTTCATCGGCATGCCCCCGCGTTTTCGCGGGGGCATTTGCGTTTGTGCGGCACGGCGGCAGAGATTGACGCACTGGCGCACCTCGCCTAGAGCATGTTGGAAGGTTTGAGACCTCCGGATTCTTCCGCGCCTGTTCAGCGCGACTTTCAAAGGACGACAGAATGACCGACCACGCATCGCTTGAAAAAACCATCGAAACCGCATTCGAAAACCGCGCCGAAATCTCCGTATCGACCAAAGGCGAAGTCCGCGAGGCGGTGGAAGATGCGCTGAACCTGCTGGACAGCGGCGCAGCACGGGTGGCCGAGCGCCAGGAACACGGCCCCTGGAAGGTCAATCAGTGGCTGAAAAAGGCGGTTCTTCTTTCTTTCCGTCTCAATGACATGAGCGTCGTCAAGGGCGGCCCCGACAACGCAACCTGGTGGGACAAGGTGCCCTCCAAGTTCGAAAGCTGGGGCGACAACCAGTTCCGCGATGCCGGTTTCCGCGCCGTGCCCAATGCCGTTGTGCGCCGCTCTGCCTATATCGCCCCCGGCGTCGTTTTGATGCCCTCCTTCGTCAATCTCGGCGCCTATGTCGATGAAGGCACCATGGTCGATACCTGGGCAACCGTCGGGTCCTGCGCCCAGATCGGCAAGAATGTCCATCTGTCCGGCGGCGTCGGCATCGGCGGCGTGCTGGAACCGATGCAGGCCGGCCCGACCATCATCGAGGATAATTGCTTCATCGGTGCGCGTTCGGAAGTCGTGGAAGGCTGCATCGTGCGCGAAGGCTCGGTGCTCGGCATGGGCGTCTTTATCGGCAAGTCCACCAAGATCGTCGACCGTGCAACCGGCGAAATCAGCTTCGGCGAGGTTCCGCCCTATTCGGTTGTCGTTGCCGGCACGCTGCCTGCCGCCAAGCCGATGGGCAACGGCGCTCCCGGACCGGGCCTCTACTGCGCGGTCATCGTCAAGCGCGTCGATGCGCAGACCCGTTCCAAGACCGGTATCAACGAGCTTCTGCGCGACTGATCCTGAAAAAGCGGCCCCTGCCGGATGGTTTTCCGGCAGGAGCCTGATCGCCCGCAACAGCAGAAAAGCGTCCGGATATCTTCATATGACCGTCACCGATCCCGTCCGCGTCCTCGAAACGCTTGTCCGCTGCCCTTCTGTCACGCCGGAAGAAGCCGGGGCGCTTTCCGCCCTTGAGGCGATGGTGAAACCGCTCGGTTTCTCGGTCGAGCGGATGGTCGGGCGCGAACCCGGCACGCCGGATGTGGAGAACCTTTATGCCCGCCGCGGCACGGATGGCCCGCACCTGATGTTTGCCGGACACACGGATGTGGTGCCGCCCGGCAACGAAGCCTCCTGGCGCCACCCGCCGTTTGCCGCCGAAATCGAGGATGGTCTTCTGTTCGGCCGCGGCACCGTCGACATGAAGGGCGGGATCGCCTGCTTCATTGCCGCCGTCGCCCGGCTTGTCGAAAAAGGCCATGCCCTGCCCGGCTCGATATCGCTGCTGATCACCGGTGACGAGGAAGGCCCCGGCATCAACGGCACGGAAAAACTGCTCGCATGGGCCAAAGAGCGCGGCGAACACTGGGACGCTTCGCTCGTCGGCGAGCCGACCAACCCGGACGCGCTCGGCGACATGATCAAGGTCGGCCGCCGCGGATCGCTGACAGGCAGGCTGACGGTGACGGGAACGCAGGGCCATGTGGCCTATCCCCACCTTGCCGACAACCCCGTGCGGGCGATGACGGCGATGCTTGATGCACTGATGGGCAAGCCGCTTGATGACGGCACCGATCTTTTCCCGCCGTCCAACCTGGAAGTGACCTCGGTCGATACCGGCAACACCGCCACCAATGTCATTCCCGAATCGGTGACCGCCACCTTCAATATCCGCTTCAACGATACCTGGAGCGCGCAAACGCTGAAGGCCGAGCTCAACGCCCGGCTGGAACGCGCCGCTACTGACGGCACGCTTCGCCCCGGACGCGATCCGGCACGGTTCGCGATCGAATGGCTGGGCCGGGCAAGCCCGGTGTTCCTGACCCGCGACCAGCGCCTGTCGGGCAGTCTTGCCGCCGCCGTCGAGGCCGTAACCGGTAAGGTCCCTGCCCTTTCCACCACCGGCGGCACGTCCGATGCGCGCTTCATCAAGGATTACTGCCCGGTGGTCGAATTCGGCCTCGTCGGCCAGACCATGCACAAGGTTGACGAACATGTGCCGGTGGCCGATCTTGAGATGCTGACCGAAATCTATGGCCATTTCATCGAAAGGTGGTTTGCCCTTGCCGACGCCCGGTGAAATCCTGTTCTACATGCGGGGCCTCTGGCTTCTAATCAAGGCCAATCCGGCCCACACACGCTATCTTGATTTTACCGAACGCGGTCTGGCGCGTTCGTTCTGGGCGCTTGCCTATTCCTTTCCCTTCATGGTCGCCAGCGAACTTGTCAGCCTTTCAAGGCTGATGCCGCAAACGGTAACCGTCAGCGCCCAGACGATTTTCAGAAGTGCGCTGGTTCAGGGGCTGGGCTGGATGGGCCCAATCGTCGTGCTGGGCGTCGTCTGCATGGTCTCGGGCATGCCGCGCTCGTTTCTGAAGATCGTGGTCACCACCAACTGGATTTCCCTGCCGATCAATATTTTCGCGGCTCTGGCAATCTTTCTGATCGCCACCGGCCTTCAGCCGCTGGCCAGCATATTGCTGCTGCTCTTCCAGGCTGTCGTGCTGGCCGCATTCCTGCTTGAAATCCGGATCGTCTACCTGCTGATGAACGACAAGGCGCTGCCGACAGCGACCGCCATCATCGCCTCGGCGATCACAGCGCTTTTGATTACCGACCTCGGCACACGCTATATCGTGGGCGGGTGACCGGCGCTTCGGCTTGACAGCACTGCCTGCTGCCGCAATCGTAACGCGACGTTTTATTGGGGGTGTGAGGGTATGAAAACGAGATCGTTTCTTTCTATTGCCATGCTTGCAGCGCTGACCGGTTGCCAGACCGGGCCGATCGACGTGCTCTACAAGGAAGGCAGCACCCGCGCCGAACGTCAGGAAGCCTATGACCAGTGCTTCATTCAGGCGTTGAAGGAAGTGCCGCAAAACATGGTCACCGAGGTTTCCGGCGGCTACAGCGTTCCCGGCTTCATCGACTGCAATACCGATGGCGACAGGACCTATTGCGGCGAGGTCGGCGGCTATACCACCCCCGTCACCAGCTTTAGCTACGACACCAATGAACGGCTTCGAAACCGCTTCATCAATCGCTGCCTTGTCGACAAGGGGTTTACCACCATCGAGCGGCCGATCTGCGAGACGCGTGAGGAACGCACTGCCTATGCGCTGCTGCCCGAACAGCCCAACGCCACCCGCATTGCCTGCGTCGCGGGACAGAGTTTCGAACCGAACTGAGTTGAAAAGCGGATTGACGGCGACGGGCATGCAGCCATCGCCGCCGGAATTCACTCGGTCCTGTTCGTATCCGAAATAACCACCGCGCCGTCTTCCTTCGAAAACGCGCCGATATCCGGGTTTTCCAGAATATCCAGCACGGTTTCGGACGGACGGCAAAGCTTTGTGCCCTTGGCGGTCACGACAATCGGCCGGTTGATCAGGATCGGATGGTCCATCATCGCGTCAATCAGCACATCGTCGGACAGCGCCGGGTCGTCCAGCCCCAGTTCGTCATAAGGCGTGCCCTTGCGCCGCAGAAGATCGCGGACCGGAATGCTCATTTCCGCAATCAGCGCCACAAGGCGATCACGCGTTGGCGGTGTTTTCAGATATTCGATGATTTCGGGCTCCACGCCGGACTGACGGATCATCGCCAGAACATTGCGCGAGGTGCCGCATTTCGGGTTGTGATAGATCGTCACCGGCATGGCGGACTCCAACATATCCACAAATCTGGAATTATTGATACGTAAAATCCGCGTCGGATGCAAGTCGCTAGGCACCGGCAATCACGGATAGTCCACCTGCATGAAATAAAGCCCCTCAGGCGGCGCCACGGTTCCGCAGGCGCTGCGATCGCGGGCTTGAAGCGCGGCTGCAACATCATCGGCGCTCATCTTGCCCTCGCCGGCCAGTTTCAGCGTGCCGGCAAAGGAGCGGATCTGGTTGTGCAGAAAACTCTGCGCCGAGGCCCGGATTTCGATCACCTCGCCGGTGCGGGTCACATCGAGCCGGTCCAGCGTGCGCACCGGCGAATTCGCCTGGCATTGCGCCGAGCGGAAGGTGGTAAAGTCATGACGGCCGACAAGCCTTTGCGCGGCGGCGTGCATGGCCTCGTGGTCAAGCGGGCGCGGCACCCACCAGGCGCGCATGTGATCGACCGCCAGATGGGCCCTGCGATTGATGATGCGATAGAGATAATGACGCTTGAGGGCGGAAAACCGCGCGTCGAAATCATCGTCGACCGGCACCACCTCCGTTACGGCAATACTGTCCCTGGCGATACGCAGATGGGCGTTGATCGCATTGAGCAGGGTGAACGCACTCCATTCCCGGCCCAGATCGAAATGGGTGACCTGGCCGAGCGCATGAACGCCGGAATCGGTGCGCCCCGCGCCGCGGATCGTCACATCTTCACCGGAAAAGCCCTTCACCGCCTCCTCCAGCGCACTTTGCACGGACCGCCCCGTCGCCTGCCGCTGCCAGCCGACATAGGGCGTGCCATCATATTCGACCGTGAGACGGTAGCGCGGCATCAGGACAGGACCGTGCCGGGGGCAAGCGGATTGCCGCGCAGAAAATCCTCAGCCGAAAGCACCTTGCCGCCGGCCTTTTGAAGCCGTGTCAGGCAGACGGCGCCTGTGCCGCAGGCGATGGTGAGCGGTGTTGTGTCAACAACCGTTCCCGCCGGGCCACTGCCCTCGCCGATCCGGCTTTCATGGACCTTCACGCGCTCGGCCCGCCGCTCCGTCGGCATCTCGGACCAGGCGCCGGGAAAAGGGGCAAGCCCGCGAATGTGATTGTGCACCGCCTCTGCCGGCTGTGTGAAATCGATCCGGGTTTCGCCCTTGTCGATCTTCTTCGCATAGGTCACGCCATCTTCGGCCTGCGGGGTCAGCGGCAGGTCGTCGTTTTCCAGCTTTGCCATGGCTTTGGCCATCAGCTTCGCGCCCTTCAGCATCAGCTGATCGTGGAGGTCTCCGGCGGTCATGTTCGCGCCGATGGCGACTTTTTCCGTCAGCGCGACGGGGCCGGTATCAAGACCCTTGTCCATACGCATGACCATCATGCCGGTCTCGCTGTCGCCGGCCATGATGGCGCGCTGGATCGGGGCCGCGCCGCGCCAGCGCGGCAGCAGCGAGGCATGGCCGTTATAGGCGCCGAGACGGGTTCCCGAAAGAACCGCTTCCGGCAGGATCAGACCATAGGCGACCACCACGGCAACATCGGCATCAAGCGCGCAAAATGCCGCGCGCTCTTCGTCCTGTTTGAAATTGAAGGGCGTGCGCACTTCAAGGCCAAGCAGTTCGGCGGCCTGATGAACCGGCGACTTGACCTCGGAAAGGCCGCGCCGGCCGGCCGCGCGCGGCGGCTGGGTGTAGACGCAGGCGATTTCATGTCCCGCCTCGCACAGCGCCCGCAAGGTCGGAACGGCAAAATCGGGCGTTCCCATGAAAACGATCCTGAGCGCCATTGTCCGTCCTTTCGCGATGTTCACAGTTCTGTGGGCAAGCTGCCGGCCGCAGCCTACAGCTTTTGCTGCCGCGCCGCCTTGGCAAACCGCTTGATCACCCGGTCGCGCTTCAGTTTCGAGAGATAGTCGATGAACAGGGCGCCATCCAGATGGTCGATCTCGTGTTGCAGGCAGGTCGCAAGCAGGCCGTCGGCCTCGATTTCCTGCTGCTTGCCGTCAAGATCGGTATAGCCCACCCGCACGCTTGCGGGACGCTCGACCTCGGCAAAGAATTCGGGGATCGAAAGGCACCCCTCCTCATAAACCGAGCGTTCGTCGGAAGAGGAAAGAATGGTCGGATTGATCACAACAAGAGGATTTTTTTCTCTCTCCTGTTCCGGGGCGTTTCCATCTTCATCTTCGCCCTTGCTGGTGACATCGACCACCAGCATGCGCCGGGGCACGCCGACCTGTATCGCGGCCAGCCCGATACCGGGCGCCTCGTACATGGTTTCCAGCATGTCGCCAGCAAGTTTCTTCAGGTCGTCGTCTACACGCTCGACCGGTTCGGAGACCTTGCGAAGCAGCGGGTCCGGCAGAATTATCAAAGGCATCGTCGTCATGCGTTTCCCTTAGCGCAAGTTTGGCAAAGAAGAAACGGTTTCGTTTCGCCCAAAGCCACCGTTCATTGCGATCCACGCCATTCTCAGATATGTTCACGTTTTGATCTTTTCAAGGCGTCGATTTATGCTAGTCTCCCCGGACGGAAGGAACAGCGCGGATGGAACGACTGGCACATGAAATCGCGACAGCCGGGCCCGGCATGATCGGCCTCGGTGTCGCCGTCCTGCTGGCACTCCTCGCCGCCATCGTCATTACGGCGTTCAGGCGGGGTACGGGCCGGCGCGCGGACACACTGGAACGCGAGTTGCAGAATCTGGTCCGCGCCCAGACGGAGATGCAGGGCCGGATGGCGACCATGGCCGAGCTTTTCGGCAACCGGCAGGCGGAGCTCGATGCCTCGCTCGGCACCCGTCTCGACGGCCTGTCGCGGCGAATCGGCTCCACCCTGCATCAGCAGCACCAGACCACCCACGAGAACCTGCGCCGCCTGCAGGAGCGGCTGGCGGTGATCGATGCAGCCCAAAACAATATCCAGTCGCTCGCCAAGGACGTCGTCGGGCTGCAGGCAATCCTGTCGAACAAGCAGACCCGCGGCGCTTTCGGACAGGGACGCATGGAGACAATCATCGCCGATGCCCTGCCGGCGGGCACATTCCGGTTTCAGGCCACGCTTTCAAACGGAACCCGGCCGGATTGTGTGGTCGACATGCCCAATGGCGCGCCGCCGCTGGTGATCGACGCCAAATTTCCGCTGGAGGCCTGGAACGCATTTCGCGACGCGCAGGACGATGACGCGAAACGCGCCGCCGGCCAGCGCTTCCGCCGCGACCTCGACACCCATATTCGCGATATTTCCGGCAAATACCTGCTGCCCGGCGAGACTCAGGATACTGCCTTCCTGTTCGTGCCGTCGGAATCGATCTTCGCCGATATCCATGAACATTTCGAGGCAAACGTTCAGCGCGCCCATGCAGCCCGCGTGGTGATCGTTTCGCCGACACTGCTGCTATTGTCCATCCAGGTGGTGCAGGCGGTCATGAAGGACCAGCGCATGCGCGAACAGGCCCATCTGATTCAGGGCGAGGTCGCGCATCTGATCGGCGATCTCGGCCGGCTGAACGAGCGCGTGGAAAAGCTCAACAGCCATTTCTCGCAGGCCCGGCAGGATGTCGAACAGATCCGGGTCTCGACCGGAAAAATTGCCCGGCGCGGCGAACGGATCGGTGCGCTTGAATTCGAAACCCGGGCAGACCCGGCAGCAGACAGGAATGACAATCCGTCTACTCCCGAAGAGGCAGATGATCCGACCACGTCCGGCGTCGGGCGCATGAAACTGCGCGTCGTCGACGAGGATTGATTGTCATTGCCGCAACTTGGCAATAAAACCGCTGAAAACGGCGTTTGGCGACGGGATTGCCTTCGCCGCCATCAACACGATGCGAGGAGACATTGCCATGATCACGGTTTTCGGGTCCATCAACATGGATCTCATCAGCACCACCGAGCGCCTGCCGGAACCGGGCGAAACCGTGGCCGGGCTTTCATTTTCGACCGCTCCCGGCGGCAAGGGCGCAAACCAGACGCTGGCCGCCCGCCGCGCCGGTTCGGATGTGGCGATGGTGGGCGCGGTCGGCAGCGATGAATTCGCCACACCGGCAACCGCACTTCTGGCCGATGCCGGCGTCGACCTGTCGGCGCTCAAGATCTCCGACGGAGCAACCGGCACGGCGACGATCCTTGTCGGCGGCGACGGCGAAAACGTCATCGTGCTCAATGCCGCGGCCAACTTCACGCTGAGCGAAGATGACGCCCGGGCGGCCGTGGAACGCATGTCGGCGGGCGATATTCTGATGCTGCAGCTTGAAATTCCGGCGCCGGCCATCCGCGCTGCACTGGAAGCCGCCCGCAAGAAGGGCGTGACGTCCGTTCTCAACACCGCGCCGCTGACACCGCAGGCCGCCGAACTTGCCGCGCTGGCGGATATCGTCATTGCCAATGAAACCGAGTTCGAACGCCTTGTCGGTGCGGAAGAACTCGGCAGCGAAGGCCGGATCGCGATGCTGAAAACCCATCACGACCGCACGGGCCAGACCATGGTGATCACCCTTGGCGGCGACGGCGTCATCGCCATGCATGAAGGCGCTTTCTTCAAGATCGATGCGCTGAAAATCGACCCCGTCGACACAGTCGGCGCGGGCGATACATTTTGCGGCTATCTTGCCAGCGGCCTGGAACAGGGGCTTTCGTTCGAGGCTGCGGCCCACCGCGCTTCGGTCGCCGGCGCCCTGGCCTGCCTCAAACCCGGCGCCCAGCCCTCGATCCCGACCGCTGACGACGTCGCCAAACGGCTGTAACAGCGGGCACCCGTCCGGTCAGAGACGAGCGAGCCGCTCCGTCAGCAACGCGAAAAAGCCGGTCGCATCGGCCTTGCCGATCACCAGCGCATTCGGCTTGCGATCGGTTACATGCCACCAGTCGACGACGGTTTCGCCGAGCGTGAGCTCCGAAACGGTCTCGATCTCGACATTGCAGTGACGCCCGGAAAACAGCTCCGGCTTCAGCAGATAGGCCGTTACCGACGGGTCATGCAGCGGCCCGCCGTCCGAGCCGTATTTCTCCAGGTCGAAGCGCTCGTAAAAGCGCAGCATTGCGGCCATGGCCTGCGCCGCCGGCCGGCCGATCGCATCAATCCTGTCGACACGTTCCTTCAGGCAGAGCAATTGATGGGTCACATCAAGCGGCATCATCACGATCGGAATACCGGAGGCGAATACGGCTTTGGCGGCCTCCGGATCGACATAGATGTTGAACTCGGCCGACGGCGAAATATTGCCGCCCTCGAAATAACCGCCGCCCATCATCACGATTTCCTGCACTCGACCGACGATTTCCGGCGCCTTTTCGAAGGCCGTCGCGATATTGGTCAGCGGACCGAGTGTGCAAAGCGTGACGGTATTTTCCGGCTCGCTCTTCAGGGTTTCAATGATGAAATCAACGGCGTGCATCGCCTGCAGCGGCATCGCCGGCGCGTCAAGCTCGGGACCGTCAAGACCGGTCTTGCCATGCACATGCTCGGCGGTGACCAGCGGCCGGCGCAGCGGACGGTCGCAGCCGGCAAACACCTTCATATCCGGCCGCCCCGACAATTCGCACACGATGCGCGCATTGCGCTCGGTCAGCGCCAGCGGCACATTGCCGGCAACAGCCGTGATGCCGAGAACATCGAGCTCCTGAGGGCTGGCCAGCGCCAGCATGATCGCCGCAGCGTCGTCCTGCCCCGGATCGGTGTCGATGATGATTTTTCGTGCGCTCATGATGTCCGTCTCTGCCCTGGTGAAATACCAATTGGTGAATGGCGACTGGTCCTGCACTTGTCAAGCCGACGCGGTCTTGCGACGCTTGTGTCGATGCCCCATATCGCAAGAACAAGGACCGGAGCAGCCCAATGCCGAGAATCGACCTGCGTATCAATCCGACGATGCTGGAAAACCGTGCGCAGGACGCTGCACTCAAGGGCGCATCCGGTTACCCGCCCTTTGATGTCGAATGGTTTCCCGATGAACCGGCCGGCATTTTCCTGAGGATCACGCTCGCGGTTGCCGGTTTCGATGAGAGCGAACTCGATGCCGTCGCACAGGACAATATTCTCGTGGTCAGCGGCAATCGCGAAGAACGGGAAGACGGCGAATACCTGTTTCGCGGCATTGCCGGGCGCCAGTTCCGCCGGCAGTTCGCACTGGCGGACGGGATGGAGGTTGTCGGCGCAAAACTCGATCGCGGCCTTCTCGCAATCGACATCGCCAGACGGCCGCAAGAGGTACGAAAAATTAAGATTTCGGTTTCACAATAGCCTTTGAAACATGCAGGCAGGTCGTTGGGAAGACAATATTTCCAGCGCCTGTGCCGACATCACAGCGAAAAGACAAAGGCGCCCGTTCCCATGAAATTTCCGTCCGCGGCAACCGCTTTCGAAACCGATCAGCTCGCCGCCTTCGGCGCCGGCCACCTTGGCTATTTCCGCGCATTTGACCGGGAAGAAGCGCTTCGCCAGTTTCCCGATGCGGAAAGGCTGGAATCGGCAGAAAAGCTCTGGGCGCTGTTTCGGGCAGACGGGACGCTGCTGCTGTTGACCGAAAACCGCACCAGCATTTTCTTCAAGGCCATGGAAGAAGACCTGAAGACCGTGACACTGCACTGACGCAGGCGACAAAACGCCGGATCAGACTTTCACGAATGTCAGATAGGCGCTCGAACGCCCTTCCCTGCGCGCCTTGGCCTCATAGCGCGTTCCAGGCCAGTTTTCATAAGGCCTGAGCCAGTCTTCCGATGACCGCGCCTGCCAGTCAAAGCCGCCATGATCACGGCAATGCAGCAGCGTCCAGTTGATGTAGGAATCAATGTCGGAGGCAAAGCAGAACCGTCCGCCGGGCTTCAGCACACGATAAAACCGGTCGAGATTGACGCTGGACACGAAACGGCGCTTCCAGTGGCGGCGCTTGGGCCACGGATCGGGATAAAGCAGATCGATATGATCGAGTGAGGCATCCGGCAGCCAGTCGAGAACGGTAACGGCGTCGTCGTCGTAAAGCCTGAGGTTCGGCGGCTCGCTTCCCTCCACCTGCCCCAGCAGCTTTGCCATCGAATTCACGAAGGGCTCGATGCCGATGAACCCGATCTCCGGGTTCTCGCGAACCCGGTGCAGAAGGTGTTCGCCACCGCCGAAACCGATCTCGAGACGCACCGTGCCGACCTCTGCGGCAAAGAGCGCTCGCGGGTCCTGCAGCGCGCTCCCGTGCGGGTCGAGCGCCAGTGCCGGCAGCACTTCCGCGAGATTACGGGCCTGCCTGTCGCGCAGGGGTTTTCCCTTGCGACGTCCGAAAAAAGCCTTGCCGGCCTGATGTTGGCTGTTATCGCTCACGGCAGCAGATCAGTTCTTCAACGCCTGTTTCAGCGGCCGCACCAGATCGAGCCGCTCCCAGGAGAACGAACCGTCACGCCCTGCCTTGCGCCCGAAATGGCCATAGGCCGAGGTCTTGGCGTAGATCGGCTTGTTGAGGTTGAGGTGGCGGCGAATGCCCGACGGCGACAGATCCATGGTCGCGCGGATCGCCCTTTCGACATCCTCCTCCTTCACCTTTCCGGTGCCATGCAGATCGACATAGATCGACAATGGCTGAGAGACACCGATGGCATAGGCCAGCTGGATCGTGCATTTCTCGGCAAGATTGGCGGCCACGACGTTCTTGGCAAGGTAGCGCGCCGCATAGGCAGCGGACCGATCCACCTTGGTCGTGTCCTTGCCGGAGAACGCGCCGCCGCCATGAGGGGCCGCACCGCCATAGGTATCGACGATGATCTTGCGGCCGGTCAGACCGGCATCGCCGTCCGGGCCGCCGATGACGAACTTGCCGGTGGGGTTGATGTACCAGACACACTCGTCGGCGATCGGCAGTTCGCCAAGCGCTTCGCGGATATAGGGTTCGACGACGCTGCGGACCTTGTGGGAATCCCAGCTTTCATCGACATGCTGTGTCGACAGTACAAGCGATGTCACCTCGGCTGCCTTGCCGTTGTGGTAGCGCACCGTCACCTGGCTCTTGGCATCCGGGCCGAGAAGCGCAACATCGCCCTCGCCCGCCTTGCGGGCTTCCGAAAGCCTCTGGAGGATGCGATGGGCGTAATAGATCGGCGCCGGCATCAGTTCCGGCGTTTCGCGGCAGGCAAAACCGAACATGATGCCCTGGTCGCCCGCGCCTTCGTCGCCCTGCTTGTCGGCGGAACTGTCCACGCCCTGGGCGATATGCGCCGACTGCGCATGCAGAAGAACGTCAATGCGCACGGTCTTCCAGTGAAAACCATCCTGCTCATAGCCGATATTGCGGATCGCGCGGCGCGCGGCGGACTTGAAACGCGAGGGATTGACGATCTCGTTGCCGTGCTTGTCCAGTTTCATCAGGCTCGGCGGCAACCGCACCTCACCGGCAATCACGACCCGGTTGGTTGTGGCAAGCGTCTCGCAGGCCACCCGTACAGACCACGGGTCGACACCGGTCTTGACCGCTTCGCGGTAAATCAGATCCACGATTTCATCGGAAATCCGGTCGCAGACCTTGTCAGGGTGTCCTTCGGAAACGGATTCGCTGGTGAAGAAATAATTGGTGCGCATCGGGATTCCCCACATAGAAATTAGCCCGAATTTGTTAGACGCTTAACCGCAAAATGACAAGCGCACAACAATATAAATATATCTTTATATCGCTAAAAAATTCCCGGAATTGCGCACAAAACAACACCCGAAAGGCAGCCGCGGCAGCCTTCCGAGCTGTTTTTGTTTCAGACGCTTCGAAGCCTCAGTCCGCTTCGGCCGCCAGTGACTTGACCAGGTCCACCAGCTTGCGACGTACTTTCGCGTCTCCAATCTTCACAAATGCGCGGTTGAGCTGCAGCCCCTCCGAGGACGACAGGAAGTCGACCACATAGCTGGAACTCGACGCTTCGGCCATCCCCGATGCATTCGCCCCCTGATCACCGGGCACATCTTCGAAGAAGAAGGACACCGGAACATTCAGGATCGTCGAAATGTTCTGAAGACGGCTGGCACCGACGCGATTGGTGCCCTTTTCGTATTTCTGGATTTGCTGGAATGTAATTCCGAGGCTTTCACCAAGCTTTTCCTGGCTCATGCCCAACATGGTACGGCGCAACCTGATCCGACTCCCGACATGAATGTCGATGGGGTTCGGCTTTTTTTTGTTTTCTGTCATTTCTCATCCTACTTTTAGCAGCTTTACAACTGACTTCCGAGCCTGACTCGGACAGAGCATCTGCAACCATCAGAGTTGGGCGATAAAAAGCCCTAGTTGAAAGCCAAGCGCTTTCACTATGCAATTTTGGGGTATTGTGGTCAATTACGCGTAAAATATAAAACCATGGGATGAATAAACACCACCTAATGAAATAGAGCTTATACACTTTAGGATTGTTTTTTGTCGTCTATCTCCGGGGGTACAATCCAAGGTAACGCAACCGGTACGTCCATTACCCCGGGTTCGTCGAAAGGAAGCCGCCGGATAATTTTTCCGCGCGAATCAATGACAGCGGTAACACCGTTTTCCCCGACCCGAATCAATTTTTTCCCTGTTTCCACCGCCCTGATCCGCGCCTGGGCAAAGTGTTGATATGGCCCCGGTGTACGACCGAACCATGCGTCATAGGTAAGGTTGAGCAGGGCCGATGTCTGAGCGGTCTGGCCGGTTGTCAGACGCGGAAAACTGGCCTCGTAACAGACCAGTGGAAACAGGCTCAGCCCGTCGGGCAAAACCAGCATCTGGCGGTTTTCGGCGGGCACATAGCTGCCGGGTAGCCTTGTAAGCGCCTCAAGGCCGATTGACCTGAAGAAGTCGGAAAATGGCAGATACTCGCCGAAGGGGACCAGATGCGTCTTGCCGGCGATGGAAACCGTCTGGCCGTTGTCATCGAGAACATAGATCGCATTGTAGAATTCGGGCCAGCCGTCAGGCTTGCGTCCGGCAAGACGGGCCGCCCCGAGGACAAGCGCCTGGCCGGGTTTCAGCATTTCGCCGATGGCGGTGCGAATATCAGGCCGCGTCTCCAGCAGGTACGGCAGGGTGCTTTCGGGCCAGATAATCACATCCGGCTGCGGCGCTCCCGGCTCACCTGCTTCAGAGGAAAGCGCCAAAAGCCTGGCAAAGATCTCTGCCCGCCCCTCTTCGCTCAGCCATGCCTCATCGCCGACAGCCGGTTGCACAAGCCGAAAATTGACGGTTTTCTCCGCGACTGGCTCGGCTGTATCGAGGCGATACCAGCCATAGCCGAGATCGATCATCACAAGCAGCACGGCAAGCGAAAGCCCGGCCAGACGCCCCCGCCGGTCGGCAAGAAGGGCCGGCGCGGCAAAGATGAAAACGGCAAAACCGCCCATCACATAAAGCCCCGTCAGGCGCACCGACTGCATGAAAACCGGGCTCGGCATCGCGGTATAGGCAATGGCGTTCCACGGAAACCCGCTCGCCACGTGCCCGCGCAGCCACTCAACCGCAACCAGCGCAACGGCAAGAGCGACAAGCCGCAGCGGCCCCCTTGCCCAAAACAGCGCAGCCAGCGCCCCGGCCAGCCCGTAAAAAACGGCCAGCACAGCCGGAAAGGCGACAACAGCCAGCGGAAGCGCCCAGGCATAAAGGCCGGCATCCTTCAACAGTGCGGCACCGAGCCACCACAGACCGAAGACGAAATAACCGAAGCCGAACCACCAGCCGCAGGCAAAACCCGAAAGCAGACGTTGACGCAACGTTGCGGCACCGGCCAGCGCCCCGTCCATCATCCACACCAAGACAGGCATGGCCACGAACATGACCGGCATCATGCCGAACGGCGCCAGCGCAAAGGTCGCCACCGCCCCGCAGACGAAAAGGACGAGCCGGCACTGCCAGATATTCAGTTTCCGAAGATAGCCGGAAAGCCGCGTCAGCGGATTTCCACTATTCGTCAATGGCACATTCCGCCCGATGCTCACCCCTCCGAGCGCTCGTCGATCACGGTATCGTCGGCGGGCAACGCATCAACGGGTTCTGCCTCGCGCGGCTCATCCGGGCCGGGTGTTCCGGTGCGCACCGCTGCGGCCGAACGGCGGCGGGCGGGACCACGCTTGCGCAGCACCCTGACACGGCGGATACGGCGCGGATCGGCGTCGAGAATATGCACCTCGAACCCCGGCAACGCCTGTATCACCTCGCCGCGCGCCGGTATCCGGCCGATGGCGGAGAAGATCAGGCCGCCAAGCGTATCCACATCGTCACCATGTTCGCCGATCTCGAAATCCGGGCCGATGGCTTCCGCGATGTCCTCAAGCTCGACGCGGGCATCGGCCAGGAACACATCCTCGGAGACGCGCGTAAACATCGCCTCCTCGCTGTCATGCTCGTCGTCGATCTCGCCGATCACCATCTCCACGATATCCTCGTGGGAAACGAGGCCGTCCGTGCCGCCATATTCGTCGATCACGAGCGCCATCTGGGTGCGACCGGCCTGCATGCGCTGCAACAGATCAGACGCCAGCATCGACGGCGGCACGAACAGCACCGGCCGGATGATGCCGGCTTCGGCGACCGTCTTGTCGAGATTGACCTTGCCGAGATCGAGCGGGTTCTGCTGCGGTTTCGCGTGGCGCTCGGTCGGTTTGACCTCCGCGTTTCTGGCCGAAGCCGATTTGGCCGCATCCCGCGCATTTGCCGGCCGCGCACGCCGGCGGCCGCGTGCCTGCTTGGACAGATAGGCAAGCAGGTCACGGATATGCACCATGCCGCGCGGGTCATCCAGCGTTTCGCAGAAGACCGGCATGCGCGAATGGCCGCAGTTTTCGAAAATCAGCAACAGATCGCCGATCGTGGTTCCCTGCTCGACCGCGTCGATATCGGCGCGGGGCACCATCGTGTCCTCGACCCGCACCTCGCGGAAACGGAGAATATTGTTGAGCATCGCCCGTTCTTCGGGCGAGAAATCATTGTCGCCTGCGCTCTCGGTCGAAAGCGCATCTTCCAGATCCTCGCGCAGGCGCGAAGAGCCGTTTCCGTTGCGCTTGAAGCGCAGCAAAAGGCCCCGCAGCGGCGAGCCGACATGTTTTTGAGGATTTTTGTCCGAGACCGGACTGTTGGGCTCGTCGAGTGTGGAGCCGTCTTCGGCATCCTGACCGCTGTCTGCTAGCGGCACTGTCTGTTGCTGGTTCATCGTTCCTTAGGCGTTAGAGAGGGTCACTGCCCTGATAAGGATCAGATAGGTCAAGTGTGGCAAGAATGCGAGTCTCCAGCCCCTCCATAACCTCCGCTTCGTCGTTTTCGATATGATCATAACCCAAAAGATGCAGGAATCCATGCACCAGAAGATGGGTCAGATGATCGTCAAAGCTCTTTTCGAGCGCCTCGGCCTCGCGCGCAACCGTTTCAAAGGCAATCACGATATCGCCGAGCATCGGCCCCGGCATCTCGCCGGGAGCGACCGGAAAGGCCGGAAAGGAGAGCACATTTGTGGCGCTGTCCCTGTCCCGCCATTCAGCATTGATGTCGCGAATGGTCGCATCATCGGCAAACACCAGCGACAGTTCCGGCGCGGGCTGAGGAAAGGGCTGCCCTTCAACCTCTGCCAGATAATCGCCTGCTGCACTTATCACACGTGCAACAAAAGCCTCAAGCGCTTCCTCGCTGGGCCAGCCATCGGCTTCCCGGCTGACCTGATAGTCGAATTCACGCATCGTCAGTCGTCATCGCCGCCGGTGGATGGCACCAGACGCCCCTCATAGGCCGCAACGATGCGGGCAACGAGCGGATGGCGGACAACATCCTTGTCGGTGAATCTGTTGGTCGAAACCCCTTCCACGCCGTCAAGCACGGAAAGTGCTTCGACAAGGCCGGACTTGACGCCGCGCGGCAGGTCGACCTGGCTCGGATCGCCGGTCACGACCATGCGCGAATTCTCGCCAAGACGGGTCAGGAACATCTTCATCTGCATCGATGTGGTGTTCTGCGCCTCGTCCAGAATAACCGCCGCATTGGTCAGCGTGCGTCCGCGCATGAAGGCAAGCGGGGCAATCTCGATCACACCCGCCGTCATCGCGCGCTCCACCCGTTCGCCGGGGATCATGTCGTAAAGCGCGTCATAAAGCGGCCTCAGATAGGGATCGACTTTCTCCTTCATATCGCCCGGCAGGAAGCCGAGCCGCTCGCCCGCTTCCACGGCGGGGCGCGACAGGATGATCTTTTCAATCGCCCCGCGCTCCAGAAGCTGGGCGGCATAGGCAACGGCCAGATAGGTCTTGCCGGTTCCCGCCGGACCGACGCCGAAGACCAGCTCATTGCGCTCCATCGCGCGGATATAGGCATCCTGCGCCGGTGTACGCGCGGCAATCGACTTCTTGCGCGTCGAAATCTGCGACATGGAAAGCCGGGCCTTGCGCTCCAGCGTCGGCAGGGTCAGCTGATCGTCGGCAGCCTGTGCCATGCGGATCGCCCCCTCGACATCGGATTTTTCCAATTGAACGCCTTTCTGCAGCTGCTCATAAAGATAATCAAGCGCCCGCCTTGCCTGATGCGTGGCAAGCGTCGAGCCGGAAAGCGCCACCGCATTTCCGCGCGGCACAGCCGTCACGGAAAGCTGTTTTTCCAGCAATTTCAGATGTTCGTCGAACTGGCCGAACAATTCGCTGGCATGGCGGTTGTTCTCGAAGGTCAGGACAAAATGGCTGGCCTCGTCGGCAGGCCCTGACTGGATTTCATGCTTTGCAACCATTTCAGTAGCGTTCAAGCGGTCCGGCTCCTTGTCAAAAGCAAATAACGCCGCCTGCCAGCACGAGCCTGACATGCGCAGCGTCCTTGTTGCGATACATAGGAAATCGTTCGGTCAACGACAGAGGTAAAGCGGCAGAAATGTGAGTCTTTATTCGCCAATCTCTCTTCATGGAGAAAGGCTAAACGCGAATCTGCACTTTGTGAAGCACATTTCAGACACGGCCCAAGATTTCACCGCCCTGTCACAGATCAACCGAGGCGGACCGCCGCCAGACTGTTGGCGCTGGCATCCGTCACTTTGACACGCACCATATCGCCGACGGCAGCATCACCGGCATCGATCACCACCGATTGCAGCCACGGCGAACGGCCGACCAGCTGTCCGGGATTGCGGCCGGGTTTTTCGAGCAGAATATCCATTTCCATGCCGATCCGCGACTGCGCGAATTCAAGCTGCTGGCGGGACAGCAGCGCCTGCAGCCTCTGCAGCCGTTCGGATTTTTCGGCTTCCGGCACCTGACCGCCAAGCTTGGCGCCGGGCGTGCCCGGACGGGGCGAATATTTGAACGAAAACGCCTGCGCGTAACGCACCTTTTCAACGAGATCGAGCGTCGCCTGAAAATCCTCTTCCGTCTCGCCGGGAAAACCGACAATGAAATCGCCCGACAGGGCGATATCCGGACGGGCCGCGCGAATGCGCTCGATCAGCGCAAGATATTCCTCGGCCGTATGACGACGGTTCATCATTTTCAGGATACGGTCGGAACCGGCCTGAACCGGCAGATGCAGATAGGGCATCAGCTCCGGCAGCTCCCGGTGGGCGGCCATCAGCGTCTCGTCCATGTCGCGCGGATGGCTGGTGGTGTAGCGCAACCGGTCGATACCATCGACGGCGGCAAGGTCGAACAGAAGCGCGCCAAGCCCCCATTCCGCGCCATCCGGCCCCTCGCCATGCCAGGCGTTGACGTTCTGGCCGAGCAGCGTGATTTCGCGCACGCCGTTTTCGGCAAGCCGCCTTGCCTCATCGACGATCTGCTTGCGCGAGCGGGAAATTTCCGCGCCGCGCGTATAGGGCACCACGCAGAAGGTGCAGAACTTGTCGCAACCTTCCTGCACCGTCAGAAATGCCGAAACATTCTTCGGGCGGGAACCGCGTTCCTTCTTCGGCAGGTAGTCGAACTTGTCCTCGACCGCGTATTCGGTATCGACCACGCGCTCGCCGGACTTGGCGCGGCGCAACGCATCGGGAAGCCGGTGATAGGTCTGGGGGCCGATAACCACATTGACATCCGGCGCACGGCGCAGGATTTCCTCGCCCTCTGCCTGGGCGACACAGCCGGCAACGCCGATCAGGGTTTCCCGCCCTTCCCGCTCACGCGAAATCTTCAGTTCGCGATAGCGCCCGAGCGCGGAATAGACCTTTTCAGCCGCCTTTTCACGGATGTGACAGGTGTTGAGCAGGATCAGATCGGCATCCTCGATCACCTCGGTCGGCTGATAGCCGTCGGCGGCCAGCGCCTCGCCCATGCGCTCGCTGTCATAGACATTCATCTGACAGCCATAGGTCTTGATGAACACCTTGCGCTGATTGGTTGCAGGCGCGTCCTGCCGGGTCAATGTCGTCGTTTCCTGTGTCATGGCGGGCCTTTTAACGTGGTTTCGCCTTGGAGAAAATGAAAAAATGCGTGAGCAGGCAAGGCCTCGATATGCCTTCAGCGCCCGCTCAGCCGTTCGGCAAGAAGCGTGCGCATGCGCTCTTCAACCTTAGCCGCGGCCTGCTTGCGCTTTGTTCCCGCCTCGAAGGTCACGCTCTCGCCGAAACAGACATCGACATCGAGCGCCCGCGCCCTGATGACCCCGGCAAGCGACGGCAGCATTTCGACATCGCCCGGCCAGGATACGACAGAACGCTTGAAACGACCCATCGGCATGCCCTGAATACCGGTATAGGCCACGGCGACCGGCTGGACGTGGACCGTGCCGCCGGGCGAGAACGGTACCGCGCTCGAAGCCGCGCCGAACAGCGAATATTTCAGCGGCAGCAGACGATTACCGTCGGATGTCGTGCCTTCGGGAAACAGGATGATGATTTCGCCGGCAGCCAGCCTTTCGGCAATCGAGTTGATCTGACGGCCGGTTCCGCGCTTGTCGGCCCGTTCGATGAACACCGAATTCTGCAGCCGTGCAAAAAGGCCGAAGATCGGCCATGAGCGCACTTCCGACTTGGCGATGAAGGCGACATCGGCAACCCGCCCGAGCACGATGATATCGAGCCAGCTGGTGTGGTTTGCCGACAGCATCAGCGGCCGCTGCGTCTCGATCTCGCCATGGACGTGAATGCGGATACCCAGCACGAAACAGGCAACCATATGCCAGTAACGCGGCATTTTGCGCGCAAGCCTCCACCCGCGCCAGAGCGCCAGGATCTGCAGGGGCGAGAGAATCACCGTGGCAAGGAACAGCGCAAGCGCGACATAGGCATAACGCAGCCAGATCATCGCCCGAACAACCTCCGGCTCGCCGGATGAGTGCCGGCAATCACTCGCTGCGGCCCTTGATCGGAACGCCGTAGAGTTCCAGCCGATGATCCACGAGCTTGAGGCCGTATTCACGCGCGATGCGCTCCTGCAAGGCCTCGATTTCCGGGGACTGGAACTCGATCACCACACCGCTTTTCAGGTCGATCAGGTGGTCATGATGTTCTTCCGGCACGGTCTCATAGCGCGAACGGCCATCGCGAAAATCATGGCGCGCGATGATCCCGGCATCCTCGAAAAGCTTCAGCGTGCGGTAGACGGTCGAAATCGAAATCCGCGAATCAATGCCGGCGGCGCGGTTATAGAGTTCCTCGACATCGGGATGGTCCTGCGCCTGCTGCAGAACGCGCGCGACAATACGGCGCTGTTCGGTCATGCGCATGCCGCGTTCGGCACAGATTTCCTCAAGTGTTCTCGGCAGATCCGTCATTTACCCTACCGGCCGGGCGCACCGGCAACCTCCAGAATACCGTCTTCGACTTCGGGTTATCCGAGATCGCGCCGCAAGACAAGCGCGGTCGAACGGGTTCCGTCATCATGTGCATAATAGGCCTTGCGGCGGCCCACTTCAAAGAAACCGAGCTTGCGATAAAGACCGAGTGCGGCGTCATTCTGGCTATCGACCTCCAGCAGCATATAGGCCGCACCGCGCGTGCGGGCCTCCTGCATGGTCGCCACCATCAGCCGCCAGCCCACGCCATTGCGGACATAATCCGGACCGACGCAAAGGGTGAGAATTTCCGATTCCTCGCCAACACTGCGCGCCAGAACGAAGCCGGACGCCGGCGGGTTTATCACCCTGTTCATATGCCGGGCAATGTGGCCGAAAACCGGTTTCTGCCCCAGAAGCCTGCGCAGCTCGCCGGCGCTCCAGGCATGGCTAAACCGCCTGCGGTGAATATCGGCGGCCAGACCCAGATGCTCGTCAGCCAACGGGAACAGGTCGATTTCCGGCGGTCGTTTCAAAAACGGAAGCATGGCAAATCCGGTCGTCAGCGACGGGCAACGGCAAAGCCGCTCTGAGGCTTGGCATCGGGCGCGCGCAGATAAAGCGGGCTTACCGGCGCGCCAGGCAAGGCTTCAACACCAAGCCGTGCGATCGATTCAATGTCAGCCTGCACCACATCGGCACCGGTCTCAAGCCCTGCGGCCGCAGCGCCGCTGCCGAAAGCGACGGCCTGATAATCGCGCATCAGGCCGTCAAGTGCCTCATAGGCATAAGCGGCTGGCGCGGTCAGCGCTTTGCCGTCAGCGGCAAAAACCTGGGCATAGGCCTCGCCGCGGCGGGCATCGATCGTGGCCAGCACAGCATGGCCGCCGGCAAAGGCCTGCGCCTGAAAGGCAATCGCGGCCAGGGCGGACACGCCGACGCATTCGGCCTTTGTGGCCAGCGCGAATGCGCGCGCGGCAGAAACCCCGACCCGGATGCCCGTAAACGAGCCCGGGCCGATATTGACCGCCACCCGGTCAAACCCCGCAGGCGCGCGTCCGGCGTCCTGCAGCGTCGTGTCGATCACCGCCATCAGCCGTTCGGCATGGCCCTTGCCGATCGTCTCGACGTTGCGCGACAGCACCGTGCCGCTTTCGGAATCGAAAAGGCATGCAGCGCAATCCGCCTGAGCCGTATCGAGCGCCAGTATCAGCATTCCGGACCTTTCAGAACCGCCTTGGAACCGCCGTAAAGCCTTTGTCAGACGGCTTCGACATGCTCCACTTCGGGCACGAAGTGATGCAGCAGGTTCTGGACGCCATGCTTCAGCGTCGCCGTCGATGACGGGCAACCCGAGCAGGCGCCGCGCATGTTGAGAAACACCGTTCCCTCGCGGTAGCCGCGGAAGGTGATATCGCCACCGTCCTGGGCGACGGCCGGACGCACACGGGTCTCCAGCAGTTCCTTGATCGTGGCAACGAGGGTCTCGTCGCCATCATCGAAGAATTCCTCGCCGTCATCGTCTTCCACCTGTGGCGCATTACCGGCCATGACCGGCGCACCGGACATGAAATGCTCCATGATGGCGCCGAGAATGGCGGGTTTGAGATGCTGCCATTCGGCATCGCCCTTGGTGACGGCGACGAAATCATAGCCGAACATCACACCTTCCACGCCGGGCACGGCAAAAAGCCGGGTCGCGAGCGGCGAGACGATCGCATCATCGGCAGAGCGGAAATCCGCATTGCCGCTTTCCATCACCACCTTGCCGGGCAGGAATTTCAGGGTCGCCGGGTTCGGCGTCGTTTCGGTCTGGATGAACATTCTCATCTCCAAATCTTGTCGTATCGGGCGCTTTGCCCTTTATATCGGCGCTTTGACGCTCAACCGCAAGGGCGTCAGCACAACGCGTCGATATCGGCATCGTCCAGCCCGTCGGGTAGAACGGTCACGGGAATGGTAAAGGCCTTGCCACGGCCTGCAAGCAGCGAGACCAGCGGCCCCGGCCCGTCCTTGGCCGCACCGGCGGCCAGAACCAGGATGGCAATATCGCGGTCGTCCTCGACCACGGCGTTGATTTCGTCGGAACGATCACCCTCACGGATGACGATTTCCGGCTCTACGCCGATGGACTCACGCGCCGCCTCGGCCGCCTTGTTGACAATCGCCTCGGCCTCTTCGCGGGCTTCGGCGCGCATGAACTCCTGCACGCCGATCCACTGCTGGACATCATGTTCGGGGATCACATAGCAGAGCACCAGCCCGCCATTGGAATTCTTGGCGCGCCGCCCGGCATAACGCACCGCGCGGCTGCATTCCGGCGTATCGTCGACAATGGCCATGAATTTTCGGCGATGTCCGGCTTCGCCGGAAAGTCGTTTGGAAACCATGTTTTCGAAACTCCAATTATCCGGCACGGTACCGCTCAAAAAGCCCGGCGCCCAAACGCCGGACCGGGCACGATACACCGTTGCGGCGAACGCCCCTGCAAGCAGTCCGAACACGGCATCATAACACAGATGACGCAAAAACAAGCGTCAGAGAAGACCGACGATCTCGTGAACATCCTTCATCGTCTTTTCGGCGATGGCCCCTGCCCGTTCCGATCCGTCCTTCAGGACGGCATCGATATGGGCCGGATCAGCGATCAGACGGCGCATCTCGGCATTGACCGGCGAGAGCACGGAAACGGCCAGTTCGGCCAGCGCCGGCTTGAACTGCGAGAACTGCTGACCGCCGTATTCGGCAAGGACATCGGCCTTTGTCCGGTCGGAAAGGGCAGCAAAGATACCGACGAGATTGTCGGCCTCGGGACGGCCCTTCAGACCATCGACTTCGCTCGGCAGCGCGTCCGGGTCGGTCTTGGCCTTGCGGATCTTGCGGGCGACGGTTTCGGCGTCATCAGTGAGGTTGATGCGTGACAGATCCGATGGATCGGATTTCGACATCTTCTTCGAGCCATCCTTGAGGCTCATGACACGCGGCGCCGGTCCCTCGATCAGCGGCTCGACCATCGGGAAATAGGCATGCACCGGCTGATCGCCCACGGTGATGTCAACACCCTTGCCGATCTCCTTGATCTTCTTTGCAAAATCGAGATTGAACTTCATCGCGATATCGCGGGTCAGTTCAAGATGCTGCTTCTGGTCATCGCCAACCGGCACATGGGTGGCACGATAGACCAGAATGTCGGCCGCCATCAGGCTCGGATAGGCCAGCAGGCCGAGCGAAGCGTTTTCGCGGTCCTTGCCGGCCTTGTCCTTGAACTGGGTCATCCGGTTCATCCAGCCGATCCGGGCCACACAATTGAAAATCCAGGCCAGTTCGGCATGCTGCGGCACGGCGGACTGGTTGAAGACGATATGCTTTTCCGGATCGATACCGGCGGCAAGATAAGCCGCCGTGATCGCGCGCGTCTGGCCTTTCAGGTCGTCATGGACGAGCTGCGCGGTGATCGAATGCATGTCGACAACGCAGTAGATGCAGTCCATCTGGTCCTGCAGCGCAACGAACTTGCGCAATGCGCCGAGATAATTGCCGAGATGGAGATTACCGGTCGGCTGTACGCCGGAGAAGATTTGCGGCTTGAATTCACTCATGTCATGGTCTCTTTCGGACGGGTGGAAGGCCCGGTCTGTTAAATATCGACAGCGCTTATGCACCGCCGGCAGCGGCAGGTCAAACGGCGAAGCCGGCCTAGCCCTTGCCGCGCCGCTTCACCAGGCGACCGAGCAGGGCCCGGTTGACACCGCCGGTTGCCAGAACGAGGCCGAAATAGACAACCGCCGCAAGCCCCAGCAGGATCAGGAGGCCGCCGAGCTGCTGCAGGAAGGCTGCTTCCGGCGCAAACCAGCCGGACATCTGCCCCGCCGCCAGCCGCAAAGCCACCGCCATGACGACAGCGCTTGCGATGATCAGCGGTCCACGGCGCATCAGCAGCTTGTCGAAGCGCAATTGCCCGGTGATGATCAGGGTTGCCGCCAGCAGCACCACATTGGTCCAGCCCGAGACCACTTCGGCCAGTGCGATGCCCCGTTCGGCAAGGACCGGAAACAGCGATATCGCCAGCGCCGAGTTGATCACCACGGCCACCAGCGTGAAGCGCATCGGCAGCTTGGTATTCTCGCGCGCATAGAACGCCGGTTGCAGCGCCTTGGTCAGCGCAAAGGCCGGAAGGCCGAAGGCGTAGACCGTCATGATCGCGGCCACCAGCGCCGTCGTCTCCGGCCCGAAGGCGCCGCGTTCATAAAGCACGCGGGTAATTTCCGGCGAGATCACCATCAGCCCGAAGGCCGCCGGCACCGTCAGAAACAGCACGAATTCGATGGTGCGGTTCTGGATATGCGAGGCTTCGGGCGCATTGCCAGCCTTCAGCGCCCGCGAGAGTTCCGGCAACAGCACCACGCCGCCGGCAACGCCAACGACGCCGAGCGGCAACTGGTAAAGCCGGTCGGCATATTGCAGCGCGGAGATCGCGCCATCCTTGCCGGAAGCCACCGCCTGACCGATGATCTGGTTGATCTGGATGACACCGCCGGTGACGGCAGCCGGCACAGCCAGCGCCACCAGACGCCGGATCTTCGGGGTGATCTTCGGCAGGCGGAAGGTCAGCCGCATGCCGGCGCGGCGGACATCGAAATAGACAACGCCGAGCTGGATGATACCTGCGGCAAGAACGCCCCATGACAGATTGCGCGCCATATGCTCGGGATCGGCATTCACCGAAATGCCATAGGCCAGCACGCCGATCAGCACGAAATTGAGAAACACCGGTGCGATGGCGGCGGCAAAATAGCGGTGCAGCGAATTCAGCATCCCGCTCATCATCGCCATCAGCGACATGCAGATCAGATAGGGAAACATGACCGAGGCGAGCCGCACGGTCATCTCGAATTTTTCCACGTCATCGGCAAAGCCCGGCGCAATGATGAAGCGCACGAGAAGCGGCATCGCCAGTTCCATCACCACGGTGATGACGAACAGAAAGGAAAACAGAACGCCGAACACCTGTTCGGAAAAGCGCTTGGCGCCGTCAACGCCGTTTTCCTCGATCTCCCTGGAAAACAGCGGCACGAAGGCGGCATTGAAAGCCCCTTCGGCAAACAGCCGGCGAAACAGGTTTGGAAAGCGGAAGGCGGCGTAAAAAACGTCGGCCATGGCGCCATTGCCAAGGGCTGCCGCCATCATCGTCTCGCGGGCAAAGCCCAGTAGCCTGCTTGCGAATGTCGCGCCGCCGACGGTGGCGAACTTGCCGACGAGGCTCATGCCTTGTTTCCGCCCCTGTCGCTCTCGGAGCCGGCCTCGGCCGGCAGCAGCATGCCCTGCGGCATGCCCTTGCGATAAGCATCACCCTTGTCGTCCAGCACCGCCTTCATCCTTTCAACGATTGCCGCCCGACGGTTTTCATTGGTAATCTTGGCGCCGACAAGGTCGGTAATATAAAAACTGTCGATCACCTTTTCGCCGAACGTGGTAATCCGCGCCGTCTGGATATCCAGCGACAATTCGGAAAGCGTCTGGGTGACGTCGGCCAGAAGCCCGGTCCGGTCCAGGCACTCGATCTCGATCACCGTGAAGATGTTCGAAAGCTTGTTGGAGACCGAAACGTGGGTGGGCACCGAAAACGGCCGCACCGTCCGGCGTTCGCGGCTGCGCGCGGCAATCAGGTCGTTGAGATGTTTGCGCCCCGTGAGCACATCCTCGATCAGCTTGCCGATGGTGTTGGCGCGGCGTAATTCGTCGGCGTCATCGTCGAAGGCGCGGTTGAGCAGGATGGTGTCGAGCGCGCGGCCATCCGTGGTGGTGAAGATCTGCGCATCGGCAATATTGGCGCCGGTCGCCGCACAGGCGCCGGCGATAATCGACAGCAGGCGCGGATGGTCGGGCGCCAGAAGCGTGATCTCGGTGATATCGTGGAACGTGTTGGTGCGCACCATGGTCGCAAACAGCTTGCGGTCCTTGTCCGCCTCGCGGATGAAGCGGGCGTGACGCACCTGATCTTCAAGCGGCACCGAAAGCATGTAGTTCTGGTAGTGCAGATTGGCGTATTTGTGCCGCTCATTGTCGCCCATGCCGACCAGCGCATCATCCAGCTGTTCGATTGCGTGCTGGGTGCGGGCCTTGCGCGAGACGGCCGAAAACCCGCCGGAAAGCAGGATTTCGGTTTCGTAATACAGCGTGCGCAGAAGCTGGCCCTTCCAGCCGTTCCAGACATCGGGCCCGACAGCGCGGATATCGCAGACCGTCAGGATCAGCAGCATGTTGAGCCGGTCGAGCGACTGCACCTTGTCGGCAAAATCGACCACCGTCTTGCGGTCGTTGAGGTCACGGGTCTGCGAGGTCATCGACATCAGCAGATGATATTCGATCAGCCAGGAGACAAGCTCGGTCTGCTTGACGGTCAGGCCGAGCCTCGGGCAGATCTTGCGCGCAAGCCGGGCACCTGCAATCGAGTGGTCCTCCTTGCGGCCCTTGGCGATATCGTGCAGCAGCACGGCGACATAAAGCACCGTACGCTCTTCGACCGAAGAAATCAGTCGCGCCGCCAGCGGGTGCATCTCGCTTTCGCCGCCGGCATTGTCGAGTTCGGAAAGCACGTCCACGGCACGGATCAGGTGCTCGTCCACGGTGAAGTGGTGATACATGTTGAACTGCATCATCGAGACGATGCGGCCGAATTCGGGCAGGAAGCGGCCGAGCACGCCGGCCTCGTTCATGCGGCGCAGATAAAGCGCCGGGTTGTTGCGTGCCGTCAGGATCGACAGGAACAGCCGGTTGGCCTCGTCGTTTTCGCGCAGCTCCGCATTGATCAGCGACAGCGAGCGCGTCACCACCTTCAGCGCGTCGGGATGGAACTCGAGATCATTGATGACGGCGACATAGAAGAAGCGGATGATCGCCACCGGGTCCTTCTTGAACACATCAGGCTCGGCAAGGGCAATGCGGCCGCTGTCGGAGACGAATTCGAGGGAGCCCGGGATCTTGCGCTGGCGCTTTGTGAATTTCGACAACACGGCCTGGCCGAGCGTGGGGGCGGCCTTGGCCTGCTGCTCCTCCAGATCGGAGCAGAAAATCCGCGTCAGATCGCCGACATCCTTGGCCACCAGAAAATAGTGCTTCATGAACCGCTCAACAGCCGAAAGGCCGGGACGGTCCTGATAGCCAAGGGCCTCGGCGATCTCGCGCTGAATGTCGAAGGACAGCCGCTCCTCCGCCTTGCCGGTGATGAAATGCAGGTGGCAGCGCACCGCCCAGAGAAAGTCTTCCGCGCGCAGAAACAGCTTCAGTTCCTGACGCGACAGCACCCCCAGATCGACAAGCTGGGCGGTATCACGCACGCGGTAGAAATATTTGGCGATCCAGAACAGCGTATTGAGGTCGCGAAGACCGCCCTTGCCTTCCTTGACATTGGGCACGACAAGATAGCGCGTATCGAAGGATTTCTGATGCCGCTGGTCGCGCTCGGCCAGTTTGGCGGCAATGAATTCCGGCGCGCTGCTGGCCACGATCTCGTCATCGAAGCGATGCGCAAGCGTATCGGAAAGCTCTTTCCGGCCGGCAATGTAGCGCATTTCCAGAATCGATGTGCGGATCGTCATGTCGGACTTGGAGAGCTTGATGCATTCGGCCACGCTGCGGGTGGCATGGCCAACCTTCAGCCCCATATCCCACAGCATATAGAGCACATATTCGATCGATTTCAGCGTCTCCTCGCGGTCGGCGCCGTTGATCAGGAACAGAAGATCGATATCCGAGCCGGGCGCCAGCGTGCCGCGCCCGTAACCGCCGACAGCGGTGATGGTGAATTCATTTCTGGTTTCGGGATAGATCGACTGGGTGACCAGCGTATCCAGTGCAATCAGGATCTGGTCCTGCAACCAGGAAATCCGGCGGGCGCATTCCAGGCCGCCACCGTTTTCCTTCAGAATTTCATAAGCGCGCTCGCGCCCCTGGGCGTTCACCTGTTTCAGGTGCGCCAGCACGTCCCGGCGCAGCGCATCGGGACTGCCGGCATGCTTCTTGGCGATCGCGCGCAATGCCGTCTTGAGCTTGGAGGGCTCAAGCACATCGGTCATCGCGTAAGGATCGGTTTGCGCCTTGCGGGCATTGCTCTTGACTGTCTGCGCGCTTGCGGATTTCTGCATCGACCTGCCTTTTCCCTGCGGTTCTTTCGCCGCCGGTGGTGTCTTAAAGCAAATCAGTCCTCAATGGAAATATCATCCTGCATTTTCCGCTTCAGGGCATAAAGCGCGTCCAGCGCCTCGCGCGGGGTCATGTCGTCAGGCTTCAGATCATTCAGCATGGTCTCAACCTGAGAGGCATGCGGCTCGGGCTCCGGCGCACGCATCGACGCCTGAAACAGCGGCAGATCATCGATCAGGCTTGATGCCGGGTTCTTGCGGTCGGCATCTTCCAGCCGGGCCAGAACGTTTTTTGCCCGTTTGACAACGGCAGACGGAAGGCCGGCAAGGCGGGCGACCTGAATGCCGTAGGACCGGTCGGCGGCCCCCGGCCCCACCTCATGCAGGAACACGACCTCGCCCTTCCATTCCTTGACCCGCATGGTGGCGTTGACGAGACGCGGCAGCTTCTCCGAAAGCGCGGTCAGCTCGTGAAAATGGGTGGCGAACAGCCCACGGCAGCAATTGACATCGTGCAGGTGCTCAACCGCCGCCCAGGCAATCGACAGGCCGTCGAAGGTTGCCGTGCCCCGGCCGATTTCATCGAGGATCACCAGCGAGCGCGGCCCCGCCTGATTGAGGATCGCGGCGGTTTCCACCATCTCGACCATGAAGGTCGAGCGGCCGCGCGCCAGGTCGTCCGAAGCGCCGACGCGCGAAAACAGCCGGTCGACAATGCCGATATGAGCCTTGGTCGCCGGCACATAGGCGCCAGTCTGGGCGAGGATCGCGATCAGCGCGTTCTGACGCAGGAAGGTCGATTTACCGCCCATATTCGGCCCGGTCAGAAGCCAGAGCCGGCCCTTGTCGCCGCTTTCGGGCGACAGCGTGCAGTCATTGGCCACAAACGGCCCCGCTGACTGCCGCGCCAGCGCCTGCTCGACCACCGGATGGCGTCCGCCCTCGATCTCGAAGGCCGTGGTGCCATCAACGGCCGGCCGGCAATAGGCCTCGGCCTCGGCAAGCAGGGCAAATCCGGCGGAAACATCGAGCACGGACAGCGCCAGCGCACCGTCCTTCAGCTGTTCCGCGCTGGCGACGACGGCCTGCCTCAGCGTCTCGAAGGTCGCAAGTTCGATTGTGAGCGCCTCGCCGGCGGCATTGGCGATCCGGCTTTCCAGATCGGCAAGTTCGGCCGTGGTAAACCGCATCGCATTCGCCATGGTCTGGCGGTGGATAAATTTCGCCTTGGCCTCGTCGCCCTCCGTCAGAGCCTTCGAATTTCCGCTGGTCACCTCGATGAAATAGCCAAGCATGTTGTTATGCTTGATCTTCAGCGCCTTGACGCCGGTCTCCTCGGCATATTGCGCCTGAAGGCCGGCGATCACCCGCCGTGAGGCGTCGCGCAGGCCGCGCGCATCATCAAGACGTTCGTCGGCCCCTTCGCGCACGAAACCGCCATCGCGCTTCAACAGCGGCAGTTCGTCGGCAAGCGTGGCAGCAAGCTGCGCTTCCAGGTCTTCCGGCAGTGCGGCAAGGGCCTCAAGTGACGCGGCCAGTTCCTCCGGCAGCGATGCAGGCTTCAGGATATCCGCGATCGCACGCGCCACCTCAAGCCCCTTCAGGATCGAGCCGAGGTCACGCGGACCGCCCCGGTCGAGCGCCAGACGCGACAGCGCGCGCGGCATATCCGGCAATTGCTTCAGATGATCGCGAAGAGCGGCGGAAAGGCTGACCTCGCCGAGGAAAAACGCCACCGAATCAAGACGCCGGTGCACCTGTTCGGGGTCGGTCAGCGGCGACATCAGCCGCTCGCACAACAGCCGTGCGCCGCCGCTGGTCACCGTCCTGTCGACGGCCTTCAGCAGCGAACCGTCGCGACCGCCATTCATGGTGCGAATCAGTTCCAGATTGGTGCGGGTCGCCGGATCGATGAACATCGAGCCCGATCCGCCGTCCTGTTCGGGAATGCCAAGTGCGGGGCGTTCGTTGATCTGGGTTTTCTCGACATAGGCAACGGCGGCGGCAGCAGCCGAAAGCTCGGGCCGCGAGAAACGCCCGAAGCCATCCAGCGTTGCCACTTCGAAGAACCGCGACAGGCGGTCTTTCGCCGTGGCGCTGTCAAACAGAACCGACGGCTGCGGGGCGACTGCACGGCCGAGAAGATCAAACACCGGCCGCAGTTTTTCATCGGCAAAAAGCGCATCGGAGACGATCAGTTCGCGCGGCTCGACCCGCATGATATCGGCGGCAAGCCGGTTTTCCGATGTCGCGCACAGCCGGAAGACACCGGTGGAAATATCGATCCAGGCCAGCCCGTAGGCCGTCTCGCCCTCACCCTTGACCCGCGACAGCGCCATCAGGAAATTGCTTTCGCCGGGCGCCAACAGTTTTTCTTCCGTCAGCGTTCCCGCCGTCACAAGACGGGTGACATCGCGCCTGACCACGGATTTCCCGCCGCGTTTCTTGGCCTCCGCCGGGTCTTCCGTCTGCTCGCAGACGGCAACGCGAAAACCGAGCGCGATCAGCTTTTGTAGGTAATCGTCGGCGGCATGAACAGGCACGCCGCACATCGGAATGTCGCGGCCCAGATGCTGGCCGCGCTTGGTGAGCGTGATCGAAAGCGCGCGGGCTGCCTCCACGGCATCGTCAAAGAACAGCTCGTAGAAATCGCCCATACGATAAAACAGCAGGAGATCGGGGTTTGCAGCCTTGATCTCGATATACTGCTCCATCATCGGCGTTGCCGATGCCCGGCTTTCCTCGGAAATAAGCTCTTCGGTCTTGATGCGGTTATCGTCTGCCACGGTCACTTGCTTGCATATGTTCATGGGGGTTCGCTGCGCCGGAAGCGCCGTAGCGGCCATGCTTCCAACACCTCGATTGTCTTTTCATGTGTCACGAAATCGAAGCTGCCGGAAGAGCGCGGCAAGAGAAAGCTGGGCAAAACGTTTGAAGCGCCGCAGTGCCGCGCAAAATTTCACGACCGCACCCCGGCAGCGCCCCTTGCAACAGCGTTTGTCGGGGCTTCAGCTTGCGAAACGCCCGGCGTCGGCACCGTAATAATTGATGTAGCGATCGGAAATCGAGGCAATCGGCAGCACCACGAGAACATCGGTGGTGTTGAAGGCATGGTCGACCACCGCACCCTCACCGACCATCGCGCCGAGGCGCAGATAGCCCTTGATCAGCGGCGGCAGGCCCGTCAGCGCCCGGCGACCGGATACGTCTTCGGCGCTCATCAGGTTCATGTCGACGGCCAGTTCGGCGCGGGCTTTCACCGCCCATTCGCCGGTGGCGCGGGCATTGTGATAGAGAAACGAGAGCGCCATGGCATGTTCGGCGGGGTCCGTGCCGTGGAACGACGCGCAACCGAACATCGCACCGATATTGTGCTTCAGCGCATAGGCCCAGTTGCCCTGCCAGAGCAGTTCAACAGTGCGCTTGCTGCGATAATCCGGCAGCACGCAGGAACGGCCGAGTTCCATGAAACGCACATCGGGATGGCGGGCGACGAGCTTGTCGGTCTGATACTCCGAATCGGAATAAAACCCGCCATGCTCCATGGCCACTTCATGACGCAGCAGCCGATAGGTTGCCACGATCTGATCCTCGACATCGCCATCCAGCTTGGTATCGAGCACCAGAAGGTGGTCGCAGATTTCATCCCACTGGTCGAAATCACGCTTGGCCCGCATCGCGTCAGCGGGAAGCCGAGCCTGCATTTCGTCGACAAACACGCGGTAGCGAACCGCTTGCGCGGCTTCGATTTCGCCCGGTGTGCGTGCAATACGGGTTTCCAGTGAGCCGATGCGGCCGAGGATACCTTCCTCCAGCAACGACTTGCTGACAGCCGGCGCGGCGCCGGCGCGTTCGGCAGCCTGAAGAAGGTCGAGCGCTTCCATGGTCATAGCGTGTTCCGGATCGTTCATCTTGGATGTCATAAACCATCTCACTGCGACACGTTCGTGACAGTCGCATCTCGCCGTTATGGAGGTCAAATTGTCCGAAAGAGGCTGTTCAATGTCATCACTGCGCCTCCTTGCATATACCGTTCTGGCATCTCCCTGTGGCCAAAAGACTAGTACATGGCAAGGGCGAGGTCCAGAATCTTTTGTCGCCCCGTCAACACGAAAACGATCCCGCAAGACACAAACGATGTCCGGCAATCTGTTGAAGAAAAAGTATTTTCCGGAGAACTTCGAACGAAGGCGAACACATCAACCCTCGCCGCGCCCCGCCCCCTTGAACAGGAATTCCTGGGCAAAGATCAGCACCGCGCCGACGGTGATGTAGCTGTCGGCAAGGTTGAAGATCGGGAAGGTCCAGCCGCCGATATGAAAGCGGATATAATCGACCACATGACCGTAGATGAAATGGTCGAGAATATTGCCGAGCGCGCCGGCAACCACCAGCGCAAAGCCCAAAAGCGCCCATGTCTGCCCCGGCGCGGTCTTGCGCCAGAGATAGATCACAACCGCCACGATCACCAGCCGCAGCCCGACCAGCGCCCAGCCATTGGTATCCGACAGAAGCGAAAAGGCGATGCCGGGATTATAGGTCTTGAAAAGCCCCAGAAACGGCAGGACCGGGATCATCCGGTGAAACGGCAGATAGACCTCGACCGCATATTTGATCGCCGCATCGACCAGCAGCGCAATGACCACAAAGGCTGCGGCGGGAACGGGACGCGAAAGCGGCGCGGTCATTGGCCGGCCTCCGGCGGATCGAGCGAGAGGAGATGGCGGCGCGCCTCGTAGAGCATCACCCCGGTTGCAACGGCAAGATTGAGCGAATCAGCCCTGCCCTGCTGGGGAATGCGGGCAAGGCGGCCGGCGCCGTCAGCCAGTTCGGCCGGCAGACCCTGCTGCTCGTTGCCCATCAAAAGCACCACCGGCCTTTTGCTGTAGTCGATGGTGCGGTAATCGACCGAACCCGCCAGATGGGTGGCAACAATCTCGGCGCCGCTGTTTTTCGCCCAGTCCAGGAATGCGCGCGGTTCGGTGCGGGAAACCGGCAGCGCGAACACCGAGCCCATGGTCGCCCGCACGGTCTCGATCGAAAACGGATCGGTGGTCTCGCCGACCAGGATCACGCCCGCGGCACCGGCGGCATCGGCGGTGCGGATGATGGTGCCGAGATTGCCGGGGTCACGAACCCGGTCGAGCGCGACATAGGTCTCGTTTTCTTCCGGGCGGATATCGCCAAGCGGCCGGTAGTGGCTTTCGAACACGCCGACGACCATCTGCGGATTGTCGCGCCGGGTGATCGCCGAAAGCACCTTTTCGGAGACCTCCAGCACCAGGCCACCGGAGGCGACCGTCTTGGCGGCAACCTTTTCCACCGGCGCCTTGCCCTTCGCGGCCTTGGCATAGATCAGCGTACGGATCGACCAGTTCAGCTCCAGCGCATCGATCACCAGCTTGAGACCCTCGGCCATGAAGGTGCCGGTCTCCTCACGGTGCTTTTTTTGCGAAAGCGCGCGGATATCCTTGATGATCGGGTTGGAAAGGGATGTGACCTCTTTCACCGTTCCCACGCGCGGCGCGCGTCTGTCATCTTTTTCGAAGCTCATTGAGGCAACCACCGCGCATAAAGGGATGTTGAAAGGGCACGACCGGGTTCATTGCCCGATAGTCCGCCCTCGCGAATAACCAGCTCACCCGATTCGACCACGCCGCCAAAGCCACGCATCGTCTCCATCATCAGTTCATGAACGGAATAGAAGCTGGCGCGGATCGAATAGGCCGTCAGCACGAAGCCGAGCGCATCCGGTTTAAGGATTGCCCGGCAAAGGTCCAGCATTTTCGGCAGATGTTCGAACAGCTGCCAGACCTCGCCATTGGGCCCGCGTCCGAATTTCGGCGGGTCGGTAAGAATGATGTCGTACTGATTGCCACGCCGCTGTTCGCGCTCGATGAACTTCATCGCGTCATCGCATATCCAGCGGATCGGCCGGTCATCGAGGCCGGACAGCGCCTGGTTCTCGCGCGCCCAGCCGATGGCCTTCTTCGAGGCATCCACATGGGTCACCTCTGCGCCCGCAGCCGCGGCAACCAGCGAGGCAACGCCGGTATAACCGAAAAGATTGAGCACTTTCGGCGCTCCTGCCGCGCGGCCGGACGCGTTTTTCAGCGCATCGCGCATCCACTGCCAGTGCGCCACCTGTTCGGGAAACACCCCGACATGGCGAAACGACGTGAAGCGCCCGAGAAAATCGATATCCATGATCCGCAGCGGCCAGGTCTCGCCCAGCGCGGCCTTGGGAAAACGCCAGCGCCCCATGCCATCCTCATCCGTGTCTCCGGTGAAGATCGCATCGGCATTGGCCCATGTCTTCTCATCCAGCAGCGGCGGCCACAGCGCCTGCGCTTCCGGGCGGACAATGCGGTAGTCGCCATATTGTTCGAGTTTCAGGCCGTGGCCGCTGTCGATCAGGTGAAACCCGTCGGCACAGACGGATTGCAGAATGCTTGGCACGCGCTCTGCCGGCCGGTCGCCATCGCGCAGCGCGATCCATTGCGGCTCCGGCTGGCGGCTGCGGCGCTCATTCTGCTTATCGCCGGACGGCGGGGATTTGCGCCGCTCGTCGGCCCGCGCTGCGGCGTGTCCGCCCTTGCGCGGCCGGTCAGGCTTTGCCTGCGGCTTTCCACCTGCCTTGTGGCGGCGTGTCTTGTCCTGTCTGGAAGGCGTCATAAAAGGCCATCATCCCGCAGTGTTCGAAAGCTGCGGTTTATCAGCCCTGTCGTAAAAATGGCAAGCCTCGTCAGCACGCCATGTCAGGAAGACGGCAGCTGGTCGAGCGGCTTTCCGGCCGAAACCTCGGTGGAGCGCGCCTTCTGCTTGTCGGCTTCCGCGCGCCACAGCGCCGCCTCGCGCTTGCTGGTTCTTGCCGTCTTGCGATACTTGCGCTGGGAGATCCAGGCAAAAAGCGCCCCGAGCAGAATGCCGAGAATGAAGGCGATGAAGATGTAGACGAAGAACGGCGCCGAGACGGAAAGCACCGTATCGGCTGCATTAAACGGGTTGAGCGCCATCGTGACCGACTGCCGGTTGGCAACCGACAGCAGAACAAGCACCACCCCGATGGGCAGCAGAATGACGAGATTGACAAGCTTTGACATCATGCGCCTCGAACGCGTTTTTCACTTTTTTAGCGGTCAGGCCCGCTCCCGCTAGCCATCGTCTTTCTGGTCGGGATTGAGGCGCTCGCGCAATTCCTTGCCGGTCTTGAAGAACGGCACCCATTTTTCTTCCACGAAAACGGTATCGCCCGTGCGCGGGTTCCGTCCCGAACGCGACGGCCGGTTCTTGACCGAAAATGCACCGAAACCGCGCAATTCGACCCGGTTGCCGGCAGCCAAGGCATCCGCGATCTCGTCAAGAATTGCATTCACGATATTTTCGACATCGCGGTGATAGAGATGCGGGTTACGCGCCGCAACAATCTGTACCAATTCCGACTTGATCACACCTAGCCCCTCAACTCTCTGATTTTCATCGCCAATCAGTCTGCCCGACAGACACGAGTCCGTCAACAAGTCCGCTCTGGTGAAAGGCACCTTCGCTGACAAACCAACCCATACCAACTGATTCGAGCAGTTTGGCCCCCATTTTTGCTAAACCGAACCCGAAACTATCCCTGTTTACGTTATCCCAGGACTTGATTTCAAGGGAGTCCGAAATGCCGTTGTCGGCAAGATAGGCCGAAATTGCATCGCGTCCGCCGATTTCATCGACAAGACCCGCCGCAACCGCCTGCCGTCCGGTGAGGATCCGCCCGTCCGCAAGCGCCAGCGCATCGCTCCGCGGCATGTCCCGGCGCTCGGCAACAAGGTCGACAAACCAGTCATAGCTGTCCATCACCATCGAACGCACCATGGCCTGGGCATCCGGGCTGGCATTGTTGAACGGCGACGGTTCCGCCTTCAGCGGCGCGGATTTGATCGAGTCGACCGAAATGCCGATCTTGTCGAGAAGCTCCTTGGCCTGCGGATACATGAAAATCACGCCGATTGAACCGGTAATCGAGGTATCGCCGGCAAAGATGCGGTCACCGGCAAGCGCGATCATATAACCGGCCGAGGCCGCCTGGGTGCGGATTTCGCTGACCACCGGCTTTTTCTCGCCCACCTCGCGCAAGGCCTTGTAGAGCGCCTCGCCGCCAAACGTCGTGCCGCCGCCGGTCGAAAGCGAGACGATCAGCGCCTTGGCCGCCGGATCGTCACCGATTTCGCGGATCGTCTCGAGCATGACGGGATCATCGCCGATCACGCCGGAAATGGTAAGCTGGGCGATATGCGGCCGGGACAGCATCGCGCTGCCCTGCGTCCCGCCATAGGTCCTGAAGACGGCAACGACCAGCAAAACGGCCACCACCAGTGCCGCCGCACGCCACCAGCCGACACGCCTGCGCAGGCGTCTGCGTTCGAGGATATCCGACAGATTCATCAATGACCTCACAGGTTTTTGAACGACGATCGCCGTCGACAAGGTTGGCGAATGTGCGTTCCGCCCACATCTGATGTCAATCGTAAACGGCTTTATTTTCCAAGGCCAAACTTGTTATCGCCGCCAAAACATACTACCTCTCCCCTCTGACAGGCAACGGCTCTGCACTCATGCGGGCATGGTTCGATGTCCGCAAAAGCCGACTGCGACACAGGCTTTTTTGAAACGGTGCACTATGAGTATTTCAACCACGGCGCAGCCCGGCAACGGCCAGCCCGGTTCTTCGATTGAAGAAAGTTTCCGCAAGGCCAAGCGGCACTCCGGCCATGTCCGTCGGCTGAAGATCATTCTGCCGCTTGCCGCCGTGCTGATCACGATCGGCCTGGTTGCCGCGACCTTCCTGCGCTCCATCGTTCCCGAAAACATCTCGCTCGATGCCGCCTCGATCGAGAACGGGATGATTGTGATGACCAATCCCGGCATATCGGGCCGCAATTCCGATGGCATCCGCTATTCGCTGAAGGCCGACCGCGCCCTGCTGCCGGCGACCAATCCCGACGACAGCAGCGTGCTTCTGGAAAATGTCGTTGCCAGCGTTCCCGTCGACGATACGGTCACGGCCGTGGTCGATGCCACCCGTACGCTGTATGACCGCGTCACCGAAAAGCTGACCATCAACGAGCCTTTCACGATCACGCTTTCGAACGGCATGACGGCGGACTTTTCCTCGGCCGAAATCGACATCAAGGGCGGCACGCTGGCAAGCGACACGCCGATTACCGTAACAGCGCCCCAGGCTTCCGTGGTTGCCCAAAACGTAAATATCGTCAATAACGGTCAGAAAATTCGGTTCGGCGGCGGCGTTCATGTTACCTTGTCGCCCGCGGCATTGGCCCAGACCGGTAAATGAGGTTTCAGATGGATCTGAGCAAATTGACAATCTGTCCGCCCCGCCGGTCGACCAAGGCCATGCTCGCCTTGCTGTGCACGCTGGCACTGCCGGTGTCGGAAGGGTTCGCGCAATCGACCCAGACGAGCGGCTTTCAGCTTTCCGGCAGCGAACCGATCGACATCAACGCCGATGAATTCGAGGTCGACGATTCGACGAAGCTCATTACCTTTTCAGGCAATGTGGTCGCCGTGCAGGGCGCCAATCAGGTCAAGGCCGGCCAGATGACCGTGCGTTATGCCGGCGGTTCCACCGGGATTGCTGCCGGTCAGGGCGATATCGAGCGGATTGACCTGAGCCGGGCCGTCAGCCTCGAGACAGATACCCAGACGGCAACCGGCGACACCGGCTATTTCGACATGACCGCCCAGCAGTTCGTGCTTGAAGGCAAACAGGTCGTGCTGAAGGAAGGCGAGAATGTATTCGTCGGCTGCAAGCTGACGGTCAACATGGCCACCAGCCGGGCCAAGCTGGACGCTTGTGGCGACCGGGTCCAGATCAGACTTAATCCGCAATCACGGCCGGGCAATTGATATCGCATGCCCAGAAAACCGACACAGAAAACACTTTCCACCGCAGATCGCCCTGCCGCCGCGGCAACCACATCGGGAAACGGTGAGGCTTCGCGCGAAAACGGCCGTTATGACGGCACGTTGATTGCACAGGGGCTGACCAAGACCTACCGAAGCCGGCGTGTTGTCAACGGCGTCTCGCTTGTCGTCAGACGCGGCGAGGCCGTCGGCCTTCTCGGACCGAACGGTGCGGGCAAGACCACCTGTTTCTACATGATCACCGGACTGGTGCCTGTCGATGAAGGCAATATCGTCCTGCACGGCCGCGACGTGACAGCGCTGCCGATGTATCGCCGGGCGCGCCTCGGTGTCGGCTATCTGCCGCAGGAAGCCTCGATTTTCCGCGGCCTCAGTGTTGAAAACAACATCCGGTCGGTTCTTGAACTGACCCCGCTGAAGAAGCGGGAGCGGGAAGAAAAGCTCGAACAGCTCATGGAAGAATTCGGTATTGCCAAACTGCGCAAGACATCGGCCGTGGCGCTTTCCGGTGGCGAACGCAGGCGCCTTGAAATTGCCCGCGCCCTCGCCACGGACCCCGATTTCATGCTGCTCGACGAACCGTTTGCCGGCGTCGACCCGATTTCCGTTGCCGATATCCAGAACCTGATCCGCCACCTGACGCGCCGCGGCATCGGCGTGCTGATCACCGACCACAATGTTCGCGAAACGCTCGGCATGATTGACCGCGCCTATATCATCCATGCCGGTGAAGTGCTGACCCATGGCAAGGCCGACGAGATCGTCGCCAACAGCGATGTGCGTCGATTCTACCTCGGAGACAATTTCAGTCTCTAGCACCCCTGCGCCGAAACCCGGATTCGGGCTTGATAAACAAGCAATTTTTGTGCCAATCTTCCTAAAAACGCGATAAAGAGTTCAGTACGCCAGCGGACGCTCTCGTTGCAGGCCGTTGCGATTTTGGGGTTTTGCTTTCGACATGGCATTAGGCGCCAATCTTTTTCTTCGTCAGAACCAGTCGCTGGTGATGACGCCGCAGTTGATGCAGTCGATCCAGTTGCTGCAAATGCCGCATGCGGAACTCAACCAGTTCATCGCCCAGGAGGTCGAGAAAAACCCGCTTCTTGAGGTTGCCGGCGACGAGGCCGCGTCCGACGACGGAACAGACGCCCCGGAAACGACGGACAGCGCAAGCCAGGACATGTCCAGCGACTGGTTTACCGATGAACGGCAAAGCGACAGCGCCGCGCATCTTGGCGACAGCCTGGACAGCAATTTCGAAAGCGTCTACGGCGATGACAACGCACCGGCGCGCCCGGATGCGCCTGAACTGCTGAGCCAGTGGAAGTCGATGCCCGGCAGCGGCGGCGGAGATGACCATGTCGATCTCGATGAATTCGTGGCGGGCAAACCCTGCCTGCGCGACCACCTGACCACCCAGATCGCCCTCACCTTCAAACGCCCGGACGAACAGGCCATTGCCCGCCACCTTGTCGACTATCTCGACGAGGCCGGTTACTTCCGGGCCGATACCGCCGAAATTGCCGAACGGACCGGATTGACCACGGAGCGGCTGGACGCGGTTCTTGAAAGGCTCAAGACGCTTGATCCGCCGGGCATCTTCGCCCAGTCGCTTTCCGACTGCATGCGTCAGCAATTGCTCCAGACCGGCGACTTCACCCCCGCAATGGCTGTTCTGGTCGACCATCTCGAGCTGGTGGCCCGCCGCGATTTCACCAGGCTCAAGAAGCTGTGCGGCGCGGATGAAGAAGAGCTCCTGAAAATGATGCAGAGCCTGCGCCGGCTGAACCCGAAGCCGGCCGGCGCCTTCAACAGCCACCCGCCCGAATCGGTTTTCCCCGATGTCATCGTGTCGGCCCGCAAGGACGGTGAATGGCAGGTGGAACTCAATCCCGACACCCTTCCCAGGGTTCTGGTCAACCGCTCCTACCTCACTCAGATCAAGGCGTCTCACGGCATGTCGGATGCCGACCAGACCTTTCTCAACACCTGCCTTCAGACGGCGAACTGGCTGACGCGCAGCCTCGATCAGCGCGCGCGCACCATCCTCAAGGTCGGAAGCGAGATCGTGCGCCAGCAGGATGCGTTCCTCAAACACGGCGTCGACCACTTGCGCCCGATGAACCTCAAGACCGTGGCCGACGCCATCAAGATGCACGAATCGACGGTCAGCCGCGTCACCTCGAACAAGTTCATCCTGACCCCGCGCGGCCTGTTCGAGCTGCGCTATTTCTTTTCCGTCTCGATCGCCTCCGATCAGGGCGACGGCAGTGCGCTTTCGGCAGAATCGATCCGTCACAAGATCCGCCGGATGATCGCCTCGGAAACACCGGAAAAGGTTCTTTCAGACGATGACATCGTTGCCGAACTGAAGCAGGAGGGAATCACGCTCGCCCGTCGCACCGTCGCCAAATACCGCGAAGCGATGAATATTCCCTCCTCGGTACAGCGCCGCCGCGAAAAACGGGCCCATGCAAAAGCCGTCGGCGCCTGAAGACGACCGGATTGCAGCGCCTTCAAAAGAGGTCGCCGGCATGATTGACTTCCTCCGGCATGAACGGTAGAGCATCCGCCGCAAGAGGGACGCCGCCTTTAGCGAACGAGACGAGACGCAGCTGCGTCAGGACAGGGTGCGCGGCGCACCGACCGCGCCCGGCGGAAAAATATGCAGAAGAATATTGCGGAAATCCCGCTGGCAAACGGCTGAAAAATGCCCACATGAGTTATGATGACGTTGTGTCATCGCAGTGCCGTACCGGACACCGGCGACCCCACTGCTGAAGTTCTTGGAGGAGAACGGCGTGTGGCTTAAACTGGTGGCCGCAAACGATAGAAGAAGGGAAGATCCATGAGTGTTCGCGTCTCGGGAAAACAAATGGAAGTCGGCGAGGCTTTCCGCGAAAAAATCGAAGATCAGATCGAGGAAGCGGTCACCAAATATTTTGACGGCGGCTATTCCGGCCAGGTCACCGTGGAGAAATCCGCAGGCGGTTTCGAGACCGACTGCAAGATTCATCTCGACAGTGGTGCCGTGCTCCACGCAGCCGGCAAGGCCCATGATCCGCAGGCCGCCTTCGATGCAGCATGCGAACGCATTGCCAAGCGTCTGCGCCGCTACAAGCGCAAGCTGAAGGATCATCACCAGAGCAACGGTCAGGCCGATTTCGCCGAAGTTGCCTATTCGGTGATGGACATGCCGGACGAGGATGATACCGAAATCCCGGAAGATTACGCGCCGGCAATCATCGCGGAAGCGAAGACCGAAGTGCGTACGATGGCGGTCGCAACAGCCGTCATGGCACTCGACATGACCGACAAGCCGCTGATGCTGTTCCGCAACCCGGACAACAAGACGCTCAACATCGTCTACCGCCGCCCCGATGGCAATATCGGCTGGATCGATACGGCCAGCATTCAGGGCTGAACCCCACTCCGGCGGGTGCCGTTCAGGCGCCCGCCCCCAAGCCGCAACCCAGGATACCAGGACATGGCCCTTGACGACCTGCTGAAACAGGAGGCGATCATCCCCGCCCTCAAGGCAAACTCCAAGAAGCAATTGCTGCAGGAGATGGCCGCCAGAGCGGAGACCGTGACGGGGGTGCCGGAGCGCGAAATCTTCGAAGTGGTGCTCCAGCGCGAGCGCCTCGGCTCCACCGGTGTCGGCAATGGCATTGCCATTCCGCATGGTAAACTCGCCAATCTCGATCATATCTGCGGGGTCTTTGCCCGTCTGCAGCACCCCGTCAATTTCGAGGCGCTCGACGACCAGCCCGTGGACCTGGCCTTTCTGCTGCTGGCGCCCGAAGGTGCCGGCGCCGACCACCTCAAGGCCCTGTCGCGCGTGGCGCGGCTGCTGCGCGACCAGGAACTGGTCAAGAAGCTCAGAGCATCCGATACGGAAAGCGCGATCTACGCATTCCTGAATTCCGATCCGGATTCGTCAGCGGCCTGAACCGCACCACCACAGACCGACCATCGAAAAAGGCGTTCCGCAACAGCGAAACGCCTTAAGACGTCTGACAAAGCTCGCCCCGCTCTCTTTCGTCACCCTCGGGCTTGACCCGAGGGTCTAAGCACGCATGAACACGACAAGCGTATCGGGTAAAAATCAATTTAAAACAATCTAATACGGACCACCAGCACCGCTCGTGCTGAGCGGTGGTTAGATCCTCGGGTCAAGCCCGAGGATGACGTCCGTAAAAAGGATAGGTTTGTCAGTAAACTGAAGGCGTTCCGTACCAGCGAAACGCCTTTATTTTTTTGCAACGACGCTGCCGTGATTATTCTTCGGGCTTGCCTTCTGGAGCCGGCTGTGCGGGTTCGGCCTTCGGCCCGCCCTTGGAAACGCCGACCATGGCAGGGCGCAGCACCCGCTCACCGATCGTGTAGCCGGACTGGACGACCTGCACCACGGTATTGGCCGGAATTTCCGGGTTCGGCACTTCGAACATCGCCTGATGGAAGTGCGGATCGAATTTCTCGCCTTCCGGATCGATCTTGTTGACACCGTGACGCTCAAGCGCTGACAGCATGGAGCGTTCGGTCATCTCCACACCTTCGATAAAGCCCTTGATTTCCTCGGTGCGCTTGTCTTCCGGAATGGCATCCAGCGCGCGGCGCAGATTGTCGGAAACACCGAGCATGTCGCGTGCAAACGCGGTGACGGAATAGGCCTTGGCGTCCTTCACGTCACGGGCGGTGCGCCGGCGCAGGTTTTCCATTTCGGCGGCAAGCCGCAGCAACTGGTCGCGCTGCTTCTCGTTTTCCTCACGCAGGAGATCGATCGGATCGGGCTCGACGGCCTCGGCCTCCGCAGCCTCGGTTTCGTCAACCGGCGTTTCGGCTTTCAGGTCGACCACCGTTTCGTTGATTTCCTCGTCAGTGCCGTTCTTCTTGGTCTCGTCGGTCATGACGTCTCCGCAAGTTTCATTTTGTTCTTTGAATCTCTCGAGCCCCGATATCGAGGTTCACTCCCGAAAAATCAAGGCCTCTCCCGCTATTCACATATGTCTGTTAGCGCGAGCGTGACAGACGCGACAGAAGATGCGCCGTATAATCGACCATCGGCACCACCCGGGCGTAGTTCAGACGGGTCGGTCCGATCACGCCGACAGCCCCGACAACCTGATTGTCGCTGTCACGATAGGGCGCTACGACCAGCGAGGAACCCGACAGCGAAAACAGCTTGTTTTCCGAACCGATGAAGATCCGCACGCCCGGGCCGCTTTCGGCAAGATTGATCAGCTCGATCAGGCTTTCCTTTTTCTCCAGATCGTCAAACAGCATGCGCAACCGGTCGATATCGGCAATATCGGCCACGCCTTCGAGAAGATTGGCCCGGCCGCGCACGATCAGGCGCCCCGGCTGCCCTTCCTTCGAACTGCCGGACCAGACCGCAAGCCCGCGCCCGACAAGATCCTGCGAAAGCTGGTCGAGCTCATGGCGAACCTCATCCTTCAGCTTACCCAGCACCGATTTCAGTTCCGGCAGGGTCTGGCCGTTCAGATGGGCATTGAGGAAATTCGCTGCTGCCGTCAGCTGCGAAGACGTAGTGCCCGCCGGCAGATCGATGATCCGGTTTTCGACCTCGTTGTGTTCGCCGACCAGCACCGCAAGCGCCTTTGTCGGCTCAAGGCGGATGAACTCGACATGCTTGAGCACGGTATTACTCTTCGAGGTCATCACCAGCCCTGCCCCGCGTGACATGCCGGACAGCATCTGGCTTGCCTCGTTGAGGAAGGCGTCAGCCGGCTGACCGCGATCGGCGGAACTCATCTGACGCTCGATTTCCGAGCGTTCGTTTTCGGCAAGATCGCCGATCTGCATATAGGCATCGACGAAGAAGCGAAGACCGCTTTCCGTCGGCAGACGTCCGGCGGAAACATGCGGGGCGTATATCAGCCCCAGTTCCTCCAGGTCACTCATCACATTGCGGACGGAAGCCGGCGACAGCGACATCGGCAACAGCCGCGAAAGGTTGCGCGAGCCCAGCGGCTCCCCGCTTTCCAGATAGCTTTCGACAATCCTGCGGAACACTTCCCGCGAGCGATCGTCCAGCGCCATCGCCGAATTGTCTGCCGTTGGTCTTTGATCTGATGTCATGCTTTGCTTTGCCGATCGTATGAAGCCTTCCCGCCTAATATAGTGTCACGGGGCGGCGGCGCAATTCGGTTTTGTGACATCGGCGCCTGCCGTTTTTCTTTGCAAAAGCCGCCTCTTCCTTCTAGAACCCCCGCAATTGAAACCGGAAGGATCACACCATGCGGCCGTCAGGCAGACAACTCAATCAGATGCGCAATGTCTCCTTCGAGCGTGGCTTCTCCAAACACGCGGAAGGCTCCTGCTTCGTGAAATTCGGCGACACGCATGTGCTGTGCACCGCTTCGCTTGAAGAACGCGTCCCCCCGTGGCTGCGCCATGCGGGCAGAGGCTGGGTCACCGCCGAATACGGCATGCTGCCGCGCGCCACCGGCGAGCGCATGCGCCGCGAGGCTTCCGCCGGCAAGCAGGGCGGCCGCACCCAGGAAATCCAGCGCCTGATCGGCCGTTCGCTGCGCGCCGTTGTCGACCTCGAAGCCCTCGGTGAACGCCAGATCAGCGTCGACTGTGACGTGATCCAGGCCGATGGCGGCACCCGCACCGCTTCGATCACCGGTGCATGGATTGCGCTCTACGACTGCCTGAAATGGATGGAAGCCCGCAGCATGGTCAAGGCCGACAAGGTGCTGAAGGACCACGTTGCGGCAATCTCCTGCGGCATCTTTGCCGACCAGCCGGTCATCGACCTCGACTATCTGGAAGATTCGTCTGCAGAGACCGACGCCAACTTCGTCATGACCGGCACCGGCGGCATCGTCGAAATCCAGGGCACCGCCGAGGGCAAGCCGTTTTCGCAGGACGAGTTCCTGACGCTGATGGGCCTTGCAAAGGACGGAATCGGCGAACTGGTCGAATTGCAGAAGAAGACCATCGCCGGCGCTTAAAGGAACCGCCATGCCGATTGCCGCCGTTCTGGAAACAGCCCTTTATGCCGCCGACCTTGATGCCGCAGAGGCATTTTACGGCGGCGTTCTCGGGCTGGAGAAGATCACCCGCGTCGGCAACCGGCATGTGTTCTTTCGCTGTGGGACGGGCGTGCTGCTGATCTTCAATCCGGATGAGACGGAAAAGCCCGCAAGCCCCGGCTCGCTTCCCGTGCCCGCCCATGGCGCACGCGGTCCGGGCCATGTCTGTTTCCGGCTGGAACACGACGACTTCGCCGCGATGATCGCGCGGCTTGAAACACACGATATTACCATCGAAAGCGATTTCTGCTGGCCCAACGGCGCCCGCTCTATCTATTTCCGCGATCCCGCCGGCAACAGCCTGGAATGCGCGGAAGCCAAGCTCTGGGGATTATAGGAAACCATGCGTAAACTCGACACCAAGACCATCGTTGTTGCCAGCCACAACCCCGGCAAGATTGCCGAAATCGCCGAACTGATCGGCCCGCTTGGCGTTTCGGCCAAATCGGCCGCCGAACTGTCCTTCGACGTACCGGAGGAAACCGGCACGACCTTTGTCGAAAACGCCACCATCAAGGCGCTGGCATCCGCCGAAAAATCCGGCCTGCCGTCGCTTGCCGACGATTCCGGCATTGTGGTTGACGCGCTTGACGGCGCGCCGGGCGTCTACACCGCCGACTGGGCGGAGACGGCGGACGGCAGCCGCGATTTCGCCATGGCGATGGAAAAGGTGGAAAAGGCGCTCGCCGAAAAGGGCGCGACCACGCCGGATGCCCGCACCGCCCGTTTCGTCTGCGTTCTCTGCCTTGCCTGGCCCGACGGCCACACGGAGACGTTCCGCGGCGAAGTGGAAGGCAATCTCGTCTGGCCGCCGCGCGGCGACAAGGGCCATGGCTATGACCCGGTTTTCCAGCCCGCAGGTCATATGAAAACCTTCGGCGAGATGGATGCGGACGAAAAGGCTGTCGGCGGGCCGGCCGATGGCGGCGCGCTCTCCCACCGCGCCCGCGCCTTCAGGCTCTTCACCGAAACAGGACTTGCGCTCTGACAACCGACCCGGCAGTGATGGCAGGCATCAATGGCGATGACGGCGAACCTGGCTTCGGCGTCTATCTGCACTGGCCGTTCTGTGCGGCCAAATGTCCCTATTGCGACTTCAACAGTCATGTCCGCCACCAGCCGGTCGATCAGGCACGCTTCGTCGCGGGTTTCCTGAAGGAAATCGACCATATGCGAGCGCGGTCCGGCCCCCGCACGGTCACCAGCATCTTCATCGGCGGCGGCACGCCCTCGCTGATGGCGCCGGAAACGCTCGGCGCCATTCTCGATGGCGTCGCTGGAGCCTGGCATGTGCCCGACGGGATCGAGATAACCCTGGAGGCCAATCCATCCAGCGTCGAGGCCGAACGCTTTCGCGGCTATCGCGCGGCCGGCGTCAACCGCGTTTCGATGGGCGTGCAGGCGCTGAACGACCGCGAATTGCGCTTTCTCGGCCGGCTGCACAATGTCGAGCAGGCGCTTGGCGCAATCCGGCTGGCGCGCGACATCTTTCCGCGCATGTCCTTCGACCTGATCTACGCCCGCCCCGGCCAGCGCGCGGATGACTGGGAACGCGAGCTCAATCAGGCGATAGACCTGGCCGCCGATCATCTGTCGCTCTACCAGCTCACCATCGAGGAAGGTACGCGCTTTTTTGCCCTTCACCGCGCCGGAAAACTGGTCATCCCCGATGACGACCATGCCGCCCGCCTTTACGAAATCACCCAGGCGGTGACCGCCGCGCGCGGGCTTCCGGCCTATGAAGTCTCGAACCACGCCCGGCCCGGTGCCGAAAGCCGGCATAACCTGACCTACTGGCGTTATGGCGACTATGCCGGGATCGGCCCGGGCGCCCATGGCAGGCTGGAAACGGCAGCCGGCCGGATGGCGACCGCCACCGAGAAACATCCCGAAACCTGGCTTGAAATGGCCGAAACAAACGGCCATGGCGTGATCGAGGAAAGCCCTCTCTCGCCGGAAGAACAGGCTGACGAACTGCTGCTGATGGGCTTGAGGGTCCGCGAGGGCGTCGATATTGCCCGCTGGTCGGCGCTTGCCGGAAAACCGCTCGACAGCGAACGCGAAGCCTTCCTGATGCAGCTCGGCCTGATCGAGCGGATCGGCAACAGCCGGCTGCGCGCGACACCGGAAGGCATGCTGCTGCTGAACCGTATCGTGACCGAACTTTCACTTTGACGCACAGGCTGGTAAAAGCGGCGACTGACGACGCTTTTGACAGGGAACCCGACTTTGCAGCCCAAACGTATTCTGATCTGCAGTTATTTCGATCGCAAAAAACTGTTTGGCCGGTATTACAGCCTTCCTTTCAAGCTGATGAACGGCTTCATCCGGGCCGGGCACAATGTCATCCCGTTTTCCGATCGCGACCATGCGCGTGAATCGACTATTTGGGCTACGCAAAAACGCGGCAGAAAACGCATGGCGAAAAAACTTCTGGAGCTTTGCGAAACCTATCGTCCTCATCTCGTCGTTTTCGCCCATTCAGACCTTCTGGAAGACGACACTTTCATATCGCTTCGCGAGAAAGTTCCGGGCGTCCGACTTGCCGATTGCAGCGTCGATGCGATCTTTCGTCAACAAACCATGGCATATTTTGTCCGTCGATCCATACATATGGACGCCTGTTTCATCACCACCGGAGACCGGCATCGGCTGCGCGCACTCGGACTTCCCCAGGGAAGAACCTATTTCATCCCCAATCCGGTCGACGCCAGCATCGAAACGGCGCAGGTGTTCGATGTCCCTGCTACGCAGCTCAGCTATGACGGGCAGTTCTTGGGAACCGGCATTGGAAAGCGTGAAGAACAACTCACCTTCCTGAAGAAGACGCTGCCGTCCGGTTACCGTTTCAATACAGGAGGGCGCGCTTTCAACGCCAAGTGGCAAACGAGCACATCTTTTCTGAACGCACTGACGCAAGCCGCCGTTTCGCCTAACTTGCCGCTGGATGATACCGACAGCGAGTCGATGGTCTACCTCTACAGTTCCGACCGGGTTGGCCAGCTTCTGGGACAAGGCGTGACCACGATCAGCCCGGCCAAGGCAGGACTTTCCGACCTCTATGAGGACGGAATTGTCGAATACGACAGCCGGGAGCATCTGGCGTCACTCATGGAAGAACTGTATGGCGACGATGCCAAACGGCGCAAGATCGGAGAAACCGGCCATCGCATCGCGCATGAACGCACAAACGAGAGAATTGTTGCGGAATTCATTTTCGATGCGACGTTCGGAAACAATCTCGACCGTTTCAGTTGGCCGTCGAAATCTGCGTAAAGTTCTGTTTAATATCTGGAACCGCCCTGAAACGGCGTAAACATCGAAGAGCAGTTCATCACCAGAACACGCAATGCCCGGAACTCATCTCCTGCGCATCGCGTTGTTTCAAGAACTCGCGGTGCGTTGCACCATGAAAGGGAGACGACATGGCAAGTTCGAGCTATACCCACCGAGTGATCCGCGACCGGCTGAGCGCCGCCATCTGCATCATTTTCGGCATCTATATGGGGTATCTGGCCCATTCGGACGGCGTCGCCTTGGCGCCGTCGCTGTTTTACGGGCTGATCGCCTTCGTGCTGCTTGCCATGCTGCTGATGATCCTCAGGAATTTCATCTACGCCCTGATCCTGGCCGTCCTGATCGTCTGGCTTGCAGCCTATTTCGGCTTCGGGTGGGCCGATCAGCTGATTGCCTATATGGAACAGCTCGTCAGGCTCGGCTACCAGGAGTCGCTGAAGCTGTTCATGTCGGCAGAAGCGCCGATCGCCACCTGACAGGCTCGCCGCTCAGGCAGCGAGGCCCGTCAGAAGGGTCCTGAGCTGTTCTTCCGCATCGGCGGAACGCTCCGAACGGTCGATGAAACCGCCACCGAAGACACGCGCGTCATTGCCCGGCGCGTCATAAAGCACGCAGGCCTGACCGCTGGCGATCCCCGCCTCGCCTTCCAGCAGATCGACGTAGACGCCGTCCTTGTCGGCATGAAGCATGACCGGCAGCGGCGGGCGCGTGGAACGCACCTTGGCAAAGCAGGAAAGCCCGCCTTCGGCCTCTTCCCTGATGATCTGATCACCGAGCCAGTTGACGTCACGCAGATAGATGCGGCGCGTTTCCAGCGCCTCGCGCGGGCCAACGATGACGCGGCGCGAACGGGCATCGAGATAGACCACATAAAGCGGCTCGCCGGTGGCAACGCCCAGCCCCTTGCGCTGGCCGATCGTGTAGCGCACGATCCCTTCATGACGGCCGAGCACCCGGCCATCGAGATGCACGATCTCGCCGGAAAGCTCCGCATTCGGCTTCAGCTTGGCAATCACGTCGGAATATTTGCCGTGCGGCACGAAACAGATGTCCTGGCTGTCCGGCTTGTCGGCAACGATCAGCCCCATTTCCTCGGCCAGCCGCCGGGTATCGGCCTTCGGCAGGCCGCCGAGCGGAAACCGCAGGAAATCGATCTGTTCCTGCCTGGTCGCAAACAGGAAATAGCTCTGGTCGCGCTCCGCATCCACCGGCCGGTAAAGCGCGCGGCGCATCGGATTGTTCGATGTCGGGTTCGGCTTGGAACGGATATAATGCCCCGTCGCCAGCGCATCGGCGCCGAGTTCCTTCGCCGTCGACAGAAGATCGGCGAACTTGACCGTCTGGTTGCAGGCCACACAGGGGATCGGCGTTTCACCGGCGATGTAGCTTTCGGCAAACGGGTTGATCACCGTCTCGCGGAACCGCGCCTCGTAATCCAGCACATAATGGGGAATGCCGAGCCGTTCGGACACGCGGCGGGCATCGTCGATGTCCTGCCCCGCACAGCATGAGCCGGCGCGGTGCACGGCCGCGCCGTGATCGTAAAGCTGAAGGGTAATGCCGAGGACATCATAGCCCTCGCGCTGCAAAAGCCCGGCCACGACCGAGCTGTCGACGCCGCCGGACATCGCGACGACAACGCGCGTATCCTCCGGCTTCTTGTCAAAACCAAGTGAATTCATGATCCGCCAGTCCAGTTCAAGGTTGGATGTCAAACCGTTTATGTGGCGCTGATATAGAGGCCTTGTCCAAAAGACGCAAGAAAAGCCTTCACCGGGCGCGCCAGTGGATCAGGCCGCAATCACCGGGGCGATATAGGCCGCATGCACCCAGCCGGTCACGCCCCCTTCCCGGCCATCCGGATTTTCCGGCGTCACGAAAGCCCAGTCACCGTCCCGGTTCATGATCTTCAGGCGCGTGCCCCGCAACAGCGTTCCGGGCGGCACGACCTTTTCAAACTGCGTGCCCGGACCGCCACGCAGATTAAGCCGTCCGGCGGTCACCACCGCAAGCGGCTCCCGGTCGGCCGCCTCGCCGAGCGTCGCGCGAAAGCGCTCCATCGGAAAGGCAGGCCCCGGATCGGTCTTCCAGCCGCGCGTGTCGATTTCCTCATGGCTGACAATCGCCCGGATCGGATAGTGGCCGACCAGCGCCTGAACCAGATCGAGACCGGTCGCAAGCTGGGCTTCCGGGTAAAGCGGCCAGGCAAAATCACCGGAACCGACGCGTGCGTGCGGCGCCATCTGATAGCCGCCCGCCTTTTTCAGCGCTCGCCCGGTAAACCGTTTGCCATAGGCATCGACAAAATCGCCAAGTCCGTTCGGCTTCAGCCAGCCCGCGTTGACGAATTCGATACCGATGGAATGGGCGTTGATGCCTTCCAGCGTGCCATAGCGCGAAGGCCCGGCATGCCATGCCGTGCGATTGAAAGGCGCGATCTGCCAGGCCGTGCCGTCGCGATCGATCACCACATGCGCGCTGGAACCGCGATTGGATGAGCCGCCGGCAGCCCCCATCAGCCAGTCGCGGCTTGCCGCGCCATTCCAGCCGGTGGTGTAGTGCAAAACGATGATGACGGGCGGGTTTTGCCGCCGCGCCCCGAGATTGGACGACTGTCCGTACCAGATCCCCGGGATTTTGTGGTTTTCGATCCGCATGGCGCGATCCTTCCTGCAGGTTTGACAACTGCCGGAATCTTAAGCGCCCTGACGGGAACGGGATTTTGCGGGGAAAGCCGGGGAACGAAAACGCGCGGCCCCGTGGGAGCCGCGCGTGCATTCATTTCAAAGAGGATGCAATCAGGCGGAAACCTTGGCCGCAATCTTGGCAACATGTGCGCCCTGGAAACGGGCCCCTTCGAGCTCGACTGCAGACGGCATGCGCGAACCGTCACCATCGGTGATGGTGGAGGCGCCATAGGGCGTGCCGCCCTTGATCTCGTCAACACCCATCTGGCCGGCGAAGGCATAGGGCAGACCGACGACGACCATGCCGAAATGCAGAAGCGTCGGCACGAAGCCGAGAATGGTCGATTCCTGGCCGCCATGCTGTGTGGCCGACGATGTGAACACCGAGCCGACCTTGCCGACGAGCTTGCCGGCGGCCCAGAGCGCACCGGCCTGGTCTACGAAGTTGCGCATCTGCGAGGCCATGGTGCCGAAACGGGTGCCGGCGCCGAAGATCACGGCGTCATACTGGTCGAGCTCGTTCGGATCGGCGATCGGCGCTTCCTGGTCGAGCTTGAAGTGCGATGCCTTGGCAACGTCTTCGGGAACCAGTTCGGGAACGCGCTTGATGGTCACGTCTGCACCTTCGGACGCAGCGCCTTCGGCAACGGCCTTGGCCATGGCTTCGATGTGGCCATAGGCCGAATAGTAAAGAACGAGAACTTTAGCCATTTTGATGAGAACTCCACTTGGGTTGGCTCGAAAATCTGTACTGGAAATAGGGCGGGCAGGCATGCAGTGTCCAGACGCCATGCAATAGACGCACTGTTCACCCATCCAAAGCCTTTAGAGCCCGCACACTGCCACGGTCTTGAAGAAACACAAGGGAAGGTCCACAACAAGACGCAAACGCCTGCTGCAACAGAACCATGGTTTCCACGACAATGAACGACAACGACAATCCGACCGCAGCCATGCTGGCCATCGGTGATGAACTCCTGTCCGGACGGACCAAGGACAAGAATATCGGCCATCTGGCAGACGCGATGACGCTTGCCGGCATCGGCTTGAAGGAGGTGCGGATCGTCGCCGATGACGAGGCCGCGATTGTCGAGGCGGTCAATGCGCTGCGCTCCCGCTATACCTATGTTTTCACCTCCGGCGGCATCGGCGGCACGCATGACGACATCACCGCCGACTCGGTCTCCGCCGCATTCGGCGTGCCCTGCACCTATAACGAAAAGGCCATGGCGCTGCTGACGGCGCACTACAAACGCCGCGGCATCGATTTCAACGAATCGCGCCAGCGCATGGCCCGCATGCCCGAAGGCGCAACGCTGATCGACAATCCGGTTTCCGCCGCGCCCGGTTTCAAAATCGGCAATGTTCATGTGATGGCCGGCGTGCCGAGCATTTTCGAGGCGATGCTCGCCAATGTGATTCTCACCTTGAAGGGGGGAACGCCGCTGATCTCGGAAACCATCGAATGCCCGTTCGGCGAGGGCGACATCGGCACCCGGCTCGCCGAAATCCAGAAGGCTCATCCGAAAACGTCCATTGGCTCCTATCCGCGCTTTTCCAGCGACGGTTTCCGCACGCAGCTGGTCATTCGCGCCAGGGCGGCAGCAGACGTCGCGGCGGCGGCGGCCGATATCCACGCCATGCTGGGCGCAATGACGGCGCAGTGATTTCCGCCGCCGTTATCCGAAAGGTGTGTTTCGGCCCTTCGCATTTTCCGGCAATAGGAATAAACTGTCAGCGCAGCAACAGCCGGCACTGCCAATCGGTTGCCGGCGCTTTGTACGGGTGGGGAGCCAAGCCCGAGAGGAGTGTTTCAGATGACCTACAAGACCATACTCGCCGTCATGGAATCCCCGGCACAGGCCGGCGGTTTTCTGGACTATGCCGTTGAAATCGTCCGGTCTTTCGATGCGCACCTCATCGGCCTTCACGCCGAGACCGTCAATCCGACACCGATCATCGCGCCGATGGAAATACCGGACCCGGTTTCAATCCAGTCGCTTCAGGACATGGCCGAAAAGCGCAGCGCCGAACTCGGCGAGATTTTCCGCAAGCGGCTGATGCGCGAGGACCTTTCGCATGAATGGCGCAAGATCGTGTCGGCTGCCGGTTTTGCCGGTTCTTCGGTGATCGACAGCGCCCGCTCCTGCGATCTCATCATCGCGCCACAGGTAAGCCCGGACGCGCCCGGCGATGTCCGCTCCGATTTCGAGAGCTTCCTGTTTGAAAGCGGAAGGCCCGTTCTGCTTGTGCCGCATGTCGACAAGGTCGCCAAACCCTTCAGCCGGGTGATGGTGGCCTGGAACGGTTCGCGCGAGGCCGCCCGGGCCACGTTCGACGCCCTGCCGTTTTTGGAAAAGGCAGCCGAAGTCGAAATCTTTTCGGTCAACCCGCATGATGGCGAGGACCAGGAAAGCGGACTGTCGGGCGCGGAAATCGCGGCGACGCTTGCCCGCCACGGCGTCAATGTCACCGCCACCAGCGCCCATGCCGACAAGGCACAGGCAGCCACGATCATCGAAAACCGCCTGTCGGACAATTCCGTCGATCTTCTGGTCATGGGGGCCTATACCCATTCGCGGCTGTGGGAATTGCTGTTCGGCGGCGTGACCCGCACCCTGCTGGAATCGATGACGGCAGCAACCTTGATGTCGCGCTGACGGGACGCCGCACGGCAACAGACATCTTTCCGGTGGCTGAGGCCCCGTGTGGCTTGCCTTTTACCGGTGAATACGGCTAATAGCGATGCCCAACGGCAGAATGTCTGCTGCCCAAGGGTTCAGCTGGCGCCAACGACAGCGCCCCGGAGCAGGACGGATGCCAAGACCGGACGGTTTGATCGCCCGGCCCCCTATTTCAGCGTCATCGTGCTCCGGAGCCTCACATGTCCCTTCCCGATAAAGCCTTTCCCGTTACCTGGGATCAGTTCCACCGCGATGCCCGCGCGCTGGCATGGCGCCTGTCTGGCCTTGACCAGACCTTTACCGCTATCGTCTGCGTCACCCGCGGCGGGCTGGTGCCGGCGGCCGTGATCTCGCGCGAACTGGAAATCCGCCTGATCGAGACGGTCTGCATCGCCAGCTATCATGACTATACCAGCCAGGGCGAAACCAAGCTTTTGAAGGGCATTTCTGAGGAACTGACGAAGACCGGCGGCGAAGGCGTGCTGATCATCGACGATCTGACGGACACCGGCAATACGGCCCGCGAAGTCCGCGACATGCTGCCGAAGGCGCATTTTGCCTGCATCTATGCCAAGCCCAAGGGCGTGCCGACCGTCGACACCTTCGTCACGGAAGTCAGCCAGGATACCTGGATCTATTTTCCCTGGGATATGGGCTTCACCTATCAGGAGCCGATCAAGAAGGGCCCGGCGCAGTAGCAGGCCCTTTTCCCCAAACTTAAACAACAAACGCCCGACCGGCTTCCCTTCCGGTCGGGCGTTTGCATCGCGCGGCAGGGGGATTACCGCTTGCGGAGACGGGTGCGTACGGCGGGCCTGAGATAGTGGGTCAGGACCGGGCCGGCGATCCAGGCAATCAGCAGCATTGCCGGCAGCAGGAAAATACGTGCATCGTAGAGCGGCGGTACCACGAGTATCGTCGAGGCAACCGCGGCAAAGCCAACGGCGATGACAATATAGGCGAGAACGCGTGCGGGCAGATTATCCATAGCTGTTATCCCTTCGTGTTGCATGGTAAACGCAACATGAAGAAAAGGGTTCCCAGCCGACCTCCGCGAAAAGGCCTCAGGAGCCGTTGCGCTCGCGCCGCAACTTCTCCCACCACTGCAGACGCTTGTTGATTTCGCGCTCGAAACCACGCTCTGGCGGGTGGTAGAATTTCTGCCGGCCCATTTCCGTGGGAAAATAATCCTGACCCGAAAAGGCATCCGGCTCGTCGTGGTCGTAACGGTAGCCGGCGTTATAGCCTTGCTCTTTCATCAGCTTTGTCGGCGCATTGAGAATATGTTTGGGCGGCATCAGCGAGCCGTGCTGTTTTGCCGCCGCCATTGCCGCATGAAAAGCCACTTCCACCGAATTCGATTTCGGCGCCGTGGCGAGATAGACGCAGGCCTCCGCCAGCGCCAGTTCGCCTTCCGGTGAACCGAGATAGTCATAGGCATCCTTGGCGGCGGAAACGATCGGCAGCGCCTGCGGATCGGCAAGGCCGATATCCTCGCTCGCCATACGCACCAGCCGCCGGCCGATATAAAGCGGGTCCTCGCCGGCATCGAGCATGCGGGCAAGGTAGTAGAGCGCTGCGTCCGGGTCCGAACCGCGCACGGATTTGTGCAGGGCGGAGATCAGATTATAGTGGCCGTCCTGCCCCTTGTCATAGATCGGCGCACGGCGCTGAACGATATTCATCAGGCTTTGCGGATCAAGCCGCTCATCGGCGCGGGCCGAACGCCAGACCTCTTCGGCCAGCGTCAGGATCGCGCGGCCGTCGCCGTCTGCCATCATCACCAGCGTTTCACGCGCGGCATCATCGAGCGGCAGCGCCTTGCCCTCGGCCTGTTCCGCCCGTTTCATCAGTTCGGCCAGGCTTTCGGCGTCATGGGAGCGGAAGGTCAGCACCCGCGCGCGCGACAGAAGAGCGGCGTTCAGCTCGAAGGAGGGATTTTCGGTGGTCGCGCCAACGAGAATGATGGTGCCATCTTCCATCACCGGCAGGAAACTGTCCTGCTGGGCGCGGTTGAAGCGATGGATTTCGTCGACGAACAACAGCGTCTGGCGGCCGTTCATGCGGCGGGCGCGGGCCGATTCGAACACCTTCTTCAGATCCGCCACGCCGGAAAAGATCGCCGAAATCTGTTCAAAGGCCAGATCCGCCTCGCCGGACAAAAGCCGCGCCACCGTGGTCTTGCCGGTGCCCGGCGGGCCCCAGAAGATCATCGAGCCGAGCGAACCGGCGCCGATCATGCGCGTCAGCGCGCCATCGGCGCCGGTCAGATGCGGCTGCCCGGTGACCTCGGCAAGCGATTTCGGCCGCAAGCGGTCGGCAAGCGGCCGCTTGTTTTCGATATCTTCGGGGACGTGCGGGGCAAACAGGTCGGTCATCTGAAAATCTGGTTTATCATCCTGCCGCCGCGATTGATAGTGAGACGCCAGGCGCCGGGTTCCTGATCCGCCTCGGCTTCCAGCGTCTGGGTCGAATCGACTTCTTCGCCGTTCACAGCGACAATCACGTCGCCCTTTGCAAAGCCGATCCGCGCGGCTGGCGTGCCTTGTTCAACATTGCTCACCACCACTCCATCACTGATCCCGGAAAGGCGCAACTCCTCGGCCACACGAGGCGAGATGTTTTCCACTGTAACACCGGAAAACGGCGATGCGCCGCCAATGACACGGGTATCGCGCGGCGGGTCCTCCGGCGCAAGCGCAAGCGGCAGCGCCACATGGGTGACCGCGCCATTGCGCTCGACGGTCAGATCGGCGGTATTGCCGATTCCGGCCACCGTCAGCCGGTACAGCAGCGCATCAGGGTGCTCGACCGGGATATCATTGACCGCGGTGATCACCGAACCGGTTTCAAGCCCGATCTTTTCCGCCGGGCTTCCCGGACGGATCGCCGAAACAATGGCGCCGCGCGCCGCCTTCAGCCCAAGCGCCTCGGCTATATCGGAGGATACCGGCCCGAACGTGGCGCCGACATAGGGCCGCTGGAAATGTGTCTCGCCGCTTTCGGCAGCGTCCAGAAACACCTTCACCATATTGGCGGGGATTGCGAACCCGACGCCGTTCGACCCGCCGCCAGACGAGAAGATCGCCGTATTGATACCGACCAGTTCGCCATTCATGTTCAAGAGCGCGCCGCCGGAATTACCGGGATTGATCGCCGCGTCCGTCTGCAGGAAGAAGCCAAATTCGCCGTCATTGACCGCATTGCGCGCCCGGCCCGATATGATGCCGCTGGTCACCGTCTGGCCGACGGCAAACGGATTGCCGATGGCAAGCGAGAGATCGCCAACCTCGACCGTATCGGAATTGCCGATCGGCACGGTCGGAAAGTCTTCATCCGCCTCGATCTTCAGCACGGCGAGATCGTAGCGGTCATCCTTCAAAAGCACCTTGCAGGGAAATTCCCGCCCGTCGGAAAGCGCAACCCGCACATCATCCGCGCCGGCAATCACATGATTATTGGTGATCACCATGCCGTTTTCCGTGACGATCACGCCGGAACCGAGCGAGGTCTGGCGTTCAGAGCGTCCCGGCATCTGGTTGCCGAAAAACCGGCTGAAAAACGGATCGGAAAAAAGCGGCGACATCCGGCGCTGAACCATGCGTTCGGCATAGACATTGACGACAGCCGGCGCCGTTTGTTTCACCAGCGGGGCAAACGACAGCTGCACCTGCGTTTCGTTCGAAGGCACCGTCCTGGTGTCGGCAAGAGCCGGCTGCACCGAAAACGCCACGCCTGCCAAAAGCACCGCTGCGGATATGCGGGTAAAATGTGCGGTCATCTGTTACCTGTCTTCTCAAATGGATTTTGTATTCAGGAACCGGAAAGCCCGGAAATGCAAGGGCTATCATCGCCCCATATGCGGTGAAAAATGGGCAACAGCATGAACAAGACGTAATGAAAGCAAACGCCGGCGGGGCTGCCGCCGGCGAAAAAGCGGGCCTTACCGGCCCGATGAGCAGGCTTGTCAGACTAGCCCTGATCGTAATGCGGCAGCGGTGCGCCGCCCGCGTCCTTCACCACAAGGTCGTAAAGGCGTTTGACCTCATCGGGGTTTTCGGCGGCGATTTCGTTCATCTGTTCCGGGTCGGCAACGATATCGTAGAGCCTGGCCTCCGTGCCGTCATTCTTGGCAATCAGCGTGAACTTGCGGTCGGACGCCCAGACGTAATCATTCATGCCCGAGGTGAAATGTTCACGCGGGTCTTCCGGCATCTCTCCGTCCAGCGTCGGCATCAGGTTCGTGCCGTCGAGTTCGGTTTTCGGCGTCACACCGGCAAAGGCGAGGATCGTCGGGGCGATATCGTGGGTGGAGGCGAAATAATCCATGGCCTCCCCTGCCCGCTTGCCGTCGGGGTGGCGGATGAAGAACGGCGTGTCGGTCATCTCCGGCCACAGCGCAAAGGACGGTTTTCCCAGCGCGCCATGCTCGCCGAGCGCCATGCCGTGGTCGCTGGTCATGATCACAAGCGTATTATCGAGAAGGCCGGTCTGCTCCGCCCGTTCGAGGAAATAGCCGATCCAGCGGTCCACCATGGTGATTTCGCCGGCATAGAGCGCACGCATCCGTTTCAGCTGCCGCTCGGTCAGATAATCGCTCTTGCCATAACGCGGGGAAACCGGCTCCGGCTCGTTCCAGTCCGGGTCGTCGTAATAATCGGCATAATGGCGGGGGGCATCCCACGGCTCATGCGGGTCGAAGGAATCGATTGCCAGAAAGAACGGTTCTTCCGGCGGCACATTCTCGACCATCCGCGATGCCGTGCGGAACACGCGGGCGGCAAGATAATCCTCCTCGCCGTCGCGGTCGACATTGTTGGCCAGATACTGCCTCAACTCGTTGGCAAGCATTAGATTGTCGCCCTTCGACGTCAGGTCCTTGCCGCCTGCGGTCTGGTACATATAGCGGTCGAGAAACCGGTCGTCGGCCATCCAGATGGGCATATAGTCGTCGCCTTCCTGCCCGCGTATCCACTGCATGACCTTGAAGCCGCGGGCAAAATTCATCGACGGCTTGAAGGTGTGCGGCACGTCGGAAACCAGCATGGTGGTGTAGCCGGCCCCTGAAAGCTGTTCCGCCAGCGTCGGCTGGTCATCGGGAATATGCTGCCAGCCCCACACGCCTGATTTATTGCCGCTGCGTTTTTCCCAGTCGCGGAAGGGAAAGGTGCGCATGCCGCTGTGAATGGAGCGGCGGGCGGGCACCGTCGGCATGGCTTCGGGAACCGCACGGGTAAATCTCAGGCTCTGCGAGGCGAGATGATCGAGGCTTGGCGTGCGCATCCAGCTATTGCCATAGGCGCCGATATGATCGCGGCGGGTGGTGTCGGTGACGATGAGAATGACATTCGGTTTATCCGACCGTGCGGCCGTTCTTGAAATATTGATTTTCTGCTGTGGTTCGGCAGCCATCGCGCTGCCCACGAATCCCAGGCCGACACCGGCGGCGGTACCGGTCAAAAGACCCCGGCGTGAAATCGAAAACGCCATAATGCTCTCCATTTTGGAAACGATAACACCCCGGATCACGCCCGGGATTTTTCCCAAACCGTTCATCCCGGGTTAAGTTCCGCGATAAGATGCTCTGTCGCGAAATGATCACAATGCACGCCCGAATGTCATAAAAACACCGGGTATAAGGCGCATTGTCACCACAAACCGAAGGAGGAAATTTCATGACACGGACGATCCGCCGGATACCGGCGCTCACACTGGCCGCATCGCTTTTCGTCGTTTCGGGCATGGCCCTGACGGGTGCACCAGCCCAGGCAGCAAGCTTCGACTGTTCCGCTTCCGGCCTCACCGCGAATGAAAAAACCATCTGCGCCAACCTGACGCTCAACGATGACGACGTGAAGATGGCGACCATGTACACCATGCTCAAGGGCCTGTTCGCCATGGGCATGTCCGGCAATATGGCCGACAACCAGAAGGCCTGGCTGAAGGAGCGTGAAGCCTGCGGCACGGATGTTGCCTGCATCGAAAAGGCCTATGACACCCGCATCGACCAGCTGCAGAAGCTTTACGACGGCATCGACAAGCCGATCTGATCTTTCGAAAAGGAGACCACCGATGGGTATCGTTCATAAAATGGCGAAAGCGGCCATTCCTGCGATTTTCGGGTTTTCATTTGCCGCACTCGCCGCCATCACTCCGTTCGACGGCCATGGCAGCGCCAAAGCGGCCAGCTATGACTGCGCCAAAAGCGACCTGACGGGCACCGAAGTCACCATCTGCGATTCACCGCGCCTGAGTGCCATGGATACAAAAATGGTGAACCTCTATTACCACGAGCTGCGTGGCGCGCAGCCGGCCTTTGTCAGCGAACAGCACAAGGCACAGGAGGCATGGCTGAAGGAGCGCAATGCCTGCGGAACCGACAAGGCCTGCCTGACGGAAGCCTATTCACGCCGCATCAACGCGCTTGAAAAGTTCGACTGAACGGCAAACGGCCGACCCGAAAGAAGGCGCGGGTCTGGCGATCCGCGCCTCGGCTTGTTGACAAAGCCTGTAAGCAATCACAGCTCTGCCTATCCCCCGCCGTCATACCGGCCTTGAGCCGGTATCCAGGGCCGCTTGTTGTGCGATTCCAGAAGAGTCTTTGCGCGCAAGGACTTGCGCTTACTGGATACCGGCTCAAGGCCGGTATGACGAATGAGGGTGAAGCGAGCTTTATCAACAAACTGGAAGACGGATGTTCTTTCGGTCAGTCGTGAACCTGCGCCGTTGGTGCCGTGGACAGGCCGACAAGAAAATGCCGGATCGCCTCTGCTGTCAGATCCGGCCGTTCCATCGGCACAAGGTGACCGGCCGGCAGTTCGACATAGGCGGCATCCCGGATCGATGCGGCAAGCGCACGCGCATGGGCGGGCGGCACCATGTGGTCATGTTTGTTGCCGACAACCAGCGTGCGGGCCGTGATCCGGTCGGCCGCGTCGGTAACGTCCAGCGCAAGATCAAGCGCCACCTGCCGGGCCATGCCCTGCCAGTCCTGCGTTTCGACCATCTCTTTTACAGCCTGTTCGACAGCATCATCGCCCCAGCCGGAAAGCGCATCGGGGCTGAAACCGGTCAGCAGGATCAGCCGGGCCATGGCCGCGCGGTCAGTCACAATCAGGTCGCGCCAGAGTTCAAACTGCAGCTTCAGGCGCGGGTCGGCTTTCGAGAATCCGGCAATCAGAACCAGATCGCTGACCCGCGCGGCATGATCCGCCGCGATCCGCGCCGCGATGGCGGCCCCGAGCGAAAACCCGACCAGCGAAAAGCGGTCCGCGCCGGCATCGTCGGCCGCCGCCAGCACCTGCGCGGCAAGATAATCTACCGTCAGCCTGCGCCCGTCGTCTTTCGTTTGTCCCGAGCCTGAATAGTCAGGGCGGATGACCGTAAAGTCTTTCGAAAGCTCGGCGGCAACCGCGCTCCAATTGCCTTCGCTATCGCCGCCCGTGCCATGAACCAGCACCAGAGCCGGACCTCGCCCCTCCCTGCGATACCCGACGCTGGCGCCTTCGAATGTGGTGAAATGCATGGTGCAACTCCTTTTTCCGTTGAGTTGCGTATCGGCATAAACCCTGACATAACTGTCAGGGTCAAGCGATATCGGAGAGCAGAATGCAGATTGGCGAATTGTCCAGACGCACCGGCGTCTCCATCCGAATGCTGCGCTATTACGAAGCGGAGAAGCTGATCTCGCCCGCGCGCCGCGCCTCCGGCTATCGCGATTACAGCACGGAAGACGAGCGGATCGTCCGGGCAGTCCGCACCCTCAGCGAGGCAGGCCTGAAGCTGGACTTCATCCGCCGTTTCCTGCCCTGCCTGCGCAGCGAAGGCCCGATCCTGCACCCATGCCCGGAGCTGATGGCAGCGATGGAACGCGAAATGCAGGCGCTGGAAGAGCGCATCAGCGGCTTCCGCCAGAGCCGCGACATGCTGGGCAGCTATTACGAAGAGATGCGCGCGCACGCCTGACGGCATTGCCGGGCCGCGGGGCGATCCACGTGTAAAAGAGTGCAGAGCTGAAAGTTCCGTGCTGCCCTACTCGGCGTCATCCTCGGGCTTGATGTAAAGCCCGGAGACATCCCTGACAGGTGTTCGGAAACATGCCTGACAGTTATTCGTCTTTGTTGAGGTCGATTAGGGCGACCTGGTTTGCTGCGAAGAACACGCCATGTTGGCCGTCGATTTCGAGGGGTCTGATGGCAAGGGTTTCCCCTTGAAAGGCCTTCGGCACACGCCATGCTTTGCCGTTGAATGCGACATAGGCCTTTGTGCTGCTGACACGCCTGACGATTTCGCCTGGATCATAGACGGGCTCGGGAACAGTGGCGGGAAAGCTTCGGGGCGACGGGCTGTAGCGGCTTGCGGGCACGGCCATGGCGATGCCCTGATGCGGCCGATGATGGTTATAGAGGTCGCGCCAGCGATCAAACGCCCTTTGCGCCTGCCTGAAGCCCGACAACGGTTGAAAGGCGAGAACTTCAGCCTTGAAACTGCGGTGGAAGCGTTCGTTCTTGCCGCGTCCCTGTGGATGGTAGGGGCGGGCGTGAATGAGCTCTATCCCCAGCTTGAGGAGCCAGACGCGCAAGCGTGTCCAGCCGTGCGGAACGCCGGTTCCCCAAGGGTTGCCATTGTCGGTATAGATTGCCATCGGCAGCCCGTGGTGACGAAAGATGCGTTCCAGCCGACTGCGAACCGTCATCATCCGTTCGTCGGTGCAGGCCTCAAGCCCGAGGGCAAACCGCGAATGATCATCGAGGACGGTGAGCGGATGACACCAGTCTCCCGAGACGAGCTGAAAACGTCCCTTGAAGTCCATTTGCCACAGTAGGTTTGGCGCTTCGCGCTCGAAACGTCCATAGGCCGGGCCGGCGCCCTCAGGCGTTGCGATCCGCTTGTGTCGGACCAGGATGGCATGGATTGTCGACGCCGCCGGCGGATCGATCCCCGCTCGTTCCAGCCGGCACGCAATCTTGCGGGCGCCCCAGGCCGGATGCGCATCGCGCACCTCAAGCACAGCCTGTTCAAGCGCCTGATCGGTGCGCCGCGGACTGGCGTGCGGCCGCCGCGAGCGATCCTGCATCCCCTCGCAGGCCCTGAAACGCTTCAGCCAGACATAGCCCGTCTGGCGAGAAATCCCGAAACGTCGGCACAATTGCGAAACATTCGCGCCCTCAAGCGCACAAAGCCGGCAAAACTCCAACCGCTGATCCACCACAGACTTCGTCTCCCACCCCATCCGAACCTCCCAGATTGCAATCCGGGAAGTGTCAGGCATGTCTCCGAACATCTGTCAGGTATGTATCAAGGCCGTACATCAAGCCCGAGGATGACGCCGGAGAGGACGAGAGGGAGAGGTCTGCCGACACACGAAGGGCGCGGAGCCGAAGCCCCGCGCCCTTTGTCATCACAAAACCAATGCCCACGCCTTATTCCGGCAGGATCCGGACCGCGCCCTTGTCGGCGCTGGCGGCGAAGGCGGCGTAGGCTTTCAGCGCCGTGGTTACCTTGCGGCGGCGCGGGCCTTCGGGCTTCCAGCCCTTTTCATCCTGCGCGGTGCGGCGGGCTTCCAGTTCAGCTGGCGAGATGCGCAGGCTGATGGTGCGGCCGGGGATGTCGATATCGATCATGTCGCCGGGGCGTACGAGACCGATGGCGCCGCCATTGGCCGCTTCCGGGGAGACGTGACCGATGGACAGGCCCGATGTGCCGCCGGAAAAACGCCCGTCGGTGATCAGCGCACACTCCTTGCCGAGGCCCTTGGATTTCAGATAGCTGGTCGGGTACAGCATTTCCTGCATGCCCGGCCCGCCCTTCGGCCCTTCGTAACGGATGACGACGACATCGCCGGCCTTGACCTCGTTGGACAAGATACCCTTCACCGCCGCGTCCTGGCTTTCGTAGACGACCGCGGGACCTGAGAATTTCAGGATGCTTTCGTCAACGCCGGCCGTCTTCACGATGCAGCCATTGAGCGCGATATTGCCCGTCAGCACGGCAAGCCCGCCATCCTTGGAGAAGGGATGCTCTGCATTGCGGATCGCGCCGGAAACGCGGTCGAGATCGAGCTCCGCCCAGCGGCGGTTCTGAGAAAATGCTTCCTGCGACGGCACGCCGCCGGGGGCTGCCAGATAGAAATTGCGCACGCTTTCGGAATTGGTGCGCACGATATCCCACTGGTCGATGGCGTCACCCAGCGTGGCGGCGTGAACCGTCGGGCTGTCGCGCTTGATCAGCCCTGCCCTGTCCAGCTCGCCGAGAATGGCCATGATGCCGCCGGCGCGGTGAACGTCTTCCATATGAACATCGTTCTTGGCGGGCGCGACCTTGCACAGGCAGGGCACATGACGCGACAGCCGGTCGATATCGTCCATGGTGAAGTCGAGTTCGGCCTCATGGGCGGCGGCCAGAATATGCAACACCGTATTGGTCGACCCGCCCATGGCGATGTCGAGCGTCATCGCATTTTCGAATGCGGCCTTGCTGGCGATATTGCGCGGCAGCGTGGTCTCGTCGTCCTGCTCGTAGCAACGGCGGGCGAGATCGACGATCTGGTGACCGGCCTCGACGAACAGGCGGCGACGGTCGGCATGGGTGGCGAGCGTCGAGCCATTGCCCGGCAGTGACAAGCCCAGAGCTTCCGTCAGACAGTTCATCGAGTTGGCGGTGAACATGCCCGAGCACGAACCGCAGGTCGGGCAGGCCGAACGCTCGATCGACTGAACGTCGCTGTCGGAAATCCGGTCATCGGCGGCAGCGACCATGGCGTCAACCAGATCGAGCGCCTGTTCCTTGCCGTTGAGCACCACCTTGCCGGCCTCCATCGGGCCGCCGGACACGAAGATCGTCGGAATGTTGAGGCGCAGCGAGGCCATCAGCATGCCGGGGGTGATCTTGTCGCAGTTGGAAATGCACACCATCGCATCGGCGCAATGGGCGTTGACCATGTATTCAACGCTGTCGGCGATGATTTCGCGCGAGGGCAGCGAATAGAGCATGCCGTCATGGCCCATGGCGATGCCGTCATCGACGGCAATGGTGTTGAATTCCTTGGCGACGCCGCCCGCACTTTCGATTTCGCGCGCGACAAGCTGGCCAAGGTCCTTCAAATGCACGTGACCGGGCACAAACTGGGTGAATGAATTGACCACGGCGATAATCGGCTTACCGAAATCGCCTTCCTTCATGCCGGTTGCGCGCCACAGACCGCGCGCGCCGGCCATGTTACGTCCGTGTGTCGTCGTTCTGGAACGATAGGCTGGCATGGGGCTTCCTTTCTTAAAATCCGGGCGTCTGATGCCGGCCCGTTCAAGGGCCCTCCTCGTTAAGCACCGCTCGCATTTTTCGCGTTTATGCGCCTCGTTTGGCGTTTGGTAACGTAATTTGAGAGGCCTGTCACTATCGCTTGGCGGGAAAACGGTACTCTCCGGTACGGTTCATTTCCCCTTCTTCTCCGGCTTTCTCACAACGCGAACACGAAAACGTGGTTCCGATGTTTATTGTGATCGGGCAAACTATAGGCAATCTTCATGCGTAGTTGTTCATAGCAGAATTCACAAGCCGTGAAGGAGGCATGCTGATGTCCGCCTACAAACCGCCGCACATTCCGGCTTCGGAAATTACGCCGGAGCATCTCTACATCAACCGGCGCACCCTGCTTGCCGGTCTGGCCGCAGGCGCAACCTTTGCCGCCGCGCCGGGCGCCTTTGCCGCGTCCCCGAAGCTGGCGCAGGGCGAGAGCCTGAAGACCGTTCCCGGCCCCTTTCCCAAACCGAAGCGCGCCGAGACCAGTTTCGAAGACATTACCCACTATAACAATTTCTACGAATTCGGCATCGGCAAGGCCGATCCGTTCAAATATTCGGAGGATTTCAAGCCCTATCCCTGGACGTTTGAAATCGGCGGCATGGTGCAAAAGCCGCAGACGGTGGATATCGAAACCCTGCTGACGAAGTTCCCGCTGGAAGACCGCGTCTACCGCATGCGCTGTGTCGAAGCCTGGTCGATGGTCATTCCGTGGGTCGGCATTCCGCTGAAATCCATCATCGATATGGCAGAGCCGACGGGTTCGGCGAAATATGTCGCCTTCGAAGGCGTGGTGCGGCCGAAGGAAATGCCCGGCCAGAGCGGTTTCGGCCAGCCCATGCCGTGGCCTTATGTCGAAGGCCTGAGGCTGGACGAGGCCAACCATCCGCTGACCATCATTGCCGTCGGGCTTTACGGCAAGACACTGCTCAACCAGTCCGGCGCGCCGATGCGTCTTGTCGTGCCGTGGAAATACGGTTTCAAGGGCATCAAGTCGATCACAAAGATCACGCTGACCGACACCCAGCCGCCCAACAGCTGGAACCTGCTGGCCCCCCATGAATATGGGTTTTACGCCAATGTGAACCCCAACGTGCCGCATCCGCGCTGGAGCCAGGCGAGCGAACGCGTCATCGGTGAAGGTGGCGGCCTTTTCGGCGGCGGAAAGCGCATCGATACGCAGATGTTCAATGGCTATGGCGATGAGGTTGCAAGCCTTTACGCCGGCATGGACCTGAAGAAGAACTACTGAGCCCGGCGATGAAAGCAACAAAACCGAAAAAGCGTAAGGGCCAGAGCCTGAAGCGCTCCGCCCCCGTCTGGGCGCTCTACGCGGTCGGCCTTCTGCCCGCGATCTGGTATTTCTGGCTTGGCGCCACCAACCGGCTCGGGGTCGACCCGGTCAAGACGTTTGAGCACCTGCTTGGCATTTGGGCCTTGCGGTTCATCCTGCTCACCCTCTGCGTCACGCCGCTGAAAGACCTTGCCGGCGTCAACCTGCTGCGCTTTCGCCGCGCGCTGGGCCTGCTCGGCTTTTATTACGTCTCGTTCCATTTCCTGGTCTATCTGGTGCTCGACCAGCAGATGAACCTCGCCGTGGTCGTTCAGGACGTCATCAAGCGTCCGTTCATCACCTTCGGCATGCTGGCGCTGATCCTGCTCGTGCCGCTGGCGCTGACCTCCAGCAATTACGCCATCCGCAAGCTGAAGCAGAACTGGATCCGCCTGCACAAGCTCGTCTATGTGATCGCGGCATTGGGCACGCTTCACTTTGCCATGAGCCGCAAGGTCATCGGCCCGGAAATCATGTTTTATATCGCCGCGGTGGTTCTGCTTCTGGGCTACCGGATCGTACGGCCCTGGCTGATGGAGCGCAGACGCGCACGCAAAAAAGCCGCCCGTATGGCGGCCTGACGGATATTCCTGAAGCCAACGGGCCGGTGCAAAAATGCCCGGCCCGTTCGCGCTGTTCTGCAAGTGGCAGTCAGAAAATCTTCTTCATCATATTGTCGAGTGCGAAATAGCGGCCGCCGAATGCTGCAAAGAGGAACGCACCGCCAGCCCAGAACCAGGAATCCTGTTCCGCCTTTCCCTGCGCCAGTTCAAGGAAGGCATGGCCGCCATCGGCAAGCCGGCGCTGTGCGGCGCTGGTGAAAAACTCCGCATGTGTTGTCAAAGCCTCAATACCGGCCGGGGTCAGAAAGGCATGGCCATAGGGGTGCGTGTAGTGGAACACGATCGTGATCGACAGCATGACCGCATTCGCCAGCGCGGCGGCACGGGTAAACAGACCCAGCACGATCAATATGCCGCCGAAGAACTGGATGGCGGCAAGTGTCGGCGACCAGAGCCAGCCGGGGTAGAAATGCAGGTTTTCGACAAACCCCACCTGCCCCATCGGATGGGTGATCTTCGGCCAGCCCTCGATGGCGAGAAGGCCGCCGATCGCAACACGGAAAGCAACCCAGGCCAGCGGCTGGGCAACCCGGTCATAAAAACCGGCAAGAAACGGGAAATAAAGCCGCGCCGGTTCGTTTTTAAAAGTGATATCGCTCATTTTTCAGTCCCCATAAAGCAGGTGTTCGATGCCCACAAGATAGGCAGAACGCGCCCGGAAAAGTTGACCGGGATCAAAATCCGAACGGTGAAAACCTGAACAGTCCGTTCACCTTTTGAAGGCTTGACTTACCGACGGAAAGGATTGCGAAGCGCGCCAAAACCGACCATCACTTTTCGCACCGCGCTCCATGCTGCATGGAGGTCGGCGCCACACTCTCATGTATCATCCTCAGGCTCGACCCGAGGATCCAATCACAGTTGCGGCAATAAAACGATTGAGCTTTATGAGGTTCAGATCATCAAACCGGCAACCTGCATCACGTGTTGGGGAAGGACATGGATCCTCGTGTCGAGCACGAGAATGACCCAAGTGGGAAGTTTGTGGCCACAAGAAAGGCCGGTGCGCTGACCGCAATACTCTTGGAGCGGTCTCACTGGCAGCGGCACAGCAACCGGAATTTTGGTTGGACCGCTCTCCACGCTGCCGGAACAGCAAGACAAACCTCGCGAATACCGGCGGCCTGTGTTAAGCGCCATGCTTTCGCCGTATAGCCCCCGCTAGCTTCATCGCGGCAACAGCACCAGCATCAGGGACGTGACTTGCGCACAATTTCACTGCCGCTCATCGGCTCGCTCGACATATGGCTCATGGATATCGCGCCGGCGCCCGGCCTCAGGGGCATCCGCCGCTTCTGTGTCGAGTTCCTGTTCTTCGGCCTCAAGGAGGCGCGGGCGTGCCTGTTTGCCGGTCTGTTCTTCGTCTCGATCTTCATCGTGCCGCGCGAAGGGATCATGGGCCTACCACGCTATGATGTCCTGCTGGTCATCGCACTTGCGATACAGTTCGCCATGATCCGGCTCGGGCTGGAGACGTGGGACGAATTCAGGGCAATCTGCCTGTTTCATGTCGTCGGCTTTGCGCTGGAAGTGTTCAAGACATCGGGCGCGATCCAGTCATGGTCCTATCCCGATTTCGCCTATACCAAGCTTTTCGGCGTGCCGATGTTTTCCGGCTTCATGTATGCCGCCGTCGGCAGCTATATCATTCAGGCCTGGCGCATCCTTCAGGTGCGCATCCTGCACCATCCGCCCTACTGGATGGCAGCGCTGGTGGCGCTACTGATCTACGCCAATTTCTTCACCCACCATTTCATCGGCGATTACCGCTGGTATATCGCAGCGCTTGCCATCGGCCTTTATGCGCGGGCCACCGTCGTCTTCCGCCCCTATGATCGCGACCGCAAGATGCCGATGCTGCTCGCCTTCATCCTGATCGGCTTCTTCATCTGGCTTGCCGAAAACATCTCAACCTTCTTCGCCATCTGGCAGTATCCCGACCAGATCGGCGCCTGGTCGACCGTTCACCTCGGCAAATGGAGCTCATGGACGCTGCTGGTGATCATGACGTTTACCATCGTCGTCTCGCTGAAACATGTGCGGGAGACGGTTCATATTCCGCGGTGAGAAGGTTTAGGGTTCGCATTCACGCCTCTCTCAGGCGTCATCCTCGTGCCTGACACGAGGATCCACGTACCACTTCACCTCCGACGAGAACTTACCGGTTTGATCCGCGGAGTCATGAAATCAGTCGCCTTTATCGCTGCAACTGTGACTGGATCCTCGTGTCAGGCACGAGGATGACACAAGTCGTTACGGTTGCGGTCAACAGAAAGGCTGTAATACTGGCCGGATCACCAGACCAGCCACGGGTGCAAGCCAAAGCATGACACGAACAGCGACGGAACAACCTCGGCATGACGGCAATGGCGCATTGAAGCTTTCAACGAAAAAGCCGGAGGCTTTCGCCCCCGGCTCTTCAAACTCTCAAAACGGAAAGCGCGTCTTACGCGGCTTCCATTTCCGATGAGGCTTCGGCCTCGACGCGGGCCTTGTCGTCTGCGCCCTTGGCGTCCACGTCGCGGTCAACGAATTCGATGACGGCGAGCGGAGCGTTGTCGCCGTAGCGGAAGCCGGCCTTCATGATGCGGGTGTAGCCGCCGTTGCGCTCGGCGTAACGGGAAGCCAGAACGTCGAACAGCTTCTTGACGGCTTCGACATCCTTGACCTGCGCGATCGCCTGACGGCGGGCATGCAGATCGCCGCGCTTGCCGAGCGTGATCAGCTTTTCAACGATCGGACGGATTTCCTTGGCCTTGGGCAGCGTCGTGACAATCTGCTCATGCACGATGAGCGAGACGGCCATGTTGGCAAACATCGCCTTGCGATGGCTTGCCGTTCTGTTCAGCTTGCGGCCTGCATTCTTATGGCGCATTGCTATTCTCCTTCACTTGCAGGCGGTCAGCCCGCAGTATGACGTTTAATACTGATCCTCGTAACGCTTTGCGAGGTCTTCGATATTTTCCGGCGGCCAGGCCGGCACTTCCATGCCCAGATGCAGGCCCATGGAGGCCAGCACTTCCTTGATCTCGTTCAGGGACTTCCGACCGAAATTCGGCGTACGCAGCATTTCGGCTTCGGTCTTCTGGATGAGATCGCCGATGTAGACGATGTTGTCGTTCTTCAGGCAGTTGGCCGAACGGACCGAAAGTTCCAGCTCGTCGACCTTCTTCAGAAGAGCCGGGTTGAAGGCGAGTTCGGTGACATCGTCCTCTTCCTGATCCTTCTGCGGTTCTTCGAAGTTGACGAAGACCGAAAGCTGGTCCTGGAGAATGCGGGCTGCAAAGGCAACCGCGTCTTCACCGGAGACCGAACCATCCGTCTCGATCGTCATCAGCAGCTTGTCATAGTCGAGAACCTGTCCCTCACGGGTATTCTCGACCTTGTAGGAAACCTTGCGGATCGGCGAATAGAGGCTGTCGACCGGAATGAGACCGATCGGCGCATCTTCCGCACGGTTACGTTCTGCAGGCACATAGCCCTTGCCGTTGTTGACGGTGAATTCCATGCGGATTTCAGCGCCTTCATCGAGCGTGCAGAGAACGAGGCCCGGATTGAGGATCTCGATATCGCCAACAGTCTGGATATCGCCTGCGGTGACAACGCCGGGGCCCTGCTTGCGCACAACCATGCGCTTGGCCTCGTCGCCTTCCATGCGGATGGCGATTTCCTTGATGTTCAGGACGATATCGGTGACATCCTCGCGAACGCCCGGGATCGACGAGAATTCATGCAGAACGCCGTCGATCTGAACCGCGGTCACGGCAGCGCCGCGCAGCGACGACAGAAGAACACGACGAAGCGCATTGCCGAGCGTCAGGCCAAAACCGCGTTCCAGCGGCTCGGCGACGAGCGTCACCTTCTTCGTACCGCTCGAGGTGAATTCCACCTTGTTCGGCTTGATCAGTTCCTGCCAGTTTTTCTGTATCATATTTCTACCTTTCGTTCGCCGCACTATCCAATCGTGACGGCCGACCTTCGTAGAACCGGCATCCCGTGAGGAAAGACCGGAGCAAATTGACAGTTAATCAGACGCGGCGCTTCTTGCGCGGACGGCAACCATTGTGCGGGATCGGCGTGACATCGCGAATGGAAGTGATGACGAAACCGGCTGCCTGCAGCGCACGCAGAGCCGACTCACGACCCGAACCGGGACCGCAGACTTCCACTTCAAGCGACTTCATGCCGTGTTCCTGAGCCTTCTTGGCGCAGTCTTCAGCAGCAATCTGGGCAGCAAACGGGGTCGACTTGCGCGAACCCTTGAAACCCTGAGCGCCAGCGGACGACCAGGCAATTGCGTTGCCTTGTGCGTCCGTGATGGTGATCATCGTATTGTTGAACGACGAGTTGACGTGGGCAACGCCCGACGAAATATTCTTGCGCTCGCGACGGCGAACGCGGGTGGCTTCCTTGGCCATGATCTTCCTTCCGTTGATCTCTTCACCGCCGTAATCCCAGCGGCTCCACCGACGAGGTTCTGGCTTTTGCCGTCACCTGGTCATTCACGCAGAAAGCCGGCGTCAAACCGCCGGCTTCATCCGGATTGATGAAATCCGAAAATTACTTCTTCTTGCCTGCAATCGCCTTTGCCGGCCCCTTGCGGGTGCGGGCATTGGTGTGCGTGCGCTGGCCGTGGACCGGAAGGCCACGACGATGACGCAGGCCGCGGTAGCAGCCAAGGTCCATCAGACGCTTGATGTTCATCGAGTTCTCGCGACGCAGATCACCTTCGACCATGTAGTCACGGTCGATCTGTTCACGGATCGACAGAACTTCCGCATCCGTCAGCTCATGCACCCGGCGCTCTGCCGGAATGTTAGCTGCAGCGCAGATGTCCTGTGCAAATTTCGGTCCAATCCCGTGAATATACTGCAGCGCGATAACAACGCGCTTGGCAGTCGGGATGTTGACGCCAGCAATACGAGCCACGCCGATTCTCCTTAGCATTATCTATTGGGCAGCTAGCGGAAACTGCCGGTTTCTTTCGACGGGGCTGCCCGCCTTAAATAGCTCTGACGCAACAAATTTCCGTAGAAAACCCTGTCCTGATCGAAATAAAAAGGACTTTAAAGGTTTTGCCCAGTGTTGCGAGTTGGAGCGCTCATAGCGGAAACAGCGCCTCAATGCAACCATTTCCTTTACTTTTGTAACGCCCGAAGCCCCAGGGGACAGCCGGACGCACAGAATTCGTTCTTCTCAGGCAACACCTGTCTCAGACACGGTGTCGCACAACAGAATCACACGCCTGCCAGAACCTTCTCGATGCTGGCGGTTACGGCGTCCATATCGGCCATGCCGTCAACCGATGTCAGCTTGTCCTTGGCGTAGTAATAGCCGATCAGCGGCGCCGTTTCCTTGTAATAGGCCTGCAGGCGCTTTTCGACGGTCTCGCGATTATCGTCGGGCCGGCGCTTGAATTCCGTCGAGCCGCACTTGTCGCAGACACCGTCTACCGCAGGCTTGTGGAATTCGTCGTGATAGCCCGTGCCGCACTTGGCGCAGCTGTAACGACCGGCAATGCGTTCCGTCAGCGTCTCGTCATCCACCTGGATTTCGATCACGGCATCAAGGTCGAGGCCCTTGGCTTCCAGCATCTTGCCGGTCGCATCGGCCTGCACCAGCGTGCGCGGAAAACCGTCGAGGATGAAGCCGTCCTTGCAGTCGGGCTGATCGATTCGCTCCGAAACGATGGCGATGACGATATCGTCGGATACCAGCCCCCCGGCATCCATCACGGCCTTGGCCTTCTTGCCGACCTCGGTCTGAGCGGCGACGGCTGCGCGCAGCATGTCCCCGGTCGAAAGCTGCGGAATGCCATGACTGGCGACTATACGCTGCGCCTGCGTGCCCTTGCCGGCGCCGGGCGGTCCCAGAAGTATCAGTCTCATCGTCCCCTCTTTCCTCCCCGCAATTTCGATTTCTTGATCAGCCCTTCATACTGCTGGGCGATCAGATGTCCCTGTATCTGCGATACGGTATCCAGCGTGACGCTGACGATGATGAGCAGCGAGGTGCCGCCCAGCGCCAGGGAAACGCCCGTGCGCGCCACCAAGATTTCCGGCAGGATGCACACGAACACCAGATAGATCGCACCGACCACGGTAATGCGAGTCAGAACATAGTCTATATACTCGGCCGTGCGTTCACCGGGACGGATGCCCGGAATATAGCCGCCATGACGCTTCAGATTGTCCGCAGTTTCCTTCGGGTTGAAGACGATGGCGGTGTAGAAAAATGCGAAGAACGCAATCAGCGCACCATAGGCGACCATATAGAGCGCCTGCCCGTGACCGAGCGCGGTGATGATGCTGGTGGCCCAACCCGGCAGCTCACTCGAGGAGAAGCCGGCCAGCGTTGCCGGCAGAAGCAGCAGCGAGGAGGCAAAGATCGCCGGAATAACACCCGAGGTGTTGAGCTTCAGCGGCAGGTGCGAGGTGTCGCCCTGGAACATCCGGTTGCCGACCTGGCGCTTCGGATACTGGATCAGCAGGCGGCGCTGGGCGCGCTCGACAAACACGATCAGCGCGAACACGGCAATGACCACGACCAGAATGCCGACGGCAACGAAGGCCGAGATCGAACCGACGCGCGACAGTTCCAGCATGTTGCCGACAGCAGCGGGAAGACCGGCGACAATGCCCGAAAAGATGATCAGCGAAATACCGTTGCCGATGCCGCGCGAGGTGATCTGCTCACCGAGCCACATCAGGAACATGGTGCCGCCGACCAGCGTGACAACCGTGGACAGAATGAAGAACCAGCCGGGATTGTTGACCAGATTGTTACCGGACTGCAGACCGATCGCAATGCCGTAGGCCTGCGCGGTGGCCAGCACCACCGTGCCATAGCGGGTGTACTGGTTGATGATCTTGCGGCCCTGCTCGCCTTCCTTCTTCAGCGCTTCAAGCGACGGCACCACCGCCGTCATGAGCTGCACGATAATGGAAGCCGAGATGTAGGGCATGATTCCCAGGGCAAAGATCGCCATGCGCTGCACGGCGCCGCCGGAAAACATGTTGAACATGCCGAGGATGCCCTCGGACTGACCCTGAAAAGCCTGCGCATAGGCATCGAGGTTGATGCCGGGAAGCGGAATATGCGTGCCGAGCCGGTAGACCAGAAGCGCCAGCAGGGTAAACCAGATGCGCTTCTTCAGATCCGTCGCTTTCGCGAAGGTCGAGAAATTGAGGTTGGATGCAAGTTGTTCCGCTGCAGAAGCCATGCGTATCTCCGCGTCGCCGCACGGCCGCGCGAAGCGCCCGATGCGATTAAGTGCCAAATCGCCCGGGCCGTCATGCAGCCCTCAACGGGCGCTCACCGGCCTTCGCGATAAACCACCCGCTGGACACGAACGATCGAGGCCGGCCGGTGGTCGAGGCACATATGGAAGAAAAAACGCCCGGTGTGAAGCACTCCGGGCGATCATTTTTCAAATCGGCGCTATTTACTCAGCGTTCTTGGCGCCGGCCAGCACGGTTATGGAACCGCCGGCCTTTTCGATCTTCTCGATCGCCGTCTTGGATGCGCCGGCAACCTCAAGCGTGAGTTTCGCCTTCAGCTCGCCATCGGACAGGACGCGTACACCGTCCTTCACGCGGCGAATCACGCCGGCTTCCTTCAGCGCTTCGGCGGTCACCGTCTTCTTGGCATCGAGCTTCTTGGCATCGACGGCAGCCTGCAGGCGGCCCAGCGATACTTCGGTGAAGTCCTTGGCGAAGATGTTGGTGAAACCACGCTTCGGCAGACGGCGATAGATCGGCATCTGACCGCCTTCGAAACCGTTGATGGCAACGCCCGAACGCGACTTCTGACCCTTGACGCCGCGGCCGCCGGTCTTGCCGGAGCCCGAGCCAATGCCACGGCCGACGCGCTTCTTCGAATGCGTTGCGCCTTCGCGGTCCTTGATTTCATTGAGTTTCATAATCTACTCCCGTCTCACTTCTCGTCGACGACGCGCACGAGATGGGCGACCTTGTTGATCATGCCGCGAACAGCCGGGGTATCTTCCAGCGTGCGTACACGATGCATCTTGTTGAGACCGAGACCGATCAGCGTCTGGCGCTGCACGGCGGGACGGCGGATCGGGCTGCCGATCTGCTCAACGGTGACAGTCTTCTTGGTGCTAGCTTTGGCCATGTTTGCCTCCCCTTACTCGTCGACAACCGCGCCGGCGGCCTGGCGGCGAGCCTGGAGCGTAGCGTACTTAAGGCCACGCTGTGCTGCGATGTCCTTGGGATGCATCTGGCTCTTGAGAGCGTCGAACGTGGCGCGAACCATGTTGTAGGGGTTGGACGAACCGGTCGACTTGGCAACCACGTCGGCAACGCCCAGCGTTTCGAAAACGGCACGCATCGGACCACCGGCAATGATACCGGTACCGGCCTTGGCGGTGCGCAGCAGAACCTTGCCCGCGCCGTGACGGCCCTTGACGTCGTGATGCAGCGTACGACCGTCGCGCAGCGGCACGAAAATCATCTCGCGCTTGGCAGCTTCCGTCGCCTTGCGGATGGCTTCCGGTACTTCGCGTGCCTTGCCGTGACCGAAGCCAACGCGGCCCTTGCCGTCACCAACGACGACGAGTGCTGCAAAGCCCATACGGCGACCGCCCTTGACGGTCTTGGCTACGCGGTTGATGGCAACGAGCTTGTCAACAAATTCGCTGTCGCGCTCATCCCTGTTGTGGCGATCGTCGCGCGATCCCCGTCTGTCCTGTGCCATTGTCCTGTTCCTTTTTCTTTTCCGGGTGCAATCGGCATATGCGAAAGCCGCTTCTGTCATTGCTGACAGGGTGGCGGCCGGTGAATGACCGAAGGCGACTTGCTTCGAAAGGAACAGTATCGCCTTGGCCGGATTTCATGGGCGCCCTCACCTGGAGGGCGCACCGCTTCATCAGAAGCTCAGACCACCTTCGCGGGCGCCGTCGGCAAGAGCCTTGACGCGACCGTGGAAGATGAAGGCGCCGCGGTCAAACACGACTTCCTTGACGCCGGCCTTGGTGGCGCGCTCTGCGATGAGCTTGCCAACGGCTTCTGCAGCCGCACGGTCGGCGCCGGTCTTCAGCGAAGACTTCAGCGATCCATCGAGCGACGAAGCGGCTGCCAGCGTGCGGCCTGCCGTGTCATCGATGACCTGAGCGTAGATGTTCTTCGAAGAACGATGGACCGACAGACGCGGACGGCCATTGGCCACCTTCTTGAGCTGACGGCGCACGCGGCTGGCGCGGCGTGCAATGGTTTCTTTCCTGCTAGCCATAACGCGTGTTCCTTACTTCTTCTTGCCTTCCTTGCGGACGATGCGCTCTTCCGCGTATTTCACGCCCTTGCCCTTGTAGGGTTCGGGACCGCGATATTCGCGAATGTTCGCAGCGACCTGGCCGACAACCTGCTTGTCGATGCCGGCAACGGTGATTTCCGTCGGCTTCGGGCAGGTGATCGTGATGCCTTCCGGCGGCTGATACACAACTTCGTGGGAGAAACCGAGCGACAGCTGCAGGTTCTTGCCCTGCATGGCCGCGCGGTAACCAACGCCGTTGATTTCGAGCTTGCGCTCGTAGCCTTGGGTGACACCATTGATGATGTTTTCAACCATGGTCCGGGACATGCCCCACTTGGAGCGGGCGTCCTTCGACTGGTTGATCGGGGCAACAACGATCGCGTTGTCCTCGAGCTTGACGCTCACTTCGTCATTGGCGACGAAGGAGAGTTCGCCCTTGGGGCCCTTGGCTGTGACTTTCTGGCCTTCTACGGTCGCAGTTACACCAGCCGGAACCTGAACGGGCCTTTTACCGATACGAGACATTTTATCTACCTGTCTGTTTCGTTAGGAGGATCTGCAAAAAGCCTTAGAAGACCGAGCAGAGAACCTCACCACCAACATTCTGTTCGCGTGCCTGGTGATCAGCCATCACACCCTTGGGGGTGGACAGGATCGTGATACCCAGACCATTTGCGACCTGCGGAATGGACTTGACCGAGACATAAACCCGGCGGCCCGGCTTGGAAACGCGGGCGATCTCGCGGATCACCGATGCGTTTTCGTAATACTTCAACTCGATTTCGATTTCGGACTTGCCGTTTTCGAATTCGGTCTGGGTGTAACCGCGGATGTAGCCTTCCGACTGCAGCACGTCCAGAACGTGAGCGCGCAACTTGGAAGCCGGCGTGGTCACGGAGGACTTGCGGCGCGAAGCACCGTTGCGGATACGGGTGAGCATATCGCCCAGGGGATCAGACATTGCCATTGGACGCCTCCTTACCAGCTCGACTTGACGACACCCGGCACCTTGCCGGTGTTGCCGAGATCACGAAGTGCGATACGGGACATGCCCAGCTTGCGGTAATACGCACGCGGACGACCGGATACTTCGCAGCGGTTGCGGATACGCGTCTTGGAGCCATCGCGGGGCATTTCCGCCAGCTTCAGGGAAGCGCGGAACCGCTCTTCGATCGGCAGCTCCTGGTTCTTGATGATCGCTTTCAGCGCGGCACGCTTCTCGGCGTCCCGGGCGACCGTCTTGCGGCGGCGCTTGTTCTTTTCGACTGCGCTTACTTTCGCCATGTCGTTTTCCTTTTCTACGCTCGTCGTTACGGTTATTTGCGGAACGGGAAGTTGAACGCTGTCAGTAGCGCCCGTGCTTCGTCGTCCGTGTTCGCCGTCGTGCAAACGATGATATCCATGCCCCACATCTGATCGACCTTGTCGTATTCGATCTCCGGGAACACGATGTGCTCCTTGATGCCCATGGCGAAGTTGCCACGGCCGTCAAAGCTCTTCGGATTAAGGCCGCGGAAGTCGCGAACGCGCGGAAGCGCGATGTTGATGAGGCGGTCAACGAATTCATACATGCGGTTGCCGCGCAGCGTCACCTTGGCGCCGATCGGCATGCCTTCGCGGACCTTGAAGCCGGCGATGGAATTGCGTGCATGCGTGATGATCGCCTTCTGGCCGGCAATCGCCGAAAGATCGGCTGCTGCATTGGTCGGCTTCTTGCTGTCACCAACGGCTTCGCCCACACCCATGTTGATCACGACCTTGTCCAGGCGCGGGATCATCATTTCGTTGGCATAGGAGAAGGATTCCTGCATCTGCGCGCGAATGGACTGGTTGAATACCGTCTTCAGACGCGGCTCATACTTTGCTTCAGCCATCGATCACTTCTCCCGAACGCTTTGCATAGCGGACCTTGGTCTCGCCTTCGACCTTGAAGCCGACGCGGGTCGGCTTGCCGTCCTTGGGATCGGCCACGGCGAGGTTCGACAGGTGAACCGGTGCTTCCTTGGTGATGATGCCGGCCTCGGCGGTCTGCGACTGCTTCTGATGGCGACGCACGACATTGATGCCCGAAACCACGGCACGGTCTTCCTTCGGGAAAACCTTAACGACTTCACCAGTACGACCCTTGTCCTTACCGGCGATGACGACGACCTTGTCGCCTTTTTTGATTCTCTGCATGTTCCGCGCTCCCTTACAGAACTTCCGGAGCCAGGGAGATGATCTTCATATGGCTCTTGCCACGCAACTCGCGCGGAACCGGCCCGAAGATACGCGTACCAATCGGCTCTTTGTTGTTGTTGATCAGAACGGCGGCATTGCCGTCGAAGCGGATGACGGAGCCGTCAGCGCGGCGGATGTCCTTTGCCGTGCGAACGACAACGGCCTTCATCACATCGCCCTTCTTGACGCGCCCGCGCGGAACAGCCTCTTTCACCGATACGACGATGATGTCGCCGATCGAGGCATATTTGCGCTTTGAGCCGCCCAGAACCTTGATGCACATGACACGACGTGCGCCGGAATTATCCGCCACGTCGAGGTTTGTTTGCATCTGAATCATATCAGGTCGCCTTCTTGTTGTTACCGGCCCGGTTGGGCACCTCTGCCCCCTAGACCAGCTTAATCGACACGTATCGAGGCGCCCGCCCTGTCCTTGACCAGACCCGGCGGTCGCCTGAATTTCCTGTCCAGCACTTTCAGGCCGGCGCCGTCCGGAAAGGATTTTTTCCGGGACAATCGCGCCGTGTGCAAGAGCCAGAGCGTCTTGTTGTAGCGTCTTTCGGGGCGAAAACACCCTTTTTGAAGGGGAAAGCCCTTACGGAAAAGGCCGCCCGTTGCCGGACGCCCCCGCATCTCAATGCCGTGCTACATACAGATATTTCGCCAAAGCGCAAGGGGCCCGGCGAAATAGCTGCTCAATTTTGATGTCAAGCCTGGGCGGAAACGACCGTCCAGCGCTTGTCCTTGGAAACCGGAGCGCATTCTTCGATGAATACGGTATCTCCGACCTTGTACTGGTTTTCGGCGTCATGCGCCTTGTACTTCTTCGAGCGGCGAACAGTCTTCTGCATCAGCGGGTGGGCGAAACGACGCTCAACCCGGACTACGACCGTTTTATCGTTCTTGTCGCTTACGACAACGCCTTGCAGGATGCGTTTAGGCATTTTCTTGTCGGTCCTTTAATCTCAAGCCTTGGCGGCTGCTGCCTTCTGGGCAGCAATGGTCTTCACACGCGCGATGTCGCGGCGCACTTCCTTGATGCGCGCCGTTTTTTCCAGCTGTCCGGTTGCCTTCTGGAAGCGCAGGTTGAACTGCTCCTTCTTCAGCTTGGCAAGCTCGTCCTTGAGCTGGTCTTCGGTCATGGCGTGTACGTCAGAAGTTTTCATCAGTACCACTCCTTATTCTGCGATACGCTGGATAAAGCGCGTCTTGACCGAAAGCTTGGCCGCGCCGAGGCGCAGGGCTTCACGAGCAATCTCTTCGCTCACACCATCGATTTCGAACATGATCCGGCCAGGCTTGACCCGGGCCGCCCAGTAATCGACACCGCCCTTACCTTTACCCATACGCACTTCGGTCGGCTTGGAGGTGACCGGCGTATCGGGGAAGATCCGGATCCACACACGACCGGCACGCTTCATGTGACGGGTAATCGCGCGGCGGGCCGCCTCGATTTCACGTGCGTTGACGCGGTTGGGTTCCTGCGCCTTCAGCCCATATTCACCGAAAGCCAGATCGCTGCCGCCCTTGGCAACGCCATGGATGCGCCCCTTGAACTGCTTGCGGTACTTTGTACGCTTTGGCTGCAACATTTTCTTCTATCTCCGAACTTCGCGGACAGCGCCAGATCAGGCGTGTTCGCGGCGGCGATTGTTGCCGCTGTTACCCTTGTTGTCGCCCTCGGTCGCGCGACGCTCGGAGGCCATCGGATCGTGCTCAAGGATTTCGCCCTTGAAGACCCAGACCTTGATGCCGCAGATGCCGTATGCGGTTTCAGCTTCAGCCGTGCCGTAGTCGATATCGGCGCGCAGCGTGTGAAGCGGAACCCGGCCTTCGCGATACCATTCGGTACGTGCGATTTCAGCGCCGCCAAGACGGCCCGAGCAGACGATACGAATACCTTCAGCGCCGAGACGCATGGCCGACTGAACCGAGCGCTTCATGGCGCGGCGGAAGGCGATGCGGCGTTCGAGCTGCTGAGCGATCGACTGTGCGACCAGCGTGGCGTCGGTTTCCGGCTTGCGCACTTCAACGATGTTGAGGTGCATTTCCGAGTCGGTCATCGTCGACAGCTGACGGCGCAGCTTTTCGATGTCAGCGCCCTTCTTGCCGATGATGAGACCCGGACGGGCCGAATGGATCGTGACGCGGCACTTCTTGTGCGGACGCTCGATGACGACCTTGGAAACACCCGCCTGCTTCAGTTCCTTCTGGATGTAGCTGCGGATCTTCAGGTCTTCATGAAGCAGCTTGCCGTATTCGTGATTGTCAGCGAACCAGCGGCTGTCCCAGGTGCGGTTAATGCCGAGGCGGAAACCGATCGGATTGATTTTCTGACCCATTATGCGGCCTCCTCTTCGACTTCACGGACGACAATCGTCAGATGTGAAAACGGCTTCAGGATGCGCGAAGCGCGACCGCGGCCACGAACCATGAAGCGCTTGGCGACAATCGACTTGCCGACATAGGCCTCGGCGACGATCAGCGAATCGACGTCGAGATCATGGTTGTTTTCAGCATTGGCGATGGCCGATTCCAGCGTCTTGCGCACGGTCTCGGAAATCCGCTTCTGCGAGAATTCGAGATCGGCCAGCGCCCGGTCAACCTTCTTGCCGCGAATCATGGCGGCGACGAGGTTGAGCTTCTGCGGGCTGACGCGGATCGTGCGCGTAACAGCCTGCGCCTCGTTTTCCTTGAGCCGGCGTGCGGCTTTTGCCTTGCCCATTATTACTTCCTCTTCGCCTTCTTGTCGGCGCCGTGACCGTAATAGGTACGGGTCGGTGCAAATTCACCGAACTTGTGGCCGACCATCTCTTCCGACACGGAGACCGGAATGTGCTTGGAACCATTGTAGACGCCGAAGGTCAGGCCAACGAACTGCGGCATGATCGTGGAGCGACGGCTCCAGATCTTGATCACTTCGTGGCGACCGCCTTCACGCACCTTCTCAGCCTTCTTGAGAAGATAGCCGTCAACAAACGGTCCCTTCCATACTGAACGAGCCATTTCAGACTACCTCTCTTATTTCTTCTTCTGGTGACGCGAGCGCATGATGAACCGGTCGGTCGACTTGTTCTTGCGCGTGCGCTTGCCCTTGGTGGGCTTGCCCCAGGGCGAGACCGGATGACGGCCACCGGATGTACGGCCTTCACCACCACCGTGCGGGTGGTCGATCGGGTTCATGACAACGCCGCGAACATGCGGACGCTTGCCCCGCCAGCGCGAACGACCGGCCTTGCCGTCATTCGTGTTGGAATGGTCGGGGTTCGATACAGCGCCGATGGTCGCAAGGCAAGAGCCAGAAACGAGACGCTGTTCACCGGAGTTCAGGCGAAGGATCGCCATGCCCTGGTCACGACCGACGAGCTGCACATAGGTGCCAGCCGAACGGGCGATCTGACCGCCCTTGCCCGGTTTCATCTCGACGTTGTGCACGATCGAGCCGACCGGCATGTACTGAAGCGGCATGGTGTTGCCCGGCTTCACGTCGATTGCCTTGTCGGAGGCCATGACCTTGTCGCCGACGGCAAGCCGCTGCGGCGCCAGGATGTAGGCCAGTTCGCCGTCGGAATAGTTGACGAGCGCGATAAAAGCCGAACGGTTCGGGTCGTATTCCAGACGCTCGACCGTACCTTCGACATTAAGCTTGCGACGCTTGAAGTCGATCATGCGGTAGGTCCGCTTGTGACCGCCGCCCTGGAAGCGTGCAGTCACACGACCGTAGTTGTTGCGGCCGCCCTTGGAAGACAGCCCCTGGGTCAAGGCCTTGACAGGCTTGCCCTTGTAAAGCTCCGAACGCTCGACGATCACCAGTTGGCGCTGGCTCGGCGTTGTCGGATTGAATGTTTTCAATGCCATTTTCTCATTCCCTATTGGGTTTTTACCCTACCGGGCCTGTTTCAAACGCCGGTCGTCACGTCTACGGACTGACCTTCAGCCAGCGTGACGATCGCCTTTTTGACGTCCTTCTGCTTGCCGGAGAAGTTCCGGAAGCGCTTGATCTTGCCCTTGCGCACCAGCGTGTTCACGGCCTTGACCTTGACGCCGAAGAGTTCTTCGACGGCGGCCTTGATCTCAGGCTTGCTTGCGCCCTTGGCAACGTTGAAGACAACCTGGTTGTTATCCGAAACCAGCGTCGACTTTTCAGTGATGACCGGCGAAACGATCACGTCGTAATGGCGGATATCGCTCATTTGAACCGCTCCTCCAGAGCTTCGACTGCGGACTTGGAAAGCACCAGCTTTCCACGGCGCAGAATGTCGTAAACATTGATGCCCTGAACCGGCAGAACATCGATATTCGGAATGTTGCGGGCAGCAAGCTTGAAGTTGCCGTCGACTTCCGAACCGCCGATGATCAGAGCGCTATCCAGGCCGAGGCCGGCGAACTGTGCAACCAGCGCCTTGGTCTTGGCTTCCTTGGCAACGAGATCGTCAACGATGATCAGCTCTTCAGCCTTCACCTTGGACGACAGCGCATGCTTGAGCGCCAGAGCGCGCAGCTTCTTCGGCAGGTCATGGCCGTGATCGCGAACGACGGGACCATGAGCACGACCACCGCCGCGGAACTGCGGCGCACGCTTGGCGTGGTGGCGGGCGTTACCCGTGCCCTTCTGCTTGTACATCTTGGCACCCGTAAGGGCGACTTCCGAACGGCTCTTGGTCTTGTGGCTGCCCTGACGCTTTGCAGCGAGCTGATAGCGGACCATGCGAGCGAGGATGTCTTCGCGCGGCTCCAGGCCGAAGATCTCGTCCTTCAGGCTGAGCTTGCCGGCATCCTTGCCTTCAAGTGTTTTTACAGTGAGATCCATTATTCGGCTCCATTGGCTTCAGCCGCACGCAGGCCAGCCGGCCGCGGCGCATTTTCAGGAACACCGGACTTCACAGCATCGCGAACCGTAATCCACGCGCCCTTGGAACCGGGGACGGCACCCTTGACGAGGATCAGACCGCGCTCTTCATCGGTGCGGACAATTTCAAGGTTCTGGGTGGTGACACGGGTCTGGCCCATGTGACCGGCCATCTTCTTGCCCTTCCAGACCTTGCCCGGATCCTGGTTGGAACCGGTCGAACCATGCGAACGGTGCGAGATCGAAACACCGTGGGTGGCACGAAGGCCGCCGAAGTTGTGGCGCTTCATCGCACCGGCAAAACCCTTACCGATGGTGGTGCCGGTAACGTCGACAAGCTGCCCCGAAACGAAGTGGCTGGCCGTCAGTTCGGCGCCAACATCGAGCAGGTTGTCTTCGGAAACGCGGAATTCGACCAGCTTGGCCTTCGGTTCAACCGAACCGGCAGCGAAATGGCCGCGCAGAGCCTTCGACGTATTCTTGACCTTCGAACGACCTGCACCGAGCTGAACTGCCGTATAGCCGTTTTTTTCTTTTGTGCGCGTTGCGACGACCTGGCAGCCGTCCATTCGCAAAACTGTTACCGGGATATGCTCTCCTGCGTCATTGAAGACGCGGGTCATTCCCACCTTTTGTGCTATCACACCTGAACGCATCGGTTCGTTCCTTTTAGAGTTCCGGCCAAGCCCTCGCGGCCCTGGCGTGTCTCTGTTTGGGACGTCATGCACATCGCCCTAGAGCGGGTGCAGCGATTGGTCCCGTTTAATTATCCCTACCCTGAAAAATCAGAGCTTGATTTCTACGTCGACACCAGCAGCCAGATCGAGCTTCATCAGAGCATCGACCGTCTGGGGGGTCGGATCGACAATGTCGAGCAGGCGCTTGTGGGTGCGCATTTCAAACTGCTCGCGGCTCTTCTTGTCGATATGCGGGCCACGGTTGACCGTGAACTTCTCGATCCGGGTCGGCAGCGGAACCGGACCGCGTACATTGGCACCGGTGCGCTTGGCCGTGGAAACGATCTCACGCGTGGAGGCATCAAGGATCCGGTGATCAAACGCCTTCAGGCGGATGCGGATATTCTGGCCGTTCATGCGACTCGTCCTTGTCTTCTTCTTCTTCCCGCCTTTTCGTCATCGATCAGGCGCATTCATTGAACTTCGACCGCACACTTCAATCTTCAAAAGTAGGGACAGGTTTTGCCCCGTCCCTACCTCAATCAAAAGTGCCTGTCGCGCGTCGATTACTCGACGATAGCGGCCACGATGCCGGCGCCGACGGTGCGGCCGCCTTCGCGGATAGCAAACCGCAGCTTTTCTTCCATCGCGATCGGAACGATCAGCTCGACGTCAACCGTAACATTGTCGCCCGGCATGACCATTTCCGTGCCTTCCGGCAGCGTGACAACACCGGTCACGTCCGTCGTACGGAAGTAGAACTGCGGACGGTAGTTCGTGAAGAACGGCGTGTGACGGCCACCTTCATCCTTGGTCAGGATGTAGGCTTCTGCCTTGAACTTCGTGTGCGGCGTAACCGAGCCGGGCTTGCAGAGAATCTGGCCACGCTCAACCTGGTCGCGCTGAACACCACGGATCAGTGCGCCAATGTTGTCGCCGGCTTCGCCCTGGTCGAGCAGCTTGCGGAACATTTCAACGCCAGTAACCGTCGTCTTCTGCGTGTCCTTGATGCCGACGATTTCGACTTCTTCGCCAACCTTGATGATGCCGCGCTCAACACGACCGGTCACAACCGTACCACGGCCGGAGATCGAGAAAACGTCTTCGATCGGCATCAGGAACGGCTGGTCAACCGGACGCTCGGGCGTCGGGACGTAGTCGTCAACAGCAGCCATCAGGGCGCGGATTGCGTCTTCGCCGATAGCCTTGTCGCCATCTTCCAGAGCAACCAGAGCCGAGCCCTTGATGATCGGGATTTCGTCGCCGGGGAACTCGTAGGAGTCCAGAAGTTCGCGAACTTCCATTTCGACGAGCTCGAGAAGCTCTTCGTCGTCGACCTGGTCAACCTTGTTGAGGAAGACAACGATGGCCGGAACGCCAACCTGACGGGCAAGCAGGATGTGCTCGCGGGTCTGCGGCATCGGGCCGTCAGCGGCCGAGCACACCAGGATCGCGCCGTCCATCTGGGCAGCACCGGTGATCATGTTCTTCACATAGTCGGCGTGGCCGGGGCAGTCGACGTGCGCGTAGTGGCGCTTTTCCGTCTCATACTCGACGTGTGCCGTCGAGATGGTGATGCCGCGTGCCTTTTCTTCCGGCGCCGCGTCAATCTGGTCATACGCACGGAAGTCACCGAAGAACTTCGTGATCGCAGCCGTCAGTGTCGTCTTGCCGTGGTCAACGTGACCAATCGTGCCGATGTTGACGTGCGGTTTGCTCCGCTCAAACTTTGCCTTTGCCATTTTAGGCTCCTATTCTTTTCAGACCCCGCGACGGGGTTATCTCATTTATGCGTTACGGGTGTATCCCGGTTACTTGGAACCGGAATACTTCGCCTGAATTTCCTGTGCGACATTCGACGGCACGGGTGCGTTGTGATCAAAGACCATCGAATACTGGGCACGGCCCTGCGACATCGAGCGCAGCGTATCGACGTATTTGAACATGTTGGCCAGCGGCACCTGAGCGTCGATAACCGTCGCATTGCCGCGCGGCTCCTGGCCCTGGATCTGGCCACGGCGGGAGTTCAGATCGCCGATGACGTCGCCAACATAATCTTCCGGCGTCACAACCTCGACCTTCATGACCGGTTCGAGGAGCTGGGCACCGGCCTTGCGGGCAGCTTCACGGAAGCAGGCGCGCGAGGCGATTTCAAAGGCCAGAACCGAGGAGTCGACATCGTGGTAGGCACCATCGATGAGGGTGGCCTTGATGCCGAGCATCGGGAAGCCGGCCAGCGGACCGGACGACAGAACGCTCTCGATACCCTTCTGAACACCGGGGATGTATTCCTTCGGAACAGAACCGCCGACGATCTTGGATTCGAAGACGAAATCTTCGCCATCCGGGTTGGGTTCGAAGATGATCTTGACGCGGGCGAACTGACCCGAACCACCCGACTGCTTCTTGTGGGTGTAATCTTCTTCGTGTGCCTGGGTGATGGTTTCGCGGTAGGCAACCTGCGGCGCACCGACGTTGGCCTCAACCTTGAATTCACGCTTCATGCGGTCGACGAGAATATCGAGGTGAAGCTCACCCATGCCGGCGATGATCGTCTGGCCACTTTCCTCATCGGAGAAAACGCGGAAGGACGGATCTTCGGCAGCAAGACGGTTGAGAGCGATACCCATCTTTTCCTGGTCGGCCTTGGTCTTCGGCTCGATGGCGATCCGGATAACCGGCTCGGGGAATTCCATCCGTTCCAGAATAACAGGCTTCAGCGGATCGCAGAGCGTGTCACCAGTGGTGGTTTCCTTCAGGCCGGCCAGCGCAACGATGTCACCGGCGTAGGCAATCTCGATGTCCGAACGCGAGTTCGAATGCATCTGAAGCATACGGCCAACGCGTTCGCGCTTTTCCTTGACCGTATTCATCACCGACGAACCCTTTTCGATCGTGCCCGAATAGACACGGCAGAACGTCAGCGAACCGACGAAGGGGTCGTTCATGATCTTGAACGCCAGCATGGAAAGCGGCTCGTTGTCATCGGCATGACGCTCGATGTCGGCCTCGGTCTTGACGTCGATACCCTTGATGGATTCGATGTCGATCGGCGACGGCAGGAAGTCGACAACAGCGTCGAGCAGCGGCTGAACGCCCTTGTTCTTGAAGGCCGAACCGCACATCATCGGGTAGAACTGAACGCTGATGGTACCCTTGCGGATAAGCTCGCGGATCTTGTCGTTGGAGGGCATTTCGCCTTCCAGATAGGCTTCCATCGCAGCTTCATCGACTTCGACGATCGTTTCGATCATCGTTTCGCGCCACTCTTCGGCCTTTTCCTTCATGTCGGCAGGAATATCGGTGATATCCCACTGAGCGCCGAGGTGCTCACCGTCCCAGACAAGTGCCTTCATCTCGATCAGGTCGATCACGCCGGCAAAGTCGTTTTCAGCGCCGATCGGCAGCTGGATGACAACCGGGATCGCACCGAGACGGGACTTGACCATTTCGACCGAGCGATAGAAGTCGGCGCCGATCTTGTCCATCTTGTTGCAGAAGATCATCCGCGGAACGTTGTACTTGTCAGCCTGACGCCAGACGGTTTCCGTCTGCGGCTCAACACCGGCATTGGCGTCGAGCAGCGCGACAGCACCGTCAAGCACGCGCAGCGAACGCTCAACTTCAATGGTGAAGTCAACGTGTCCGGGGGTGTCGATGATGTTGAAGCGACGCTTCTTGCCGTCACGGCCTTCCCAGAAGGTCGTGGTCGCAGCGGACGTGATCGTGATGCCACGTTCCTGCTCCTGCTCCATCCAGTCCATCGTGGCTGCGCCGTCGTGAACTTCACCGATCTTGTGCGACTTGCCGGTGTAGAAGAGGATGCGCTCGGTCGTCGTGGTCTTGCCAGCGTCGATGTGCGCCATGATACCGAAATTACGGTAATCTTCGATTTTATATTCGCGAGCCATGATGTTAGGCCTTCCCTCGTATCTGTATTACCAGCGGTAATGGGAGAATGCGCGGTTGGCGTCGGCCATCTTGTGCGTGTCTTCACGCTTCTTGACAGCAGAACCGCGGTTGCTCGCAGCGTCCATGAGCTCGCCGGACAGGCGCTCGATCATGGTGGTTTCGTTACGCTTGCGGGCAGCAGCGATCAACCAGCGGATCGCGAGAGCCTGACGGCGCTCGGGACGAACGTCGACCGGAACCTGGTAGGTTGCACCACCAACGCGGCGGGAACGAACCTCAACATGCGGCGCAACGTTTTCGAGCGCCTGATGAAAGACCTCGATCGGGTCCTGCTTCATCTTGCCCTCGACCGCGTCGAGCGCACCATAGACGATCGACTCGGCGACCGACTTCTTGCCATGAAGCATGATGGCATTCATGAACTTGCTGATCACCAGATCACCGAACTTGGGATCCGGATTGATCTCACGCTTTTCTGCACTATGGCGTCGTGACATACTTTTGTCTCTCAACAGTTGCGGCACTTAAAACGCGGAGAACCTCGCGCAGCGCCAGAAAAATGAAAACCGAATTACTTCGGACGCTTCGCACCGTACTTCGAACGACGCTGCTTACGATTCTTGACGCCCTGGGTATCCAGAACACCACGGATGATGTGGTAACGAACACCCGGCAAGTCCTTCACGCGGCCGCCGCGGATCATGACGACGGAGTGCTCCTGAAGGTTATGACCTTCACCCGGAATGTAGCCGATGACTTCGAAGCCATTGGTCAGACGAATCTTGGCAACCTTACGCAGAGCCGAGTTCGGCTTCTTCGGCGTCGTGGTGTAGACGCGGGTGCAAACGCCGCGCTTCTGCGGGTTCTGTTCCAGCGCGGGAACCTTGTTCCGCTTGACCTGAGGCTGGCGCGGCTTGCGGATCAGTTGGTTTACGGTAGGCATATACCCATCCCTTTAGAATTTCGTGTCTCGTCGCCCTTGTGGGGCATTTCAATTCAATGCCGTCACCGGCGATCAGAAGCACATTCAGCGCCTATATGCGCACAAGCACGGCCCGACCCGCCTTCCCGGCAGATGGACCTTAAAGCAGAGGACACAGGCGCCTTGCCGCGTCATGCGTGCAGCATTTGATCTTCAACGTGCTGTATGAGAACCTAGTCTGAGGTGAACTCCGGGACATTAGGCTTCCCGAACGGCCATGCCTCACATGGGTTCTGTTGGCGCCGACATACTCATTTCGGTTAACGCCGTCAAGTCCACAGCCCCGAAATTGTTGAATCTCGGGGCTTGCCGGCATGGCTTTTCGGCCCGCCCTGCCGCTTCAGGCAATTTTGACGCATTTCAAGCCGGGTCAGACGCAATATTATGTCGTCCGACCGTGCCGTCGCCGGAAAGCACGATCTGTGTCTCAATACCGATTCTCCCCAGAAACACCGGATCGTGGCTGATGACAAGCAGCGCGCCGTCATAGGCATTGAGTCCCGCCTCCAGCGTCGCCAGGCTTTCCAGGTCGAGATTGTTGGTCGGCTCGTCGAGGACAAGAAGCTGCGCCGGGCGGCTGCCGCCGATCGCAGCGGCAAGGCCCGCCCTCAGCAATTCGCCGCCGCTCAGATCCGCGACCCGCTTCAGCGCGTCATCGGCGCGGAAGCGAAACCGCGCCAGCGCCGCCCGGCAGGCATTCTCGTCGTCATCCGGGTTGATGCGCCTGAAATTGTCGCGAACGCTCGCCGCGCCATCAAGAAGCGACACCGTCTGGTCGAGCAATGCAAACGGCACCGCGATCTCCGCCGTTCCGGCAATCGGCTCAAGCCGGCCTGTCAGGGTGCGCACAAGCGTCGATTTGCCGGCGCCATTCCTGCCTTCGATCGCCACGCGCTCGGGCCCGATCATTTCGAAGGAAAGATCGCGGAAGAGCGGCGCGTCGACATCATAGCCGCCGGCAAGACGGTCGGCTCTGAGCACCCGGCGCCCGGCAGCGCAGCCCGAGGGCGGCAGCGTGATCGAGAACGGCGCGATCACCTCAAGATGCGACCGCGCCTCTGCCAGCGCCTCGGTCGCCTTTTCGGCTTCCCGGTCTTTCAGCGCCTTTTGCCGGGCTTCCGTCGCCTCGGCCTGAGACTTCATGCCATCGAGCACCATTTTCGGCATATCGCGGCGCTTGCGCACTTTGCGGCCCTTTGCATCGGTGCGGGCCTTGCGCTCGGCCCGCTGGCGCGCGGCAGCGGAAGCCTGCCGCACCTCGCGTTCCGCTTCGCCAAGGCGTTTTTCGCGGTTTGCCAGCTCTGCCGCCTTTTCCCGTTCATAGAAGCTGAAATTACCGCCATAGCGCGTCATACCGTGACTGGTGAGTTCAACGATTTCGGTCATCGCCTCCAGCAGTTCCCGATCATGGCTGACGACAAGCGCGCCCCCACGCCAGCTGTGGAGGAAATCCAGGAGATAGCTGCGCCCGGCGGCATCGAGATTATTGGTCGGCTCGTCAAGCAGGATAAAATCCGGCGCATCATAAATGAGAGCCGCAAGCCGCGCGCGTGTCAGTTCGCCGCCGGAAAGCAAAGAAAGCGGGGTCGTCAGCGGATAGGCGATATCGAACCGGGACAAAGCCGCGACGGCCTTTTCTTCGGCGAGCCAGTCGATCCGCTCCATGGTCTCAATGCTTGCCCTGCCCTGGCTTGCCGCCTCGATCATCTCCAGCATGGCGCGGATCGCGAAGCAATCGGCGAGCGTCTCTCCCGCTTTCGGGGAAACCGTCTGATCGAACAGCGACAGCCGGCCCGCAACCGAAACCGCGCCGGAGGTCGGTGTTGTCCGGCCGGCGATCAGCTTCAGCAGCGTCGTCTTGCCGACGCCATTGCGCCCGACAAGCCCGGTCAGGCCCGGTCCGAAGACAGCATCGATATTGTCGAAAATGAAGTGCCCGTCAGCGGTGGTGAAGGACAGGCCGGAAAGTGTGATGGTGGCGTGCATAAAAAGAGTTCTCCCGTAAAGCCAGTGCGTTTGCTGTCTTCAGGTGAGAAATCATTTTGCGGTACACTCCGGTTGGTTTGCTTTCCGAACATGAGAGATAACGCCAGCGCCGGGCTTTTTCAAGGCAAGGCGTGGCGCGAAAAGCGTGTTGCCCGGCATCACGCCAGCAAGGGTTCGCCGTGCGATGCGCCGCCCAGCGTGAACTGGCCGAAATTCGGAAAGGACGATGAAGCCGTGTTTCCGTCATGCGGCAGCGGGGCGCTGATATTCATTTCGCTCTGGAACAGCGCCCAGCGATCCGTTGAAAGCATCTGCTGTGTACCGGACCACCCTGTGGAGCCGGCAAGCCAGATCAGTTCGGCATGGCCGGCATCCTCCATCGCCGTGCAGACCGTACCCGAACCATAGACCCCGACCCGGAACACCCCCTTTAGCGCAACGGCGACGGCGGCGAAATAGGGCGCGATCCGGTTGAGGTCACTCTGCTGGTAATAGTCATAATCCACTGAGAAATAGATTGCCGAGCCATGAGGCTGGCCAAGTGTTTTGGCCAGTGCCAGCGCCTGGGCGGCATCGCTCTTTCCCGCAGTGGCATCGAGATCGCCGATCTGTCCGCCGGCGCCGCCATCCTGCTCGAAGATCACCGCGAGCGAAAGCCCGGCCGCATCAAGCGCCGCGGCCTCACTGCCGCCAAGCTGCTTTTCAGGCAGGCTCTCGGAATTTTCATGGTTATAGTAACGGATGACGGTCTCGACACCGCCGCTTTTCAGCTGAGAGATATATGACGTCGTATCCCAAGGGGTATCAATGATCTTGTGCATGGGTCACCGTCCCTACCGGATTCATAAACGCAACTTATAATATACTAAATAACGACAATCGCAACCAAAAGGAAATTCCAGCGGTTGCATCGCGACACAGTTCTGGCGCAGGCTGTCGGCCTGAAGAGCGCCCTTTCCCTGCAGAACGGCTTGTCGGCGCGGCCGCTATATGAGAGGGACGGAACAAACGAAAGGATCAGACATGATTGCCATTCCCGGCTATACCAGCGACGGCGAGCGCATGGTCTTCATCATCACCGGCAAGGTTTATCACGAATGGAACGGCGATGCCGAAGTTCACGTGATCATCGCCGCCCCCGACGAGGACACCGCCGTGCGCAACACGCTGAACGCGCTGGCCAATGAAGGCTATTCGGAAGCCGACCTCGACCAGATCGGCATGATCACCGAAATCCCCGACGAGGAACCGCATGCCTCGGCCTACCAGACGGCACTGGAAGGCGAAGTCGCGATCGTCAAGCTCGGCGGATAGACAGACCGCGTTCAAACGGCTTCCGGAATCGCTGCACGCTGCCGGTATCGCATCCATCCTGAATTTCACGCCAGGCGCGTGATCTTGCTTGCTTTATCGCCAAGCTTTGCCCAAACTTCCCTGTAAAAGAACAGGGGAACATGAAAGGACGTTTTCGGCGCAGGCGGGAAATGTCTTTCACGGCCGGCAAGGACGCAGATGTCAATCAAAGCAGCGATTTATCACCTTACCCATTATAAATACGACAATCCCGTCAATCTCGGACCGCAGATCATCAGGTTGAAGCCGGCGGCTCATTCCAAGACAAAAGTCATCTCGCATTCGCTGAAGGTCACGCCGGAGAACCACTTCGTCAATCTTCAGCAAGACCCCTACGGCAATTACCAGGCCCGTTTCGTGTTTCCCGAGCCGGTCACCGAGTTCAAGATCGAGGTCGATCTGGTCGCCGACATGACGGTCTACAATCCCTTCGACTTCTTCGTCGAAGAACAGGCAACCAAATATCCGTTCGACTATGACGAGGCGATCCGCGAGGATCTGTCGATCTATCTGAAGCCGGAGCAGATGGGACCGCGGCTGAAGGCGTTCATGAACAAACTCGACCTTTCGCCCGGCCAGGGCACGGTCGACATGATCGTCGGCATCAATGCCCGCCTGCAGCATGACGTCAACTATATCATCCGCATGGAGCCGGGCGTGCAGACGCCGGAGGAAACGCTGGAGCGGGCGTCCGGCTCGTGTCGCGACAGCGCCTGGCTGCTGGTGCAGGTGCTGCGCAATATGGGCCTTGCCGCCCGGTTCGTCTCCGGCTACCTGATCCAGCTTGAGCCGGACCTGAAGGCGCTCTACGGCCCGTCGGGCACCGATCACGATTTCACCGACCTCCACGCCTGGACCGAAGTTTTCCTGCCGGGCGCGGGCTGGATCGGCCTTGACCCCACGTCAGGCCTGCTGACCGGCGAAAGCCACATTCCGCTGGCGGCAACCCCGCATTACCGCAATGCCGCGCCGATCACCGGCGGCTATTCAGGCAAGGCGGAAACCAGCTTCGATTTCGACATGTCGATCACCCGCGTGGCCGAACACCCGCGCATCACCAAGCCGTTTTCCGACGAAAGCTGGGAGGCCCTCAATACGCTCGGCGACAAGGTCGACAGGCTGATCGAGGAAACCGACATGCGGCTGACCATGGGCGGCGAGCCAACCTTCGTTTCCATCGACGATTTCGAGGCCGATGAATGGAACACCGGCGCCGTCGGTCCCACCAAACGCGGCCTTGCCGATAACCTGATCCGCCGTCTGCGCGAACGCTTCGCGCCGGGCGGTTTCCTGCATTACGGCCAGGGCAAGTGGTATCCGGGCGAAAGCCTGCCACGCTGGACCTTTTCGCTCTACTGGCGCAAGGATGAACTGCCGGTCTGGAACAATCAGGACCTGATCGCCGAGGAACATACCGACACATCCGCCGATGAAAACGATGCCGGCGCGCTGATGCAGGCGATTGCCGCGGAGCTGGATATCGACCCCGATCACGTCGCGCCCGCGTTTGAAGATCCCGCCGAATGGCTGCTCCGCGAGGGCAACCTGCCCGAAAATGTCGACCCGTCGAACCCGAAGCTGAAAAACGCCGAGGACCGCGCCCGCATCACCCGCGTGTTCGAACGCGGCCTGACGAAACCGGCCGGCTATATTCTCCCGGTTCAGGCCTGGCAGGGCCGGGCATCGGGCGTCAGATGGGTATCTGAGAAATGGAAGACCCGGCGCGGCCGCATTTTCCTCATTCCCGGCGACAGCCCGGTCGGTTTCCGCCTGCCGCTCGATTCACTCGCCTGGATACCGGAATCGCAATATCCCTTCATCAATCCGCGCGATCCGTCGGTCAAACGTGATCCCCTGCCCGACTACCGGATCGACGAGGGACGCCCGCTGCCGCAAACCCAGTTCACGCCGTTTGAGGAAAACCCGCAGACACCGCAGCGCATGCCCGGGCCGGCCATTGGCGGGGCTGTGCGTACCGCGCTTTCGGTGGAGCCCCGCGACGGACGGCTTTGCGTGTTCATGCCGCCGCTCGAAACGCTGGAGGAATATCTCGACCTGATCGCCTCCACCGAACGCGCTGCGGAAAAACTGGGCCTTCCGGTCCATATCGAAGGCTACGCACCGCCGGACGACGAGCGGCTCAACGTCATACGGGTCGCGCCCGATCCCGGCGTCATCGAGGTCAATGTCCACCCCGCCTCCAACTGGCGGGAATGCGTGGAAACCACCACCACGCTTTACGAAGAAGCCCGCCAGACCCGGCTCGGCGCCGACAAGTTCCTGATCGACGGCCGCCATACCGGCACCGGCGGCGGCAATCATGTGGTGGTCGGCGGCGCCAATCCCGGCAACAGCCCGTTCCTGCGGCGGCCGGACCTTTTGAAAAGCGTGGTGCTCCACTGGCAGCGCCACCCCTCGCTGTCCTATCTGTTTTCCGGCCTGTTCATCGGCCCGACCAGCCAGGCGCCGCGCATCGACGAGGCGCGCCATGACGGGCTTTACGAGCTGGAAACCGCGATTTCGCAGATCCCGCATCCGCAATCGGGCTTTGCCCCGCCGCTGCCCTGGGGCACCGACAGGCTGTTTCGCAACCTGCTGATCGATGTCACCGGCAACACCCATCGGGCAGAAATCTGCATCGACAAGCTGTTTTCGCCCGACGGGCCAACCGGCCGCCTCGGCCTTGTCGAATTCCGCGGTTTCGAAATGCCGCCGAATGCCCGCATGAGCCTTGCCCAGCAATTGCTGGTGCGTGCGCTTCTGGCGCGGTTCTGGAAAAACCCGGTCGAGGGCAAGTTCATCCGCTGGGGCACGGCGCTGGCCGACCGGTTCATGCTGCCGCATTATGTCTGGCAGGACTTTATGGATGTGCTGCAGGACCTGAAGGAAAACGGGCTGGAATTCCGGCCGGAATGGTTCGAGGCGCAGCTGCAGTTCCGCTTCCCCTTCTTCGGCGAGGTCGAATATGAAGGCAACCGGCTGGAATTGCGTCAGGCGCTGGAACCCTGGCATGTGATGGGCGAACACGGCGCCATCGGCGGCACGGTGCGCTATGTCGATTCCTCCGTCGAGCGCCTGCAGGTGCTTTTGGAAAGCAATGCGCCGGAGCGCTACATCGTCACCTGCAATGGCCGCAAGGTGCCGCTCAAGCCAACGGAAAAATCCGGCATCTCGGTCGCCGGCGTGCGCTTCAAGGCGTGGCAGCCGGCAGCCGGCCTGCATCCGCTGCTACCGGTCAACTCGCCCCTGACATTTGACATTTACGACACATGGTCTGCAAGATCGGTGGGCGGCTGCATCTACCATGTTGCGCATCCCGGCGGGCGGAATTATGAAACCTTCCCGGTCAACAGCAATGAGGCGGAAGCACGACGTCTGGCGCGCTTCGAGCCGTCAGGGCATACCGCAGGGCACTATGCCGCCTTTAATGACGCGCCGAATGCGGAATTTCCGCTGACGCTCGACCTGAGGCGGCCGGCCGGGCTCTAGAATTTCGGCGGCGGGCGGCGAGAAAAACCGCCCGCATCCAATGGGACGATGACTGAGAGGGGACACCTGCCCGCATTTATTGTGAACAGGCTCTCTTGTGATGCGGGCGGCAGGAAGCGCTGCAGATGGCAGAACCGAAGGCGGACACTTCCGCCGAAAAGCATATGGCTGACGAGGACCACGAGGCGGAACCCGCCATCGCCTGGAATGCCCGGGACTATGTGCCCCTGTCCGACGTGCCCGATGAGATGGTCGACGCCGAAGGCAAGGTGCGGCCTGTGTGGCAGCCTTTCGTCAACGCGCTTTCGGGCATGACTGCCAGCGAGCTGTCCGAGCGCTTTGCCCGCGCCGACCGCTATCTGCGCGACGCCGGCGTGTTTTACCGCGCCTATGACGGACAGGACGATACCCGCGCCTGGCCGTTCTCCCATATCCCGGTAATCATCGACGACAATGAATGGCAGGAGCTTGCCGACGGCCTGAAGCAGCGCGCCGACCTGCTCGAGGCGATGATGGCGGATTTCTACGGTGAGAACCGGCTTGTTTCCGAAGGCTTCATCCCGCCCGCCCTCGTTGCCTCCAACAGCGAGTTTCTGCGTCCGCTCGTCGGCATTGATCCGCCCGGCGGTCATTATCTCCACTTCGTCTCCTTCGAGGTCGGGCGCGGGCCGGACGGCAAATGGTGGGTGCTGGCGGACCGTGCCCAGGCCCCTTCCGGCGCGGGGTTTGCGCTGGAAAACCGGGTTGCCGCATCGCGCGCCTTTTCCGGCATTTACGGCGACATGCATGTGCGCCGCGTTGCGACCTTCTTCGGTGCATTCCGCGATGCGCTGCAGGGCGACCCCGCCGGCAATGAAGGCCGTATCGGCGTGCTGACGCCGGGTCCGGCCAACGAAACCTATTACGAACACGCCTATATCGCCCGCTATCTCGGCATCTCGCTTCTGGAAGGCGAGGACCTGATCGTGGTCAACGACCGGGTGATGGTGCGCACGGTGGCCGGCCCCATGCCTGTCAGCGTGCTGTGGCGGCGTCTGGACGCCAGCTTTACCGATCCGCTGGAACTCAACCAGAATTCGCGCATCGGCACGCCGGGTCTCGTCGGCGCCATCCGCGCGGGCAATCTCACCATGGTCAACGCGCTCGGCTCCGGCATGGTGGAGACCCGCGCTTTTCTTGCTTTCCTGCCAGCACTTTCCCGCCGTCTCCTGAACGAGGATCTGAAGATCCCGTCAATTGCCACATGGTGGTGCGGACAGGAAAACGAACGCCATCATGTGGCCGAAAACCTTGATCAGATGCTGATCGGCCCCGCCTATTCACGCATGCCGTTCTTCGACGATTCCGGGCAGTCGTTTACCGGCGAGCGGCTGCGCGAACGCAGGCCCGGCGCCGTTGCCCGCTGGCTTGACAAGCGCGGTCCCTGGCTTGTCGGTCAGGAGGCCGTCAAGCTTTCCACCGCGCCCGCCTTTGTCGACGGCAAGCTGACACCGCATCCGTTTTCGCTGCGCGTTTTCGCCGCGCGCACCCGCGATGGCTGGAAGCTGATGCCGGGCGGCTTCGCGCGCATCGGCTCTTCGGACGATGTTGCGGCCATAGCCATGCAGTCCGGCGGGCGGGCGGCCGATGTCTGGGTTGTCAGCCAGACGCCTGTGGGCAAGCCGACGCTTCTGACGCGTGAAAGCCGCATCCCGCGCAACAAGCCGTCGAACCTGCCCAGCCGGGCGGCCGACAACCTGTTCTGGCTTGGCCGCTATATCGAGCGCGCGGAAGGCAATCTGCGCATCCTGCGCGCCTGGCACGGGCGTTTTGCCGAGGTGGATGATCGCGGGCAGGCGCTGCTGACGCGGGTGGAAGCCTATCTCGACCAGATCGGGCTCGACCTTTCCGAAGCCGCCCTGCCCCCGAGCCTGCTGCGCGATATCGACAGCGCCGTCTATTCCGCCGGCAATATCCGCGACCGTTTCTCACCCGATGGCTGGCTGGCGCTGAACGATCTTTCCAAGACGGCACGGCGTTTCGTCGACCGGGTCAATCCGGGCGATGATGCGGCCCATGCCGTGACCGTGCTGTTGCGAAAGCTGGCGGGCTTTGCCGGTCTGGTGCACGAAAACATGTACCGCTCCACCGGCTGGCGGTTCCTGTCCATCGGCCGCTATCTGGAACGCGGCCTGCACATGACCCGGCTTCTGGGCGAGCTTGCGGGTGAGGATGCCCCCGACGGCGCGCTCGATATGCTGCTCGAGATCAGCGACAATGTGATGACCCATCGCCGTCACTACAATGTCTATACCGATCCGCTGACGATCACCGACCTTCTGGCGCTCGATCCGCAGAACCCGCGTTCGGTGCTGTTCCAGCTCGACCAGATCCTGGCAGAGGTCAAGAAGCTGCCCGACCAGGCATACCCTGCCTCCATGTCGCCGCTGCATCGTGAAACCATGCGGGTACAGTCCGGCCTTGCGGTGATGACCGCCGATTCCGTTTCCAGCGATTACTATGCGGCGCTGGAACGCGATTTCGAAACGCTGTCCGACTGTCTGGCGCAAAGTTATCTGTGAGGGATGATGCTCTACGACCTCTCCCTCAAGATGGAATATCACTACGACACGCCGGCTTCCTATGCGCGCCATATCAGCCGTGTCATGCCGCTTTCGATCGGCGGACGCCAGCGGCTGATCGCCGGCCATGTCAAGTTCGATCCCGGGCCAGACGAAGAACGCGGTTTCACCGATTTCTTCGGCCACCCCGCAATCGCCACGCTGGTCAACCCGCCGCATCAGCGCTTTGCAATCATGATGAAGGCCCGCGTCAATGTCGAAACGCCGCGCACCATGCTCGGCTTCGCGACCACGCTTTCCGAACTGAAGCGTGAATATGGCGGCGTGCTCGATCTGGACCGCGATTCTCCGCACCACTTTCTCGGCCCGAGCCCGCGCATCCCGCCCGACCGCATCATCGGCGCCTATGGCCGTGATATGGTTTCGCCCGAAGACAGCGTCTACGCTATCGCAAAGGCCGTCTGCGCGCGGATTTTCGAGGATTTCGCCTATGACGGCGAGGCGACAACCGTCGACAGCACGCCCGCGGAAGCCTTCGCAATGCGCCGGGGCGTTTGCCAGGATTTTTCCCATGTCATGATTTCGGCGCTCCGGATGATCGGCATTCCGGCCGGTTATGTCAGCGGGTATCTGCGCACCATCCCCCCGCCGGGCAAGCCGCGTCTGGAAGGGGCCGATGCCATGCACGCCTGGGTGCGGGTCTGGTGCGGCCGCGCCACCGGCTGGGTGGAGTTCGACCCGACCAACAACATGGAAGCCGGCGCCGACCATATCGTCGTCGGATATGGGCGCGATTATGCCGATGTCGCCCCGGTTTTAGGCGTGATGAAAACCTATGGCGAACATCAGGCCACCCAGGCCGTCGACGTGATCCCGGTTCAGGGAACCCCGGCCGTATCCTGATATCACCGCCGACTGCTGCCCCGAGGGCTTTCGCCCCTGCGGCAGACAGCAAGCGCGACCGGTCGATTTGCGGCTGCGGCAGGAGTGCGTCCCCTGCCCCCGCCCGTCCCCATCCGCATTGCCATTTTCCTGCCCGTTTGTCGGCGTTCTGACTGAATGCGGCCGACGCCTCGGCGAGAAATTCGCGCGCCGGCGCATCGGTTTGTTGCAAGTGCGTCATATCAGTGCATAAATTACGAGAAAGAATAAGAGTATACCGGTCACTCCTTTTCGGGGAGATCGTTTTCAGGCGCCGCATATTTCAAGATTTCCAGCCATTATTTGACGGAAAAACCAATGAGCAAATTGACCAATCCCGATCTGCCCCTGCCGACGCCCCGCTCCCTCGACGTCGATGGACTGGCTGCCGATATTCTCGAAAAGCTGACATATCAGGTCGGAAAGGACACCATTGTCGCCAAGCCGCATGACTGGCTGCGCGCCGTCATTCTGGCGATCCGCGACCGGATCACCGACAAATGGATGGAATCGACCCGAAAGACCTATGAAGCAGGCTCGAAACGGGTCTACTACCTCTCGCTGGAATTCCTGATCGGCCGGCTGCTGCGCGATGCGATCTCCAACCTCGAAATGATCGAAGCCATCAATCAGGCGCTCGCCAAGTTCGATGTCGATCTGGCCGAACTTGCAGGCCTCGAGCCCGATGCCGCCCTCGGCAATGGCGGGCTTGGACGCCTCGCCGCCTGTTTCATGGAATCGATGGCGACCGTCGACGTGCCGGCCTATGGCTACGGCATTCGCTACGTGAACGGCCTGTTCCGTCAGGAAATCGCCGATGGCTGGCAGGTCGAGCTGCCGGAAAACTGGCTGGCGCACGGCAACCCCTGGGAATTTCATCGCCGCGAAAGCACCTACGAAATCAATTTCGGCGGCAAGGTCGACATTATCGAGGAGGCCGGCAAGGAGCCGCGCTATGTCTGGAAACCCGCCGAACGCATGATCGCCGAGGCCTACGACACCCCGGTCGTCGGCTGGCGCGCCAAGCGGGTCAACACGCTCAGACTGTGGTCGGCCGATCCGATCGACCCGATCCTGCTCGACAAGTTCAATGCCGGCGACCATATCGGCGCGCTTCAGGAAAGCACCAAGGCCGAAACGCTGACCCGCGTTCTCTACCCGGCCGATGCCAACCCGGCAGGCCAGGAACTGCGCCTCAGACAGGAATATTTCTTCTCCTCGGCCTCGCTGCAGGACATTCTGCGCCGGCATATGCAGCAGTTCGACGATATCCGGCTGTTGCCGGAAAAGGCCGCCATCCACCTCAACGACACCCATCCGGCGATCGCCATCGTCGAGATGATGCGCCTTCTGGTCGACATCCACGATGTCGAGTTCGATGAAGCGTGGGAGCTGACCACCGGCACATTTGCCTATACCAACCACACGCTTCTGCCCGAGGCGCTGGAAACCTGGCCCGTGCCGCTGTTCGAGCGCCTGTTCCCGCGCCACATGCAGCTGATCTACGCCATCAATGCCAAGATCCTGCTGAAGGCCCGCAAGGAGGCCGATGCCAGTGACGACGCCATCCGCCAGATTTCGCTGATTGACGAGGGCGGCGAGCGGCGCGTGCGCATGGGCAATATCGCCTTCCTCGGCTCGCACTCGATCAACGGCGTGTCGGCGCTTCACACCGAACTGATGAAGGAAACGGTGTTCTACAACCTCCACCGCCTTCATCCCGACCGGATCAACAACAAGACCAACGGCATTACCCCGCGCCGCTGGCTGAAAGAATGCAACCCCGGACTGACCGGCATTATCCGCGAAGCCATCGGCGACGAATTCCTCGATGACGCGGAAAAACTGCAGGCGCTCAACGATCTGGCCGAAGATTCCGCCTTTCAGGAGAAGTTCCTCGCCGTCAAGCGGGAGAACAAGGTGCGGCTTGCCAACCTCATCGGCGAACGGATGGGCACGCGCATCGATCCGTCGGCGATGTTCGACATCCAGATCAAGCGCATCCATGAATACAAGCGCCAGCTTCTCAACATCATCGAGGCGGTGGCGCTTTACGACCAGATCCGTTCGCACCCGGAAATGGACTGGGTGCCGCGCGTCAAACTGTTCGCCGGCAAGGCCGCGCCGAGCTACCATAACGCCAAGCTGATCATCAAACTCGCCAATGATGTCGCCCGCGTCATCAACAATGACCCGGCGGTGCGCGGCCTTTTGAAGATCGTGTTCATTCCCAACTACAACGTCTCGCTGGCCGAGGTGATGATCCCGGCGGCCGACCTGTCCGAACAGATCTCGACGGCCGGCATGGAGGCGTCGGGCACCGGCAACATGAAATTCGCCATCAACGGCGCGCTGACCATCGGCACGCTCGATGGCGCCAATGTCGAGATGCGCGACTGGGTCGGCGCCGAGAACATGGTAATTTTCGGCATGACGGCCGAAGAGGTTGATCAGGCCCGGGCGCAGGGACACAATCCCCGCGAGATCATCGAGGGATCGAAGGAGCTTTCTCAGGCGCTTTCCGCCATTTCGTCGGGCGTGTTCTCGCATGATGATCCCGGCCGCTATGTCGACCTCATCGGCGGGCTTTATGACCACGACTGGTTCATGGTCGCCGCCGATTTCGATGCCTATGCCGCCGCCCAGCGCGAAGTGGATGCGATCTGGAACGATCCGACCGCGTGGAACGTTAAGGCGATAAGGAATACTGCCCGTATGGGGTGGTTCTCGTCCGACAGGACGATCAGGGAGTATGCACACGACATCTGGAGTGCTTTATGAAAAAGCCGGAATCAGACGATCCGGAACAGGCGCGGGGCATTGCCCCGTCGCGGGAGGAAATTGACAGTATTCTGAATGCAACGCACGGAGATGCCTTCTCCGTGCTGGGTATCCAGGACATCGGCGGAAAGCACGTTGCCCGGTGTTTTCTGCCCGGGGCGGAAACCGTTACGGTCTTCGACCTCGAAGGCAAGCCGCTCGGAAAGCTGGAATGTCTCGATGAAGCCGGGTTCTTTGCCGGCAGCGTCGATGTGACCGGTTTTGTGCCTGTCCGCTATCATGCCACCCGCGGCGCAGCCGAATGGACGGTCACCGATCCCTACAGTTTCTGGCCGGTTCTCGGGCCGATGGACGATTACTATGTCCGCGAAGGCTCGCATTTGAGGCTTTTCGACAAGCTCGGTGGCCATCAGATAACCCACCAAGGGGTAAAGGGTTTTCATTTCGCGGTCTGGGCGCCGAATGCCCGCCGGGTCTCGGTTGTCGGGTCCTTCAACGGCTGGGATGGTCGCCGCCACATGATGCGCTTTCGCCGCGATTCCGGCGTCTGGGAAATCTTTGCCCCCGATGTCGAGCCGGGCCAGCCCTACAAATTCGAGATCATCGGCGCCGATGGCAATCTCCTGCCGCTGAAGGCCGATCCGTTTGCCCGCCGCAGCGAGCTTCGCCCGCAAACCGCCTCGCTGACGGCAAGCGAACTCGAACAGGAATGGGATGACGATGCCCACCGCGAACACTGGGCAAGCACCGACAGGCGGCGCGAACCGATATCGATCTACGAGGTGCATGCCGGTTCCTGGCAGCGCCATGACGACGGTTCTTTCCTCTCCTGGGACGAACTGGCCGACCGCCTGATCCCCTACTGCTCGGACATGGGCTTTACCCATATCGAGTTTCTGCCGGTCTCCGAATATCCCTACGACCCGTCCTGGGGCTACCAGACGACCGGCCTTTACGCGCCGACCGCGCGGTTTGGCGAACCGGAAGGCTTCGCCCGCTTCGTCAACGGCTGCCACAAGGTCGGCATCGGCGTCATTCTCGACTGGGTGCCGGCGCATTTTCCGACCGACGAGCACGGTCTCAGGCAGTTCGATGGCACCGCGCTTTACGAACATGCCGATCCGCGTCAGGGGTTTCACCCGGACTGGAACACAGCGATCTACAATTTCGGCCGCACCGAGGTCGCATCCTACCTTCTGAACAACGCGCTTTACTGGGGCGAGAAGTTCCATGTCGACGGGCTTCGTGTCGATGCCGTTGCCTCGATGCTGTATCTCGACTATTCGCGCAAACACGGCGAATGGGTGCCGAACGAATATGGCGGCAATGAAAATCTCGGCGCCGTGCGGTTCATTCAGGACACCAACAAGGCGGTCTACGGCAATCATCCCGAAATGATGACGATTGCCGAGGAATCGACCGCCTGGCCCAAGGTTTCCCAGCCGGTGCACGAGGGCGGCCTCGGTTTCGGCTTCAAGTGGAACATGGGCTTCATGCACGACACGCTCAGCTATTTCGCGCGTGAGCCGATCTACCGCAAGCACCACCATCAGGAAATCACCTTCGGCCTGCTCTACGCCTTTGCCGAAAACTACGTGCTGCCGCTCTCCCATGACGAGGTCGTGCATGGCAAGGGCTCGCTGATTGCCAAGATGGCCGGTGACGACTGGCAGAAGTTCGCCAATCTGCGCGCCTATTACGCGTTCATGTGGGGATATCCCGGCAAGAAGCTCCTGTTCATGGGCCAGGAATTCGCCCAGTGGAGCGAATGGAGCGAGGCACGCGGGCTCGACTGGAACCTGCTCAGCTACCCGACCCACGAGGGCATGCGCCGGCTGGTGCGCGACCTGAACTTCACCTACCGCGCCAAACCGGCGCTGCATGCCCGCGATTGCGAACCGGAAGGTTTCGAGTGGGCCATCGTCGACGATCAGGACAACTCGGTCTTCGCCTGGCAGCGCAAGGCGCCGGGTGAAAAACCGGTCATCGTGATCTGCAATTTCACGCCGATCCCGCGCGAGGATTATCATGTCCCGCTGCCGAAGGCCGGTGTCTGGCGGGAAATCCTGAATACCGACGCCGAAATCTACGGCGGCAGCGGCAAGGGCAATGGCGGGCGTGTGCGTGCCGAAGTTCACGGCCATGGCGGGATCTCCGCCACGCTGCTTTTACCACCACTTGCAACCATTATGCTGGAACCGGAAGACTGAGAGGGAGGGAAGGATGAATTCGCGGATTGGACACCCCCTTGCGCGTGATGCCATGGCCTATGTGCTGGCCGGCGGACGCGGAAGCCGACTGAAGGAACTGACAGATACGCGTGCCAAGCCCGCGGTCTATTTCGGCGGCAAGACACGCATTATCGATTTCGCGCTGTCCAACGCACTCAATTCCGGTATCCGGCGCATCGGCGTTGCCACGCAGTACAAGGCGCATTCGCTGATCCGCCACCTGCATCAGGGCTGGAACTTCTTCCGGCCCGAACGAAACGAAAGTTTCGACGTGCTGCCCGCCTCCCAGCGCGTTTCGGAAACGCAGTGGTATGAGGGTACCGCCGACGCGGTTTACCAGAACATCGACATCATCGATTCCTATGGCCCGGAATACATGATCATCCTGGCCGGCGATCACATCTACAAGATGGATTACGAGGCGATGCTCCAGCAGCACGTCAACGAGGGCGCCGATATCACCATCGGCTGCCTCGAAGTGCCGGTGGAAGAGGCGAAAGGCTTCGGGGTGATGCATGTGGATGCCACCGACCGGATCGTCGATTTTGTCGAAAAACCGGCCAATCCGCCGGGCATTCCGGGAAATGAAACCATGGCGCTGGCCTCGATGGGCATCTACGTCTTCAACACCAAATTCCTGTTCGAATGCCTCTACCGCGATGCCGCCGATCCGACCTCCAGCCGTGATTTCGGCAAGGATATCGTTCCCTACATCGTCAAGAACGGCAAGGCTCTGGCCCATCGCTTTTCCAAGAGCTGCGTACGCTCAAGCTACGAAAAGGAAGCCTACTGGCGCGATGTCGGCACGATCGATGCCTACTGGCAGGCCAATATCGACCTCACCGCCGTGGTTCCCGAACTCGATATCTACGACAAGTCCTGGCCTGTCTGGTCCTATTCGGAAGTAACCCCGCCGGCGAAATTCGTTCATGACGATGAAAACCGCCGCGGTTCGGCGATCTCCTCGGTGGTCTCGGGCGACTGCATCATTTCCGGTTCGCAGCTTTACAAGAGCCTGCTGTTTACCGGCGTGCGCGCCAATTCCTATTCCCGCCTCGAAGGCGCCGTCATTCTGCCCCATGTCCATATCGGCCGTCACGCACGGCTGAAAAACGTGGTCATCGATCACGGCGTTCACATCCCCGAAGGCCTTGTCGTCGGCGAGGAACCCGAAATCGATGCTCGTCGTTTCCGCCGTTCGGACAACGGCATCTGCCTGATTACACAGTCGATGATCGACAAACTGGATATCTGATACATGAAAGTCCTCTCCGTTACGTCGGAAATCTACCCCCTGATCAAGACGGGAGGTCTTGCCGATGTCGCAGGCGCGCTGCCGCTTGCCCTTGCCGGTCTCGGCATTGAAACCCGCACCATGATTCCGGGCTATCCGGCCGTCATGAAGGCCATTGGCGATCAGGCCGAAAAGGTTCATGATTTCGGCGACCTTTTCGGTGAACGCGCCACGCTTCTTGCGGCCGAATATCAGGGGCTCGACCTGCTGGTCCTCGATATTCCGGCACTTTTCGGCCGTCTCGGCAATCCCTACAATGCCGCCACCGGCGAAGGCTATTCCGACAACTGGCGGCGCTTCGGCGCGCTTTCGAAAGCGGCAACGGAAGTCGCTGCCGGCGTGATGCCGGGATGGGAGCCCGACCTTGTCCACTGCCACGACTGGCAGGCGGCGATGACGCCGGTCTATATGCGCTATTCCGAAGTTCCGGAAAAACCGTCGATCCTGACCATCCACAATATCGCGTTTCAGGGCAATTTCGGCCCGGATATCTTTCCCTGGCTCGGCCTGCCGGCCCATGCCATGTCGGTCGACGGTGTCGAATATTACGGCAATGTCGGCTTTCTGAAGGGCGGGCTGCAGACGGCCTGGGCGGTGACCACCGTCAGCCCGACCTATGCCCGCGAAATCCAGACCCCGCAATACGGCATGGGCCTTGAAGGGCTGATCTCCGCCCGCGCGCATACGGTGCACGGCATCGTCAACGGCATCGATACCGATGTCTGGAACCCGACGACCGATCAGACGCTTGTCAGCCGCTACACGCCGAGCAGGCTCAGGCTGCGGCAGCCCAACCGGCAGGTGCTCAGCGAACGCTTCGGTTTGGATGATGATGATTCGCCGATCTTCTGCGTGGTCTCGCGCCTGACCTGGCAAAAGGGCATGGACCTTCTGGCCGAAGCCATCGGCCCGCTTGTGGCCATGGGCGGCAAGCTTGCGGTGCTGGGCACCGGCGAACATCAGCTGGAAGAAACCTTCCGCAACGCGGTCAGGCTCTATCCCGGCCGTGTGGGCACCATTATCGGCTATGACGAAACCCTGTCGCATATCCAGCAGGCCGGCGCCGATGTCATCGTCATTCCCTCCCGTTTTGAGCCCTGCGGCCTGACCCAGCTTTACGGCCTGCGCTATGGCTGCGTGCCGCTTGTTGCCCGCACCGGCGGACTGGCCGATACGGTGATCGACGCCAATCCCGCCGCGCTCGATGTGAAGGTTGCCACCGGCATCCAGTTTTCGCCGGTCGAGACGTGGTCGCTCATCCATGCGCTGCGCCGCACCATCAACCTGTTCGAGGACAAGAAAACCTGGATGCATATGCAAAAACAGGGCATGAAAAGCGATGTGTCCTGGAAATCCAGCGCAAAACTCTATGTTGATCTTTATTCCAGTCTTAAAATGATGGCTCCCCAATCATGACCAAAACGATTTCCACCAAACCGTTTGACGGCCAGAAGCCCGGAACCTCCGGCCTGCGCAAGAAAGTGCCGGTATTCAGCCAGCCGCATTATGCCGAAAACTTCATCCAGTCGGTGTTCGACAGCCTTGAGGATTACAAGGGCAAGACGCTGGTGATCGGCGGCGACGGGCGCTACCTCAACCGCGAGGTGATCCAGACGGCAATCAAGATGGCGGCCGCCAACGGTTTCGGCAAGGTGATGGTCGGCCAGGGCGGCATTCTGTCAACGCCTGCCGCCTCCAACATGATCCGCAAATACCAGGCCTTCGGCGGCATCATCCTGTCAGCCAGCCACAATCCCGGCGGCCCGGACGAGGATTTCGGGATCAAGTACAACACCGCCAATGGCGGCCCCGCGCCCGAGCGCATCACCGATGCGATCTACGAGCGTACCAAGCTGATCGACCGCTACCGCATTTCCGAAGCCGACGACGTGCCGCTCGATGAAATCGGCAGCTATCATGTCGACGACATGGAGGTCGAGGTTTTCGATCCGGTCACCGATTATGCCGCCCTGATGGAAGAGCTTTTCGATTTCGAGGCGATCCGCTCCACTATTGCCGGCGGCTTTCGCATCGCCTTTGATGCCATGAGCGCGGTAACCGGCCCCTATGCCCGGGAGATCCTTGAAAACCGGCTCGGCGCGCCTGAAGGTTCGGTACGCAATTTCGTGCCGCTTGAGGATTTCGGCGGACATCATCCAGACCCGAACCTCGTCCATGCCAAGGCGCTTTATGACGAAGTGATGAGCGAAGACGGTCCCGATTTCGGGGCGGCGTCGGACGGCGATGGCGACCGCAACATGGTTGTCGGCAAGGGCATCTTCATCACCCCGTCCGACAGTCTTGCGATCCTGGCGGCCAATGCGCATCTGGCGCCTGCCTACAAGGTCGGCCTTGCCGGAATTGCGCGCTCGATGCCAACCAGCCAGGCCGCCGACCGGGTTGCCGAAAAGCTCGGCATCGGCGCCTATGAAACGCCGACCGGCTGGAAGTTCTTCGGCAATCTGCTCGATGCCGGCAAGGCCACGCTTTGCGGCGAGGAGAGCTTCGGCACCGGCTCGAACCATGTGCGTGAAAAAGACGGATTGTGGGCCGTGCTGCTGTGGCTCAACATTCTGGCCGTGCGCGGCGAAAGCGCGTTCGACATCGTCAAGAAGCACTGGGCCGAATACGGCCGCAACTATTATTCTCGCCACGATTACGAGGGCATCGAAACCGATGCGGCCAACGGCCTGATGGGTGCGCTGCGCGAAAAGCTTTCCACCCAGCCCGGCACCACCTTCGGCGATCTGACCGTTAAGGAAGCCGACGACTTTGCCTATCACGATCCGGTCGATGGCTCCGTCAGCAAGAACCAGGGCGTTCGCATCATGTTCGAAACCGGTTCGCGCGTGGTCTTCCGGCTTTCGGGCACTGGCACCTCGGGCGCCACGCTGCGCGTCTATCTGGAGCATTTCGAGCCGGACCCGGCCCGCCATGAGGACGATACACAGGAGACGCTTGCCACGCTGATCGCCTATGCCGAGCATATCGCCGGCATCAGGGAACGCACCGGCCGCGATGCTCCGACCGTGATCACCTGAGCCCGACAATGAGCGATGCGATTGCAAAACCCGGCGTCAGGGTCCTCGACCGGGGCGTCGAGTTTTCCGTCTATTCGGAAAACGCCACAGGCATGGAGCTTTGCCTGTTTGACGCGGATGGGCGGGAAACCGCGCATCTGCCGATGGCGCACGAGCGCGGCAACCTGTTCCGGCTGCTCGTTGATGCGGCAAAGCCCGGCCAGCGCTATGGCTACCGCGCCTTCGGACGCTGGGACCCGATGAACGGCCACTGGTTCGATTCTGCCAAACTGCTGGTCGATCCCTATGCGCGGCAGATCGACAGCCCGTACAGTTTCGATCCGCAGCTTGCAGAATATGGCTTCGACACCGCAGCACTTGTGCCGAAAAGCGTGGTGGTTGCGGATGTCGGCGACGAGCCTTCGCATGTGAACCTGCCGGCAGGCGGTTTCATCTACGAGGCCGGCGTCAAATCGCTGACCCGGCTTAACCGGCATATCCCGGAGCACATTCGCGGCACCGTCGCAGCCCTTGGCCACCCTGCCCTGATCCAGCATCTGCAGAAAATCGGTGCGGATGCGATCGAGCTGATGCCGGTCACCGCCTGGATTGACGAACGCCATCTTCAGCAGCTTGGGTTGACCAATGCCTGGGGATACAATCCGGTTACCTTCATGGCCCCGGATCCGCGCCTGTGCCCGGGCGGCATCGCCGAACTGCGCAGCGCGGTCGAAGCCCTGCATGACGCAGGCATTGCCGTGATCCTCGATCTGGTTTTCAATCACACCGGCGAAAGCGACCAGTTCGGCGGTTCGCTGAGTTTTCGCGGGCTCGACAATTCAACCTATTATCGGCTGGCCGATGATGATGCCTCGGTGTTCATCAACGACACCGGCTGCGGCAATACGGTGGCCTGCGACCACCCGATGGTGCGCCAGTATATTGTCGACAGCCTTCGGTTCTTCGTCACCCAGGCCGGCGTTGACGGTTTCCGCTTCGATCTGGCGCCGATCCTCGGGCGCACGCGCGCGGGCTTTGACACCCATGCCGAAACGCTGAAAGCGATCCTGAGCGACCCGGTGCTGAAGGATCGCACGATGATCGCCGAACCATGGGACATCGGGCCCGGTGGCTATCAGCTCGGCCAATTCCCGCCTCCCTTTCTGGAATGGAACGACCGCGCGCGCGACGATCTGCGCCGGTTCTGGCGCGGCGACGATTACATGACCGGCCGGCTGGCCGATGCGCTCTCCGGCTCCTCGCATATCTTTTCCGTGGGCGAGCAGCATGTAACGCGTTCGGTCAATTTCATCGCCGCCCATGACGGCTTTCCGCTTCATGACGTGACCGCCTATGTGCACAAGCACAACGGCCCCAACGGCGAGAACAACCGGGACGGTCACGACGAAAACTATTCGTGGAACAACGGGGTTGAGGGCGAGACCGACAACCGGGTTGTGCTCGAGCGGCGGCGGCAGGATATCAGGGCGCTTCTCGCCACGCTGTTTGCCAGCCGCGGTGCCATCATGCTGAAAGCCGGCGACGAAGGCGGTATTACCCAGTACGGCAACAACAATGCCTATTGTCAGGACAACGAGACGACCTGGATCGATTGGGATGCCATGGATCAGGCGCTGATCGCCTATACGGGCGAGCTTTCGGCGCTGCGCCGGCAGTTTTCGGTGTTTTCCGAAACCACCTTCTTTACCGAAGACGACGTTTCCTGGCTGCGGCCCGATGGCAGTGTCATGACTGTCGAGGACTGGGAAGCGCCCGGCTGCGATTGCCTGAGTATCGTATTTTCCACCGTTGAGCGGGAAAGCGGTGACCCGACCCGGCTTGCCGTCCTGATGAACCGCGGCCAGTCCGAAACCGTATTCCGGCTGCCTGAACGTGACGATCACGGCTGGCACAGCCTGACCGGCGAAAGCCGTGGGACGGTCGAGATCGCGCTTGCGCCGCGGTCAGTATCGTTTTATGCGGAGAAACTCTCCACCGGCGGATAATCGCCCGACCGACAACAACCGAAACACGCGCGCACCTGAAAGAAGACCATGGTCAAAGACATTTCGCTTGCTGAAGTGAAGGATTATATCGGCCATGAAGTCGGTGTATCACGCTGGTTCACGGTCGATCAGTCGATGATCGATACATTTGCCGACGCCACGCTCGACCACCAGTTCATCCATACCGATCCCGAACGCGCGCGCGCGGAAACCCCTTTCGGCGGCACGATCGCGCATGGTTTCCTGACGCTGTCATTGCTGTCGGCCATGAACTTCGACTGTGCACCGCGAGTGCGCGAGCAGACCATGGGGATCAATTTCGGTTTCGACAAGGTGCGCTTCATGGCGCCGGTGAAATGCGGCAAGCGTGTCCGTGGCCATTTCACCCTGAAGGAAGCCCGCTTCCGCGGCGCTGAACTTCTGGCGATCAACTACGCCGTCAGCATCGAAATCGAGGACGAGCGCAAGCCGGCACTGACGGCGGAATGGATTACCCTCATTCAGTTCGATGCCGCCGATCGCCCGGAAATGGCGTAAAATCATGGTGGCGGATGTGGCGATCAGAACGGCATTCGAGCGGCAGGCCGATGCCTGTGAAACGCTCGGTTCGCCCTTCAACGCCCGCCTTTGCCGCCTGGCTGCCGATCGCCTTGACGGGACGGGCGAAATTGCCGCCCTCGTGTCCGGCTGGCCACCCGAACGCGCTGTCGCCGATGCGCTGGCACTCAGATTTTGCGGCGCGCTGCACGCTTTGAAACGACAGGGCTATCGCCCGCTTGTCGACTGCTATCCACCGCACAGGGTTTCCGACGATGCGCTGTGGCAAGGTGCTGAACAGGCCATGGCGGAAAAGGCGGACTTCATCGCCACCCGCATGCAATCGGCGCCGCAGACCAATGAAGTGCGCCGGTCGGCAGCCCTGTTTCCGGCCTTTGCGCTGATTGCCGAACGGTTCGGCGGCATGCCGCTCGTGCTATCCGAAATCGGGGCTTCCGCCGGGCTGAACCTGATGTGGGACTGCTACGGATACCGCTTCGACAACGCTCTCTATCAGCCACAGAACGGCGATGCCCCCTTCGTCATCGCGCCCGACTGGACAGGTCCCTTGCCGCCGCAGGCCGAAATCGCCGTCAGCGAAAGGGCGGGCTGCGATCTCAACCCGCTGGAAGCGGACAGTGCCGATGATTGCGAGCGCCTGCTGTCCTATGTCTGGCCGGATCAGGCCGACCGGCTGGAGCGCACAGAAAAAGCGCTCGCCCTTGCCCGCCAAAACAGGCTGCATATTGACCGGGCGGATGCCGTCGACTGGCTGGCGCACCGGCTCGCAACCCGGCATGACGGCAAGGTGCACGTCATCTATCACACGATTGCCTGGCAATATCTGCCCGATAACGCGCAGAAGCGGGGATTGCAGCTGATTGCCGAAGCCGGCGCACGCGCCGACCGGCAGGCCCCGCTTTGCCATCTTGCGATGGAAGCCGATGACGAGGGACCGGGCGCCGGACTTTCACTCACCATCTGGCCGACGGGCGAAACCCACAGTGTCGGCCGGGCCGATTTTCACGGCCGCTGGGTCGATTGGCGCGGGCTGCCGTCCGCTCAGTAAGCGGCGTCCCTTACCCCCTGATCAAGAAGGCCGAATACATACGGCGCAAACGAACGCCAGCATTCGAGCCTGAACGCCGTTTCCGCTTGCCTGAACAGCACAATTTCCGCCTTGCCCAGAACGGTGCGCGCAACCTTGCCGACCGGAAATTTCTCCAGTCTCAGGTCCATCGGGCAGGCCGCGTTCAAAACCTCGGCCGCTCCCGGCCCGTCGACCATGACGGCGATGTTGCGATGGGAGACGTCAACGGCGGAATGCAGCACCTCGACACCGCGAAGACGTTGTATCAGGTCCCCGCCGTTTTCGTCGATAACCAGCCATTCATCCGGCCCGAGCCAGAAGGCGTAACGCCCGTTATCGCCGGAAGCCGTCAGCGGGGCAACCGGCAGATCGATTTCCAGCGCAGCGCCAAGCGCCTGCAGCGCATCTTCGCCGGCGCGCAGCGAAAGCCGGCTGGCAGGAGCCGCAACCGTCAGCCGGGCCAGCCCCGAACCGCCATAAACGCCTTCAAGCGGCAGGGTGCGTTCGGCAACGAATTCCTCAGCCATGGATGCGGGCTCCTTCCTTGTCATAGAAAACCGTGTCGACCACCTCGACGGCAATCGTGCGGTCGGGCATCGGCACGTATAGCGTTTCGCCCTTCAGCTTGTGGCCATTCTTGACCACCGCCATGGCAATGCCGCTCTGCAGCGCTTCCGACCAATAGGCGGACGTCACATGGCCGAGCATCGGCACCGGCTTTTCCGCATTGGGGTCGGCAACGATCTGGGCGCCTTCTTCCAGCACCATGCGGGAATTGTTCTTGACCATCAGGCCGACAAGTTCCTTGCGGTCTTCGGCCACAAGGTCGGGACGCTTCAGCCCGCGAATGCCGACGAAATCGGTCTTTTTCTTCGAAACCGCCCAGCCCATGCCGGCGTCGAACGGGGTTACCGTGCCGTCGGTATCCTGCCCGACGACGATATAACCCTTTTCGGCACGCAGCACATGCATGGTCTCGGTGCCATAGGCGCAGGCCCCGAAACTCTCGGCACGCTCGAAAATCGCCTTCCACACGGAAAGCCCGTAATCGGCCGGCACATTGATCTCGAAACCGAGTTCACCGGTAAACGACACCCGGAAAAGCCGTGCGGGAACGCCGCAGACGGTGCATTCGGCAAGGCTCATATGCGGGAAGGCTTCCGTGGAAATATCCACGCCCTCGACAAAGGGTTCGATGATCTCGCGCGCCTTCGGCCCCTGAACGGCAATCACCGCCCATTGTTCGGTTGCCGATGTCAGCCACACCTTCAGATGCGGAAATTCAGTCTGGAGGTAGTCTTCCATCAGGTTGAGCACACGCGGCGCGCCGCCCGTCGTCGTCGTCACATGGAAGCGATCATGGGCCAGCCGGCCGACCACGCCGTCGTCATAGATATAGCCGTCCTCGCGCAACATCAGGCCGTAGCGGCATTTGCCGGGCTTCAGCGTCGACCAGGCATTGGAATACATCAGGTTCATGAAGGCTTCGGCATCCGGCCCCACAACCTCGATCTTGCCGAGCGTCGAAGCATCGAAGACACCGGCGCTCTCGCGCACCGTCCGGCATTCGCGGTTGACGGCATCATGCTTGGTCTCGCCCGCGCGCGGGAAATACCAGGCGCGCTTCCAGTTGCCGACGTCCTCGAAGGCAGCCCCCTGCTCTTCCGCCCAGCCGCCAATCGGCGTCTTGCGGGCCGGATCGAACAGCGGTCCGCGCGAATGGCCGATCAGCGTGCCGAAGGTGACCGGCGTGAACGGCTGGCGGAACGTGGTCAGCCCCACCTGCGGGATCGGCCTGTCCAGCATTTCGGCGGCAATCGCCAGGCCGTGCATGTTGGAAAGCTTGCCCTGGTCGGAGGCCATGCCATTGGTGGTGAAGCGCTTGATGTGCTCGATCGAGGCCATGCCCTCATGCACGGCCTGACGGATATCCTTGGCGCAGACATCGTGCTGATAGTCGATGAAGGCGCGGGCATGGCTGTCGGCGGTCTCGTCTTCGCCCAGCATGCCCCCAGTCCACTGATGGGCATTTTCGCCTGCGATATCGACAGTCCCGCCACCGGCCGCTGCCGCCTCGCCGATTGCCGCGTGGATGGCATCCGTGCCGTTGCAGGCGCCGACGCAGATCGTGTTCTGCGCATAGGTGCCGGGCACGAAACGCTGTTCTTCGGCGTCAAACACCAGCTTGCCGCGCGATTGCGAGAACAGGTGGACCGACGGGGTCCAGCCGGCCGAGGTGATCAGCGCGTCGATATCGAAGCTGCGGGTCTTGCCGCTCTCCTTGTCCTTCACCTTCATCGAGGATACCCGAAGGCGCCCCTTGGTGCCGACAACCGCATGATTGGCGAGCACCTTGATGCCGAGCGCCCTTGCCGCCTCGGCCAGCCCGGAACCGGCCTGCCTGCGGCTGTCGATAATGGCGACCACATCGACACCGGCGTTCTTCAGATCGATTGCCGCCTCATAGGCCGAATCATGGGCGCAGCAGACGCCGACCTTGCGTCCGACGGCAACGCCGTAATGGTTCAGATAGGCGCGTGCGGCAGAGGCCAGCATGATGCCGGGACGGTCGTTTTGCGGAAACACCATCGGCCGTTCGATGGCGCCGGTGGCCACGATCACCTCGCCGGTGCGCACCTGCCAAAGCCGCTCGCGCGGGCCGTTCGCCTTGCCTGTCGGCAGATGATCCGTCAGCCGTTCGCAAAGCGCGAGGAAATTGTGGTTGTAGTAACCGAACGCCGTGGTCCGCGGCAGAAAGCGGACATTGTCCATGCCGCGAAGCTCTTCCACGGCAGCCAGCGCCCATTCATAGCCCGGTTTGCCATCCACCGTCGTGCCGGTTTCATACTGCAGCGCGCCGCCCGGTTCCGGCTTTTCATCGCAGAGGATGACATCCTTGCCGGCCCGCGCGGCGGAAAGCGCGGCCGTCAGTCCCGCAAGCCCGGCGCCGACCACCAGCACATCGCAATGGATGTAGCGGCAGGCATAGGTATCGGCATCTTCCTCCGTGGGCGCAACGCCAAGGCCTGCGGCCCTGCGGATCAGCGGCTCATAGAGCCTGTGCCAGGCAATGCGCGGCCACATGAAGGTCTTGTAGTAAAACCCGGCGATGAAGAAGGGCGACAGGAAATCATTAACCGCGCCGGCATCGAAGGAGAGCGATGGCCAGCGGTTTTGCGACGACGCCGTCATGCCGTCGAACACTTCCTGCACCGGGCCGCGCACATTCGGCTGACGCCGCGCACTGTCACGGGAAATATCGAACAGCGCATTCGGCTCTTCCGAGCCCGCCGTCAGAAACCCGCGCGGGCGGTGATATTTGTAGGACCGGCCGACCAGATGAATGCCATTGGCAAGCAGTGCGGAGGCCAGTGTATCGCCTTCCAGCGCGGAATAGCTCTTGCCGTCGAAGGTGAAGCGGATGGTCTTGGCGGGCGTGAGGCGCCCCTTGCCCTCGATACGCAATGCGCCGCTCATCGGCCTTCTCCCTCGAATTCGGCACGGTCGGGCTTCGGCTCGCCGGCCTTGTAGGTTTTCAGGAACCGGTCGGAAACGGTATCGCGCACGGCATTGAAGAACCGGCCGCAGCCATGGGCATGGCGCCAGCGCTCGTAATGGATACCCTTGGGATTGGTGCGCATGAAGAAATAGGCCGCAAAATCCTCATCGGAAATTTCAGCGATATTCTGCGGCCGGTCGATATGGGCTTCGCCGGCGGCCGAAAATTCCAGTTCGCTTCGCGCTTCGCCGCAATAGGGACAATGAATGAGCAGCATTTTCTAGTTCCCTTCCAGTTCGGGTAGGGTATCGGATAACGAGGTGATGAGGTCGAGCAGCGGGCGCGGTGTTTCCAGCTGCGGCATATGGCCGGCGCCTTCCAGCGGGTGAAGCTGAACGCCAATGGCGCCGGCAAGCTGATGGCCGCGCGCAATCGGTATCCACGGGTCTTTTTCGCCCCAGATGACGCTGACGGGACAGGCGATCGCGTTCAGCCTGTCGGCGAATTCATCGGTAAAGCGCTCGTCGGCTGCGGCAAACTGCTTGTAGAAACTGGCCTGCCCTTCCGGCGTCAGCCAGGGCGACACCAGTTCATGCAGCTCGTGCTCATCGATCTCGTTGACCAGCGCGCCGCGAATATAGGCGGCAACGATGGCCGCATGAATATGCGGCGGCAATGGCGTGAACGCATCGATATGGCGGCTGACATGATCGAAAAATTCCGATCCCCAGGGGCTGACCGCCACCACATTCATCAACACCAGATCATTATAGGCGACATCATGCAGGAGATGGGCGCGCAGCGACACCGCCCCGCCGAAATCATGGGCAAAAACACTCGGGGATTCGAGCCCCCAATATGTCAGCATCTCCTTGAAGATCAGCCCCTGAACATCCAGGCCGGTCGCCTGCTCCGGGTCCTTCGCCGAGCGGCCGAACCCCGGCATGTCGTACCAGTAGACGGTATAGGCCCGCGACAGGGGCAGGATCATCCGGTGCCAGGAAAACGACGACCATGGCCAGCCATGGGCCAGCACCAGCGGCGGCCCCTCGCCGGCCGAGCCCCAGGCAACCGTGCCTGCGCTGGTCTCCGTCTTCTGGTTGACGTTCCAGAGCATCGCCGTCCCCTCAGTGCGCGACGGCAGCAGCGGCCGCCTCGTCGATCAGGCGTCCGGTGCGGTAACGGTCGAGCGTCAGGCCGGCCGCCAGCTTGTGCGGCTCGCCCTTTGCGATCAGATGCGCGAAGAGATGGGCCGAGCCCGGCGTTGCCTTGAAGCCGCCCGTTCCCCAGCCGCAATTGACGAAGAGGCCGGGAACCGGGGTCACGCTCTGGATCGGCGAGCGGTCGGGCGTGTTGTCGGTGATCCCGCCCCATTGGCGCATCATCTTCACCCGGCGGAAGATCGGGAACAACTCGCAGATGGCATCGAGCGTGTGGGTAATGATCTGCAAGCCCCCGGTCTGCGAATAGGAATTGTACTGGTCGGTGCCAGCCCCGATCACCAGTTCGCCCTTGTCGGACTGCGAGATATAGGCATGCACCGTATTCGACATCACGACGCAGGGGAAAATCGGCTTCAGCGGCTCGGAAACCAGCGCCTGCAGCGGCTGGCTTTCCAGCGGCAGATTGACATCGGCCATCGACATCACCACGGAATTGTGGCCCGAGGCCGAAACGCCGATCTTCTTGGCGCCGATGAAGCCCCTGGAGGTTTCGACGCCGGTTACAGCGCCATCGGGGCCGCGGCGAATGCCGGTAACCTCACAGTTTTGAATGATGTGGACGCCGCGGTCGGAGGCCGCCCGTCCATACCCCCAGATTACCGCGTCGTGGCGGGCCGTGCCGGCGCGGCGCTGGAGTGCCGCGCCATTGACGGGATAACGCGCCGTTGCCGCGATATCGAGCGGCGGACAATAGTCTTTCGCCGCTTCCGGCGTCAGCCATTCATTGTCGATGCCGTAAAGCCGGTTGGCATGAACGTGACGCTTGAAGGACTGGCGGTCATGTTCATTATGCGACAGCATCAGGACGCCGCGCGGCGAATACATCACATTGTAATTGAGATCGAGCGCCAGACCTTCCCAGAGCTTGAGGGAGTGCTCGTAGATGTCCATGCTCTCGTCGTAGAGATAGTTGGAACGCACGATGGTGGTGTTGCGGCCGGTATTGCCGCCGCCGATCCAGCCCTTCTCGATCACCGCGATATTGGTGATGCCGTGTTCCTTGGCGAGATAATAGGCCGCCCCCATGCCATGGCCGCCGCCGCCGATGATGATGACATCATATTCAGGCTTCGGCTCGGGCGAAGTCCAGTGCTTTTCCCAGCCCGAATGATGCCGCATGGCCTCGCGCGCCAGGGCGAAAACGGAATATTTGCGCATCTGAAAGCTCCCTCGGGCCGGGTTTGTTACCGATCATTACCCTATACCAATCGCAAATCAGTATATGACGCAACGTCCTTTTTGCGACGCTTTTGCCGCCTCAGTTCGACATCTGTTTTTAACGCCGCTGCGCATGCGGCCGGTTTTGGCCCCGAACGCCTGATTTCCGGGGGCTGACGCAAATGCGGCATCAAATCGGGCGCAATTGCGCGGACCGCGCGGCAAAGGGCTGGACTTACCCGGCAAAGTCTGGTATCCGCGACGCCAAATATCGGGCAAATCCGATAATGACAGGAAACGATGCCTGAGTTGCAAGTATTTGTCAGGCTGAACAACACCAACGATCTTAAGGAACGGGATACACGTGCAAGTACTTGTCCGCGACAACAATGTTGACCAGGCTCTCCGCGCTCTGAAGAAGAAGATGCAGCGCGAAGGCATCTTCCGCGAAATGAAAATGCGCGATTTCTATGAGAAGCCCTCTCAGAAGCGCGCCCGCGAAAAGGCCGAAGCGATCCGCCGCGTTCGCAAGCTGGCCCGCAAGCGCGCCATCCGCGAAGGTCTGGTTTCGCGCTGATTGTCGTTTTTTCGGCACATTGAAGATGTTGATATGGCGGGAGCGTAGGCCCCCGCCTTTTTATTTGCTAGATATTTACCTTGCGCCGGTAAAAAAAAGACCGCGCGCTCTCAAAACGCGCGCGACGAACGACACGAGGGACAAAAATGACAGAGACAACCGCTGGCACATTCATGACAGGCTCCGGCCGGGCGATACGGATCGCACTTCTGGCTGGCACTGTCGGCCTGCTCGCTGCCTGCCAGAGTTCCCAGATGATGAATCAGAATATCGTGTCGATCGATACGGCTCAGGGCTCGGAACAGAATATCGCCTCGCTCACCAATGTGATCGCCTCAAACCCCAATGACCCCGAGCCCTATAATGTGCGCGGCGCTGCCTACGGGCGTGCGGGCGACGACCGGCGCGCGATGGACGATTTCAACCAGGCGATTGCGCTCAATCCGAACTATTACCAGGCCTATGCCAACCGCGCGCTGATCGAACGCAGCCTCGGCCGCCGGATGGATGCCCTGAACGACTACAACAAGGCACTCCAGATCAACGGCGATTACGACATCGCCTATATCGGGCGCGGAAACCTCTACCGGGAAGCCGGCCAGCAGAATGACGCTTTCAACGACTATAGCCGCGCCATTCAGCTGAACACCACCGACCCGCGCGCCTATCACAATCGCGGCCTGATCTACCAGCGCCGCGGCCAGCAGGAACAGGCGATCGCCGACTTCTCGAAAGCCATCTCGCTCGCCCCTAAAGCCGCCCAGCCCTATAACGGGCGCGGCGTTTCCTATCTGGCGCTCAATGACGACCGCAATGCGCGCTCGGATTTCGACAAGGCGCTGGCGCTTGATCAGCGCAATGCCGAAAGCTGGGCCAATCTCGGCCTGATCTTCGAGCGCGAGGGTAATTTCTCGGAAGCCGCCTCCTATTACCAGAAGGCGAAAGCGCTGAACCCGAACTACCAGCCGGCAATTCAGGGCCTGCAGCGCACAGTCGGCAATAGCTGATCAGACGCGTTACCGTCGAAGGTTAAGATTGATCGGCAGGCGGAAAGTATGGCTCGCACCGGCATAGCTTGACGGGAACGCCCCGAACGGCCCCGCCGAACGGGCGCGTTGCAATACGATCGAATCGACACTGCCATTGCCTGAAGAACGCGCCATCGACACCGATGCAATATGGCCCGAGCGGTTCAGCGTGACATGAACGACCACGGTCGCGCGCAGCGGCCCTAAGCCGCGATAATGGCGATCGGACGCCACGGCCCGGCGCAGGCGCGCACCGACCTTGCCGGCGTAGTTCGCCATTGCAGCCGCCCCGTCGCCGGAAGAGCCGCGACGCGCTTCGGCGGCCTGCGAGCTGCCGGTTTCCGAATTGCCGCTGACAGAACCCCGACGGGCATCCTGCGCCGATTGACCACCTGATCCCGCACTCTGACGCTGTGCGGTCTGCCGCTGTCGGGTCTGCTGGCGCTGGCGCTCTGCCTGCGCCTGGCGTGTGGCAACCTGATCCTCCGGCAGCGGCTCATTTTCCCATGGTGAACGCTGGGGAACGGGCGGCGCGATATCATAGGCCAGCTCAGGGTCGTCTTCCTGCGCCTTGATGGTCTCCGTCGGCGTTGCCTCGGCCACAAGCGGTGTGGTTTCCGCATCCGGTGGCGTTGCCTCGACGGTCTCCGGGGGCGCTACCGTTTCGGGAACGGTTGGTCTCGCCGGAGCCACGGCGTCGGGCGCGGCCGCATCGGTCGGCGCGACGGCCAGCACATCCGGCTCGGGACTGGAAAGGGCGGCGACTGGCGCAGGTTCAGGCGATTCGGCGGGAACGGCCTCCGCGACCTCGGCCGGCGGAGCAACGGCTTCCTCGGGCACAGGCGTCGGTGCCGACAATGTCTCGACGGGCGGGGTCTGTTCCACCGGCGTTTCGGATGGCGGCGGTGGTTCGGCGGCCTCGGGCGCCAGGGTTTCCGCCTCGGGCGCCACCGCCTGCTCGACGGGGACGGGCTCGGCTTCGACTTCCGTCGGCTGAACCTCTTCGCTGCCACTTGCCGCGGCATCGACATCGCCATTGCCCAGCATCACCACATTGACGACGGTGCTGCCCTCTTCTTCCGGCGCGTCGGGAAGAACCTCGGCCACATGCATTGCCATTGCAAAGGCGGTGACATGGACGAGCAGCGAAGCCAGAGCCGACAGCGGCAGGCGCGTACCGGCAGATGGTTTTTCACCAGCACCGCTGATGCGCGGCAGCGTCACGCTGCCCAGATCGACTTCTTCTTCCGGCAGCTCCGGCCCGTCATCCGCGGACGAAGCGCCGGCATCATCCTTTTTGGCACCGGCGGCAGCCATCAGTTCGCTCACCACGGTATCGAGATCGGCAGGTTTCCGGCTGTCCAGCTCAACCTCCGGCGCACGCCCGGCGGCCGGAGAGGAAGAAACAGGTTCCACCGGTTCGGCGTCACGGATGCCGCCCGGCAACCCCATCGCAAACATTGCCCTGTCATCCATCATCGGCAGAAACCAGCTTTGCTACAGCATGTCTTATTGGTCTTGGCGCGAACTGCGCGGTTTCTTGTCGCGCCGCTCAGCCGTCGAAAGGAATACCGGCCTTCGAATCGGTCTCAAGCTCGGCCATGCAATCCACACCGGCGGCATCGCAGACCTTGATGTCGTTCAGCAGCAGACCGCCCAACGCATCGCAATCCTCGCCCGGCAGCTCGAACTGGCGCACCCGCATCTTGCCGGCCGGCAGCGTCAGGAAGTCGAGCATGGTCAACCGGTCAACCACGCCGTCAACATCAAACAGCGCCACTTCGGCCTGCAGGCTTTCAACCGTTTCCGACAGATTGTTTTCCACCAGGAATGTCAGCTTGCAACCGTTTGCCGTGGTGTCGAGCGCGTTCAGCGAGATCGACAGACCCGCAGTCTCGGGTGCTGCCGGCGCATTCGCTTCATCGGCTGCTGCCGGCACATCCGTATCATCGGCTGCAGTCTCCTGCGCCAGAATCGGTTGGGACATGACAAAAAGCGCGGCAACGGCGCATGGAAGAATTTTCATTGCTCAAATCTCCGGCGGGTTCGGATCGAAATTGGCTGGTTGCACAAGGCTTATCCGGGTGACGTGTTTTCCTACCGCTCGCTTTGGAAAACGTCTATTGCGTGGATAGCCAAAGATGACTTATAGAGTCAACTTATAAAAAACCGGATTCCCAAGTTCAAGTTTTAAACACGCACAGATATAACAACCAGGATGAACGATGAAAAGACGGCCGGAAAGGCCGACCCCCAGCCAGGCGGAAACGGCGCGCCGGTGCATGAAAGCGAATCGCTCTTCAAGGGTGGCAATGAAATCATCATTCGCCACAACGGAGCCGATTATCGCATGAAAATCACCCGCCAAGGCAAACTCATTTTGAACAAGTAGACGAGACAAGACCGATGAGCACGACCAAGACACCCGAGGAAATCCGCGCCTTCCGCCGTGACAATCCCAAAATGCGCGAGCGCGACATCGCCGCAACGCTCGGCATTTCCGAAGCCGCCCTCGTTGCCGCCGAGACCGGCCTGACGGCAACGCGGATTTCGCCCGCCCCCGATGATCTTCTGGCCCATGCCGAAGGTTTCGGCGAAATCATGGCGCTGTCGCGCAATGAAAGCGCGGTGCACGAGAAGATCGGCGTTTTCGAAAACATCAAGAGCGGCAAGAAATCCGCAATCGTGCTTGGTGAAAACATCGACCTCAGGATATTTCCGAGCCGCTGGACCCATGCTTTCGCCGTCACCAAGACGGATGCCGACGGCAATGAAAAGCTGAGCCTGCAATATTTCGATGCAAGCGGCACGGCCGTTTTCAAGGTGCACTGGCGCCCGAAATCGAATGTCGAGGCCTATCATCGCTTCGTCGAGGCATTCAAACTGGACGACACCAGCCAGACCATCGAAACACGCGAAATCACCGCCCATGACGCCGACCATGCCCGCGACCCGCAGGCCGTCGATGTCGAGCTTCTGCGCGACCGCTGGACGGCGCTGACCGACACCCACCAGTTCTTCGGCATGCTGAACGACCTCAAGGTCCATCGCCAGACGGCGATCTCGACGGTCGGCGATGATTATGCCTTCCGCCTGGCCGACGATGCAGCAGCCACCCTGCTCCACAAGGCCTCTGAAAATGCCGAACTGCCGATCATGGTATTCGTCAACAATAACGGCATCGTTCAGATCCACTCCGGACCGGTGAAAAAGATCGTCGAGATGGGACCGTGGATCAATGTCATGGATCCGACCTTTCATCTTCACCTGCGCCGCGACCAGATCGCCGAGACCTGGCTGGTGCGCAAGCCCACCAGCGACGGCCACGTGACGTCGGTCGAGGCCTTCAATGCAGCCGGGGAGATGATCATCCAGTTCTTCGGCAAGCGCCTGGAAGGCTATGCCGAACGTCCGGTCTGGCGCGAACTGGCCGAGAGCCTGCCGCGCCACAGCGAAACCGCCGCCGCCTAGGAGTAAACATGACGGTTCTCTCATCTGCGCTGAAGAAAGCGCCTCTCATTGCAGGCATGCTGCTTGCCGGTATTACCGCGGCCAAGGCTGCCGAACCGCTCAAGGACCCATCCCGCCTCGTGACCATCGGTGGCTCCGTCACCGAAATCGTCTACGCGCTGGGTGCCGGCGACAGCGTGATCGGCCGCGACACGACCAGCCTCTATCCGCCGGAAGCACTCGCCCTGCCCGATATCGGCTATATGCGCCAGCTCTCGCCGGAAGGCATTCTTTCCGTCGATCCCTCGGCAATCATCAGCATCGATGGCGCCGGTCCGCCGGAAACCCTCGACGTGATGAAAAACGCCGATGTCGATATGGCGATCGTGCCGGAAGATTACAGCCGCGACGGCATTCTCGAGAAGGTCTCGACGATTGGCACGCTTCTCGGCCGTGAGGATAAAGCAAAGCAGCTTGCCGATGACATTGCGGCCCAACTCGATCCGATTCTGGCAGAAAACGCCGCCCGTGCGCCCGAAGACAGAAAGAGCGCGATCTTCATTCTCAGCCTGCGCGGCGGCAAGGTCATGGGGTCCGGCACCGGCACGGCCGCAAACGGCGTGATCGAAGCAGCCGGTCTTGAAAATGCCCTCGCCGATTTCGCGGGCTACAAGGCACTTTCGGATGAAGCCGTGATCGAGGCGGCGCCCGATGTTATCCTGCTGATGGACGGTGCTGCCGGCAATCACGTTCCCAGCGACGAGGACGTTGCCGCCCAGCCGGCGCTTGCGCTGACACCTGCGGGCGAAGCCATGGAAATCCATCGGATCGACCCTGTGGGCATGATGAATTTCGGTCCCCGATTCGGTGAGAACCTGGCGGCGCTGACGACCGAAATCTACGGAGAATGATGCAGGCATGGCGGTGATTGATACACTGTCTTCAGCCGGACGGCGGCTGAACTGGCGTGAACACGGCGACCGCTCCACGGTCGCCGTGTTCACCATTCTGGTGCTTGCCGTCGTTTCGGTTCTGGCGGTTCTGATATCCGTGGCCAACGGCGCTTCGGATGCCTCCGTCTTCGATGTGGCGCGCGCGCTTGTTACCGGCGATGCCGGTGGCGCACTGGCGGCACGCGACCGGATCATCATCTTCGATATCCGCCTGCCACGCGCCATCATGGGTTTTCTGGTGGGCGCATCGCTTGCCGTTTGCGGGGCGGCCATGCAGGGCCTGTTCCGCAATCCGCTGGCCGATCCCGGCCTTGTCGGCGTTTCCGCCGGTGCAAGTCTCGGCGCTGTGGTGATGATCGTGCTCGGTGGTTCGGTTGCCGCGCCGCTCACAAATCTGATGGGGGTCTACGCGCTGCCCGTGGCCGCCTTTGTCGGGGCGCTGGCCACAACGCTGACGCTCTACCGCATATCAACTCGCCACGGGCAAACCTCGGTCGCCACCATGCTGCTTGCCGGCATCGCGCTGGCAGCCCTTGCAGGCGCCGCCACGGGTTTTCTCGTCTATCTTGCCAATGACCAGCAATTGCGCGACCTGACCTTCTGGTCGATGGGGTCACTTGCCGGCGCCACATGGACGAAGGTCTGGGCGATTGTCCCGATCATGGCGGCCGCCTTCGCCGTCCTGCCTTTCATGGCGCGCGGGCTGAATGCCATCACGCTTGGCGAGGCGACGGCCTATCATATCGGCATTCCGGTTCAGCGGCTGAAGAACATCACCATTGTCGCCGTCGCCGCAGCCACCGGTGCGGGCGTTGCCGTTTCCGGCGGCATCGGCTTTGTCGGCATTGTCGTGCCGCATCTCCTGCGCCTCGTCATCGGCCCGGATCATCGCTACCTGCTGCCGTCCTCGGCCCTTCTCGGCGGCGCGCTGCTGGTACTGGCCGATCTTTTCGCCCGGACGGTCGTGGCGCCTGCCGAACTGCCGATCGGCATCATCACCGCAACTGCCGGCGGCCCGTTCTTCCTGTGGATCCTGCTGAAGAACCGCTCGCGGCTCAATCTGTGACACCATGACCATAATCTCGACCAACCGGATAACCGTGGCGCTTTCGGGTCGCCCGGTTCTGAAAGATGTTTCGCTTGAGGCTGAGGCCGGCGAACTGACAGCCATCTGCGGGCCGAACGGCTCCGGCAAGACGACAACGCTGAAGGCGATTGCAGGCGATCTGAAGCCCGACACCGGCAATGTCACCATCAATGGCAAGGACATTGCCGGACTGGCGCCCTGGCAACTTGCCCAGCTGCGCGGCGTGCTGCCGCAGGCCTCGAACCTCGCCTTTCCCTTCACGGTCACCGAAGTGCTGCGCATGGGCCTTTCAGGCCGCGCCCACCGGGATGGAGAGGCCGACCGGCGGACCATGGCAAAAGCGCTCAAGGCCGTCGATTTGGATGGCTTCGAAGGCCGTTTCTATCAGGAACTTTCCGGCGGCGAGCAGCAGCGCGTCCAACTGGCGCGGGTGCTGTGCCAGATCGAGGCGCCGCTTGCCCATGGATCACCACGCTGGCTGCTTCTGGATGAACCCGTGGCAAGTCTCGACATTCTCCACCAGCTTGCGATCATGCGACTGGCGCAGACGTTCTGCCGCAACGGAGGTGGCGTTGTCGCAGTGATGCACGACCTCAACCTGACAGCGCTTTTCGCCGACCGGATCGTGCTGATGAAAGATGGCGAGGTTGCCGCTGCGGGAACGCCGAAACAGGTTCTGACCAACGACAATCTCTTTACCGTTTTCGGCGCGCGGCTTTCGGTCAATCAGACACCCGCCGACGACACGACCTTCGTCCTGCCGCACAGCGCGCTTTGATTTCGGACTAGGGCCGGTAGCGGAAGAAGTGCATGCGCGTGTCGCCGAATTCCCGGTCTTCCATCAGCGCAAAACCGTCCGGAAGCTGTGGGGCGACATCCGCGGCTTCCTCCAGAATGACAAGCGCCTCCGGTTTCAGCCAGCCGCCCTCGCCGGCTGCGGCAATCGCCTTTTCGCCAAGCCCCTTGCCATAAGGCGGATCGGCAAACAGCAGATCATACGGCTCAAGCCGCCCGGCACTGCCAAGCCTGGTCGCATCGCGACGCATGATACGGGTGCGCCCGGCAAGGCCCAGTGCCTCGATATTGGCCCAGAGCAGGCCGCGCCCCTCAATGCTGTTTTCAACGAAAAGTGCGGCACGCGCACCCCGCGACAGGGCCTCGAGACCGACCGCGCCGGTGCCCGCAAAAAGCTCCAGCAGACGCGCCCCCTCGACCGCATCACGGTAGCCATGGGCGAGAATGTTGAACAGGCTCTCGCGGGTCCGGTCTGTCGTCGGTCTTATGGCAGAGGTTTTGGGGGCGGAAAGCGCGCGTCCGCGAAATTCACCGCCGACGATCCGCATTGCCCCTCGGCCCCTTTCTGCCTGCACCGCCGCGCGGCCTGTCGCCGCCGGACTTGCCGCCGGAAGGGCGATCCCCTGCGGGCCGGCCTTCAGAGCGCGAACGGTTGGCGCCGTCCGGCCGCTTCGGCCCGGAAAAACGCTTGCCCCCGCGCGCATCGGCACCAGCATCGCCACGCGGCTTGCCAGCGCCTCTGGCGGATGCAGCACCGGGCTTGTCGCCAAAGGACTTGCCCTTGCCGCCGCCCGAGCCCCTTGCCAGGCCTTTGCCGCCTGCCGGCCGCGGCTTGCGCGGCGCATCGCCATCCGTCTTGCGCCGTGCATCACGACGCGCATCGCGCCGTTCATCCTCGCGCGCCTTGTCCTCTGCCTTCTTCTTGGCCTTGGGGCCAAGCGGGCGTGCACCCGGCGCCATCCAGACATTGGCAGCCCGGCTTCGGGTTACGATATCCTTGAACGGCTTTTCGTCATCCCCCTTGCGCTTGGTATCGAGACGGTCGCGACCGCGTTCGGCGCGCTCCCCCCGGTCCAGCTTTTCCTTGCGCGGGGCACGTTTCGGCGTTTCCGACTGTTGTTCGGGCTTTGCAACCGCCGCCTCGCCGTCGTGATAAAGCGGCGCGTCGAAATTGGCACCGGCTTCCTCGATCAGGCGGGGGCCAAGCTGGTCGCGCAGCGTGCGGCCGCGCACTTCCAGCGCCTGCCCCTCTGGCAGCTCCCCGAGCTGGAACGGCCCGTAGGAAATGCGGATCAGACGCGAAACCTCAAGACCGAGCGCGCCGAGCACGTTCTTGATCTCCCGGTTCTTGCCTTCGCGAAGGCCCATGGTGATCCACACATTGGAGCCCTGCTCGCGGTCGAGCGTCGCATCGATGGCGCCGTACAACACACCGTCGACGGCAATGCCGTCTTTCAGCTTGTCGAGATCGTCCTGCTTGATATTGCCATGGGCGCGCACCCGGTAGCGGCGCAGCCAGCCGGTTGCCGGAAGCTCCAGCACGCGCGCAAGCCCGCCATCATTAGTCAAAAGCAGCAGGCCTTCGGTATTGATGTCGAGCCGGCCGATCGAGATCACACGCGGCAGATCCTTCGGCAGGTTTTCAAACACCGTCGGCCGGCCTTCCGGATCGGAATTGGTGGTCACCAGACCGGCGGGCTTGTGGTAGATCCACAACCGTGTGCGCTCGATCCCGCGAATTTCCGCGCCATCGACCTCGATACGGTCGGCAAGCGTGACGTTCAGCGCCGGCGTGTCGAGCGTCTTGCCGTTGACCTTCACGCGTCCATCAAGGATCATCCGTTCCACATCGCGCCTGGAGGCGACGCCGGCACGCGCCAGCAGCTTGGCAATCCGCTCGGGCGTCTGCCCTTCCGCCTCGACCTTCGGTGCGTTCTGGGCCGGTGCGGGCTTGCGGTCAGGCCTGGCTTTCGGCTTTCCGCCACGCTTGGGGAATTTGTCTTTCTGGTTCATTTCGCTTCGCCTGTTGATCCCTGTCCGCCGGAACGCTTCATTTTAGGATTGAAACGCTCTAACAGGACAGGGCGAATTGGTTAAGAGGAAACTTGTCAAAATGGCTGAGCGCCGCGATTTCATGGCACTGGCACTGGAAGAAGCCGAAAAGGCGGGCGCGCGCGGCGAGGTGCCGATCGGCGCTGTCATCACCCATGAAGGATCGGTCATCGCCTCGGCGGGAAACCGCACCCGCGAACTGAACGACCCGACGGCCCATGCCGAAGTGCTGGCGATCCGCGCGGCCTGCGAAAAGAACGGCTCCGAACGCCTGAACGGTGCCCATCTCTACGTCACGCTCGAACCCTGCGCCATGTGTGCGGCGGCAATCTCCTTCGCCCGCATCGAACGGCTCTATTACGGTGCGGCCGATCCGAAGGGCGGCGGGGTCGATCATGGCGGACGCTTTTTCGACCAGGACACCTGCCACCACCGTCCCGATGTCTATTCCGGTTTTTCCGAAATCCGCGCGGCCGCCCTTCTCAGGGACTTCTTCAACGAACGCCGGTAAAACCTCAACGCCCGGCAAAGGCAGACAGCGTCTCGTCTTCCAGCCGGTAGCGAATCCATTCGCTCTGCGGCTTTCCGCCGACGGCGTCATAGACGCGGATCGCACCGACATTCCAGTCCAGCACGCTCCATTCCATCCGCCCGCAATTCCTCGAAACCGCAACATCGGCAACCGCGCGCATCAGCGCCTTGCCAAGCCCCGCGCCGCGAAACTCCGGCGAGACATAGAGGTCTTCCAGATAGATGCCGTTGCGGCCCTGCCAGGTTGAGAAGGTGAAGTAATAGACGGCAAAGCCTGCCGGCTTGCCATCGATTTCGGCAATCAGCCCTTCGGTGACGGAGCCATCGCCGAAGATCGCCTCGGCGAGGCCCTCTTCGGTGGTTTCAACCTTGTCCAGCGCCTTTTCGAATTCGGCAAGCTCGCAGACAAAACGATAGATGGTGGCGGCGTCGGCACGCACCGCCGGACGGATCGAATACGTCATGATACCCCCGGTATGAAACGCGCTTACTGACCGGCGTTCTTGGACGATTCGAGGAAGTCTTCCGTCTTGCCGCTCTTGCAGTTCAGGAACAGGAAGCAGCGATCGGGGTTCTTGCCCTCGGCCAGTTTCTGGCGGCGACGCTCCTTGGCGCGCTCCGGCTGACCGAGATCGTTCAACGCTTCCGGACTGGACGGCTGACGATACTGTTCCGGCGGATCGATCAGGTAACGGCTTTGCGTGATGTCGATCGTGTTGGCTTCGGCACGCGCCTTGCGGAAGGCTTCAAGCTGTTCCTTCTCGGTCATGTTGTCGCGGTTTTTGCCCACCAGAAGCGGCGATTCGTAGAACGGATTGTCCTTGTTGTCCTCGGCTTCCTGGTAGACCCGTTCGCGCTGTTCTTCCGGCGATTCGATCCAGTTGGGATTATCAGCCGAAGCCACCGATTTCTGCGGCGGTATCAAGGTCCGGCCCGCCACGCTTTTACCGGGCTTCACCAGTTCAGGCCGTGCCTCATAGGTGATGTCGGGATCATCGGGATTGATCACCAGAACAGCCTCGCCAAGGTCCTCGACGAGCTGGGTGGTGGCGGATTTGCCGGTGCCATAGGTCGGGCCGCTGACACAGGATGCGAGCGCGGACACGCCCAAAAGAGCGATTGCAATTTTCATCGAACGGGTAACAAAAGTCATGCGCTCTATAACCACTCCTCGGCGTCGCTGGCGCCACTCACACTACGCCATCTGCCATATTTCGGCGATAAATCCGGCGAAAACGCGACATTCCTACCGTAGAACTGTCCTTTTCGCAATTATTCTCAGGGAGAATAACGGGCTTGGGGCAGCCGGGCAATGATGCGCCCGGCTGCCATTATCGATCAGGCCCCGGCTGCAAGCTCCCTGAGGGCTGCAGCATCGCGCGCGGAGACATCCGGATAATCGGGATCAGAGCCGACATCATCGGTGATTTTCCACGAGCGGGCACATTTGGTGCCGCTTGCCAGTTCGGGCACGACGGCAACGCCGGCAACTTCAGGCAGGCGGAAGGCATCCTCCGGGCCGTCGCCTTCCTTCACCGTGATGGCCGAGGTGATGCAGATTTCCTCGAAATCACGGCCTCCCAACGCTTCGAGCAGTGCCTTGTCGCCGACATAGACCACGGGTGCGGCCTCCAGCGAGGAGCCGATGCGCTTTTCGCGGCGCTCGATTTCCAGCGCGCCGGTGACGACCTTGCGGACTTCGCGGATCTTGGCCCAGCGGGCGGCAAGCGCCTCGTCCTTCCAGTCTGCCGAGACATCCGGGAACTGTGCCAGATGGACGGAAACCGCCTCCGGATTGCGCGAAAGCCAGGCTTCTTCCATGGTAAAGGGCAGCATCGGCGCAAGCCATGTCACCAGGCAATCGAACAGCTTGCGGATGACAACCAACGCCGAACGACGGCGCAGGCTCGACGGCGCATCGCAGTAAAGCGCATCCTTGCGGACATCGAAATAGAAGGCCGACAGTTCGATATTGGCGAAATCCGTCAGCGCGCGGGCGATCTTCTTGAAATCGAAGTCGTCATAGCCCTTACGGACCAGCGCATCCAGTTCGGCCAGGCGATGCAGCATCAGCCGTTCGAGTTCCGGCATGTCGGCGGCAGCGATATCCTCGCCCTCGTCATGGGCCAGCGTGCCGAGCATCCAGCGCAGCGAGTTCCTGAGCTTGCGATAGGTATCGACATTCGTCTTGATAACCGTGTCGCCCAGACGCTGATCTTCCCAGTAATCGGTGGTCATCACCCACAGACGCAGGATATCGGCGCCGGATTTTGCCATCACGTCCTGCGGGAAGACCTGGTTGCCCAGCGATTTCGACTGTTTGCGGCCCTTTTCGTCCATGGTGAAGCCATGGGTCACGACGGCGTTGTAGGGCGCGCGACCGCGCGTGACGCAGCCTTCCAGCAGCGAGGAATGGAACCAGCCGCGATGCTGGTCGGAGCCTTCGAGATAGACATCGGCCGGCCATTTCAGGTCCGGACGGTCTTCCAGAACGAAGGTGTGCGTCGAACCTGAGTCGAACCAGACATCGAGAATGTCGGTGACCTGTTCCCAGTCTTCCGATGCACGCTCGCCAAGGAAACGCTCGCGCGCGCCTTCGGCAAACCAGGCGTCGGCCCCTTCCGCCTCGAAGGCTTCGAGAATGCGGGCATTGACGGCCTCATCGACGAGCACTTCGCCCTTCGCATCGCAGAAGATGCTGATCGGCACGCCCCATGCGCGCTGACGCGAAAGCACCCAGTCGGGCCGGGTCTCGATCATGCCGCGCAGGCGGTTCTTGCCGGCAGCGGGCACGAAACGGGTATCATCGATGGCCGACAGCGCGCGCGAGCGCAGCGTCGACGCATCGCCGAGGTCGCGGTCCATATAGACGAACCACTGCGGCGTGTTGCGGAAGATCACCGGCTTTTTCGAGCGCCATGAATGCGGATAATCATGCTTGATGCGGCCACGGGCAAACAGGCGGTCAGCGGCGATCAGCGCCTTGATGACACGCTCATTGGCATCGCCCTTCTTGCCGTTGTCATCCATGACGCGCGCGCCCTCGAAGCCCGGTGCCTCGTCGGTGTAAAAACCGTCATCGCCGACGGTGAACGGGATTTTCGGCGAGATGCCGCGCGCTTCGAAGTCCCGCGCCTGCTCCATCCATGCGTCAAAGTCCTCGCGACCATGACCGGGCGCGGTGTGGACGAAACCGGTACCGGCATCATCGGTGACGTGATCGCCATCGAGCAGCGGGACCTTGAAGTCGTAGCCAAGGTCGACGAGGGGATGGGCACAGGTGACGCCGGAAAGTTCGGTCGCATCAAGATCACGCACAAGCTTCATCGTCAGCTTGGCCTTGGCGGCGCATTCCTCGGCAAGGTTCTTTGCGAACATGACGCGCTCGCCCGGCTGCGGACCGAAATCATTGGCTGCTTCGGTGATCTCGTAGAGCCCGTAGGCAAAACGCGACGAAAACGACACGGCGCGGTTGCCGGGGATGGTCCAGGGCGTGGTCGTCCAGATGATGACGAAGGTTCCAAGAAGATCATCGGGGCCTTCGACAACCGGGAACTTCACCCAGATCGTGTCCGACTGAACCTCGTGATATTCGACTTCCGCCTCAGCCAGCGCCGTGCGTTCAACCACCGACCACATCACCGGCTTGGAACCGCGATAAAGCTGGCCGGCCTTGGCGATCTTCAGCAGTTCGCCGGCGATACGCGCTTCGGCGTGGAAGGCCATGGTCGTGTATGGCTTTTCGAAATCGCCCTCGATGCCGAGACGTTTGAATTCGCCCGTCTGCACGTCGATCCAGTGCTGCGCGAACTCGCGGCATTCGCGACGAAATTCGTTGATCGGCACCTCGTCCTTGTTCTGGCCCTTGGCGCGGTAGGCTTCCTCGATCTTCCACTCGATCGGCAGGCCGTGGCAATCCCAGCCGGGAACGTAGTTGGAATCGAAGCCGCGCATCTGGAACGAACGGGTGATGACGTCCTTCAGGATCTTGTTCAGCGCGTGGCCGATATGGATATTGCCGTTGGCATAGGGCGGGCCGTCATGCAGCACGAATTTCTCGCGGCCGGCAGCATCCTCGCGCAGCTTCTTGTAGAGCCCCATTTCCTCCCAGCGGGCCACGATTTCGGGTTCCTTCTTGGGAAGGCCCGCACGCATGGGGAAATCGGTTTTCGGCAGATAAAGGGTTTCGGAATAGTCGACGGTGTCGTTTTTGTCGGTCATCTCTTGTGCATTCCTGCTGGGCAGCGCCACCATAAAGGCAGCGCGCAACTGTTCAGGTAAAACTGGTAAAATGCATCCTTCTCGGACGCCAAAATCCCGGACCCTCGGGCATGCTCAACACGAGCGCCTCAAAGGGCCGGGCTCATAATTCGGAAAATGACGACCAGAACTTTTTTCAGCATAGCGGCGGTTGTTTAAGCGGTTTTGCCGCAAATGGAAAGAGGGCGGGCGCCAAGAATCTGCCCGCGCCCTCACATGTTTTACGGCTTGTGCGGCAAAGGCCTGGCCGAAGACGATGGCAGCTTGAAGTTTTGCAGCAATCGGGCGATGGAAATCCCGGCCAGAAGCGCAACGACGAAGATGACCGTCGACGTGTGGCCAAGCCCCAGTGTCGGAATGGCAGCCCCCGGGCAGAAACCGGCAATCCCCCAGCCGATACCGAAGACCGCAGAGCCTGCGACCAGTTTCGCATCGATCTTCCGCGTTCCGGGAAGACGGAATTCATGATCGAAGACCGGCTTGTTGCGGGACCTGAAAATCAGGAAATAGCCGGGAACGGCAACGCAGAGCGCGCCCGCCAGAACGAAGGCAAGGCTCGGGTCGAACGTGCCGAACAGATCGAAGAAATTAAGCACCTTGGCGGGGTCGGCCATGCCCGAGATGACGATCCCGAGACCGAAGATCGCGCCGATGACGGCTGCAACCAGATAACGCATCACGATTTCCATTCACAGAAGATGGCGGATAACAAACACGGTCAGAAAGGCGAAGCTCATGAAAGAGAGCACCGCCACGGCCGAACGACGGGAGAAGCGGGCAAGCCCGCACACGCCATGCCCCGATGTGCAGCCCGAACCATAGGTCACGCCGATACCGGTGATCACGCCGCCGACAATGATCGCCGCCGTAGAAACCGGCATATCATAGGCAACCGCGCCGCCGAGAAGACGGAACAGCAAAGCGACGACAATGGCGCCGGCGATGAAGCAGGACTTCCAGGCAAGGTCGCGGTTGAACGGCGGCAACAGACCGCCGAGAATACCCGTCATTCCGGCAATCCGGCCCCATGAAAACATGAGCAGCACAGCCGACAGCCCGATTAGCAGACCGCCGGAAAACGACATCAGAGGGGTGAATTCAGTCATGGGAGGACCTCGAAACTTTCGCAATCAATGCACGACCGGTCTAAACCGGTTCGCATTGCCGGCCTGGATATAGGTCAAACAACGCACATTCAAACAGACAAATTTTCGCATTTATGAAGATATAATGAGAAAATCCGACTACTCCCGGGGCATCCGGCAGCCAAGCAGGGCAAACCCATGCCGGATTTGACTAAAACGCGATTTTCGCATCCAGCGGCGAGAATGGCTGAACCGACGACAGCAGCGCCTTGGCCTGATCGGCATCGCGGTGCATCTGGGCGACGAGGGCTTCGAGACCATCGAATTTCAGCTCGTCGCGCAACCGGCCGAACAAGGATACTGCGCCGGTTTCGCCGTAAAGATCGCCCTTGAAGTCGAAAATATAGGTCTCGAGCAGCGGGCGCCCGTCCTCGACAACGGTCGGCCGGCGGCCAAAGCTTGCGACGCCGTCATGCAGCGTGCCGCATGGCCGGCGATAGCGGACCGCGTAAATGCCGGGCCGCAGCTTGGCATGCGGGTCGAAAGCCATGTTGGCCGTCGGAAAGCCCAGCGTGCGGCCAAGCTTTTCGCCGTGAATGACTTCACCGCTCACCGTATAGCGATAGCCCAGAAGGCCGGAGGCCTCGACCACCTCGCCGCGGCTCAACAGGTCGCGGATACGGCTCGAGGAGACGACATCGGCATTTTCGTCACGAAAGGCATCCATCAGCGTGACGCCGAAATCGAAGCGTTTCCCAGCCTGCATCAGATAGGCCGGACCGCCTTCGCGGTTGCGGCCGAAGTGAAAGTCGAACCCGGTCACCACTTCGCTTGCCCCCAGCCAGTCGACGAGAACCGTGGTGACGAATTCTTCCGGCGAGCGCTGCGAAAACGTCCTGTCGAAGGGATATTCGATCACGGCGTGATAGCCCATCGCCTCCAGCAGCTTCGCCTTCATCGGCGCGGGCGTCAGGCGGAAAACCGGCGCCTGCGGATTGAACACCGTGCGCGGATGCGGCTCGAATGTCAGCACCAGCGCCGGCACGCCGCGCTCGGTTGCGATATCCCGCGCCCGCTCCAGCACGCTCTGATGTCCGCGATGGACACCGTCGAAATTGCCGATGGCGACAACGCCCCCCTTCAGTTCGGAAGGGAGGGGTTCCAGAAATTCGTTACGATGAAATACCGTCATTGCTCAGGTCCAGATGGATGTCGATGGCCGTCTCAGGCCAGATCCGGCATCCAGTATTTCGGGGTTGCGCCCTTGTCCGTCAAGAAGCGTTTCAGCAACGCTTCGTCAACGGTGCCCTCCCTGGTATAATCGGCGGCATGAATGCCCTCGGCGATATAAAGCAGGTCGAGGCCGTAATTCATGGCGCCCAGAACATCGGTCGGCATGCCGTCGCCAATGGCCAGAATGCGCGCCTTGTCGACAGCGCCCAGAAGCGTGCGGGCCGTTTCCAGCGCCGCGTCGTAAATCGGCTGATGCGGTTTTCCGGCAATCAGCGTGGTGCCGCCAAGCTCCTCATAAAGCGCGGCAAGAGCGCCGGCGCAGGGGATAAGGCGATCGCCGCGCGTGACGATCAGGTCCGGATTGGCACAGACGAGCGGCAGGCCGCGCGCGGCAAACCCGGTCAGCATGTCGCAGTAATCCTCCGGCGTTTCCGTCTCGTCGTCGAAAAGGCCCGTGCAAAGGATGCTTTCCGCCTCTTCCGCCTCAACCAGTTCAACGCCGGTTTCGCTGACAAGACCGATATCGCGCTCCGGCCCGAGGAAGAAAAGCTTGCGCGGCCCTTCACTGACGATCTTCTTGGTCACATCGCCGGATGTGACAATACCGTCATAGGCGGCATCCGTGACGCCAAGGCCGACCAGCTGTTTTGAAACCGCCGGGGAAAGGCGCGGCGAATTGGTCAGCAGAATGACGGTCTTGCCTGCGGCCCGGGCATCGGCCAGCGCTTTCTTCGCCGCATCGAAAGAGGCAACGCCATTGTGCAAAACGCCCCAGACATCGCACAGTATGACGTCATAGGCATCGTAAACGGCGCTGAGCGCGGGAATGGATCGGGCCATGAATATCCTCATTGATAAGAATGCAGTCGGGCGGGCGCGCACAAAAGGTCACAATCACGCGCCGATGGCAAGCCCCGCAACGCCCGCCGCCAGAAGCAGCGGGATGACGCCAAGGCTAAACCGGAAAACGGCAACACCGCCGGCAACGGCGATTGCCAGCGATGACAGGCTGAGGCTTTGCCACTGAGGCCACACCAGCGCGACATCGAGGAACGGATGAAAAGCAAATAATTCAATACGGCCAACGGACGGGAAAAGAACGTGAAGGGCAAACCAGAACGTCAGATTGGCAATGACGCCGACTGTCGCAGCGCCGATGCCGGCAAGCGCACCGGATAAAGCCGGTTTCTTCCGCACGCTTTCGACATAGGGAGCGCCGGCAAAGATGAAGACGAAGCTCGGCACGAAAATCGCCCACGCCGTCAAAAGCGCCCCGAGAATACCGGAAAGGATAGCACTGCCGAAAACCGGCACACCGAAGGCCGCAAGAAAGCCGACGAAAGAAAGCACCAGCACCAGCGGCCCGGGCGTCGTTTCTGCCAAAGCCAGACCGTCCAGCATTTCAGCCGGGGTCAGCCAGTGATAGGTGTTGACCGCTTCCTGCGCCACATAGGACAGAACCGCATAAGCGCCACCGAAGGAAAAGACGGCGATTTTCACAAAGAATGTGAAGATTTCGGCCAGAGTGCCGCCGCCGACAACCATGAAAATGCCCAGCGGCGCAAGCCAGACGAGCACCCAGACGATCAAGCTTGCAAGGGCGCGCCACCCGTGACCGCCATCGCGCGTTGCCACCGCATCCTCATCATCGGCGTCCGCGATTTCGGCCTGCTGCAGCAGATACCCGCCAAGAGCGGCAAACAGAATGACCAGCGGAAACGGAATGCCGAAAACGAACAGCGCCAGAAACGCCAGACATGCGAAACCGGCATAACGCGGCCCCTTCAGCGACTTTTTCGCCATGCGCCACAATGCCTGCGCGACGATGGCCAGCACGGCGGCCTTGAGACCCAGGAAAACGGATTGAAGCCAGCCGGTATCGGCAAAAAAGGCATAGGCCAGCGCCAGGGCGATGATGACGACAAGCCCCGGCACCACAAACAGAATTCCGGCGACAACGCCGCCACGGACGCCAAAGAGCAGCCAGCCGAGATAGGTGGCGAGTTGCTGGGCCTCCGGGCCGGGCAACAGCATGCAGTAGTTGAGCGCATGCAGATACCGGCTTTCGCCGATCCAGCGTTTTTCATCGACCACGATGCGGTGCATCAACGCGATCTGGCCGGCAGGGCCGCCGAACGACAGCATGCCGATGCGGAAAAACACCGTGAAAAATTCACGAAAGGAGGGGCCGGTTACATCCGCCATGCCACGTGCCACAATATCCCCGCATTACAGATAGAGGTTTCGTTGCATCTATCGCGATGATACGAAGGCTTTGTGAAAACGACATGCCGCCCTCACCGGCGCCCCCTCACCGGTACTGGCAAAAAATCTTTCGCCAATTTCTTGACACTCAGTCACCCCCTGCCTAAATGTCCGCCATTAGCACTCAACAGAGGAGAGTGCTAACACCATATCCAGGCCGCCGGCACATGCCGGCTGCGAGTGTCATTTGATCGAGGGTATAGACAATGGCAAGCATTTCTTTCCGCCCCCTGCACGACCGCGTTGTCGTACGTCGTGTTGAGTCCGAAGAAAAGACCAAGGGCGGCATCATCATTCCCGACACCGCCAAGGAAAAGCCGCAGGAAGGCGAAATCGTCGCCGTCGGTTCCGGCGCCCGTGACGACAGCGGCAAGGTTGTCGCGCTCGACGTCAAGGTCGGCGACCGCGTTCTGTTCGGCAAATGGTCGGGTACTGAAGTCAAGCTCGACGGCGAAGACCTTCTGATCATGAAGGAAGCCGATATCATGGGTGTTGTCGCCTGATCGGCGGTCATCCCTGACGCTTACCATTCCATTCAGCCGGGCTTTCGAGCCCATCAAGGTTTGAGAAACCAGGAGTTTTCAAATGGCTGCCAAAGAAGTCAAATTCGGCCGTACGGCGCGTGAAAAGATGCTCGACGGCGTCGACATTCTCGCCAACGCTGTGAAGGTCACGCTCGGCCCCAAGGGTCGTAACGTTGTTATCGAAAAGTCCTTCGGCGCTCCGCGCATCACCAAGGACGGTGTTTCGGTCGCCAAGGAAATCGAACTCGAAGACAAGTTCGAAAACATGGGCGCCCAGATGGTCCGCGAAGTTGCTTCGAAGACCAACGACACCGCCGGTGACGGCACCACCACCGCGACGGTTCTGGCCCAGGCCATCGTCAAGGAAGGTTCGAAGGCTGTTGCTGCCGGCATGAACCCGATGGACGTCAAGCGCGGTATCGACCTCGCTGTTGCCGAAGTTGCCAAGGAACTCGTTGCCAAGGCCAAGAAGATCAACACCTCTGCTGAAGTCGCTCAGGTTGGCACCATCTCCGCCAACGGCGAAAAGCAGATCGGCGAAGACATTGCCCACGCCATGCAGAAGGTCGGCAATGAGGGCGTGATCACGGTTGAAGAAGCCAAGACCGCCGAAACCGAGCTGGAAGTCGTTGAAGGCATGCAGTTCGACCGCGGCTACCTGTCGCCGTACTTCGTCACCAACTCGGAAAAGATGATTGCCGAGCTGGAAGACGCCTACATCCTGCTGCACGAAAAGAAGCTTTCCAACCTGCAGGCCATGCTGCCGGTTCTGGAATCGGTCGTTCAGTCCAACAAGCCGCTCATCATCATTGCTGAAGACGTCGAAGGCGAAGCTCTTGCGACCCTCGTCGTCAACAAGCTGCGTGGCGGCCTGAAGATTGCTGCCGTCAAGGCACCGGGCTTCGGCGATCGCCGCAAGGCCATGCTGGAAGACATCGCCATCCTGACGGGCGGCACTGTCATCTCCGAAGATCTCGGCATCAAGCTTGAGAATGTCACCCTCGACATGCTCGGCACGGCCAAGAAGGTCTCGATCACCAAGGAAAACACCACGATCGTCGACGGCGCCGGCCAGAAGGCCGACATCGAGGCACGTGTTGCCCAGATCAAGGCTCAGATCGAAGAAACCACGTCCGACTACGACCGCGAAAAGCTGCAGGAACGTCTTGCCAAGCTCGCCGGCGGTGTTGCCGTGATCCGCGTTGGCGGCTCCACGGAAGTCGAAGTGAAGGAAAAGAAGGACCGCGTCGACGACGCTCTGAACGCAACCCGCGCGGCCGTTCAGGAAGGCATCGTTCCCGGTGGTGGTCTTGCTCTCCTGCGCTGCTCGGCTGCCGTTACGGTCAAGGGTGAAAACGAAGACCAGGATGCCGGTATCGCCATCGTCCGTCGCGCTCTGCAGGCTCCGGCCCGCCAGATCGTCACGAACGCCGGTGACGAAGCTTCCATCGTTGTTGGCAAGGTTCTTGAAAACAACGACTTCAACTTCGGCTGGAACGCCCAGACCGGTGAATATGGCGACATGATCACCATGGGTATCGTTGACCCGGTCAAGGTTGTCCGCACCGCTCTGCAGGACGCAGCCTCGGTTGCTTCGCTCCTCATCACCACCGAAGCCATGGTTGCCGAACTTCCGAAGAAGGAAGCTGCCGGCGGCATGCCCGACATGGGCGGCATGGGTGGAATGGGCGGCATGGGCGGCATGGGCGGCATGATGTAATCAGGCCTGGGCCTGATTGCTTAGAGCCTCGCTCGACCATTCAAAATTTCAGAAAGGCGCTCCTTCGGGGGGCGCCTTTTTTGTTGACAAACCCTGCAAGCAAGAGCCAAGTCCTTGCACGCAAAGACTCTTTCCGGAGGCGCACAACAAGCGGCCCTGGATACCGGCTCAAGGCCGGTATGACGAAGAACGAGGGGCGAGCTTTGCAAACAAAAAAAAGCGCGGCCGCCCGGCCACGCCTTTTATCGTTTCGTACTGTCCTGAGAACAGCTCAGTTCTTCGCGGGAACCGTCAGACCTTTGACGCTGGCCGGACGCTCCGAACAGCGCTTGACCCAGGCATTGACGATCTTGAAATCGGAAAGCCGCAAAGTTTCCTCTGCATCATAGCCATTCGACAGGCCACGCACCCAGGGGAAGATCGCGATATCGGCAATCGTATACTCATCGCCCATGATGAACTGACGGTCGAGCAGCCGGCCTTCCAGAACGCCCAGCAGACGGCGCGCTTCCTTGGTGTAGCGCTCCACCGGATAGGAATTGTTGGCAACCTTGTCGGCGGCATATTTGTAGAAATGGCCGAACTGACCGAACATCGGGCCCACGCCCCCAACCTGGAACATCACCCACTGGATCGTCTCATAGCGCCCGATCGGATCGTTGGGGATCAGCCGGCCGGCCTTTTCGGCGAGGTAAAGCAGGATCGCGCCGGATTCGAACAGGCCGATGGGCGTATCGTCCGGCCCGTGCGGGTCGATAATCGCCGGGATCTTGTTGTTGGGATTGAGCGACAGAAACTCGGGCGTCATCTGATCATCGGTATCAAAGGACACACGATGCGCCTCATACGGCAGTTCCAGCTCTTCCAGAGCGATAGAAACCTTCACGCCATTCGGAGTGGGAAGAGAATAGAGCTGAATGACGTCGGGGTTTTGTGCTGGCCATTTCTGGGTGATCGGAAATGCGGACAAGCGTGGCATGGACGTTCCTGAAAAGTTATAGGGATAGGTGCGAGATGTGCAGTGCAAAAAGGAATCGCAAGCCCACACTTGTCACTTTATTGGCAAAACGGTGTCACAACGCCAAAAAAATGACGTTTTTCCGGAAACATCACTTAAAATTTACGCACGGCCCGCCTCATCGCAGGAAAAACGACACGGGTATTGGCCTGCGCCCCCTTCAGCTGCGCATCGCCGTGAGGATTTCATCAACAACCGGATCGCCCTCATGCGCGGCCTTGCGGGCCCGCACGAAACAGGCCTCCGACTTCAGGATCACGCCATCGGAGAGGATCTTCAGGTGGTTGGCCGCAAGCGTCGAACCGGTGGAGGTGATATCGACGATGATATCAGCCTGGCCGGCCATCGGCGCGCCTTCGGTGGCGCCCAGGCTTTCGACAATCCGATAGAGCTGGATACCGTGCTTGGCGGTGAAGAACTGCTGCGTCAGCCGCCAGAATTTTGTCGCGATCGCCAGCCTGCGGCCATGACGGCTGCGGAATTCGGAGGCAACGTCGTTGAGGTCGGCCATGGTGTCGACATCGAGCCAGATTTCCGGCACGGCGACGACCACATCGGCCTGACCGAAACCGAGACGGGAGACGAACTCGACGCGGGCATCGGCCTGAGCCACGTTTTCGCGCACCACATCCTCGCCTGTAACGCCGAAATCAACGGCGCCGTTGCCGACTTCACGGGAAATTTCCGAGGCCGACAGAAAGGCGATTTCGATATCCGGGCGTCCGCGCACCTGGCCGCGATAGGAGCGGTCATTGCCATTGGTCTCGACCGGGAACCCGGCCTTTTCAAGGGCCTTTTCCGCGCCTTCCTTGATGCGCCCCTTGGAGGGTAGTGCGATGGTGACGGTCATTGTTGTTCTCCGGCGCGTTCGATCCGGTCGAGCCACAGCGAAAAGCCGACGGCGGGAATATGATCACTGGCGCCAAGCAGCGTCAGCAGGCGGTCATAGCGTCCGCCACCGGCAAGCAACGCACCGCGCGCGCCGGCTTCCGCGATCTCGAACACCAGACCGGTATAATAATCAAGCGGACGGCCGAAAGCGGCGCGGTAGGTGATCGCCGCAACGTCGACATCGGCGGCCCGCAGCGCGGCTATGCGCCGCTCGAACACACCGATGGCCGCGCCGATATCGAGACCGAATTTCTCCGAAAAGGCAGCCAGTTCGGACGACGCGGCATCAAGGCCGACTTCAAGCGACAGGAATGTTTTCAGCGCTTCGAGCGCCTCGCGGTCGAGACTGGTGACCGACAGCGCCAGTTTCTCCTTCAGCCGCCGGGCAATTTCCCTGGGGCTGCGGCTGGCATTGGTGGAATAGCCGGTTTGCTGCATGGTCCGGTCGATATGATCGATCAGCCCGGCCTCGTCGCCATCGGCCAGAAACGCGGCCACGCGGCGGTCGAGCCCTGAAACCGGCTGCGGGCGGGCCAACGCCTCCAGAAGGGCTGCAAGACGGGCATGGTTGCCGAAAGCCTGGATCAGCCGCTTCTGCCAGCCGCCGGGAAGCCCGAGTGCGCGCACCACGGCTTCGAAGATCGCCTGATCGCCCAGCGTCACGGAAAAACGCGCACCCGGCAGGCAAGCGCCAAGCGTGCTCCATGCATCGGCGATGGCGCGTGCGTCTGCGGCGGCCACATCCACTGTGCCGAGGTCCTCGATACCGGCCTGAAAGAACTCGTCCGCGCCGTCCTCGCGCGCCTGACGGAACACCATGCCGCAATAGGCATAGCGCTTCGGCGTTCCGGCGTTGTCGGTGATATGGTGGCGACAGACGGGAATGGTGAATTCAGGGCGCAGGCACAGGCTTTCGCCGGTCTCGCTCTCGGTCATGAAGATACGGCGGCGCAGCGCCTCACCGGTCATGTCCAGAAACGGCGCGGCGGGCTGGATCACCGGTGTATCGGTCAGGACCGTGTCGCGCGCGGAAAAGGCGGCAAGGATGGCGCCGGCGCAATCCGGCAGGCTGGTGGAGGGCATCGTTGTCCCATCGTCATTCGAGTTTCCGCATCCGATGACCATCCTTTGCGGCAAAAGTCAACGATTGCGGCCAGCTTCAGCCCAAAACCTGCATCAGTTCGATCCGGTTGCCGAAGGGATCGTAAACATAGGTCCGCAGAAAGCCCTCAAGCGGCGCGTCCGGCTTCACCACATAACCGGCCTTTTCCACCGCCGCCGCAACCGCCGCGACATCATCGACCAGAAACGCCGGATGCGCCTTTTTCGCGGGCCGGAAATCCTTATCGACGCCCAGATGGATGCGCAGGCCATCTGCCTCGAACCAGCACCCGCCGCGCGCCTTCAGATTGTCAGGCTTTTCCACCTCCGGCACGCCAAGCACACCGGCATAAAACGCCCGCGCCTCATCTTCCCGGCCCTCGGGCATGGCAAGCTGAATGTGATGGATGGATTTGAGCATGGCCGCCCCCTCATCGCTGCTATATGTAGCACGATTGCCGGAAAATCGCGACGGACGTCGAAGCCACCGATCCCCTTGAAGGACGGCTTATCGCAGAGGGCTTTGCCGCACAGCCCCCAAATCTTCTCGCCCCGGAGGGGAGAGATGTCGCGACAGCGACAGTGAGGGGGGAACCTATCCACACGGACGCCGTCACGATTTTGAAATGCCGCTTCACCCTCACTGCCCCTTTCGGGGCATCTCTCCCGCAAGCGGGAGAGAGTATGTGGAGCAAGATCCAAGGCCATCTGCGATAGCCCTGCCCTCACGAGGGGGAGGTTGTGAGAGCCGACGCCTCCCCCGCTGAATCATCCGGCCCGACGCCGGTCCTCCGCCTGCGCTTCCAGCATCCGGCGCACCTTTTCGACCAGATCGCCTTCCGGCACGGTTTCCTGCGCCACGCGGGCCTCGCGCCATTCGGCATTGTCCTCGATTTCGCCGGACAAGCGCTTGCCCTCGATCAGGTCCTTGATCTGGACGACGCCTTCGGCGCGCTCATCGCCGCCCTGGATGATGGCGATGGGGCAGCCGCGACGGTCGGCATATTTGAGCTGGTTGCCGAATTTCTTCCAGTTGCCCTGATACATCTCGGCGCGGATGCCGGCAGCGCGCAGTTCCTGCGTCATCTTCTGGTAGCGGCCCATGGCCTCGGCGTCGCCATCCATGACGGTGACCAGCACCGGCTCGATCACCTCGGAGGTGCCGAGCTTGCCGAGGTTCTTCAGCGCCGTCATCAGCCGCGACACGCCGATGGAAAAGCCCGTCGCCGGTACCGGCTGGCCCATGAAGCGCGACACCAGCCCGTCATACCGCCCGCCGCCGCCGACCGAACCGAACACGACTTTTTCGCCCTTTTCATTGGTGACATCGAAGGTGAGTTCGGCTTCGTAGACGGGACCGGTGTAGTATTCGAGGCCACGGACGACTGAGGGGTCGATTTTGATGCGGTCGGAAAGATAACCGCTTGCCTGAACGATTTTTTCAATCATTTCGAGTTCAGAAAGGCCTTCAGTGAAACGGCCGCTATTTGCAAATCTGTCCGACAGCCGATCCTTAAGGCCGACGACTGGCACGCCATCGCTGCCCGCCTCGAGCACATCACAGACAGCAGCAGCGTCTTCTTCAACAAGTCCTGCTCCCTTGGTAAAATCACCGCTTTCGTCTTCTCGTCCTGTAGTTAGGAGTTTGAAAACGCCATCGAGGCCAAATTTGTCGAACTTGTCCATAGCCCTGAGCACCGTCAGCCGCTGCCCGGCATTCTCCTCGCCGCCGAGGCCGATCGCCTCCAGCACGCCATCCAGCACCTTGCGGTTATTCACCCGGATCACATAATCCCCGCGCGGAATGCCGAGCGCTTCCATCGTATCGGCCATCATCATGCACATTTCGGCATCCGTCTGGACGCCCGGCGCGCCGACGACGTCGGCGTCGAACTGCATGAACTGGCGGAAGCGGCCCGGGCCCGGCTTTTCGTTGCGGAATACATAGCCGGCGCGATAGGTGCGGTAGGGAAGCTGGATGTCGTTGAAATTCTCGGCGACATGGCGGGCGAGCGGGGCCGTCAGGTCGTAGCGCAGGCTCATCCACTGGTCGTCATCGTCGGTCAGCGAGAACACGCCCTCATTGGGGCGGTCCTGATCGGGCAGGAATTTCCCCAGCGCATCGGTATATTCGAACAGCGGCGTTTCCACCGGGTCGAAGCCGTAATTCTCGTAGACCGCCTTGATCTTCGCCACCATCTCTTCCGTCGCGCGGATATCGGCGGCCGAGCGGTCGACAAAGCCGCGCGGCAGGCGGGCCTTCAGTTTCTGCGGTTTCTTTTTCTTCTTGTCGCTCATGGGATCCGTGTCTCTCGGTCAAAATCTGGCGGCAGTCTTAGAAGATGCACGCCCGTGCGGCAAGGCTTTGGAACCGGAAGTCCGGCCGAAGATCAGCTTTCCAAATGCCGCGAAAGCCTTATTCTGCCCGCAACGCCACCCAAGGACGGAAAGATATGCGCTCATTCGACGAAATCCATGCCATCGCAGAGACCCGCAAGGGCGGCGCGGAAGCGGTGGAGGCAGTGCTGCAACGCCCCTCCCCCGCAGAGGAAATCCGCGCGCGGCCGGATGACCGCTATCTGTCGCTGATGACGCGCTGCATCTTCAATGCCGGTTTCAACTGGAAGGTCGTCGATGCCATGTGGCCGGGTTTCGAGTCGGCGTTTTCCGGTTTCGATATCGGCCATTGCCTGATGCTGCATGACGAGGATTTCGAGCTGCTGGTCTCAGACACCCGCATCGTCCGCCACGGCCAAAAAATCCGCGCAGTGCAGGAAAATGCCCGGTTCATTGCAGCCCTTGCGGAAGAACACGGGTCTGCGGGCGCATTCTTCGCCGATTGGCCGGCGGAGGATTATGTCGGCCTTCTGGACGTTTTGAAAAAGCGCGGCACCCGGCTTGGCGGCAATACCGGGCAGTATTTTCTGCGGTTTTCCGGTGTCGACAGCTTCGTGCTGTCGGCCAGCGTGATCAACCGGCTGATTGCCGAAGGCGTGGTCGACAAGGCGCCGTCTTCAAAATCCGCCATGGCGGCGGTGCAGGCCGCGTTCAATACATGGCGGGCGCAATCCGGCCGCTCGCTCACCGAAATCTCCCGCGTTCTGGCGGTCAGCATCGACTGAACGCTCAGGCATCGAGCGAGAAAGCCACCAGTTCGTTCGCCGCCTTGCTCAGGTGCCGTTCCTTGTGGCTCAGAAGCTGGAAAGCGCGCGACGGCAGGTCGAAATTGACCCGTTTCAGCTCGCCCGAGGCCAGCCAGGGGGCGGCGACGGCGCCCGAAATCGCCGTTGCCGCATGGCCGGACCGCACAGCCGACAACACCGCCTCGTTTGACGGCAGCACCATGACCACATTGAGATCGGCCGTGGAAATGCCGAAATCGGCCATGGCATGCTCGAACTCAAAGCGCGTGCCGGAGCCTTCCTCGCGCAGCACGAAGGCGACATTCCGGGCCAGTTCGCCGGGGGTGACCGGCCGGCCATCAGCCAGCGGATGGGTGGGCGCGACCACCACCATTAGCGCGTCGTCGGTAAGGTGCCGTTTGGCCAGAAGCGGATTGTCGAGCGTGCCCTCGATATAGCCAAGCTCCGCCTCGCCATGGGCCACCGCATCGGCCACCCGCATGGTGTTGCCGATCGACAGTTTCAGCTCGATGCCGGGATAACGCGCGTGAAAGCGCATCAGCACCTGCGGCAGCCAGTAGCTGGCAATGGTCTGGCTGGCGAACACCGAAAGCGCGCCGCGCTCCAGCCCGCCAAGCTCGCCCAGCACGCGTTCGGCGGCGCGAACCCGCGCCAGCGTCGCCCGCGCCTCGTCCAGAAAGGCCCTGCCCTCCGCCGTCAGCACGATGCCGCGCCCGACGCGATCGAACAGGGTGACGGAATAAAAATCCTCCAGCTTGCGGATGGCGCTGGAGACCGCCGACGGCGTCAGATGCAGGCTTTCGGCCGCCCGCGTCAGATGCTCACGCTCGGCGACAGCCACGAACACCACGATTTGCTCAAGCGTCATCATGGCAAAACATTCGCCTTAATCGAACGAAACGTCAATTATTATTCGATGGAAGGTTATATTTGAGCATGACATGCTTTGCGCAACACAGGATTTTCCGATGCGCATTGCACTTCAAAACGAAAACACCCATCCATGGGCCGCCCCCTTTCTGTCGCTGGCGCCCGGCATCGTGCTGTCATGCTTCGTTGCGCTGGCAGCCTTCGGGCTGGAGGCGGTCGAGGTGCATCTGACCGAACATCGCTTCGTTGAAAACCTGGTGCTCGCCATCCTGATCGGCACGGCGATCCGCTCGCTCGTCAACCTGCCGGCGGCATTCACGCCCGGGATTCGTTTCTGCGAGAAATTCGTGCTCGAGGTCGCCATCGTGCTGCTTGGCGCGTCGATCAGCATGCAGGCGCTGAAAGCGGCAGGCCCGGCGCTGGTGCTCGGCATCGTGTTTACCGTGGTTGCGGCCATCGCGATTTCCTACGGTATCGGCCGGGGCCTCGGGCTGAAACACAAGCTGGCAACGCTGGTGGCCTGCGGCAATTCCATCTGCGGCAATTCGGCAATTGCCGCTGCCGCCCCGGTCATTGATGCGGAACCGGAGGATATCGCTTCGGCCATCGCGTTTACCGCCGTGCTCGGCGTCGTCATGGTGCTGGCGCTGCCGCTGGCGCTTGTCGGGTTCGGGCTGACCGGGCCGCAATATGGCGTGCTGTCGGGGCTCACCGTCTATGCCGTGCCGCAGGTGCTGGCCGCCGCCCAGCCGGGCGGCGTGATTGCCGTGCAGACCGGCACGCTGGTCAAGCTCATCCGGGTGATGATGCTCGGCCCCGTGCTGTTCGCGCTCGGCATGAGCGCACGCGCCGCTTCCAATGGTGCGGGAGCAAAGGTGAGGCTCAGGCATATCGCCCCGTGGTTCATCATCGGCTTTGCGCTGATGATGGCGCTGCGTTCGGCCGGCGCCATTCCCGAGGCTGTTGTGCCGTCGCTGGCCCATACGTCGAATGCGCTCACCGTGCTGGCCATGGCCGCCCTCGGGCTTGCGGTCGACGTCCGCTCGCTCGGCCGCGCCGGCGGCCGGGTGATCGCCACCGCGATCCTCTCCATCCTCGTGCTGACGGCAATCGCGCTTGGCCTGATCTTCGTATTGCAGATCGGCTAAGCCGATCTGATCACGGGGCGGACCAGTTCCGCCCTCAGCCTTTCCACTTCGCCCCGGCAGCAGCAGCCTTCGAGGTGGTCGTTGACCAGCCCCATGGCCTGCATGAAGGCATAGACGGTGGTGGGGCCGACGAATTTCCAGCCACGCTTTTTCAGTTCCTTCGAAATCTTCACGGAAACCGGCGTCGTCGGATTGGCTGCAAGCGTCTGGCGGTCGACGGTTTCGGGCCGTTCGTCCGGCCCCGGTTCCCGCGCCCAGAACCAGGCGGCAAGCGAGCCGAATTCGCGCTCCATCTCGATGGCGCGGCCGGCATTGTTGATTGTCGCTTCGATCTTGCCGCGATGGCGGATGATCCCGGCATTGCCCAGAAGCCGTTCGACATCGGCTTCGGAATAGCGAGCGACCTTGTGAAAATCGAAACCGTCAAAGGCGTCACGGAAGTTTTCGCGCTTGCGCAGAATGGTCAGCCAGGAAAGCCCCGACTGAAACCCTTCAAGGCAGATCTTCTCGAACAGCCGGAAATCATCGGTGACGGGACGGCCCCATTCCTCATCGTGATAACGCAGATAATCCGGCAGATTGCCATGCCAGAAACAGCGAAGCTTGCCATCTTCGCTCGCGATCAGACCCGGTTTATCCGCCACGTATCTCTCCTGATTCCACCAAGAACAAAACAGAAACATGTTTTCGGATCATTCGCAAGGCCGCGTTTGGGAGCACGCTAGAGAAGTGCGGATATCACAATTCTGAATTGCATTTTAAGGTAATTTTAAACATACTATATTCAGGTTGCATGCAGTATAAAATCCTCTCCCAAGAGTACCGTTGCCAATGCTTTCTCCATTTTTGCAAAGAGCTTCCGTTATCCCCCTCGCTTTTGCCGCGATGGCGGGATCGGCGGGTTCCGCTGCGGCGGAGATGGCGCTTTCGCTTTACGGCGGCTATCAGTCCGCCCCGCATTCGGAAATCGATATCGATGGCGTGCGCGCATTTACCGCCGGCTGGGAAGGACGTTCCTTTACGTGGCCCGTCTACTGGGGCGCGCGCGGGACGCTGTGGCTGGATGACTATCAGATGCCCAATCTCGGCATCGCGCTCGATTTCAGTCATACCAAGGTCTATGCCGATGATGAAACGCTGGCGAAAGCAGGCTGGAGCCATTTCGAATACTCCGACGGCCTCAACCTGTTGACGCTGAACGCGCTCTACCGCTTTCCGCTGAATGACAGCAAATGGACGCCCTATGTCGGCCTTGGCGCCGGCATCAACGTGCCGCATGTCGAGGTCACCCGGCCTTCGGGCAGGACCTACGGCTATCAGTTCGGCGGGCCAACCCTTCAGGCCCAGGCCGGCCTCGCCTACAGCTTCGCCCGGAACTGGGACGCCTTCATTGAGTACAAGGCCAACTATTCCTGGGTCGATGTCGACATCGACAGCGGCGACAGCATGAAGAGCAATATCTGGACCAACGCCGTCAATCTCGGCGTCAGTTTCAGCTTCTGACGTTACGGCTGTCCAGCCGGCCCCTCGCCGTTCTCGCGCGCCGGGGCACCTTGCCGCTCGATGTTCTCCGGCCCGGTCGCGGCCGGACCATCCTTTCGCGAGAGCATGCGCCGGCCGCAGACGGCAGCCAGCGCGCCAAGCCCCATCAGAACCACGGCGAGATTGATGATCCAGCCGAAGAACCAGAGGTAGTGTGTCATCGACAGCAGAACGATGCCCGCAGCCGTCGCCAGCAGCTTGTTGGTCAACGAGGGTGCGATCGGCTTGATCCGCGACAGGATCGCCCAGGCAAAGGCATAGGCGGCCACCAGATAGGCCAGCACGCTGGCAACGAAGATCGCCAGCACCACAAAGGGAATGAAGACGATGCCGACAATCGTGATCGCCGCAACCGGCACCGCGCCCACCAGCATGGAAAGCGCCAGAAAGCCGTAGCAGAGCGACGCAAGCGGCTTAGCCATCAGCCGTGCGCGGGTTGCCTCGGTGCGTATGGGCACAAAGTTGAAGAAGATGGCTGCGACAATGACGTAGGCGATCAACGTCACCAGAAAACCGGCCAGCAGAGCCCAGAAACCGTCGTCGTGGCCAAAGGTCTTTTCATCGGCGATCTTCACCGCTTCCTTGCCTGCGGCAATTTCGGCTGCCGTGCGCACGGTGCCGTTTTCGCGCAGATCATGCAGCGCTTCGCCCGCCGCGGTCATCTGGGCCAGCGAGGAAAGCGCCGCACCGGCAACCCGCCGGTGGATGACGCGATCGGCCGCGATCACGCTTTCGGGGATTTCGATATTCTGCGGCCCGACATAGGACAGTAGTCCTGCAATCTTCGCATCGGGTCCGAAGGTCAGATTGTCGACCGCCAGCATCACATCGCCGGTGATCGTGCCGTTGATGGTGACATCCTGCGCCACCGCCAGCAGGCTGCCGGCAAGATCGGAGTCGATCTCGACCGAGCGGGCGGCAATCCGGCTGTTGCCGCCGACCGTGGCTTTCGTTTCGACCGCGACCGAATAGGCCGAGACCGACAGATCGCCGCCGACCGGACCATCGACCGCAACCCAGACACCGGCCGCATAGAGATCGCCGGAAACGGGCGCATCGACGCTGACATGACCGCCGGCGATATGGGCGTCCTTGGCCACCGGGCCGTCAAGGGAGGCTGAAAAGCCCGAGACGAAAGCGCTGCGCGGGCTGTCCGTATCGAGATTGGACATTTTCCCGCTGGCATAGGTATCGCCGCCGAAGACCATGACATCATCATCGGCAAACCCCACCGATGGTATCACTGCCAACAATGCTACAGTGAGCAGCCGTTTTGCAGTATCAATCATGATGTCCCTCTCCTGAATGCGGGGGCGACGCCACGTCCCCGGCGCCCGTCACCGCAATCATGCCGTGTCCGCAGAGAAATAGCTATCTCTGTTGACAGCCCGGTGACACGATCAACGCGTTTTATGCGGCGCTGACGGCTGCCGGCAGGCCATAATGGCCTCTGCAAGCGCGGTCATGTCGGCTTTGCGCGCATCCGAACGGCGCCAGGCAAGACCGATGGAGCGCGCCGGCATCGGGTCCGCAAAGGGCAGTATCGAAAGCGCCGTGCGCGCGGTTTCCGCCGCAATGGCCATCTCCGGTATCAGCGTCATGCCCATGTCGTTTGCAACCATCTGCAGCAGCGTGGTCATCGAGGTGGCGCCGACATTGACAATGGCCCGCCGCGGCGTGCGGGTGCACAGCGCCAGCGCCTGATCGCGCAGGCAGTGCCCCTCCTCCAGCAGCAGCAGCCGTTCGGGCGCAATGCTCGCCTGTGTCAGCGGAGAGGCCAGCACCGTCGTGTCATTGCGCGCGACGGCCATGAAAAACCGATCCTCGAACAGCTTTACGGTGGAAAGTCCGTCGCGCTCCAGCGGCAGCGCGGCAATCACCACATCGAGCGTTCCCGCCTCAAGATCATCAAGCAGCCGGTCGGTGACCGCCTCCCTCAGGGAGACCTCGGCATCGGGAAAATGCGTGTTCAGATAGGGTACGAGCCCGGGGATCAGATAGGGTGCAACGGTGGGAATGAGGCCAATGGCGAGAGGGCCTGAAAGCGGCGTGACGGACGGCTTTGCCGCCCGCTCCAGCGCAGCCATTGCCGCAAGCACCGTGCCCGCATGGCCAAGCACGCGCTTGCCCTCGGGCGTCAGCAGGACCTGCCGGCGGCCGCGCTCGACAAGCCGCACCCCCAGGTCGGCCTCCATCTCCATGATCTGTGCGGAAAGCGCCGGCTGGCTGACATTCACCGTTTCGGCGGCATGGCCAAAATGACGTTCGCGCGCCAGCGCTTCGAAATAGCGGAGTTGTTTGAGCGTTACCATAGGTTTTTCTTATCTAAAAATACAGAAATCACAATTGGAAATTATTCAAAACCAATGCGATGATTTTACTGCGTCCCCAAGTTTGCGGCACACGCCGTGAAAATGCCGTGTTTTCGGCATGACAATATGTCCAGAGAAGGAGGAAACCATGACCGACAAGAAACCGACATTGACGACCACGGCCGGCGCTGCGCTGCCGGACAACCAGAACTCGATCACCGCCGGCCCGCGCGGCGGGGTAATGATCCAGGATTATCAGCTGATCGAAAAGCTCGCCCACCAGAACCGTGAGCGCATCCCCGAGCGCGTGGTGCATGCCAAGGGCTGGGGCGCGTTCGGCACGCTGAAAATCACCGGCGACATTTCGCAATACACCAAGGCCAAGTGTCTCCAGCCGGGGGCGGAAACGCCGATGCTCGCGCGTTTTTCCACCGTCGCCGGCGAACTGGGTGCTGCAGACGCCGAGCGCGATGTGCGCGGCTTTGCCCTGAAATTCTACACCGAAGACGGAAACTGGGATCTGGTCGGCAACAACACGCCGGTGTTCTTCGTCCGCGATCCCTACAAGTTCCCGGATTTCATCCATACGCAGAAGCGCCACCCACGCACCAATCTGCGCTCCCCGACGGCGATGTGGGATTTCTGGTCGCTGTCGCCGGAAAGCCTGCATCAGGTCACTATCCTGATGTCCGACCGCGGCATCCCGGTCGACCCGACCTTCATGAACGGCTACGGTTCGCATACCTATTCGCTGTGGAACGAGGCCGGCGAACGCTTCTGGGTCAAGTTCCATTTCAAGACCGAACAGGGCCATCAGCACTACACCAATGATGAGGCCGAAAAGCTGGTCGGCAAGAGCCGCGAAACCTATCAGGAAGCGCTGTTCGAAAAGGTCGAGACCGGCCAATATCCGCGCTGGAAGCTGCAGGTGCAGATCATGCCGGAAGCGGATGCCGACAAGACATCCTATAACCCGTTCGATCTCACCAAGGTCTGGCCGCACAGCGACTATCCGCCGATCGATGTCGGTTATATGGAATTGAACCGCAACGCCGACAATTACTTCGCCGAAATCGAACAGGCGGCGTTCTCGCCGTCCAACATCGTCCCCGGCATCTCGCATTCGCCGGACAAGATGCTGCAGGCGCGCATCTTCTCCTACGCCGATGCACACCGCTACCGTCTCGGCACCCATTATGAGGCGCTGCCGGTCAACGCGCCGAAATGTCCGGTCCATCACTACCACAAGGATGGCCAGATGAACTTCTTCGGCCAGAAGACCGGGGCAACGGATGCCTATTACGAACCCAACAGCATGGGTGGCGCCGTCGAGGACAAGTCGGCCATGGAGCCGCCGCTCGCAATCGAAGGCGATATGGGCCGGTTCAATCATCGTGAGGGCAATGATGACTTCTCGCAGCCCCGCGCGCTGTTCGAGCTGTTCGATGACGGTCAGAAGGCGCGTCTGTTCGCCAATGTTGCCGCGGCCATGGGCGGCGTGCCGGGCGAGATCATCGAGCGCCAGCTCGCCCTGTTCAAACAGGTCCACCCCGACTATGAGGCCGGCGTGCGCGCCGCGCTGAAGGAAGCCCACGGCTACGAGGCCAATGCGATCTCGACCCCGGGAACGCCAAACGCGGCTGAATAGGCTCAGCCGTTGAAAACGGTCCGGAGGCCGGCGTCATCTGCGCCGGCCTTTTTTGTACAGCGATTGATCAGCGCCTACCAGCTGGCAGAAACATGTCCCTGTTTCATCCGCTGCGGACGCGACAGCGCCTTTACGCCCAGATCGATATCCGAAGACACGTCCACCGCGCTGATATTGTCGAGCGAGGCGATGATGTGATTGGAGAGCGCATTTGTCAGCGAGACAGAAGCGCCGGGACGCTTCATCAGGCCGATCTGCACCGGCGGCAGCGGCGGAAAGCCATCGGCCTGGGAAAGTACACGCATGCCGTTGCGCAGCGCCGATTCCGGCAGGATCGAGATCGCCATGCCGGCAAGCACGGCTGATGCCACCACCGTTGCCGACCAGCTGGTAAACAGAACGCGATATTCGCGATCCACGCCTTCAAGGGCAGAGATCGCCAGCTGACGCCAGCGGCAGTCGCGGCGCCCGACGGCAAGCGGCACAGGGCGGTCGATCGGCAGTGCGTGGTTGGCAGAGGCAACCCAGCACAAAGGCTCGGTGCGGACAACTTCGGAATTGCGCGTGCGCGGATTGTGGGTGACCAACGCCATATCCAGCTCGCCCCGCTTCAGCCGTTCAACCAGATCGTTGGAATCCTCGCAAACGATGTAAAGCTCGACATTGGGATGCGATTTCGCAAACCGGTTGATGATATCGGGCATGTAGCGGTCGGCATAATCATCCGGCGTGCCGATGCGGATCAGGCCTTCGAGGCGGTTGTCGTCGAAAGCCGAAATCGCTTCGTTGTTGAGCCGGATGATACGGCGCGCGTAATTCAGAAGCTTGTCGCCCTCGTCCGTCAGCCGCACCCCGCGACCATCCTTGGTAAACAGCTGTTTGCCGATCCGCTCCTCAAGCCGGCGCATCTGCATCGACACGGCCGACTGGGTCTTGAACACCTGTTCTGCAGCACGTGTGAACGACCCGTTGTCCACGATGGAAACGAAGGTCTGAAGCTGATCGATATCCAAAGGCGCAACCATAAAACCACCCATCAACACTATTGATGTTTGATATTAGAAACATTCGTTGGACTGATCAATAAGGAATCACCATTTTGTCAAACAACGAAATGAGCATTCCATTGGCAGCGCAACGCACCCTGGCATGAATCGGGTGGCAGCAGCACGTTTTTTTCGGTTTGCTCACATTTGGCCGGACGCAGGCGCACCGAAACGTGCGTGGAGGGAATGCAGCCGGAACTGTTTACCAGGCCGCAACCACAATGGGAGCGGCCGACCGAAGGAGGCGACGATGTCGTTGATTGAAAGAGCGTCTGAAAGCCGGTCCCTGGCGCACCGGTCCCACTTCTGGATAGAAGGACTGCGCGCGTTTCGCGCCGCTGTCGCACGCTTTTTGAGAAACCGTTCGGCCATCCGCTACATGAACGAGATGGACGATGCTCTTTTGAAGGATATCGGCCTTGACCGCGCCGAAGTCGAGCGCGCCTACATGAGCACCGTCAAGGAAGACCCGATGGTGGAACTGCAGCAGGCAGCCAGCAACCGCGCCCAGCGCATGGTGCTCTGAAAGCCGGCCGTTGACGGCAGGCGGGCTTTATGCCCGTCCGGTTCTGCGCATCCGACATCGCCGGTATTGCGCATTGCTTTTGAAGATTTGACGTCGGTTTGAAGGTCGTATTCCCAACCACGGCCGGAGATAAGCGTCATTTTCCCCGCAGAGTGGTTCAGCCTTCACTCTGCATTTTGCCCGGAAACTCATGTTTCCGGGCTTTTTTGTTCGCGCGTGTCCGGCTGCCAGAGTTCGAGGGGATTGCCCTCGGGATCGTGAATGCGCGCGAAGCGACCGACACCGGGCATATCCCAATCCGGATTGGTGATCACCGCAATACCCGCCGCCCGCAGACTGTCGCAGAGCCCGTCGAGGTCGTCGGTACGCAGGTTGAGCATGAAGCCGCGATCTTCCGGAAAATAATCGGAATCGGCCGGAAACGGCGCAAACACCGAAGGGCCGGATGCCGTCTCCCAGCTTCCGTAGGGCACCGAGCCAACACCGAGATGTTCGGCATACCAAGCGCGCAACGCCTCCGGATCGCGCGCCCGGAAAAAGAAACCGCCAATCCCTGTAACACCCATCGCAAAGCCTCCGCTCAAAGCCATACGCGGTGACTATAGACCGGCAACAGGTGCCTGTCCTTTGGAAATTAACGGTTGTTCAGCAACGGTTTTCGGGAAGGCCAGCTTCCGGCTCTTTGCCCCGACTTCTAGTATTGAAATTCAGCAAACAGCGGATCGACCGAGCCGTTCCAGCGGCCGTTATAGAGCGCGAGAAGATCCTCTGCAAAGGTCGCCTTCTTGGCGATGATCTCGTCAAGCGTCATCAGGAACACCGCCTCGCTCTGGCCGCTGGCATTGAGATTGTTGCGGGCTTTCAGCCCCGCCCGCGCGATCTCGATCACATCGCGACCGACATCAAGCAGCGAACGTCCGCCGATTTCGGCCTTCAGCGCAAGACGGGGAACCTCGTCACGCAGGCGGTGGATATCGGCAATCGACCAGTCCGCCGTCAGTTGTTCAGCCTGATCCATGGCGCCCGCATCATAAAGCAGGCCGACCCAGAAGGACGGCAGCGCACAGATGCGCCGCCAGGTGCCGCCGTCAGCGCCGCGCATTTCCAGAAAACGCTTCAGCCGCACATCGGGAAACAGCGTCGAGAGGTGATTGGTCCAGTCGCCCATGGTCGGCTGCCATGCCTCGATCTCGCCCTTCAATGCACCGGCCATGAACTGGCGGAAGGTGATGTCGGTGCAGTCGCGATAGCGCCCGTCGCGAATGATGAAATACATCGGCACGTCCAGTGCCCATTCGACATAGCGCTCGAACCCGAAGCCGGGTTCAAAGGCGCAGTCGAGCAGGCCGGAACGGTTATTGTCGGTATCGCGCCAGATATCGCCGCGCCACGACAGCAGCCCGTTCGGCTTTCCCTCAGTGAAAGGCGAGGACGCAAACAGCGCGGTTGCCAGCGGCTGCAGCTTTTGCGACAGCGCCATTTTGCGGCGCATGTCGGCTTCCGAGGAGAAATCGACATTCACCTGGATCGTGCAGGTCCGATACATCATGTCGAGGCCCTGGCTGCCGACTTTCGGCATATAGCGGGTCATGATTTCGTAGCGCGATTTCGGCATGCGCGGGGTTTCTTCAAGACGCCATTTCGGGCTGCCGCCGACACCGAGGAAACCGATCCCCATAGGTTCGGCAACGGCGCGCAGCACCGCCAGATGCCGGTTCGATTCGCGACAGGTCTCGTGCAGGGTCTTCACGGCGGCGCCCGAAAGCTCGAACTGGCCGCCCGGTTCCAGCGAGATCGCGCCCATGCCGGCGGGTTCGGCAAGACCGATGATATTGTCGCCATCCTTGATGGCATCCCAGCCGAGTTTTTCCTTCATGCCCACCAGAATGGCGGAAATCGAGTGCTCGCCCGCATAGGGAACCGGCGAATTATCGGCCTTGAAGAAAGGAAATTTCTCATGCTCGGTGCCGATCCGGAATTCGGCTTCGGGCTTGCAGCCGGTTTCCAGATAGGCAGCGAGTTCTGCCGTGTCGGTGATCGGCGTGTCGTCGGAAGTGTCACGGGCCATGGAAGCGTCCTCGATATCAAATGCCGGTTCGGGCCGGTCGTCCCCGCTATTGGCCCGGTTTTTCCGGACGATCAAGTCAATTTCCTTGATTGGGGCGTAAATGCACGTGGACGTGACCCGTTTGTGTGCGCGCCGATTTCACATCCAGTCGCCGATTGTCGCCTGAATGACGGCAAGGGCGGCAACGGCAGCGGTATCGGCCCTGAGAATGCGCGGACCAAGCGGTATCGGCGTCACAAACGGCTGCGCCCGCAACAGAGCACGCTCATCATCGGAAAAACCGCCTTCCGGGCCGATCAGCAGCGCCAGTTTTTTCTCCTGAATGCCCGCAAGCGCGGTTACCGGGTTCTGGTGCGCGTCAGCCTCGTCGCAGAAGATCAGCCGCCGCCCGTCGTCCCAGTTTTCCAAAAGGTCTGAAAGCTTCACCGGTTCTTCCAGTTCGGGAACGGCGAGCACGCCGCATTGCTCGGCAGCCTCGGCAATATTGGCCCGTAGCCGCTCTGGTTTTGCGGGCTTGCCCTGAACATGCTGTGTCAGAACGGGCTGAATGCGCCCTGCCCCCATCTCGACGGCTTTTTGCACCATATAGTCCATCCGCCCGACCTTCAGCGGGGCGAACAGATAGGTCAGGTCGGGCAAAGGCGGCTGCGGGCGGGTTTGCTCGATCGGCTCAAGCACGATCTTCTTGCGGGTCGGATAGGAAAGCCGCGATAACCACTCCCCGTCACGCCCGTTGAAGAGCAGAAGCTCGCTTCCCTCGTCGGCACGGATGACATGGGCGAGATAATGGAACTGATCCTTGTTGGCTTCAAATTGTGCGCCGACGGAAAGTTCGGCATCCACGAAAAGGCGCTGCAGTTTGTAATTGGCGCGCATAAAGGCTCCCGCGATTCGAATGCGGGTAGCCTAGTACAAATTATACCGGATCAGAATCCCCGGACAGCAGGAAACCTCAGCCGTCGAGACGGTTGATGAAATCGATCAGCAGGGTTTTCAGTTCGCTTTCCTGCACCAGTTCGGCCGCTTTTTCCGGCGAGGTCCATTTGCGCGTGCGCTCATCGGCTTCGGGATATTTCGATTTGGCCTTGCGCACCCGCAGCGGAAACAGATCGACGATACAGGGAACCGACGTGCCATTGTCGAGCCGTTTCAGGTAGGAAAAATTTCCCAGCGGCTTTTCCGAGACCTTGCCCCGGATGCCGGCCTCCTCGAATGCCTCCTGGGCGGCAACTTCATGCGGGGCCTTGTCGGCCATCGGCCAGCCTTTTGGCGTCACCCAGCGCCCGGTATCGCGGCTGGTGATCAGCAGAACCTCGATCGCGGTCTTCTTTTTGGTTTTCGTGAGCCTGTAGCAGAGGGCGGCATATTGCTGGCGGGCTTCGCGCATGGTCTTGTTGGCAGCCAACCTGTTGTCTGATGGCATTTCCCGCTGTTTTCCTTCCGGACATCATGCCTGCTGAAGCACAGACTGGATATCCTGCAAATTTGATAAAAGATGTTTCTATCACAGCTTGCACAGGCCGTAACGACCGGCAGGTGAAGCTTTTGTGAAATTTCGGTTTCGCCCGGCAAAATCATCCCGCCGCGCCGCCGCCGGGACAGGGCATCGCGGAACTTTCCGCCAGCGACGCCGTTTTCATTTCAACATGTGACCTTGAGGAAAGGAAAAACGATGCTTGAGTGGATACTGATATTGCTGATTATCGCAGCAGTTGCGAGCCTTCTGGGATTCCGCGGCGTGGCAGGCCTTTCGGCCGGCATTGCGCGTATCCTGATCTTTATCGTCCTTGTCGTTATCCTGATCTCGCTTGTCACCGGCATACTGATCGTGGCCTGACGCGACACCTCACGCCCCCTTGTCCCAATAGGATGCGGGGGCGTAGAGCCTTGCCAGAAAATCGATGAACAGCCGCACTTTCTCGGGCAGGAAATTGCGACTCGGATAGACTGCGAAAAGCCCGACATCGTCCGGGCTTTCATAATCGGGAAGGATCTGAACCAGCCGTCCCTCGGCAAGCTCCGGCCCGATATCCCAGGTGGAGCGCAGTGCAATGCCCATGCCCGCCAGCACCGCTTCGCGAATAACCTCGCTCGAATTCGTGACGAGACGGCCTTCCGGCCGCAGCGCGACCGGCCCCTCGGGCCCTTCCAGCTTCCAGTGTTCGCCGTTATGCGCCGGCAGGCAGACATGGTGGTCAAGTGCGGCCAGCGTTTCCGGCTGTCCCATGCGCGCGACATAGGCGGGCGCGGCACAAAGGACACGCCGGACGGGCGCAAGCTTGCGCGCCACCAGCGTGCTGTCGCTCAGCTCGCCGATGCGGATGGCGACATCGAAGCCTTCCGCGACGATATCGACGAACGAGTCGTTCAAAAGCAGCTCGATCTGCAGCGCCGCGTGGGCATTCATGAAGGTGGCCAGATGAGGCGCAATATGCATGCGCCCGAAAGATGTCGGCGCGGAAACGCGAAGCCGGCCACGGACAGCCGACGTGCGCCCCTCCACAAATGCCTGCGCCTCCTCCGCGCCGGCCAGAACCGGCAGGATACGCTCATAATAGCCGCGGCCGGTTTCCGTCAGCATCACCCGGCGGGTGGTCCGCTGCAACAGCCGCGCGCCAAGGCCGCTCTCCAGCCGCTTGATGCTCTTGGAAACGACGGCGGGCGACAGGCGCAATTCCTGCGCCGCTTCGGTCATGCTGCCGGTTGCCGCCACACGGGCAAATATCTCGATATCGCTGAGGTTCATAGTTTTCGCCATTATTTCCATTTTGGAACAAGTGTTAGCATTTGTCTTGCTCTACAGCCAGTGTTAGAACGCGACAGGAGATCGAAACGGCCGGAATGGCGTTTCCTGTTATGCGGAGGTGAGCCCTTGTCAGGCGCAATTGCGTTCAGCACGCCAAAGGCTGAAATTCTGGCGCGGCGGGACGAGATTATTTCCGATCTGCAAGCCCTGCTGCCCAAGGACGCGCTGGTTAGCGAGGGGCGCGAACTGGTGCCGTTCGAGACCGACGGTTTCATTGCCTATACCCGCGTGCCGCTGGCTGTCTGCCTGCCGGAAACCACCGAGCAGGTGGCCAATGTGCTCGCCTATTGCCATGAAAACGGCATTCCCGTGGTCCCGCGCGGGGCGGGCACCTCGCTTTCGGGCGGCGCCATCGGCCAGGAGGATGCGATCATCCTCGGGCTTTCGCGCATGAACCGCATTCTCGACATCGACCTGCCGAACCGCGCGGCCGTGGTCCAGGCCGGCGTCACCAATATCGCCATTTCCGAAGCGGTAAGGCCCGAGGGCTTTTTCTACGCGCCCGATCCAAGCTCCCAGCTTGCCTGCACCATCGGCGGCAATATCGGCATGAATTCCGGCGGCGCCCATTGCCTGAAATACGGCGTGACCACGAACAACCTGCTCGGCGTCAAACTGGTGCTGATCGACGGCACTGTGGTCGATCTCGGCGGCAAGGCGCTCGATTCCGGCGGCTACGACCTGATGGCGCTGGTCTGCGGGTCCGAAGGCCAGCTCGGCATTGTCACCGAGGCGACCGTCCGGCTGCTGGCAAGCCCGGAAGGAGCGCGGCCCGTGCTGTTCGGTTTCCCGACCTCGGAACAGGCCGGCGCCTGCGTCACCGATATCATTGCCGCCGGCATCATTCCCGTCGCCATCGAATTCATGGACAAGCCGGCAATCGAGATCTGCGAGGCGTTTGCCAAGGCCGGTTATCCGCTGGATGCCGGCGCGCTGCTGATCATCGAGGTCGAGGGGTCGGAAGCCGAGATGGAGGCGATGCTGGCCGAAATCGTCGCGATTGCCGAACGCCATGCCGTGATGGCGATCCGCCGCAGCCAGTCGGCAACGGAAGCCGCACTGATCTGGAAGGGCCGCAAATCCGCTTTCGGCGCTACCGGGCGCATCGCCGACTATATCTGCATGGACGGCACCGTGCCGCTCAGCCAGTTGTCCTATGTGTTGCAGAAGACCAGCGAGATCACCGACCGCTACGGCCTGCGCGTCGCCAATGTGTTTCACGCCGGCGACGGCAACATGCATCCGCTGATCCTCTACAACATCAACGACCCGGAAGATGCCGCGCGCGCGGAAGAGGCGGGCGCTGAAATTTTAAAACTCTGCGTCGATGCCGGCGGCTGCCTGACCGGGGAACATGGCGTGGGCATCGAAAAACGCGATCTGATGCGCCATCAATATTCCGACACCGACCTGCGCCAGCAGATGGCGGTGCGCGCGGCTTTCGACCCGGACTGGAACCTGAACCCGTCCAAGGTTTTCCCGCTCGAGGGACGAGAATGACTGAGAGACTGACACCTGAAAGCGAGGCAGAGGCTGCCGGCATCATTGCCCGTCACTTCGAAAGCGGCGTGCCGCTTGCCCTTTGCGGCGGCAATACCCGGGCTGGCTTCGGCAATCCGCCACAGGCTGCAATCAGCCTGTCGTCCTCAGCGCTTTCCGGCATTGTCGCCTACGAGCCATCCGAAATGGTGATGACGGCGCGGGCCGGAACGCCGCTTGCGGAAATCGAGGCTGCGCTGCACAAAAACGGGCAGTTCCTGGCCTTCGAGCCGATGGACCATCGCGGCATCATGAATACCGAAGGCACGCCGACGATCGGCGGGGTATTTGCGGCCAATGTTTCCGGGCCCCGCCGTTTCGCGCTGGCGGGGGCGGCACGCGACCATCTGCTCGGCGCACGGTTCGTGAATGGCAAGGGCGAATGCATCAAGGCCGGCGGCCGGGTGATGAAGAATGTCACCGGCCTCGATCTGGCGCGGCTGATGGCCGGTTCCCACGGCACGCTCGGGTTCCTGACCGAGGTGACCTTCAAGGTGCTTCCCGCCCCGAAGGCCGCCGCGACCATCGTGGTTTCCGACCTCACCGATGATGACGCCATCGCCCTGATGGCGGCCGCCATGGCGCTGCCGCTGGAAGTTTCGGGTGCTGCCCACCTGCCCTACAGTGTCCGCTCCGCGTTCCTCTCCGGCGCGCTTCCAGGCGACAGCGCCACCTGCCTGCGGCTGGAAGGCCTGCCGGAATCGGTCGCCGTGCGGGCTGAAAAGCTGAAAGATTATGCAAGCGCGCTCGGGCCGGTCTTCGAACGCGACGGCTCCGACACGAAAACATTGTGGCGCGAGATCCGCGATGTCGCGCCCTATGCCGAAAAATCGCTGCGGCCGCTCTGGCGTGTCAGCGTCGCCCCGTCCGAGGCCGCAAAACTTGTTGCCGCCCTCCGCCTCGAAGCGGCTGTCGATGCGCTTTACGACTGGCAGGGCGGTCTCATATGGATGCGCATGGATGGCGCACCGGAAGCCGAGCGGGTGCGCGCGCTCGTCAAGGCGCATGGCGGCGGGCACGCAACGCTGGTGCGGGCCGATCCGCAAGCGCGCGCCGCAATTCCCGCTTTCGAGCCGCAAGCACCGGCAATCGCGGCACTTTCAGCGCGGATAAAACAGAAACTCGACCCCAAGGGGATATTCAGCCCCGGCAAGATCAACACCGAGGAGATGGCAGCATGAGCGACCCCGAAACGACACCGCCCCCACGCTTTGGCGATGGATGGATGGACCCGACCAAGAACAACGTCATCCTGATCTATATCCTCTATCTGGTCAGTTGCGTGATCTTCATCGCCGGCATCATCGGCCTGATTTCGGCTTACATGAACCGGGACAAGGCCGAGGACTGGCTGAAGACCCACTATACCTGGGCAATCCGCACCTTCTGGATCGCGCTTCTGTTCTCGGCGATTTCCTTCGTGCTGACCTTTGTGCTCATCGGCATTCTCGGTTTTGTCGCAACGGGTGTCTGGGTCATCGTCCGCGTGATTGTCGGCCTGCAGAAGGTCAACCGTTCCGAGCCGATCGAGCGCCCGGAAAGCTGGCTGGTCTAGGCAGCCGCCATGCAGACCCGTTTTTCAGACGAGCAGCTCGCCGATCCGAAGGTCGCCGAAGCCGAATCCATCCTGCGCAAATGCGTGCATTGCGGCTTCTGCACGGCGACCTGCCCGACCTATGTGACGCTCGGCAACGAGCTGGACAGTCCGCGCGGGCGCATCTACCTGATCAAGGATATGCTGGAAAACGGCCGGCCGGCGGATGAGGAAGTGGTTACCCATATCGACCGCTGTCTGTCCTGCCTGTCCTGCGTGACCACCTGTCCCTCGGGCGTCGATTACATGCATCTGGTCGACCATGCCCGCGCCCATATCGAAGAGACATACAAGCGGCCGTTCATGAACCGCTTCACCCGCGCGGTTCTGGCCGCGGTCCTGCCCTATCCCGCCCGTTTCCGCGCAGCACTTTCGCTGGCAAGGCTCGGGCGGCCGTTTGCGGGGCTTTTCGGCCGCGTTTCCGCGCTGAAGCCGTTTGAGGCAATGCTGAAACTGGCGCCGGCGCGCCTGCCGCCCGCATCTTCCGTTTCAAAGCCCGCCACCCATGCGGCAAGCGCCGAAAAACGCGGCCGTGTGGCGCTGCTGACCGGCTGTGCCCAGTCGGTTCTCGACCCGGCGATCAACGAGGCGACCGTCAGGCTTCTGACCCGGCTCGGCATCGAAGTGGTGGTGCCGGAGGGCGAAGGCTGTTGCGGTTCGCTGGTCCACCATATGGGCCGCGAGGAACAGGCGCTTTTCGAGGCCCGGCGCAATGTCGATGTCTGGTGTCGTGAAATCGATGCTGGCGGGCTCGATGCCATCATCATCACCGCATCGGGCTGCGGCACCACGATCAAGGATTACGGCCACATGCTGGCGCGCGATCCCGCCTATGCCGAAAAAGCCGAACGGGTCTCCGCGCTGGCCAAGGACATCACTGAATATCTGACCACGCTCGACCTTGCCGAACAGCAGCGCAAGGACATGACCGTCGCCTATCACTCCGCCTGTTCGATGCAGCATGGCCAGCAGATCAAGGCCGGTCCGAAACTGCTGCTGGAAGCGGCCGGCTTTAGCGTGCGCGAACCGGCGGAAGGCCATCTGTGCTGCGGCTCGGCGGGCACCTACAACATCATGCAGCCGGAAATTTCCGCCAAGCTCAAATCCCGCAAGGTGAAGAATATCGAAGCTGTGAAACCGGACATCATTGCCACCGGCAATATCGGCTGCATCACCCAGATTGCCTCGGGCACCGCCGTGCCGATCCTGCATACGGTGGAACTGCTGGACTGGGCTTATGGCGGCGAGAAGCCCGAAAAACTGAAAGCGCTGAAACGCTCCGCCTGAAGCGGCGCGCGTCAGTCGCTGCCAGGCGACATCTGGCTGACGATCCAGCGGTCCAGCACCGAAACCACATAGGCGATTTCGTCTTCCTCGAGCGCCCGGCCCTCAGCGATGCCGTGCCATTTCATCAGGCAGCCCCGGCAGCAGGTGGCCGTGGCATGCTGGGCGACAAAGGCCGGATGGCCACGCATCGGCGTCTGTTTTCCGTCATTGGCCGGTGCGGCGGGGGCCAGCCGCTTGCGGATAAAATCCTCCGCATGGGCATTCACCTCCGCCCGGCCCTTTGCCGCGGCATAGGCCCTGTCTTTCGCCGAAAGCGCAAAACGGCTTCTGAACCTCGAATGCGACAGCCGATCGAAAAGCGGGTCGAGGTCACGACGGATCATCTTGCGCCCCATATGAGTCCTAAACATTGACTCTTGGTATCAGTTCAGCCGCGCACCGCTTTCCGTGTCGAAGATGTGCATCCGTTCGGCATCGAAGGTAATCGTCACCGGTTGATGACGCTCATAGGGAACGCGTTCCGGGGTCAGCAGCAGAACCTGATCACCACCCGCCGTCATTGTCGCATGGGTTTCAGAACCGGTGGTTTCGGTAAACTCGATCACGGCCCCGGTCCCTGCGTCGGAAAACGCCACGTGTTCGGGCCGCACGCCAATGGTGATCGCGGCCCCGGCCTGCACTGCGGGAAGCGCCGGCAGCGGCCAGAGCGCGCCGCCCCTGCTGCGCAGCACCGGCGCCCCGTCCTCACCCTCGACCGTGCCTTCAATGAGGTTCATGCCCGGCGCACCGATAAAGCCTGCGACGAAAACGTTCTGCGGCCGGTCATAAAGCTCGAGCGGGGTCCCGACCTGTTCGATCACGCCGGCGCGCATCAGCACGATACGCTCGCCCATGGTCATGGCTTCCATCTGATCATGGGTCACATAGATCATCGTCGTCTCAAGCCTGCGGTGCAGCGCCTTGATTTCGGCGCGCATCTGGGCGCGGAGCTTGGCATCAAGGTTCGACAGCGGCTCGTCGAACAGGAAGGCTTCCGGATTGCGCACCAGCGCCCGGCCCATGGCAACGCGCTGCTTCTGGCCGCCGGACAGCTCGCTCGGATAGCGCTCCAACTCCGGGGTCAGACCCAGCATCTCGGCCGCCCGCTCAACGGCGGCATCCCGCTCGGCCCGCGAGATACCGGCCATGCGCAGCGCAAACGCCATGTTCTTGCGCACGCTCATATGCGGATAGAGCGCAAAATCCTGAAACACCATGGCAATGTTGCGCTGGCGCGGCTGCATCTTGTTGGCGACCACGCCGTTGACCAGCACCTCACCGCCGGTGATTTCCTCCAGCCCCGAAAGCATCCTGAGAAGCGTTGACTTGCCGCAACCCGACGGGCCGACGAGGACAATGAATTCACCATCGGCAATGTCGAGATCGAGACCGTGGATGACCTGGCGTTGACCGTATTTCTTGACGATGTCGCGCAGCGTGAGACTGGCCATTGTTTTTCTTTCCTCCGGGGCGCTTTCCTGCGACCGCATTAGCGCATTTTGGCGAATGATGAAATTGCATGACGCAATGCGAGATCAAGAAAGGCGGCAGAATTAAATTTTAGCGAATCGGAAACCAATCGGGGAGGATTGCCGTTACATGTCTACCGGACAAGCAGTGCGAGCAAAAAAACTGCGGTCCGGGATGGGTGCGGCCCGCCCCGGCACATGAAATGTGCCGGGGATGGTTTCAAGGGTCAGGAAACGGCTGCAACGGCTGAAACAGCGCTGCGGCCGTTTCCGATCAGCCAAGGTCTCCGAAAACGCTGGCTATTGCCGAACGAGCCCCTAAATAGGGGGCATTGGAGCGCGGAGAAACATGGCGACAATCAAGGATGTAGCAAAGGCCGCCGGTGTTTCGGTGACGACCGTGTCGGCCACGATCAATGACAGCGCGCCGGTCAGCACAACTTTGCGCGCACGCGTCAATGCCGCCATCGCGGCGGTCGGTTATGTCCCCAACCCGGTTGCCCGCAATTTGCGAAGTGGCCGCTCGCGCCAGATCGGTCTGCTGGTGCCCGATATCGCCGCCCCTTATGCCGCCGGCATCGCCCGCAGCGTGCAGCAAGTGTTTTCCGACAAGGGCTATTCAATGTTCTTCGCCTCAAATGGCGACGATCCGGTGCGCGAGCTTGCCGACATCGCCCGCATGAACGATCATCAGGTGGCAGGTCTGGTGCTGTTGCCCACCTGCCGTGGCGCGAACTACGCCAGAAACATCCTATCGGCGATCAAGTGCCCGACGGTGACCGTCGACCGCGTCGTTGCGGGCGCGCCGTTCGACTGTGTCGTCGACGACAACGCGCTCGGCGCCCGGCTGATCGCCCACCATCTGCTGCAGCTTGGTCATCGCAATATCGCCGTCATTGCCGGGCGCACCGGCATTTCGGTTTCCGATGAGCGGCTGGCGGGGATCCGCACGGCGATGGCGGAGGCCGGATATCCGGTCTCCGACGATTGCATCTATGCCAACCATGAGCGCGAGGATCAGGCCTTCCGCGCCGCTCAAGACCTGATGTCGCGACAAAAGCGGCCGACAGCAATCGTCACCGTCGATACGGCGCAAACCCGCGGCATATTGCTGGGGCTGCGCTCCATGGGGCTGAAGGCGCCGGATGACGTCTCGCTGATTTCCTTTGACGGGCTGCACCATTCGGCGGGCTTTGATCCGGAGATCACCTCACTTGATCAGGATATTCCGGCAATCGCCGAAGCCGCAGCCGACATGCTGGTCGAGCGGCTGGAGACCGAAGACACCGCCATTCGCACCGGGCCACCGAGCCACCGGCGACTACCGGTCCGGCTGATCGTGCGCTCGTCCTGCCGGTCGGTCAGCGGAAACTGAGCCCCTTCGCCGCCCTTGCCGGGTTTCCCGCGCGGCGATATATTCTATCGACAGGCTCGGCCCGCGCCTCCGCCCTCCGTTTCGGGAAGTATTGCACATACGGGGTAAAACGATCACCGAATCAACCATTCGGGCATGCGCATAAGGAGGGATTGCGTTTTCGGCTCGCAATGGAGGTTCCGTACAGTTTGCTCGCGATACCGGCGTCATACTGGGCTTCATTTCGCAGATCTATCGCGCATTTGATCCGTCGCGCTCTGCCGTGCCGGACCAGAGCGATATTCGCCTGCCAAACCCGGTCGCAGAAGGAACGTTTTCCAAAGCCTGCTTCCTCAACGCGGGCAGAACCGAATTGCGAAAGCTCGTCTGAACAGACGTATCAGTCTGACATGCATTTCAAAACAAAAAAGGGCAGAGCGAAAACCGCCCTGCCCCTTTGGATTGTCAGACCATGGCTTTTGCCGTCAGGCCTTGTTCTTGTTGTAGACGTCGAAGACGACGGCTGCGAGCAGGACGAGGCCCTTGATGACCTGCTGGTAGTCGATGCCGATACCCATGATCGACATGCCGTTGTTCATGATGCCCATGATGAAGGCACCGACAACCGCGCCGACGATCTTGCCGACACCGCCGGACATCGACGCACCGCCGATGAAGACGGCCGCGATCACGTCCAGCTCGAAGCCGTTACCGGCCTTCGGCGTCGCGATGTTGAGGCGGGCTGCGAAGACGAGACCGGCAAGGGCTGCGAGCATGCCCATATTGACGAAGACGATGAAGTTCAGCCGTCTGGTATTGATACCGGAAAGCGCCGCCGCCTTCTCATTGCCGCCGATGGCATAAACGCGGCGACCGAATGTCGTGCTTTCGGTGATGAAGGTGTAGATCACCGTCAGGATGGCCATGGAGACCAGAACATTCGGCAGACCGCGGAAGGATGCAAGCTTCCACGAGACGAACACCAGAACCGCAGCCACGATGATGTTGCGGCCGAGGAAGAAGGAATAGGGTTCATCCTCGATGCCGTAGGCGACATTGCGCGAACGGGCACGCCAGGCAAGATAGACGATGGCGGCAGCGGCGATGATGCCGGCGGCAAGCGCCGTCATGTTCGGGCGTCCGACCCCGAAGATATCCGGAACGAAACCCGTGGACAGCAACTGGAAGCCGGACGGGAAAGGCCCGACGGACTGACCGTTCAACAGCCACAGAGACAGCCCGCGGAAGATCAGCATGCCCGCCAGCGTCACGATGAAGGACGGGATTTTCCAATAGGCCACCCAGTATCCCTGCCAGGCGCCGATCAGCATGCCCGCCAGGATACAGGCAGGAATGGCCACCAGAACCGGCAGGTGCCACTGCACGATCATCACCGCCGCAAGCGCACCGATGAAACCGACGATGGAGCCGACGGACAGGTCGATATGCCCCGCCACGATGATCATCAGCATGCCAAGCGCCATGATGATGACATAGCTGTTCTGGAGGAACAGGTTGGTGATATTGACCGGACGCATCAACACGCCGTCGGTCACGATCTGGAAGAACGCGATAATGACGATCAGGGCAAGCAGGATGCCGTAGTCGCGCATTCGAAGGGTCAGGTAAGAGCGGATCGAGGGTTTGCTCTGGCCTGCATTTTCCTCAGGAGTACTCATCGTCATCTCTTTCTATTTTCTGACAATGAAGGACATGATGCGTTCCTGGCTCGCCTCTTCGGCGTCCAGCTCTCCCACCAATGCCCCCTCGTTCATAACGTAGATGCGGTCGCACATGCCGAGCAATTCCGGCATTTCCGACGAGATCATCACCACTCCGCGGCCTTCGGCTGCAAGCTGGTTCATCAGACTGTAGATCTCGAATTTCGCGCCAACATCGATACCGCGCGTCGGCTCATCCATGATGAGCACGTCGGGCTGGGTGAACAGCCATTTGGACAGGACAACCTTCTGCTGGTTGCCGCCGGAAAGGTTTACCACCCTCTGGGCCACCGTCGGCGTGCGGATATTCATCGCCTTGCGATAATATTCCGACGTCTTGGTTTCCTCTGCCGTGTTCAAAACGCCATATTTGGACACACCCGGAAGATTGGCGAGCGTGACATTCTTGGTGATCGGCTCATCGAGCACCAGCCCCAGCGCCTTGCGGTCTTCGGTCACATAGGCCAGACCTGCAAAGATCGCCTTCGGCACCGTCGAGACATCGACTTTCTGCCCGCCAAGCGTGACTTCGCCCGAGATGTTGCGGCCATAGCTGTGGCCGAAAACGCTCATGGCAAGCTCGGTGCGCCCGGAACCCATCAGCCCGGCAATGCCGACAATCTCGCCGGCGTGGACGTTGAAATCGACACCCTTGATCACCTTGCGATCGGCCTGCTCGGGATGCCAGACGGTCCAGTTCTTCACCGACAGCAGTTCCTCACCGATCTTGCGTTCCCTTTCGGGGTAGCGGTTTTCCATCGCACGGCCGACCATGGCCTGAATGATACTGGCCTCGCTGACCTCTTCCTTGCGGCAGTCGATATTGGCAACCGACGCCCCGTCGCGCAGCACCGTGATCGTGTCCGCGATCTGTTCGACCTCGTTCAGCTTGTGGGAAATCAGGATCGAGGTAATGCCCTGCTGCTTGAGTTCCAGCAGCAGGCTCAAAAGCTTGGCGCTGTCGCTTTCGGAAAGTGCTGCAGTCGGCTCGTCGAGGATCAGAAGCCGCACATCCTTGGAAAGCGCCTTGGCGATTTCGACCAGCTGCTGCTTGCCGACGCCGATCTTTTCCACGAGCGTGGCAGGCGGATCACTCAGCCCGACCTTCTTCAAAAGGCCTTCCGTGCGCTGATAGGTATCCGGCCAGCTGATCACGCCGGACCTGGCGACCTCGTTGCCGAGAAAGATATTTTCGGCGATTGACAATTGCGGAACCAGGGCCAGTTCCTGATGGATAATGATAATGCCCTTCTTTTCGCTGTCGGCGATATTGGCGAACGACGCCAGTTCGCCGTCATAGTGGATTTCGCCCTCGTAACTGCCATGGGGATAGACGCCTGAGAGCACCTTCATCAGTGTCGATTTCCCGGCACCGTTTTCGCCCACAAGCGCGTGAATTTCACCTTCTTCGACAGCGAGATCGACATCACTCAACGCTTTCACGCCCGGAAAGGTCTTTGTGATTTTTTTCATTTCGAGCAATGTTGTCATGACACCCTCACCCGGCTGGCGCCCGGCACCGCCGCCGACCGTTGCAGCCGGCGGCAGCCCTTGCGCAAACTCTCGGGGTTATTCTTCGATCTGCTGCATGGTGTAGTAGCCGCTGTCGTCGACCAGGATCTGCTTCCAGTTGTCCTGGGTCACGGCGACCGGTTCCAGCAGATAGGACGGCACGACCTTCTCACCATTGTCATAGGTCGAGGTGTCGTTGATTTCCGGTTCCTTGCCTTCGGAAATCGCCTCGACCATGTCGACGGTGACTTCGGCCAGCTTGCGGGTATCCTTGAAGATCGAGGAATACTGCAGGCCTTCGATGATCGCCTTCACGTTGGGCAGGTTCGAATCCTGACCGGTAATGATCGGCATCGGCATATCGCCCGAACCGTAGCCGAGGCTTCTCAGCGAGGAGATTGCGCCCATGGCCAGGTCGTCATTGGAGGCATAGACGCCGTGCAGCGGCTCCTGCGTATAGTAGGCCGACAGCAGGTTATCCATACGGGCCTGCGCAGCAGCGTTGGACCAGTTCAGCGTACCGATCTTGTCCATCCCCATCTGGCCGGACGGCACCACGATATCGCCGGAATCGATCAGCGGCTGGATCACCGACATCGCGCCGTTGTAGAAGAAGTAGGCGTTATTGTCGTCGGGCGAACCACCGAACAGTTCGACATTCCAGGGATGAACGTCGGGGAAACGGCTTTTCAGGCCTTCCACAAGGCTGTTGCCCTGGATGACGCCCACCTGAAAATTATCGAAGGTGGCATAATAATCGACATTCGGGGTGTTCAGGATCAGCCGGTCATAGGCAATGACCGGAATACCGGCAGCGGCGGCATTGGCCAGCGGCGCTGTCATCGAGCCACCGTCGATCGCGGCGATCACGAGGACGTCGACGCCCTTGGTGATCATGTTTTCAACCTGCGAAAGCTGTGCGGGGATTTCGTTTTCCGCATATTGAAGGTCGGTCTTGTAACCGGCCTCCTCGAACTGCTGCACCATGGACGCACCGTCCTTGTTCCAGCGGTCGAGCCCCTTGGTCGGCATGGCAATACCGACATAGCCCTTGTCTGCCGCGATCGCAGGCGCTGCAAGTGCCGCAGCGACCACGCCTGCGGCAGCAAGCATAGAGATAACGCTTTTCATGTCTCTCTCCCATTTGGCGGCCGTAACCTCTTGTTCCGGCCTGTCCTCAGAAACGTAAAAATCCGCCGGACACAATGCCGACGCACCTTTTCCGGCTCTTTCCGCAAGACACCCGGCAATTGCCGTTCCGGTCACAGCGGATATGATGACGATACAACTTGAGTAACGTAAGTCAAATAAATTTATTCGATTGAATCGTTATTCACAATGCATACAAACACACTGTATAAAAATGAAAAAATCATCATAAAACAAAATTATACATACGAATGAATTTGAACCCGAAACAATATCGAATTCAAATTCATCAGTCCGCTTCTTTTGTAACTTTACGCTTTCTCAAAGATCGAAAAATACTGAAAGGCGGAATGAAAACCCCGCCTTTCATATCGCTCAGTTCAATCTCAATTCTGAATTTCTTCGAGCGTGTAATAGCCGGCCTGATCGACCAGGATCTCTTCCCAGTTGGAGCTGTCGATGGCGACCGGCGAAAGCAGGTAGGACGGCACGACCTTGACGCCGTTGTCATAGGTTTCGGTGTCGTTGATTTCCGGCTCACCACCTTCAAGCAGCGCCTGAACCATGCCGACGGTCACACGGGCCAGTTCACGGGTATCCTTGAATACCGTGGAATACTGCTCACCCATATTGATCGACTTGATCGAGGGAAGCTCGGCATCCTGACCGGTCACGATCGGCATTTTCTGATCGTCCGAGCCATAACCGACGCCCTTCAGCGACGACAGGATACCGATGGAAAGACCATCATAGGGTGAAAGCACACCGTGGATGGTTTCATTGGTGTAGTTGGCCGAAAGCAGGTTATCCATGCGGGCCTGGGCAACGGCGCCGTCCCAGCGCAGCGTGCCGACCTGGTTCATGCCCATCTGACCGGAAACGATATCGATCTTGCCTTCATCGATCAGCGGCTGCAGCACCGACATGGCGCCGTCGTAGAAATAATAGGCGTTGTTGTCGTCCGGCGAACCGCCGAACAGCTCGACATTCCAGGTTTCTTCTTCGGGGAAGCGCTCCTCGAGCCCCTTGACGAGGCTGGATCCCTGCTGAACGCCGACCTGGAAATTGTCGAAGGTCGCATAATAGTCGACATCGCCGCTTTCGCGGATCAGGCGGTCATAGGCGACAACCGGAATACCGGCGGCGGCCGCGTTGGCAAGCGCGTTGGAAAGCGTGGTGCCATCAATCGAGGCGACAACCAGCGCATCAACACCCTTGGTGATCATGTTTTCGATCTGCGACAGCTGGTTGGGAATATTATCCTCGGCATACTGAAGGTCGGTATCATACCCCGCCTCCTCGAACTGCCGGACCATGGATTCACCATCGGAAATCCAGCGAGCCGATGATTTCGTCGGCATCGCGATACCGATCGTGCCCTTGTCCTGTGCAAAGGCCGGCACGGCAAAACTTGTCACGGCCATTGCCGCAACGGCCAGTGCAGATACTACCAGTTTCATTTCTCTCTCCCAATTCACGAAACGTGCGTTTCGTCTGCCCTTGCGCCGGAAACCCCTCAGGCGGCCTCCGCCCTCCCGGCGGGCTGATACGAAGCAATTTGCAAGGGGCAGATCGCGGGTGGAGGTTGGTAGAAGAGACATGAGCTGTCAAATTGAGAACACCGAAGCAGATATACCAATTCTGCTATATGTCGAAATGACAGGACGGTAAGATTTTGGCAGATATGAGCTTTTCCCGGCCATGCGCTTAAGTTCGTGTTCTCTTACTTAAACTTTAGTTTAGTACCTCCGGTATCCACCGATCGCACATAGAAGTCGTTTGCCGCCGTCGTCCGCGCTTTTTCAAAGACTCGACTGTTTTTAAGATTGATGCACGCGGCAAGCTGCGCTAAACAACCCCGCGAAGCAGACGGCAAAAGCCGGCCTGCAAGGGCGCCCGTAGCTCAGCTGGATAGAGTGTTGGATTCCGATTCCAAAGGTCACAGGTTCGAATCCTGTCGGGCGCGCCATTTTCCACCGATTGCCGTCCATCGTACAAGATAGCCGTCCAACCTCCGATCATTCATGTGGCAGCGGTCGAGCGCATGCATGAAGGCGTAAAATCGGCGGCGCTTGACGATAGCGCGTTCGAAAAGTTTCCAGCCCAGACAAAGCCAAACTGCCCATCAATGCTTACCATGGAACGATTTGCCCTTCACGATCGAGATATTGAAGGCCGGGCTTTCCCCGCTGAGCGAGAAGCGTGCTGACGATCTGCGGCACGGTTTCTTCCATGCTGTAGGGCGCATCGGGTCCGCCAAGACCGGTGCGGATCCAGCCGGGCGCCATCAGCACGAGCGGGCGACTGTCGCTGGCGTGCCGTGCCGCGTAGCTACGCATATACTGATTCAAAGCCGCCTTGGAGCCACGATAGACCTCATGACCACCCTTGGTGTTATTGCCGACACTGCCTTGCCCCGATGACATGACCCCGATCAGGCCCATGGGCGCGACACAATCCTGCAACCCCTCGACCACGCGCATCGGACTCAGCGCGTTCGTGACCATCACGCGGATAAACTCCTCCGTCGAAACCGCTGCAATGGTTTCGTCCTGATTGGCGTTGGCCGTTCCGGCATTGACGAACAGGATGTCGATGCACTGCCGCGAAACTCGTTCGCGAAGCGCAGCAACCTGGTCTGGTTCAGTGATATCGAGCTGTTCGATCCCGATATGATCCGGATGAACGTCGGCAAGGTCGTGCAACAAGGTTCGTTCGGGACCACGCACCGTTGCTATCACACGCCAGCCGCGTTTGAGGAATTCAGTCGCCATGGCATAACCAAGGCCGCGTGATGCCCCGATAATGAGGACAGTGTCAGTGGTTGCATCTTGATCGTTGGAAATCATGGGATTGCCCTTCGGTTTTGGTTTCGGCAATCATTATCCTTGCCTCGCCTGAAATGCGCCAGACGCACAGGATACAAACTATCATTGCGTTTGATGCTATATATGTGCCAACGGATCTGGTAGCATCCAAACGATGGACAAGATCGATCTCAACCTTCTGACAGCGCTGGATGCGCTTCTGTCGGAGCGCAGTGTCACGGCGGCGGCGCGCCGCCTGGGCCTCAGCGCGTCGGCCATGAGCCGAACGCTCGCCAGATTGCGCGCCGTCACCGGCGATCCTCTGCTGGTGAGGGCGGGGCGTGGCCTCGTGCCGACCCCGCGGGCCATATCACTGCGCGAGCGTGTTCACGCGGTGACACGAGAAGCGCGCGACGTTCTCAGTCCACAAAGCGATAGCTTAAATCTCGCTGAGCTAGAGCGAACCTTCACGATCCGGGCAAATGAAGGCTTCATCAGCTTGTTTGCTGCTCCTCTGCTTATGACCGTGACCGACGTCGCACCGCGTGTGCGCCTGCGCTTCATTCAGAAACCCACGAAGGAGGCAGGGCCACTCCGTGATGGAACGATCGATCTGGAGATCGGAGTGCTCGGTGATTTCGCGCCGGAAGTGCGAACACGGCTGCTTTTTCGCGACCGGTTCGTCGGGGTCGTACGAAACGGTCATCCTCTGCTCTCCACGACCACGGTCTCACCGGAGCACTATGCCGCGGCCCGCCATGTTGTCGCATCCCGTATGGGCCACGTTAGAGGGCCGGTCGACGACGCCTTGAAAGCGCTTGGACTGCAACGCACAGTCGTCGCCGTGGTGCCGGGGTTTCCGGATGCCTTGCGCATTGCACGCCAGTCCGACCTGGTTGCGCAAGTGACGCAGTCATGCCTTTCGGCCCCACGGTTCGCTGATGGCCTGATCAGTTTTCCGCTGCCGGTGAAAACGCCAGAAATCGGCATCACCGCACTCTGGCATCCCCGCATGGAGGCCGACCTTGCCCATCGTTGGCTGCGCGACACTGTCATCGCAACGTGCCGTTCGAGCTGAGGCTAACTCAAAGGAGGGCTATGACGTAGACATGGTTCTCATCATTGCCCGGCGCGACTCTCCATTCTTCATCACACAAATCCCGGAGTTGCGTTTCGATGCGCCTGGTGAGCCGTAGGTCACGGCTGTGACATCCATGCTTCCGGCAGTGTGTCGTGAAGCGCCTGGCGGATAATCGTTGCGAGATGGCTGCTCGCTGAGCTTTCGGGCCGTCCGGGGCGCAGGAGGCTCAGGCCCAGTGACGGCAGTTCGGGCAGGCCATGCTGGAGCGCATCCAGCACGCGCACATCCGCAGACCGGACGAAGGGCGTGCGCAGTGCGACCCCGAGACCTGCCGCCGTTGCCGCCCAAAGCCCGCTCAGGCTTGGGCTGACGAAGGCAATGCGCCAGGCAAGACCTTCGCTGTCGAGGCGATTGCAGGCGAGCGTGCGAAGCAGGCACGGCGCTTCCAGCGTGACAAGTGGCAGCGGTTCGTTTTGGGCTGCTTGCCAAAGCGGTTCCTCCTGTGCCGAACCGAGCCAGCACAGCGGCAGTGCGGCGATCCTTTCAGCATCCGACGAAGCCCCGTCATCCCAGGCAAGCGCCAGGTCGAGATGGCCTGAGGCAATCTTTTCCCGTAATTCGCTGTTTCTGCCTATGCGGCCCTCGATCCGGACCTTGGGATGCGCCCGGGCAAAGCGACCGAGCACCTCCGGCAAGACGGTCTCGCCGAAATCCTCCTGAATGCCGAGACGAACCCAGCCCTCCAGTTCCGGGCTTCGAACCGCACCGACCGCCTCGTCATTCAGATTGAGAAGCCGTCGGGCGTAGGAAAGAAGCACCTCGCCGCCGTCCGTCGGGACCAGCCCGCGCCCCGAACGCCGCACGAGTTCGGTGCCCGTCTGCTCCTCCAGCTTCTTCAGTTGCGCACTCACCGCCGATGTCGAGCGGCCGAGCCTATCGGCGGCCTGCGCGAAGGAGCCGGCCTCAATGCCGGCGACAAAACTGCGCAGCGCATCCATGTCGAGATTGGTAAACCGCATTTTCATTCCTGAAAAACAGGATACTTAATCCTAAATAATCTGATTATCAGGATGATCGTGCCGCGTCATACTGTGCCTGTCAATCACATTTGATGGAGCCCACTTATGCCGTTCACCCGTATTTCCCTTCTGGCTGGCAAGTCTGCGGATTATCTCGCCGCCGTGTCCGACAGCCTCGACCGTGCGCTTGTCGATTGTTTCGAGGTTCCCGAGAAGGACCGTTTCGCCGCCATCCACCAGCACCAGCCCGGCGAACTCATTTTCGATCGAAACTATAATGGCGGGCCGCGTTCGGACGATTATATCTTTTTCCAGATCACCACCGGCAAGACGCGCTCGCCGGAAACCAGGGCGCGCTTCTACCGCCGACTGGTCGAAAACCTTGCAGCCTCTCCGGGCGTCCGGCCGGAAGACGTGATGGTCTCCATCGTCAATTCGACCATGGAGGACTGGTCTTTCGCATCCGGCGTTTCCGCCACGGCCCTGCCTGAGGAAGCGCGCCGATGAGCACAGCTTTCGACATGCAGGAACGCTCCCCGTCCATGATGCACATCCATCGCGCCGGCACCGGAATTGTCGCGGCACCCGATGACATCGCAAGCGGCTCGTTTCTGGTGCAGATGCTGCTGTCGAGCCGCACGGAGGCCGAAATGACGGCGATGCGTGCCTTCGAGCCGCCGGGCGTCGTGACCCATTGGCACGGTGAATCGCCGGCATGCCCCTTCAGCTATCTCAGTGTTCAACCCGTGAAGAACGGAACGGCGGTCGCATGGTTCGGCCCCGTCAATCAGAAAGGTTTTCAGCAATGATCGCGATGCAATACAGTTTCACCTTGCCGGCCGATTACAACATGACGATCATCGATCGGCGTATCCGCGACAAAGGTCCGTTGCTCGATGGTTTCCCGCGCTTGCGCTTCAAGGCATATCTGTCAGCAAGAAAGAAGGACGCCGGCTTTTCAAGCAGTGAAAACCTTTACGCCCCCTTCTATCTCTGGGACGAGCCGGAAGGGATAGACAGTTTTCTGTCCAGCCCCGGCTTTGCCACGCTGACACGGGATTTCGGCTGGCCATCGGTCGCAACATGGCTGATCTGGCAAGCCGATCTCGGCCCGGACCTTGCCGCTTCTCGCTTTGCAACGCGGCAGATCCAGCCGATTGCGCCTTATTCCAACCTTGCCGAGATGCGTAAGGCCGCCTGCGGAGAGGCCCAGGCCGCCCTTGATAAAGGCGCGCTCGCCGTCATCACGGCCTTTGATCCAGGCGCATGGCGGCAATTGCAGTTCTGCCTCTGGCCGACAGTACCGGAAACAACAAATGCGCAAATCTACGCGGTCGGCCATATATCGCTGCCGAACCCGGAATAAATCCCCAACGACGCTGTAGGCCATTTGCAGACGGAAGCCTGTTTGCAGGCGCCTATAGCGTGGACATCGTTCACAACGTCACGCGGCGTGCCGGATATTCGGGTTTTGCAGAAAAACGGCACGCCGTTTGCGGCCCCGAAAACCGCCGCGTTCCTTCCCGTCTTCGCTTGCGTCGACAACGGCTCACGATCTTGTGTGAGAACCACCTCTTGCTGATGCGCGCGCAGGCCCTAGCTCTATAAACAGGACAACACCACTCACGTTTTGCCCGGGGAGGACGCCTGTGAAAGCCTCGCTTATCGGAATCCGACTGTTCGCCATTGTCGCTGCACTGGGCGGGATGCTGCCTGCTTTCGCTGCCAGCGCACAGACGCCACCGCTTGCCGTGGAGGAGATTGCTTCCGGGCTGGCGCATCCCTGGTCCGTCGAACCGCTGGAAGACGGCGCCTATCTTGTCAGCGAAAGGCCGGGCCGGCTGAACATCGTCACCGCCGATGGCACGACACGCACCGTTTCCGGCCTTCCCGACTTTTACGCCGCCGGTCAGGGCGGCCTTCTGGATGTGGCGCTTGATCCCGGTTTTGAGACCAACGACACCATCTACTTCACCTCATCCGTTTCCGGAAACGGAGGTCAGGGAACCGCCGTCTTCCGCGCGCAGCTGAACCGCCGTCAGGCCAGCCTTCAAGCTGTCGAGCAGATTTTCGTCATGAACCGGCTTTCCGGAACCAACCGGCATTTCGGCTCCCGGATCGCATTCGATCGCGAAGGCAACCTGTTCTTCGGCATCGGCGACAGAGGGGAAAGCGACCGGGCTCAGGATAGCAGCGACCATGCAGGCTCAATCCTCAGGATCCGCCCCGATGGCAGCGTGCCGGTGGGCAATCCCTTCGCAGCTTCAGGCGCGGCGCAGCCCGAAATCTGGTCAATCGGCCACCGCAATCCCCAAGGCATCACCACCGACCCTGAAACCGGCACGCTCTACACCGTCGAACACGGCGCGCGCGGCGGCGATGAAATCAACACGCCCGAAGCAGGCGCCAATTATGGCTGGCCCGAAATTTCCTATGGCGTGCACTATTCCGGCGCAAAGATCGGTCAGGGCACCCATGCCGAAGGGCTGGAGCAGCCGCTTTATTACTGGGACCCGTCGATCGCACCCGGCGCCATTGCCGTCTATCGCGGCAAGATGTTTCCCGAATGGGACGGCGACTTTCTCGTCACCGCGCTGAAGGACCAGCTTCTCGCGCATATCGCGGTGGACGAAAACGGCATGCCGACGGCGGAAAACCGCCTCTTTGCCGGCGAATTCGGCCGGCTGCGCGACGTCAAGATTGCGCCGGACGGGGCCGTTCTTGTAACCACCGACGAGCCCGACGGACGCTTGCTGCGAATATATCGGCCTTAGAGTTCTTCAGGAACTGAGCCTATTTGTCCGCCGTTGTGTCGGCTTCATCAGCGTCGCCCCCGATATCCGAGCGCCATGTCACCGGCCACTTGGCGGCACCGACATCATTGCCGTCACACGCGCTCTTGGCGCGCTCATGGGTCAGCACCAGCGGGTTGCCGGTCGCCTTTGCGTCAAGGCTCCAGTAGTGCGCCAGCCCGCAATCGCCAAGACCGCGTCCGAGATAGACGGATGAAAGCTTGCGGTTTTCCAGATCGAAATTGACGTTGTAGACCGTATCGAGAACCGTGATGCCGGCCTCGCTGACATTCGGGAATTCGGCGCGACGAAATTCCTCATCCTTGCCGACATAGAGCTGGTAGGGCTGATTATAGGCCCCCGACGGGCCGCAGGGCAGAAGCATAATCGTGCTGGCCCCGGTCGCAAAGGCAAAGGCATCGGCCTGATCGAGATGCGCCTCGTCGGTGTAACAGGCACTTTCCGCGTCAGACAGATTGCGCAGGATCGATTCCGGCAATTGCGCGTAGCTATTGATCGACCACACCCGAATATCCTCGGGCGGCGCAATGTCGCCCTTGTCGGCCAGGGCGTCCGTCCGGTCCTTGCGCCCCTGCAGGTCATCGACGAAGCGCGCACTGTCAAGAAGCCCATCCAGCGCAATCGTCGTCGAAAACGCTCCCAGATCGCCGCTATAGGCAATCGTTGCCGATTGACCATGCGCCATCTTCGCAAACAGTTGCGGGAGCGCATCGGGATTGTTGACGCCGAACGTGCCGACAGCCTCGTCCCTGATCAGATCGTCGACACCGACCGCGAAGGCTTCCTCTCCGTCAACGCTGATCGTGAACTGCCCGTCGTCATCGCCTCTCTGGAAGAAGCCGGGCGGTGACGGCAGGCTAAGCGTAAGCGGTGCGGAGGGATTGGCCGTTCTGTGCCACTGAATGGCTGCCAGCGCCGCATCCTCGTCCTGCGCCGCCTGCGGATTGAGCGAGATCGTGCAGACATAGGCGTTGTTGCAGCTGACGGCCCATCCCCCGACCTGACGATACTCAAAAGCGCCGGCAGGCAGGCTGGACAATGCGAACGCGAGCAAGGCGGGTGCAGCAATCCTCAATGATATGTGTCGACGCATGGGCATCTCCCGGAATTTCATCATATGTCATTGCGCACCGCCGGCGCGCGCTCTCACCCGGAGGCTTCGCCGGCACCACGCTCCTACACCAGCTTCGGGTCAAAAAGCTAGGCCTGGCCCAATCCCCTGCAAAACAACGCACCAATGCCTGCCGCTATCGTGTCCCCGGCGGCCTAAAACAGGTGGATAGTGGCGCCAGTATATCCATGATCGATGTTCTTGCCACAGTATCCGTTAGTCAGCATGAATACAGGACATGCCCCTGCATCGACACGACTTTTCACAAAGCCTCAAAGTTTCGCTTGCCAAAGTCGTGTAAAAACCGCATTCTGATCGCGTTCGGGCATTTTGCGAGCACGGGAAGACCATATAATCTGATGCGCGTCGGAAACGCTAATTTTCCGGGCGGCCCTTGTAGGATTTGGCCTGTAAACGTGTCCAGGCGACAGAAGGCCGCGGTAATAAAGGTACCTTTCCTTAACAATTCGAGAAACGCCTGCGCTGCCCACAAGGGCAAACGAGCATTGGAATATCCGCCCATTTGTGCAAGCGGGGCGGTGAGAAAAGGACCTTGAAGCATGGCCGAAACTGGCACCGTGAAATTCTTCAACACTGACAAGGGCTACGGCTTTATCAAGCCGGACAATGGCGGCGCGGACATTTTCGTCCATATCTCCGCCGTGCAGTCCTCGGGCCTGACCGGGCTGACGGAAAATCAGAAAGTCAGCTACGATACCGAGCCCGACCGCCGTGGCAAAGGCCCGAAAGCGGTCAACCTGCAGGTCACGGAATAGTCCCTGTTCCCTCCGGCCTTCCTTGAAGCCGGATAGGACCGAAGGCGGCAGCCTTCTGGTCGCAGTGAACAGCTACAGGCGCGTCTTTCGGCCGCGCCTGGGTTTGTTCTGTTTTTTCAGTGTGCCGCTGTCTCGACCTCAAGCGGCATGGTTATGTCTTTGTGCTGTGCCTGGCGGGCTCTTGCGGCCGGCGGGCTTTTACATGCCGCCCCTGACTTTTGGCCGGATTGGAAGCGCTGCCCCTTGAGTACACCGCAGTCAGCCTTTGTTTCTGACTGCGCTGCTTCGCCCCCAAGAAAGCAAACGGGCAACGCCAGCAGCCTGATTGTCACAGCGCTTCTCGAGCAGGCTCCTGTCCACATTGTCCCGCTGCCGTGCCTCCTCGCTATGGCGATCCTTCTTACGGCCACCACCAAGTCCGAACATAAAAAAACCGGCCTTTCGACCGGGTTCAGACTGCTGACAAAACGCGTCCCGCGTTTATTCGTCATACCGGCCTTGAGCCGGTATCCAGGGCCGCTTGTTATGCGCTTTCAGAAAGAGTCTTTGCGCGCAAGGACCTGGCCCTTACTAGATTCCGGCTCAAGGCCGGAATGACGGCGGGGAAGGAGGCAAAACCGTGTTTGCTTGCGGAGGTGTCAACAAACTGAAACCCGGCCTTTCGACCGGGTTTCCATAGAATTTCGTATTTTCACGCGTGATCAGCTGTCCAGGAACGAGCGCAGCTTGCGGCTGCGGCTCGGGTGCTTCAGCTTGCGAAGCGCCTTGGCCTCGATCTGGCGGATACGTTCGCGGGTCACCGAGAACTGCTGACCGACTTCTTCCAGCGTGTGGTCGGTGTTCATGCCGATACCGAAGCGCATGCGCAGCACGCGTTCCTCACGCGGGGTCAGCGAGGCGAGAACACGGGTCGTGGTCTCACGCAGGTTCGCCTGAATGGCGGCATCGATCGGCAGAAGCGCGTTCTTGTCCTCGATGAAATCGCCCAGATGCGAATCTTCCTCGTCGCCCACAGGGGTTTCGAGCGAAATCGGCTCCTTGGCGATCTTCAGCACCTTGCGGACCTTCTCAAGCGGCATGGAGAGCTTTTCGGAAAGCTCTTCCGGCGTCGGCTCGCGGCCGATCTCATGCAGCATCTGGCGCGAGGTGCGCACGATCTTGTTGATCGTTTCGATCATGTGCACCGGAATGCGGATCGTGCGGGCCTGGTCGGCAATCGAACGGGTGATCGCCTGCCGGATCCACCATGTCGCATAGGTCGAGAACTTGTAGCCGCGGCGGTATTCGAACTTGTCGACCGCCTTCATCAGGCCGATATTGCCTTCCTGAATGAGATCGAGGAACTGCAGACCGCGATTGGTGTATTTCTTGGCAATCGAGATCACCAGTCGCAGATTGGCCTCGACCATCTCCTTCTTGGCGATGCGCGCCTCGCGTTCGCCCTTCTTAACCATGTGAACGATGCGACGAAACTCGGCAATCGAAATACCGGTTTCGGTGGCAAGGCTCTGGATCTCGGACCTCAGCGCCCGGATATCATCGCCGTCACGGCTGGCGAACTCCTTCCAGCCCTTGCCGGAGAGATTGCCGATCGACTTCATCCAGTTCGGATCAAGTTCTGCGCCGTGATAGTGCTGCAGGAAGTCATCCCGCGCAACGCCACGATGGGTCGCCTTGCGCAGCAGCTTGCCCTCGTTTTCAACGAGACGCTTGTTGATGTCGTAAAGCTGCTCGACCAGAAGATCGATACGGTTCTGGTTGAGCGACAGCGACTTCACAGCCGTGATCAGCCCGTCCTTCAGTTCCCTGTAGCGGCGCTCCTGGGCATTGGTCAGCGTTCCGGTGGCGGCAAGACGGGCCTCCACCTGCTGGTCCTGCAATTTGCGCAGCTTCACATAGGTTTCGGCGATCAGGTCGAGCGTGTCCATCACCTGCGGGCGAAGCTCGGCCTCCATGGCGGCAAGCGACAGGTTGGATTCGTCATCCTCCTCGTCATCTTCTTCGGGCTGCACGCCCTCGCCGCCGACATCGGTGACGTCGTCGGAGCGTTTCTTGCGCGCCTGTTCCTTTTCCTCGGCCTTCTTGCGGTCGGCCTCAATCTTTTCCGGGCTCTGGAACTGCGGTGCAGCCTTGGCCTCGGGACCGGAATAGGTGGTTTCCAGATCGATGATCTCGCGCAGAAGCGTGGTGCCCTCGTTCAGCTCATCACGCCAGATGATCAGCGCCTGGAAGGTCAGCGGGCTTTCGCAAAGCCCTGCGATCATCGTCTCGCGGCCGGATTCGATGCGTTTCGCAATGGCGATTTCGCCTTCGCGCGACAGAAGCTCGACGGAGCCCATCTCGCGCAGATACATGCGCACGGGATCATCCGTCCGGTCGGTCGGCTCTTTCTTCTTGGTGGCGGCAACTGCGGTACCCGTGGCAGTCGCCACTTCCGTGCTTTCGCTTTCAGCCGCGCTGCCGTCGCCGGAGCTGTTACCGCTGTCGTTGTCCTGCTCCATCTCCTCCTCGTCCTCGATCACGTTGATGCCCATATCGGACAGCATCGCCATCGTGTCCTCGATCTGCTCGGAGGTCACTTCGGAGGAAGGCAGAACGGAATTCAGCTCGTCCATGGTCACAAAACCGCGCTTCTTGGCGGCCTTGATCATCTTCTTGACGGCATCATCGGAAAGGTCCAGAAGAGGGCCGTCGGTTCCGCCTTCGCGTTCGGTTTCGGCTTCTTCGTTTTCCTTGACTTTTGTTGCCATAGATTTTGTTTCCCTGACGCTTATGCCGTAATTCCACAGCGGCAATACCGGCAAATGATTAAGGACCCTTTATGGGGACCGCTCCAGCCGGCTTTAAAAACTTCAACCATGAACAGGACAGAATTCACCGCCGCGGAGCCTGTCACCCCGGGTGAACACTGTCCAGATCATGAAATTGCGCTGCGTTGTGCCATTCAAACTGGTGATTCCCAGATTTTCGCCATCCGTCAAGCGCCAATTCGAGGATCGCGCGATTTCATATCCTAAAATCGCTTCAAAAGCCACCCGTGTGACGCTTCTATCGATGTCCGGACCGATGCAGCCTTTCTGACGACCCGCGAGAGTACATTTAGAACGAAGTTAAAGAAATACAAGTACCGGTCCCCCACATCAATCCGAATCCTGCAAGGTTTACCGTCCGGATATCCTTATCCCGCAGCGCCGGACCGCCCGGCACGCCCCGACATCAGCCCGAAACCGTCGATTTCGGCCTCCTGATTATCAATTCGGTTGATTTCATTCTGCACCGAAACCAGCGCCGGCATCAGTTCCTCGAGAAGCTCCAGATTGCCCTCCTCCGTCGCCTCGCCAATCTCGCGCTCAAGATCGCCCTTCTGGCGGGCAAGCGAGCGGGCGCGGTTGTGGAGCGAAAGCGCCTGGCGATAGACCTCGCGCACATCCTCAAGGGCGGTATCCGGCCCGGCAATCCAGCTGACATTGCGGCTGACATGGCTCTGCAACTGCTGAACCAGCGGCCCGAAGCCCGCATCCTCGAGCTTTTGGCGAATGCGCTCCCGGCCGGCGTCAGGGCGCGATGCCTCGGCCAGAAAAACCGGCCACAGCGCCCGCATTTCCGCAGCGTCGAAGGAAAGCGAGGCAATGCTGTCAAAGTCTTCCCGCGCAAGTTCGGGGTGGGTCAGAAGGCAGAACACCAGCTGACATTCGCGAAACGACAGCGAAGCGCCCACCGGACGGAAGCTTGCAAGCGGCGAGCGCGAAAGCCGTTCGGAGGCGGAAAAGCCACCGGTCTGCTGTGCGCCATAGCCTCTGCCCTGCCCCTGTTTCGGCCTGAAATTGCCGCCGCCGCGCGAACCACCACCACGAAAACGCTGAAACAGGCGGTTGCGGAAGTCCTGCTGATAATGCCGGCGCACATTCTCGTCCCCGATGGTCTGCACCAGCGTGTTGATCCTGGCCTCGATCGCCGCCCGCCGTTCGGGCGTTGCGTTGTCGTCATTGCCGACCTCGCGCTCGAACACCGTATCGGCAAGCGGCCTTGCCTGCCGCAGGATCTGGTCAAAAGCTTGCCGCCCGCCCTCGCGCACCAGGTCGTCAGGGTCCTTGCCCTCCGGCAGATAGGCAAATTTCAGGGAATGCCCCGGCTTCAAAAGCGGCAGCGCAACACCGGCCGCGCGTTCGGCGGCGCGCTGGCCCGCGCTGTCGCCGTCAAAACACAGCACCGGTTCGCTGGTCATGCGCCAGAGAAGCTGAAGCTGGTTTTCCGTCAGCGCCGTACCGAGCGGAGCCACTGCGTTTTCGACACCGGCCTGGCTAAGCGCGATGACGTCCATATAGCCTTCAACGGCAATCACCGTGCCGGCGCCATCCGCCCCCGACAGCGCACGGCGGGCACGGGCGAAATTGAACAGCACATTGCCCTTGTGAAACAGCTCGGTCTCGTTGGAATTCAGATATTTGGCCAGCGCATCGGGGCGCATGGCGCGGCCGCCGAACGCAATCACCTTTTCGCGCGATGACAGGATCGGAAACATGATCCGGTCGCGGAAACGATCGTAGGAGACCGCGATATCGGGGCCATGGACAACGAGGCCGCAAGCCTCGATCTCCTGCTTCTCCACGCCTTTGGAGGCCAGAAATTCCTTCAGCGCGTTGCGGCTTTCCGGCGCGTAGCCAAGCCTGAACGTATCGATGGTGCGGGCGGAAAGACCTCTTTCGCGCAAATACGCTCTGGCCTTCGCCCCCTCGCTTGTCTGCAACCGGTCCTGAAAGAAGCCTGCCGCCAGTTCCATCACATCGATCAGCGTGCGGCGCTTTTCCTCGCGCTTTTCGGCCTGCGGGTCCATTGCCGGCATCGGAACACCGGCCATGTCTGCAATCCGTTGCACCGCCTCGGGAAAGCTCATGCCGTCGAGATCGGTGAGAAAGCGGAAATGATCGCCGGACACCCCGCAGCCGAAGCAATGATAGCGGCCCTTGCGGTCCTCGCAGTGAAAGCTCGGGGATTTTTCGCCGTGGAACGGGCAGCAGGCCCAGTAGTCGGCGCGCGTCACATTGGTCTTCTTGCGGTCCCACGTCACCCGCTGGCCGATAACAGCCGAAATCGGCACACGGTCACGAATTTCATCCAGAAATGACGACGGAAAGCGCATAAAGCCCTCGTTTGTGCCGGGCGAAGCAGCCGGCCGGCGGGAAGCTCACCTTACGGCCTCCCGCAATCATCCAGCGCCATCGGCACAGATTATCCCCCATATCCACGGAGTTATCCACAGCCTTGGCGCAGGGTTGTTATTTCAGCATTTCCTTGACGACGCCGGAGGCCTTGGAAAAATCCATCTGGCCGGAATAGCGGTCCTTCAGCGTCTCGATGCACTTGCCCATATCGCGCAGACCCTGCGCGCCGGTCTCCTCAACGACGGAGGCGCAGACCTCGCGAATCTTTTCCTCGGGCAGCTGGGCAGGCAGAAATTCCCGGATCACCGCCATTTCCTGACGCTCCTGGGCGGCAAGGTCGTGACGGCCCTTCTCCTCGTAGAGACGGGAGGATTCCTTGCGCTGCTTGAGCATTTTCAACAGGATCTGGCCGATATCATCGTCACTGACGGGGTCTTTCCCGCTCGCACGGTGGGCAAGATCACGATCCTTGATGGCGGCATGAACCAGCCGCAGCGTGCAAAAGCGGACAGGCTCATCCGCTTTCGAGCTTTCCTTGAGTGCAAGGGCGAGTTGATCGCGCAACATGAAGCTACTCCTGGCAACGCCAGTTTTAAAAACCACTGCCGACACATGCCGACAAGCGGCGGCGTTTACCGAAATCGTGGGCTGCAATCAAATTAAAAAACGGGTTCGTCATATAATTTGACCAGATGCCACAAGTCTGCACCGAGAGCAATTGACCCGCAAGCAGCGTTTGACTATTTTCCCGCGACCGCATCAAAATAAGGTCTGCCCTTGTCTCTGTCATCCGGTAAAGACCGGTCCGAAAGAGTGAACCCGTTCGTGCGGGCAATATATAGTGCAATGCAGGCCTTGTTCAATCGGCTTCACACCGTCGAGGAACACGATAAGGATTATGATGACGACCTCCTCCGCATGGATCAAGGAAAAGCCGACGGCCGTTCTGGTGCTGGCCGACGGCACGACGATTTTCGGCAAGGGTATCGGTGCCACGGGCCATGTGCAGGCCGAAGTCTGCTTCAACACCGCGCTCACCGGCTATCAGGAAATTCTCACCGATCCGTCCTATCTCGGACAGATCGTGACCTTCACTTTCCCGCATATCGGCAATATCGGCGCCAATGATGAGGATATCGAAGACCTGACGCCGGCCGCGCGCCGCGGCGCCGTGGGCACGATCTTCAGGGCCGACATCACCCAGCCGTCGAACTATCGTTCGGCCGGCCATCTCGATGCATGGCTGAAAGCCCGCGGCATCATCGGCCTTTCCGGCATCGACACCCGCGCGCTGACCGCCTGGATCCGCGAGCATGGCGCCCCCAACGCGGTGATTGCCCACGACCCCGACGGCAATTTCGACCTTGATGCGCTGAAGGCTGAGGCCAAGGCCTGGGGCGGCCTCGAAGGGCTCGACCTTGCCGTTGTCGCCACCTCCGGCCAGTCTTCCAGATGGAACGAGACACCCTGGGTCTGGAACGAAGGTTATGGCGCGCTCGACGAGGCGGATGCCAAATACCACATCGTCTGCGTCGATTACGGCGTGAAGCGCAACATTCTGCGGCTGTTTGCCGGCCTTTCCTGCAAGGTCACCGTCGTTCCGGCGAAGACATCTGCGGAAGATATTCTGGCGCTGTCGCCCGACGGCGTGTTTCTCTCCAACGGCCCGGGTGACCCGGCAGCGACCGGCGAATATGCCGTACCGGTGATTCGCGCGCTGATCGACAGCGGCCTGCCGGTCTTCGGCATCTGCCTCGGTCACCAGATGCTGGCGCTGGCGCTTGGCGGCAAGACCGTCAAGATGCATCAGGGCCATCACGGCGCCAATCATCCGGTGAAGGATTTTACCACCGGCAAGGTCGAGATCGTTTCGATGAACCACGGCTTTGCGGTTGATTCGGCTTCACTGCCGGAGGGTGTCAGCGAAACCCATGTTTCGCTGTTCGACGGTTCCAATTGCGGCATTTCGCTTGCAGGCAAGCCGGTATTTTCCGTCCAGCATCACCCCGAGGCCTCCCCCGGCCCGCAGGACAGCCACTACCTGTTCCGCCGCTTCATCAATCTGGTGCGCGAGAACAAGGGCGAGGCGCTGCTGGAAGAGCGCGCCTGAACGCAGTTTTATAGAAAAATGCCATCAAGGGGCTGCGCGATGCGGCCCCTTTTTGCGTGGATGGCGAGAATAGCTGTGCCGCTCGCGCGCTGCTTCAGCCTCTGCAATCGCATTGCCCTTGGCCGCGCCGTAGCGCCAGCTCCAGGTCATCATCAACGCGAAGACCGCAATCCACATCACTTCCGAAACCACAAGAAACACGCTGACCGGCATCAGCGGAATGATCGCGGCCCTGACGGCGGCCTCGGCAATCAGAACCACCGCCCAGGCCAGTGTCATCCGGCGCATCAGGGCGCGATAATCCCCAGAAGCCGCATAAAGCCGGTTCAGGCGTTTGCGCTCCTCCGCATCGCCTTCGCTCGCAAAGTGAAAAACCAGCGGGCGCGGCATCAGCAGCGAAGCGGCAAACACCAGACCGATGAACCCGGTGATCAGCGAGGTCTTCAACAGCGCCAGATAGGGGCTGTCGAAATACAGACTGCCCGCCAGCGCGGCAAGCGTTGCCGCCAGCGTGATGACGCCGATCGCCGCCAGCCGGTTGCTCCTGACATAGGCGACCACGATCACCCCGATCGGAAACACCGAGCCGAGCGCCAGCGCGTGCACCGTGGAATAGTCGTAGTGCCTGGCCAGAAGATAGGTCAACCAAGGCAGAACCGCCCCGAAGATGATATCGTTGCGCATACCCCCTCCCCTTGCCTGAAGACGCAGCCCCGATGGGCCCATCTCCGGCAGAATGCTCTCTCGCAGACCGAAACGAAAGGCTAAAGCTTTTCAGCCTTTCTTCTTTTGCAGCATTTTCCAGTAGCGGATGCTGAGCATGATCGCAGCGGCCCCCAGACCGCAGAGGAAGCCGATCCAGATGCCGATGCCTTCCAGAGAGAAGACAAAGCCAAGCAGCCAGGCCAGAGGCAAGCCCAGCCCCCAATAGGCCAACAGCACCAGCACCATGGGAATGCGCGTATCCTTCAGCCCGCGCAGCAACCCGTTCATGATCGCCTGGGCGCTGTCGAGCAGCTGGAACAGGGCGGCAATGATGATCAGCGGCGCGGCATAGGCAATCACCGCCCCGGCCTCCGGCAGCGTGACATCGATGAACAGCGATGACAGGGCCTGCGGCGCCAGCGCAAAGGCCAGCCCGCTGGCCGCGGCAAAGCCGATCGCCACCACCAAAACCGTCACCGAGGCACGGATGACATTGGCCCGGTCGCCGGCACCGTGAAACAGACCGACGCGTACCGTGCCGGCCTGCGACAGGCCGAGCGGCACCATGAAAGTGATCGAGGACAGTTGAATGGCGATGCCATGGGCGGCCAGCGGCACAGCGCCGAACTGGCCCATCAGCACAGAGGAAGCGGTGAACATCGAGACTTCAGCCAGCACGCCGATGCCGATCGGCAGGCCAAGCATCACGACCTCGCCAAAGGCCGGCCAGTCCGGTTTCCAGAAGCGCACGAACAATTCGTAGCGTCTCAGCTCCGGATCGCGCTCGATATAGACGGCGAGAAACAGAAATCCGAAAAGCTGAACCAGAAAGGCAGCGACCGCCGCGCCGCGAATGCCGAATTGCGGCAAACCGAAATGGCCGAGTACCAGCGCATAGGCCAGCACGGCATTGAGCACCAGCATGGCCACGGTGACCCACAGCACGATGCTGGCGCGCCCGGTGGCGCTGACCAACGAGCGCAGCACATAAAACAGCAGTGCCGGAAACAGCGCAAAACCGACGATATGCAGATACTGCGCGGCCTTCTGCGCGACATCCGCCTCCTGCCCCATGGCCAGCAGGATCGGCCGCGACCACAGGAACAGCGGCATCATGATCACGGCAAACAGGATCGACGCCCACATGCCCATGCGCATGGAGCGCCTGACCGCCACTTCGTCGCCGCGGCTATAGGCCTGCGCCACCATCGGGATGACGGCGATTGAAAGGCCGGCGCCGAAGATGAAGATCGTAAAAAAATACTGCGTCGCCAGAACCGTGGCGGCCAGATCGACCGCGCTCAACTGACCGAGAATGAAGATATCGGTGGCATTGATGCCCTGCTGGGCAAGCTGGGCACCGATGAGCGGAATTCCAAGAGCGAAGGTTTCCCGGAAATGGGACAACCACGAATGACCGGCTGCGGCTGCAGGAGGCATTGTGACAGACATGATTTCACCAGAGGCTGACACGCCGGGGCCAGACAATGGCGGGGCCCGGGCGGCAAGCCTCATTAGCCGCTTTTAACGTCCGTGACCACCCTTGTCCTGGCCGGCATCCGGGGCTGGCTCATCGCCCGGCATTTCCAGATCATGCTTCAGCCGCGCCAGCTTCTCGACCGCCAGGGCGGCGTAATCACCGATCCAGCGATCATGGATCGCCTTGATCGGCAGGGGATTAAGATGGTTCCAGCGTTCCCTGCCCTCGCGTTGGACGATCACCAGATCGGCATCCGTCAGCACGCCCAGATGCTGCATCACCGTGCAGCGGTCAAAAGCGGGAAAGGCCGCACACACGGCTCCCGTCGTTTTCGGATCATCTTTCAAAAGGTCCAGGATCTCACGCCGCAACGGAGCGGAAAGCGCTTTGAAAACAAGATCATCTTTGCTTCTGCTTGACATGTTGTATTTTTATAACATGATTGATCGCACAGCAAGGAGGAAATGCCATGGAACTCAAATTCAGGGTATCGACCCATGTCTCAAAGCCGGTCGAGGAGGTCTTCGATGCCGTCGTCGATCCGAAAAAACTGTCAGGCTATTTCACCACCGGCGGCGCGTCGGAGCGGATTGCGCCGGGCGCGACCGTGATCTGGAGCTTCCATGACTTTCCCGGCGCATGTCCGGTCCGCGTGCGCGAGGTCGAGGAAAACCGGAAGATCGTGCTGAACTGGGAAGCGAGCGAAAACGGCAAGGACGCGGGCTATGACACCACGGTGACGATGACCTTTTCGCCGATCGACGACAATGCCCGCACGCTGGTGACCATCACGGAGGAAGGCTGGCGCGAAACCGAAGGCGGGCTGAAAGCGTCCTACATCAATTGCGCGGGCTGGGAACAAATGCTCTGTGCGCTCCGCGTCTACATCGAGCATGGCATCAATCTGCGCGACGGGATGTACAAATAGGGCGCCCTTGCGGGCTTCAGGGTCACGAAATCGGATTGCCGCCGTAGCGATAAGCCCCGCCGCGCTGCAATGCCTGACGATAGGCCGGGCGGGCATGGATCGCGATCAGATAGTCAAGCAATGCCTGCGGGCGCTGGTCGAAGGGGATACGTTCCATGCCCACTTCCACGGGAAAGCTCATCATGATGTCGGCGGCGGTAAAATCCGGGCCTGCAAACCAGCCGTCGCGCTGCAGTTCTTCCTCCCAGAAGGCGCCATGGGTCTTCAACTGCGGATCGGTGAGCCTGCCCATCACGCCTTTGGAGATCGCGTTCAGCAGCGGACGCAAAAGCTTCGGCCCCTGTTCCGGGATTTTCTGGAAGACGAGCTTCATCACCAGGATCGGCATGGCCGAACCTTCCGAATAATGCAGCCAGTAGCGATAGCGCAGCGCCGCATCGGTTCCCGGCGCAGGCCGCAAACCGCTGTCGACACCATATTTGTCGATCAGATATTCAACGATGGCCGCGCTTTCGGCAATGATGACGCCGTCATCCTCGATCACCGGTGATTTGCCAAGCGGATGCAGTTCCTTGAGGCTTTCTGGCGCACTCATGTCGGCGGCCCGCTTGTAGGATTTGACTTCATATTCAACGCCCAGCTCTTCCAGCAGCCAGACAATGCGATGGGCACGCGAATCTTCAAGATAATGGACCAGCAACATGGATAACCCCGCTTTAGATCGAACCATTCGGTTCGTTTTGAACGATAACCGGTTTGACGCGGCAGACAAGCCCGTTCGTTTTCAAGAAGCCGTTATGGCAACAGCGCCGGCATAGAGCAGCAGAATGCCCGCACTTTCAAAACCGATCCGTCCCGGACCGGCCTTCTGGCGCACGATCAGACCGAGCAGCAGGATGGCGGTGGCCGACAGACCAACCGAAAGCCAGATCAGGTCATCCCTGGTGATCGCATGATAGAGCGAGCCGTCACGATAGGCGATATCGGAGAGCGTCAGGAACAGGGTATCGAATGTGTTGCCGCCGATAATACCGCCGACGGCAAGCTGCAGCGCCCCGCGCCGGACAGCGGCCAGCGTGGTCACAAGCTCCGGCAACGATGTCACCACCGCCGTCATCAGCGCACCAACCAGCGAGGCGGAAAGCCCGTAGCGGTCGGTCATCACGCCAGCCACGCCCGAAATGGCGTAGCCCGCAAGCCCCATCAGCAGCATCAGCGTGGCAAACACCGCAAAGATCGTGACATTGCCACGGGCCGTCTGCTGATCTTCATCCGGCGTGTCGGTCCGGGTCTCACGGGTGCCGACCGGCCGCCACATCGGGTCATCGCGCACCCGTTTGGATGCCACGACGCCGGCAATATAGATTGCAAACAGAATGATGGAAAACGGGCTGACCGCCAGAACCGAAACATCCGGCGCGACATAGGCGATCAGCGGGATTGAAAGCAGCAGCACCAGAAGCGCGCCCTGAAACAGATTGGAGAGATCGGCCGCCGCATGCTCCAGATTGACGCGGCGATAGATGATATCGGCCAGCGCCAGAAATGCCGTCTGCGCGGCAATACCGCCGACGGCATTGGAAAAGCTGAGCGAAGCGCGCCCTTCGAACGCGGTGGTAATCGAAACCACCGTGCCGGACAGCGAGGTTGCAGCGCCAAGTAGCAGGCCACCGATCAGCGCCTCGCCAAGCCCCGTGCGATCGGCGATGCGGTCGGCAACATCGGTAATCCTGACACCACATGCGAGGATCACCAGACCGGCACCGGCAAAGATCGCCATCAGCCAGACGAGCGACAGGTTTTCGAAATCCATTCTGTTCTCCGTGTTGTTCAGGCAACGCGTCAGCCGCGTCTTTGTTCATTCCTGTGGAGAACACCCCGACGGACTTCCCGGTCCGCGGAATATTTAATATTTGTTCTCTTTATGTTCTTATAAAAAGGTAACGTGCATGGTCAGCCAACAGGTGAAATATGCGGCATTCAAAGCCTTGCATGAAGCAGACGGCGCATTCGTGATACCGAACCCATGGGACGCAGGAAGCGCAAGACTGCTGGCCAATCTGGGCTTCAAGGCACTGGCGACCACCAGCGCCGGCCTTGCCTTTTCCATCGGCAAACGCAATTCCGCCGCCGCACTGACACGGGGCGAGGTTCTAGCCAACGCCAGCGCCATTGTCGCGGCCACCGATCTGCCGATATCGGCCGATCTGGAAAACGGCTTCGGCGCCTCGCCGGAGGACTGTGCGGAGACGGTAAGGCGGGCTGCTGAAACAGGGCTTGTCGGAGGTTCGATCGAAGACGCATCAGGCGATGCCGAGGACCCGATCTATGCCTTTGACGCTGCGGTCGACCGCGTCAGAGCGGCAGCGGAAGCTGCGGGCAAGGCTCCCTTTCTTCTGACAGCGCGTTGTGAAAATTTTCTGTGGGGCCGCCCCGATCTTGCCGACACAATCAGGAGGCTGCAGGCTTTCGAAGAAGCCGGCGCAGATGTGCTTTACGCGCCGGGACTACCCAACCTTCAGGCGATCAGGACTGTCTGCAGTTCCGTTTCGCGACCGGTCAACGTGGTCATGGGCCTCCAGGGCCCATTGTTTTCCGTCGCAGATCTGTCGCATGCGGGCGTCAAACGCATCAGCGTCGGCGGCTCCTTCGCGCGGGCGGCTCTTGCCGGCCTGAAAGCCGCAGCCGACGAGGTGATGAACGCAGGAACGTTTTCCTATAGCCGCGCCATTCTCGGCGATGGCGAGGCGACACGGCTGACAGCCACACGCGACGAACCGCACACTTTCGACTGACGACGCATATGCCAAGGCCGGAGAGTTCAATCAGCCCCGATGCGAACGCTCACGGACCTGATCCGGCACAGGCGAAATCCGGCCGCCGATGATGCGGTAAAGAATAGTCAGGCCGGCAGCCACGAAAACACTCTGAAAAGCAATGAGAGGCAGGAATTCATACATTGTTAACTCCTCTGTTTGCCCTGATAACGCACCGAAGCGCCGAATAGTTCACTTTTTTCTGCGATTTCTCAAAACAACTCGCTCCAGAGATCCTGGCGTGTCCATGAAACGAAAACGCCCGGGCGCGAACCCGGGCGTCATCTGACAGCGTATGCGTTAGTGCCCTAGACGGCGAGCGACAACAGCATGACAAAGACAAGTGCCGTAACCGACAGGATGGTTTCCATTGCCGTCCATGTCTTGAAGGTTTCGCCGACACTCATGTTGAAATACTGCTTGACCAGCCAGAAGCCCGCATCATTGACGTGCGACAGAACGACCGAGCCCGCACCGACGGCAAGCACCAGCAGTTCACGATTGACGCCGGGGATAAGGGTGACGACAGGAGCAACAATGCCCGCACCCGTGATCGTCGCAACGGTTGCCGAACCGGTGGCAACACGCACAACGGCGGCAACCAGCCAGGCCAGCAGGATCGGATTGATCTGAGCCTGAACCGCAAGATTACCGATGACATCACCGACGCCGCTCGAAATCAGCATCTGCTTGAAGCCGCCACCGGCACCAACGATGAGCAGGATGGAGGCAACAGGCAGAAGGCTGTCCGCCAGCAGGTCCAGAACCTTCTGATGGTCGAACCCACGGGCGTAGCCAAATGTGTAGGTGCCGAGCAACAGGGCCAGAAGCAGCGCAGTGACCGGGTTACCGATGAAGTCCATCCAGACATAGAGCACGCTTGTTTCCGGCAAGGCGACATCGGCCAGCGCCTTCATCAGCATCAGCACGACCGGCAGAAGCACGGTCACGAGCGTGACTGAAAAACTCGGCAGGTTTTCGGGGTCGATATCACGAACAAACTGCGCCTCCAGATCAGGCGATGCCTCACCCGGCACGTAGCGAGAGATGAACGAGCCGAAGAGCGGACCGGCAATGATTGCGGTCGGAATACCGACAATCAGACCGTAGAAGATGGTCTTGCCGATATCAGCATCAAAAATGCCGATGGCCGCCAGCGGTCCCGGATGCGGGGGGACAAGCCCGTGCACGGTGGACAGACCGGCCAGAAGCGGAATGCCGACCTTGACGATCGAAACGCCCGAACGCCGCGCCACGATGTAGACGAGCGGGATCAGCAACACGAAACCGATCTCGAAGAACAGCGGGATGCCGACAAGAAAAGCGGCAACCACCATGGCCCAGTGCACTCTTTCGCGGCCGAACGCCCTGATCAGGGTCTGGGCGATCTGGTCCGCCCCGCCTGATTCGGCCATCAGCTTGCCGAGCATGGTCCCGAGCCCGAGCACGATGCCGACGAAACCGAGAACGCCACCAAAACCTGTTTCGAAGTCCCCGACAACCTCGCCGACGGCCATGCCGGAGGTGAGACCGAGAAACAGCGAAGCGATGATGAGAGCGACGAAAGGATGAAACTTGAAGTTGGTAATCAGGATGACAAGGCCGACAATAGCGACCGCGGCATCAATCAGCAGATAGGTCTGCGTTGAAAGTCCGAACATTTTACACTCCTCGAAAAGTCCCGGAGGAACGGGTTGCCTGTGTGTGCAACCGAGTTTCCACTGCCCTGCGCACTGTAACTTGAGACAGCGCTACCCCGTTCCAATACAAAAAAATCACCGAACAGCGACAGAAGATCAGGCCGGAAATTCACCGGCCTTCTCCATCTTTTTCGTTATCGGAACCACTGGTCATCCACCATGAAACGGCATTCTCCGCGATGGTGCTGATCGGCAGTGTTGCGTCGGCCACGAAGACACCCGTTTCTGCGTCGGGACGCTCGAGCGTATCGAACTGGCTGTCGATGAGACTGGCAGGCATGAAATGACCAGGCCTGTTGGCAACCCGATCCTTGGCGACATCATGCGGCAAATCCAGAAACACGAAGGCAACGCCGGACACCTTGGACCGCAGTATGTCTCGATAGGATTTCTTCAGCGCGCTACAGGCCAGAACAGGCACTTTTTCGCCGGCGACACCTTCGGCAAGCAGATCCGCCAGGCGCTCAAGCCATCCCTGACGATCGGAATCGTCAAGCGGGTGCCCTTCACTCATCTTGCGGATATTTTCGGGGGGATGATAGGCATCTCCCTCAATCAGTTCCCCATGGATTTCATCAGCAATGGCCTGCCCGACACTGGACTTGCCACATCCTGAAACTCCCATGACGACTATGGCTGGAATCTTTCCCAATCTAACCTCCCGCGCCATAGAGACAGACAGCGCTGTCTCATTTATATTAAAAAAAACGAAGCTTATTGGACATATTCCCGCGCTTCGTCTATTCAGGCCTGAAGACGGCCTGATGGACGTTACTCATAAAGTTTTCCGCTTTCGGTTGCAAGAGGCGTAATCGGAGATGAAACCAAAAAAAAATCGCGCATCGGGAAGACCGACGCTGGCCGATGTCGCCAAACGCGCCGGTGTTTCCGAAATCACCGCATCGCGCGCGATGCGCGGCGTCAAAACCGTGGGACCGGAACTTGCCGAAGCCGTCAAACAGGCGGCAAAGGCCGTCGGCTACATACCCGACCCTGCAGCACGTGCACTTGCGTCGAAGAGAAGCCGGTCCATTCTGGTTCTGATACCGGCGCTTTCCAATCAGCTCTTCATCGGCATGTATGAGGAGATACAGAAAGCCCTGCGCGCGGAAGACTATGAGATCTTCCTCGGCAACTATCATTACGATGCCCGCCAGGAAGAAAAGCTCATTCGCGATTATCTTGTCTATCGCCCGAGCGGCGTGCTGCTGACCGGCAACGAGCAAAGCGCGGCAGCCACGAAAATGCTCAAGGACAGCGGCCTGCCCTGTGTCTACATGATGGATCTGCTGGAAACTCCGGGCACCATCAGCATCGGCTTTTCTCAGGAAGAGGCAGGCGCAGCGGTCGCCCGCCACCTGATTGCAACCGGCCGCCGGAAACTCGCCTATATCGCTGCCCAGCTCGACCCGCGCGCCAAATATCGAGGCCAGGGGTTTCAAAGGGAAATTGCACGGCATGGTCTGGAGCCTGCCATCGAGTTGAGGGCCCCGATCCCGTCTTCACCCGGCCTTGGAGCCGATCAGTTCCGCAGCATTCTCGGCGAATACCCGGACCGCGATGGCCTGTTCTTCTGCAATGACGACCTGGCCTGGGGGGCACTCATGGAAGCCAGCCGCCTCCAGATCGACATCCCGGAACGCTTCTCCATCGTCGGCTTCAACGACCTTCCGCTCAGCGCCCATATGGCGCCGCGGCTGACATCGGTGAAAACGCCGCTTGACGAAATCGGACGGCACGGAGCCGTCACCCTGCTCCGCCTCGTACGCGGCCAGCCTGTGGAAAGCGCATGCTGTGACCTCGGTTTTGAACTCAAAATCCGCGAAAGCAGCCTTTTTTCCGGCGGCGCGGCCGCCTGATGTCACGCTGCATCCTTGCGGAGCATTTTCGGGGTTCCGTTCGCACTACATTTTGCCTATAAGGCCCACCTAGCCCAAATGAGCATAGCCAGCGCCCGGCCCGGTTTTCCGTGCCGGTTTTTGACGCAGGTAACAGCAAGAACCGACGGATCACGACCATGCCAAAGCGCCAAGACCTCAAGTCCATCCTCATCATCGGCGCGGGGCCGATTGTCATCGGCCAGGCCTGCGAATTCGACTATTCCGGCGCGCAAGCCTGCAAGGCGCTGAAAGAGGAAGGCTACCGGGTCATTCTGGTCAACTCCAACCCGGCCACCATCATGACCGACCCGGAGCTTGCCGACGCCACCTATGTCGAGCCGATCACGCCGGAAGTGGTCGCAAAGATCATCGCCAAGGAGCGCCCGGATGCGCTGCTGCCGACCATGGGCGGCCAGACCGCGCTCAACACCGCGCTGTCCCTGCGCCGCATGGGCGTGCTGGAACGCTATAATGTCGAGATGATCGGCGCCAAGCCGGAAGCCATCGACAAGGCGGAAGATCGCGCGCTGTTCCGCGAGGCGATGGCCAAGATCGGGCTGGAAACGCCGCGCTCCATGCTGGCGAACGCTACCGAAATCAAGGACCAGCACCGCCAGGAACACGAAGCCAAGCGCGCCGAACTGAAGAAGACACTCACCGGCGATGCGCTCGACAAGGCGCTGGACGATCTCGAAAACCAGTGGAACCTCGGCAATACCGACCGCAAGCAGCGCTACATGTCGCATGCCATGGCGATTGCCGTGCAGGCGCTCGACCATGTCGGCCTGCCCGCGATCATCCGTCCGTCCTTTACCCTTGGCGGCACCGGCGGCGGCATTGCCTTCAACCGTTCGGAATTCTTCGACATCGTCGAGCGCGGCCTCGATGCCTCGCCGACCACCGAAGTGCTGATCGAGGAATCGGTGCTCGGCTGGAAGGAATACGAGATGGAAGTGGTCCGCGACAAGGCGGACAACTGCATCATCATCTGCTCGATCGAAAATATCGATCCGATGGGCGTGCATACCGGCGATTCGATCACCGTTGCCCCGGCGCTGACGCTGACCGACAAGGAATACCAGATGATGCGCAACGCCTCGCTGGCGGTGCTGCGCGAAATCGGCGTTGAAACCGGCGGATCGAACGTCCAGTTCGCCGTCAATCCGGCAGACGGCCGCCTCGTCGTGATCGAGATGAACCCGCGCGTATCGCGCTCCTCCGCTCTGGCTTCGAAGGCCACCGGCTTCCCGATTGCCAAGGTCGCAGCCAAGCTCGCCATCGGCTACACGCTCGATGAGCTGGAAAACGACATTACCGGCGGTGCGACCCCTGCCTCGTTCGAACCGTCGATCGACTACGTCGTCACCAAGATCCCGCGCTTTGCCTTTGAAAAATTCCCGGGTGCGGAAAACACGCTGACAACGGCGATGAAATCCGTCGGCGAAGTGATGGCCATTGGCCGCACCTTCCCCGAATCGCTGCAAAAGGCCTTGCGCGGTCTTGAGCGCGGCCTCACCGGCCTCGATGAAATCGAAATTCCGGGCATCGAAAACGGCGAACCGAGCAATGCCATCCGCGCCGCGATCGGCACCGGCACGCCGGACCGGCTGCGCATGGTTGCACAGGCAATGCGTCTTGGCGTTTCGCTGGAAGAGGTTCACGAGCACTCCAAGATCGATCCATGGTTCCTTGAGCAGTTGAAGGCAATCGTTGATATGGAAGAGCGCGTGCGCGAGCACGGCCTGCCGGAAGATGCCGACAATCTGCGGATGCTGAAGGCGATGGGCTTTTCCGATCAGCGGCTGGCAAGCCTCACCCATGGCCGCCCGAAGGAAGTCGCCCAGCTTCGCAACAAGCTCGGCGTGCGCCCGGTCTACAAGCGCATCGACACCTGCGCGGCAGAGTTCGCCTCGCCGACCGCCTACATGTATTCGACCTACGAGATGCCGTTTGACGGCGTCACCCGTTCCGAAGCCGGTATTTCCGACGCCAGGAAGGTCGTTATTCTCGGCGGCGGCCCGAACCGTATCGGCCAGGGCATCGAGTTCGACTATTGCTGCTGCCACGCCGCCTTCGCGCTGAAGGATGCGGGATACGAATCGATCATGGTCAACTGCAACCCGGAAACGGTTTCGACCGACTATGACACCTCCGACCGGCTCTATTTCGAGCCGCTGACGGCCGAAGACGTGATCGAGATCATGCGCGCCGAACAGGAAAAGGGCACGCTTGCCGGCGTGATCGTCCAGTTCGGCGGCCAGACGCCGCTGAAGCTTGCCGAAGCGCTGGAAAAGAACGGTATCCCGATCCTTGGCACCGCGCCCGACATGATCGACCTGGCCGAAGACCGCGACCGGTTCCAGAAACTGCTGATCAAGCTCGACCTCAACCAGCCGAACAACGGCATTGCCTATTCGGTCGAACAGGCCCGTCTGGTGGCCGGCGAGATCGGATACCCGCTGGTCGTGCGCCCGTCCTACGTTCTCGGCGGCCGCGCCATGGAAATCGTCCACAACGAAGCCGGCCTTTCGCATTATCTGCTGGAAGTCGTGCCGGAGCTCGTCACCGAGGATATCAAGCAGCGCTATCCGAACGACAAGACCGGGCAGATCAACACCATGCTCGGCAAGAATCCGCTTCTGTTCGACAGCTATCTGACCAATGCAACCGAAGTCGACGTCGATTGCCTTTCCGATGGCGAGAATGTCTTCATCGCAGGGATCATGGAGCACATCGAGGAAGCCGGCATTCACTCGGGCGACAGTGCCTGCGCGCTGCCGCCGCACTCGCTGTCCCCGGCCATTCTCGATGAGCTTGAGGAACAGACCCGCGCAATGGCGCTGGCCCTCAACGTCAAGGGGCTGATGAACGTGCAGTTCGCCATCAAGGACGGCGTTGTCTACATTCTCGAGGTCAATCCGCGCGCATCGCGCACCGTGCCGTTCGTCGCCAAGACCATCGGCGCGCCGATTGCCAAGATCGCCGCCCGCGTCATGGCCGGCGAGAAGTTGAATGACGTCATCGCCTCTTACGGCGACAGGCCCAACCCGCGCAATCTGAAGCATATCGCGGTCAAGGAAGCCGTCTTCCCGTTCGCCCGCTTCCCCGGTGTCGATACGCTGCTCGGCCCGGAAATGCGCTCCACCGGCGAGGTCATCGGTCTCGATACCGACTTCGCCATCGCCTTCGCCAAATCGCAGCTCGGCGCCAGCGTCGATCTGCCGCGCGAGGGCTGCGTCTTCGTCTCGGTCAAGGAGGAAGACAAGGAGCGCGTGCTTCCGGCCGTCAAGCTTCTGGTCGAACAGGGCTTTACCGTCATGGCGACCGGCGGCACCCGCGATTTCCTCGAGGAAAACGGCATTGCCGCGACCAAGATCAACAAGGTGCGTGAAGGCCGCCCGCATATCGAGGATGCGATCCGCAACCGTCAGGTCCAGCTGGTGTTCAACACCACCAGCAACGACAAGACGATTTCGGACTCCAAATCGCTGCGCCGTGCCGCGTTGACCCAGAAAGTGCCCTATTACACCACCATGGCCGGCGCTCTGGCCGCCGCCCAGGCGATCAAGGCGCTGCGTCAGGGCCAGCTCGAAGTGCGGCCACTGCAAAGCTATGCCTGAGGCGTAGACGCCTGAGCGAGAAAACAACGAGAAGGCGGGCCATACCCGCCTTTTCTTTTACGATCCCCGGCCAAGCAGGAAACAGATGACCGACAAGATCGAAATCACCAATGAACGCGTCTTCGCCGTCGACCGGCAGACGCTCTATGCCGCCTTTGCCGATCCGGCCATGCTGGAACGCTGGTGGGGACCGCATGGCTTCACCAACCGTATTACAGCCTTCGATCTTGCGCCCGGCGGCCATTGGCTTGTCACCATGACGGCCTCGAACGGGACCGACTTTCACAACCGCTGGCGCTTTGACGAGATCGTCGACGGTCGCTTCATCCGCGCCGTTCATCACGAGCCGGTCCACGTCTTCACGCTGGAAATGACCTTTGCCGATGATGCCGACGGCGCGCGCCTTACCTGGTGCACGCTCTACGACAAGACGGAGGAAACCGAGGCGATCTGGCATCTTTTCCGGGCTGCGAACGAACAGTATTTCGACCGGCTTGAAGCCGCTTTGAAATAAGGCGGCGGGTGGAAACCCGGTCCCTGCCCCGTTGTGCTTAACACGTGAGCGACAGGCGGCTTCGATGCCCTGACGGAGCTGCCCCTTTCACGGCCACGGCGTTTTGTAGCCCCGCCGCCTTGCCGATTTATCTGGAAATGACGTGGCGGCTTCTGCTATAAAGCGCGTCAGGTTTGAAACTGGTTCCGGAGTTAATGCTTCGGAACCTGTTTCTTTTTATGTGGCAACGCAGCTGGGGACTACCTAAGTGGGAGGCTGCTTGTTTCACGCATAAATTACAGGAACACGAGAAGCGGCGGCGCAAAGCGGCCCCAGGCGGGCGGCCCCGGCCGCCGCTTCGCAAATGACCAAAGGACAAGAATATGGTCGAAAAAGTACCGATGACCAAGGCCGGTTCCGACAAGCTGAAGGAAGAGCTTCGCTGGCGCCAGCAGGAGGAACGTCCGCGCATCATTCAGGCGATTTCCGAAGCGCGCGCCCATGGCGACCTTTCCGAAAATGCCGAATATCACGCCGCCAAGGAAGCCCAGAGCTACAATGAGGGCCGCATCAGCGAGCTTGAGGACGTGACCACGCGCGCCGAAGTCGTCGATCCGGCCAAGATGACGGGCGACAAGGTTCGCTTCGGCGCGACCGTGAAGCTGGTGGACGAGGAAACGGAAGAGGAGAAGGTCTACCAGATCGTCGGCGACCTGGAAGCCGATGTGAAAGCCGGCAAGATTTCGGTCTCCTCACCAATCTCCCGCGCACTGATCGGCAAGGAAGTCGGCGACAGCATCGAGGTCAATGCACCGGGCGGCGCCCGTGCATATGAAGTCCTCGAAGTGATCTGGCGATAAAACTGTCAGGCGGGCAACAAAAGGGGATCAAGGTGCGCGGACAATCCGTTATGCACCTTTCTCCCTGACAGATTGCCCCGCCAATCCGACCTGAACGCAGTGCACCGGGACGCCGAACCAATGCCGTTTTCTTCGGACATGCAGGAAGACCGCCTTCCCGATGTCGGTCTTTCCATTCTGACATGGAAATCGCCAAAGACGCTGGAACGCACACTGCGTTCCCTTGCCCCTGTCAGCGACTTGTTTGCAGAACGCAAGGTCGTCTGTCAGGAAGGCGATCCGGAGGAAATGGACATCGCCCGGAAATTCGGGTTCGATCCCGTCCCGACAAAGACCAATCTCGGCATTCAGGAAGGGCTTGCCCATTGCGCGGAATGTCTTGAGAGTGAGCGTATCCTGATTGTTGAAAGCGACAACATGTTTGTCGAACAGGACAATGCGCGCGACCTTCTGAAACGCGCGCTGATCCTGTTCGATCAGCATGAGATGACGGCGTTTCAGCTTTCCATGCGCCCCACCCACCTGTCAGACCGCTTTCTGCGCTATTGGCGATCCGACGACCCGCTCCGGAAAAACCTGCGCGGTCACGTGTGGCCGCGCGCCGCGCGAATGCGCGTGCATGGCTCTTTAGCGCTGCCGGACACGACTGCAAACGGCAATCGCTTTATCCGCAAGCTCGAAGATGAACTCTATCTTACACGGTCCGACTGTATCAGTTGGTCAAACCGCCCGTTCCTGACACGGCGCTCCTTCTTTCTCGGGCCGCTGATGACATTCGCACGTCAAAACCCCGGCAAGAAACGGGTCAACGGCATGCCCGATCTGGAACATCCGATCAACTGTCCGGCAAACCGTTACTGGTGGTGCGGGCTCAAGGCCAAGGTGGGCGTTACCTATCCGGGCCTGTTCGAGCATGACCGGCTTGAACGGCCTGAGGATGATGAAAAGACGGCGCTGTAACGGCGCGGAAGACACGATGATGGCAACAGCAGGAGTGCGGGTGCCGGATTGCTCCGCCACCCGCTCATTTCGTTAGAAAAACGGATCAGTTGTTCGGGCTGCGGCTGCCGGGAGCCGGGAGTTCGGAAATCGCAACCCGGCCGTCGCCATCGCTGTCGAAATAGCGGAATTGGCGCTCCATCATCGGGCGTCCGGCCTCGGCGTGAAAGGCCTCGAACTCGTCAAGCGAGAGAAAGCCGTCGTCATTGCTGTCATAGGCGCCCAGATCTCCCATCATTCCGGGACCATAACCGCGCTGATCATTGCCGGGGCCGCGCATAAAGCCGGGGCCGAAATTGCCCTGTGGTCCGCCCTGCCGGTCATTCATCATGCCCGGGCCGTAGCCACCGCCATAAGCGCCGCCGTGATGACCGCGCATGTTATTCCAGCCCCGCTGGCCCATTGCGGCACCGTGGGGACCGTTGCAGTCGCCGATCATCTGTCGGGCACCCTGGCCGCGACCGCCCCATGCGCCATCCGGCCCGGCCGAGAATGCCGGTGTAGCGGCGGCACCCATGAGTGCTGCAACCAGTCCTGCTGCAAATATCGTTCTGCGTTTCATGACATCGCTCCTTTTCGGTTCGTCGATGTCCCCAATCTGATGCATCACTGTCGCAGCACGATGCCGGTATCGCGTTCAATTGTATCCATTGGTCGCAGCCCCCTCTGCCTGATACAAAACGTGACACAGTTTTGCGCATCCATGCCTTCGACTGAGATAATATGAGGCCATGACCAAGGAACCCCACATCCTGATCGTCGACGATCACCGGGAAATCCGCGATGCGGTGCGTAGCTATCTGGAGCGGAACGGCTACCGGGCAACCGCCGTGCGTGATGCTGCGGAGATGGACGAAAAGCTGCGCGGCGGAAGCTTCGACCTGATCGTTCTGGACGTGATGATGCCGGGCGAGGACGGCATTTCCGTCTGCCGCCGCCTGAGTGCGCAGGGCCAGGTGCCGATCCTGATGCTGACGGCGCTGGGCGAGGAGACAGACCGGATCATCGGCCTTGAAGTCGGCGCCGACGATTACCTGCCGAAACCCTTCAACCCGCGTGAGCTTCTGGCACGTATCCGTGCAATCCTGCGCCGTTCGGAGCGCCAGCCCCACCTTGTCGGCGCACCGGCAGGCGACAGGCTCCGTTTTGCGGGCTGGACGCTCGACACCGACACACGGCGCCTGACATCCGATGACGGCAAGGAAGAAATACTGACAACGGCCGACTTCCGGCTTCTGACCGTGCTTTTGTCCCGTCCGCGCTTCGTGCTGAGCCGCGAACAGCTGCTGGAGGCGACATCCGGGCGCAGCGCCCATGTCTTCGATCGCACCATCGACAACCAGATCAGCCGTCTGCGCCGCAAGATCGAACGCGACCCCGCAACACCGGAGATCATCGTGACGGTGCGCGGCGGCGGCTACAGCCTGGCCTGCGATGTGGAGCATGTATTATGAGACGCCTGCTTCCCCGCACCCTGCGCGGCCAGATCATCGCGCTCATTGTTCTGGCTCTCGCTCTCGCCCAGGCCCTGACGCTGTGGCTTTTCGTCGATCAGCGCGCGCTTGCCGTCCGCTCCGCACTCGCAATCGAAGCGGCCGACCGCGCCGGCAGCACCGCCCGTCTTCTCGAAGACGCGCCGGCGGCCCTCAGACCAGAAATCCTGCAGGCTGCCAGTTCGTCTCTCGTTCAGTTCACCGTGAGCGAAACGCCATCCGTTACCAGCACCACCGGCCGGGCGCCAAGCTGGATCGAGCGCCGGATCCGCACGGTGTTATCGAGTGACGATCCGCGAACCATCCGTGTTGATCTGCGCACCGACCAGAATGGACCGCGTCCACCACCGGGACCAGCCCCCGGTTTCGGCCCGGGCGGTATGCACCATATGGGCCAGATGCGGCCGCAGTCGCCGCAACAGCCGCCGGTCAGCGCCGTCAAACTCGATCTCTCGATTGCGCTTGATGACGGAAGCTGGCTCAATGTCACCTCCCGTTTCCGCGATCCGCCTTACCAGTGGGTCTGGTCGGAAGCGCTTCCCTTTGCCATTACGGCTGGGTTGCTGGCCGCCGTTCTCTGGGTCGCGCTTTCGAGGCTGATCGGCCCGCTGCGCACCCTCGGCACCGCTGCCGACCGGCTGGGCCGGGGTGAGGATATCGAACCGATTGCCCCCAAAGGACCGGAAGAGATGCGGCAACTGGCCACCTCCTTCAACGAAATGCAGGCGCGGCTCGACCGCTTTGTGCGCGAACGCACGCAATTGCTGGGTGCGCTTGGCCATGACCTGCGCTCGCCGCTGACGGCGCTTCGGGTGCGCGCGGAGATGGTCGATGACGACGAAACCCGCGACCGCATGATTGCGACGATCGTCGAGATGCAGGAAATGGTCGAAGCCACACTGTCATTCTCGCGCGGCATGGCCTTGAGCGAGCCGGTCGAAACCATAGATCTGCAGACCTTTCTCAACGATCTCGTCGAAGAGCTGCACGATGCCGGCAATGATATCACCGTCAACCGCATCGAAGATGCGAACCTCAGGCTACGGTCCGTCTCGATGCGGCGCGCCATCCGCAACCTCATTGAAAACGCCGTGCGATACGGACACCGCGCCAATATCTCAGCCTCGACACAGGCGGGATCGGCAACCATCCTGATCGAGGATGAGGGACCGGGCATTCCCGAAGACGAGATGCACCGGGTCTTCGAACCCTTCGTACGGCTTGAAACCTCCCGATCACGCGAAACCGGCGGTGTCGGACTTGGCCTCTCGATTGCCCGCACCATCATACTGGCCCATGGCGGAAGCATTGCACTGGAAAACCGCCCCGCTGGAAATGGATTGAGGGTGACGGTCACTCTGCCGCTGGAAAAGCCGGCGTAAAAGCCGACTTCTCCCGTCGGGAAGAAGACTCACAAATGGCGCTTCCAGTGAAAGACCTTCATTAAGGTATCAACCATTAGTTGATAATACCAAAAAAAGTCTCACCTAGCAGCTGATAATTATCAAACATAACTTGATTTTGTTAGCGCGATCACAATAGGAAAGTAAAAACTTACAAAAAAAACGACGAGTACGACACCCGTGTAGGCAACAACGAACTTTGAAATTCTGAAAATTCCAGCGCCAGGATGTAAGAAAAATTGACAACTGTGCTGGGCTATGGATTAAGAAATTACGCATACGTAAGAAATCCGATACAAGAAATTTGAAAACAAATTTTTATGGATACGAATCCTCTTATGTAAGCGCAATTTGATTATTTCGAGACATATTTTCAGATTAGAAATTCGGTAAAAATATAGAGATATTACAATGCGGCTTTTTCATTGCACCTATTGTGGACATAATTTGCGGTTCAGGCGCTCAATTTGTTCGAGTTGCCATCAACCGACACCGATATACAACCGTCTTCAATTGTGGCTTCTCCTGGTCGTAGCTCTTGTGATCGCACTCGTAGCGATTGTTGTGGCAGTGATTTCCTGATCGGGAGCCGGCGAACACCGCATTTTCCGTCCGCACGCTGAATGTCCGTTGTTCATCCGGCCTATAGGGGACATCTCTGACGGTCGCCCGGAGACGGGCCAATATCCTTGCGGCCACCTCGTGCACGGTGAGTAGCCTGAGGATCTGCCGCCAGCCGTGCACTGCTTCACGACGGACATTGACAACGGTGCTGAAAACGGGCTTTCCGTGTCCGGCCGCATCGGTTCGCCCCGAACAACAGTGGCATAACGACCCACGCCATTTACAAAGCTATTGCTTTGAAAAGACGTGATCGTTATATGTTGCAAGGCAGGACAAAACACCGGCAGAGCATGGCACGCGACACCGAAATACTCCACAGCAGCGACAGTAATGCTGAGCGCGCCGAGCGTGGGTTCCACCGAACCAGCGACCGCATCTTGATGCAGCTGAAGATGCATGGTCCGCTGACGGCAGCCGACCTTGGAAAACGCCTGGGCACAACCGGCGAAGCTGCGCGGCAGCAATTGATGCGGCTTGGCGAAAGCGGCCTCGTTGTCGCAACCAGCCAGCGTTCCGGCGTCGGCCGCCCGCGCCAGGAATGGAGCCTGACCGAGGCCGGCCAGACACGCTTTCCCGACACTCATGCAACACTGACCGTCGAATTACTCGACAGCATCCGCTCCGAGCTTGGAGAACAGGCGCTGAACACGGTGATTGCCGCACGCGAACGGCGCACCGGAAACGTCTACGCCGCCGCAATGGCCGGTTGCCGGAGCCTCAACGAAAAGGTCGAGGTCCTGAGCGAATTGCGCTCGGCGGAAGGCTATATGGCCGATTGGTCGGAACAGGAGGACGGAACGGTGCGGTTTGTCGAACATCATTGTCCGATCTGCGCGGCGGCAACGGCCTGTCAGGGCTTCTGTCGCTCGGAAATGGCGATTTTCCGCATGCTTCTCGGCCCCTCCGTCGAGATCCGGCGGGATGAACATATCGTCAATGGCGGCAGGCGCTGCACCTATGTGCTGAGCGAAACGCAATGACCAGAATGAGGGAGAGCTGCATGCCGCCCGGAATACGTCAGGCACTTGAAAAGCAGGTCGCCGCAGGCAGAGACAATGCGCTCTGTCGGCTGACCCTTGGTCGCATCGTCTTCGCCGAAGACCGGTTTGACGATGCCATCGCCCATCTTCTGCGCGCAATCGAACTCGACCCGGATTATTCCGCTGCCTATGCTGCCCTCGGCCGCGCCTATCAGCGCAAGGGCGAGACCGGAAAGGCTGTCGATACATTCGAAAAGGGTGCGGAAGTCGCCACCCGCAAGGGTGACCTTCAGGCAGCACGTCAGATGCAGGTTCTGCACCGCAAGCTTTCAAAGGCGAAGTCCTAGAGCGTTTCGAACAGAAGCGCCCTAGCCGGAGACCGCCTTGTAGCCACGATCATGCCAGATCAGCGGCGACGCCCTCTCCTCGCGCGCGATATCGACAATGCCGCCGGCAAAGAGCGTGTGCGTGCCGGTATCAATCCGGCCGATCACCTCGCAATCAAGCGCCACCATGGCCCCTTCAAGCTTGGGGTTGCCGGAAGACCAGGCTGACCAGGTGCCGCATTTGAACCGATGAGCGGGCGCAATGCGTCCGGCAAAGGCATCCGCCACGGTCCATTGCGTACCGGCGAGCATGGCGAGCGAAAACCTGCCCTCGCGTCCGATCAGCGTGGTCAGATGCGCACTGGTGTCGATCGACACCAGAATGGAGGGCGGCGAACCGCTGAGGGAGAAAACGGCGGTCGCGGTACGACCGGCCCGCTCCCCCTCAGAGGCTGCCCCCACGATGCAGACGGTTGCGGCAAGCGAGGCCATCGCATCGCGGAAGTCGCGTGGATCGATTGACGGACGGGCCGGCTCGGCAAGCGGCATCGGCCGGGAAGCGCCGTTTGCGGCAAAGGCATCGACCGTCATGATCCGTCTCCCGGCTTTTCGGAAAACAGGTCCCGGTATTTGTTCGGCACGCCTTCCATTTCCTTGGCATTGTCCGGCGGCGTGCCCTTGACGATGATATTCGGCCAGACTTCGGCATATTTCCGGTTCAGTTCGATCCAGAAATCGAGGTCGGGTCCATCGACATCGGGAATGATCGCTTCCACCGGACATTCGGGTTCGCACACGCCGCAATCGATACATTCATCGGGATGGATGACGAGAAAGTTCTCGCCCTCGTAGAAACAGTCCACGGGACAGACTTCCACACAGTCCATATGCTTGCAGGCGATACAGTCTTCGGTAACGACATAGGTCATGAGATCACTGCTGGCGGGCGCCCTGCGCCTTTGAGACGCAAGGCATCCGTCCTTTTCATCAGCCGAGGTTGGCTTCGGCGAATTCGTAGTTGGCGAGCTTGTCGAGGAAATTGCCGACATAGTCGGGACGACGATTGCGGAAGTCGAGATAGTAGGAATGCTCCCACACATCGAGACCGAGCAGCACCTTGCCCTCGCCGGTGGCCAGCGGGTTGGAACCGTTCGGAGTCTTCGCGGTCTTCAGCTTGCCGTCTTCGCCGAGAACCAGCCAGGCCCAGCCGGAGCCGAACTGGCCGACGGCAGCGGCCTTGAAGGCGTCCTTGAACGCGTCGACGGAACCGAAATCCTCGACGATCTTGGCTTCCAGACGGCCGGGAATACCGCCGCCATTCGGCGAAAGCGCATTCCAGAAATGCAGGTGGTTCCAGTGCTGGCCGGCATTGTTGAAGACCGGCGCAAGATCGGCCTTGTCCTTGGAAAAGGCGATGATTTCTTCAAGCGACTTGCCCTGAAGGTCGGCATTCTTCTCAACGAAGCCGTTCAGCGTCGTCACATAGGTCTGGTGGTGCTTGCCGTGATGCAGTTCCAGCGTTTCCTGTCCCATGCCGCGTTCGGCAAGGGCGGAATGGGCATAAGGCAGGGCGGGCAGTTCAAAAGCCATTTTGTTTCTCCCGTGGTTGCGCGCCGGAGCGCGCCGGTTTAATTAACAAGCAATGCCTTTGAAAATCATGCGGCTGAATATGTCAAGAAAAGACTTGGAAAATTAATCGGCGATCACAGGACAGACGACTGACGGAGCGCTGAGAGCAGTGTGTCAGGCTCGCGTGGCGCGAAGCGAGATGAATGCGTTCACGCCCCGGCCAGTCGGCCTCCCCCTCAGTCTTGAGCGGACGTCGAGGCGACAACCCGCGCCTTGCCGGACGCTGGCCATGATTAACGCGTTGAACACATCGGATGCGCAGCTTCGGTCCGGCAGGACACCGACTGAAGCAGGCGCATCAGGAAAATGGAACAGAAGCGATGTCAGAAACTCCCGAAAACACCCCGAAAGACGATGTCGTCACCGAAGACCTGATCCGCGTCGTCGTGACCGAGTTTTATGCCAAGGCACGCGAGGACGAGCTTCTCGGCCCGATCTTCAAACGTGTCGTGCCGGATGAAAAATGGGCCGCGCATATCGACACGATTACCGATTTCTGGAGTTCGGTATTCCTGAAGACCCAGCGCTATCATGGCAAGCCGATGCCCAAACATCTGGCGATCCCGGAACTTTCCGATGAGCACTTCCTGCGCTGGCTGAAACTCTTCAGCGAGACGGCGCAGCAGCACTGCACGCCCGAAACCGCGCTCCGCTTCACCGAAAGAGCCCAGAAAATCGCCAACGCCATGCGCATCAACATCGCCATGCAGCGTGGACAGAATCTGGTGGAGTTGAAGCCGCTGGGGGCATGAGCGCAGGCATCCGCCTGCGCCGTTCGACTTCAGGCGTCCGAGGATCAGCGCAAGTCCTATTTTCCGCCCCAAAGCCCTCGAAATCGCCTATGGCTTGAAAAGCAGGCCCGCGCTCAACGACAGGCCGGCTTCAGGGGTACATCCTGACCTTGTGCCAGCCACCCTCGGGCTTCGACCGACGGAATTCGATACGGTCGTGCAGTCTGAATTTGCCGTCGTGCCAGAACTCAATTGAAAGCGGCTTCAGCCGGAAACCGGACCAGTAGGGCGGCCGCGGCACTTCGCCGACGCCATATTTGGCGGTCTTCTGAGCAACGGCCTTTTCCAGCGCGAACCGGCTTTCCAGTGGGCGGGACTGCTTCGAGGCCCAGGCGCCGATGCGGCTGCCGCGCGGGCGCGACTGAAAATAGGCATCGGCTTCGGCATCGGAAACCACCTCGACCGGGCCGCGCACACGCACCTGGCGGCGCAGCGATTTCCAGTGAAAGCACATCGCCGCCTTTGGCTGGGCGATAAGCTCCCTGCCCTTCTGGCTTTCGAAATTGGTATAGAACACGAAGCCGTTCACATCGACTTCCTTTACCAGCAGCATGCGCACATTCGGCAGGCCATCCTCGTCAACGGTGGCAATCGAGGCCGCGTTGGGGTCATTCGGCTCGCTCGCATCGGCATCCTTCAGCCACTTGCCGAAGAGCGCGAAGGGATCGTTTTCCGCTGTAAAGTCGTTGGAGGTTTCGTCTGACTGGGACATGATCTGGTCTCCCGCATTGCACCGGGCCGGTGCATTTCATTGCGCATGCCCGCCCGAGACCGAAACCATGTCATTTGCCGTCCTGCTGCCTCAAAAGGCATTCCGGGCACCCGCCAGCGGGTGGCGGCGAATTTTGCAAGGGCTTGGCAATAACCTTTTCGGAAGCTAAAGCGGGTTCGACACGGTTCTGATTGCTTGAACCGCATTGCTGCCTATGCCATAGGCAGAAACGAAGAGAGTTGCAAGGAGCATCGACACATGGCTGAAGCAAACGGCCTCATGAAAGGCAAACGCGGCATTATTCTCGGTGTTGCCAACAACCGATCGATCGCATGGGGCATTGCCAAAGCGTGTCATGAAGCAGGCGCCGAGATCGCGCTGACCTGGCAGGGCGACAACCTGAAAAAACGGGTCGAACCGCTGGCTCAGGAACTGAACGCGCTGATGGCCGGCCATTGCGATGTGACCGACCCGGACAGCGTCGAAGACGTGTTCAAAACCCTCGAGCGGGAATGGGGCAAGATCGACTTTGTCGTGCATGCGATTGCCTTTTCCGACAAGGACGAACTGACCGGCCGCTATCTCGACACGTCGCGCGAGAATTTCACGAAATCCATGGATATTTCGGTCTATTCCTTCACCGCCATTGCCCGGCGCGCCGAACAGATCATGAATGAAGGCGGATCGATGATCACGCTGACCTATTACGGTGCGGAAAAGGTGATGCCGCATTATAATGTCATGGGTGTTGCCAAGGCCGCGCTGGAAGCCAGCGTCCGCTACATGGCCGTCGATCTCGGCAATCGCGGCATCCGCGTCAACGCCGTTTCGGCCGGCCCGATCAAGACGCTTGCCGGGTCCGCCATCGGCGATTTCCGCTACATCCTGAAGTGGAACGAATACAATTCGCCGCTCAAGCGCAATGTCACCATCGACGAGGTCGGCAACACCGCGCTGTTCCTGCTTTCCGACCTTTCGACCTCGGTGACCGGCGAGGTTCTGCATGCCGATTCCGGCTATCATGTCGTTGGCATGAAGGCCGTCGATGCCCCCGATATTTCGGTCGTGAAAGACTGATCTTCCAGACGGCGCGGACCTCATCCCGCGCCGTTTTGCTTTGCGCTTTCCGCCCGCCGCCGATAGATTCTCCCCTGTCCTCACCGCTTTTGCGGGCGCAGAAATTTCAAAACATGTGCAAAACCATTCTAACGCTTTGAATTTTCGCATCATCCTTTAACGAAAATTGAACGGTAAAAGACATTGCTGATTTACGCCATTCGCCACGGGCAAACCGACTGGAACGCCGAATACCGGCTGCAGGGCCAGAAGGACATTCCACTCAACGAGACCGGACGCGGCCAGGCGAAGAAGAACGGCACGAAACTCGGCGAAATCCTCGGCAATGAAGCCCGCCACTACGATTTCGTCGCAAGCCCGCTGTCACGCACGCGCGAGACCATGGAGCGGGCACGCGCCGCCATGGGACTGACACCCGAACTCTACCGCACCGATGACCGGCTTAAGGAGCTTTCCTTCGGCGACTGGGAAGGACGCACGCTGAAAGAGGTCGGCGGGTTCAGCCCGGAACTTCTGCATGAGCGTGAAAACGACAAGTGGGCTTTCGTACCGCCCGGCAACGATGCGGAAAGCTATGAAATCCTATCCTGGCGCGTCGGCGCCTGGCTGAAGGATGTGGTCGGCCCGACCGTCTGCGTCTGCCATGGCGGCGTGATCCGGTCTCTTTTCCGCCTTGTCGGCGGTGTTTCTACCGAAGAAGCCGCCGAGCTTCCGATCCCGCAGGATGCCGTTTTGCGCATCGATGCGGAGGCGAAAACCATCGGCTGGATGGAGTAGGCTTTCCCTCTGCCCTCAATTGCGATAGAGCGAAGCCGCGAAACGACGGCAGAGGTATTTCATGTCGCATAATACATTCGGACATCTTTTCCGCGTCACCACCTGGGGCGAGAGCCACGGGCCCGCCATCGGCTGCGTGATTGACGGTTGCCCTCCCGGCATTGAATTCGAACTCTCCGAGATCCAGAAATATCTCGACCGCCGCAAGCCCGGCCAGTCGCGTTTCGTCACCCAGCGCCGCGAGGCGGATGCCGTGAAGGTGCTCTCCGGCGTTCTGCCGCAAAGCGAGCGCGACAGCTACATCACCACCGGCACGCCGATTTCGCTGATGATCGAGAATACCGATCAGCGCTCCAAGGATTACGGCGAGATCGCGCGGCAATACCGCCCGGGCCATGCCGATTATACCTATGACGTCAAATACGGTCTGCGCGACTATCGCGGCGGCGGCCGCTCGTCCGCGCGCGAAACGGCAACCCGTGTGGCCGCCGGCGCGATTGCCCGCAAGCTGTTGCCGAATGTCACCTTCCGCGGTGCGCTGGTGCAGGTCGGCAAGCACAGGATCAACCGGGAGAACTGGGACTGGTCGGAAATCGACAACAACCCGTTGTTCTGCCCCGATGCCGAAATGGTGCCGATCTGGGAGCGTTACCTCGACGACATCCGCAAGGCCGGCTCCTCCGTCGGTGCGGTGGTGGAAGTGATTGCCGAAGGCGTGCCTGCCGGTCTCGGCGCTCCGATCTATGCCAAACTCGATCAGGATATCGCCTCCGGGCTGATGTCGATCAACGCGGTCAAGGGCGTAGAAATCGGCGAAGGTTTCGGCGCTGCCGAACTGACCGGTGAGGAAAACGCCGACGAAATGCGCATCGGCAAGGACGGCACCCCGCGCTTTCTGTCAAACCATGCCGGCGGCATTCTCGGCGGGATTTCGACCGGCGAGCCGATTGTCGCCCGCTTTGCCATCAAGCCGACGTCATCGATCCTCACCCGGCGCCAGACAATCGACCAGGACGGACAGGAAGTGGAATTGAGAACCAAGGGCCGTCACGACCCCTGCGTCGGTATCCGCGCCGTGCCGATCGGCGAAGCCATGATGGCCTGCACGATTGCCGACCACTATCTGCGCGACCGCGGACAGACGGGCCGGCTGGACTGAGATTTGCCGGAGCATCCGGCAGCACCGCAAAGCGTCAGACGTCGCGCCACCCCGACAGGTATTCCACCCGCTCCACGCCGGTGAAGCGGGCAAGCCGCGACAACTCGGCATCGAGCTTTTCCAGCCGCCCGTTCGACGGCCGCATGCCGGGCTCAAGCCACAGTTTGCGCACATCAAGCGTGCCACGCTTGCGATCCGCTTTCATGTCGATGCGGCCGATCAGTCGTGCGCCCTCCAGAAGCGGGAAGACATAATAGCCATATTGCCGTTTCGGCTCAGGCACGAACACCTCGATCCGGTAGGAAAAGCCGAACAGCCGTTCGGCCCGCGCCCGGTCGCGCAACAGCGGATCGAACGGGCTCAACACCCGCAGGCGTGATGGCGGCTCCGGCACATCGGCGAGCGTGTCGACCTCTTCGGCAAGCGCGAAGGCCTGGCGCGGTTTTCCCGCATCCACGGTCTCGAGGGCAACCTCCGCCAGCAGGTCACGGTTATTCTCCACCCAGGTCCTTGCCTCCTGCGGCGTGACGATATCGAAGAAGGCGGCAATCTCGCCCGAGGTCGCAAAGCCCAGCCGCTTGAGGGCGGCCCGGCAGGCCCAATCGACGAAAGCGTCATGATCGACTTCGCCAAGGCGGTGTTCGTCCGGGATCACCCGCTCGGAAAGATCATAGGCCTTCTGGAAGTTGACCCGATGGCAGATGGCGATGCGACCGGTGCGCCAGTGATATTCAAGCGCAGTCTTGGCCGGATGCCAGTTCCACCAGCCGCCGGAGACGTGATCATCGTCCTTGAGATCACGGGAGAAAAGCGGGCCATTGTCCCTGACCGCGGCATAGGTCTCTTCGAAAACCGCTTCGAAGCCCTCCCCCTGCCATTTGCGCCAGCGTTCGACGAGGCGTTCCCGCTCGCGGGCAAAGCGGTGCTTCCAGTAGGGATAGAAGCGCGTGGGAATGAGCGAGGCGTCATGGGTCCAGTGCTCGAACAGGCCGCGGTCCGTTTCCAGAAGTGCCGTCAGGTGATGGCGGCGAAAGGTCTGGTTGCGGGAAAACAGAATGAGATCGTGCGCCCGCTCGACGGTGCGGATCGAATCGACCTGAACAAAGCCGATCTTCTCGATCAGGGCCAGAAGGCCAGCCTTGTCCATCGCCTGCGCCGGTGAGCCCGCAAGCCCCTGCCGGGCAAGAAAGATACGGCGCGCCTGCCCGTTTTCGATGAATCTTGTCATGGACGGACTGTAGTCCGATTCGGACAAAATAAGAACAAGTACGCATTTAAGTACCAGCCAGGGTCCAGTTCGATTTCAACCGCGCTTCCGCCCACACAGATCATGCGCCCTGAAAGCCGGTTCTCAACGGCAGTCAATTTGCACAAGACGCGCAAATAAAGCGTAACAAGATATATTGCAACCTTAAATTGCAATTGATACAAAAGACTGCATCAAACCAAACAGGAGATACAGCAATGACAAGCCAAGTCGTTATTCCGAATTCACCTGTCATCACGAGCATTACACCGACGACCTTCGTCGGAACTCCCGGTTTTCTCGTCAAGGGAACAGAAGATATCAGCAATATTCCGAGCGGATATTCGGTCAAAATCGACATCTTCGACCAGAGTACGGGCGGTGCAGTGGTTGGAGGGCCGACGACGACAAACAGCGACGGTAGCTGGCAGATCCTTATTGCAGCCGATTCAGGCGACCTGATCTACGCCATGGCATTGACGGTCAGACCAGACGGCAGCCCAGGGGCCACCTCGCACCCCAGCCTCACCGTCGTTGTGCCGCAGCGGAATTGAAAAACAAGGCCGTCACAAACCCACACGCCGCCACCAGTGTCGTATCGATCAGCGAGAGCATTTCCATAACTCCACCCGACCAAAACAACCAATGATTGCTGAAAGTACGGACGACGGTGACAAGCCAAACAGGAGACATGACAATGACAAATATGATTATCCCGAACCCACCCGTCATCGTGAGCATTACACCCGTCACGTTTTTCGGAACGAACGGATTTTGCATCAAGGGTACGGAGGATACCAGCAATCTTCCCGACGGAGAAACGGTCGGAATAAAAGTCTTCGATCAGTCTACGGGCAACAACACGTTGAACCCGATGCTGACCACAGTAAACAGCGATGGCAGTTGGCAGATCTCGACATCCTTTGCCACAGCAGGTGATCATATCTACGCGCGGGCGTTTGCGATTTTATCGAACGGCGGCCCAGGCGCGTCCTCACCCAACAGCCCCATGGTCGTTGTGCCGTAAGTTTTCAGTCAGTAGACCACGGATACGAACAGAAACAGGCCACAACGGCTAGCCGTGCCCCGTAATGGAACGACAGGACACAGCAAAATGCGCCGGCCAGCGCAGCATGGCGAGGACCTTGCCTTTCGGGAGCTCCTAACTCCCCCTATCGAAATGTGATTTCGATGACTATAAGGATGCGGTCTTGATCGGGAGCGCATTTTGAAGATCGAATTCCGTGAAGCCGGCGTGGCCTTTGAGGGCCGCACGGCGCTTCATCCGCTGACATTGACACTGACCGGACACCGGATCGGCATTATCGGGCTCAACGGTTCCGGCAAGACCACCTTTGCGCGGCTGATCAACGGGCTGACGAAACCAGGCACCGGAACCGTCACCGTCAACGGTCGCGACACGGTGAAAGAGCTGGCTGCCGTCAATGCCGATGCCGGCTATGTATTCCAATCACCGCAAAACCAGATCATTCTGCCGATCCTGCAGGATGATATCGAACTAGGCCTGAAGGCGCGCGGCGTGGCAAAGGCAGACATTGCCGCACGTGCCGAAAGCACCCTTGCGCGGCTCGGCATCGCTCACCTCGCCAGACGGCGCGCCCATGAGCTTTCGGGCGGGGAACTGCAGCTCGCCGCCCTTGCCGCCGTGCTAGCCCCCCGCCCCTCGCTGGTCATTCTCGATGAGCCGACCAACCAGCTCGATCTCAGGAACCGCCGCCGCGTTGCCGAAACCATCGACGCATTGCAAGAGGACGTCATCGCGATCTCGCACGATCTGGCGACACTTTCGTCCTTCGAACGGGTATTGTTGTTTCACGAAGGCCGTCTCATCGGCGATGGCCCCGCCGGGACCGTTATCGAGCAATATGAGGCGATGAACCGCTGATGCAGTCGCTTTACGTCGAAGGCAACTCATTCCTCCACCGCATGGCGCCGGGGATAAAGCTCGCCGGCCTGATTGCATTCAGCATCGCCATCTTCCTGATCGGCAGTCTGACTGTCCTTGGCCTCATGATGGCCCTTGCCGCAGGCCTTTATTTCATGTTGCCGATGCAGCCGCGTCAGGCGCTGGCGCGTCTTGTGCCGATCGGCGCGGCAATTCTCCTGGTTGGAGGCTTCAATCTGATCTTCAATCCCTGGCAGGTCGCCGCCACCTCCGTTCTCAGGCTTTCGGCACTGATGTTTCTGGCCGCAGCCATCACGGCGGCAACGCCGGTTCCCGCCTTCATCGACACCATCACGCGCTGGGCCATGCCGCTTGAACGCGCCGGGCTCATCAGAGCTGCAGACATCGGCCTTGCAATCGGACTTGTGATCCGCTTCGTTCCGGATATCCTTTCGCGCTACAGCGCCATTCGCGATGCGCACCGGGCGCGCGGCATTGCCTTCAGGCCATTGGGCGCAATCGTTCCGCTGATCATCTTGACCCTGCGGGATGCGGACAGTATCGCCGATGCAATCGACGCCCGCGGCATTCGCGGACGGCCACAGAAAAGGAAGACGAAATGACCTCACGCGACCTGGTTCTGGTATCGCTCTTTGCGGCCATCATCGCGGCGCTCGGCATTCTCCCGCCGATCCCGATCGCCTTCATTCCCGTGCCGGTCACGGCACAGACACTCGGCGTCATGCTGGCCGGCATCATCCTCGGCCGCAAACGCGGCGCAGCGGCTGTGTTGCTGCTGTTCGTGCTGATCGTCATCGGCCTGCCGGTGCTTTCCGGTGGACGCGGCGGCCTTGGCGTGTTTGTCGGCCCCACGGCCGGCTTCCTGGTCGGCTGGCTGCCGGGCGCCTATATCGCAGGCGCGCTAGCCGAAATCTACGCCGATACGCAAAGCCCGGTGAAACAGACCTTCGGCTTTTTCATCGCGGCTGCCATGGGCGGCATTGTGGTGGTCTATTTCCTCGGGATTGCCTGGCTGGCCTACGGCGCAGGCACCGGTGTCTCGAAAGCGGTGGCCGGAACGCTGGCTTTTGTGCCCGGCGACCTGATCAAGGCCGGGCTTGCAGCCCTTGCCGGTCGAGCGGTGATGCTGGGATATCCATTGCTGCCGAAAAGGTCGCTCTGAACGCCTCAGTCCAGAAACGAATAAAGCCAGTCCCGCGTCGCCTCCGGCAGGGGCGCGGGCTCGCCGCTTTCCTGATGCACGGCAGTCCACAAGAGTTCGACCTCTGCGGCAATCTCGTTTCCCGCCTGTACGGCGACGTTGAACCCGATCGACTTGCCGCCGATCTTTGCCGCGCGCACGGTCAACTGCGCCAGTTCGCCATTTCTCAGGCCCCGGTAATAGGTGCAGCCGACCTTGCGCACGACATAGGCCGGCTCGCCGTCCACCGCCGGGCGATAGCGCCAGAAACGCGCCAGCGCCTCTTCCGCATGCTCGATATAGGCGGCGGTGTGCATGCGCCCATGCATATCGATATCCCGGTAGGGAACACGCAGTTCAATTCGCTCCGGATGCCTGTCATCCATCGGCCACACCTTCCCGGCCACGTTCACCGCTTGCGGTCACGCAACCCTTTACGCAAAACCCGGCAAACCGGCATTGCGCATATCTGCGACAATGCGGTCCACGTCTGCGTTCTATAGAACCTTTCCACATCAAATGCCATGACGGGCTGTTTGAAAGCTTGGGGCAATGGCCGCCTCGCCTGCCGGCCGCCCGATTGTCGACACGACAGCGCCTTGCATTCGCCACGCCTTGCATTACCTTGCCTGAACGGCATCGCCACGATAAGTGCGGGCGACTATCGAAATTTCAAGAGGCAAGACTATGACCGATCCAGCAAAGCCCACCGCCGTCTCCGAGCTGACGTTCGAACGGGCCGTGGAAGAACTCGAGCGGATCGTTGCGCGTCTTGAGCGCGGCGATGTGGCGCTCGATGAATCGATTGCCATTTACGCCCGCGGCGAAGAATTGAAAAAACACTGCGAAAAACTGCTGAATGCCGCCGAGGCGCGTGTTGAAAAGATCCGTCTCGACCGGGATGGCCAGCCCGCGGCGACAGAACCGCTCGACCAGGCCTGACGAACTCATGACAGCGCGGAAAGCGCAGGGGGTGTGCAGCAATGTCGTTCTTTCCGGGACCTGATCCTGAATTCGGTGATGCGCAATCCTGCAAGGCCGTGTCGCAGCTCATTCTTCCGCGCACCAGCGATATCGGCGGGTTCGAAGTCCGCCGCGCACTGCCGACCATCAAGCGACGGCTCGTGGGGCCGTTTATCTTCTTTGATCGCATGGGGCCTGCCCGTTTCGGCGGCAATGGCGAGGCTCTCGACGTCAAGCCGCATCCGCATATCGGGCTGTCGACGGTCACCTATCTGACCTCCGGCGAGATCGGTCATCGCGACACGCTCGGCAACCACACCGTCATCCGCCCCGGCGATGTCAATCTGATGACTGCGGGGCGCGGCATCGTCCATTCGGAGCGCACGCCGGAAGACCTGAGGCTGCGCCCGCACGCCCTTTCCGGCGTCCAGACCTGGCTTGCCCTGCCCGAAAACGACGAAGAGATCGACCCGACCTTCGGCCACACCGAAAAGAACGCCCTGCCCACCATTTCGGAAAACGGCGTCAGCGGCCGCGTTGTACTGGGCGATTTTTCCGGCCTGAAGGCCGATGTGCATACATTTACCGATACGCTGTTCGTCGATCTCGCCTTGAGGCCCGGCGCCCGGTTTTCCTTTCCCGCCGAACATGAAGAACGCGCGATCTACGTGCTCGAAGGCGAAATCGAGATTGCCGGGGATGTCTTCAAGGCCGAGCAATTGCTGGTTCTTGCCCCGCATGACACGATCACAATTTCGGGCGCGGGGGAACATGGATGCCGTCTCATGCTTTTTGGTGGAGCGGCGCTCGAAAAACCGCGCCATATCTGGTGGAATTTCGTTTCGTCCTCGAAAGAACGGATCGAACAGGCGAAAGAAGACTGGCGGCAGGGCCGTTTCGGCCTGGTGCCCGGCGACGAAACCGAATTTGTTCCTTTGCCCGGACGCTGAAATTCGCTAGAAACGATTTAGAAACAAGAGCGCGATCGGCTCGCGCATGAGGCCCGTTGCAGTGACGCTACCGTCCAAAACTTCCATTCTCGACCGGATCAACCTGCCCGCAGACCTGCGTGAGGTGGAGGATCACGATTTGCCGCAGCTTGCCGGTGAAGTGCGCGCGGAGATGATCGACGCGGTTTCGCGCACCGGTGGCCATCTGGGCGCAGGCCTTGGCGTTGTCGAACTCACGATTGCGATCCACAAGGTTTTCAATACACCGCATGACCGGGTGATCTTCGATGTCGGGCACCAGTGCTATCCGCACAAGATCCTGACCGGGCGACGTGAGCGGATGCGCACTTTGCGGCAGGAAAACGGCCTTTCCGGCTTCACCCGCCGCGCGGAAAGCGAATACGACCCCTTTGGCGCGGGCCATTCCTCCACTTCGATTTCCGCCGGGCTGGGCATGGCGGTCGCTTCCGATTTGCAGGAAAATCCGCGCAACGTCATCTCGGTCATCGGCGACGGCGCGATGTCCGCCGGCATGGCCTTCGAGGCGCTCAACAATGCCGGCGCAATCGGCGCCCGCCAGATCGTGATCCTCAACGACAACGATATGTCCATTGCCCCGCCGACAGGGGCGATGAGCGCCTATCTGGCGCGTCTTGCCTCCGGCCGCGCCTATCTCGAGGTTCGCGATTTCTCCAAGCGGATCACCTCCTATCTCGGCAAGTCGATCGATCGCGTGATTTCGCGCGCCGTCGGCCATGCCCGCGGTTTCGTCACCGGCGGCACCATGTTCGAGGAGCTCGGCTTCTATCATATCGGCCCGATTGACGGCCATTCCTTCGAGCATCTGCTGCCGGTGCTGCGCAACGCCCGCGACAACGCCCGCGGCCCCGTGCTGATCCATGTGGTAACGCAGAAGGGCAAGGGCTATGCGCCGGCGGAAGCCGCGGCCGACAAATGCCACGCCGTCAGCCGCTTCGATGTGGTGACCGGGACGCAGACGAAGTCGAAGCCGAATGCGCCGAGCTATACCTCCGTCTTTTCCAAGGCCCTGATCGAGGAAGCGCGGCGCGACGAAAATGTCGTGGCGATTACCGCGGCAATGCCTTCCGGCACCGGTCTCGACAAGTTTCAGGAACTCTATCCGACCCGGCTTTTTGATGTCGGCATTGCCGAACAGCACGCCGTCACCTTTGCGGCGGGTCTGGCGAGCGAAGGCATAAAGCCCTTCTGTGCGCTCTATTCGACCTTCCTGCAGCGCGGCTATGACCAGGTGGTTCATGACGTTGCAATCCAGGGCCTGCCGGTGCGCTTTCCCATTGACCGGGCCGGGTTCGTCGGCGCTGACGGCCCAACCCATGCCGGCTCGTTCGACACCACCTACCTTGCCACCCTGCCCGGCTTCGTGGTGATGGCGGCAGCCGACGAGGCGGAGCTGATGCACATGGTCCGCACGGCCGCCGATTACAGCGAGGGGCCGATCTCGTTTCGCTATCCGCGTGGCGAGGGAACGGGCATCGAACTGCCGGAGCGCGGCGATATCCTTCAGATCGGCAAGGGCCGGATCATTTCGGAAGGCTCGAAGGTGGCGCTGCTGTCCTTCGGCACGCGCCTTGGTGAATGTCGCGAGGCGGCAACCGTGCTGAATGCGGCAGGCCTGTCGACGACAGTCGCCGATGCCCGTTTTGCCAAGCCGCTCGACCGTGACCTGATCCGCCAGCTTGCCGCACATCACGAAGTGCTGGTGACCATCGAAGAGGGTGCAGCCGGCGGTTTCGGCGCCCATGTCATCCAGTTCCTCGCCAATGAGGGCCTGCTCGATCAGGGCCTTCGGGTGCGCCAGATGGTGCTGCCCGATATCTGGATGGAACAGGCCAAACCCGAGGTCATGTACCAGAAGGCGGGGCTTGATCGTGACGGCATCGTCGATACGGTCTTCCGCGCACTCGGCCGTTCCGGCATCTCGACCGGCACGACGGGGTAACAGGGGCTGTCGCAGGCGCGCCGCTTGCACTTTCGGCAAAATGCGTTCATGGAGCGGCTATGACCGATACCGCCCGGCGCCTCGACCAGCTTCTGGTCAGCCTCAACCATTTTGAAACCCGCTCGAGGGCGCGCGATGCCATTTTGCGCGGCGCCGTCAGCGTCAACGGAAAAACCGCCAGGAAGCCGGGTGAAACCGTTTCGCCCGACAGTCTGATTTCGGTTGAAGATCCGGCCGGCGGTTATGTCTCCCGCGCGGCGCTGAAGCTGATTGCCGCGCTCGACCATTTCGCCCTGTCGCCGAAGGATGCGAACGCGCTTGATATCGGCGCCTCCACCGGCGGTTTCACGCAGGTTCTGCTGGAACGCGGCGCGGCTCATGTGACCGCCATCGATGTCGGCCATGACCAGATGGCGGCACGGATTGCCGACAGCCCGCGCGTGACCAATATCGAGGGTGTGAATGCACGGCATCTTTCGCGTGACGACATCGGCGAAAGGCCGGTCGGCTTCGTGGTCTCCGATGTCTCGTTCATCTCGCTCAAACTTGCCCTGCCGCCTGCACTTTCGCTGGCCGAACCCGGCGCATTCTGCGTGTTGCTGGTCAAGCCGCAGTTTGAGGCCGGCAAGGCGAATATCGGCAAGAAGGGCCTGCTCAGGGATGCAGCGCTCGGCCCGGAAATTGCCGCCGAACTCGAAACCTGGCTCGTTGACGAGCAGGGATGGGAAAGTTTCGGCATCGCCCCCTCGCCGATTGAAGGCGGAGACGGAAACCGTGAATATCTGCTTGCCGGCAAAAAGCCCGGCGCAACCGGAAAACAGGACCGCCATGGCTGCTGAAACATTTGTAATCGAACGGCTCGGAAGCCAGGGCGACGGCATTGCTGCAAGCGCCGATGGGCCGGTCTATATCCCCTTCACCCTGCCCGGAGAGAAGGTCACCGTCGCGCGCGAGAAATCGAAGGCGACAATGCTGTCGCTGCTGGAGACGTCGCCCGAGCGCATCGCTCCCCTCTGTCGCCATTTCGGCCCGGACGGCGAGAACGGCACCTGTGGCGGCTGTTCCCTGCAACATCTCGAGCGCAATGCCTATGATGCCTTCAAGCGGCAGGTGGTGATCGATGCGCTTGCCGCCCACGGCATCGACTGTCCCGTCGCGCCGCTGGTGCCATCAGGCCCCGGCGAGCGCAGGCGGGCAAGCTTTGCCGGGCGACGCACCGAAAAGGGCATCCTGCTCGGCTTTTCCAGCCCGGAAAGCCATCACATCGTTGCCATCGAGGAATGTCCGGTGCTGACGCCGACGCTGTTTGCGCGCCTGCCCGCACTGAAGCTTCTTGCCGGCATACTGGTCTCCTCCGGCGAACCGTTCCGTATCGCCGTGCTGGAAACGCAGACCGGCCTCGACATCAGCTTTACCGATATAGCGGCGCCGTCTGAAAAACGCCGGCAGGCCGCTATTCGCGCGGTCATGACCGTCAAGGGCATCGCCCGGCTGACAATTGGCGACGAAATCGTCGTGGAACCGGTGAAAGCCGCGCTTGAAATGGCGGGCACCAGAATTCTACCGCCGCCTGCCGGTTTTGCCCAGGCAACGCGCGCGGCGGAAGAGGCCATGGCCGCACTGGTTCTCAAGCACCTGAAAGGCCGCAAACGTGTGGCAGACCTGTTTAGCGGCTTCGGTACTTTCGCGCTCCGGCTGGCGGAAAAAGCACGCGTTCATGCCGTGGAATTCGACGGGCCGGCGCTCGCCGCACTGGATCAGGCGGCGCGAAACCGGCAGGGCCTGCGGCAGGTAACGACCGAGCGACGCGACCTTTTCCGCCGTCCGCTTCTGCCGCGCGAACTGGCCCCCTATGATGGCGTGGTGTTTGATCCGCCGCGCGCGGGCGCGAAAGAACAGGCCGAGGAACTGGCGCGTTCTGCCGTTCCGCGCATTGTTGCGGTGTCGTGCAATCCGCAGACACTTGGCCGCGATCTGGCAATCCTGAAGGCGGGCGGTTATCGCATCGACAGAATTGTCCCGATCGACCAGTTCTTCCGAAGCGCCCATGTGGAGGCGGTTGCCTTTCTCAGCCGCGGTTAGAGCATCGGGCGAAAAAGTGGAATCCGGTTTTTCGATAACCCGATGCGTCAAAACAAGAGCTGGATCATCGGGCGGTTCAGATGAACCGCCCGATGATCCAGGACACAAAAAACCCCGGGGCCGCTGGCCGCCGGGGTTTTCGTTTTCATGGCATGCGCCGAAATCAGTAATACGGCGACAGGCACTGCTTGCGCGGCCCGTTATAGGGCTGGAAGCTGTTATCGCTCGGGCGATAGGAGCGATAGCGCGACTCGCACCAGTTATAGTGCTTCGGATTGAGCCCGTAGGCCTGCTGCGGCCGGCTCCGCTGGTTGTTGGAGGCAACCGCGCCACCGATGATGAGGGCGCCCGCGCCGAGAATGGCGAGCGGAACCCATGAATCATTATCGTCATCATAACGATGGTGACGGGGCGGCGGACGATGGCCCCAGCCATGGCCGTTGTTGTGGCCATTGTGATAGTTCCTGCCGCCGTGGCGGTAATGGCCTCCACCGTGATGACGGCGATCGCCACCGCGATACTGCACCGTCTCGATATTATCGCTGACCGAGGAAGCCGGGTTCATCACCGGCATTGCTTCCGCAGGCAGAACGCTCACCGCCATGAATGCGGAGGCAATTGCGGCGATTGCCGTTTTGTTTGCCAATCTGGTCATCTGTTTCTCCTGTTTTCTGCTTCAGTGCCGAACGACCGGACGCCGAATTCGTTACTTTCAAAGCAGATGCTAATAGATCCAATCTGAACCCGGGATTAACGTTTCAGAAACCAGATAGGGTGCACGCGCTGCCGGTAAAATGACAGCGCATGCGTTCACAAATCGTGTTTCACTCGCCTGTCAGTAATACGGCGAGGTGCACTGTTTGCGCGGCCCGTGATAGGGCTGATAGGTATTGTCGGATGCCCGGTAGGATTTGTAGTGGTCCTCACACCATTGATAATGCTTGGGGTTTATCCCCGCCTGTGCCGGCGCCGTATTGCTGCTCGTTGCCGCAGCGGCAACACCACCGCCAATCAGAGCGCCTGCACCGAAGGTCAGGGCCGGGCCCCAGTTGTTCCAGTACGGCCCACCATACCAGCCGGGTCCGTACGGGCCGTAGGGGCCGCCATAGGCCGGCACCGGATAGGGCACGGGATACGGCCTGTAGGGCGGCGGCGGATGGCCATGATGCGGGCCGCCATGTCCGTAATGCGGACCGTCGTGCCCGTGGGGAGGACCACCATGCCCGTGCGGGGGGCCGCCATGCCAATGGGGATTGCCTGTGGGATGAAACGCCGGTGGCCGGTGCAGTCCGCCGTGAAGCGCCGGCCCGGGGCCTCTGGGAAAACCACCGTGAAAAGCCGGTCCCCCGGCATGCGGCATTCCGCCGCCGTGGAAATGCATGCCGCCGCCATGGAATCCACCCATGGGCCGCGCCTGTGCGGGAACGATGGCCGCCGAGGCCAACATGCCCGCCGTTACAAGTGTAACAAATGCCTTTCTCGCTGTCTTGAACATGAGCTGCCTCCTGAACAAACATCGGAAGCGTCGGCGGATCACCGCATAAGCGACCCGTCCGCAATCCTGGGTCGTCTCGTTAGAACATTCAACCTGAATGCAACATTAACGCAAAAGGCATCGAAAATATGTCGCCCTGGACGGCCGTTCAGGCTTTGCCGTTTTCCAACCCGATCAGAACATTGGCAACATTGTCGCCAATCTCATGCACGCCGTAGCCGCCCTCCATGACGGTCAGCACCGGCAATCCGCATGCGGCAATGCGTGTCCCCATGGTGAGGAAATCCTCGGTCTTGAGGCGGAAGAAGGAAATCGGGTCCTTCTCGAAGGTATCAACGCCGAGCGACAGCACCAGCGCCTCGGCGCCAAAAGCCGAAATCCGCTCCAGCGCCGCCTCCAGCGCTTCGCTGTAGACCGGCCAGGCGGTATTGCGCAGCATCGGGAAATTGGCGTTGAAGCCCTCGCCCCTGCCCTTGCCGATTTCTTCCTTGTGGCCCCAGAAATAGGGAAATGCATGGTCCGGCTCGCCATGCAGCGAGGCAAAGAAGATGTCATCCCGCTCATAGGTGACATCCTGTGTGCCATTGCCATGGTGGAAATCGACATCGAGGATCGCAACCTTTTTCGCGCCGTTGTCGCGAAGCCGCTGGGCGGCAATCGCAGCGTTGTTCAGGAAGCAGTAGCCGCCGAACAGGTCGATACCGGCATGATGGCCCGGCGGACGGCAGAGCGCAAAAGCAAAGCGGTTCCCTTTGCTCAGATAGTCGGCCCCGGTCATGGCGCAATCCTTGGCCGCCAGTGCGGCCTGATAGGTGCCCTCGGTGATCGAGGTTTCGACGGAATTGGCATAGTAACCGATGAGACCGTCGATATTGTGTGGCGGGCGGGCATGATCAGAGCGACGAACCGGCAGCGAAATCGGAATTGCCTCTGTGGTGAAGCCGGCTGAAAGCCAGCGCTCCCATACCGTTTCAAGAAACCCAAGATAGCCCGCATCATGCAGTTTCAGCGGCACGGAGAGATCATATCGGGTCGGCGCGACCTCGTCGGCAAAGCCCTTTTGCTTTAACGCCGCGCGGATCCACTCCACCCGGAAAGGTCCCTCGAAGGGCTGCACCAGTTCACCGCCATGCAGCTCGGTTCTGGCATCACGCAGCTTGTGGTCTTCGGAGTAGATAACGCGCATTTCGAGGCCCCTTCATTCAAGAGTTACTCCCTTTCGGTAGCCCCATTCTGACGCAAAATCCACAACACACGACAAGTTCAGCCGGACAATTGCAGCGGCATGCCATTTGCCCGTCCGGCCCCGCCGGCCCGGAACGAAAATAACGGCTTTTACCGTGGCTGATCACCGAGCCGTTTGTAGAAGAACGTGGTGCCGCAATAACCGCCTTCGGGATAAAGCGCATAGTCGGGAACAACGCCCACCCGCTGCCAGCCAAGGCGCGGATAAATGGCCTCGGCATCGCTTCCCGTCGCCGTGTCGAGTACCAGAAGCCATCGATCCGCTTCGATGCAGACCGCATCCAGTGTTTCCATCAGCTTGCGGGCAATCCCCCGTCCCCGAACCTTGCGGTGAACGATCAGTTTCATCACATCGGCGCGATGCGGCTGATTGGGTTTCTGGGCAAAGCCGGCCTGCACCGTCCCGACGATTTCACCCTCGATCTCAGCCGCCAGAAGCACAAGGGAACCGGCGGCAACCCCCGCGGCCACCTGCTGCCAGTAGGTTTCAACCCCTTCGTTATCATAGGGCGCCATGAAGCCCATGGAGGCATTGTCTTCGATACTATCGGCCAGAAGTGCTGAAAGTGCGGGGATGGCGGCTTCGGCCTGCTGCCCGTTCAGGAGCGTGATTTTCATCATAAACCCTGTCTATGGTGCGCGTTCAATGATCACGGAATAGGTGACGTCGACCTGGCCCGGGTTTGAAAAAACATGCGGTTCGGCAACCGGCATGAACAGGCAGTCCCCTTTGGAAAGCTGGCAGTTTTCCTCGCCGAAAGCGACATCGAGAACACCCGACAGCACCCAGATATGCTGGTTCAATCCCTCGGCGCCATGCTTGGGCGGGTAGGCAATACGGCCGCCGGCCGGAAAGCGGATCAGCACGATATCGACCGACGATCCGGTGCCCGCAGGCGAAATCGAACGGCGCGAATAGCCTGTTTCGGGATCGCGCCAGACCGGCTGATCGGCCCGCCGCGACAACGGATCGAACGGTCTGTCGGCATCGGCAAAGAAAGCGGAAAGCGAAGTGCCGAGCGCAGCACAGAGCTTGGCCAGCACCAGAGCCGAAGGCGACGCCTCGGCCCGCTCGATGCGTGAGATCATTGCCCTGCTGACATCGGAATATTCGGCAAGCCGGTCGAGGGTCAGCCCCTTTTCGGCGCGAAGCCGCTTGAGGTTGAGCGCAATGGTCCGGTCGAAGGTTGAATCGATAATATCCATGATGAGATCATGTAATTCTATTATAGGAGAGTCAAGCGTTTATTCTGAAGAAGTGCACACATCGTCGGGTGCTGTCAGCGTGGATATCTCAGAGTCTGTTCAAGAAAGCGGATATCGAGCGAGCCGCCTTGTCATGAGCTTGATCATAGCGGTCTGAATGAAGGCGAGGCTTGTTGCTGAGAACCGCTCGAAATCCTTTGCCAAACGGCGGTTTATCCCGAGCCACGCCAATGTTCGTTCGACAATCCAGCGCTTCGGCAGAACCTGAAAACCTGCTTGACTGCGCTTGACGATCTCCATCGGTCTCGGGCTTGCCTCTTCGACCCTTTGGCCTTGATAGCCGCCATCACCGCAGATTTTTTCGATGAAGGGAAAACGATTGGCGATTTTGTTGAACACGAACGCTGCTCCGTCACGATCCTGAATGTCTGCCGAGTGAACCTCGGCCTTTAGAAGCATACCGAGCGTGTCGACCAGGATGTGCCGTTTGCGGCCCTTGACCTTTTTGCCGGCATCATAGCCGACATCACGGCGGGCATCCGGGCCAGTCTTCACCGACTGGCTGTCAATGATGGCAAACGACGGCTGTTCCTCACGCCCCTCCAATCGCCGGGTCCGGCAATAGAGCGCGTCATGAATACGTCGCCATGTCCCGTCCCGGCAGAACCGTTTGAAATAGTGATGGACTGTGCTCTTCGGCGGAAAGTCGTGAGGCAGCAAAGCCCATTGGCAACCCGATTGCAGCAGGTAGAAAATGGCGTTTATCACGGCGCGAAGCGAAGTCCTGCGCCTGCGGCCGCGCGACGGCTGAGATGGCATAAAAGGCGCGATCATGCTCCATTCCCGATCCGTCAGGTCACTTGCGTAGCGCAGGCGGCTTCTGTCATGGTGACGCCGGGTGAAGGGTGTCCAGGCCATTCGATATCTCCGTATTTGTCGCAAAATACAAAGAATCTGATTGCCGCCCTTCACTCAACCCCGCGACGTCATCGCCATTCTTGGACAGACACTCAGGGATAGGAATAAGGCGCCGGCCCACCATTGAAGTGCGTCATGGTGCCATCATCAGGAAACTGCGAAACGAGGTTGATGGTGTCGCCGTCTATGTAAGCGCCAGGAAACAGGTACGGCGCTTCGAAACTTGTTCCGGCGACAGTATAGTTGACAACCAATTTCCCGTCGCTCGATCGCCAGCCCTTGATGACCTGGCCGGGCAGCGGGGCAATGCCGGTAACGCCTGTCGGCGTGACGTTGCGAACGTAGACATAATTGTCGTCTTGCGATTGACCGATGACCGTTACAAAGGCACCCGATTGTGGTCCATATTTTTCAAAGGACGCAGTGGCTTCTATTCTATCGCCATCGTTCAGGTTTGCGTCGAAGTCCATGGACCAGGCGCCGTGTCCATCAGCCTGCACTGTAGCATAGCTTCGGGTTGTCGAATTTTCTGTCACAGTGACCGTCACCCAGCTATCGGGCATTGCCTTCCCGTTTACCCAGTAATTTCGGCAGCCGTCAACGGTCTTGCTCAGTGTCAGAATGCCGCCAGGAGAGGATGTGACCCATACGATTCTGATCCCGGAAAAATCACCATACATTCCCGGTGAGCAAACTGGATATACTTTCTCAAGTTGTTTGGCAGCGCTCCAGCCCGAATTTCTGGTCCAGGCCGTCGTCAATGCGTGGAGGTTAGGATAACCGTACCATGTCATCCGCAGTTCTTTACCATTGCTTGCAAGAGCGGGCGCCCATTCAGAAATGTAATTGGCATTAATGATTGCCGGTGTGGACAACGTGTCGTTTGCGTGCCGAAGGTAGACAATCGGTGAGTTGTTACCTCTAGCGCAGGCAAAAAATAGTTCGCCATTATGCGCCGCCATTGCCGGGCCGCCGGTGACGGGGTAGCGAGTATTTTGCGGTGCGGACCAGTTTGTTCCGTCAAACCAGCAATACGACAGCGAGGGAGTACTGTCATTCGTGCTCCAGGCAAGAAAAAGTTGATCGTTATAGACTGCAAGCGCCGGAGAAGCACTTGTGAAAGCACCTGAAATTTGTATCGCGTTACTCCAGCCGCGATTATAGACAGACCAATAAATCGCGCCGGAACCAGCGTGTTTGTAGGCAGCGTGGACCTGATTTCTATAGGTCGCTACGCCGGGAACCTCATCCGAGGAGAACCTGAACGAATACACGGAGCAGGAGGGCCACGTTTGATCGGTTCCACACTTGTAGAGGATGGTATTGGAGTATAAGTCCTTCCAGAACACCCAATCTTCGCCGTTGAGACGCGTACAGCGTGCTCCCGAATTCGCCTGATAATACAGATGAGAGGCAACTTCGACTGGGTCACCCCAATATACAAGGTCGCCAGAAACATATCCACGCATGCCGGGCTTCATGTGGTTCTCCATTGGTATGTTCAGATTTTTGAATGCAATTAATAATTGCATTCTTACCAATTTTTGCAACTTATGTGTATCTTACAACGCCGCTGGCATCGCAATTTGGTTCGCCCACTGCCATTCATGGGGGTTTTAACCCGTGCAAATAAACTGTCAGGCTTTCGAGCTTACCGGAGCCCCTTCCAGCGACCGTCGACGAAAACATTAAATTGGTCGCCCTTCCGGCCTTGTCGAGTCAGCTTGACGAACAGTCGGTTTCAGGACCTCCAGGGTCTCTGCGGGATGGCTATTATTGAACCGTCGTGTGCAATTTCGCTTTCAGGAAGCCGCGCGCGCTGCTATATGCGCGCGCATGAGCACACAAGATGATCGCATTCCGCTGGACCATATCCGCAACTTTTCCATCGTGGCCCATATCGACCACGGGAAATCGACGCTGGCCGACCGCCTGATACAGACATGCGGCGGGCTGGCGGAGCGTGAGATGTCCGCCCAGGTTCTCGACAACATGGATATCGAGCGCGAGCGCGGCATCACCATCAAGGCCCAGACCGTACGCCTGCACTACAAGGCAAACAACGGCGAAACCTATGTGCTGAACCTGATCGACACGCCCGGCCATGTCGACTTCGCCTATGAGGTCTCCCGGTCGCTGTCGGCCTGTGAAGGTTCGCTGCTGGTGGTTGACGCGTCGCAAGGGGTGGAAGCGCAGACGCTTGCCAATGTCTATCAGGCGATCGACAACGACCATGAACTGGTCACCGTGCTCAACAAGGCAGACCTGCCCGCCGCCGACCCGGAACGCGTGAAAGAGCAGATCGAGGATGTCATCGGCATTGATGCCTCGGATGCCCTGCTGATCTCTGCCAAGACCGGCATGGGCGTGCCGGATGTGCTGGAAGCCATCGTCCACAAGCTGCCGCCGCCGAAGACCGAAAAAGGCGCCGACGCACCGCTGAAGGCGCTGCTGGTCGATAGCTGGTACGACACCTATCTCGGCGTCATGGTTCTGGTGCGCGTCATCGACGGCGTGCTGAAAAAGGGCCAGACCATCCGCATGATGGGCACGGATGCGAAATATCCGGTCGACCGCGTCGGCGTACTGACGCCGAAACTGCTGGTCGTGGACGAACTCGGCCCCGGCGAAATCGGCGTGATCACCGCCTCCATCAAGGAAGTAGCCGATACCCGCGTGGGCGACACGATCACCGAGGACAAGCGCCCGACCGAAAACATGCTGCCGGGTTTCAAACCGGCCCAGCCGGTGGTGTTCTGCGGCCTGTTCCCCGTCGATGCCAACGACTTCGAAGACCTGCGCGCCGCCGTCGGCAAGCTGCGCCTCAACGACGCATCGTTCTCCTATGAAATGGAAAGTTCGGCCGCACTCGGCTTCGGTTTCCGCTGCGGCTTCCTCGGGCTTTTGCATCTGGAGATCATCCAGGAGCGGCTGGAGCGCGAATTCGACCTCGACCTGATCGCCACCGCCCCGTCCGTGGTCTATGAGCTGACGATGACGGACGGTTCGGAAATCGAGCTGCACAACCCGGCCGATATGCCGGAAGTGGTCAAGATCGCAGAAATCCGCGAACCGTGGATCAAGGCCTCGATCCTGACGCCGGATGACCATCTCGGCGGCATCCTCAAGCTTTGCCAGGACCGGCGTGGCATCCAGACCAACCTCACTTATGTCGGCAACCGGGCAATGCTGTCCTACGACCTGCCGCTCAACGAGGTGGTGTTCGATTTCTACGACCGGCTGAAGTCGATCTCCAAGGGCTATGCCTCCTTCGACTATCACCTCGACGACTATCGAGCCGGCAATCTCGTGAAGATGTCGATCCTCGTCAATGGCGAGCCGGTCGATGCGCTGTCGATGCTGGTGCACCGCACGGCAGCGGAAAAGCGCGGCCGCGACATGTGCGAGAAGCTGAAGGAGCTGATCCCCAAGCACATGTTCAAGATCCCGATCCAGGCGGCCATCGGCGGCAATGTGATCGCCCGCGAAACCATTTCGGCGCTGCGCAAGGACGTGACGGCCAAGTGCTATGGCGGCGACGCCACCCGTAAACGCAAACTTCTGGAAAAGCAGAAGGCGGGCAAGAAGCGCATGCGCCAGTTCGGCAAGGTGGAAATCCCGCAGGAAGCCTTCATCGCCGCGCTGAAGATGAGCGACGAGTAACAAGCAAGGCTGCTATCGATAAAAAGCCGCCGCATCTGATCGATGCAGCGGCTTTTTCCGTATAAATCGCAGACTGCTTTATCGCGTCGCGGTCAGGTCCAGCGTTACCGTCACCGTTTCGCCCACGGTCTCGGCGTTCACCGCCGGGCCGAGTTCATAGTCCTTGCGCTTAAGCGTGGCCGTGCCGACGGCATGGGCGGTGTCGCCTTCGATATCGAGCGTGAAATTCAGCTCGATCGGCAAGGTCACGGCCTTGATGGTCAACAGGCCGTCGGCCTTGTAGCTGCCGTCGTCCAGCACCATCACATTGTCGGTGGTGAAATCGGCTGATCCGAATTCATCGACCGCGAACCAGTCGGCGGTCTTCAGCATGCCGTCATACTGTCCGTTTCCGGTGTCCGCGCTGCCGGTATCGATCTCGACGGTGATGAGCGCGTCTTCCGGCGCGTCCGTGTCGAAGTCGATCGACGCCGTCCAGTTTTCAAACGTGCCGGTCAGCGTCTTGCCGCCCTGCGGCACTTCGAAACCCAGCGTGCTGCTGTCCTGGTCGACCGTCCATGTCTCGGCCATGGCCGGTGAGGCAAACGGAACAGCGAGCGCAAAAACGGTCGCGAGAGCTTTGATATTCAGGGACATATCGTTCTCCGGTTTTCTGTCAGGCCGCGCGCGAGGTGCGCACGGAAACCATGCGCTTCAGCGTCTCGTCACGGGCGATAAAATGGTGTTTGAAGGCTGCGGCAACATGGCCGGCAATCAGCAGGATCAGGAAATAGGCGCCGTATTCATGCACGGCAGAGGCAAAGACCTCGGCCTGCGCCTTGTCCCCCGGCACCGGCAGATGCGGCATCTCGAACAGATTGAACACAATCGTCGGAATGCCCCAGGGCGAGGCCGAGACCACCAGCCAACCGGAAAGCGGCAGCAGGAACATCATCGCGTAAAGCCCGGTATGACCGAGATGGGCGACACCCTTTTCCCAGACCGGCATATCCGCTGGAAGCTTCGGCGATGGATTGACCAGCCGCCAGGCCAGACGCAGCACGGCGAGCGTCAGCACCACGAAGCCGATCGACTTGTGCAGCTGAAACAGTGCGAAGGCATTCGGATCCGATTGCGGCAGCCGCACCATGTAAAGGCCAAGGCCAAGCATGCCGATAATCAGCAGTGCCATGGTCCAGTGAAACAGGATGGCGACGGCGCCATAGCCAAGTCGTGTGTTCTTGATCATCGAAAAATCTCCGCAGCGCGCGGGCGAAACCGGTTGCCCGGTTCCGCCTGGAACAGCGCGATATCAGCTGTTCGGATTTTACTCGGCAATCAGCGCTTCGCCGGAGAACACGACGGAAACCTCATCACCGACATACGGCAAATACATGTCCATGCCGTAATCAGAGCGCTTGACGGTGGCTTCCATCAGGAAACCGGCAGCCTGCTTTTCCGCCATGGGATGCTCACCGAACGACAGCACATCAACGGTGAGAACTGCCGGATTGGTGATGTCCTTGATGGTCAGGTCGCCGGTCACTTCAAGCTCGGTATCCGAAACCTTCTTCACTTCGGTGCTGGTGAAGGTGATTTCCGGGTAATTGGCAACGTCGAAGAAATCAGCGCTCTTGAAGTGCTCGTCGCGGGCTTCCCAGAACGTGTCGAGGCTGTCGGCGTCGATCACGAACTCAACCGAGGAATTTTCCGGCGCATCGGCATCGATTGCCAGCGTGGCATCCCAGTCACCGAAGCGACCATCGGTGATGGAATAGCCCAGATGATTGTAGCTGAATGACAGGTTGCTGTGCGACTTGTCGAATTCGTAGGAGACCGGCGCGGCAAAGGCCGAAGCGGACATCAAGGACAGAGCGACAGCCGTAGTAGCAAAACGAATCATAAATAACCTCTCGCTGGTGCGGTTGGAGTGACGACCGGAATGGCCGCGTTCGCAACAACACCTAGAGCATTTCGCGTCATCGACAATTTCGCAAATATTGAACGAACTGTTCAACACCTCAAAGCATTGTTTCAAATACACTTTTTTAAGATGAAAAAAACGTGAGCGGCCGAAAGATGCTGCAATGCAACCTCAATCACCGCAGCGGGCGGGCCGGATTTCCGGCAACAATGCTGCCCGCTGCAACATCACGGGTAACAACAGCCCCCGCCCCGACGATTGCCGCATCCCCGATCGAAACACCGCCGAGAGTGATCGCTCCGCCACCGATCCAGACATTCCGGCCAATACTGACGGGCCGCGCCACCTCCTCGCCCGCCCGGCGCCGTTCTGCGTCCCGGTGATGTTCGGCACAATAGATCTGTACCGAAGGCCCGAGCATCGTCCCCTCGCCTATTTCCACCCTGCCGCTGTCCAGAATGGTACAGCCGGCATTGATATAAACCTGATCGGCGAGCCTGATGTTGAAACCGTAGGAACAATGAAACGGCGCTTCGACGAACACCCCTTCGCCAACGCCGGCAAAACAGGCGGAAAGCAGCGGGCCAAGAGCGCCGCGCCGGTCCGGCGACAAAGTATTATGCTCATGCACCGCTTTCCGGGCCGCCGCCCGCAAACTATCGAGCTCCGGGTCGAGGCAGCAATACCACTCTCCCGCCAGCATCCGGTCCTTTTCCGTCATCCCCGGTCGGCCTTGCCCGATTTGAGGTCCCTGAACTTCTCGGCATATTCACGACGCAGTTGATGGCGCATCTTTGCTTCCTCGAACCGGCGTTTCTTGTCGTCCGTGTTCAGATCCAGAGGCGGAACAGGGGTCGGTTTGCCGTGTTCGTCCACCGCCACCATGGTAAAATAACAGGAATTCGTATGCCGCCGCTGACCGCTGCGAACATCTTCCGCTTCAACACGGATGCCGATTTCCATGGACGTCCGGCCGGTATAATTGACCGATGAGCGCAGCGTCACCAGTTCGCCGACAGCGATCGGTTCCTTGAACGTGACCTGATCGACCGACAGCGTGACGGCATAGTCCTGCGAATAGCGGGCGGCGCAGGAATATGCGACCCGGTCAAGCAGGCTCAGCAGCGCACCGCCATGCACCTTTCCGGAAAAATTCGCCATATCGGGCGTCATCAAGACCACCATTTCGAGCTGGCTCGGGTCGTGAGCACGATCCATCTGTAACTGTCCCTCTCATTTATCGTATGTCGCATCGGTTTGCCGTCCCGCTCAGCAAGCGCGGCCGGTGAGTTTTGCCCGAAAGCGTCTTGCAATCAACAGCGGATCACAGATCGTTTCAGACAATGCACACAACCGGCTGTGTTGACCTTGTGCGCGCAAGCAGCCAAAGTCGCCGGCAACCGGATACATGCCAATAACAGAAGATTTCACGATGTCACAGGTCACCCATGCCGAGGCGCATCTTCAGCGAGGGCCGTGGCCTTTCGTGACGCTGCGTCATGAAACGCGCGGCGGGCAAATGCTGGACTGGCGTGCCCGCGATCACCGCAAGGGCCTGTTCAGGCACAGGCGCGCACTGGCGGGTGTACGCGCCCCCGTCTGGCAGACTGCGTTCTACAACTGGATCATGGGCCTTGTTTTCGTGATCGGCGCCTCGCTGTTCATGGCCGGCAGCGCCATGGCGCTGTTTCCGAAAATCGTTGCCGGCCTGCCGGCCTGGACGACCAATGTCACCTTCTTCATCGGTTCCATTCCGTTCACGACCGCCGCCTATCTGCAACTGTTCCAGGCCGCCAATGCCGACCAGACGGCAGCGACCGCCGGCACACGGGTCAAGCTCTTCGGATGGTCACCCGAAAGCCCCGGCTGGCTCAGCGCCATCACCCAGTTCATCGGCACCGTGGCCTTCAATTTCAACACGTTCGATGCCATCAACACGCCGAAGGGCTGGGCTGCCCAGGACCTTGTGATCTGGGTGCCCGGCATGATCGGCTCGGTGCTGTTTCTGGTCTCGGCCTATCTCGCCTATATCGAGGTTGGCCACGCCCATTTCTCCCGCCCCCGCCGCGAACTTGGCTGGTGGATTGCGGCAATCAACCTCATCGGCTGCATCGCCTTCATGATCGCGTCGACGATCGCCTATGTGCCACGTCACGGTATCTCGGACGTCGTGATGGATATTTCCAACGCCAATCTCTGGCTGGGTGCGTTCTGCTTCGCCCTCGCAGCCGCCCTCAGCATGCGCGAAGCCCGCCATGCGGGAAACAATGCTGCGGTCTGAAATCTACTGGTGGACGACGACGATACCGAGCATCATGGTGGTGATGGTGAAATAGAGCAGAAGCCCGGTCAGATCGACAATCGTGGTCAGTGCCGGACCTGAAACGACGGCGGGATCCTGCTTCACCGCAATGGCCCCGAGCGGCAGCAATGCGCCGATCAGCGTGGCCGAGACCACCTGAGCGGCCAGCGCAACGGCAATCGCCAGACCGATGCCCGAAAGTGTCAGCCCCTCCGGCACGTCGGCGACATTGGAGATCAGCACCACCTTGAGGAAGGCAAAGGCAAACAGCATCGCAGCCATCATCAACGACACCCGCATTTCCCGCCACATGATCGAAACGGCCTGGCTCCAGCGAATACTGCCGGTGGTCAGAACACGGGTGACGAGACTTGCCGACTGGGTGCCGACATTACCGCCGGTATCGGCAACCATCGGCATATAGAGCGCGAGGATCACCAGCGCATCGAGCGCGCTTTCGTAGATGTGGACGACATAGCCCGCGGCAAGACCGGCGATTGCCAACCCCAGCACCCAGGGAAAGCGGCGGCGGAAATCCGACCATACGGAATGTTCGAAATAATCATCATTGACCGCACCGGAAAGGCCGACAAAAACCTGGGCGTCCTCCTGAAGCGTATCCACCATGAAGCGGCTGGCTGTTGCACCTTCCACGGCGCCGACAAGCCGGTTTTGCGGATCCACGACCGGCATGAAATCACAGTCGCCCTCAACCATCTCGTGGGCCACGGATTCGGCGGACCGGCCGGATTGCGCCACCGGACCGTCAGTCCGTGCGATCTTTCCGACGGGTTCATCCGCCGGATGGCGCAAACAGTCATGCAGGCAGACGACACCGGCAAAAAGCCCCTGCGCATCACGAATGCAGGCCATCGTCGTGTGCCTGCCTGCCCTCTTGGAGAAAAGCTTCACGGCCTCGCCGCAGCTTGCGTCCGGCTTCAGCGTCAACGGTGAGGTATCGGTTATCCGCGCCAGCGGCGTCAGAGGAGCGCCCAGTTCAAAATCACCAGCTGTTGCATCCGTCACGGCAGAGCTCCTTTCAGTTTTCCCTTATGAAACAAAGCCGTTTGAAACCTTGATGACGGTTTGCCCAACAGGTGTGAACGACCCGCCGCCAAGGCTGGACTTCATTTCGCTTGTCTGCATACTGAGCCTGCGTGAAGGGGATGACACATGGCGCGCCTGCAACGCAAACAGGCATGACATACCCACTTTTCTGCTGATACTGACCCTTTGCAATCCGGCGCGTTCCTCATGGATGACATGTCACAGCTTCCCGATCAACCCGGCAACCGGCGCGCCGAGGCGCGTTTCATCATTCTGGCGGTGGCCGCGGGCATTCTGACCGGAACCGTCGGGTCGTTCTTCCATCTCGTCATCGACAGACTGCTGCGATGGCCGGAAGTGCTGACGCACCACCTGAACGGCGCGGTTCTGGTCGCGGCCGCCGCGGTCATCACCATGTGCATCACCGTTGCCTCGGTTTATATCGTGCGCCGTTATGCGCCCGAGGCGGGCGGCAGCGGCGTGCAGGAAATCGAAGGCGCGATGAGCAACCTGCGCACCGTGCACTGGCGCAGGGTTCTTCCGGTGAAATTCCTGACCGGTATTGCTGCATTGTCGTCAGGACTTGTGCTCGGCCGCGAAGGGCCGACGATCCATATCGGGGCGTCGCTCTCGGCAGCGATCACCGGTTTTTTCAAGGTCTCCGATGTCGAGCGGCGCGGGCTTCTGGGCGCCGGGGCTGCGGCAGGGCTTGCCTGCGCCTTCAACGCGCCGCTGGCGGCTGTGCTGTTCATCATCGAGGAAACCCACAGCCAGTTCCCCTACACATTCCGCACCTATATGGGCGTTATCGCCGCCGCCTTCTTTTCGACCGTGATGACAGAGGTCATCGGCGGCACGGCACCGGATTTCTCGATGTCGGTTCCCGCCCCCGCGCTCGCCCTTCTGCCGGCCTTCGTGCTGCTTGGATGCGTTCTGGGGGCCGTCGGCGTCAGCCTCAATGCCGCGCTCATGGCCGTGAGCGGCTTCGTCATACGCATGCACAAACACGTGCCCTTCCTGATGCCGGCGCTGATCGGCCTTGCCGTCGGGGCGATGTTCATCCTGTTTCCGCGCGCCGTCACCGGCGGCGAGAACGTGATTGTCATGATGGCGCGCGAACATCTGGCGCTGAGCGCGCTTCTGGGGCTTGCAGTGCTGCGTTACATCAGCATGGTGGCCAGCTATTCCACGGGCACGCCGGGCGGCATTTTCGCGCCGATGCTGGCGCTCGCCATCTGCATCGGTCTTGCCTTCGGCACTTCGCTCGAAGGCCTGCTACCTGCCGGAACCGCCGTGCCGCTCGCCTTCGGGATTGCGGCCATGGGCGGCCTGTTCTCCGCCTCCGTGCGCGCCCCGATTGTCGGCGTGGCGCTGACGCTGGAACTCACCGGCGCCTATACGATGACCATGCCGCTGATCGCCACCTGCCTGACGGCCAACCTGATCGCCCAGTGGCTCGGCGGCCATCCGATCTACGAGCAGCTTCTGGAACGCACCCTTGCACAGGCCGGCGTCCACCCCGAGCGCATGCCGAAAAAACGTTCGGGCACCGGTATTGCCTGAGCCGTGCCGTCAGGCCGACATGTCAGGCGTCGTAAGCGACACGAAAGCCGACATTGCTGGCCGCGCTATCCGGGGTGAGCGCCATGCGCGCGGCAATCCTGTAGCGGTAGCAATAGGAAATATGGCAGAGGAACGAGCCGCCCTTCAAGAGCCGCTCATCGGCGGCCACCGCATCGGCATTGCGCTTCTTGGCATGGCGTGACAGCGAGCGAATGCGATAGGGATCGGCGGTCCATTCCCAGACATTACCGGCCATATTGTAGAAACCGCCCTCATTCGGCTCGAAGGAGCGCGCGGGGGCTGTCGCCATATAGCCATCGGCCATCGTATTGTGATGCGGAAACTGTCCCTGCCAGATGTTGCAGAAGATGGTCTCGTCGTCCGGTTCGGCATTGCCCCAGGTGAACTTGCGGCCACGCACGCCGCCATGGGCGGCCCGCTCCCATTCCGCCTCGCTCGGCAACCGGCCGCCGACCCATTCGGCGAAAGCCTGCGCATCGGCAAGGGAAACCTGGGTCACGGGGTGGTCGAGCCTGTCATCGGTGTTGCTGCCCGGCCCCTCGGGCTGACGCCAGTACGCGCCATCGATACGCACCCACCAGGGCGTCGAAGGCGCATTGCCGTTCACATTGCTATCCGGCGGCAAAAGCCCGGCAAACACCGCCGACCAGCCGAAACGCTCCGCCTCGCTGACATAACCTGTCGCAGCCACAAAATCGGCAAAGCGGCGGACGGTCACCGCCTCGGCCTCAAGATGAAACGGATTGAGCTTGACGCTGCGCGCCGGGCCTTCGCCATCAAGCGGAATTTCAGGCTTGTCAGTGCCGACATGGCTGCGCCCGCCGGGAATGAAAATCGGATTGACCCGTTGGCCCGCCGTTACCGGCGCGTCACGCACCGTTGCGGCAGCGGCCGGCGGCGGCTCCGAGGCATTTCGAGAAACGGCGCAACAACTGCCCTTTACCGCATCCGTCATCATCTCTCCCTTCACAGAACCAGACTTCATCCGCCCCGGTTACATTGAAGCGATTTCTAGAACTTTTTAATCTGGATGAAAACCGTCTTCCCGTAACCGAACAAATCCGTCAAACGGCCATATGGCACCGTGATACCACGCAGAATGGTGACGTGACTTCAGACTCACATCGCCCATATCTGATTGTTTTATCAAGAAAATTGGGGGAAGTTTAAATGGTCGGGGTGGCGGGATTCGAACCCACGACCCCTTGACCCCCAGTCAAGTGCGCTACCGGGCTGCGCTACACCCCGACCAGCCATAACGGCCCGTCCCCATTAGACTTTCGGGTTTCTGCGCGCAAGAGGGAAATTGGGTTTCTTGAACAAAAACGGAAAAATAGCCCTGAAAGACCGGCAACGGGAACGGAAATCCCGTGCCCTGCCGAACGATACGCCTTGAATTCTAGCGTTCTGCAGTCGCCTTGCGCGCCTTGAGGCGCAGCGATCCGGCTTTGACCAGAATCGCGCGGATCGTGCCGGTCCGTTGTTCTTCCGGCTGGTCGAAAACTTCGCGTGGAATTTCGACGCCGCGCGCTGCCGCGCTTTCGATCACGGCCGTGCGGAATGTGCCTTCGCGCGCGACGAGCGTGCGAAAGGTGTGTTCGTCCAGCGTCAAAAGCGTGCAATCCGTCACCGCCGTAACCTGGATCGACCGGCGCCACCGGGCGAGCACAGCGAACTGGCCGAACAGATCGCCCTCCGTCAGCCTTATCTTCACGCCATCGGTCACGACATTCACTGTGCCTGCGGCAATGAACCAGACTTCGCGGGCCGAACTTTCCTTCCGCAATATCTGCTGACCGGGAGCGGCATAGACAATGCGGACCTTCTTGCCGAGCAGCTTGCGCTCCTTCTCGCTGAAATCGGCAAATGCGGCAAATCCGTCGATCGTGACGGATTTCTGTTGTCTGAGATCGAGAACGGGCCTGCCCTTCAGCCGCGCCCGACGGCTGTCGATGTCTGCACCGAGCGTGGAGCGCAGTTCGGGGCCGATCAACCCGTCTTCCACCAGCGCTTCATACTCGCCTTCCTCAAGCTGCAATGTGGTCCGCCGGATCAGCCGCCGCTCCAGCGCCTCCGCATAACCGGGGAACTGAAGGCGCAGGCTTTCCAGTTCCTGACGGGCCTCATCAAGACGACGGTTCAGCAATTCGTGCAGCAGATCGGCAATGCGCCGTCCATGGATGCGGCGAATGCGGTCATCGATGAACAGCGCCAAGCGCGGCAGCACCATTCCATAAAACACCAGAACGTCAAACCGGTCTTCCACGATGCGGGCAAGCGGCCGCGTGATGCCGAGGTAATTGTGCAGCAAGGTGGCAACCCGAAACCGCAGGCCGGTGACATAGGTCTGGCGCGCCGCCGTCCGGTAGCCGGCGCGTCCGCCTGTCCGCGTCGCCTCGATGATCCTGTCCGCGCCGATCACAAGGCGCTCTGCCAGATCGGCGGAGATCACCTGATTGCGATATTCATCAAGGACGGTATCGCGCTCATGCGCGGCAAGGGCCACAAGGCCCAGCGTGACGCGGTCCCTGTCCTGAAGCTGGTCCGTGGCGTCGGTCTTCGAGACGGCGTCATCGACACGCTCGGCAAACTGCTTGGCTTCGTCGCGGACGATCTCGCGCGTCAGGCCTAGATCGCGCGCGGTCTCGGCAACGCGCTCACGCACACTCTGCAATGCCACGGCAATCACCTGATTGGAGAGCGCAACATCCAGCGGGCTCAGCTGGTCAAGCCGCAGTTTCCTGATGATCCAGCGCAGCGTCGTGCCCTGCACAATCAGGGTGAAAAGGGTAAACCCGGTGGCAATCAGCCCGACCTGGTGTTTGACATCGGGTGGCACGAACCGGTTCTCGGTCACCGCCAGCGCCAGCGCCAGAGTGACGGCGCCGCGCAGACCGCCCCACAGGATCGCCACGCTGTAGGGACGCTCCATCTGCGGAGAAAGCCTGAAATGGGTGAGGACCGGCAATACACCGAAGAGGATGAGCGCGCGGGCAGCCAGCGCCGCGACAACCACGATCCCGATCAGCAGAACGTCATAAAGAACGAATTCCGACAGCAGCTTCGGGATCAGGATGGCCGCCAGAATGAAGATCAGTGACCCGGCCCAGTGAGCAATCAGATCCCATGTGGCGCGCATTTGCAGGTTCATTGCCGGTGTGAAACGGGCTGTCATATGCAGGTTGATGGTCAGGCCTGCCGCGACCACGGCAATCACGCCCGACGCCGACAGCTGCTCGGCCAGCAGGAAGGTGAGCGGCGGAACCGCCATCGATACAGACAGCTGCCCGCGCGGAAAATCCGGCATGCGGGCGATCACCTCAACCCCGATCCGGCCGAAGGCGATGCCGATCAGACCGCCGACCCCGGCAATCCACGGAAAGGTCAGCAGTGTGGGGCCGATTTCAGGATTGGCGACATTGACGGTCACAAAGCCCAGAAACAGTGAAAACAGGGCGATGGCCGCCGCGTCATTGAGCAGACTTTCGCCTTCGACAATCCGTGCCAGCCGCTGGGGCGACGGCGTCGCCTTGAAAATCGAGACGACGGCCGAGGGATCGGTTGTCGAAACGATCGCGCCGATCAGCAGGCAGCCGGCAAGCGGCAGGCCGGCCACCGGATAAAGTGCAAAGCCGACGGCGAGCATTGCCACAAACACCGCGAAGACGGCCAGCACCAGGATCGGCACCCAGTCATCGAGCATGCGCCTGATGTCGATATTGAGCGCCACCTGAAACACCAGCAGCGGCAGAAACACATTCAGAAAGAAACTCGCCCGGATCGGCAGGTTGAGTATGCCGAGTGCCAGCGGGTTGAGCGCATTGGTCAGGTTCGTCTGCCAGAAGAAGGTGGCGGCAACGCCGATGCCGATGCCCATACCGGCAAGGATCACCGAATAAGGCAACCGCAGACGCGCGGCCAGCGGTTCGCTCAAACCAATGACCGCGAATATGCCTGCTGCTATGGCGACAAGTATCGCGAGATCCACCCCGCACTCCCTTTCCCGAACGCACGACCCGACCGAAGCCACGGCCTTACCGAAGCCATGAACGATTTCAGCTTCTTCCTTAGCCGAAATCAGGCATGCGAGTCAGCAATCGCAGCATGTTTTTGACATGCGGATTGAAGGAAGCCGCGGAAATTCAGAACAGGAAAGAAAACCCAATCGCTGCAAGAGCGATCAACAGGACGATAAAGACCGCGATCCAGAATCCGTAGCGATTGGCCGGTCTGGTCGGCATTGTACAGGCTGTACAAAATGCCTGACCGAAACGAAGGTGGTGTCCGCAAAACTTGCAATGGAAAAGCCGCATTTCGCTGCGTCCTTCTGTAAGGCATCAACGTCAATGACCACAACGGCCAGATAGGGGCTTGGCTTCAGGCGCTTTTCGCTTCTTCTGGACGAGGTCGCGTCATGCATACTGACGCAATGCAGCATAAAAATGCCGATCGAATATTAGCACAAACTCATCTAAACGGAATCTATCGCATAATTTTGACATTTGACAAGACGACGTTTTGCACTGCAGCGCAAACACCGCGGCGTATTTTATGGAAAAAGCCCGTCCTACCCGACGGGCCGTGGCCTATCCGTTGCGGATGGCGTGGTGATATTTGCGGTAGATTTCGTGCAGATCGACGCTCGGTTCGGGCGTTTCGATCCGCATATCGACAAGGGCCTGATGGATGATGTTGGCCGCAGCCAGATTGCGAAACCATTTCCGGTTTGCCGGCAGCACATACCAGGGGGCATGTTCGGTCGAGCACTTCGACAACATATCTTCATAAGCGGCGATATATTCATCCCAGCGTTCGCGTTCGGAATAATCCGAACCGGAAATCTTCCACTGGCGTTCCTTGTCCTCCAGGCGCTTTTCGAACCGGTCCAGCTGTTCGTCCCTGGAAATATAGAGGAAGAACTTGACGATGCTCACGCCGTTTTCGCTGAGGAATTCCTCGAAGTGATTGATCTGGCGGTAGCGTTTCGACCAGACATGCTCCGGCACGAGATTGTGGACCCGCGCCACCAGAACATCTTCATAATGCGAGCGGTTGAAAACCCCGACCTGCCCCATGGCCGGCGTGCGCTGATGCACGCGCCACAGGAAATCATGTGCCTTTTCGATTTCCGTCGGCTGCTTGAAGCTTGCAACATAGGTGCCCTGCGGGTTCATCGCCCGGATCACATGCCAGCACACGCCGTCCTTGCCGGCGGCATCAATGCCCTGCAGCACGATCAGGAGGGCATGTTTCTTTTCGGCGTAAAGCTTTTCCTGCAACGGCGTGATCTCATCAAGAACCTCAGCCAGCGCGTCCTTGCCGGCCGCCTTGTTCCTGATATCGCCGTGAAAGGACGGGTCGATATCCGCCAGCTTGACGGAACTTCCCGGTTTGATCATCAGCTTTTCGCCAAAATCCATCAGCGCACCTCCCTTGCATTCCCTGTCAAGTCTAGCGGAACAACCGTTTATTGACCACGTCTATGGACATTGCCCGCCGGGCACTGCGGTTTTCGAGCACATGGTCAATGCCGATCCTGACAAGCCCGATAATGAACAGCCAGACAATCAGGTAAACCCACACGAGGCCGATAAGTTTCCAGGGAATTTGCGGAACGAGAATGCCGAAGCCGCACATCAGCACCGCCACGAGTTGGGTCGCGACAATGGCGATGACCAGCGGCTTTGCCGGATAGGGCCGCTTCATGAACCAGTTTTCCTTGCGGCTGACCAGCATCAGAAGGTGCCCGCCGGCCACCAGTTGCAGGAACATCATCGATTGCAGATGCGACTGGTCCGTCAGACCAAGCCCCAGCCAGCGGGCCGGTTCCGACAGCACCTCCATGCCCATCAGCAGCAGACCGAAAGACTGGACGATGGACGCAAAGCCGAGAACTGCGGACACGCTCAAAAGATGCGGCATGCGCCATCGGATCGGCTGATCGGACACGCTGGTATTGTCATAGGCCACCGTCATGATCGGAATATCGTCCAGCAGCGACATCAGCACGATCATGATCGGCGTCAGCGGCTGAACGCCGAGGAAGATGGTCGAGAGCACCACGAGAAACATGATGTCCATGGTCAGCGCCACCCGATAGATCGTGTAGCTGGTGATCCGCCCGAAAATCCGCCGGGCCTCGTCGACGGCGTTCTGGATCACCGAAAGGCCGGGCGCCGTCAGGATCAGCGCTGCAGCGCTGCGGGCAGCATCGGTCGCACCGGAAACCGCAATGCCGCAATCGGCCTGTTTCAGCGCCGGCGCATCATTGACGCCGTCGCCGGTCATGGCCACCAGATGGCCGTTTTTCTGGAACGTCTTGACGATGGCATATTTATGCTCGGGAAACACGCGGGCAAAACCATCCGCCGTCAATATCCGGTTGGCGATAGAACCGGGCACATTGTCCGGGTCCATGTCTTTCGGAAACACTTCCGCTGCCGGCAATATATTGGTGCCGAGGCCGAGCTGACGCGCGGTTTCCTTTGCAATCGCGGTATCGTCGCCGGTGATCATCTTCACCTCGACGCCCTTGGCCCGGACATTCTCGATCGTCTGTTTCGAATCGTCGCGCGGCGGATCGAACATCGGCAGGATGCCGAGAAGTTTCCAGCTTGCACCGCCATCATCGGACCGGGCAACGGCCAGCGCACGATAGCCCTTCGCGCCCAGTTCAGCGACATGCGCATCGACCTCATCGGCCACCGCCTGCTCCGCTTTGGCCAGCAGGACGATGGCATGCGGCGCGCCCTTCGATGTCAGGAAGGCCGTGCCATCCGGCCCCGTCACCGCCGCTTCGGTCCGTTTCGACACCGGATCGAACGGCGTGAACTTGCCGACCGCGTACTGATCAAGAACCGACCTGTCGGCAAGCGCACCGATTACCGCACCATCGATCGCATCGCCATCCTCGGCGCGCGAGGCCAGAGCGCCTGCCAGCACGATATCCGCCGCATCGGCACCGCCAACGGGAATCGGATCGCCAAGGGTCAGGATATTCTTTGTCAGCGTACCGGTCTTGTCGGAGCACAAGATGTCCGCACCCGCCATTTCGTCAATGGATGAGAGGCGCGAAACGATCGCCTTTTCCTTGGAAAGCGCCAGCGCGCCAAGCGCCATGGTGATGGAAAAAACCGCCGGCATCGCTACCGGAATGGAGGCAACCAGCAGCACCAGCACGAATTGCAGAATGCCGAGCGCATCGGCAAGCCCCCAGGCGTCGGTCTGGACGATATCGACATAGACCTGAACGGCAACCATGATCAGCGCCAGCACCACGGCGACCACGATCAGGAAATTGCCGATCTGGAACATCGCCTTTTGCGCCTGGCTGACGGCCCCTGCCCCGGCCACCAGCTTGGCGGTGCGGCCGAAGAAGGTTTCCGACCCGGTGGCGGTGACGACAGCGGCCATTTCGCCCTGTTTCACCACGCTGCCCGAATAGGCGATATCGCCGACCGTCTTGTTGACCGGCAGCGATTCCCCCGTCAATGCAGCCTGATCGATCGAGGCGTATTCCCCCGACACCAGACGGACATCGGCGGGAACAATGCCACCGAGCCTGATCTTGATGATATCGCCGGGCACCAGGGTCGACGCATCGATGACGGAAAACCTTCCGTCCCGAAGCGCCGTTGCCTGCGGCGCGAGCGAGTTCTTCAGCGCTGCCAGTGCACTCGTCGCCTTGCTGTCCTGATAGAATTCGAGACCGGCATTGAAGACCAGCAGACCGAAAATGATGAAGAAATCGCCCCAGTCTCCCAGAATCAGCGAAACCAGGGCAGCGGCCTCGATCATGAACGCGATCGGCCCGACAAAATGCCCGGCGATTTGTTTGAAAAGACTGACCTTTTCTTCCGGCAGCGCATTCGGGCCATATTGCGCAAGCCGCTCTCTCGCCTCGGCCTCGGCAAGTCCCTTTTCCGGGTCGACGCCAAGCTTTTCGAGAACCGCGTCGACAGGCATGGTCTCCAGGTCACTGGACGCTGCATTTTCCGCCATCATCATTCTCCAGCATAATGGCGTACCGCGTCAGGCATCCTGCCGCGATGCGCAAACTTGCCTCCAAAAGCCGCTCTTTCTTATCGAAAAATAACGGCCTGCCACCTAGAGTGGAAGCAGAATGAGGCGGTTTTGGCAATACCGGAGAATGGATTCCCCGCTGCGGGGACACTATAGCGCAGTTATGAAGACACGATCTTGACACCCGTCAGACGTCGCCGGCACAGGTTCCACAATAGCGCTTTTCCGTTTTGAAAACAGCGGCCCAAACGGGCAAGACCTCAGTTCAGCGAACCTGATCGAGCAGGCGCTTGCATTCGAGAAGGTCGTAGAGCACCTCCTGCAGCAAGGCATCGTCGGAGCGGGTAATGCCGGAGGCCGGATCAACGTCGCCCTCTTCATCCTTCTTCCGGCGAAAGAACCCGGTACCACCCGATTTTTTCGGGCGGCCGACGACCTGATCGTCGTCGAAGATGGAAGGCTGATCTTCTTCCACCCTGCGTTCGGGCTGGGGCGCCAGGGCCTCGACAAGCTCGGCATCGCCACTGCCGATAGCGGTGACGAAACGGTTGCCGTTGCTTTTCAGAAGCTTCTGCACACCCTTGATGGTGTAGCCGTGATCATAGAGGAGATGGCGGATGCCCTTCAGAAGCTCGATGTCTTCCGGGCGGTAGTAGCGGCGGCCGCCGCCCCGCTTCATCGGCTTGACCTGCGTGAAGCGCGTTTCCCAGAAGCGCAGCACATGCTGCGGCAGTTCCAGTTCTTCCGCCACTTCCGAAATGGTGCGAAACGCCTCGGGAGACTTGTCCATGATGTTCAAACGTCCTCGCCAACCACAGTGATCGAATCAAGCGTATTTCAACCCGATCACCGTCGAAAGACAAGATGCCGCGTCAAACACCCCCAGAGCAGATGCTCAGGACGCAGTCTTCTGGGCCGCTTTTTCCGCACGCTGCTTGCGATTGAGATGCGCCTTCAGAATTTTCTGCTTCAGCACGTTCGAGGCCTTGAAGGTCATGACCCGGCGCGGGGAGATCGGAACCTCCTCACCGGTTTTCGGATTTCGGCCGATGCGTTCATTCTTGTCGCGCACCTGAAATGTCGCGAACGAGGAGAGCTTGACCGTTTCCCCCTTCACGATTGCATCACAGATTTCATCGATCACAGTTTCGACCAGTTCCGCCGATTCCGTACGAGACAGTCCCACTTTACGGAACACCGACTCGGCCAGATCCGCACGCGTCACAGTTTTGCCAGGCATTACCGCATCCCAAGCTTGTCTAATTTCCCCTTGGCCAAGACACTATTGCCGTGTGGCAAAACGGTCAAGCGCATCAAGGAACTCAATTCCGTCCCAGACAGAGATTACCAGCGCAAAAGCACCGCGCCCCAGGTAAATCCGCCGCCCATGGCCTCAAGCATCACCATATCGCCGCGCTGGATCCGGCCGTCGCCGGCTGCCGTCGCCAGTGCCAGCGGGATCGAGGCCGCCGATGTGTTGGCGTGCTGATCCACGGTCACAACCACCTTGTCCATCGGAATGCCGAGCTTTTTGGCCGAGCCTTCGATGATCCGGCGGTTGGCCTGATGCGGCACCAGCCAGTCAAGCTGATCGATATCGATCTTCGCTTCTGCGAAAGCCGCCTCGATCACATCGGTGATCATGCCCACGGCATGTTTGAAAACCTCGCGGCCCTCCATGCGCAGGTGGCCGATATCGCCGGTGGTCGAAACCCCACCATCGACATAAAGCTTCTTGCAATGGGCGCCATCGGAGCGAAGGCTGGCGGCGATAATCCCGCGTTCTCCGGCAGCGCTGTCTTCCTGCGCCTCGAGAATGACCGCACCGGCGCCATCGCCGAACAGCACGCAGGTTGTCCGGTCGGTCCAGTCCAGAAGGCGCGAGAATGTTTCGGCGCCGATCACCAGCACACGCCGCGCCCGTCCGGCGCGGATGTAATTGTCCGCCGTCGTCAATGCATAGACGAAGCCCGAGCACACCGCCTGCATGTCGAAGGCAAAACCGTGCTGCATGCCGAGACGGCTCTGGATATTCACCGCCGTTGCCGGAAAGGTGTTGTCGGGCGTCGAGGTCGCCACCACGATCAGGTCGATATCGTCCGGCGTCAGGCCGGCATTGTCGAGAGCCCTGCGCGCGGCCTGTTCGCCAAGCGAGGCCGTGGTTTCATCCGGACCTGCAATGTAGCGCTGGCGGATGCCGGTGCGCTGTTGGATCCAGCTGTCGGATGTATCCACCAGCTGCCGCAGTTCTTCATTGGTCACCACACGCTTTGGCAGCGCAGCCCCGAAACCGCAAACGACAGAACGGATCATATTGTTATTCCTTGTTGGCGGGCATAGCGGCGAAAAACCGTCTGCCCATCCGCGTCAAGCCGCTTCCGGCCCCATGGGTGATTCATTACGCGCATGATACTCACTCAGATCATGCTGGATCTTAGCCTGAAGCCCGTTGTGCACCATGTCGTAAGCCACCTCGATGGCCGAGGCATAACCTTCGGCATCGGTGCTGCCGTGACTCTTGATGACAATGCCGTTGAGCCCGAGAAAGACGCCGCCATTGACTTTTCGCGGATCAAGCTTCTCACGCAGCATGTGAAACGCGCCGCGGGCAAAAAGATAGCCGATCCGTGACATCAATGTGCGCGACATGGCCGAACGTAGATATTGCGCGATCTGCCGGGCCGTGCCCTCCGCCGTTTTCAGGGCAATATTGCCGGTAAAGCCTTCGACCACGAACACGTCGACCGTGCCGCGGCCAAGGTCGTCGCCTTCCACAAAGCCGGCATAATCGAGATTGTCGATATCGGCTTCACGCAGAAACTTTCCGGCTTCCTTGACCTGCTCGACGCCCTTGACCTCCTCGACGCCGACATTCAGCAGGCCGATGGTCGGCTTTTTCAGTTCGAAAAGCGCGCGCGCCATCGCCCCGCCCATGAGCGCGAAATCGAGAAGCTGCTTGGCGTCGGCGCCGATGGTGGCGCCGATGTCGAGAACAATGCTTTCACCCTTCAGCGTCGGCCAGATGCCGGCGATCGCCGGACGGTCGATATCCGGCATGGTTTTCAGACAGAACATCGCCATGGCCATCAGCGCACCGGTATTGCCGGCCGAAACCGCCACGTCGGATTCCTTGTCCTTGACCGCCTCGATTGCCTTCCACATGCTGGAAACATTGCGGCCGCGCCGCAGCGCCTGGCTCGGTTTTTCGTCCATACCGACGGCGATTTCGCAGTCGACCACACGCGCCTGATCCTTGAGTTTGGGATAGGACGCAAGAAGCGGTTCAATAACGGACGACTTGCCATAAAGTATGTAGCTGATGTCGGGGTGCCGCGTCAGCGCCTGGGCAGCGCCAGCAACGGCAACTTCCGGACCGACATCTCCGCCCATGGCATCAATGGAAATTCTAATCAAACGTTCGAGATCCCTGTTTGCACGCATCCGGAGAAGCCGGGCCAAAATACCGTTTTTGCTGCGGGAGACAACTACCGCCGTGTAAAAACCGCAATTTACGTGCGTTTTGCCGAAAGCCCTATCCGCGACGCCGCAACGCGCGGCGCCGAAAGGACCATAACCCCCTCGCCTTTTACGGCTATTTCGATCCTCCGCCCTTCCAGTCCTTCAATGCCGCAAACGGCGATCCCCTGTCTGCAACCGCGTCTTCGCCGTCATCTTCATCGATCACTTCGGACGGCAGTTCGGCATCCGGCTTGCGCGGATAGGGATCGATCGCAAGGCCAAGCATCTCGATCACGACAGCGGCAAGGTCGATATCGCTGCCGGTGAACGGTTCGGGATCATCCGGCCCTTCGGGATCGACGAGCAATTCGCCTTCCGCATTGATCTTGCGTTTGAACTGCCGCGAGTTTTCCGGAAGATAGGTCGCATCGACCGGCTCCGAGAAATCGGTCTCGATCGGCTCCAGCGTCACGACGCAGGACTGCACGACATGCGCCCTGACCTCGCCCCGGACCCTTACGCCTTCGCGCCGCCAGGGCGTGATCCTGAGATCGGCCGAAAGGCTGGTCACGGCATCGACTTCCAGAAAACCGGCAAGCCGCTCCAGTTCGTCACCTTCCACATCGATACGCATTTCGAACGGCACGGCGGCCGCCCGCGCGACCGTGAAGGGGCGCGAAAACGGCAGCGTTATCTCGTTCGCATTCTTGTCAGACACGTCCTGTCTCCATGCTTTCGGGCACGAGGAAGCTTACCATCCCCGTTTCCACGACAATTTCATCGGTTTGCTCCAGATGATCGGCGTTTTCCAGCATCCAGCGGGAAAGTTCCGCCATTTCTGTAGTCTCGCCATCGTCGGAATGAATATTGTGAGCCAGCGCAATGGCAAGCTGTTCCAGGTCACGTTCCTGAAGACAGCGCATATAACGCTCCAGGCGACCGTAGAACATGCCGGCCAGCTTTTTCATTCGCTTGGGCACCGAATTATCGCCGACGCCCAGTTCACGGATTGAATAGTCGATATCCATGAAAAACGCATCCACAACCTCCTGCGCCATCTGCTTGCCGCTTTCCGATGATTTCGAGGTTCGTCCGAGAAACAGGATCATCACCACCGAAAGCATCTCGAAACGGCCCATCACGGTATCGGGCACGCCATAATCGGTGAAAAAGCAGGGCTGCCGCGCCGTCGCCGTGATCACGCCATATTGGCGCTGCACGATTTGCTTGTTGCTACGGTTTCTGCCGAAAATCCTGAGGATCATCCCACTCTCTTCAATCCGCTATAACGTCTGGCCGCAATCCGCCCGCCACAATTGCATCCGGGCAAAAGCTGGTTTATCCATTTGAGTTGGAAAACGCGAGGCTTCGAGGTATTCCGGCGACAGGCGGTCTGTGCTTCCAAAACGAACCATGGTCAATGGTAGTTTGCGCGCCGCCCGCCCGCAACCGGGAAATCGTTGTCCAGGCCGGCCTTCGCTGAAGGTGGCGTTTGCAAATTGAAACGAAGACAGCCGCAAGGTGTTTATCTGCGGCCCAGAAAAAGCTTTGCCAGGGAGTGTACGTTTGAAGACGCGCCGACAGTATTTTGATTTCAGACCGGTTCGACCGGCTGCCGCGGGTGCATTGTTTGCCGTCGCGCTTCTGACCGCAGGTTGCTCGACGAGCGACATTATCGGCTCCAAGGACGTGTTTTATCAGGGCTATGTCATCGATGAAGAGCGCTTGCAGCTGGTCAAGGAAGGCTCCAGCCGCGAGCAGGTCGTCCTGACGCTGGGCGAACCGTCGACAACGGCAACCTTCGATAACGAGGTGTTCTTCTACATTTCGCAGAGGAAGGAACGGCGCTTCGAATTCCAGAAGCCGCGCCTCGTTGGTCAGGAAATCCTCGCCATCTATTTCAACAATAATGGCCGCGTGGACAGGATCGCCCGCTACACGCTGCAGGATGGTCGCGTCGTCGACATGGTTTCCGATACCACGCCGACCGGCGGCAAGGACATCACCTTCATCCAGCAGATCCTGCAGGGCTCCGGCTCCAGCGCCGCCCGCGACTTCTTCGGCACCAATAGTAACGGCGCCATTCAGTAAAGAGCGCACCGAAGAACCAAATGCAAAGACCCCGCTGTCGACAGCGGGGTCTTCTTTTTTTGGAATTTCCGGCGGAGAGGTCCCCGCCGGAAAAGGTCTTTCGATCAGGCCAGAACCGCCAGCAGCAGCAATGCCACGATGTTGGTGATCTTGATTGCCGGGTTCACGGCAGGACCGGCCGTATCCTTGTAGGGATCGCCGACCGTATCGCCGGTGACGGAGGCCTTGTGGGCATCCGAGCCCTTTTCGTGGGTCGCGCCGTCAGCATCGACGAAACCATCCTCGAAGCTCTTCTTGGCGTTGTCCCAGGCGCCGCCGCCGGAGGTCATCGAGATGGCGACGAACAGGCCGTTGACGATCACGCCGAGAAGCGAAGCGCCGAGTGCGGCAAAGGCCGAGGCTTTCGAGCCGGACATCAGCCAGACGCCGAAGAACACGACCAGCGGGGCCAGAACCGGCAGCAGCGACGGGATGATCATCTCGCGGATCGCAGCCTTGGTCAGCATATCGACCGCGCGGCCATAATCCGGCTTTTCAGTGCCGCCCATGATGCCGGGCTTTTCCTTGAACTGCCGGCGCACTTCGCTGACAACGGCGCTGGCCGCCCGGCCAACCGCCGTCATGGCGATGCCGCCGAACAGGTAGGGGATCAGCCCGCCGAAGATCAGGCCGGCCACCACATAGGGGTTCGACAGCGAGAACGAGATATCGCCCATATTCGCATAAAAGGGATATTGATCGCCATTGGCCGCGAAATAGGAGAGGTCGTTCGAATAGGCCGCAAACAGCACCAGCGCACCGAGACCGGCCGAACCGATGGCATAGCCCTTGGTGACGGCCTTGGTTGTGTTGCCGACGGCATCCAGCGCATCGGTGGATTTGCGCACGTCCGGATCGAGACCTGCCATTTCGGCAATACCGCCGGCATTGTCGGTGACCGGACCAAAGGCGTCGAGCGCTACGATCATGCCGGCAAGGCCGAGCATGGCGGTAACCGCGATACCCGTGCCGAACAGGCCGGCAAGCTGGTAGGTCGAGATGATGCCGCCGCAGATCACGATTGCCGGAAGGGCCGTCGCCTCAAGCGAAACGGCAAGGCCCTGGATGACATTGGTGCCGTGGCCGGAGACCGATGCCTGGGCAATCGAAACCACCGGACGTTTGCCGGTTCCGGTATAATATTCGGTGATCACCACGATCAGCGCGGTGACGATCAGGCCGACAATACCGCAGATGAACAAGGCCCAGCCGGTGATTTCGCGACCGGCAACCTCGCCGAGACTACCGAAGCCGACCGTCGCCCAGGTGGCGATGCCGAGGCCCACGATCGACAGAATACCGGTCACGATCAGACCGCGATAAAGCGCGCCCATGATCGAACCGTTGGCGCCGAGCTTGACGAAGAAGGTGCCGACGATCGAGGTCAGGATGCAGACCGCGCAAATGGCGAGCGGCAGCAGCATGACATCCGCCAGGATGGCGGTTCCGCCGAAGAAGATGGCGCCGAGCACCATGGTGGCCACGACCGAAACCGCATAGGTCTCGAACAGGTCGGCGGCCATGCCGGCGCAGTCACCGACATTGTCGCCAACATTGTCTGCAATCGTTGCCGGGTTGCGCGGATCGTCTTCCGGGATCCCCGCTTCGACCTTGCCGACAAGGTCGCCGCCGACGTCTGCCCCCTTGGTGAAGATGCCGCCGCCCAGACGCGCGAACACCGAAATCAGCGAAGCGCCGAAGCCGAGCGCGACCAGCGAGTCGATGACTTCGCGATCGGCCGGAGCATGGCCCATGACAGCGGTGAGGACGTAGTAATAGACCGAGACGCCGAGAAGGGCGAGACCGGCGACCAGCATGCCGGTGATCGCGCCGGATTTGAACGCGATATCAAGGCCCGCCGGCAGGCTGTAGGAGGCCGCCTGCGCGGTGCGGACATTGGCGCGCACCGAAACATGCATGCCGATGAAGCCCGCCGCCCCCGACAGCACCGCCCCGATGACGAAGCCGATTGCAGCACTCAGGGAGAGCAGCAGCCAGGCCAGAATGAAGACGACCACGCCCACGATCGCAATCGTTGTATACTGGCGCGTCAGATAGGCCTGCGCCCCTTCTCGAATGAAGCCCGCGATTTCCTTCATGCGCGGGGTTCCCTGATCGGCGACCATCACCGAGCGCGTCGCCCAAAGGGCGTACACAATCGACAACAGGCCGCAGACAATCACGGCAAGCAGTATCGTCATTTCTCGCTTTCCTTCCCTCTACGGCTGGAACCGGAGCAGTGTTCTTCGCACCCGTCCGGCTCAGCCGAAATTGCTCATCGGGCGCATTGCAAGCTGTCGGAAAACCATCTCATGACAGCAAAACAAACCGCACCGTTTCAAACCACCAAGCGCCTCATTCCCTCCACACGCCCCGCGGAAATCCGAGAGTGCTGTGGAGCGAACGAAGCGTCAAGGGCTTCGGGGACACATTAGAACGCTGCTAAGGAGAGAGACTTTGCGATAACGCAAAGAAAACGAAGAAATCAAACGATTTAAAAACCGCAGGAAACCGGCATTGTCCCGGCCTGAGCCGAATGCCCGCCGGGCAGGCAGTCGGCAGGAGGATCAGGCCTGTCCGGGCTGACCGCGCTCACGCCGGGCGATACGGTCAAGCACGGCATTGACCAGCTTGCCCTCGTCGCCCTCGAAGAAAGCCGTGGCGATCTCGACATATTCCGTCACGATGACGGCAGTCGGAACATCCGGCTTGCTCATGATCTCGAACACGCCGGCACGCAGAATGGCCCGCAAGGTGGAATCAAGGCGCGACAGCGTCCAGCCTTCGGAGATCGAATCCGAGATCTTGGGATCGAGCGCCTTCTGATCGCGAACCACGCCGGTGACAATCGAGCGGAACCAGGCGGGATCGGCCTTCAGGTAGACGTCACCATCGATTTCCTTGCCGAGACGGTAGACCTCATACTCTGCAAGCACATCGGCAAGCGCCGTGCCTGCCAGATCCATCTGATAGAGCGCCTGAACGGCGGCAAGGCGCGCTGCACCCCGCTGGTTTGCGGTCTTTTCGGTCGTCATGGGTCTCCTCGCATTCCGAAAGGATGCGGTCATTTTCAAGGGCCGCGCAACATCGCCAGCCTGTCATTACGAGCGGCTTAACCACGCCTGCGGGTCAGTTGCAAGTGTTTTGCTGTTTCAGATCGGCTATGACGGGCAGAATTGCACTGCGCTCAAAGCTCGCCTGTCTCCGAATCGCGCGCAAGTTTGGCCGAAAACTCGGCGATGATTTCCTCGAAATCTTCCGTTGTCGAGAAATCGCGATAGACCGAGGCAAAGCGCACGAAGGCGACATCGTCGAGATTTTTCAGCGCCTCGAGCACCAGAAGCCCGATTTCTTCGGACTGGATTTCAGGCTCGCCCGCACTTTCCAGCCGCCGGACAATGCCGGAAACGGCGCGTTCGATGCGCTCGCGCTCGACCGGACGTTTCCTGAGCGCGATCTCGAAGGAACGCACCAGCTTGTCGCGGTCGAAGGGCACCTTGCGGCCATTCTTCTTGACCACGACGAGCTCGCGCAGCTGCACGCGCTCGAACGTGGTGAAGCGCCCGCCGCAATCGGGACAGACACGCCTGCGGCGGATGGACGTATTGTCCTCCGCCGGGCGCGAATCCTTGACCTGGGTGTCAGGCGAATTGCAGAACGGGCAGCGCATCAGCCCATATAGCCATACATCGGGAAACGGTCGGTCAGAGCGACGACCTTTTCACGCACGGCTTTTTCAACCGCCGCATTGCCCTCGTCGGAATTGGACTCCTTGAGCCCGTCCAGCACCTCGACGATCAGCTTGCCGATCTCGCCGAATTCGGCTTCGGTGAAGCCGCGGGTGGTGCCGGCCGGCGCGCCGAGACGAACGCCGGAGGTGACGAAAGGCTTTTCCGGATCGAAGGGAATGCCGTTCTTGTTGCAGGTGATATAGGCGCGGCCAAGGGCAGCCTCGGCACGCTTGCCGGTGGCATTCTTCGGCCTGAGATCGACCAGCATGGAGTGGTTGTCGGTGCCACCGGAAACGACGTCGAGACCGCCTTCCATCAGCGAAGCGGCAAGCGCCCGCGAATTCTTCACCACCTGTTCGGCATAGGCCTTGAATTCGGGCTGCAGCGCCTCGCCGAAGGCCACGGCCTTGGCGGCGATCACATGCATCAGCGGACCGCCCTGAAGGCCGGGGAACACGGCGGAATTGATCTTCTTGGCGATGTCGGGATCGTTGGTCAGCACCATGCCGCCGCGCGGGCCGCGCAGCGACTTGTGGGTGGTCGTGGTCACGACATGGGCATGCGGGCACGGCGAAGGATGCGCGCCACCGGCGACGAGTCCGGCAATATGGGCCATGTCGACCATCAGGTAGGCGCCGACCGAATCAGCGATCTCGCGGAAACGCTTCCAGTCCCACACGCGCGAATAGGCCGTGCCGCCGGCAATGATCAGCTTCGGACGGTGCTCTTCGGCCTTTTTGGCGACCTCGTCCATATCGATGAGGTTGTCCTCGCGGGAAACGCCGTAGGAGACGACATCGAACCATTTGCCCGACATGTTGACCGGCGAGCCATGGGTCAGGTGACCACCCGAGTTGAGGTCGAGGCCCATGAAGGTATCGCCTGGCTGCAGAAGCGCGAGGAACACGGCCTGGTTCATCTGCGAGCCGGAATTCGGCTGCACATTGGCGAACTCGACGCCGAACAGCTTCTTGGCGCGCTCGATCGCCAGTTCCTCGGCGATGTCGACGAACTGGCAGCCGCCGTAATAGCGCTTGCCCGGATAGCCCTCGGCATATTTGTTGGTCATGATGGAGCCCTGCGCCTCAAGCACAGCGCGCGAGACGATATTTTCCGAAGCGATCAGCTCGATCTCGTGGCGCTGGCGGCCCAGCTCCTTGCCGATCGCATCGAAGATCTCCGGATCGGTGTCGGCAAGCGTGCGGTTGAAGAAGTTTTCAGTAAACACAGTCTGGCTTGTCATCGCGGGTTCCTCAATTGTGGCGGGCGGAAGCGTTCTAGCGTCCGCTGCATGATCGTGCAATAGACGAAAACCGCCGGCGAACATGGTCCGCCGGCGGCATTTTCAATCATGATTACGAAGGCCTTGCCTATTCGATGCCACTGGTCGTCTGCAGGGCAAGCTCGGGTGCGCCGTCGAGATTGTAGATATCGTCGCGGAACTGCACCACGCCGTCCTTGGCAGACCATGCGGTGATGTAGACGAAATGGTTCGGCACCGGATCGGCAAGGTTGACCGGTGTCGAGATACCGGCGCGGATTGTTTCCTCGATCTTCTGACGGTTCCAGCCGGGCGTGTTCTTCAGCAGCCAGACATCGAGGTCGCGCACGTTTTCGATCCGCACACAGCCGGATGATTCGAAACGCACGATCTCATTGAAGAGCGACTGGCTCGGCGTGTCGTGCATATAGACGGCATACTTGTTGTGGAAGTTGATCTTGGTCGAGGCCATCGCGCTGTTGGGGCCGGGATCCTGACGGAAGGTCAGGTTCGGCGCCTTTTCGGCGTTCCAGTCGATGGTCATCGGATCGACTTCATTGCCCTTGTTGTCGTAGAGCCGGATCTTGTTATCCACCAGATAGTTCGGGTCCTCGCGCATCAGCGGCATGATATCCTTCTGGATGATCGAGCGCGGCACGGTCCACGGCGGATTGAAGATGATCTCGAAGATTTTCGAGTTCAGCAGCGGCGTCTGGCGCGACGGACGGCCGACAATGGCGACGTTGCGCAGCGCAACGGCATTGTTTTCCACCGCCTCGGCATAGGCTGCCGGAATATTGACCAGCACATAGCGCTCACCGAGATCCGAGCCGGTATCTTCCACACGGGTCAGGTTAGTCTCAAGCTGCGCCAGCCGCACCCGGGCGCTGACATTGAGCGCCTTCAGCGTGTACTCATCGATATAGCCGGTTTCGGCCAGGCCGTGGCGCGCCTGGAAACGGCGAACCGCCCCCTGCACATAGGAATCATAGGAATCGGAAATGCCGGCCGAAGACGGCAGGTCGCCGGAGACGATCAGCCGCTGGCGCAGTTGCTGCACGGAGGGGTCGTAGACGCCGAACTGCAACGGCACATTCGGGTGCACCTGCGGCCAGCCGCCGCTGGTGACGATCCGCTGGTATTCGGCAATCGCCTGCATCAGGTTGGACGGCGCGTTCGGACCAAGGATCGGCTGGTTGGAGCTGACGCTGGCCTGGGCGCGCGATGTCACCGCGTCGAACTGGTCGTCCCAGGTGCCGCGTCCGGGCGTATTGATCAGCGCATCGACCGCGGACTGGGCCGAGGCCAGATGCGGCATCGCCAGCACACCGGCGGCGCCGGCGATAAAACGGCGGCGCGACACAGTTTTGGAATGCGCTTTCGGGTTCAGGTCTTTTGTCATCAAATCCAAATCTCGTTCAGTCCCTCGGGCGCTCAAAGCGCGCCCCGCTCTCCATCGAAGGCGTTTGCACATCAATATGGCTAATTATTGTCGGCTTTCAAACCCTCGGACAGCCAATGGTTATCCAACACCTAGCGCCGACGAATGAAGGTAAGGTAAACCCAGAAGGATACGTAGAGACCGATCAACAGAATGTGAAGCGCGGACACCCCCGCAGCCTCGCCGAATATGTGCGGATAGGTGCTGTGCGCGCCGATCTGCACGACGGCGCCAAGCACCCAGAGCACAAAGCCCCAGCCAACACCGAACCAGAGCCCGGCCGCGGCAACCGGATAAAGCACCGAAAGCATGGCCTCGACAACGCGGACATCGGCATGAACCAGATCGAACCGCCCGGCGCCGCCTTCGGTGATACCGATCAGCGCCGCCCAGCTCGAAAGCGCCAGCACGATCAGAAACACGGCAACGCACCGCTTGAAGACGAGAAAAGCGGTCTGCGAAAAACTGGGTCTGGGCGTAACGCTCGGCTCTGAAGACATGATCGCCTTATACGCGGCAATTGCCGGCTGACAACCCCCGGACGATATCGGCGATGTGACAAATTGGATTGTTTTGCCGGTGCGGGCGCCATGCTACAAGCCTGACAAACAGCAAAGACGACAGAGAAAGCCGGAGGCACAGGATGAACGACGCCAGCGACAAAACCCACCTCGTTGACCGGATCACCGGCCACCGCCGCATGCGCCGCAACCGCAAGGCCGACTGGACCCGCAGGATGGTCCGCGAAAGCAGCCTGACCGTCGATGACCTGATCTGGCCGGTTTTCGTCATTCCGGGCGAAAACGTCGAGGAACCGATCCCTGCCATGCCCGGTGTCTCTCGCATGAGCGTCGACCGGCTGGCGGAAGCTGCCAAAAAGGCCGCAGATCTCGGCATTCCGGCGATTGCCACCTTCCCCAATGTCGAGATGGAAAAACGCGATATGACCGGCTCGGAGATCCTGAAGCCGGACAATCTCCTCAATCAGGCAACCCGCGCCGTCAAGAAGGCAGCCCCCGGTATCGGCGTCATTACCGATGTCGCCCTCGATCCGTTCACCAGCCATGGTCATGACGGTATTCTCGTCGGCGACGAGATCGTCAACGACGAAACGGTCGATCACGTCTGCGAGGCGGCGGTGCGTCAGGCCGAAGCCGGATCCGACATCATCGCGCCGTCTGAAATGATGGATGGCCGCATCGGCGCAATCCGCGAGCGGCTCGACGCCGCGGGGTTTCAGAACGTAGGAATCATGTCCTACGCCACGAAATTTTCATCGGGCTTTTACGGCCCCTACCGCGAGGCGATCTCGACCAAGGGACTGCTGAAGGGCGACAAGGCGACCTACTACATCGACACTGCCAACGGCACGGAAGCCCTGCGTGACGCCGCGCTCGACGTCGAGGAAGGCGCCGACATGCTGATGGTCAAACCCGGCCTGCCCTATCTCGATATCTGCTGGCGGATGAAGGAGGCCTTCGGCCTGCCGGTGTTCGCCTACCAGGTCTCCGGCGAATATGCGATGATCCGCATGGCCGCCGAACGCGGCGCCATCGACGGCGAGCGGGTGATGATGGAAACGCTGCTGTCGTTCAAACGTGCCGGCTGCGACGGCATTCTCACCTATTTCGCCATGGAAGTGGCGGAAAAGCTGGCAAAATCGTGATCGCGACGGCGCGGTAACGTTGTAATCGGCAGCCGCTGTCCCACATTGGGGTCTGGAGAGGCAGCGCAACGGTGCTGCCCGATGAAACGAGCGAGCCAAACCGATGAGCATTGAACGAGACATGCCTTATGCCGCGCCGAATGCCGGCAGCCCTGCCTATTCCGGTGTGCTGTCGCGCCGGGTTCTGGCGTTTCTGGTCGATTACCTCATCATCGCCATCCTGTGGGTGCCGGCAGCGGTTGTGCTGTTCTTCGTCGGCATTGCAACACTGGGCCTCGCCTTCCTGCTCTATCCGGCGCTCTATTTCATCGTCGCCGTGTGCTATTTCGGCATGACCATGGGCGGCCCGGCCCAGGCCTCTCCGGGCATGCGGACAATGGGGCTGAAGGTGGTGCGCACCGATGGCCTGCGGATGGATTTTCTGACCGCCGCCGTGCATCTGGCGCTGTTCTGGCTGTTCAACTCCGTCCTGACGCCGCTGGTTCTGCTGGTCGGCATTTTCACCGACCGCAAGCGCCTGCTGCATGATTTCCTGATCGGCGCCGTTGTCGTGCGCGAAGAAACGATCTGAAACAGGAACATTGTTGCAACAAGATCGCCGCCAGCACGGTTGACCTTTTGTTCGATTGCGCCATGCTAGGGACAGGAACCCGAAGCATGTTGTGCTGGCCATGAATACGCAAGCCACTCAGTCGCCACAGTTTTATCTGACCGCTCCGGCGCAGTGCCCCTATCTGGAGGCCGAGCGCGAGCGCAAGGTGTTTACGCATCTCGTCGGCCCGCGCGCCAACGAGATGAACGACCTTCTGACGCAAGGCGGGTTCCGGCGTTCTCAGAACATCGCCTACCGCCCGGCCTGCGAAAACTGCCGCGCCTGCGTCTCCGTCAGGATCGTGGCCGAGGAATTTGAAAAGCCGCGTTCCTTGCGACGCATCCTCACCCGCAACGGCGATCTCGTGTCGAGCGAGCGGCAGGCCATTGCCACAGCCGAACAATACGACCTGTTTCGCACCTATCTCGACAGCCGCCACCAGCGCGGCGGCATGGCCGACATGACCATCGACGATTATGCCGTGATGGTGGAGGAAACCCATGTGGAAACCCGGATATTCGAATATCGGGCCTCGACCGGCCGTGCGGACGAAGAAGGCGAACTCGTTGCCGTCGCTCTGTCCGATGTTCTCTCCGACGGGCTTTCGATGGTCTATTCCTTCTTCAACCCGGCCTATGTGAAGCGTTCACTCGGCAGCTACATGATCATCGACCATGTGACCCGGGCGCAAAGGCTTGGCCTTCCCTATGTCTATCTCGGCTACTGGGTCAAAGGCTCGCAGAAGATGGACTACAAGAAGCGCTTTCAGCCGCAGGAACACCTGACAGCCCGCGGGTGGGAACCCGCCGAGGCTGAAGAGCCTGTGGAATAGCGCGTCCGCCAGCGCCATTTTTACCATCAGCATCGTTTTTGCACCGTAGCGTCTGGAACCCATGGTCGCATTCGCCTAACGTCATTCCGTCAGTCATTGCGTTGAAATATCGCGCCAGCAGGAGAGACAGAGGGACCATGCTGAAGGAATTCAGGGATTTCATCGCCAGGGGCAATGTCGTGGACATGGCCGTTGGCATCATCGTGGGCGCGGCATTCACCGCCATTGTCCGCTCGCTGGTTGCCGACATTATCGACCCGATCATCGGCCTGATCGTCGGCGGCATCGATTTTTCGGACATGTATTTCGTGATGAACGGCACGGTGCCTGCCGGCGCGAGCCTTGCCGACGCGCGCGACTCAAGCGCGGCGATTTTTGCCTATGGCGCGTTCATCACCTCCGTCATCAATTTCATGATCATCGCCTTCGTGGTCTTCATGCTGGTCAAGACCATCAACCGGGTGCGTGCAGCCGCTGAACGCAAGGCCAAGAAGCAGGAAGAGATCAAGGCGGCAGAAGCCCCGCCGCCCGGACCAAGCGAGCTGGATGTTCTCCTCGAAATCCGCGATGCGCTGAAGAAGCAGCAATAACCGCCCAACCGCAAAAGCCGGGGCCTGCGCATCCTGCATCGCGGCCCCGCCCCGTCACCGGAGCGCGAACGCCGTCAGCACCGAAGACGCCGGACGCGCCTCACATTCGCCCTTGCAGCGCCGCAGGCGATGTCCGCCGTCCGCTTTCGATGAGCGCGCGCGTATAGTCGTGGTCGGGGTTCAAAAACAGCTTCTCTGTTTCCCCCTGCTCGACAACCCTGCCCCGCTGCATCACAAGCGTCCTGTTGCAGACCTGCCGGATGACGGCGAGGTCATGGGAGATGAAGACATAGGTCAGGTCCAGTTCGTCACGCAGCGACCGCAGGAATGCAAGCACCTGCGCCTGCACCGAAACATCAAGCGCCGATGTCGGCTCGTCGAGCACCAGCAGCTTCGGATTGAGCGCCACCGCCCGGGCAATACAGACACGCTGCTTCTGTCCGCCGGACAGTTCGTGCGGATAGCGATATTTGAACAGTTTCGGCAATTGCACGATATCGAGAAGCGTTTCCACACGGCGCTCGATCTCGCGACGGCCAATCCTTGTCTGCAGGCGCAGCGGTTCGGCAATGGCGTCGCCGATCGTGTGGCGGCCATCGAGAGCGGAATGCGGGTTCTGGAACACAAGCTGCATGTCCTGCCGCTTGCGCCGCAGCGCCTCCGCCGTCAGCCCCGACAGGTTGACGCCGTCGAAGATCACATCGCCGGCACTCGGCTCGATCAGCCTGAGGACCATCCGCGCCAGCGTTGATTTGCCGGACCCGCTTTCGCCGACGACACCCAGCACATCGCCCTTTTCAATCCGGAAGCTGACATTGTCGACGGCTTTCATGGTGCCGGTCGCGCCGACCGAATATGTTTTTTCGAGCCCGTTGACCTCGACAAGCGGCGCGTGATCGGTTCGCTCCGGCCGGTCGCCGGCCCGTTCGGGCGGCGCCCGGTCGATATCGGGAACGGCGGCGAGAAGACGCCGCGTATAGTCCTGCTGGGGATTGCGCAGAATATCCACCGTCAGCCCCTGCTCCACGATCTCGCCCTTGTACATCACCGCACAACGCTCCGCCACGGCGGCAATCGCGCCAATATCGTGGCTGATCATCACCACGGTCAGGTTGAGCTTCCTGACCAGGCTGCCGATCAGGTCCAGCACCTGTGCCTGAACCGTCACGTCGAGCGCGGTTGTCGGCTCATCGGCAATCAGCAGGTCGGGCTTGCCGGCCAACGCCATGGCAATCAGCACGCGCTGACGCATGCCGCCGGACAATTCATGCGGATATTGCCCGGCCACCCGCGCGGGCTCGTGAATGCCGACCTGATCCAGCAGTTCGACCACGCGCGCCAGCCGTGCCTTGCGCGGCGGCACGGGCTCGCCCGCCGCCCGGCGGTGCGCCGCCACCACATCGCCGACCTGCGTGGCGATGGTGAAGAGCGGGTTCAGATAGGTCATCGGATCCTGAAAGATCATCGAAATGCGGATGCCGCGGATCCCGGCCCAGGCCTTGTCGGAAAGTCCGGTCAGTTCGGTCCCGTCGAAAGTGATGGAACCGCCGGTGCGCCGTGACTGGCGCGGGCCGATGCCCATGACCGAACGCACCAGCACCGTCTTTCCCGAGCCGCTTTCGCCGACGATACCGAGTGTCTGGCCGCGCTCAACCGAAAGATTGATGTTCTTCAGAACCGGAATGACGCCATCGAAGGTATCGATATCGAGCGAGAAGTCGCGAATGGAAAGCAGATCGGTCATCGTTCACGGCTCCTGGGATCGAGAATGTCGCGGAGACCGTCGCCAAGCAGGTTGAACCCCAGAACGGTCAGGAAAATCGCCATGCCGGGGAAGAAGGAATACCACCACCAGTCCGGCATATAGCTGCGCGCAATCGAAATCATCGAGCCCCATTCCGGCGCCGGCGGCGGCGCACCGAGGCCGATAAAGCCGAGCGAGGCTGCGGCCAGAATGGCCATGCCCATATCCATGCTCATCTTGACGATGATCGGCGACAGGCAGTTCGGCAGGATGTGGTGCCAGAGCAGCCAGGGCGTTTTCGCCCCGATGGAGCGCGCAGATTCGATGAAAAGCTCTTCCTTGACCGCCAGCGTCTTGGCCTCGACGAGGCGGACATAACCCGGCCACCAGACCAGGGAAAGCGCCACCACGCAATTGGTGATGCCCGGCCCGAGGGCGGCGACGATAGCGAGCGCAAGCGCCAGCCCCGGCACGGCCAGAAAAAGCTCCGTCACCCGCATGATGACGGCGCGGAGAAACCCGCCGCGATAGCCGGCGATAATGCCGAGCGGCACACCGATCAGCGCCGCCACGCCGGTAATCACGATGCCGATCCACAGCGATGTGCGCGTGCCGACAATCACCCGGGAAAAGATATCGGCCCCCATTTCGTCGGTTCCGAAAAGATGGGCGAAGGATGGCGGCAGCAGTCGCTCTCCCATATTGACCGCGCCAAGCGCATCTTCGGGATGGGGCACGATCCACGGGCCGATTGCCGCCAGAATCAGAAACAGGGCAACAAGAAACAGCCCCAGCATCGAGGAAAAGCTCTTGCGGAACATGAACGCATAAAGCCGCCACTGACGAATGGTGCTGGCATGACGCTCGCGGAACGAAAGGGTTTGCGGCACTTCGCTTGGCAGATCGCTCATCGGGCTTTCCTCAGGCGCGGATCGATCCAGACATAGGCCAGATCAACGAGCATATTGGTGACGATGAAGAAGAACCCGATCACGAGGGTGACGCCGATGACGGGTTTGAAATCGGATGAAAGCGCCGATGACACGGCATAAAGGCCAATGCCCGGCCAGTCGAACACGGTTTCGACCAGAACCGTCGACCCCAGCATCCAGCCGAAACGCAGCCCGATCATCGCAAGGGTCGGCAACAGGGCATTCTTCAGCGCGTAAACGATAATCACCCGCGTCCGGGCAATGCCATGCGCACGGGCGGCGACAATATAGTCGGATTGCAGCACTTCGATCATCTCGGCGCGGTTGACCCTGAGGATCGATGCGAGACAGGGGAAGGACAACACCACCGCCGGCAGAATGATGTGCGAAACAGCCTTGCCGAAGGTCGTAAACTGGCCCTGGATCAAGCTGTCGATGAGCAGAAGCCCGGTCACAGTGTCGGGCGGACGGGTGACCAGCGGCAGCCGGCCGGAGACCGGAAGCAGACCGAGATCGACGGCAAACAGAAGCTGCAGCAGAATGCCGAACCAGAAGGCCGGCAACGCCACGCCGGAAATCGAGAAAATCCGCACCGCATGGTCGAAGGGCGTATCCTTGTAGACGGCGGACAGCATGCCGAGCGGGACACCGACGAGAACACCGAGCGACATGGCAACCAGAACAAGCTCGATGGTTGCAGGCGCATAGCGCAGCAGTTCATCCAGCACCGGGCGGGTGGTGACGATCGACGTACCGAGATCGCCGCGCGCCAGATTGCCCATATAGATCACGAACTGTTCGGCAATCGGCTTGTCGAGCCCGTTTTCCACACGGATGGTCTCGACCATGTCCGGCGTGGCATTGGGGCCGGCCACCAGCCGCGCCGGATCGCCGGGCGCGATATTGGTGATCACGAAAGTCAGCACCGCGATACCGATCATGGTGCCGATAATCGTCAGGAGCTTGCGCAGCAGAAATGAAAGCATTGTCGTCCGCATGGGTGGTGCCCCGGTCGGGCGAACCCGGCCGGGGCGGATTGAAGGTCAGGCTTATTCGGTCTTGATCCACAGCGGATAAAGGTCGACTTCGCCGGTAAAGCGGACAGGGCTGAAGGTAAAGCCTTCAAGATAGTCACGCCGCGCCCAGCGACGGTTCTGCAGCATGCCGAAAACTTCCGGCTGATCGGCCACAATCTGCGTCTGGATTTCGGCATAGAGATCGGCGCGCTTGTCCCAGTCGGTTTCCGCACGGGCCTCGTCGATCATCGCCCAGACCTCGGGATTGTCGTAATGGGCAATGCCGTAATACTTGTCCCAGCTGTCGCGGTGATACATGTAGGCCACCGAATCCGGGTCGGTCGAGATCGGCGTCGCATAGATCGACGTCATGTCGGGCGTGGTGTCGATCGAGGCGCCGGCGGCTACCATGTTCGGCCACTGTTCCGGACGGATGTTGACGTCGATATTGAGCGCCTTGAGATTGTCCAGCAGAACGAGTCCGATCCGTCGCGCCTCTTCCAGACCGGCAACATGCACATAGTCGAGCGTGATGCCGCCATCGGGATAATCGGACTTGGCCAGATATTCCTTCGCCTTTTCGATATCCTGACGCGGAATGCCGGCCACGTCGACATGGCCCTTCATTGCGCCCGGCAGCGGGCTCGTTTCAAGCGTTGCCGCACCGTTGTAGATCTGGACCAGCGCATCGTAGTCCATTGCATAGGCAATCGCCTTGCGCAAGTTGATGTCGGCGGTCGGACCCTTCTGGTTGTTGAACTTGATGCCGAACGTGGTCATGCCCTTGTGGTTTTCGATCGCGATGCCCGGTGCATTGGCGATCTGGACATAATCGTCGGAGGTCAGACCTTCGACAATATCGACCTCGCCGCGCTGCAGCGCCGCCTTCTGGGCAGCCGGTTCGCGGATGATCCGGTAAATGACGCCGGCGGGATGGCTGTCGCCCTGCGGCCAGCCCTTCCAGTAGTCGTCGACGGCTTCGACTTCATAAAGGACATTCGGCTCCCAGCGGCCAAGCGTGAACGGACCGGAGCCGGCTTCGTGGTCGGTCAGCCACTTCTGCCCGTAATCGTCGTCAACGATATTGGCTTCCACCTGTGCCGGGTTGACCACATACCACCAGGGCAGGAAGGACAGGAACGGCGAATAGGGTTTTTCGAGGTTGAACTCGACCGTGTAGTCGTCGACAACCTTGATGCCTTCCGGCTTCAGAAAATCCTTGAGCATCCAGGCCACGCCCTTGTTCAGCTCAAGGCCGCGCACGAAGGAATAGCGCACGGCTTCCGCCGTCACCGGATCGCCATTGTGGAATGTCACGCCTTCGGCGAGGTGAAAGGTCCAGGTGCTGCCATCGTCGCTGATGTCCCAGCTTTCGGCCAGCCACGGCTTCACTTCGGCCGGATCGCCCTCATATTTGACCAGCGCATCGTAGACGCCCTGCTGGATCATGCGCGTCGACCAGTCGTAACGCACATGCGGGTCGAGCACCGGAATGGCCTGCCGACCGCCGAAAACGATGATCTCGCCATCATCGGTGCGCTCGAAAGCTGCGGCGGGGGCAGCCGGAAGCACGGTGCCCATGACCGAAGCTGCGAAAAAGCCCAGAGCCAGGCCCTGGAATAAACTGCGTCTCTTCATTTCATTCCCTCTTTATCGTTACTTGGTTGAAAGATCAGACCATCTGGCGGACCACACCGGCCACAAGCCGACGCGACAGCAGCACCGGCGCACCGACCGATGTGCGGACCGCCTCCAGCATGGCGGCCGAATAGCCCATGCAATGCATGACAATCAGGTCGCAATCCGCAAGCGCGGCGGCCCGTGCGGCCATATCGTCTCCAGCATAGGGCGAGGCCGCCACAGCCTTTGCCTTACGGGAGAAAACATGCCGCTCGGCAAAATCGGCAACCTGCCGCTCCAGCGGCAGAATGACGCCGAGATTGCGCGCTGACTGCGCCAGCGCTTCCACGGTGGAATCGACGATGCGCTGGGCTTCGACCACAAGCGTGTGCGCCAACGGCTCGATTTTCGTGCCGGTGCACAACAGCACGATCAGGTCGAAACCCTTGCTGTCGATGTCCTGCAAAAGCTGGTTCAGCCGTTCTTCCGTGCGGTCTTTGGAGGTGACGATTTCGCTACCATCGGCAAGCCGCGTTGCAAAGGAGTGTTCGCCGGGTTCTGCCCGCAGCGCATCGAGATCAGCGCCGGAAAGCCCATCCAGAACGCCGAATTCGACGATCTCGGGCGGGTTGCCCTCACGGCCGGCGACGATTTCGGAAACCATCTCAGGCACAAGGTCGATCCGCGGTGTCTGACCGATGGTGACGAAAGCGAGGCGCGAGGTTTTCAAGGCTTTATTCCGCAAGCTGTTTTATACATGAATGAAAACAGCCTAGCGTCAGGGACGCGCGCACTTCTATCAGGAATAGCCCCTAAACCGGCGTTTTTCCTGCCGGGCAAACCCGCCGCAAAAACAGGCATTTCATGAAAAGACACGCCTAAAAATCAGCCAAACCGCCGAACGGATCAGAACTGACCGGAAGAAACCACAAGCCGGATCAGCGCGCCGACGGAACTGACTTCCATCTTGTTCATCACATTGGCGCGGTGAATTTCGACGGTCTTCGGGCTAATGCCAAGCTGGCGGGCAACGGCCTTGTTGGAAAGTCCTTCGGCGACCAGGGAAAGAACCTGTTTTTCCCGCGGGGTCAGGCGCATCAGCTTGTCCGTGAAATCCTGCGACGCGCCCGGCTGTGGCGGCGGATAGGGACGGCCTAGCAGCAGCCGGATGGCGCCGGCCACCAGCCGGCGGGCAAGGATGACCGGCTTGCCGCTGGCCTTGGCAACCGTCTGGCGGTCTTCCTCATCGAAGCTGACGGAATTGAGAACGATGATCTCGCATTCGGCAAGGTCGAGAAGCGCGCTGGCCAGAGACGCGCGGTTGGCGTTCTGTGCATGCGTGGCCGTGATCTGGAACAGGCCGAGCGCCGGAATATCCAGCTCGTCCACCTGATCTTCCAGCGGCTGGATAAGGCCGATTGCATCCCCCCGAAATGCCAGCGACATGACCGTCGCCTCCATGACACGTTGGGTATTGACCGTCGGGCACGAGCTCTGGAAATCCCGGAAAAGACCGGTGGTCAGGATCACCACAAGATCGTATGCGCCGGAAGGCAAATTCGCGACAATCCTTGACATGCGGTCGGCAATACGCGGTTTCGACAAGACGATGCTCTCGCCATTGCGCAGCACGGTGATGATCCTCGCCTCGCCCGGCAACGGCCTGAGATCGTCGATAGCCTCTTCATCCAGCCCATCCAGCGCGCCGATTTCGTGCGCCTCGACAGGCATGCCGACATCGCGCATTACGCTGTCGACCAGTTCCGTGCGCGGCGACTGGCCGACGCTGACAAACATGATCTGGCGCGGTCTTTCCGTGCCGCCGGGCGAAAGGTGCCGATCTGGATCGTCTGAAATCTGCAAGTATGAATTCCGTATCAGAAAAGGCGGTGAAACCGCCAGCTAAATGCCTAATAAAAAGGCACTGCATTTCTAGGTGCAATCCCCTATAGCTGCAAAACTACTCAGAAGTTAGGCTCCTGTCCAATCTTCGGAGGTAAGAATGATCCGTGAATTTGAAGAGGCAGAGATCGATGCTCTGGCGACCGGCGCCTGGATTCTGGGAACCGGTGGTGGCGGAAGCCCCTATCTGGCCCAACTCAATCTCAAGAAACTTTACAGCGACGGCAAACGGTGCCGGCTTCTCGACCCGCTGGCCCTCGATGACGACGATGCGGTTGCCGTGGTTTCCAAGATGGGCGCGCCGCTCGTCGGCCAGGAACGGCTGGTGGATCCCGCCCATCTGGCCCGCGCCGTGCGCCTGATGGAAGACTATACGGGCCGGAAATTCCGCGCCATCATGAGCGTCGAGATCGGCGGAGGCAATGCGCTGTCGCCCTTCCTTGCGGGCGCGATGCTCGACATACCGGTGCTGGATGCCGATGCCATGGGCCGCGCCTATCCGGAAGCACAGATGACCAGTTTTGCGATCGGCGATCTGCCGATGTATCCGCTGACCTTGGTCGACTGCCGCGACAACGAGGCGATCGTTGCAAAGGCAGCATCCTGGAAATGGATGGAACGGATTTCACGCCAGATCTGCACCGAAGTCGGCTCGACTTCGGCGACCTGCAAGGCGCCGCGCACCGGCCGCGAGGTCAAGGACTGGGGCGTGCTTCACACCGTCACCAAGGCGATTGCGCTCGGGCGAGCCGTGCAGGATGCCCGCGCGGCACACTCCGATCCGGTGGCAGCCGTTGTCGGCCACGAGGGCGGCAAGGTTCTGTTTCGCGGCAAGGTGACCGATATCGACAGGACCACGACGGGCGGCTTTCTGCGCGGCATGGCGACGATCGGCGGCCTCGACGACGATAACGGCGCGACGCTCGAACTGGCGTTCCAGAACGAATGGGCCGTTGCCTTCCGCAATGGCGCGCCGGTGGCAATGACACCGGACCTGATCTGCCTGCTCGACAGCGTCTCCGGCGAGGCCATCGGCACGGAAACCGTTCGCTACGGCCAGCGCGTGACCGCCGTTGCCCTGCCCGCGCCGGATGTGCTGACGACAGCGAAGGGCATTGCCCATGTCGGCCCGCGCGCCTTCGGATATGACATTGATTACAAATCGGTTTTTGCATAATGAAACGTATAGGTATTGACGTTGGCGGCACCAATACGGATGCCGTTCTGCTGGATGGCGATAAGGTTCTTGCCGCAGTCAAGCTTCCGACGACGGCCGATGTCATGCAGGGCGTCGTTCAGGCAATCGGCAAGGTGATGGCCGACGAGACCGCAACGGCCACGCCGGTTGACGCGGTCATGATCGGCACCACCCATTTCACCAATGCCGTTGTCGAACGCGCGCGGCTGGAACGCGTCGGCGCGATCCGCATCGCGCTGCCCGCAGGCGCTTCGCTTCCGGCGATGATCGACTGGCCGGCGGATCTTCGAAACGAGGTCGACGCGCTTTCCTTCATGGTCGAAGGCGGCCATGAATATGACGGGCGCGAACTTGTGCCGCTCGATACTGTCGCAGTCCGCGAAGCCGCGATGAAGATACGCGATGCCGGTATCACCGCCATCGGCATTACCGCACTGTTCTCGCCGCTGACCGATGCCTGCGAGCATGAGGCCGCCGAAATCGTCCGCTCCGTCATTCCTGAAGCGCGGATCACCCTTTCCAGCACGCTCGGCCGTATCGGACTTCTCGAGCGCGAAAATGTCACGCTGCTGAATGCCGCTTTGCAGAACCTCGGACAGTATACGATCGACGCTTTCGGCGCGGCACTCAGGCAGGCCGGCATTCATGCGCCCTTCTACCTCACCCAGAACGATGGAACCGTGGTGCTGGCGGAAGTGGCCGCCGCCAACCCGGTCTACAGCTTTGCCTCGGGGCCGACGAATTCCATGCGCGGCGCGGCCAGCCTGACCGGGCTGAGCGAGGCCATGGTTGTCGATGTCGGCGGCACCACCAGCGACATCGGCTGCCTTGTCGGCGGGTTCCCGCGCGAGGCCAACAATGTCGTCGCCGTCGGCGGCGTGCGCACACTGTTCCGCATGCCCGATCTTCTGCCGCTGGCGCTTGGCGGCGGCACCATCATCGACCCCGAAACCAGAACCATCGGCCCGCGTTCGGTCGGCTACAGGATTACCGAAAAGGCGCTGGTCTTCGGCGGCGACACGCTGACGACGACCGATATTGCGGTGGCCGCCGGGCTTGCCGATATCGGCGACCGTGACCGCGTGCGCCATCTGGACCAGGCTTTCGTCTCCGACATGCTCGCCCGCATCGCACGCATGGTCGAAGACGGCATCGACCGGATGAAGACTTCATCCGAAGGCGTCAAGCTGATCGCCGTCGGTGGCGGCGCTTTCCTGATCCCGGAAAAGATCAAGGGCATCAGCGAGGTGGTCAAGGTTGAACACGCCGGCGTTGCCAACGCGCTCGGCGCGGCCATGGCGCAGGTTTCCGGCGAAGTCGACCAGGTGTTTTCCGAGATGAGTCGCGACGAAGCCCTCGCCGAAGCCGAACGCCTGGCGCGTGACCGCGCCGTTGCCGCCGGCGCAAAGGCCGAAAGCGTGAACGTGATCGACACCGAAGACATTCCGATCGCCTATCTGCCGGGCGGTGCGCGGCGCGTGCGCGTGCGCGTTGTCGGCGATATTGCCGCGTTCTCATAAAAAAACGGCAAGGCGCGCTGCATGAATGATGGCAGCGCGCCTTGCCGAATACAGTCTATGCCCGAAATGACTTAAACCATTCCGACTGATCGTTGGAATTCACGTCCGATACGGTTTCTAATTTCCATCATCCCCTTGCGATGTTCGCTGGAAGCAGAGACCGATCATGACATCTCCCTCAATATCAGCCCTTTTATCGATACCGGAAAAATCCGCCCCGGCCGTTTCCACCGACGGGTCGCTGATCGCCTTTCTCTCCAATGAAACCGGCATTGCCCAAATCTGGCTGATGCCGGCCGAAAACGGGCGCCCTACCGGACCGGCGCGGCAGGTGACTGATCTGGACGAGCGGGTCGTCTCGATGGCGTTTTCGCCCAAGGGCCGGGACCTGCTTTTCGTGACCGATTGCGGCATGGACGAACGCTTTCGGCTGTTTCTGCTGAAAAATGCCGAAGGAGAGCCCATTGCGTTGACCCACGCGCCGGGTCGCGTCCACGCATGGGGCTGCTGGTCGCCCGATGGCGCCTCGATTGCCTATGGATGTAACGGGCGGAATGCGGCGAAAATGGATATCCACGTCATGGATATCGCCACCGGCAAAAGCCGCATCGTCATGGAAAACCACGGCTATGCGGAACCGGTTGCCTTCAGCCCGGACGGCAAACGCCTGCTGGTCAACGATTCTCGCCGGTCGATGAGCGATCAGGATCTGGTCTGGGTCGATCTTGCGACCCTCGCCGTGACACCGGCCCTGCCGCATGCAGGTCGCGCCCGCTATCTCTCTGTCAAATTCCTCGATGATGACGCGCAAAGGACGGTGATCCTGACGGATCAGGACAATGACTTTCTCCGCCCCTGCATCGCCGATTTCAAGACTGCGGCACTATCCCCCGTTTTCGCGCCGGATGGCGTTGATGTCGATATTGCCGCACTTTCTTCCGACAAGACGACACTGGCCTGCACCGTCAACCATGAGGGCATTGACCGCATAGAACTCATCACTCTCGCAGATGGTTCAATACGCCACTTCGGCGCGCCCGGCACTGGGCAGATCGGGGGCCTGAAATTCACCGAAGGTGATACGGCGCTCCTGTTTTCGCTGGCAGGCCCCGCCTTTCCGTCGGATAACTGGCGTCTGGCGCTGGAGAGCGGGCAGTTTACCCGGCTAGCCGAACCGGACAGCGCGACCGGCGACTATGACTTTACAGAACCGGTTGTCGAACGCCTTGCCAGTTTCGACGGGCTGTCCGTCCCGTATTTTCGCTACACGCCGAACCAGGCGCCACCGGCCGGCGGATGGCCGGTTCTGTTCATGGTCCATGGCGGCCCCGAAAACCAGTGGAAGGCGCAGTTCCGGGCAGACCTGCAATATTATCTGAAACAGGGGATCATGGTGATTGCGCCGAATGTGCGCGGCTCCACCGGCTATGGCCGCCGCTACCACCAGATGGACGACCGCGAGAAGCGCATGGACAGCGTGCGCGACCTTCTGGCGCTGCGCGATGCCATTGCCGCCCGCCCGGATGTGGATGCGTCGCGCATCGGTGTCATGGGCCAGAGCTATGGTGGCTTCATGGTGTTGGCCGCCATGACCGAAGCGCCGCAGGCCTGGCGCTGCGGGATCGATTTTTACGGTATCTCCAATTTCACCACCTTGATGATGACCACCGGTCCGTGGCGGATGCAGCTGCGCGCGGCGGAATATGGCGATCCGGTCGAGGATGCCGCCCTGCTGGCCGACATTTCCCCGATGACGCGGATTGAGCGGATCAACGCGCCTCTTCTGCTGGTCCACGCAAACTGCGATCCGCGCGTCCCGATCGAACAGAGCGAACAGGTCTATTCCGTGCTCAAGGGACACGACCGGCCGGTGGAATATCTACGCATCGACCACGAAGGCCACGGCTTTTCCCGCACGGCCAACCGGATACAGGTTTTCTCCGCCGTTTCCGCCTTTCTTCAAAAACACCTCATCACCTGACCCGCAATCATGTTTCCAAAGGAGCGCTCCATGAAGTTCATGAAAACATCCCTTTTATGCCTGACGGCCCTGACGCTGCCCGCCGCGATGACGCCGGCGCTGGCGGCAACGCCACAGGATGCACTGGTCATGGCCTACAACATCGATGCCATTTCAAGCTTCGATCCGGCCCAGATCGCGGAAGTCGTCACCGATGAGATCGTGATGAACACCTGTGACGCGCTGGTGAACTACGACCCCGAAGACGAGGCCAGCTTCGTTCCCGCACTTGCCGAAAGCTGGGATGTTTCCGACGATGGCCTGCAGATCACCTTTCACCTGAAGGACGATATCGTCTTTCCCGACGGAACGCCCGGAACGGCCGATGACCTGCTGTGGTCGATGAAACGCGTCGTCAATCTCGGCTTCGGAAACTCCGCTTCCCTGACGGAATACGGCTTCACCAAGGAAACGATTGACGATCTCATCACCGCGCCGGACGACAGCACGATCGTGATGAAGCTCGACAAGCCTTATCCGCTCAATCTGGTTCTCGCTTCCGTCGCGGCCAACCGCGTTTCCGTCATGCTCAACCGCGCCGAAGTCGAGGCCAACGAGAAGGATGGCGACCTCGGCAATGCCTATCTTCAGGACAGGACGGCCTGCGTCGGCCCCTATCATCTGGCGCGCTGGAACCCGGGCGAGGCCGTCATTCTGGAAGCAAACGAAAACTACAACGGACCGAAGCCCAATCTCAGTCGCGTCATGATCCGCCATGTTGTCGAAACCGGCACGCAGCGCCTGTTGCTGGAAAAGGGCGATATCGACATCGCCCGCAATCTGGCGCCCGAGGATCTTGCCGAACTGCCGGATGCCGAGGGTGTCGAAGTTGTCCGCACGCTGATCCCCTCGATGTTCTATATGGGCATGAACGCCCAGGAAAAGCCGTTTGACGATCCGAAGGTGCGCCTCGCCATGCGCTACCTGATCGACTATCAGGGCTTGTCCAAAACCGTCATTGACGGCGTTGGCGTTGCCCGCGCATCATTTGTGCCGCTCGGCTCCTTCGGCGCTCTCGACGAAGCGGCGGGCGAGCCCTTTTCGCTCGATATCGACAAGGCGAAGGCACTTCTGGCCGAAGCCGGTTATCCCGATGGTTTCGAGGTCACGCTTCTCGTCGGCTCGCATCCCTATGGGACGCCGATTGCCCAGCAGATTCAGCAGGCCGCCAGCCAGGCCGGCATCACCTTCAATATCGAACGCATGTCCAATGCCCAGCTCTATTCCCGAAACCGTGGCCGGGATTTTCAGGCTGCCCTGCTTGGTTTCAAGACCAATGTTCCCGATGCCAACGGCATGGCATCGCGTTTCGTCTACAATCCCGACAACAGTTTCGATGCCAAGCTGACCCAGTATCCGGCATGGCGCTCCGGCTATTTCGATGAGGAGATGAACGCGCGCGTTCAGGCTGCCCTTTTCGAGAAAGACCCGCAAAAGCGCGCAGAGATGTACCACGCGCTTCAGGAAGACATCATGCAGCAGGGGCCGATGGCCTATGTCATGCAGACGATGAACAGCGCGGCCAAGCGCGAAACGCTGCATGACTGGACGTGGAACGGCTTCCGTATCTACTACGGCAAGGCCACGAAATAAGTGCCTCCCTCTCTTTCCCGGCGTTCAGGCGCCGGGAAATCCATGAAACAATTCAGAAAGGTAGACAAGGTGGGCAGCATCAATGCCAATCCCGCAGCGCATTGGGACCGTTACGAAACGCCGACAGCGGCGGGATGGAATGAGAAGGCCGTCGCAGCACTCGAAGCCGTCATCGGCCGCCAGAACACCGATTGCGTGCTGATCGCCCAGGGCGGACGGATCGTCTTCACCCATGGTGATATCGAACACAAATATCTGTGCCATTCGATGCGCAAGAGCTTTCTTGCGGCGTTGATCGGCGAGGATGTCGAAGCCGGACGCATCGACCCGTCGGCAACGCTGGAACAGCTCGGCATCGACGATCTCGATCCCTTGAGCCCGGTTGAGCGCAATGCCACGGTCTATGACCTCCTGACGGCGCGTTCGGGCATCTACCATCCGGCCGGTTATGAAACCGAATGGATGAAGATGATCAAGGAAAAGCGCCATTCCCACGCGCCCGGCACCTTCTGGTGCTACAATAACTGGGACTTCAATGCCCTCGGCTCCATCTTCGTTCAGCAGACCGGTCTCAGCGTGGCAGAAGCCTTTGCACAGCGCATCGCAGCGCCGCTGGGCATGGAGGACTTTTCGCTCGATGGCGACAGGCCGGACGCGTGGACGGAAACGTTCGAAGTCTCGCGGCACGAGGCCTATCCGTTCCGCCTTTCCAGTCGCGACCTTGCGCGGTTCGGCCAGCTTTTCCTGCAGAACGGCTCATGGTCGGGGAAGATGGTTCTGCCCGATGGCTGGGCCGAGGAAAACGTCATGCCCTATTCCCACGCCGGCGCAAGAGGCGCTTACGGCTATTGCTGGTGGCTGGAGCGCGACGGCGTTTTCGCCCCCGGCGTCCGCACACCCACAGGCTCCTATGCCGCTCAGGGGGCCGGCGGGCATTATTGCATGGTGGTGCCGGCGCTGGACATGGTCATCATTCACCGCGTCGATACCGACAAGAAGGGTCGCGCGATTTCCAAGCATGAATTCGGCCGTTTCCTGAAGGCTGTGCTGGTGGCCGCAGCGGGCTGACCTTTTCGCCCCCAGGAAAACGACAAAATCCGACGGCGGGAACCATCCTGCCGCCGGATTGCTGATAGGGGGCAGCGGGTTCAGCTATTCCACAGCCCTGCCGTGCCAAGGATTGCCGCCAGTCCGGCGGTCAGGCCCCGGACCGAATTTTCCGGCTCGACATCGATCCACTCTTCGAGGGAATGCGCCCGGCCGCCATCGCCACCGGTACCCACGCAAACGGCGGGAATGCCGAGGCTCATGGCGATATTGGCGTCGGTCGAGCTGAATTCCGGCTCCGCCTTGAAGCCGAAAGCCTGAAGGGCCGCCGTCGTCGCCGTCACGATCCGGCTGTCTTCGTCCGTGCGCCCGGCGGGACGGTTGCCGATCAGCTCGGCCTTTGCCGCGATGACGCCCGTTTCGGTATCGCCACGCTCGTTTTCCGCCGCAACGGCTTCGGCGATCAGCCGGTGCAGGGTCGCGTCGAGGTCTTCCAGCGCGCCGGCGTCTTCGGAGCGCAGATCGACTTCAAGCCAGACTGCGTTGGGAATGGCGTTGATCGAGGTTCCTCCGCCGAGAACCGAGGCGCAATAGGTGGTGCGCGGATTTTCGGGAACCTCCGTCCGCGACAGGCCGGTGACCACATGCGCCAGGGCATGGGCCGGATTGACCGTGCCGAACGCCGCCAGCGAATGGCCGCCCGGCCCGGTAAAGCTGATATGATAGCGGCGGGAGCCGACGGCGCCGGTTACCAGTCGGTCAAGGCTGATGCCGTCCATGGTGAAAAACGCGGTGATCCGGTCGCGATAGGCGTTTTCCGTAAACAGGTGGCGGACACCGCGCAGGTCGCCCTTGCCTTCCTCACCGACATCGCCGACGAACAGAAGATCGCTTTCCGTCTCGATGTTCGCGGCATCGAGCGCACGGATGAAGGCAAGCAGCACGGCCAGCCCGCGCGTGTCGTCTCCGACACCCGGCGCAAACAGTTTCGTGCCCTCGCGCCGCACCGTGCAATCGGTGCCTTCCGGGAAAACCGTATCGAGATGCGCGGCCACGACCGTCAGCCCGCCATTGCCGCGCCCGCGCCTGAGGCCGGTGACATTGCCGATCCCGTCGCGGCCGACATCTTCCAACCCGAGCGCGTTGAACATCGCCTCGTAAGCTAAGGCACGTTTCTCTTCGCCAAAGGGCGGCGAAGGGATTTCCGTCAGCGTTATGATGTCTTCGACGAAACGGTCATGATCCGCCTTCAGCACGGCTGCAGCGGCCTTGAATTGTTGCGACGCGAGAATGGTTTCGATTTCTGTCATGGGTTTACGGTTCCTTCGCCCTGCAAAGGGCATTTCTGCTGGGATACAGGCGTTCAAACACCTGTCGTTGGAGGAGAGAGAGGGATTTTGCGGCGGCATTCACCAGCGAGCGCCTCGAAAAATTGCGCAAAAAAATTGCAACGCACAAAGTTGACGTAAAATTCATCAAAAACTTGACTCGCGCGGTCTTCGGCAGTCTGATCGAAAGTCGATATTCAACCGTCCTGGATACGAGCTGCCCGCCATGGAACTGAGACTTCTGGAAGATTTTGTCTGCCTGAGCGAAGTCAGCAATTTTTCGCGCGCCGCCGAGCTGCGCCATGTCACGCAATCGACCCTGTCGAAGCGGATCAGGATGCTGGAACACTGGGTCGGCGCGGCGCTGGTCGACCGGTCGAGCTATCCGGTTTCGCTGACGGCGGAAGGCCGGATCATGCTGCCGCAGGCGCGTGAACTGGTGCGGCAGATCAACGGGCTGCGGGCTGGAATTCGCAGTTCCGGCCTCGACCGGGATGAAAAGATTCGCGTCCTCGCCATGCATACGCTGCGTGTGACCTGTATTCCGATTTGGCACAAGGCGGTGGAAACGCGCATCGGTTCGTTTGAGGAATATCCCTGCCCGGCCAACACCGCCTACAGCGAGACCGTGCGCCAGTTTCGCAATGATGAAAGCGACTTTCTGCTGACCTATGTTCACCCCTCGGTCAGCATGGGCTTTGAAGCCTCGGAACTGGAATCGATCACGCTCGGGCGCGAACGCATTCTGCCGGTCAGCGCGCCCGATTCCGACGGGAAACCGCTGCATTCGCTCGAGACCGACGGCATCATCCGCTATCTGAGCTACGGAACGCAGAGTTTCTTCGGTCAGGTTCTCGCCCCGGTGCTGCGCGAACATCCCCTGCCGCTCAATGTCGTCGCGGTCAATGCCATGAGCGTCGGTTTGCACTCGCTGGCGCTGGTCGGCACGGGCGTTGCCTGGATCCCGGAAAGCCTTGCGCATCGCGATCTCGAGGAGGGGCGTCTGGTTGTCGCCGGAAAGGACAACTGGACGATCTTCGCCGATATTTCCCTCTACCGGAAAACATCTGCGAAACACCGGCCTCTTGCCGAAAAGGTCTGGCAGGCGACGCAGGAAGAAGCGCGTTCCGTGGTGACGCCCTTCCCGCAGCGTTACGCCCAGTCTTACGCCTGAGCAGGGCGTCGCCTGTATCCGACATGAAGGTTTCATGCGGCTTCGGAGCGCCCCGGTTTCCGGGCGACAAGCTTCGCCAGCGGTTTCAGCGCGGCAAGGCCGTCGATGTCATCAAGCGTTGCCTGCATGGCGGCGTCGAACGGCAGCCCGGCGGCGGCGAAACAGTCGCGGAGCTTGAACTGCCGGGCCTCTTCGGAAAGCGGGTCCATCAGCGTGCCGCGCGCATGCGCAAGCGAGGCTGTCAGCACTCGGCCATCTTTCAGCTGCACCCGTGCCTGATGCGGCGGCCGTGTGCTGCCCTGCTCCTGTTCCGGCGGCATGACCTCCATCGTGATCTTCGAAAAAAGCGCGCGCAGATGCGGTCGCATGACGGCGGCATCGGTAAAGTCGGCAAGCGATAATTCGTCCTCGAACAGCGCCAGCGCCACGCAATACTGCATCGAAAACCGCCCTTCCATCGCCGTCAGCGGTTCGGAATAGGCGAGATTGCGGAAATTGGCGCGGCCGACGGTGAGCACGATGCTGTCCACGTCGTCGGCGGTAAAGCCGTGTTCGCGGCGCAGGGCGACAATCATGTCGGCCGAATTGTGGGTCGAGCCGCAGCAGGGATGAATTTTCGGCATCAGCCCGTCGGTTTCGATCACATGGGGCGTGGCGGCTTCCGGCATTGTCCACGCGGCCGCCGCACCGCCGCCCATCAGCGCACCGAACCCCTGCGCGCGTTCGAGAATATCGGCCCGCCCGTAAAGACCGCTGCGGGCCAGAAGCGCCGCCTCGACAGCGTTGCGCGCGGCCATGCCGGCGTGAAACGGTTTGGCCGGCGTGCCGAACTGGCCCTTCATGCCGGCCGCCGAACTGACGGCAAGCGACATGGCCTGCACAACGCCGGCATGATCAAGCCCCAGAAGAGCCGCACATCCGGCGGCAGTGCCGATTGCACCGACGGTCGAGGTCGCATGCCAGCCCGCCGCATAATGTTCCGGCCGCACGCCCGAGCCGACCAGCGCCTGTGCCTCAAGGCCTGTCAGATAGGCGTCGATAAAGGCAGCACCGGAGACATCCAGCGTCTCGCCCAGCGCCAGAAGCGCAGGCACGAGCACGGCCGAGGCATGGCTCATGCCCGGCCCGAAATTGTCGTCAAAATCGAGCGCGTGTGCGGCGATACCGTTGATCATAGCGGCCTGCGCCGGATCGGCAGAGCCGCCGCCGACCAGCGTTGCCCCCCCCTCGTGTCCCGTCCTCAGCAATGCGCTGCGGGCGGCAAGAACGGCCATGTCGCCCTGCCCGGCAACCATGCAGGCCAGCGTATCGGCTATGGCATTGCGCGCGGCGACACGGTTTTCGGTGGTGACGGCGACGCCGCCTGCCGCGCGGGCGGCGATCTGTTCAAGGATGGTTTCCATGCGTTTTTCCGGAGTTCAGCTGCGCGCCACGGCCGGCGCCGAGGCGGCAAGAAAGTTGCGGGTATAGGTCTCGCGGACATTGCCCGCGCGAAGCTGATCGGGCGTCAGCTGTTCGAGGATGCGGCCGCCCTGCATCATCGCGATGCGGTCGCACATATGGGCGATGACGGCGATGTCGTGGCTGACCATCAGATAGCTCAGGCCCCGCTCGCGGCGCAGGCGGTTCAGGAGGTTGAGAATTTCCGCCTGCACGGAGACATCGAGCGCAGACGTCGGTTCATCCAGCAGCAGAAGCTCCGGCTCGCAGATCAGCGCGCGCGCAATCGCCACGCGCTGGCGCTGCCCGCCGGATAATTCGTGCGGATAGCGGAACCGGAAACTGGAATTAAGCCCGACGGACTGCAGGACCTCATCGATCCATTGCTGCGACTTGCCGAGCTTCATGATTTTGATCGGCTCCGCCAGCACACTCTGCACCATCTTGCGCGGATGCAGCGAGGCATAGGGGTCCTGAAACACCATCTGAACCCGGCGGAAAAAGTCGCCGCGACGCTTGTTCTGCAACTCCTTGCCGTTCAGCAGGATCGAGCCTTCATAATCGCTGTTGAGGCCGGAAATCGCACGCAGCACGGTCGATTTTCCGCAACCTGACTCCCCGATCAGGCCAAAGGCGCTGCCACGCGGAATTTCGAAGGAAATGTCGTCGGCCACGGTAATGGTCGCAGCGTCGTAGCCAAAGCGAACCGTCAGGCCGAGCGTTTCGAGAATGTTTTCCGCCATCATGCCGGCTCCACTTCGGTGTCGTCCAGCCAGGCGGGGTCACGCACAGGCACGGCCAGTTCGGCGCGCGGACTGTCCAGCCGCGGCAGACTGTCCAGCAGGCCGCGCGTATAGGGGTGTTGCGCCCGGCCGAGATCGCGGGCGGCAAGGTCTTCCATCACACGCCCGCCATACATGACCAGAACCCGGTCGCAGAAATCCGCCACAAGGTTGAGGTCGTGGGAGATGAAGATCAGGCTGGCGCCGGCGCGGTCCACAAGTTCCTGCAGAACCGACAGAACCTGCCGGCGCACGGTCACGTCGAGTGCGGAGGTCGGTTCGTCGGCGATGATCAGCTCGGGCTCGGGGATCAGCATCATGGCGATCATGATGCGCTGGCCCATGCCGCCGGAGACTTCATGCGGCAGCAGGTCGAAAACCCGCTCCGGATCGCGGATATGAACGCTTTCGAGCATTTCAAGCGCGCGGCGGCGGGCCTCGGTGCGGCTTGCCCGGTGGTGGACGCGGTAGGCTTCCGAAATCTGCTTTCCCACCGTCATCAGCGGATTGAGCGAATATTTCGGGTCCTGCAGGATCATCGCGATTTCGCGCCCGCGGATGCGCCGCATGCGCCGTTCCGACAGGGAAAGAATATTTTCGCCGTTGAACACCATCCGTTCGGCCGTCACCCTTGCGGTGGGCGGCGACAGCCGCATGATCGAGCGGCCGGTCTGGCTCTTGCCGGAGCCGCTTTCCCCGACAATGCCGAGCTTTTCGACGCCAAGATCGAAGGAGACATTGCGGACGGCGTGGGTGGTGCGGTTTTCGCCGTGGAAGTGGATGTTGAGCTTGCGGATGCTCAGAATCGGATCGTCAGTCATGCCGCGCTCCTATTCATGCCTTGGGTCGAGAACGTCACGCAGACCGTCGCCGACGAGATTGAACGCAATCGAGGTCACCAGAATGGCGATGCCGGGAAAGGCCGCGACATGCGGGCTTGTCAGGATGAACTGCCGGGCCGCCGACAGCATCGCGCCCCATTCCGGCGATGGCGGCTGCGCGCCGAGGCCGAGAAAGCCGAGCCCCGCCGCCGACAGGATGATCGAGGCCATGTTGAGGGTGATCCGGGCTATGACCGAGGGAATGCACATCGGCATGACATGGCTGACGATCAGCCTTGTGTTGGACGCACCCTGCAGCCGGACGGCGGAAATATAGTCCGACCGGCGGATGACCATGGTTTCGGCCCGCGCCAGACGGGCAATCGGCGGCCAGGACGCCAGCGAAATGGCGATGATGGCATTGTTGATGCCCGGCCCGAGGGCTGCGACGAAGGCGAGCGCCAGAACCAGCGACGGAAAGGCGAGAAATATTTCGGTGATCCGCATCAGCACGATATCGACCCAGCCGCCGAAATAGCCGGAAACCGTGCCGACGATCAGGCCGACGGGGGCTGCGATCACCGCCGTCAGGCAGGCGATGTAAAGGGTGATGCGAGCGCCGAACAGAAGCCGCGAATAGATATCGCGCCCGAGTTCATCCGTGCCGAACCAGTGCTGAAGCGATGGCCCCTGCAGGCGGTTTGCAAGGTCCTGGGTAAAAATGTCCTGCGTGGCGAGAAGCGGCGCGAAGACAGCGGCGAAAACGATGATCGCCAGCAGGGCGAAACCAAGAAGGGCCGAGCCGTTGCGGCGCAGCTTGCGCCAGCCGAGCCACACCTGCTGGGCGCGTGCCTGCGCCGGCGAAACCGGGTTTTCGGCCGTCAGCCACTCGCGGAAGGACGGCGCCTTGGCCGGATGGGTGGTGGTGTCACTCATATCCTTTTCCTTCTCAGCGGGTTCTGGGATCGATGACGCGATAGAGAAGATCGCAGATCAGGTTGAGCACGACGAAGATGACGCCGATGACCAGCGTGCAGCCGACCACGGCATTCATGTCGCCCGACAGCAGCGAATTGGTCATGAAGCGACCGAAACCGGGCCAGGCGAACACCGTTTCCGTCAGCACCGCCCCTTCCAGCAGATAGGCATAGGACAGCGCGATGACGGTGATGACCTGCACGGCGACATTGCGAAACACATGGGTCCACACGATGCGCCACAGGCCAAGCCCCTTGGCACGGGCGCTGATGACATATTCCTGCTCGAGCTGGTCGATCATGAACGAGCGCGTCATCCGGCTGATATAGGCGAGCGCGCTCAGCGCCAGGATCGAGGCCGGCAGGATGATGTGACCGAACACGTTCTTGAAAAGCCCCCAATTATGCTGGAGCGCGGCGTCGACCAGAAAGAAACCGGTGACCTGATGAAGCTCGAATTCCCAGGTGAAATCGATCCGCCCCGGCCCGTTGACCCAGCCAAGCTGGGCATAGAGCAGAACCAGACCCATCAGGCCCAGCCAGAAATTCGGCGCCGAATAGCCGAGCAGCGAGAGGATGCGCGCGACGTGATCGACGATCGAATTGCGATAGACGGCAGCAATCACGCCCAGCGGAACGCCGATCACCGTGCCGATCAGCATTGCCAGCGTCGCCAGTTCCATGGTGGCCGGAAAAACCCGGGCGATCTCGTCCGATACCGGCCGCCCCGAGATCAGCGAATTGCCGAAGTCGAACCGGGCAACATCCCAGAGATAATGCGCGAACTGCACGAGAAGAGGCTGGTCCAGCCCCAGTTTCTGATACAGCGCATCATAGGCTTCCTGCGTGGCATTGTCGCCGAGGATCGCCAGAACCGGATCGATCGGCAGCAACCGCCCGATGATGAAGGTCAGGGCGGCAAGGCCGATCAGCGTTGCCGCAAACGACAGAAGAAATTTTGCGCCGCCGAAGATGCGCGGCAGGCGAAGGGACCTGCCGCGCGCGCCTGCGGACGCGCTTTTATCAAGCGTTCCGGCGTCAGCCATTATTTACTCGCCATGTCGTAGTAGACTTGGAAACCGTTCCAGGTCCAGTTCTTCAGCGTGTCGCGCGCAGCGGCCACGAAATAGGTCTGGAACATGATCGCCATTTCACCGGTTTCCATCCAGCGCTTCTGGAGGTCGGCATACATGGCCTTGCGCTTTTCCGGGTCCGTCTCGACGGCGGCCGCTTCCACGATCGCGTTATATTCCGGGTCCTGATAGGAGGCGCGCCATGCCGGATACTGCGTCAGCTGCGCCTCAAAGGAATTGTCCGGGTTCATGACCAGACGCGAGGCATTGCCATGGGCATCGGGAACACCGGTCTGCCAGGCCTTGATCCCGGACTGGTATTCGCGGCCACGCACCCGCGCAAAGAACTGTGCATTGGCCATCTGCTCGATATTGAGTTTGACGCCGATCTGGGCGGCGTTCTGCTGAACATGCTGGCCAAGCGGCGCCGACCAGGGCAGCGAGCCGACAAGGATCGTCGCCTCGAAACCATCCGGATACCCGGCTTCGGTGATGAGTTCCTTGGCCTTGTCCAGATCGAGGTGGAACGGACGGGCCTCGTCTTCCGGCAGCGCGCCAAACGCGCCGGACTGGGCGAAACTGTTCCACGGCTTGCCGAGATACTGCATCACCGTATCGCCGAGCGCGTCATAATCGATGAGATATTTCATCGCCAGCCGCACCTTCTGATGGCTGAAAATCTCGTCGGCGGTGTTGAAGGTCCAGAAGATCAGCTGCGGCTTCAGCGCCGAAGTGACATGGATGCCGTCCATGGCTTCCAGTTCGCGCAGGTCTTCCGGCGTCAGGTCGCGGGCGATATCGACATCGCCTTTTTCAACCATCAGGCGCTGCGTTCCGGTTTCGGCAACATGGCGGATCATCACCCGCGACAGACCCGGCTTTTCGCCGTAGTAATTGTCATTGGCTTCCAGAAGCACGCCCTGCCCCTGATTCCAGCTGGCCAGATGATAGGGACCGGCGCAGGCGGTCTTGTCCTTCAGATAGGCATTGCCGAAATCGCCATCCTGCTCGTTCTGCATGATCAGCTCTTTGTCGAGCGCGATCGATACGCGATTGGCAGCAATGGCCTGCATCAGCAGCGAGGACGGATAGACATCTCCGAATTTGAGCACCAGCGTATAGTCGTCCGGCGCGGTGATGCGCTCATCCATGTTGTCGACGGAAAACCCGTAATCCGTCAGTGCCGCCGCATTGCCGTAGCCAAGTGAAATCGCCCGTTTCAGCGACCAGACGAAATCTTCCGCCGTCACCGGGTTACCGGAGGGGAAGACGGCGTCCTGATGCAGGTTGAAGGTGATGGTCTTGCCATCCTCGGAGACCGTCCAGCTTTCGGCCAGAGCGGGGATGACCTCGGCCTCGGCTTCCGGTTTGAAGCTGACCAGAGCATCGCATGTGTTCTGCAGCAATTCGTTGGTGACGACCTCGCCGACCTGCGCCGGGTCGAATGTCGAGATGGCGTCGATATTCCATGCCATGACGAGTGCGTCGTCAGGCGTGGCCGCCAGTGCCGGCAGAGCGCTGCCGCCGGCGAGCAAAGCGGCTGTGAGAAGTCGCGGAATTCCGTTCATTTGGCTGATATCCTTACTGTTCCCGTTTTCAGTTTGCCGGACCGTGGCTTTTTGCCCTTTTGTCGGTCCGGATATTCTCCGCACCCCGGCGCTCGAAAGGCCGGGTGTGACTGTCACTCGGCAGCGGCAGCAGGCCGCGGCTGGAGCGGCGGTTTCACATCTGCCGGAATCGGGCAGACATAAGGCTCGCGGGCGAGATTTTCGGCATGCGCCTTCTTCACCCGCGCCATGAGCGTTTCATCTTCCATGAGCATGCGGCCGGTTGCTGCCATCACCTTGCTGACATAGGTCATGGCCTTGTGGGCGGCCGGCGCCTTGCCCTGCGCGACGATCTGCCAGCTGTGCCCCGGCGTGCCGATGGCGTGGGTCGCCGCATGCGCCTGAACCGTGGGCACGGCCCAGGAAACGTCGGCAACATCGGTCGAGCCCATCATCTTCTCGCCTTCAAGTTCGAGCGGCAGAACATAATCGCACAGCGGCTCGCCTTCGCGCGGCTCAAGCCCGACGGAGCGATAGGCCGCGGCAATGTCGGCCGGCGTCAGCGTCTTCTGGATTTCAGCGGCAAACGTTCGGTCCGCCTCGTCGAAGGCGATGCCGCCCAGCGCCTCGAACGCCTTTTGCATTGCCTCGTCGAGCGGCTTATTGCCCAGCATGTTGGAAACGGCGGACATGATCGAGATATCGACGCTCGTCTCGGTCATCATAGCCGCACCGCGGGCGATCTTTTCGACCCGCGCATTGAGATCGAACATGCCGGAAAGCGTGGTCGAACGAATGGCATAACGGGTCTTCGCCTTGCCCTGAACTACGTTCGGGGCGGTGCCTCCGGCGTTCAGATAGGCATAGTGAATACGGCTTTCCTGCGGGACATGTTCGCGCAGATACTGCACGCCGACATTCATCAGTTCGGCGGCATCGAGCGCGGAACGGCCAAGATGCGGGGCGGCGGCAGCGTGGCTGGAGCGGCCGGTGAATTCGAAATCCATGCGGGTATTGGCAAGGCTCTGCGCCTTGGCAACGCCGGTCATGGCGGCGGGGTGCCAGGTGATCGCGGCATCGACATCGTCAAATGCGCCGTCGCGCACCATGAAGGCCTTGGCAGCGCCGCCTTCTTCCGCCGGGCAGCCGTAATAGCGCACGCGGCCGGGTGTGCCGGTTGCCGCCAGCCAGTCCTTCAGCGCGCAGGCGGCCAGCAGCGCCGCACTGCCCAGAAGATTGTGACCGCAGCCATGGCCGGGACCATTGGCTTCCAGCGGTTTGGGCTCGGCAATATTGGCTTCCTGACTCAGCCCCGGGAGCGCGTCATATTCGCCGAGAATGGCGATGACGGGACCGCCCTCACCCGCTTCGCCCATCACGGCGGTCGGAATACCGGCGACCTCTTCCGTCACCCTGAAACCCTTGTCACGCAGCATCGCCGTGTGTTCGGCGCAGGAGCGGTATTCCGCATAAAGCGTTTCCGGCATGCCCCAGACCCGATCGGCAAGACCGATCAGATCCGCGCTGTGTTCATCGACATAATCCCACACCGGCTCGGAATTCTGCATTTCATTCCCCTGAACGTTATTTTGTTTGCAACGATTATCGAGTTTCCGGCCAGGCCGTGGTTCTGTCCAATGACAATGCGCGCAGATTCCAGTCATCATAAGAATAGATGATCTTCCCCTTCGCCGACCGCGCCGCCGGCCGATGCGCTTCAGGAATAGTTTCTGGAAAACATCGAATTGGTCAGCCACAGGCGCGGCTGCTAATCAGGATATGAGAAGGCCGTTTTCAGAAACCGGCTTTCGGTTCCGGGTTCACGTCAAATGTCTGGCGAACACCAACCGCCTCTCAGGCCAGTGGCTTTATGCCGTGCCCGCAGACACACAGGAAATGGGATATGACAGAACTGAACTGGGGTAATGCGGAGAAGGCGGCGGCAGCGCGCCTCAGTGCATGGCGGGAAACGGAGCCGGGCGGTGCCATTATCGTCTTCGACGCGGGCGGTCCACGTATTGCCGTCGCAGGCGGCGTGGAAGATCTTTCGACGCTGAAGCCGTTTACCGCAGACACTGTCGTCCGCTACGCCTCCGTCACCAAACACGCCTTCGCCTCACTGGTCACGGCGCATAACGATATCATCGGACTCGACGATCCGCTCGGGCGTCACCTTCCCGAACTGCAACCGCCTCTGGCGGAGGTAACCGTGGGGCAAGCACTCGATATGACCGGCGGCCTGCCGGATGTGCGCGAATGCCTGACCCTGCTCGGCCTTTCCGTTTTTACCGAAACCGCCGCCCGTCCCCTGTTTGAACTCCTCACCCGCATGACCCGGCTGAATTTTCCCGCCGGCACGGAGATTTCCTATTCCAACACCGGCTACCGGCTGGTGGAAACCGCATTGGAACGCAGGAATATATTCTTCCGCGACTATATCCGCCGGCAGGGCGAGACGCTCGGCGTCACCTTCGATGCGCCGGATGTGTGGAGCGACCCCGTCCGTAACCTGTCTCCCGGATACTGGCGCGACGGCGCGCAATGGCGGCTGTCATCAGCGGGCCTGCATATTTCCGCATCCGGCAGCATGACCGGCAGCGCCGCCGCGCTGGCCGCGTGGGTGCAGGCGCTGATGACGGAAAGAGGCGAATATGCCGGCATTCTGGAGCGTCTTGCCGCCCGGCGCTATCTCGCGGATGGACGCCCGACGGATTACGGCCTCGGCATACGCCGCGTCCAGCTCGGCAACAGAACATTGTTCGGCCATGGCGGATCGCATCCGGGCTACAAGAGCCATTTTCTCATCGACCGCGAAAGCATGACCGGCGCTGTTATTGTGGCAAACCGCGAAGATGTCGATGCCTACGCGATGGCAATGGATGTCATGGCGGCGCTCACGGGCGAGAGCCTGCCGAAGCCTGCAACGCGCCTGCCGGACGGGCTTTACGTGACTGCAAACGGTCCATGGTGGATCGAGGTCAAAGGATCGTCTCTGACCTATCTGAACAATTCAGACACACTTTATGCGGACGGTGACGGGACCGTGGCATCGCGCTCGCCGACATCGCCGGCCCGGCTGCGATGGGACGGAAGCGCGATTACCGGGGAAATCGGCCATGCCGAACGCCGCTTTCTGCCCGCCGATCCCGAACCCGTCCCGGCCGGCCTTCAGGGCCGATGGCTTTCCCCGGAAGGGGCAATGTTCGCCATAGACGGCACCGACGTGATTATCGGCACCGGCCCGGTAAAACGGCGCATGCCGCTCAAATCACTGGGCCGGGGCCGTTTTCTGTTCAGTCTCGCGGATGGCCCCTGGACCAAGCGGATATTGCTGCACAGGCTGACGGAAGACCGACTGGAACTGGTTCTGAGCCGCGCGCGGATGATCGAATATAAGCGCCTGGCATAAGGCCGGGCGCTCATTGCCAGCGCTTTGGCCTCACCCCGCCGCCTGACTGAAACATCACGCCCCTTGGGTCGTCTCCGCCGCCATTTCGCGCAGCAGGCGCACGGCATGGGGATAGCCGCGGGCACCGCAGCCGGCCATTACCGCCGTTGCCACGGGCGAGACCAGCGAATTGTGGTACATCGGTTCGCGCTTGTGGACGTTGGAGATGTGGAACTCGATCAGCGGGCCGGGATACATCTTCAGCGCATCCATCATCGCCATCGAATAAAAGGTGAAGGCGGCGGGGTTGATCAGCAGCGCCGAAGAGGCATCGATGGCCTCGTGTATCCACTCGATCATTTCCTGTTCGGAATTGGTCTGGCGAAACACCAGCCCCTCCTCGCCGGCCGCTTCCATACACATGGCTTCGACTTCGGCCAGTGTCGTGTGCCCGTAGACTTCCGGCTCGCGCAGGCCGAGCCGGTTGAGGTTGGGTCCGTTCAGGACATAAACGGGTTTGGTCATGCGCATTTACCCCTTGTAGCCGAACTGGCGCGGCAGCCAGAGCGAGAGATCCGGAAACAGCGTGATCACAAGCAGCGCGGCGATAAGCGCCAGCAGGAAAGGCAGGATTTCGCGGATGATGGCATGCAGTGACTTGCCCGAAATGTTCGACATCACAAAAAGCAGCAGCCCATAGGGCGGCGTAATCAGGCCCAGCATGATGTTGACCACGCAGACAACGCCGAAATGCACCAGATCGATGCCGAGCGCGTTGGCTGTCGGAATGAACACCGGCACAATCACCAGAAGCACGGTCGTGCCTTCAAGCAGGCAGCCCAGCGCCAGCAGGATGACGTTGACGATCAGCAGGAACATGATCGGCGAGAGATTGAAACCCGAAAGCCAGTTGCTCAACGTTGTCGGCACATTCTCGATCGTCACCACATAATTGAAGACCAGGGCGCCTGCGATCAGCATGCCGATGGAGGCCGTGGTCCGCGCGCTCGACAGCAGTGAATGATAGACCGCGCTTGCGCTGACGCTGTTGTAAAGCAATGCGGAAACGAGAAGGGCATAGAGTGCGGCGATCGCGGCCGCCTCGGTCGGCGTCGTGGCGCCGCCATAAATGCCGCCCAGAAGCACCACCGGCATCATCAGCACCGGGAAAGCCTTGACCACAATGCCCGGCAGCTTGCGCATCGGCACCGGCTCTTCCACCGGAAACGACCGGCGGCGCGCGCTGGTGAGAACGATGGTGGCCTGCACAATGCCCATCAAAAGCCCCGGAATCATGCCGGCAAGGAACAGGTAGCCGATGGAGGCATCCGAGACCAGCGCGTAGATGACCATCGGGATCGATGGCGGAATGATCGGCCCGATCACCGCGGTGGAGGCCGTGAGCGCAGCCGCAAACGCCGGCGGATATTTGCCGTCCGCCGTCATCATCTTCTGCATCATCTTGCCGGTGCCCGCCGCATCGGCAAGCGCGGAACCGGACATGCCGGCGAAAATGATGCTTTGCGCCACATTCACCAGCGCCAGCCCGCCGCGAAACCGGCCGACGAAGGCGTTACAGAAGGCCAGAAGCCGCAGCGTCATGCTGCCGGAATTCATCAGTTCGGCGGCAAGGATGAACAGCGGCACGGCCAGCAGGATGTAGCTGGAAAACAGGCCGTTGAGGATCTGCTCGGCGGCCGTGCCCATGTCGAGACCGGCCAGCATCAGATAAAGGATGGACGATGCGATCATCGCGTGACCGACCGGCAGCCCCAGAAGCGCCAGAAGGAGGATCGAGATGATGCAGATTGTGAAGGGATCCATCATTCTTCCTGCCCCCCGAGTTCGGCATGCTCAACGTAGCGGTCCGTCAGCGCGCTCCATAGCAGCCACGCATAACGTATCAGAGTAGCGACGGCGAAGATGATGTAGATCGAATAGACATAGTCATAGGGAATATCGAGATAGGACGTATCCTGGACCTTCATGAAGGTCACATAGTCCCACACGGCCGGCAGCGAATAGCCGTAGAGAAACAAGAGCGCCACGGCCGCCAGCACCGACATGACGCGCCGGACACGGTGGCCGGCAAGCGCCAGCACGAAGTCGAAGCGGATCTCGTCGGCTTCACGCAGAACGAAGGCCGCGCCCCAAAGCACGAGCCACAGCCACATCAGGATTGTCAGTTCGGACGCGCCGCCGATCGGCAGGTTCAGGAGATAGCGGAACGCCACCTGAACAATGAAGGCGATAAACATGATCGCCAGCATCAGGGCTGCGATATTCTCGGCCCTTCTGTGCAGCCATGCACCTATTTGCGTTAGTTTTTGCAAGATATTCTGCCTCAAACGGATCGTACCCGTTTCCGGGTACGATCACTGACGGTTACTGGATAAATTCAGAGCGCGTTGATGCGATCAAGCATGCCTTCCGGCCAATCTTTCGACAGATCGGAATCGAGATACATCTGCTGCGCATAGGTGCGGAACGCATCGACATCGGGCGTGTAGATGTTGAGGCCCTGTTCTTCGAAGAATGAAGCCAGTTCGCCCTCACGCGCCAGATGCTGCTCGGTGCTCCAGGCGATCGCCTCGTCCGCGGCCGCCTCGAATTCCTGCCGCTGCTCATCGGTGAAGGAATCCCAGACCTCCTGCGAAATCACCAGAAGGTCATATCCCACCAGATGCGAGGTCATGACAATCTGGTCCATGACTTCGTAGAACTTCATGTTCTCGACGTTGGGCAGCGGATTGTCCTGGCCATCGATCGCCCCGGTCTGGAGACCGGTATAGACCTCGGCATAGGCCATCGGCGTCGGATTGGCGCCAAGAGCGCGGCCGAGGAACTGCCAGGCATCGCCGCCGGGCATCCTGAGCTTCACGCCGGCCATGTCTTCCGGAGTGTTGATCTCCTTGTCGATCCGCAAACCGACCTGACGCGTGCCGAAATAGGTCGGTCCGAGGATGTGAATGCCAAGCTGATCTTCGGCCAAAGCCTTCATCTCGGCCCCGGCATCGCTCTTGAAGAATTCATTCAGATGCGCGGCATCGCGGAACAGATAGGCCGATGTCAGGATGGAAAAGGCCGGCACCTGCGTCGCGATATCCTGCGGCGAGACGTTGCCCATTTCCAGATTGCCGCGCTGGATGGCGATAATCTCGGTGGTCTGCTTGAACAGATTGCCACCATAGTAAAGCTCCAGATCGGCAATATCGGCCACGTTTTCCTGAAGCCGCTTCATCATATCGGCACGGATATCCTGTTCGGAAAACACCGCCGAGAAGCGAAGCTGCGGCGTATCCTCCTGCGCCAGCGCAGGCGTGACAAGTCCAAGAGCCAGCCCAACGGACGCAACAGCGCCCAACAGGTTTCTACGATTGATCATTTCTCTCTCCTCCAGTTTGCACCCTGCGGTTTTCCCGCCGCAGGATGTCCTCATTGTCGTGCGATTATCGCACGCTCCCATGATTTTTCAGGCCCGCGGGCCTTATTCCTCAAAGATTGTTGATCTTTTCCAGCATGCCTTCCGGCCAGTCCTTCGACATGTCCGAATCGAGATACTGCTTCTGTGCGTAGGTGCGGAACGCATCGACATCGGGCGTATAGACGTCGAGCCCCTGATCCTTGAAGAAGGTCACCAGTTCGTCTTCCTGCTCCAGATATTGTCCATTCGACCAGGTAAAGGCCTCGGTCGCGGCATCGCGCAGGGTCTGCTGCTGTTCCTCGCTCAGGCTGTCGAACTTCTTCGCGCTCATGATCAGCATGCCGAAGCCGACATTGTGGCTGGTCAGAACGATCTGGTCCGTCACCTCGTAGAATTTCATCGCCTTGTCGTTGGGAAGCGGATTGTCCTGCCCGTCGATGACGCCCGTCTGCAGGGCGGTATAAACTTCCGGATAGGGAATCGGCGCCGGATTGGCGCCAATCGCCTTACCGAGGAACTGCCAGCTTTCGCCGCCCGGCATGCGCAGCTTGATGCCCGACATGTCTTCCGGCGTCATGATCTTCTCGTCACCGACGACATTGACCTGCCGGCGGCCGTAATAGGCGGGCGCCAGGATCTCGATGCCCATTTTATCGCGCGCGAGTTCGCGGAACGTATCGCCGACCTCGCTGTTGAAAATCCGCATCAGGTGATCGGCATCGCGCACGACATAGGCCGCGCCGAGAATATAGAATGCCGGGGCCTGCTCGGCAAAGTCCGACGGCGGCAGGATGGCCAGATCCAGATTGCCGCGCTGGACGGCAACCAGTTCCGCACCCTGCTTGACCAGTGTGCCGTTGAAGTGGGCTTTCAGATTGAAGTCATCGCTGATTTCGTCGGCAAAAATGCCGGTCATTGCCTGCGAACGCGGCACATCGGCCGATGTGACATCGGAATAAAGCAGATCGATCTTGTCCTGCGCCTGTGCACCGGCCGCCATGGCAACCGTGACGGCAGCCATCAGAGCCAATCGTCGCATTTTTGTATGGATTGTCATTTTTATTCTTCCTCCTGAATATCCCTAGAAACAAAATCGATGCTCGGCCAGCCCCTGACCGGCACCGGTTATCGCAAAAACGCTGCCTGCAAGCGGTTCCCTGGCAAGCTGCTCTTCGCTTAGAAACTTGAACGCCGTGGTCACGAACAGCGTCTTGTAATCCGGACCGCCAAAACACAGGCAGGTCGGGTTGGTCACCGGCAGGGAAATCCTGCGGTCGATGCGGCCATCGGGCGTGTAGCGCACGACAGCGCCACCGGCGAAAAAGGCCTGCCAGAGGCAGCCGTCGGCATCCACGCATGCCCCGTCGGGACGTTCGCCGCCGGCCGTATAATCGGCAAACACCGTGCGCGAAACCGGCCGTTCGCCGGCGTCATCCAGCGTGATCTTCCAGGTCAGATGCCGCCGCGTATCGGTGAAATACATATGCCGCCCGTCAGGATCGAAGGCGATGCCGTTCGAAACGATAACGTCGTCGTAAAAGGCGGTAAACGAACCATCCGGGTCGACACGGTAGAGGCTCCCGAGACCATCTTTCAGCCCGTTGTCCATGGTGCCGATCCAGAGCCGGCCATTGCGGTCGACGCGGCCGTCATTCAGCCGGGTGGCGGGAAATTTTTCATCCGGCACGCGGGCAAAGGGTTCGGATGCCCCCGTCTGCGGATCGAGCAGCACCAGATCCAGATCGCGCGCGACAAGGTGTTTGCCGGAACGGGTGAGCGCCTGACTGCCCAGATAGGTGCAGGGCTGGGCGCGCGAAAACGCCTCGCCGGTCGACGGATCAAGCTGCCAGAACTGCGGATCCTCGATATCGATCCACACAAGCCGCCGGGTCTGCTCGCACCACAGCGGCGTTTCGCCAAGCCGGGCCTTTACCGTCTGGATACAGTCCACTTCAGGTGTCATCATCCGTGCCCCCGTCATTGCCGTGGCACCGATGCAGGCCGCATCAGCCTGCGCTGAGCTGCGGTGCGGAATGGCGCATTGACCGCGCCATAGCCCGAATACGCACCCTGCCGCTGAACGATCTCGAAGAAAATGCCATCGCCGAACGGCCGGCTGTAAAGCTGGAAATAGGCGCCGTTCTTGTCTTCGTCGTAAAGGATATTGTGGCGTTTGAGACGATCGATCGTCTCCGGCTCCACCGCCAGTCGCGCCACGAGGTCGTCGTAGTAATTGTCCGGCATCGGCAGGAATGCAAAACCGTTTGCCGCAAGCGCCTCGGCCGTGGCGAAGATGTCATCGGTCTCGAAGGCGACATGCTGCACCGACGAACCGAAACTGTCGGCAACGAACCGGCCGGCAAAGGTTCTGTGCGTCTCGGCGCCGTTCAGGGTCACGCGCAGCGCGCCATCGGGCGACTGAATGGCCTGACTGCGGACCAGACCGCCGGGATCGACGACATCGACGGTCGGCGTTTTTTCGGTCTCGAAAAGCGACAGGTAGAACAGCGACCATGTCAGCATTTCTTCGTAGTTCATTGTCTGGGCAATGTGGTCGATCCGTTTCAGCCCGGCGTCACGCGTTGGCGTATCGTCGGAGACCGGGCGGAATTCCTTGTCCCAGACCCCGGCAAGGCCGCTGGTATCATCAATGAAATGCATCAGTCCCGCGCCGACGCCGCGAATCGCTGGAATGTCCAGCTCTCCGGTTCCCACCGGCTGATGGAACGGCGTGATGCCGAGCGCCTCGGCGCGCGTGACGGTATCGGCGGCGCTTTCCACCTGCAGCCCGATATCGCAGATATTGAGGCCGTGCACGATATGCGCGCTGTGGGCAAAGCCCTCGCGTTCGGTATTGATGACCACGCGGATGTCGCCCTGCTGCCAGAGTTCCACCTGTTTGGAGATGTGCCGCCCCGCCCGCCGGAAACCGAGCGCCGACAGAATACCGGCCAGTTCCGCCGCTTCCGTCTCATCGGCGGCAAATTCCACGAAGGAAACGCCACGTGTCGAAATCCGCGGCGGCATGTCGGGCAGGTTGAAGGCATTGTCCGGCTCCTGCCGTCGGACCTGATCCATCAGATAAACCAGCGAACGGTGTCCGTCGCGCGCAATCGCACCGGGACTGCCGCCACGGAACTGGTCGTTGAAGACTTCAAGGCTCAGCGGCCCGGAATATCCCGTTGCCGCAACCGCGCGCATGAAGGAGACGACATCGAGATCGCCCTCGCCCGGCATATTGCGGAAGTGACGCGACCAGTAGAGCAGGTCCATCTCGATGATCGGCGCATCGGCAAGCTGCACGAAAAAGATGCGGTCGCCGGGAATGCGGCGGATGGTATCGGGATCGATGCCGCGGCCGAGCGTGTGAAAACTGTCGAGAATGAGCCCGATATTCGGATGGTCGGCGCGGCGCACCACTTCCCAGGCGTCGCGATGGTCCCAGACATGCTTGCCCCATGCCAGCGCCTCGAAACCGACGCGCAAGCCCCGCTTTGCCGCCCGTTCACCGAGCGCTGCGAAGTCATTCGCCATGCGGTCGATCCCGCCGAGCGCTTCCGGGTGGGTCGACGAGCAGACCAGCACCAGATCGGTGCCCAGTTCCTGCATCAGGTCGAATTTGCGCTCCATGCGGTCGAAGGCGCGCGCCCGCAACGGCTCCGGCAGCCCTTCGAAATCGCGGAACGGCTGGAACAGCGTGATTTCCAGCCCGTGATCGCGCACCATGCGTCCGACCTCGCGCGGCGAGGCGTCGAAGGCGATGAAATCCTGCTCGAAAATCTCGATGCCATCGAAACCGGCGGCAGCGATGGCGGCCAGTTTTTCAGGCAGATCGCCGGCAATGCAAACGGTGGCGATTGAGGTCTTCATCCCGTCACGCTCCCCTCTCCGGTGCAGCTTTTGCAAGCAGAACCGGCTTCATTTCGGCAATATCGGGTTCCTTGCCGGTAAACAGCTCAAAGGCGCGCACAGCCTGCCAGAGCGCCATGCCGGTGCCCGGCAAAACCGCACACCCCTTTTCGGTCGCAGCCTTGATCAGTTCCGTCTCCGGCGGGAAATAGACGATATCGGCCACCCAGTGACGCGGCGCGATCAGATGTTTTGGAAGCGGACAGCCCGGCAGTTTTTCCATGCCCACGGGCGAGGCATTGACGATGCCATCGACATCGGCGGCAATGTCCGTATTTTCAACGGCCTGAACCCGCTCCGCACTGAAATGCTGCGCCAGAACCGCGACCAGCGCGTCAGCCTTTTTTCGGTCGGGATCGAACACGAACAGCCGGCCAATGCCTTCATCGAGAAGCGCATGCGCGACCGCCCCACCGGCGCCGCCGGCGCCCATAAGCAACGCCCGGTCGCGCGCGGCATCTTCGGCCAGCCCGCGGCGCAGGCTCTGGGCAAAGCCCCAGCAATCTGTGTTGTGGCCGATGCGCCGGCCATCCTCGAAAACGACCGTATTCACCGCGCCGACCATTTGCGCGTCCTGCGACAATTCATCGAGATGCGGCATTACCGCCTGTTTGAAGGGATAGGTCACGTTGAGGCCGCGATAGCCTTCGGCTTGCAGCAGATCGAGGATCGCGCCGACATCGGAAGGCAGGTCACGTTCCAGCACGTCGATAAAATCGTACTGGTAGTCGAGACCCAGCGCCTTCGCGGCGGCCATATGCATGCCCGGCGTCCGCGAACCACCGATTCCCTGCCCCAGGAGACCGGCCTTGAAGACCTGCCCCGAGCCGGCCCGCGCCGAACGTGCCTGTGTGACGACCATGCAGAAACAACCTCCCAAATAATCTCCTGTTCTTGATTTTGTTCAATTCGGTTAATTATGTCAAGGGAATGTTCGGCACGGTTAGTTTTGTTTTGTGGGTCGTGAAATTGCGGTTTATTATGTAGTAGACGCGCATGGGGACACGTTCGGGAGGAGAGAACTTGGCGAAGGGCGAAATCAGGGACGAGGTAGATGTGACCGCGCGGCGAAGCTGGAAGCAGGATCCGGAGGCCGTACGCGAAAATATCCTGCAGACGGCCCGCGCCGTGTTTGTCGCCCACGGGCTTTCCGGCGCCAAGATGGACGAAATCGCGGCGCGCACCCGCACCTCGAAACGCATGATCTATTACTATTTCGGCGACAAGGAGGGCCTTTACCGCGCCGTTCTGGAAGATGCCTATGCCCGCATGCGCCGCGCGGAGGACGATCTCGAACTCGAAAGCCTTCATCCGGTGGAGGCCCTGCGGCAGCTGACGGAGTTCACATTCGACCACCACAGCCGGGAGCGCGATTTCGTGCGGCTGGTGATGGTCGAGAACATCCACCAGGGCCGTCACATGTCGAAATCCGAGATGATCGCGGGGCAGAACAGCTCCGCCATCCGGCTTCTGGAGGAGATCTACAGGCGCGGCTGCGACGAGGGCCTGTTCCGCTCCGGCCTGACGGCGCTGGAGCTGCACTGGCACATCTCGGCGCTTGCCATCTTCAACGTTTCCAACCGCGCCACCTTCTCGAACATTTTCGGCACAGAGCTGTTCGAACCCAAGGGGCAGGACATGCTGCGCCGGCACACCGGCGACATGGTGCTGCGCTTCGTGATGAAGCCGGGGCTTTCGCCCGAGGATGTCGAGCAGCGCCCGCAGACGAAACCGCGCAAGATCGATCCCGGAATCTACCGCTTTATCGAGGTTCTGGAAGCACAACAGGCCAGCCTTCCCGCCGGCACGACGCTCGAGGCGCGGCGCGTGCTCTACAATTCGATTGCCCGCAACCTGCGACTGCCCACGCCGCCCAATATCGAGACCGACACCGAACACTGGATCGACAGTGACGGCGGGCCCGTGCGCGTGCGCATCTTCCGGCACATGAGCAGCGGCCCGCAACCGGCCCTGATCTATCTGCACGGCGGCGGTTTCTGGCGCGGCAGCCCCGAATCGCACTGGGACACCACGGCCCGCCTTGCCTCGTGGACACGGCAGACGGTGATTTCCGTGGATTATGCGCTGGCGCCCGAGCATCCCTGTCCGACGGCGCTGGAACAGACGCTTTCGGTCATTGCCTGGGCGCGCGCAAAGGCGGAGACGCTCGGTATCGATGCGGAGCGAATCGCCATCGGCGGCGACGGCGCGGGCGGAAACCTCGCCGCCGTCACGGCGATGACCTGCCGGGACAGGAACATACCGCTTTGCGCCCAACTGCTGATCTATCCGATCTGCGATTTCGACCTGACCCGGACGTCCTGCAGGCAGAATGCCGAGGGCCCCTTGCTGCGCCCGGAGAACGTCGCCGACATGGGCGCCCGCTACTGTCCGGACAAAAAACGACTGATGTCCGACCCGATGATCACGCCGCTCTCGGCGCCGACGCTTACGGATCTGCCTCCGGCCTTCATCGCGCTTGCCGCCAACGACCCGATGCGCGACAGCGGCGCGGCCTATGCCTCGGCCCTGAAGAAGGCTGGCGTTGCGGTGAGCATCGACGAGGGCGAGGGCCTCGCCCACGACTATCTGCGAACCCTGAGCCATTGCCCGCTTGCCGAAGACAAGCTCAGGATCATCAGCGACTGGCTTTATGAGGTCTTCCGGTTTGCCGGTGACGGTGCCTGACACGGTTTCAGCCCGTACCCATCCGCTCGACCTTTCCGCAAAGGTCGATGGCGGCACCGAGCCCGCGGCCGGTCGCCAGCGCCATCTGCGGCAGGATCATCCATTCCAGCGACCAGGCCGCGCCCGAGCGCTCCTGTTCATGGACCAGCGCCTGATGCAGGCCGGAAAGCTGGGCGGCGTTGAAGCGGGCAAGGGTGACCAGAAGCTCGGCCAGAACCGGATTGCTCTTGTGCGGCATGGCTGATGATCCGCCGCCGCCCGACAGCGCGATTTCATCGACGCCCTGCTGCGCCATCAGCGCGATATCCTGCCCCATCTTTCCCAGCGTGCCGGAGATCAGCGACAGCACCGCGGCATATTCGCCGATCCCGTCGCGCATGGCATGCCAGGCTTTTTGTGTCGGCTGAAGGCCCAGCCTTTCGGCGACATCGGCAACAACGGCATCCGCCCTGTCGCCCAATGCGGCACGGTTTCCCGCCGCCCCGCCGATCTGCACCTTTTCGACGCGCAGGCGCAATGCCTTGAGACGCGGGACATGATCGCCAAGCGGCAGCCGCCAGGACAGCAGCCGGTCACCGACCGTAATCGGCACGGCGGCCTGCATGCGTGTTCGCCCGGTCAACCGGTTCTCGCCGAAATGCCGTTCCAGCGCGGTCAGCGCCGCAATCAGCCGTTCGAGACGGGCGAGGAAAAGCGCGGTCGTTTCGCGCAGGGTCATCGCCAGCGCCGTATCGATCACGTCCTGCGATGTCGCGCCCTTGTGCACGGCCTCGGCAGGCGCGACCCGGCGGAGCATTTCGACAAGCGCCGGAACCGGCACACCGTCAGCACCGGTGCCTGCCGCAAGCGCCTGCGGCTCTACGTCCGCCTGCTCGATGGCGCTGGCCGCGCTTTCAGCCTGTGCCGCGTCGAAAATCCCGCAGGCGCCCAGCGCCCGACTCCACGCCGCCTCGAAGGCCAGCATGTGCCGCAACTGGCTTTCAGGCGACCAGATCGCCGCCGTTTCCGTATCGCCGAAAAGGCCACCAAGCCAGGGATGATCGAAGACCGATGTGTTCACGCATTATGCTCCAAGAGCGCCGGCACAGTGTTTCCGCGCCGGCGCGACTGATCAGATGTCGAGGAAAACCGTTTCGCCCTCGCCCTGCAAGCGGATATCGAAACGATATTGCCCCTCGACCGTCTTTTTCGCGATCAGCGTCGGCACCCGGTGCTTCAGTTCAACGGCACTCAGCAGCCGGTCGCCGCTATTGTCCTCGTCATCGAAATAGATGCGGGTGTTGAGGCCGATATTGATGCCGCGCGCCACGATCCAGATCGAGATATGCGGCGCATTATGCGATCCGCCGCGCCCCCTGAAGGCACCCGGCTTGACGGTGCGCAGCACGAACTCACCGCTATCGGCATCGGCGGCAAAGCGGCAATGGCCAGAAACGGCGGGATCGGCACCCGGCTGACCGGGAAAGATACCGGCGGCATCGGTCTGCCAGCTTTCGAACATCGCATCGCGGATGGCATAACCGGTTCCATCGAGGACGCAGCCGCGAATTTCGATGATCTCGCCTTTCGCGCCATCTGAAATCGCGTGTTCGCCGATCTCCTCGTCGTAGCTTCCGGGATTGCCGGCGTAGGTCGGCATGCAGCCGATATGAACGTAGGGACCTGCGGTCTGCGACGGCGTTTCGGCCAGAATTTCGGGTCTCTTGATCATCTCACAACCCCTCCAGTCTGTTTTCGAACATGGTCTGCCGGCGGCCGCGCAGGACGATATCGAACCGGTAGGCCAGGAAATCGAGCGGGCGGGCCATCGACATGTCCAGCGGCGCGACCAGCCGGTCGAGATTGCTGCGTTCCTTGATGGTGTTGGCGATGGGACAGAGGTCGATCAGCGGGTCGCCTTCGAAATAGAGCTGGGTGATCAGCCTCTGGCCGAAGCTGTGACCGTAGACCGAAACATGGATATGCATCGGCCGCCAGTCATTGCCGCGATTGGGCCAGGGATAGGCGCCGGGGCGAATGGTCAGAAACTCGTAATAGCCGTTCTCATCGGTGAGCGTGCGCCCGCAGCCGCCGAAATTCGGATCGAGCGGCGCCAGATAGCTGTCCTTCTTGTGGCGATAGCGGCCACCGGCATTGGCCTGCCAGATTTCCACCAGCGTTTCGGGAACCGGCCTGCCGCGCTCATCCAGCACATGGCCGAATACGAGGATGCGCTCGCCGATGGCAGGTGCTGCGCCCTTGGTCCAGTTCAGGATCAGATTGTTGTCGAGCGCACCGAACATGCCGTGGCCGAACATCGGCCCGGTCTCCTCCGACGGGCCGCTTTCAAGAGAGAGCAGCGGCAGCGTCGGCGAACGCGCGACCGACGTCTTGTAGTCCGGCGCATAGGCCGGTGGATGAACCGTGCGGTTTCGCGGGATCAAAGGCCCGAGATCAGTCATCGTCATTCTCCTCCATTTCGGCATAAGTTGCCTTTGCCAGCTTCAGGGCATGATTGGCGCGCGGCACGCCCGCATAGATCGCCACATGCTGGAATGCCTCGATGACATCCTGCCTGCTGGCACCGGTGCGCCGGGTGGCGCGGATATGCATGGGTATTTCATCGAAATTTCCGGTTGCCGCCAGAAGCGCCAGCGTCAGCATAGACCGTTCGCGCCGGGAAATGGCATCGGACGCCCAGACCGTACCCCAGGCGCTTTCGGTAATCAGCGTCTGAAAGGCTTCGTCCAGCCCGGTCTTTGCCGCCTCGGCCCGGTCGACATGGGCATCGCCGAGCACGGCGCGGCGGGTTTTCATGCCGTCTGCATAACGCTCAGTCATGGCGGGTCTTCTCCAGAAAGTCGGTGATCAATGCGGCGACGGCCTCCGGCTTTTCGACACAGGGCAGATGCCCGGCATCGTCAACGATATGGAATGTCGCATGGCAGAGCTTTGCGGTTTCGGCGACCAGTTCGGGCGGCGTCGAGCCATCGAGCGCACCGGCAATCGCCATTGCCGGACAGGCGATCTGCGTGCTGCCTTCGGTCAGATCCGCCGCTGCCAGAGCGTGACAGCAGGCGATATAGCCCTCAAGCGTCGTGCGCTCGAGCATGTTGCGCCACTGCGATGCCTCGGGGCTGCCAAGAAACGCAGGGGAAAACCAGCGCGGCAGAATGCCATCGGAAATCGCGGCAATGCCGCCTTCGCTGAGGGCTGCGATGCGCTCGCCCCAGCTTTCCGCCGTGCCGATCTTCGCCGCCGTATCCATCAGCACCAGCGCCTGCGTCAGGTCGGGACGCTTGATTGCGAAAGACTGGGCAATCAGCCCGCCGATGGACAGGCCGACAAAGGTTACGTTGCGAAGATCGAGCGTCTCACAGATGGCGATGGCATCATCGCTGAGCATGTCGATCGTGTAGGGTCCGGGGGTGAGGTCGGAAAGGCCGTGGCCGCGCTTGTCGTAGCGCACGATCCGCAAATCCGGCGGCAGCTGTGCAACAAGCGCGTCAAAAACCCGAAGGTCGGTGCCAAGCGAATTGGCGAACAGAACCACCGGGCCGTCACGCGGCCCCTCGTCACGCACATGAAGTGCAGCATCTCCCGAACGGATCATCATCCTCTGTCCTCCTGATTTCTTTTTGCCATAGCCAACCGGCATTAAAAATTATATTTTCCGGAAAAATTCATAACCCCAGGGTTATATGTATGTTCGATCCCCGTATTCGCATGCGGCACCTGCACTGCTTTGTCGAGACCGCGCGCCGCGGCTCGCTGAGTGCCGCCGCCCAAACACTGAATGTCAGCCAGCCCGCCGCATCGAAGACGATCCGGGAGCTTGAGGATATTCTCGAGGTCGCGCTTTTCGACCGGTCGGGCCGCAGGCTGGCGCTGACACAGGCCGGCAAGACCTTTCAGCGCTATGTCGGGTCCGCGCTTATCGAACTCGGCCGCGCGCAGGAACTGGTCCGCGAACGGCCGGCGCGGCGCTCGCGCATCGCCGTCGGCGCGCTGCCGACGGCATCCACCGTGCTTTTGCCGCAGGCCGCCCTTTCGCTTAGGCAGTCCGCGCCGGAATGCCTGCTGAGGGTGACGACCGGGCCGAACTGGCTGCTTTTATCGCAATTGCGCGAAGGCACACTCGACATGGTGGTCGGGCGCATGGCCGCGGCTCAACTGATGGAAGGGCTTTCCTTTCGCCAGCTTTATTCCGAGCCGATCATGGCGGTCGTACGCCCCGGCCATCCTCTAGACGGCAAGGAGGCGGATGGCGCCACGCTTGGTCGCTTTCCGCTGATGCTGCCGCCGCCGGGCGCGGTCATTGCCCCGCTGGTGCAGGCCTATCTGCACGGGATCGGGCTTTTCGATCCGCAGGCAGCCTTCGAAAATGTCGGCCTTGCCTTCGGTCGCAAGGTGGTTCTGTCATCCGACGCGATCTGGTTTATCTCCGCCGGCGTGGTTCACGACGAGCTTGAAACCGGCCTGCTTTCCGGCATCCGCCTGAACGACGACCTGCTGGGCGGCCCGGTCGGCGTCGCCATGCGCAATAATGCGGTGATGACCGACGAACAACGCTCCCTGCTCTTAGCACTCGTCGAAGCCGCAGGCCGGCGGTAGACCGAGATTACACGGCTTCCAGCGCGATTGCGATGCCCTGACCGACGCCGATGCACATGGCCGAAAGCGATTTCTCGCCGGATTTCAGTTCGCGCATGGCCGTGCCGGTAATCCGCGCGCCGGACATGCCAAGCGGATGGCCAAGCGCAATCGCGCCGCCATTGGGATTGACCCGAGGGTCGTCGTCGGCGATGCCGAGATGGCGAAGGGTGGCGAGCGCCTGCGATGCGAAGGCCTCGTTGAACTCCATCACGGAGAAATCATCCGTCCGCAACCCGAGACGCTCCATCAGCCTTGCCGATGCCGGCGCGGGACCGAAACCCATGATGCGCGGCGGCACACCGGCGCTTGCGCCGCCGAGAACTTTGGCAATCGGCGTCAGGCCGTGTTTGCGGGCCGCGTCCATGGTTGCCAGCACCAGTGCCGCAGCGCCATCATTGACGCCGGATGCGTTGCCGGCGGTAACCGTGCCATCCGCCTTGACGAAGGTTTTCAGCCGCTGCAAACCGGCAAGATCGGTCGACGGACGCGGATGTTCATCGGTATCGACAATGACCGGATCGCCCTTGCGCTGCGGCACCGCGACAGGAACAATTTCCTGCGCAAGACGTCCGCTGTTCATGGCCTGCGCCGTTTTCTGCTGCGAGCGAAGAGCGAATGCGTCCTGATCGGCGCGGGAGACGGAAAAATCCTCCGCCACGTTTTCAGCGGTTTCAGGCATGGAATCGACGCCATATTGCGCCTTCATCAACGGATTGATCAGCCGCCAGCCGATGGTGGTGTCTTCGATCGCATTGGCCCGCGAAAACGCCGTCTCGGCCTTCGGCATGACGAAGGGCGCGCGCGACATGCTTTCCACACCGCCCGCGATAACAAGCTCGGCCTCGCCTGCCCTGATCGCGCGAGCTGCGGTAATAACCGCATCCATGCCGGAACCGCACAAGCGGTTCACGGTCGAGCCCGGCACGCTTTCCGGGAAACCCGCGAGCAGAAGCGACATCCGCCCCACATTGCGGTTGTCTTCGCCGGCCTGATTGGCACAACCGAGGATCACCTCGTCGATTGCGGCAAGGTCCATGCCCGGATTGCGCGCCACCAGTTCGCGAAGCGGAATGGCCGCGAGATCATCGGGGCGAACGGCTGACAAGGCACCGCCATAGCGGCCAATCGGCGTGCGGATATAGTCGCAGATAAAAACGTCAGCCATCAGATATCCTCCGGTACGGCAAGCTCGGCGACATCGCCGTCAAGGTGGATCGGTGCGCCGGTCACGGACTGGAGCGCGTCCATGGAGATGGCGGCCAGTTTTTCGCGCAGCACGAAATGGCCATCCACGATGTCGATCACGGCAAGCGATGTGTAGACGCGGTCGACGCAGCCCACGCCGGTCAAGGGGAAAGTGCAGGCCTTGACCAGTTTGGGCGAACCATCCTTGGCGACGTGGTCGGTGATCACCGCAACGCGCCCGGCGCCATGCACGAGGTCCATCGCGCCGCCGACGGCGGGAACGCCCTTCGAACCGACCCGCCAGTTCGCAAGATCGCCATTTTCAGCCACCTGATAGGCGCCGAGCACGGCAAGATCGAGATGACCGCCGCGCACCATGGCGAAGCTGTCGGCATGATGAAAGAAGGATGCGCCGGGCTTGAGCGTGATCGCCTTTTTGCCGGCATTGATCAGGTCCCAGTCCTCCTCACCGGGTTTCGGCGCCCGGCCAAAGCCCAGCACGCCGTTTTCGGTGTGATAGGTCACCTCACGCCCCTCGGGCTGAAAGGTCGCGATCATCTCCGGAAAACCGATGCCGAGGTTCACATAGGAACCGTCCTCGATATCCTGCGCGACGCGCCATGCGATCTGCGCATTGGACAGCTTGACGTCATTGATGTTGAAATCACTCATCAGTAGACCTCTCCCGCGCGCACCAGCGCTTCTTCCTGTTGCGGCTCGGGCACCGCGACGACAACATCGACAAAGATACCCGGCGTGATCACCTGTTCGGGATCGATCGAACCGGGTGCGCCGAGTTCCGAGACCTGCGCAATCGTCCTGTCCGCGGCCATGGCCATCAGCGGCGCGAAATTGCGCGCCGCCAGCCGATAGGTGAGATTGCCGGCATGGTCGCCCTTCTGGCCCTTGATGAGGGCGAAATCGGCCTTCAGCCAGCGCTCGCGTACATACATCTTGCCATCGAATTCCTCGACCGGCTTGCCTTCCGCCAGTTCCGTGCCGTAGCCCGACGGCGTGAAGAAGGCCGGAATGCCAGCCCCGGCAGCACGGATGCGCTCGGCAAGCGTGCCCTGGGGAACAAGTTCCAGCGCGATCTCGCCGGCGCCGTATTTCGCGTTGAAGGCCTCCGCATTGGAGGAGCGCGGAAATGAACAGATCATCTTCGCCACCATGCCAGCCTTGATCATCGCGGCGATACCGACCGCGCCATTGCCGGCATTGTTGTTGATGATGGTCAGATTGGCGGGGCTGCCGGTGGCGCGAAACCGGTCGACAAGCGCATGGACCAGCTCGATCGGCGCGCCGGAGCCGCCGAACCCGCCGATCATCACGCAAGCGCCGTCATGGATGTCGGCAACCGCCTCGGCGACCGATGACATGACCTTTTTCATGATGTTCTCCTCATTTTCCTAAAAGACAAATAAGGCGTCAATCGCTTGCGTGACCAGTCTATTTGTTCATATATTGAGATTTGTTCAAATAATGAATAATGGCGTGCGCATGCTGAACAAACCGACCGACTACATCGCCTCGCTCGCGAAAGGCCTCAGGGTGATCGAGGCGTTCGGCACGGACACACCCCGGCTTTCGATCGCCGAAGCGGCATCGGCAACCGGCCTTGACCGCGCCACGGCACGGCGCGTGCTGCTGACGCTGGCGCGTGAGGGCTACGCCGATTATGACGGAAAATTCTTCACGCTGACGCCGCGCGTCCTGCGTCTGGGTGTTTCGGCACTGGCCTCCCTGCCGCTGCCGCAGCTTGTCCAGCCATGGCTGGACCAGCTTTCCGAACAGATCGGCGAAAGCTGTTCTGTCGCGCTTCTGGATGAAACGGAAATCGTCTATGTGGCCCGCGCCGCGCAAAAGCGCGTGATGTCCATCGGCCTGATGCCCGGCTCGCGCCTGCCGGCCTTTTGCACATCGATGGGCCGTATCCTGCTGGCATCGCTGCTGCGCGAACAGGCCATCGCCCTGATCGAAAAATCCGATCTCACGCCCCGCACGCCCTTTTCGGTGACCGATCCGGCAGAGATCATCAGACGCGTCGATCAGGCCCGCGAAAACGGCTTCGCCGTCATCGACCAGGAGGTGGAACTCGGCCTTTGCTCCATCGCCATCCCCCTTTTCGACAAGCACGGCAGAACCGTTGCCGCACTCAATATCGGCCTGTCCGCAACCTCTGCAGATGCGGATTCGCTTGCCGAACGCTTCCTGCCAAAACTGCTCAGCGTCCAGTCAGGCCTTCGCCGCGTGCTGTGATCTGGAGACAAAAGGCATGAGAGGCGGGGAGACGAGCAGACATGGCTCGGAAGACAGCGGATATGTGCGCGCTTGCCCCCCTGAGCCGTAAAGTCTGGCCTCGCTCACTATTATGAGCCGAGACCCGATATCATTCCCACTCGATCGTGCCCGGCGGTTTTGACGTCACATCGTAGACGACGCGGTTGATGCCGCGGACTTCGTTGATGATGCGGGTCGCGGCCTTGCCGAGGAAGTTCATGTCGAACTGGTAGAAATCGGCGGTCATGCCGTCGACCGAGGTGACGGCGCGCAGCGCGCAGACGAATTCATAGGTGCGGCCGTCGCCCATCACGCCGACGGTCTGGACCGGCAGCAGCACGGCGAAGGCCTGCCAGATGACGTCGTAAAGGCCGTTCTTGCGGATCTCGTCAAGATAGATGGCATCGGCCTCGCGCAGGATGTCGAGCTTTTCGCGGGTCACGCCGCCGGGGCAGCGGATCGCAAGGCCCGGTCCCGGGAAGGGATGGCGGCCAATGAAGCTGTCGGGCAGGCCGAGTTCCTTGCCGAGCACGCGGACCTCGTCCTTGAACAATTCGCGCAAGGGTTCGACGAGCTGCATGTTCATCCGCTCGGGCAGGCCGCCGACATTGTGGTGCGACTTGATCGTGACCGAGGGACCACCGGAGAAGGACACACTTTCGATGACGTCCGGGTAGAGCGTCCCCTGCCCCAGGAAATCGGCGCCGCCAAGCTTCTTCGCCTCGTCCTCGAAGGTTTCGATGAACAGCCGGCCGATGATCTTGCGCTTGGTTTCCGGGTCGGCGACGCCTTCCAGTTCGCCGACGAACCGGTCCACGGCATCCACGTGAATGAGATGCAGATTGTAGTGCTCGCGGAACATGGCAACGACCTCGGCCGCCTCATTCTTGCGCATCAGCCCGTGGTCGACGAGGATGCAGGTCAGCTGGTCGCCGACCGCCTCGTGAATGAGCAATGCGGCAACCGAACTGTCAACGCCGCCGGAAAGCGCGCAGATCACGCGTTTGTCGCCGACCTGATCGCGGATCTTCTGCACCATTTCCGCGCGGTAGGCGGCCATCGACCAGTCGGATTTCAGCCCGACGATCTTGTGCACGAAGTTGGAAAGCAGCTTGCCGCCATCAGGCGTGTGCACCACCTCCGGGTGGAACATGGTGGTGTAGTAGCGCTTTTCCTCGTTGACGCAGATGGCAAACGGGGCGTGCGGCGAAGTGCCGATGACTTCAAAACCCTCCGGCGCGTGGGTCACACGGTCGCCATGGCTCATCCACACCGGATATTTCTGGCCGACCTCCCAGATGCCTTCGAACAGCGGCGAAGGTTTCAGGATTTCCACATCCGCACGGCCGAACTCGGCCGCATGACCGCCCTCGACCTCGCCGCCAAGCTGCAGCGCCAGCGTCTGCTGGCCGTAACAGATCGCAAGGATCGGCACACCGCTGTCAAACACCGCCTGCGGGGCGCGGGGCGAGCCTTCGCGGGTGACTGAATCCGGCCCGCCGGAAAAGATCACGCCCTTCGGCTTCAGCCTTTCGAACCCTTCCTCAGCTTTCTGAAACGGCACGATTTCGCAGAACACGCCGGTTTCGCGCACACGGCGCGCGATCAGTTGCGTCACCTGGCTGCCGAAATCAATGATGAGAACGGAATCGGGATGCGTAATCTCTGTCATGGCTGGGGCCTTCTTGCCGACGAAAGGAAGGGCTAAGCGCTGCCTTTAGAGCGGAATCGCGCCGGTTTCAATGGCGCTTTCGAGTTGATCAACGGCATGGCTGAGTTTTTCATCGATGATATGCAGATATTGGGTCCAGTCGGTGACGTGTTTGAGTTCGTCCCTGCCATCGGAAATACCGCGCAGCCCGATCAGCGGCACGCCAAACAGCTGGCAGGCACGCAAAAGCGCGAAGGTTTCCATATCGACCATATCCGCATCGATTGACTGATAGGCCGCGCCGGAGACGATATTGGCGCCGCTCGACAGGCGCGCCGTCGGCAGGCCGGGTATTGAAAACGGCAGGACGACTTCGGCCGGAAGGTCCAGAAACGGCGTCCGCCCCTTTTCGAAACCGAGCGGCGAAGCATCCATGTCGCGATAGGAAACAGAGGCGGCCTGATAGATTTCGGTCTGTTCCAGCGTGGCGGAACCGGCCGAACCGAGCGACACGACCAGCGCCGGCGGACTGTTGGCAGCGGTTGCAACGGTGAGCGCCTTCGTCAGCGAGATTGCCGCCTCCACCGGCCCGACACCCGTCATCAGCGGTTCGATGCGGGCGCGCAGCTTCTCCCCATATTCGGCATCGGCCGCCATCACGAAAAGAACCGTCTTTCCCGCAATCGTCTCGATCCGCATCTAGCCCTGAAACCCTTCCCGGTCGCGCACGACCATGCATGTGCCGGTCATCGAGGCGATCAGCTTGGCCGGGCCATCGCCCATCGCATAACCGCGCCCGTCGGTGACGATGATGTTGCTGCCCGGCTTGGTGACCTCGCCGCGAAACAGAAACCGCCCGGCCCGCCCCGGCGACAGCAGATTGACCTTGAATTCGATGGTGAGTAGCGAGGCATCGGTATCGATCAGCGTGTAGGACGCATAGGTGCAGGCGGTCTCCAGCCCCGTCGCAATCACACCGGCATGGAGAATGCCGTGTTGCTGGGTCAGCTTCGGGTCGAACGGCAGTTCGATCTCGACCACGCCATGGCTGATACGGGTAAGCTCGGCCCCGAGCATCTCCATCGCGCCCTGACTTGCAAAACTGTTCATGATCCGGGCGTGAAAATCGCCGCGCTCGAAATTTGTCATGCGTTACCTCGTCGCAGGCGCGAGAGTGGCACGGCCGGGTTGTCCCAGCAAGCCGGAAACATCAATTGAGGTAAACGATCGCGCCATTGAGCAGTGTTGCGAAACAAACCCAGGCCGCATAGGGCAGGAACAGAGCGGCTGAAAGCCGGTCCTTGTTCCAGGTGCGGGCGACAAACAGCAGGATACCGGCCAGAAGCGCCACCACCACGACAAGAGCCGCCGACGGCATTTCCATGCCGAAGAACAGCGGCGACCAGGCAAGATTGAGCACCAGAAGCGCGGTCCACAGCGTCAGCGCGCCCGATGTTTCGGGCCGGGCAATGAAAAGCCGGGCGCCGGCCCAGCCGATCAGCACGTAAAGCAGGCTCCAGGCGGGCGCGAACACCCAGTTCGGCGGGTTGAAAGGCGGCTTGGCCAGCGACTGGTACCATTCGCCCGGGATATTGACGATGCCGACGATGAAGCCGGCGACAACGACGCCGACAATGAAAGCAGCGTGGATAAGAATGTTTTTCATGGCGAAACTGATCTAGCGCCCTTCAGCAGGTTGTCCAGTCAGCCGCTGGATATGCTGGTCGAAGGCGACGTCATGATGGCGCCCCCTGAACGATCCGCCATAGGTGCCGACGGCAAAGCCGTGAAGCGCCGGCGCAATGCCCGCCGCATCGGCGAGCCTGCGCGAGGACAGCAGTTTGCCGGAGGCCTCATCAAGCGTTACCACCATGCCCGCGCCTTTCGGCGACGACAGGCCGATCAGCCCGTCACGCGGATTATAGGCAATGGCGCCGACATAATTGCCAAGGCCGATCGTCACCTCTTCCGGCAATGCGGCAAAGGAAAGCGCCTCGCCCGGCGCAAACCGGCCGGCAAGCGGCGGCAGCGCATTGCGCGGGCCCTCATACTGGCAGGCAAACCAGACGCGCCCGGCCTCTCCCACGGCCAGATGCCGCGTCGACAGCTGGCTGAGACCGGCCGGCAGCTCATGCCTTTCGACAAGAGCGCCCGAAGCCGCGTCGATCAGCGCCAGCGACGGCTCCATATGGTCGAGATTGAGTTTCGTGCGGCCAAAATCGGGATGCGTCTCGATGCCGCCATTGGCCGCGACCAGAAAACGCCCGTCCGGCGAGACCGCCAGATCATGCGGGCCGATGCCATAGGTCGGATATTCCCCGATCCGCGCGAAGCCGTTCCGGCCGTCATAGATGCCGATCACGCCCCGGCGGGTCTCGAAATCGTTTTCACTGGTGTAGAGAAACCGTCCATCCGGCGAAAAGGTGCCGTGGCCGTAAAAATGCCGGTCATCGGCTGCGTGGATGATGGCCCGGCTGCCGCGCCCATCCGGCGAAAACACCAGAATGAACGTGCCGGGGCGGCGCGCGAAAGCCGCCACCTGCCCCGTTGCCGGTGAGGCTGCAAGGCCGTGAATGCGGTCCGGCAGTTCGATTTCGGCGATGAAGTCGCCGCCCTCGCTCATCAGCGCAAGCGCAAAGCTGCGGTCGGGTTTGCGAATGCCGGTGGCATAGACCGCATCGGCGCGCGCCAACGCAAAGGCGGCCGATGGGGCGAGTCCCGCCAGGAAAGCTGCACCGGCGGCCTTCACGAAGCTGCGACGATCCACGAGCCCCGAACGCATGGCGTCAGTCTCCGTCGGAAAAGGAAAAGCCCGCGCCAAGGCCGATCGCGCCGCCATAGCGGTCGTTGAGCCTGAGGATCAGGTCCTTGGTGTTGATCAGCAGGTAGTCGAGCTTGGCAACCTGGTCGGGATCGGAAAGCACGACCTCGATATCCGGGTTCATGTCGCCAACCACGCCTTCGACCGAGGCAAACAGGAAGTTGATGGAGGAGACGATGGAGCGCACGTCTTCATCCAGCAGGTCGACCATGTCCGAATTGTTGAGCAGGTTCTGAAGCCCTTCAAGATTGGCGAGGATCGAGGGCCAGGTATTTTCCGAGCGCCAGTAGATCGCGCGAGTGGGAATATTCGGGCCTTCCTCGCCGCGATAGAAATATTCGATGCGGTAGTCGCGCACGGTCTCCATGCCGTGCACCAGCACGCCGAGCAGCGCCGTCAACGCCTCGTCATCGGTGCGAAACAGCGGATTGTCCGGACCGGGGTTCTTCCAGTGGGCGGCAACGCCATCGGGCGCGTCCCACTCGGCGGCCAGTTCGCCGGCAATCGTGTCGATATTCTCTGCAATCGCCGCGCCGTAGCGGCAGCGATAGGTTTCTGCCTCATCGAACATGGTCTCGTATTGCGTGCCGAACAGCACGAATTCGAGCGCCAGCAGCCCCTGCATGGCAACGCTCTTTTCCGGCAGATAACCGGGATCGGTAGCGGTTTGGTCCTTCTCGATGATCGCCGCCTGCACCTGTTTCAGACCGATGCTCTTGCGGTCGGGATAAAACAGGATGCGCTCGAAGCGATGATCGTCGATCACCGGGCCTGTGCGCACGATCTCGATATGCGACCATGCGCCAACCAGCGCGTCAAAGCTTGCCGTCGCCTCGCCATAGGTCGCCTCGTCGGGCGTAGCGCAGAAGGCGTTCATGGCCGAAGCCATGGTGCCGGAGGCCTGTTCGAAGGCATGGTAGCCGGGGCGGATGAAGCCGTCGACGGCCTTTTCCAACACCATCGGCACGGCGTCCTCGTTCATGGCCCGGGCGGAGCCTGCGCCCAAGGGCAGCGCAAGAAGGACGGCAAAGGCGGTTCCGGCAAGATGTCTCACAGCGACCTCATGTCTCACAGCGATTCCAGAAATTTGATCAGTGCATCTCTATCCTCTTTCGAGGCATTGGCGAAATTGTCGCGTGCGTCTTCCGCTTCGCCGCCATGCCAGAGGATTGCCTCGGTGCGGTTGCGCGCCCGGCCATCATGCAGGAAGAAGGAATGACCGCTGACAACCTCGGTCAGCCCCGTGCCCCAAAGCGGCGCGGTGCGCCATTCATAGCCGTCGGCAACGCCCACCTGCTGATGATCGGCAAGTCCTTCGCCCATATCATGCAGCAGGAAATCGGAATAGGGCCAGATCAGCTGGAAGCGGTGGGCAGCGTTTTCCGCATCGCGGCTGGTGACGTATTTCGGCGTATGGCAGGACGTGCAGCCGGCCTCGTAAAATACCTGTTTACCGCGCAGCACCTCGGGGTCGTCAACATCGCGACGCGCGGGAACGGCCAGATTTTCGGAATAAAACGTCACCAGCTCCATCACCGGATCGGGCGCTTCCGTTTCGCCGAGACGGGGCTGGGCGCCATGCGGCATCGCCAGACAGTCGGCCTCGGTTTCGGAGCAGTCGCCCCAGTGATTGGGCGCATCGGGCGAGGAAATGCCGATATCGCCGGAAAAGGCGCCGGAAGACTGGTCGCGGACGGATGCGTTCTGCGCCTTCCAGCCGAACCGGCCAAGCTTGACGTCGCCGGTGCGGTGATCGCTGACGATCGCCGGACGGCCGGAAATGCCGTCGCCATCTGCGTCATCGGGATCGGCCTTGGCCAGAATATCGGCGGGATGGATCGCCTGGATCAGCCCCATGCCGATCATCTGGTTGGCGATGCGCGGCGAAAGCGTCGTGTCTTCGCCCATGGGGCCATAGGCAAGATCGGTCACGCTGTAGGTCGGCTCGCGCAGGGAAACGACCGTGCCATCGCCCAGCGTGAACGGCTTTTCCGTATAATCGATCTTCATATGACCTTCGGCGGCAAGGCCGGGCACGGCAAAGTCCTGAAACTGGCCGCCATAGACCGCGTCGGGAAAATTGATGGTCTCGTAGCTGTCGATGCGCGCCTGCTCTTCCGGCGTGCGGGCGGGCCGCGCCAGTCGCAGGAACATCGAGGTCGCGTCGCTGTCGCCTTCCGGCGGATGACCGCGCCCGTCCTTCAGGTGACAGCTTTGACAGGAGCGCGCGTTGAAAAGCGGGCCAAGCCCGTCGGAAGCCTGCGTGGATGACGGTGAGGATACCCAGAACTTGCGAAACAGGGCATTGCCGAGCTTGAAGGTTTCTTCTTCGGCAAAGGTGATGTTTTCCGATGACTGCGAGAACACATCGCGGTTGACGGTGGCCTTTGTTGTTGCCGCCCCGCCCTGCATGGTCTCGAACCGTTCGGGTTTGGAAAAATCCGTCGTCGGGCGGGTAACGCTTTCCACCCGCTTCATGTCCTTAGGCGTAAGATCGGTGCGTTCGGCGGGTGGCGTCCAGTCGTCTGCAAACGCCACCACGGGACAAAGAGCGGTGGCGAGAACCACCAGAAGATACCGTTTCGCTGCTGTCATCTCACCCCCGACCGCTCCAGCCTTCCATACGTTCAAACTGCTGCCCATCCGCGTTATCCCCGAGGATGACGCGGAGTTCGCAAAGGAGCGTTGGCCACGGTCAATCAAATGACAGAGACCAACGCCCTCAATCCGTTCTTACTGGAAGACAGCGTCCGGATTGTCCAGGCTGTCGGAGCCTTCCAGCTCGATCTGGCCAAGCTCCAGCGCTGCAATCGCCCGCTCGATCGACGGGGTCTGGGCAATCAGGCCGTCGATTGCGGCCTGAACGGTGGCGTTGCCCTCGTCATTGCCTTCACCGATCATCTGGTCATAGGCTTCGACCGTCTGGGCACGCGTTGCCATGGCTTCCATGGCGTCGACCGTGTCGACCAGCTTTGCCTTGATTTCCTCGTCCAGCGCCGGATCATTGGCGGCAACGAGATCGGAAACCGAAGCGCCGCTCATTTCCGTGCCGTCAACACGCACATAATCGCCGGTATAGGCCTGCAGAATGCCGATGGCATCGTTCAGATGCGAGGCATGGGTGTTGTCGGAAAAGCAATCATGCTCTTCTTCCGGATCGTGCAGCAAAAGGCCAAGCTTCATGCGCTCGCCGGCAAGCTCACCATAGGAAAGCGAGCCCATGCCCGTCAGGATCGCGGAAACGCCGACGGTCGGGTCCTCGGTGACATAGGCATAAGCTTCGCCACCCTGTTCCCAGGCCGCCACGATGTCTTCCAGATCGGAGATCAGCAGTTCGGACGCGGCCGAAAGATAGGCGGCGCGGCGGTCGCAATTGCCGTTGGTGCAATCATCGCCCGTCAGGTAATCCGTGTAGGAGCGCTGGCCCGCACCTTCATCCGTGCCATTCAGGTCCTGGCCCCACAGCAGGAATTCGATGGCGTGATAACCGGTGGCGACATTGGCTTCGATCCCGCCGGCCTCATGCAGCGTGTTGGCCAGCAGATCCGGCGTGATCTCGGTCGCATCGACGGCCTCGCCATTGATCTCGATTTCCGGATTGGCGATGACATTGGCGGTGTAAAGCGTGTTCTCGTCGCTCTCCATGCCGTAGGAGGCGTCGACATAGTCGATCAGGCCTTCATCCAGCGGCCAGGCATTGACCTTGCCTTCCCAGTCATCAACGGCCGGGTTGCCGAAGCGGTAAACCTCGGTCTGCTGATAGGGAACGCGGGCAGCAAGCCAGGCATCCTTGGCAGCGGCCTGCGTTTCCTCGCTCGGGTTTTCGATGAAGGCCTGGATTGCCGCGTCGAGTTCCTGTGCCGTTGTCAGGGAATCCTGATATTTGGCATGCGCCACGTCGGCATAATGCTTGACGACGTCCTCCGGGGTCACATCTGCCGAAAGCGCCGGCATGGCCACAAATGCGGTGGAAGCCGCAAATGCGGACAGCGCAAGGCGCAGTTGGGTCGTGCGTTTCATGAAATCCCTCTCCTTCAATGAGTTCACACTTGATCGATCGGGTCTACATGAAGGAAAACCAAACTTGTGTCAAACAATCCAGTTATCGACACAAATAGAGAATATCAGGCGTCAGTTTAACCTGATTATTATCGCGGATTAATAATGTAAATTACGCCTTACGGTCCAGTATTGCGCAAAAGAAACCATCAGTTCCGGTTGCCGCCGGTGTCAGCGTGACAGCGCCGCGGGCGGGAAAATACGGTCTGGCCTCGATGCCGGGAAAGGTCGAGGACCACATCGTTTCCATATCGACAGGTTCGAATGCGCTGCCGGCGTCGCTGGCCAGAAAACCGGCGATCTGATTCTGGTTTTCCTCCGGCAGAAGCGAACAGGTCACATAGACGAGTTGCCCGCCCGGTTTGACGAACCGCGACGCTTCCGCCAGCACCTCGGCCTGCTGGGCCATGCGCTCTTCCAGGTTCTTTTCCGAAAGCCGCCATTTGATATCCGGCCGCCGCCGCCATGTGCCGGTCCCCGTGCACGGCGCATCAACCAGAACGCGGTCGAAGCGCTCTTCAAGCCCGGAAAGCCCCTCAAGCGCATCATGCACCTGAACATTGCGCGTGCCGGCCCGTTTCAGCCGCTCGATAATCGGCGCAAGCCGCGTGCGGTCGGCATCATAGGCATGGACCTGCCCGGCATTGTCCATCGCGGCTGCAAGCGCCAGCGTCTTGCCGCCGCCGCCGGCACAGAAATCGAGCACCTGATCGCCGGCCTTCGCCCCGGCCAGTTTGGCAACGATCTGCGATCCCTGATCCTGAACCTCGAACCAGCCCTTCTGAAAGGACAGTTCGGCGGTAACATTGGGCAGTCGGTCCGGCCCGCTTCCCGGCGGAATGCGGATGGCCTCCGGTGCGATTGCACCCGCCGCCGCCCCTGAACGGCTGAGCGCCTTCAGCACCTTCTCCCGCCTCGCCTTCAGCGTGTTGACGCGCAGATCCAGCGGCGGACGCAGGTTCAGCGCCTCGGCCTCTCCAAGCCAGTTTTCAGCAAAATTTTCCCGGAACGACGGCAATATCCATTCCGGAAGATCCCCGCGAACCGCGTCCGGCGCGTCGGCAAGATCACGGCTGGCAAAGGCCGCAAGAGTGGCCTCGGGCAAAGGCTCCGGCGCGAACTTGTCGCCGTCCAGCCGTTCGGCAAGCGCGTCCGGCGTAATGCCCCACTGGCGAAACAGCACCGCATGGGCAAGTGCGGCCGGACTGTCATCATCCATCATGAAGGCATGGGAAAGCTTCAGCCGCAGCGCGTCATAGACAATGTTTCCGATTGCCGCGCGGTCGCCGGAACCGGCAAACCGATGCGCCGTGCCCCAGTCCTTCAGCGCACTGGCAATCGGCCGCCGCCGCTCTTCAACGTCTGCCAGAATTTCAATTGCGCCTGCAAGGCGCCCGCCGATGCGCATCAGCTTTGCTCCATGGAATAAGAGGGGAAATGCCACCGACAGCAACGGTCAGCATTGGCTGCACGCGACAGGTTCGAAGCGGTCTCCCACTCGTCCCCACTTGCGTCATTCTCGGGCTTGACCCGAGAATCTATCCACGACAGCCACAAGGATGACGCTGGTTTGTTCGCGCTCTGCCGATCAACCAGCATCTCCGCTCGTGTTGCAACGTGATTGGATCCTGGGGTCAAGCCCGAGGATGACGCCTGAGAGAGAGGAGAGGCTGAAAGGCCACAAGTATCGCCCGTCGAAATCACAGCCAAGCCCTACCCCAGCCACATGAACGACGCCACGCCAGCCAGATAGATCATCACCAGCGCAATCAGCCACAGCGCGACCCGGCCCGAACGCGTATGCCGGGCCTCCGCCTTGCCGATCGCCTCGGCGGTGCTTTCGTCGAAACGCAGGCCCTTCTCGCTCATGGCGATGACCTCGTTGTGGAATTTCTCCGTCTTGTCGGCGATTTCCGGTATGGCTTCGGCCAGTTTCAGCGCCGCGTGAAAACCATCGCGCATATCGGAGAGCACGCGCTTCGGCCCAAGATTGTCCTCGATCCACTTGCCGACCACCGGTTCAGAGGCCTTCCACATGTTGAAATGCGGATCGAGCATGCGCGACACGCCCTCCACCACCACCATGGTTTTCTGCAGGTTGATCAGCTGGGTCTGGGTCGACATGTCGAAGATTTCGGTGATCTCGAACAGCAGCGTCAGAAGCTTGCCCATCGAAATGGTTTCCGCCGACTGGCCGTGGATCGGCTCGCCGATGGCGCGTACAGCCTGCGCGAACGAGGCCTTGTTATGATGCGCCGGCACATAGCCTGCCTCGAAATGCGCTTCGGCAACGCGCATATAATCGCGGGTGATGAAGCCGTAGAGGATTTCGGCAAGCACCCGCTTTTCCTTCTTTCCGAGCCGGCCGACAATGCCCATGTCGACGGCGACGATCATGCCGTCATTGTCGACGAACAGATTGCCGGGGTGCATGTCGGCATGAAAGAAGCCGTCGCGCAGCGTATGGCGCAGGAAGGACTGGATCAGGGTGACGGCCAGTTCCTCGAGATTATGGCCAGCTGCCTTCAGCCCCTCAAGGTCCGACATCTTGACGCCGTCGATCCATTCCATGGTCACGACGTCGCGGCCGGTACGCTCCCAGTCCACTTTCGGCAGACGGAAACCCGGATCGTCAGCGGTGTTTTCCGTCATCTCTGAGATGGCTGCGGCCTCAAGGCGCAGGTCCATCTCGATCCTGGTGGTCTGTTCCAGCGTGCGGGTGATATCGACCGGGCGCAGCCGGCGGCTGGAGCGGATGAACCGCTCCTGCATGCGTGAGACCAGATACATCGCGCCGAGGTCTTCCTGAAACCGCTGGCGGATGCCGGGGCGGATCACCTTGACGGCGACCTTCTGCCGGCGCCCTTCCCGGTCGGTCACTTCGGCGGGATGCACCTGGGCAATCGAGGCGGCGGCAATCGGATCGCCGAAAGAGGTGTAGAGGTCATCCACCGGGCGGCCGAGCGAATTGCGGATGGTGGCTTTCGAGGCTTCGACCGAGAAGAACGGCATCCGGTCCTGCAACTGCGCCAGATCATTGGCGAAGCCATCGCCGACCACATCGGGCCGGGTTGCCAGAAACTGGCCCATCTTCACATAGGAGGGACCAAGCCGCGAAATCGCCTTGCCGAGCCGGTCCGAGCGGTCCTTCTTGCGCGCGCTTGGTCGGGCAAAGGGCACGAGCAGCGCCTTGACCAGCCGCACATAAGCCGGCAGCCCGTCCGACGGAAGCGCATTGATCACGCCTTCGCGGGCGAGCACCCAGCCCACGCCGAGGAGATTGAAATAGGATCGAAACGCGCTCATGAGCCGTGCCTAAAGCTTCCAGCCTGAATGAAGTGCGGCAATGCCGCCCGAATAATTGGTGAATTTGACGCGCGAGAAACCGGCGCGCTCGATCATGGAGGCAAAATCCTGCTGGCTCGGGAATTTGCGGATCGATTCGACCAGATAGCGATAAGGCTCGCCGTCGCCCGCAGCCACCTTGCCGACCACCGGAATGGCATGGAAGGACCAGAGATCGTAAACCTTGTCGAGGATCGGGGCCTCGACCTCGGAAAATTCCAGCACCAGAAGCCGCCCGCCCCGCTTCAGGACGCGGTAGGCCTCCGACAGCGCCTTGTCGATATGCGGCACATTGCGAATGCCGAAAGCGATCGTATAGGCGTCAAAGCTCTTGTCGTCGAAGGGCAGGTCCTCGGCATTGGCTTCAACGAAGGTGAGATTGTCGGAAATCCCCTTCTTTTTCGCCCTCTCTTCACCGACGGTGAGCATCGAGCCATTGATGTCGAGCACGGTCGCTTTCGCCATGCCACGCGATGCCTTGACGATGCGGAATGCGATATCGCCGGTGCCGCCGGCAACGTCGAGCACGCGATAATCCGGGTCCGGCGGTGGGTTGAGCGCGCTCACCACGCCGTCTTTCCAGGCGCGATGCAGGCCCATCGACATCAGGTCGTTCATTATGTCGTAGCGCTTGGCGACCTTGTGAAACACGTCGTTGACGAGCGGCTGCTTCTCGCCATCGGCGACATCCTTGAAGCCGAAGGAGGTTTCCATACCGCCGTTCGAACCGGTCCGGCTTTGCGCCATGTTCGCACCTATCTGTTACCCGATTGAAATTTCAGGCGACCATAGCGAAACCTGAAACCTTGCGCTATTGCTGCCGCCTGCCGACAGTGCGGCTATAAACCGAAACGGAAAAAAGCGAAACGCCAAAGGCTTAAAATAACATGCCGGAACTGCCCGAAGTCGAAACCGTCCGCCGCGGACTGGCGCCTGCCATGGAGGGCCGCCGGATCGAAAAGCTTGTGCTGAACCGCGCAGACCTGCGCTTTCCCTTCCCCGAAAACCTTGTCGAGACTGTGGAAAACAGGACGATTATCGCCCTTGGACGGCGCGCGAAATATCTGCTGATCGACCTCGACAACGACATGACGATCATTGCCCATCTCGGCATGTCGGGTTCCTACCGGGTTGAAGACCACGACGAGGAACACGTGCCGGGCCGGTTTCACACGCCCCGCAACGTCAACACGCTGCATGATCATGTGGTGTTTCAGCTGGGTGGATTACCGGCACGGCGCATCATCTATAATGACCCGCGCCGCTTCGGTTTCATCAAACTGGCCCCCAAAACCATGCTCGAAGTCGATCCGAGCTTTGCCGGCCTCGGGCCGGAACCGACCGGCAACAGTCTCGATGCAGACTTCCTCGCCCGCCGTTTTGCCGGCAAATCCCAGGCGATCAAATCCGCCCTGCTCGACCAGCGCAATATTGCCGGTCTCGGCAATATCTATGTCTGCGAGGCGCTGTGGCGGGCGCGGCTTTCGCCGTTTCGCACCGCCGGTCATCTCGTCACGCCGTCGGGCAAGCCCCGCGAAGGGCTGAAACGGCTGGTGCCCGCCATCCGCAACGTGATCGCCGAGGCGATCGAGGCCGGCGGCTCGACATTGCGCGACCACCGCAAGACCGACGGAACGCTGGGCTATTTCCAGCATTCCTTCTCCGTCTACGACCGCACCGGCGCGCCCTGCCCGCATGAAGATTGCAACGGCACGGTCGCACGCGCCGTCCAGACCGGCCGCTCGACCTTCTATTGCCCGGCCTGCCAGAAAGGCTAGTGACGCTCAGCGCCGCTCGATCGGATGGAGCGCCGTGCCCTTCTCCTCAAAGGCGGTGATATTGGCAATGGTGGTGTGGGCGATATTATAAAGAGCCTCCTCGGTGAAGAACCCCTGGTGACCGGTGATCAGCACATTGGGAAATGTCAGCAGCCGGGCAAAGATATCATCGCGGATCACAGTCGAGGACAGGTCCCGGAAAAACAGGTCTTCCTCTTCTTCATAGACATCCAGCGCCAGCGCGCCGATTTTCCCCGATTTCAGCCCGTCGATGACGGCCAGCGTATCGACGACCCCGCCGCGGCTGGTGTTGACCAGCATACGGCAGCGCTGCATGGCGCTGATCGCCGCCTCGTCGATGAAGTGCCGGGTTTCCGGTGTCAGCGGGCAGTGCAGCGTAATGATCTCGGAGCGCTCGAGAAGTTCGTCCTTGTCCACATACCGCGCGCCGAGCGCCACGGCCTCCTCATTGGGATAGGGATCGAAGGCGAGAATCTCGCAGCCGAATCCGCTGAAAGCACGCATCACATTGCGGCCTATCCCCCCTGTACCGACAACCCCGACCGTCTTGCCATGCAGATCGAAACCGAGAAGCCCGTTCAAGGCGAAATTGCCCTCGCGCACCCGGTTATAGGCGCGGTGGATCTTGCGGTTCAGCGTCATCACCAGCGCCAGCGTATGTTCGGCAATGGCATAGGGCGAATAAGACGGCACACGGGCGGTTGCCATATGAAGATGATCCGCCGCCGTCAGGTCGAGCCGGTTGAAGCCGGCGCATCTGAGCGCCACGAGTTTCACTCCGGCCTTTTTCAGCTCCGACAGTGTCGAAGCGCCGAGATCGTCGTTGACAAAGGCGCAGACCGCCTTGGTGCCGGCCGCAATCTTCGCCGTCGGGGCATGCAGCGCCGCCTCGGTGAAGATCAGATCGTGGCGCCCTTCATTGGCGGCCTTCAGGAATTCCTCGTCATAGGGTTTTGCCGAAAAGACTGTGACACGCATATTCATTACCCGTTGTGCTGGCGCCGGCCGGAACAGGCGCCGGATGACATTATCTCCGACTTGAATTCTAGAACGCGCCGGCATAATGGCAATGGCGCGACACGTCGCAATGCGCCGTGTAGCACGGGTATACGCGGTTTTCGGCGGGACTTTTCAACAATTGTACATTGACGGACAGTCCGTTTGCCTTTATATGCCCGCCCACAGAGTTGAAAGCTGATGACAGCTTCATCAATTGCTTCCGGCAAAAAAGCGATCTGAGCCTTACGGCGCGCCGCCGATGTCGGAGCTTGCGACCAAATTCGAAGAGAGACTTTAAATGGCCAATACAACTTCGGCGAAAAAGGCGACGCGCAAAATGGCCCGCCGTACCGCCATCAACAAGTCCCGCCGCTCGCGTGTTCGCGGCTTCGTCCGTAAGGTTGAAGAGGCGCTCGCAGCCGGCAATGTCGACCAGGCAAAGGAAGCGCTGAAGGCAGCCGAGCCGGAAATCGCACGCGCCGCCAGCAAGGGGGTCCTGCACCGCAATACGGCCTCGCGGAAAGTTTCGCGTCTGGCACAGCGCGTGAAGACGCTGTCCGCCTAACAGCGCAACAGCATCATCTAATATTAGAACCCGGCCATGTGCCGGGTTTTTTGTTTTTCTTCATAGGCTTGCCCTTCGTGACAATTGCGTTTCAGACAGATGTCAAAAAAATGACCGCTTTTTTCATGTGATATCAATCGGTTGCAGAAGGTACGCCACATTTCAACCATTTTCAGCCGGAAATCACGACGCCAAAACGCGTCAAGCCAATTTATTTTTTCGGGCCAGAATCAGCCTCAAAAAATGAGCCATTTCTGAATCTAATTGATTCAACAGCGATTCTTTTTGAGCCTTGGCGCGTGAGTCAAAATCGCCACTACGAGTCAATGCTGGCAGCGCCGATTCGGTGAAAAATCCCTGTTGAAATTACCCGGCGTTCTTGCCTAAATGCGTCTCACATCAGCGGACGGATTGAGCTCCCGAGCCTATCGGGAGGGGCGCGCTCTCAATGGGCGTGTTGTCTTCCCGAAGCTGGAAGCGTAGTCGTTTCGACTTCGTCTTTCCAACAATTTCAGGTTGCATCCTGGTTTTCTTCACGAAATCCGGGCTGGATATTCTATGTCTTTTTTCTGAAGGCAGTAAAGCGTGCGAGGGTATACGGGGGCAAATACAATCGACTGACCGGACACTTTACCGCCGGCATCATCTTTTACGAGGAGGTGACGCTGTTGGTGAGGGCTGTCCCAAACCCGGCAATGACCGGGAATTCAACGAAAGGCCTTTTTTAAAAAAAGGCCCCAGGGAAAAAGGCTGCAAGCGCACTTCTCGCTTGCGCCAGGGTGATGAGTTTGAAAGGCGGCAAGGAATGAGAACGAGAACGGGAGCTCCGGGCAATGGGCACGATGCGGGCATTTCGGAGGTCTATAACGGGGAGCATGATGAAACACCGGACGCGGACTTGAACACCGACAATCAGTTTTTCGAGCGCTTCTGCACAGCGCTCAAGGCCCATGTGGGTGCCGATGTCTATGCAAGCTGGTTCGGCCGGCTGAAGCTGCAATCGTCCTCCAAGAGCGTCATTCGTTTTTCGGTTCCGACCGCGTTTCTGAAATCGTGGATCAACAACCATTATATCGACCTACTCGGCGAGCTGGTCCGTAACGAACGCCCGCAAGTGCTCAAGGTCGAGGTCCTTGTGCGTTCGGCAACGCGCCCGCAGCGGCCGCAGCCTTCGCAGGAAAAGCCGAAATCCGCGCCGGTACAGCAGGCAGCGGTCACCCGGCCGATCCCGCGTGCGATGAACGACCAGCCGCTGATGCCCGAGCCCGACAACACCCCGGCCCGCGGCGTGAACAGTGGCGCGAAGACCGTCTTCGGCTCTCCACTCGACCCTTTCTTCACCTTTGACAGCTTTGTCGAAGGGTCGTCCAACCGCGTTGCCTTTGCGGCCGCCAAGACGATTGCGGAATCGGGCATGGCAGCCGTGCGCTTCAACCCGCTGTTCATCCATTCCTCGGTCGGGCTGGGCAAGACCCATCTGCTGCAGGCCATCGCCAATGCCGCACTGGCCTCGCCGGACAAGCAGCGCGTGGTCTATCTGACAGCCGAATATTTCATGTGGAAATTCGCCACAGCCATCCGCGACAACGACGCGCTGACGCTGAAGGATTCGCTGCGCAATATCGACCTTCTGGTGATCGATGACATGCAGTTCCTGCAGGGCAAGATGATCCAGCACGAATTCTGCCATCTCCTCAATACGCTGCTCGACAGTGCCAAGCAGGTCGTCGTTGCCGCCGACCGCGCGCCCTGGGAGCTGGAATCGCTCGATCCGCGTGTTCGCTCCCGCCTGACCGGCGGCGTCTCGCTTGAAATCGAAGCGCCCGACTATGCCATGCGGCTCGAAATGCTGAAGCGCCGGCTGTTTCTGGCGCAGCAGGAAGATCCGTCCATCGACATTCCCACAAGCGTACTCGAGCATGTCGCCGGCAAGGTGACGGCAAGCGGCCGCGAACTGGAAGGTGCCTTCAACCAGCTGCTTTTCCGCCGGTCCTTCGAACCCGACCTTTCGATCGAGCGCGTCGACGAACTGCTGGTCCATCTGGTCGGCACGGGCGAGCCCCGGCGGGTCCGGATCGAGGATATCCAGCGCGTTGTCGCCCGTCATTACTGCGTGACGCGACAGGAACTCGTTTCCAACCGCCGCACGCGGGTGATCGTGAAGCCGCGCCAGATCGCCATGTTCCTTGCCAAGACCATGACCCCGCGCTCCTTCCCCGAAATCGGAAGACGGTTCGGCGGCCGCGATCACACCACGGTTCTGCATGCCGTGCGCAAGATCGAGGATCTTCTGGAACAGGATCAGAAGCTTTCGCAGGAAGTCGAGCTTTTGAAGCGGCTGATCAACGAGTAAACACGGCAAACGCTCTCACCCGGTGATCGCCAAAACCAAAGGCGGTCACCGGTGAAAGACGTGGGCAGATCGGTTAGACTGGCGCCATGAGCAATCTGTTTGACACCGAATCAGCCGGCAATCTGACCGAGTTCACCGTTTCGGAGCTTTCCGGCTCCATCAAGCGCACGGTCGAAGACCGTTTCGACCGGATACGCCTGCGTGGCGAAATCTCGGGCTTTCGCGGGCAGCATTCGTCCGGCCATGCCTATTTCTCGCTGAAGGATGAGCGGGCGCGCATTGACGCCGTCATCTGGCGAGGTGTCTTCTCGGGGCTGAAGATCAAGCCGGAAGAAGGCATGGAGGTGATTGCCACCGGCAAGGTCACCACCTTCCCCGGCGCCTCGAAATACCAGATCGTGGTGGAATCGCTGGAGCCTGCGGGCGCCGGCGCGCTGATGGCGCTTCTGGAAGAGCGGCGCAAGAAGCTTGCCGCCGAGGGGCTCTTTGACGCCGAAGCCAAGAAGCCGATCCCGTTCATGCCCCGTGTCGTCGGTGTCGTGACGTCGCCGACCGGCGCGGTCATCCGCGATATTCTGCACCGCATCACCGATCGCTTCCCCGTTCACGTCGTGGTCTGGCCGGTCAAGGTCCAGGGCGAAGGCTCCGGCGATGCCGTGGCGGCAGCCATTCGCGGCTTCAATGCCTGCGCGCCCGATGGGCCGGTCAAGCGGCCGGATGTGCTGATCGTCGCGCGCGGCGGCGGTTCGCTGGAAGATCTCTGGGGCTTCAACGACGAGGCCGTGGTGCGGGCGGCCTATGAGAGCGAACTCCCGCTGATTTCCGCCGTCGGGCATGAGACCGACTGGACCCTGATCGACCACGCCGCCGATTACCGTGCACCGACGCCGACGGGGGCCGCCGAACGTGCCGTTCCGGTCAAGGCGGAGCTTGTCGCAGATCAGGCGCGCACATCCGCAAGACTTGCCTCGGCAATGACCCGGCTGATGGATTTCCGCCGCCAGACCCTGACCGGTCTTGCGCGCGGCCTGCCCTCGCTCGACCAGTTGCTGGCGCTGCCGCGCCGCCGTTTCGACGAGGCCGGCCTGCGGCTGGGCCGGGCGCTGGAACTCAACACCATCAACAAGCGGCGGACGTTCGAGCGCAGCGTCTCCGGGCTTTCGGGCATGCCGCAGCGGCTTTCGATGATGGTGGCTCGAGACCGCGAGCAGATCCAGGTTCTCACCGCACGTGCCGACACGGCGATCGCGGCCAACATGAAAACCCACCGTGCCGCCCTGGCCAGCCAGCATCGGGTCTTGAACTCACTGTCCTACAAGAATGTGCTGGCCCGCGGCTTTGCCGTGATCCGCGATGGCGAGAACCGGCCCGTCTCCCGGGCCGAAGGCCTTGGCCCTGCCACCGGTATCGAAATCGAGTTTGCCGATGGCCGTATCAGCGCGGTCACAGGCGACAGTGCGCCCGGCCCGTCGCCGGCAGAGCCCAATACGGAAAAGCCAAAGGCGGTAAAGCCGAAACCGGCCCGCAAGAAGCCCGCCTCGAAGGCAAAACCGCCCGAACAGGGCAGCCTGTTTTAGCCAGCCTTGCCTTTTGCAGCCGGTGCCAATGCCTCCCGCCCCGGTTCCGGGACGGGATAATTTTCTATTGCAAAACAGTGTTTCAATCGGCCCATTCGCCGCCACGCATCACCGGCGTGGCATTGCCGTTTGCGTCGATGCCGTCGATATCGATCTTGTCCGACCCGATCATCCAGTCGATATGGATCAGCGAGGAATTGCCGCCCTTGGCCGCAATTTCATCTGAGGAAAGCTTGTCGCCGTCGATGAAGCATTTCGAATAGCACTGCCCGAGCGCGATGTGGCAGGAGGCGTTTTCATCGAACAGGGTGTTGTAGAACAGGATGCCGCTTGCCGAAATCGGTGAGGAATGCGGCACCAGCGCCACCTCGCCGAGACGGCTCGCCCCCTCGTCGGTATCCAGCACCTTGTTGAGCACATCGCCGCCCTTTGCGGCGGCGGCATGCACGATCCGGCCGTTTTCGAACTGGACGCGGATATCGTCGATCAGCGTTCCCTGATGGGACAGCGGCTTGGTCGAGGAGACATGACCTTCAACCCGCAGCCGGTGCGGCGTGGTGAACACTTCCTCTGTCGGGATATTGGGATTGCAGACAATGCCGTTCTTGGCCATCGAGGCGCCGCCGCTCCATTCATGGTCATCGGCAAGCCCGATGGTCAGATCGGTCCCCGGCCCGGTATAATGCAGTGCCGAAAAGCGCTTGCCGTTCAGCCACGCAGAGCGGCTGTGAAGCTGGTCGTTGTGTTCGCGCCAGGCCGCGATCGGGTCAGGCTGGTTGACCCGCGAGGCGGCGAAGATCGCCCTTGCCAGCTTGGCAACGGCCATGGCGTCGGGATCGTCGGGAAACACGGTCTTGGCCCAGGCGAGCGAGGGATAGGAGACGATATTCCAGTTGATGTCGAAACCGGCGATCTTTTCCAGTGCGGGTTTATAGGCCGTCGAATTCGCCCGGTTGGCGCGCGAAACCTTTTCCGGGTCCTGCGCGGCCAGCAGCATCGGGTCGTCGCCGGCAATCGCAAGCCGGGCGGCACCGCGCTCGTAAGCCAGCCCCATGCCCTCGTAAAGCCAGCCGGCGGCCTTGTCGAAGCTGGCATCATGGGCATTTTCGAAACGCTCGAGGGTTGCCTGCGGATCGGAAAAGACCGTCGTCACCACGCCCGCGCCGGCCTTGTAGGCATGGCGGGTGATCAGCCGGGTCAGCGGCTGCGCCTCGATCGGCGCGGTCATCACCAGATCCTGCCCCTCAGCCAGGTTGAGGCCGACATGCACAGCCACTTCCGCCAGTTTTTCCAGCGCTTTCAGGTCTATGGGATGGGGAAGCTTTGTTTCGCCGGTCATGATTGCCTCACGCTGATGGTTTCTGTTGAGACCTATCTAAAGCGTTTCAGACTGAAATGGAATCGTTCTGCGGCAAGGAATTTGCGCCAGATCCAAGCACTTTGGCGCAGGGCAAAGCCGAAGCGATGGCCAAGCCGAAGACTGCCGGATCGGTCTGGCGTTATGCGATGATGCCCACGGTTGCCGCGCCCAGAGCCTTCACAGCATCTGCCGGGGCAAGCTTGACCTGAAGGCCGCGCTGACCGCCATTCATGATGACATAGGGATGATCAAGGGCGGCGATTTCGAAGACCACAGGCACGCGCTTTCTCTGGCCGAAAGGCGAGATACCGCCGACGTGATAGCCGGACAGGCGCTCGGCCGCAGGCACTTCCAGCATATGGGCATACTTGCCCGAAAAGGCGGCAGCCAGCTTTTTCATCGACGCTTCGGCATTCGACGGCAAAACGGCGCAGACCGGCTTGCCATCGACTTCCGCCATCAGCGTCTTCAGCACCCGCTCGGCCGGTTCCCCGATGGCTTCGGCGGCCTGCAGCCCCACCTTGAAGGCATTGGGGTCATAATCATATTGCTGGATGGTGTAGGAAACACCGGCCTTGTCGAGAAACCGGGTTGCCTGGGTGGTCTTCGCCATCGTTCACGCCTTGTCGAAAAAGTCCGCATAGGTTTCCGGCTTGAAGCCGACGATCAGCCGGTCGCCGTCCTCCAGCACCGGACGCTTGATCATGGAAGGATTGGAAAGCATCAGACCGATGGCCTTTTCCCGGTCGAGATCCTGTTTTTCGGCATCGGAAAGCTTGCGGAAGGTCATGCCGGCGCGGTTCAGCACCTTTTCCCAGCCGGCTTCATCGCACCAGCGCTCCAGATGCGCGCGGTCGATGCCGGCTTTCTTGTAATCATGGAGTTCGTAGCTGGCCCCGTGATTGTCCAGCCATGTCCACGCCTTCTTCATGGTGTCGCAGTTTCGAATTCCGTAAAGCGTTACCGCCATGACCTTGTCCTTCCAAAGTCGAATGTGGCCCTTAGATAAGCAATATACCGCCGATTCTCCGTCATGCCGGCCCTGAGCCGGCATCCAAAGCGACGCGGCACGGCCTTCGCAAGACGCGCGCGCAACGACGACTTCGATACGCGCCACCGTATGGCCCTGGACCCCGGCTCAAGGCCGGGGTGACGAGAGAGAAATGACCTGCCTGTCGGCAGTCACACGGTTTCCCAGCCGCCGTCGAGCTTGCCCGCACGGTAGATCGCATCGATCACCCGCTGGTTCTTCACCGAATTTTCGAGCGTGAACACCTCGGCCTTGCCGCCGCTCGCTGCTTCGGAAAACGCCTCGACCTCACGAACATACTGGCGGCTGTCCTGAAAGCGGAAGGCCTGGGTCTCGCTATGGTTCTGGTTGGAAAGCAGCAAGGCTTCCTCACCCCAGCGCTCGCCATTGAAGGGGGAGAGCACCTCGATCATGCCCTCGGTGCCATGGAAGGTCATCGACTGCCGGTGGGCAAGCTGCGTGGAGATGTAAAAGCTTGCCTCGAAGCCCGGGAATTCCGCCCGCACAGACGCATAAATATCCGTGCCGAATTCGCTGTCATAGCGCACCGTTGCCTGAAGCCGCGTGGGCTCTGCACCCGTGGCAAACCGCGTGGTCACGGTCGGATAGACGCCGATATCGGGCAATCCGCCACCGCCAAGCGCGGGAATGTTGCGCATATTGGTGGCATCGCGCAGAAAATAGGTGAAGGAGCCCTGAACCTGCTGCAGCGTGCCAATCGCGCCATCGGCAAGAAGCGCGCGTATCTTGTGCCAGACCGGCGCGTAGGTAACCATGAAGGCTTCGCTGATCAGCACATTGTTGCGATCACGCGCCGCGATGACCGGTTCGATATCCTCCGCCTTCAGTGCCAGCGGCTTTTCGACCAGAACATGCTTTCCGGCATCCGCGGCCTTGATGGCCCATTCCACATGCTGCGAGGTCGGTAGCGGAATATAGACCGCGTCGATCACATCGCTCGCCAGCATCTCCTCGTAAGAGGCGAAAGCGTGCGGCGCGCCGAAACGGGTGGCCATGGCCTGCGCCCGCTCGAGATCGCGGCTGGCGACAGCCGACAGCACGGCATTGTCCGCATCGACGATTGCCGGCACGACGGCTTCACGACCGATTTTGGCGGTCGAAACAATTCCAAAACGCAACATGGGATTTCCTCACCTGTTATTCCGCGGCCAGCATAGAAATCGGCCGGCACGTGTGCAACCGGCAAATCGGGCGTTTTGTCGCTTTCGCTTCGACGTCGGTTCCATTGCCATGCGGGCGCCGGCAACCTACGTTAAGGATGGAAAAAGGGTCAGCACCCGGGAGGAAACAATGCACAGACGAAGACTTGGCAGAACGGATATAGAAATATCGCCCGTTGTCTTCGGAGGCAATGTGTTCGGCTGGACAGCGGATGAGCAGACGTCCTTTGCGCTGCTCGACCGCTTTGTCGGCGCCGGCTTCAACGCAATCGATACGGCGGATGTCTATTCCGCCTGGGCGGAGGGCAACACCGGCGGCGAATCGGAAACGATCATCGGCAACTGGCTGAAGCGCGGAGGCGTTGCGCGCGAGGACGTCGTCATCATCACCAAGGTAGGATCGGAAATGGGGCCCGGCAGGAAAGGCCTCGGAGAAGGCTGGATCATGCGCGCGGTGGAGGATTCGCTCAAACGCCTGCAGACCGATTATCTCGATGTCTATCTGGCCCACTGGCCGGACCCCGATACCGACTATGATGAGACAATCGGCGCTTTCACAAGACTGCGCGAACAGGGAAAGGTCAGGGCAATCGGTGCATCCAATCTCGATGCGCAGCAGCTTGAGGAGGCACTGACGGTTGCCGAGCACACCGGCCGGGCGCGCTATGATGTGTTGCAGCCGCTATACAATCTTTATGACCGCTCGGGCTTTGAGGGGGCGCTCGCCGAACTCTGTGTCGAGCATGATATCGGCGTCATCACCTATTTCAGCCTTGCTGCAGGCTTCCTGACCGGCAAATACAGGTCTTTCGACGACGCCGCGGCGACGGCGCGTGCAAGACATGTCGAGAAATATTTCGACGACCGGGGAAGACGCATTCTCGCCGCGCTTGAAACCGTCGCATCGCAGACCGGTGAACATCCTGCGGCAATAGCGCTTGCATGGCTGATGACACGGCGCGGCGTGACGGCGCCGATTGCCAGCGCTTCACGCCCCGAACAGATGGACACGCTGCTGCGTGCGCCCGACATCGACCTCACCCAGGAAGCCCTGCAAATGCTTCAGGAAGCCGGAGAATGAACGAAAATATCAGCATTCGTACAGCGAAAGCCGAAGACAAGGCCGCATGGCTTACACTCTGGCAGGGCTATCTGACCTTTTATGGCTCCGACATTGCCCCGGATGTGACGGAAATGACATGGTCGCGGATCATTGATCCGATTGCCCCTGTGTTCACGCGGCTTGCGGTTGTCGATGACAGGCCGGTGGGTTTTGCGACCTGCATTCTCCATCCGCGCACATGGGCGGTCGAACCCGCGTGTTATCTGGAGGATCTGTTCGTGGACGAAAATCAGCGCGGGCGCGGCATCGGCAAACGGCTGATTGACGACCTGATCGCGATGGGCCGGCGCGATGGCTGGACGAATCTCTACTGGCACACCAACAAAGATAACGAAACCGCGCGCCGGCTCTATGATCGGTACGACAAGGCCGATAATTTCGTGCGGTATCGCCTGCCGTTGACATCGTGACGGAAGTTTACTTGGTGCCGTACATCCGGTCGCCGGCATCGCCCAGCCCCGGAACGATATAGCCCTTCTCGTTCAGATGGCTGTCGATGGCGGCCGTGTAGATCGGCACGTCGGGATGGCTTTTGTGAAAGTGCACGATGCCCTCGGGCGCGGCCAGCAGGCACAGGAACCGCAGATTGGTCACGCCGCGTTCCTTCAGCCGGTCAACGGCCGCGATCGATGAATTGCCGGTCGCCAGCATCGGATCGACCACAATCACCAGCCGTTCGCCGATATCTTCCGGCGCCTTGAAGAAATATTCGATCGCCTCAAGCGTTTCATGATCGCGGTAAACCCCGATATGAGAAACGCGGGCAGACGGCACCAGATCGAGCATGCCTTCCAGAAGACCGTTGCCGGCGCGCAGGATCGAGGCAAACACCAGTTTCTTGCCCTCGAGAACCGGCGCTTCCATCGTCGTCAGCGGGGTCTCGATCGTCTCCATGGTCAGTTCGAGATCGCGCGTGACCTCGTAACAGAGCAGGGTCGAGATTTCCCTGAGCAGCCTGCGAAAACCGGCCGTCGACGTATCTTTCTGACGCATCTTCGTCAGCTTGTGTTGAACCAGAGGATGGTCGATGACCGTTGCGCCGTTCATGGAGGTCTTCCCGTCTTTTTGTGCACTGGCCCCGTTATGGCGCAAAAGACAGCAATGCAGCAAGCATCACGCAGGCTTTGCACACATATCCCGGCATTTTCCACCGTTTCAGCCGTCAAGCCGGGCGTAAAGTCGCGCGCGCGTCGGCTCATCCACGAATGCCGCCGCAATCGCCTGGCGCGTCATGGCGGCAATCGCTGTGGCGGAAAGGCCCATTTCGCTTTGTGCCACCGCATATTCACGCGCAAGCGAGGTGTCGAAGAACGGCGGATCGTCGGAATTGAGCGTGACCCGGACACCGGCATCGAACAGCTTTCGCAACGGATGGGAGCGGAAATCAGGATAGACCGACAGCGCGATATTGGAACCGGGGCAGACCTCGAGCACCACGCCCTCATCGGCAAGCCGGCGGACAAGGCCGGGGTCTTCAACCGCCCGCACACCGTGGCCGATCCGGTCCGGACGCACCAGATCCAGCGCATCCCGCACCGAACCCGGTCCGCAGACTTCACCGGCATGGATGGTCAGTTTCAGCCCGCCGTCGCGGGCGATGTCAAAGGCGCGGGCATAATCCGCCACGCGACCCACACGTTCATCGCCAGCCATGTTGAAGCCGGTCAGCAATGGAAAATCACAGGAAACGGCGTAGCGCGCAGCACCCTCGACCTGCTCCGGCCCCATATGCCGCTCGCCGATCATCGCCATCCGGCATTCAATGCCGGTCCTGTTTCTGGCCGCCTCGATGCCCGCCGAAATCGCCCGCATATAGCCGTCGCGGGAAAGACCCGCAGCAAGCCCCTGCTCGGGAGAGACAAACAGTTCCGAATAGATAGCGCCCGCTGCGGCAAGCTCATCGAGATAGGCTTCCGCCAAAGCCGCAAAATCCTCTTCCGAGCGAAAGACGCTCGCGATTGCCGCATAACAGGCGATGAAGCTTGAAAAATCGTGCCAGACATAACGGCCTTCATGCAGCCAGGACGAAAGGTCGACCCCGTATTTATCGGCAAGCCGGGCGGCAAGAGCGGGCGGGGTCGCCCCTTCTATATGGCAATGGAGCTCGGCTTTCGGCGTTGTCACAGGAAAGATGCTCCGTGTTTGCCGGGGGCAAGGCCGAGATGACGGGCGATGCTTTCGCCAATATCGGCATAGGTCTCGCGAACACCGAGCGAGCCCGGCTGCAGCCCCGGCCCGAACACCAGAACCGGCACGCGCTCGCGGGTGTGATCGGATCCCCGCCATGTCGGGTCGCAGCCGTGGTCAGCGGTCAGCACGGCAATATCGCCGGGCTTCATCCGCTCCGCGATATCGCCGACGCGGGCATCGAACGCTTCAAGCGCTGCAGCATAGCCCGGCACATCGCGGCGGTGGCCGTAGACCATGTCGAAATCGACCAGATTGGTAAACACCAGATCGCCCTCGCCCGCCGCATCCATCGCCTCCAGACTGACATCCACCAGCGCGTCATTGCCATCGGCCTTGAACACGCGCGACACGCCCTTGCCGGCAAAAATGTCGGAAATCTTGCCGACGGCCAGCACATTCCTCCCGGCTGCCGTCACCCGGTCCAGCAACGTCTCTTCCGGCGGCGCAATCGAGAAATCACGGCGATTGCCGGTGCGCTTGAAGGTTTCGGCCGTCTCCCCGATGAAGGGACGTGCGATCACCCGGCCGATATTCAGATCATAGGTCAGCTCCCGCACCACCGCGCAGAGCTTCATCAGCCGGTCGAGACCGAAATGATATTCGTGGGCGGCAATCTGGAACACGCTGTCAGCCGAGGTGTAGAAGATCGGGCGGCGGGTCCAGACATGTTCCTGGCCGAAGCGCTTGATGATTTCCGTGCCCGACGCGTGGCAATTGCCGAGACTGCCGGGAATATCCGCCTCGCGATAGATCGCCTCCAGAAGCTCGGCCGGAAAACAGTCGGGCTGATCGGGGAAATAACCCCAGTCGAACATTACCGGCGTTGCCGCAATTTCCCAGTGACCCGACGGGGTGTCCTTGCCGCGCGAAACCTCGCTTGCCGCGCCATAGCGCCCGAAAAGGCGGCCTGCCCCTTCCATGCCTGCGGGATAGTGCCGGGTGGCAAGCTTGGCGGCTTCCAGAAGACCAAGCGCTGAAAGGTTGGGCAGTTTCAACGGGCCGGCGCGAAGCCCCTCCCGGTCGCCAAGCCCTGCGGCGCAGAATTCGGCGATATGGCCGAGCGTATCGGCGCCGAGGTCGCCATAGGCGCGGGCATCCGGCGCGCCTCCGATGCCGAAGGAATCAAGAACATAAAGAAAGGCACGGGCCATCGGCGCTCAATCCTGAAATACAAATCACGTTTTTCTTCTATCTTCTGCCCGCCCGCAAGGCAAACAGCGCCAGCAACACCGGAACCAATGCGGCAATTCGTGCATTTAGAACATGATAACCATGTTTCTTAACGCCGCAGGAAGGCAGGCAGGTCATGCTGACAGTCACGGACACCATCAAGGCGATTACTGTCATGCCCGAAAGAAGCAGCCGAAAAGACCAGGCCGGGAACCAGGCAAGCGAACTGGCGCTGATCGCTGGCGTTCTTCTGGCGGCAACAGCACTGGTGATCTTCGCCGCTTTCCGGCTTTACGCTGTCAGTTGAGGCGGTTCACGCCGTAAGCCGCAACAGCGCGGCCAGCATCAGCTCCGCACCCTTTTCTATATCCGACCATTCGGAATATTCCTCCGGCGCGTGTGATATCCCGTTGCGACTGGGCACGAAAATCATCGCCGAGGGGCAGAGTGTTATCATCGTCTGCGCATCATGGCCGGCCCCCGAGATCATCCGTTTGGCCAGAAGGCCCAGCCCTTCTGCCGCTTCAGACAGAAGATCGACGAGACCGGCATCAAAGGCGACAGGCGGGATAAAACTCTTTTCCTCGATTTCATGGGTGAGGCCGTGCTTTGCCGCGACCGCCGCCGTCGCACGATAAAACAGCCTTTGAAGACCACGCATGACGGCCTCCGAGGCATCCCGGATGATGACCGAGAAGACCGCTTCGCCGGGCACGGTATGCGGATGATTGGGGAGAAGCTCCACTTTTCCGATGGTAATGCGCGCGATATCGGACGGCGCGCTTTCGATCATCCCCGGGATTTGCGTGGCGATTTCGGCAAGGCCGGCAAAGGCATCGGCGCGCATGTCCATCGGCGTGGTGCCGGAATGATTGGCCGTGCCCTTGAGCGTCACCTGCAAATTGACGATCCCGGTTGCTCCTTCCGGCAGTCCGATGGCGATGCCCTCGCGCTCCAGCACCGGCCCCTGCTCGATGTGAAGTTCGAGAAACGCCCGGACCGAGCCTTTCGGTCGGACAGCGCCCGGAACGGCCTCCGGATCAAGGCCCTGCGCGCGCATGGCATCGGCCAGCAGCACACCGTCAGCATCCGTGGCATTCGCCAGCCATTCCGGCGTCACCAGCCCGGCCATGGCCTGAGACCCGAGCATGCCGCCAAACCGGCCCTCCTCCTCCGACGTTGCCACGACCTCGACCGGCACGGCGGGCTGAATGCCCGCCTCCTTCATCGCCCGCACGCATTCAAGCGCAACGGCAACGCCGAGTGAACCGTCGAATGCACCGCCATCGACAACGGTGTCGAGATGCGATCCGACCATCACCGACGGTGCGCCGGTATCGCCGAACCGCCCGAAAACCGAGTTGGCGCCGTCCCGGGTCACCGCAAGGCCGTCCTTTTCCATCTCGCCTGCAAACCAGTCGCGGACCGCCATATCGGCATCGGAAAAACCGGGCCGGTTGTAGCCTTCGCCCGGCCCGCCCGCACCGAAGCGGTTGATGCCGTCAAGGAGTGCCCTGAGCCGGTCGGAATTGATTTTCGGTTTGCAGCTCATGGCAGTCGGCCTCCCTTTTGCGCCGCATGACGGCTTCCTCTTTCGGGAATTTATTATGATAATTTCCGGTCAGCCGCAAACAAAGTGCTGAAAAACAGATGCCCGCCCCGCCGTCCATGCGTTGGTTGTCACGGTTCCTCTTCCGGTGACATGCAGGCGGCAGGGCGGACACGGCTCCGCTCCCAGAAGTCGTCAATACTGATACCAGGGACCAGCGATCAGGCCCCATATGATGCGCGCGGGTCTTCGGTATCAGGTCGCCATGCTGTTGCGCACGGCCTGCAGCATGACAAGGTGCGATTCAATGAAGGGCACGAGAATGGTCGCAATCGTCGTATCCATTCCGGTCTTGCCTTCCTTGACGCGCTGTTTTTGAATTTTCAGCAGGGCTTCATGACCGTCGATTTCGCTTTTGACATACAGCAGATCGAACTTGGTTCCGGGGTCCATCTTCTTCAGTTCGGCCAGTGTATGGGCAAACTCTTTCGGGCGCTCGGGCTTGGCGGCGCCAGCGCCCAGCAGCAGGCCGCCGACAGCGGTGGCCTCTCCTTCCTCCAGCCTGGCGAACTGCTGCACCATCGGGTGAACGGCCTTTTTGCTCGCCAGTGTGGAAATGTCCCCGGAGAACAGGCCGATCGTCAGCGTTTTGTCGGCATAGTCGGATGTCACGATATTGGCATTGGCGATCACCGGCGCTAGTCCGGTAAAGGCCGCGGCCATGGCGCCGCCGAGCAATACCCGGCGACGGTTGAGATCTGTCGTGGTCATGTTCATCTGCCTTCCGTTTCTCTAAACAACCCCATGCTCGCGATTGCGGGCACGACGTTATGACGGACGGTAGAAAATCCTGATTATGGACAATTTTAAGGCGAACAATTCGCCGATTCTCTGCTCTCATCAAAATCGGCTTGGTTGCCTCACACCCCGTAAGCAACTGATCTGAAATATATATTTCCAGAAATCGGTTGTGCGGGTTGCAATTTATTATGATCAATCCTTGTCAATTACAAAATCTTCATGATTAATTAACCAAATAACAACAGAGGAGAACCGACAGATGAAACGCCTTCTCGCCGCGGCCCTTGCCGCCGCATCGCTGGCTTTCGCGGCCCCGGTCGTTGCCCAAACACCGCCCAATGTTCTGATCGTCGGCCAGATTGCCGAGCCCAAATCGCTCGATCCCGCCGTCGATACCGCCGTCAATGATTTCCGCATTCTGGTGAACATGTATGACGGTCTGGTGCGCTACAAGGACGGCACGCTTGAGGTCGAACCGGCGCTTGCCACAAGCTGGGACATTTCCGAAGACGGCAAGACCTATACGTTCAAGCTGCGCGAGGGCGTCACCTTTCACGACGGCTCGCCCTTCAACGCCGAAGCGGTGAAGTTCAACTTCGAGCGCATGCTGGACGAAAACCACCCCTATTACGACACCGGTCCGTTTCCGCTGTCCTTCAATTTCTCCGCGGTGGACAATATCCAAGTCGTCGATGACCTGACGGTGAAATTCACGCTGTCTGAACCCTATGCGCCGTTCCTCTCCAACCTCGCCTATCCGATCGGCCTGATCGTTTCACCGGAAGCGGTGAAGGAATATGGCGCCGATTTCGGGCGCCATCCCTCCGGCACCGGCGCCTTCAAGTTCGAGGAGTGGGATCCGAACGCCAAGGTCGTTGTCTCCAAAAACGCCGATTACTGGGACGGCGCGCCGCCGCTTGAAGCCGTGGTCTTCCGTCCCGTCACCGATGCCAACACCCGCGTTGCCGAAATGATGTCCGGCGGCCTTGATGTGATGGTGGAGGTTCCCCCGGATTCGCTCTCGCAGTTTACCGGCAATGACAATTACACGGTCTACGAACAGGCCGGCCCCCATCTCTGGTTCCTGATCCTCAACCTGAAGGACGGCGCCTTCACCGACAAGAAGGTTCGCCAGGCCGTCAATTACGCGATCAACAAGGAAGCGATCGTCAACGACATCCTGCAGGGCACGGCCGAAGTCGCCGCAGGCCCGACGCCGCCGGCTTTTGCCTGGGCCTATGACGACAGCCTTTCGCCCTACCCTTACGACCCGGAAAAGGCCAAATCGCTTCTCGAGGAAGCCGGTTATGACGGTTCGGAGCTGACCTTCTACGTCACCGAAGGCGGTTCGGGCATGCTGGAGCCGCAGGCCATGGCCACCCAGATCCAGGCTGATCTCGAAGCCGTGGGCATGCCGGTCAAGATCGAAACCTATGAATGGAACACCTTCCTCGGCAAGGTGAACCCCGGTCTTGCGGGCGAAGCCGACATGGCGGAAATGGCATGGATGACCAACGACCCGGACACCCTGCCCTTCCTGGCGCTGCGCTCCGAAGCCTTCCCCGACAAGGGCGGTTTCAACTCCGGCTATTATTCCAACCCGGAAGTCGACAAGCTGCTTGAGCAGGCCCGCACCTCCACGGATCAGGACGAACGCGCCGAACTCTACAAACAGATGCAGGGCATCGTCCATGACGACGCTCCTTGGGTGTTCGTCGCCAACTGGAAGCAGAACGCCGTGACCAAGGCGAGCGTCGAAAACTTCAAGCTGCAGCCGTCGTTCTTCCTGCTGCTGCAGAAGGTGGCGAAGCCGAATTGAACGATGCCGGGGTGGTCGTTTGGGCATCTGTGCATGCTTCCTTTTTCGACCGCCCCGCATCATTCTGCGTCATCCTCGGGCTTGACCCGAGGATCTAATCCCCTCTCCACGCGAGCGGAGTCCGTGGTCAGTCAGCAAGACAGTTCTTTCTGACCCTTTCTGCCCCGAAACGCCGGTCGTGCTGGTACGTGCTTAGCCCCTCGGGTCAAGCCCGAGGGTGACGACAGAGAGCGGGATGCCCCGGTGGCGGGGCCGCACGGCTTGCTCCCCATATTCTCTCCCGCTGGCGGGAGAGATGCCCCGAAAGGGGCAGTGAGGGTGGCGCAGCATATCAAAACGTGAGGACGTTCGAGGGGATAGTCTCCCCCCTCACCGTCGCTTTCGCGACATCTCTCCCCTCCGGGGCGAGAAGGTTGGGGGGCTTTGCGGCAATCGCCGTTTGCCCTTGATCACATGGCCACCACGGAGAACACGCCATGGCACAATACATCCTCAGGCGGCTCCTGACCGTCATTCCGGTCCTTCTGGGCCTGACCGTGATTGTCTTCGCCATCATGGCGATGATCCCCGGCGATCCGGCAACGGCAATCCTCGGCTCCTATGCCACGCCGGAAAATGTCGAACGCATCAACAAGGCGCTTGGTCTCGACAAACCGCTGGTGCAGCAATATTTCATCTGGCTCGGCAATATTCTCCACGGCGATTTCGGCCGGTCCTATACCCAGAACCGGCCGGTCATCGACATCATTACTGAGCGTTTCGGCAACACGCTGATCCTTGCCGGCACCTCGCTGGTGCTCTGTTCCATCCTCGGCCTTCTGGCCGGCATCGTTTCGGCGGTGCGCCAGTATGGCGCCACCGACAAGCTGGTGACCTTCTTTGTGCTGATCGGCATTTCGGTGCCTTCCTTCTGGCTTGGCCTGCTGCTGATCCTGCTGTTTGCCGTCAAGCTGCAATGGCTGCCGGCCAGCGGCATGTATGCGATCTATGGCGGCGGCGGTCCGCTTGACCTGCTCAAGCACTTGATCCTGCCAGCCTTCACCCTTTCCGTGGTCGCCACCGGCGTGGTCGCGCGGCTGACGCGCACCTCCATGCTGGAAGTGCTGCGGCAGGATTACATCCGCACCGCCCGCGCCAAGGGCCTGAAGGAGCGCCGCGTGATCATGCGCCATGCCTTCAAGGCCGCACTCGTCTCCGTCATTCCCGTGCTCGGCATTCAGGCCGGTTTCGTGCTCGGCGGCGCGGTTTATATCGAAACCGTGTTTCAGTGGCCGGGCATCGGCTCGATGCTGGTGACCGCCATTTCCACCCGTGACCTGCTGACGGTTCAGGGCGGGGTTCTGATCGTCGCAGCTGCCTATGTGCTGTTCAATCTGGTCGCCGACGTCGTCCAGACCATGCTTGATCCGAGGTTGCGCTGATGACCGATGCCACCGCAAGCACCGCCCCGGCCAGGCCGGCAAAGAAAAGCGGCCGCCCGAGCGCGCTCAAGCTTCTGTTCAACAACACGCTGGCGACCGGCGGGCTGATCATTCTTGCCGTCATCATCGTCATCGCGCTGGCGGCCCCCTTGCTGCCGCTGCAGCCGCCGAATGTGACGGACCCGTCCGTGCGCCTGTCGCCGCCGCTCACCGAAGGCCATCTGCTCGGCACCGATTCGCTTGGCCGCGACCTGCTGTCGCGCCTCATCTGGGGCACCCGCGTCAGCCTCGCCGTCGGCGTTTCGGCAACGCTGATCGCCGCCTTTTTCGGCTCGCTGATCGGGCTTGTGGCGGGGTATGCGGGCGGGCGCACCGACAACATCCTGATGCGCGGCATCGATATGGTGATGGCCTTCCCCTATATCCTGCTGGCGCTGGCCATCGTCGCCGTGCTTGGCCCCGGCCTCTTGAACGCACTTTATGCCATCGCCATCGTCAATATCCCCTTCTTTGCGCGGAACATTCGCGGCATGACGCTCGGGCTTTCACGCCGTGAGTTTGTCGATGCCGCACGGCTTTCCGGCAAATCGCATTTTGCCATTCTGTTCGGCGAGGTGCTGCCGAATGTGCTGCCGGTGATCATCATCACCATGTCGACCACGATCGGATGGATGATCCTGGAAACGGCCGGCCTTTCCTTCCTCGGTCTCGGCGCCCAGCCGCCGCAAGCCGATCTTGGTTCGATGCTCGGCGATGGCCGCAAGGTGCTGTTCACCGATGCCTATGTCTCCATGGTGCCGGGCCTGATGATCTTCGCCCTTGTCATGAGCATCAATCTTCTCGGTGACGGCATTCGCGATGTGCTCGACCCCCGGCTGAAATCCGGCGCGCTGGCACGTCCCGGCGCCCGCACGGCGGTAAAGCGCGAGAGCGTGCCGGACCGGGGCCAGAGGCCGGAAACGGTGCTGGACATTCAGGCCATGCGCACCGAATTCCATGTCGGCGGCAGCATCTACAGGGCGGTCGGCGGGGTCGATCTCCACATGCGGCAGGGCGAATGCGTCGGCCTTGTCGGCGAATCCGGCTCCGGAAAATCGGTGACCGCCATGTCGCTGATGGGGCTGGTGCCGACCCCGCCCGGACGCATTGCCGGCGGTGCGGCATGGCTCGACAATGAGGACCTGTTTGCCGCAAGCGATGAACGCATCCGGCAATTGCGCGGCGGCGATGTCTCCCACGTGTTTCAGGACCCGCTGTCCACCCTGCACCCGCTTTTTACCGTCGGCGATCAGCTAATCGAGGCCATTCAATCCCACCAGCCGCTCTCGAAACAGAAGGCGCGCGAAAAGGCGGCGGACCTTCTGGAATCGGTGCGCATTCCCAATGCGGCAGAGCGGCTGAAGGCCTTTCCGCACGAGCTTTCCGGCGGCATGCGGCAGCGCATCTCGATTGCCATGGCACTGGCCAACGATGCCAAGGTGATCATCGCCGACGAGCCGACAACCGCGCTTGACGTGACCGTGCAGGCGCAGATCCTCGAACTGATGAACGGGCTGCGCAAGGAGAGAAACACCGCGATCCTGTTCATCACCCATGATTTCGGCGTGGTGTCGGCCATCTGCGACCGGGTGGCTGTGATGTATGCCGGACGGATCGTGGAAACCGGGACGACCGAGGAAATCCTCGAACGCCCCGCCCATCCCTATACGGCCAAGCTGATCGAGTGCGTGCCCGTGCTCGGCGAACCGGACCGCCGCCTGGACGCCATCGAGGGCCGTCCGCCGGTGGTCAACAATCTGCCGGAAGGCTGCGCCTTTGCCGACCGCTGTCCCTTCGTTCAGGACGACTGTCGCAGCGGCGATATCGCCATGACCGAACTTGGCGAGGAGCGCGGTGTGCGCTGCCTGCATCCGCTGAACAGGGAGAACGCCGATGGCTGAGGATGTATTGATCGCCGTCGATCGCGCCGCGCGGACATTTGGCGGCGGCAAGACGCTGTTCGGCAGGCCGCTTCCCGCCGTCCATGCGGTGCAGGACGTCACCATCGATGTGAAGAAGGGCGAAACGCTCGGCATTGTCGGCGAATCGGGCTGCGGCAAGTCGACGCTCGCCCGCATCCTCTCCGGCCTTGATGTGCCGACGGGCGGCACGATCACATTCGAGGGCAAGGACCTTGCGGAAGAAGCGCGCAAGAACCCGCGGCAACTGGCCCGCCAGGTGCAATATGTGTTTCAGGACCCGGTCTCCTCGCTCAATCCCAGGAAAAAAATCCGCACCATTCTGGAAGCCCCGCTCATCCACCTGCTGAAGCTGAACAAGGCCGAGCGGGCAAAACGGCTTGAAGAACTGATGAACGCGGTCAATCTGGCGCCGGAGTTCCTCGACCGCTATCCGCACGAATTTTCCGGCGGTCAGGCCCAGCGCATTGGCATTGCCCGCGCGCTTGCCGCAAACCCGGAAGTGATCGTGCTCGACGAGCCGGTTTCCGCGCTCGATGTCTCGGTGCAGGCGCAGGTGCTGAATATTCTCGACGACCTCAAGGCCCGTTTCGGCCTCACCTATCTGTTCATCTCCCACGATCTTTCGGTGGTCGAGTCGATTTCCGACCGGGTGGCGGTGATGTATTTCGGGCGCATTGTCGAGCTCGGCACACGCGATCAGGTGTTTTCCGGCGCGCTCCATCCCTATACCCATCTGTTGTTGAATTCCGCCCCGGCCCCCGGCAGAAAGGCTGTTTCCGGCGGAGATCGCGAAGCCGAACTGCCCGATCCCTATAATCCGCCGCCGGGCTGCGCGTTTTTCGCCCGATGTCAGAACGGAACGGAGCAATGTCAGCGCTCCGTTCCGCCGATTGACGAGGCGATGGGGAAAGCAGGCCACAAAGCCGCCTGTTTCCACCCGATGACGAAAAGAACGGCATGAGCAACACAAGTCTTGAAAGCCGGCAGGCCTTCGGCCCGCCCTTTGCGGAGAAAAAGCGCAAACGCCCCGACATGATCGCCGACATGCTGCGCGAACGCATGATCGATGCGGACCTAAAACCCGGCGATCGCATGCCCGCCGAATGGCTCGGGCCGGATGCCTTGCGTGCGTCCCGCGGCACGGTGCGTGAGGCCCTGAAAATCCTCGAATTCCAGGGGCTGATCGCCTCAAAGACAGGACCGGGCGGCGGCATTTTCATCCGCGCCGTGCAGCCTGCCGAAGCGATCCAGACGGTGACCAGCCTGTTTTTGCAGGCGCCGCCCTCGATTGCCGATATCTATGCCTTGCGCAAGACGCTGGAACCGCAGCTTGCCGCCGATGCGGCGCGTCATTTTCCCGCCGCTGCCATCAAGACCCTACAGGACAAGATCAGGCTTTATGAAGGCCAGGCCGAGACGGCCGAGGAAGAATATGTCCAGCGGCTTGCCGAACTGGACTTTCACGCCGAACTGGCCCGCCACGCGCAAAACCCGGTTCTGGGCTTTACCTGCGGCCTGCTCCTGAACCTCCTGCGCGATCTGCCCGCCTGCCGCGCGATCTATGAGGAGCCCAATCCGGGCCTGCGCGAAACCGGCATTTTCTATCAGATCGAGCTGATCAAGGCGATCCGTGCGAAAGACAGCGAAAGGGCTCGTACCATCATGGCGGAACATATGGTGGAGGCTGAGGCTTACATGCTTGAGCGCGCACGCCTCAACGCGGTGCGCTCCGGTATCGAGCCATAAACCGTCCCGAAAGGGGAACAAGCATGAAATGCGCACATACGATCCATGACCACCAGGGCCATCTCGGCTGGGACCGGTCGATCGAACCTGTTCTCGTCGCCCGCTCCGGCGAAACCATCGCATTTTCCTGCCGGGATGCCGGCAACGGGCATTATGGTCCGGCGAGCACAGCAGCCGATATCCTGACGGCGGAGCCCGGCAAGGCCAACCCGCTGACGGGACCGCTTTATGTGGAAGGCGCAAAGCCCGGCGATGCGCTGAAGGTCACCATCAACGAATTCGCCCCCTCCGGTTTCGGCTGGACGGCGATCATTCCCGGCTTTGGCCTGCTTGCCGACCAGTTTTCCGAGCCGAGACTGAAGCTCTGGGACTATGAAACCGACATTGCCACACCCGCCGTTTTCAGCCCTCTGGCGCGCATTCCGCTGCGCCCCTTCATCGGGACCATCGGCGTGGCCATGACCGACCCCGGCCATCATTCGGTCATCCCGCCGCGCCGGGTCGGCGGCAATATGGATATCCGTGACATTGCCGCCGGCACCACGCTCTATCTTCCGGTCGAGGTCGAGGGGGCGCTGCTGTCCATCGGTGACACTCACGCCGCCCAGGGCGATGGTGAGGTCTGCGGCACCGCAATCGAAAGCGCCATGGATGTCTCCGTCACGGTCGAGGTGGTGCGTGAGGCCGCGCCGAAGACGCCGTATTTCACCACGCCCGGCCCGATCGCGCGCCACCTCGACGGTGCGGGCTACGAGGTGACCACCGGCATCGGCCCTGACCTGATGGAAGCTGCACGCGCTGCCGTGTCCAACATGATCGAGCTTCTGGCAAAAACCCGCAACCTCGATCCCGTCGACGCCTACATGCTCTGCTCGGTCTGCGGCGACCTGAAGATCAGCGAGATCGTCGACGCTCCCAACTGGGTGGTGTCGTTCTATTTTCCGCGGATTGTTTTTGAATAGCGCGGAAAGCCACGAGGCACCTTCCCGGCGCTCCTGTTATCGGCGCCCGTAAAGGGGTCAACGCTGACAGTCCCTTCAATTTTCACCAATCAGCCAACAACAATTGTTGACTTTGTCATGCAACCATGAGAGGTCAGCAATAACAGCGATAGTACATACTTACTTTTAATATAAATATTTCAGCAACTTAACCGATATTTTTCAGCACACCACCCGCGATGAAAGCAACCTTAAAGAGTGTTGTGTTTCACTTTGTTGCCAGATATGGCATTATATAGCCATACCTGAATCACCCCGGCAGGGCCCGTCCCAAGCATCTGAAAACCGCTTTCGCACTAAAGCCCGTTGCGCAGCCGCTTCTTCAGTCGATGCTCAACGATGCGGATATGCAGCTCGACTTCATCGAGATCTCCCAGATCACAATTTTCGGCCAAAAATCCATAGCCTCTGAATATCTCCTCCAACACAATCCTGGTGTTGGAATCGATCTCGTGATCGACGACCCCAAGCAGACGCATACTCAACAAAACAAACGCCGTTTCATCTATAAGCCACTGAACTGGCTTGTTTATTTTATAGGACTTCTTGTCGTTCTCATGTTCAAATTTCTGCCCCTTGCCGCGTAAAAGCCACTCGACAGAAACGCCGGTGAGATCCGATATCGCAATACACGCGCTCACCTTCGGCTCCGTCTCTCCGCTGACCCAGCCGCCGACTGTCCGGCGGGAAACGCCGATTTCAGTTGAGAGACGGTTCAGCCCACCAATCTCGTCAGCAGCTTCTTTTAGACGCTTGTGAAAGCTTCGCGTATCCATTGGGCGAAAATCACTACCTTGTTGAAATATACATCTTTACATTTGGAATTTTTTTGCTATGGTTCGAGCAACAAAATGCGAAACACAATCAGAGGTGTCATTCTCCAAAAAGTCGGCCGAAAGGAACAGTATCAGGCCAGAACACTATCTGCCCTAACCGCGATTTTCCCTCGATCAGGGCTCACATTTGGCGATCCGGTCACGTTATTGTCAAAACGACTGGGTGCCGGTGTTTATATGTATTGGCGCCCTCCTGGTGCTCAACGCACTGGTTTTGAGCGCGGTGTTTATCGCATACAGAGTCATTCTGCTCACAGCGATAACCACAGTTATTCTGATCAACAGATCAGTACATCCATGGTATCCGGAGCGATTTTCTCCTGTTTGCCTTAAGTAAATGATGGTTCCAGCTTACCTGAATTTGGACAATATCAATTATCTCTACCCGGACTTCAAAGGTAGAAAATATAGATGATTTCGGGAGAAAATCTTCTATGAAGAACGCTTTGCGAAATATCGTTCTGGATTTTGCCCTACCCCTCACGGCAGCACACCGATCGATGAAACTACTTGTATTTTCCTCAGATAGGGCCCTCCTGAACTCCACGGCAGGCTGTAAGCAATCGTCTCCGTCACGACATAGCCGATGAGGGTGAAAAATGGAAACTGTTTTGGAACCCCTACCCGCCCCGGCCAATCTGCTTTCTGCCATGGCCAATCCGAAAAGACTTCAGATCCTGTGTCTTCTGGCAGAGCATGAAATGCCTGTCGGGCTACTCGTTCGGAAGATCGGATTGAGTCAGTCCGCTATTTCACAGCATCTTTCAAGGCTCCGTCAAGAAAAGATCGTGAACACAAGGCGCGAAGCACAGACTATCTACTACAGCATACGGTCTGATCTGGTAAATCAGATACTACAGACGCTTGACGATTTTTACGGCGAGCCCTGGCGCGCCGGTATCCGTCACAACTGGCACGACACACCCCCGTCCAGGCTTTAGAAATTACTGCGCGCGGGCGCTATTCCCCCTCGGGAAACAACATGCTTTTTCCAGGAAACATCACCGGATAGAAAATATCCGGTATTTTTTGCCGATACAAAAAAAGTGGCGACAACTCAAAAGTCATCGCCACCGGCAGTCTTCTGATCAATTACAGGCAAGAACCTCAGGCAGCCTTGGCTTCGCCCTTGAGGCTTTCCAGGATGTTCTGCGGCGCGGAAACACCGTAGGGGTCCGTTTCGCACAGGTCGGAGAAGCCTTCTTCCTCGAACCACTTTTCGACAACGCCATCGTTGATGATGGCGGCATAGCGCCAGGAGCGCATGCCGAAGCCGAGATTATCCTTGTTGACCAGCATGCCCATCTTGCGGGTGAACTCACCCGAGCCGTCCGGAATGACCTTGACGTGCTGCAGGTTCTGGCCCTTGGCCCACGCGTTCATGACAAACGCATCATTGACCGACATGCAGTAGATGTCATCAATGCCCTGAGCCTGAAACTCGGGGAACAGTTTTTCAAAATCGGGGAGCTGATAGGTCGAGCAGGTCGGCGTGAAAGCGCCCGGCAGCGAGAACAGAACAACGCGCTTGCCCTTGAAATAATCATCCGAGGTCTTGTCTTCCCAACGGAAGGGGTTCGGGCCTTCAATGCTTTCATCGCGAACACGCGTGTGAAAGGTAACGTTCGGAACTGTGCGACCGTTCATCTCTACATCTCCTTGGTTCAAATCCGGGAGGATTTCTTCGAAAAACTGTTGGCGAATTCTAACAATTTTCAATCAGGAATAAAGTGAAAACACTAGAATAATTCTAATGTAATAGCTCTTATGCGCTCAGTGCATAGCTCACCCTATCTCCCGTTCGTATGGCATGTCGCGATTACGAATAGCGATTTCAAGGTAGAGGTCTGCGGCAAACGAGCGCACCAAAGATGGTAGACGGCACAACGGAATGAATATGTTTAACCAACAGACACAGGCGCGCTCAAAATGGCCAGCCGATAGTCGCCCACCAGCGCAAAACCCAGCGCCCGATAGGCACGCGCGGCATGAAAGGTTCCCGTGAACAGGATAGACCTGCCTACGCCCTCTTCAAAAGCCCGTTCAAGCATCCGGCCAAGAAGATAACGAGCATATCCGCGTCGGCGGCCCTCCGGCGGCGTCCATACCGGCCCGACCTGAACCATATCCTCATAGCGCGCATTGAACCCGGCCAGACAGACGGGAACGCCGTCGAGAAGAAGAACGAACCGGTCGAAGTCGCGGGCGTTGGCGAGATCGTCCGAAACGGCGGCTTCCACCACCTCTGTCGGGTCCTCTCCAAGCGCTTCCTTGCGATAGGCCAGCAGCCACGACCGCAGAATTTCGGCATCGACATCGGCCCAATGCACCATTGTCAGATGCGGGTCGGAGGGGCCAGCAGGCAGATAGGTTTCGCGTGACAGAGAAAACAGGTTTTCGGCAACATTGAGCGTATATTCCGCCGCCTCGAGCCGAAACGCCTCAAGCAGCGCCCGAACCTGTTCGTCAGGCCCGAGAACGCCGGCAACCGGTCGCTTGATATTCATGCGCAGGTGGCTGGCGAGACGCTGACAATAATCGGCTTGCGGCGCCTGCACCATAATATTGCCGTTCCAATAATGGGCAGCGACACCGGCGATTTTCTCCCCGTCATCAAATGCAGCCCAGTATTCACCGCCATAGGGCACATCCGGATTACCGATACCGGCACGCGCCATGTTGGAAAGCAGGAACATGCTGCTTTCGGCATAGTCGGAAAGGAAGGAAACGAGCGCGGGCGCATCCTCTGCCCGCAAGACTCTCACTGTCATGACCGTCGCCCCAGCTATCAAAACCAGGCGCCATAGTGGCCAAGGCCCACCAAAAGGTGAAGCCGGAAAAGCCTTCCGATTCATGAAAGCTTGTTATCCCGACTTCACCGGAATTTGTGGTCAGAACAGGAAATACCGCTGCGCCATCGGCAACACCTCTGCCGGTTCGCATGTCAGCACCTCGCCATCGGCGCGCACTTCATAGGTTTCCGGATCGACAGAGATTTCCGGCGTGGCGCTGTTGTGCACCATCGACGCCTTGGAAATGCCGCCGCGCGTGTTCTTCACCGGCAGAAGCTGCTTGGCAACGCCAAGCTTGTGGGCAATGCCGGTATCCAGCGAGGCTTCGGAGACGAAGGTGACGGAGGAATTGGTGCGCGACTTGCCAAATGAGCCAAACATCGGACGGTAATGCATCGGCTGCGGGGTCGGGATGGAGGCGTTCGGGTCGCCCATCTGGGCCGCCGCAATGGTGCCGCCCATGATGATCATTTCCGGTTTGACGCCGAAAAGTGCGGGATCCCACATCACCAGATCGGCGCGCTTGCCGACCTCGACCGAGCCGATCTCGTGGCTGAGACCGTGGGCAATGGCCGGGTTGATCGTGTATTTGGCGATGTAGCGCTTCACCCGGTAATTATCGTTTTCGCCATTTTCTTCCGGCAGGCGGCCGCGCTGGCGCTTCATCTTGTCGGCGGTCTGCCATGTGCGGATGATCACTTCGCCGACGCGGCCCATGGCCTGGCTGTCCGAGGAAATGATCGAGAACGCGCCGATGTCATGCAGAATGTCTTCCGCCGCGATCGTTTCCTTGCGGATACGGCTTTCGGCAAAGGCGATATCCTCGGGAATGGACGGCGACAGGTGATGGCAGACCATCAGCATGTCGAGATGTTCGGCAATGGTGTTGACGGTATAGGGCCGGGTCGGATTGGTCGATGACGGAATGACATTCGACTGGCCGCAGATCTTGATGATGTCCGGCGCGTGACCGCCGCCTGCCCCTTCGGTGTGGAAGGCATGGATGGTGCGGCCCTTGAAGGCGGCGACCGTGTCTTCCACGAAACCGCTCTCGTTCAGCGTATCTGTGTGGATCATCACCTGAACGTCGTATTTATCGGCAACCGACAGGCAGTTGTCGATGGCAGCCGGCGTCGTGCCCCAGTCCTCATGCAGTTTCAGCGCACAAGCGCCGCCGAGCACCTGTTCTTCCAGCGCGCCGGGCAGCGAGGCATTGCCCTTGCCGGCGAAGGCCAGGTTCATCGGGAAGGCATCGGCAGCCTCGATCATCCGGCCGATATGCCAGGGACCGGGCGTGCAGGTGGTGGCAAAGGTACCGTAGGCAGGCCCCGTGCCGCCGCCGAGCATGCAGGTCAGCCCCGCCATCAGCGCTTCCTCGATCTGCTGCGGGCAGATGAAGTGGATATGAGCATCCATGCCACCGGCAGTGACGATCTTGCCTTCGGCGGAAATCGACTCGGTTCCGGGACCGACGATGATATCGACGCCGGCCTGCGTGTCCGGATTGCCGGCCTTGCCGATGCCGGCGATGCGCCCGTCCTTCAGCCCGATATCGGCCTTGACGATGCCCCAATGGTCGATGATCAGCGCATTGGTGATCACCGTGTCGACCGCGCCTTCGGCGCGCGTTGCCTGGCTCTGGCCCATGCCGTCGCGGATCACCTTGCCGCCGCCGAACTTGATCTCGTCACCGTAATGGGTGAAGTCCTTCTCCACCTCGACAAACAGTTCGGTATCGGCAAGACGCATCTTGTCGCCGGTGGTCGGGCCGAACATCGAGGCATAGGACTGGCGGGACATTTTAAAGGGCATGGATCACTCCCCATGAACACAATTTGACTTGATCCGCGCCGAAAGCCGCGCGGGACCGGCAATTTCAGGCTCTAGAGCTTGCCCATGACTTCCTGGCGGAAACCGTAGACATTGCGGTTGCCAGCAAACGGCACCAGCGTGACATCGCGGGTCTGGCCGGGCTCGAAACGTACCGCCGTGCCGGCGGGAATATCAAGCCGCATGCCGCGCGCCTTTTCACGCTCGAAGGACAGGCCGGGATTGGTCTCGAAGAAATGGTAGTGGCTGCCCACCTGCACCGGACGGTCGCCGGTATTGGAAACGGTCAGCGTCACGGTCTCAAGACCGGCATTGATTTCGATTTCGCCTTCGGCGGGGATCATTTCACCGGGTATCATCTTCGCTCTCCTCACCTGATCGGCTCGTGTACGGTCACCAGCTTGGTGCCGTCGGGGAAGGTTGCTTCCACCTGCACGTCGTGAATCATTTCCGGCACGCCTTCCATCACCTGATCGCGGGTCAGCACATGGGCGCCGGCCTCCATCAGTTCGGCCACGGGGCGGCCGTCGCGCGCGCCTTCCACCACATAATCGGTAATCAGCGCGATGGCTTCCGGCCAGTTGAGCTTGACGCCCCGCTCCAGCCTGCGGCGCGCCACCATGGCGGCCATGGAAACCATGAGTTTGTCCTTTTCACGCGGCGTCAGGTTCATGCGTCACTCTCGTTTCTTGCTTATCGCTCGGTATTTCAAAGATGCCAGACTTTCGGCAGATTTTGGCCGTCCCGCAAGACCTTTAGTGCCGGAATCAGGCTTTTTCGCAAATGATAGCCGTCGGGCGCGACAATCCGGGCGACCAGCTTGCCGCTCCACTCGCTGGCGCCGCCCGCCGCTTCGCCAAGCGCTGCCCGCACCTTTGGCATCAGCGCTTCTGCGCGCGGGCCGCAGTAAAGCAGGGTCGCAAACGCAACATCGCCACCGAGCACCGCCGTCTGCGCCACAAGGTTTTCGATATCGCCGGTCATGCGCACATCTTCGGCATGGATCAGCGTGCCTTCCCGGCGCACCCGCCAGCGGTCGCGGAACTGGCCGTATTGCACCGCCTCGCCCATCGCCTTGCGGCCCAGAAGCACCGCCTCGATGGCCAGAAATTCGGCATTTTCCGCCAGATCGACATCCAGCCTGCGATTAAGCGAGGCATTGTCGAACAGGATGGTTTCCTGCGGCAGCCAGTCGAGCCGGGCATTGTCACCAACCCGCAATTCGGTATCGATCATCGCCGGACCTTCATCCGACTTGTAGATTTTCTCGCAGGCCTGCGTGGTCACGGTCAGCGCCGTTCCGGCCTCGGCGTCCATCACCCATTGCAGCCGGTCGCCGCCGGTCAGCCCGCCGGACGTGTTGATCAGAACGGCTTCCATCGCGCCGTCGAAGCTCTCGGGAATGCGGATCTTGGCCGCGCCCTCCTGATAGAACTCATCGAGACGGGTCCGGCCGGCCAGTGCCTTGGCTGTCACCTGTCCCCGTCCGAATGTACGCTGTGGCCGCGCGGTTCTGCCTGGCATTAACAGCACCACTCCGCCCTCGCTCCGGCTTTGACCCTGCCGTCTTTTTCTGCGCCGCTCATGGCGTTCCCTTTTTCTTTAATCATTCTGTCAAAAGGGTCAAAGCAAGTTTCATGCCGCACGGACAATGCCGGTTCGTTTTAATGTCCGTTCTGCGACGCCGAAAGGCAAGACGGCATTCACAACAATGTCAGGCGAAAACGGCAGTGCTGCCCGACGCACAAAAACTTCGCAGTCTGCGTGCGGAAGCATCACACCGTCAGATGCCGGCGCGCGTCCTCGGTATCGAGCGTTTCGGCCGGACCTTCATGAACGATGACGCCACGGTCCATGATATAGACCTTGTCGGCCAGTTCGCGGCAGAAATCGAGATACTGCTCGACCAGAAGAATGGCCATGCCGGTGGAATCGCGCAGGTAACGGATGGCGCGGCCGATATCCTTGATAATCGACGGCTGAATGCCCTCGGTCGGTTCGTCCAGCACCAGAATCTGCGGGCGCGTCACCATGGCCCGGCCGATGGCCAGTTGCTGCTGCTGGCCGCCGGACAAATCGCCGCCGCGGCGCGACAGCATGGTCTGCAGCACCGGAAACAGGCTGAAAATATCGTCGGGAATGCTGCGGTCGCCGGCCTTCAGCGGCGCAAAACCGGTCTCCAGATTTTCCTTCACCGTCAAAAGCGGAAAGATTTCGCGCCCCTGCGGCACATAGCCAACACCGCGTTTTGCCCGGGCATAGGGCGCCAGCCCGTCAAGCTTCTCGCCCTGAAAGGCAATGGTGCCGCCGGAAATCGGATGCTGCCCGGTCACCGCCCTGAGCAGCGACGACTTGCCCACGCCATTGCGCCCGAGAACACAGGTAATCTTGCCCATTTCAGCCTCAAGCGAGACATCACGCAACGCCTGCGCCGCGCCATAATGCAGATTGACGTTTTCAATGGTCAGCATGGTTTTCCCTCACCGCCCCAGATAATTCTCGATGACCTTGGGGTCATTCGACACAAAATCGATCGATCCTTCGGCAAGCACGGAGCCTTCGGCGAGGCAGGTGACCTTGACGCCGAGGTCGCGGACGAAGCCCATATCGTGTTCAACGACGACGACGGCGCGGGTTTTGGCGATTTCGCGCAAAAGCCGCGCGGTCTCGACGGTTTCGGCATCCGTCATGCCGGCAACGGGTTCATCGACCAGAAGCAGTTTCGGTTCCTGCGCCAGCAGCATGCCGATTTCCAGCCACTGCTTCTGGCCGTGCGACAGGTTGGCGGCAAGCTCGTCCCTGCGGGCGGTCATGCGGATGGTTTCGAGGATTTCCTCGATGCGGGTCCGGTCTTCACCGGTCAGGTGATAAAACAGCGTCGAAAACACCCCGCGCCTGCGGTTGAGCGCCAGTTCCAGATTGTCCCAGACCGTATGGCTTTCGAACACGGTTGGCTTCTGGAATTTGCGGCCAATGCCGAGCTGGGCGATATCGGCCTCGTCGCGGCGAGTGAGATCGATCGTGTCGGAGAAGAACACCTCGCCCTCATCCGGCCGGGTTTTGCCGGTGATGATGTCCATCATCGTGGTCTTGCCCGCGCCGTTCGGGCCGATGACGGCGCGCAGTTCTCCCGGCTCGATGACGAAGGACAGGCTGTTGAGCGCCTTGAACCCGTCAAACGAGACCGAGACATTGTCGAGATAGAGAAGGCTCTTGGCGCGTTTTTCCTGCGGGCTCATCGTGCCGCCTCCCCTTCTGTTGCCGCCGTATCGATACCGGCTTCAGCCTCCTCAGCGCGTTCATTGCGCGACAGCGCGTCATCGCCGCCGGATGTGTTTTTCCGCGAGAACCGTCCGGCCAGCGTTCCGACAATGCCCTTCGGCAGGAGCAGCGTGACGGCGACGAACAGGCCGCCGAGCGCGAACAGCCAGAAGGCGGGGAAAAGCCCGGTGAATATCGTCTTGCCGCCGTTCACAAGAATGGCGCCGATGATCGGGCCGACCAGCGTCGCGCGTCCGCCGACCGCCGTCCAGATGACGACTTCGATGGAGTTTGCAGGGGCGAATTCGCCCGGATTGATGATCCCGACCTGCGGCACGTAGAGCGCGCCAGCCACGCCCGCCATCATCGCCGAGACAACAAAGGTGAAAAGCTTGTAGTTTTCCACCCGGTAGCCCAGGAAGCGTACCCGGCTTTCGGCATCGCGCACGCCGACCAGCACCTTGCCGGCCTTGGAGCGGACAATGGCCGAGGCGATGAAAAGCCCGAGGGCGAGAAACAGTGCGGAAGCCGCAAACAGGGCAGCGCGGGTTGTCCCCGCCTGCACGGAAAAGCCGAGAATATCCTTGAAATCGGTCAGGCCGTTATTGCCGCCGAAGCCCATATCGTTGCGGAAGAAGGCGAGCAGTAGCGCATAGGTCATCGCCTGGGTGATGATCGAAAGATAAACGCCGTTGACGCGCGAGCGGAAGGCAAACCAGCCGAAGACGAAGGCCAGCAGGCCCGGCACGACCAGCACCATCAGCATGGCGAACCAGAACATGTCGAAGCCATGCCAGAACCACGGCAGGTGCTGATAATTGAGGAACACCATGAAGTCCGGCAGGACCGGGTCGCCATAGACGCCGCGTGAACCGATCTGGCGCATCAGATACATGCCCATCGCATAGCCACCGAGCGCGAAGAACGCGCCGTGACCGAGCGAGAGAATGCCGCAAAAGCCCCAGACGAGATCGAGCGAGAGCGCCAGCAGCGCATAGCAGAGATATTTGCCGAACAGCGAGACCATATAGGTCGGCAGGTGAAACGGGCTTCCTGCCGGCACAAAGAGATTGAGAAAGGGCACCAGAAGTGCTGCTGCGAACAGCACGGCGATGGCGATGAGAACCTTGCGGTCGAGAGAGCGCAGGAGATAGGCCGTAATCATGATTCAACCGCCCTTCCCTTGAGTGCGAACAGACCGCGCGGCCGTTTCTGGATGAACAGGATGATGAAGACGAGCACCAGGATCTTGCCGAGAACGGCGCCGGCATAGGGCTCGAGAAACTTGTTGAGGATGCCGAGCGAAAACGCGCCGACGAAGGTGCCCCACAGATTGCCGACACCGCCGAAGACCACGACCATGAAACTGTCGATAATGTAGGACTGGCCGAGATTGGGCGAGACATTGTCGATCTGCGAAAGCGCGACACCTGCCAGACCGGCAACGCCCGAACCGAGTGCAAAGGTGAAGGCATCGACCCATGGCGTGCGGATGCCCATGGACGCGGCCATGCGCCGGTTCTGCGTGACGGCGCGCATCTGCAGGCCGAAGGCGGAGCGTTTCATCAGCACGAGAAGCCCGGCGAAAACCGCAAGCGCAAAGACGATGATCCACAAACGCGACCACGTGATCACCAGCCCGCCGAGGTCGAACGACCCCGACATCCACGCCGGATTGCCGACCTCGCGGTTGGTGGGGCCGAAAATGGTGCGGATCGTTTGTTGAAGGATCAGCGACACGCCCCAGGTGGCCAGCAGCGTTTCCAGCGGACGGCCGTAGAGAAAGCGGATGACGCCGCGTTCGATGACAAGACCGACAGCGCCGGTGACGATAAAGGCGACCGGAAGGGCGATGGCCAGCGACCAACCGAAGAGATCCGGATAGGAATTACGGATCACCTCCTGCACCATGAAGGTGCAGTAGGCGCCGATCATTACCATCTCGCCATGGGCCATGTTGATGACCCCCATCACCCCGAAGGTGATAGCAAGACCGATGGCGGCAAGCAGCAGGACGGAGCCGAGCGAAAGGCCGTACCAGACATTCTGGCCGGCATCCCAGAAGGCCAGCCGCTTTTCGATCTTTGCCTGCGCGGCATCGATATCGGCCTGAAGTTCGGGTTCGAGACTGCCGCGCGCGGAAAGCAGAATGGAAATCGCCTCGCGCCCGCCGATTGCGGCGATATCGTCAATCGCCTCGGTTTTCGCTTCTATCCCGGCATTGGAATTGAGAATGGAGACGGCACGCGCCTGGGAAAGCGCCGATTTGACCTCGCCGTCTTCTTCCCGCTCCAGCGCCTGCTCGATGAGGGCGAGATTGTCCTCGCTCGGGGCGTTCATGAGTTCGTGTGCAGCTGAAAGCCGGATATTGCGGTCGGGGCTTCCAAGCGTCAGACCGGCAAGGGCGGCATCGATTGCGCGGCGGAGATTATTGTTGACCCCGACCTTTTCCAGATCGCGCTTGGAGGCTTCCCCCACCTGTTCGCCGGTCAGCGGGTCGATCAGCAGAAGATTGCGCCGCGAACTGGCATCGGCCGTCATGAAAACCTTGCCGTCATCCTCGCGGTAATAGAGATCGCCGGCGGCAAGCGATTTCAGCGCCGGCACCACGGCAACATCGCCGGTGGCTGCGAGTTTGTTGACCTGCTCTTCCGTTTCGGAAAAATTCCGCGCCGTTGCAAAGCCGTCAATCATGCCCTGCAGGTCGTCGGCGGCTTTCAGGGAAAGCGGCGCACATGTCAGAAAAACAATAAGTGAAAGAATAAAGGCTCTTAAATAGCGCATGCGAGAAAGAGATGACATGTGCGCCCCCGATTTTGGTGGCCCGTAACGGCCACCCCCCTGTTCATCAGGCGCGGCAGAACCGCGCCTGACAATGACGTCGTCGGATTACTCGGCAGCCATACCGCCGCACTGACCGGTCTCGGTGTTGAAGTTGCCGCACGACATCGGAGCGCGCCAGTCGGCAATCAGGTTCTTGGAGTCGGGCAGGTAATCGGACCACGCATCGCCTGCGACCAGGCCGGGCGTTTCGTAAACGATGTCGAACTGACCATCATCCTGGATTTCACCGATCAGAACCGGCTTAGTGATGTGGTGGTTCGGCATCATCGCGGAGTAGCCGCCCGAAAGGTTGGGAACGGAAATGCCGACCATGGCGTCGATCACGGCATCCGGATCGGTGGTGCCGGCCTTTTCAACGGCCTTCACCCACATGTTGAAGCCGATGTAATGGGCTTCCATCGGGTCGTTGGTCACGCGGGCATCGTCGCCGGTATAGGCATGCCATGCGTCGATGAAGTCATAGTTCGCATCGGTATCGACCGATTCGAAGTAGTTCCAGGCCGCCAGATGGCCGACCAGCGGACCGGTATCGAGACCGGCAAGCTCTTCTTCGCCAACGGAGAAGGCAACGACCGGAATATCGGAAGCGGAAATGCCCTGATTGGCCAGTTCCTTGTAGAACGGCACGTTGGCATCACCGTTGATGGTGGAGACGACGGCGGTCTTCTTGCCTTCGGAGCCGAAATTCTTGACGTCGGAGACGATCGTCTGCCAGTCGGAGAAACCGAACGGCGTATAGTTGATCATGATGTCTTCATCGGCAACGCCGTGATCCTTCAGATAGGCTTCGAGGATCTTGTTGGTCGTGCGCGGATAGACATAGTCGGTACCGGCCAGAACCCAGCGCTCGACGCCTTCGTTCTCCATCAGGTAATCGACGGCGGGAATGGCCTGCTGGTTCGGTGCGGCACCGGTGTAGAACACGTTGCGCTGGCTTTCCTCGCCCTCATACTGGACGGGATAGAACAGGATGTTGTCGAGTTCCTCGAACACCGGCAGAACCGATTTGCGCGAAACGGAGGTCCAGCAGCCGAAGACAGCCGATACGCCATCGCCTTCGATCAGCTCACGCGCCTTTTCGGCAAAAAGCGGCCAGTCGGAGGCCGGGTCGACGACGACAGGCTCAAGCTGCTTGCCGAGAAGACCGCCCTTTTCGTTTTGCTCTTCGATGAGCATCAGCATGGCGTCTTTCAGCGTCGTCTCCGAAATCGCCATCGTGCCGGACAGCGAGTGCAGGATGCCGACCTTGATCGTGTCTTCCTGCGCGAGAGCAGCGGTTGCGGTCGATACCGTCAGCGCCGCCATAAGCGCCGCGCCGGTCAGTCCCTTTTTGAATTTCATCTTATTTCCCCTCAACGGATTATCGCCTGAATGGCGTCTGGAAATCGCGGCGCCCGAAAACGAACGCCTGCGCCAACTATCGTTGAGGCAAAGAAAACCCCACATACGTCATTTGACGTATGTGGGGTGGAAGACCGTCTGTCAGAAGCGCATTACGGCCGGTTTCGAAGCGCCTCGGCCTCGGCGTAGAACTTCTTTTCCCAGTCCTTGTGGTTGTCGAGGCCTTCGCGGATGAACGGCGTGAAGATCGCCATATGCATCAGCAGCCAGTTGACGAATTTCGCCGGAAAACGCGTCGGCTTGACGAAATCGACGAACAGCACCACGCGGGTCTTGTCGGTATGATTCCACGCCTCGTGCTCATAGGCATCATCGAAAATCAGCACCTTGCCTTCTTCCCAGTGGCAGATCTGGTCCTTGACGCGGATCGCCAGTTCGTCCGGCTCGGCCTCCGGCACGATCATGCCGAGGTGAAGGCGCAGCACGCCGTTATAAGGGCCGCGATGGGCGGGAAGATGCTTGCCGGGCTCGAAGATGGAAAACATCACCGTCGTCAGCCCCGGTATCTTCTGCATGGCTTTCCAGGTTTCCGGGCAGGCGGCGATATTCTGTTCCGATTTCAGCCCGTAACCGAGCAGGAAGAAGGTCTTCCAGTGGTTGTCGTCGGAAATCGTCTTCACATCGGTCGAGATATCCTGAAAGCTCGGCAACTCGCTCTGGCGCAGAAGGACCTTGTCCAGTTCGGCGCGAATGGCGGGTGCTGCCGCCTCGACCTCTTTTGCCCAGGGGAAGGTGGCATTGTCATAAACCGGCGGATTGCCGTGAATGGCATGTTTCAGATTGAGCTTTTCCGCCCAGTTGACGATGCCCATGAAAAAGCGGGTCGCAGCCGAGGGTCGTTCCATCGGCGCAATACCATCGGTTCCGAAAGTCTGCCCTTCGTCGGTGCTTTCTGTCTGCGCTTTTGCCATCGTCCACTCCTGTCTGCATGGCCGCCGGATCACGGCCTGTTCCCATCCGATTACCATAACATCGTCGAAAACAAGGAAAAAGTGCGGCAGGCATGTGCGTTTCACCACGGTTTTCCCTTGCCAAGGGCCGTCCTTGTCGAAACATTCAGGCAAACACCGACTTTTCCGATGCAAAGCCAGAGTTCATGACGCCACGCCAACGCATTATCCCCGTCCGGCGCGAATATAACCGCTGGGTCGCCAACCAGACGCTGGAAGACTACGCGCTGCGCTTTACCGCCAAGAGCGCGCGGCGTTTTTCCTCCAGCCGGATTTCGCAGACGGCCATCGGCGCGATTTCGTTTCTGGCGCTGGAGGCCATCGGCGGCACGATCACGCTTTCCTACGGCACGACCAATGCCTTTTTCGCAGCCATCGTCGCGGCAGCCGTGATGCTGCTGGCGGGCCTACCGATCGCGAAATATGCGATCCGCCACGGCGTCGACATCGATCTTCTGACCCGCGGCGCCTCGTTCGGCTATATCGGCTCGACCGTCACATCGCTGATCTATGCAAGCTTCACCTTCATCCTGTTTGCCATCGAAGCCTCGATCATGTCGGCCGCACTGGAACTGGCCTTCGGCATTCCGCTGTGGATCAGCTATGTCATCTCGGCGGTGCTGGTCATACCGCTGGTGACCTATGGCGTGCAGATGATTTCACGGTTCCAGCTTCTCACCCAGCCGTTCTGGATCATTCTCAACATCCTGCCCTTCATCTTCATCGCCTTCATGGATTTCGAGAAATTCGAACTCTGGCGGGCCTTTGGCGGGCTCAATGCGGCCTCTGCGGAGCCGGGAACAGCGGCGGCCTTTACGCTGACCGGCTTTGCGGCAGCAGCCGGCGTCATCTTCGCGCTGATGCCGCAGATCGGCGAACAGGTCGACTTTTTGCGGTTTCTGCCTGCAACGGGCAAACGCAGTTTCCGCCACCGGCTGGCCGTGTTTCTGGCGGGCCCCGGCTGGGTGGTCGTCGGCGTGCCCAAGCTGATGGCCGGGTCGTTTCTGGCCGTTCTGGCGCTCTCCTCCGGCGTGCCGGCCGACAGTGCCGCCGACCCATCACACATGTATCTGACAGCCTTCGGCTACATGCTGCCCAACCAGACCGCCGCCCTTTTGCTGATGGCCGCTTTCGTCGTCATTTCGCAGCTCAAGATCAATGTGATGAACGCCTATGCCGGTTCGCTCGCATGGTCGAATTTCTTTTCGCGGCTGACCCACAGCCATCCCGGCCGCGTCGTCTGGCTGGTGTTCAACGTGGCCATCGCCCTGCTTTTGATGCAGCTCGGCATCTACCGCCTGCTGGAAGCCTCGCTCAGCGTTTTTGCCATCATCGCCATGTCCTGGCTGTCGACGATTTCCGCCGATCTGTTCATCAACAAGCCGCTGAAGCTGTCGCCGCCCGGCATCGAGTTCAAACGCGCCCATCTCTACGACATCAACCCGGTCGGTCCGGGCGCCATGTTCCTTGCCGCCGCCATCGCGCTTGCCGCGCATTTCGGCGCATTCGGCGCGCTCGCGGTCTCTTTTGCGCCCTTCATTGCCTGTTTCGTGGCGCTCATCGCCTCACCGCTGATCGCCTGGAGCACGGGCGGCCGCTATTACCTGGCGCGCAAGCCGAGGAAGGGCTGGCAGTCGCTCACCACCATCACCTGTTCGATCTGCGAGCACCCGTTCGAGCCGGAAGACATGGCGTGGTGTCCGGCCTATGCAGGGCCGATCTGTTCGCTCTGCTGTTCGCTAGACAGCCGTTGCCACGACCTTTGCAAACCGAAAGCGCGGCTCAACACACAGGTGGCGACGGTGGCCGGAAAACTGCTTCCCGCCCGCATTGTCGCCCAGCTTGCCACCCGCCTCGGGCGCTACAGCATTGCCTTCGTGCTGTCGGCGGCCGCAATCGGCGCCATCCTGTTCATGATTTCGCACCAGATGGCCGAGGCCGCCCCGGAAACGGCATCGGTGGTTTATGACACGGCGCTGATCGTCTTCTTCGTCTTCGCCCTGATTGCCGGCGTTGTCGCATGGTTCTTCGTGCTCGCCCATGACAGCCGCATGGTGGCGGAGGAAGAATCCTCGCGCCAGACGACCCTGCTCCTGAAAGAAATCGCCGCCCACGAGAAAACCGACGCCGCCCTTCAGGCCGCCAAGGAAACGGCGGAAGCGGCCAACCGCGCCAAGAGCCGTTATGTCGTCGGCCTTTCGCACGAGCTGCGCACGCCGCTCAACGCCGTTTCCGGCTATGCACAACTGCTCGAACGCGACGTGACCATTCCCGAAGCCCGCAGACCGGCCATCAAATCCATCCGCCGATCGGCCGATTATCTCTCGGGCCTGATCGACGGCCTGCTCGACATTTCCCGCATCGAATCCGGCCGGCTTCAGGTGTTCTCCAACGAAATCGACCTGACGGAATTTCTCGACCAGATCACCGACATGTTCGAAACCCAGGCGCGCGCCAAGGGCCTCGTCTTCCACCACGAACGCGACCGGACCATGCCGGCCTATGTACGCACCGATGAAAAGCGGCTGCGCCAGATTCTCGTCAATCTGCTCTCCAATGCGGTGAAATTCACCGACAGCGGCGCGGTTCGTTTCAAGGCGCATTACCGCAATCAGGTCGCCACCTTCATTGTCGCGGATACCGGCGGCGGCATTGCCGAAACGGATATCGAACGCATCTACGAACCGTTCGAGCGCGGCGGCGGCAAGGCGGAAAAGCCGGGCCTCGGCCTCGGTCTCACCATCACCCGGCTTCTGGTCAACACGCTTGGCGGCGCCATCGACGTCGAAAGTGCGGAGGGCAAAGGCACCACCTTCACCGTCAGGCTGATGCTTGCCTCCATCGAACGCCCCGCCCCGCCGCGCGGCAGCGCGGACCAGGCCGGCGGCAGCTATGACGGCCCGCGCCGCACGATCATGGTCGTCGACGACAATGCCGACCACCGCGCGATGATGCGTGACATCCTCGAGCCCCTCGGCTTCACCGTGATGCTGGCGGAAGACGGGGAAACCTGCCTCAAACAGATTGCCGGCAAGCGCCCCGATATTTTCCTGCTCGACATCCGTATGCCGGGCATGAACGGCTGGCAGCTTGCCACCGGTCTGCGCGATGCCGGCGTTACCGCACCGATTGTCATGCTGTCGGCCAATGTCGGCGACGATGCGATTATCGGCCGGGGCGATGACAGCCACAATGATACGCTCGCCAAGCCGGTCAGCCTGAACCGGCTAAAAGATGTTCTGGCCGTCCAGCTTGGCCTGAACTGGCACGACAGACCGGAAGCCGCACCGGCGCCTGTGACAAAAACACCGGAAAAACTGCTCTTTCCGCCCGAAACCGTGCGCGATGAATTGATGCGCCTTGCTGAAATCGGCTATCTACGCGGTATCAGGGACATGCTCGGCGAACTTTCGGCCAGTGAGGCTTACCGACCCTTTGTGCAGAAGGCCGAGCCGTTCATCGCCGGTTTCGACGTGGACGGTTTTGTCCGCTTCCTGAAAACGGCTGAAACCGGCAATACCGGAGAGGAACTGAAATCCGATGGCTGAGGAAATCGTACTTCTGGTCGATGACAGTCCGGAGACGCTGAGCTTCCTCACCGAAGCGCTGGAGGAGACCGGCTATTCCGTGCTGATTGCGACCTCCGGCGAAAGCGCGCTGAAGATTGTCGAGCGGGTTTTGCCCGACCTCGTGCTGATGGATGCGGTGATGCCGAAAATGGACGGTTTCGAAGCCTGCCGGCGGCTGAAGAGCGGACCGGCGACGGAAACCCCCGTCATCTTCATGACCGGGCTTTCGGAAACCGAACATATCGTCCATGCGCTGGAATCGGGCGGCGTCGACTACCTGACCAAGCCGATCAATATCGACGAGCTGCGCGCACGCATCCGCGTTCATCTGGCAAACGCCCGCTCCACCCAAAGCGCCCGTGTGGCGCTTGACGCCACCGGCCGTCACCTTCTGGCAACCGGGCCCGACGGGTCGTTTCGGTGGATGACACCGCAGGCAAGCCGGCTTATCGGCGCGGCAACCGGCGGCGAGCCCGATCTTGACCTGATTGCCAGTGAGACCGGCAGCTGGCTGCAATCGGGTGGGGCTTCAGGCACAACGCCGGATCAGCCCATGCTCCCGATCACGCTGAACGGCCGGCTTCTCTATCAGCTGGCTTTTCTGGAAAAGACCGGCGCCGACGAATACCTCTTCCGCGTGACCGGTGCCAATCCGGTAAGCGATGACGCGGCGCTGCGGAAAAACTTCCCGCTGACGGTGCGCGAATCCGAAGTGTTGCTGTGGATCGCCAAAGGCAAGACCAACCGCGACATCGGCGATATTCTCGGCCTTTCCACCCGCACGGTGAACAAGCATCTGGAACAGATCTACGTCAAGCTCGGCGTCGAAAACCGCGCCTCTGCGGCGGTAAAGGCAGCCTATGTGCTGCATGATATGTAGCAGAAACACGGGGGGAGAGGCCCCACGCCAATTGATGAGCACCGCTTCCCCACTCTGGGGTCATTCTCGGGCTTGACCCGAGGATCCATGTGCCTCTCCACACACGAGACCGGTCACCGGTCTGATGACCGGAGCCATAAAGCACAACCGTTTTCTGCCGCAACCAGACTGGATGCCCGGGTCAAGCCCGGGCATGACGCAGAATATGTGGGACGATCTATAAATAAACAGAGCGCGGGAACATTGCCCCGCGCTCGTAAAGATAAATCCGTCAGGTCGAAAGCTTACTGCCCCAAGCCTTCAAACAGCGCCGTCGAAAGATAGCGTTCGGCGAAGGACGGGATGATGATGACGATGTTCTTGCCTTCGTTTTCCGGGCGCGAGCCGACTTCGATGGCAGCCTTCAATGCAGCGCCCGAGGAAATGCCAACCGGCACGCCTTCCAGACGCGCCACTTCGCGCGCCAGCGCAAAGGCATCGTCATTTTCCACCTGAACCACTTCATCATAGACCGAGGTGTCGAGAACGCCCGGCACGAAACCGGCGCCGATGCCCTGTATCTTGTGCGGAGCGGGCGAACCGCCTGACAGAACCGGCGAGGCGGCGGGCTCAACCGCGATCACCTTCACCTCCGGCTTCTTCTGCTTCAGCACCTGGCCGACACCGGTGATCGTGCCGCCCGTGCCGATACCGGAGACGAAGAAGTCGACGTCGCCCTTGGTATCGTTCCAGATTTCTTCCGCCGTGGTGTTGCGATGAATTTCCGGGTTTGCCGGGTTTTCGAACTGCTGCGGAATAACCGCGTTTTCGATTTCGGCAGCCAGTTCCTCGGCCTTGGCGACAGCGCCCTTCATGCCCTTGGGCGGCTCTGTCAGCACCAGTTCGGCGCCCAGCAGCGCCACCATCTTGCGGCGCTCGATGGACATCGATTCCGGCATGGTGAGGATCAGGCGGTAACCCTTGGCGGCCGCGGCAAACGCCAGCGCAATACCGGTATTGCCGGAGGTCGGCTCAACCAGAACAGACTTGCCGGGCGTGATCTTGCCGGCCTTTTCCAGCGCCTCGATCATCGCAAAGCCGATACGGTCCTTGACCGATGCGATCGGGTTGAAGAATTCGAGCTTGGCCAGAAGATTGGCCTTCACGCCCTTTTCCTTCGCCAGCTTGTCGAGGCGGACAATCGGCGTATCGCCGATGGTTTCAAGGATGGAGGAATATACTTTCCCGCGTCCGGGCTTGCCGTTCTGTTCCATATTGATAGCTCCCTGAATGTGTTACTTTCTAGGTAGGATCCGGTGGGACGAAATTCGAGGTACGAAACTGTAACCCGGCGCCATCTTACAGAACGTCATTCCAATTACAGACCGTTTGATGGAACAGGATTTCAACAGCCCGTCACAGCACGGCAGAATTGCCGTTTGTCACGTCGAAAACGCCAGAAAAGCCCAGAAGCACACGCCACCGATGACAATCACGGCCAGCGTCACAAGCGCCAGCAGCCTGCCATAGGCGCGCGAACCGCTGCCATAGGCCAGCACGACCTTGGTCACCAGATTGGAGACCGCCGCCAGAAGAACCGCGATGGCCGCCGTTTCAACAGGCACGGAACCACCAGCCAGATGCGCGGTTGAAAGCGTGATCGCATCGAGATCGGGGATGCCGGAGACCAGCGCGATGATGACGATACTGGAAGGCCCGAGAAGCTGCACCAGCAGTTTGGCGCTGAAACTGACCACCCCCAGCAAGGCCCCGAAGCGCAGCACCGACCAAAATTCGAACGGGTTGGAGAGGTGCAGGTCGGCCCTGGTGTCCGCCGCCTTCCGTCTGCCATTCAGAATGAAGCTGGCGACAACGAAAGCGGCAAGCCCCGGTGCCAGCGCGAAGGCAAGCGGCTTCATCAGAACCGGCGCCACCGCTACGGCGATCACGAAACAGCGCACCAGCGAAAGTCCGCCGGCAATCGATGCCGCGCCTGCAAGCTGGCGCGAAAGCGGCGGCTGGGCCACGGAAATGCGGGCAAAGGAGAGCGTCGTTGCCGTCGATGACACGATGCCGCCGGTGGCGCCGGCAAACAGAATACCGCGCTCCGGCCCCGCCACCCGCATGGCCACATAGCCGGCATAGGAAAGCGCCGCGATCATGATCGTCATCAGCCAGACGGAAAACGGATTGAACCCGCCCCACGGATCAATCGCCCGGTTCGGCAAAAGCGGCAGCGCCACGAAACTCATGGTCAAAAGCACCAGCGCGGAGCGCAGCTCCACCCATGTCATGGTCCGCAAAAAACCGTGTAGGCTGTGGCGGGCGGCCAGAAGCACGGTGGTTACCACCCCGCCTGCGGCCGCCAGCCGCATATCGCCCGTTGCCGAGACAACGCCGAGCGCAAAGACGACAAGCGCTGCGACAATGCCGGTAACGCTGAAATCGCCGCGGGGTGCTGCGGCGCGGTATTCGAAAACGACAAAGGCAACCACCAGCGCCACGGCAAGCGTTGCCGGCAGGGCCGTTCCCATATTTGTCCCGATATATCCGGCAAGCCCGCCCAGAAGCCCGACAAGCGCGAATGTGCGGATACCGGCCACGCGCTCGCCGTCGGCCATGTCCCGTTCCTGCCAGCCGCGTTCGATACCGGCCAGAAGACCGATCGCCAGCGCCAGACCGATCCGCTGAAATGCTTCCGTCATATCCATGAGCAAGCCTCCGGAAAATGCGCGGCCGCAAGCCACCTGTCCTGCCCGCAAAAGACTAGCGCATCGACTGGTAAAACGGAATTGGAAATGAAGTCCCCCTATCCCGCGCCGCCGGGCTTGCCACCGCCCCGCAACCGGCTAAAACCTGAAGCGCAACAAGGAAACAGCCATGCCCGAACCGCATCATCTTCTGGCCTTTATGCTTATCGCCCTTGCCATGGTGATGACGCCGGGTCCCAACATGATCTATCTGATCTCGCGCTCGATCTGTCAGGGCGCCACGGCCGGACTGGTCTCGCTTGCCGGTGTCGGGCTGGGCTTTGTGATCTACATGCTGTCGGCGGCGTTCGGTCTGACGGTTTTGTTGCTGGCGGTGCCCTTTGCCTATGACACGATCCGGATTCTGGGCGCCTGCTACCTGCTTTACCTCGCCTGGAATGCGGTCAGGCCCGGCGGCCAGTCGGCCTTCGCCGTGCGCAAACTGCCACCGGACAGCATTCGCAAGCTCTTCGTCATGGGGCTGGCAACCAACCTTCTCAATCCGAAAGCAGCCGTTCTATATCTGTCGCTTCTGCCGCAATTCATCGACCCAGAACGCGGGCACATCCTGTCGCAGACGCTGGTTCTGGGCTTTGCACAGATCGCCGTCAGTCTGGCCGTCAACACGCTCATCGTGCTTGGCGCCGGCGCCATTGCCGTGTTTCTGGCAAACCGGCCGCTCTGGTCGCGCATCCAGCGCTATCTGATGGGAACGGTCCTCACCGGCCTTGCCGTACGGATGGTATTCGAGGCGCGGCGTTAAGCCCAGTTGCGTCAAAACTCCGCAAGCGGGGTAAAACCGACGGGTGACCGTTCCAACTGCTCGGCCAGTGAGGTCGACGCCATCAGATAGACATGCGGGTCGGCAATCGCTTCGGCCTCCGCCCATTGAAACCGGTCCGGGCTGAACCGCGTTTCCACACAGGAACAGCCTGCGCCAAGGGCCGCGCAGATTTCGCCCAGCGGCGGAATTTCTGCCGAAACGACATCGAAAACGATTAGCTTCTCCGCTTCCTGTCTCCAGGCGACAATTGCCTTCTGCCGGGAAAGATAGCTCAGCTTTATTTCATCGCGCTGCCACCAGGCATTCAGCAGAAAAAGCGCTTTCAGTCCTGTCACGGCAAAGCGCCCGGAAACGGGCTGACGTATATCGAGTATGGCTGAAACACGTTGCAGATCTGCGGGCCTTTCAAGAGACAAGGTCTGACAGGCAGAGCCATCCGCCGATGACCGTGGCATTGCGCCTCGAAACCCGAACATACGTACTGATCTCAAACCGTAGGGCACATAAAGCTGCGGCTTGCCCGTCAGCAGAATATCGGCTTCATGACCGGTCTGGCGCGCATAGGTGAAGGCACGTTGCATCAAGTCGCGGTAAAGGCCGCGACCGCGATAGGCCGGACTTACGGCCCCGGACTGATAGGCTGCAACCCTCATCGTCCGGCCATTCACGGCAAGCGGCATGGAAAATACCGAAAAATTGGCGACGCACCGGCCTTCAGCATCGAAGTATCCGAACGGCATGCAGGTCGGGTCGACCCCGCCAAGCCACTGCATCGGCCTGATATCGATGCTGAATATGTCCTGCAACAGCACCGCCAGCGCCTCAAAGGCGTCCGGTTCACCGAAATAGCCTTGCCGGAATATCAGGTCACGACCGGTCGGCACCGTATCACACGCCCGTCGAGCCGAAGCCGCCTGCACCACGCACCGTATCCGTCAGGTCGTCGACGACCGTCACCGGCATCTGCGTGACCGGTGCGATGATGACCTGGGCGATGCGCATGTCGCGCTCGATGGAAAAGTCCTTGTCACCGAGATTGACGAGCAGCACCTTCACTTCGCCGCGATAATCGCTGTCGATGGTGCCGGGCGTGTTGAGGCAGGTGATGCCGTGTTTGAAGGCAAGGCCCGAGCGCGGGCGGATCTGCGCTTCATACCCTTCCGGGATTTCGAAGATGAAGCCGGTCGGCACCAGCGCGCGTTCGCCGGGCGCAAGCGTGAGCGGCTCACCGGCGGCAACAGCGGCGCGAATATCCATGCCGGCCGAACCGGTGGTCTCATAGGCGGGCGGTTCGATGCCGTCGGCATGTTCAAGGCGCTTCAGTTTCAGTGTCATCTTGTTTTCCGTATCTGTTGCGGTTCCGGCCTTTCGCAAGCCCCATCCCCCTCATGCGTCATGCTCGGGCTTGACCCGAGCATCCAGCGGCCTTCCGGCGTGGGTGCGCGTGCGTGGATCCTCGGGTCAAGCCCGAGGATGACGCCGGAGTGAGTGGAAGGGCTGCAGCACAAAACCGACATTGGTCATGAAGCCCTGCAAGGCCACCATCAATCTCGCCAGCACCATTGCCACAGAGCGGCAACGGGTCAATTGCATCTTGCCGCCCAAATCGCTAGATAGGCGTCAATCAACAGGATTTAACAATCAATGCCCGAGACCATTGCCGAGGCCGTTGCCCGCCGTCGCACCTTCGCCATTATTTCCCACCCGGATGCCGGTAAAACCACGCTGACGGAAAAGCTGCTGCTTTTCGGCGGCGCCATTCAGCTGGCTGGTGAGGTGAAGGCCAAGAAGGACCGTATCCAGACGCGCTCCGACTGGATGAAGATCGAGCGCGAACGCGGCATTTCGGTGGTCACTTCGGTGATGACCTTCGAGTATGAAGACACCGTCTTCAACCTGCTCGACACGCCCGGCCATGAGGACTTTGCCGACGATACCTATCGCACGCTGACGGCGGTGGATGCGGCCATCATGGTCATCGACGCGGCCAAGGGGATCGAGCCGCGCACGCTGAAGCTGTTCGAAGTCTGCCGCATGCGCGACATCCCGATCATCACCTTCGTCAACAAGATGGACCGCGAGGCCCGCGACACGTTCGAAATCATCGACGAGGTGGCCGAGAAGCTGGCACTCGACCCGGTTCCGATGACATGGCCCATCGGCCAGGGCAAGAGTTTTGCCGGCACCTACCACCTGCGTGAAAGCGCCGTGCGCTATGGCGACAGCGAGCGTGAGCTGACAAAGGTGAACGGCCCGGAAGTGGTTTCCGAAAAACTGCCGGAACATGAACGGCAGGACTGGGCGGAGATGGCGGAACTGGCCATTGACGGCTATCCGGTGTTCTCGAAGGAAGCCTTTCTCGAAGGCCATATGACGCCGGTCTATTTCGGCTCCGCGCTTCGAAACAACGGCGTGCGCGACCTGATCCATGCCTTGTCCGAGTACGGCCCGCCACCGCGCGCGCAGGTGGCCGATACCCGCACCGTGGAAGCCACCGACCCGAAGATGAGCGCCTTCGTTTTCAAGATCCAGGCAAATATGGACCCGAACCACCGCGACCGCATCGCTTTCGCGCGGGTCTGCTCGGGTGAGCTGAAACGCGGCATGAAGGCCCGCCTTGCCCGCACCGGCAAGCAGATGGGGCTGACGGCGCCGCAATTCTTCTTCGCCTCGCAGCGCCAGCTTGCCGATACGGCCTATGCCGGCGACGTCGTCGGTATTCCGAACCACGGCGCGCTGCGCATCGGCGACACGCTGACCGATGGCGAAGCGCTGGTGTTTCAGGGCGTGCCGAACTTCGCGCCGGAAATCCTGCGCCGCGTGCGCCTGGAAGACGCCATGAAGGCCAAGAAGCTGAAGGAAGCCCTGCAGCAGATGGCCGAGGAAGGCGTGGTGCAGCTGTTCACCCCGGAAGACGGCTCCCCAGCCATCGTCGGCGTCGTCGGCGCGCTGCAGCTCGATGTGCTGAAGGAGCGGCTGAAGGCGGAATACGGCCTGCCGGTCTCCTTCGAGATGGCACGTTTTTCGATCTGCCGCTGGATTTCGGCGGAAAAACCGGCAGAGCTTGAAAAATTCATCTCATCGCACCGCGGCGATATCGCCCGCGACCTCGACGGCGATCCGGTGTTCCTGGCGCAGGACGGGTTTTCGCTCAACTACGAGAGCGAGCGCGCACCGGAGATCAAGATGATCGCCATCAAGGAATATCATCAGGCAAAGGCTGCCTAGGGAGACGTCATGAGCGAGAAGGAAACAGTCGGCATCTGTGGTGCCGGACGCATGGGGTCGGCCATGGCACGCCGACTGGCCTCTGCCGGTTTTGAACTGGTGTTGTGGTCGCGCAGCGGCGTTCCCGATGAACTGCTGAGCCAGACCGGCGCCCAGAAGGCCCGCAACCCGGCAGCCCTTGCCGGCAAGGCCGATATCATCATCACATCGCTGATCGATGATGATGCGGTGGAAGAGGTGCTCACCGCAATGATGACCACGTCCCTGCCCGGCAAGCTGGTCGCCGAGATGTCCACCGTCAGCCCGAAGACGCTCCGCCGCTTTTCCGAGCCGATCAAGGCCAAGGGCGGCAGCGCCATCGACGCCCCGGTTTCCGGCGGCCCGGAACTGATCGCGGATGGCAAGGCGGGCCTTTATATCGGTGGCGCCAACGCCGATTTCGCCCGTTTCCATCCCGTCGCCATGGCGCTGTCGGACAGGGTTCACCATGCGGGGTCTCTGGGCATGGGGGCGGCCGCCAAGGTCGTCAACAACATGATGCTGTGCGGCTATTGGGAAGTTCTGAAGGAAGCGCTTCTGACCGGGCGCGAAGCCGGACTTCCGGTCGAAACCATGCTGGAAATCCTGCTGACCAGCCCCGGCGCATCACCGGCGCTGAGAGGCCGCATTCCGCGCATTCTCGGTGAAGACAAATCAGTCGGGTTTCCCGTCAGGGGCGCGCTCAAGGATGCGACGCTGTTTGCACGCGTCGCCGACAGTTTCGGCATCGAGACGCCCGCAATCGACGCCGCCGTGAAGAGTTACACGCACTGCCTTGAAGCCGGTCACGGCGACGAGGACCTGTCCGCCATGGTGCGCACCGCGCTGGAAAAGAGCTGAGCCTCTATTCCCGCGCCTCTCCGGGAATTGCGGCAAGATCGTTGACGAACGACGCTGCTTCTTCGCACCAGATCTGCCGTTTGGGCGGCAGATCGCTGCGTTGGTCGATTAATCCCCAGCGCAGCGCCCAGTCGCCGGCGGCCTCCCCCTCGCCGTGGGAAAGCACCGGCCCGCCGCAGGTCTCGCAAAAGGCCTGGGCCCGCTTGTTGCCGTTTTCAGCCATCTTCCAGTATTCGCGCAACACGCCACTCAGGATCTCCACATCCTCGCGCGACACCAGAACGGAAATACGATAGGGCGATCCCGACAGCCGCTGGCACTGGTTGCAGTGGCAGACAACGACGGCTTCAGGGTCGACGCTCGCCTCAAAGCGCACATTGCCGCAAAAGCAGCCTCCGGTGACGTCCATGGTGTGTTCTCCGCTTGTTGTGGGAGGCTGTTTTTGCCACGGCGCACCGATGCAGTGCAACACGACAAGGCTTGAAGAATCCTGAAACCGGCATCAGATTAATGCAATCACACATTGGAGCGCCGATCCGACTGAAACAGATCGACGCTCCAGATCATGCGCCAGGAGAGCGTTGATGAATATCGGCCAAGCCGCCCAGCAATCGGGCCTGCCGCCCAAGACGATCCGCTATTACGAGGAAATCGGCCTCGTGGTGGCCGATCGTGCATCCAACGGATACCGGGATTATTCCGACAATCATGTCCACCGGCTGAATTTCATCCACCGTTCGCGCGATCTCGGTTTTTCCGTTGAGGAATGCCGGATGCTTCTGTCGCTTTATGACGACGATGCCCGCGAAAGCGCGGAAGTGAAGGCGCTGGCGCTTTCAAAGATCACCGAGATCGATGCCAAGCTCGAAAAACTCGCCGGCCTCAAGGCAACGCTCCAGCATCTGGCCGAAAACTGCCACGGCGACCATCGGCCGGATTGCCCCATTCTCGAGGAGCTTTCCGGCGAAAAGGATTGCTGCGCAAGCCTTCCCGAGATGAATGAGGGGCCCGCTCAGCGCGTCGGCACCGGCTCCTCGCCGCGATAATCATAAAAACCACGGCCGGATTTGCGCCCCAGCCAGCCGGCATCGACATATTTCACCAGCAGTGGGCATGGACGGTATTTGTTGTCGGCCAGCCCCTCATGCAGCATCTGCATGCCCGCAAGGCAGGTGTCGAGGCCGATGAAATCGGCAAGCTCCAGCGGCCCCATCGGGTGGCGCGCGCCGAGCTTCATGGCGACATCGATGGCATCGACGGAACCAACGCCCTCGTAGAGCACATAGATCGCCTCGTTGATCATCGGCAGCAGAATGCGGTTGACGATGAAGGCGGGAAAATCTTCCGACACGGTGGGGGTCTTGCCGAGCGAGCGGACGAATTCCTTGGCGGTTTCGAACGTCACTTCCTCGGTCGCGATCCCGCGTACCAGTTCCACCAGCTCCATCACCGGCACCGGGTTCATGAAATGCACGCCCATGAACCGTTCCGGCCGGTCGGTGGCGGCAGCAAGCCGGGTGATGGAAAACGCCGATGTATTGGTCGCCAGCAAGGCTTCCGGCTTCAGGATCGGGCAGATCTTTGCGTAAAGCTCACGCTTGGCGGCCTCGTTTTCGGTAATCGACTCGATTGCCATGTCGACGGAGGCAAGGTCCTGCAGATCCGTCGATCCGCTGATCAGCGACAGCGCTTTCTTGCGGTCTTCATCGGAAAGCTTTCCCGAATTGACCTGGCGCGCCAAATTGCCGTTGATGGTGGCAAGCGCACCCTCGATCTGCTCGCGTTCCTGATCGATCAGGTGCACGTCATAGCCGGCAATCGCACAGACATGAGCCACTCCGCAGCCCATGGCGCCGGCTCCCACGACCCCGATGCGCTTTATGTTATCAGCCATTTCGCGCTCCTTCTTGTTGTCGGCACATGAAGAGACGCCGCGCGCCCGTTCCGTACCACTTGATAGTCGCTCAGGTCCACCTTTTCCAGTGCCTTGCGGACGGGTTCGCCCGATCAAGGCTCCGTTAATTCTTTGCGTTTCCCCTGTCGCCGGGCGAAAAAGTCCGCTAGAGCCTGTGACAGAAAACGGACGGATAACGGCATCGGCATCATGAATACGCGACGCATCGCCATCTTCGGCGCCACAGGGTCAATCGGGGTCAATACACTTGATGTGATCGAACAGCTCGGGGGACGGGACGCCTTCGAGATTACAGCCCTCACCGGCAATGCCAATGTCGACGCACTTGCGCGCAAGGCCATCGACCACGGCGCGAAAATGGCCGTCACTGCCGATGAAACGCGCTATGCCGCGCTCAAAGAGGCGCTGTCCGGCTCGCCCGTCATGCCTGCCGCCGGGGAAAGCGGGCTGTCCGAAGCCGCGCAGATGAACAACGACATGGTGATGGCCGCAATCGTCGGCACGGCGGGACTGAAACCCACCCTTGAAGCAGCATGGGCAGGCGCGGATATCGCGCTTGCCAACAAGGAATGTCTGGTATCGGCGGGCCCGCTTTTCATGGATGCGATTGCTGCCGGCGGCGGCACGATGATCCCGGTCGACAGTGAACATTCGGCCGTCTTTCAGGTGTTTGAGGAAAATCAGCGTCGCGCGCTGGAGCGCGTGATCATCACCGCCTCCGGCGGGCCGTTCAGGACGAAAAGCCTTGAAGAGATGCGCCATGTGGATGCCGCCACCGCGCGCGCCCATCCCAACTGGTCGATGGGCCTGAAGATCTCGATCGACAGCGCCTCGATGTTCAACAAGGCGCTGGAAATGATCGAGGCCATGCATCTATTCGCGTTGCGCCCCGATCAGGTGGAGGTGATCGTCCATCCGCAATCGATCATTCATTCCATGGTCGGCTATGCCGACGGTTCGGTGCTGGCCCAGCTTGGCACACCCGACATGCGCACCGCCATCGGTTACGCGCTGGCCTATCCCGGCCGCCCCGCACTTTCGGTGGAACGGCTCGATTTCGCCAAACTGTCCCGGCTCGACTTCGAAGCCCCCGACGAGATGCGTTTTCCGGCCCTCAGGCTGGCGCGGGTCGCCATGGACCGGGGCCGGCTTCAGGGCGCGGTGCTGAACGGCGCCAAGGAAGTGGCGCTGGAGGCGTTTATCGCCGGGCGCTGCGGTTTTCTGGAAATGGCCGAGATCACCGAAAAGGTCATGGACGACCTCAGCCATCTGCCCGCCGCTACCGGCATTGACGATATTTTTGCGGCCGACCAAGAAGCGCGACGCCAAGCCGCAATGCTGGTGACCGGCTGAAATCTACCACTCTATCCGGCTGCCGTCATAGGCCAGGAAAAGACCGGTCTCGCCTTCTGCAATCCCGTTTAACGCCGAAAGCATGTTGCCTGCTGCTTCGCCGGCTTCAACCCGCCGGTTGCCGGCTGCAAAGGGTTCGGAAAGCGGCGTTGCCACCGTGCCGGGGTGAAGTGCTGCAAGCGAAAGCCGCGGCAGTTTGCGCCGGGCTTCGATCGATGCGGTGCGGATAATCTGATTGAGCGCGGCCTTCGAGGCCCGATAGGACATCCAGCCGCCGATGTGATTGTCGCCGATTGAACCGACACGCGCCGAAAGGCAGGCAAAAATCGTTCGACGGTCACGCGCGATCAGCGGCAGGAAATGCTTCATGACCAGCGCCGGGCCGATGGCATTGACGGCGAACTGGTTCGACATCGCGCCAGCATCCACAGCCCGGATGGTCTTTTCAGGTCCAACACCATCAATGTGGAGTGCACCGGTGGCGCACAGGATGAGGTCAAATCGCGTATCGGCAAGTTTTGCGGCTGCTGCGGCAACGGCCGTTTCGTCAGTGATCTCAAAACCGTCATCGCGCCGCGAAAGCCTGTCGAGGCCGCCGCAGCGCCGGTCATCCGCAATCGTTTCACAAAAGGCCCGGCCAATGCCGCCCGATGCACCGATGACGAGCGCATGATAGCCCTCTGCCAAGCTGGTCATTTCCATCTTCGACATCCATCTCTCCCTGTAGAACCTAATCTACGCGCGGGAGGTTGATCCGGATTACCTGTCGAAAATCGCCTGCCAGATTTCGAACGGATAAGCGCCGTCGCATCCTTCCGGCGCGGTATTGGTCATGGCGACAGCGACCGTGCCGCTTGCAGGGTCATAGCACCAGCGATTGCCGTAAACCCCGCCCCACGACACTGTGCCATCCGGCAGCGGTGAATTGTCGAGAGCGGCATCTTCCGTGACAGCGCCCAAAAAGCCGAACTTGACGCCCGGGCGGACATTGAGCCGGCCGATCTGGTTGGCAATGGCCGCTGCGACTGTCTCGGGCTTCAAAACGCCATCGCCGCCCTTGCGGATCATTTCGAGAAGCCGGATCACATCGCCGGCGGTTCCCGCCATGCCGCCGCCACCGCTCTGAAAAGCATGACGGTTGAAAATGCGCGCGGGCGAGAAGCAATAGACATTGTCATAGGGGCCGGCAACACGCTCGGGCTCCCCCATCGGGCGCGGCTCGGGCGTGTCGTTGACGTAAGGCACGGCAAGCCGCGCGGGATCGTCAACGACAAAGCCGGTATCCCTGATGCCCAGCGGTTCAAGGATATAGGCCCGGATTGCCTCTTCCACCGTGCCGCCGTGAACCTGTGCCACAACGGCCCCCAGAATATCGATCGCAATCGAATATTCCCAAGCCGTTCCCGGCTTGTAGGAAAGCGGCACGGTGTTCAGCTTCGAGAAATTCTCCTCAAGCGTCATCTCGGTATTTTCAAGCCCGGCAGTGACGGCTTCATGCTCGGGCAGATCGCCTGTGTCGAGCTTGTAGGTCAGCCCGGCGGTATGGGTCAGCAGCTGGCGAATGGTGATATCGGCCATCCGCCCGTCCGGCCCCGGCGGATGAAACCAGTCCAGATAATCGGAAACCCTGCCGGCAAGCGACAGCCGGTCGTGATCGATCATCGCAAGTGCCGTCGCTGCCACGAACGGCTTGGTCACGGAAGCAAAACGGAAGACCGTATCCAGCGCAACCGCCCGGCCCGCTTCGCGGTCTGCAAAACCGGCGGCGCGTTCATAGACCGGCACGCCATTGCGCCAGACAATGACAACGGTTCCGACGATCCGCGCCTGAGAAAGCGCCCGGTCCACTGCCGCGTCAACGCGTTGCGAAAGTTCCATGGAAAGCCCTCCAGACCAAAACCAACACTGGTTGCTTGATCCGGAAAGGCGAACGTTGAGTCAAGTGAATTCCAGGTAACGGCCGTTACGCGACAGCACGCGCCAGCGCACACTGCGACCATAGCGAATGCAGCGCTTCGACCAGATGATCCATATCCTCATCGCTGTGCAGCGGCGTCGGCGTGAAACGCAGCCGCTCGGTCTTGCGCGGCACGGTCGGATAATTGATCGGCTGGACGTAGATGCCGAAATCATCGAGCAAAATGTCCGAAATCCATTTGCACTTCGATGCATCCCCGACCATGACCGGCACGATATGGCTCGAATTGTCCATATGCGGAATGCCCTGCGCATCGAGCTTGCGGCGCAGCGTGGCAACCCGCTCGCGGTGGCGCTCACGTTCGATCTGGCTGACCTTCAGATGGCGGATGGAGGCAACGGCACCGGCAGCCAGCGACGGCGGCAGCGCGGTGGTGAAGATAAAGCCGGAGGCAAAGGAACGAACGAAATCGACAACGGCCTTGGAGCCGGCGATATAGCCGCCCATGACGCCGAAGGCCTTGCCGAGCGTGCCCTCGATGATGGTCAGACGATCCATCAGCCCGTCGCGTTCGGCAACGCCGCCGCCGCGCGGACCGTACATGCCGACGGCATGAACCTCGTCGAGATAGGTCATTGCGCCGTATTTGTCGGCAAGATCACAGATTTCCTTGATCGGCGCGATATCGCCGTCCATCGAATAGACCGATTCGAAGGCGATCAGCTTCGGTGCGTCGGGATCGGCCGCCTTCAGCTTGGCTTCGAGATCGTTGAGATCATTGTGCTTGAAAATCACCCGCGCGCTCTTGCCGTGGCGAATTCCCTCGATCATCGAAGCATGGTTCAGCGCATCGGAAAAGATGATCAGGCCCGGAATTTTCTGGCCGAGCGTGCCAAGCGTTGCCCAGTTGGACACATAGCCCGATGTGAAGATCAGGGCCGCTTCCTTGGCATGCAGATCGGCCAGTTCTTCCTCAAGCTGAACGTGATAATAATTGGTGCCGGAAATATTGCGGGTGCCGCCGGCCCCTGCCCCGCAAGCCTCGATCGCCTCCTGCATGGCGGCGATCACGGTGGGACACTGCCCCATGCCGAGATAGTCGTTGGAACACCAGACCGTGACGGGGGATGCCGTGCCGTCCCTGAACCGCGAGGCACGGGGGAATTCACCGCGATGCCGCTTCAGCTCTGCGAAGACACGGTAACGGCCCTCATCATGCAGTCCCGCAAGTTCGCTTTTGAAAAATGCTTCGAAATCCATCACTCAAGTGCTCCACCGCAAGGCCGTTTTGTTTTCCTTCAGGATTTGACGAAGTTTGCACAACGTCAAGCCGCAAAGCCTCAAAAAACGGGCACATGCGGCAAAAGGCCCATGTTTGAATTATTCCAAACTGCTTCTACACGCAACCGCCCATGGTAAAACTTGATCGGTATCAATTCACAGAGATTATCCACGGACCCTGAAAACTGCCCCTTGAAACACGCCTGCAGGACGAGAAATAATTGACTGACAGCATATCGTTGTCTGCCATAGTCGAATTGACCGGCTGATGCTTTGGGTGCTTTTTCACTTCCCGCGTCAGCGCTATTCGGATATGTATTTGTAGAAGCGGCCGAAAATCGGCCGTGGCAAGAAAAGCGGCGGCAGGCACGGGACCCCGGGGAGCGTCCGGTCGTACCGCGACCAAATCGGTGATGAGGGAATCATGAAAAAACTATTCGCAGGACTTCTGATCGGTATTTCTTCGCTTGCGGCCACGGCCTGCACACCCACACAGGAAGGCGCTGCAATCGGCGCAGGCAGCGGCGCACTGATCGGCACGGCCATTGACGACGGCGGCCTCGGCGGCGCGCTTCTCGGTGGCGCAATCGGCGCCGGTGCCGGCGCACTCGTCGGCCGGGCCGTCGAAAACCAGCCTGGCAAATGTTATTACCGCGACCGCTACGGCCGCGAATATGTCGACGATTGCCCGCGGCGCTAAAACAATGATGCCGCCGTCGGTCTCCGGCGGCGGCTGTCTGTTGGCTGTGCCCATGGCGTTCGACAGGAACAACACGGCAATGGCTGCAACAAAAACCCGACAATTCAGCGCTTCCGAAAGGTTCGGTTAACGCTGTTGCCGGGTTTTGGATTTTCACGGAATGCATAGATCGCTTCCGTGCTAATATATTGTCGCGTCTATTCAATTTACGGATCAGCGACTTGGTTTGAGTACATTATGGTAACCCGTTTCAACCGGCGACAATACAGCACGCTTGCGTCTCTCAAGGCCGGGATTCTGTTATCTGCGGCCCTGTTCGCGGCGCTGTCCACCGGTGCCGGCGAAGCGCAGGCCTTTTCCCTGTTCGGCGTCCATTTGTGGGGCGAACGCGAAGAAGAGATCGACAATGTCGAGGACCCGGTTCGCTATAATGTGTCTTTCAGCGTTACGGGCGGCGATAGCGAGCTGGAAAAATTCCTGCGCAACCGCTCCCAGCTCGTCTCGGATGAGAAGAAACCGGTCGATGGCGATCTCGGCCTTCTGGTCAAAGCCCGCGACGACCTGCAGATTCTCGTCGGTTCGCTTTACGAAAAGGCCCGTTACGGCGGCCTGGTGAATATCAGTATCGAAGGTCAGTCGATTGAGGATATCGTCGGCCTGCCGAATTTCGACCGGGTAAATCCGGTGCCCGTGACGGTCAATATCGAGGCCGGACCGCAATTCACCTTCGCAAAGATTGATATCGTGGATGCGCCGCCGGGCTTCAATGCCACAAAACTCGGTCTCGTTGCCGGTAGCCCCGCCTATTCGACAACTGTGCTGACCGCTGCCCGGCAAATCGTCTCCGACCTGAAAGATGACGGTCACCCGTTCGCGACGATTACCCGGCGCGAGGTGATCGCCAACCATAGGAACAATACCATCGATGTGATCATCGATGCCGAGGCCGGCCCGAAAGCCAATCTCGGCCCGATCGCGATTACCGGATCGGATGCGGTGGATCCCGATTTCATCCGAACCTATTCCCGGCTGAAGGCCGGCGAGCCGTATTCACCGGAAACGCTTTCCGATGCCGCCAACCGCCTGCGCACGCTGAAGACCTTCAATTCCGTGGTGATCAACACGGCCGATACGCTGGATGAAAACGGCCAGCTCCCCGCGACCATTGCGGTGAAGGACGGCAAGTTCCGTTATTTCGGCTTTGGCGGAACCGTATCGTCGATCGACGGCCTCGGACTGGAAGGCTATTGGGGCCACAGAAACCTGTTCGGCAAGGCGGAAGGGCTTCGCCTTGAAGCCGGCGTTTCCCGCATCGGCGCCACCGGTGACCTTGGCTCGCTCGACTATGCGGGCGGCATCACCTTTACCAAGCCCGGCCTGTTCCACCCCTCGGGCATGTTCACGGCAAGCCTCGTGGCGGGAACCGAAAACCCGGATCCCTACACCGCCAAGACCCTTGCCGGCAGCGTCTCCTACAGCTACGAGCAGAATGAATTCAATACGATCACGCTCGGCGCGACGACGGAATATTCCCATATCGAAGATGCGTTCGGCACCGATGACTACCTGACGTTCTCGCTGCCCGTCGGCTTTGATCGCGATACCCGCGACGATGCGCTCAATCCGACCGAGGGCATCTATCTCGTCACAACCGCCGAACCGGCCTATGACTTTCTCAACAGCACGGTCTATTCATCCTTCGATGCCGTCGGCTCGACCTATTTTTCGGCGGGCGCAGATGACCGCTTCACGCTTGCCGCACGGGTGGGCGCCGGAACAATCGTCGGCGGCGGAAGCCTGAAAGACATTCCCGCCAACCAGCGCTTTTATTCCGGCGGCGGCGGAAGCGTGCGCGGTTATGCCTATAAATCCATCTCGCCGCGCAATGCGGATGGCGAGGAAACCGGCGGCCGGTCCTATGTCGAGGCGTCGCTTGAAGCCCGCATCGGCGTCACCGAAAACATCCAGATCGTGCCCTTCATCGACGCTGCCGATGTTTCGGCCGACAATTTCCCGGATTTCAGCAATATCCGTGCCGGCGCCGGCATCGGGGTGCGTTATCTGACCGGCTTCGGTCCGATCCGGCTCGATGTCGCCCTGCCGCTTGATCGCTATCCGGACGGCGACAAATTCGGTATATATGCCGGGATCGGACAGAGTTTCTGACCGGCGGACCGGGGACATCCCCGAAAATGACGTTCGCCACGCCCGGATTGACGCTGTATTCACACGTTCCATGGCATATAACTGGCCCGATCAGGCAAGGAGCCTGTATCGGGGCACCGTAAAGCACAGGAAGAAAATGGCCGCACTGCTTCGCATATTGATCAAGGTGATCGCGGGACTTGTCGCCGGCGTCGTACTCATCGCGCTCGCTGTCATCATTTTCGTCGGCTTCACCGGCTTTGGCGCCAATTTCGCCGTGCAGCAGGTCACCCAGCGGATTGCCTCGCCCGATTTCGCGGTTCATGTGGGCCGGGTCAGTGCGCCGCTCACCGGTCATTTCACGGTTGAATCGGTCACGGTCTCCGATATCGACGGCCCTTATGTCTCGGTCGACGATGTCGTGCTGGACTGGTCTCCGCTTGCCCTTCTCCGCGGCAATTTTGTCGCCGAAACCCTTTCCGCCCAGAATGTCGCACTGGACCGCCTCCCCGCTGCCGGTGAAGAGAAGGCGGAGAAAAGCAGTGATGCAGGCGGCGGTTTCTCGCTGCCGATCGGCATCAAGATCGCCAGCTTCGACTTTCCGCAGATCGACATTGCCGCACCGGTGCTTGGCGAAGACTATCCGCTTTCGGCGGCCGGAAAGCTCACCGCGGCAACCGATACGATTTCAGCATCGCTCGATGCCAGGCATCGCGCCCGCCCCAGCACCTATGTCAAGGCCGATGTCGAATATGCCCCGGCGGACAACCGCCTCGATCTGGATGCCGAGGTCAACGAGCCGCAGGGCGGAGTTATCGCCACTTTGATGCAGCTGCCCGGCGCGCCCGCGCTCAACATCGCGCTCGGCGGCGATGGACCGCTGTCGGACTGGCAGGGCAAGGTTACGGCTGAACTCTCCGGAGCGCCGCTTGGCGAAATCGATATTCACCACCAGCTCGACAGCGCCAATGAACGGCTGATCACCGTTTCCGGCACCGGACAGTTTGCGCCGTTGACGCCCGAGGCCTTTGCCAGCCTTGTCGAAGGCACCACGAACCTCGACATCGCGGTGTCGTTGTCGCCTTCCGGCCGTATCGCCATTTCGAAGGGCAATATCACCACCGGCAGCTTCACCCTTGCGGCATCCGGCGCCTATGACCCGGCGGGCAATAACGACCTGAAGGCCACGCTGAACGGCACTGACGGCCCCGTGCCGTTTTCCTGGCCGATGGGCGAGAACATGCTGGACCTTGCCATCTCGAATGCGTCCATCGCGCTGACGGGGGCCGCCGAAAATGCCGATCTGCAGACATCCGTCACGCTTGACAGGCTTTCGATGCCGGATATCAGCGTTGGCGGGCTTGCCCTTGTCGCCAGCGGCACGGGGCTCAACCTTGCAAACCGCAGCGGCATGCTCGATACCGCGCTGACGGTCGAAACCCTGTCCTTCGAAAACGAGAACCTGAACCAGCTCGTCAAGGCGCCGATATCGCTCTCGGCCCCGGTTTCCCTTTCCGGCTCACACATTGAAATCGCATCCGCCGAGCTTGAAAGCGGCAGCATCGGCGGCACCGCATCCGTGGCCTACGACATGGACGCACAGAATGCCTCCGGCAATGCCCGGCTTTTCGTTCTGGCCGATGCCCTGCCCGCACCGGCCGCCGGAATGATCGAAGGCATGACGGAAATCGAGACCGGTTTTTCAGCCGATCTTGCCGATGCCAGCTACACGCTTTCCGATCTCCACATCAAGAACAGCCTCGTTGACGCCACGGGCGACGTTTCGCTGTCAGACGGCGCAATCGATGCCTCGCTGAAGGCGGCACTGACCGAACTCGGCACATTTGCTCCGCAGGTCGGCGGAGCCGCGGAAATTTCAGCCTCGGCGACCGGCGCCCTGTCCGCACCTGATATCGAGGCCACCGCAACGGCCGACAATCTGGTGATTTCCGGCGAGGCACTGAAGGATTTCTCGCTTTCGCTGAAGGGCAAGGCCGATCCGGCGGCCCCCAGCGGCTCCGTTTCGGTGAAAGGCACCTATGCCGATGCTCCGCTGACACTTGCCGCCGATGTCACATCCACGGATGGCAGGATCAACATTTCCGGGCTTGAAGGCGCGGTCGGCGGCAATACGCTTTCCGGCGATCTGACGCTCAATGAAAGCTTTCTGCCCGCCGGCGGCATCAATTTCAACTTTCCCGACCTGAAACTTCTGGCCGGTCTTGCCGGACAGGACGCATCGGGCGGCATTTCGGGCCGGATCGCGCTCGACAATGCCGGCAACGCGCTCGGTCTTTCGCTCGACGCTGCGGGGAACAGGCTTTCCTTTTCCACGATCACGGCGGAAAACATCGATGCCGACATGACCGTCGCCGACCTTTCGGAACTGAAGGCCAACGGCAAGATCACGGTCGGTTCGGTTTCCGCCAGCGGACAGCAGGTCTCCAATATCGTCCTTTCAGCCAGCAATGAGGGGGCTAAGACCACTTTCGACCTTTCCGCCGATTATGACGGACAGCCCGTCAGCACCGAAATCCGCGTCACGCGTGCAGAAACGATGGATATCGAAATCCTCAGGCTTGAGGGGTCGCCGATGTCGCTTGCGCTCAAGCTTGCCGAACCGGGGCGGATCACGATCGCGGACGGCACCGCCGATATCAAAAACCTCCGGATCGGCATTGGCGGCGGCACGGTCAGCGCGCGCGGCAGCGTTGGCGAAAGCATGGACATGACCGTCAACATCGCCAATGTCGGCGCGTCGATTGCCAACGCGTTCGTGCCGAATCTCGGCCTGCAGGGCACGGTTTCCGGCACGATCACGGCAAGCGGCGCCCTGTCGAACCCGGCGGCCAGCTACGACCTGAGCTGGAACAATGCCAATCTGGCGCAAGCCAGCGCAATCGGCGGCCAGCCCTTCAGCCTGTCGACCAGCGGCCGCTACGAAAACAACCGGGTCACCACCGACACGACGGTGACCAATGCGCAGGGGCTGACGGCCAGGGCCAACGGCTCCGTCGGTCTGGGCGCCAACATGCCGCTCGATATCACCGTCACCGGTCGCCTGCCGCTTGCGCTTGCCTCCGTTGCCGCGGCCAATGCCGGATTTGCGGTCTCGGGCAATGCCGACGTGAACATGAGCATCGGCGGAAGCGTAAAAGCGCCGTCCTATTCCGGCGGCATGGACGTCAACATCACCTCCGTGACCGACCTCAGGCGCAATCTGCGGGTCAATGATATACGCGGCCGGATCTCGCTTTCCGGTGATCGCATGGTCGTCGATAACATCACCGGACGGCTTGCCGCCGGCGGCACGATGACCACAAGCGGCAGTATTTCGCTTGCCGGCGACCTTCAGGCCTCCCTGCGGCTGGATGCCAACGATGCCGTGATCAATGACGGACGGCTGCTGACGACCACGGTCAACGGCACTGTTACGCTTGAAGGACCGCTGCTCGGACAGCCGACGGTTTCCGGACGGCTCAATCTCGGCAGGACCGCCATCGTCATTCCCGACCGGCTGCCGGCATCGATTTCGGAAATCGACATCGTGCATGAATACGCCTCCGAGGCTGTGAGACGGCAGGCGCAAGAGCTTTCGCCGCAGCAGACGACCGATGCGCGCTCGTCCTTCAACCTCGACATCACCATCTCCGCCCCCAACGCGATTTTCGTCAGGGGCCGCGGCGTCGATGCCGAGCTGGGCGGCTCGATCAGCGTTTCCGGCACGACCGCAAACCCGATCATTACCGGCGGCTTCGATCTGATCCGCGGTCGTCTTTCCATCCTCAACCGCCGTTTCGATTTTGACCGTGGACGGATCACCTTCGGCGGCGCACTGGTGCCGCTGATCGACCTGCAGGCACAAACCTCGGCCGGTTCGACCGCCATCACCATCGCGCTTCAAGGGGTGGCAACCGACCCGCAGGTCAGCCTCAGTTCCGTTCCCGCCCTGCCGAATGACGAGATCCTGGCGCAGCTTCTGTTCAACCAGTCGTCTTCAGGGCTGTCGGCGCTGCAGATTGCCCAGCTTGCCGATGCCGTGATCCAGCTGACCGGCGGCACCGATCAGTCGCTGTTCGGATCGATCCGGGATGTGCTCGGCATCGACAATCTCGATGTATCGACGGATTCCGACGGAAACACCGCCGTCAGCGTCGGCAAATACCTGAACAGCAACACCTATGTTGAAATCGAGCAGAGCCGGGACAGCGGCACCAAGGCCAGCGTCAATATCGATATCGGCCGCAACTTCATCGTCAAGGGATCGGCGGGTTCGCGTGGCGAGACCAGCGGCGGGATTTTCTACGAGAAGGAATACTAGGCCTAACGGCCCAATCAGTTTGTGGACAAACCCGAAGACGTGCACATTGTTGCCGCCGTCAGCCGTCCCCACAGGTGTCATGCTCGGACGTGATCCGAGCATCCACTCCGCTCAACCCTTTTGATAAGAAAGGGTTTAAAGCAAGCATACATCGTGCGGCCCTGGATCCTCGGGTCAAGCCCAAGGATGCCCCGGAGTGAGGGGCAGCTTTGTCAGCAGCCTGTTAGGGCCTAACGGTCCAATGATCTGTGACAATCCCTGCCCCCTTGCCTGCCGCAATGCAGACCAACGGCATGACGGAGTTGAAATAACGGCGATATCATGGCAATCGAATGAGGGGGCAGGCGCATGCTGATCTTCTCTGTGCTGGCCCACAAGAGGAGATTTGCATTTGCCTAAGCCGGAATCCGCTCGAGACCCGATTGCCTTTCCGTCCTTTCGCACGCTGGTCCGGCGTGAACGGTTTTACGGTCTCACACTGCTGACATGCCTGCTGGTGCTGCTGTTCGAAGACAAGCTCTTTGCGCGTCTTGATCAACCGGTGCTGCTGGTGCTGACGATGGCCTGGCTTTTCTTCGTCATCCTGGCGACAGCCATCGGTGTCGTCCGCCATGCCGAGGCGCTGTCGGAGCGCCTGGGAGAGCCATTCGGCACATTGGTCCTGACACTCTCCATCACCGGCATCGAAGTGATGAGCATTACCGCCGTGATGCTCCACGGCGACAACAACCCCGCCCTTGTGCGCGATACGCTGTTTTCCGTGGTCATGATCATCATGGGCGGCATGGTCGGCATCTCCCTGCTGCTCGGCGCATTTCGCCATCGCGAACTGACCTTCAACCTCCAGGGCGCCAACGCCTATCTGAGCGTGATCATTCCGCTGGCCGTGTTCAGCCTGATCCTGCCGGACGTGACCCTGTCGACGCAGGGCCCGACCCTGACCGGACTGCAGAAAACAATGGTCGGCGCGATGGCAGGCGGGCTCTATCTCACATTCCTGCTGATCCAGACCGGCCGGCATCGCGGCTATTTTTCGCAGCCGCTGGAGGAGGAAGCACAGGCCGAAGAACATCATGCTGCGCCGGATACACCGCTTGTTCTCCATGTCATCCTGCTGTTCTGTTACATCGTTCCCGTGGTGTTTCTGGTCGAGCAGTTTGCCAGACCGGTCGATTATGTGATCGAAACACTCGGTGCCCCCACCACGATCGGCGGCATTTTGATGGCAATCCTGGTGACCACCCCTGAAGGCATCGGCGGCGTGCGTGCCGCCCTTGACCAAAAGCTGCAGTCGTCGGTGAACATCTTTCTCGGTTCGGTTCTTGCCACGATCGGCCTTACCGTGCCGATCATGCTCGTGATCGCCAGCCTGCTCGGGCTCGACCTCGAGCTCGGCCTCGACCCAACCGATATGCTGCTGCTGGTGCTCATTCTCGCCGTCAGTATCGTGACTTTTTCCAGCGGCCGCACCAATCTGCTACAGGGCGCCGTGCATTTTCTGCTTTTCATCGCATTTCTTGTTCTGAACTTTAACGGCTAGGCAATCGCCGCCGATACCGCGACACAGGAAAGGATCGAAACCAATGACAAGTGCAGTCACGGCGCGGTTTTTCCGGGCAGTCTTCAGCCTTCTGATCGGCTTTTTCCTGACGGCAATGGTGTCTATGCCGGGCGAAACGACGGCATGGGCACAGGAACAGGAAAGCGAGCCGCCACAGGAAATCCGGGTCGGCTACCGCGTCACACCACCCTTCGTCATGCGCAACGCCGACGGCGATTTCACCGGCATGGCAACCGAACTCTGGAAAGAGATCGAGGCCGGTCTCAACGTGACCGCCAGCTATACCGAATACGAAACCATTGCCGACCTTCTCGCCGCCGTTGAAGCCGAAGAACTGGATATCGCGGTCGGCGCCATCTCGATTACCGAAGACCGCGCCGAAGTTGTCGATTTCACCCAACCCTGGTTCGATTCCGGCCTCAGGATCATGATTGACGACCGGTCGTCGTCGTCGCTGGTCAATATCTGGAACGGGCTCGCCGAGGCCGGATACCTGCGATACTATGGCTGGCTGCTGGTGTTTATCGTGCTGGGCACAATCGGCCTCACCTTCTTCGACCGCCATTTCGACAAGAACTTCCCCCGCCGCTGGCGCGACGGCGTGTCCGAAAGTTTCTATGCCGTGATGCTGGTGGTGACCAAAGGTTCGCTTCCAAGCCGGTCCAAACTGTTCGGCTGGATCGGACGGGTGTTCGCCGCCTTCTGGCTGGTGATCGGCATTGCAGTCGTCGCCTATGTCACATCCTCGGTCACCAGTGTCATGACCAGCATTGCCATCACCGGCAGCGTCACCGGGCCGGACGATCTTCCCGGCCACACCGTCGGTGTGTTCCGCGGCTCCTCCGCCGAAAATCTCGTGCGACGCGAGGGCTACGATTTCGTCACCTATAGCGGCATAGAAACCGCGGTCGAAGGGCTGCGCAATGCCGAAGTCGACGCGCTGGTCGCCGATGCGCCGGTTCTCGAATACTTCAAGGCGCAGAATCCGAGCCTCGGTCTCGATGTCGTCGGCCGGCTATTCGCGCCCGACAAGTTCGGTTTTGCCCTTCCCTACGGACAGGACACGCTGATCTATCCCGTCACCGTGCGGCTGCTTGCGCTGAAGGAAAATGGCTATCTGACCGAACTCAGCCAGCAATATTTCGGCGACGAGCGATAAAGCCGCCGCCTGAAGACACGGCGGCCCAGACGGCTGACCAAGCTCTTCCCAAGTTTTTCCGTCATACTGGCCTTGAGCCGGTATCCAGGGCCGCTTGTTATGCGCTTTCAAAAAGAGTCTTTGCGCGCAAGGACTTGAGCTGACTGGATACCGGCTCAAGGCCGGAATGACGGCGGGGAGGGAGGCAAAACCGTGATTGCTTGCGGGGGTTGTCAATAATCTGAGCCGCCGCCTGAAGACACGGCGACCCGGGCCGCGAACAGGCGACAGCGATGTACTGTCTCAGCGCATATTTCCGGCACTCTCCCTAATCGGCATAACCGAGCGCCTGCGAGACATTGCGCGTTGCCGATTTCAGAAGCGCGACATAATCTTCCTTGCGGGCCTCGTCGAACCGAAACAGCGGAAAGGCGATGCTGATCGCCGCAATCGACTTTCCGACATGGTTGAGCACCGGCGCGGCGATGCAGCGCACACCGGCCTCGCTTTCCTCGATTTCCTCTGCGTAACCATTCTCCCGCACCGCCTGGAGCTGCTGGCGCAAAACCGCCTTGTCGGTCACGGTATTGGGTGCGGAGACCTCCATGTCCATAACGGCAAGCCGCCCCTCGATTTCCTCGTCATCGCGAAAGGCCAGAAGCGCCTTGCCCAGCGCGGTGGAGTGCAGCGGATTACGCGTCCCCAGCGTCGAATTCATCGACAGGCTGTAGCTTGAATCATATTGATGAATATAGACCACGCGCTGTTCGCGCCCGTCGAAAATGCCGAGATTGATCGATTCGCCGGTGGCGCGCGACAGCCGTCCCATGGCCTTGTCGGCAACACGCAGAACATCCGCCTGGCTCTTCATCGTCTGCGCGGCGAGGCTGAACAGGCGCGGCGTCAGCTCATAGCGCTCGCTTTTCTCATCCTGCGCCACATAGCCAAGCTCCATCATTGTGTGCAGGAGCCGGTGTGTGGTGCTTTTCGATGTCATGGCGCTCTGCGCGATCTCGGCGAGCGCCGCGCTGCGGTTTTCCGCCAGCGTTTCCAGAACCGCAAAGACCTTGAGGACGGCAGCCACATTCTCCGTTTTCGGTTTGTCGTTTTTCATTCAAATGCTCCACCTGCCCGCATCAGCCGACAACCGGCCCCCGCCCTAAAGAGACAACGAGCCTAACGCTCAGTCACCGCCTACCACGTCCTCAGTCCCCACCAATCACGCCCCTCGACCGTACTGCTCGATCGCGACGGTCACGCCGGGACTGCTTCCCCCAGTTCGACACGCTGCCCTTCGGCATCGAAAAGGTGCTGGTCAGCCGGTTCGAAACCAATACGCACGGTTTCCCCGACCCTGTGCTTTTCCATCTGATGGGTCTGGAAAATCAGTGGTTTGCCGGAAGGAAGGTCCACATGAACGATGGTCTCGCTGCCGAGATACTCGACCAGCCGGACCCGTCCCTCTGTCTGGATCGAGCCGGCATCCGGCTTGATGGCCTCCGGACGCACACAGACCGTCAGGCGTTCATGGCTTTCAGGCAGGCCCGGCGGCAGCGGATGGGTTCCGAAGTCACCGAGATCAAGCTTGCGCCCCGCCCCCGATCCGGTGACCGTCGCCTCGAACATGTTGATCTTCGGCGAGCCGATAAAGCCGGCGACGAAAAGGTTTGCGGGCCGGGTATAAAGCTCCTCCGGCGTCCCGATCTGTTCGATCTGCCCGGCGCGCAGCACGACGATGCGGGTGGCCAGCGTCATCGCCTCCACCTGATCGTGGGTCACATAGATCATCGTGGTCTTCAGGCGTTCATAGAGGCTTGCCAGCTCCACTCGCATCTGCACGCGCAGTTCGGCATCGAGGTTCGACAACGGTTCATCGAACAGGAAAAGCTGCGGCTCGCGCACGATCGAACGGCCGATGGCGACACGCTGTTTCTGGCCGCCGGAAAGCTGGCGGGGTTTGCGGGCCAGCAGCGGCTCGATCTGCAGAATGCGCGCTGCTTCATCCACCCGCCGGTCGATTTCGTTCCGGCTCATTTTGAGGTTCTGCAGGCCGAAGGCGAGGTTTTTCCGAACTGTCATATGCGGATAGAGCGCATAGGACTGGAACACCATGGAAAGCTCGCGTTTGGAGGCCGGCAGATCGTTCACCACTTTGCCGTTTATGGCGATGGTCCCGTCAGTGATTTCTTCCAGACCGGCAATCATGCGCAAGAGTGTCGATTTTCCGCAGCCGGACGGACCGACGAGCACGAGAAACTCGCCATCGTGGATTTCCAGATTGAGGTCGTGCATCACCGACAGCGAACCGTAGGATTTGCCGACTTTTCTGAGTTTGAGTTCAGCCATCTTTCAGCTCCTGCTTATTTCATGCCCGATGTCGCGATGCCGCGAACGATAAGTTTCTGGAAGGCGACGAAGAAGATCACCACCGGCACCAGCGAGAGCACCGACATGGCGAACATCTGCCCGAAGGCGGATTCGCCCTCCGTGTCGATGAACAGCCTGAGCGCCAGCGGCACGGTGTAGTTCTTGATGTCGTTCAGGTAGATCAACGGCGCCAGAAAATCCTCCCAGACCCAGATCATAGAAAAGATGGCCGAGGTCGCCAGCGCCGGCAGTGACAGCGGCAGGATCACCGCCCAGTAGATCTTGAAGCTCGAACAGCCGTCGATCTGGGCCGCCTCGTCAAGCTCCCGCGGGATCTGGCGGAAGAACTGTACCATCAGGAAAATGAAGAACCCGTCGGAGGCGAGAAAGCGCGGCACGATCAGCGGCAGATAGGTATCCACCCAGCCAAGCTTCAGAAACATCACATATTGCGGGATCAGGACGACGTGATAGGGGATCATCAGCGTCATCATCATCAGCCCGAAAAACAGCCGTTTTCCGGTAAATTCCAGCCGCGCGAAGGCATAGGCCGCAAACGAACAGGAAAACAGATTGCCGATCACGCACAAGACCGTGACGATGGTCGAGTTCCGGTAGAAGACCGTGAAGGAAACCGGCAGCGCTTCCCAGCCTTCAGTGTAATTGCTCCACTGGAAGCTTGAAGGCCACAGGCCCAGACTGCCGAAAATCTCGTTTTCCGGCTTCAGCGAGGACGCCAGCAGCCACAGCAGCGGATAGAGCATGATGAAGGAAAACACGATCAGGAAGATGTGCTTGAACAGCCGCGCCCGCCGCTCCCGCCTGTTCTTCGCCAGCCGGTATTCATGCGCGACCCGTGCGGCCTCATCGCGCTCGGCCTCCAGTTCCGTCTCGGCCAGCGCGGCCTCAGTCGCGTTCATTTTCATAATGCACCCAATATTTCGAGGTCGCGAAGGCAAGCGCCGTGAACAGGCCGATAATCACCAGCAGCACCCAGGCCAGTGCCGAGGCATAGCCCATGCGGAAGAACTTGAAGGCCTCGTTGAAAAGGTAAACCGTGTAGACCAGCAGGCTGTCTGCCGGGCCGCCCGTGCCATTGGAAATGATGAAGGCCGGCGAGAATATCTTGAACGCCTCGATGATCTGCAGCACCAGATTGAAGAACACCACCGGCGCCAGCATCGGCAGGGTGATCGCGTAGAATTTGCGAAAGCGGGAGGTCCCGTCGATATCCGCCGCCTCGTAGAGATCGCGCGGTATGCCGCGAAGACCGGCGAGAAAGATCAGCATCGGCGCGCCGAACTGCCAGATCGCCAGCACGATCAGCGTATAGATCGAGGTCGATGGATTGGTAATCCAGCCCACGCCCTGAATGCCGAAGACGGCCAGCACCTGATTGACCACGCCATCGATTGAAAACAGCTGCCGCCACAGGATCGCGATCGCGATCGAGGCGCCGAGCAGCGAGGGCAGATAGAAGATCGCGCGGTAAAGCCCGATTGTCCTGAGGCCCTTGTCCAGCAGCATGGCGACGCTCAGCGCCATGATCAGCCTCAGCGGCACGGCAAAGATGACATAGTGGAAGGTGACTTCCAGTGTTTTCCAGAAGCGCCGGTCGCGGGTGAACATGTAGATATAATTGTCCAGCCCCGTCCAGCGCGGATCGCCGACCATGTCATAGCGTGTGAATGACAGATAGAGCGACACCAGGATCGGGCCGATGGCGAGCAGGAAAAAGCCGATCAGCCAGGGGGACAGGAACATATATCCGGAAGCGTTGCGCGCTTTCGTATTCTTCATCGAACCACTCTTTCAAAAGGAAAGGCGGTCCCCGCACCGGACGGGGACCGGAGGCAAGACCTGTCAGCGCGCGCGATCGATGATCGCCTGTGCATCGTCGACGAAGCGTTCGGCTGCCTGCTGCGGCTCGATATCGCCGAGCACCACATTCGTGCCGGCGCGAATGAAGGCGTCACGCACTTCGCCCGCCCCCTTGGGTTCCGGCGGCGGCAGCGGGCCGACCTTGTCCTGGATGGCGTTGAAGTAATCCACGGAGACCTTTTCGGCCGGCGTGAAATCGGGCGCCAGCGCCGCGCGCACATCCGGATTGGCGGGAATGCCGCGTTCCAGACCGAGGATCTTCGTCTCTTCCGGATTGTTGATCCAGTCGTTCATGTACATGATCGCGGCTTCGGTATCCTCGCTGTCGCGCGTCAGGCTCATGAACATTGACGGCTTGATGAACTGGCCGGGGTCGCCGCCTTGCCTGTGCGGCACCATGGCGGCACCGACGGGATCCTGCATCAGCGCCTGAACGCCGACGATCTGGTTCGACCAGAAGTTCGAAATCGCGGTGTCGCCGGCAACAATGCCGACATCCGACATCGGCAGGTTGGCATCGAGCGATTTATCGGCGGACCGCAGCACACCGGCGTCCCTGAGGTCGCGCCAGAACTGCCAGTAATCGGCGATGATATCCGGGGACACCGTCACATCGCCATCCGGGCCGAAGAAGGAACTGCCGTTCTGGCGGATCCAGACCTCGCACACTTCCAGCACCACCGAGCAGTCGTCGGAGCCCTTGACCTTGCCGTCGGTGGCCTCGGTGATGGTCTTGCAGACGTCGGCGAACTGCTCCCACGTCCAGTCGATCACATCGACATCGACGCCGGCCTCTTCGAAGATCGTCTCGTTGTAGACGAACACTTGGCTGTTGGAACCGATATTGAGCGCATAGAGCTTGCCGTCGACCATGCCGCCCTGCAGCGGGCCCTCGTCGAAATTCGACAGATCGAGACCATTGCCAATGAAGGGGTCAAGCTCCTGCAGCGCGCCACGGCGCACATATTCAAACAGGAAACGATAGTCCATCTGCACCAGATCGGCCATGTTGCGGCCGGCGGTCTGGGTCGCCATCTTGGTCCAGTAATCGCCCCAGCCGATGGTCTCGCCCGAGACGGATATGCCCGGATGGTTCTTTTCAAAAACCTCGATGACCTCGAAGGTGCGCCTGTCGCGCTCGGGATTGCCCCACCAGAAATGGCGGATGCTGCGATCCTGCGCAAGCGCCGGCATCGGCAGGCCCGCAGCCAGCGCCAGCCCGCCCGTGGTGGTCAGGAATTTCCTACGTGAAACGGCCATAAACTCCTCCTTTTCATGGCTTTTCGATGTGTAACCCGGCTCCTCAACCGGATACGTCGCATATGTGTGCAGGCGCGGAACAAGGTCGGCGCCATTGGGAAAAACAGCAGAAACCACGCATCGAGCAGCGTCCGGCGAGATCGCGCCACCGCAACCTGATCCGACAGTCCAGCGCAGCCCGTCAGGGCCGGTTCCTGTTTTCCGAATTTCCTCCCTTTCGGTCACGTCACGGTATCACCCGTATCGCCAGTCGACCTGTCTGCTTCGTTCCTCCCCGCAGACGCCGGCCGACAGAACCCGTTTCAACCGGACACAGTTTGTAAACCTGCATACCGTTTTTTTCAAAACAGCGTTCCGCTTATGAAATTTACAACACAGCACTTCGATGATTGCAAGGACCATTTCGTCTGCCCCTAATACGGATGCAGCGCCGGAAAGGCCTGATCACCTTTATGGCAGGGACTTTGGTCGACGGACAAACCCGCCAGCGAAACGCAGGCAGGCGACAGCGCGTACCGGCGGCTCAAAACGCCATCACCGGTCAATATGCGCCCTGTATCACCGCCGAAAACACCGCAAAACGGGGCCCGTCGGCCATCAGCTATTGACAAATGACGGTCCTGTAAGGTTTTTCTGACCGACCAAAAGCCCGCCGGAATCGGCTGGTGAGAACAATACCGGCGCGCCCGCGTCGAAAAACATATTTCCGGGAGGACCTCGATGAAAAAGATACTGCCCGCAGCGGCCATCGCTGCCACAATCCTGTCTGCCGGGGCAATGCCGGCCTGGGCCGATATGGACCCGGTCAACCTGCGCCTTGCCCATGTCGTGAACGAGCAGGACGGCTTCCACGCCGCCGCCACCAAGTTCCAGGAACTTGTCTCCGAGCGCTCCGACGGCGCGATTTCGGTCGAGATTTTCCCGAATGCGACGCTTGGCGACGAGCGCACCCTTCTGGAAGGCATGCAGATCGGCACGGTCGATATGGGCGTGATCACCAATGGCCCGGTCTCGAATTTTGTCGAAGATATCGCGGTTTTCGAACTGCCGTTCCTGTTTCCCTCGCGCGACGCCGCCTATGAGGTTCTCGACGGCGAGATCGGCCAGGAACTTCTGGACCGCCTCTCGGAAGTCAACCTGAAGGGCCTCGCCTATGCCGAGCGCGGTTTCCGCAACCTGACCAACTCCGAACATGCGGTCAACACCCCGGAAGACATGGACGGGCTGAAGATCCGCGTCATGGAAAACCCGGTCTATATCGACACCTTCCGCGCGCTCGGCGCCGATGCGGTGCCCATGGCCTGGACCGAAGCGCTGACCGCCATGCAGCAGGGCACGATCGACGGTCAGGAAAACCCGGTCAACGTGGTCTATTCCTTCAAGCTCAACGAAACCCAGACCAACATGACCATGACCCGCCACAGCTACGCGCCGGCGCTGTTCGTCATGGGCATGCCGATCTGGAACGGCCTGTCGGAAGAAGCGCAGGAGATCATTCTCCAGTCCGCCCGCGATGCCGCCCAGTATGAGCGGGACCTGAATGCAGCGCAGGAAGACGAACAGCTTCAGGCGCTGCGCGATTCCGGCATGGAAATCATCGACAACGCCGACCTTTCGGCCTTCTCGGCAGCCGTCGAGCCGGTCTACGAAAAATACGGCAGCCAGTTCGGCGATTACCTGCCGCGCATCCGCGAACAGCTGAACTGACATGCTGCGGGTGCTGGCGTGGATTGACCGTGCGCTTGGCGCACTGCTGAAGCCGGTGGTCTTCGCCGGCATGGCGGGCCTCAGCCTGGTGATCACGCTTCAGATCGTATCGCGGGTGGCCTTCACCTCCGTCCCCTGGACGGAGGAGGTCGCCCGCTTTCTTCTGATCTGGACCACCTTTCTCGGCGCAACGCTCGCCTTCCAGCAAGGCCGTCATATCGCCGTCAGCATCCTGCGCGACCGCCTGCCGCCGCTGCCGCGCCGCATCGTCGCGCTCGCCGGCACGCTGGTGATCCTCGCCTTTCTCGTCATGCTGGCCATCATCGGAACCCGATACATGAACGTGCAGAGCTTTCAGCGCTCGCCGTCGCTGCGCCTGTCGATGTTCTGGGTCTATGCGGTGATGCCGGTTTCCGCCGTGCTGATGGCGGTTCTGGCCGTCATCGACGTGGTGCGCATTCTTGCCGGCAAGGAACTGCGCGACGCCCCCGGAGAGCTTGCGGAATGACGCTGCTGCTGGTTGCCCTTTTCGTTCTGTTCCTGCTGATGGGCATTCCCGTCGCCATCGTCATCGGCGCGGCCACCTCGATGGCGCTCAATGCCGCCAATGTGCCGCTGATGGTGGTGCCGCAACAGATGTTTGCCGGCATCAATTCGTTTGCGCTGGTGGCCGTGCCGATGTTCGTGCTCGCCGGCGACATCATGGCGCATGGCGAAATCTCCCGCCGGCTGGTCGCCTTCGCCGATGCGATTTTCGGCTTCGTCAAGGGCGGGCTGTCGGTGGTCTCGGTTCTGGCAGGGATGTTCTTTGCCGCGATTTCCGGCTCCGGCGCGGCGACAACCGCAGCCGTTGGCGCCAGCCTGGTGCCCGAGCTGAAGCGCAAGGGCTACGATCCGGCTTCCGCTGCCTCGCTGATTGCCGCCTCGGGCACAATCGGCGTGGTGATACCGCCGTCCGTGCCGATGATCCTTTATGCGGTGATCGCACAGGAATCGGTGGCGAAACTGTTTCTGAATGGCATCATTCCCGGCGTCGCCATGGGGCTCGGGCTGATCGGCATCGCGCTTGTGCAGGGCCACCGCCGCGCCTATCCGCGCGGAACCGAGCTGAACATCCGCACGATCCTGAAAACGCTGAAATCGGCAAGCTGGGGCCTGATGGCGCCGGTCATCATTCTCGGCGGCATTTTTTCCGGCATCTTCACGCCCAGCGAGGCCGCGGCGGTCGCCGTCAATTACGCCGTCATCGTTTCGCTGTTCATCTATCGCGATCTGTCGCTGCGCGATCTCTATCGCATCGTCGTGAAGGCCGGCGTGACCACCGCCGTCATCATGTTCGTGATTGCGGCCTCGTCGGTGCTGAGCTGGACGCTTTCGAACTGGCAGGTCCCGGGCGCCATTGCCGATTTTGCGCTGTCGCTCTCGGGCAATGTCTATCTTCTGCTGCTGATCGTGATGCTGCTGATCCTTCTGACCGGCACCTTCCTGGAAACGGCATCCGCGCTGATTATACTCACGCCCATGCTGCTGCCACTGGCCGCACAGATGGGTCTCGGCACGGTTCATTTCGGCATCATCATCGTCGTCGGGCTGGCAATCGGCATGGTGACGCCGCCGGTGGCGGTGAACCTGTTCGTGGCCTCCACGACCGCAAACCTGCCGATCGAGCGGATCATCCGGGCCGTCATTCCCTATCTCGCCGTACTGCTCGCCGTCTATCTGCTGATCGCCTTCGTGCCGCTGATCCTCGGCTGAGGGACGGTTAGGCAGAAAGCGTGAAGCGAACGCGATGCGTTCCGGGCGCAAGCCGGGTTCGCCTGCCGTCAAGCAGCGCGCCATCGACCACGACATCGCGCACGCCTTCGGGCAGTTCGACATCGGCGCTCACCGAGGGCGGCAGCACCAGCTGCCATTCGCCTTCGTCGCCATTCACGCGCCAGTTGCTCTCGATCACGCCTGTCCGCGCTTCATAACGGGCAGCAACATGGCCAATGCGGCGGTCGAAGACGGGGCGCGCCAGAACCGCGCGATAGCCGGGTTCGGCCTCGTTCCAGTCGATGCCGGCAAGGCGCGACCATATCCACTCGCCCACCGCGCCATAGGCATAATGGTTGAACGAGTTCATGTTCGGGCTCTGGAAGCCGCCCTCCGGCGTCCAGCCATCCCAGCGCTCCCAGATCGTGGTTGCGCCATGGCGGATCGAAAAGCCCCATGAGGGATAGGTGTCCTTCAGCAGCAGATCGATCGCGCGCGCCGGACCGATGTGGTCGGCCACCACCGGGCAGACATGCCGCACGCCCAGAAAACCGGTCTGCAAATGCCAGTCCGCCGCCTCGAAAAGCGCTTCCAGACGCGCGGCGGCCTGTTTGCGCATCGCTTCCGGCAGGATCGCGAAATCGAGCGCCAGCAGATAGGCCGTCTGGGTATCGGAGGTGAGCTTTCCGTCGTTCCAATAGGCCGCGACAAAGGCTTTTCGAAGTTTCCGGCCCAGCGCCTGCCAGCGCTGGCGGTCACGCCCGGTGGCGCCGGCGATCTTTTCCATCAGGTCGGCCAGATGCACCCAATAGGCGCTTGCGACCAGAAAGGGATCAGTTTTCGGGCCGACATTCAGCCAGTCGCCGTAGTTGTTGTTATTGCGGTTGACGCGCAGGCCATCCGGATTGGCCGCCTCGATATAGTCCATCCACGCCACGAGCCGGTCATAGACCCTGACGAGCAGGGCGCGGTCGCCATAGCGCATGAAATGATGCCAGGCCATGATGACGGGCGCATCGCCCCATCCCGGCGCACCGGGCTGCGGCGTCAGGCGATAGGGATTGAGCGGTTTGGTCGGCGCGACATCGGGAAACGCCCCTTCGTCCGACTGGCCGTCGATCAGGTCTTCCATCCACTTCGAGAGGAAGGCCTCGACATCCATGTTGTAGCCGGCCGTGCGCCAGAACACCTGCGCATCCGCCGACCAGCCATAGCGCTCGTCGCGCTGCGGGCAGTCGGACGGCACGGAGAGGAAATTGCCGCGCTGGCCCCAGAGGATGTTCGAAAGCAGCTGATTGACCAGCGGATGGCCGGTCTCGATTTTGCCGCGCACGGGCGTATCGGTCTGGATCGCGATTGCCGTGAGGTCCGGCTCGCCGTCCGTCTCACCCTCGACGGAAAGGCCCGCATACTGAAAGCCCCGGAAGGTGAAGCGCGGCTTGAACACTTCCTCGCCTACGCCTTTGGCGATGTAGATGTCTTCGTTGACCGCATAGCGCATATTGTCGAGATAAAGCGCGCCGTCATCCTGCAGGCGTTCGGCAAAGCGCAGCCGGAAGACGGTTCCCGCCGGGGCCTTCACCTTCAGTTCGGCAAAGCCGGCAAGGTTCTGCGAAAAATCGTAGATCCGCATGCCGTCTTTTTCATGCAGGAAACGCCCGGCAAACCGGGCCACTTCACGAGCGGGTTGCACGCGCTGGGCATCGAGCACCGGCGCGCCCGGCTCGGGAATGAAGGCTTCGACCGGTTGCCATGTTGACGTATCAAAGCCCGGCCTGTCCCAGCCTTCGATTTCCAGCCGCGCGTCATAGGCCTCTCCCGCCAGAAAATCGCTGTAAAGGATCGGCCCCTGCGCCGTCTGCCAGTTGCCGTCGCTGACAATCCGCTCGATACGGCCGTCGGCATATTCGAGATGGATCTGGCACTTGAAGGCCGGGCGGCCGCCGTAATGATTGCCCGCGCGACGCTGATTGTGGCCGATCCGGCCCGAATACCAACCCTCTCCGAGGATCGCGCCAATGACGTTCTCACCGCCTGCGAACATCCCGGTCACATCGAATGTCTGGTATTCGACGCGGGTGTGATAATCGGTCCAGCCCGGCGCCATCACATGATCGCCGACACGCGCGCCGTTGATCGAGAATTCATAAAGACCGAGTGCCGTCACATAGGCAAATGCGCGCACCGGTTTCTCGCCAAGCCTCACACTCCGGCGCAGATAATCAGCCGGACGCGCCTGAAAACGGTTGTCGTAGCGATTGCCCTGCGGCACGTCGCGGCCGGCCGGCAGCACGAAATAACGCGCGATCCATTCGGCCTGCCAGTCTTCCGCCCGAAGCCCGGTGAAAAACCGCACAGGCGGCGCGAAACCCGTCGTCTCCCCCGTCTCGTCCCAAAGCTGTACCGACCACCAGACCGACAGGTCGGAGGCCGGCGGCGGACCGTCCCAGGCAACACCCGGCCAGCATCCTTCGCGCCTGCCGCTGTCCCAGAGATCGCCCTTTCCCTCGGCAACACCACGCGGGTCGGTCCCGGCGACAACGCGAAAGGCCCGCTGCTCCCGCGCGTCTCCGCCCAGGCCCCATGAAAACCGCGGCATTTCGCCGTTCAGCCCGGCCGCCTCGTTCAGGGCGGCAACGCGCAGGCGCAAGGGTTTCAGCATCGTCCGGTTCCCGTTGTCTTGTTCAGGATTTCAAAGTTCGAGGGCGCGATTGCGCGCATTGCGCACATGCGCATCCATCGCCTCGACGGCCGCCGCCCGGTCCCGCTTCTGAATGGCATCGATCACCGCCAGATGGTCGCCGAAGGCTTCCGGCAGCACGGTTTCATTGAGCCGGATCCGGTCAAGCTTGATCAGCCGCATGCGTATGGCGTTGATGTTGTAGGCGTTGCGCAGAAGCTCGTTGTCAGTGGCGGAAATCAGAAGGTTGTGGAAGCCGGTATCGATCTCCTGCCCGCGCGCCAGCAGTTCCGGCGTCGGCGCCTTTTTCACTGCTTCGATCATCTCGGCATGCAGCTTGCGCTGGCTTTCCAGAACCGTGTCGGACATGTCCTTCACGGCATGGATCACCGCCTCGCGCTCAAGGGCGGCGCGCATCTGAAAGGTGTTGCGGATCATCGAAAGATCGATCGCGGGGATCAGAATGCCACGCTGCGGCAGCACGCTGACCAGCCCTTCGGCCTGAAGGCGCGGCAAAAGCTCCCTGAGCGCGCCGATCGACAGGTTCAGCATTTCGACAAGCGCGCGCTGGGAGACCATCTGGCCGGGCCGCAACTGCCCGTTCATCAGCGCCTCCTGAAAGAGGTCGTAGGCCGCATCCTTCACGCCCGCGCCGCCAGCTTCGGCTGCACCTTGTTTTGCCACGGTTCATCTCTCCCTCTTTCGGCCCGGACAGCACCATGGCGCTGCCCCTGCCGTCAACCCGTTCAGCCGGAGACCGGCTCATGCCCGATTGCCGCATGCACCTTCTCCATATCGGCATCGCTCGCCGGAGAAAGCGGCGGCAGCGTGCGCCTGAAAGCGTCGTCATTGTGCATTTCGGCAACCAGCGCCTTCAAAACCACCGTACCGCCATAGCCGTCAACAGCCTCGATCCGTGCCTTGGCCCGGGCCCTCAACGCATCCGTGACTGGTCCGGTATAAAGCTGAACTGTATCAGCGGGATAAGGATTTGTCATACCGCCGATCATACCAGCGCCGCCGGCGGCCACCATATCGGGCAATATCCGGTCGTCGCCGGTAAAGATCGACAGTTGCGGGAAGGCTTCGATCAGCTTCAACCCGTCGGCAAGATTGCCGGTGGAATCCTTGATGCCGATGATTCGCTTTCCGAACCGTTCCAGCATCACCTCCACCTGCGGCACATCGAACGTGACGCCGGAAAAATGCGGGAAGTTATAAAGAACGATCTCGATATCCGGCGACCCGGCGCGCTCGATCATCGCCTCGTAGAAATCGGCGACAGCCGTGCGCGACGACGGCGCATAATAATAGGGCGGAATCACCAGAGCCGCACGCGCGCCGACCTGGGTGATCGCGGTCAGCATGTCGGCGGCCTCGTCCAGCGCGGAAGCGACCACGCCCGGGATATGGCGCTTCATGTCCATGCCGGTCCCGGCAAGCGCCCTCAAGGCCGCGGCTTTCTGGCGGGTCGAGAGTGAAGCGCCCTCACCCGTCGTGCCGAATTCCGAAACGAAGGAACAGCCCTCCGCCAGCACGAATTCCATATGCGACTTGAGGCGCTGAACATCGATTTCACCGGCAGCCGTCACCGGTGTCACGCACGCCCCGACAACACCTCTCAGATCACTTTCCGCCAGCATGATGTTCCTTTCCCGCGTATTGATCGGATGTTTTATCCTATAACTGATACAATCAGTATTTACATCAGTGATCGAAACCCGTAAAGTCTATTTTGCCCGCCGGGACATTTTGCTAAATGAGGGGCCCGGCTGACCTGACGTTTAGGGAGGAATGATTTTGAAGAAGTCACTTATCGCCAAGGCGCTTCTGTGCTCGGTGTTCATCGCAACGCCCGCTCTGGCCCAGGACCCGATCGAGTTCAAAATGACCGTGCCGAGCGTGCCGACCGACCTGCACACCAAGGCGCTGCACGTTTTTGCCGAAGAAATCGAAAAGGAAATGCCCGGCGCATTCGACGTACAGATCTATGATTCGGGCTCGCTGTTCGGCCAGGGGGCCGACCTTGACGCCCTGCAGCGCGGCAATGCCGAAATGACCTATGTGTCCTATCAGCTGATCGCCGACGCCCTGCCGCAATACGGTCTTCTGACCGCCGGCTACCTGTTCCAGAGCCCGGAACACTATCGCGCCTTCCTCGACAGCGATATTGGCGAAGAATTCAAGCAGACCGTCTCCGACGAGATGGACATCCAGCTGCTCGACGCCTGCTATCTCGGCACCCGCCAGTTGAACCTGCGCAACGAGATGGACATCCAGACCCCGGATGATCTGGCTGGCGTCAAGCTGCGCATGCCGAGTTCGGATGCATGGCTGTTCCTCGGTCAGGCGCTTGGCGCCAATCCGACGCCGCTGCCCTTTGGCGAGGTCTATCTTGGCCTGCAGACCGGCACGATCGATGCCCAGGACAACCCGCTGCCGACCGTCGAGGCCGCCAAGTTCTACGAAGTCACAGACCAGATCACGCTGACCTCGCACCTCGTCGACGCCATCAACTTCTCCGTCTCCAACATCTTCTGGGAAGAGCTGGACGACGCGCAGAAAGACGCCGTCACCAAGGCCGCCAAGGCTGCCTGCGACTGGAACAATGCCGAACGCGTGAAGGTCGAGCAGGATCTTGTCGCCTTCTTCGAGGAGCAGGGTCTGGCCGTCACCACGCCGGATGTCGATGCATTCCGCGCCCATGTTCAGGAGGCCTACATGAATTCGCCGCGCGCGGCGGACTGGCCCGAGGGCTGGGTCGAAAAAATCAACCAGCTCGCCGAGTGATCCGCCATGCCGGCCCGAGACAATGCCAATGCCCTGCGCAAGTGGGGCATTTTTCTAAAGGCGGTCGCGGATACGATCGGCGCCCTGTTCTTTCTGTCGGCCTTCGTCGGCTTCATCATCCAGATCTTCTACCGCTACGTGATGAACCGGCCGCTGTTGTGGACCGAGGAATTCACCATGATCGCCTTTGTCTGGGCGGTTTTCTGGGCAGCCGCCTTCTGCGTGCCGATCCGCGAGCATGTCTCCTTCGATGTCGTCTATGACATCGTTCCGGAGCGTACGCGCCGGCTTTTCACCATGTTTTCCATGGTGATGCTGATTGCCGCCTTTGCCCTGCTGATCCCGTATACCTGGGACTATCTCGACTTTCTGACACGCAAGAAGAGCTCGGTTCTGCGCATTCCGATGAACTGGGTCTATGGCTGCTACCTGCTCTTCCTGTTCGGCTTCACCGTCCAGGCGATCTGGCGGCTCGTGCGTCTTTTCGGGCCCAAATGGACCGAAGAGATCTGACGGGGGACTTTTGACATGGCATTTCTTTCCGAGCATGCGCTGATCGTCATGCTGGTCATCATGGTGACGATCACCATCACCGGGCTACCCTTCGGCATCTCGATGATCGTCGCCAGCATCTTCTATCTGTTCCTGGCCGGCCGCGATGTGGGGCTTGCCGCCGAAAACGTGCTGAACGGCGTTTTCGGCAATTTCGTCGCGCTCGCCGTGCCGCTGTTCATCTTCGCCGCCAATGTGATGAACGAGGGCAAGATATCCGACAGACTGTTGGACTTTGCGCTCGCCGTGGTCGGCCGGCTTCCCGGCGGCCTGGCGCAGGTCAACATCTTCACCAGCCTGATTTTTTCCGGCATGAGCGGCTCGGCGATTTCCGATGCTGCGGGCGTGGGCAAGATCATCACCGAAATGATGATGAAGGAAAACCGTTATCCGCGCGGTTTCGCCGGTGCGCTGACCGCCGCCTCCGCCGTTGTCGGACCGATCTTCCCGCCGTCGATCCCGATGGTGTTTTATGCGCTGATCTCATCGACATCTGTCGGCGTGCTGTTCCTCGGCGGCGTCGTGCCGGCGATCCTGATGTGCACCGTCATGGCGATTGCCGTCGGCATCATGGCCAAGGTGCGCGGCTTTCCGATCGAACAGGCCGTGCCCTTCCGCGCCCTGCCGCTGATCATCATCCGCGCCTTTCCCGCATTGCTGATGCCGATCATCCTGCTCGGCGGCATCTATTCGGGTATTTTCACGCCCACCGAAGCGGCTGCCGTTTCAGCGCTCTACGCCCTGCTGCTGGCTGTCTTCGCCTACCGGGTGCTCGGCCTGAAATCCTTCTGGAACGTGGTCGTTTCCAGCATGAAGACCACGGCCGTGGTCACCATGGTGCTGTGCGGCGCCTTCATCTTCAATTATGTGATCACCGTCGAGCGCGTTCCCCAGGCCGTCTTCCACCTGTTCGAGAGCTTCCAGCTTGAAACCTGGCAGTTCCTGATCCTGCTCAACATCCTGTACCTGCTGCTGGGCTGCATCCTCGATGTCTCGACGATCATGCTGGTGGTAACACCGCTGTTCATTCCGACGGCGGCAGCACTGGGCATCGACCTCAACCATCTCGGCGTGGTCCTCGTCTTCAACATGATGATCGGTCTGATCACCCCGCCCTACGGCATATTGCTGTTCATCATCAAGGCGCTGAACGGGATACCGCTGTCGGAAATGATCCGGGAAACATGGTTCTTCATGGCCATCCTGATCACCATGCTTCTGGCGCTGACTTTCATTCCCGGCCTGACCCTGTGGCTGCCGCGCGCGGCGGGCATGCTCTGAGGGCACGCAGAAAAAAACAGCCGGTCCAGAGATAGACCGGCTGTCAGATTATTGGCCCGCCTTCCCCGGCTCCGCGTCATCCTCAGGCTTTACCCGAGGATCCAGGCGGCATGGCGCATGGCTTCGAAAAATCATTCAAACTCAATACCTTGATCGAAATGGATGCTCAGATCAGGTCCGAGCATGGCACCTGTGGGACGGTCGACTGCAACACGAATTCCCGTGTCTCTCGCCCCGCCGGCAGTCTGGCACCCGATCCAGAAACAGACCGGCCGTTTCGCACTTTGCCGATGCAGAAATGCTTCAGCGCTCCACCAGCTCGATCAGAATGCCATCGGGATCACGGCAGAACGCCACCTTGCTGATGATATCCCGGTTATAGGCCTGACGCGGAGCCTCGACCATTTCCACACCCGCCGCTTCCAGCCTGCGGTAAAGTGTTTCGACATCATCGAAGCAGAAGGTCAGGTGGCGCAGGCCGGCGCGGCCGGCGGCAACGTCTTCCGCCTGAAGCGCGCCTGTGGCCGGGCCCATGATCTCCAGCATGGCATTGCCCGCATCGAGGAAACAGAGCTGGTGGCCGGCCGGCCGCCGGTCGACCGGTTCCCCATCGGACCGCTCGTCGCCCGACCGGCGCACGACCAGTTTCAGGCCCAGCAGATCGAGATAGAAATTCAGGCTCTTGTCGATATTGCTGACGGTCATGCCGACATGTTCGAAGCCCTTCAACATGGATTTCAGAACCTCCTCATTCGTCCGTTTCGCCGGATGAGAACTGCCCGAGTTCATCGGCCTTCAAAAGCTCATCCTTGACGTTGTTGATATGGCGCGCCATGGCGTCGCGCGCCGCTTCGCTGTTTCGCATTTTCAGCGCTGCAACGATGGCGTAGTGATCGCCGATCCACAGGGCCCGCAGGCGCGGTGCGTGAATATAGCGGTGAACCCGCTGCCACATGCGCGAGGAATCCCGCTGGTCCCACAACGCCTGCACCATCGACAGGATAATGGCGTTGCCGGTCATGTTGGCGATGGAGAGATGAAACTCCCGATCCCCCTTCTCGTTAACGGCCACTTCGTCGGTTTCGAGCTGCATGCGTTCGATACAGTCTTCCAGCTCCATGATGTCGTAGCGCGTGGCGCGCTCGGCCGCGAATGCTGCGGCACTCGTTTCCAGGGCAAGCCGCGCCTCCAGCAGCTCGAAAGGACCGGGACCGATATCGGTGTTGAGCGCATCGAAGGAGAGCGCGTTGACATGCGCCGGCAGCACGATGATGCCCGCCCGACCGCGCACCTCGACAATGCCGCGCATTTCAAGCGCGATGACCGCCTCGCGCACAACCGTGCGGCTGACTTCAAGCTGCTCGGCAAGTTCCCGTTCAGACGGCAGGTGCCAGTCGGGCGTCGCCTGGTTTTCCTCGATCATCCGGGCGATCCGCCGGGCAACGACCTGATAGAGCCGTTTGGCGGCCAGCAGGCGCACCTTGCGGCCATCGCCAGCCCGTTCCTCCCCGTCCTTTCGGTTTTCCTGCACGGCGTTCGCTATCCCTGTTGTGGCAGCCACGAGCCATAGAGCGGGTGGTCTGCCGTAATCGGCATCGGCGTGGCGCGGCCGGTGCGATCGGAATGGTAGGCCGCCGTTACCAGTTCCAGAGAATTGCGGGCATCGTCAAGCGTGACGGGCGGTTCGCCGCCTTCGACGAGCGCATGATAAAACAGTTCGAACTGGCGGGTATAGCCATCCTCGGTCTTCGGCATTTCGGCAAGCGCCGCCTCCACCAGCCTCTGGTGAGCCTCATCCACGGCAGTAAACCGCCAGGGATCACGGGCCACGGTATACGGATCGAGAATGCTTTCCACCGTCACCTTCTCGAAGCAGAAGCGCAGGCGGGAAATCTCCTCATGCGAATTGAGTGTCATGGACAAGGCAGCCAGCGAACCATTCTTCATCCGCACCGCCAGCGCCATCGTATCCTCGGTCTCGATCGGATTGTTGAGCGTGGCGCCATAGGCAAAGACCTCGTCGCAGGGGCCATGAATGTAGTTCAGCATGTCATGCGCGTGAATGGCATGCCCCAGCAAACCGCCGCCAAGCTCGGTCTTCCACTTGCCGCGCCATTCGACGGCAAAATATTCAGGCGGCCGCCACCAATGCGTCTCGATCGTGGTCAGGAAGGCACGGCCCGTCAGACCAAGTTCGACAAGGCGCTTCAGTTTCTGCAGCCCCGCGCCGTAGCGATACTGAAAGATCGGCATGATGGTCCTGCCCGTTGCCCTGGCAACATCGCTGATCGCATCGATATCGGCGACCGAGCCGAACAGCGGCTTTTCGCAGATCACATGCTTGCCGGCCTCAAGCGCGCGTCGGCTCAGATCGAAATGGCTGTGCGGCGGGGTGCAGATATCGATTATGTCGATATCGTCGCGCGCAAACAGCGTATCCACATCCTGCGTGTATTCCGATATGCCGAATTCATCGCACAGCTTGCGCCCGCGGTCCTCATCCAGTGAGCACAGCACGGGCACATCGAAAAGCTCTGCATTCCATCTGAACCCTGTCAGGTGCCGCTCGGCGATGCCGGCGCCAATGACGGCGACACGAAACTTCCTGGTCATGATCGCCCCCTACCCTGCCCGGCGCGGGGAAATGTTCTCGGCCTTCGCCTGCGCTGCGAGCGACAGCCGGCAAACCTCGAAGACATGATCCTGGCTCATCGCGGTTTGGGTGCGATCGCGCACATCGGCAATAAATTGTCCGAAATATTCAATCGGCTCTGCCGAGCAATCGATATATTCGACACCCGCCTGATTGACGAGAAACAGGTGGTCCTTGCCCGGACGCCCGGCGATATCGATATACTTGCGCAGCTCGATATAGCCATCGGTTCCCAGTATGGTCAGCCGCCCGTCGCCCCATGTCGGCAAGCCTTCGGGCGTGAACCAGTCGACACGGATATAGCCGGAAGCATGATCGCTGCGCAGCAGCACTTCACCGAAATCCTGAAACGCCGCGTGCTGTTTGGTACCGAAATTGCCGATGCTCGATGCGGTGACTTCACCCGTCGCAGAGCCGGTGAAAAACAGGAACTGATCGATCTGGTGAGAGGCGATATCGACGATGATGCCGCCGAAGCGCTCGGGCTTGAAGAACCAGTCCGGGCGCTTGTCGAACTGTTTGCGGTGCGGCCCCATGCCGAGCGTCTGCACCACCGTGCCGATGGCCCCCTCACGGACCAGCTTGCCGGCCTTGACGGCAGAACGCACGCACAGACGTTCGGAAAAGCAGATCGAGAAAATCCGCCCGGTGCTTTCGACCGTGGCCTTGACGGCGGCAAGCTGCTCCGGCGTGGTCACGCCGGGCTTGTCGACCATCACATCCTTGCCCGCTTCCATCGCGCGGATCGCAAGCCCCGCACGGTCGGCGGGGATGGCGGCGATGCAGATGACGTCGATATCGGGATCAGCGAAAATCGCATCCCGGTCGATCACCGGAATGTCCGGATATGTCTCCCTGAAACCATCGACAAGAGCCGGAACGGAAGTCTTGTCACAATAGCCGACAAACTCTCCACCGGCGGCAAGCAATCCCTTGACCTGATCGAAAATATGCCCGTGATCGATCCCCACGACAGCAAATCGCAGCATTTGACGTATCCTCCGCTATGCCCAGACCGCCACGCAGCCGACCGCACAAACCGGCCGGCAACCGCAGCATCACCTCCACTTTGGACAGACCAGATATAATTGCGGCGATTTTGTCAAGACAGATACTGCCGCATAAACGGTCCAAAACGGCCAAAATGTTAGCTATTTCGGGAGAATGAACGCGATCTTGATGCTTCGAGAAATTCAGTAATTTTTCTTTTGGTCTAACCAATCAATACAAGGGAAAGAGCCGTGACGGAACTGAGCGATGACAGACACGGCGACGCACAAAGGCCGCCCTAAAATTCGAACAGGCATCGTTCGGAGGGCGGCTAAACAGAACCTGAGCATCCTTTGTGCTGGGCACGTGCGTCCTCGCCTTCACCTGCAAAGATCCGTGAAACAGTTAGGCCAGGCATGCCTTGCCGGCTCCAACAGGAACGCATACACTCCGGGCTTGCCCGCGACCGATATGACTGACTGCGGCAGTCATCCGACAAACGGCATTGCCGTTCTCAGTTGGAGGCGCTGTCAAAGATTGCCAGAGAAGGCCAAATAGAAATCGGATCAGAGCGTTGCGCACATACCCTTCGTGTATGTTTCGAGGCAAGCTATAAGGCTTTCTGTCTGGCTTGTTTTCTATCGCTCAATGACTTTTAAATCGAGTACTCAGATTCGGATACCAGATTCTGTCAAGTGTTCGATCGATGGGAAGGTTATCTCGTCGGGCGTAATTGGTAATGTTATTGGCGAAACTGGCTTAGCCGCACCCCAAGCCTGCTGGATATTATCGGCCGGCACGGGCATTTCTAGATTCATAGACAAAAAGTAATCTTGGTACTTGAAACTCGGCTCTTCCGTCTGCGGGCGTACCTGTACACATGGACGGCCAAGTGCATGAGAAAAGATGATGCCATGCAGGGACGAAGTGTAAACCAGCTCGGCCTTCATGATTTCCCGCGCAACGTCAGACGGGCGGGCATCTATATCGACAAATTTGATACCTGCCGGAATATCGGGCAGGACGGCGCGGCGTTCCCGATAATGCGGGATAAAGATGACCCGGTTCGGAACCGGTTTTATCGGTTCGACGAACTTGCTGATCAGGAGGCCGGGATCGGCGAGGTAGGCGACATCGGAAACGTCGAAGCCTGCTTTGCGGCAAGCCTCCAGAGACAACGGGCCACGCAAACTGTGCGCCCAGGGCTGCTTTCCCTCAACCGAAGGAAGGGCCGGCGACTTACAGCCGCTACCGCACAGAATATCGCCACTGGCACTGCATTGCGCTACAGAACCCACAGTTATGAGTTTCGGGCTGTCTTCCCTATTACAGACGATGATCTGTTCCCCGGGATAGAAATATTCAAGCAGATTCCGCGCGAAGATATCTCCAGCATTGCCGTAACGAAAACTCCCCCATCCACGGTTGAGAACCTTCCGTTTTATGAAAAATCTGATTGGATCGATAATCGTAGCTTCCCAATAGAACGAGCGTATCGACATATGGCCTCTCGGGAGTTCTATGTTGTCTTCTTGAAGCCAATATCCTCATATGAGGTCTCAGCCAGATTAAAGTCCGTATCGTTGATACCATAGCTGAGCAAAGCCCGGCCCTCCGAAATCCGGAGCCCCGAGAAATAGGTGCAGCTGATCAGGTTACGATTATGCCGAATGCGCGAGCCCAACATTGAAACCGGAGAATGGGCGAGAAGCGGCCCGACAGAGGTGATCTGAGGCGTTCCGCTCAAGGTGATCCCAAGGGCACGGCCGAGATAGGTCCGCTTGCGTAGCAACACAAATCTTTGGTGTGCGATAACATGCATAATCGGGCCGGATGCTGAATCCGTCACAATCGGCTGCGGGCCAATCGTCAGCGATGGGAGCTTGCGGTTATGCAGAGGCGCCCAATCAGGATGGGCAACGAATTCCCAATGCTCTGCATGGCGGTCGACACAACGCAAAATCGTCAGGGGATTGAGCATATAAAGACAGAAAAGCTCGTCATTCAGAAGGAAAAACCCCCAGTTCTTTTCGATGGCGCCACGACGATCGAACCTACATTCGATCGGTCTGGAAGCGTGAGGATAAATCCTCTTAACGAAGATCCGGTTTGGGGTCTCGAAATGCCCGGTATTGATGGCCGCCCATACCTCATCTCCGAGTGTGAAGAGCTTTGGGTCGCTCACGGCAGGAAGGTTCAGGCTTGCAAAATCTGCCCCCAAATCTGCAGGGCCTTCCATAAGGTTTCCGGCGGCATCACTGACACATAGAAAGAATCTGAAGGGCCGGTCATCCGCGTTCAGAGCCGCCCGGAATGCGACGAAACGCCTGTCACCCTTCTCCACTATGCTGGGATTGAAAACGTTATGCAGTTCGAAAGATCGAAGTTGTTGATCTATACTGCGCGTTACGTCTGATGTTTTGTCTTTTAGGAAAACGAACAACTTGGCTCCCTTACGAGGATGTCAACCAACGATGTGGTGCTCATTTCTATGGGGTCGTTGGAGAAAAACGGGGTTGACGAAGAAATTACTATTTTTTCTCACCTCAAAAACGGTGAAATTGAGATACGAGTTCGGTTTCCGCCCCCGCGGGCTGACCTCAATCCGCCACAGACTGAGGTTTGCACCGATATAGGCAACCAGTCCCAGAGCTATTTGTGACAGCAATGCCGGAGCCAGCTCTGGCTTGCCTCCTATCATATCAAAACTGGACCTGTCGCGTATTTGTGCCGCTCCAATTTTCTCACTTAAGCTACCTTTCGCTCGAAAGCCAAGGAGCTTTTCCAGCTTAGGGCTGAGTGGCGACGGCGCGGATTGTAGAAGCCGTTGATGTATTCGAAGATGGCGACTTCGGTATCACGACGCGTTCATCAGGACCGCTGCCACAACAGCTCGGCCTTGATCGTCTTGAAGAATGTCTCGACCGCCGCGTTATCGTAACAGTTTCCAGTACCGTTCATCGACACCTGGAAGCCATGTTGGCGCAGGATTTTTTGGTAATCGTGAGAGCAACATTGGCTGCCACGGTCAGTGTGATGCATGCAGCTTTTCGGCGGTCTTCGCAGGGCGATGGCGTGGAAAGGCCTTCATTCAGGGCGGGTTCCTGCGCGACGCCCTCTATATGCCCGCCCTCGTCGCCATGCGCTTCAACAAGCAGATGCAGGAAAAATACGAGGCGCTGAAAAGCGCCGGAAAACCCGCCAAAGTTGCCCTCACAGCGATCATACGAAAGCTTGTCGAACTGGCAAACGCGCTCATCCGCGATGATCGAAAATGGTCACAAAGGCTTGATCAAGACCAATACTCTAAACGCCCAAAAGTTCAAGCTAAGTGACCGAAAGGGTCAAAGCCTGCACAAAAAGGTCAATCCATGTGACATTTTACATTACAAAATGTCACGAGTCAGTTGGTTTGAACTTTTTGAACGACCTAACATATTGAAATTATTATCCTCGTGAAATGGCACCTCGTTGTTTTTGACCTTTATTGTCACTCAGATTGACCGGCAAGGACAAAAACAGGCCCGCCGAAGCGGGCCTTTCTGTGAAATTCAGACATTTTGGGTTATCTCAGGCGACCTCAGATCGCCGGTAAAACCGGGTTCCCTTTTTCCATTGAAATACCGGCAGCACTCCTTTTGCCGCAAGCTTTTGAGAAAGCGGGCCTGGCATATTGCCGTTGGCCTTGGCGAGATCCGCTAGTGATATATATTCCGCTTCGAATTCCAGAATTGAAGTCAGCTCGATCACGCCTATTTTGCGTTGAGCAATCGGCCAGCCGATCTGGGATCTCCGCAACACCTCTTTCCTGACAAGTTCGTTGAGCAGGTTTTGGCTGACCTTTAGCCTGTTCGCTGCAGCTCTATTCGGCAGCCCGACATGCTCAGGAACACGCAAAACGTTCCTTATCTCTGACGGTGAGACCAATATGGACCTCAACCCGTTCCTTCCATAATCAGAGTGGTATGAAGCGACTTTTTTCTGAGCAATCAGCGCAATCAAGATTTCGGCACGACATCCGCTGAGCAAGTACGCGCTGTCCAGACGAACGAACTCGCCAATGGTCTCGTGCCATCGTACCTTTTGCCCCAGACAGCCCCTCCACACAGCATCAACATGATGGGGATCAAATTTCGGAAGCGCGCCGTCGAGCGTGATTGCTGGCCTAAAAACCTTGAATTTCACAAGCGCGGCGAAGATATTTCTATCAAGACCGATTTGAGATGCCGCATCGACGAGATCGATGAATTCTTTGATTTCATCCGCTGCGGCTTTTGCGATGTCAGCTGGAATATAACGAAGAAGCCGGAATGAACCATTGTCGTTTTGAGGCTCTGCATAGCCCATTTCGACCATACGTCGTCCCATGCTCTGCTTTGTGACACCAAATCTGGATGCAGCTGTTCCGACCGTGTGAAGCCGACTTTCGCCGCAATACTCTCCAAGCACCTTTGTTTCCAAGGCGATGGGATAGTTCGAGACAATGTGCTCTCGCATCAGATCTCTCAGGAAATCATACTCCTTTCGCTGCGATCGATCGCGCAGCCACTGGAAAAAGGGGCCCAGGCAAACGCGATACTGCCTGCTTTCCAGGTTACCGTGTTTTGTAAAAGCCTGATCGACCGCATCGAAAAAGGCTGCTTCTCCATGCCTTAAGACAGAGAAACCGGTCGCGCCGGCGTGCGTCCAGTCGGCGTCAGTCATTTCGCCGCGTTTGCGCGATGAACCAAAGGCCAAAAGCGCGCCGAAGTTCTCACAAAAGCTGGTGGCCACCCCAAGAGGCATTTGATCCAGCCACGAAGCTTGTTTTTGCCCTTTCAGTCGTTGCAATAGATAATGTTCCATTGCGCGGTCTTCTTGCTTGACCAGGTTGGAAGGCCCGATGTCTGTCCCCTCAAAGAGCCTGCGGTATCGACTGTGGGGCTCCTTGCAAAATGGCAAATCTTCCCGCGCAGGCAAATGCCTCAAGAGGACGCTATGTTCCTGGCAAACGCGTACAGCATGAAGGGCGTACATAGATCGCTCATAACCACCGTACAGCGGATCTGCGGCATAATCGACCTGCACGCACTTTGGACAGTACCGCAAATGGCTCTGAAAACCTGGGGCAATTTGCACCGCGTTGCCGTACAATTCATATCGCCCCGCGGTGATTAGCCGAGGCGTATGATAAGCGAGCAGGCTTGCGTCGCAGCCTCCCAACTCCGCAAGGCGTCGAACCTGATTTTGATTGCCTGTCTGCAAAGCGGACCGGCGAAGTCCTAGATCAAGGCAAAACTCCGAGACATTCTGAGCCCCGTTTCTTGCAGCCAACCGACTGGCAAAGGATATTGCTGTTTCTGAAGGTTGCAGCGGCACGGTCAAAGGCAGTTTTCCGAGCATCAGAACGCCTCCAGTCGACCAAGAAGCTTGCGCGGATCGATGCCTTGGAAATCCTCAACCAGAAACGGGTTCAGACCGGGGATGCACCCTGTCCGCCTCTGGTATGCGCTGGCAAAGACATCCGCACTCAACACACTGGCACCGTTCAGAAACAAGTCCTCCATCGCCGCGATGATAAGCTCCACACACAGCCCGAATTCGCAGTCGGCCGCGTGTATGATACGGGCCGCAAACGCATCCGAAAGCACATGGCCATCAACGGACACGTTCGCTTTCATCCCATAAGATTTGACGAGCTTGCGAATGTTGGCGACATCTCTTTGCGGCTCGAGCCTATTGAACTCGATTGCGTTGAGCCTGCGGCCGAGCTGAGGATCAAAGTTCAGAATATCCGTCAGGTCATTCGTTCCCGTCAGAATGAGATTGACCGGCCAGTCCGGGTCCTGCATCAGCGACTTCAGAGTATTGACGACGGCGCGCCGGTCTCTCTCCGTGCCGCGCGCCGCCACATCCTGCGCCTCATCGAGATGGAGAAAGCGGACATGTCTTTCGCGAAGATGAAACTTCACCTTCTCCCAGATCATGTAAGCTTCACCCCGCCGTTCCATTGGATACCCCAGGGCTTTCAACGCGGTCATGCCGACAAATTTCAAGGTGGCAGGAGACGGGACACGCATGCTGACAGCAATGATCTCCCCCGTTTCCGTGTTGTCAGGGTACATATCGCGCGCATGCCGCAGCAATCGTTCAACAGCGGTCGTCTTCCCCGACCCGGACGCTCCGACAATCGCTATACCACGACCTTCAAAGGCGCCTCCGTTCCCGTGTCCGGCGACGTGCCTAGAAAGCAGCAACTGAAATTGCTGCTCCAGTTCGAAATAGCGTTCTGTCTTGACGAAGTGCTTCTTAATATCCGAGATTCTGCTGCTGACAGCCTCATAGTCTGACGTCTTCATCTCAGTCATCCTCCAGGCACCAGTCAGAGGCGGGCTCGTCATCCTCCGGCGCTTCTGACGATATGGATGCAATAGAGGCGCTGCCAGAGACGTCAGCCGCGTGCGATTTCTCTGCCGGCGCTATTTCGATTGCGTCTTCGAGGAGGTCGGCAGATTTTGGCTCGACCGAAGAACCTCCCGCACCACGCAAAGAGAGGCCGATATAAAGAGCGTTTTCTGACCGCAGGATGTCCTCCGCGCTGAGATGTCTGGGGGTCAAGGAAAGTCGGGCGAATGCCTGCCTTTGCACATCCGAAATTCGTGCGCGGGCTTTTATGATGCTGGATTCTGTCAACACGGCTTGCGCGGCACTGTCCTTGCGCAAAGCAAGCGTGATACTCATCCATTCGCGCGCCGACATATTGTCAAAGCTGCCAAGCGTCGCTTGGGCAGGATACCATTTCCCGTCAAGTTGCACGGAAACCCAGCCAAGGTCGCGCTGATCGACCCGGATTTGAACCGTGCGGTCTCGCTTCCGAAGGAAATGCTCCCGCATTTGTTCATTGGTATAGGTAATCCCAAGAAACCGAACGTTGCCACCAGTAATCTTTCGGGCGAACTCGGTACCAAAAACGGAACGGCGAGCATAACCATCAGGTGCGGGAGTGACCCCATATTTGCCGGTAAGTCGCTTCCAGGCATTTGAAGGTGTCTCGCCACCCAAACCCGCGTGAGGCTTTTGATGATAAATATCGACAATGAAGTTGACCAACACCTCAAGCAGGTCATCATCGGAAAGGCTGGCAAGTCCCATCGCGTCATAGTCGCCACGTTCTTTTGAATTGGAGAATGTCCGACCGGCAAGAAGCGGCATCAGTTCGCTGCCGAATGTCCTAAACGCTCGTTCAACATGCCCTCGCAAATGCGGAAGTCCGGCCGGCGAATATTCGATTGCGCTATTGAGCCCACCGACCTTCGTTTGAAAATCTACTGAAAAGAACTCAGAACCCTGGTCAGTGACAACCTTTGCAGGCGTACCATGCATCTCCCAGCCATGCTCACACCCAAGTCCTTGAGCAAGGGCGGGCTTGTCCATCGTTATATGTTCAAGCGTCCTGATCGCTGACGCAGTCGAAGGGCTGTCTGTCAGACTGAGCCCGACAATGCAGCGTGTTGCCACATCGCTCGCAACGCAAACCCAGCGGCGGCCGCGTTCAATCGCGGAAAGTTGTTCCTGGCTGAGCCCATGCAGCGCCCCGCTCTCAGAGAGAAGCGAGACGACATCCAGTTTGTAGTGGTCGATTTCGACCCGTTCGAGCGGAAATGAAGCCTCGACCCCGTTTTCATAAAGGGCATATTTACGGTTGGCCCATTGGAGACCATATCGTTTGGAATCGACGTAGTAAGGGTCCAGTCCGCGGATGCGCCGCCTGATCGTGCTCGCCGAAGGCACGGACAAGGCAGACGCACCTCGTTCAAGTCGCGCCCTGTTTTCTTTCCGAAACATGCCTTGTGTTTCTGAGATCACCAGATCCATGCTGGGACGCTGCGGGTCAGCGTATTGCTCAATTCCCTTGCGGAGCAAAGTCTCTGTGGCAGGGCAGAAACGCTTGCAGCGGACCACGCTGCGGAAGGTGCCCGGTATGAGCGTGATAGGAGAACACCCCCCGGACTGATAGCACCGAAGCCACCGCTTAAGCGATGATGTGCTCGGTGGCTTCCTCGCGACTGTAATATGGCCCGCATACTGTCGCGTAGCCCCCTGCTGGCCCTTGCAGGAAATCTCATTCACTTTCGCCTGTATGTTCGGCGCCATTGACCGGATAGATTCATCGGTCATCTTCATCTGCCCACCCTGGAAAAACGAAATGGCAACATCGCAATATGCTTGTTTCCAGAGAACCTTTGAGCGCAGGGCATCAGGCAAATCCCGCAGTGTCTCGACTTCCACATTGGCATGCGCAAGCTGTCGTTCGCGAGAATAGTATCCCGGCTCGTGTTTGAGCACTGGCGTCCCCCAGAGCTCTCCAATCTTCTGGTGACTCAAAAACTCGGTTATGTCGGCATTACCGACCTGACGAAGCAACAGTCCGCCTACCGAAACATCCTCGACGCGGTAGGCCTCGCCATTCAGCAGAAAACGGTCGTCGGAATTGAACTTCACGCGGTTGGACATCAGACGGTCTCCCTCGCTGAAAGGATAGATGTGTCGGAAAGTGGAAGGGTGAGATCGGCGGAAAAAGGACCGCGATAGATACCGCGTACGACCGCTGCGAAAGCACGACTGCCGAGGTTCGATTTCTCCATCAAGTCCCCGAGCCGAAACGTTTCTCCCATCATTTTTGCCACCGAGAGCACGTGCGCATCCGCCTCGTCATCCGGGTGAAGCCAAAACAGATTGAACAGGGTGGCATTCCTGGCGGCCGTCTTGTTGATGTGCCGATCTGTGACCAGCAAAACCCTTTCGGCAAACCGGGCTGGCATAGCTTCGGCAACAAGTTTGAGCTCTTCATCGAACCGTCGCTGAATGACCCGCTGCCACGGCTTAACCGCGACGGCGATGCGCAGGCCTGAATCAAGGGTCGCAAGAAAATCGAAGACATGTTTTCGGTTGCGGCCAGCATCGTCGACATATTCAACAAACGGGGGCTGGCTTCGAAGGTCGAAAATGTCACGCCGGGCTGCAAGCAGATGCGCAGTGCGCCCTTCAAGCCCGCTTTCATAGTCAATCGTAACAGGACGCGCATGTGCCTTGAGACGGGCGACCATCGCGCCTGGTCCGCTGGCCTTCGAGCGGTGCAGAACCTTTCGTGTCGCCCGGCTGGACAGCGGGGGTTGATAGATCGAGTGGTGTGTCTTCATCTGTTTTCAGGGTGCAAAGTGCCGGCGCCAAAACGGCAATGCCGCTTTGGCGTGTTTCGGCAGGAACCCTGCCTTTCATACTCTGATTTCGGGACGCAAGGACCCGGCCACCGCGAACGGTGACGAGTGCATCCTTGACTTTTTAGGGGTATCGAGCGATGAAAGACCATCAACGGGTAGAATCGTTTGATGATCTTTCAAAGGCTTTGACAAGTTCCAGCTTGTCGAAGCCTTTTGCTTTTGGTTGCTTAGATCTTCCTTTTTGGCGCACCTCCTATTTCCGGGAAAAGAACTTCCGTCGGCATTCCGAGACGGGAAGCAAGAGCGTTCTGGATGCGTCTGGACATGCTACGCCCTTGGGAGACCATCGTTACAGACGCACACGTCACCCCCAGTTGCCTGGCGATGTCGGAGAACGAGCTGCCCTGCAACTTCAGTTCCGCCTTGATGTGGTCGTGTCTTTGATTTCCGTACCTGGACATCGCTGCTCCGGAAGCGCGTTGCGTCGCGCCCTATGGCAAACAATGAGTCAGACAAGATTCGGGCCGTCAATATAAAATTAGATTAAAAAATCAATTAAATAGAAATAACATTAAATATAACAAATGATGTCAAAATAAAAATATAATATCATCTCTCATGAATGACGTATATTTATATATAAATTTTTATTATTTAATTTCATATAGTTAATAACAAAACACTATTCCCGTTTTAAATCGAGATTTGTTTATGGAACTATCTTCTCGGAGAATTTTTCCAATAAATAGTCTCTTTATCTCCAGAGATTTTAGACTCAAATAGATACGGATGCCGTTGTCTCCGGCCGCACCAAAAGCAAGGCCGCAAGCCTATTCGTTAGAAAGATCGTCCAAGACCACGAATCACACGACAACCCCTCCCCGGCTAGCCCCTTGCCTGCCTAAGTCCCAGGTGAGAACCACATGGATGGGGAGGATAGACTGAATTTAAGGAATCACGGCATCAGCGCGTTCGCGATCAGCGCGGATTTGCCACACGGATGGACTCATTTACGGCCTGACACCCGATTTTCTTCGTCGGAGAGAAAATCACTGAACCTTTTCTGTTCGAAATCGGGATCAATGGGGCCAAGCTTGTCGGCCAACCTACGAGAATGAGACACGATTTCCAGAACTCTTTCACGCCCTTCCAGACTTGCGCTCTTCTGCCTCACCGTGCCGCCGCTGTTCATCTCGTTCCCCTTCGAGGTTTTGCCATATCGACCATTTCGCATAGTACGCCTCTATTTAACTTTTGCCCGCCCGCGAGGGAGCTCCATAGCGACGTCAAGTCGATGATTTCGAGCTTTGGTCGTCCCTATTCGTCAAGCTTTAGCGCTTTTGACAGTTCCGCAACCAATTCGGCACTTGCCTCACCATCGTTGAATGCCCTAAAAATCGCCTCTCTTTGAAGGCCTGTTTCCCGTTCCAGAGCGTTGATGTATCTGGCGCGGGCAATCTGGCCCAAGACCACTCCGATGAAATTCGGGTCGTCGCCGTCTTCTTCGAGGGCTACTCGCCAGTACCCGATGATATCTTCTTCTGTTTTCAGGTACTCAGCGGTGTCATAAACAGTCAATTTCATTGGGGACCTCGGAACTGTACTGTCTGGCCTCGCTTGCGCTTGGTAGGGTAACTAGCCAAAAGAAGCTTATCTCAATACCTGCGAGACTGGCAGCAGGCAAACCTCTTTGTTGAGGGCCTCACCATTTCTGAGCGTCAAGTTCAGCCTTTCGCCTAAAACCTTGCGGCTGTTTTTCGATCAAGCTTAAGTGCCATTACCTGTTTTTGGGTCTGCTGCACGAGGTCTCCCTCTTGAGCGCCCGCTGGATTCGGCGATCTCAAGGGAGGTCCACGCTCTCCGACAAACGACCGTTTCTCGGCCAAGCTGGCACCTGTCCAATTCTTTGCATTCTCACGAGTTTTCGGACATTGTCCGTTTTATACGAGAAAACGGACAACAGGATCAGCCATGACCAATGTCGGCTACGCCCGGGTCTCCACCAACGACCAAAACATAGCCATGCAAATCGAAGCTTTGCAGAAAGCGGGCTGTCATCGAATTTTCAGAGACGTCGCGTCGGGTGCCAAAGCAGAGCGCTCCGGCCTCATCGAGGCGCAGGCCTTTATGAGAGAAGGTGACACCCTCACAGTCTGGAAGCTAGACCGGCTTGGCCGTTCGATGAAACATCTCATCGAGACTGTCGGACAACTCGAAGCGAACGGCATTGGCTTCCGCTCGATCACGGAAAATATCGACACGAATACGCCAGGCGGTCGCCTTGTGTTCCATCTTTTTGGTGCGCTGTCGCAGTTTGAACGAGATCTCATCCGCGAGAGAACCAATGCGGGCCTCCAAGTGGCACGCGAGAAGGGACGCTTGGGCGGGCGAAGGCCCGTCATGTCACCGGAAAAGCTCGCCAAAGCACAGCAACTCATATCGACAGGGCTTAACGTGCGCGAAGCTGCCGCGCGGCTTAAGGTAAGCAAGACAACGCTATATCAGGCGCTTAAAGTCAGAAGCTCCAAGCGAATGAGCTGATTGAGCCGATCGCAGCGACTGCCGTCAACAGCCTGCCTGGATACTGATCATTGTGGCGCCTTCCGCCGATTTGCCAGCGAGTCCAGCTGAATTCATTACAGCGAACTTGCATAAAAGCGCGCGTGTATAAACAAGCCCCCCCTTCTCTGCACTATCCGAGATAGAGCTCCTCACGAATTTCCTCTGTAGAGACAAAACTGCATAAAAAAATTGACTCATACGGCGTTTCGCGTTAAATCTCTGTAAATCACATACAGAGGTCAACCCTATGAAGCTCGCAGAGCTCGCTTCCATCCATTCCGGCTTTACAGCGCGCGGCAAGCTGAATCCGCTGCCGAAGGGCGGCGTGCCGGCGCTGCAGTTGCGTGACGTTGGAACGAACGGCGAAGCGCCAGGTCCGAACTTCCAAAGATACGAACTGGGTAAACTGCCCGACCGATACTTTGTCAGCGGCGGCGAGGTTGTCTTTCGCTCGCGTGGTGAGCCTAACACTGCGGTGGCCATTCGTAATCTTCTGCCGGAACCGGTTGCGGTCATCGTTCCGTTGGTGATCGTCCGCCCTGACAGGAACCGAATTCTCCCTGAATACCTGGCGTGGGCCATCAACCAGCCTGACGCGCAGCGCAGGCTTGGCGCGGAGGCACAGGGGACAAGCCTTAGAATGATCCCGATGGCGGCCCTCGAAAATCTCAAGATCGCTGTACCCGATCTGTACATGCAGAAACGCATCGTCGAACTCAATGCCCTCGCCCAGCAGGAGGGGCAACTGCTCCGGAATCTAGCCGCCCGTCGGGAAGAACTTATAAGCGCCGTTCTCGGCGAGGCAGCAATGGCTGCCGACCAGAAGGAAATTGCCTGATGACCGATCAGATTACCCAACAGCAGATCAACCAGACCGCTTGGGCGGCCTGCGATACCTTCCGCGGCGCCGTCGATGCTGGCCAATACAAGGACTACATCCTCGTGATGTTGTTCCTGAAGTACATTTCAGACCTCTGGAACGACCACCTCGAAACCTACCGCAACCAGTATGGCGACGATCAGGCCCGCATTCGCCGGCGCCTCGAGCGCGAGCGTTTCAGACTTCCCGAGGGCGCCAGCTTCTACGACCTCTACGCCCAGCGGAATGAGCCCAATGTCGGCGAACTGATCAACATTGCGCTCGAGAAGATCGAGGACGCCAACCGAGCCAAGCTCGAGGGCGTCTTCCGCAACATTGATTTCAACTCGGAGGCCAATCTCGGGCGCCCGAAGGATCGCAACCGCCGCCTCAAAAACATGCTTGAGGACTTCGCCAAGCCCGCGCTCGACCTGCGCCCGTCGCGGGTGACCGAGGACATTATCGGCGAATGCTACATCTACCTGATCTCGCGCTTCGCCTCGGATGCTGGGAAGAAGGCCGGTGAATTCTTCACGCCCGCGCCCGTTTCGCGTCTGCTGGCCAAGCTGGCCGCGCCGCAGCCCGGCAATACGATTTGCGACCCCGCCTGTGGCTCCGGCTCGCTGCTGATCCAGGCATCGCAGGAGGTCGGGTCCGAGAACTTTGCCCTCTACGGGCAGGAGGTGAATGGGGCGACCTGGGCGCTCGCCCGCATGAACATGTTCCTGCACGCCAAGGACGCCGCGCGCATCGAATGGTGCGACACGCTCAACAGCCCGGCGCTGGTCGAGGGCGACCAGCTGATGCGCTTCGACGTGGTGCTCGCCAACCCACCGTTCTCGCTCGACAAATGGGGTGCGGAGGATGCCGGCAGCGACCAGTACAAGCGCTTCTGGCGTGGCGTACCGCCCAAGTCCAAGGGCGACTACGCCTTCATCACCCACATGATCGAGATCGCCAGGCGGCAGTCCGGCCGCGTCGCCGTGATCGTGCCCCATGGCGTGTTGTTCCGGGGCGGGGCCGAGGGGCGCATTCGCCAGCAGTTGATTGAGGAGAACCTGCTCGATGCCGTCGTCGGCCTGCCCGCCAATCTGTTCACCACCACGGGGATCCCGGTCGCCATCCTGATCTTCGACCGCTCGCGCGAGGAAGGTGGTGCGAACGAGGACCGGCGCGATGTGCTGTTCATCGACGCCAGCAAGGAGTTCACGCCCGGCAAGACTCAGAACGTGATGGACGACATGCATGTGGCGGAGGTACTGGAGACCTATGCCAACCGCGCCGAGGTCGAGCGGTATTCGCACCGGGCGAGCCCCGAGGAAATCGCCGAAAACGGCTACAACCTCAACATCCCCCGCTACGTCGACACCTTCGAGCCGGAGGAAGAGATAGACGTCGCCGCCGTGCAGAAGGACATCCTGCGGATCGAGGCCGAGCTGGCCGAGGTTCGGGCGAAGATGGCTGGGTATCTCAAGGAGCTCGGCGTTGATGCTTGATTGCGGTGATACCCTGAAGCCGTTTCCCGATTTTGGACGTACCTTGCCGACAGGTTGGTGCAGGGCGCAACTGGACGACGTCGTCGACCGTGCGAGCGGCCACACACCGGATCAGGGAAAACCGGAGTATTGGAATGGTGGCGTGTCTTGGGTCTCACTGGCGGATAGTGCCAAGCTCGACCAAGGATACATCGTAGAAACCGACAAGCAGATCTCTCACCTCGGCATCAGGCACTCATCAGCGGTGTTGCTGCCACCGGAAACGGTGATCCTTTCTCGGGATGCAGGGGTCGGAAAGTCTGCAGTCCTGAAACGCGAAATGGCGGTCAGTCAACATTTCATCGCTTGGTCCTGCTCCACCAAGAAAGCTCTCGACCCGTGGTTTCTGTATGCGTGGATGCAGATGCAGAAGCCATTCTTTGAGCGTATGGCTGTTGGCTCCACGATCAAGACCATTGGTTTGCCGATCTTCAAGCGCATGACTATCGATTTCCCACCGCTCCCCGAACAGCGCAAGATCGCCGAGATCCTGCGGACCTGGGACGAGGCCCTTGAAAAGCTCACCGCCCTCCGCGCAGCGAAGGTGCGTCGCATTTCCTCTCTGAGACAGCGCCTGTTCGAGACCGAGTACGCCTCCCACAGCCGGCTCCAGCGCGCCAAGGACCTCTTCGAGACGGTGTCGGAACGTGCGCGCCCTGATCTGCCGCTTCTCGCGGTCATGCAGGATATCGGGATCGTCCGCCGCGACGAACTCGACCGGCGCGTGGCGATGCCTGACGGCGACACCTCAACCTACAAGGTGGTCCGTCCTGGCGATTTCGTGATCAGCCTGCGTTCCTTCGAGGGCGGCCTCGAATACTCCAGCATCATCGGACTGGTCAGCCCGGCCTACACGGTCCTTCGGCCGACTACCGACCTAATCGGCGACTACTACCGCCACTTCTTCAAGTCCCGCAGCTTCATCGGCCGCCTCGACAAGCTGATCTTCGGCATCCGCGACGGCAAGCAGATCGCCTTCCGCGACTTCGGGGACGTGTACATCCCCGCACCGCCCATCGCCGACCAGGAAGCCCACACGCGCGCCCTCGGATCACTCGAAGCCGATCTCGCCCTCGAAGACGAACGAATCGCTGCTCTGATCCGCCAGAAGCGCGGCCTCATGCAGAAGCTGCTGACGGGCGAGTGGCGGATGACGAAGGAGGAGGAAAATGCCTAAACGTAAATCCACCAGGACCCTCAATGTTCGGCTCCTTCGAACTACTCGAACTCCAGAAACAGCCTTTTCGCCGAGTTTCGCTATTGGGGAGGCACGTGCGCTTGAACAGCGTCCGTGGGATGGAGCCGAGGGTGCTTCCCTTTTTATAGGGCAGGTTTACGCGAACCCTCCTGGCTGGACGGACTTTCTTGCCGAAGGCAGCGTCGATCTGCCCACGGACATGATCACGAGCGGTGCTGGGGCCGTTTTGTTTTTGCCCGTCGAGGGTCGCACGGTAGCCGTTTGTTTTGGGCATGTGCATCTTGCCTTGAATGATGACGCCTTCGAGCGGCAGTTTGGTCTCAAGGTTACGCTGAACACCGTGCCAAGGGGCAACATCCGTACCTTAGATCTGGCGACGCCGGATGCAGTGACATTCCAGAAGCGTGTGCAAGCCAGCAAGGACAGCGATGTCCAAGCATTTGGCGTCGATATGCTGCGAGACCTCGCGCGTGTTGCCGGTGGCACTCCGAAGGACAAGGCTTTCGCCAATTTCCTGGCTGGCAAGGATGCCGTCTCCATCACATGCGAAGTCGACGCCGCGCACATCCATGACAAATGTGCTGAGATCGTCCGAGCCTATAAGAAAAAGGACTATCAGAAGGAGTTCGCGTGGGTCGACAACATGCGTGTCATTCACGAGAGGGATGTCATTGAGGCTCTCGATGCTCACTTGTTTGAAGCCATCGGCGATCTGCGTGACGGCAAGGTTTCCGACCTTCACATGGCACCACCAGAGATCGTCAATTACACGGAAGGCAGCCAACTGCATTACAACGGCTTTGGCAGCCATGGCACCACGTTTCATAGCCTGTCCATCGATGACTACGTGTCCGAACTCGAACGGTGCGATTTTGACGGCGACATTGATGATGTAAAAGCAGGGCACCGCATCAAGGCAAAGGGCGACGGCGAAGAAGATTTTTCCGAGAAGTGGCGCGTATACGATTGCTTCGTCTTTGAGACCTCATTGGGCACCGACTCTTCACAACAGCACTACGTACTTTTCGCCGGTGACTGGTATCAGGTCGAGAAAAAATTCAAAAAGCAGATCGAGGATTTCTTTGATTCAACTGAGAAAGTCGCGATTATCGGCGCTACCGGATGCAGGAATGAGGAAGAGCTGATTGCTGATCTGCACGCCAATAGAGCAGATCTCCTTAAGCTGGACCAGGAGAAGATAAACCCCGCTGATGTGCGGTATGCAAATCTTGAACCGTGCGACTTCTTTTCCAAACACAGTGAATTCATCCACCTGAAGGACGGACATTCGTCCGGTCCAATCAGCCATTTATGGGCGCAAGGTGTGGTGAGCGCAGAAGCCTTTGTTAGTGATGCAGACTTCCGGAAAAAACTGAGGTCGAAGGTGAAATCCTTCGGCCGGGGATTTGAAATCCAACTTCCCAAGAGCACCGACAAGGTAGTCCGGGACGATTTCAAAGTTGTGTTCGGTATCATGCGCAAGCCATACAAGGACGGGTCACTGGGCCTGCCATTCTTCAGCAAAGTAAGTTTCCTGACCGCCGCAGTCCGTATCCAACAACAGTTCGGGATTCCCGTTGCGATCGAACTGATTGAAAAACCGGCGTCGGAGGCTGCGGGGACAGAGGAGGAAGGAAGCGACGAATGACCTTCGACGCCGCAGAAAAATACCAGTCCCAAATCCCTGCGCTGCAGTTGCTTGTGGCGCTCGGTTTCAACCCGCTCAGCCAGGAGGAAGCCCTGCGTCTCCGCAGCGGTAGACTTCGGAACGTGGTGTTGGATGATGTACTCGCCGAGCAGCTAATGCGCATCAACCGCTTCACGCACCGGGGTCGAGAATACAGCTTCGACCTCGAGGACGCGCACGAGGCAATGCGGCGGCTCAAGCCCACGCCCGACCGCCTGAAGGGGCTGCGGGGAACGAACCAAGAGATTTACGACACGCTCGTCCTCGGCACGACGATCACGAAGTCCATTGACGGCGACTCGAAGAGCTACTCGTTCCGCTATATCGATTGGGAGCAGCCAGAGAGAAACGTCTTTCACGTTACTGCCGAGTTCGCGGTCGAGAGGACCGCATCAAGCCAGACCAAGCGGTGCGACATCGTCGCCTTCGTCAACGGAATCCCGATCCTCGTGATCGAGAACAAGCGGCCAACGGAAAGTCTAAAGAAGGCGAATAGCCAGCTGATCGGCTACCAAAACGAGGACATGATCCCACAACTCTTCCATTTCGCCCAGCTGCTGATGACAATGAACCGAACCGAAGCACGCTATGCGACTGTGGGCACGCCGGCAAAATTCTGGCAAATGTGGCGGGAGGAGGAGGACGCTGAAGATGCCCCCGCCACATTGGCCCGTCAATCAGTCGACGGATCGGTTCTGGACGCTATCGACTTCGAGACGCTGGTTGAAGACCTTGATCCAAAGGAACTGGTCGCCGCGGCGAACCGGGGTCTAGGATTTGCGGAAGAGCAGGCCGTTTTCTCCGGCCCGATGGCATCGGCGCGCGACCATTTTGAGGCGCTGCGGGACGAAGGCCAACGTGCTGTCACGAACCAGGACCGCACCATCTATTCTCTTTGCCGCCCGGAGCGGCTGCTCGACCTCATCCGTCGCTTCACCGTTTTCGATGGCGGCGTCCGTAAGGTCGCGCGCCATCAGCAGTTCTTCGGGATTCGAGCCGCTGTCGAGACGGTCAAGCAGTACGGTGTCGGCGGCGCACGCAAAGGCGGCGTGATCTGGCATACGCAGGGCTCGGGCAAGTCATTAACGATGGTTATGCTGGGGCGCGCCCTTGCTCTCGAGCGCAGCATCGAGAACCCGCGAATCATCATCGTCACGGACCGCGATGATCTCGACAGACAGATCAAGGACACCTTCAAGTCCTGTGATCTGGAACCGGTCCGTGCAAGAAGCGGTGCGCATCTTCTGGAGCTCGTCCAAAACAGGGCTCCGCTGGTTACTGCTATCATCAATAAGTTCGACACGGCGCTGAAGAACAGCAAGCTGGCGGACGACGACCCGAACATCTTCGTGCTGGTGGACGAGAGCCACCGGACTCAGACAGGACGCTATGGCGGCCACAGCCAGTTTGCCGCCAAGATGCGGCGCCTCCTGCCGAGGGCCTGCTACCTCGGTTTCACCGGCACACCCTTGCTGAAGAAGGAGAAAAACACACTATCGACCTTCGGCCAGCTCATCCACCGTTACGCGATCGACGAGGCTGTTGCCGACGGCGCCGTCGTGCCTTTGCTCTACGAAGGACGGCTTGTCGAGCAGCAGGTCTCGGGTACCGTGATCGACCGCTGGTTCGACAAGATCAGTGAGGGGCTGACCGAGAACCAGAAACGCGATCTGAAGCGCAAGTTCTCCCGGATGGACGCTCTGGCCAAGACCGACCAGGCTATCCGGGCCAAGGCGTTTGACATTTCCGAGCACTATCGCCAGCACTGGCAGGGGACTGGCTTCAAGGCGCAGCTGGTCGCACCGTCGAAGGCAGCAGCCGTCCGCTTCAAGGAGGTCCTTGATGAAATCGGCCACGTATCAAGCGCGATTGTCATCTCACCGCCGGAAGAGAACGAGGGCAACGAGGAAGTCGATCAGGAATCCAAGGACCTCGTGCGTCGCTTCTGGTCGAAGATGATGGTGCGGTACAAGACTGAGGAGGATTACAATCGCCAGATCATCGATGCTTTCAAGGGCTCTGGTGCTCCAGAGATCCTGATCGTCGTCTCTAAGCTACTCACCGGCTTCGATGCGCCTCGGAATACGGTGCTCTACCTCTGCAAGTCCTTGAAGGAGCACAATCTCTTGCAGGCGATTGCGCGCGTCAACCGGCTCTACGAGGATGGCAGCACTGAGAAGCAGTTCGGCTTTGTTGTAGACTACGAAGGGCTGCTGGGCGAACTCGACAGCGCCCTGACAACCTATAGCGCCTTTGAGGGCTACGAGGCGACCGACCTCGCCGGGACAGTGCATGATGTCCGCGAGGAGATACGCAAGCTTCCCCAGTTGCACGATCAGCTGTGGGATCTCTTCAAGCCGGTCCGCAACAAGAAGGACATGGAACAGTTCGAACAGCACCTCGCTGATGAGTCGCTGCGCCATGAGTTCTATGCGCGCCTCAAGGCCTTCAGCCGGTGTTTGCACATCTCGCTCTCGTCCGACAAACTATTCGATGTCTTCGACGAGGCCAAGGTGGATACCCTGAAGCGGGATTGGAAGCAATTCTCCGAGCTCAGGCGTTCGGTCCAGCTCCGCTACCAGGAGACAGTCGATGTCCGCGAGTTCGAGCCAAAAATCCAGAAGCTCCTCGATGACCATGTTGTGGCGATGCCGGCCGAGATCATCGTCGACGTGGTCAACATCAACGATCCTGACGCGCTGAAGGCGGTCGTCGAGGAGACGGGAGTTTCCGAAGCCTCAAGGGCGGACCGCATCGCCAGCGCGACTCGGCGAGCAATCACCGAGAAGATGGATGAGGATCCGACGTTCTACAAACAGTTCTCAGAGCTACTCGAAGAGACCATCCGCGCCTATCGCGAGAAAAGGCTGTCTGAGCGCGAGTATCTGAACAGCGTCGTGAACCTCGCGAGCAAAGTGGCACGCAAAGATCGCGGCCGACATGTACCAGAAAGCATCCGGGGCGATGAGGATGCGCAGGCCTTATTCGGCATTCTCGACGGTCAACTCAAGAATCAGGAAAATGAGCCGGTAGCGGGTGACAGTGCTGCTGCGATCGCACAGCAGATTATTGACATCATCAAGTCACACCTGATCGTCGACATCTGGTCGAACGAAGTAGCCCAGAACAATCTGCGCAACGCCATTGATGACTACTTCTTCGATATCCTGCGCGACAAAAAGGGCATCGACCTTCCTGTGGAGGTGCTCGACGAGCTCGAACTGAAAATCATGGACCTCGCTCGGGCCCGGTTTGCGGCATGACGCGTGAGCTGCACTGCCTGCAGTATGGTATGCAGGAAATCCAATACGAGATCGTACGACGCCCTAGGAAGACACTGGAGATCGCTGTCGAGCCGGATACGTCGGTGGTGATTGCAGCCCCGGAGGACGCGACGCTAGAGGCGATCGAAGCCAAGCTGCGGAAGCGGGCAGCATGGGTGACAAGGCAGCAGCGATACTTTTCCCAGTTCCTGCCGAGGACGCCAGAGCGCAGGTTCGTGGCTGGGGAGACGCATCTCTACCTCGGGCGCCAGTACCGGCTGAAAGTCGTTCCACATCTCCAGGAAGGTGTTAAGTTGATCCGCGGTTTCATCGTGGTGCAAACTCACCGGCCTAATAGGTCCGATGTGACGCGCGAACTTGTCGAGGCATGGTATAGGGATCGGGCCCACATCAAGTTTCCTGAGCGGATCGAACTCTGTCTGGGTCGTTTTCCTGCTCCCGAAGCATTCCGACCGAAAGGTCTCATCGTGCGTCAGATCCGGCAGAGGTGGGGATCCATGTCTCCGACAGGACGCCTTCTGCTGAACCGGCGCCTCGTGCAGGCGCCAGTCGACGCTATAGACTATGTGATCACCCATGAGCTCTGCCATGTGGCCGAGCCATATCACAGCCCAGCATTCTTCGAACTTCTCGATAAGGTCATGCCTGACTGGGAGTACCGGAAGCAGAGGCTGGAACGATCAATGGCTTGAAAAGACCCACGGGACAATCGACGAAATATCGTCATCGCCGAGGGACGCTTATGGGGAGTTCTAGCTGCCCCCCCGCACAGCGACTTTTGGACACGCGAAGCGGTCAGGTATCCCCTGTCATGATGACCTGGCTAACATGCTGGCTGATTTAAAGCGCATCCTGAAACCAACGGGCGAAAACCTCGACCATCGGCGGAACGAACCGATCCCAACTCCCGAATGCCATGCCAGCAGCCCATGTTGCCGCCTCGAACATAGAAAAAGTTCAAGCCAAGTGACCGAAAAGGTCAAAGCCTGCACAAAAAGGTCAATCCATGTGACATTTTACAACAAAAAGGGAAAATTTGGTGGAGCTAAGCGGGATCGAACCGCTGACCTCCTGCATGCCATGCAGGCGCTCTCCCAGCTGAGCTATAGCCCCATTCTCCAGACTGCCTGAGCAGTTCGAAGCGACGCGTTTCGCGTCGGGTGGCGGCTTGTTACTGTGGATTTTCGCTGGATGCAAGCCATAAAAAAACAAAGCCTGCAAAAAAATTCAAACCGCCTCCTCACCAAACATCAAAAGCCCCTATCCGCTTGGAAGATCAGGGCTTCGCATGACGGAAAAACGGGATTTCCCGCGCGCCAGTCATCGCAACCGGCCCGCCAAAGCCGCAACCCCGGCAAAGAAAAAGCCGCCAGGGCCCGAGAGCCGGCGGCTTCTGATATCAAATCCGCATTGCTGCGCCGATAACGGTGAGATCAGTTGTCCTCGTCGTCGTCGGAAACGCCGATGATGTCGGAAACATCGTCATCATCATCGTCATCGGTCTCGAGGAACGTGTTGTCGTCATCATCGACATCCACATCGTCGTCATCATCGCCGTCGACATTGGGAATGTTGTCGGACGGGCTGTCATCGTCGGAAGCCTCGATCGTGCCCATCGCGCCTTCATTGTTTTCGGCGTCGACTTCCGCAACTTCCTCTTCTTCTTCGCTTTCCACAACAGCGATGGATGCCGTGTCCTCAAAATAGGTCAGCGGCCAGGAATTCCCCGAATAGGGTGAAACCACCGGATCCTTGTTGAGGTCATAAAATTTCTTGCCCGTGTCAGGGCATGTTCTTTTCGTACCGAGTTCCGCTTTCGCCACGTTCAAACCCTCTCATGTTGCGGTTGAAGGCTGGCTTTCGCCGATCCAGCAGCGTTCACCGCTGCGCTTGTTCTTCAGGCGGTCCCCTTATCGTCATGCCGCCCGTCTGTCAAAGACTAAGTTGCAGGAATTTTCATCAGCCCGAAAGGCCCGTCCGCCCGAACCTCAGCGCGCAACGCCCCGAAGACATCGCCGGCGTTAACTATTTTTAAGAACCTTTCCTTAACGTCCCCCGCATACAGTCCGTTCCATGTCTATTTCGCGCTTTTGGATCGTGTTCGCAGTGCTCTGCCTTGCCACTCTGACAGGTTGCTCAACGACCGTCAGCAATGTCGGCAACAGCTGCGCGATTTTTGCCCAGAAAAACGGGTTCTTCGAAAACTGGCGCCGGGATGCCGAGAAGGCCTCGCGCGAGTATGGCGTGCCGGTTTCGGTCCTGATGGCGACGATCTACGTCGAATCCTCCTTCGACAGCCATGCCCGTCCGCCGCGCAAGAAGATCCTCGGCTTCATTCCGGGGCGGCGCGCTTCCAGCGCCCTTGGGTATTCGCAGGCGCTTGACGGCACCTGGAGCGAATACAAGGCACGGACCGGCCAGCGCGGCGCCAATCGCACCGATTTCGGCGATGCGATCTATTTCATCGCCTGGTATCACAATCAAAGCCATATCAGAAACGGCATTGCGCTCAACGACCCCTACAATCTCTACCTCGCCTACCATTCGGGACATGCCGGTTATTCACGCGGTGTCTGGAAAAGCCGCCCCGTGGCCAAGAGCGCGGCCGCCCGCGCCCAGAAGATGACACAGATCTACGAAGCACAGCTGCAGCGCTGCCCGTAATCCCGGTTCCGGCCACAGCAGATGACAGCTTGTCGTCCTCCTCGTTACAAAACCAATCGCTCAAGGCAGCGTGGCCGGGTCACCGCAAACGGCCCGGTCAATGATTGTGCCGGGGTGGTCGCGATGCGATATCCCGAAAGTCTTCGACCCCCGAAAGCGTCGCACCTTCATCGAGCTGCGTGACGGAATTGCGGTAGATCCGCTGCCAGGGCGTCGCATCGGCGGGAACGGCGGGAAGCGCCTCGTGTTTTCGCCGTTCGATCTCAATGTCATCGACCAGCATATCGCAGCGGCCCGCATTGAAATCGATGCGGATGATGTCGCCATCGCGCAGAAAGGCCAGTCCGCCGCCTGCCGCACTTTCCGGCGAGGCATGGAGGATTGACGGACTGTCGGCGGTGCCGGACTGGCGGCCGTCGCCAATTGTCGGAAGGCTGGTGATGCCCTTGCGGATAAGGCGATCCGGCGGCTGCATGTTGACCACTTCGGCAGAACCCGGCCAGCCGCGCGGGCCGGCGCCGCGAATAACCAGAATGGTATGTTCGTCAATATCGAGCGCCGGATCGTTGATCCGGGCATGATAATCCTCCGAGCCATCGAAGATCACGGCCTTGCCCTCGAATATGCCCTCCTTTCCGGCAACGGAAAGATAGCGCTTGCGAAACTCCTCGGAGATGACGCTCATCTTCATGATGGCAAAATCGAACAGATTGCCCTTCATCACCAGAAAACCCGCCCGCTCCTGCATCGGCTCGGCAAACGGCTTGATCACGGCGCGGTCCTGCGCCTCCCGCCCCTGCAGATTATCGGCAACAGGCCTGCCGGTCACCGTCGGACAGTCGCCCGAGAGCCGCCCTGCCTGCAACAGCTCCCACATCACCGCCGGAACGCCGCCGGCCCGGTGAAAGCGTTCCCCCAGAAACTCGCCGGCGGGCTGGACATTGGCCAGAAGTGGGATATCGAAGCCATAGTCCTGCCAGTCTGAAGGCTTCAGCTCGACCCCGGCATGGCGCGCGATGGCGGAGAGATGCGGCTGGGCATTGGTGGAGCCGCCGATTGCCGAATTCACCCGGATGGCATTGAGGAAAGCATCCCGGGTGAGAATATCGAGCGGACGGATATTTTCGTTGACCAGTTCCACCGCACGCCGGCCGGTGCGATATCCCATCTGCGCGCGTTCACGATAGGCGGCGGGGATTGCCGCACAGCCCGTCAGCGACATGCCGAGCGCCTCCGCCATGGCGTTCATGGTCGAGGCTGTGCCCATGGTGTTGCAGTGACCGACCGAAGGCGCGGATTCAAGGGCGGCCTCCAGAAACTGCTCGCGATTGATCTCGCCGGCGGCAAGCTTGCGGCGCGAACGCCAGATCACGGTGCCGGAGCCGACAAGCTCCCCGTCATACCAGCCGTCGAGCATGGGGCCGCCGGAATAGACGATCGCCGGAATATTGACCGTTGCTGCGGCCATCAGCGCCGATGGTGTCGTCTTGTCGCAACCGGTCGTCAGCACCACGCCGTCGAGCGGATAGCCGTAAAGGATCTCCACCAGTCCGAGATAGGCAAGATTGCGGTCAAGCGCGGCGGTCGGGCGCTTGCAGTTTTCAAACAGCGGATGAGAAGGAAACTCGATGGGAATACCACCGGCATCGCGAATGCCGTCACGCAGGCGCCGCGCGAGATCCAGATGGTGACGGTTGCAGGGATTGATATCGCTGCCGCTCTGGGCAATGCCGATGATCGGTTTGCCGGACCGCAGCTCCTCCGGCGTTGTGCCGTAATTCATGAAGCGCTCCAGATAGAGCGCCGTCATATCCGCATGATCCGGATTATCGAACCAGTCCCGAGACCTCAGGCGACGTTGCGACATATGTCCTTCTCCCAATACTGCAAGCCCGCAACACGAAGCCTAAGCGCCGGTCTGGGCAGTCATTGTCAATGGCGCCGGCCCGGCCGGAAACCGGTTATCGCCATGCGACATCACTTCCCATGTTCTGCTTCCATATGATCAGCAATCGGGTCGTGATGCACGACCTTTCATAGCCCGCAACACCGTGTCTTGTCGCCGTGGCTGACACCCCTATCCCGTCAAAAGGGCGATTTCATCGGAACGTTCTGCGCCAGTGCCCGTTGAATAGGCATCGAATTAAAACGGAGCAGAAACAATGAACGGTATTATTTATCTCGTAGGTCTTGTTGTAGTCGTCATGTTTATCCTGTCCGTCCTCGGCCTGGCATAAGGGGGAGTCATGACAGAGCAAAACCACAGTCCTGTAACCACGCCGGCCACGCCGGCCGTGCCGGGCGTCTCCTACCTCGAATGGGGCGCCATCTTTGGCGGTGCGGCCGTCGCGGGCGCGCTCGCATCCGTGCTCAGCCAGTTCGGCGCGGGCATCGGGCTTGCCGCAAGCGATGCGATGCCGGGTGAAGACGGCCTGTCATGGGCCCTTTTCCTCATCGGCCTCTGGCTCGTTCTCGTCGCCTTTGCCAGCGCCTCTGCCGGTGGCTATGTCGCCGGTCGCATGCGCTCTCACTTCGGCGATGGAACGCCGGATGAAAGCGAATTCCGCGATGGCATCCACGGCATTGTCGTCTGGGCGCTTTCCACACTGGTGCTCGGCGCCGGCGCAGCGCTCATCTCTGCGCTTTCCAGCCTGGGCGCTGCGCCTTCCGGCGGCGAGGTCAGCGAAGAAATGATGCAGATGATGCACAATGCCTCGGTCATCACCGCCTTTGCCTCCGCGGCCGGCGCAGTTCTGGCCGCAGCCGGCGCCTGGTTTGCAGGCGTTGCCGGCGGCAAACACCGCGACGAAGGCCTGTCGATCCACAGCTTCGTCCCGGCGGCACTGCGCCGCAAGGCCTGAAAACGGGAAACGGACCGGAAGAATTTCGGTCCGTTTCCTCATTTTGTTGACAAAGCTCGTCCCACGTTTATTCGTCATACCGGACTTGATCCGGCGTCCTGTGTATAGCGGCTTATGATATGATGGGCGCGGGCGGAAGGTCGTCCGGCATCCTGGTCGTTAGAGACCGTTCCCTGGCACCTGATCCTCCGCCCGCTTTGAATATCCCAACCTGAACAGTTGATAGAGGCCGTTTCAGCGGACCTCGCAGCACAGGATGAGGCTTGTCATGATACACCCTGTCTTCATCGGATGCGATGTCTCCAAAGCACATCTCGATATTTTTGATCCCCGGACCTGCACCTATCTGCGCATCGACAACCTTGCCTCATGCATCGAGACCTGGCTCGATAGCCTGGATGAGCGCAATGTCACGGTCATATTCGAAGCGACCAGTCCCTATGACCGGCGCTTGTGTTTAGCCCTGGCGCGCCGCGGGTGCGCCTACTGCCGCGTCAATCCTGCCAGGGCACGAGACTTTGCAAGGGCCTGTGGCCTGCTTGCCAAGACCGACGCGATCGATGCGCGCATGTTGGCGCGCATGGGGGAGACCCTGTGACCGCCGACAAGCAAACCACCGGATCCCGTGCGTCACAGGCTGTGCCAGCTGCATGCTCGCAGAGACCAGCTCGTCGCCATGCGTCAGCAGGAACGAAACCGACTTCATGGTGCCGAACCGCAGGAAAGAGAAGGTATCGAACGTCACATCGCCTGGCTGGACACGGAGATCGCCATGACCGAGAAAGCCTGCCTTGAGCTGGTACGGTCAGACAGAACCCTGAAACAGAAGACGGTTCGGCTGCGCTCCATCCCCGGTGTCGGCCCTGTTACCGCATTCACGCTCATAGCCTTGATGCCCGAACTGGGCGAAGCCCCATCCAGGGCTATGGCGGCTCTGGCCGGCCTTGCTCCCTTCAATGTCGACAGCGGACATCAAAGAGGCCAAAGGCATATCCGCGGCGGTCGAAAGCGTGTGCGCGATGCACTCTATATGGCCGCTCTTGTCGCCTATCGGCTCAAGAAGCCTTTTGCCCAAACAGCACAAGCCATGTCTGCAAAAGGCAAACCGTTCAAGGTCATGATTATCGCCATCGCACGGAAAATCCTAACCCTTGCAAACGCAATACTAAGAGATCAAACCATGTACAAAACAGCCTGAACATGCGGGAAACAATACAGTTGCCAGGGCTGCTTGTTATGCCCTTTCGGAAAGGTCCTTGCGCGCAAGGACTCAGACTGCTGACAAACCTGACGACGTGCGGGTTGTTGCCTCCGTCAGCAGTCCCCACAGGTGTCATGCTCGGACATGATCCGAGCATCCATTCCGCTCAACCCTTTAATAAGAAAGGGTTTCAAGCAAGCATACATCGTGTAGCCTTGGATCCTCGTGTCGAGCACGAGGATGACCCGGAGGGAGGGGGAGGAGACAAAACCGTGATTGCTTGCGGGGTATTGTCAATATTCTGAGGAAACAGTCCGGATCTCCGGTCCGTTTCCTATACATGCCATCCTGAAGCTCAGCCTTCATCCCACCCCAGCAGAACACATGCGAAGAACGCAGGGCCTGAACCCTGTCAGGCATCTTCGATATTGATCTCCCGCCAGATTGCCTCGGCGAAGGAATAGACGGCAAACAGCACGACGCCGACGCCAAGAGCAGCCAGCAGGAATGCGCCAAACGGCAGGTCCTGGGTATATTCAAGCGCATCCTTGATCCCCGGCGTGCCGGAACCATCTTCGCTCATCAGCCCACGAAAAATCAGAAGCATGGCGAGAATGGAGAAAACGCATCCCCGCGCGGCCAGCCCGGTCATCGATATCGGGTGCAACCAGGTCATGACTGCATCGGAGGCCTTGAGATGTTCGGCATATTTGCGCCTGTAGGCCTTCCACCAGTGCGCGATGGCGACACCGGCGAAAATTGCTGCGAGCGCGATTGAAACGGGCCGCGAACCGAAAAAGCCGGCAATCATTTCAGCCGGCGATGCGCCGTCACCCTCGCCACCGTTGGAAATACCGACGAGTGACAAGGCATAAAACGCCAGCAGACCATAGGTTACAGCGCTTGTCAAGAGACCGGCCCGCACCGCCAGCCCCCTCGCCCCGAAACCATGATCGTCAGGGTCCATGACCGCCTGAAACAGCCGCCAGAGACCATAGCTTACAAGCCCGACAATGAGGACAGTCACCAGCGCCGAGCCGAAAGGTTGGCTCAAGACGGTTTGCAGTGCGTCTCTTGTATCCTTGCTTTCCGCCGATCCGATCGCAGCGAGAATGGCAAACAAACCGATGATGGAATAGACGAGGCCGCGCGCGAAATATCCCGTTCGCGCCAGATGCTTGATCCATTTGGAGCCCTTTGCCATCCGGCGTTCCCCTTTGTTTTGTTTCATGAAAGCAACGCCCGGTCTCAGTCTTTGTTCCGGAACCGGAAAAGCTGCCGGTTGCTTGCGTTCCGGTGCTGCGAAAGTCGTAGAGGCCGCGCAGACAAAGACGACAGCCCGTCTTGACCCTTTGTCCGAAAGCGCTAAAGTCTATTAAATTGGCATTTTTCAAAAATGCCTAAGTAAACTGCAGGCGATGGGAGGAGATCCATCGGTAACAGACTGGCCTGACGCATATGGCGTCATGATCTCGTGACGGCCCGGATTTTAGACCCGGCCGCTGCGTCGTCTGCGATGTCGCGTGCGAAAAACCGGTTCGGCCTTTTGCCGGGTCGTGGCGGAAGACCGGGTTCAGGTTTTCCGATGGAAGCTTTTGGAGGATGACAATGAAGACACTGACGAAACTGACGGCAGCCCTCTTGCTCTCGGCAAGCGCTGCATCCCTGGCACATGCGGACACAATCCGCTTCTGGACCACGGAAGAACAGCCCGAGCGGCTGGCCAAGCAGCAGGAAATCGCCGACGCGTTCATGGAAGAGACCGGCAATGAGGTGCAGGTCATTCCGGTGACGGAAAGCGAACTCGGCACCCGCGCAACCGCTGCCTTCGCCGCCGGCGACCTGCCGGACGTCATCTACCTGACCCTGCAATATGTGCTGCCATGGGCGGAAGCCGGCATTCTTGATGCAGAAATCGACGACGAGATTGTAAACGACCTCGGCATTGACAGTTTCGCGCCCGGCGCTATCGAAATGGCGCAGTTCGAAGGCATGACCGCCGCCGTGCCAGTCGACGGCTGGACGCAGATGATCATCTACCGCAAGGACCTGTTTGACGAGCACGACCTTGCTCCGCCGGACTCCTATGAAAACATTGCCAAGGCGATCGAGGTCCTCAACAATCCGCCGGACATGTACGGTTTCGTCGCCGCCACCAAGATCGATGACAACTTCATGAGCCAGGTGCTGGAGCACGTCTTCCTCGCCAATGGCGTGACGCCGGTGGACGAAAACGGTTTCAAACCGCTGGACGAAGCCAAGACCATCGAGGTTCTGGAATTCTACAAGACGCTGGCCGATGCCTCGCCTGCCGGTGAACTCTACTGGCAGCAGTCGCGCGCGCTTTATTTCGACGGCAAGGCGGCGATGATCATCTGGTCGCCCTTCATCCTCGATGAGCTTGCCGGCCTGCGCGACAGCGCCCCGCCGACCATCAACGACGATCCGACCTCCACGGAGCTTGCCCAGAAGACCGACGTCGTCACCACCTTTTCCGGCCCGTCCAACCCGGATGGCGCGGCCTGGGCGGACATCCGCTATCTCGGCGTGACGGCGGATGCCAATATCGACGTCGCCTCCGACTTCATCAAGTTCTCCATGGATGAGGGCTATATGAACACGCTGTCGATGGCGCCGGAAGGCAAGTTCCCGGTTCGGCGCGGCACGGCGGAAGAACCCAGCAAGTTTGTCGATGAATGGGCAACACTGCCGGTCGGCGTCGACCGCAAGGCGCCGCTTGCCGATGTCTACCCCGCCGAGACGGTGCAGAAAATCGTCACCGGTCTTGAGACCGCCAATCGCTGGGGCGTGAAGGAAGGCCAGCTGGCGCTCGCCTCGAAGATGGTCAACAGCCAGGTCATCAATCAGGTCGTGCGCGAATATATCGACGGCGAGATTTCCGGACCGGACGCCGTCGAAAAGCTCAATGCGGAGCTTTCGGAAATCAACTGATTTCCGGCCGAAAGAACAGCCGGGCGCTGAAATACATGCCCGGCCGCTTTTCCCGCAAAAGGCTTGAGACATGGCAGACATGACCGACAGCGGCAGCCCCGCGACCGAACCGTCCCCCAAACCACCCAAGGGTTTCGGCCGGATGGCGCGGCGCGAAATGCGCTTTGCCTATACGATGCTGGCCCCGACCTTCGCCATTGTGCTGGCCGTGGTGCTGCTGCCGCTGATTGCCAATTTCTGGATATCGTTCAAGCCGGTTCAGCTTTCCGACCTGCGCCCGCCACAGCTCAACATCAACGAGCGCCTGCGCGGCGATCTGGAAAACCCCGGCGATGAGGCGGAAATCGAATACCGGCTGCGCAATACCTCGCAGAAGGCCTCCATCTACAATGCCGGTTTTGTCGATATCATTCCCGAGGGCCTTCAGGTCTCTGGCCTCGATGAGCGCTGCACGCTGGAAGGCCGTCAACTGAGCTGCACGCTCGGCGACCTGCCGGAAAAATTCCGGGATCGCATCCGCATGCAGGTGATTGCCGATACCGCCTATCTGACATCGCCCGTCGAACTCAGAGACAGTGAGCCGCAAACCTCGGGCCGGGCCGACAACATCCTGACGAATTTCGACTTCACGCTCGAAAATTTCGCCCGCATTTTCTCCTCGCCGGACTTCTGGAAAGTGCTGCGGGTCACCTTCTATTACACCGTGTTCGGCACGGCGAGCGCGCTGGTTCTGGGGCTGTTCGCCGCCCAGCTTTTGAACCAGAGTTTCAAGGGGCGCTCGGTGCTGCGCGGGCTGTTCCTGTTTCCCTATGTGGCGCCGGTCATCGCGGTCGCGTTCACCTGGATCATCCTGCTCGATCCCTATTCGGGCACGCTGAATGCGCTTCTGGTGCGCTCCGGCATGATCGGCGCGCCGATCGATTTCTTCGGCCAGCGCGATGTCGATATCTCGATTTTCGGCCTGACCTTCCAGTTCCCGGTGGCGCTGACGACCGTGATCGCGTTCGAGGCGTGGCGCTATTTCCCGCTGTCCTTCCTGTTCATTCTGGCCCGCATGCAGGCGCTTTCCACCGATGTCTACGAGGCAGCCGAAATAGACGGTGCAACGCCGCTGCAACAGTTCTGGTACATTTCGCTGCCGCAGCTTGTCGGCATTCTGGCGGTTCTGTTCCTGCTGCGCTTCATCTGGACCTTCAACAAGTTCGACGACATTTTCCTGCTCACCGGCGGGGCAGCCGGCACCAGAACGTTGACGGTCGATGTCTATGAGCAGGCCTTTGCCGTGTCCAATCTCGGCGCGGGCGCGGCGGTTGCCGTTGTCGTCTTCGCGGTCCTGCTGTTCTTCTCGCTGGTCTTCTTCAAATTCTCACCACAGGATGACGGATGATGCGTATCGGAACCGGTTTCATCGCCGCCATTCTTCTGGGCGCTTTCTGGGCAATTGTCTGGATGATCGTGATCGGCCTCGTGTTCACGCTGTTTTCCGGTGAGGCAAGCGCGCCGCAGCTTGGCTATGCCGCACTGGCGGGCGCAGTGGGGGCGGCCATATACGTGCTGTCGCCGGTCAGAACCCGCGACCGCCCGAAAGCGCGCGGGGCTGCGGTACAGGCTTCCATGATCGTCGCCATTTTCGCGGTGCTGATGCTGACCACGTTCGGCGAACCCTTCGGGCTGTCGCTCGCCTACACAACGGGGCTGCAGCTTGTCGCCTTTGCCGGCTTTCTGGTGGCCGTCTGGTGGTCGATTGTGGCTGCCCTTCACGATCAGAAGGCCGGTAATATCGGCCGCTACCACCTCGAAGTCATCTTCCTGCGCTTCATGAAAGGGCTTGGCCTGACGCTTTTCACCATCGTCGTGGCCCTGCCCTTTTATGTCATGGTGATGACCAGTTTCAAAAGCCAGCAGTCGCTGATTTCCAATCCGCTCGACCTTTCGATCGACCTCAGCCAGGGGCTTTCCGGCCTGTTCAATTCCTATATCGAATTGTTTACCGTCTATTCTTTCGGCACCTTCCTGATGAACTCGGCCATCGTGTCGGTGGCAACCGTCATCATCACGCTGGTCTTTGCCGTGCCCGGCGCCTATGCGGTGGCCAGACTTCGCTTTCCCGGTCAGGCGTTCCTTTCGCGCTCCATCCTGCTGATCTACATGGTGCCTGCCATCGTGCTGGTGATCCCGCTTTATTCGGTGTTCTCGCAGGTGGGTTTGAGAAACTCGCTTATCGGGCTGATGATCGTCTATCCGGCAACCACCATTCCGGTCGCGCTTTACATGTTGCAGGGCTATTTCCGGGGGCTGCCCTCCGAACTGGAAGAGGCGGGGCTGATGGACGGGCTGAAGCGGCCCGGCGTCATCCTCAAGATCACCCTGCCGCTGGCGCTGCCCGCCCTCGCCTCGGTTGCGCTCTACGTCTTCATGATCGCCTGGAACGAATTCCTGTTTGCCTTCATGTTCCTTGATGACATCAACATGTTCACGCTCTCGCGCGGGGTCGTCTCGCTCAATTCGTCGGAAGTGCCGCGCCAGCATCTGATGGCGGGCGCGGTGGTTGCCACCGTTCCGGTGCTGTTCATCTTCCTGTGGTTCGAACGTTTCCTCGTGGCAGGCCTGACTGCCGGCAGCGTGAAAGGATGAGCATGCATCAGTCGTTGAAACAACAGGCCATCGATATCCTGCGCATGAACGACCGGGGCGGCTATACCGTACCGACAGCGCGCCTCTACCCCTATCAGTGGGAATGGGATTCCGTCTTTGCCGCACTCGGCTTTGCCACCTTCGACCGCAACCGGGCATGGGAAGAAATCGAGACGCTGTTTTCCGGCCAGTGGGATGACGGCATGGTGCCGCATATCATCTTCCACAAGACCGACCCGGACTATTTTCCGGGGCCGGAAATGTGGAAATCCAACACCATGCCGCCCTCCTCCGGCCATTCCCAGCCGCCGGTTGCCGCCAGCGCCATGCTGACCATGCTGAAGACCGGCGGGACGATGGATCGGGAGCGTGCGGAAGCGCTTTTCGAAAAGCTCGTCGCCTGGCATCGCTGGTTTCACAAATACCGCGACCCGGATGAAACCGGCGTCGTCGGCATTATCCACCCGTGGGAATCGGGCCGCGACAATTGCCCGGACTGGGATATCGGCATGGCGCAGATCACCGTGCCCGACGACCTCGGCGACCTGCCGCGCCGCGACATCACCCATGTCGACCCGTCCGAACGGCCGACGGCGGAGCAATATAACCGCTACCTCGCCATCGTGAAATTCGGCCATGAATGCAAATGGGATCATCTCGAGATTGCCCGCAACGGGCCGTTCTTCATGGTCGACCCCTGCGTCCAGTTTGCGCTGATGCGCGGCGACCGCGATCTGGCCGAACTCGCCGATGAATTCGGCCTTCCCGCTATCCGCGACGAGGCGGAAAGCTGGCTGAAACGCGCAAAGGAAGGCTGCGGCAGTTTCTGGAACGAGGATGTCGGCGGCTTTGTTGCCAAGGACCTGCGCTCCGGCGCGCTGTCGACGGCCTTCACCAATGCGTCGGCCATGGCACTTTACGCCGATGCCGGAGATGCGGCGCAACAAGCCCGCTCGGTGAGGGAAATCACCGCCATTCTCGATTGCTGCACCTATGGTTTTCCCAGCTGGGACCCGCGCGACAGCCAGTTTGAAAGCCGGCGCTACTGGCGCGGCCCCATCTGGTCCGTGGTCAACTACATGATTGGCACCGGCCTTGCCGAAAAGGGCCATGGCGCCCTTGCCGAACGGCTGCGCGGCGACACCCGAAGGGCCGTCGAGACATCCGGCTTTTATGAATATTTCGACCCGCTGACCGGCGAAGGCCTTGGCGGCAAGCTTTTCACATGGACCGCAGCCATTCATCTCGCCTGGGCCATGGGCGACGATCTATTGCAGGCTGAAGGAGAATAAGATGGGCTCTATCCGGCTGGAAAACGTGGAAAAATGGTTCGGCGACCTGCAGGTCATCAAAGGCATCGACCTTGAAATTGATGACGGCGAATTCGTCATCTTCGTCGGTCCTTCCGGCTGCGGAAAGTCGACACTGCTCAGGATGATTTCCGGGCTTGAAGAGACAAGCCGCGGCCGCATTCTGCTCGATGGCGACGATGTGACCGACCGGCTGCCGTCAGAGCGCGGCCTTTCCATGGTGTTTCAGTCCTACGCGCTCTATCCGCATATGGATGTGCGCGACAATATGGGCTTTTCGCTGAAAACCGCCGGCAGCCCGAAAAAGGAAATTGCGGAAAAGGTCGGCCGTGCCGCCGAAATCCTGCGCCTCGACGACTATCTCGACCGTCGCCCGAAAGCGCTTTCCGGAGGCCAACGCCAGCGCGTCGCCATCGGTCGCGCCATCGTCCGCGAACCGAAGGGCTTCCTGTTCGACGAGCCGCTCTCCAACCTCGATGCGGCGCTCAGGGTCGAGATGCGCTTCGAAATCGCCCGCCTGCATGAAACGCTGAACACCACGATGATCTATGTGACCCACGATCAGGTCGAGGCGATGACCCTGGCAGACAGGATCGTGGTGCTGAAGGATGGCCGCATCATGCAGGTCGGCACCCCGCGCGACCTTTACGAAAAACCCGACAACCTGTTCGTCGCCCAGTTCATCGGCTCACCGAAAATGAACATTCTGCCGTGTTCAGGTAGCGGCGGTGAATATAAAATCGAAGGCCACGGCAGTGGGCCAATGCCGGAGGGCACGGAAGGCACGCCCGCCTCGCTCGGCATCCGTCCAGAACACATCGACGTTGTCGAGGCCGGCAAGGGTCAGGTGACGGGCAAGGTGGAGATCTCCGAATATCTCGGCTCCGACACCTATCTCCATGTCGATTGCGGCGATGCCGGCAGGCTCATCATCCGCGTTGCAGAAATCGATGCCGACATTCGCGGCAAGGATATCGGCCTTTCCTTCCGCCCGGATAAACTGCATTTCTTCAACGAGGCCGGGCTTTCGCTTTGATGCCTGCAAGGCTCGCCCCGCCTGAACCATTGCCGCAGCGACAGGCATGAAGGGCCGTCCCCGGATAGCCAGACGCCCCTTTTGCCGTTCGTGCCTTGACGACGCCACCTAATCCCGGAAAGGTCAGGCTTGCAAACGGCAACAGGGAGACCGGGCATGGCGGACACAGGCGGAAATTCATGGGAAGAGAAGGACATGGCCAATGTCTTCCATGGCTTTACCGATTTTCCTTCGCTGAAGGAAAACGGGCCGGTTGTTCTCAGCCATGGCGAAGGCATTCATGTCTTCGATGTGCACGGCAAACGCTATCTGGATGCCAATTCGGGCTTGTGGAACAATGTCGCCGGGTTCAATCACTCAGGCATTGTGGAGGCGCTCTGCGCACAGGCGCAGCGCTTTCCGGGCTATCATTCGTTTTTCGGCCGGATTGCCGATGTCACCGTCGAACTGTCCGAGCGCCTGATTTCGCTTTCGCCTTTCGACAGCGGCAAGGTCTACTACACAAACTCCGGTTCGGAAGCCAACGACACCATGGTGAAGATGCTGTGGATGATCAACCGGCGAAAGGGCATGCCGGAACGGCGCAAGATCATCACCCGCATCAATGCCTATCATGGCGTGACAGTGGCCACGGCATCGATGACGGCAAAGCCCTATAACAGCGAATTCGGCCTGCCGCTGCCGGGTTTTCTCCGCGCCGACTGCCCGCATTTCTGGCGTTTCGGCCTCGAGGAGGAGACAGAAGAGGCATTTACCGCGCGCATGGCGCGCAATCTCAGGGACCTGATCGAGCGTGAAGGCCCCGAAACCATTGCCGGTATGTTTGCCGAACCGGTGCAGGGTGCGGGCGGCGTCATTCCACCTTCAAAAGGCTATTTCGACGCAATCCGGCCGATCCTTCGGGAATATGACATTCCGCTGATCGCCGACGAGGTGATCTGCGGTTTCGGCCGGATGGGCACAATGTGGGGCAGCGATTATTACGGGATAGAGCCGGATGCGATCATCGCCTCGAAGTGCATTACCGCCGGTTACTATCCGATGGGCGCCGCCATTCTCGGCGCGAAGCTTGCCGCGGAACTGGAAGAAGCATCAGAGGCGGCCGAGGAATTTCCGCATGGCTTTACCGCAGCCGGCAGCCCGCTTGGCAGCGCTGTTGCCCTGAAGGCGCTCGATGTGCTCGAGACGGAAGGGCTGATCGACAATGTCCGGGCTCTGACACCGCATTTTCTCGAGCGGCTTTCGCGCTTCGGCGACCATCCCCACACAGGCGAGGTGCGCGGCGTCGGTTTCATGGGCGCCATCGAAATGGTTGCCGACAGAAAGACCAGGGCGCCGTTCGACAGCAAGCTTCGGGTGTCCGAGCGGATCGCCAACAAGGCGCTGGAAAAGGGCCTGATCTGCCGCCCGCTCGGGGCCGCCGTGGTCCTCGCGCCCCCCTTCATCATCACCAAGGCTGAAACCGACACCATGTTCGATCTGCTGGAAGAGACGGTTGCCGATGTCTTTGCGGAGATCGGTTAGCGCTGTTGCCGCATCGCCTCCCGGGACGCGTCAGGCCGGCGCGTTGAGATAGAGCAGTTCGGCATCAACGACCGTGCGCGTTCCCTCGGCCGCCACATTGCCGCCGATCCGGTCGGAGAGCGCCTGGAAGGCGGCGCGCGCCAGTGCCTCTTCATCCTGCCGGATGACGATGACCGTGTTGGGCAGAAGTTCCAGAAAGCCGTCATAGTCAAACGTGGCGATGATCATGTCGGGCGGAACGACCGAACGCGTGCGCCTGAAATGTTGCAGGGCGCCCTCGAGCACGAGCAGCGAAGAGCACAAAAGCGCCGACGGCAATGCGCCACCGGCCTCAAGAAGTGTCTGCATCATGGCTTTGCCAGCGGCCACGCTGTCGTCGGCCGCTGTCAGCAGTCTTGCATTCTCCCCCTCACCGGCAGCCGCGCGAAATCCGGCAATGCGCGCGACAATGGCCGGGTTTTCCGGATGTCCGCAGAAAAACACCATGTCGCTTGCGCCCGCGCTCATCACCGCGGCGGTCAGAAGCCTTGCGTTTTCCCGGTGGTCGCTGGCGATCACCTGCGTATTATCGCCCGGATAGTGGCGGTCGATCACGACCATGGGCGTCTGGCGGCTGCGCTTTTTGGCCGAAACCGCCGGGCGTGGTGCGCACGGTGCCAGCACCAGCGCATCGACCCCGCGTTCCAGCAGGCTTTGCAGCGCGCGGGCTTCCACCAGCGGATCCTCCCCGCTCGACGTGGTAATCAGCACAAGGCCCTCACTCCGGCAGCAGGCTTCAAGATGCGCCATGAAACGGGCAAAGAACGGGTTCGCAATCTCCGGCGCCACAAAGCCGATCGTATGGCTGCGCTGCGTCTTCAGATTGCGCGCAGTCTGGTTGATCGTGTAGCCATGCTCGTCGACATAATCGCGGATGATCTTCTGCGTGCGGGTGCTGATCCGGTATTCGGAAGCACGCCCGCTCAGCACCATGGTGATCGTCGTCCGGGAATAACCGGTTTCTTCCGCAATCTCGGAAATCGTTTTCGCCATAGCCTGTTTTTCTCCGCTGCCGGCAGTTTATCGCAAGGCGCGTGCCAAACGCCAGCACCAAGAAGGCTACGCGGTCAGGATGCCATCATCGCCCTGATCTTGCGGTCAGCGTCCTGTAGCAGCGCGAAAGCCTCAAATTTTGCCGCATGCAGCTCGGAAACCGCGCCGCCGGCAGGTTCGATAATCTCCCGGATCGCCGACATCTGTCGCGCGCCCTGCTCCAGATTATCGTGATGCCCTGCAGCAACCGCGCCGATGATCGCACCGCCGAGAAGCACGGGTTCTGCCGTATCGGGAAGGGCAACCTTGAGGCCCGTCGCATCGGCAAGGATGCGCCGCAAAAGCCTGCTCTGCGCGGCTCCGCCGCTGACCACGATGGTCTCAAGCGGCAGCCCTGCGGCCTTTTCCGCCTCGATGATCTGCCGTGTGCCGTAGCACAGCCCGCAAAGCCCCGCGACGTAGAGCGCGACAAGACTGTCCTCCCCCGTATCAAGCTTCAGCCCGCTGACGACGCCGGTTGCCTGCGGATCGGCATAGGGCGCGCGGTTTCCGAGAAATTCCGGCACCACCTGAATGTCACGGCCGAGAAAGGTCGCCGCGTCCAGCGAGCCGGCCTGTTCGATCGCGCGCTTTTCCAGATAGACAGGGACGGGCAGGCCCTGGGCCGCCGCCTTTTCGCGGATGGCAGGATAGGCTGGATGGAGGGTGACGAGGTGATCGAGGGCCGCGCCATAAGCGGATTGCCCGCCTTCGAGAAGCCAGAAGCCCGGCACCATCGCGCCGAAATACGGTCCCCAGACGCCATCGACGAAATGCGCATCCTTCGCCAGTGTCATCGCGCAGGCCGAGGTCCCCATGATCAGCGCCATCTGGGTTTCCGGCGGCAGGTTTTCGCCATTCGGGCCTTCGCAGGCAAAAGTGCCAACGCCGCCGCAATGGGCATCGATCAGCGAGGCGCCGACCGGCGTTCCGGCAACAAGGCCTAGCTCTCCGGCGGCCGTATCCGTCAGCCCTTCGCCAACAGGGGTTGCGATATCGACGACATTCGAACCGATGCGCGTAAATGCGTCGTCAGCAAGCTCCTCAAGGCCGATGGCCTTGAAATATTCGGCGTCCCAGCGTCGCTCATGGGCAAGATAGGTCCATTTGCAGGTAACGGTGCAGACCGAGCGGTCCGTCGAACCGGTCGCGCGCCATGACAGAAAGTCGGCGAGATCGAAGAAATGACCGGCGGCGGAAAAGGTCTCCGGCCTGTTTTCCTTCAGCCAGAGCAGTTTCGGTGTTTCCATTTCCGGCGAAATCCGGCCGCCGACATAGCGCAGCACATCATGGCCGCCGGCATTGATGCGGTCGGCCTGCTCGATTGCGCGGTGATCCATCCAGACGATGACATCGCGCTCGGGATCGTTCGAGGGGCCGACGGCCAGCGGCTCTCCCTGCGCGTCCAGAACAACCAGCGAACATGTCGCATCAAAGCCAATCCCCTTGACGGTTGCCGGATCGACATTGGCTTCCGCCAGCGCCGTTTTCGTGCAAAAGCAGATGGCGCTCCAGATATCATGCGATGACTGCTCGACGATATCGCCGGCTTCCCGCCAAAGCGTCAAATCCTTCTTGCCGACGCCCAGCAGACGGCCGTTCTCGTCGAAAACGCCTGCCCGAGCACTGCCGGTTCCGACATCGATACCGATGAAATGATTGTTCATGGTTCCCTCCCTGCCCCGTTCGCCAACGGGGCAACTCCGTATCTTTCGATCAGGGCACCACTGCCCGATGCTCACCTGCCATCGCCCGACCTAAGCTTTTCAGCCATGAAAAGCATATGCTGCTACGAGTTAGCGATCTACAGCTATATCTTTCCCGGAGGAAGCTCAAGCACCATTGTGCAATGCGCCGCACCCGAACAACGAAAAAGCGCCGGAAAATATCCCGGCGCTCATCGTACCAATTCATAAAAGCTTTTCGGCCGCAGACATCGTCTGCGCAGCGCTATCAGGCGGCTGAGGATTCAACCTTCTCGTTTTCCTCAATGCTGAGAAGCTTGAAAATGTCGCCGCGACGCCGCACCAGATCGGCAATCGTGTAGTCGGCAAGCACCGCGAAAAAGGCGTTGAGAGCCTTTCGCAGCGCTCCGTTGAAACCGCAACTGTCGACCAGCGGGCAATCCGTTTCGTTGCTGTCATCGAAACACTCGGCCATGGAAAAGTTTTCCTCGGTCACGCAAACAACATCGAAAAGCGTGATCTCGGAAGCGGGCCGACCGAGGCGAACACCGCCATTGCGCCCGCGCACCGTTTCCATGATACCAGCCTTGTGCAAGGGCTGAATGATCTTGAACAGAAACAGCTCGGACACACCGTAGGCCTTGGCAATCTCGGGCACGCGGCTGAGTTTTCCGTCATTGGCGGCGCAATACATGAGCATGCGTACCGCATAATTCGTCTGCTTTGTCAGGCGCATACCAATTGTCCTCTTTAGAATGTTTCCATCTTTATAGCGCGTTTCTCACTTTGGAACAATTCCAAAAGAAGAAATTTTCACTCAAGTCCAGAAAGGCTCTCGGTTGACACCTCGATCCGAATACCTGATGACATAATTCAACTTAAAAGAACACAAGGAGGATTCAATGACAAGGCTCAAGGCGTCCGCCGGTTTTTTTCTTGCATTCGCGACTGCCGCTTTTGCCGCGCCTGCGGCCCTGGCCGAGGATGTCAATATCTATTCCTATCGCCAGCCGGAGCTGATCGCCCCCCTGCTCGAGGCCTTTGAGGCCGAGACCGGAATCAATACCAACGTGTTGTTTCTGGATACGGGCCTTGTGGAACGGGTGAAGGCAGAAGGCGCCAATTCGCCCGTCGACGTGATTCTCACCGTCGATATCGGCCGGCTGACGGAAGCCAGGGAAGCCGATGTCACCCAGCCGGTCGAAAGCGCGATCATCAATGACCATATCCCCGCGCAGTTCCGCGACCCCGACGGCAACTGGTTTGCGCTGACCAAACGTGGCCGCGTGGTCTACGCATCGAAAGACCGCATCGGCCAGATACCCATTACCTATGAGGAACTGGCGGACCCGAAATGGAAAGGCGCGATCTGCATCCGCGACGGTCAACATCCCTATAATATCGCCCTCATTGCTTCGATGATCGCCCATCACGGCACGGAATACACCGAAGAATGGCTGGAAGGCCTCAAGGCCAATCTTGCCCGGCGTCCGAACGGCAATGACCGCAGCCAGGCCAAGGCAATCATGTCCGGCGAATGCGACCTCGCGCTTGGAAACACCTATTATGTCGGGCTGATGATGACCAACGACAAGGAACCCGAGCAGAAGGAATGGGCCGCCGCGATCGATATCCTGTTTCCCAATGCCGATGACCGCGGCACCCACGTCAATGTTTCCGGCATGGCCATGACCAAACATGCACCCCATCCGGAAAACGCACTGAAGCTGATGGAATTCCTCGCCTCGCCCGAAGCCCAGGAAATCTACGCCGAACAGGTGTTCGAGTATCCGGTGATGCCGGGGGCCGAAGCCTCCGAGATCGTGCAGTCATTTGGCGATATCCATCCGGACGACCTGCCGCTCATCGAAATTGCCGATCACCGCCGCGAGGCATCAGAACTCGTCGACAAGGTCGGCTTCAACAACGGTCCGTAAATCAGCGGCGACCGATCGGCGGCAACACACTCTTTCGGCCTGGTGTTTGACGACACCGGGCCTTTTCGTTTCTGCGCCGTACGATCTTGACGCCCTCTGCGACCTGCCTTGCATGGGTCGCGCAAGAAAGCAGAGCCCATGCCTGCATTTTCCGCTATGGTGACGGCAGCAACCAATTGGGAGAACAAGTAATGGTCAAACTGATTCAGACAGCAGCGCTTGCGGCACTGGTCGCCCTCGCTGCCTGCCAGACGGCTCCACCGGAGGCGCAGGAAACGCCGCTACAGGAGCTGCTCGACCAGGGCGCCCGCGCCGAACTCGCAACCCAGCGATGCGAAAGCTATACCAGCCTGCGGGGCGACCGGAAGCTCAGGGACGCCTCCGAACAGATCTACGCCAAGGCGAGAACAATGGGTGCCGACCAGTCCGACATCGATGCCGCACGGCTGCGCGCCCGCCAACAAGCACAAATTCGTGACACGCTTGTGGGCAATGAACAGACCTGCGACGAACTATCGGTGCTGCCGGCAGGGTATTGAGCGCCCTTGCAGAATAGCTTTCAACAGGAGCCGTTCCTGTTCACGTGATCACAAAAGGCCGGCTGCTTTTGCGGCCGGCCTTTTGTGTGAGAATTCCGATTCTGTGCCGCAGAACAGTTCAGATCAGCCTTTCGGTGTTCGCGCGGACCAGCGGTGAGAGACTATGGAAAATCTTTCCATAGTTTTCTCAACTCAAACCAGCAGCTGAACCGTTAGTTCACGATGCCGTTGGCAGTCCCGAGGATCGAAATCGACGGCAGGACCTGGGAAATCAGGCGGTTCCAGTTGGTGACCGGCTGACTTGCAACGAACACGATATCGTTCGGGCGCAGCTGGAGTTCCGTGGCCAGCAGGAGGTTTGCCGTATTCTGCGCATCGAGCGCCCAGGCCGTGATCCCCATTGCACCGCTTGAAGTATCCCTGTTCTTGCGCAGAACATAAATCCGGCGCGGATTTCCGGTAACCGGCTGAATGCCACCCTGCTCAAACATCGCATCGGCAAGCGATGCAGTGCGGTCGAACGGCAGCGGCCAGCGGCCCTGGTTCTTGACCTCACCAAAGACATAAACATAGTCCCGATCGACCGCATCCATCTCCACACGCGTCTGGAAGATATCACGCTGTTCATCCAGAACGTCGCGCTGGAACTTGGCGAGATCGAGCTCCTGGCGCATATATCCTTCAGCCAGTTCGACAGAATATTCGGTATCCACGAAAACACGGTCACCGTTTTGAAGCAGAACCTTTGGAATATCGTTCTTGGCAAACAGCTTGTTTGCCGAAATCTGATAGGTCTGTTCGTCACGATAAAGCCGCACAGTCGCGTAACTTGGATCGGCCGCGACCACACCGCCTGCCGCCGTAATGGCCTCATCCAGATAAAGCGGCGTCAAGGTGATCGGCTCGAGTTGCGGCTGCGCCACAGCGCCGCCAACGGCAACGCGCTGCGAATTGAAGTCGGTAATTTCCAGATTGAATGTCGGATCGATCTGGCTTTGAACGAGTTTCTGGAACAAGGCGGACTGGGCCTCCTCCAGCGTCATCCCGCCGATCGAGACACGTCCCACGGTCGGGATCGCAATCGCGCCATCGTCCTGAACCGTGTAGCCCTGGCGCGCGTTCTGCGCAGCCAGAAGTCCATTGATCTCATTCAGCGCGGAATCGGCGTTCGGGGTCGCCAGAAGCACCACATCTCCAACACCGATCCTGTAGGCCTTCGGTTGCTGTACAGGCGGCAGTTTGGTTGGCACGGCGCCGGGCCTGGCCTGCGGCTTGTAGGCCGAAATGCTCGGCACAGCCGAACTCTGGAGCGTCGCCGTCTGGTCAAAAACAGACGGCAGGGAACGCGGCGTATACGGCGTCATCGCGTTTGCCATCATGACATTCTGGCTCGTTACCGGCACCACCTTGACCACCGAAGTTTCGCCGACGACCGGACGCACTTCGGAAACATTATACAATGCACTGCATCCGGTCATCATGACCGTGGCAAGGATGAGGGTGATGAAACGCAATTGAAATACTCCGAATTGCTGCGACTTGCCCCGAAAGTTAAAGTTCAAAACATATCACCCCGCTGGAGACAAGCAGATCGCCCGGCAACAATACACAAAATACTCATAAACACATAAACTGAAATTGACCCTGCCCCTGACTGAAAACACGCGGGGCCGAATAACATCATTATCTTTTTCTGCCGCAACCAGTCGCCGACATCGCGCTGCCCTGGAAATACGGAACATTTTAGCCTCCCTTAATACGCAAATCTCAACGTGAGTCCATAGCGCGGGTCGTCCTGCGCAAGCATTGTGCCGACTCCGTGAAGACCTGTTGCATTTGTGGCATAGACGTCCGCGCTGAACGGCGTGCCGTTGAGGTTATAGCGCGCACCAGCCGACCAGATCGTGTCGCCGTCATCGGAAACGGCCGTAACCTCACCCAGCAATTCGAGATCGCGGAACGGGCGCACGGAAAGACCACCGCCGACAGCCCACAAACGCTCGGAGTCATAAGCGGCGAATTTCGACTCCAGCGTCACACTTGCCTTCTCCGAAAAGGCGAGGCTTGCCGGAAGTGCGCCGTAAAGGATACCCGTTGTCGGCTTTTTGAAATCACGTCCAGCGAGAACCTGAGCGGACAGCGAAAACAGATCGCCGTATTTCTGGTCCATCAGGCGGAGCTTGCCGCCGAACATATAGGACCATTCATCGTTCCACACGCTCTTCGCCTTGCCGGCAGCGCCTCCCGCAGGATATTGCGAAAAAATAGCGTCAAGCTGGAGATCCTGATCCGGGCTGAAGGCAAGATGGATATCGCGAAAATCGCGGTCTCCGATGCCCGCCTCGACCAGAAAACGCCCCGGCGTCAGTGTATCAGCACTTTGCAGTGTAATACCGCCAATCTGCTGGCGAAGCTCCAGGTCCGTGACAGGGCTCAGCATATCAACCCGGTAACTGTCGAAATAGACATCACGCGTCGCCTTGCCGACAAACGGCGTGTAGCTCAGGCGGACACCATAGGCGATATCATCGGATTCCGGAGGAAAGGCGATGATGCTGGTTGCCGGCGTCATCCCCCATCCATTGGTCGCGAAAATGTCCACTGCGGCCTTTGGCGTGACGGCAAGCTTGACGCCCGCCATCCAGACCGGTTTCGTCTCAAGTCCACCACTGCTCGACAGGGTATTGCCGTCGGTAGCGTAGGGCAGCATCACCGTTGCATAGGACTGCAGCCCGGTAACCGGCTGCCAGGTCAGGCCGGCGCCGAGATAAGGCACAGTGCCGAAATAGGGCTGGCCGTTGATGCTGTCCGGCAGGAAGGAAACGCCCGGCGTCACATGCAAACGCAGCGAATCCGTCACGGTGAGGCTGATCGGCAGCTGCAGGCTGCCGGCAAGGTTCAACGTTCCGTCTCCGTCATTATCATAGAGGTTTCCGGAGAGAAAAACGCCCTCAAGCGAACCGAAAGCCGCCATTGAGAGCCCGTAACTGTCGAGCAGGCTGTATTTGACGCCGCCGCCGCCAGCTATAAAAGTAAGATTTTCGTCACACACGGCAGTGCCGCACAAGGGCGGATCGTCGAACACGTGACCGAAAGCACTCACCTGAAAGCGATCGGTAACCGCCCAGTCTGCCCGTCCTTCGTAAACCTGCGTACCGGTCGAGTTGCCGTCCCTTGTCTGATCCGAACCGAATTGCAGATAAACAGCCCCTTTGGGCAGAAGATATCCGGTTTCGAAACTCGAATAATTGGTCGCCATCATTTCGATCGGCGTTTGATCGAGAAACAGCGCACCGGGCCCTTCAAGCACCTGCGCCTCGGCAGACCGCGTGCCTGCCGTCACAAAAGTGCTGCTCCAAACAGCAGTAAGTAAAACGAAACCGGCCAGGTTCGATATTCTGGGCATAAACTGCCATTTCCCGATCATGAAATAAACTAAAGAACCGGCGAGACGATAGCCTATTAACAACTCCTAAACAAGCGAACGGACCGGGTTTGCGGACGTTCTGTCTGCTCGGTTAAACTCATAGTAGAAGAGCGGCTTACTAACGATCGGATAACCTTCCGCAACAAGCGTTCCCCACACTATATCAGCATCCGGTCCAAGTATTTTTCCACACCCCGACCTCCTGCGACATATACGCAGGACAGGTATCGGCGTGCGCGGCCAACCGGGCGCATGTATCATTTTTGCAATCTGTAAACCATAAACTCAAAACCACCCGAAAACGCAACCAGACCGCGCGCTATGTGTATTTCTGCGGAGCGGTCCGGCGCGAAAACAGGCAGTATAGGGCTTCAGGCGCGCGCCTGACTTTGCATCTCGCGTGCATGAATGCCGAGCATCATCAACGCCGGCCACATGAGATAAGCTTCGATCTCGATATTTTCGCCGAAGCTCAAGACAATCATCACCAACACGATTGAAAGCGGCAGCCGCCCGCGCGGATGACGCACGCAATCGACCAGAACGATGAAGGTCTGCACCAGAAGCGGTATCAGCATGGCCAGAAAACCGGTCAGACCTTTTACGAACAGGAGACCATACCAGGTATGGTGGGAGCCGATCGGCATGTATTCCACCAGATGCGGCCCCGGCTGCACGGTGCCATGGCCGAACCAGTAGGCTTCCGACCAGCGCTCATAGGCAATGCGCTGCAACGCCTCGCGGACACGGGTGCTGTCGGCACGGGCATTCTTGAAGGCATAGATGCCGCCCTGGATCATGGTGAACACCGCGCCGCCGAAAATCGCCATCAGTGTCGCAAACGCAGCCGCCATCCGCCAGGCATAGACCTTCGCCACCAGCGGCAACATGCGCGGACCAACCGTGCAGACCACAACGCCGACAAGGCTCATGCGCGACTTGGTGAGCACGATCATGGCAAGGCCCGCAACGATGCCGCAGGTTTTCCAGAAAGGCTGTTTTTCTTCCAGCGCAAAGGCGACCATGACGATGCCGAGCAGACCGGCAAAGGGCGACCACGGCGCATAAAACTGCCAGCGCGGAGTCCAGGTCGACGGATCAAGCGTGTAGAAATAGACCGAGAAATATTCCGGCCCAGGCCCGCCGACCGCCTTGAGCGGTGAAACGAAAATCCGCTCTGGCAGACCGATATACGGTGCGGCAAACATCACCGGCAGCAGGATCAGCGTCCACAGGCCGATAACGCACTGGCCGCGCACCAGCACCTCGCGCCGCACCTGAAGAACGGCACCGGCCAGCGGAAACAGCGCCAGCAGCGCCCAGCCCTTGGCCCAGCCAATACTCGACTTGATGGTCTGCTTGAGGCCAAGCCCCCATTGCAGATGACCGCCCCAAAGGGCGATCAACATGACCAGCATGCCAGCAATCCACAACCAGACGATAAACGGCACCGGGCCTGCCGGCCTCAGCGATGGCCTGAGCGCCGGCCCGAAATAAAGCGCGATCACGGCAAGCGCGAACAGCAACCATCCCAAGACCGGCCCAACCACGTAGAGCGCGCCGAAGGCGTAGAACAGCCAGGTGAAGACCAGCGTCTTGTAGACGATGGCCTCCGGGAGGTTTTCGGGCCGAAATGAAAGGCTCATCTCACTTGCCTTCGGTAAAGAGCCTGACGGCCCGGCCAAGGATCGGCTGGCGGATCCATGCAAGAAGCAGACTGAACAGAGCAAATGCACTGCCCGCAACGCCGCCGGCAATCGCGATCTTGATGTTCGGCGAAGTCGGCTGATACTCGATCGACGGGCTGCTGACGACCTGCACCATCGGATAGGACGCAAAGATATCCGACTTCGCCGTATTGATGCGGGCGAGCGCTGAAGCAAACACGGCCTCGGCCACCTTGTATTCGCGCTTCAGGGCATCAAGCCGCGCGGCAGAGGCTGACAGCGCACGCACACGCGCCTCACCACGCTTGAGCGTTGCCCGCATGGTGAATATTTCCGCGGAGAGGCCACGCGCCTCGGCGGACAATGTAACCAGGCTGGACAACAGCCCTGCGCGCTGGCCATCGGCCAATGCATCGACTTCACCGGCAAGTTCCAGTGTATCGAACCCCGCCAGAATGACACCCCGGCCGGAAAGCTGACCACGCAATCCGCTGACACGATTGTTCGCGCCAACGACTTTCGGATGTTTCGGACCGAAATTAACGGTCAGCTTGGCCAGGGCCGCATTGTCACGGGCCAGATTGTCGGCAAGCGTAACATATTGCGGATCCGCGCGCAGCTTGAGGATGATTGCCGCGATTTCCGGCGTGGTTTCCAGAGTCTGGCTGAGTGTCGCGATCCGCTGATCGATCTGGTCGAACCGGGCCTCGGCGGCCGCGATTTCCAGCTGCAGGTCCTCATTGTCGGCAATAATCGCGTCATACTGTTCGTTGGATTTCAGGCCGCTTTCATGCTGCAGGTCGGCAATCGCCTTGCGGGCGTCCTCGACCTTTTCCTGATAGGCATCGATCGCATTGACGACCGAACTTTCGCGGCGAACGATCTCATCATTGCGCAGCGTGTCCAGTTCAAGGAGAAAGGCATCGAGCAGCGCCTTGTTGCGGGCGCGGGCCTGTTCCGGCGAGCTGCCCTTGATGGCGACCTGAATGAAGCTGGTCTGGTCGAGCAGCTTGATCCGCGGCTTGCCGAATGCGGCCGGATCATTGCCCAGCGCATCGGCCGCACGCTCAAGGACCTGCGGCGATGACAGCAGGCTCTGATAGGTGACGGTCGGGCTCAGCGTCGAACTGGAATAGGCCGAGTTGGCCGACGAGGACGCCTGGCCGATATCGGAAAGGTTGATGGACGTCGACGCGCCGGCACCCGGCAGGATCAGGGCCATATCCGATGAATAGGTGAGCGGCGCATAGCGAACGTAGCTGATGACGGGCGCCCAGATGGCGGCCAGCATGATTGCACCAAGAAGCACATAGCGCGGCAGACGGCCGGAATCATCCAGCTTGCCGCCGCTGGCGACACGCCAAAGGCTGAGCCTGCCACCGCGGCTGAGGTGCAGAACACGCGGAACGGACAGGAAACCGCGGACAACCGCCTTCACGCCCCGAAAACCCCAGACAAAGGGCGTGAGCGTGCGCGACATACGGCTTGCGGACTGCGAATTCTCTTTAGAGCTGCTGGTCTTCATCAAACGGTCCCCCGGTTCGAGTTCGCGCTGTTAATAAAGACTTCCCTGTGATGCGTGCCGGCACGATGGCACTAACCGCACGCCCTTTCGCGTTCATCGCTACCCTTTGGGATAGGGTTCAGAACAGACCGGCATTCTTGGCGATCATCGCCGCCATGGTGCGGTTGCGCGCATCCAGCTTGCGGCAAAGCGTCTTGACGTGCAGCTTGACGGTCACTTCCTGGAGATCGAGCGTGCGCGCGATTTCCTTGTTGGAATGGCCTTCGACAAGTCCTTTCAGAACCTCCATCTCTCGCCGGGTCAGCTTTTCCTCCAGCGGATGGGTCGTCTTTTCTTCCTTTTCCGTCATGAACTGCACCGGCGCATATTGCTCGCCGGCTGCCATGAAGCGCACCGCATGGATGAGCGACTTTGCCGGAAGGCTCTTCGGCAGAAATCCGGCCGCACCGGACGCCAGCGCCTCCTCCGCCACATCGCGCGAAGCGGTGCCCGAAAGGATGGCGACAGGACTGCCGAAATTCAGGTCCCTGGCTTTCGCAAGTCCCTCCAGACCATTCATCCCCGGCATCGCGTAATCGAGCAGCACAAGATCGAACGGACCTTCCTTGTTCATCAGGTCGGCCGCGCCGTCAAAGTCGGCCGCCACGGAAATGCGCAATCCCGGCTCGTTCGACAGAAAGGCAGATATGGTGTCGCGCACCAGTTCGTGGTCGTCCGCTATCAATATCTTCATGAGCTTCCCCTTCTCATGACCTCTGCCTCAAAGTTCACCCATAACTTAAAAAGGCATCACCTGTCACCGTCACTCGGCATCGATATAGCCTAAGGGATAGGCTGGTTCGCGTGAATATGCCCTTTGGATAGGTGTGCCATCCGAAAGCAGCAGACAACGTTGCGGGCGCGCAGTCTCCTATGCTTCCAGGCGTAAAACATCACCTTACTCGATAAGGCGCAGGCCCCGCGCTTCCGGCATCTTCTCCCCAACAGCAACACGCATGATGGAGAGGCAGATGGCCGCTTTCAAAACAGTTTCGCTCTTCGGACTTCCGATTGTTAGCGCTACCCAGCAGGAGGCGGTCAGCGGCCTGCTCGAGGCGCCGCAGGAAAAGCGCACCGCCGCTTTCCTCAACGCCCATTGCATGAATACCCATAAGGACGACGCATCTTATCGCTGGGCCGTCAGCAAGGCGGATTACCTGTTGCCCGATGGTTCCGGCATGAAGCTTGCAGCCAAGCTGCAGAAAAAGGGTTTCGAGGCCAATCTCAACGGCACCGACCTTTTCGTGCCGCTGTGTCGGGAAGCCGCACGACTTGGCCGTTCAATCTACTTTTTCGGCAGTCAGGATGGCGTGGCGGATGCTGCGGCCAAGCGCGCCGGCGAACTTGCGCCCGGCCTGAAGATTGCCGGCACCCGCCATGGCTATTTCACCCGTGACGACGAAGCCGGCATCATCGACGCCATCAACCGTTCGGGCGCCGATATCGTGCTTGTCGCGCTTGGCGTGCCAATGCAGGACGTGTGGATTGCACGCAACCGCCACAAGCTCAATGCCAGCATGGTCATGGGCGTCGGCGCTCAGTTCGATTTCTGGTCGGGTCGGGTCACCCGTGCGCCTCTGCTCTTCCGCAAGGCGGGGTGCGAATGGGTCTGGCGGCTGATGATGGAACCGAAGCGGATGGCCAAACGCTATCTCGTCGGCAATTTCCGTTTCGTTTTCAACGCCTGGCGTGAGGCCCGCACGGTGCGTGCCGGGGCGACGGCTGCCGCAAATGTTCGCGGCAAACGCCTGCTCGACATTGCCGTTGCCTCATCGGCACTTTTGATGCTGTCGCCGCTGATGGCCAGCACTGCGCTTGCCGTGGCGGCCACCTCGCGGGGGCCCGTGTTCTTTCGTCAAACCCGTGTCGGCGAAAACGGCCAGACATTCACCATGCTGAAGTTCCGCTCGATGTACCGCGATGCGGAGGCCCGCCGCGCAGCATTGCTGGAAACCAGTGACCGCGAAGGCATCTGCTTCAAATCGCGCAAGGACCCGCGTGTCACGCCGGTCGGCCGGATCATGCGCAAGCTTTCGATCGACGAACTGCCGCAGCTGATCAATGTGCTGAAGGGCAATATGTCGATTGTCGGCCCGCGTCCCGCGCTGCCGCAGGAAGTTGCCGCCTACGCACCGGAAGCCATGTCGCGGCTTGCCGCCAAACCGGGCATCACCGGGCTCTGGCAGGTTTCCGGCCGCGCGGAAATCGGGTTCGAGCGGATGCTGCAGATGGACAATGCCTATATCCGCTCGCGCAGTATCGTCCTGGACCTGACCATTATCGCGCTGACGGTGCGCGCGGTCTTCTCCGGGCGCGGCGCCTATTGAAAACAAAAGGTCCGGCACGCGATCCAACGTCACGATCGCGTCGCCGATCCTATCCTTTCGTATAGCGCAACCACGCTTGTTTGCTCATCAGCCCGCGCGGCTTGCGCGTAAAATCACAATATCAATTCCGCGAACCTGGAAGGTTGCTGATCATGTTCCAACGACTTTTTCTGACCGCAGTGCTGACGCCCTTTCTTCTGATTGCGACCGCATCGGCCGAGGACCTGCCCGCACCGATGGGCCGCGTCATCCTGACGGTTTCAGGCAACATCGGCGTGACCAACGCCGACGGTGCGGCCGAATTCGATCTCGCCATGCTGGACGCCCTGCCCCAGACCCGTTTTACGACAGAGACAATCTGGACCGACAAAGCGGCTGAATATTCCGGCGTGGAACTGTCGGCACTGCTCGACGCCGTTGACGCCGACGGCACGCAACTGCTGATGACCGCGCTCAATGACTACGCAATTGATGTCCCGGCATCGGAGGCCGTTTCCGGCGGGCCGATCCTGGCGACGCGGGTTGACGGACACCCTCTTTCGGTGCGGGACAAAGGACCGGTCTGGGTAATCTATCCCTTTGATGACAAGCCGGCCTACAAGACAGAGATCACATATTCGCGTAGCATATGGCAGTTGAAGTCGATCGAAGTGGAAGACTGATCTGATGCAGGAACAGGCTGACATAGCCGCCCGCGACCGCAAACCGAGAGACTGGAGAGGCGTTTACGTCGCCGCCGGTCTCTTTTTGCTGGCGGTGACGCTGGTGCTGAGCCTGCTTGCTGCACAGCTGATGCAGGAACTGGCGCGGCTGCGCTCGGCTTCGACCGACAATGTCCAGTGGCAGATGGCGCAGGTCCAGGTCGAACTGCTGGTGCTGGAAAGCGCCGTCGACGATGCGACCCGTAACCCGACGCCCGCAACACTTGACGAGCTTCGCCAGCGCTTCGATATCTTCTACAGCCGGATCGACACGCTGCGGCGTGGATCGGTCTTCAGCAACGTCACGCGACAGGCGGGCGCCCGGCAGACCCTGAACCGGATTACCGATACGCTCAACCGCGCCATCCCCCTCATTGACGGACCCGATGACGCGCTCGCCAGCGCCCTGCCGACGCTCAAGCCGACACTGAATGCAATGCGTGACGACGTCCGCGAAATCGCGCTGACCGGCGTGCGCCTTCTGGCCGCGCAATCCGATCAGGACCGGCAGGCCTTTTCCAGTCTTCTGCTGCGCACCGGGCTGGTCGCAGCCGGCGTTATGGCGGCCATGTTTCTGGCGCTGTTCCTCGCCGTCTGGCAGTTCCGCATCGCGCGGATACGAACCGAAGATCTGCAAACGCAAAACCTGCTTTACGAGAGCGCGATCAACGCCTCGCTGGATGCAATCATCGTCTCGGACGAAAAAGGGCGCATCCTCGATTTCAATCCCGCTGCCGAACAGCTTTTCGGCTACAAGCGCGAACATGCGCTTGGCGTCACGGCTGAAAAGCTGATCATCCCGAAAGAGGATCTCCAGCTTCACCGGGACAGGCGCGTCGAGTTTCTCGACCGGTTCCGCGGCAGCGAAACCAATCTTTCCGGACGGCTGGAAATCAACGCCATGCGCGCTGACGGCGAAGTCTTCCCGGCGGAAGTGTCGGTAGGCCTGATCCGGCGCGGCGAAAGACGCATCATCGTGACCTATATGCGCGACATTTCCGAACGCAAACGCGCGCAGGATAATCTGACCCAGGCACGCGACGATGCCGTGGCAACGGCGAAGGCGAAATCCGACTTTCTTGCCGTCATGAGCCACGAGATGCGCACCCCGCTCAACGGGGTCATGGGCCTGCTGGACATGCTGAACGAAACCCGGCTGACCCGCAAACAGCGTGATTATGTCGAAACGGCCATCGCATCCGGCAAAATCCTGCAAAGCCATATCGACGATGTCCTCAACATCACCCGCATTGAAGCAGGCGTTACCCGGCTCAATCCGGTTCACTTCGAAGTTCTTCCGCTGATGACGGAACTGAAGAAAATGAACGATCCGGCAGCGCAAAGACGCGGAAACACCATAGAGATAAGGACTGCGGAAGAAGCAGCGTTTTTCGATCAGGACCGCCACGCCCTGCGCCAAGTTCTGATCAATCTCGTCGGAAACGCCGTGAAGTTCACCGAAAACGGTACGATCCGGATCAGCGCTCTCCCGTATGACAAAGAGGGCTGGGTCGAGTTTTCCGTCAGCGACACTGGCATCGGGATCAGTGAAGCGGATGTTTCACGTATTTTCGATGACTTCGTGATGCTGGACCCGTCCTATAAGCGGACGGCGCCCGGCTCGGGTCTTGGTCTCGGAATTTCGCGCCGGCTTGTCGAACTGATGGGCGGCGAAATCGGCGTTGAAAGCGCGCCCGGTCAGGGCAGCCGCTTCTATCTGCGCCTGCCGCCGCTTGCAGTGTCGGAACAGCGACCGGTGGAGGTCGAAAAGACCGAAAGCGCGCCCGTGCCGCTCGAACAGGCGGGACTTTCCGTCCTGCTTGTCGAAGACAATGAGACCAACCGTTTCGTGGCGCGTGAAATGCTGAAGAAGCACGGTTGCCGGATCGTGGAGGCGCATGACGGCATCGAAGGTGTCGACAAGGCCGCAGCCGAGCGCTTCGACGTGATTTTCATGGATGTCAGCATGCCGCGCCTCGACGGGATCGGCGCCACCCGTGCCATCCGTGAAGGCAACGGCCTGTCGCGCGATGTGCCGATATTCGGTCTGACCGCCCATGCCTTGCCGGATGAGCGCCGCAAGCTCGAAGATGCAGGCATGGAAGACTGCATCGTCAAGCCGCTTCGAAGCGCCAAGGTGCGGGAGGTGATCGGCATGTTGATGCGCCGGCGCGAGGCTGCCGACAACGCGTCTTCCGATGACGATGAGGTATCGGATGATTTCAATCTGATCGATCATGAAACGCTGGCGGACCTGACCGAGGCACTGCCGCCCGAACTGTTCCAGCGCCAGCTTGAACGGTTCAAGACGGAACTGGCTGAATCGGAGTCAAGATTCTGCGGCGATCCCGAGCACAAGACCGACCTCGAAGACCTGGCTGCCTGCGCCCACAAGATGGCGGGGTCCGCCGCCGTTTTCGGCGCAATTGCCCTGCGGGCCACATTGCTGGATGTGGAATCGGCGGCAAAGCACGGCGCGCGCGAACAAATTGCCCCGCTCTGCACCGCCGCGCGGGAAACGGCTGAAAGAACGCTGAAAGCCCTGTCGGAACTGACAGGCTGAAGCGCTCAGATGATCACACCGAGCGCGCCGATAATCCCCAGCTTGGTGGCAAGGTCGGTAATGTTGATCACCGAGGAATCATAGCAGGCCAGTGCATCACCCGGCATCAGATAGGGATCGAAATTGTCACGATCCCCGCGCCGCAGGAGTTCCTCGAGATTGCGCTCGATCACGATCGACTGGCCGGTGATGGGATTACGGGTAAACAGCACAGCCGAGCGATTGGAATTCGTCAGTCGCGTGCCGCCGACGCAATTGAGGCTGAAGACGGCCTGCAGAAAGCGCGTCCCGTAGCGCAGTTCGACCGTATCCTTGGAAATCGCGGCCTGGGAATTGGATGTGGCGGGCACCGCGAGATTGGACATGAACACCTTGACGCCCGGCGGTGAAACGGCCGAGGGCGCCACCAGCTCTTCCTGGAAGCAGTGGCGGCTTGGAATTTCGACCTGATCGCCCTCCAGCAGAACGGGATCGGGATAGGCATGCCCGGTGATCACGGGGCGCATGTCATAAACTTTCTTGTGTCCGCCGCGCCAGACCGAGACCCGCGAAAGGTCGGCATCCGGGCGCACGCCGCCGGCCGATTGCAGGGCGCGCGCCAGTCGCCGCGCGCTGGTCCGCCCGCCGGCCGTTTCCTGCCGAAGCCGGTCCAGCGATGTTGCGGCAACCGAACCGATCGTCACCGATCCCGGCTCGAACACGGCGCCGGCCACGAAGACACGCGCCGGTGCAAAGTCCATCACGCGGATCGAAACCAGCGGCACCGTGTTGTAAAGCCCCTCGTCAATCAGGGTCCGGCGCACGGATTCCTCGATGGAATCGACAGACCGCCCCTGGGCGCGGACCGGCGGCACATGCATCAGCCGCAACATGCCGTCCTGCGACACTTCGTATTTGCCTGAAATCACATCATCGTCGGTAATCGAGATTTCGATCAGATCGCCGGGCGACAGGATGTCGATATCGGGCGGCACCATCCGGCTGCCGGGCGGCCCGAGCTTCTGGTCGGGCGCACAGCGCTGAGCATTCATCAGAACGGAAGATTTGCGCAGGCGTTCGGCCTCGTCATCGGATGTCGTCGCCCGATACTGAGCCTGATAGCTTTCGCCTTGCTTGACGTTTTCGCTGTTTTCAATCGGCTCGAGCGTGGCGCACCCTTGCGCAAAGGCAAGAAGCGACACGAGCGCGACGCGGCAGCAAGCCGTTTTCAGTCGGTTTTCCAAACGCTTTTGACCCATACTGCAATGCGGCCTTTTCCGCCGGCCGCTGACACACCCAATAATCACACGGCTCTACCGCCTGTCGCCTATACCAAAGGATAGGAAACAGAGCCGAATGTGCGTTCCGATGTCCTTCGGCACCCCCAAAGACCTCCCTCCTTTCACTTATAAACCTAACACAACGAAACCCGACGTCCACCGCTTGAAACACAAGGCCGATACCAGGATGAACATGCTCAGACAGAAAATTGCTGACGCTGCTTCTTCGCCGCTTCTGCGCGGCGCTTCGGCCTATCTCGCGTCGGAGGCTGCCGCGAAAGCCTCCCGGCTCGCGGTCGTCGTCGCGATGGCCCGCTTCCTCTCCCCCGTGGAACTCGGCATCGCGGCGGCGGCCATGGCCGGCTCGGAAATCCTCAAATCGCTCGCCGAAAACGGCGTAGGCCAGCGCATCATCATCGCCGGCGACAACGAGCTTGACGCTGTCTGCAACCGCGCCCGCCAGATCTTCTGGGTCTGGTGCACGGGGCTAACCGTTCTGCAGATCGCAGTCGGCGCCGGTGTCTGGCTTGCCGGTGGCAGCATCATGACCTTCGCCCTGATCGCACTGCTCGGGCTGGAATACCTGTTCATGCCCGGTGGCCTTGTCCAGTGCGCCCTTGCCATGCGCAGGGGCATGCTGACCCGCACGGCCGCGGTCTCGGGCGCACAGAATGTCAGCGCCAACCTGCTGACCGTCGTGCTCGTCGCCATATTCCCGAGCCCGCTGGCTGTGGTTCTGCCGAAGCTGATTTCCGCACCGGTCTGGCTGATCGGCATGCGCCGCCTGGTCGCCTGGAAGCCCGCACCCGGCATCGCGCCGGCGCCGCTTTCCGCCTTCACCCGCTTCGGCGCGTCGGTGCTCGGCATCGAATTCGTGAAGGCTGTCAGGGCACAGGCCGACAAGCTGATCGTCGGCGCCGTCCTCGGAACGGAAGCGCTCGGCATCTATTTCTTTGCCTTCAATGCCGGGGTCGGCATCTCGACCTCGCTGGCAACCGCACTGTCGACGGTCCTGTTTCCCTATCTGTCGACATCCGGCGACCGTATCGGTGCGCTCAAGCGCGGCCTCACGCTGGCTCTGACAGCGATCACAGTCGTCGCGCTGACCCAGAGCTTTGCCGCATCGTCTTATGTTTCGCTGGTCTTCGGTGCCAAATGGGCATCGGTTGCCCCGCTGGTCGCCATTCTCTGCCTGACGGCGATCCCGAATATGCTGTGGTCGGTCACCGCCCAGTGGCTGCGCTCCGGTGGCCGTGCCGATCGTGAACTGGCCCTGTCGCTGGTTGCCGGAACGATCATCACGGCGACGGCTGTTGTCGCGGCCCCCTACGGCCTGACGGTCCTGGCCTGGGCAACGCTTGCCGCTGCGACGATCGTCCAGAGCGCCGTTTCGATACCGGTACTGTTTCGCGCTTTCGGTGTCCGCACCGTGGCCCATTGCAAACCCTCGTTTCAGGGAGCCTGATTATGACCAGATTTTCGGTTGTCATTCCTTGCTACAACGCCGCCGAAACGATCGCGGCAACACTGAACGCGGTTCTCGACCAGACCTTTTTCGATTTCGAGGTTATCGTCATCGATGATGGTTCAACCGACGAAACCGTCGCCATCGCCAGCTGGTTTGCCCAGCGCAGCAGACGGATCCGGATCGTACAGCAGGCCAATGGTGGCCCGAGCATCGCCCGCAACCGGGCGGTCTTCCACCACGCCGAAGGCGAGCTGATCGCCTTCCTCGATGCCGATGATATCTGGCCCGCCAACCGCCTGAACGTTCTCGACAGGCGGTTCGCCGAAACGAGTGCCCCGGACGTTGCCTATGGTCGCGTTGCGTTTTTCGCCAACAGCGTTGCGGATGTCGAGACCTATTCCACGGTTTCGAACACCCCGCTGACGGTCGCCAACCTGATTGCCGAAAACGAAACCTGCACGATGTCGAACATTGTCGTCACACGCGAAGCCTTCATCGCTTCCGGCGGCTTCAACGCGAATATCGTGCACGGCGAAGATGTCGAGTGGCTGGTGCGGCTTGCCGCCGGCGGTGCGCGGATCGAAGGGATCGACACGGTGCTGACCTTTTACCGCACGAGCCGGAGCGGCCTGTCATCCGACCTGGCGGCCATGCGCTTTTCCTGGGAAACCGCGCTTTTGACCGCCCGCCGGCTGAACGTTGCCCTCTCGCAGAGCGAGATCAATGCGGCCGAAGCCACGCATCTGCGCTATCTCGCCCGCCGCGCGCTGCGGCTGGAAAGCAGACGCGGCACCGCGCTCAAGCTTGCACTCAAGGCGCTCTGCCTCAGCCCGCGCGCCTTTTTCAAACAGCCCAGCCGGGGTGTCCTGACCCTCGGCGCGGCCACTGTCGAAGCCCTGAGCCCGAGCGCTTTCAAGCGTCTTTCGGCAAACCACTGATCATCACCCGGAGAACGTCGCCATGAAAAACCTGTTTCCCGCCGCCAGCATCGTTGTTCCGGCCTACAATGCCGCGACAACCATTCGCGAAACCCTCGATTCCCTGCTCGACCAGACCTTCGCCGATTTCGAGATCATCGTTGTCGACGACGGCTCCAGCGACAGCACGGTTGCCATTGTCAAAGGGTATGCCGATCCGCGCATTCGTCTGATCTCGCAGGCCAACCGGGGTCTCGCGGGCGCCCACAACACCGGCATCGCCGCCGCAAAGGGTGCCTATGTCGGCTTTTGCGATGCCGACGACCTGTGGCTGCCCGAAAAGCTTGAGCTTCACATCCGCCACCTTGAGGACAACCCGGATGTCGGCATCAGCTTTGCAGGGTCCAGCATGATCGATCGCGATGGCAAGTCCGTCGGCATCAACCAGTCGCCGAAGCTGAAGAACATCACCGCGGCCGACGTCTTCTGCCGCAACCCGATCGGCAACGGCTCTGCCGCCGTTATCCGCGCCGCCGCCCTGGAAGGCTTCGGCTATCGTCCGGCCGGAGAAACCGAGCGCGACTGGTGGTTTGACGAAAACTTCCGCCAGTCTGACGACATCGAAGGCTGGCTGCGTTTCATCGTCACCCAGGACTGGAAGATCGAAGGAATTCCGGGTCACCTGACGCTTTACCGCATCCATATCGGCGGCCTTTCGGCCAATGTCGAAAAGCAGTTTCAGACCTGGCTTGCCATGCGCGACAAGATCGCCCGGCTCGCCCCCGCCCTGGTCGAGCGCCATGGCGACCGCGCCGCCGCCTATCAGCTGCGGTATCTGGCACGACGCTGTGTTTCCCTGCGACAGGGCCGCGCCGCACTCGGCTACGCGCTGCGTTCGCTGAAAGCATCACGTCGCCCGCTCATTGAAGAGCCGGTGAAGACCACCGTCACGCTCGCCGCCGCTGCCGTGATCGCACTCGCCGGCGACGGCCTCTATGCCCATGTTGAAAACCGCCTTCTCGGCACCAGCAACGCCTGACCTTTGGGAGACCCGATCCATGACCATCTACCACCTCGTCGATGATGCCGGTTTCGGCGGTGTCAACCGCATGCTCGATCACCTCACCCGCGCCCTCGGACAGGGCGCCGGAGAACACAAGCTCGTGCGTGTCAAGCGCGGTCAGCTTTCGCCGCCGCGCCTTGCCGACGCCAGCCATATCGTCTCGCATCTTTCGGTCTGCTGGAAAAACATGCCGCTGATGACGGCGCTGCGGGCCCGTTATGCCGAAACGCCGCTGATCCATGTCGAGCACAGCTATTCGGAGCGTTTCGTCACCGCGCGTGTCGAAAACCGTGACCGGTTCGAAACCCTGCTGTCGGCAGCCTATGCGCTATTCGACAAGGTCGTCGCCGTCAGCGCCCAGCAGGGGCAGTGGCTCGGTCGGAAATTTGTTTCGGGCGACCGCCTCGCCGTCATCGAACCCTGTGTTGCGCTCGACGATTTTTTCGCCCTGCCTGACAGGTTGCCGGCCGGCAAGACGGTCATCGGTGCAATCGGCCGTTTCGACAGCCAGAAGGGCTTCGACATTCTCATCGAAGGCCTGCGCCGTTCGAACCGGAAGGATATCGAACTGCATGTTTACGGCAGCGGCGCGGACGAAAAGTACCTGAAAAAACTGTCCGGCAAGGATCCGCGCATCGTTTTCAAGGGCTATGCGGAAAGCCCGGCGGCCGCCATGGCCTCGTGCGATGTGATCGCCATGCCTTCACGCTTCGAGCCTTACGGGCTGGTGGCACTCGAGGCGATGGCAGCCGGCCGGCCGGTGATTGCCTCGGGCGCCGACGGCCTTGCCGGGCATATCGCAAACGGTGCAGCCGGCGTTGGCGACAATACGCCGGATGGCTGGGCCCGTTTTCTGGATGAATTTGAAGTCAATACCTTTCGACGGGGCGCCGTATCCCGAAGAAAGCAGGCGAAGGAGGCAGAGCAAACATTTGCAGACCGCTGGCTGCAATTGCTCGGCGACCTGACGGAACACCCCCTCCGGTTCCAGATGGCCGCATAGAATCGTCCACGCCTGTCATGGGAACCCGCCGGTTTTGACCGGCGGGTTCTTCAGTATATAGACCTGCCTGAAACGCTTGCACGCAATCGGCAAAGACCGTCGGTCCGCAAGACTTGCATTCCTGGTCGAGATGACGCTTTCTGCCGTCACTTGCCACAGCGGAAAGGTCAAAACCATGAAAACCCGCAGCTTCGCCGTGATCGGCCTTGGAACGTTCGGCAGCACCGTTGCCAGTGAGCTTGCCCGTTTCGGCAATCCGGTCCTGGGCATCGACATTGACGGACAATACGTGACAAGGCTGGCGGAAACGCTGACGGAAGCGGTGATTGCCGACGGCAAGGACGAACTCGCGCTCAAGGAAGCAGGCGTCGCAGACTACGACGTCGCCATTGTCGCGATCGGGGAAGACCTGGAAGCGAATGTCCTGTGCACCATGAACGTCAAGATGCTCGGCGTCGAGACGATCTGGGTCAAGGCCCTCAACCGGACGCACCACCGCATCCTGACCAAGCTCGGCGCGGACCGCGTGATCCTGCCTGAACAGGAAATCGGACAGCACATTGCGCAGATGCTGCACAATCCGCTTGTGCGCGACTATGTCAGCCTCGGAAACGGTTATCATGTGGTCGACTTCAAAGTGCCTGCCGAGCTCGACGGCAAGATGGTCGGCAAGGCCGCCATTTTCGAGAAATATAACGTCAGGGCATTGGGGGCGATGCGGGACAATCAGTATCTGTCCTGTGACGATGGCGACCTGAGACTGATGGAGGACGACAAGCTTCTCCTGCTCGGCAAACGCGCGGACCTGCGCCATTTCGGAGACGATCTGCGGGACGGAAACTGAGGCATGATACGCATCTACGCGAAACGCCAGACGCCGCATCTGGCCCCGCCGCTCGTCCTGATCCTCATCTATGCCGGCTGCATCATCCTTGGCACGGCTGCGCTGAAACTGCCCCTTGCGACCACCGGCCCGATCACCTGGTCCGATGCCGCCTTCACCGCGACGTCGGCGGTCACCGTCACAGGTCTCGTCGTCGTGGATACCGGCAGCATGTACACCGTTTTCGGTCAGGTTGTCGTCATGCTCCTGATCCAGCTCGGCGGCCTTGGCCTCATGACATTTGCCGTCCTGATCCTGTCGATGCTTGGCCTGCCGGTCGGCTTTACCCACCGTCTTTACCTGAAGGAAGACCTCAACCAGACTTCGGCGACGGACCTGCTGGCGCTGACCCGCATGATCCTCAAGGTCGTTCTTTTATGCGAACTGGTCGGCGCGGGACTGCTGGCGCTGGTTTTCGTGCCCGAAGCGGGCTGGCGCGAGGGTCTCTGGCAGGCCCTGTTTCACGCGGTTTCCGCCTTCAACAATGCAGGTTTCGCCCTGTTTCCGGACAGTTTGAGCCGCTGGGTCGGCAATCCGATCATCAACCTGACCATTCCCGCCCTGTTCATCATGGGCGGGCTTGGCTTCACGGTCGCCTCCGACATCTGGCGGGTCCGCAGCTGGCGCCGGTTCTCGCTGCACACCAAGCTGATGCTGACCGGCACGGTGGCATTGCTTGTGTGGTCGGCACTGGCATTTGCCCTGATGGAGTGGACGAACCCCGGAACCCTCGGGGCGCTTCCATGGTTCGACCGGCTCTGGGCAAGCTGGTTTCAGGCCGCCACAACACGCACCGCCGGGTTCAACACCGTCGAGATCGGCAACCTGTCCGATCCCACCGCGCTGATGTTCATGACCCTGATGTTCATCGGCGCCGGCAGCACCTCAACCGGGGGCGGCATCAAGGTCACGACCTTCATCGTCCTGTTGCTGGCAACGGTCGCGTTTTTCAAACGGCGGGCCAATATTCAGGTCTTCGGGCGTGAACTCGGACTGGATCAGGTCATGAAAGTTCTGGCACTGGCCACAACCAGCATCCTGCTCATCATGACCGCGATCTTCGTGCTCCTGCTGTTTCACGAAGGCGATTTTCTCGCGATTGCGTTCGAAACGGTCTCTGCCTTCGCCACAGTCGGCATGTCTCAGGGCGTCACAGGCGATCTCGACAATGCGGGCCGGGCCATCATCATGGTGGTCATGTTCATCGGCCGCGTCGGCCCGATAACACTGGGCTTCCTGCTCGCCACCCGGAAACCAAGCCGGATCGGTTATCCCGCAGGCACGGTCTATCTGGGTTAGGTCTCCGCGAACAACGGCAATAGCAGCGCTCTAATCCACCCGCCCCGTCGCAATCACCTTCACCCAATCCTCATAGCCGGCGTCACGCGCCAGCGAGACCATGCGGGTCGTGTCGTAGCGGACCTGATGAAAGGTCGGTTGCCAGCCGGCGTCGGTTTTTTCGATGATCGCATAGCAGGCGAACGGATTTGCCGCTTCCAGCTTGTGGTCGACAGGCACGTTATAGGCGAAGCCGGGGCAGCCGACGGAACCGGGATTGACGAGGATACGGCCCTCCGACAGCAGCACCGAACGCGCGGTGTGGGAATGGCCGCACAGGATCAGCGGATAGGAAATCCCCTCGGCCAGCGCTTCGATCTCCGCCTGGGATTTCAGCGCAAAATGGCCGGACGGCAGCAGTTCCTCGGTCCACATGACATCGTCTCTTTGCGGTGTCGCGTGGCACATATAAACCTCGCCCTCGACCACCAGCGCACTCGGCATGTCGCGGAGCCATTGCAGATGGGCTTCCGAAAGCTCCGGAAAAGCCGGTTTCTCCCAGTCCCCCATCTCGCTTTCCGGGCCTTCGACCAGCGCCCGGTCGTGATTGCCACGCACCGTCGGCAGCGAAAGCGGCAAAAGCCGCTCAGCCGTTTCACCGGCGGCAAGCGGCGAGGACAGGCTGTCGCCAAGATTGACCACCGCATCCGGCCTGTGGCGCTCGAGATCGGCGAGCACGGCCTCCAATGCATCGATATTGCCATGGATATCGGCGAGTGCGGCAATCTTCATGGGGATCAGCTTCCGCGATAGGTCGAATAGGCGTGGGCGGAGACCAGCAGCGGCACATGGTAATGCGCCGTCACATCGGCAATCCCAAAACGCAGCGGTATATCCTCCAGAAACGCCGGTTCGGTGACCGCAGCGCCGGTGCGCCTGAGATAATCACCGGCGTGGAAGACCAGTTCATATTGCCCCACCTCGATATCATCCGATGCAATCATCGGACCGCCGTCGATACGCCCGTCATCATTGGTGTGGACCGATTTGATGAAGGTCCGCTCCGCGCCGTTCAGGCGGTAAAGATCGATCTTCATGCCGGAGGCGGGCTGGCCGAGGGCGGTGTCGAGAACATGCGTGGTCAGGCCGGTCAAAACTCAGTCTCCTCGATGGTGAACAGGGCGGGGTAGATGTATTCCTCCAGATTGTTGCCGGGACCGTCCCGGTCGACAACCAGAAAATCACTCGTCTCGCCAAGCGCCATCAGCGGATGATGCCAGACATTGGCGCGGTAATTGACCCCCTGCCCGTTCTCGGCCAGGAAAACCCGCGGTTTGGCCGGTGTGCCGCCGTGATCCTCGGCGACGATGACGAGGAACGGCCGGGGCGAAAGCGGCGAAAAGCTCTGGCTGCCCAGCGGATGCCGCTCCATCATGTCCACCTGATAGGGAAACCGGCGCGGGCTTCCGCGAAAGATGTTGATGATCACCCCGGCATCGGTACCAAGCGCCTCGCACCGCGCCAGCGCATGGAAGCGCGTGGTCGTGCCGCCGTTGATCGACTTTGCCGTTGCCGGATCGGGCGCGATCACCGTGCCGAAGGGCGCGAAGGCTTCCGGGGTCAGTTTCTCAACGGGCAGCCTGATGCTCATCTCAACCTTTCACTCCGTAAAGACGCAGGCGGCTGATCCCGCCATCGGGGAACATCGCCAGTCGCACATGGGTCACCGGGCCGATATTCTTCACCGCAGCGCCGGAGAACTCGTGAATATGATCGGCCTGCATCTTGGTCTGGTCCAGGATCGGCTCCCAGTTTTCCGAGGCCGTGATCTCTTCCGGCGTGAAAACGTCATTCTGATCCGGCAGATTGGCACCGAGCAGCATGCAGGTATCGGGGAAATTGCCCTTGAAATGCGCGGTATCGACGACGATGCGGCGAATGATGCCCGGATGGCCGAGTTTGAGGATCATCCAGTCATGGCCTGGGCCGCGCCGGCGCGCGGTTTCCCATCCGTCGCCCATATTGACACCGCGGCCGGGCGCCAGCGTGCGGTCGGGATGGCCGTAATGGGCATCGGACCAGTGCAGGGCGTGGGTGCCGCCGAAGATATAGGCAAGATCGACTTCCTCGCCATCGCCGACCTTGTCCCAGTTGAAATAGGCCGATCCATAGGCCCTGAGGCGGGCAATGCCGCCATCGGGATAGATGTGGACCCTCAGATGGGTGAACACCTTTTGCCGCCGGTCCTGATCCATCTCGAAATAATGATGGCTGTCGGGACCGAGATCGGAACGGCTGAGGACCTCCTGCCAGTCGGCATTTCCGTCCGGCTCGCCGGATTCCATATAGCAGCCCTCAATGGAACACTGCGGCGGATAATTGCCGGTAAAATGCGAGGTATCGACATCAAAACCGCGAATGCGACCCGGCATGGCGAGACGAATAATCGCCCAGTCATGGCCGGGCACGCGTTTTCTGCGGCTTTCCCAGCCGTCCATCCACTTGCCGTGCTCGTCATATTCGCCGGGCAGGAAGACAGGGGAATCGTCTTTCAGCATGCGCGCCAGCGGCGCAAAAAACTGGTCGGTGGCATAAAGCGCACGCGCGCCCAGACGGGCCGAGGCGAGGTTGATCGCTCCCACTGCAAAATCAGGCAGGGCCACACTCATTTCTTGTTCGGACATCAATTACTCCGCGAGAAGGGACTGCAGGCGGAACCCGGCGATTTTCTCGACCTGAAGACAGGCTGTAGCCAGTTCCTCCTCGGCGGAATTGTCGATTCGGCTTTTGAAGGCGGCGAGAATATCGTCCTTATTGAGTCCGCTGACTGCAATAATGAAAGGAAATTGGAATTTCTCTATATAGGCGGAATTGAGTTCCGTAAACTCTGTGTGCTCTTCCGGCGTGAGGCGATCGAGCCCGGCGCCGGCCTGTTCGCGGCGGCTTTCTTCCGTCAGATCCCCGGAGACGGCAAGTTTTCCGGCAAGGTCGGGATGCTTGCGCAAAACGCCAAGCCGCTCCGCATCGCTTGCCGCGCGAAACACCGTACACAGCGCATCATGCACGCCGGATGCCGTCAAAGGCTCGCTGACAAGCCCCTGATCATAGGCGCGTTCGGCAATGAACGGCGAATATTCGAACACGCCGCCGAACCGGCTGACAAATTCCGCGCGTGAAATCATGCTCCCTCTCCCACCCGCAGATGATGCTCATACCAGTGGCGGGCGATCTCGACACGCCTTGGAAGCCAGACCTTGTCGTGTGTCTGGACGTAATCGAGGAAACGCCTGAGCGCTGCCGCACGGCCCGGCTTGCCGACAAGCCGGCAATGCAGGCCCACCGACATCATCTTCGGCGCGCCCTCGCGGCCTTCCTCGTAAAGCGTGTCGAAGGCATCCTTGAGATAGGTGAAGAACTGATCGCCCGAATTGAAGCCCTGCGGGGTGGCAAACCGCATGTCGTTATTGTCGAGCGTATAGGGAATAAGCAGGAAGGGTTTGCCCTCGGGCGTTTTCACCCAATAGGGCAGATCATCGGCATAGGTATCGGCGGAATAGAGGAAGCCACCCTCCTCCATCACCAGATCGAGCGTATTGACCGAAGGCTTGCCCTGATAAAGACCATAGGGGCGCTCGCCGGTCACTTCGGTGTGCAGCCGCACCGCCTCGCGAATATGGGCGCGCTCGGTCTCGATGTCGAAATCCTTGTATTCCAGCCAGCGCAGACCGTGGCTGGCAATTTCCCAGCCCGCTTCCTTCATCGCCGCGACCGCTTCCGGATTGCGCGCCATGGCCTGGGTGACGCCATAGACGGTGACGGGAATTTTAAAGCCGGTAAAAATGCGCCAAAGCCGCCAGAAGCCTGCCCGCGATCCGTATTCGTAAAGCGATTCCATGTTCATGTTGCGCTGGCCGGGCCAGGCATCGGCGCCAACGATCTCGGAAAGCAGGGATTCCGATGCGGGGTCGCCATCAAGGATGCAGCTCTCGCCACCCTCTTCATAGTTGATCACGAATTGCACCGCGATGCGGGCATCGCCAGGCCATTTCGGATCCGGCGTGTTGCGCCCATAGCCAATCAGTTCGCGCGGATATGCGCCAGTCTCAGCAGTCATTACACCCTCATTTTCATTTTTCGGCCGACGGTACTCCACCAGCCCGAATGCCGAAAGAGGAAAGGTGCAAAGGTCACAGAAATCAGGACGATCAGGCAATCTTACGGGCAGGCAGCGCGCCCATGGGGTGAAGTGAGTGGACACAGAACGGCGCGCCGGGCTCTTCCTCAACGAAGAGCGCGATGTTTTCAAATTCCACCGGTTCCTGCAGGATCGGCCCGAAAAATTCCGAAACCGCACGCTCCATCCGCGCCATCTCGCGCGCATCAAGCGGGCCGGTCAGCGGTATGTGAAACGAAAACGCGGACATGACATCCGGCTCGCCCCAGCGGTGCAGATTGGTAAATTGTACCGGCGACAGCAGGCCGGTATCGCGCCGCTCCAGTTCCGCCTCGCTCAAGGGCGCGCGGAAGGGGTCGAGTTCGCAGACCACGGCGGCTGCCAGTTCATCGAGTTCGGGCACGGCGACAGCCGGCGCAAAGGCCAGGATGCCGCCCCGCTGCACGACCTTCAGACGTGGCAACCAGAATGGCTGCCAGCCTGTGGCAAAGCGCATCAGCGCATTGAGCAGCATCGCCTCGCTCATGCCGTCAGCGAGATAAAACGGCGATTTCAGCATGCCCTGAAACCCGTAGCGGCGCGGCAGGGCCGTATGAAAGGAGGTTTCCGCCAGTGACAGTCCGCCAATCATCGGCGGCTCGATCGACGCGCCCGAAAACGCATTGCGGCCGACCCAGCTGGCCCCGACAATGCCGAGCGCTTCATGCGGCGCGGGCGTAAAACTGATGGCATATCGTTGCTGGTCTGATGACATTGCGGCACGCATAAGGGCGGATGAACATGCCTTGCAATACGCGACCGTGATGACACTGATACGACGAAACCACTGCCTTTACTGAATTATTTTGTCTTTCTATTGGCTCTCTGCAAGTAGATTCCGGGGTTATAAATGGCCGGCAATTCCTGCAGCGCCGGCGTGTTATCGCTGACAAGCGCAATGGCATGTGCGGCCAGCCGGCCGGCGATAGCGAAACTCGTTTTGAACCCGCCGCCAAGCGCGACCACATCCGGCACGCCTTCAATCGCGCCGATCATCGGCTCGCGATGGACGCCGCGTGGACGAAGCCCGGCCCAGCGCTCGATCACCGGCGCATCCCTCAGGGCCGGAATGGCTGCACGGGCGGCGGCAATCAGCGTTTCCAGCCTGTCATCGGTGGCAAAGGCATCATCGAATTCATCCTCGGATGTGGAGCCGACGGCGACCCTGCCGCCCTCATGGGCAATCACGTAAAGGCCGTTGTCGAACATGATGGGGAGCGCCGGATCGCAATCGGCCTGCAGCAACGCCGCCTGCCCCTTGACCGGGCGGCCGAGCGGCTGCCCTTCCGGCGCCCACAGGGGCTGCAACAACGAGAAGGCCTCGACGCCGGCTGAAACGATGACCTTTCCGAAACCGACACCCTGTCCATCGGCAAGCCTGAGGCGACGGGCTGACACATCAATACCGGCAACGCTTGCCTGCATGATCCGCACATGGCGGGCAGCGCGGAGAAAGGCTGTCAGCGCGGCAACCACGCCACGCGGAAACACATGTGCGGCAAGGGTCTCGTGAACATAGGCGATCGCGTTTTCGTCTTTTCCGCGCCAGCCCGGCAAAGGCGGCGTTTCGACCACGGTCCAGTCAAAGCTGCGCTCGCCGATCCGCCAGTTCTGCGCCGCCGCGTCTTCGCGCAGACGGGCGGTCTTGACCTGCCGATCATTGTAAAGCGGCATGATCCGGCCTGCACGGCGATAGCCCGTGGCAATACCGGTTTCGGCTTCCAGCATTCCGATCTGCTGTTCCAGCGCCACGAGCGCCTCGAACTGAAACTGTTTCTTTTCGTCCCACTGGTCCGGCATATAGGCCATCAGCGCGCCGAGAAGCCCGTTGCTGGTGCCGCCGCCGGGGACCGCGCGGTCGATCAGAAGCGTATCGATCCCCGCCTTTTCGGCGTGATAGGCCGCCCACAGCCCCATGATCCCGCCGCCGATGATCACAAGATCGGCCATCCCGGTTTGACGGGAGGTGTTATTCGCATTATCGCCATTCATCATGGGCGATGCGGACCACAAACACGAAGCTGATGCAAGCGAAACCGGCGCGAATGCGCTTGTCTGGCACGAAAACGACATGCCGTTTTCGCCGGCCTTTCAGGATCATTTCTATTCAAAGGCAGACGGACGCGCCGAATGCGGCCATGTGTTCATCGCCGCCAACTGCCTGCCCGAGCGCTGGCATGCGGGCGGTTCCTTTTCAATCGGCGAGCTTGGCTTCGGGACGGGGCTCAATTTCTGCGAGACCTGGCGCCAGTGGAAAACGCTGCGCAGGCCGGACGCGCATCTGAGCTTTACCTCCTTCGAGCGTTTTCCGATGAAAGCGGACGAGATTGCCCGCGCGCTGTCACGCTGGCCGGAGATTGCCGATGAACGCGACGCGCTTGTTTCTTGCTGGCCCGATGCACCGCACAGCGCGATCACGATCGATATCGACCGGCAGACACGATTGATCGTTCGCTGTGATGATGCACTGACGGCGCTCCGTTCAACGCATGAGCAGTTCGACGCATGGTTTCTCGATGGCTTTGCCCCTTCGCGCAATCCGGAAATGTGGTCGACAGAACTGATGCAGGCCGTGTTCGACCATACCCGTCCGGGCGGCACGTTCGGCACCTATACGGCGGCGGGCTTTGTGCGCCGGAACCTTCAAGCCGCAGGCTTTTCCGTCGGCCGCCGGCCGGGTTTTGCGGGAAAGCGGGAGATGCTTTGCGGATACAGGCCGCAAACGCCCTGATTTAGGGCAAAACCAACTTGCGGCTTGACTTTTGCAAGCCCGAGCCTCATGTAGCGCTCAGGCTTTCCACCTGTTCGCATGCCGCGTGAGCATGCCCGCCACTGAAGAACCCGAGCGGTTCCGGCAAGGTCAGGTCAAGCGCTTGATGAAAGACCGGGCTCCCACCCGGCGCGCGGAAGGCATTTTCCACCCATAAGTTCCCACTTCACGCGGGGTTCTTGAAACCGAAAACACCGGCTTGGACCATGACGGTCAAGCTCAGGTGACATTTTGGTATGCCTTGAAAGGCGCACTTGATTTGACAGATTTTTCCGCACTCGGCCTCTCCGCCCAGATCGTTTCCCGCATTGGCGCGGAAGGCTATGAAACGCCGACCCCGATCCAGGAAAAGGCGATCCCGCTGGTGCTTGAAGGCCGTGACGTGATGGGCCTTGCCCAGACCGGCACCGGCAAGACGGCGGCCTTTGGCCTTCCGATCATCGACATGCTGCTGCAAAACGGCAAAAAGCCCGATCCGAAGACCGTGAAGACCCTGATCCTGGCCCCGACCCGCGAACTGGTGAACCAGATTGCCGAGAACCTGCGCATCTTCGCGCGCAAGACGCCGCTGAAGGTCAACATCGTTGTCGGTGGTGCATCCATCAATCGCCAGCAGCATCAGCTTTCCAGCGGCACCGACATTCTGGTTGCCACTCCCGGCCGCCTGCTCGACCTTCTGGATCGCCGCGCGCTCAGGCTCGACGCGGTCCGCTTTCTGGTGCTTGACGAGGCCGACCAGATGCTGGACCTCGGCTTCATCCATGACCTGAAGAAGATCGCGGCCCTGGTGCCCGACCAGCGCCAGACCATGCTGTTTTCGGCGACCATGCCGAAATCGATCGCCGATCTTTCCAGAAGCTTCCTCTCCAACCCGGAACGGGTCGAGGTTTCGCCGCCCGGCAAGACGGCCGACAAGATTGATCAGGCTGTCCACTTCGTCGCCGGCAAGGCCGAAAAGGTCGAACTCCTGCGTCAGGAGCTGACCAGCCATCCGGAAGGCCGCGCGATCGTTTTCCTGCGCACCAAGCATGGCGCGGAAAAGCTGATGAAGCATCTCGACAGCCGCGGTTTTGCCACCGCCTCGATCCACGGCAACAAGAGCCAGGGCCAGCGCGAGCGCGCGTTGAAGGCATTCAAGGACGGCTCGATCAACGTGCTGGTGGCAACGGATGTCGCCGCGCGCGGCATCGACGTTCCCGGCGTCACCCATGTCTACAATTACGACCTGCCGGAAGTGGCGGATGCCTATGTCCACCGTATCGGCCGCACCGCGCGTGCCGGCAATGACGGCAAGGCCATTGCCTTCTGCACGCCGGAAGAATCGGGCCTCCTGCGCGATATCCAGCGGTTGACCGGCATCGACATTGCCGTTGCCTCCGGTGAACCTCATGCACACGCCGACCGCCCTGCCCGCGGGCGCGGTGGCCGTGGCCGCGGCAATCCGTCCGGCAAGCCCGCCCGTCGTGCACGGCCCTCCGGCAACAATGGCGGCCAGCGCCATGCCGGTGACGCCCGCGATGGCGCCCACCGTAACGGCCCGGCAAAATCACGCCCGCGCCGCCAGCGCAACCGCCAGAACGACCGTCGCCAGAGCGCCTGATTTTCAGGACAAGACAGAATATGCAAGCCCCGCCGAAATGCCGGCGGGGCTTTTTTGTTGACGGCGCCCGTAAGCGCCTGTGGCGTTTTGTTCCCGCCTTCCGTCACCCCGGACTTGTTCCGGGGTCCAGGGCAACACGGCGCACACCTTTGAAGCAGCGCGCGGCAATGCCCCGCCAAACAGCTCTGGATACCTACTCGCCGTTGCGGGAAATGGCGGAAAGCGGAACGCAGGTGATGTCGACGTCTTCCTTGTTGGTGGCATAGCTGACGCAGAGCCGGTCGTTCCACACAAGGCTCTTGGTGTAGTGATAGCCCGGGCGTTTGGCCCGCCCCTCGCCGCGCTGTTCCTGCATGTCGCCGGTTGAGCGCAGCAGAAAGGCCGCGTCAAAATGTGCGCCGTCTTTCGACGTAACGACGGCAAGCGGGAAACGGCCCTTATGCCCTGTCGGGCTGCCCGCCATATAGGCCGTTCCGTCCGGCAGGTTGCCGGCAGCCTGCTTGGTGCGGGCGTCGGGCATTTCCGTTTCCACCGGTTTGGTCCAGGTTCCGCCGCCATCCGTGCTTTCGGCAGCAAGCTTCACAAACGATCCGCCCTGATCGCGAAACACCATCACCGCGGCACCGTCGGCGCGTTCATACCAGCTCGGCTCCAGCTCGCGGGTAATGTCGCCCTCATGCGGCAGGTTTTCCATTTCGCCGACATGCCAGCCGGAAATGCCCAGCGGGTCGTCCGTATAGATCGGCTTGCCGGTGAGGCCCGGCTGCATATGGGCGGCATTGATGATGCGGCCGGACGAATGGGCGTGCGGGTCCTGTTCGAAAATACCCATGAGCGGCGAACCGTCGGCCATCAGCACCGGCCGCGCCTTGCTCCAGGTCTCGCCATCCTTGCTGGTCCTGTATTCAACGTGACCGCCGCGCGGGCTGACCGTGTCCGGCCAGGTGTTCAAAAACGCTACCAGCGTTTCGCCATCCGTCAGCCAGCCGCCATTGCTGTGATATCCCCCGTTCCACGGAGCGGTCAGCGCCACAGGCTTGCTCCAGCTCTCGCCGTCCTCGCTGACGGCATAGACCACCACGGTCTCGGTCGCGTCCTCATCCTTCTTCGAACTCTGCCACTGGGCGTAGAGCTTGCCCTTGAATGCGGTGAGCACAATGCCGTTGACGAATTGCCAGTCGTCGGCGCCCGGCGCAAAAACCGTGACGGTTTCAACGCCCGGCGGCGTCTCAAGACCGAGCGTGTCCCTCATTGGCCGTGTCGATCAGACCGGGTTCGACCGTGAAGGGTGCATCCGCCGCAATGGCGGAAGCCGAAGCGGACGTCAGAAAGAGCGCCGCAATGGCCGTGACGATACGGGTTCGTGATTTCATTTTTTCCTCCCATGACAAAATGGAAGGCGAGAATAACATTCCGCAGGATTGATTCAATCACTTATCATACAAGATATCCCATCACCATTACGATCACTTTAGAGTGCCAGCAACAGCCCGCCCGAACTTGCAGCCTTCAGGCGCTTTGCATACCCGAAAATGCTTTTGCCCATTTATTCAGCGCCTCATGATGGGAACTGCCCGATTTTCAGCGCGTTAATTTAATAATGCCACGCGAATAGCAACATCTGCAGGAAGGCACGGTCCTTGCATTGCTGATGATGTTGTATTGATATGCGAGAATAACAATCGGGGGATGAACGCTTTGCCATTCGATGAAATGATGACCGCGGACAACCAGCCGCGCGAGCCTTACAAAGACTATCATGACTGGTACAGCCAGCAGAATCCGGCATCCCTGATCGCGAAATCACGCGACGCCGAGAATATCTTCCGCAAGACCGGCATCACCTTCGCCGTCTACGGCCATGCCGACAGTTCGGAAAAACTTATCCCCTTCGACATCGTCCCGCGCATCATCGCCGGCAAGGAATGGCGCAAGCTTGCAGCCGGGATCGAGCAGCGCGTGATCGCGCTCAATGCCTTTCTCCGCGACATCTACCACAAGCAGGAAATCATCAAGGCCGGGAGGGTTCCCCGCCGCCTGATCGAGGAAAACGACGCCTTCCTACCGCAGATGATCGGCTTCGAGCCGCCCGGCGGCGTCTATACCCATATCGTCGGCACCGATATCGTGCGCACCGGCGAAGACCAGTTCTATGTGCTGGAAGACAATGCCCGCACGCCTTCGGGTGTCAGCTACATGCTGGAAAACCGGGAAACCATGATGCAGATGTTTCCCGAACTGTTTTACAAGAACCGCGTGCGCCGGGTGGAAGACTATCCGCAGCTTCTGCGCCAGAGCCTTGCAACGCTGGCGCCGCCCGGTTTTTCCGGCACAAGGCCCCGCGTCGGCGTGCTGACGCCGGGCATCTACAATTCCGCCTATTACGAACATTCTTTCCTGGCCGACATGATGGGCGTGGAACTGGTCGAAGGCCAGGACCTGCGGGTGATCGACGGCAAGGTGAAGATGCGTACCACGCGCGGTTATGAGGCGATCGACGTGATCTACCGCCGAGTTGACGATGATTTCCTCGACCCGCTGACCTTCCGTCCGGATTCCGCCCTTGGCGTTCCCGGCATCATGGATGTCTACCGCGCCGGCCATGTCACCATCGCCAATGCGCCCGGCACCGGCATTGCCGACGACAAGGCGATCTATTCCTACATGCCGGAGATCGTCCAGTTCTACACCGGCCAGAAGCCGCTTCTGGAAAACGTGCCGACATGGCGCTGTTCGGAGCCGGAGAGCCTAGCCTATGTGCTCGACAATATTGCCGATCTGGTGGTCAAGGAAGTGCACGGCTCGGGTGGCTACGGCATGCTGGTCGGCCCGGCGGCCAGCAAGAAGGAGCTGGAGGATTTCACCGCCAAGCTCCGCGCCCGTCCGGCCAATTATATCGCCCAGCCCACGCTTTCGCTCTCCACCGTGCCGATCCTCGTCAAGAAGGGCATCGCGCCCCGCCATGTCGACCTTCGGCCCTATGTTCTGGTCTCCGACCGCGTGCGGATCATGCCCGGCGGGCTGACCCGCGTGGCGCTGAAGGAAGGCTCGCTGGTGGTCAATTCCAGTCAGGGCGGCGGAACCAAGGACACCTGGGTGCTGGAGGACTGATGATGCTTGGAAAAACCGCAAACGGCCTCTACTGGATGTTCCGCTATATCGAGCGCGCCGAAAACATCGCCCGCCTCATCGATGCCGGCCAGCGCGTGGCGCTGACGCGCTCCAGCGGCGCCGACGACTGGGACGGCGTGCTGCAAAGCGCGGGCGTGCAGGAAGCCTATTTCGAGGTGCACGACAAGCTGACGGCCGACAACGCCATCGACTTTCTGCTGCGCGATCGCCGCAACCCGTCCAGCGTGATGTCCTGTCTGGAATCCGGGCGCAACAATGCCCGGCTGGTGCGCACCGCGCTGACGCGCGAAACCTGGGAAGCGACCAATGAATGCTGGATCGAGGCGCGCGGCATGCTCGCCGCCAAGCTGAAACCTTCCGACCTGCCCAAGGTCATCGACGTCATCAAGCACCGCACGGCGCTGATCCGCGGCACGTTCCACGGCTCGATGCTCCGCAACGAAATCTACAATTTCGCCCATATCGGCACTTTCATCGAGCGGGCGGACAATACCAGCCGCATTCTCGACGTGAAATATTACGTCCTGCTGCCCTCGGTGCACCATGTCGGCACCTCGCTCGACAATCTGCAGTGGGAATCGATCCTGCGCTCGGTGTCCGCCCACCGCGCCTATGGCTGGGTGCATAATGGCGAATACCGGCCGAGCCAGATTGCCGAATTCCTGATCCTCGACGTGCAGCTTCCGCGCTCGCTCGCCTATTCCTATGAGAAGATCGTGCTCAACCTCGATTATCTGGCGGCCGATTACGGTGAACGGCTGGAGGCGCATGAAACCGCCCATGCCATCCGCAACATTCTGCGCAGCCAGAAAATCAAGACGATCATGGATAACGGCCTGCATCAGTTCCTCGAGGACTTCGTCAGCCGCAACAACAAGCTCAGCCAGCAAATCAGCGAGGGGTATCGCTTCTACGCATGATGCGGAAAAGCGTGAAGAGGGACAAACGCGATGCTTTTGAACATCAACCATGTGACTGAATACAGTTACGAGACGCCTGTTCAGTTCTCGCTGCAGCGGCTCAGGCTGACGCCGGTCGACAGTGCCGGTCAGAAAATCCGCGACTGGACCGTCTCCATCGAAGGCGCCAAGAGCGAAGTCTCCTATATCGACCAGTACGAAAACCATGTCCGTCTCGTCTCCGTCGAAGGCGAGCACCCGTCCGTGCGGCTGATCGCCGCCGGTACGGTGGAAACCCGCGATACCGACGGCATTTTCGGCCCGGCCTCCCCGGACATTCCGCTCTGGCTGTTCCTGCGCCAGACGCCGTTGACCGCGGCCGACAAGGCCATCGAGACGCTGGTCGGCACGCTGGAGGGCGATTCCGATCTTGCGAAACTCCACAACCTGATGGAGCGGCTACACAAGACCATGACCTTCAAACCCGGCGTCACCAGCGTGGCGACAACGGCCGGCGAAGCGCTGGAAGCAAAATCCGGCGTCTGTCAGGATTACGCCCACATCGTCATTGCCGCAGCGCGCAAGATGAAGGTGCCCGCCCGCTACGTCTCCGGCTATCTCTACATGCCCGACACGGAAAACCAGACGGCAAGCCATGCCTGGGCGGAATGTTATCTGGAAGGTCTCGGCTGGGTCGGCTTCGACGCCGCCAACAAGGTCTGCCCGGACGAGCGCTACGTCCGCGTCGCCTGCGGCCTCGACTACACCGACGCCGCCCCCGTCTCCGGCATGACCATCGGCGGCGGCAAGGAAAGCCTCGCGGTAAAGCTCAAGGTGGCCGGCCAGAGCCAGTCGCAGAGCCAGAGTTGATTGGCGATCGTCCGCGCCCAGGATACGCCCCCCCCGAGGATGACGTCGGTAAAAGGATAGGTCTGTCAGCAAACCGATGGGCGATGCGCTCACCGCACGTTCCGATGAAGCAAGCCCCTTATGTCGGCCAAAGCCGGAACCAGCGCTCAGGCCGCCTCGACGGCCCCTTGCCTCACCTTGTCCTGCTTGTCCGTGCGGGTCGCCTGGGTTGCCGAAAGCCTGCGGCGGCGATGCAGGGAGGACGGGATATTCATGCCTTCCCGGTATTTCGCAACCGTGCGGCGGGCAATGTCGATGCCTTTTGTCTTCAACGCTTTCACAAGTGCGTCGTCGGAAAGCACGGTATCGGCGCTTTCCTCGCCGATCATCTGCCGGATTATCTGACGCACGGTTTCGGGCGCGTGCCCGTCGCCTTCCCCGGTCGAGGGGATCGCGTTGGAGAAGAAATATTTCAGTTCGAACATGCCGCGATCGGTCATCACGAACTTGTTGGCAATCGCCCGGCAAACGGTGGACTGGTGAATGCCGACGGCATCGGCGACATCCTTCAGATTGAGCGGCTTGAGATATTCGACGCCGTGAAGAAGGAAATCCTTCTGCCGGGCGGCGACTTCGGTGACCACTTTCAAAATGGTCTTGGCCCTCAGATCGACATTCTTCACCAGCCAGTTCGCATCCCGCATGCAATCGGTCACAAAGCGCGTATCCTCCGTCTTGCGGCATCCCGCCCGGACTTCGCTGTAATATTGACGGTCCACCAGAACCCGCGGCAAAAGCGCCGTGTTCAGTTCGGTGACCGTGGTGCCATCCTGCAGGATTCGCACGCTGACATCCGGCAAGGCGGGCAGCACAGGATCGGCATCGAAACGGCTGCCCGGTCGCGGATCGAGCTGGCGCAGCGTCTCCGCCATTGCCAGGATCTCGTCCCTGTCGACACCGCAAACCGTCACCAGCCGGGCATAATCGAACGCCGCCAGAGCAGGCAGGTTTTCAAGGAGATGCGCCATGGGTTCGGAAAGCATGTCCCTTTCGGCAAGCTGGGCGGCAAGGCATTCGGCAAGATCGCGGGCGCCAACACCGGCAGGGTCCATCTTCCGGATTTCTTGCAAAACAACCTCTGTCCGCTCGACCGGGGTTCCGAGCGCATCGGCGATCAGATCCAGACGGCGGCGGAGATAGCCGTCATCGTCAAGCGAGCCGATGATCTCGACGGCGATCATCCGGTCAGCCGGATCGGAAAACGCCGGGCCCATCTGGCCAAGCAGATGGTCCTGAAGCGTCTGTCGCGCCGGAACATAGGCCCCGACATCCGGCTTTTCACCGCTCGGCGCAGCCGTTCCGCCGGAAACACGGCCCCGCAAGCCGTCTCTTGTTGCGCCAGCCCGCGAAGCGCCTTCGCGCCCGGTCGTCGGCGAGGCGGTTCTCCGGTCGGAGACCGACAGAAGCGGATTGCGTTCCGCCTGCTCGCGCAGATAGGACCACAACTCTTCATGGCTGCACTGCAAAAGCTTGATTGACTGGATGACTTCCGCCGTCATGGCGAGCGACTGCGCCTGCCGCGCAGAAATGTTCAGAGCGATATTCATATAACCTCCCTACAGCACGTTCTCCCGGACTCTCCCGTGTCCGGACGAATGGCTTTCCGGCAGTGCGAAACGCAGCTGCCGGAAATAACACTGCAAGGATCGTGCCAGCTTGAAAATTGACAGATCACAGCCCTGCGTAAGCCGAAAGAGACCTCCATACCGGGCATTTTCGGCTGAATTGTCATTGACAGCCTGTCCTCCAATTGATCACAATCAAGCAGGAGGTGTTCGCGGCGAGAACAGAAACCGCAGCATCACATGGGAGGAAATACTGAAATGAACGACAGCAAAAAGGCTGGCGGCATCTGCGGATTCGTCGTGACCAATGGTGACGGACGCATTGTGACAAGCGCCGGCAGAGGCAATGATCCGCGCGTCAAAACGCTCGTGACCGATGAGGTCTGGGTGCGGGAAGCGGCACAGCGGCGCATGATGCCGCTGCGGTTCAACGATGCCGGACTTGTTGCGCTGACCGTCGACCTCGACGATGGAAAGATTTTCCTGTTCTCGGATGTGCCGACCGATACGGTCTTGAGTTTCTTGATCAGCGTCGATTTTGCCTATGACATTCTGCATCACGTGCTGACCGACCCCTATGACGCCATGGCGATCGTCGGCAAGGATGAAAACCTTGCCTTCATCTCTCCGGTCCACGAAAAATTCTTTGGCTTCAAGGATGGCGAAGCGGCGGGCCAGCCGGTCAGTGCCGTCATCGAAAACTCGCGCCTGCCGGAAGTGGTCCGCTCCGGGGTCGCCGAGGTCGGGCAGATCCACAAGATGAAGGGGCGCGAACGGGTGGTTTCCCGCCATCCCATTCTGCATGAAGGCGAGATCGTCGGCGCCATTGGCCGGATCATGTTCAAGGGGCCGCAACAGGTGGAAGCGCTGGCCAAGCGGATCAATATCCTGGAAAAGGAAATCGCCACCTACAAACAGGAATCCCAGCGTTCCGGCCGCGGCGAGGAATATCTCGACGCCATCATCGGCCAGAGCCTGGCGGTCCAGTCGGTGCGCCAGCAGATCCGCAAGATCGCCCCGCTCGACATTCCCGTCCTTATTCAGGGCGAAAGCGGCACCGGCAAGGAACTGGTCGCCCGCGCGCTGCACATGATGAGTTCGCGACAGGACGCGCGGCTGGTCACCGTCAATGCCGCGGCACTTCCCGAAACGCTGGTTGAAAGCGAGCTCTTTGGTTACGAGGCAGGTTCGTTCACAGGCGCGGACAAAAAGGGGCGGGCCGGCAAGTTCGAACTGGCCGACAAGGGCACGATGTTCCTCGACGAAATCGGCGACATGCAGCTCGATGTCCAGACCAAGCTTCTGCGCGTATTGCAGGACCGGATCGTCGAGCGGATCGGCGGCGACAAGCCGAAAATGGTGGACTTCCGCCTGTGCAGCGCCACCAATCACGATCTCGAGCAGCTTGTCGATCAGGGCAAGTTCCGCCTTGACCTTTATTACCGCATCAGCCCGGTTTCCATCACTCTGCCGCCGCTTCGAGAGCGCGTGGAAGATATTCCCATGCTGGTCGCCCACTTCGTCGAGAATTTCTCCCGGCAATATGGAAAGCCGGTGCCGGAAGTGGACATGGAAGTCCACGAATTCCTGATGGAGCAGCAATGGCCGGGCAATATCCGGCAGTTGCAGCATGAAATCGAAAAGGTTTTTGTTTTCTGCGAGAGCGGGCGTCTGAGCGTCGATGATTTCCGCAAGAACGCGGCATCGGGCGGCGAGCGGGTTCCGGTCCAGACGGCCGGCGGTTTCGAAGCGATCCGGACCGGCGGCAACCTGAAGGAAAGCCTCGAAAACCTCGAAAACCAGCTGATCAACGATGCCCTTATCCGCTACAAGGGCAACAAGAAGAAGGTTGCCGAACAGCTCGGCATTTCACGCTCCTATCTTTACAAGAAGCTTGAGGAACTCTCCTGACGGGCAAATCCGTGGCCTGCCTCAGCCATCCAGCGGAGGCGGGTCCATCCGATAGACGCGGGCCGCCGTGTTATAGAACAGGTCGGCCTTCTCATCCGCGCTTGCCGATGAAACGATATGTTTCAGCGCGTTCCACAGCGGGACATAGCCGCATGAGCGACTGTCCGGCGGATAGTTGCTTTCCATCATGCAGCGATCCGGCCCGAAGGCTTCTATGGCCGTTTCAACGAAGGGCCGCCATGTGTCCGCAAGCGTGCGATAGCCCGTTTCACCCTCCTGTTCATCCAGCCCGAAGCCCCAGATCGGCATGCCGAGACCGCCAATCTTGCAGCTGACATTCGGCCGCTTTGCCACCTCGATGAGTGCGCTTCGCCAAGCCGCGAAAAGTTCGGCACGCTCGGCATCGTTCATTTCCAGCCCCATCGCCACCGTCATGTGGTTGACGATCACCGGCATGTCGGGAAAATCATCCGCAAGCGCGCCGATATCCGGCAATTGCAGGTGAAAACCCGTGGCATCATAGGTCAGGCCGCGCCTGGCAAGCTGGCGCACGCCATCGCGAAATTTCGGATGGCTGAACACGCCTTCCGGCGGGCGGCCGGTGAAGAAATATTTAAACGGCAGGTCGCTCGGATGCTCCATGGTGATCTGCCGCACACCGCGAAAGCGCTCGGGGGCTGCGGCCTGCGCGCGATCCAGCAGCCAGCCGACATCGTCGCCCATCCTGAGATCCGCATAACCGACAATCGCCGCGCAAAGCCGCTGCTTGCCATAGGCTCCGCTGGCGCACATGGCGCCAATGCCATTGGCAAACTCGATCTCGCCAAGCGGCCGCAAGGCTTCCGGCCCGTCAACGCGATGGAAAGCCGAAGCCTCCACATAAACGGACGCGACAATGCGATGGCCCGCATTCACGTCGGCCAGATATTCCTCGAGCATATAGCGCATTGCCGGCTTGTCGAAGAGATGGTGATGGGCATCGATGATCGGCAGATCCGGTTCCAGGATCGGCTCGTCACGGCCCTCGAGACGCTTGTTCATGTCTCCTCCTCAAAAGGGTTGGTAACCCGGCTTCTTGATAAGGCTCTGCGGGTGCCCCATGATTTCGGTCTTGTAGATCTTCTCGGTCCATTCTGCCGGATCGATATCGTCCACCGACACAGAGACGGATTTTTCCGATGCGCCGAGCGTGTTGATCACGGCCAGTGTCAGCGCCTCGGACAGGCGTTTCTTCTCCACATCGGACCGCCCGGCGAGCATTTTTACGGAAATATGAGGCATCGGTTCCCCTCCCTTGCGACCGGCCTTTCAGCCGGCCATGTAGCCGCCGTCGACGACGAAGGTCTGCCCGGTGGCATAGGAGCCGCGTTCGGACAGAAGCCAGCAGGCCATTTCCGCCAGTTCTTTCGCTTCGGCCAGACGCCCGAACGGAATGCGCGACAAAACCTTATCGGACCGGCGCGCCATGGTGTCCTTCAGCATGTCGGTATTGACGTAGCCGGGGCAGAGCGCATTGAAACGAATGTCCGGCGCATATTCCAGAGCGGCGGTCTTGGTCATGCCCACGACGGCGTGCTTGCTTGCCGTATATCCCGAGGTGGTCAGAAACCCGGTCACACCCGCAAGCGAGGCGGTGTTGACGATCGCGCCGACGCCGCCCTGCGCCTGAAACTGCCGGATTTCGGCGCGCATGCACAGCCAGGTTCCCTTGAGGTTGACGCCGATGATGCGGTCAAACGCCTCCTCATCCCAGTCCGCGGTGGGTTTGCCGCCCTGGCCAACCTGGCCGCCGGTGATGCCGGCATTGTTGAAGGCACCGTCGAGCCGGCCATAGGTTTCAACGGCTTTGGCGATCATCGCGTCGATATCGGCGCTACGGGTAAGGTCGGCAACCGCGCCGGTCGCTTCGCCGCCTTCGGCCTTCACGATCTCCACGGTTTCGTCAACGCCCTCGGCACGGACATCGGCGGCAACCACCTTCGCGCCTTCTTTTGCAAACAGCAGGGCAGATGCCCGCCCGATACCGCCGGCAGCGCCCGTGACCAGAACGACTTTTCCGTCCAGCATTCCACTCATGTCTTCTCCTCCATCAAAGCCCCCGGTTTCTCCTCTTGGCCGAAGGCTCCATCTGTTTGTTTTACGTGTGTTTGCGCATCGCGTAGTCGCGCATGGTTTCGCGCATTCCCATCGGCTGCGGATAAAGCGCCTGCGAAAATCCACCATCAACCACAAGCACCTGCCCCGTGATGAACGAGGCGGCGGGGGACGCCAGAAAGACAGCCGCATCGGCCTGTTCACCCGGCTCGGAAAGCCGCCCGAGCGGTATCTGCTGCTTGCGGGTTTCAATGGCCTCGGCGCTGAGGTCGCGGGTCATCGCCGGTGTCATGATCGTGCCGGGAATGACGACATTGACGCGGATATTGTCCGGTGCCCATTCCAGCGCCATCTGCCGCGCCAGCGTGATCAGTGCGCCCTTGCTCGGCCCGTAGGAACCGGAACGGGCGTAACCGTTGACGCCGGCCAGAGACCCGGCAAAGACGATTGCCGGCGACGGGCTTTTGCGCAGATGTGGCAGGCAGGCGCGGGCAAGCTTCAGCGCCGATGTCACATTGACATGAAAGGCCTTTTCCCAATCGTCGTAGTCCGCGTCCTCGAGAAAAACAGACGCGACCTTCACGGCGACATTGATCAGCACATCGAGCCGCCCATAGGCGTCGAGCACGGCCCTGACCCCGGCCTCGATATCATCGACGCTGGAAACATCGAGCCGGCCGGCCTTTGCCTCGCCGCCTGACGCACGAATATCGGCGGCAACGCGCTCGGCACTTTCGGCGTTCATGTCGGCGACGATGACACGTCCGCCATTGGCCGCGAAAACGCGCGCGCAGGCCTCGCCCATGCCGCTGCCCGCGCCCACGACCAGCGCCGCAAACCCTTCAATGGTCGACCGTCGCATCCAGTCCAAGGGACGTTCACTGCCGGAAGGCTGCATTCTTTTGGCCTCTCTTCATTGCCGCTTGCTTTCGGAATAGAATTCGCAAAGCCCATGCCACCCACGGGGGTCAGACCGCAACCTGCAACGGACGCAACCGCACGTCTGCCGCCCTTTCGCAGGCCGCTGTGAGCGTGTCCAGGGATGCACCCGCACCGGCCTCGTTCTGCCAGGCCCGGAGTATTGCCCGCACTTCGTTGAGAACGATCAGCGGCACGCCCAGTGCAACGCCCTGCCGCGAGACGGTATCGAGATCGGCCAGAGCGTCCCGGAGGCTGCCACTGCCTGTGGCGGTCTGCGACGTCAGAACCTGCAGAAGGCGCTCCGCCTCCGCGCTCCAGCCGGAGCCGGCATTGACGACATCGAAAAGCACAGGGATATCGAGCCCGAACCGGGCTCCCATCGCCACGTTTTCCAGAACGACCACCATATTGCAGAGCGCTACGGCATTGCCGATTTGCGTCAGAAGCCGGGCCTTTTCCGCTGTCATTTCAGCATCCGCAGGCATGAACGAAAAATCGACGCCCGAAAACGAGCCGATCAGCGGAACGACATCATCCAGCCGCGCATCCGGCCCGAGCGTGTTGACGCCGATCTGCATTGCCACGCGGGCAAGCTGACCGATGGGCATTGGAACACCGGTCTCGTCGGCCAGCGCCAGCGCCTGATTGATGTCCTTGAGCATCAGGGCCAGAGCGAAATCGGTCGAGGACCGGTTTTCGATGACGGCAGGCAGAAGCACTTTGGAGGAAAAGCTGGCGCCCGGCCCGCTGTTCAGCGCCTCTGCGAAAAGATCAAGGGAAATCCCGGCCTTGAGTGCAAATGCCGCCAGTTCCAGCGTGGCGACCCGGTAGCCCGCATTGATGGCATTGTTGACCAGTTTCACCGCCTGCCCATCGCCGACCCTTTCGCTGCAACGGATGACCTTCGGGCTGATCGCTTCCAGCACCGGCATGGTCTTTTCAAACGCGGCATCCGGCCCCGACGCCATGATGGTGATCTTTCGGGCAAGCGCCGAGGGCACTCCGCCGGCGACCGGCGCATCGACCATGTAAACGCCGTTTTTCTCAAGCGCATTTGCCATCGTGCGGGTTTCCGATGGCAGTCCGCTGGTCTGGTCGACAATGATCTTGCCCGCTGTCAGTCCTTCCGCCAGACCGCCCGGGCCGAACAGCGCCTGATGCACATTGGCGCTGCGCGGCAGGCACAGCACAACAACCTCGCAATCACGGGCCATATCGGCAAGCGAGGCGGCTGCGACCGCCCCCTTTTCCACCATTGCCGCAACGCTTTTCGCGCTCAGATCAAAAACCTGAAGTTCGAAATCCTCAACCAGCCAGCGGGCAAGTGCGCCGCCCATCGTGCCAAGCCCAACATAGCCAACCTTCACGTTCAGTCCTCCCCGGCAAAGGCATGGCAGCCCAGGCGCGGTTTGTCCATGCGCCCTTCGCCATGCGGCATTATGCGCACCCCGGCCGGAGGGCAGTGTTGCCCGGCCGAATAAGGCGCCTGTCGACAAAAAGGTTAGCAAGGCGGATGCCAGCACCGGCGATCATCGGCGTGTAACGAGAACCCGCGAGAGAAACGGCGCAACAAACATGACGATCACCAGCCGGAAGACGTGGGCGACCGTGACATAGGCCACGCTCTGGCCGATCGCCAGCGACATCAGCCCCATCTCGGTCATCCCGCCCGGCGAAAAGGCCAGCCATGCGGCCAGCGGGTCGATTGCCGAAACCTTGTGGACCAAGAGCGCGATGCCTCCTGAAAGAACCAGCATCAGCAGAGCTGAAACCGTGCCGTGAAACAGGCTGACCGATACCGTCCTGACGGTCAGTCCGGTAAAGCGTGCACCGATGCAAACACCCAGCACGAACTGCGCAAAAACAGTGAGGTCCGATGGCAAAAGCCCGGTTGTCACCGATGTCAGGTGTAAAAGCGCACTGAACATCAGCGGCCCAAGCATGGCAGGGGTTGGAAAGCGCAGCAGCACGCCGGCAAGACTGCCACCCAGAACGCATATGAAAAACCAGGAAATATCCTCGCCCGTCAGATCGCTCCAGCCGATGACAGGGCCCTGAGTGTCCGCGCTAGAGACACCAAGCACCGTACTGAAGACAAGAGCGATCACCACCACGACGACCAGAATGCGCATCGACTGAGCGACGGCGATCTTGGTGACATCGCCCTTGTAATATTCGCCCATCAGCACCATCGCCGTCAGACCGCCGGCAACGCTGGAGAAAAACGCGGTGACGGCATCATAGCGCCCGGCAAAACGGAAATAGGCATAGCTCACAACGCCGCTTGCCAGCAGATAGACCGGGATCATCAATGCGGAAAACAGCCATTCGTGCATCTGCCGGAGAATTTCAGGCAGAAAGGCCGTACCCAGCAGAAAGCCGAGGATCGGCACGGCAATGGGTCGCAGGAACAGCGGCGCGCGGACGGGAACGCCTGCAATTGCGACCACCGCACTTGCCATCATCGGCCCCAGAAACCACGCCAGCGGCATGTTGAACCGCACCGCCAGAACACCACCGACCCAGCCGACCACAAGGCAGGTCAGATAGGCGAGCCAGTCACGCAGCGAAAGATGCCGGAACGACGAGACAGCGCGCCGTGCAGCGCCGATCAGCCGTGCCAGCGGTTCGCGGGCGATCTCCTTTATCCGCATCATGCTGTTTCAGACAGAAAACCGCGGCTCATTTCTGTTTCCGGAATGTGCTGTAGACATTGACATAGCCGCGCTCGACGCGCTTTTTCGCATGGCTTGCGGCCACGGCCGGGTCGAGCGGCGCAAAGCCGAAACCGTCGACAAGACGCTGCATGAAGGCCACGCGGGCGGTAATCACAACCGCATCGTGAAGCGCCTTTTCCGCCCAGCCCGCATCAAACACCGCATCGGCATCCGCCTGCGTCAGGTCGCGCGGTGCGGTCACGAGCTTGCGGACATAGGCGAAGATCGGCTTCAGCCGGTCGTCCACCGGCGCGGTTTCGATATCCGCCATCAGCTTTTCCAGCGTGCCGCGCGCAATGCCCCAGGCATAGGCGACCTCCGAATGGCCGGTATAGACGAATGCGCAGCCGCTGATGCCGGCGGCATAGGCCTGCAACAGCTCGCGCTCGCCTTGGGAAAGCGGCGACGGGCCGTTCATCATCGCTTCGCTGGTCTCGGACCACGGCCCGTAAATATCGGGATACTGCTTGAACACATTGGGCGGCCCGGCATTTTCAGGCAGGGACTTGAAGAAGGGCATTGCATTTCTCCCTTGCGGTGACCGGCGGAAAGAGCGCCGTGCGTCCTTGTGCGTCCAAAAGGACGCACGGCGCTCTAGCCCGCGTTGTACTGTTCGTCGCTGACATGCTCCAGCCATGTCACCGCGCTGCCATCGACGAATTCGGTCACGGCGATATGGGTCATGGCCGTGGTCGCCGTCGCGCCATGCCAGTGTTTCTCGCCTGCCGGAAACCAGACGCTGTCACCCGGCGCAACGGTCTGTTTCGACCCGCCCTCGACCTGCACCCAGCCATAGCCGGACATGATGATCAGGATCTGGCCCGCCGGATGGGTGTGCCATGCCGTGCGTGCGCCCGGCTCGAAGGTCACCATGCCCGTTGCCACCCGCCCGGGCGCTTCGGCGTTAACCAGCGGATCGCGCCTCACCTGCCCGGTAAAACTGTCCGCCGGAGCGTAACTCGATGCGCCAGAACCGGCCCTGTTGATTTTCATGGTCATTCTCCCGTTTTCTCAGTCTTGCAGGGCCATGCGCAGCCGCAGCGATGCCCGGTAACGCGGATCGCCCGTCAGCCGGTGCAGATTGTCGAGCACCGCAACAATACGCGCCAGCCCGACCTCGCGCGCCCAGCCTATCGGCCCTTTCGGATAATTGACGCCATAGCGCATGGCGGTGTCGACCCCGGCCTCATCGCTGACACCCTGCATGACGGCCTCAAAACCTTCATTGGCGATAACGGCCAGCGTGCGCATCAGCACAAGGCCCGGCCAGTCCGGCAGGCGGGTCGCGGCGATGCCCTGCGCGGCAAGCGTTGCAACGACGCGCGCAACCACGTTTTCCGGCACATCCGGCGAGACGGCAAAGGCCATCCGCGATGCCCCGTCGCGCGCAAGATCGCAGATGATGACCGGCCGGCCCGTTTCAGCCGCGACTTCACGCGCCGTGCGCCCGTCGGTCAGCTTCAGCGCCACGCCGTCGATCTCCGTTTCGATACCGGGCGCGAGGCCTTCGATAGGCGCGGCATCGGGCGAAGCCGTTTCGCTGGCCGGCTCCGGTTTCTCGCTGCCCTCGGCATAGCCGTAAAAGCCCTGCCCCGATTTGCGGCCAAGCCGCCCGGCATTGACCAGCTCCAGCTGGCTGAGCGCGGGCCGGAAACGCGGCTCCTGATAATAGGCGGTAAACACCGAAAGGCTGACGGCGTAGTTCACATCGTGACCGATCAGGTCCATCAGTTCGAACGGCCCCATGCGGAAACCGCCCGCCCCCGTCATGATCGCATCGAGCGTGGCCGGATCGGCCACCTGTTCCTCGTAGAGCCTGAGCGCTTCGGCATAAAAGCCGCGCGCAACCCGGTTGACGATAAAGCCGGGGGTCGACTTCGCATGGACGGCGATCTTACCCCAGTTTTCCGCCGTCGCGAACACGGTTTCGGCAACCTCCTTCGATGTCGCAACGCCGGAAATCACCTCGACCAGCTTCATGATGACTGCCGGGTTGAAAAAATGCATCCCGACAAAACGGCCCGGCTGTTTCAGATCGCGGGCAATCGCGGTGACCGATATGGATGACGTATTGGTCGCCAGAATGGCCTCCGGCGCGACGACATCCTCCAGCGCGGCAAAGAGCTTTCGCTTGATATCGAGGTCTTCGACAATCGCCTCCACCACGAGTGCGGCGGGCGCCAGCGCCTCCATGGTCGCGACCGGCTGGACCCTGTCGATGATCGCATCGGCCTTTGCCGCGTCGATCTTGCCGCGCGCGATGAGCTTTTTCAGACCGGCGACCATCCGTTCCCTGCCGGTCGCAGCCGCGCCCTCCTTCGCATCAAACAGCAGCACCGGGTGGCCGGCGGCGGCGGCGAGCTGGGCGATGCCAGCCCCCATCGTGCCGGCTCCGATAACGCCGATGGTCGCTGTGGTTTCGATAGCGGTCATGATGGTCCGGCCTCAATTGTCTCGAATTGTCAGGATGAATTTACCGCGCGCGCCGGCGCGGCTGATCGCGCCAAGCGCCTCGCCATAGCGTTCGAGCGGAAATGTACCGGTGATGGCGGGCCGCAGTTTCCCCTCGCGCCAGAATGCGAAGATCTCAGCCTGCGCCGCGCGCATTTTTTCCGGCTGGCGATCGCGATAATCTGTCCACTGAAGGCCGCTGACCGCGATGTTTTTCACCAGCAGGTAGTTCGCGCCGATCTTCGGGATTTCGCCGGAGGCAAAACCGACGACGACCATCCGCCCCTGCCATGCCATGGCCCTGAGCGCCGCCGCATTCAGCGCGCCGCCCACCGGATCGATAACGACATCGACACCGCGACCATCCGTGGCCGCGTAAACGGCCTCGCGCAGGCCATCCCGCAGATTGTCCATTGCGGAATCGACCGTCACGTCGGCGCCGAGCCCTTTGGCGAATGCGCTGCGTTCCTCGCCCCGCGTGGCGGCGATAACCTTTCCGGCACCCAGCGCTTTGGCCAGGGAAACCGCCGCCATGCCGATGCCGCCGGATGCGCCGAGCACCAGCACCGTCTCGCCCTTTTCCAGCATCGCGCGCGCGGTCAGTGCGAAATAGGCCGTCTGGTAGACAAGGCCCAGAGCCGCCGCCTCTTCAAACGGCATATCGTCCGGCATGGCGAAGCAACAGGCGGCGGGCGCCTTCACCTTTTCGGCATAGGCGCCGTAGTGCGGCAGAACCAGAACCTTCCGGCCGATGGAAAAACCCTCGACGCCGCTGCCGAGCGCGGCGATGCGTCCCGCCGCGCCAAGGCCGGGCGAAAACGGAAAGGCCGGCCTGTTCTGATATTTGCCCTCGATATAGAGAATGTCTGGAAAATTGACATCGACAGCCTCGACATCCACCACCACCTCGCCGGGACCTGCGACGGGATCGGGCAGTTTCCCGATCCGCGCCTTGTCGAAAGGCGTGAATGCATCGACAATAACGGCCTTCATCCCTCATGCTCCTCGGTTTTCGCGAAGGACAGGGGTGCGGGACCGGACATATTTTCACCCAGACGCGGTGCGTGCGGCATGTCTGACGGCGTGGCTCGAAGGCCGGTTGCAAGCGGCAACGGCAGGGCGCTTTCGCTTTTGCCGTCCGGCAGCGCAATCTTGCGGCTGAAAACGGCGCGCTCGGCAAAATGCGGGTCCTCCAGCGCTTCTTCCAGCGTGGCGACGACGGTGCAGCAGCAGTCCGCCTCACTGAAAACCGCCTGCCAGTGTTCTGCCGTCTGGCTGCGGATCAACGCGTTGATCTGCGCCAGCGTCGCGTCCGGGTCCACCGTGTCATCGCGCAAGGCAGGTTCCAGCCCGATCGCCTCGCAGAAACGCTCCCAGAACGCCTGTTCGATGGGAGCAGCCGCGACCAGCCGGTCATCGGCTGTCGGGTAAAGCCGGTATCGGCAGGTGCCGCCGGTCACCAGCGCATCGCCATTGCCCGGCCACGCGCCGCCGAATTTTCCGTCCGCCATTGCCCAGTAGGTGAAGGGAAACAGGCTTTCGGCCATGGCAATATCGAGATAGGCCCCCTCGCCCGTCCGCGCGCGGCGATAGAGCGCCGTCAGAATATTGACCAGCGCCGGATAGGTTCCGCCCGCCACATCGGCAATCAGCGCCGGGGGAACCACGGGCGCGGATTGCGGCCCGTGGCTCAGCGCCAGAAGCCCGGTCATCGCCTGATAGTTGAGATCGTGCCCCGCTGCCCTTCGCATATTGCCCGTCTGGCCGTAGCCGGTGATCGAACAATAGATGATGGCGGGGTTGATGGCCCGCACATCGTCATAGCCAAGCCCGAGCCGCGCCATCACGCCGGGACGGAACTGCTCGACCAGGATATCGGCCTGTTTCAGGAGGGCAGTCAGACTTTCCTTCCCCTCCGGCGATTTCAGGTCGACCGCGACGCTTTTCTTGCCGCGGTTCAGCAGATGAAAATTGCCGCTGTCCTCACCGCAGCGCGGGGAATAATGGCGCATTTCATCGCCGCGCGCGGGATTCTCGACCTTGACAACCTCGGCCCCGGCATCGGCCAGGAACAAGGTTGCCAAGGGTCCCGGGAGGAGGGTCGAGAAATCGAGAACCTTTATACCGGAAAGCGCGCCGTCCATCATCGCTCAGTCTGCCCGCGCTTTTGCAACCACCGCCGCACGCGCAGGCGCATAGCCCGGCTGACCGGTCATGGCGTAAATGGCGTTGGTCACGTCGAAATGGCGGGCCAGACCGCCGCGCGTCACCCGTTCTACCGGCCCGTCGGGATAGCCAAGGCCCATCGAGCAGGTCTTGTCCATATCGGCGGCGCTGGCGAGCCCCTCATCGAGGAAGCGCAGCGCGTCGTTATATTTCGGGCGCACCAGTCGGTCGATGATCCGGCCCGGCTGGTCGGCGCAGACCACCGTTTCGAAACCGGCCGCTTCGAACACGGCGCGGGCGGCATCGAGCGCGGCCTCATCCGTGCTCGGCTGGCGCACGATCTCGATCAGGTTCGACGGTGCATCATTGCCGTTGCGATAGCGGGCAAAACCGACCGCATTGGAGCCTTCGCGCCCCATATCCTCGCCGGTGTGGACGCCAAGGCATTCGGTATCGAGTTCGACAAGCACAGCGGTTTTCGACAGGTCCGGCGCAAAGCCGCCGCCGAGATGCACCGTCACCGCGCCATCATCTCCGCCCGCAGCGAGAAAAGCGTCGCCCTCCGGGAAGGACCGGCTTTCACTGGCCTTGCGGATGGTGAAGGATGGCGCGGCCGTCGCCTTTTCCCGCGTCAGGCCGGTCAGAAAACCTTCGCCCGATTTGTTGCCGAGCTTTCCGGCGGCCACCATGCGGCGCAGAAGCGGCGGCACGGCGGCGCGTTTGTCCAACGTGATCGGGTAGAAAGCTTCGCCAAGCCGGATTTGCGTATCGAGGCCGATCAGGTCGAGCAGCGTGCAGGGCCCCATCCTGTAACCAAGCCCGGCCTTGATCGCGGTGTCGATATCCTCCGGCGTCGCCAGCCCGGCCTCGATGGCGCGGATGACGTCATTGTTGAACGGCACCAGCAGCGCATTGAGGATGAAGCCCGGCTTGTCCTGGGTTTCCACCGGCACCTGCCCGGCGGCTTGCGTCCAGGCCCAGGCGGTTGAGAAAGTCTCGTCGGATGTGTTGATGCCGCGCGACATCTCGATCAGCTTCATAACCTGCGCGGGCAGGCAGAAATGCATCCCCACCACCTTGTCGGAGCGGCCCGAACCACCGGCGATTTCCGTGATCGACAGCGTCGAGGTGTTGGAGGCGAAGATCGTTTCCGCCTTGCAGATGCCGTTCAGTTTGCCGAACAGCTCGCGCTTGACGTCCAGATTCTCGAAAATCGCCTCGATGATCAGGTCACAATCGGCGAGATCGGCAAGCTCGGTGGTGTCGTGCATGCGCGAAAGCGCCGCCGCGCGGTCTTCTTCGCTCATCTTGCCGCGCTCGACCGACTTGGCGAAGAATTTTTCCGCCGCCTTGCGGGAGCGCTCAAGCCCTTCCGGCGCCATGTCGAAGCACCAGGTTTCGAACCCGGCGCGCGCTGCCACCAGAGCAATGCCCGCACCCATCGTTCCGCCTGCGCCGCAGATGGCGACTTTCCTGATATCCGTCATTTTTCCCTGAAACTCCGTCCGATAAGCTGGCGGTGAACCTGATTGGTGCCTTCCCAGATCTGGGTGATCTTGGCGTCGCGCATCAGCCGTTCGGCGCGATAATCGCGGCAATAGCCGTAACCGCCGTAAAACTGCACGCATTCGGTCGTCATCTTCATGGCGAGATCGGAGGCCCTGAGTTTGGCCAGCGATGCTTCCATGCCAAAGTCCTTGCCGCCGCCATCGACGATATCGGCGACGTAATCGATCCAGCGCTCCACCATCGCCAGTTCGCCCGCAAGATCGGCAAGCGTGAACTGGTTGCCCTGAAACTCGATGATCTTTTTGCCGCCCTGCACCCGTTCATTGCCGTAGGACACCATGTCCTTGAACGCCGCACGGGCGATGCCGCGCGCATGGGCGGCAACGGAGGGCCGCGACTTGTTCAGCGAGGCCAGCAGGATCGCAAGCCCGTCGCCGGGATTGCCGATCAGATTGGCGCGCGGCACGCGGATATTGTCGAAGGCGAGCGCGCAGGTGGACGAGCCGTGATGGCCCATCTTCTTCTCCTTGCCGATGACGCTGAAGCCCTCCATCCCCTTTTCCAGGATCAGCACCGAAATCGCCTTCTTCGCATCGTCAATGCCCGCCCATTTGCCGAACAGCAGAATGCGGTCGGCAACATCGCCATTGGTGATGAAGACTTTCGAGCCCTTGACGACGATGTCGTCGCCATCCTCGGTGAAGCTCGTCTTCATGCCGGTCGCATCCGAGCCCGCCGTCGGCTCGGTGATCGCCAGCGCGCCAAGCCCACCCTCGGCGATTTTCGGCAGCAGGCGAGCGCGCTGCTCGTCATTGCCGAAATCGATCAGCGGCTTCATGCCGTGGTAATTGGTGGCGTAGATGATGCCGGTCGCGGCGCAGGCTTCGGAAATGATCGACACGATTTCCAGATAGAGCTTGTAGGACATCGGCATGCCGCCGAATGCCTCCGGAACGAAAATCGCGTTCAGCCCCAGCGCGTTGATCGCCTCGACATTTTTCCAGGGAAATTCCCCGGTCTCGTCGGTGTGTTCGGCATTGGGCGCAATCACCGCGTCGGTCATGCGCTGCACCTGTTCCAGCACCTGCCGTTCGTCGTCATTCCAGTTGCGGGCCGCCGCCACCTTTTCAATAAGGTTCATCAGTGGTTCATCCCCTGTCCGCCGTCGATGTAAATGGTTTCGCCCGTCAGAAAGCCGATCTGCTCGGAGAAGATCGAGCCGACGAGCTTCGCCACGTCTTCGGCCTTGCCCGGCGCGCCAACGGGGATGCGGCTTGCCATCCACGCCTTGACCTTTTCGCGGGCGAGATAATCGCGGTTGAGATCGGTCTCGATATAGCCGGGTGCGACATTCATCACCCGGATGCCGTGCTTCGCCCATTCGACCGCCATGCAGCGTGTCATTGCCGCCACCGCCGCCTTTGAAGCGCAGTAGGCGAGATTGTCCGGCACGCCGAGCTTGTCGAAGAACGAGCCGATATTGACGATGGTGCCGCCGTTTTTCTCCATAAGCGGAAACACCTCGCGGGCGGCGACCATGACAGCGGTGGTGTTGAGCGCGATGGTCTTGTTGAAGCTTTCCGTCGTCAGGCTGGCAATCGGCCCGCCGATATGAATACCGGCATTGTTGACGAGACCGGCAACCGGCCCCGCGGCGGCGATTTCTCCAAAGGCCCGTTTCACATCGCCCTCATTGGTCACGTCGCAGACCACGGCGCGACCGGCCGGTGCCTCACCCGAACGCGACAGGGCGACGACCGAAAATCCGCGCCGGGAAAGTTCGGCGGCGATGGCCGCGCCAATGCCTTTCGACGCACCGGTAACGATGATCTGTCCTTCAGCCATCCTTGAACTCCGGCTTTCTCTTTTCCTCGAATGCCGCCATGCCCTCTTCCGCATCGCCCAGACGATAGGCGAGCGTCGACAGGTCGGCCTCCACGCGCAGCCCTTCGGCAAACGGCAGATCGCCGGCCCGGCGCACCGCCTGACGGGCAAATTCCAGCGCTGGCAGGCTGTAACGGGTGAACCGGCCGGCAAATTCCCGGCCCGCTTCCAACAAATCGCCATCGACGACGGCGTTGACGAGACCGATCTTCTCGGCTTCATCGGCCTTCACATTGCGGCCGGTCATGATGATTTCGAGCGCCCGTCCTTCGCCGATCAGGCGCGGCAGGCGCTGCGTGCCGCCATAGCCGGGAATGAGGCCGAGCTTGATCTCCGGCAGGCCGAACACCGCGTTCGACGATGCCAGACGAAAGGTCGAGGCAAGCGCCAGTTCCGCCCCGCCGCCAAAGGCATAGCCATTGACCAGCGCCACGGAGGCAACCGGCAGCGTATCGAGCCTGGCGAACACCGCCTGCCCCAGTTCGGCCCCGCGCTTCTGGTCGATGAGCGCGCGGTTGCGCAATTCCTTGATATCGGCCCCGGCACAGAACGCCTTTTCGCCCGCGCCGGTGATCAGCAGTGCGCGAATGCCCTCCATCGCCGCCACCTCGTCCAGCGCTTCGCCGATCTGGCGGAGGATGGCGAAGGAAAGCGCGTTGAGCGCTTCCGGCCGGTTGAGGGTGAGGACCGCGAACGGCCCGTCCTTTTTCAGTTCAACGGTCATATCGTCCTCCCCCTCACGATGCCTTGGGGGCGGTATAGCGCACCTGTTCCGGTGCAAGCTCGCCGCGTTTGACCATCTCCGTCAGCTCGCGCTTCAGGATTTTCCCGCTTGCCGTCAGCGGCAGGCTTTCAACCGACAGGAACCATTCGGGCATGTCGTATTTGGAAAGCTCCTCGGCGGCCAGATGCGCCAGCATCTCCGCCGCAGCGATATCGCCGATAATGGCAAGGCAGACCCTTTCGCCCAGCCGCTCGTCCGGCACGGCGAAGGCCGCAGCTTTCTCGACCGTCGGGTGGGTCAGAGCCAGCGCCTCGATCCGTGAGGGATGAATATTGTGGCCGCCGCGAATGATGAGATCCTTGGCGCGGCCCTCAATACGCAGATTGCCGTGTTCATCGAAGGAACCGAGGTCGCCCGACATCAGATAGCCGTGGCGATTGAAGGTCTTTTCGGTCGCAGCCTGATTGCCGTAATAGCCAAGCATCATCGCCGCGCCCTTGCCGCCGATTTCGCCGGTTTCGCCCTGCGGCAGCTCCCTGTCGGGGTTTTCAACGTCCCATATCTTCACCGAATAGGCCGGTCCGCCGCGCCCGCAGGTGGACACCCAGATTTCCGGCGGATCGTCGGGATGGGTATATTGATGCGACGAACACTCGGTCATGCCGTAAATGTTCTGCGGCGCGATGCCCTGATCGACAAAGGCCTTGGCGACGACTTCGGGGATCGGGGAACCCGCCATATAAAAGGTGCGGACATTGCCCATGCGCGCCATGCCGCGTTTTTTCTGCTCGGCCAGGATATCCATCGCATGGGTCGGAACGCCCATCACATAGGTGGCGCCGGTCTCGACGATCCAGTCCAGCCGCGAGACGTCTTTCGGCGGATCGTCGGTGACAAGCTCGCCGCCTGAGACCAGCCACTGCGCCATCGCCACCCAGGCGATGTGATGCGACAGCGGGCTGAGCGACAAAATGACGGAATTGAGATCGAGCTTCCAGTCGCGCGCCAGATCGCGGGCATTGGCCAGAAGCGTGTTTGAGGAATGCATCACGCATTTCGGCCGCCCGGTCGTACCCGAGGTGAAGGCGAGATAGGCGATGCTGTCCGGATTGGCATGCGGCTCGGGCTCGGCCGCGATGGTTTCGGTCGGAAAGTCATCCGGCGTATAGAGTTTCGTCAGCGTGCTGACATCCTTCAGCATGGCGTCGAAATCCTTCGACGCCCGGTCCGCGCCCCAGCCGGGTTCCGTCACCAGCGCTTTCACGCCGAGTTCCTGCAACAGCTCGATGATCTCGCCGCAGGTATAGCTTCGGTGCAGCGACGGATTGCAGGCGACGCCCTCGCGGGAACAGCCGAGAAAGGCGATCACCGCCTCGATCCGGTTCGACATCCACAGCGATATCCGGTCTCCGGCGACGATATCCTGATTGCGAAGGTCGTCGGCAAAGGCATCGACGCGGGTTTTCAGCGCCCGCCAGTCGAGCCGGAGACGACCGTCGCGCAGCGCATGGTCATCCGGCCGCATCGCCGCGTGCCGGGCCATCAGATGATAGAAGGTTTCCCCGTGCCACAGGCCGTTGTCGTAATAGCCGCGCGCGGTTGCGGGATCGTGCAGGGTGAGAAAGGGTCGCATAGGATAGAGCCCTCCTCAGTGGCCGAATTTTTCAGGGTCGGGCTTGCGCCGTTCGGCAAAGCTCGCGCCCAGTTCATTGGCCTCGTCCGTGCCGAGATATTGGCTCAAAAGCAGGTCGTGGGTGACGCGCGACAGCCCGCTGACGCCGCCATGGCGGGCATTGAAGGCCCCCTTGATCGAGGCCAGCGCGAAAGCGCCGCGATCGGCAATCTCCAGCGCGAATTCCCGTGTTTTTTCGGCAAGCTGGTCGTCCGGCGCCACGCGGTTGATGAGGCCCATGTCCCTGGCTTCAACAGCCGATATTTTCGGGTTGGCAAACCAGATTTCCTTGGCGCGCTTCTTGCCGACGAGGTCTTCCAGATACCAGGTGCCGTAACCGGCATCGAAGGAGCCCATCATCGGTCCGACCTGCCTGAAGACCGCGCTTTCCTTGGCAATTGTGACATCGCAGACCATCTGCAGCACATTGCCACCGCCGACGGCAAAACCGTTGACCGAGGCGATCACCGGTTTCTGCAACCGGTCGATGGCCTCATACATTTCCAGCGTCGGCAGCACACCGGCATAGAGTTTGGTCTTCTCCATGCCGTCCTTGCGCCCGCCGATGCAGAAGAACCGGTCGCCCGCCCCGGTCAGAACCACGACACGGGTGCGGGTTTCACGCCGGATCATTTCAATGCAATCGCGGATTTCGTGGCACATGGTTTCGGTGAACATGTTGCCGTCATCCGGCCGGTTGAGCGTGATCGTGCCGACCGGACCGTCTTCGCTATAGAGAATTTCCTTGAATTCAGCCGCCATGCTGCACCTCCATCTTCATTCGTTTTTCGCGGTTTCGCGCGCGTTTTCGGTTTCCACCGCCATTCCCAGAACTTCGTCTGTGTGCTGTCCCAGTTCCGGCGGTGCGCTGCGCGCAAAGCTCGCCTCGTCGTCAATGCGAATGCCCAGGCCGATCTGCGGGACAAGCCGCCCGGTGTCCTCATCCTTCAATGTGTAGAAAAGCCCGCGCTCCTGAAGTTCGCCGTCATGGGCCACCTCATCCACCTGATTGATGGGACCGGCGGGCACACGCGCTGCGGCAAAAATATCCAGCCACGCATTGCGGCTGCGGGTTTTCAGAATGTCCTGAATATGGCTGACGATTTCCGCCCGGCAGACACGGCGATCGGCGTTGGTGGCAAAGCGCGGATCGGCGCCATAGGCGGGATCGCCGACGGCCTCCCAGAACCGCGCCCAGACCGGATTTGAGCCAAGGCCGAGATTCATCGGCTTGTCGGCCGTATCGAAGGGCTGGTAAATGGCGATCACGCTGTCGGTGCCGCCCGAGCGTTTCGGCACTTCGCCGGAGCCGAGATAGGATGAAATCCGGCAGCTTAAAAACCGGGTCATGCTCTCGACCATGCTGATATCGATCTTGCGGCCGACACCGCTGCGCTGACGGTCGAAAAGAGCTGCCATCACGGCCATCGCGGCATCCTGCCCGGCCAGCATATCTGCCGCTGGCGCACCGATTTTCTGTGGGGCGCTGTCGGCGGCCCCGGTGATATCCATGATGCCGGAATAGCCTTCGGCGATCAGGTCGTAACAGGTCAGATCGGCGCGTTCGCCGGTCAGGCCGAAACCGGTAATCGAAACAAAAACAAGGTCTTTGCGCACGGCCCGCAGGGTTTCGTAATCAAGCCCGAGCTTGCGCTGCACCGATGGCGGCTGGTTGGTCACGAAAACATCCGCCTCGGATACGAGCTTGCGAAACGCCGCCTTGCCCGCTTCCGAGCGTGCATCAACCACAACGCTTTTCTTGTTGCGGTTCATGGCTGTAAACCACAGCGCCTGCCCATCCAGAAAGGGCGGCCCCCACTGGCGCGCATCGTCGCCTTCGGGACGTTCGACCTTGATGACCTCCGCGCCGAAATCGGAAAGCAGCATGCTGGCATAGGGTCCGGCCACCGACGATGTCACATCGACGACTTTCACGCCGGAAAGCAGCCCGAAGCCTTTTCCGGCCGCTGCCAGCGGCAGTTTCCGATATGGCAGGTGATCAGTGTCGGCCATGAATGCTCCTTCCTCCATTCAACCGGCAGAGGGCCGGTCAGCGCAGACGAGGAAGCATCCGCAATCAGCGTGCCAATGGGTTGGGTCGCGCTATTGCCGCCCTGCCCGGGCGTTATGTCCGGTTTTGATTTGGTGCTGCCCGGTAAACCCAAGTCGTGTGGGATGATCGCCGCATTCGCCATTCTCTCAGGCGTCATCCTCGGGCTTGACCCGAGGATCCAATCTCGGTGGCGGCATGAAAGACGATTGTGATTGTGGAACAAGCCATCAAACCTGCACCCGACGTCGCGTGTCGGTACGTGCATGGATCCTCGGGTCAAGCCCGAGGATGACACAAGTGGGTAAGGCCGTGGTCAGCCGAACGTCGAAATGAGGGTTGGATCTCCAAACCGGGCAGACCCGGGCATGACACCAGCCGGGAAAACAAAAAGTCCCGCTGAAGCTCAGCGGGACATGTCGGTTTCGCATACAAGCGTTTTCCTGAAAGACACGTGATCTTCAGATACGCACGCGGCGGTGGGTGATGGTTTTGGAGACGGTGTAGGAATCGAGCGACTCCATGCCGCCCTCGACGCCGATACCGCTTTCCTTGTGGCCGCCGAAGGGCGCATCCGCACCGGGACTGGTGAAGAGGTTGACCGCGACCGAGCCACATTGCAGCTCGTTCGAAAGCCGGTCGGCCGTCTCAACATCATTGGTGAACACATAGCCGGCCAGCCCGACCTCGATATCGTTGGCGATTGAAAGCGCCTCGTCCATGTCGGCAACCGGCATGCAGGGCGCAATCGGGCCGAAAGGCTCCTCATGCATCACCTCGGCATCGAGTGGAACGTCGGCCAGCACGGTCGGCGCATAGAACCAGCCGCGATTGCCGACCCGCTCGCCGCCGGTCGCGATCCGCGCCCCGCGCTTCACGGCGTCGCCGACCAGCCTGTCCATGGTCTCGATCCGGCGCTCGTTGACCAGCGGGCCGACTTCCGCCCCCTTGGTGAAGCCGCCGCCGACCTTGAGCTTCGACGCACCCTCTGCAAAGGCGCCGACGAAATCGTCATAGACCTTGCGGTGGACGAGAAACCGCGACGGCGAAACGCAGAGCTGACCGGCCATGCGGAATTTTCCGCCAACGGCAAGGGCTGCGACGGCAGCCGGATCGACATCCTCGCCGATCAGCACCGGCGCATGGCCGCCGAGTTCCATCAGCACCGGCTTGACGCCTTCGGCCGCCAGCCGGGTCAACTGCTTGCCGACATCGACAGAGCCCGTCAGCGTGATCATCTTGATGACGGGCGACAGGATGAGCCGTTCGGACACCTGCGAGGAACGGCCATGGATGACCTGAAGCACGCCTTTCGGCAGGCCGGCATCCAGAAAGCACTGTGCCAGAAGGCAGGTCGAGGCAGGCGTCTGGCTGGCGGGCTTGATGATGACCGAGCAGCCGGCGGCAATCGAACCAGAAAGCTTCCGGCCTGCCGCACTGACCGGGACATTCCACGGCGTGAACGCGGCGACCGGCCCCACCGGCTCGCGCACGACGAACTGGTAGTTGGGATGTTCGGTCGGCACCACCCGGCCGTAATTGCGCAAAAGCTGTTCGGCATCCCAGTCGAGAAAGCTCGAGGAGCGGACGACTTCGGCACGGGCATCGGCAAGCGGCTTGCCGTGTTCGAGCGTGATGGCAGGGGCGATCTCGTCGGCGCGCTCACGCATGATTGCGGCCACCCGGTGCAACAGGTCGGCGCGCTTTTGCGGCGGCACTTTTCGCCAGATATCGAAACCGCGCTGCGCGGCCGCAAGCGCCCGGTCGAAATCGTCGTCCGTCGCACCGGGAACGGGTCCGAGGATCGTCTCGTCATCGGGATTTTGAACATGGTGGCAGGCAGGCCGGTCGGCAATCCATTCATCGTCGATCAGAAGCGCCACCTCGGGGTAGCGGTAGCCATGCGAGGGCGCGGTATCAGTCATTTTCTCGTCCGTTCATCGGTTGAAGGCAGGCTGTCCGGCGGGCGAACTGCCCGCCGGACAATATCTGGCGGTTCAGTTCACGCCGTAGGTATCGACATCGACCTTGTCGAAGATCTGCTCATCGAGCAGCTGTGTCACCTGGTCGACATTGTTGCGATCGATCCCGGCAAGCAGCGTCTTCCACTTGTCCATCGCCGCCTGCATTTCGTCGATCAGCTCGGTCGGATCGGAAATGCCGCGCTTTTCCATCTCCATCTGCGGCAGGTTAGCGACGAATTTCTCCTTGAAAGCCGCAAGCGCATCTTCATCCGCCGCCGTCGGCGCGTTGAGCGCAACGCCGTCTTTCTTTGACGTTTCCCATGCCGCATCGACCCGTTTGCCGTAGTCGATCATCGAGGCCGCCGTCGCGCGCGAAAGCGCATGCAGGATATCGCGGCGCTCTTCCGGCGTGCGATCCTGCCAGAACTTCTGATTGACATAATAGCCGCCATTGGCGTTGGAGCCGAGCGGCAGCTGATAGACCGACTTTGCAACTTCGGACAATTTGAAGAACTCAGTCAGGAACAGCGGATCGCCCAGCGCGCAATCGAGCGAACCGCGCTGGATACCGGTATAGATCTCGGTTCCGGGAACGCTGACCGGCACGCCGCCATATTGCCCGATGAAGTCAATCTGAGCCGACGAGCTGGTGCGCACCTTCTTGCCATCCAGCCCCGACATATCCTTCAGGTCAAACCCGCAGATCGGATAGTAGATGCCGATCGAGAAGCTCGTCACGAACACGATGCCCTTTTTCTTGGCCAGTTCTTCCTGCATTTGCTTGTTGAAGAACGTCACCTCGGTCTTGGCAAAGGCCAGGGCCAGCTGGTCGTCGGCCAGAAACGACATGTCGGATGCGACCGCATCGACCGGAAGGTCCGACGGGATATAGGCTGCCGTGATATTGGCAAGCTGGGCCACGCCCGATGAAATACCCTGCAGCGAACCATCGGCCGGGAATAGAACACCGCCCGGAAAGACTTCGAATTCAACCGAACCGTCGCTGTATTCCTTCACCAGATTGGCGAAATCGGTCAGGAACCGGTCATTCATGGAGCCTGAGGCATTCCAGGTCGCGGCCCGGAAGGTCTCGGCGGACGCCGGCACTGCCCCAAGGCCGATCCCGGCGGCAACACAGGTTGCCAGTAAAGACTTCAATTTCATTTCGTTCTCCTCCTCTTGAACGAAGTTAACCGTTACGCATGCACGTCACTTCATGATTCCCGGCAGCAAAAGCGTGATTGCCGGGAACAGGATCAGCAGCGTGAGGGTGACGATGTCCGTCAGGATGAACCATGCGGCCCCCTTGAAGACTTCGGCCAGCGAGATGCTGGACCCCAATGCACTGCGGATAACATAGACATTGAGCCCGACCGGCGGCGTGATCATGCCGATCTCGAGCAGTTTGATGACTATGATGCCGAACCAGATCATGTCGACGCCAAGGCCTGAGAGAATGGGCTGCACGATCGGGATCGTCAGAAGCATGATCGATACACTGTCGACGAACATGCCCAGGATCACGTAAAGCACCGCAATCGCGACGATGATCGCAATCGGCGAGCTGACATGCGCCAGCATGATGCCCGACAGAACGTTCGGCAGCGAGGACAGGCCGAGAAACACCGCGAACATCGTCGCACCGACGGCAATGATGAAAATCGTCGCCGTGCCTTCCGCCGTCTCGTAAAGCGCGCGCCAGAACATTTTCCGGCTGAATGTTCCGCGCAAAAGGGCAATGGCGGCGGCCAGGCAGGCGCCGATCGCGCCAGCCTCGGTCGGCGAGAACACCCCGATGAAAATGCCGCCGAGAACACCGAGAATGAGGGTCGGCAGCGGCCAGATATCGTGAAAGGCGGCCCATTTTTCCGCCCGCGTATGGTTACCCTCGCGCACAGGCGCCAGCGTCGGATCGAGCCAGCAGCGCAAGGTGATCATGAAGATATAGGCGACCGCAGACAAAAGGCCGGGCAACAGTCCGCCGACGAACAGCCCGCCGATCGAGGTATCGGTGAAGATGCCATAGACGATCAGAAGGATGCTCGGCGGGATCAGCGAGCCGAGCGTTCCGGCGGCAGCGACGGAACCGGTTGCCAGCGACTGCTTGTAATTCGCCTTCATCATTTCCGGCACGGCGATGCGCGAAAAGGCGGCGGCTGTGGCAACACTGGAGCCCGACGCCGAGGCAAACAGCGCCGATGCCACCACCGTGGCCGATGCTAGCCCGCCCGGCACGCGCCCGACGAAAATGCGGGCGCTTTCAAAAAGCCCCTTCGTCAGCCCGGCCTGCGCGGCGATATAGCCCATCAACAGGAACATCGGCACGGCCGAAAGGCTCCACTGCGCAATGAAATTCGACGGGATCGCCGCCAGAATGCCCCATGCCGCGCCGATACTGGTGATGGCGGCAATGCCAAAGAACGCGACAATGCCAAGCGCGACGCCGACCTGCACGCGCAGGCCGATAAGCCCGAGCGCTGCGACGACACCGATAATACCAATCGTTACTCTATCCATCAGGACATATCCTGCGCAGGGTGATACTCATCGGCGGTCGGCTGGAAATTGACGACCTGTTCCCAGTCGCTCAAAAGACAGGTCTGGAAAATGCGCAGCAGGCTGACCGCCGACACAAGCCACAGCCCCAGAGGCAGGAAGAATGTGCCGGGCCAGATAAAGATTTTCGCCTGACCGTCGAGAAATTCGAGTTTCTGGAAGGAATCGACCGCATCCAGCGAGGACTGGTAGGCGAGCATTCCGAAAAAGGCCAATTGTCCGAGATAGGCAAAAATGACCGTTGAACGCCGCAGCCGGCGACCGAACATGTTGTAGAAAAGGTCGACCGAAATGCCGCTGTTGCGCAGTTCGGCAAAGGGCAGCGGCAGAAACACGACCGCCAGCATGTAATAACGCGCGACGATTTCGGCCGTCCCGGGGATCGGCCTGTTGAAAAAGTATTTTCCGATCACATCTGCCGTGACTTGCAGCGCCATCGCCACCAGGCAGAAGGCCGCCAGCCACATCAAAGCCAGCGCCATACGGCCCAGCAGTCTTTCAATCAGGGACACGCGCTCCTCCCGTGTTCATGTATCCGTCCGTCCAGCCCCGGCGCCTCCCGACCGCGGCCTTGAACAAGATTGCTGTCTGCTCGCAAACATCGTGCCAATGACAGAACCGACGCCGCAGTGACAACTGCACTTCGCGCCGAAAGAGGGATTTCACGGCTCTTGCGACACATTGTCCGCAGCTTCAAACACCGGCATGGCGGCCTTGGCCGCATTCACCCCGGCGGGCCAGCCCGCATAGAAAGCCAGTTGCACGACCATGCCCCGCAATTCGTCCGCGCTCACGCCGTTTTTCACGGCCACGCCACAATGATGCTTCAGCTCCTCATTCCGACCGAGCGCGGCAAGAACGGCGCAGGTCACAAGCGAGCGGTCGCGGGGGCTGAGCTCCGGCTGCTTCCAGACATCATTGTAAAGAACGTCGTCGCGCAGCCGCCCGAACTGCGGAACCGCCTCATAGATCGAATATTCACGCTTTTGGTCGCTCACGTCTTTCTCCTCCTGTCGTCTCTCCTGAGCCGGGCCGTGCAAGACAGGTGCCAGACGGCGCAGCCCCGGCATCAGACAGCGACAGGGCCGCCAAACGAAACGACCGGCGGGAAACTGGCGTCTTCGACGACACTGTGTTGGCAGCCCGGTCATTTCCCCGATGAAACCGGCTGATCATGTGCTACCACCGGCAGGGGGAGGACTGGCATGACGATTGCGAAAAGTCTGCAATCAGCAAGCAAGACAACAGGGCACGGCGCCTTGCGCCGCGCGTCCGCAGCCGTGCCAGAGACCAGGTGAGGACTTCGAAAGCATGAATATTCAGACAGGGTCCGGCCCGATGACCGATGTTTCGGCGCTGGACAGAATTTTCCGTCCGCAAAGCATCGCCATTGTCGGCGCCTCGCCCAAACCCGGCCCCCGCAACCGGCTCGTCACCAATCTGATGAAGCATGGCTTTGAAGGCCGCATCTACCCGGTGACGCCCAGCAGCGACGCGGTGGAAGGGCACAAGGCCTACAAGACGGTCGGCGATCTGCCGGAGGTCCCGGATGTGGCCCTGATCATCACGCCGGCCGAAACGGTGCCCGGCATCATCGAGGAATGCGGGCAGAAGGGCATTACAGGCGCGATTGTCTACAGTGCCGGTTTCGAGGAGATCGAGACGGGAAAAGACAATGCCCGCCGTCTGAAGGAAGCCGCGCGCAAATACGGCGTTCACGTGCTCGGGCCAAACGGACAGGGCATCTGGGCGGTGAAGGCCAGAACGGTGATGAGCTTCGGCGCTGCGGCCTACGAACTGGAAGACCTGACCCATTCCAACATTGCCGTCATCAGCCAGAGCGGCGCACTGGCCGGCGCCATCGGCAATTATCTGCAGCGCAACAGGCTGGGCTGCTCCTATATCGTCAGCGTCGGCAACGAAACCTGCATGGATGCGCTCGATGCACTCGCCTGGGTGATCGAACAGGACGATGTGAGGGTCGTGGCGCTTTATCTTGAAGGGCTGGACGATGCCGCAAGACTGCTGCCGCTGGCAGCCAGGGCGCGGGCGCGCGGCATTCAACTGGTCGCGCTGAAGACCGGCCGCTCCGCTTTCGGCCAGGAAGCGACGGCCTCCCACACCGGCAAGATCGCCTCGCCGCACGCCATCTATCAGGACGTGCTCGATCAGGCCGGCATCATCATGGTCGACAGTCTCGGCGAGGCCATGGCTGCCGTCGAGGCGCTCTCCTTCCTGCCGGACCCGCGCGTTTCCGACGATCCGAAATCCGGTATCTCCGTGGTCAGCCTGTCCGGCGGCGCCGGTGCGCTTCTGGCCGACCACAGCGACGAGCGCGGCCTGCCGATGGCAACGTTCAGCGATGCCGCAGCGGCGCGACTGGAAGAAACCCTTCCCGAATTCGCCCGCAAGGCCAATCCGGTCGACCTCACCGGCCAGATCCGCGCCTATCCCAACCTGTTCCGCGATACGCTCGCCATCCTCAATGACGATCCGCGCACCGAGGCAATCGTGCTGCAATTCTCATCGAGCGGCAAACGCGATCTTGTCAATCATGCCGAGGATTTCAGAAATGCCGCCAGACAGGGCGGCCTGCCGATGATCATCACCACGGCAGTGGAGACCGTCGATCCCGAGATCCGGCAGGCATATCGGGAGGCGGGCATCCTGATTTCCGACGATCCGTCGAACACCATGCGGGCGCTGAAATGGCTCTATGACCGCAGGCGTTTCGCCGATATCGGCATCGCGCCACCGCCATCGAACCTGACGCCCCTGTCGCCGCCGAAGACATGGGAGGAAATGATGGTCTTTCTTGAAGACAGCGCCGTTCCCCCTGCGAAATGGCGCATCCTGGGTCCGGATGACAAGGCGGCGGACCTCTGCGCCGACCTCACCTGGCCGCTGGTGGTCAAGGTTCTGCCCGACGCGGCCGAACACAAGACCGAGCTCGGCCTGGTGAAGATCGGCGTGCGCACGCCCGAGGACGTCGATGCCCATGCCAGCGCCTTCCGCAAGACGCTGGACAAGCCGGAGATGGGCGTTCTGGTGCAGGAAATGGTGACCGACGGGGTCGAGGTCGTTCTGTCTTCGCTGCGCGGCACCGATTTCGGCCCGGTACTGTCCATCGGCTCGGGCGGTGTTGCCATCGAGCTTTACCGCGATGTCACCTATCTCGCCCTGCCGGTCACGCCGGAACAGGTCGAGGCCGCTCTCAGGAAGCTGAAACTCTGGACGGTTCTGCAAGGCTTCCGCGGCGCGCCGAAGGCCGACATCGATGCGCTGGTCAAAGCCGCCATTGCATTCGGCGACATGGTCTTGAGAACGCCGGATCTGGTCGAAGCCGAAATCAACCCGGTCTTCGTCCGTCCCGAAGGCAAGGGACTGGCAGCCGTGGATTTTCTGGGAACAGTGAACAGCTGAGCGCATGTCGGCGGGTTTCCGACCGCTCGGGCGGTGACAGCTCGCCACTCTCTCAGGCGTCATCCTCGGGCTTGACCCGAGGATCCATATGCCTCTCTACACGCGATGCTGATTGCCAGTTTGACACACTGAGCCAATGCCCAATCGTTTTTCTGCCACCACCGCGACTGGATCCTCGGGTCAAGCCCGAGGATGACGCAAGTGGTGGGATGTTCGTGATTTCCAGAAACCGAATTGTTAGCGATCGGCTTCAGAGGCGCGGACTTCCACCCGCGCCTCTGAAAACTACGTTTGTGGCGGAAAACCGGTTCCCGCCTGCGCAGCGATGACATCGGCGATATCGTCGATCTTTGCATCCGGGCCCAGCATGTTGGCGGAGAGCTGAAGCAGGCCGCGCGCAAACTGTCCGGACTGCATCGGCGCACCGCTGTCAATGGCAAGCTGCGTTGCCAGATTGAGGTCCTTCAGCATCAGTGCCAGCGCGAAGTCCGCGCGCGGCAATCCCTCGGTGAGGACCGGCAACAGGTTTTCGGACGATTTTGACCGTGCACCGCCGGCATTCAGCACCGTGGTCATGGTTTCCATGTTGATGCCGTTTTTGAGGCCGACGGCAACGCCTTCCAGAAGTGCGATGCGGTTGCAGGTGCTGATGGTGTTGTTGATGAGCTTGAGAACCTGCCCGCTGCCGATGGGCCCGCAATATGTGTGGTTCGGGCTGATCTGATCGAAGACCGGCACGGCTTTTTCATAACCGTCCCTTTCGCCGCCCACCATAACGGAAATGGTTCCCGCTTCCGCGCCCCTGGCGCCGCCGGAGACCGGCGCATCCAGCATGGCGATGCCGCGTTTTGCCAGCTCCTCCGCCATGGCCCGCGTCTCGGCCGGATCGCCGCTGGTCTGGTCGATGATCGTCTTGCCTGGCACAAGCCCTTCGATGAGGCCGCCATCGTCGAAAATCACGCTCCGCACATTGGCCGAGCGCGGCAGGCAGAGCATGACGATATCGCATTCACGCGCCAGCTCCCCCGGTCCTGACGACAGCGTCGCGCCGCATTTTTCGAAATCCGTCATGAGACCGGCATTCAGGTCGTAGACGGTGAGCGGCCGCGAAACCAGAAGCCTGCGCGCCAGCGCGCCGCCCATGGCGCCGAGGCCGATATATCCGACCTTCATGCCTCTGATCCCGCGTCGTCTTCGAAGACATCGACGGCGACCCGTCCGGCATTCATCGCAGACGGCCAGCCCGCGTAAAAGGCGACATGGGTGATCAGCGATTTCAGCTCGGTTTCGGTGACGCCATTGTCCAGCGCCCGGCGCATATGATGGTCCAGTTCGGACGTGCGATACATCGCCGCCAGGATCGCATATGTGGCAAGGCTGCGGTCGCGTTTGGAAAGGCCGGGTTCCTCCCACACATCACCGAACAACACGTCCTTGTTCAGCGTTTCGAGATGCGGAAGAATGTCGAATGGTTGTTTCTTCGGCGTATCGCTCATGGGGCTCTCCTCCCTGAATTTCTATTTCTCGCCATCGGCCGATGGCAGGCCGTCATTGAAGGGTGCTGCGGCAGCGGCCCCCATCGGGTCGGAGGGGCGTTTTTCAATCAGCGCCTGAAGCCCTTCCTGAAACTCGACGGAACTCATCGCCAGAACCTGTCCGAAGCCCTCATAGGCCATCAGTTCATCAACGCTGCTTTCGAAGGATTTCAGCAGCAATTGCTTGGCAAGCCCCATGACTTCGGCGGGCCCCGCGGCCAGCTGTTCGGCAAGCGCCATGCCTTCGGCATCGACCGCGTCATCGGGCACGACCTTCAGCGCCAGACCGTTGTCGACGATCTCATCGGCATTCCAGGTGCTGTTGGTGAAGATGAAATTGCGGGTGCGCGCCAGACCGATGGTGCGCGGCAGAGTGTAGAGCGTCAGGCAATCCGGCACCGCGCCGAGGCGAAAGAACCCGGCGCCGAATTTGGCGCTCTCGCCGACGACGATCAGATCGGCCATCAGCGCCAGCCCCATGCCACCGCCGATCGCCATGCCGCGCACGCCGCAGACCACCGGACGGTTCAACTGCAACAGCGGCGGAAAAAGTTTCGCCGCATGCTGGAAACGGCGATGCACCGGCCATGGCTCTGACGCTTCGGTGAGCATTCGCAGGTCACCGCCTGAACAGAAGGTCTTGCCCTTCGCCGTCAGATAGACCGCGCGCACCGTATGGTCGTCCTCGATCTCGCGCACGATATCGCGCAGGGAAAACCGCATTTCGCGGGTCAGCGAATTGCGCGCCTTTTCATTGTCGAGACGGATGATCAGCACCGCGCCCCGACGCTCGGTTTCGACATGCGGCCAGGATTTTATCATTCGGCCGCCTCCGTTGCCGCGACTTTGACGCCGGTGCTGGAGCGCGAGCGGTTGCGCCCGCCATCGACGACGATATCCGCGCCGGTGATATAAGCCCCGGCATCTGAGCACAGGAACACGGCGGCACTGGCAATATCGGAGGTCTTGCCGAATTCGCCGAGCGGGATCGACGACAGTTCCAGTTCCTTGCGCCCAGCCTCCTCGTAGATGCGCTTCACGCCCTCGGTATCGTCGATGGCGCCGGGCGCAATCGTGTTGCAGCGGATGCCATCCGGCCCCCACTCGCCGCACAATGTCCGCATCAAAGACATGATACCGGCCTTGGCAGCGCCGGCATGTGCGCATCCCGGCCACCCTTCCAACGCCCGCGTGGTGGAAATGGCGATAAACCGGCCGCCGAAAGACGAGGCTTTCAGTTCCAGATAGGCGGCCCTGGCACAGTGGAATGTGCCGTTGAGGTCGATATCGATGACCACTTTCCACGCATTCGGCGACATTTCGGCAAGCGGCACGACGAAATTGCCCGCGGCATTGGCGATCATCACATCCAGATGCCCGAACGTGTCCACAGCGGTCTTCACCGCGCTTTCGACGTCCTCGAATTTGCGCACGTCGGCGGTGACGGCAATGGCCTCCGCGCCCATGGCTTTCAGTTCGCCGATGGCGGTTTCAAGCCGTTCTGCATTGCGGCTGGCGAGCACCAGTTTCGCGCCCGCCGCCGCGAAGGCCTTTGCAATGCCGAAACCGATCCCGCTGCCGCCGCCGGTGATAAGCGCGACACGGCCTGCAAGCGCGTCTTCCCTGAATGTCATGTGTCCTGGCTCCCTCGTGACTACCGTTCTGTTCGGGCCGGTGCATTCGCTGACCGCTGGCCCGTGTCGGGAAAAACTAGCAATGGCGATGCCAGCGCCGCGCGGATGCGGGAGATTGTGGCAAGGACAACGCAGGAGAAAGAGGAGAAACCTGATCATGTCCTGCCGTCGCCAAATCGTGGCACGCAGCTTGCGATGTATGGCAGCAACGATCCGGCCGCGATTGCGGCCCGGCAGCTCTGACAGTTTCAAACCCGGGGAGAACGCATGAGCCTCAGAAACAGCGCCGTCATCATCGGCGTCGGAGAAAGCGATATCGGCCGCATGCCGCATATGAGCGGGCTCGGCCTCAATGCACAGGCAGCCATGCGGGCCGTTGCCGATGCCGGCATCAGCTACCGCGATATCGACGGATTGCTGACGGCTTATTCCTTTACCGAACCCTATTTCATGCTCGGCTCGGTTCTGGCGGAATATCTGGGTATCAGCCCGCGCTATGGCGGTTCGCTGGTCGTCGGCGGTGCATCGCCCGCCGTCATGCTGCATCACGCCGCACAGTCGGTTGCGACCGGGCAGGCCAATACCGTTCTCGTCTGCGCCGGTGAAAACCGCGCCACCGGCATGTCGCGCGACGAGGCGGTTTCCGCGCTTTCAGCCGTCGGCCACCCCTATTTCGAAGCGCCCTACGGCATCGGCATCCCCTCGCTCTATGCGCTGGTTGCCCGCGCCTATATGGAAAAATACGGCACGACGCGGGCGGAAATGGCGGCTGTTTCGGTCAACACCCGCAAACATGCGCTGCTGCATCCCAACGCCCATATGAAAACCGAAATCACCATTGACGATGTGCTCTCCTCCAAGCCGATTTCGGACCCGCTCAACGTTCTCGACTGCTGCCTCATCTCCGATGCGGGCGGCGCCTTCATTGTCACCACGCCGGAGCGCGCCGCCGATATGGCCGGAACGCCGGTCTTTCTGGCCGGCATCGGCCAGGCGCATACGCATGAACATCTGACATCGGCCCCGAGCCTCACCGAATTCGGCGCGGAACAATCGTCACAAGCGGCCTATGCGATGGCAGGTCTCGGCCCGTCCGACATGGATATGGCCATGCTTTACGACTGTTTCAGCATCGTTCCGATCATCGAGATGGAGGAGCTGGGCCTGGTGCCGCGCGGGCAAGGCGGCGCGTTCTTCGCCTCAGGTGAGGCCGCCATCGGTGGGAAACTGCCGGTCAACACCCATGGCGGCATGTTGAGTCATGCCCATGCAGGGGCCGCGGGCGGTCTTCTGGCTCTCATCGAAGCCACACGCCAGCTGCGTGGTGAAGCGGGCGAACGGCAGGTCGCGGATGCAAAGGCCGCCGTGGTCCACAGCGAAGGCGGCATCCTGTCGTCCCATTGCACCGCAGTGCTGACGGCGGAACCGCGATAACGGAACAAAGGAGGAGATACGGGATGGCCGCAGAACCAAGAGGCAAATATTTCGAGGATTTCGAGGTCGGTCAGGTGCTGGAAACGCCGCGCCGCACCGTCACCAATACCGATATCGTCAACTTCGCCTGTCTTTCAGGCGATTTCAACGAGGTCCACACCAACTGGGAATATGCCAAGACCACGCCCTTCGGCGAGCCGATCGCCCATGCGCCGCTGATTTACGCCATCATGGGCGGCCTGCAATATGCAAGCGGCGTCAATGACGGTACGTTGCTGGCGGTCATCGGTATCGATGAATGGCGGATGATGAAGCCGGTCAAGCACGGCGACACGGTTCACATGCGTTCGACGGTTCTGAGCAAGAAGGAAACCTCGAAGCCGGAGCGCGGCGTGGTTTCGTTCAAGCGCGAATTCGTCAACCAGCATGACGAGACGGTGCAGAGCATGACGGCGACATTTCTCTACAGACGCCGCCCGCAGGCCTGAGCGGCACAGGAGAGCGAATTGGAAAATAGCGAACTTCTCTTCGAGGTCGAGGCGGGCGTTGCCACCTTCACCCTCAACCGACCGGAAAAGCGCAATGCCTTTACCGATGAAATGGTCCGCCAGTGGGTAATCTGGCTGGAGGACTGCAAGACCCGCGACGATGTGCAGGCGATCGTCTTCACCGGCGCGGAAACCACATTTTCAGCCGGGGGCGATACCAGCCGCTTCAAGGACAAGGCCGAACAGACGCCGCTTGAGGTTAAAGCGGCGATGACGGCCAATACCCAGTCGCTCGCCCGCAAGGTCGCCGAAATCGACAAGCCGCTGATTGCCGCTGTCAACGGCACGGCGGTCGGCGGCGGCATGGACCTTGCTCTGATGTGCGATGTGCGGCTGGCAACGGCATCGGCCCGCTTTGCCGAAACTTATGCGAAAATGGGCCTGATCCCCGGCGTTGGCGGAGCGTGGTATCTGCCGCGCATCATCGGCAAGGCGGCAGCGCTCGACCTGTTCTGGACAGCGCGCTGGGTGGATGCGGAAGAAGCGTTAAGGCTTGGCCTCGTCAACCATGTCTATCCCGACGATGAATTCCGCGATCAGGTGCGCGCCTATGCCGAACAGATCGCCGCCGCCGCACCGCTTTCCGTCCGCTTCATCAAGCGGCTGGTCAACCAGGCCGAAGACGCCGACCTCCACGCCCACCTCGATGCGCTGTCCTCCCACATAGCGCTGGTGCGCACCAGCCACGACCACAAGGAAGCCGTCGCAGCGCTGAAGGAAAAGCGCAAGCCGGTTTTCAAGGGGAAGTAGCGGTTTTCCGGAAACTTGGGGCCGGTTTGGAACGATCACAGAAGGCTGATAAAGCCTGCATTTCAGCTTCTGCCATCATTCCGGCCTTTGTGTTGACCGCAACCCTCACCGCTTGTGTCATCCTCGTGCTCGACACGAGGATCCATTTGCCTCGCCTCTCGCAACGCCGGTTACCGACTTTATGACCCGAACCGTAACCGCAACAGTGACTGGATCCTCGGGTCAAGCCCGAGGATGACGCCTGAGAGAGCGGCGAGTGTGGCGCCACACTGCCCCTCTTGCTCCTTTTGCCATGCTCACACCCCAAGCTCACGCCGGGCGGAAAACCGGCAGCGTTTCGCCCTCGTCAGTCGGCTGAAAATCGACCGTCACGGCATCGCCGATCTTCACCTCGAGCGCATTGTCGCCCGTGATCGCCGCAATCATGCGTGGCCCCTCCTCGACAATCACCGAGGCCACCACATAGGGCACTTTGTCGCGAAAGGCGGGAAGCGGCGCGCGGCGGACGATGGTGAAGGATTCGACCGTGCCCCTGCCGCTGCTCTCGATCCAGTCCGGCTCCGCCTGCCAGCAGGCGGCACAGTGATAACGCGGCGGAAACTGCACCTGTCCGCAGTGCGAACACTTCTGGAAAAGCAGTTTCCCTTCGCGGGCACCCTTCCAGTATTCAGCGCTGTCGCCGTTTTCAAGTTTCATGGTTTCAGCTCCTGTCAGACATGATGGCCGGGTGTTCGCCGGCTCCGGTGTGTTTTTGTTCTAGTGAACGGCGGCGTACATGATCTTGTCTTCCGTGGCGTCTCCGGCGCTCATCTCCTCGACCACCTGCCCCTGACGGGTCACGAGAATGCGGTCGGAGAGCGCCAGAACTTCCGGCAGATAGGACGAAATCAGCACCACCGCGATGCCTTCGTCGGCCAGCCGGTTGATGAGGTCGTGAATTTCGACAATGGAGCCGACATCGACGCCGCGCGTCGGCTCGTCGAAGATCACCAGACGCGGCTTCTGCACCAGCGATTTGGCGATGACGACCTTCTGCTGGTTGCCGCCGGATAGCTCGATCACCTTGGACGAGGTGTTGATGGCGCGGATGCTGAGCGATTTCGTCCAGTCGGCGGCCAGCGTTTTCGCCTGCCGCATCGAGACGACGGACAACGGATTATTGCCGCGCGCCAGCGCGCCCATGTGAATGTTTTCCGCAATCGACATGGTCTCGAAGAAACCGTCCTGCTTGCGATCCTCGGTCACGTAGACGATGCCGTCACGCATGGCCGAGCGCGGCACGCGATAGCGCACGGCCTTGCCGTTGAGACGCACTTCGCCGCCGTGAAAGACGTCGCGCTTGAATGCTCCGGCAACGATTTTCATGGTTTCCGTCCGCCCCGCGCCGACCAGACCGAACATGCCGGTAACCTGTCCGCCATAAATGCTGAACGAGGTGTTGCGCACGATCTTGCCCATGGAGAGATTATCGACGCTCAGCATTTTCGACTGCGGCGCGCGGATCGCCACTTCATGGCCCTTGCGCGCGCCGTAGAGTTCGCCGCTCAGTTCGCGGCCGACCATATTGCGGATGATCGATTCCCGCGTAAAGGTGTCGGTCGGTCCGGAAACGATCTTCTCGCCATCGCGCAGGATGGTGATCGTGTCGGAAAGCTGTAACGCCTCCTCCAGCGCGTGGGTGATGAACAGGATTGACGTGCCGCGTTCCCGCAACCGTTTGATAAGGCCGAAGAAATGATGTTTTTCCTCCGGCGTCAGCGTTGCCGTCGGCTCGTCGAAAATGATCACCTTGGCGGCGTGATGGGCGGCGCGCGCCACCTCCACCATCTGCCGCTGGGCCGCGCCGAGCGAACTGACCAGCGCCGACGGCTCGACATCGAAATTCATCGACATCAGAAACTGCTTGGCGCGGATATTGAGCTTGCGCAGCCCGTTCAGAAATCGCTCCTCGCCCAGATAGATATTCTGGGCAACCGTCATCGAGCCCACCAGATTGGTCTCCTGAAAGACCATGGCGATGCCCGCCTTCAGCGCGGCGAGGGGGGAACCCAGCATCACCGGCTTTCCGGCCAGATGGATTTCGCCCGAAGACAGGTGGTGGACGCCGGCGAGCGCCTTCATCAGCGTCGATTTGCCCGCGCCGTTTTCGCCGAGAATGGCGTGGACCTCGCCTTCCTGAAGCGTCAGGTCGATATTCTTGATCGCGTAGACGCCGCGAAAATCCTTGGTGGCACCCTTCAGTTCGAGAATAGGCGGCATCACGCATCTCCTCCCGTGGCCTTCTGCGCAGTCGGCATCAATGCCTCGCCAGCGCCTTTCGAACCGGCAACCAGCGTGCCATTGAACAGGCAGAGCGAGGTTATCCCGTGCCGGTTTCCATCGGCGCGGCTGTGCAGACTGTCCACCGGATGGCCATCGGCATTCAGCCGGACAACGAGGCCGTAGGAAAAGGTTGGAGCCCACGGCTTGAGGATGCCGAGCAGTTTCAGCGCGCCGTTCTGCGTCGGCTCGCGGAACCCCTGCTTGATGGCAAGCGACGGCGCGACCCAGTATTCCGGGTCGACCTCGGCCATCATCCGCTCGCGATAGGCCTTTTCTCTCAGAACGAACTCGACGAGCTGGTTGCGCGGCGCGAAGACAGCCAGCCAGTAGCCACCGTCTTCATCAGGAACAAGCCGGGCGGGATAGCCGGGCAGGTCCTGAAGAACCGGCGAAACAGCAGGACGCGCGCCATCAAGCGCGACCCTGACGACACGATGCGCCCAGGCTTCGCTGACAAGCACGGACCGGCCATCCGGCGAAAGCGCAAGGCCGTAGGGAAAGGCCAGACCAGTGGCGAGCGTTTCTGCCTTGCCGCTTGTCAGGTCGACCCGCCACAGCGAACCGGTCGTTCCAAGGCTCATCAGATCACGCTTCCACTGCGATGCCGGGCATTGCGACGAGCCGGAAGCAACAAGCAGCGTTTTCCGGTCCACAAACGCCGCCGCCGTCGGCGCGATCAGGAGCTTATCCCCCAACCGGCTGATTTCGGTTCCATCGAACGCACCGCCCGATATGACAATCCCCGCCCCATCAAGACCGACCGCCATGCCGCCGTCCCGCGCCATCGCAAGGCAGGCGATATCCGCATCGAAGCGCCTGACTTCGGAAACCGCGCCATCCGCCGCACGCATGAAGAGAACCGGACCGGCCGAATAGAAAACCGTGTCGCCATCCGCCAGAAGATTGTCGAGGCCATTGGCCGAAAACAGAACCGCTGCCTCGTCCAGCCGGTGGTTGGGCTGAAGCGGCCCGTCCATCACCGGGACGGATGTGCTGAACGAACCCCGGCCGAGAAAGGAATCGAGCCTTTTCCTGAAGTGATCAAGCATTCTTCGCTCCCCAATAGCTGCCGGGACCGGTCCAGTCGGGATCGGCGTCGGGTATCTTCCACTTGCCGATGCGGTTGTTGCTGATCCCGGCGATGAACAGATGCCCCTTGTGCTCGCGCATCGAGCTGATCATCGGGTGATTGGCGCCGTTGAGGTCCCACAGTGAATCCAGCACGGTGCCATCGAGCGAAAACTTGAAAATGCAGCCGGTGTTGATGTTGGGAAACAGCCAGTTGGCGGGAGCAACACGCCGGGTCATGCGACGGCGGAAACCGGGATCGGTCATGGCGATATCGAGCGCAGGTCCGCGCATACCGCAAAGGGCGGCCCAGTATGTGCCGTCGGAGGCGCGGTTGATATTGTCCGGAAAGCCCGGCAGGTTGGTGATCACCGGCTCCACCGTTCCCTTTTTCGGGCCGTCGAACCAGTATCGGCTGATGCGGCAGGCCCAGGTTTCGGCAAACAGCAGCGATTGATTGTCCGGCAGGCAGGTAATGCCGTTGGGGAAAATCCTGTTGCGCAGCACAGTGCGGGTCGAGCCGTCACGCGGGTCATAACAGATCAGCCGCCCGTTGCCCCGGCTTTCGATACAATCCAGCGGCCAGGCATTGTGCTCGTAGCGGATCGTCGCCTCGCTGAAGAAAATCCGCCCGTCATGGGCGATATCCAGATCGTCCGCGATCCTCAGACGGGAATCATCGACGATGGAAAACAGCGAACGGTTGGTTTCGTCGGTAAGCTTGATCACCGCGCGTTCGGGCGTGACCATGTAAAGCCCCATGCCGGCAACGCAGACGACCAGATTGCCGTCCCTGTCGAAGGCAAGCCCCGAGGGGAAACCGCCGATATGAGCGACGACTTCCGGCGCGGCATAATCGGGTGCGGAAAACTTGATGATCTCGCCATGACGGTTGCCGCAGAACAGATTGCCGTCGCGGTCGAGGATCACGTCCTCGGGCTGTTCGATCTGGCCAAGGCCGATCAGTTCCACGGTGCGGAGCTTGTCGTTTTCGGCAAAGGCGGAGGCGCTGCCCTTCGCCGTCTCGATCGCCGGAGGCAGGCTGAGATAGGCAGGCGACACATAGGCGCTGTTGATCAGCTTGTCGCGGTTGCGCACCCAGCGCACATCCAGCCAGATCGCCAGAAGCAGGATCACGCCGAGAATGAGGGCGGAGGTCGTGCCCTTGACCCCCATCTGCAACAGCCCGTTGGTGAGGATCAGCACCACCACCGAGCCGATCAGTGCCTTGGCGACCGAACCGCGGCCGCCGCCAAGTGTCGTGCCGCCGAGCACGACCGCCGTCAGCGCCGAGATTTCCATGCCGACGCCGGTGTCGAGCCCGATACTGGTCAGCCGCGCACCAAACAGGATTGCGGCAATCGCCACCATCGCGCCGGAACAGACATAGGTGAAGAACAGCACCGTGCGCACCGGAATACCGGCATTGAACGCCGAGCGCCGCGCGCCGCCGACAGCGGCAATATGCCAGCCCGGCCGCGAGCGGGACAGAACGATGTGCCAGAAAACGGCGATGACCGCCGAAATGTAAAAGGCATAGGGAACGCCGAAAAGCGAACCGAAACCAAGCGCATCCCAGACCGCCGATTCCGGCATTCCCATCACGATGTCGGTGGCGAAATGCGGTAGAACGAGCTCATAGATCGACCGGAACATGATCAGGGTCACCAGCGTCGTCAAAAATGCCCGAAGACGCAGATAGCCGATCAGAATGCCGTTGATCGCGCCGCACAGGGCGCCGACGCCGATGGTGATGACCACGGCGAGGCCCAGCGGCAATTCATAGACATTCAGCGCGGTCAGGATCGTCAGCCCACAGAGCGCGAAGATGGACCCCACGGACAAGTCGATACCGCCTGAAATCATGACAATGCTGAGCGCGATTGCCACCAGACCGAATTCCGAAATCTGGCCCGCGAAATCATAAAGGCCGAACGCGGTAAACATGCTCGGATTGAACGATCCGAACAGGACCAGGGCCACGAGAAGGGCGAAGACCGGGATGGCATTGTCGGTCCAGCGCTTGGACAGTATTTCCCCGACGACATGGTCGGGAAAATACCGGTAGCGCAACCGCGTCAGTGCACTGTTGGCGAACATCTGAAAACCCGTATGCAGATTATTGATCGGTATCGACGACGAAACAGGAAGACGGGGTCAGATTGTCCTTCGTGATCACGTAATTGGGCGTGTAGTAGACAATCTGGTTGTCGCCATTCACGGCATCGCCCTGCAACAGGGTCGAGACGATTGTGTTGAGGGACTGGCCCTGCATGCGCGCGTCATATTCGATGAACATGCTGAAGTCGCCGCTCTCCACCTTGTCGCAGGAGGTCGAAGCGCCGCCGCCGGAGGTCACGACGAAAACCTTGTCCGTCAGCCCCGCTTCCTTGACCGCCGCACCGATACCGGCGTCCTGTCCGTCCCAGACGCCATAGACGGCGCAAAGGTCCGGGTGCTGCTGAAGGACCGAACTGGTAATCGCCCGGGCCTTGCTCGGATCGTATCCGGCCGCCTGCTGCGAGACGATTTCGATCTCGGGCGCGTCCTCTTCAAGCGCCTTGGTAAAGCCCGCCATCTGGAACAGATCGACCGGCGCGGTCGGCACGCCGGAGACGACGGCAACCTTGGATGACGGTCCCTTGCCGGAACCGCAGCGTTCGGCCACAGCCTTGCCGGCAAGGTAACCGATGCCGGTCCAGTCAGCGCCGACATAGGCGTCGCTGGGGGTCAGCGATTCCATATTGAGCTGAACGATCTTGATCCCGGCGGCCTTTGCCCGCTTGATCAGCCGCGCATAGGCCTGAACATCGGGATTTTGCAGGACGATCAGGTCGGGCTTTTCGCCGATCGCCTGCGTCAGCGCCCGCGCGCCCGCCTCGACATTCCAGTTCGGATCGCGCACATCGACGGTATAGCCGAGTTCCCGCGCCTGTTTTTGCAGGAACGCGTTCCATGTCAGGGTCAGGTCGGTGCTCAGGCTCATCGGAATATAGATGACCTTCTTGCCTTCCATGGCCGCCGTATATTTTTCGCGGCTCTTGTTTTCCAGACTGTCGGCGGCAAGCGCCGACGAGCCGATCAGGGCAAGCGCCAGCGCTCCCGATATCAGTTTCCTCAGCTTCATTTTCTCCTCCTTAAAAAATTGAAGCAATTCATTTTCTCCGCCCGAAAACCGCTAGATATCGCCTCCCTGCGATGTCTGTTCGTCGCGTGGATTGGTGAGCGTATCGGCCACCAGAGCGCCAAGCATGACGACGCTCTTGATCAGGTTCTGTTCGGCATAGGCGAGGTTCAGGATGGTCATGCCGCTTTGCAGCGTTCCGACGAACAGCGTGCCGACCAGCACGTTGCGCACGCCGCCGCGACCGCCCGAAAGCCCGATACCGCCCAGCACCACCACCAGCAGCACGTCATAGACGAGCGTGGTATAGGCCAGCCGGGTGTTGATGCCGGAATTCGAGGCGACGATGATCAGCCCGACGATATAGGCCAGAAGCGCCGTCATCGCATATTGCACGACGATGGTCGGGCGCATGGCAAAACCGGTAAGCCTTGCCGCCAGCGGATTGTCGCCGGTGGCATAGATCGTCCGCCCGAACCGGGTGTAGCGCATCAGGATGTGGACGGCGAGCGCGAGTGCCGCGAACACCCAGATCGTGTTGGGAACGCTGAAGGTCGAGCCGAAACCGAGCGTGTTCAGCCAGGCGACGTTTTCCGGCGCGTTGTGGGTATCCTCGCGAAAGAAGAACAGGTTGCCGACGCCGAAAACGATCGGCCCCATGGCAAGCGTGGTAAAGATCGCCGGGATTTCCGCATAGGCGATGACAAAGCCGATGACGATCCCGGTCGCGACCACGAAACCGCCGCCCATCAGAAGGGCGATGCCGAAATCCTGCCCGTCATTGGTCATCTTGACGGCCCAGATCATGCCGACCACCAGCGTGGCGACCATGGCCAGATCGACGCCGCGACCGATCACGACAATGCTCATGCCAAGCGCCAGCATGCCCAGAACGGAAACGCCGCGCAGCAGGGTGATCGCATTGCCGTAGCTTAGGAAGTTATCGAGCACGACAGAGAAGAACACGAACATCGCAACCGTGATCAGGAAGACAATGCCTTCCTGGGACGGGCGTACATGCAGACGCTTCCCCGGTCCTTTCCGGTGTTCCGCTGTCTTGATGGCTTCAGACATCCGCCCCCTCCCTCAGTTGACGGGATTGGTGGTGGAAAACGCGATATCCTTGCAGCGCTCCAGTTCCTCGGCCACCAGCCCAAGCTCATCGGTAATTGCGGCATGGGCATCGCTGCCGAAAGGTATGCGCATCGGCGGTTTTTCGAGATCGACAACGGCGGCGAGCGCCTGGCCGAACAGCGCCGGATCATTCGGCTGCTTGCCGTGACGGCGCGCGCCGTAACCGGTGATGATATCCGCCACCGGGCCGTAATCGTCGCCGGGAATATTGGCGTCCTGCATCAGCGAGGGACCGGCGAAATCGCTGCGGAAACCGCCCGGCTCGATCAGGGTCACATGTATGCCGAGATGTGCGACTTCCTTGGCAAGCGACTCCGAATAACCCTCGACGGCAAACTTGGTTGCCGAGTAAAAACTGAAACCCGGCGTGCCGATAAACCCGCCATAGGACGACAGGTTGACGATATTGCCGGAACGCTGCGCCCGCATGATCGGCAGCACCGCCCGCGTCATTTCCACAAGGCCGAAGAAGTTGACCTCGAACAACGGGCGGTATTTCTCCGCCCCCGTTGCCTCCGCCAGCGACACGAGACCGTAACCGGCATTGTTGACGAGGACATCGATGCGCCCAAAGGCGGCATGCGCAGCAGCAACCGTCTGGCCGATCCGCGCATGATCACCGGCATTGAGCGTGAAAGCGCGCAAGGTGTCGGGAAAAGCCTCAAGAAGACGGTGCGAGCCGGACGGATCAAGAACGGTCACAACCACATTATCTCCCCGCTCAAGGGCGAATTTCGCGGTTTCAAACCCCAGCCCCTTGTCGGCACCTGTAATCAGCCAGGTCTTTTGCGCACGTTCTGTCATCGAAGTCTCCTATTCTCTTTTGCTGTTCTGACTAGCAAACTGCTTGCCAAAGCAAACCCAAGGATCGGTTTGCCGGTTAATGACGGGCCGAGGACAGAACCCGATCGTCTGCACTGCCGTTCACAAAGACAGTTGTGTCCGTCTGGCGATACGACCGGCAGATATCGCTGCCCTTCACTGTCAATGATGCGTACAGGTGCCAGACTTGGCGCGCTCGAGAAACTGCGCGCCGGGATCAATGAAACAGCACTGCGGCCTGATCGGGGTCAACTGCAGACCGGCAGCGCCCCTGTGTTGAATCGCCGTGCGCCCTGCTGCACCGCAAAAGACCGATCGGACGCACAGGCCGGCGTATGACAGCTTATTTTCATCGGGCCGTAATATGCACGTCACATGGGTCCCCTAAGGAGTGATTGCACGCGCGTGCAATCGGACCATTATTCTCACTTCCGGGGATCATCATGACCATCTTGAAGAAGACGAAGACCATTGTGCTGGGAGCGACCCTCCTGTGCGGAACGGCGCTCAGCGCAATGGCGGAAGATTACACGATCACCGTCTGGGCGGGCGGTACAGGCGAAACGTCGCATTACCGCGTCGATGCCATAACCATGGCTGCCGACCTCCTTGAGCGCGAAGCTGCCGTACGCGGCGAGGACCTCAGCATCGAAGTCGAAAGCCAGGTCTGGAGCAGCTGGGACGACTTCAAGCAGGCTGTAACACTGGCGGCCGAATCGGACACGCTGCCGAACATCATCGTTACCGGGCACGAAGACATCGGCCCCTGGTCGCAGGCGGGTGCAATCCGGCCGATCGAAGACTATGTCGATTTCGATGCATGGCCCCTGAACCAGCTTTATGACAACCTCATCGACGTCGCGAGCTACAACGGCCAGATCTGGGGCATTCCGCAGGACGCCGAGGCGCGCGTGTTCTTCTTCTCGCGCGAAAAGCTCGCGGGAATCGGTTACAGCGAGGATGAAATCGACGGGCTGACGGACCGCGTGCTGTCGGGCGACTACACACTCTACGACATGCTGGATGACGCCCGGAAAATGCAGGACGAGGGCCTTGTCGAGGAAGGCATGGCATTCGCGCCGCGCGTATCCAACGGCCCCGATTACTGGCAGTTCTACCAGAGCTTCGGCGGTCAGATGGTCGACGAGGAGACCGGCAAGCTGGTCTTCGACAAGCAGGCCATGACGGACATGTACCAGTTCTTCGTCGATGCCGTCGACATGGGCGTTGTGCCGCGATCCTATCTCGGCATGGAGTGGGACGACTGGCACCGCAACGTCGCTGCAGGCAATTACGGCATGTGGCACGGCGGCACCTGGCACTATTCGCAGTGGACCGGCTCCTTCGAAATGACGGACTTCTTTGACAAGGTCGCCTATTCGCTGGTCCCCTCCGGCAACGACAACGGACGCGCCAATTCCATCACCCATCCGCTTGTCTACCTGATCTCGACGGCAGGCTCCGATGATGACGCGGCGGTTTCCGCCGAGCTTATCTCGATCGCCTCCGAACCGCGGATCAATTCGCTGCATGCGGTTGCCTCCGGACATCTGGCCATCGGCGAAGACCAGGCGACGGTTCCGCTCTATGCCAATGACCGCTGGACCACGGAAGCCACCGAAAACCTGCTCCCCCATGCCAATGCAATTCCCAACAATTCCGATTTCGGCATCTACTGGGACGCCATGTATCAGGGGCTCGAAGCGGCCTGGACGGGCGCCTCCTCCGTCGAGGACGCGGTCAATGCCGCCGAAGCCGATGTGACGTCGGCGCTCGGCGACGGCATTGTCGTCCGCTAGGGGAACCGGACCATTGGCCGATAACGCCTCTCGCAAGCGAGACAACCGGCCGGGCGCGTTGACGCGCTCGGCCGGCACCGCCGCCCCCGTCGATCAGCGCGAACGGCGAAGCCGGGTCAGCCCGCTGGGCACCCTGATGCTGACACCCACGCTGATTTTCGTCGGAATCTTCTTCCTTGCACCCATTGTGCTGACCGCGATCTTTTCCTTCACCAACATGACCAGTTCGACCGGCATCAGTGGCGGCGCATACGTGATCACGCCGAACGGTCTGCGCGAACTTGCAGCCGAGGGCATCGATCCCGACGTCGTCGCAGAACTCGGGCGCAGCACGGTTGTCGTCGACAACGAAAGCCTTGCCGCCGCCCGGTCAGCCGGTGTTGACGGAGACTTTCTCGATGAAATCGAGGAACAACTTTCCGGGCAGCAATTTGTCGACGAGCGCGCTTTCGAACGCGAACTCAAGACCCTGCCAAGCAGGCCGCGCCGTATCCGGGAGCTGAAGCTTGCCGCCGAGCCCTTCAGCCGTTCGATCCTCAACACGCGCTTTCAGACACGGGATGAAGCCAGCCGGGCCATCACGACGCTGGCGCCGGAGATTGACCCGGCCGACCTCGACCGTATCGTCAACGCCAGCTACACCGGATGGGTCTGGACGACGGCAAATTTCGAAAAGCTCAAGAACGAGCGTGAAACCGTCCGCGTCCTTCTCAACACGGCGTTTTACGTTTCCGTGACGCTGGCATTCAGTGTCTTCTTCGCTCTCTATCTCGCTTTCGCGATCTTCTACATGCCGCCACGCATGGGCCTTTTCTTTTCCGCCCTGTGGCTGCTGCCGAAGATTACGCCCGTGGTTCTCTACACGCTGATGTGGAAAGCCTTCACCTGGGATAACGGTCTCGTTGCAACGCTTGCCGAACAGTTCGGCCTGCCCTCCTTCAACTACATGAAGGGATCAGTGCCGAGTGCCTGGACCATCGTGATCCTGGTCAACGGCTTCATCGGCGTTTCGCTGGGCATGATCCTGTTTTCCAGCGCATTGCGCGCCATTCCCATGCAACAGCTCTGGGCAAGCGAGGTGGACGGCGCCAGCCGCTGGCAGCAGGTGCGCTATATCCTTCTGCCGCAAATGCGATGGCCGATCATGTTTTACACCTGCTACCAGACGCTGTCGCTGATCGGCTCCTACGAGCAGATCTGGCTGACCACGAATGGCGGCCCCGGCAACACGACCACGGTCTGGTCGCTGGAGGCCTTCCGCACCGCGCTCTTCAATTACAGCGGCAACCTGCAATACGGCCTCGGCGCGGCAATGGCGCTGGTGCTCGTAACCGGCGGACTGGTGCTGTCGATCACCTTCCTGCGCATCTTCCGGTTCAGGGAACTTGTCCAGAAACCGAAGATCGAAGCATAGGAGACCCGGATGACACGTAATTTCTCGATCCTGCCGGTTCTTCTCGTACTGGCCATTATCAGCCTTCCGCTGTGCCTGATGTATCTGTCACTTGTCATCGACAGCTTCACCAACGCGCCGGGCGGTTCGCTCATTCCCGACGAAGTGACGCTGGAACACTGGCGTTTTCTGGTCGACCCGACGCTGGTCGGCAATGTCTGGGTCTCGACCTTCTACACGGTCGTCTATGCTGTCGCCCTCGTTGCGGTCGTCGTCTCGCTGGCGGCCACTGGCGGCTATGCCCTGTCGCGCCTAAACCTGCCGTTTCGTCGCATGTTTCTGGGCGGCGTGCTGATCATGCACGGGTTTCCGGCGGTTACCCTCATCATCGGCATGTTTCTCGTCCTGCAGTTCATCGGCCTTTACGACACGCTCGCCGGCATCGTGCTGGTGCGCGCGGCCTTGACCCTGCCGCTCGCGATCTGGGTGATGAAAGGTTTTTACGACAGCGTGCCATGGGAAATCGAAATGGCCGGCATACAGGACGGCGCCAGCCGTTTCACGGTCTGGCGGCGGCTCATCCTGCCGCAGGTCAAACCCGGCCTCATCGCCATCACCGTACTCGCCTTCATCGATGCCTGGGGGGAATTCGTCATTCCCCGGGTTCTCGCACCGACCACGGATTTCGAAGTGCTTTCGGTTTTCCTCGAAGGCATCTCGATACCGGACTCGGTCGAATACAACTTCGATATCTACAAGGCCGTGGGGCTCTATTACACGCTCCCCGTCCTGATCCTTTTCCTCATCTTCCAGAACAGGCTCATGAACATTTTCGGCGGAGGCACCAAAGGCTGATGCGTATTGCCCTGAAGGACTTTACCAAAAAATTCGACGGCGTCCCCGTCATCGACAGGATGAACCTCGAAATCCGCGACGGCGAGATGCTCGCGCTGCTCGGCCCCTCCGGCTGCGGCAAATCGACGACGCTTCTGGCCATCAGCGGCATCCACCGTATTGACGGCGGACAGATCCTGTTCGGTGACGACGACATAAGCGGCCTGCCGAGCCAGAAGCGCAATGTCGGCGTTGTCTTCCAGAACTACGCGCTCTATCCGCATATGACGGCTTTCGAGAACATCGCGTTTCCCCTGCAGGTCCGCCGGACGGAAAAGAAGGAGATCGAAGCGCGCGTCCAGGAGATCGCGGAACTGACGCATATCGCGCCCTATCTGAAACGAAAACCCGGCCAGCTTTCCGGTGGACAGCAGCAGCGCGTCGCGCTCGCACGCGCCCTTGTGCGCAAGCCGGGCGTCCTGCTTCTCGACGAACCGCTGGCCAATCTCGATGCGGCGCTGCGGCTTGAAATGCGCTCGGAAATCCGGCGCATCCAGCTTGAAACCGGCATCACCGCCATCCTCGTGACACACGATCAGGTGGAGGCGATGTCGATGGCAGACCGGATCGCCATCATGGACAAGGGCGAAATTTTACAGGTAAGCCCGCCGGACGAGATGTACCGCCGGCCGACAAACCGTTTCGTTGCCTCCTTCATGGGCAACCCGCCGATTGTGATGATCGACGGCGAGATGCGAAATGGCCGGTTTTCCGGTCCTGACGGTTTCGATCTGCCCCTGCCCTCACATCTATCGGGGACCGACAACCGGCCGATTTCGATCGGCGTCCGGCCGGAACACTTCGGTTCAACCGGCAGCCATCCCGTGCGCGGCAAGATCAGTTTCGTCGAGCCGCAGGGCAGAGAGACCCATTTCGACCTGAAGGTGGCCGAGGGCATCGTCCTGCGCTCCATCCAGTACGCGCGCAACGACATCGCAATCGGACAGGAAGTCGAGTGGCCGCTTGATGTCGAAAGCACGCTGGTTTTTGACGAGAAAGGAAACCGGCTCTGATGCGTCGTCACGGTCTTCGCTTCCCCTGCCCGTCGCGCGCCGACGGCCGCCCGCTTTCGATTGCCCATCGCGGCGCGTCGGCGCATGCTGCCGAAAACACGCTGGAGGCATTTCGCGTTGCCGCCGGGCTCGGCGCCGACATGTGGGAGATCGATGTCCATCTGACGCGCGACGGGGTGGCCGTCATCAGCCACGACCCAACGCTCGGGCACGCGGTCGGCGTCGACGTCCGGATTACGAAGCTTGATCTGACCGACTTGCGTGCGCTGGCGCCGGACATGCCAACCCTCGACGAGACAATCGCTCTGGCATCAAAACTCGGGCAAGCGCTTTACGTGGAGGTGAAGGCACGTGGCGCCGGCGCTGTCACAATCCGCCGCCTCATGGCCGCCGGCTTCCAGTCGGCTGTCCTCGGAAGCTTCATGGTCGACGAAGTCCGCGATCTGGTCGACGCGGCGTGTCCGTTTCCGGTCTCGGTCCTCGTGCCGCTCGGCATGGACCCGTTCGCTCTGGCTGCGCAGACGGGCGCCGACATCATCCACCTGTGCTGGGAACGCGGCGGAGAGCGGCCACAGGACCTGGTGACGCAGGACCTCATGCAGCAGGCCCGCGAACAGGATCTCGGGATCGTGCTCTGGCACGAGGAGCGGCGCGCGGTTCTCGATGAGCTGATTGACATGCCCGTTCTCGGCATTTGCACCAACAATCCCGAGATGATGGCGCGGCTCGACCCGCTCAGGGCGCTCGGCGTTCAGACCGTCTTTCATCGCGGCGCGAACCGTTTCGCACCTGAAAACACGGTTTCAGCTGGGCGACTGGCCTTTGAACTGGGCGCCGATTACCTCGAACTCGATGTCCGCCAAAGCGCCGACGGCGCGCTTGTCGTCATCCATGACGCGACGGTTGACCGAACGACGAACGGCACCGGCCGGGTGGCCGATATGACCCTGAGCGATTTGCGCGCACTTGATGCGGGCTCATGGTTTTCCCGCTTCCATTCCGGCGAGAAACTGCCGACGCTGCGCGAGATGATCGCACTGTGCCAGTCCTATGGCCGGCAGATGTATATCGAGATCAAGGACGCCGATCCGGTGAACGTCATCGCGCTTGTCGAGGAGATGGATTTTCTGGCCGACTGTTTCTTCTGGTCGCGTGACACGGAAATCTTGTGCGGTGTGCGGGCGGCCTCAAGCAAGGCCCGGATAAGATCGACGGCGACCGACTACCCGACGCTCGACATCCTGAAGGCCCATCTCGATCCGGTGATCGTGGAATTTCACCCCGAGGATTTTTGCCAGCGGGCGGCGGAATGTCGTGCCCTCGGAATGACGCCGATGTTGCAGTATTTTGGCGATGATCCCGAGATTTTTCGGCAAATACTGTTGCTGCGGCCGCCGATGCTCAATCTCGACCGCGCCGATCTCTTGCTTGCTGCCTGCGCCGGCGGCAAGCTTGCCGGGGACAGTCACGGTAATGCGATTCGCGATGCAGGATGACGAAGAAAGGCCGGGGCGGCCGGTTACATCAACCGATGTTGCCAGACGGGCGGGGGTTTCCCGTTCTGCCGTTTCGCGAACCTTCACGGCCGGCGCCAGCGTTGCGCCCGAGACACGCGAACGCGTGATGAAGGCCGCCCGCGACCTCGGCTACCGCGTCAACATGCTGGCGCGCGGGCTCACGCAGAAACGCACCCATCTCGTGGGCCTGGTTGTCTCCGACATCGACAATTCGTTCCGCTCGCGGCTGGTCGACAAGCTTTCCAGAGGTCTGGTCGCACTCGACTATCACCCTTTCATACTGCCGACGGATCCGGGCCAGAACGTCAGCCACCTCATCGACATGATGCTGCACTACAATGTGTCCGGCGCCATCGTGACCTCGGACACCCCGCCCGTCGAAATCGCCGAGGAGTGTGCCGCCTTCGGCGTGCCCCTCGTGCTGGTCAACAAACCGCGCATGAGCGGCAACGTGGCGAGCATCATCGTCGATTGCGAAAAGACCGGCCGGCTGGCGGCAGAGGCGCTGCACGAAACGGGATGCCGTCGTGTCGCCATAGCCGGACAGCGACGGCCATCCCACACGATATCGCTGCGCAAGGAAGCCTTTCGGCGTCACTGCACCAGGCTCGGGATGGAATGCGTCGCTGCGTTTTCAGGCGCCATCCAGAACTATGCCGGCGGCGTCGAGGCCGCGGCGGCCTTCATCGACAGCGGTGAAACCGTCGATGGCATGTTCTGTGTCAACGACTACCTCGCCCTCGGTTTCCTCGACGAAATACGCCGGGCAACATCGATTGCAATTCCCGAGGCGCTTTCCGTGGTCGCTTGCGACGACATCGACGAGGCCGCCTGGCTGTCCTACGATCTGACGACGATCCGGCAGGACACCGGGCTGCTTGCCGATGCCGCGCTTTCCGCCCTCATTGCCCGCATCGACACGCCATCCGAACCACCGCTGCACGCCGAAATCGATGTCACGCTCGTGCGCCGCGGCTCCACGGCGTTTATTCGCTCCCACCCCTCCTGAGACAGACCAAGACACCAGAATGCCAGACCAGAACAACAAGACCGCCGCGTGCGCCGAACGCTTCGACGCCGCCTGCAAGATCATCGTCGGTGCCGGAAAGCTCGCTCTCGACTATTTCGAACGGCGCGGCTCGCTCGCCATCGAGATGAAGACGAGCGGCCAGGACCTCGTGAGCGCTGCCGACCGGGATGTCGAAGACTTCCTGCGGCAGGCGATCAGCGCACGATTTCCGGAAGACGGGCTCTATGGAGAGGAAAACGGGCAGAAACCCGGCACCTCGCACTACCGTTGGCTCATGGACCCGATCGACGGCACCAGCTGCTTCCTGCACGGATTGCAGTCATGGGGCGTGGTCATTGCCCTTATCTATCAGGACACACCCGTCGCAGGCCTGATCTACGAGCCCTGCACCGGCCAGCTCTATACGGCAAAGCTCGGTGAAGGCGCCTATCGCAATGGCGCACAAATCCACGTCAACGACACGACGCCGTTTTCCGGCGGCTTCATCGCCATTGGTGCGACCCGACGTGAACACGGGCCACACATCGGCGGCCTTATCGCGGCCGTCATGGCCAATGGCGGCGTCTATATGCGCAATGGCTCGGCTGCACTCTCGCTCGCCCATGTCGCCGCCGGGCATTATCTGGCCTATTACGAGCCGGTGCTGAATGCGTGGGATTGCGTCGCCGGATTGCTGATCGTCTCGGAAGCCGGCGGTGATGTCGATGACTTCCCGCTTTCCAGCGACTTCTCGAAAAAAGGCCCCTGCCTGGCCGGGGCGGCTGCCGCCGCTGAAAAGCTTCGCGGCATTCTCGGCACGTTGGAGATGGCGGCAGGCGGCTGATCTCCCGAGGGCTGATGGTCGGGTTCAGTTGCAACGCTGACAGCCGCGATCATACGACATGGTTTTTGAAGAAGCCGGCCGCCGCAGCACCGCGGCAGCCGGTTCCAGTTGTCTTCCGCTTAGTCAAACAGCGGGATTTCGACGTCGGCCGTTTCGAACAGATAGTCGCGCGATGCGGTGATCTGTTCGCGCAGTGCCGGGATATTCTGCCCGACAAGCGCGCCCTTCCACTTCTTGATTTGACCGGCGACCAGAACGGTTTCGACGTTGGAGCGCTCCATCAGGGTGACGACGCCGCCGGGCGCGTTGTTGATCGGCGCGACATTCAGCGCGGTCGCATCCAGGAGGATGACATCGGCTTCCTTGCCGGGCGTCAGCGACCCCGTCTTGTGATCCAGCTTCAGGGCCTTTGCGCCGTTGACGGTCGCAAATTCAAGCACATCGCGGGCATGCAGCAATGCCGGCGCGTTTTCCGGCCCGTCTTCCAGAGCGACCTGATTGGCAAGCGCGCGCTGCAATGTCATGGCGCCGCGCATCTGGGTGAAGAAATCGGCCGTCATGGTGCATTCCACATCGACCGACAGCGCCGGCGCCATGTTCATGTCGATCGCCTTCTGGATCGGCGGCATGCCGTGGCGCATCTGCATTTCGATCGGAACGGACAGCGAAATATGCGCGCCGACCTCCTGTGCCCGGTCCCAGGCCGCGTCGGACATGCCGGTCATGTGGATGAACAGATGCTTGTCGGTATAATGCGGGATCAGCTTGTCCATCGTCTCGCGCATGCCCAGCGAACCGACGACATGCAGGCCAACCATGAGGTCGAGGTCCCGGCCGATGTTCCACAGTTCCATGGGATCGACGCCCGGCAGATAGACTTCGCCGCCCATCAGCATGGACAGAAGCTGATCGTCGCTGGCGAAATATTCGTCGCGGATCCGGCGGGCATCCTGCGGATAGCGCAAATCCGGGCCGTAGCCTTCGAAATAGCCGAAGACACCGCGGCGGCCGACGGCCTGCATGCCCTCGATCACGGCGTTGGAATGTTCCGGCGAGTGGTGGATTTGCGAAACATCCAGCACAGTGGTAACGCCGGCATCAAGCTGGCTCAGCCCGCCGAACAGCTGCGCGATATAGACGTCTTCGGGCCGATAAACCTTCGAGAACTTGCCGAGAATATCGTCGAGATAGGTCGGCTCACCCGGCCGGGTCGGATCCGCGAACATGATGCCGTTGGGCAGGTAGGAGCGCAGCGCCGTTTCGAACTGGTGATGGTGAGTGTCGATAAAGCCGGGCATGACGACGCGGCCGGCAGCATCGATAACCTCGGCATCTCCCGCATCGATCGAAGGGGCAACTTCGAGGATCCGCGCGCCTTCCAGCAGGACGTCGCCGGTGAAATCGCCGATGGTCGGGTCCTGGCTGAGAACATGGCCGCCCTTGATCAGAGTGCGACGACCGGCCTCGCCCACGCCCGCCGGCATTTCCTGGGCCGCAGCCGGACGCGACAGGAAGGCCGGCAGGAATGCCGCCGTCGCTGCGCTGGCAAATGCGCCGCGCAGAAAATTGCGGCGCGAAGTCGACGCGCCATGCAGGTTCATCCCGGCCTTGCAAAGTTCACACATTACGATATCTCCTATAAGGAACTTTTGGTGCGTTGCTTCCTAATGGGAAGCTGAAATCGGCTCAAGGAGGCACTTTTTTGAAGCTAGGGAACATGAGTGTACCCGGGGATTGCGAGAAAATTTCCCCGACGATATCGAAGGTTGGCAATAAATGGACGGTGCTGACCATCCTGATCCTGTCTGAAGGCCCCAAACGCTACAATCAGATGCGCCGAGAGATCGAGTCCATCTCGCAACGCATGCTGACGGTGACGCTGCGCGGGCTTGAAAGGGACGGACTGGTCAGCCGCCGCGTGATTGCCGACCGCAATCCGGTGGCCGTCGAATACAGCCTGACCGAACTGGGACGAACGCTGATTCCGACGCTGTTTGCGCTCTGTCACTGGTCGGCCAGCAACACCGACCTTATCGAACAGAACCAGCGCCGTTTCGATGGCATCGAGGATGATGGAGATGGCGGCACGAGCAGCAGCCCGCAACTGGAAACCGACGCGTGAGGTCAGTTTTCAAGGTCCGTGAACACAGCATGCGGTTGCTGTCGCCGTTGACGTTTTTACGCGCCGCATTGTTGGCCAGGCTGTGCGTGACAGCCTGCACCGCCGACTGGCGCTGCAGGCTTTTCAATTGCCTCTCCGCCTTTATGAAACAAGTCCAGTCCGGCGGCGAGGCCTTTTCAATTCACGTCACCCCGTGGGCGTCGGGCACCTCAGAACCGGGCGGAGAGACGCAGGTTCAGTGACTGCTCGCGGGTGTCTTCGCCAAACTGTCCTTCATATCCGAAAGACAGCTTCGCATTGTCCGTCAACGAAAACGAAGCTCCTGCCTCCAGAAGTGCGGCATTGCGCGCGATCGGCGCGCCCGCGACCGTGAACGGCGCGCCGCCGGCAAAGCTTGCGGTGGTCAGCGGGGTCACGTCGCCAAAGGCATGACGCCAGCCAAGCGCTCCGGAGAGCTCCAGCGGCATTGTGCCGAGTTCGACATTCGTCGACCCACGCGCACCCAGCGTCGAAAACAGCGTCGACATGTCCTGCGACTGGCCGGTCAGCGCCGCAGCACTGCCGTTCTCGGTAAAGCCGTCGGTATCGAGCCCCACCCAGGCAAGGCCCGCAAAAGGTTCCATCACGCCCGATCCGACGTCAAAGCCCCAACCCGCCTCACCGAAGACCTGGGCCGTTCCGGCGCTATAGCTCGCCGTCGGCGTGCCGGTGAGCGAACCGACGGCAACCGTGCGGTCGCTTTCGATATCGTTCCAGCTGTAGGAGGCACCGCCGCGCAGCGACAACAGACCGGCGCCTGCGTCAAACGCGCTGACGCCATAGGCGCCGAGGTGATAGCTGTCTGCCGTTGCGCTCGAACCGCGACCGGACACGTCGACATCCGTGCGGCCATAGCCGGCGAACACGCCGACGCGCGTGGCCTCAAGCGCCGCCACATCTGCGCCGATCAGGAAGCCACCCGTATTGGCATCGACCGATGCCACATTGCCATTGCCGTCCGTGCGGTTCCAGAAGCCGAAACCCTCGCCCCAGACCGCCCAACGATCGGCCAATGCAGGTGCATTGCCGGCCAGAACCGCATCTGTCGGCGTATCTGCCGTGGCCGCATAGCCAAGCACAGGGACCTCCGGAGCGGCTCCGCCCGCTTCAGCCGAGCGCATGCGGTTGTTGACCGCGTTGCGCAACACGCCGGCACCTTCCACGAGACTGGACTGCAGGCTGGCGTGGACCTCGCCGGAAAGGCTGTCGAACGCCGCGCCGAGCACTGCTGCATTGTCCGGCAGAACGGCAGCCGCATCGAACACCGGATTGCCGAGCCCCGCCGCCTCGGTAGCGGTCGCAGTGGCGCGCTGGTTGGCGGTGCTGACCTTGTCGGCGAAACTGATGTCGTTGCGCGAAAGCGTCAGGTCGACCGTGTAGTTATCGCGGTCATAGGCGAGCGATGCGTCCAGAAACGCATAGTCGGATATCACACTGTCGAAGGAACCGGTCAGGCCCGTGCCGCCTTCCAGGATGCGATAGGTCGCCGTCGGGCTGTAGCTGCCGGCAAGGCCGATCTGCTGCACCGTGCCGCCATTGATGACGACCGCTCCGGTCGCAATGGTCCTGTCGCTTGCCGTTCCCGCCGGATCGACCTCGACCTCATAGACCGAACCGGCGTTGAAGGTCGCGTCGCCCGTGACATTGAGCGTACCGATGGAATTGCCCGGGCTGAGAATGCCGCCGGCATTCACGGTGGTCGCACCGACAGTGCCGGTGCCGCCAAGCCGCGCGCCGCCGGCAAGCGTCATCGCCGCCGGCGTCGAGAAGCTGCCGTTGACCACGAGCTTTGCCGCGTTGGCGATGTCGATGCTTCCGAAGGAAATATCCGCGCCGTTCAGCGTCAGAACGCCGGACGTCAGGTCGAGCGTGTCGGCCTGCACGCCGCCGGACAGCGTCCACTCACTTCCCGCCATGGTGAGCGCACCGAAACCCTTCAGGTCCTCGTCCTCGCTGCCCGTGCCCTTGAGCGTCAGCGTGTCGCCGCTGTCGGCCATGACTTTGCCAATGAGGTTCGAACCGGTGTCGAGCGTCAGGTCGTAGCTGACGCCGCTGGTCTTCGCGAGGGCGTATGAGCCGGTTCCCTCGATCGTGCCCGAATTGGTGATGCTCACATGGCCGGTCGGCGCAAGACTGTCATGCTTCAGATAAAGCCCGTAGCTTCCCCGAATGGTGCCGGCATTGGTAACGTCGCCATTTTTCACGCCGAGAAAATACGCTCCGACAGATGCGCCTTCCAGTGTTCCCGTCGCCGTATTGGTCAGGCTCGCCTCGTCGAGTTCCCAGAACACGACGCCGTGGCCTGCCACACCGGTGATCGCGCCGCTGTTTGTCAGGGTGGCCTTGTCGCTCACCATCGCCGAGCCGTTGCCAAGCCACACGCCGTAGCCGGCAGAGATACGCCCCGTCTGTGCATTGGTGACCGTACCTGACTGAAAGAATCTGACGCCGGCGGTCGCGTAGTTGACAGCGTTGGCTGACGTGATCGCGCCAGCATTTTCCAGAGTTCCGAAACCGGAATAGACATCGACCACGGTGCTGTCCGAGGCCATTGTCGCCCCCTGACGATTGTAAATGGTCGCATCGCCCAGAAGATAGAGGGCGCTCCTCTGCTTCAGGCCCTGCATGCTGCCCGAATTGTCGATGGTGCTGGTTGCCGCCGTTCCCATCTGTACGGTGCCCTCGATTGAGGCTCCGGCTTTATTGGTGACCGAAAGATCGCCGCTGGGAAGGAAAATGCTGAACTCGCTCCCTGCTATGCGCCCGGCATTTTCGACGGTAACGCCCCCGACGGAGTAAATTGGCGAACCGCCAACGAGAGATTCGATAACGCCTTTCGTCCCGACAAGGATCGTGTCATCCGCATGGGAGGCGATACCGCCGCCTCTCCCGTCCGCGCGAATGGTGCCATCGATCTGGAACGTCCAGGGATTGCCCGCCCCCGTACTGACCGCATTTTCCGTGTTACTGGTAACAGAGATGGCACCGTTCTTCTCCACCAGCATGGTGCCGCCGCCGGAATGATAGATGTCCATATCGAACGGTGTCGTGACAACGCTATCGATCACGACATCATACGTCGCAGGCTGAGCCAGGGCAGAACCGGCCACTCCGGTTACGCCAAGTATTCCGCTCAGCGCCGTGCCCGCAATAAAGCGACCTCGCGCCAAACACCGCCACATCGGGCGTCCCCCACCCCTCGTCGCTTCGCTCATGTCCTGCCCTGCTCCTAATCTTCCTGTAAAAAAATGCCCTGCCAGAAGGCCGCCACATTTGAAACACTTTGTTTCTAATTAAGCAAGCCGGTATCTTGATACCAATCACATTTGGTTGTGACTTATATTCAGGCCCTCCCGGTTCCGGGCAGCCATGTTTGATCATGACAAACAAGACGTTTGCCATGGGGCGGCTATTCCGCTTCATAATGGTCTTGATTGTCGCAGGCTGCGCGGACCGACCAAACAGTCGGATATGACATTGCTCTCTTACCGGTTCGGCACCAGCAAAGCCGCAGCCCCCTCTATCAGCAGGCTGAGCTTGCGCTGCCACCATTCTTCGGGATCGCCGCTCATGAGTTCTTTCATCAGCGCGCCATAGCGCGCGTTTTCCCCGTCGCCACCGGTGTCCATGGAATTGAGCATACGGTCTGCCGCAGTGCCGTCATTTTCCAGCAACTGCTCCCAGCGGGACGCACTGTCCACGGTCATATCCATGATGCTGTCGACGACAAGGATGGCGTCTTCCCGCGCAAAACCATGTTCCTCCAGCCGATGGCAGATGCGGGCATAGCCGGCCACGACGGCGGGCGGGATTGTCTCCATGGCCTGCAAAGCGGCGGCAAGGCCGGGATTTGCACTGCACAGCGCCCAGACGGCCTCGGCCCTGAATTTCAGATATTCGCGCCAGTCCGGAGAATCGCGTTCCCAGTCAAGCCTGGCAACCGCCCGGTCTATCGCAGCAAAGATGATATCGCCGCGCCCCCTGACGTGGCGATAGAGCGAGGAGTGATCAACACCAAGCCTCTCCCCCACCGTTTTCATCTTGACGTCATTGAGACCGATAGCCAGCGCAGCCTCAGCGATATCATCGCGGGAAATCCGTGCCGGCCTGCCAACCGCGCGGCTTTTTCCTTTTGCGGTTGCACCCTTGGCCATACCTAAGATCCTGTCTGCCCGACCCGCCACCTCGGCCTGCGTCCGATCCACTCAAATTTTGGCATAAACACCATGTTTTTCAAGCAGCGCTTCATGACCGCCGGTTTACGCAATCCGCGTGATGTCCCATCAAAACAATTCAAAAACAACAATATTGTCGGTTTTGGTGCAACGTTTTGGGGTCTGCAAAGGTACACGACCTTAGTGAGATAAGCAGCGATGCGCTAATGTTGACGATATGAGATCGGCTATCAGGATATTAAGCGGATAATGGCTGAGCACAGCATATTTTTTTTCATGCTACCGCTGAGTTTCAAGCCGCAACCTTCATGTTATGGGGTTGCAGAGGTGAGATTTCGGGCACTGCTTTGTGGCCAGAACCAAGCCGAGAAAATAAGCGTCTTACCCCTTTCGGCTGGCGAAGAAGGCGGCGATTCCGGCTTGGGCTTCCTCGGTTTCCCAGCGGTCGGCAAGCGCTTCGGCGGAAAACGTCATTGCCCCTGCTGGATCCATGCCGGAGACTGACAGGCACAGTGCCTTAGCTGCGGCGACGGCGCCGGGCGCGCAGCGCAGGCAGGCTTCCAGCTCTTCTTCGACGGCAGTATTGATTTCGCCTGCCTCACAGACCCGGGCAACGGCGCCGGCGCGATGCATGAAATCAGCACCGAAGGGCCGGGCGCTGAAGAAGACCTGACGGGCAAAGGCCTCACCGAACTTGCGGACGACGAAGGGGCCGATTGTGGCCGGGATCAGGCCGAGGCGGGTTTCGGTCAGCGCGAACCGGGCGCTTTCCTCAGCCACGACGATATCGCTGACGGCGATCAGGCCAAGCCCGCCGCCATAGGCGCCGCCCTGCACCCGCGCGATCACCGGTTTCGGCAGGTCGTTCCAGAGCTTGAGCATGCGCGCCAGCGTCAGCGCCTCCGCGATCTTGCCGGCCCGATCCTTGTCCCTTTGCGCACGCATCCAGTTGAGGTCTGCGCCGGCGCAAAAGGTTTTCCCCTCGGCCGCCAGCACGACGGCCCTGACATCCACATTGTCGGCGAGGCATGATGCGGCCTCGGCAAGCTCGGAGATCATGGTCGCGTTCATGGCGTTGTGCTTGTCGGGCCGCGCCAGCATCACGGTCGCGACCTGCCGGGCATCAATGCTCAATGAGATGGTTTCGAATGCGTCGGACATGGCCGGCCTCCCTCAGGCTGATGCTTTGGTGATTGAACGCAGATATTGCTCGGCCTCTGCCAGCGCATCATGATCGATACCCGTGTCGAAACCGGCTTTCTCCAGAAACGCAACAAGCGGTCCCGTCGCCAGATTGCCCTTGGCGCCCGGCGCATAGGGGCAGCCGCCAAGCCCGCCGACGGCGCTGTCGAACACCCGCAAACCCAGATCGAGCGCGGCCGCGACATTGTCGAGCGCATTGTCGTGCGTATCGTGAAAATGACCGGCCAGACGGTCGGCCGGCAGACCTGGGAGGACCGCTTTCAGCATGGTCGAGACGGTCTCGGGCGTTCCGGCGCCGATCGTGTCGCCCAGCGAAATCTCGTAGCAGCCCATGTCGAAAAGCGCCCCGGCCACATCGCGCACGGCTCCGGGCGCAACCGGTCCGTCATAGGGACAGGCGATCACGCAGGAGACATAGCCGCGCACGCGCATGCCATCCGATTTCGCCGCTTCCAGCAACGGTTCGAAGCGCTTGAGGCTTTCGGCAATCGAGCAGTTGATGTTCTTTTGGCTGAAACCCTCGGACGCCGAGGCGAAGACGGCGACTTCATCCACGCCCGCGGCAAGCGCCCGTTCGTAGCCCTTCATGTTCGGCGTCAACGCTGCATAATCGGTCCCCGGCCTGCGTTTTATGCCGGCAAGCACCGCTTCGGCGTCGGCCAGTTGCGGCACCCATTTGGGCGAAACGAAGCTCGTCGCCTCGATTTTTTCGAATCCTGCACGCGAGAGACGGTCGATCAGTTCAATCTTGCGGGCTGCCGGGATCAGCATGTTCTCGTTCTGCAGGCCGTCGCGCGGGCCGACTTCGTAGATGCGGACATGCTCGCTCATGGCGTTTCCTCCTCGAAGGTCACCAGCACGGCGCCGTCATCGACCGTCGCGCCTTCCGCGCAGTCGACCGAGGCCACGCGGCCTGAACGTGGGGCGACAAGCGCCGTCTCCATCTTCATCGCCTCCATGACACCGAGTTTCTGACCCGCCTCGACCATGTCGCCGACTGAGACCGAAAGCTGCACGATGGTTCCGGTCATCGGCGCGATCACGGCATCGGTCTCGTCGGCCATGGCCGCCGCGCCGGCGCGTTCGTCGACCAGCACGAAATCTTCCGCCCGGCCTTCCATATGAACGGAAACCAGCAGCCCGTCCAATTGAGGCACCCTGACGAAGCGCGCTTCGAAATGCCGTCGCGTTTCGCCGCAGCGGGCGGTGATGCTTGCCTCACCGATGGCGATATCGTTGAGCGTGACGGCTTCGGGACCACCGGAGAGCCTCATCGCTCCGCCCTGCGCAAGCGAAAGGCAGCGCTCATACGCACGATTACGGGCAGACAGGCGAACATCGTGAAACGCCCCGCCCCAGATCCGAAAGCCGAGATGCGGCATTGCGGGATCAACGCCGAGCGCCAGAATGGCCGCCAGCGCGACGTGAACCTCGAGAAGATCGCCAGTTGCCGTCAGAGACGCCAGCTCACGCTCGATCAGCCCCGTATCGAAGGCCCCCGCGACAAAATCCGATTGCCGGGCAAGCGACGACAGGAAGGCCGCATTTGTTGCGGTTCCCGCCACATGCGTCCCATCAAGCGCATCAGCCAATCGCGCCAATGCTGACGCGCGGTCCGGGCCATGGGTGATGACCTTGGCGATCATCGGATCGTAAAAGGGCGTGATCGTATCGCCCGTACGCACGCCGGTGTCGAAGCGACCCTCGGACGGAAAGGCCAGATGCTCCAGCCGGCCGGTAACGGGAAGAAAATCCCTTGCCGGATCCTCGGCATAAAGGCGCGCCTCGAAGGCGTGGCCGTTCATCGCGATGCCGGACTGCGACAGCGGCAGGGGCGCACCGGCGGCCACCCGCAACTGCCATTCAACGAGATCGATGCCGGTGATCATTTCGGTCACCGGATGCTCGACCTGAAGCCGGGTATTCATCTCCATGAACCAGAAGCCATCGGGACGAAGCGGGCCGGAGCCATCGGCAATGAACTCGATCGTGCCGGCGCCCGAATAGCCAATCGCCTCGGCGGCCCTGACGGCCGCTTCAGTCATTGCCGCGCGCACCGCTTCACTCATGCCCGGCGCCGGAGCCTCCTCGATCACCTTTTGATGGCGTCGCTGGAGCGAGCAGTCGCGCTCGAAAAGATGCACCACATTACCGTGGCTGTCGCCGAACACCTGCACCTCGATATGGCGCGGCGCGGTGATGAATTTTTCGATCAGCACATGCGGGTCGCCAAAGGCGGCGGCGGCCTCGCGAGAGGCAGATTTGAGCGCATCGGCAAAATCCTCCGGGCGCTCCACCTTGCGCATACCCTTGCCGCCACCGCCCGCGCGCGCCTTGATGAGAACCGGATAGCCGATCCGTGCGGCTTCCTCCGCCAGAAAACCCGGCTCCTGCCGGCCTCCCTGATAGCCCGGCACCACCGGCACGCCTGCCTTTTCCATCAGATCCTTGGCCGCGTCCTTCAGCCCCATGGCCCGGATCGCAGCGGCGGATGGGCCGATGAAGGTGAGACCAGCGTCCTCGACCGCCTCGACGAAATCGGGATTTTCCGAGAGAAAACCGTAGCCCGGATGGATCGCGTCCGCGCCCGTTTCCAGCGCTGCGGCGATGATCCTTTCGCCGACAAGATAGCTCTTCCCGACCGGCGATGGCCCGATATGGACGGCTTCGCCTGCCATTTCCACATGCAGGCTGTGCCGGTCGGCATCGGAATAGACGGCGACGGTCGCAATCCCCATGCTGTGGGCCGTGCGGATGACGCGGCAGGCGATTTCGCCGCGATTGGCAATGAGTATCTTCTTGAACAAAGCGGGCATCGTCACATCCTGAACAGGCCGAAGCGGGTGTCTTCGACGGGCGTGTTGAGCGTGGCGCGCAGCGACAGCGCCACGACATCGCGGGTCGAGCGCGGATCGATAATGCCGTCATCCCAGAGGCGGGACGAGGCATAGAGCGGCCGGGCCTGACGGTCGAACATGTCCAGCGTCGGCCGTTTGAATTCCTCTTCCTCGGCCGCCGACCATTCGCCGCCGCGCGCCTCGATGCCGGCGCGTTTGACATTGGCGAGAACGCCGGCGGCCTGCGCGCCGCCCATGACGGAGATACGGGCATTGGGCCACATCCACACGAAACGCGGCCCGAAGGCGCGCCCGCACATGCCGTAATTGCCCGCGCCATAGGAGCCGCCGATGATGACGGTGATCTTGGGGACGGCAGCGGTGGAGACCGCCGTGACCAATTTCGCCCCGTCCTTGGCGATGCCGCCCGCCTCGTATTTCGAGCCGACCATGAAGCCGGTGATGTTCTGGAGAAACAGAAGCGGGATGCGGCGCTGGCAGCACAGCTCGATGAAATGCGCGCCCTTGAGCGAACTTTCGGAAAACAGCACGCCGTTATTGGCGATAATGCCAACCGGCACGCCGTCGATGTGGGCAAACCCCGTCACCAGCGTGGTGCCGTAGCGCGGCTTGAACTCTGCGAACTCGGACCCGTCAACGATGCGGGCGATGATCTCGCGCACATCGAAAGGCGTCTTCTCTTTGGCAGGCACCACCCCCATGATGTCCTCTGCCGGATAAAGCGGCGCGGCTGCCGGCCTTTCGGCAATGCCGGAAGTGGGAACCGGTGCAAGGTGGGAGACGATCTCGCGGGCGAGCGTCAGCGCGTGGCGGTCGTCATCGGCCAGATAATCGGCGACGCCGGAAAGCCGGGTATGGGTATCCCCGCCGCCCAGCGTTTCGGCATCGATCTCCTCGCCGGTTGCCACCTTTACCAGCGGCGGGCCGGCCAGGAAGATCGTGCCCTGATTGCGCACGATGATGGTCTGGTCGCTCATCGCCGGCACATAGGCGCCACCGGCCGTGCACGAGCCCATCACTACCGCGATCTGGGCGATGCCCTTCGCGCTCATCCGAGCCTGGTTGTAGAAGATACGGCCGAAGTGATCGCGATCCGGGAAAACCTCGTCCTGATTGTTGAGATTGGCCCCGCCGCTGTCGACCAGATAGAGGCAAGGCAGCGCGTTTTCCTCGGCGATTTCCTGCGCCCTCAGATGTTTTTTGACTGTCAGCGGAAAATAGGTTCCGCCCTTCACCGTCGCATCGTTGCACAGCACCATGCAGTCGCGGCCGGAGACCTTGCCGATCCCCGCGATCGCCCCGGCGGCGGGCACTTCGTCGTTGTAATGGCCGCTGGCGGCGAACAGGCCGACTTCGAGAAAGGGCGAACCGGGGTCCAGCAGCGCCGCGACGCGTTCGCGCGGCAGAAGCTTGCCGCGGGCATGGTGGCGCGCGCGCGACGCCTCGCTGCCGCCCTGCATGATGCGCTCGGCCTCCGCGCGGATTGCGTCCGCCTGCGCTTCCATGGCGGCGCAGTTTTCGGCAAATGCCGGGGTGGCGGTGTTGACCGCGCTTTTCAGTATCGTCATTCACTCATCTCCTGTCGGAAGGACAGATATTGTCGGACGCGGCAAGCCTCATCGCGCCATCAACCCCGGCAGCCACAGGGTGATCTGCGGGAAAAACAGCAGCAGCAGCAGCACCAGCATTTCCATGGCGAGAAACGGCAGAACGCCGAGGAAAACCTTGCGCAGCGGCACACCCGTCTGCGCGGCGGCGACATAGGCATTCAGCCCGAGTGGCGGCGTCAGCAGGCCGATCTCGACGGTCTTGGTCACCACGATCCCGAACCAGACCGGGTCGAAGTCGAGCGCCAACGCGATCGGGAAGGCCAGCGGCATGGCCAGCGACAGGATTGCGAGCTGGTCCATGAACATGCCCATGATCAGCAGCGTGACGATGATGATCGCCATGATCAGCCCGCGCGGCATGTCGGCCGTGGCAACAAAGTCGAGAAGCGTATGGGTGATCCGGGTGAAGGCCAGATAGTTGGAAAAGATCGCCGAACAGGCGACGATGGCGACGATCATCACCGTGGCCCGGACGGAACGCGAAAGAGAGCTGGTAAAACCCGCCATGCTGATCGTGCGCTGGGCGATGACGATGATCAGCGACCCCATGACGCCGAGCGCTGCGGCCTCCGACGGCGAGGCAAGCCCGCCATAAATCGCGCCGATCACCAGAACCAGCAGCGCGCCCATGGGCAGGACATAACGACTGTCCTTTGCCGCCTTCTTCAGGTTGAAGCTGTCGCCGCGCGGGGCCTGATCGGTCAGGTGTGCGATCAGCTTGATGACGATCACGAAGCCCGTCGCGGTCAGCAGGCCAGGCACGATGCCGGCGATGAACAGCTTGCCGATCGAGGTTTCGGTGAGTACGCCATAGACCACCAGCACAATCGAGGGCGGCACGACGACGGCCAGCGTGCCGCCGACCGAAACCACGGCGGCCGCAAGCCGCTGCGAATAATTGTGGTTGCGCATCTCCGGAAAGGCGGACGCCGCCATCGCCGCCGTCGAGGCGGTGGAACTGCCGACAAGGGCGGCCAGAATGACCGAGGCGGCGATGGTGGCCATGGCCAGCCCGCCCTTCACGTGGCCAATCCAGCTCTGGCAGGCGATGATGGCGCGCCGCGTCACCTGCCCCGCCGTCAAAAGTTCGGCCATCAGGATGAACAGCGGGATCGCCACGAGAATGAACGAGGACGTGCTGTCGAAAAACGTCCTCTGCAGGACCGCCAGCGCAGGCCGGGGACCGAGTTGCACGGCAAGCCCCAGAAACCCCGCCAGCCCCATGGCAAAGGCGACAGGCATCCGGAAGACCATGAACAGGGCCAGAAGAACGGAGATGACAAGGAAAGTCAGCATCGTGCGGGCGGAAGCTCCCTGTGGCCCGCAACCGCGCATGGAAGCGGCTGCAGGCCGGGTTGGATGGATGATGGACGAATGCTTACTGGCTTGTCAGTTCGGTGTAGGTTTCAAGCACGTCCTGCGTCCTGTCGCCGCCGATCCGCTCGACCCAGTCCTGGGTCACCAGCGCCATATCTTCGCGCAAGGCGGCCAGTTCCTCATCGGTAAAGCTGTAAGTGTCGATACCGTCAGCCTTCCATTGCGCGATAAGCTCACCCACGCTGTCATCCTGCGCCTCGGCCACGTGCAGCGCGATATCGTTACCGGTCGAGATCATCGCTTCCTGCACATCCGGGTCGAGGCCGTCGAACAGATCGCTGCGCACCACCATGATGAAGCTGTAGCCGCCGAAGGAGCCGTTGGTGGAGATATGGCTGACGACCTCGTTCAGCTTGTAGCCGGGCACCGAGGCGAGCGGAAACAACACGGCATCCAGACGGCCGCGCTCGACGGCGGTGTAGACTTCCGGTCCGGGGATCGAAATGCCGACGCCACCGAGACTGCGCGCCGTCATCGCCTGGGTTGCACCGGACGTTCTGATATCGAGCGCGTCCCAGTCGGCCGGGCCGCCGAGACGGTCCTTGGCGAGAACCTGATAGGGCGGCAGCACGAAACCGAAAATCGGCGTCACGCCAGCGGCCAGCACTTCGTCGCGCAGCGGGCCTTCGGCCAGCATGGCCTGCAGCGCCTTGGTGCCCTGAACAGCGGAGCCGTAATAACCGGGCAATCCAACAACCGAATTCAGCGGCAAGGTTTCGGCATGATAGGACGCGCCGATGAGGGCGGCGTCGAGAATGCCGTTATTTACCGCATCGAGCTGCGCCTTGGCCTTGGCGGCCTGCTCGGACGGGAAATGATTGAAGTCGATCTTGCCGCCGGTCGCCTCCTCGACCGCCGCCATCCACTTCGTCGTGCCTTCGACGGACACGATATGGTTGGTGGACTGGAAATCGCCGAGGCTCAGCGTTTCCGCCTGCGCTCCGACAGCGCTCAGAACCAGCATGCTCGCCATGCCGGCGAAAATCTTGGCTGCTATGGTCATTTCATTCTCCTCCCTTGAATGAAGTTACAGTGACATCTGCTCTTTCGCCTGCCTTTGGCAGGCGTCGTAGAGCAACCGCAGAACCAGCACGCCGCATCCCAACGGGACAACGGCATAGGCCCAGCCGAGCGGCCAGTCGTACACGCCATATTCGACGTCTTTCGCCGCAAAGGCGTGAAAGGCGAAAATCCCGGACATGACGGTGACGGCGGCGAAGAATGCCGCCGGAAGCAGCAATCTGAGTTTCGCGATCACCGCGCCCGTCAATCCGGGCAGACGCTCGGGCATGAAATCGAGCGCCAGATGCCCGCCCTCGCGAAACACACGCGAGAGCGACAGGGTGGCCAGAGCGGGCATCAGGTAGAGTTCGGTGAACTCGAACTGAAACTGCACCGGCGTGCTGAAGATGAGCCTGAGCAGAATATCCGCGTTGATCAGAACGACCACGGTGACAAGGCCGAGACATCCCAGCACATGCAGGATGTCTTCAAGGGTCTTCAGAATGTGTCCCAGAACGTTCAACCTTACCTCCCAGATGGTTGACGGCGGCCTTGCATCACCTGCGGCGCGTCAGCGCTTCGGCAGTTCCACGATAGCAGAACCGATGGCGGAGAGCTCTCCGTCCTGCTGCTCCGCGCGTTGCTTGATCTCAACGAGATGGCGGCCGTTCTCCTCATATTTGCGCGCCACGCTTGCGTGAATCAGGATGATATCGCCTTCCGGATTGTGACGCCTGACCTGGCTTTTCGCCTGCCGCAGAAAACCGTCATCACCCATCCAGTTGGTCACCTGATGGGTGAGCCACGAGGCGCGTTCCGGACCGTAATCATAAGCGCCGGGCGCTCCGACCTCGAGCGCGAATTCCTCTTCCCAGTGAACGCGTTCGGGGCAATCGGGAATGCCGAAACGGTTCTTGATGCCGGCGGAGGGGTGTTTCTGCTGTAATTTCCAGGCCAGCTTGTTGGCGCGGATATAAAGCCCGCCCCAACCTTGCGCATAGGCAATGAAGCCGGTCGCCGTCATTGGCCCCTTGACCATGACGGGCAGTTCATCGCCCTCGTTGACATCGTCCCAGTAGCGGGTCTCGCTGCCCCGGATTTTTTCGTCCTCGTAATACTTGTAATAGGCGTCGAGTTCGTCCTGGGTGTAGACGCGGCGGCCGCGTTCGCGGGCCTCGGTGTATTTCGTGCCGTTTTCGCGGGCTTGATCACGGTCGGTACGGAAGCACCAGCTATCGGCATCGGCCAGAAGATCGCCGGTTTTCGCATCGTAGAAATCGACGTGATAGATCTGCTGAATCGCCTTGCCGGCAAAGCGGGTATCGTGCTCGATCAGGTCCTTCAGATAGGCTTCGGTGCGCAATTCGGTGTTGCGCGTGATGACCTTGTGCCAGTTCCAGTCGGCGCCCGACCACATGGCGTGCACGCCGGGCAGGCCGCCGACATAGCCGGAGATGATCCGGCTGGTGGAAAACAGGAAGCTCGGCAGTGCGATCACGTCGCCATAGCGCGTTTTCTTCGCATAATCCGGATCGCACCACAGCGGATTGTCGTCGCCGATGCCGTGGGCATAGTGGCGGATATTGTCGCGCGTCGCCTCGTAGCACCACGGCTCAACGGTTCGCTCGATCTTCACGCCGATGCGCTGGCGAAGATCATCAAGCCCTTGCTCGGTGATCTTCGGAAACTTTCTTACCATCTCATTCATCTTGTTGCTCCTTGGAAGATGATTGCGCGCTGCCGCCTAACGGGCGGAGGCCATGTTCTGCTGGTCCTGCGTCCTCAAAATCTTGCGGTTGACCTTGCCGGCCTGGGTCTTCGGCAGTTCGGTGACAAACGCGATCTGGCGCGGATATTCGTGGCGGGCGAGACGGGCGCGGACATGGTCCTGAATGCTCTGCTTCAGCCCTTCCTCCTCCTCGCCCTTCAAAATGATGTAGGCCTTGACGACCTGGCCGCGCACGCTGTCGGGCGTGCCGATCACGCCGCATTCGGCAACGGCGGGGTGGCTGAGGATCGCGTCCTCGACCTCGACCGCGCCGATCGTCCAGCCGGCGGAAATGATGACATCGTCGGCGCGGCCGCCGTGATAGAAGTAGCCATCCTCATCGACGCGTCCGAGATCCTTGGTGGGAAACCACTTGCCGCCCTTCAGAACCATCAGTTCGCCGGTTTCGCCGGGATCGCAATCCGTGCCGTCGGGCCGGTGCACGGCCACCTCGACGCCGGGAACCGGCTTGCCCATCGCTCCGTCGCGAACCTCGAGATCGTCGGCACCGGGATAATTGGCGATGATCACCCCGATCTCGGTCGTGCCGTACATGGACCGCACCTTGGTGCCGAACACGCGCTCGACATAGGTCGCCGTCTCGCTGTCGATCGGTTCGCCGGTAAAGGACAGCTTGTCGAAACAGTAATCAAAGTCCTCCGCCGCGCCGGAATTGCGCATCATCCGGTAATGGGTGGCGGCGGCCGTCAGGTTGGTGATCTTGAAATCATGCAGCGCCTTCAACAGCCGCACCGGATCGAACTTGCCGGAAAACGTTCCGGTCGAAACGCCCATCGCCAGCGGCGCAAGCGTGCCGTGCCACAGCCCGTGCCCCCAGGCCGGCGATGACGGGCAGAAGAAGCGGTCGCCGGGGCGAATGCCGGTGGCGTAAAGCGCGGCCACCATCAGCGTGACGATGGAGCGATGGCTGTGTTCGACCGCAGCCGGCAGAAGCCGTGTCGTGCCGGATGTATATTGCAGCACGGCAAGATCATCACCGGCCGTCTCCCAGTCGAACCGCACAGGAAGATCATCGAGGCTTGCCAGAAGATCCTGGTCGGCAACGGTCACGTTCTCCGCCCCGGCCTCACGCGCTTCCCCGGCCTTGTCCGCATTGGTGAAGAACAGTTTCGGCTTGCAGTCGTTCACCCGCAGGCGGATGCCGTCCGGGCCGAAGAGCGTGAACAGCGGCACCGCCACAGCGCCCGCCTTCATCGCGCCGAAGATCGCCGCATAGAAGGGCAGAGACGGCTCGATCATCACAGCGATGCGGTCGCCCTTCTTGATACCCTTGTCTTTCAGAAAATGCGCGATCTGCGACGAACGGCGGGCGATTTCCTCGAACGTGATGATCTCGTCGTGTCCGTCGGCATGGGCAATCCTGAGCGCGACCCTGTCGGCGTCGGCATGTCGATCGATACACTCATGCGCGATGTTGAAATGCGCCCGGTCGCCATCGAACAGCGCCCAGAGCGCTTCCTTGCTGTAGTGCTTCTGCGCATCCGCATAGGACGTGAAATCCGTCAACCGGACCATGCAGCTCTCCTCCCGATTCCTCCACCACGGTTTGTTCAGCCGCAGTGCTCATTGACAAAGGTAGAGAAACATCTAGCTTATTGTCAATATGTTATTATTATTGTATATAGACAATGAAATAACATGCTTGAGGACCCGGAATGGCTGAAGACGAAAACGGACAAACGACCAAAAGACAGGTGCCGGCGGTGACCCGCGCCATCGCGATCCTGCGCTTTCTGGCGCGCAGCAGCGAACCGGCCGGCGTCAACCCGATTGCCCGCGAACTGGGCCTGATCCCGAGCACATGCCTTCACATTCTGCGGGTTCTGCAGGATGAGGGGCTGGTCGAATTCGACACGCAGACGAAACGCTATTCGATTGGAATCGGCATATTGCCGCTGGCCCGCTCGGCGCTTCAGAAGAACACCTTCTCGACGCTCGTGCAGCCGCATCTTTCGGCGCTTTCGGGCACATTCGGCGTCACCGCGATCGCCACACAGCTGGCCGAACCGGGGCAGATGGTGGTGGTCGCGCTGTCGCAATCGTCCCTGCCCTTCCGCCTGCAGGTCGATCTCGGCTCTCGCTTCCCGATCCTGATTTCGGCAACCGGCCGGCTGTTTGCCGCCTTCGGCCCGATGGATGAGGATGCGCTTCGAAAAAAGTTCGAAAAACTGATCTGGGACCATCCGCCGACATTTGAGGACTGGCTTGCCGAGATCGGCGAAGCAAAGAAGCGCGGCTATGCCGTTGATCGCGGCATCTATATCTCCGGCGTCACCGTTGTCGCCGTGCCGATCTTCAACGCCAAGGGACAGATGATCCGCTCGCTGGTGGCGATCGGCATCACCGAGCGTCTGGAGGACGACGACATACCGAAACTCGCCGAGGCCCTTCTGGCCGTACGCGGCGAAATCGAACAGATGGACATAACGACTGGGAGTTGAATTTGACGGAATTTCGGGAGGAGAACGGCTGGAAGCCCCTGAATGCAGGCGGTTTCATGGCCGGCATCGGGCCGCTTTATGCCAGGCGACGGCAGGACGGCGGCTTCACCTACGCGCTTGAAACCGGCGAGGCCCATGCCAACGCCCTCGGCCTGGTGCATGGCGGCGTGATTACCGGCCTTGTCGACCAGACGATCGCGCTTGTCGCATGGCACGCGGCCGGCAGGGCGCCGGTGGTGACGGTCGAGATGAGCACGCGCTTCACCGACAGCGCAAGGCCCGGCGCGCGCCTTGAGGCGAAAGCGGAGGTGCGGCAGACATCGGGGTCGATGATGTTTATTGATGCGACGGTACACGAGGGAGAACGAACCGTCGCGCTGGCGACAGCCGTGATGAAGATCGCACGAAAGGGAGGGGCGAATGACACACAAAAACAAGCCTGAGGGCCCGCTTTCGGGCATCAAGGTTCTCGATTTCTCGCGCATCCTCTCCGGCCCCTACGCCTCCATGGTGCTGGCCGATCTCGGCGCCGAGGTGATCAAAATCGAGCCGACCGAAAAGGGCGACGAGACGCGCGGCTTTCCGCCGTTCAAGGGCGGAATGAGCCATTATTACATCGCGCTGAACCGCTCCAAGAAAAGCGTCGCCCTCGATCTGAAGACGCCTGAGGGTGCGAAGATCGCCCGCGAACTGGCGGCAAAAAGCGATATCGTTCTGGAAAATTTCCGCCCCGGCGTCATGGACCGTCTCGGCCTCGGCTATGATGCGCTCAAGGCCGACAATCCGGGGTTGATCTATTGTTCGATTTCCGGTTTCGGGACGACAAGCCCGCATCGCGACAAACCCGCCTTCGACATCGTCGCCCAGGCGCTTTCCGGCGTGATGAGCGTCAACCGCGAACCGGGCCAGCCGCCCAACAAGCTCGGCCTGCCGCTCGGCGACATGGCGGGCAGCATCTTCTCCGTGTTCGGCATTCTCGCTGCCCTGCATGAGCGGGACGTGACGGGGCACGGACGGCATGTCGAAGTGGCCATGCTCGACAGCCTGATCGCCATGCAGGGCTATCTGTCACAGATCTATTTCCTGACCGGAAAAAGCCCGCAGCCGGTCGGCACGAAACATCAGAGCATCGTGCCCTACGGCTCGTTCCCGACAGCGGACGGCTATGTCATTGTCGCCTGCCTGACGGAGCGGTTCTGGCACAATTTCGCCCGCTGCCTCGGGCGCGAGGATTTGATCGCGGACCCGCGCTTTGCCCTCTATCAAGCCCGTCTCGAAAACCGGCATCTGCTGGAACCGATCATCGACGAACGCATGATGCAAAACGATACCGCCTACTGGCTGGAAAAACTCGCCGAATTCGACGTGCCCAACGCGCCGATTCTTTCAATCGGCGAGGCGCTGGAACAGGATCACGTAAAGGCGCATGGGCTGATTGAAACGCTCCACCACCCCGAGATCGGCGACCTCGACGTGGTGCGCGGACCGATCCTGTTTGACGGCGCGGCAACCGGCCATGCCTTCGCGCCTTCGCTTCTGGGCGAGGATACGCAGGCCGTACTGATGGAAGAGCTCGGCTATTCCAGAGAAAAATGCGAGGACCTGGCCGCCCGCTCCGCCATCGGCGCGCACAGGAAAAACTGTACGCAGGAAAGCTGATTTCAGGAAGAAGGCCCGCAACGAACACCATCATCATTGTCAGCGCCATTGGCGGAGGCTTCAGGTATTCACCTTTCGTCCGTTGACAGCGGATTGGCGGCCGCCCAGTGGTAGAAGTGGCGGAGCTGGGCCGCCAGTTCCTTTCCCCGCTCTGTCAGTTCGTAGTTTGCCGTGCGCGGAAAGCCCTTGCCCTGCGACCGTTCGGCGAGAGCCTTGTCCGTCAGCGCTGCGAGCCGTTCGGTGAGAACTTTGGGGGTGATGCCGGAAAGTCCCGCCGACAGTTGCGAGAAGCTTTGGGGGCCGTTCGAGAGGCGCCACAGGATCAGGCCGTTCCAGCGATGCCCCAGAAAGGACAGCCAGCCCTCCAGCGCGCACTCGGACGCATGACGCGCCGCATGCCGCTGTTCGACTTCCCGTTTGGATAGTCCAGTCTCCATCTGCTTTACCTCCGAAATCAACAAACCCGTTCCGGTTCTTTGCCGGACGGTCGGGACATATACAAGGAGCAGAGCCATGACCGCTTTCCCCGATCATGCCGCCGAAAGCTATGATGAACGGATCGTGCACCTGGTGCCCGGCTTTGCGAAGGCGGCCCGTTGCTGCTTGTCGATGCCGTCGAGACGGAGGATGGAGACGCGGCGTTGAACCAGTGGCTCCTGCGAAGAGGGCATCAACCCGCCGAGGCTGCGGCGGTGATCGAACGGATGCGGAAGAACTGGCATCGCATTTCGCAGGAAAGGCTGACCCGGCTGCTGGAACAGGCGGGTTTTCGCATCAAAGAGCCGTTCTTCATGGCGTTCGGCTATCTCGGAATTCTGGCTGAAAAGGCATGAGATGATGGAAAATGGTGAAATCCTGATTGTCGGCGGATATGGGCATGTGGGCAGCCAGATTGCCGCCCGGCTGCAGGCCGCGGCCACAGCGCCGGTGCGGATTGCCGGGCGCGACACTGACAGGCTGGCCGCGGCGGCGACACGCCTTGGCTGCCAGTCCGTGCAACTCGATCTTGGGGCGCCGGACACATGGCCGAAAGCCCTTGATAAGGCCGGTTGCGTGGTCGTTTGCGTGGATCAGACCGATACCGGCTTTGCCGCGGCGGTTCTGGAGCGCGGGCTTGTCTATCTGGACATCACCGCAGATGATGATTTCTTCCGCCGGATCGAACATCTTGAAGGCCTCGCCCGCGCCAAAGGCGGCCGTGCCGTGCTCTCGGTCGGTCTGGCGCCCGGCCTGACCAATCTGCTCGTCAAGGCAGCGGCGGCGGAGCTGGACACGATCGAACGCGCCCGTATCGGCATTCTGCTGGGCATTGGCGATGCTCACGGCCCCGCGGCGATCGACTGGACCCTGCACAACTTCAAGAAGACTCGACCGGGGACGATCGAACATCTCCCCTTCGGCGATCCGCCGCGCCAATATCCCGTCCTTCCGTTCGATTTCGCGGACCAGCACGTACTGCGCCGAACGCTTAAGATTGCAGATGTGCAGACATTCATGACGTTCGACACCCCGTTATTGAGCCGGGTCATGTTCGCTGTCCTGCGCCGCGTTGCCGCCAGCGCCATGCTGACCCGGCTGTTCAAGGCGCTCACGCCCTATGCGCGTCTGGGATCCGATCGTACGGCGCTCAGCGTCGAGGTGCACGGCACGAAAGCCGGGCAAAGGATCGTACGGAGGATGAAAATGGAAGGGCGCAAGGAGGCGCGCATCACGGCATTGATCGCCGCCATGGTGGTCGAACATGTTCTTCGCCACGACATCGCGCCCGGCGTTCATCATATCGAGCAGATCCTGTCGATCGACATGCTGACACCGCACATCCCCGATGACGCCGGCATTACCTTCGAGATATAGCGGAAAACATCCGAACGCCCCGAAATCAGGTTCTGCCGCCCGGCAACATCGTTCAAAGATAGCTGGCCGCGAACAGGCTGTCTGCGTATGGATGATGGGTGATGCCGGCTGCCAGATCCTGTCTGGAAAGGTCATCGACGAAGGCGCCATCCTTCATGACCAGAACACGATCGCACATATGGGCAATCACGGCCAGGTCGTGGCTGACCAGCACATAGGTGAGCCTTTGATCGTCCCGCAGATCAGCCAGCAGGTTCAGGATTTCGGCCTGCACCGAGACATCGAGCGCCGAGGTCGGCTCATCCAGAAGCAATATTTTCGGCTCCAGCATGAGTGCACGCGCAATGGCTACGCGCTGCCTCTGGCCGCCGGAAAGTTCATGCGGGAAGCGCTCGGCAAAGGCCGCCGGCAGGCCGACGCGTTCCAGTGCGGGCCCGACCAGATTCCATCCGCTGCCGCGCCCCATGGCCCGGATCGGCTCGGCCAAAACCCGCTCGATACGGTGGCGTGGATGAATGGAGCCGAACGGATCCTGAAACACCATCTGGGCAAGGGCGAGCTGTTCGCGGCTGCGGGTCTTGTTCACCTGCTGTCCGGACAGGGCAATGCGCCCTTCCCAGTGTCGATCCAGACCCGCAAGCGAGCGCAGAACCGTAGACTTGCCGCAGCCGGATTCGCCGACAATGCCGAGCGTTTGGCCTTGCTTCACGGCAAAGGAGACAGACTTCACGACATGCTTGCGGGCATCGCGCGCGCCGAATGATACGTTGAGCTCAGTAACCTCGATCACGACAATGCCTCCGCTTTTTCAATGGCCGCCCGGTCCAGTGTCGCCAGCCGGCGGACCGGATGGCGCGGATCGGGCATCGCGCCGATCAGACCCCGGGTATAGGGGTGCTGTGCATCTTCCAGACGCGTCAGCGCTTCCACGACGCGCCCCTTGTACATGACCAGAATACGTTCGCAGAAAGCGGCCACCATGCGGATGTCATGGCTGATCAGCAGAAGGCCGGAATTGTTCTCCCGCACCATCTCGTCGAGCAGCGAGAGCACTTCGCCACGCACGCTGACATCGAGCGCGGATGTCGGCTCGTCGCCAATGACCAGCCTTGGCTTTGCCAGCAGCATCATGGCGATCATGACGCGCTGCCCCATGCCACCGGAAATCTGGTGCGGATAAAGCGCCATGGTGCGCGCCACATCGCGAATGTGCACACGTTCGAGCATTTCGGCGGCGCGCGCATAGGCCGCCTTCTTTCCCACCTTCTGGTGTAGCCTGGCGGCTTCGGCGACCTGCTTTCCGACGGAAAGCACAGGGTTCAGCGAATAGCGCGGGTCCTGCATGATCAGCGCCATGCGGTTGCCGCGCAGGCTGCGCATCTGCCTTTCGCTGCGCGTCAGCACGGGCGCGCCTTCGAAATCAAGCCTGCTTGCCGCAACATCTGCCGATGGCGGCAGGAGCCGCATGATGGCGCGCCCCATGGTTGATTTGCCGGAGCCGGATTCTCCCACGACCCCGACGCGCTCGACACCGATGTCGAAACTGACACCGTCGACGGCCACGATACTGGAACGACCGAAACGAACGGACAGGTCGCGGACGGATAGGATAGGATCAGGAGCGGGCATGGCGGGGATCCAATATGTCACGAAGTGCATCGCCGGCCAGATTGAAGGCCAGGCTGGTGAGCAGAATGGCGATACCGGGCATGACGGCAACCCACCAGTTGTCCAGCATGAAGCGCCGGCCGCTGGAGATCATCGCGCCCCATTCCGGCGCCGGCGGTTGGGCGCCAAGGCCCAGAAAACCAAGAGCGGCAGCGGTGAGAATGATACCGGCCATGTTCAGGGTCAGCCGCACCACCACCGAGGGGATGCACATGGGCGCGATGTAGAGCGCGAGCAACCGCAACGGAGAGGAGCCATAAAGGCGGGCAGCGGCAACATAGTCGGTGTTGCGCACGACAAGGGTTTCGGCCCGGGCGAGGCGGGCAATGGCCGGCCAGCCGGTGAGCGAAATGGCGATGATGGCCGTTCCCAGACCGGCGCCCAGCGCTGCGGCAAATGCCAGGGCCAGCACCAGCGAGGGGAAGGACAGGACGATATCGGTAATGCGCATGAGAACGGCATCGGTTCTGCCGCCGATATAGCCGGCCACAATGCCGATAACCAGTCCCAGAGGGCCGACGATGAAGGAGACGGCCAGAACGGTCTGGAACGTGATGCGCGTGCCATAGATCAGACGCGAGAGAATATCGCGGCCGAATTCGTCCGTGCCGGCCCAGTGTGCCGCACTGGGCGGCAAAAGCGCCTGGCCGAGATTCTGCGCGGTGGGGCTGTAGGGCGCGATCAGCGGGGCAAGGATGGCGATGACCGCCAGCAACGCCAGAAACAGGAAGCCGAACATGCCCACCGGCTCCTGCGAAAGCTTCGACAGCGCGTTGCGCAAGCCGGTGACAAGACGCGTGAAGGCCTGATGGGCCGGAGATTGAATAGTCGTGGTGGTCACGAGGTTACCTCGCGTGTACGCGGATCAAGAACCAGATAGGCAAGATCCGACAGGAAATTGAGCATCATGAAAATGGCGCCGATGATCAGGGTGGTCGCCAGAATGGCGTTCATGTCGCCGATCATCAGGGCATTGGTCATGTATTGACCGATACCGGGCCACGAGAACACAATCTCGGTGACCACGGCCCCCTCAAGCAGGCCGCCATAGGAAATGGCGAGGATGGTAACAAGCTGCACGGCGATGTTGGGCAGGATGTGCCCGGCCAGAATGCGCCAGTTCGATGCGCCCTTGGCCCTGGCCGCGACCACATAATCCTGGTTGAGCTGTTCCAGGGTGAAACTGCGGGTCATGCGGGTGATATAAGCCATGGCGGAATAGGCCAGGATTGCAGCCGGCAGAATGATGTGGTGAACCGCGCTGCGGAAAACCTCCCAGTCACCGGCCCACAGGCTGTCGATCAGCAGCAGACCGGTGCGCGGCTCCACAAGACCTTCAAGATAGATGTCGACACGCCCCGGTCCGCCAACCCAGGACAGGCTGGCATAGAAGATGACCAGACCGACAATGCCGAACCAGAAGACCGGGATGGAATGCCCGACAAGCGAGAGAATCCGAGCAAGCCGGTCGATCCAGGTATCGCGGAAAAACGCAGCAGTCATGCCCAGCGGAACCCCGATCAGGGTCGAGAGAATGACAGCCAGCGTCGCCAGTTCGAGCGTGGCGGGGAATGCGGCCCGCAGGTCCTGCATCACCGGATTCCCCGTCAGGATGGCATTGCCGAGATCGCCGTGCAGCAGGCCCGTCAGATAAATCCAGAACTGCTGGTAAAGCGGCAGGTCCAGCCCCAGCCGCGCCCGCATGGCCTCGAGGGCTGCGGGATCGGCCAGTTCACCGACGATTGCACCAACCGGATCCGTCGGCATGACGCGACCGATTACGAAGGTTACGACGAGCAGGACAAACAGGCTCAGCACAAGCTGGCCCAGGCGTTTGCCCAGTTCGATGAGCGAAAATTCCGTCATGATCGGCCGGCCGGTTTGCTTAGTCTTCGGTCTTGGTGACGTCGTCGAGGCGGGTCAACGACCAGGGGTGCCCCTCATAGCCGTGAACCCGGTCACTGATCACGATGGGTTCAAACCGTTCGAACATCGGCAGCACGGCAGGTTTCTGTGCGATGAACATTTCCTGCATCTGCCGCAGCAGTTCGAGGCGGCGGGCATCGTCGCGCTCGCCATTGGCCTCGTTGCGCATCGCATTCAGCTCCGGAATGTCCCAGGCCGAGCGCCACACGAAATTGCCGGCATTGTTGGCTTCGAGCGCGTTGTCCGGATTGGTGACGAAATTGTCGATCGACCCCAGAGCCGTCGGCATGAAGGCGCCGGTCTGCGGGATGAGCAGATCGAAATCACGCGCACGGTGCGAGGCGACGATATCCGAACCATTGCCCTGCTGAATGCTGACATTGATGCCGATATCGGCCAGACTGGCCTGAATGGCAGTCGCCATATCGACACGCGGGGTCTGGGCAATGGTCTTCAAGGTGAGATCGAAGCCATCGGCATACCCCGCCTCGGCCAGCAGCTCACGCGCCCGCTCAGGCTGGAAAGACCAGTCCGGATTATCGATCGCGCCTTCGAAATCCTCAGGCACGGGAACATTGCGCGGCCGGCCATAGGGGCCGAGGATCGTGTCGGCGATGCCCTGATAGTCGATACCGTAAGCGATGGCCTCACGCACCAGCGGATTGGACAGCGGCTCGCGGCCGGCATTCATCGACAGAACGTAATAGCCGCCTGTCTTGACCTCATCGATGGAGAACCCTTCCTTGTCGGTAAAGGTCAGCACATCCGGCGCGGTCAGCGCATTGGCAACATCGATATCGCCGCGTTCCAGCATCAGGCGGGCGGCCTGGCTCTCCGGCGCATGCCGCATGATGACGCGACGCATGGCCGGCGCACCGTCCCAATATTGTTCATTGGCTTCGAGCAGCACCACGTCATTCGGGGTCCAGCGACGCAGGACATAGGGACCGGAGCCGGCCGTGTTGGTCCGCAGCCATGCATTGCCATAGTCGTTGTTGGAGACATGCTCTTTAACAACGGCGCTATCAACGACACTCGCCGTGCCGCCGGCCAGACGATAGAGCAGCGATTCGGGGATGACGCTGTCGGTCATCTCGATGCGGAAGGTCTCGTCGTCCGGCGCCGATACGAGATCGGCAATGGTTTCGGGCGTGTAGCCCACATTCTTGAAATTCGCCGCCGCCGATTGATCCAGCATGATCAGGCGCGTCAGCGAGAACACCACATCGGCAGCGGTGACGGGATTGCCGGAGGCAAAGGTCGCATCGCGCAGATGAAACGTGATACCGGTATCATCGACTTCCCAGCTTTCGGCCAGCTGCGGACGGATGGCATAGCCTTCCTCGCCACTGAACTGCACCAGCCGGTCATAGGTATTGGCCAGTATTTCCTGGGTCTTGACCTCCGTGCCCTGCTGCGGGTCGAGCGAAAGAACCTGCGCCAGCGAGGTGCCGATCACCAGCTGGTCGACCGGCGTCCGGGCGAAAGCCGCAGGCGCCACGGACAATGCCATAGCGAGAGCGGCGCCCGAAATGAATCGGGTTGAAAACAGTTTCATTGATACTCCTCCTCGATATACAATACCAACATGTGACGTTGGTCGTATGTCGTATGTCGTATTATGACTATTGCATATTTGGAGAATTGACAATAGTTCATCCGACGACGTCGCACAGTTGGCGAGAACAGGGTTCAAAGAGGATAGTGTTATGGCTCAAACGATGAGGCGCCGCAGGCCCAGACTTGCTCAGGCCCTTGTCGACCAATTCCGGCACAAGATCGAGAATGGCGATCTTCCCGCCGGCGCCAAATTACCGACCGAACCGCAGCTGGAAGCGCAGTTTTCCGTGAGCCGCACCGTGGTGCGCGAGGCCATCGCCGAACTGCGCTCGGCGGGACTGGTCACGCCTGTGCAAGGCAAGGGCATGTTTGTCAGCGAAGACCTGCCCCACACCGGCATAATCCTCACCCCAATCGAAATCCAAAGCATCCCGCAAACGCTTGAAATGCTTGAGTTTCGCATTGCCATCGAAACTGAAGCCGCCGCTGTTGCGGCCTATCGGCGATCCGCCAAACAGGAAGATGCCATTCGCAACGCCAATCAGGAAATGGAACGCCTCATCGAGGCGGATGCACCCACGGTGGACGCCGATCTGGCCTTTCATATGGCCATATCCGAAGCCACCAATAATCGCTATTTCCCCGATGCTCTCAAGCAATTCGGTCAGCGGTCCATACCGCGCGGCCAGTTTCCCACCCTGCCCAGCGCCACAGACCGGCAGTACCTTCTGGGGGTGCTGAATGAACATCAGGTTATCGTGGACGCCATTGCCGACCAGGATCCGGAAGCGGCCCGTCAGGCCATGCGCGATCACTTGATCGGCAGCCAGAAGCGTTATCGACGATTGTCAAGATAGGCCTCGACAGGCTTGATAATTCATACTATGTCATATGACGGAAGAGGAGTATGGCATGTATTTGGGCACCCAACTCGCCGCGCGCGATGATGAGGATTATCGGGTCTGGGCCCAGCTGGGCATAAAGCACATATGCGCTGATCCAGCGGGCGAGCCCGGCTCATGGACACTGGACGATCTTTTGCGGCTGCGTGAAAAGGTCGAAACCTTCGATCTGGTTCTCGACATGATCCAGCTTCCCCTCCCCTCCAGCCCGATCGAGACCGCGACTTATCCGGACATATTGCTGGCCGGCCCCGAGCGCGACCGGCAGATCGACGCGATCTGCACCTTGATCGAAAACCTTGCCGAGGCCGGCATTCCCGCCGCCAAATACAATCTCAACCTGATCGGAATTCCGCGCACACCGGCCGAGCGGGGACGCGGCGGCTCGCTGAATGCCTCATTCCGCTGGGACAAGACCGACCAGAATGCCGCCCCCGGCATGGCCGGCGTGCTGCCGGAGGACGAAAACTGGGAGCGCATTGATTATTTCCTCGAGCGCGTCGTCCCCGTCGCCGAGTCCAACAGGATCCGCCTTGCCTGCCACCCTCACGATCCTTATACCCCGCCCGGCTACAAGGGCGTCACGCGCGTACTCGGCACGGTCGAAGGGCTGAAAAAATTCGTGCAGATGCGCGAGAGCCCCTATCATGGCCTCAATTTCTGTCAGGGCACGGTCGGCGAAATGCTGGACAACCCACGCGACGAGGTCGACGACGTCATTCGCTGGTTCGGCAGCCGGGACAAGATTTTCAACCTGCATTTCCGCAATATCCGAGGCCGGAAACTGTCTTTCATGGAGACCTTCCCCGATGAAGGCGACATGGACATGGCCGCCGCGCTCAAGACCTACAAAGAGGTGGGTTACAAATACATGATCATGCCCGATCATGTGCCGACCATTTCCGGCCGGGACCCGCAGGGCGTCGCCTTTGCCTATTGCTACGGCTACATCGCCGCCCTGCTCCAGGCCCTTGAAACCTACTGATCAGCTTTTACCACCGGATTGAATTTCCATGACCCCTGACGATCTGAAATCCGCTTTGGGTAGCGGTCTGCTGTCTTTCCCCGTAACCACGTTCAAGCCGGATCTCGGCCTCGATGAGGAAGCCTATCGCAGCCATATCGACTGGCTCGACGGCTTTGGCGCCGCTGTCCTTTTCGCGCCCGGCGGGACCGGCGAACTCTTTTCGCTGACACCCGATGAGGCTACCTACGTCACGCGGATCGCCAAGGCCAGCGCCGGCAGGACGCCCATCGTCGGCGGGGCCGCCTACGGCACGGCAATGGCCGTCGAGATGGCCAGGAACGCCGAAGCGGCAGGGGCCGACGGCATCCTGCTTCTGCCTCCCTATCTGATGTTCGCCGAGCAGGAAGGGCTCATCGCCCACGTCAAGGCGGTTTGCGACGCGGTCGGCATCGGCGTCGTCGTCTATAATCGCGACAATATCGTTCTGACTGCCGAGAGCCTTCTGCGACTGACCGATATGTGCCCCAACCTCATCGGGTTCAAGGATGGCTACGGCGAGGTGGACCGGGTGATCGAGATCACCACTCAACTCCAGGACCGACTGGTTTATATCGGTGGCATGCCCACGCACGAGCTTTATGCGCAAGCCTATTATTCAGCCGGGGTTACCACTTATTCCTCCGCCGTCTTCAATTTCGTACCGCAGCTTGCGCAGGATTTTTATGCGGCGCTGCGCAAGGGCGACAAGCAAACGACCGATCGGATTCTCAAGGAATTTTTCTTCCCGCTGGTGGCACTGCGCAACCGAAAGAAGGGCTATGCCGTGTCGATCATCAAGGCGGGGCTGGAGGCCATTGGCCGCCGCGCCGGACCGGTTCGCCCACCGCTGACCGATCTCAGCGTCAGCGAAATGGACGAGCTCAAGGCGCTGATCGCTCAAACAAGCTGATTTCCCGTTCGTCTTGGCCAGGAAAGCCCCTCACCTGCACTGCGGCCTCAAACAGACGTGCACGCGACAGCAACAGCTATCGTCAATACGGCAACCCGACATAGTTTTCCGCCAGTTCGCGGCGAGCGGTTTCCGAATCCGACAGATGCATGAGGCTTGCCTTACGCATTTGCGCGGAAAAAGCGTCCTCGCCATCGAAACGGTGCAGCAGCATGGTCATCTGCCAGCTGAAGCGCATCGCTTTCCAGATCCGTTTCAGCGCGCGTTCGGAATAGGCGTCGATGCCCGCCGAGGTGTCGGATTTCAGCTTGTCGATCAGCGCCTGCGACAGGTAGTGGATATCGGAGGCGGCAAGGTTCAGCCCCTTGGCGCCGGTCGGCGGAACGATATGCGCGGCATCGCCGGCAAGAAAGAGATTGCCCCAGCGCAGCGGTTCCGAGACGAAGGACCGCAGCGGCGCAATGCTCTTCTCGATCGAAGGGCCCGTCACCAGTCGGGCCGCGATATCCGATGGCAAACGCTGTTTCAGCTCCCCCCAGAAGGCTTCGTCGGACCAGTCCTCGACCTTGTCGGTGAGCGGCACCTGGAGATAATAGCGGCTCAGCGAAGCGTGGCGCATGGAGGCCAGCGCAAAACCCCGGTCGGAATTGGCATAGACAAGCTCATCATGCACGGGCGGCGTGTGTGACAGCACGCCGAGCCAGCCGAACGGATAAACGCGCTCGAATTCGCGCCGTTTTTCCTGCGGAATCGTGCGTCGCGACACCCCGTGAAACCCGTCGCACCCGGCCACGAAGCTGCATGTCACGGTCTTGCGGACGCCTTCATGCGTGAAGCTGACGGTTGAGAGCGCCGATCCGAGATCGTCGATCACCACATCGGATGCGCCGTGAAACATGGGCGTTCCCATGGCATCCTGCGCGGCATAGAGGTCGGCCGTGATCTCCGTCTGTCCGTAGACCATCACCGCCCGGCCGGTCAGCGACTCGAAGTCGATCCGCACCTGAAGATCGTTGTCCGACAATACACAGCCATCATGGGGAATGCCTTCCGCATCCATCCGCGCGCCGACACCCGCCGCCCTCAGAAGTTCGACCGCGCCCCATTCGACAATGCCGGCGCGGATGCGCGACAGCACGTGGGCGCGGCTGGCGCGCTCGATGACGACGGTCTCTATGCCCTGTCGGTTCAGGAGTTGCGAAAGCAGCAGGCCGGATGGCCCGCCGCCGATAATGGCCACTTGCGTTTTCATGACAGTCTCCTCCCTTTCAAGGGCCGCCTCCAGGCCCGGGCCAGCCGGCGTGAAACAAACCGGCGACGTCCGATAGAAATCACGCATGATCTGCCAAAAAGCAAATTTTATTTATTAAGAACAACTGTTCATTGACATAACAGTTTATTGGCGTTCTAATCTGCCGCGAGGAGCAGAGGAGGATTCATGCAGATCGAAGGCATGGTGGCACTGATCACCGGTGCGGGCAGCGGGCTTGGCGCGGCCACGGCGCGCCGGCTGGCCGAAGACGGCGCTCATATTGTTGCGGTCGATCTTTCGGAAGACGCCGCGCTGGCCATTGCCGCGGAAACCGGCGGACTTGGCTTTGCCGCCGATGTCGCGGATGCGGCAAGGATCGAAGCGATCATCGCGGAGACCGGCGAGAAGATCGGCGTGCCGCGCATTGTCGTCTCCTGCGCGGGCATCGGCACGGCATCGCGCATTCTGCCGCGCGACGGCGCGCTGACGGTCGATATCTTCGAGCGCACGCTGCGCACCAATCTTGTCGGCACCTATACGGTGATGAACATCGCCGCCCGCGCCATGGCGGCGGCTGAGCCGGTCGACGAGGACGGCGCGCGCGGCGTGATCATCAACACCGCGTCGGTGGCCTTCGAAGACGGCCAGATCGGCCAGGCCGCCTATGCCGCCTCCAAGGGCGGGGTTGCTTCGATGACGCTTCCGGCCGCGCGCGAATTCGCCCGCTTCGGCATTCGGGTGATGGCGATTGCGCCCGGTCTGTTCGAGACCCGGATGAGCGCGGGCCTGCCCGACGATGTCCGCGCCGAAATCCTGAAGAACGTGCCCTTTCCAAGCCGCATGGGCCTGCCGGACGAATATGCCCGCCTGGCCGCGCAGATCATCGAAAACCCGATGCTCAACGGCTCCCTCATCAGGCTCGACGCGGCAGCGCGGATGCCGCCGAAATGACGCGACACGAACGAAAAGAAAAACGCATGACGCAAACCGATATTCTGAAAATCGCAATTGACGGTCCGGTGGCAACGCTGACCATGAACCGGCCGGAAAAGCGCAACGCCATGTGCGATGAACTGCTCGATGCGCTCGACCGGTTCTTTTCCGCCCCGCCGGAGGCGGTTCGCGTCGTCATTCTCACCGGCACGGCCGGCCATTTCTGCTCGGGGCTTGACCTGTCGGAACATGTCGCCCGCGATGCCGAGAACACCATGTATCATTCACGCAACTGGCACCGGGTCATGGAAATGATCCAGTTCTCCGGCCTGCCGGTGATTTCCGCCATGTTCGGCGCGGTCATCGGCGGCGGGCTGGAGCTGGCATCGGCCACCCATGTCCGCATTGCCGAACCGTCGACGATCTTTCAGCTTCCCGAAGGCATGCGCGGCATTTTCGTCGGCGGCGGGGCGACCATCGGCGTCGGCCGCATTCTGGGCGCCGACCGGATGCGCGAAATGATGCTGACCGGGCGCAAATACAATGCCGATGAAGGGTTGGCGCTCGGCCTTTGTCATTACAGCGTCGGCGAAGGCGAGGCGCTGGAACTGGCGCAAAAGCTTGCCGGGCGGATCGCGAAGAATGCGAAGCTTTCCAATTACATGATGATCCAGGCGATCAGCCGGATCACCGAAATGCCGCGCGCGGAAGGGCTTTTCACCGAAAGCCTGTGCGCGGCGGTCTCGCAGACAAGTGCGGATGCCGAGGAAGGACTTCGCGCTTTTCTGGAGAAACGGGCGCCGGTCTTTCGATAGGCCGGCAGACCCGCCGACGGGAGACGGCGGGCTGCTCGATGCTTGCAGGCAAACGGTCTCAAGGGAGGAACCGATATGACCAAGGGTATGAAAATGACGCGCCGCAGGGCGCTGACAACCATCGGCGCGGCACTGGCGGCGCCGGCCTTCATCAGACATGCGCATGCCGCCGAAGTCACGCTCAAGCTGCATCACTTCCTGCCGGCCATGGCGCCGATCCAGAGCAGTTTTTTCGAAATCTGGGCGCAGGAACTGTCCGATGCTTCCGGCGGTGCCATCGAACTGCAGATATTCCCCGCCATGCAGCTTGGCGGCAAGGCGCCGCAACTGGTCGATCAGGCGCGCCAGGGTATTGTCGATATCGCATGGACCCTGCCGGTCTATACGCCGGACCGTTTCCCCGTAGCCGAAACCATGGCGCTGCCTTTCATGGTAACATCGGCGGAACAGACATCGGTGGCCATGGACACGCTGATGCGCGAATACGGCATGGCCGAATACAGGGGCATGCAGCCGCTGGCCTTCCACACCCATGCCGGCGGCAAGCTGCATACCCGCGGCAAGCCGATCACATCGAAGGCCGATCTGAGCGGCATGCGCATCCGCGCGCCCAACCAGTCGACGGGCAATATGTTGAGCGCACTGGGCGCGGAGGTCGTGTTCTTCCCGGTTACCGAGATGGTGGTCGGCCTGTCCAACGGCGTCATCGACGGCTGCTGCCTGCCCTATGAGGTGGTTCCCGCCTACAAGCTGCAGGAACTGACCGAGTTTTCCGCCGCCCCGGCACCGGGCGCACGCGGACTTTATTCCAACACCTTTGCGCTGGTGATGAATGAACGCAGCTATGAGGGATTGTCCGACGACCTGCGCAAGGTGATTGACGACCATTCCGGCCCGGCGCTTTCGCAACGGCTGGGTGCCGCCTTCGACAGGTTCGAGGCCGTGGGCAAGGGCGTGGTCGAGAAAAACGGCAACGATATCGTCGAAATCCCGGCTGACCAGATTGCCGAATGGCGCGGAGCCGCCGAGCCGGTCGTCGCCGAATGGCAGAAGAAGCTCGATGACAAGGGCTATGACGGCGCCGCGATCATCAAGCGTGCCAACGAACTGCTGGATCAGGGCTGACCCATGGCGGAACACGTCCCGGCCGAACACGGAAATGAGGGGGCGCATAGCCCCCGTTTCTTCTGGCTATACCGGATATGTCTGGTAAGCGCCGGCCTCGGCGGTCTTGCCGCCTTCGCCACGGCGCTGATGGTTTCGTTTTCCGTGGTGGCGCGCATGACCGGCTTCGGTGGCCTTCGCGGCGATTTCGAGGCCGTGGAACTGGTCTGCGCCGCCTGCGCCTCGCTGTTCCTGCCGCTTTGCCAGTTCACCAAGGGCCATGTCATGGTCGATATCTTCACCGACTGGATGCCGAAAGCCGGCCAGCGCCGTCTCGACGGTTTCTGGACGCTGCTGTTTGCCGCCGGCTGGGCCATCATCTGCTGGCGTCTGACCCACGGCCTTGCCACCATTCATGCCTATGGCGACCGGACCATGCTTCTCGGCTTTCCGGTGTGGATGATTTACGTTCCGGCCGTCTTCGGTACCGGCCTTTCGGCCTTCGTCGCGGCCCTTACAGGCGCTGCCGATCTTTTTGGCCGGGCAACGGATGAGACCATCAGGGAGGCCGCCTGATGGACCCCACGATGATTGCCATCGGCATGCTCGTCATCATGCTGGCGCTGATTTTCCTGCGCATGCCCATCGCTCTGGCCATGGGGGCTGTCGGGGCGGGCGGCTACATGCTGCTCGGCAGCCCCGCAAGCCTGCTTTTCTATCTCGACACCGCCTGGGTCGATAAATTCATGTCCTACGAACTGGCGATCGTGCCGCTGTTCATTCTGATGGGGCATATCGCGACGCGCTCCGGCATTTCCGCCAGCCTGTTTGCCGCCTCCAATGCCTGGATCGGGCATTTTCGCGGTGGTCTCGCCATGGCGGCGGTGGCCGGCTGCGCCATGTTCGGATCGATTTCCGGTTCCTCGCTGGCCACCGCCTCGACCATGGCGCGGGTGGCGCTGCCGGAAATGCGCAAGCACGGTTATTCCGGCGCGCTTTCGGCCGGCTCGCTGGCCGCCGGCGGCACGCTCGGCATTCTGATCCCGCCATCCGTGGTGTTGATCATCTATGCGCTGCTGACCGAACAGAACATCGTGAAACTGTTTCTGGCCGCCACCGTGCCGGCGACCATGGCGGTGATCGGCTTTTGCATCGCCATTGCCGTTTTCGTGCGTCTTTTTCCCGATCAGGGGCCCGATCACGCGCCGGTCCCGTTTCGCCAGCGCATCAAGGCGGCGCTTGGCATCTGGCATATCGTCGGCATTTTCGCTGTCGTTCTCGGCGGCATTTATGGCGGGTTCTTCACCCCGGCCGAAGGCGCGTCCGTCGGCGTTGTCCTGACGCTTGTCGTCGGCGTGGCAACCGGCGGGTTGCGGCTGAAGGACCTGATCGCCTCGCTGATCGACACGGCTGCGGCCTCCGCCATGATCTTTGCCATCGTTTTCGGCGCCGATCTTTTCAACGTCGCGCTGGCGCTCAGCCGGATGCCCATGGATATCGCCGCCTGGTTCGGCCAGTCGGGCCTCTCGCCCATGCTCGTCATGCTCGCCATCGTGGTGTTCTATCTGATCATGGGCTGCGTGATGGACAGCCTGTCGATGATCCTTCTGACCGTGCCGGTGTTCTTTCCGACAATCATGGCGCTCGATTTCGGCATGACGGCGGAGCATACGGCGATGTGGTTCGGCATCATCACGCTGGTGGTGGTGGAAATGGGGCTGATAACCCCACCCGTCGGCATGAACCTGTTCGTCATTTCATCAATGGCCAAACACATACCGCTCAGAGCGATTTTCGGCGGCACCATCCCGTTCGTGATATCGGAGCTGATCCGCGTGGCGCTGCTGATCGCCTTTCCCGCGCTCAGCTTCTGGCTCGTCGATCTGGTGGCAAACTGACAGGAAGAAACACGATGACGAACGCAAAACCGAACCCCGTCGAGGCAGACGACATGACAAAAGCCGCAACAGGCGCCACCGACGATTATCTCGGCGCGTTCATCGGCTACAACATGAAGCGCGCCTTCCTGCTGGTGCAGGAGGATATGCGCCGCGTGCTCGAACCGCTCGGCCTGCGGATGATGACCTTTTCGGTTCTGTCGATCGTGGTCGAAAACCCGGATATCTCGCAGACCCAGCTCAGCCAGGTCCTCAAGATCGAGCGATCCGGCATGGTCGTGCTGGTCGATGAGCTGGAAAACGGCGACCTGATTTCGCGCAACCGGGTGCCCGGCGACCGGCGCACCTATGCGCTGCGCGCCACCCCCAAGGGGCAGCGTCTCTGGGAAAAGGCGAAAGCCGCCGTCGAGGGCCACGAGGCGACGCTGTTCGGCGGCCTCCTGAGCGATGAGGAACAGGCGCTTTTGCGCGGCATGCTCCGGAAAATCTGCATGGCAGGCTGATGACGACAACAGAGCGGGGCCGGTCTGAGGAGAGGCTTGTCCCGCGGAGGAGGAAGAATGGACGTTCTCGACAAGGAACTGACGCTGGTGGCGCATTCGGTCAGGACCGTGACGCGCCCCGACGGGACGATGATCGCGACATCGAATGTCCCGCTCGATCCGGTCGTCAACCACACAGGCGAATGGCTTGAAAAATGGGCCGCCGCAGCGCCAGCCCGCGTCTTTCTGGCCGAGCGCTCCGGCGATGGCTGGCGCGAGCACGGCTATGGCGAGGTGCTCGACATGGTCCGCGCCATTGCCGGCGGATTGCTGGCGATGGGGCTTGGTCCGGACAAGCCGATCCTGATCATGTCCGGCAATGGCGTCGACCACGCGCTTTTGTCATTTGCCGCGCAATGGGTCGGCATTCCCGTCGTGCCGCTGGCCGAACAATATTCGCTGATCGAGGAAGCCCATGGCCGTCTCGCCTATGCCATCGGCAAAGTAAAGCCGGCGCTGGCCTTCGTCGACGATGCCGCACGCTATGCCAAAGCGCTCGAACGGCCGGAATTCGACGATATCGCCGTGGTGGCGGTCAAGACAGAAGGCGCGCCACGCCCGGTCACAGCCTTTGCCGATCTTCTGAAAGGCGATAGCAGCGTCGATCTCGAAGCCGCCCACGCAAAGGTCGGCCCCGACACGCTGGCGAAACTGCTGTTCACCTCCGGCTCGACCTCAAACCCGAAGGCGGTGATGACCACGCAAAGGATGATGTGCGCCAACCAGAGCCAGATGGCCTCGGTCCTGCCCTTCATCAGCGAGCGCCCGCCGAAAATCTGCGACTGGCTGCCGTGGAACCATGTTTTCGGCGGCTCGCACAATGTCAACATGATGCTCGCCCATGGCGGCAGCCTCTACATCGACCATGGCAAGCCGACCGCCAGGGCGTTTCCGACCTCGATCGAGAATATCAAGCAGCATCCCGGCAACCTCGCCTTCAACGTTCCGGTCGGCTTTTCCATGCTGGTGCACGCCATGGAGACGGACCGCGACCTGCGCCAGGCCTATTTCAACGATCTCGACCTGCTGTTTTACGCCGGCGCATCGCTGCCGCAGGATATCTGGACGCGTCTGGAGGAAATGGCGATGGAGGTTCAGGGCCGACTGCCGCTGATGATTTCCTCCTGGGGCATGACCGAGACGGCGCCAGCCACGATCATGCTGCATGAACAGATCGGCCGTTCCGGCGTGATCGGCGTGCCGCTGCCGGGCACCGAGATCAAGTTGATGCCCGACGACGAGATGCGCTGCGAGCTTCGCGTCAAGGGCATAAACATCATGCCCGGCTATTTCGACGATACGGAAAAAACCGCGCAGGCGTTTGACGAAGAAGGCTTCATGATCACCGGCGATGCCGTGCGTTTCGTCGATGCCGATGACCCCGATCGCGGCCTCGTCTTCGACGGGCGCGTGTCGGAAGACTTCAAGCTGATGACCGGCACCTGGGTGCAGGCGGGCAAGCTGCGCCTCGATGCGCTGGAGGCCCTGCGCGGGCTGGTGCAGGATGTCGTCGTCTGCGGCCATGACCGCGGCGAAATCGGCCTGTTCGTCTTTCCCAAACCCGATGCGGTGCACGACGGCAATACATCCGAGGGCGCGGTGATCGACGAGCATCTCCAGGCTGCCATTCACTGGGAGCTGCGGCTTCTGGCGCGCAAGGCAACGGGATCGGCCAAACGCATCGCCCGCGCCATCATCCTGTCGGAACCGCCGAACCTGAAAGATGGCGAGATCACCGACAAGGGCTCGCTCAACATCCGCAAGATCATCACCCGCCGGGCCGGCCTTCTCGAACGGCTTTACGACAATGAAGATCCGGCCCTGATCCGTGTTTGAAGGTTTCTGAAATGGTTGATTTTTCCAAAGTTCGCGCCATCGATTTTCACACCCACGCCGAAGAGCCCTGCGGCTGCCATCACGATGACGGCTATGACGACCTGCAATCGGCGATGGCCAAATATTTCAAGGCCCCGTGGTCGCATCCGCCGACCATTCCGGAAACCGCGGCGCATTATCGCGAGATGAATATCGCCGCCGTGATCTTTCCCGTCGATGCCGAACGCGAGACCGGCTACCGGCGCTACAACAATTACGAGGTAGCGGAGGCCTGCGCGAAGGAAAGCGACATCCTCATCCCCTTCGCCTCCATCGATCCGGCCAAGGGCAGGCTCGGCGCGCGCGAGGCCCGCGATCTCGTCGAAAACCACGGCATTCAGGGCTTCAAGTTCCACCCGACCATGCAGGGCTTCTATCCCAATGACCGCATGGCCTATCCGCTTTACGAGGCGATTGCAGAGACCGGCAAGCCGGCGCTGTTCCACACCGGCCAGACCGGCGTTGGCTCCGGCATGCGCGGCGGCAACGGCATGCGGCTGAAATATTCCGATCCGATGTATATCGATGATGTCGCCGTCGATTTCCCCGACATGCCGATCATTCTGGCCCATCCCTCCTTTCCCTGGCAGGAGGAGAGCCTGTCGGTGGCCACCCACAAGCCGAATGTCTATATCGACCTGTCCGGCTGGTCGCCGAAATACTTCCCGGAAATCCTGGTGCGCTACGCCAACACGCTCCTGAAAAAGAAGATGCTGTTCGGCTCCGACTGGCCGATGATCGCCCCGGAACGCTGGCTGGACGCCTTCGACAAGGCCCCCTTTCGCGACGAGGTGCGCCCGCTGATCCTGAAGGAAAACGCCATGCGGTTGCTGGGGGTCGAGAGCTGAGATGACCGAATTCAAGGCCCCTGTCGAGGATATCCTGTTTTCGCTCGACGCCGTTGCCGGCGCGTCCCGCCTTCCGGACTGGGACGGCGAACTGGCCGGCGAGATCATCGGCCATTTCGCGGCCTTCGCCGAAGGCGTGCTTGCGCCGCTCAACGCGGTGGGCGACGCCGAGGGCTGCCGCCTTGTCGGTGGCCGCGTCATCATGCCGGAGGGTTTTCGCGATGCCTTCGCTCAACTGGCCGAGGGCGGCTGGCAGGGCCTGACCGCGCCGGAGGATTTCGGCGGTATGGGGCTTTCGCCGGTCATCGGCGCGGCCGTTTCGGAGATTTTTTCCGGCGCAAACCATGCCATGCAGATGGTCTGCGGCCTTGTGCCGGGCGCAATCGCGACACTGCTGCATTACGGCAGCGAAGACCAGCAGCAACGCTGGATCGCGCCGCTTTCGGCCGGCGCCGCGCTTTCGACCATGTGCCTGACCGAGCCGGATGCCGGCTCCGATCTCGGGCGTATCCGCACCAAGGCCAGCCGCGATGGTGACGTCTGGCGGCTTTCCGGCGAGAAGATCTTCATTTCCGGCGGCGATCAGGATTTGAGCGACAATATCCTGCATCTGGTTCTGGCCCGCACTGGCGATGCGGCAAGCGGCGTCCGGGGGCTTTCGCTGTTTCTCTGCGACCGGGAGAGTGCCGGCGAGACCATAAAAATCACCCGGATCGAGGAAAAACTGGGGCTGCACGCCTCGCCCACCTGCCAGATGGTTTTCGACGCGACGCCCGCCGAACTGATCGGCACGGAGGGCGAAGGGCTGAAGGCCATGTTCACGGTGATGAACCACGCCCGCATCGATGTCGCGCTGCAGGGCACGGCGCATGCCGCCCGCGCCGGCCATATCGCCGCGAGCTATGCCGACGAACGCCGTCAGGGCCGCAAGGCGGATGGCAGCCCGGCCGTTCTGAGCGATCATGCCGATGTCCGGCGTATGCTCGACGAGCAGCAGGCGCTGGCTCTCGGCAGCCGCGCCATGTGCCATATCGCGCTCGTTGAGATGGCGCTTGGCGAAAAGCCGGAACTGGTCGATTTCCTGACGCCGGTGTGCAAGCTGTTTGCTTCCGAGGCGGGGATCAAAGCCGCCAATCTCGGCATTCAGGTGCTCGGCGGCTATGGCTACCTCACCGAATACGGCCTGTCGCAGGTCTGGCGCGACGCCCGCATCACCGCGATCTACGAGGGTGCGAACGGCATCCATGCACTGACGATCGCGGGCCGCGGCCTGCGCCTCAAAGACGGCGCGGGGGCCGACGCATTCACGGCGCTCATCGACCGACTGGCCGATGGCGACACCGAAATCGCGGCGCTCGCGCAAATCTGGAACCAGTGGCGCGACAAAGTTCTGGCCGCCGAAGACCCGACGCCGCTGGCCCATGATTTCGCCCGGCTGACGGCCACGCTCTATTACCGCGCCGTATGGTCCCGCATCGCCGCCGCCGGCGCCTCCGGGCCTGACACAGCAAAGCTTCGGCGGCTGAAAGACCACGTGCTTGCCGCACCACTGCCGGTCCGCCTGCCGTGAGGCCCGGACGCTGACGATCAGGACAGTGTCCGACTATTTGTTCGGCGAACGGATCAGGTCGGAGATCTCGCCGGCGGCTTTTGCGACGTGCCTGCGGATGGTTCCGCGTTGCATGCGGAAGCCACAGTGTGTCCTGCGGCACGTCGGCGAAAAGACTTAGCACGAAGAGCAGGACGCCTTCGTTTCGATGTTCACTCGATGTTGGGATGAAGATATGCCCCCATCCCCGATGGATCCGGAATCCGGGTCAGTCGGCGGCACCTGTATCGAGGATTTCGCGCTTGCCGACGTGGTTGGCGGGCCCGACCAGACCTTCCTGTTCCATGCGCTCGACCAGCGAGGCAGCGCGGTTATAGCCGATCGACAGACGTCGCTGGATGTAGGAGGTCGAGCACTTCTTGTCGCGCTGGACAATCTTGACGGCCTTGGCGAAAAGATCGTCGGTATCATCACCCTCGCTCGCCATGTCGGTTGCATCGAAAACGGCGCTATCCTCTTCGCCCTCGTCTCCCTCGTCGACGACGACGCTGCCGAGATAGGTGGGCGTGCCTTGAGATTTTAGATGATCGACGACCTTTTCGACTTCGTAGTCGGAAACGAAGGGACCGTGGACGCGGGCAATCCGGCCGCCGCCCTTCATGTGCAGCATGTCGCCCTGGCCCAGCAGATACTCCGCGCCCTGTTCGCCGAGAATGGTGCGGCTGTCGATCTTGGAGGTGACCTGGAAGGAGATGCGCGTCGGGAAATTGGCCTTGATCGTGCCGGTGATCACGTCCACCGAGGGCCGCTGCGTTGCCATGATCAGGTGAATGCCGGCCGCGCGCGCCATCTGCGCCAATCGCTGGATCGTGCCTTCGATCTCCTTGCCGGCGACCATCATCAGATCCGCCATCTCGTCGACAATGACGACGATGTAGGGCAGTGCCGAAAGATCGAGCTCCTGATCCTCGAAGGTCTGCTCGCCGGTGGTGCGGTCGAAGCCGGTGGGCACGGAAACCATGATGGTTTCGCCGGTGGCGCGAGCTTCGGCAACACGCTTGTTGAAGCCATCGATATTGCGTACGCCAAGCCGCGACATCTTGCGATAGCGGTCTTCCATTTCGCGCACGGCCCATTTCAGCGCCAGAACCGCCTTCTTCGGGTCGGTCACAACCGGGGTCAGAAGATGCGGAATCCCGTCATAGACCGACAGTTCCAGCATTTTCGGATCGACCATGATCAACCGGCATTCTTCCGGACGCAGGTGATAAAGCAGTGACAGGATCATGGTGTTGATCGCCACCGACTTGCCCGAACCCGTGGTGCCGGCGACGAGAAGATGCGGCATCTTGGCAAGTTCGGCGACAACCGGTTCGCCGCCGATATTCTTGCCGAGGCAAAGCGGCAGGCGGAAATCGGTCGTCATATAGAGGCGGCTTTCGAACAGCTCCCTGAGAAAGACGGTCTCACGCTCTTCGTTCGGAAGCTCGATGCCGATCACATTGCGGCCGGGAATGACGGCAACACGGGCGGAAAGCGCCGACATCGAGCGGGCGATATCATCCGAAAGATTGATCACCCGCGAGGATTTGACCCCCGGCGCAGGTTCGAACTCGTAAAGCGTGACGACGGGGCCCGGACGGACATCGATGATCTCGCCCTTGACGCCGAAATCCTCCAGAATGCTTTCCAGCAGACCGGCGCTCTGCTCCAGCGCTTCCTGGCTGAACTCGTTGGCTTCATCCGACCCCGGCATCTGCAACAGGTCGATCGACGGGAAAACGAAGTCGGTTACCTCATGTTCCGCCAGAACGTTGAGGGGCTCGGTGCGTTCCTTGTATTCAGGTTCGGCCTCGCGTTCCGGTTCGATCTCGACATCATCCTCTTCGATGAATGCAGCAATGTCTTCGTCCGGCTCATCATCAGCAAGGTCCTCGACGGCCCAGACATCCGGCGCATCATCTGCGTCTTCACTGGATTCGCAAGGACCCGACGGCACATCCGCGGGTGTGCTTTCGGCAGTCCGCGTCGGGCTGTAAAGCAGAACCTGACGGTAGAGCGAAACCGGAGACGGCCCCTCTTCGGCGCGCTCTTTCTTGTCATCAAGGATAGTTTCCACGGCATCCGAGGTCGCGGTCCATGACGGGTCAACCAGATCGGCTTGCGCTGCCCCGGCGGGCTCTGTTGCCGGCGCCACGGATATGTCCGCTTTGGCCTGTTGCGGTTCCGTCTCGACCGGCGGTTCCGTTTGCACGTTCTTTTCCGCTCCAGGCGTTTCAACACCGCCAAGCGCCATCATCTCGAACGCCAGCCCATCGGGAAGATAGGAAAAGCAATCGCCGTGCACGCGCTCTGTCTCGCTTGAAGTCTCAAGCATCGCGTCATCGTGTGTGGTCGCATAATCGATTTCGTCAGGCAGAGACGGATCGACGTCGTTCTCGCCCGAAAGATACCAGGGGATCGAGGGCGCTGTGTCTTCTTCTTCTGCTTCAATCTCGTCAATTGGCTCGACCTCGGACAGCGGTTGTTCGGTCTCCACGTTCCACGGCTGTTTGTCGGATGAAACCAAGCGCGCTGCGGGCAGCTCTTCGGCAATCCGCTCCTGAAGCACGGTCGCCGGCGAAGGAAGATGCGGGCCGAAAACCATCTCCTCCGTCTCCGTTTCGGCCGGCATTGCCGGCTCCGGATGTTTCCGGTGCGGCGTGCGAGTGAACCGCACATTCGGCCCCAACACGAATGGACGCTGCCAGGTCGGCAAACGCTCCGGGTCAAGAATCGCAGCTTCCGCATTGCGTCGCGAGACCTCGGCGATCTGGTCCCTTTCTGCCTCAGCGTTTTCCGTTTTTGCTACATCTACAGGTTTCGTTTGATGGTTGGGATAACGCGAAATAGGCATGCTGATGAAGACCAATCTGAGAACTGACACACAGCATCTGTGATAGAAAAGAAAACTTAATCAGTCGTTTCGCCTGGCGGATATAGCACACTGTTTTATGATCTCCCGAACGTCAGTGCGACTGCTTTACTGTCATCTCCCTTCCGCCCTCGCAGAGCTTTCACGCAATAACAGCGTCGATAGATATGCCAGCTCTTACGCAGCAAGCGAGAGACGAGTAGACAGACTGGGAAAACATAATTTGGAACGCAATTCCGCGCCGCTTTGAGGGGAAACAACTCATTCGGCTACTTCACGTTCGATTCAATTGACTCCGGCGCTCCTGACGACAAATCTTGCCCGTCGCTCGCGCATCTCACGACGTTTTACTGAGCCAGAACGCCCAAAGCCCCGCGGTTATGCGAGGGCTTTTAATTTGTTTGCTAACACGATTTTGGTTGCGGGGGCAGGATTTGGACACTGTTTTGCTCGGAGACACTGAAAGGGTTGTTCAACAATGTATCATTTGGCGTGATGCTCGAACCTCGCGTGCTCCTGAAGTCAGGCATATCAGCAGCAGCCGCGATAGTGTTCGGCGATCAGGGGTTCGAGGGCTTCGAAGGCGCTGCGGATGTGCTTCGTCGAGGCGATGGAGGCGCGGTATTGGGCACGCAGTGTTTCATGCATGGCATCCAGTTCGAGACCCGGCAACATCTGGTTCTTGACGATGGTCCGCCCACCGCGGATCACTTCATCGATGTGCTGCTGGGTCGCGCGGGCGAAAACGCAGTGGCGGGGGTCTACGTCCACGATCTGATCCGGGTCGAGCCTGTCGAGATCAAGTATCAGCAGGTCGGCGGGCATGGCTTCGCCGATATTACCACCGGCTTGAAGACCGATAATATCTCTGCTCACCGAGCACGCAGCAGAAAGCGCGTCTCCCGGCGTGATCACCTCGTCAAAGGCAATGCCGGCATTCAGCAGCCGGAAAAGCCGTAACTCGCGCAGCGCGTCGTCATCCTCGTCAAAGGCACAGCCATCGAGGCCGAGCCCGAACTGGATGCCCGCGGCCTTCATCTTGCCGACGGCTGCTATCCCGGAACTCAGATGCAGGTTGGATGACGGATTGACCGCAATCCTGACGCCATGTTGCGCCAGAAGTTCGAGTTCCCCCGGTCGCGCCCAGACACAATGGGCGACCGTAAGGCGCGGCGACAGGAGGCCGATCTCTGCAAGCCAGTTGACGATGCCCTGCGGATAGGCGCGGTCCGCCCAGCGGCGCTGTTCGCGGGTTTCGAGCAGATGCATGTGGATACGACGACCGCTCTCGGCTGACGCCTCGGCAATCGCTTCCAGCAGCCCATCAGAACACCATTGAACGCCATTGGGACCGAACTGTACGTCGACATGGCCGCAATCTTCCATTTCGGTGGCGACCGCCTCCACGCGCTTGATCTGGTCCCTGATACCTTCGGCGGGCAGGCGCCAGATATCGTCAATGGCGAACTCGCCGGCAAGCTTTTCCGAGATCGCCGAATGATCGCCGTAGACGATCGGGTTGCGGTCGCGCATCGATACGGCAAAGCCGATCGATATTCCGACATCACTTGCCGCGCGGGCATATTCGTGCACCTCACGCTCGAGCGGCTCCTGCCCCATGGGGCGGATGAGATGCACCATGGCACCGACGCAGCCGCCCCTGGCCGACCGGCCGAAGGAGGCCGCAGCCGCCAGATAGGGATCAACCGACGGCATGACCGCCAGCGAAGGCAGCCATGTTTCCAGCGGCTTCATGCCTGCACCGAATGAGGTGGGCGAAAGCGGCCGCGCATGATTGTGCCCGTCCACCAGCGCCGGCATCGCCAGCATGCGGGGGCCGGAGGGCATTTTCTCCAGAGGCCGGACGGACGAGATCGTGCCGCCCTCTATCGTGATTTCAGCAGGGCCGGAAGGCGTATAGGACGGCCCGACAAGGGCCTCTGCGACGGTGATTGTGCGGCTATCCATATGCGCCTCCCGGGCCTTAAATAAGAAGCCGGGGCCCGTCACGAGCCCCGCCAGATCGTCATCAGTTTGCAGTGCGGTCGTCAAGCGGGGGAAGGAAGTCGCTCGAGAATACGATGGACGGTTCCAGCGAACCATCAAGCTCATAGGCTTCCTTGATGGTCTCGATCGACCGGGCGAGACGCTCCTCATCGACACCGCCGAGGCCAACCGTCTCGGTCTCATCGGAGATAATCAGGTTTTCGATCGCAAAGTCGATACGTAGCTCTTCCAGCTCTTCATCAATGAGCGGCTCAACTTCCTTGACCGTTGCTGCCCCCATGGCCGGATCGGCGATCACTTCCTTCATGGCGCGGTTGATGGCGCGCACCAGGCCGCGCACGGCTTCCGGATGCTCTTTGGCAAGCTCACGCGAAACCATAACGCCGTTCGAATAGATATCGACACCATTGTCGCCGTAGTTGAACCAGTTGAACTCGGTTTCCGGATCGAGGCCGAGACCGACGAGGTTCAGGTAGCTGGTGACGTTGAAGACGAGGCTCGCCTCGATGTTGGCTCGGATCAGCATCTGTTCCTGGATATTGGTGGCGACATTGACGATCTCGACCTCGGACACATCCACACCTGCCGATGCGGCAAGAGCGGGAAACAGGCGCGTTGCAGCCGAACCTGCCGGACCACCGACCCTCAGCCCTTCAAGATCGGACAATTCCTGAACCGGACCGTCGCTCTTGGTCAGCACGGAAAAGGGCGGCTGATTATAGATCTGGTAGACCATCAGCGGCGCGGTCTCGGGCGTCTCCAGCACATTCTGGATGATGGCATTGATGTCGCCGAAACCGGCATCGTAAGCGCCCGACATGATGCGGGTGACCGTGGCGGCAGAGCCCTCGCCCTGGTCGATCTGCACGTCGAGGCCTTCGTCGGCGAAATAGCCCTTTTTTTTTCGGCAAGGTAGAACCAGGAGTGGATACCCTGGATCTTCCAGTCGAGCGTGAACTTGATCGGCAGATCATCGGCCTGCGCCTAGGTGGCAAGCAGCATGGCCGGTATGATCAGAGAACGGAGGAGCTTTCTCATGGTGGTTCCCATTCGATTGGTTTGTGGGGGCTGAGGCCCGAAGCTGCTCCGCCAGTCACTTGGCTTATATAGTCTTCTGCAACACGCCGTCACCCGGTCCGCCATGTAGCTGGCTGCATCCACCGGCTTGCTAAAAGATCGAGGAGGATCGAGGATCTGCCGGAGCTTTCGACCTTCGACCGGCTATTCGTCAGATCAAAGACAAAGTGATGTTAGGAGCAGCGAGCAGTGCTGACTATTGCTGTTTTCGTGTTCACGCGGTACCAAAATGCGTTCACTTATCACTTCAGCGCCGGATACGGAAAAGGCGGGAACGCCCATGCGTCCCCGCCAATTTATCCAATGAATTTAATGTGATCAGCGGATCACAGCCATTTCGGCACTGTGGTGCGCTCGAAGCTACGAAGCTTGTTGACAAGCACGGCTGGATCGGCATCCACGCATACCGAATGGCGATGCTCCGGCGGCAGAAAACGGGATGCGACCATGTGGTCGATGAAGCCGAGGAACGGTTCGAAAAAACCTAGTGTATTGAGGAGGCCCACCGGCTTGTCGATCTCGCCGAGCTGGTTCATGGTCCAGGTTTCCATGAACTCCTCAAGCGTGCCGATACCGCCCGGAAGCGCAATGAAGGCATCGGCGAGTTCCACCATGCGCTCCTTGCGCGCGCGCAGCGGCTCGGCCACTTCGCTTCTCGTCAGGCCTTCATGCGCATGACCTTTCTCCATCAGGCGCCGCGTGATGACGCCATGAATTTCACCATTTCCCTCAAGCGCGGCATCGGCGACCTCGCCCATCAATCCCTTGGTGGTTCCTCCGTAGACGAGCTGGATGCCGGCCCGGGCCAGTGCCGTACCGAGCGCGCGGGCTCCATCGGCAAAATCGACCGCCCCGCCGGTGTTCGATCCGCAGAAAACGGCAATTGATTTGATGTTTCTGGCGCTCATTTTGACCCTCTTCAGTCGTTCGCGGCCTGCTGTAGGACCGCCTTGGGGATCATCACATGAACCCCCTTCTTCACGTTGACAAGCTGCGTGATGCGGATGTCTGCGGCAATCGAGCACAGCGTATAGGCCTCCGCAGCCGAAATGCCGGTAGCCGAAGAAACCTGCGCAATCGCGCGACGCAACGCCAGCCTGACAGCTTCTTCGAGATTTTCGTCCACCCCCATGGTGATCAGATGCGAAGGGGTCGCCGCGTATGGGAATTCGAGCGAGCCGACCTTGAGGACCGTAAACCGAAAGCGCCCTGTCAGTCCTGTTTCGACGGCCGTCAGACACGCCTCGCCATCGCCCTGGCTGGCATGACCGTCGCCGATCGAGATCAACGCACCTGCGACAGAGACCGGAAGATACAGCGTGGAACCGGCTGTCAGTTCACGGCAATCGAGATTGCCGCCAAAATAGCCGGGTATTACGGAGGTCAGCCGACCATCTTGCGGCCGCGGCGCCGCGGCGATGATGCCGAAGAACGGATTGGCCTGCAGCGTTCCGCCCCATGGCAGCGTAATCGATCCCGCTTCCGGGTCGATCTCGAAATGCCGTGTATGAGGCTCGAGGAAATCGTCGGGCAAGGTGCCCCTTCCCGGCCTGGTGATGTTGTATCCCCAGCGCTCGCGAAGGGCGATATCCAGGATCTCGACCTTCAGGACATCGCCTGTCATTGCCTCCCGAACGGAGATCGGACCCGTCAGAATATGCGGTCCAGGTGATGGCGAAAGCCGCGCATGAATGTCGGCATGTTCGGGACGAAGCGTCGACAATTGCGACGGCACCTCTTCCGGTGCGCCGCTCAGCGAGTGAACCGTCACCGTGTCGCCGGAAGCGACTTCGAGCACCGGGGCAAGGCTGCCATCGAGAAAACCCCAATGAACTGTATCGGCGGAAGGCTTCAGTTCGTGCGCGGTCATCGGCTCAGGCCAGTTCGAAGCGGATCGGCTGGGCGCCTTCCCAAAGCGTCTTGTTGCCAAGGGCGGGTAGGTTTTCAAGGCCGGATGTCAGCGTGATGAAATGGTTGCCGGCAAGCTGCCCCATCTTCGAGGAGAAGTCGACGCCACCATAGGCAAGCAAGATTTCGGTTTCGCTGATGCCGCCGGGATAGAGGATGACATGACCCGGCGCAGGATGGCTGGTGTGGTTTTCATAGCCGACCCCGAAATCCAGGTCCCCGAGCGGAATCCAGACCCCCTCGCCCGACCAGCGCACATGCACGACCTGGCTCTCATAGGGAAGGCTTTTGAGAAATGCCTCGCAAGTCTTCGGCGCGGCTTCCGTTTCCAACCGTGCTTCGAAGGTGAAGGGGCCGGCGGTGACGATCAACTTTGTCATTTCTGTCCAACTTTGGTTCTGGCCGACTTTGATGAAAGCGGCGTCGTTTCGTGACTATCAGCGGCTTGCGAAGCTGTCACTGCGCACAGCCCAGCCGGTGACGCGCGCTTCGATAGCCGAGAAGACCGCATAGAGAAGCACACCAAGCGCGGCCAGGATGAACAGGCCGGCAAAAACCAGCGGCACATCGAAGGTCGAACTAGCAATCATCATCAGGTTGCCGATACCCCGGTTCGAAGCCACAGTTTCCGAAATCACGGTCCCCACGAAGGCGAGCGTGACAGCAACCTTCAGCGAGGCAAAGAAATACGGCATCGTGCGCGGCAGACCGATATTCCAGAGGATTTCAAGCTTCGTTGCCTTCAGCGAGCGCATCACATCCTGCAGTTCCGGCTCGGTCGAGGCGAGGCCGGTGGCAACATTGACCACGATCGGGAAAATGCACATCACCATCGCCGTCAGGATGGCCGGCACGGTTCCAGCCCCGAACCACAGCACCAGGATCGGCACGATGGCGACCTTCGGGATGGAGGAGAAGCCGACCAGCATCGGATAGGCAACATCATAGGCCAGACGCGACGAACCGATCAGCATGCCGAGCAGAACGCCGATGAGGACGCCAAGCGCGAAGCCGACCATGGTCGTGTAAAGCGTTTGCACCGCATGCGGCCAGATGCCCGGCATCTTTTCCCAGAGCGTGTAGAAGATGGCCGTGGGACGCGGCAGCACCAGTGCGGAAACGTTGAAGGCGAGGCAGATCAGTTCCCAGGCGACAAAAAAGCCGACGATGCAGATGGCCGAGAGCAGACGACGTTTGGTTGCGGGGCTCATATCTGGTGCTCCTTCGGCGAACGTGCCTGGACAATCCGATCACGTAGCCTCTGCGTCAGCGAAACGAATTCGGGATCGAACGAGATATCGATGGTCCGCGGTCGGGCGAATTCGATCGCGCTATCCTCGATGATGCGGCCCGGACGGGCCTGCATGACGCAGATGCGCGAGGCGAGATAGGACGCCTCCTTCAGGTCATGGGTGACAAGCAGCACGGTGGGGCGGGTTTCCATCCAGAGGTTCTGCATGATCTCCCACAGTTCCTCGCGCGTGAACTGGTCGAGCGCGCCAAAAGGCTCATCGAGGAGCAGAAGTGTCGGCTCGTGAATAAGCGCCCGGCAGAGCGAGGCGCGCTGTTGCATGCCGCCCGAGAGCTGCCAGGGAAACTTGTCGCCGAAACCGTCAAGGCCGACCGTCTTCAGGAGCGCTTCGGCACGATCGCGGTATTCGCCATTCCGTTTCTGACGGAAGCTGCGCTTGTAGGGTGCCACGATCTTAAGCGGCATCATGACGTTGTCGCGGATATTGAGCCACGGCAGAAGCGTCGGGTTCTGAAACGCCATGCCGATGCGTACGTCATTGGCGCCGATCTCACGGCCTGCGACGAAGATGTGCCCCTCTGACGGCGAAAGCGTTCCGGCAATCAGCTTCAGAATGGTCGATTTGCCGCAACCGGACGGCCCGACCAGGGCAACGAACTCTCCGTTGTTGATGGAAAGCGAGGTTTGTGCGAGCGCGACGGTCTTTTGCTCTTCGGTGCCGAAGGTGACATTGACGTCTTCAAGCTCGATAACCGGTTTTTGCTTGGCTGGCGTTTCAGTCATCTATTGGGCTCCTTCGGGTCACGGCAGCCATGGTCCCGTCGACATTCTGCGGTTCGGCCGCTGGCATTTCCTGAATGGCGTGCACGGATTGCCCCCAGCCGCGCGCATCATCCTGCAATGTGCGATCCTTCATCACAAACCGGCCACGCACGAGCGTGTGAACTGGTAAGGCTGTCGCCTCCATGCCATCCCACGGCGTGATTTTCGCTCGGGACTGCAGCGCCTGGTCGTCCACAGTCCACGACCGGTTGGTATCGACAATCGCAATATCGGCATCCGAACCGACCTGTAATGCGCCCTTCTTCGGAAACAGACCCCAGCGCTTGGCCGGGTTCTCCGCGCTCCAGCGCACGTAATCGGAGAGGCTGGCGCCGCGGCGCTTTGCCTCGGTCAACATCAAGGGCATCTGCGTTTCGACACCGGGGAAGCCGCAATCGACAGTCCAGATATCCTCACGCGTCTTTTCCTCGATGGAATGCGGGGCATGATCGGTGGCAATCATGTCGATCGTGCCATCAACAAGCGCCTGCCAGATCGGCTCCTGGTTTTCAGGCTCGCGCACCGGCGGATTGACGCGGATGACACCGCGCTTAGCAGCATAATCTTCCGTCGAAAGCAGCAGATATTGCGGACAAGTTTCGCCGGTAATGTCGACGCCGCGCGCCTTGGCGTCGGCCAGAGGGCGCAGCTCGGCCGCCGAGGAGATATGCAGGACATGAATACGGGCGCCGGTCCATTCGGCAAGGATTGCGGCGCGCGACACGGCCTCGGTGGCAACGACGGCAGGCCGGGCAGCGAGATGGTCGAGCGGTTCGGTCTTGCCCATGGCGCGCAGGCGTGCTTCGCGGCGCTCCATCACCGAATTGGTCTCGGCATGCAGTGAAATCCGCTTGCCGGTGGGGGCAACGAGCTCGAAAAGCTCGAGCATCGCGCCGGTCGTGGGCGAGGGAATCCGGCCGAACGTGTTGCCCATATAGCATTTGAAACCGATGATACCGCCCTCGATCAATGCATCGATATTAGCAAGGCTGTCCTCGCCGAGCACGGCGTAAAGGCCATAATCGACATGCGCCTTTGCGGAAGCGATTTCGTGCTTTTCCGCAAGCGCCTTGGCATCGGCAATCTGCGGCAGCGTGTTGGGCATGTCGAAGACGGTGGTCACGCCGCCAAATGCTGCGGCCGCCGTGCCGCTGGCAAAATCTTCCTTCTGCGGATAGCCCGGATCGCGGAAGTGAACGTGAACATCGATCGCACCTGGCAGTATGTGAAGCCCCGAAGCATCGACTATTTCACGCGCTTCCGGCATCGCCTCGCGCTCGCCGATGGCGAGAATCTTGCCGTCCTTGATGGCGATGCTAGCGGTATATTCCGCGTCAGGCGAAACGACCACGCCGCCGTTGATGACGAGGTCTGCGATAATCTTTTCTGAAGTCATTGCCGTCATCCTCAAAGTGCAGCCCAGCCACCGTCGACGGGAAGGTCGACACCGGTGATCTGGCGGGAGACATCGCTTGCCAGGAAAAGGCAGGCATTGGCGACATCCTCATCCGCCGTGATGCGTTTCAGGGCGTAGTCCGCCGCATGGCGTTCGGCCGCCTCTGCTTCGGAAATGCCGAGCTTTGCCGCCATCGTCTTGCAGACCTTGTCGCGGAAACGCGGTCCGTCGACCATACCGGGGGCGACGTAGTTGACGTTGATGTTGTGCTCGCCGGCTTCCAGCGCAAAGCTCTTTGTGATGCCGCGCAGACCCCATTTCGAGGCCGAATACCCCAATCGTCCGGCCTTGCCGTGCATGCCGAACGTCCCGCCGACATTGACGATCTTGCCGTAGTGCTGCTCCATCATGGCCGGCATGACGGCACGAATGGTGTGGAAGCAGCCATGCATGTTGAGTGTCACGATCTCGTCGAATTCTTCCGGCGTCGTTTCAGCCCCCGTCTTGCCCATCGGCCCTGAGCCGCCAGCGACGTTGACCAGCACGTCGACACGGCCGAAGGTTTCGATTGTCTTGTCGGCCGCGGCCTGGCACTGCGTAGCATCTGTCAGGTCGCACCCGAAGACGAGCGCAGCGCCATCGTCGATCTGAAGCGTTTCGATAAGCTGGCCGATGGCGCCGGTGTCGCGGCCCACAAGTGCAAGCTTGCAGCCTTCTTCGGCAAAGGCGCGCGTGATCGAAGCGCCCATGCCTTTGGCCGGGCCGGTGATGAGCACGACTTTGTCCTTAAGCTTCAGGTCCATGATGATATCCGTTTCTTTCGTCTGGTATGTGAGGGGCGGCGCTTTCGCGCCACCGCTTATTGGACAGAGTTGAGCAGTTCGCTTCTTTCTGGCAGGAAGCTTGCATCGAAGACTTCGCTGACCGCAGGCGTGCGCGGAAGATCATTAGCCTCGACCAGGATCTCGATCGCCTGAGCCATCCGTGCCTCGTCGATATTGCCGAGACCGACCTCGGCGAGTTCCGGGTGGCTCATTTCATCGGTCAGCGTCGCATCGAAACGCTCGCGCTCGACCTCGACATTGATCAGGCCTTCGCGCTGGCGCACGCTTTCGATTGCGGCCTCGGGATCGGCGATCGCGTCCTTGATGCTCTTGTTGATGGCACGGACGAATCCCTCTACCGCTTCCGGATTTTCCGCCGCAAACTCCTTCGAAACAATGATCGCGTTGGAATAGAGGTCCATGCCGTAGTCGCCATAGCGAATGAAGCGGATTTCCTCATCCGGATTAATGCCGAGCAGCTTCGAGCTGAAACGGATTGTATTGACATAGCCGAAGACGCCGTCGACCTGCCCCTGCATCAGCATCTGCTCGCGCAGGTTCGGCTGCATATTGCTGACGTCAATATCGGAACAATCGGCTTCCGAACGGGCACAAAAGGCGGGGAACAGCTTCAGGGCGCCATCATTCGCCGGCCCGCCAAGAGATTTTCCGGCAAGATCAGCCGGGCTCTCGATCGGGCTGTCGGCGCGCACGGCAATGGTGAAGGGCGGCTGGTTATATATCATGAACACGCCGACCGGCGCTTCTTCCGAGTTCCGGGCGGCGAGCTCGATCAGCGCGTTGATGTCGCCAAAGCCCATGTCGTAGGCGCCGTTTGCAACGAGCGGAACGGCAGCGCCCGAACCATTGCCCTGGTCCATATTGACGTTCAGCCCTTCCTCTTCGAAATAGCCGTTGTCTTCCGCCAGGAATAGCAGGCCCTGGGGCCCCTGATACTTCCAGTTCAAGACCAGGTTTATGTCGGTGTCGGCATGAGCGGTGGCGGCGCCGGCAAGCGTCGCGAGGGACGCGGCTGCGGCCAGCAATGTGGCGCGGGCGCGGTTCTTCATCTGGTGCGTTAGCATGGCTTGTTCCCTTTTTTCTGGTGAGGCCGCCGCAGAGGCAGGCTTTCGTTCTCACAGGAATGAAGAATACACTGTTCAGTGAATACATCTAACGCTATTATCGTCTCTAACCGATCACAAAAAGGCTACGCTCAGGATCTCCCATGCGCCACCTCAAATTACTCCAGCAGGTCTCGGAAATCGCCCGGGCAGGCTCCATCCGGCAGGCGGCTGAAAACCTCAACATCACCGCTTCGGCAATGAACCGGAAAGTCCACGACCTCGAGGAGGAAATCGGCACTCCGCTCTTCGAACGACGGGCGCGCGGGGTCAAGCTGACGGCAGCAGGCGAGCTTTTCGTCCACTATGCCCGCAGCCAGATCGCAGATGCCGACCGGCTGAGCTCACAGGTCGAAGACCTTAGAGGCATGCGGCGCGGTCCGGTGAATATCGGCTGCAGCCAGGCGCTTGCGCTTGACTTCCTGCCATCCCAGATTGGCTCATTCCGGAAGGAAAACCCGAGGCTGGTTTTCGACGTTCAGGTTATGGACCACAACGCTGCGATAAACGCCCTCATCGACTATGATGTCGATCTTGCGCTGGTCTATCGCGCAACGATCCGCCCGGCAGTTCGCATCCTGAAGTCGGCGCCGCAACGCCTGGCGGCCATTCTTAGGGCGGACCATCCACTGGCGCAAAAGCAGACACTCAGGCTGTCCGATTGTGTCAGCTACCCGCTGGCCCTGCCCCACCCGACCCTCGGGGGGCGCCAGATCCTCGACGAGGTCATCGCCAGGCGCGACTTCCAATTCCAGGTCATGGCCGAATCAAACTCGTTCGAAATGCTGCGCGGCCTCGTTCTTCACGGCAACATGATCTCGCTTCAGATCGATATCGGAGCGCCCAGGGAGGGCTCGGGCCATGGGCTGGTGACGCGCACGATCGACGAACGCGACCTGCCGACATCCGATCTCGTCTTGTGCCAACTCCGTGGGCGAGTGCTGCCGGTCGCAGCGGCCAGCTTCGCCGACCACCTGATGGCGGCTCTCTAGCCGATCTGTTCATTGGCAAGGACTGCTGCTGGTTTGATGGACACGATCCTATCTTCATGTCAACGAAACCGGCAGAAGCTCAGGCTGTCATTCGGCGTGACGCGGGGATCCCACACGCTCCAAATCTTTCAAAGACTTATCGCACCGATCGGCGTCGAACGCCTTTGCTGAATTACACTCAGCGCCACGCGCACCGAACGGCGGCTTTCATGAAAGGCTGTCCCCTGTCTTGAGTATGGGCGCCGTCCTCTAGAACTTGAGGCTGGCATTTGCTGAAAAGATCTGGCTGCTGAGATTGTCTCTGAGTTCCGCCTCGTAGCTCGCGCCGAAGGTGAAACGGTCCGAGGCGATGGCATTGAGGGAGATCCGGCCAATAAAGGCGCTGCGTCCGATATCCGCCCCGGCTGCCTCAAACCCGCTGCCGAAGATGGCGAGGTTCGAAGACCGGCTCAGGTCGCCGAAATCATAGCGCCATCCTGCGCTCAGGACCGGCTCGAGCTTGAGCCCGCTGTCGAAGGCGAAGCGATGGGAGGCGGAAAGGGCCAGCGTGGTCTGCGTTTTGGAAAATGTGTCTTCCGGTAACGAGAGGGCAAAAAGGCTGCCCGTCTCGTTCATGGCGTCGCGGTGGAAGCCGCGATAGCCGAACGTGGCGGACGGCGTAAAGGTCAGTGCGTCGATCTCGAAGTCCTGAAACGCGCTCACTTCGGCAAAGCCGCCCGTACCGTGACCGGAGGCGCTTGCCGTTGCAGCATAGTTTCCAAGCGTCGTCATGCGGCTGCTTGAAAGGTTGCCATAGGACAGCCCGCCGCGTACGGCCAGTGTCGGGCCGCCGGTTTGGAAGGCGGCATAGGCTGCATGCCGATATTGCCGGCGCCGTTGGCATTGGCCGAGACGTCGGCATATTCATAGGCGCCTGCCTGGCCAGCCGTATTCTGGCCAAAGCGCCAGTCAATGCCGAAAGCGCCGTTACTCGCATTCACGTCATAGCCGGAGATAGCGCCGGATGAGCCAACATCCGTGTGAGCATGGTTGCCGCTGACCCAGACCTCGCCGGTGCCATACGGCGTGCCTGTCTCCGAAAGCCATCCCGATGCGGGACCCATCTGGCGCTCGCCGATCCGGTCAGCGAAGCGGCCGATCGCACGCACCGCGCTGGTGCCCATCTCGGCATGAAGCCGGCCGGTCAGCGACGAAAGACCGCCCGCAAGAGCCTGGCCGGCGGCGGCGTAAAGCATGTTGAAGCTGTCATTATAGGCGGCATCGGGCCGCACGCCGGCCGCCGGCCGGCTTGTGTCGATCGCAGCGCCAAGAGCTCTTTGGTTTTGCGTCGCGGAAACCCCGAATGCGGAAAGATCGGCATAGCTTTCCGGCGTCGCGGCCAATGACAGTGCATCCGGCCAGTAGAGCACGTCGAGCCGCGTGCCCGGCGTCAAACCCGAATCCGGCTGGTTGAGACCGGCAAAGCTTCCTGTGACGCTGCTATCTTCCACCTGGACAAAGGTGAAGAGTTCACCCAGAACCGGCGTGAAAGTGTTGATGGCAACACCGGAAATGCCGCGCAGCCGCGGCTGAAGCGTGCCGTTGGCGGCAATGATGAGGGTTCCGGGCGACCGGTCGGGCGCAAGCGTGCCGTCGACATTGACGTCTGAGGCAACGAAACAGTTACCGCCGAGAATGCCGTTCCGGCCGACAGCCAGCATCGGCGTCGTCAACCTGCCATCGACGGCAAGGAGGCCATCATTGACGTCCGCGCCCTGTCTGAAGGTTGCGGCGTTGAGGATCGACAGCGTTCCGTCGCCCTCTTTCTCAAGGCTTCCGTCGCTTGTGAAGGAGACGATCCAGGTTGTGCCCGAACCGTCTGCGCCAACCGTGTAGACGCCTTCGCCGGTCATGCCGACCGGGCCGACGGAGAGCGCGCGGTCAAGCCGCACCAGTCCCCAGCCATAGATCTCGTCAATGCCGGCAGTACCCAGATCCTCGACGGTCATGAACAGAATTTGGACGATTTCCGCCGGGGTGAAGGTCGGATAGGCCTCGGTCACGACGGCGACCGCACCGGACACATTCGGCGCGGCCATCAAGGTGCCCCTACTGGAGTCGTAGAAGCCCTCGTCGCGGGGCACACTCGAATAGATCCCGCTGTCGTAGCAACCATCAGGCGGGGACGTGCCCGGGAGGTAGGCGATTTCGCTAGCTATCCTCGGATCCTGCCGCTGTCTTTCATGCCAGTCGGCAGACCTCGGGTGAAATCTACGAAGCGGGTATCGGCACCGTTCCCGACCTGGTTGCTCCTACAGTCATCGCCTTCGCCTCGATCCGATCTGTCCGGAAGCGACGAGCTCGTGCGGCCTGTCCGGGGCAGGGCGTGAAAATAGCGATGCAAACGATAAAAGTCGCGTAGGCCCGGCGGTCAAGCAACCGCTGGAGACCGGCGGGGCACCAGAGATCCATTTGCCGTTTTCAGCCCCGACAGGGGGCCCCGTTGTGCTCCGGTACATCGCCGATCTCAGCCATCTTGGCATCCAGCTTTTCCAGCATGTCTCGGAAAATCTCCGCGTATTCCAGGTCCCCGGCGCGATTGTGCAGTTCGAAGGGATCCGTGTCGCAGTCGAACAGTTCCCATTCGGGCGGTTCGTCGCCCGATGTAGCCCCGATCTGGTCGAGCGGCTCGTTGTACCAGTAGATCAATTTGTAGCGCTCGGTCCGAATGCCGTAATGGGCAAACGCGTTGTGGATGACATCCTTGTGCATCCAGTAGCGGTGATAGGCGACATCCTGCCAGTCTTCGCCCGCCTGGCCTTCGAACACCGGCCGCATGCTCGTTCCCTGCATGTAGGAGGGGACAGGCACACCGGCATAATCGAGAAAGGTCGGCGCGAAATCGACATTCATGGCGATCTTCCCGGAAATGCCGCCCGGTTCGATCCCGTCGGGATAGCGCACCAGAAACGGCATCTGCAGTGATTCCTCATACATGAAGCGCTTGTCGAACCAGCCGTGCTCACCCAGGAAAAATCCCTGATCGGAGGTGTAGATCACTATGGTGTTTTCGGCGAGCCCTTCTTCATCCAGATAATCGAGGAGACGGCCGACATTGTCGTCGATCGACTGCACCGTTCTGAGATACCGCTTCATGTAGCGCTGATACTTGAATTCGGCGAGTTTTTGCGGATCGGTGAAGGTGAAGTTTTCGCCGGTCTTCACATCGATCAGCGTCAGGCTTTCACCCTCCTTCAGTTCCGGCACCTTGCGCATGTGAACATTCGGATGCTCGAACAGCAACGCGCCGACCTCCGAGCCGCCTTCGGGCTGCACCAGGCCGAGATCCTCATAGGTCATGTCCGAGCGCACCCGCATCTTCGCTTCCTTCGCCGCCGCCGCGCGGTTGGCGTAATCATCGGAGAAGCTGTCGGGCAGCGGCAGGTCCGCCTCAAACATGTCCTCGTGCTTGTGGTCGCAGACGAAATGCCGGTGCGGCGCCTTGTGGTGGCACATCAGGAAAAACGGCCGCTCCTTGTCCCGGGCCTTAATGAAATCGATGCTCATGTCGGTGGTAATGTCGGTGACGTAACCCGGATGCACCTTCGGGCCATCGCGATCGATGAAGATCGGATCGTAATAGACGCCCTGCCCCGGTATCACCGCCCATTGATCGAAACCGGTCGGCTCGTGCGCCTTACCCTCACCGAGATGCCACTTGCCGAAGATCGCCGTCTGGTAACCGGACTGTTGCAGGTGTTTGGCGACGTTCGGCAACCGGTTGTCGATATGGGTGTCGAGTGTCGTCACCAGGTTCACGTGATTATAGGTGCCGGTCATGATCGCGGCGCGGCTCGGCGTGCAGATCGAGTTGCTGACATAGCAACGATCAAGCCGCATGCCCTCGTCGGCCAGCCGGTCGAGATTGGGCGTATTGTTGAGCCCGCCGCCATAGGCCGAGATTGCGCGGGCGGCATGGTCGTCGGACATGATGAAGATGATGTTGGGTCGCATGGATCTGCCCCTTTATGTCAGTTCTGGTCCGTGGCAAGCGAGATGCCGGAAAGCGAGCGTCCCGCGCTGTCGAAGAAATGGGTGCGTCCCGACAGTACGACACCGGTTGCAATGCCCATCGGCGTGTTGGTGCCGCCCGGCACCCGCACCACCAGTTCCTGGCCCCATTCGGTGGCGACATAAACGAACTCGCTGTCGCCGAGACGTTCCACCACGCTGACCGTGCCGGTGAAATGGCCGTTGTCCGGCTCCGTTAGCGTCATTTGGTCAGCGCGCAGGCCAAGAACAGCAGTTTGCTCGGCTCCCGCGCCGGCAAGCGTGATGGCGCTTTTGTCCTTGAAACGAAATGTCAGATTTTCGCCGCCTTCGAGATCGAGAAAGTTCATCTTCGGCGATCCGATGAAACCGGCGACGAAAAGATTTGCCGGGTTCTCGTAAAGCTCCATCGGCGCGCCGATCTGTTCGACCCGGCCCTTTCGCAAAACCACGATCTTGTCCGCCAGCGTCATGGCCTCGACCTGGTCGTGGGTCACATAGATCATCGTGGAGCCGGCCAGTTGCTGATGCAGCTTGGCAAGTTCCAGACGGGTCGCGACCCTGAGCTCGGCGTCGAGGTTCGACAGCGGCTCGTCGAACAGAAAGACCTGCGGATGACGCACGATGGCGCGACCGATGGCAACGCGCTGGCGCTGACCGCCGGAAAGCTGTTTCGGCTTGCGGTCCAGAAGGTCTTCGATCTGCAGGATCTTCGCTGCTTCGCTGACGCGCTTTGCCACTTCGGCTTTCGGCGCACCGTTCATCCTCAGTCCGAAGCCCATATTCTGGTCGACCGTCATATGCGGATAAAGCGCATAGGTCTGGAATACCATGGCGACGCCCCGGTTGGACGGATCGACATCGTTGACCCGCTGCCCGTGGATCTCGAGATCGCCGCCGCTGATCTCCTCAAGCCCGGCGATCATCCTGAGGAGCGTGGACTTGCCGCAGCCTGACGGACCGACGAACACAACGAATTCGCCCTTTTCGATCTCGATGTCGACGCCGTGGACGACCTCGAGACCGCCGTAGGATTTCTTGATGTTCTTGAGACTGACGCCAGTCATGTCTGGTCTCTCCCAAATAGCTCAGCAATCATCCCTTCACCGCCCCGGCGAGGCCGTCGATGAAGTAGCGTTGCAGGAACAAAAACAGGATCACCACCGGAAGGATGGAGATTGTGGAAGCGGCGGTCATGCCGCCCCAGTCGATGAAGTTCTCGCCCCGAAAGGCGTAGACGCCGACCGAGAGCGTCCGGATCGTAGGATTGGCGAGCGTAACGACCAGCGGCAGCAGGAAATCGTTCCAGGCGTAGAGCGTCTGCATCACCACGACCGTGACAACGATCGGGCGGGCCAGCGGCAGCATGACGTACCAGAAGGTCTTGACGAAGCTGACGCCGTCCATCTTGGCCGCTTCTTCGAGTTCGTTCGGTATCTGGCTGAAATAGCCGGCAAACAGAAGAACAAAGATCACGAACGAACCGCCGCAGGTGGCCAGCATCACGCCCCAGAGCGACTGGCCAAGCCCGATGCGGGTCAACAAGTCGAAGATCGGGATGATGGTATAGCCCTGCGGCACGAAGATCGTGAACGCAATCAGCGCGAAGATCAGCCCGCGGCCGACGAACCGCCGGCGCCCCAGCACATAGCCCATCATCGACGAAGCAATGGTGACCAGAATGACCGAGCCGACCGTCACGAACACGGTGTTGAAGAAATAGGAGCCGATATTGGCCTCTTTCCAGGCGCGAACATAATTTTCGAACGTTGGCTGTCCGGGAATCAGCCCTTCATTGGCAAAGATCGCTGCGTTATCCTTCAGTGACGCCGAGACCATCCACAACAGCGGATAGATCCAGACGGCGCAGACCGCTGCCAGCACGACGGAGACCAGAACGCGGCGCATGCGCGGCGACAGCACCGGCTGCCGGATTGCAATACGGGCATCATGCGGCATTGGGCTTCTCCCTGTTGCGCAGATGGCGAACCGCCAGCACCTGAAGAATGGTCAGCGACATGATCGCCAGCCCGAAGAACACGCCCGCCGCACTGGCATAGCCGAGGCGCGGTATGGCACCTGCGGTGGCAAAGGCGTAGCGGAAGATATAGACCTCCATTACCTCCGAGGCGAAATAAGGCCCGCCCTGGGTCATCGACATGATCAGCGGGAATACGTTGAGGGCGCTGATGGCCGAGATCAGCGCGATGACGATGGCAAAGGGCATGATCATCGGCATGATGACGTAAAGCGTGATCTGCCAGCCCTTCACGCCGTCGAGCTTGCAGGCTTCGTAGAGTTCGGCGGGAACCGTCTGCAGCGCGGCCAGCCAGTAGACCATGGTGACGCCGACCCATTTCCAGACATAGATCGCCGCCAGCGTCCACAGGACCAGGTCCGGGTCACCGAGGAAATCCAGCGGTCGCGACAGCAGACCGATATCCAGGATGGCCATGTTGATCGGCCCATTGAACGGCGACAGCATGATCGTCATAACGATGCCGATGACGGCGACCGGCGTCACCACCGGCAGAAAGATCATCGTGCGAAAAAGGGCCGAGAGCTTCAAAAGCTTGTTGTTCAGGATGATCGCGATGATCAGCGAAATGATCATCTGCGCGGGAACGGTGCTGAGCGTGAACAGGAACGAACGCGCGAATGCGTTCCAGAAGAACGGATCGCGAAGCAATTCGACATAGTTCGCGAGCCCGATGAATTTGGCATTGGCATCGAAGCCGGACCAGTTCAGCAGCGAGAAATATTCCGCCGCAAAAATCGGGTAGAGGATGAAGGCGCCGAAGATGAGCATGCCGGGAACGAGGAACAAATAGTCGACGCGGCTGTTCCAGATTCGTGCGCCCAGACGGCGCGTCAGACTGGATGACACGGTAAAATCGGACATGGGATAGTTTTCCTGACTGCGGACCCGCCGGCGGCGGCGGGTCCTTTTCGCCTGTTTCCAGCCTCAAAGCGCCTCGTAATCCGAAGCGACATAGTCCTTGGACGGGTCCCAGTTGGGGAAGACGAGATCGTCGCGGCTGACATTCGCCCCATTTTCCTTCGCCGTATTGAAGGCGGCATCCAGCGCCGTATTGGTGGCCGAGACAAGCCTTGTCAGTTCGCCCTTGATGTCGGTGGTCTGGCCGGTGAACAGGCCCTGAATCGTCTGGGCGGCGTTCGGAGTCGGCTCCTGATAGATGCTGGCGACGGCCGCAAGCTCCGGGTTGCGCGCGAATGTGTTCGGCGAAATGCGGATGGTCTGCTCGAACATCTGCAGTGCCTTTTTCGATCGCGCCGACATGGTCGACTGTTCGACGGCCTTCGGGAAGATCGGCGGATCGGAGGAGCCAACGACATTGCCCCACGCGATCTGGCCTTCTTCCGTGCCGAGATAATGGAAAACATCGGCGGCAACGGAAGAGTTCTTCGACTTCGAGTAGATGAACATGGTGTTCGACGCCGAGGCCAAAGAGCCGACGATGGAGTAGCCGCCCTTGCCGGGGGTCGGCGCGATGCCGAAATCGAAATTCGGGTTCTCTCGCTCCCATTGGGGAATATTCCACGGCCCCTGAAGTATCATGCCGGCGGCGCCCTGCGGCATCATCGCGCGCGCCTGTGGCGCATTGATGCTCATCACGCCGGGGAAAATCGAACCGTCCGCCTTCAGCGCCAGCAGAAGCTCGATGGCGCCGACGATCTCATCGGCGTCGAAGACCACTTCGCCGGTGCGGAAATCGACGCCATTGCCGATCGACGTATCGCCGCAGGCCAGCCCGTTGCTCTGTGCCAGCGTCCGGCAGGCATCCCACCAACGGTTGACCTGGTTACCGCCGATGATGAAGCCGAAGGCGCGTCCAGCGTTCATTTCGGTGACCTTGGCTGCCGCCGAGCGGAATGTATCCCAGGTAAACGGCGTCGTCTCCGGGTCATAGCCGGCATCATTCAGGTATTTCCGGTTATAGAGCGTGAAAGCCGAACTGACGCGCGCCGACGTGTATGGCAGGCCATAGGTCTTGCCATTGAAGACATTCAGCCCTTCCAGAAAAGCGCCAGGCGGAAAACCCTGCTTCCAGGTCTCAATATCCGGGATGAAATCGTCGTAGGCCTGCACCCAGCCCTCGTTGACGGCGTAGGCCGGCGGCATGTTGAGCGGCAGGTTAAAGACGTCCTGTGCGGTATTGTTGCGGATACCGAGCGGCAAAACCTGATTGATCTCGTTCCAGGGCAGCCCGTCATAGACCACTTCAATGTCACGCGCCTTGGCGTATTCTGGAAAGAATGCCTTATAGAAGGTCGCCTTCTGGTCGCCACTGTCGAGCCAGCGAAACGGACCATCGGCATTGATCGGCCCGATGGGTGCGGGAATGTCGAATTCCTGCGCGAAAGCCCGTCCGGCGCCAGTCAGCGCCAGCGCGCCGAGTGCTGCGCTGCCAGCCAGGAACTGGCGGCGTTTCATCGATGTCATTTGCGTCATAGTCTCCTCCCTTGGCGCAACCTGACCGGTTTTTCGATCAGGACAGACCCGACACGTAGATCTACCATTTTCCGTTTACGAACGCTCACGCATCCTCAGGCGAAAACAGTCCGCAGCCAACGCATGACACCAACCGCAAATCTCCTCCTGCAGGCGGCGCCGGTAAACCATTCGATGACGGTTGCGAACTGACGGATATCAATTGAAGTTATCAAAAACAAATGCCATTCTTTGCTGCAGCGATAATGGAATTTAATAGCTATGCTGGACAGAATGAGCCTGCTTTTCCGTTTCCGTACGATTGCCGAAGCGGGCAGTGTACGCAAGGCATCGGAGGTCCTGAACGTGACCCAGCCCGCTCTTTCGCGGTCTCTGGCGCAATTGGAGGATTTCTACGATGCCAAACTGCTGGAGCGCCATGCTCGCGGCGTTCGGCCGACGCCTTTCGGCACCAAACTTCTTTCAACGATATCGCGGCTTGCCCGCGACTGGGAACTCGCCGAGGCAGAGCTTGCCGGCAATGATCCTGCCGCCGAAGGGCGATTGCGCATTCATGCCGGCCCGTTGTGGTCGTCCGTCGTGCTGCCGACGATAACCTCGAAACTGCATACGCAATATCCCAATCTGACACTTGAAATGGCGCCCAGCGTGGCCGGTTCATCCCAGGCACTGATCGACGGACTGATCGATGTTTCCTTCGGCGGACTCTATGCGGAAAGCGAACATCCCAACCTGGAGACGCGCGCCTTTTCCAAGATCTGCGATCGCCTCGTCGCCCGCGCCGATCATCCCATCCAGCAATGCCGCGCCAATGATTATGAAGCCGTGCATTGCTACCCCTGGATCATCTATTCTGCCGATCCGATCTACGAGGCGGAGACGCTGCACGCCGTCATGGAACGTACCGGGCGACTGCCGCAGATCAGGGTGCGATCAAGCTCTCTTCTGGCCATTTTCCGCCTTCTGCAGGACGGCGACTACCTCTGCATCCTGCCGGATGCTGCCGCCCTCGGCATTCCCGGTCGCCCGATCCTGACCGTGCCGATCGAGCTTGGGCGGCGCAATTCCGATACTGGCGCGGTCTATCGCAGGGCGATCAGCCACTATCCGCCGCTTCAGGCGTTGATGGCGCTGTGCGCGGACTATTTCGAGACCATCGACCAACGCCTCGCATAGCGCCTCATGCGCCGGCAATTCGCGGCATGCGGGTGGGTTCGGATTTCATGATGCCTTGTATCATGGCATGAAGCATTCTGGCCTTGAGGTCCTGCGAAGCGGGATCATCCCAAAGATTGTCGATCTCACCGGGATCATCCTGAAGGTCGAACAGTTCGCCAAAACGGCCCTGACGATAAACCGTGATCTTGTAGCGCCGGTCGACATAGGTTTCGACATGCGGCATCACCGGATTGTGCCGGTTCTCGCAAAGAATGAAATCCCGCGCTTCCGGTCCGCCCTGCCAGTTCGACCATTGCGAGACGCCCTGCATTTCACCGGGCACAGCGATGCCAGCGGCCTCCAGAAAGGTCGGTGCCAGATCGACGAGGCTCTGCATATCCGCATTGACCGCGCCGGCGGCCACCTTGTCCGGTAGCCTGACGATCATCGGCAGGCGCAGCATGTCCTCATAGTGAAACGGCCCTTTGGCGATGAGGCCGTGCTGACCGAGAAAGTGGCCGTGATCGGTGGTGAACACCACCAGCGTATTCTCCGCCAGCCCCATATCGTCGAGTCTGTCCAGGATGCGGCCGATCTCCGAATCCAGAAAGCTCATCATTCCGAAATAGGTGGCCTTGTCCTTCCTCAGTTCCTCCTCCGGATAGAGATGGCTTTCGCAGCCATGCGCCTGATAGGGATCATGCCAGTCTCCGAAATCCGGATTTTCCTCCTGCGTTTTGCCAAAATGCGGCGGGTTGCGGTCGTGCTCACCGGGCGTGACCCGATCGATTTCCATGTCGTCCGGATCGTACATCGATGCCCAGGGTTCGCTGACGGTGTAAGGCGGATGCGGATCGTGAAAGCTCGCCCACAGAAAGAACGGCTTTCCGCTGCGGCCATGCTCGTCGAGATAGGCAATGCTGCGCTCGGCGGTCCATGTGGTATAGTGCATAGTGGCGGGAAGCGCCCATGAACGGTCAAGCCGGGTATAGCTGCCCTTCTTGCCGGTGCGCGGCGCTTTCGCAGCATTTTCGCCCGAAAGCGGCTGAAAATAATCGCGCCAGTCGACAAGCCCCTTCTCCTCCAGCCAGATCGCATAGTGCTGGCCTGCATGGCTTTCATCGGCGTGGTTGCGGGCAAGTTCCAGATGTTCGAACCCATACCAGGTACGGTTAAACCCTCGCCAGAAATCAAGATCGCGCAGGATCGGCTGACACTCGAGCGATTCCGACTCCGGAGTGCTTGCAAGCGGCTGGAAATGCGCTTTACCGATCAGCGCGGTATTGTAGCCCGTGGCAATCAGGTGTTCGCCGACAGTCGGGACATCCTCCGGCAGCTTGACCCCGATTGTCCAGGCCCCGTGATGCGATGGATACTGCCCCGTGATGATGCTTGCCCGCGACGGCGTGCAGACTGGCGAGGGGCAGTAAGCCCGGTCAAAACGTGTCCCTTCGCGACACAAGCGGTCAAGGTTCGGTGTCTTCAGTCTTGGATCACGAACCCCAAGCGCGTTGTAGTGCTGCTGATCGGTGGTGATCAGCAAAATATTCGGCCTCATCATAAACGCCTCCCATCCCAACGCCGCACCATAACGAAATGAATCGGCGAGAGCTTTCGAAAGGCATATCCGCTTCATGCAACAATTTTATCGCTCGCAGGTCGGAAGTGCTCCAATAGGAGTTCCTCGGCGAGGGGAATGCGTTCCGGCTTACCCAGCGCAACAGCTATCACGATAGGGACAGGGAGACGCGGGCCGGAACGGTGGAACTTCGCATTCCAAAGCTGCGCACCGGCAGCTATTTCCCGAGCTTCCTCGAACAGAGCCGCATTGCCGCAAAGGCTTTGACGGCGGTTATCCAAGAAGCCTATATTCGGGGTGTTTCAACCCGATCCGTCGATGACCTTGTCAAAGCCATGGGCATGTCGGGCATCTCCGAGAGCCAGGTCACCCGGCTGTGTGGACTTGCTTCGCGAAAGTGGAGAGGCGTTTGCGCGTTAGGCGGCTGTTCGTTCGAACTGAGCCGGGCTCATATAGTCGAGCGATGAATGCCGTCGGATGGGATTGTCATAGCAATTCCCCTTGCCTGACATGGAAATGTTGATGGCGTTCGCCTTCAGCATGGCCTGATATTCAATCGAGCAATATTGGCTTCCACGGTCCGAGTGATGGATCAGCCCTCTTGGCGGTCGTCGCACGGTGATGGCCATTTGGAGGGCTTGCAGCGCCAACTTGCGGTGTAGCCGGTCGCTGACAGCCCAGCCGACAACACGACGTGCGAAGAGGTCGATGACAACAGCGAGGTAAAGCCATCCTTCCCGTGTCCAGATATAGGATATATCGGCCCCCCACTTCTGTTTGGGACCTGTTGCTGCAAAATTCTGTGCGATGATATTCGGCGCGACGGGAAAAGCGTGATGACTGTCCGTGGTCTTTTGAAACGCCGATTCTGATGCGCATGCATTCCATTCTCCCGCATGAGCCGCGCAATCCGCCGACGACCAACGCCCCCTCCCTGATCCTGCAATTCCCGCGTCATGCGCGGGCTACCATATGTTTCGTTCGGAAGGGAATAAGCAGACCGCACATGCGCCAGCATCACCAGGTCGCCGCGCTGACGGTGGCTGGCGGACCTATCCCTCCAGGCAAAATAACCGCTTTGACTGACGCCCATGAGACGGCAAAGACGGTATGCGGGGAAATCCTTCTTCGCCTGCTCGATGAAATGGAACCTCATCGTTCGGCCTAGTCGCTCGGACCGATGGCGCTTCCGGCCTCACCCCGTCCTTGGCGAAAAAAGCTGTCGCCTTCTTCAGGATATCCCGCTCCTAACGCAAAATCTCGTTCTCTCGGCGAAGACATTTGAGTTCGGCGGCCATATCTTCATTCGCATCACGCAGGCCGAGATCATCCATCACCGCATCACGGTTCCGCGCAAGCCATCGGGGCAACGTCGAAAGACCGATACCGAGGTCCTCAGCAATTTCCTTGTGTGTCCGTCCGCTCGTCTCGGCAAGCCGAACGGCTTCTCGCTCAAATTCCTTCGTAAATGCTGGTCTCTTCGTCATAGAGGATTCCTTTCATCTCAAGAAAACCTCTCCACTTTCGCGAAGCAAGTCCACCAAAGGCCGAAGGTCAAACACTGATGGTTCTACCGGGCACGCATTCAAAATGGGTCGAGATCGAGGGGCGCTGCGTAAATTTCTTCTACAGCTACATGACCGGAGAGCTGTTCAGCGCATTGCGCCATGCCACCATACTCGGCCGCCTGATCCCTGAAATCGGCGTGCCGGCGCCGGAAGCGGCCCGGGACGCCTTTGAAAAGGGCGTACTCCTGGCACGTGAAAGCAGGCCAGGCGATCTTGCATACCAGATTTTTCCGCCAAAACCATGGGCTTGTTCGGGCGCATCGAACAGCCGGTGCTTGCCGACTACCTGTCCGGCATTGTCATCGGGCGCGAACTGGTCTTGGCCCATCACCGTTTCGCCACGCGCGTGGAAGCCGGAGCGCCATTGCTCATCATCGGCGATGACGCCCTTTGCAGCCGCTATATGGAAGAGATCAGTATTATCTTCGGCGCCACCCCGACGCATATGGGCAATACGGCACCGGCCGGGCTCTTCCGCTTTGCCCTGGAAGCCGGCTTGTTGCCGCAATCCGGTTTCGCGAGTTGATCCCAGTCCGGCGTCGGCGTACCGACGGTCACGTGACACGCCGACGCGGTATTGGCGGCCAGCTTCTTTTTCGCGATACGGGTGTCGCGGGAAAGCAGTGGTTACAAACAGGAACGGCATAAGACGACGATCACGCGCTGCCGTCGCGTCCCCATATCTCGATTTGCGTGAGACCTGGAAATGGCGAGGGTTCCTCGGCCTTTTGCATCGCATGAAGCCTCGCCCAACTGACATCTTTTTCCGGAAACAGAACCTCTTGTCCATGGCCGCTCTTTGTCAGGGCAACGCGGCACTCGCTGCCGTCGGAAAAGTCGAGCGTTGCCGATTTCCACCATGAATCGTGTGGAAAATCCGCCCTCAGGTAAATGAGAGCGCGGTCGATAGTGACCGTGCACCCGAAATCGACCACGAGCTCGGCCCGCGGTTCGCGATTGATGCCCCAGCTCGTATAGGGCCAGAAGCCGTGTTTGCTGTTGGCCGTGCATCCGCCGATCGCATTGCGCGCGGCGAAAGCTGCTTCACTGCGGGTCTCCACATTGGCAGAAACATGTGGCCAGAGCACTTCATTTGCTGCGAAATCATAAGGGTTGAATGCGAGATTGCGGTAGGCGCCAAGCTCTCCGACGGAGGCCAACCGCGCGCAGGCAATGCCGCAGCCCGGAGAAGGCCCACGGGGAATAGGCATTTCTGGACTCATCAGGGGGCACTGGGAAAACCAGCTTTCCGCCCTTCAGCAAACAGAGGGCAGGCTCCATGGCGTCATCAAGCTGAATGACGACGAAGCATTCTTTCACTTCGCCGTGAAGCTCGCTTGCCGCGCCCGGGTCGTAGGCCGCCTCGTGAGCCAGCAAGACTTCGTTCCCCGGAGGCCTCATTGAGAAGAGCGCCATTTTGAGCGTGTGTTTTCAGCACGAGCCGCATATTGCCGTTTTCCTATGGTGAGAGATGAGTTTGGGCCGGGGTGACTTCATTCTGGGCGCATGCTGTCGACATCCGTCCCCTGCTGCCGGTCAGCGCAACAGACGAGAGATCAAATCCAGCGATGACCGGGGAGACACGGCGAAGCGGTCGACCAGCGTATGTTCGCCCGCCGGCAATTCCACAGACAGAAATGGCACCGCGGTTCTTGCCTCATCGACATTGGTATTCGTCCGTTTTGAAACACCGGAACGTTTCGCGTAGCCGTCGATGCTCTGCATTGCAGAAATACCGTTGGTCCCCTTCACGCCCACGACCTGGCCGACGCGCGAAGCATCCGCACGGGTTTCGGAATTCGCTGTACCCAAAGCGCCGGTCATTGCGGCAACGGGAAGCACCACTGAAACATTTTCGTACCAGCCATAGACGGCGAAGCCCGTCTCCACGACCGTGGCCGGGCGCTTAAGGCGGAAGGCATGCTTTCGCACGGATGAGCCGTCCTGCATCACGTCGATCGTCGTCCTGACCTCCTGCTCGCCCGTCGTCCAGAGTGCCGTCAGGCGATTGTCCTCGACCAGAACCTCCATTCGCTTTCGAAGCATTTGCCAATTGAACCCGGCATCGAAACAAAAGGCCAAGATGTTGTCGCCAAACTTTCCGAGATCCGCGTACTGGAGCGCCTCGACCTCCATGGCGAAACCGGTCGAGTACGCGAACTTGTTGTATTTGTCGGGCTGGACTTTCGGATGCAGCGGCGCCGCATAGTGAATGACGCTCTCGCCCTCTATCCTCTGCGCGATTTGCGATGCAGCCGGCATGGGATAGACGGTCTTTTCATGCCGTGCGGGCACTTCCTCCGCGGTCCAGAAAGCACTGTCTTCTGCCAGCATCAGCGGAAAGAACGCCTTGAAGCTCCAGTATGGCGATGTCGGAGAATTGTAATCCTCGCACATCAGCAGGTTGGGATAACCATAGCCGCGCGTCAATAATCCATCGGTGGTGAAAATCGGCTTGTCACGCCAGGAGCGGATCTGACGGGCCCAATACCCCTTGATGACGCCGATATCGATGCCGGGAACATCGGCAGCGGCCAGCATGCCCCAAAAAGCCGAGGTCGCGAACCGATAGGTGAGCGACCGTCCGACCGGCATGCATTTGCCGTCATCCGCGAACCAGTATGAGAAAGGTTCGATGAAGGCCTTACCCCTCTGTCTGAAAAGCTGTGAAAGCTCGCTGTCCGGCACCTTGGCAAGACGCGCATAGAGCAGCCCGTAAAAGTGCATGGCGAAAGCGCCATAGTGGTTTACCGTTGCCGCCCGGCCATCGCCATACCAGCCGTCCCCAAGATACCAGTTGCTCAGTTGAGTCAGAAAATCACGCTCCAGAACATCGTCGACAAGGTCTTCGCGACCAACGGATCTAAGCGCCTCCTGGACAAGAACAGTGAAGAAGCGCCAGTTGTTGAGAGGCATCGGGACACACTGGATGCGGGCAAGCCAGCGACATAGATTGTCGCGCTGCTTTGCTGTCAGAGGTTCCCAACCATATTCAGGCAGCGCCATGAGCAGCAATCCGATGGCGGGCATCTCGACGCTGCGTTGATTGTGATCCGTCGTATCGCCCCAGAAACGCGGACTGTTTGGATCGGTCCCCTCGATGATCGCGTTTCTGAACAATTGCCAGTGCTCGAAGGTCCCACCGCCGAGCACATAGGGAACGATCCCCCAGAGCGGACGCGCCACGCCCTCCAGATGGCTCGCCCGCATATCGTAGTGCGCACCGCCTTCGTGAAAATCGACCGAGGCGCCCTGATCGCGAAGATAGGGAAGCAGAGGCGTGACGAGATCGACGAGAAGGCGCTGGAAGTCACTCCTGCTCTTCATCGCATTTGATGTGAAGCTGGCGTATCGGGTCATGTCCGTTCCAGTGTTGCTGCGTGTCCGGCCTAAAGGCCGAACAGGCGGGGAATGGTCAGGCTGATGGCCGGCAGATAGGTGACGAGGAGAAGCCCGGCAAACTGCAGGAAGAAGATCGGCAGCAGAGGCTTGACCACCTTGGTGATCTTTTCGCCCGTGATGCTGCACGACACAAACAGAACCGTGCCAACGGGTGGCGTGACCACACCCATGCAAAGATTATAGATCAGCACGACACCGAAATGGACCGGATCAATACCAAGCTCGGTCACGACCGGATAGAAAATCGGCGTAAAGATCAGCATCGCCGGGGTCATGTCCATGAAGACGCCGACGACCAGAAGGGAGATATTGATCAGCAGCAGGACAATATACTTGTTTTCGCTGACGCTCATCAACAGCGTGCCGATCGTGTCGGGGATGCTGGCGAAGGTCATGCTCCAGCTCATCAGGCCCGAACATGCAATCAGGAACAGGATCGCCCCGGACGTCACAACGGTTTCGCCCGCCGCCCGAATAAGCTTGGCCATGGTGAGGTCGCGATAAACGACAGCCAGGAGAAAACTGTAAAGGGCAGCAACGCCGGCACCTTCAACGGCCGTGAAAACACCGCCGAGAATACCGCCGATCACGACAACGACAAGCGAAAGGCTTGGCAAGGCGCGCCAGAAGACGATAGCGACTTCAGAAAAACGGTATGGGCTCCTGTCAACCGAGTAGCCCCGGCGCTTCGCATAAAGCCAGGCGACCAGCATGACCGCGCCACCCATGATCATACCCGGCAGATAACCAGCCAGGAACATTGCGATGATCGAGGCGCTACCGCCTGTGATCAGCGAATAGAGAATGAAGGGTCCGGACGGGGGAATCAGCATGCCGCAAGGCGCCGAGGCAGCATTGACAGCCGTCGTGAACGGCATGTCATAGTCTTTCTCCCGGGCAGCAGGGGCGATCATGCTGCCAATGGCAGTGGCTGCGGCGATACCCGAACCGGAAAGGCAGCCGAAAAGCATATTGGCCAGAATGTTGGATTGCCAAAGGTTGCCGGCAATCCGCCGTCCCAAAAGCATTGCCAGATCGATCAGCCGCTGGGCAATACCGCCCTGATTCATGATGGCCCCGGCCAACACGAAGAATGGAAGCGCCAGAAAGCCGAAATTATCGAGACTGCTGAAGATATTCTCGCCCACGGTCGTGAACAGCGAGCCAAAATCCAGCTGAAGGCTCAGCGTTATGATACCGGCGAAAGCAAGGCCGGCGGCAATGGCGGTCCCCAGAAACAGGAACCCGAAAAATGCCACAAACAGAACGACCAGAGAGAATATCTCCAGGTGATCGAACACCAGGTTTTCATAAACCGCCGTTTTGCGAAAGACGAGCCAGAAAACAGAAACGGCAAGCATCGTGACCACGATACCCAGCAGGCTTTTCAGGGTCAGGGCGCCGGAACGAACAGCCGCCAGAAGCTGCACGCCTTGCGACAGGACCGTCAAAATCCCGGAAATGAGCAACACGCTCTGTATCGAGCCAAGCGAAACGCCGAGCAACGGCACGATTGTGCGGGCATTGTCGGATATCGCATGAAAACCACTATAGCTGAGCACCAGACCGAAAAGCAGAGCCAGGATGGTGTTGAAGGCGTTTAGCCGCGCTGCCGCCTTGGGCGACACCATGTCGGTTACCAAGGGCAGATTGAGGTGGCGGCCGGTCATGAAGCAGTAAGCCGACCCCAGAATGCCAAGCCAGACCAACGAATAGCGCAGCAGGCTCTCTGTCAGTGCGCTTGGCGCATTGAAAAAAATAGCGGGCCAGAACCTGATATGAAATCAGAACGCTCATGGCGAGCGTGAGAACAACGAGAAAGGCCCACACTGTCTTGATCAACAAGGCATATAGGCGCGCGAAAGCTCCAGGCTCCGGCTGGCTGACGGTCTTGACCGATTGTTGCATGATAGGCTCCGCCCAATGTCGTCCGGATGCGCTTGAAAGGAACTGCAAAAGGTTGGAACATCCGGGAAAGAAAAGGGCGCACGCGCTGGCGCGCGCCCAGACTCAACAGTATTAGAACTGACGATTTTCGATTTCGAAGATCGCCTCAAGCAGAGGCCCCTTCTGTTCATCCTCAGCCGCTTCGCGGAGCATCGGCCGGACGGCTTCGATGAAGGGGCCGGTATCGACCTCGACAAATGTAACGCCGAGTTCGTCAACCGCCTTCTGTTCGTTGCTGCGGATTCGCTCTTCAATGAAGTCGACAGATTTCTCACTGAGTTTGGCGAATTCGTCGACCACGATCTGCAGATCCTCAGGCCCGACACGCTCTTGGAACTTCTCGCTCATGATGACGAAATCAGTCAGGCGCGTCTGGTCCGTGCGCAACGCCCAGGGCGCCACCTCACCGAATTTCTGGGTCTACAGGCCACCGAGCCCGCCTTCGGCCCCATCAATGACGCCCTGCTGCAGCGCAGGGAATACGTCGGTATAGGACATGGGTGTGGGAACCGCGCCGAAACGCTCGAGCATTTCGATATAGGTCTCGCTCGTCATCGTCCGAATCTTGAGACCCGCAAGGTCATCAATGCCGTCGACTTCCTGATTCACGAACAGGCCACGGAACCCGTTGCTGATGTAGCCGAGGGGCGCAAAATGGTGGGAAGCTGCGCCTTCGAACAACATCTGCTTGACGGCCGGATCCGACATGACATCTCGATATTCGTCAGCCGTACGGAAGACGTATGGCAGATTGACAACGCCGAACTCGGGAATCACATTTTCCAGCGCGCCGCTGTTGACCAGAGCCATGTCAATGACACCCTTCGGGATCTGTTGCAGATAGGCCATCTGATCACCGAGAACACCGTTGAAGAAAATTTTGATCCTGACGCGTCCATCCGTCTTTTCGGCAACATCGCGGACAAACTCATTGAGCAATACGCCGCTTCCGTCATTTTCAGACGTGTTTGTGGCCATCTTGTAGGTCGCCGCCTGGGCCCCCGTGGCAAACATCGCGACTGCGCAGCCGAGCGAGATCACGATTTTTCGAAAATTAGAATTTTTTTCTGGGCGCATCAGTCTTGCCTCCTTGTATGAGCACCTAATTTGCGAGGAAAAACAGTCCCGCCTGCCATTTGAAGGCCAACGTATTGCTCTTCTGGCCGCTCGAAAACCTCAAGCGTTCCAACGCCACTTGGTTCTTTTCCTCCCAAGCCTCGCTTGGAAAGTACGTAACTCCGAAAACTCAATCAATCAATCAGAAATTTTCTATTTACAGAAAATATTTATTTTATAGAAAGTTTCGAAAATTCATTAAATTCGGTGAAGTCATGAACACGCAAGCCAGCCAATACTATTCCCGCCGCCCGCAATCCAGAAATGTCGAAAGGTACCAGGCCGCGCTTGATCGTTGTGTGCAGCGACTGGGCTCCACCATGAACCAGATCGGATTACGCAACCCGAAGATCGGGCTGCCCGACTTGACATGGGCCTATTGCGAGCCGGGTGACTGGGTGCAGGGCTTTCATTCGGGACAGCTTTGGCTTGCCTATCAGATGACCGGCGACGTCAGATTCCGCGAAGCGGCAAGGGCACGGCGGCCGGACTTCCGCTATGTCCTTGAGCATCGCGCCATGCGGGATCACGATTTGGGTTTCCAGTTTTCCCTGCATTCCGTTGCAGATTGGCTGATGACCGCTGACTGGCAGGCGCGGCAGATGGCCCTTGAGGCCGCCAATGCCCTTGTCGGCCGCTACCGTGCGGAAGGTGGGTATATTCAGGCATGGAGCGCGCGCGAGACCGGCGACCGCGACCGCGCCGTTTTCGTGAATGGTCGGATGATCGCCGATACCATGCAAAACCTCGCGCTTCTCTATTGGGCTCATCGTGAAACGGCGATTGAGGACTTCCGAACTGTGGCCGAAAATCACGCCGAAACAACACGCCAGCACCTTGTGCGCTCCGACGGTTCGAGTTTCCATACTTTCATTTTCGATCCGTCGACGGGCGAGCCCATCCGCGGGGAAACCCATCAGGGCCGCGCCGACGACTCATGCTGGTCGCGCGGGCAGGCATGGCTCCTCCACGGCTTTGCGCAATGCTATGTTGCAACCGGAAACCGCGCCCACCTGGAAACGGCCGAGCATATCGCCGGTCGTACGGAGGAATTGTTGGCCGGGGCGAGCGTGCCTCCGTGGGATTTCAGCGCTGCGGATGACCAGCCCACATTCATCGACAGCTCGGCCGGGGCCGTCATGGCCGCGGGCCTGCAGATACTCGCCCTGGTCACAGAACCGGAGTCAGCCGAGCGCTGGCGTGCGCTTGGCGACCATTTGCTTGACGGTTTGTTGGAGCAATGCGACCTGACCAACCATCCGACGGCGCAAGGGTTGCTTTCCGGCGGCGCTGCTCATGTCAATGTTGGAAAGGCGGATACCATGTTGCCCTATGGCGACTATTACTTCATGGAGGCGCTGATGCGTGCGCAGGGGCATTCGCGTTTCTTCTGGTAGGCCTGCCGGTCGTGCCGGGCATGCCCTTCGGACCGTAGGGCGATGCCAATGCTACCGCCTTTGCGAAAACCTCCGGTTTGCGTCTGTCAGCGGTATAGGGTACCGCTCTTGAAGCCTGCCGATTTACGGTTGAGGTTGTGGTCGATAGTGCGTATCGAAACCAACAGGCCTTTTCATCCGGATGGGGACCAGCAGAAAGCAATAAGATGAGCTCGAAAGATGAAAAAGGCCCCACACTGAAGGATGTGGCCGACGCCGCAGGCGTATCGGTCGCCGTCGCCTCGAAAGTTCTCAACCGCCGCGAGGGCGTAAGCCAGGCCAGTCGCGACCGCGTGATGCAGACCGCCAACACAATCGGCTATCGCGCGCGCAGCAGGCGTGCTTCATCATCCCTCGAATTCGAGTCGGTGACGGTCGTCACTCTGGATCGCTATGTCACCGACAATCCGTTTCACAGCGAAGTTATCGACGGCATACTGGCCGAGGCGCGCGAAGAGGGGTTGAGTGCGGATGTAAGGGTAATCTCCGCCGAAAGCGCGGCAAAGGGTGATCCCGCCCAGCTCTGGCAAAACCGGCCCGCGTCTGTAATTTTGGTCGGCATAGACAACAGCGGTCTGCTGGATGCGATATACGACGCACAGATACCGACGGTGATTGTCAACGGCATGGACCGCAGCATGCGCATTTCCAGTGTGTCTCCCGATTATCACTTCGGCGGCGTTGCAGCAACACAGCATCTTCTGCAACTTGGTCACCGCCAGATTGTCCACGTAACCCATCCGCACCGGCAATCATTGCGCAGGCGCCTAGATGGTTTTCGCGAGGCTCTTGAGGAGGCGGGTATCGAATTTTCTGCCGACCGGCATGTGCTTGACCTCGGCGATCCGCACATGATCGGCATCAATGCCCGCGAGATCATCAGCAGGATGATAGACGAGAACCGTGAACTACCCACGGCGTTCTTCTGCGTGGCGGATATTGTCGCCCTCGGCGTGGTTCAGGCCATACAGGCGCATGGCCTTTCGGTACCAGAAGACGTATCTGTGATGGGCTTTGACGGCTTATCGATCGGAGCGCACTCGTCCCCGCCGCTCAGCACCGTGCGCATCGACAGGCAGGAACTTGGACGAACGGGACTGAAATTGCTGCTTGAGCAGAATTCCGCCAACAAACCCTCGGCCAAGCGTGTGGGCATGGGTGTCGAGGTCGTGCCCCGGCTATCGACCGGACCCGCCCGATAGACTTCGCAGCTACGACCGATGGGCGACCTCGAGGCCCACAAGGTTGCCCGTGATCTCCCACGGTAGCCTCTCTGTTCCGTATGGCCCATCTTTCAAGCTTGGTCTCGAAGCCAGCATTGCTCCGTCTGCCCTTCGAATACGGCCTCCAGCCAACGTGTTCCCTGAACGCCTGTGACAATGCCGATCAGGATTGATAGCCGCCGGTGTAGAATTGCACGCCGAGCTCAGATGTATGCATCACCATGCGACGGCCAGAGCCGGGGTAATAGGTGTCAATGCAGAACCGCAGCGCGTCGGTTCCATCAAGGCAAAGGTTGTGGTCATACCCGCTGCCTTCGGCAAAGATCTCGCCACCAACACCGGCAAGCTGCTCGATGTCCTGACCGATGGCCTTCGGCGTGGTAAAGTCAAACGCAGTGTCCTTGACGCCGAGGATCTCGCCGGTCGCCAGCAGGTCCTCGTCGACAGGCGTGTAAAAGCTCGCGCCGAACCGCACGCACCACATGGTCGAGAATTTCGCCATTGCCCTGTCCGCTGAGGTTGAAATAGGCGTGGTTCACCATGTTTATGAGCGTTAGCTTGTCGCTTTTCGCTTCCATGGCGATCAACAGGCGGTTGTCGTCGGTCAGTTCATAGGTCGTGCGTAACCTCGCCCGTCCCGGAAAGCCCATCTCACCATCCTCGGACACCGAGGAAAAAGTGATGCGGTTGACGGTCTGGTCCTCGGTATTCCAGAGTTTGCGATCAAAGCCCTCGGTGCCACCGTGCAGGTGGTTGCCGTGTGCACGTTTCAATGTGCGCTTCGTCTTGTTCGGCTCTATACCGACGATGCCGCGGCAAACACGCCCAAAAGCCTGCCTGTTCCTTTTGAACCAGAGAACGGTTTGCTTGCGATCCTCATGGGACTCATCGTGTCTTTCGGCGTCATAGAGTAGAAGTACGAAAGCTTTTTCGTTGCAGAGCAGCATCTCCATTTCGAGCATCCACTGCGTTGCATAGCCCCGCATGAGCCTGTCGGTTTTGATTTCCACGAGCGGGAAGTTGGTGGCGTCGTGAATTGTAAAGCTGGGGACATTCATTTGAGACTTCCTTGTCAAAGCTGGGCGTTCTCTTGAGCCAATTCCGGCGTATCATGCGCCCGCCATCGCAGGAGCCGTCCGCCGAGACGGGCGATATCCTCCGTCAGGAGGTAAAGCGCCGGGATCGTCACCAGCGACAGCAGGGTGGAGAGCGTCAGCCCTCCGATCACGGCAATCGCCATCGGCGCCCGAAACGCGCCGCCGCCCCCGATCCCCAATGCGCTTGGAACCATCCCGGCGGTCATGGCGAGTGTGGTCATGATGATCGGCTTTGCACGTGTGCGGCACGCATGGATGATGGCCTCGACCGGCGCCATGCCCCGGTGGCGACCATGCTGGGCGAAATCGACCAGCATGATGCCGTTCTTGGCAACGATCCCCATGAGCATCAGAATTCCGATCAAGACGGGCAGATTGACCGGGGTCTGGGTCGCGATGAGCGCCAGGATTGCCCCCGTGAGCGAGAGCGGCAACGACAGCATGATGACGAGAGGCAGGCGCACGCCTGAGAACAACAGCACAAGGATCGCGAACATCAAGAGGACGCCCGTTCCGAGGGCGGACAGGAAATCGCTCAGCACCTCATCCATCACCTCGCCGTCACCCGAAGGGGTAACGCTCACCACTGACGGCAACGACTTTGCTTCCGGCATGGCGAGAATGGCGTCGAGCGCGGTGCCCAGCGTCGAACCGCTCGCAAGGTCGGCCCCCAGAACCACCCGGCGCTGACGATCATAACGTTCGATGGAGGACGAACCGCTGCGAAGGCTGATGTCTGCGACCGCCTCGAGCGGGATCGCTTGCCCGTCTATGCGCGCCACGGGCAAGGCGCGGATCAGCGCCAGATCGCTTCGGCGATCAAGTTGTACGCGAACAGGTATCAGGCGCCCGGGCGTTTTCAGCTTTGGCAGATTGGTCTCCACATCACCGATTGCCGCGACGCGAATGCCCTCGCTGATCGCCTCGGTGGCGACCCCCAGACGCGCAGCATCGAGCACGCGCGGGGTGATGTGAATTTCGGTGCGTTCCAGCCCGGCACTTGCTGCCACATTGGCAAGGCCGGGCAGCTGACGCATGGCGCTTTCCAGGGAAGAGACGGCGGCATCCAGCGCTTCCGGGGCGCTCGAAGCGACAGAGACCGCGACCTCCCGGCCACCATTCTCGTTGAGTGGCCAGGCCCGGATGTCGGGGACGGCGGCCAGGCGATCACGGATGTCGGCCTGGACCGCTTTTTGATCGCGATCCCTGTCGCTCTTCGGTGCGAGGTGCACGATCAGCGTCGCGTGGCGCACGTCCGCCTCACCGGAGGGCGCAACGCCACCATGGACGAAGACCTGCCGGACCTCGGGAACGGACCGTGCGGTCCGCACGGCCGCATCCGTCCTGTCCACCATCGTATCGAGCGTGACGCCAGGAGGCGCTTCAAGCGCGAAGACGGCACGGCCGGTATCCTCCACAGGGATAAGATCGTCCGGCAACAGTGCTGCTGCGAACAAAGACAGGACGAAAACGAGAAGGCTTGCCAATGTCACGACAAGCCGGTGACGCGTGGCCCAGCCGAGCAAGCGCGCATAAGCGCGCATCGCGCGTCCGTCGGCTCTCTGCTCGCTGCCGTGCGCGCGTAACATGCGCGCTGCCATCATCGGCGTGATCAACCGGGCAACGGCAAGCGAGAACAGGACAGCGATCGCCACGGTCAGACCGAACTGCTTGAAATACTGTCCGCCGATGCCGCCCATGAAACTGACCGGCACGAAGACCGCCGCGACAGTGAGTGAAATAGCGGCGACGGCAAGGCCGATCTCGGCAGCCGCTTCCTTGGAGGCAGCAATGGCCGACCTTCCCATGCGCATATGACGCACGATATTTTCGATCTCGACGATGGCATCGTCCACGAGGATGCCGGTAACCAGCGTGATACCGAGAAGGGTAATGGTGTTCAGCGAGAAGCCGGCCACATCGAGCACAAAGAATGTCGGGATGATGGAGAGCGGCAGTGCGGCGGCTGCGACAATGGTGGCGCGCAGATCGCGCAGGAACAGAAAGACGACGATCACTGCCAGAACCGCCCCTTCGACGAGCGTGCTCATGGCAGCATGAAACGTCTCCCCGGTCACCGTAACGGGTGCATCGATACGGGTGAAGGCGACCTCGGGATGCCGTGTCTGCAGGGCGGCAAGCGCATCTTCGACGCGCGCGGCCACAGCCACCTCGTCGGAGCCACGCGCGCGAAAGACAGAAAATGCAACGACCGTTCGCTCCCCGTCGAGCCTTGCGAAACTGCGCGGTTCGGCCGACGTGTCGATCACACGTGCCAAATCGCCGAGGCGAACCATGCGCCCGTCCGAGAGATTGAGGTAGGTATCAGCCAGATCTTCGGCGCTGCGGCTGCGGCCGAGCGTGCGGATCGGCTGTTCGCCGCTCCCCGCCGCCCAGCGTCCGCCGGAAAGGTTTGTGCTCATCGCCGCGAGATGCGCGGTGACATCGGCGGCAGAAACGCCCAGAGCCAGCAACCGCTCGGGCTGCAATGCCACCAGGATTTCGCGGTCTGCCCCGCCCAGTCGCCGCACTTCCCCCACGCCGGTAAGACCTTGCAGGCGATGCGCCACGCTGTCGTCGACAAACCAGGAAAGTGCTTGCGGCGAAAGATCAGGCGCCGCGACGGTGTATGTGAGAATGGCCTGCCCTTCGACATCCACCTTGGCAACCGTGGGCGGATCAATGTCACCGGGAAGATCGGAGCGGATCGTATCGATCGCGTTCTTCACGTCGGCCAGCACCGCATCGCTTGAAACGCCAAGGCGGAATTCGGCTGTGGTCACGCTATTGCCGTCGGTCATCGTCGAGCGGACATGCTTGATGCCTGTCAGGCTGGCCACGGCGTTCTCGACAAGGCGGGTAACGTCCGATTCCAGCTCTTCGGGCGCCGCGCCGGGCTGAACGATGCTCACGGTGATTGTCGGCATATCGATGCTTGGAGCGCGGGCGACCGGCAACGCGCCAAACGCGGAAAGCCCCAATACGGTGAGCGCGACGAACAGGACGATCGAAGGAATGGGACGGTCGATGGCCCAGGCGGAAATATTGAAATTCACGACGGATCTCCCGCGTCTTCGGGCCCGAGGACGGCCGTGACAGGGTCGCCATCCCTCAAAAAGGCCCCCGCCAGAGCCACGACCGCTTCGCCCGCGCCGAGACCGGACAGAACACGTGCACGCCCGCCGGCGACGGGACCAAGCACGATGGGACGTCGTCTGGCCTCACCGTCAGCCACGGTGAAGACGAAAACGCCGCCGTTTTCGAATAGAAGGCTCGTCTGCGGTATGGTGAGGCCCGAATTCTGTCTGGTTTCGATCGCGCCGACGGCCGCCGCGCCGACGGGAATACCGGCAGCATCGGGAAGCGCGATACGGACCGTGCCGAGCTGGGAGCTGGTGTCGATCGCCGGTGCAACCTGGCGCACTCGACCGTTGAACTTACGGCCATCCGTCAGAGTGACCAGGACCGCCTGCCCAGCTTCAATCTGCGCCATTGCGGATTGAGCGACGGTGCCGACCAGTTCGAGCTCCCCCTTGCCGACAAGCTGGAACAGCGGGGCCCCATCGCTGAGCGCGCCGAGCCGCGCGGGACGACGGCTGACGATACCCGCCATCGGCGCCTCGATCCGCGTATGAGCGAGCTTGATTTCCTGTGCGCGTTTGCCCGCCCGCGCCCCGGCCAGAACCTGTCGCGCTTCAAGAACGCGACCTTTCGCGACTTGCGCTGCCGTATCCGCTTCTTCAATGCGCTGCACGGAGATTGCACCGCCCGGTCGCAACTGGTTCGCCCGCTCCAGCGCTCTGTCCGCCTGACGCTGATCCATTTCGGCCTGCGTCAGCCGCGCCTCCGCCAGCGCTTTCAGCGTTGCGTTCACGCGTGAGGTGGGAATGTCGCCGGCACGCTATGCGCGCGACGCCGCCGTATTGTCCAACACTGCAGCAGAGGAATTTGAAGGTGCCATCGCCTGAACGGGACATGCGTTGCTATGAGCGTCAACTCTGAGAATGTTCCCGCCAAAAGCAGACGGTCGTTACCGTTGGCAGGGTGCTTCTCCCGATGGCAGCCCTTGGAAAATCGCCAGCGTAACCTGAACGGCCGGGATGGGGCGGACGCGTAGACGAAGCGACCTGTGACGACCGCCGTCATGGCGCGCCGATATCCGTCCACATCACGAGCGTTAATCTTCGGCGCGCTGGTGACAGGTCACCGAGCCTTGAAATGCTCCGCCTTCGCATCCCGCGCCACACGATCCGGCGCCATGAAGGAACGGGCAATATCGGCCGCAAGCTCCAGTCCTTCCGCACGCTTGGGCGCATTGTGGTCGCCTTCCACATCGAAGATAAGATGACTTTGAACGTCCTTGATGCCGCAATAGGCGAACGTGCCCACGTCGATCTGCGTGCGCATTGCCTCGGCGTATCCATACTTGTCGTAGGTTGCCCGGCTCGACCCGCCAATGCCGATAAGCACCGTCGGAACGTTACCGAGAAGCGCATTCAGCGGCGCCTTGCCCCGGTCTTCGACTCCCTTACCGTACTGATAGGCCCATCCACCCGTGAAAACCCGTTCGATCCATCCCTTCATCAGGGCCGGCATACCCCACCAGTAGACCGGGAAGACGAAGGCAAGCCGGTCTGCCCGTTCGACCCGCCGATGCATCGCCGCAATCTCCGACGGCACCGGGCCGCCCCAGAAATGCGCGTGATCGGCTTCGGTGAAGCGTGGGTCAAAGTTCTCGGCATGCAGGTCGAGGATTTCGACCGAGTGCGAGGCGGCACGAAAAGGAGCGACGAAGCTCTCAAGGACGGCGGCCGGGTAGCTGTTCGGAAGTGGATGGGCAAAGACGGTCAGGAGGTTCATGCGGGCAGCCCCTTCGGTTAGGTGTGTCATGTCTTGGGCGGCATCAGTCGCGCTGCAGCACGACGCGCGGCGGCAAAGGCCGCCGGGCCGTGATAGCTTGCCACCGACGTCGCGCCTTCGAAGAGAAGGAGGACCTCGTCGACGAGGTCGGCATCGCCATCCCGGCCGAGATCGTGCGCGACGGCGCGCTCCACCAGATCCCGCAGGTCCCGGCGATAGATCGCCACCTGATCGGCGACAGAGGGTTCATCGGTGCCCATCTCGCCCTGAGCACGCAGGAACAGGCATCCGCGTGCGCCCTCAGCCGCCACCCACGTCTCCAGCGTCGCGAAGAGGCTGTCGACGCCGTGATCTTCGAACTGCTCGAAGAAGCGGCGGCGGCGTGCGTCCAGCACCGCGCAGATCAACCCGGTCTTTCCATCGAGATGCTTGTAGAGCGTCCGTGTGGAAACCTGGGCGGCATGCGTGAGCCGGTCCATCCCGGTGCCTGCGAAGCCGTTCGCGTCGAAAACGGGTTCAACCCGCGCAATGATGTGGTCTTTGATGTTCATATGCCGTGTGTAAAACGATCGTTTTACTTCGTCAAGAGGCTAAAATTGCCGCTACCCGGACGGCAGTGCCGGCTGCGGGTCTATATGCCGGCATACCAGGCATAGCCGCGGTCCTCCCAGTATCCTCCCTTCCCGCCCCAGACATCGGCAAAGCTGTCGACGAGCTGGATCCGCATGACGTATTTCGCCTGCTTGTAGCCCAGTTGCCGTTCGACCCGCAGGCGCAGCGGCGCGCCGTGCCCGACCGGCAGCGCCTGATCGTTCATGCCGTAGGCGAGGATGGTCTGCGGATGAAAGGCGTCGGTCATATCGATGCTTTCATAATAGCTCCCGCTGCCATCGAAGGTCTGTTCCAACTGGTCGGCGCAATAGAACACCGCGTAGCGCGCGTTGCTTTTTGGCCCAACCATCTCCAGCACGCGGGCGAGAGGCACGCCCGTCCATTTGGCGATCGCGCTCCACCCCTCGACGCAGTCGTGCCGGGTGATCTGGGTTCGCGAAGGCATCGCCCTCAATTGCTCGAGGCTGAACGCTTGCGGACGCTCCACCAACCCGTCGACCTTCAGCCGCCAATCAGAAAAATCGCCCTGAAACAGATGCACCCATTCCGCCGTGTCCGGCCTGGATGTGCCATTGACGTAGAAAAGCCTGGTGATGTCCTCCTCACCATATTCCCGCGCGAGCCGGTTTCCGATCAGGGCCCGCTGGACCCTGTAGTTGAGCCACTCGGCGGATCGAATGACCGGCCCGCCATCGCACTGTCGCGCGAGCATTTCCCAGCCACCGACAGCGGCGGTTCCGGCTGCAACACCGCCGCCGATCAACAGTTTGCGGCGGGTCAAAAACTTTGTGGGACGTGTCATTCGCCCGGCTCCTTCTGCTCTATGCCATAGCGCCCGGTGATCATCGAACGGATGTTGTTCCAGGTCCCCGAAAGAACCACCATCACGAGATGGACGACAACGAACAGAACGATGAGGGACGCGGTGATGAAATGAATGGTTCGGGCCGACTGGCGACCGCCGAAGATGTCGGGAAGCCACGGAAAGGCCGCGTCGATGCCCGGCGACATCGTCAGGCCGGTCAGCACCATGAGCGGCAGCAAGATGAAGATCACGGAAAGATAGGTGAGCTTCTGTAGTGCATTGTAGTGCCGGGCTTCCTCTCCCTTCGCAAACCGCAGACGCGCATGATCGACGATCTCGTGCCACAGGTGGCGCGGGCTGAGTTCGGCGCGCGTGGGCGCGAGGTCCCGGCTGAAATGGCGGCGAAGGGCGCTGGTGACCACATAGATTGTGCCGTTGATGACGAAGAGCCAGGCGAAGAAGAAGTGCCAGTGACGCCCGCCCGCGATGTCCTGAGCGGACGGCATCGTTGCCCAGGTGGGAAAGGCGCGGCCGGTCGGCTGCCCATCGACATCGGATACCCCGAGCACGCCTGTCGTCGGGATACGCAATCCAGCGACGCTGACCTGGCCCTTCATGTCGGCGCCCTGCCCGACAGCGTCGATCGCGAAAGCCGCGGGGTCGCCATATTGCCCGCTTTGGCCCCAGTAGAGCTCCGAATGCGCGTTGAATATCTGAAGCCCGCTCATCAACAGGATGCAGATGCAAAAGGCGTTGAGCCAATGGGTCAGCCGGGTCACAAGGGAATGGCGGCGGATGAGGATAGTCCTCGGACGGTGTCCTGCCGGTCGTGTCAGGTCGAACATGGTGCCAGTTTCCGGTCTATGAGAAGGGTGCCGAACCAGTGCAGGACCCACACTGTCTCCCGGGGCGGGTCCTGCCCGTGCAAATCACATCGGCGGGACGACGCCATCCTTGCCGACGACAACCTGCAGAGCGCCAAACGTCATGCCGTCCTTGATGGCGGCGACGAAGACAGTGGCGCCCTCGACGAGATCGGACCTATCGGCCTCAGTGATGGTCACCACGGGCGTGCCGTCCGGGATCACGATCTTCTTTTCCTTGCCGCCGTAGTTCACGGTTACAGTGCTGCCGTCGACGTCCTTTACCGCGTTGGCGACGGTGGCATTGGTCATGGTGCTCTTGGGCTTGAGGTCCCAGCCGTAGCTTCCTTCGCCGGAGCCCTTCATCGCGGGCGGGAAGATCACCACTTCGAGCGCACCGGCGACGCCGTCTTCGTTCGGCAGCGAGGCGATGCCGACGAAATCGCCTTCCATGATGTCTGCGATTTTGGCGGCGGCGACGCCGGCGATTATGGTTTTATCGCCAAGGCCGATGGTAGCCGTATCGCCTTCACGGGTATGCACCGTAAGGGTCGACCCGCCGAAGCTTTCAACGGTGCCGCGAATGTGCTGCGGCTGGGTTTCGGCGAAGACCGGAGCCGCAGGAAGGGCGATGGCGGTCGCGATGGCGAGTGCAGGGAGAATAGTGCGAAACATGATATTTCCTTATCTACTAGTTGGTAGTCAAAACGGCAGAATTTACACGGTTCCGAACGCTCTGCCGCAAACCGTCCGGAGAGACTGCAGTGGTCAGGCAATCGCCAGACGCACGTCGATATTGTTGCGCGTCGCGTTGGAATACGGGCAAACCTGATGGGCAAGGTCCACCAGCCGGCGGGCATCGGCCTCGGCCAGGCCGGGGAGCGTGATCGCAAGCGCCGCCTCAAGACCGAAGCCGCCTTCGGATCGCATGCCGATGCCAACAGACGCGGCGATCGAAGCATCGTCGGGCACTTTTAATCCGAGTTGGCTGCTGACGGCCTTCATCGCGCTCAGGAAGCAGGCCGAATAACCGGCGGCGAACAGTTGTTCGGGATTGGTCCCCTCGCCTCCCGGACCGCCGAGTTCCTTCGGGGTCGTCAGCTTGACCTCAAGCCTGCCGTCGTCGGTATGGCTGCGGCCTTCGCGGCCGCCGGTCGTGATGGCCGATGTTCGATATTTGACGTCCAGTGACATGCGTTCATTCCTCGTTGCAGTGAGCTGCGCGTTTCGTTTTGGTGCCAGTTTCGACCGATCATCCATGTCAGACAGGCTCGGCTGTCCGGCCGCGACGGGCGTCGCCAACCGTCAGCCAGATCGCGGAGACGAGAAAATAGAAGGCGCCGAATGCGGCATAGGGCGCGATATCGGCGATGCCGAGCGGATTGGGACCGCCCGCGATCTTGATCATGAAGCCGCCGGCCAGCGCGGATTGCGCGCCGCTCAGGATCATTGCCCATTGCGCGCCATAGGACTTCCAGCGCCGGACCGCCGTCGCAAGCTGAAGCACGCCTGAAAGAACCGCCCAGACACCAAACACGACGAGCACGGCGGCCATGCCCTGACCGAGCGCCACCGCCACCGCAACCGTCGTCACGATGCTGACGACGAGGTTCAGCATCTGGCCCCTGTTCCGGGCAATACCGCCGCTGCGCTGCGCATCCAGATAGTTCGCCGCCGCGTCCCAGGCCGGGTAGACCACCAGCAGCACGGCGGCGATCGCCGGCGCGTTTCGGCCGATGAGCAGCGCGCCTGCGACCCAGGCCGTTGAGACGCCGAAGCGAAGGAAGTAATAACTCTTGAGCCATGCCGTGGGCGACACGGCCGGCTGATTGTCGATGGATTGGTATGACATTGCGTTCTCCTTAGCTACCTACTAGATGATAGGCTACATTGACAAAATTTTACCCACGTCTCCCGTCGCTCAATGCCGAACGGCGGTAAGACGGTCGATGAGAGGGCGGGTTATGGTTGTGTAGACGGCCGGATCGTCATAGGCCCGCGCCGACAGCATGGCGCCATGCACGGTTGCGATAAAGGCCTCCGCCTCGGTTTGAGCAGAGGCGGTGAGCGAGAGAACTCCCTTCTCCTCGCCTTGCTCCATGAGCGAGGTGACCCACGCCGAGAACATGCGAAAATAGGCCCTGACCTCCAGAATGACCTCGGAGGGAAGCGCCGGCATTTCACTGGCAAGAAGAGCGCATACGCAAAAGGATCTTGAACCATCGCCAATGCAGGCGGCCCAATAATCGGTATAGGCGCGGAGCTGATCGGCAGGTCCAAGACTACTGCGTCCAAGCTCCGCGAGAGCGCTCTCGGCATCCTCGCGATAACGCGCGACGAGCGTTCGGACAAGGTCGACCTTGCTGGGGAAATGGTGGTGTATGCTCGCCTTGCGAATGCCGACCACCTTGGAAATGTCGGCATAGCTGAAGCCATTGTAGCCGCCCTCGATAATGAGGGAGCGGGCGCAAACGAGAATCTCATCGGAAGTGCTGGTTAAATTACTCATGTGAGTCATCTACCTTCTAGTAGGATGACAGTCAAGCCGAAAATGCGAATTTGATTTCCACGTGCCGGCCTTTCCTGAGCACGCCGTGGTAGGGACTGGCGGATCCGCCCCGTTTGACTCCGCCCGACATCTCGCGGCGAATGATCTATTGCACCTCGGCAACAAACTGCTCAAAGTTCTCCGGCGCGAAAATTGACTTGATCTCGTCCGCGACGATTTCGGTCGCGAGAGGATTGGCCGACTGCGGATTCATCAACAGCACCCTGTGAGAGAGCAGGCCATCGACTGCCACAGCCGCGACGCGCTTGTCGCGCAGCATGGCTTGTGCAGCGCTTAACGGTAGTACCGCCGACCCCAGTCCTTGCCGAACCAGATTGAGTTGCGCCTGCATAGAGGCCGCCTCTGCCACGATATTGAGCGAGGTTCCGCGTTTTTGCGCGATCCGGGCGAGATGCCTTCGCCGGGCATTCGGCAAAGGCGTGAGCACCAGAGGCATGGCAAGCATCTCGTCGATCGTGATCGATGGTTCCTTTGGAACAAGATCTCTGCACGTCACGAGATAATCCTGCTCGTCCATGAGCGGAATGAGCTTGTAACGTTGGCGTGCACTTTTCGAAGCCACGCTCACGATCGCAAGGTCGAGCGGAGGGTGTTCGCCGTTTTCCGGCTGCCCCTGGACGCCCTCGCGGCAGATGATACGAATTTCGGGGTATCTGGATTTGACACGCCGCACGAGGTCGCTCAGGAGCATCTCTGCCAGGGCTGATGGCAAGCCCACCCGAACCTCTCCCGCCGGCTTTCCGGTCTGGCGGGAAACGAGGCTGGCCAGCGCATCCGCCCGCGCCAGGATTTCACGCGCCTCGCGCAGGACGATCTCGCCTTGAGGCGTCGGGCTTGCGCCTGCGGCCGTGCGCACCAGAAGCGGTACGCCGATTTCGGCCTCCAGGGCCTGAATCTGGCGCGTCAGCGCGGGTTGCGCAATGTTCAGCGCCTCGGCGGCGCGGCGAAAACCGCCAGCCTCAGCGACTTTGACAAAAAAGCGCAGTTTCTTGAGTTCCATCTCGGTCCCGCCGACAAAGGATTTCATGTGATGCCGTATCGGCATCATGTCAACCATATCGGTATTTTACAGCAGCGGCCCCGGCGTCCAGATACAGATGAGAGCTGGACGCCGGAATTCGGACAGCGCCTATAGAGGCAAAGCGCTCGTGAAAGGAAAGAGAATGGGAACCACCCACCAGGACCTGGAAGCCAGATTGCGCATTATCGAAGACAAACTCGCGATCTATGATCTGCTGGCCTCGCATCCGCCCAGTGCGGATACCGGGAGCGCGGACTACACCATATCGGCCTACCGCGATGACGGCGTATTCGACCGTGGTCCGTCACTGGACGGAGCACAGGGCGCAGAAGCGATCGCGGCGTTCATTCAGCGGCCGGAACATCATGCCGCGATCCGCAGCGGTCTGGCCCATTTTGTCGGCCTTCCGCTCGTAAACATCGAAGGCGATACCGCGACTGCGACCTCCTATCTGATGATCACCCATCTCGATCATGAGGGCGAACCGCGCGACCTGCCCAATCATGGCGTGTCGACCGGCTATCGCATCCACCGCGCCGTCGTGAACCGATGGGAGCTTGAACGCCGCAATGACCGTTGGGTTATCGCGCGGCGCACGCTTCTGCCGGTCGACGGTAGCGATCCGCACCTTGCGCTGCTGCGCCAAAGCCTGTGCGAGATGTACGACCTGCCCTTTGATGCAACCGATCCGCTGGGAGAAGCCAAATGACGGAGACCGAGGAAAGAAACCGCGCCTTCGTACAGGCGCTATTCGCCGTGCTTTCCGAGAAAGGCTATGGTCAGGAACTTCTCGACGCGCTTGCCGAGGATGTCACCTTCCATGCCATGGGAAAGTCACCGATCGCCGGCAGCTATCACGGCAAGGAAAACTACCGCAGGAACGCGCTGGAGCCGCTGCAGGCCCGCATAGCAACATCGCCGACGATGGAAGTGCATCGCATTCTGATCGACGGTGACATGGCCTGCGTCCAGTTCCGCACCTTAGAGCGCTTCAGGCTTAAATGGAATCCGTTCTGTTTGCCCAAACCGGTCATTCCACGCGAAGAAGCCCGCGCGGCATAGCCATAGCTATGGCGAAGGGCTTCGACAAAGTGGATGGCCGGTTTCGGCAAACCCGAAGGGCGGCATGAATTTGCGCCATTACCGGCGGTCTTCGGCTTGGACATAACTACGGCTATGCCCTGCGCCAAAGCCCTTGGTCCTGGCGCAAATTCCTTGCCGCAGAACGCTTCCATTTAAGCCTGAAGCGCTCTAGGCGGCGTGGGCAAGAACGGCGCCGATTTCAGCATGGATTATTGCTGGCTGATGCGCATTAAGGACAATTTCGTCAAGGAACTTTGGGGCTATTACGACACTGGGAAGATGACCAGACTTTTCGAGGAACCGGCCGGATAGAAAGAGCACGACCTTTGCCCGGCTATTCCGGGTCGAAATCTGTCGCGATGGCGACCGAGCGCCATGTTTCGATATCGTCACAGAAATTGGCGAGCTTCGCGTCGGCGGCACGAAACGCGTTTGGTCCCAGCGGCAGGTGCAGAGGGGTCCTCTCGGCATCAAGCGCCTGCATCATGACCGCGATGGCCTTGAGCGGATCGCCCGGCTGCTGGCCGTCGCTTGCCTCCCTGTATCTGCGGCGGCGTCCCGCAGTCTCAGCATATTCCGGCATTTCCCGAGCGGCGACCGCGATCGACCGGGGCAACCATTGGGCGTGTCTTCCCAGAAAGCCATCATCTATCTCTCTGGACTGGTTTCGCCCGGCCGCCACAATATTCATATCTGCGACACGCTCCCATCAAAGGTCATTTCTATGCCGTTGACATATTTCGCATCGGCCGAGGCCAGAAACAGCGCCGCAGTTGCAATCTCATTCGGCTCCACCATACGCCCGAGCGGGGCTTTCCCGCCGATATTTTCCTTCAGCGCTTCGATCTCGGCATTGCTCACCCGGAAACCGTTTTCTAACAACGAGGTGAATGTGATACCCGGGCTCAGCGCATTAACGCGGGTTTTCCGGTCACGAAGATCGTCGGCCCAGGGTTGCGCGAACGACCTCACGACCGCTTTTGAAGCATTGTAGAGGCTGAGATCCGCCATACCGTTGTTGGCGCAGATCGAAGCCGTGAGCACGAGGGATGCGACGTCCTTCACGAGAGGCAGCAATGCCCCTTCACCGCATCCTCCATCGCAAACGCGCCAGCCTTCATCCGTCCGTCGAACAGGTCAGTTCCCCCCATTCGGAAAGCTCCTGCTTCATGCGCTCAATCCGCTCTCTCACCAGTTTGAGCGCATCGCTGCCCAGCAGCAGTTGCGGCGGCGGATTGTCGGATGCGACGAGGTCAAGAACGGCTGCCGCCAGCTTCGCGGGATCGCCGAGCTGTTTGCCGCTCTTCTCCTGTCTCGCAGCGCGAACCGGATCGAACAGGGCGTCGTAATCCGGGATCGAACGTTCGGTCCGGATCATGGAGCGCCCGGCCCAGTCGGTACGAAACGACCCCGGGCAAAGCGCCGTCACATGCACGCCAAAGGGGGCCATCTCGGTGCGCATCACCTCGGAAATGCCCTGCAACGCAAACTTGCTGCCGCAATAATAGGCGATGCCCGGCATGGTGATCAGGCCGCCCATCGACGTCACATTCACGATGAAGCCGCTGCGCCTTTCGCGAAAGCGCGGCAGGAAGGCCTTGGCAACGGCGACGGCCCCGAAGACATTCACGTCGAACTGTCGGCGCATCTCCTCAAGCGGGGATTCCTCGAGCACACCCTCGTGGCCGTAACCCGCATTGTTGATGAGGACGTCGACAGCCCCATGGTCGTCTTCGGCCTGTGCGACGATGCCGGGGATGCGGTCGAATTCCGTGACGTCGCACAGGACCGCATTGACCTGCGGCAAACGGTCCAGCAGCGAGGCCCTCGCGGTTTCCGACCGGACGGTGCCAATGACCTTGTGGCCTGCGTTAACCGCCGCCTCGGCGATGGCGAAACCGAAGCCGGAATTGGCGCCGGTGATGAAGAAAGTCTTGTTCGACATGGTTCAGCCCTGTGTTGATTATGAGCAAGAATTGACAGATAGTCTGACCGTATTTCCTCCAATAGAGCAATTTTTATGAATTCGTTGCTTGATCCTATGACACCGCACGCCGACCTTGCTGCGCTGACCGCTCTGGCCGGACAACTCGCACCGCAGCCCGGCTACAATTCCACCGCGCTGCCTTCCCTGCGCATTCTGCGATCGGAGACAAACCTGGAGGATGTGCCGGTGCTCTACCGGCCTGGCGCGGTGTTCGTGCTGCAGGGCTCCAAACAGGGTTTCCTCGACGGCGCGATCTATCGTTACGATGCGGATCACTACCTCGCCGTTTCGGTGCCTGTGCCGTTCCGGATGGCCTCGCAGGCCAGCCGGGAGCAACCGTTGTTGGCGCTCTATGTCGATTTCGATCTTCATCTCGCGACAGAGATCGCCACGGAGCTGGACGCACGACGGCAAGCCGCGCCGACCGCGCCCGCAAAAAGCCTCGTCTCGAGCCGGATGGAGCCGGCGATCTCCGATGTGCTGCTGCGGACCCTGCGTGCACTCGCCAACCCGGACGAACTTGCCATCCTCGGTGCGGGACTGCTGCGGGAATTGCACTATCGGATACTCGTCGGGCCGCAGGGCGCGGCGCTGGTGACGGCTCTGAAACAACGCGGGCCTACCGGCAGGATCGTGCAGAGCCTCGCCCGGATCCGCGAGAATGTCGGCGATCGCATATCGGTTGCCGAACTCGCTGCGGAGGCGGGCATGAGCGTTCCCTCATACCACACGCATTTCAGGGCTCTCATGGGCAGCACGCCGATCCAGTATGTCAAGGCCATGCGGCTGCACGAGGCGCGGCTGATGATCGCGCGCCGGGAAGGAACGATTGCCGTGATCGCGGCCAGGGTCGGCTATGCGAGCGCCGCCCAGTTCAGCCGCGACTTCAGACGTCACTTCCGCCGCAGCGCGAGCGAAGATGCCAAATGGATGCGCGAACATCTGGGCGAGATCGTTTGAACTGGTTCACGCTATCCAACACGCGACGGCCCTGAAGGCACAAGACGGCCACGTATTTTAACCGGCCATTTCATCGCCATGGCTACCGAGACCTGTGCCTTGATAGCGGATGTCTCTGCCGGGTGAAATGTCGAACATGCGGCCATATTCCCGGGTGAACTGCGGGACGCTGGCATATCCGACCGCGTGGGCCGCCTGCATAATCTCCGCGCCCTCGCTCAGCATCAGCCTTCTGGCTTCGATCAGTCGCAGCTGCTTCTGGAATTGCAGCGGCGACAGGGTCGTGATGGAGCGGAAATGCCTGTGAAACGCCGCCTCGCTCATTCCGGCGGATTTGGCCAGTTCGTCCACCTGTATCCTGCGCCTGAATTCGCGGCGGAGGATTTCGATCGCGCGCCCGATCCTTTCCGCGTGGCTGTCGACCACGCCCAGAGCGCTGATCGCCGGTCCATGAACCCCGGTGAGGAGCCAGTAGTGCAGTTCCCGCAAAAGGCCTTCGCCCAGCACCGCCAGGGCTTCGGGTTGATCAAGCAGCCGAACGAGACGCAAGGCGGCGTCGGTCACTTCGGCAGCGATCGGCTCCACCCTCACAGTCCGCGCCTCCCTCGGCCGGTCCGCAACCACATGGATCAGCTCGCGCAGGATGGCCGGGTCGAACTCCATCACAAGGGCATAATAGGGCGCCGCGGCACTCGCGCGGGTAATCTGGCTGACCGTTGGAATATCCGCCGAGACCACCATCGCTTCTCCCGCGACATATTCAAAGCTCGCGCCCGGCGTGGTCACGCGCTTGCGGCCCTGCAACAGCATGGCGATCACGGGTCTCTGGACCGCAACCTGCAGCGCGCCTGGATCAAGGGCCCGCACCACTGAGAGGCCGCGCACACATGTTGGCGCGGAACCGTCCGGCGCAGCATGCGCGTCAGCGAAGCGGCGGCAATGCGCAAGCAGCGCAGCAAAATCGTGATTGGTTCGAGCAACAGTCATGCAGAGAAAATGCACTATTCCGGGAGAAATGGAAAGCGAAGAGCGGGAATAGGCAAAAAGTGGCGCGCATCGGGCAACACGGACCTGCCGGCCATCTCTATATCCCGGATATCACAAAACCTGAAAGGACATACCCATGAGCAAGATCAATCTCGTCACCGGGGCCAACCGCGGCCTGGGTCGCAATACCGCTCTCGCCATTGCCCGGGCAGGCGGGGATGTCATCCTCACCTATCGTTCGGACGAGACGCAGGCGGAAGAGGTTGCCGCCGAAATCCGTGGGATGGGCCGCCGCGCGGTGACGCTGAAACTCGATATGGCGGATATGGCAAGTTTCCCGACCTTCGCCGCAACCTTGCGCGACCGCTTGAGGGAAGTCTGGGGCCGCGACAGCTTCGACCATCTCGTCAACAATGCCGGGCATGGTGAGTTCGCGCCGATCGAGGAGACCACCGAAGCGCAATTCGACGGGCTGTTCCAGGTTCACGTCAAGGGCGTCTTCTTTCTCGTGCAGGCGCTTCTGCCGCTCGTGGCCGACCAGGGACGGATCGTGAATTTTTCGTCTGGTCTCACGCGCGTCTCCTATCCGGGCTTTGCGGCGTATTCCGCGGCCAAGGCGGCGGTCGAAATGCTGACGGTTTATATGGCACGCGAATTCGGCGCGCGCGGCATCGCGGTCAATACCGTCGCTCCGGGTGCGATCGAGACCGATTTCGGCGGGGGACTGGTGCGCGACAACGCAGATGTCAATGCACAGTTCGCGCAGATGACAGCCCTGGGCCGCGTCGGGCTCCCCGACGACGTCGGCATGATGATCGCCAATCTGCTGAATGATGGAAACCGCTGGGTAACAGCGCAGCGCATCGAGGTTTCCGGCGGCCAGTCCATCTGAGCACCGTTCCACGTTCATTGCGGGCATCCTGACAAAGCTGGATGTTCGCAATGAGGCTCAATGCCGTGGTTACTCCGCGTGACCACCTGCGATGTCTGGCCTTCTGCCGGTTTAGTGAACACTGGGTTAAGTTTGCACCGCTTAGCCCCCGAGCTCCATCGGGCCCAGGTACATGTCGCGTTGTCGATCAAGCATCGCTTGGCAGATCATTCCCATATTGTCTTGCTGGATATTCGAAGCGAACAATTCATCGGAAGCCGTTTTGCGCCAGGACCCGATGTTTATGAGTATATTAAGAACCGAGATGGCGAGTTCGGTGGACAACCCAAGACTGCGCATAAGTCGGCACCCCGAGAAACACTGATGAACCCTGTTGCCATGGAGCATGGATCACGTTAATCGCGGCCAAGGCGATGCGTGCCTATGCGTAAGAGACCAACCGCTTGAACCGCGAGCGACGTTCAAATGGCGATGCCTGGCAGGCGGAACTGGCCAAAGTCGAGAAGCAGGTCGCTCAGATTGTCGAGGCCATTGCAGACGGCATGTACCACGCGTCGATGAAGGAGAAGATGACCACACTCGAAGCCCGCAAGGCCGAACTGACATCGCTTCACGCCGATGCGCCCTTGAGAAGACGGAGCGGGTCTGGATATCGACCATCATGGTGTGATCGCGGATTTGCTGCATCTCACGACGTTTTACTGAACCAAACGACAAAAGCCCCCGCAGTGATGCGAGGGCTTTTGATCTGTTTAATAGCAGGAATTTGGTTGCGGGGGCAGGATTTGAACCTGCGGCCTTCAGGTTATGAGCCTGACGAGCTACCGGGCTGCTCCACCCCGCGTTATATTTGAGCATTCCGGGGTTATTTGGGAGACGGGTATGTCTTGCCCTGCCCGGTTGTTTTTGTTTTGCCGATCCTCGGCCTTTGGCCTGCGGTTCGGCGGGGGCTGCTCCACCCCGCGTTATGCTTGTGTATTCCGGCAACAAAAAAGCCGCCTTTTACGGCGGCTTGGTATCGGCAGTCGCCGTTTGATTGTTTTGAGAAGATATTCTTTGTTCAGCGCGACCGCGCGTCGCCGACAGTCCGGCGCGCCGTGTCCGAAGGCCGCATTGGCGTGAACACATAAACGATGCTGCATTTGGCAGACCTGGCAGCGACTTACTCTCCCGTGCCTTAAGACAAAGTACCATCAGCGCTGGGGCATTTCACGGCCGTGTTCGGAATGGGAACGGGTGTTAAGGACCCCGCCATAACCACCAGGTCAGCCAAATGCAGCATGTTTTCGAGAAGCTGGAAGAGTTGTTTTGTCCTCAGATTTGTTTGCGCTCACGGGCGTACCGGCCCTTTCAGGGCCTGCCCTGCGCGGGCGCCTCGCATAAGCTCGGACGCGCAGTCGCGCTTGCGAAGCCTTTGGGCTTCGGTCCTTTTCCCTTGCTCTGCAAGAGTATGGAACGAACAAGGTCGTGAGGTCTGTTGTTGTATTGGCGCTTCGTCAGTCAGCAGTCACAATGCCTGTCGAGGGACGACCCTCAGCAGCTTGCCTGCGTCGCGAAGCGGCCCGTCCGGAGCGCAGCGGCCAAAGGCCGCGACAGCGTCAGGACATAAAGTTGATCGTGAAGCCGAAGGCTTCGCGATAAACATAAACAATGAGAACGATCAAGCCGATCGAGCGATTAGTACCGGTAAGCTTCACACATTGCTGCGCTTCCACACCCGGCCTATCAACGTTGTCGTCTACAACGGCTCTGATAGGGAACACTCGTTTTCAGGTTGGTTTCCCGCTTAGATGCCTTCAGCGGTTATCCATTCCGTATATAGCTACCCTGCTATGCGGCTGGCGCCACAACAGGTCCACCAGAGATACGTCCATCCCGGTCCTCTCGTACTAGGGACAGATCCTGTCAATATTCCTACACCCACGGCAGATAGGGACCGAACTGTCTCACGACGTTCTGAACCCAGCTCACGTACCGCTTTAATTGGCGAACAGCCAAACCCTTGGGACCTGCTCCAGCCCCAGGATGCGATGAGCCGACATCGAGGTGCCAAACAACCCCGTCGATATGGACTCTTGGGGGTCATCAGCCTGTTATCCCCGGCGTACCTTTTATCCGTTGAGCGATGGCCCTTCCACGCGGGACCACCGGATCACTATGACCGACTTTCGTCTCTGCTCGACTTGTCAGTCTCGCAGTCAGGCGGGCTTATGCCATTGCACTCAGCGAACGATTTCCGACCGTTCTGAGCCCACCATCGCGCGCCTCCGTTACTCTTTAGGAGGCGACCGCCCCAGTCAAACTACCCACCATACACTGTCCCGGATCCGGATAACGGATCGCGGTTAGACATCCACGAAGATAAGGGTGGTATTTCAAGGATGGCTCCACGCAAACTGGCGTCCGCGCTTCAAAGCCTACCACCTATCCTACACATGTCTTGGTAAATGCCAGTGTAAAGCTATAGTAAAGGTGCACGGGGTCTTTCCGTCTGACCGCAGGAACCCCGCATCTTCACGGGGAATTCAATTTCACTGAGTCTGCGTTGGAGACAGCGGGGAAGTCGTTACGCCATTCGTGCAGGTCGGAACTTACCCGACAAGGAATTTCGCTACCTTAGGACCGTTATAGTTACGGCCGCCGTTTACTGGGGCTTCGATTCAATGCTTGCACATCTCCTCTTAACCTTCCAGCACCGGGCAGGCGTCAGACCCTATACGTCGTCTTAAAGACTTCGCAGAGCCCTGTGTTTTTGATAAACAGTCGCTACCCCCTGGTCTGTGCCACCTCTCAATACTTGCGTACAAAGAGGTCACGCTTCTTCCGAAGTTACGCGTGCAATTTGCCGAGTTCCTTCAACGCAGTTCTCTCAAGCGCCTTGGTATACTCTACCTGACCACCTGTGTCGGTTTCGGGTACGGTCTCACGACGGGGCTATTTCCTGGAACCGCTCCACCGCACACTCAATCCAATAAGAATGTACGATTTGTGCAATCCGTCACCACCGCCTGGCCCACGAATATTAACGTGGTTCCCATCGACTACGCGTTTCCGCCTCGTCTTAGGGGCCGGCTAACCCTGCTCAGATTAACTTTAAGCAGGAACCCTTGGTCTTTCGGCGAGAGGGTCTCTCACCCTCTTTATCGTTACTCATGTCAACATTCGCACTTCCGATACCTCCAGGAGCCCTCACGGGTCTCCCTTCATCAGCCTACGGAACGCTCCGCTACCACGTGGATAAATCCACATCCTCAGCTTCGGTGCATGGCTTGAGCCCCGGTACATTTTCGGCGCAAAGACCCTTATTTAGACCAGTGAGCTGTTACGCTTTCTTTAAATGATGGCTGCTTCTAAGCCAACATCCTGGTTGTTTTGGGATCCTCACATCCTTTCCCACTTAGCCATGACTTGGGGACCTTAGCTGGAGGTCAGGGTTGTTGCCCTTTTCACGACGGACGTTAGCACCCGCCGTGTGTCTGCTGAACAGTACTCTTCGGTATTCGCAGTTTGGTTAGGATCAGTAAGACGGTGAGTCCCCATAGCCCATCCAGTGCTCTACCCCCGAAGGTATTCATTCAACGCTCTACCTAAATAGATTTCGCGGAGAACCAGCTATCTCCGAGTTTGATTGGCCTTTCACCCCTAGCCACAAGTCATCCCAATCTATTGCAACAGATGCGGGTTCGGTCCTCCAGTTGGTGTTACCCAACCTTCAACCTGCTCATGGCTAGATCACTCGGTTTCGGGTCTAATGCAGCTAACTAATTCGCCCTATTAAGACTCGCTTTCGCTGCGCCTACACCTATCGGCTTAAGCTTGCTAGATACACTAAGTCGTTGACCCATTATACAAAAGGTACGCCGTCACCCTTGCGGGCTTCGACTGTTTGTAGGCATCCGGTTTCAGGTTCTCTTTCACTCCCCTTGTTGGGGTGCTTTTCACCTTTCCCTCACGGTACTGGTTCGCTATCGGTCATGCACGAGTACTTAGGCTTGGAGCGTGGTCG
>NZ_CAXXFM010000001.1:805000-1815000 GCF_963677965.2 uncultured Martelella sp.
GCTTGCAACCGAACTCAGCCATCAGGTTGAAAAGGGCACCGACACGCCGATGCTGAAGGCCGGCGATATCCTGCGTATCGGCCTGATGCGTATGGGGCGCAATATGCGGGTTGTCCGTCTCAGCCTCTATCGTGACGGCGAGCATCTGATGACGATGGCGCTTAATGATGATGGCCAGTTCGTCGACGGTGTTGAACCGCCGATGAGCGACGCGGTCGCGAACGCCTCCGCCGACGATACCGACCTTCTGCTTGGAACGGCACAGAAACCCGTGCGGGTCTATGACGGTATTTTCCGCGCCATGCTGACCTACGGACTGACCAACGACATGGCCAGCCAGTTGATCAATCTGCTTGCCAGCAAGGTCGATCTGCAGTCCATGGCGTCCCCGGATGATCAGCTTGAACTGTTCTTCTCCGATGCCGACCCGAACGGACGGGCAACCGCGACATCGGAACTTTTCTACATCGACGCCAAGATCGGCGGTCAGGACATCCGCCTCTACCGTTTCGCCGATCAGGAGACCGGCGCCGTCGATTTCTATGATGCGAAGGGCCGCAGCATCCGCCGTTTCCTGCTGCGCAATCCCGTGCCCAACGGCAAGTTCACATCAGGTTTCGGCATGCGCCGCCACCCGGTCCTTAAATATTCCCGCATGCACAGCGGTGTCGACTGGGCTGCCCCCACAGGAACCCCGATCATTGCCGCCGGCGATGGCATTGTCGAAACGGCCGGCTGGTCGTCTTCCGGCTATGGCAACCAGACCATCATCCGCCACGCCAATGGCTATGAGACATCCTACAATCACCAGAGCAAGATCGCTCCGGATGTCAAGAAAGGCGCGCGGGTCAAACAGGGCCAGGTCATCGGCTATATCGGCGCCACCGGCCTCGTGACCGGACCGCATCTTCACTACGAGATGATCGTCAACGGCACCAAGGTCGATCCAATGAAGGTTCGCTTCCCGAATTCCGACGCGCTGGCAGGCGCCCAGCTTGCCCGTTTCGAATCCGAGCGCAAACGCATTGATGCCCTGCTCGGCAATGAAGACACCACCAAGGTTGCAGCAAACAGCGGCAATTGAGCACCGAAGACGATCACCTTCCAGTGCTGAATACACCAAAGGCTGCCCCGCAAGGCCGCCTTCAGACTGTGACAACCCCGAAGACGTGCGGATTGCTGCCTCCGTCAGCCGTCCCCACAGGTGTCATGCTCGGACGTGATCCGAGCATCCATTCTATTCAACCCTTTGATAAGAAAGGGTTTCAAGCAAGCGTACATTGTGTGGCCCTGGATCCTCGGGTCAAGCCCGAGGATGACCCGGAGGGAGGGGCAGCTTTATCAACAAACCAAAGGCCGCCCCGCAAGGCGGCCTTTTCGTTTCTGTCCGGCATTTGCCGTATCGATCAGGCGACGTCTTTCAACGCGCCGCTGAGCGAAAACAGCAACCGGTCGGAGCCGGCGTCGACCTTGACGTGGGCGCCGTCGGAAATCTCGCCGCCAAGGATTTTCTCGGCCAGCGGGTCCTGAACCGCCGTCTGGATCACGCGCTTCAGGGGGCGCGCGCCATAGGCCGGGTCATAGCCCTTTTCCGCCAGCCAGTTGCGGGCATCTGGCGTCAGATCAAGTTCGATCTTGCGGTCCGACAACAGCTTTTCGAGCCTTGTCAGCTGGATGTCGACAATCGCGCCCATATCGTCACGATGCAGCCGGTGGAACAGGATGATGTCGTCCACACGGTTGAGGAATTCCGGCCGGAACGATGCCCGGACGACCTCCATCACCTGATCGCGCGCAGCCGAACTGTCCTCATTCTCGCCAAGCTGGGTGAGGAATTCCGAACCCAGATTGGAGGTCATGATGATGATCGTGTTGCGGAAATCGACCGTGCGGCCCTGCCCGTCCGTCAGCCGTCCGTCATCAAGCACCTGCAACAGCACATTGAAGACATCCGGATGGGCCTTTTCGATCTCGTCGAACAGCACCACCTGATACGGCCTGCGGCGCACCGCTTCCGTCAGAAGACCGCCCTCGTCATAGCCGACATAGCCGGGAGGCGCACCGATCAGCCGGGCGACGGAGTGTTTCTCCATATATTCCGACATATCCATGCGGACCATCGCGGTCTCGTCATCGAACAGGAAGCGGGCCAGCGATTTGGTCAGCTCGGTCTTGCCGACGCCGGTGGGACCGAGGAAGATGAACGAGCCGATTGGCCGGTTCGGATCCTGCAGCCCCGCACGCGCACGGCGGACAGAGCGGGAGACCGACTGCACGGCATCGCCCTGGCCGACAACCCAGCGGGCCAGTTCGTCTTCCATCCTGAGCAGCTTTTCACGTTCGCCTTCCAGCATCTTGTCGACCGGAATACCGGTCCAGCGGGAAACGACCTGCGCGATGTTGTCGGGAGTGACAACCTCCTGAAGGATGGAATCCGTCACCGTATTGTCTTCGGCCTCGGCTTCTTGCAGTTCCTTTTCCAGCTTCGGGATCGAGCCATAGGCCAGTTCACCGGCCTTCTGATACTCACCGCTGCGCTGGGCAATGGCCAGTTCGTTGCGGGCCGCGTCGAGCTGCTTCTTCAGGTCGGCAGCCTTGTTGAGCTTGTTCTTTTCCGACTGCCAGCGCGCCGTCAGCGTATCGGCCTGTTCCTGCAAGGACGCAAGTTCGCCCTCGAGCTTTTCAAGGCGGTCCTTCGAAGCCCGGTCGGTTTCCTTTTTCAGCGCTTCCCGCTCGATCTTGAGCTGGATGATACGGCGGTCGAGTTCGTCCAGTTCTTCCGGCTTGCTATCCACCTGCATGCGCACGCGGCTGGAGGCTTCGTCCATCAGGTCGATGGCCTTGTCCGGCAGAAAACGGTCGGTGATATAGCGGTTGGAAAGCGTGGCGGCCGCCACCAGCGCGCTGTCGGAAATCCGCACCTGATGGTGCTGCTCGTATTTTTCCTTCAGACCACGCAGAATGGAGATCGTGTCTTCCACCGTCGGCTCGTCAACCATGACCGGCTGGAAACGACGCGCCAGAGCGGCATCCTTTTCCACATGCTGGCGATATTCATCGAGCGTGGTTGCACCAACGCAGTGCAGTTCACCGCGCGCCAGCGCCGGTTTCAGAAGGTTCGACGCATCCATTGCGCCATCCGTCTTGCCGGCCCCGACCAGCGTGTGCATCTCGTCGATGAACAGGATGATATTGCCGTTTTCGGACTGAACCTCGTTCAGGACAGCCTTCAGACGCTCCTCGAACTCACCGCGATATTTCGCACCGGCAATCAGCGCGCCCATGTCGAGCGCCATCAGCTTCTTGTCCTTCAGGCTCTCCGGCACGTCGCCATCGACAATGCGCAACGCAAGGCCTTCGGTGATCGCCGTCTTGCCGACGCCGGGTTCACCGATCAGGACCGGATTGTTCTTGGTCCGGCGCGACAGCACCTGAATGGTGCGGCGGATTTCATCATCACGGCCAATCACCGGATCGAGCTTGCCATCGCGGGCGTCGGCCGTCAGGTCGCGCGCATATTTCTTCAGCGCGTCATAGCTTTCCTCGGCACTGGCGCTGTCGGCGGTGCGGCCCTTGCGGATTTCGTTGATGGCGTCATTCAGCCCGTTCGGCGTCACGCCTGCGCCGGAAAGCGACTTCGAGGTCGAAGCGCTCTTTTCGATCACCAGTGCCAACAGAAGACGCTCGACGGTGACGAAACTGTCACCGGCCTTCTTGGCGGCCTCTTCGGCTGTGTTGAAAACCTTGGCGAGCGGCTGGGAAAGGTAAATCTGGCCGTTACCGCCGGAAACCTTCGGAATTTTCGCCAGTGCTGCATCATTGGCAAGGCGCACCTTTTTGGCATCGCCCCCTGCCCGCTCGATCAGCGATGCGGCCATGCCCTGCTCGTCATCGAGCAGAACCTTCAACAGGTGCTCGGCACCGAACTGCTGATGACCTTCGCCGAGCGCATAGGTCTGCGCCGACTGCAAAAAGCCACGCACCCGTTCGGAATATTTTTCGATGTTCATATCTTCGCCTCCATTCCTCGTTCCGACCTTTTGAAGCGACAGAACGATGACCTGAATAAACCCCCTCTTTGAGGCGGGTCCTGATTACGCGGCGTTGCCGCCGCTCAAGGTCAGATATGGGTGCAGGCATGAAGGCTTTAAAGAGGTCTGCCGGAGAATTTGTTGCTGATATGCAACACCACCTATCCCCTTCAGCTATGGGCGAAAATGTCGGTTTCCTCCCAGCCGAGAAGATCGAGCTTGGCCCGTGTCGGCAGGAAATCGAAGCAGGCGCCGGCAAGCGCCATGCGGTCCTCGCGCATCAGCCGTTCCATCAACTTGTCGCGCAGGCGATGCAGATAGAGAACGTCGGAAGCCGCATAGGCAAGCTGAGCGTCGGAAAGGGTTTCCGCCGCCCAGTCTGAAGACTGCTGCGCCTTGGAAACGTCGACTTCCAGCATTTCACGCAGATTGTCCTTCAGCCCGTGACGGTCGGTGTAGGTGCGGGTCAGGCGCGAGGCGATCTTGGTGCAGAACACGTTTTCGGTTGTCACGCCGAAGGTATAATAAAGAACCGCGATATCGAAGCGACCGAAATGGAAAATCTTCTGGCGCGCCGGGTCTGCCAGCATGGAGACAAGGTTCGGTGCGTCCTTCTGGCCGGCGGCGATCTGGATGACGTCGGCGGTTCCGTCGCCCGGCGATATCTGCACCACGCACAACCGGTCGCGGCGCGGTATCAGGCCAAGCGTTTCGGTGTCGATGGCAATCGCACCGGTATAGCGCGCGGCATCCTCGGCCGAGATGTCGTTTTTGTGGACGCGGATCGTATCGTTCATCCGTTCTTCTCCATGGGCTTTGTTCCTGCAATCCTGTCGGGTCATAGCGGATCAGAGCAAAAGACGATAGCCGAAAAGACCGACCGAGAGCGATCAACCCGCCGGCGAAGGTGTTGTGCCGGCAGTCCACAGCGGTTATCGGGGAACGGGAAAATCGCACGCGCGAAAGGCTAAAGCGATGAAAAGCAGGATAACATTTCCTCTCCGTGCGCTGTGGGGGCGGCACAGGGGTCTTTGCATCGCCTTTCTGGCGACGGCCTTCATCACGCTTGTCTTTGCCCTGCAGTTCATCTTCTCGGTGTTCTACTGGCACAATCCCGAAAACCGGAATCTCGAACTGAAGGGATGGATGACGCTTGGCCATGTCGCCGTTGTTCACGACATTCCCGCATCGGAGCTTGCCGAAGAACTGGACCTTGCACCCGACAGCCGAAGCCGGCGCATGATGCTGCGCCAGATCGCCCGCATGAAGGGGATATCGCTCGACGAGCTGGAAGACGAAATCGCCGAAGCCCTCGATGAATACGAGGAAGAAAAGGCCGACGCCGATGAGTGAGCAGCTTCTGGCGCTCCTGCCGGTCTATGGTATTCCGGCAATCGCATTCTCCGTATTTCTGGCCTGCTGCGGCATTCCCTTGCCAACCGCCGTGATCATGTTGTTCGGCGGATCGCTCGTTGCCACGGGCGATTTGTCTTTCTGGGCGATCTACCTGTCCTGCCTGCTGGCCGCCTGCTGCGGCGACCAGGTCGGCTACTGGGCCGGAAGGATCGGCGGAACAGGCTATGTCGAGCGCTTTGCCGCAGGCGGGCCGAAGCGGCAGCGCCTTGTCGACAGGGCCAGCGACTACCTTGAGCGCCGGGGCATCATGGCGATCTTCTTCACCCGCTGGCTTCTGGCGATGATCGGTCCCTACATGAACCCGGTTGCCGGGGCCGCCGGCATGCGCTGGAAGATGTTCATCACCGCCGCCATTCCCGGCCAGATGCTCTATGTGATGATCTATACGCTGCTCGGCTTCATCTTTTCCCACAACATCTTCGCCGTGGCACAGATCGTCGGCAATGCCAGCGGCTTTCTGGCAGCGGGCGTGGTCACGCTGGCAATCGGCTGGTACATCACCCGCGTCCTTCATTTCTCGCTGAAACGCAGGCGCAGACGCTACCTGAAACCGCGCGGCAGGCGCCAGCGCCGTTAGAGCGAACGCGGTGAGCGGCAAGCGCGTGCACCGTCATCAAAACGCAGCGAAAACGTCATCTCAGTGTAATGCGGCAGGACTATCGCAAGAGCGCAGCTATTTCCGCAAACCCTGACATGAGAGGTTTTCATGCGCGCACGTCTTGCATTACTCGCAGCCGCAACCTTCCTCGCCGGCGCAGCCAATGCCGCCACCATTTACCCGCTCGACCGCGCCACCGTTCTGGTCGGCTCGCCGTTCGACTTCAAGGTCGAGCTGGATCAGGTCTATGAACCCGGGCAGGTCGACGTCACGGTCAATGGCAAGGCCTATGCCGATGTCTTCGGCGCCGATGCCGAATTCATCGCCGATGAAAAGGGCGAAGACGACGCCAGCCTCGGCTCGGCGCTGATCCTGCGCGATCTTTCGCTTGCCAACCCCGGCGATTACACCGTGGCCGTCAAGGCCGGTGACGAAGAGAAGTCGGTTACCTGGACCGTCTACGACACGCCCTCCGTGGCGAAAGCCAAGAACATCGTCTTTTTCCTTGGCGACGGCCTTTCCGTTGCCCACCGCACGGCCGCCCGCATCATGTCCAAGGGCATGACCGAGGGCAAGGCCGATGGCCGCCTGAGCATGGACGATCTCGACCGCATGGCCTTCATCGGCACATCGTCGACCCACGCCATCGCCACCGATTCCGCCAACACCATGTCGGCCTACATGACCGGCCACAAGACCCGCGTGAATGCGCTTGGCGTTTATGCCGACCGTACGCCGGACAGCCAGGACGACCCCAAAGTCGAGACCATTGCCGAAGCGCTGCGCCGCCAGACCGGCAAGGCGATCGGCGTCGTTTCCACCGCTGAAATCGAAGATGCGACGCCGGCGGCCACCGTTGCCCACACCCGCAGGCGCGCCGACAAGGCCGATATCGTCGGCATGTTCTACGGCATTCAGCCGGAAGTCATCCTCGGCGGCGGCTCTGCCTATTTCCTGAAGTCCGACATTCCCGGCTCCAAGCGCAAGGACGATAACGACTATATCGCCATGTTCGAGGATGCCGGTTACACGGTTGCCACCGACGCCACCTCGCTTGAGGAGGTCGCAGGCCAGAACCCGGACAAGATCCTCGGCCTGTTCCACACCGGCAACATGGACACCAAGCTTGATCGCTCCTTCCTGAAAAAGGGCAGCGTCGACAAGTTCTCCGATCAGCCCGGTCTGCCGGAAATGACCAAGGTGGCGCTGGATCGTCTTTCAAAGAACAAGGACGGCTTCTTCCTGATGGTCGAGGGCGCGTCGATCGACAAGATGAGCCATCCGCTCGACTGGGACCGCGCCGTTGTCGACACCATCGAGTTCGACCAGGCCATCGGTCAGGCCATGGATTTCGCCAAAACGCATCCCGACACCATGATCGTCGTGACCGGCGACCATACGCACGGCGTTTCGCTGATCGGCACGATCGATGACGAGGTTGAGGCCGACGATATGCGCGACAAGGTGATGACCTATGACGACGCCGGCTTCCCGAACTACACCGACGAAAACGGCGACGGCTACCCGGACAAGATCGACGTATCCCGCCGCCTGGCCATCTTCTCCAACAACTTCCCGGACTATTACGAGACCTTCCGTCCGAAAATGGATGGTCCGTTCGAGCCGGCCGTGAAGGACGAAAACGGCAACTACGTCGCCAACGAACAGTACAAGGACGTGCCCGGTGCGGTTCTGCGCACCGGCAACCTGCCGCACAATGCCTCCACCGGCGTTCACGCCGTCGATGATGTCGTGCTTCAGGCCACCGGCCCCGGTTCGGAAGAGTTCAAGGGCTATATGGAACAGTCGGACGTCTACGAAGTTCTCGCCGACGCCTTTGCCCTCGGCACCAGCCAGAAACAGTAAACGCGTTTTTTAAGAAACGGGACCGGGCGGCTTTCGCCCGGTCCTCTCCTGCAACTGCATGGAGGACCACACCGTGACCGACACTTCTCGCTCTACCCTTTCCCGCCGCAGCCTGCTGGCCACCGCGCTGACGCTTGGCGCCGGCCTTGCCTTTCGCTCCGCCCATGCCGCCACCGCCGAACTGGCCTTTGACGATCTTTACGGCACATTCAGCCCGCTGGGTCTGGAGTTTTCCGACAAGGTCAAGAACCTCACCGGCGAAAAGATTTCCATCCGCGGCTTCATGGCGCCGCCGCTGAAGGCCGAGGCGCAGTTTTTTGTGCTCTCCGAAATACCGATGGCGCTGTGCCCGTTCTGCTCGTCGGATGCCGACTGGCCGGACAACATCATTGTCGTCTACCTCGACAGAAAGCAGACATTCGTTCAGCCCAACCAGATGATCGAGGTGACCGGCACGCTCGACCGTGGTTCCTGGGTGGACCCCGAAACCGGATTTGTCAGCCAACTGCGCCTCAGGGACGCGCGCTACAAGACCGTCTGAAACGCCTCTCCCGCCGAACCCCGAAAGCCGCGCCTCCATGCTGCCCCTTCGTCTTGAAGATATTGCCGTCACCTTCCCCGGCCTTCCGGCACCGGTGCTGTCCATCCCCTCCCTTGAGATCGCACCCGGCGAGACGGTGGCCGTGACCGGGCCTTCCGGCTCCGGCAAAAGCACGTTCGTCAATATCGTCACGGGGCTTGAGCGGCTGCAATCCGGCCATGCCCGCTGGGGCGAAACAGACCTTGCCGGCCTTGCGGAAGGCAGGCGCGACCGCTGGCGCGGCAAGAATATCGGGCTGGTGATGCAGGATTTTCACCTGTTTCCCGGTCTCTCGGCCTATGACAACGTGCTGTTGCCCGCCCGTCTGGCCTACGCTGCCGGTCACGGCAGGCTTGCGCGGGCAAAGGCCCTGCTCGATCAGGTCGGCATCGACCGGCATGACCAGAAGATCGAAACCATGTCGCGCGGCGAGATGCAGCGCGTCGCCGTTGCCCGTGCGCTGTTGCGCGAACCGGCGATCATCGTTGCCGATGAGCCGACGGCAAGCCTGGATAGCGCATCCGGCGCGGTGGTCGGCCGGCTGCTGCGCGAACTGGCCGAAACCCTCGGCAGCACGCTGATCGTCGTTTCCCATGATGAGCGGCTGGTTGCCCCCATGGCACGCAGGATTTCGCTTCTGTCGGGCGCCGTTATCGCCGACGAAAGAAAGGGCTGAGCTGTGTTCCGCTTCATTTTCTCCGACCTCAGAAGGCTCTGGGCGGGATCGGCCGTCATCGTCCTGCTGATCGCCCTTGCAACCGCGCTCGGCGTCACCATCACCCTTCAGGAACGCGCGCTGCGCCTCGGTTCGGCGCGGGCCTCGGAAAAGTTCGACCTCGTGGTCGGCGCGCCCGGCAGCGAGACGCAACTGGTGCTGTCCTCCGTCTTCCTCCAGCCTTCGGACCTTCCGCTGATGGATGGCGATGTGCTGCCGACCCTCAACGAAGACCCGCGCGTTGACTGGGCCGCCCCCATCGGCTTCGGCGACAGCTATGCCGGTTATCCGATCGTGGGAACCACCACCGCACTCATTCACGCCACCGTGCCGGGCTTTGCCGAAGGCGATATCTTCACCCGCGAAGGCGAGGCAGTGGTCGGCTCCGCCGTTGATCTTGACGTCGGCGCCGAGATCAAGCCGATGCACGGCGCGGCAGAAACGGGCGGCCATACCCATACCGAACTCGTCTACCACGTCTCCGGAAAGGCGGAGCCTACCGGAACGCCCTGGGACCGCGCCATTCTCGTGCCGATTCAGGCTGTCTGGCATATCCACGGCCTCGGACATGACGACGAGGACGAGCATCACCATGATGACGATGAAGCCGGCGAGGCCCATGACGAAGACCATGCAGCGGACGACGCCGGGCATGAGCACGATGAAGACGAGCACCACCACGTCAACGCCAATGCGCCGCTTGACGAAGACTGGCATCGGGGCGAAACGCCCGGACTGCCCGCAATCCTGGTGAAACCGAAGTCGATTTCCGATGCCTACCGGCTGCGGCAGTCATATCGCGAGGCCGATGGAACGGTTGCGGTTTTCCCGGCGGAGGTCCTGACACGGCTTTACGCGACGCTGGGGGATGCGCGTCAGGTGCTCACGGCAATCGCAATCGGCGCGCAGATACTGGTGGCAGGCGCCCTGTTGCTGGTGACCGTCATTCACGTCTCCCAGCGCAAACGGGAGATCGGCGCACTCAGGGCCTTCGGCGCGCCGCGGGGCGCGGTTTTCACGATTGTCTGGCTCGAACTGTTCTCACTCGTGGGGCTGGGCATCCTGATCGGTTATATCGCCGGCTTCTTTTCCGCCCGCATGATCTCACAGTCGATCATGGCCGATCGCGGGATCGATATGCCGGTCGGCTTTGCCGCAAGCGATGCCGGCAACGCGCTGATCCTGGTTATCGCGGCAGCCATTCTTTCCGCACTGCCGGCATTTCTCGCCTATCGCCAGCCGCCCGCTTCCGCGCTCAAGGGCTGACCGGCAGGGGCGGGCAGAAAGCCGACAGGCTTGACACCCCGGAGAATGGCGAACATTTTCGCTGGAACGGTCTCCTCTCCACCAGCGTCATTCCGCCGCCCGCCCCGCGCGAAAGCCCGCCATGTATGAAATTTTCAATAATGTCGTCCCGATCTTCTCCCTGATCCTGATCGGCTGGCTGGCGGTTCGCACGCGCTATATGAGCGCCGATCAGGCAGGGGTCCTGACCAGTTTCGTCTTCAAGATCGGATTGCCGCTGCTGCTTTTGCGCACCATTGCCAGCGCCGATTTTCACAATGCCGGGCCGTTCAAGATCTGGCTGTCCTATTTTGGCGGCGTCGCCATTGCCTGGACCGCAGCCGCTCTCGTCTCGCGGCTGGTTTTCCATCGCGACCGCGCCGCAGCCGTGATCATCGGCCTGTCCGGCACCTTCTCCAACATCGCGCTTCTCGGCATTCCGCTGGTCAGCCATGTCGCCGGCGATGCAGCCCTCGTGGCGCTCTCGCTGGTGCTGGCCATTCACATGCCGGTGATGATGGTGACTGCGACAGTGCTTGTCGAACGCGCCAAGACACATGAGGGCGGCGCGATCAGCAACCCCCTGAAGGTGTTCATAACAGTCGCATACAATCTGGCCACCAGCCCGATCGTCATCGGCCTTGCGGCCGGCGCGCTGATACACCTCTTCAACGTGCCGATCACCGGGCCGGTCGGAACCGTGATCAACATGCTCGCCGGCATGGCGGCCCCCGTCGCACTCGTTGCCATCGGCATGACGCTGACGCAATACAAGGTGGCCGGCAATGTCGGTCTGTTTTCGACAATCACCTTCATCAAGCTGCTGCTCATGCCGGGCTCGGTTTTTGTTATCGCCTCCGCCCTCGGGCTTTCACAGCCGACAATCGCCGGCATCGTGCTGGCAGCCGCAGCACCCACCGGCGTCAATGCCTTCGTACTGGCCAACCAGTTCGGCACAGGAAAAAACGTCGCCGCATCCACCATCACCCTGACAACCGCGCTCGGCGTTCTGACGGTCAGCGTCTGGGTATTGTTGCTCGGCTATTGAGCAAAAGGCGGGTGAACCCGATTCAGACTGCTGACAAACGCGAAGATGTGCGGGTTGTTGCCTCCGTCATCCGTCCCCACAGGTGTCATCAACTCTGTTGGATGATTTGATCTCTGAACCTTGCATTGAGGGTTACGACGATTTTTCGCATGACTGCGGCGATAGCAATGATTGGCTTTTTGCCGGCTTCGACAAGGCGTTTATAGAAGATGGCGAACTCGCCTCTTCCACAGGCTGCCTGCATGGCCGGCATGAACAGGATGGTTCGCATGACCGGTCTTCCGCCGCGCATTCTCCGGTAGCCGATTTTATTGCCGCTCTCGTTTGGATGAGGTGCCAGGCCGGCCAGTGCCGCTGCTTTCTTTCGATCCAGCGTCCCGAGCTCGGGCATTGTGGCGATCAGGGCGGCTGCGGTTGTGTCCGCGATGCCGGTCATCGCCATTGCGATGCTGGCTCTGGCCGCAAAGGCTTCGCTGCGCATGAGCCTGCGGATTTCCTTGTCGAGAAGTGCGATCTGGCGATTGATGGCGGCGAGCATGGCCTCGAAGGTGACGGCCAGTTCACGTCCGCCCGGCGCCATGGCGCGGTTTTGCTCGGCGACCCTGATGGCGACCAGATCAGCGCGGCGGCGGACAAGAGCCCTGAGCTTTGCGTCATTAGGGTTTTCGGCCCGCCACAGGGACAGGCTTGCCCAGCGTTCCATGCCATAGGCGACCATTTCCCGGGCATCGATCGCATCACTCTTGCCGATGCGTCCGCGCGAACGGATGAAGGCCTTGAGCCTGCGCGTATCGGCCCGGTGAACGGGAAGGCCGCGACGCAGACACTCTTCGATCAGGACGGCTTCATACCCGCCGGTGGGTTCGCAGATGACCAGATCTGCCTTGCAGCTGCGCAGGAAGCGACGAATATCCTTGCTGCGATTGGCGATGACGGTGGCCTGGTCGCCGCAGGAAACGGCAATCGTGTCCTTTGCAATGTCGCAGCCGAGACAGGTGTGTGGAGGATGGTGCAAAACGGCCATGGCGATGCTATCCTTTCAAGGCATGCTTGGGGTTGTTTGCGGGCGTGGCAATCAGCGGCCCAATCAACTCTTCAAGCGGTTGCTCGGTGCAACAGTAACCTTGATGACAGCGGGTGTCTCACCCAATGCTCGGACGGTCGCCTGTTGCAGCAGCTGCGGGCAAGCTAACAGCCCGCAGCTGCATCACAACAATAACCCAGATCCGACAAACAATGCTCGGACGCGATCCGAGCATCCATTCCGCTCAACCCGTTGATAAGAAAGGACTTCAAGCAAGCATACATCGTGTAGCCCTGGATCCTCGGGTCAAGTGTACGGCCTTGATACATACCTGACAGATGTTCGGAGACATGCCTGACACTTCCCGGATTGCAATCTGGGAGGTTCGGATGGGGTGGGAGACGAAGTCTGTGGTGGATCAGCGGTTGGAGTTTTGCCGGCTTTGTGCGCTTGAGGGCGCGAATGTTTCGCAATTGTGCCGACGTTTCGGGATTTCTCGCCAGACGGGCTATGTCTGGCTGAAGCGTTTCAGGGCCTGCGAGGGGATGCAGGATCGCTCGCGGCGGCCGCACGCCAGTCCGCGGCGCACCGATCAGGCGCTTGAACAGGCTGTGCTTGAGGTGCGCGATGCGCATCCGGCCTGGGGCGCCCGCAAGATTGCGTGCCGGCTGGAACGAGCGGGGATCGATCCGCCGGCGGCGTCGACAATCCATGCCATCCTGGTCCGACACAAGCGGATCGCAACGCCTGAGGGCGCCGGCCCGGCCTATGGACGTTTCGAGCGCGAAGCGCCAAACCTACTGTGGCAAATGGACTTCAAGGGACGTTTTCAGCTCGTCTCGGGAGACTGGTGTCATCCGCTCACCGTCCTCGATGATCATTCGCGGTTTGCCCTCGGGCTTGAGGCCTGCACCGACGAACGGATGATGACGGTTCGCAGTCGGCTGGAACGCATCTTTCGTCACCACGGGCTGCCGATGGCAATCTATACCGACAATGGCAACCCTTGGGGAACCGGCGTTCCGCACGGCTGGACACGCTTGCGCGTCTGGCTCCTCAAGCTGGGGATAGAGCTCATTCACGCCCGCCCCTACCATCCACAGGGACGCGGCAAGAACGAACGCTTCCACCGCAGTTTCAAGGCTGAAGTTCTCGCCTTTCAACCGTTGTCGGGCTTCAGGCAGGCGCAAAGGGCGTTTGATCGCTGGCGCGACCTCTATAACCATCATCGGCCGCATCAGGGCATCGCCATGGCCGTGCCCGCAAGCCGCTACAGCCCGTCGCCCCGAAGCTTTCCCGCCACTGTTCCCGAGCCCGTCTATGATCCAGGCGAAATCGTCAGGCGTGTCAGCAGCACAAAGGCCTATGTCGCATTCAACGGCAAAGCATGGCGTGTGCCGAAGGCCTTTCAAGGGGAAACCCTTGCCATCAGACCCCTCGAAATCGACGGCCAACATGGCGTGTTCTTCGCAGCAAACCAGGTCGCCCTAATCGACCTCAACAAAGACGAATAACTGTCAGGCATGTTTCCGAACACCTGTCAGGGATGTCTCCGGGCTTTACATCAAGCCCGAGAATGACCCGGAGTGTAGGGCAACCTTTGTCAATAAACTGAGTCGGGTGCCCCCACCTTCCCTGCTCTGCCTATTGGCTGTTTTCCGGCTGTTCGCTGTCGGCGGAGCCGGGTGGTGTTGCCTCTGCGTCATCGGCGGGCTCGGCCGTCGTGCTCTCGGCATTCGCAGGGCCTGCATCGGCATCACCGGAGGCGCTGTCGTCTGCTGCCGGCGTTGCCTCGCTGTCATCTGCCGCCGGAGCCGCCTCGCTGCTGTCTGCCGGTGCGGCAGCATCCCCGGTTTCACCGCCGTCCGCTGCGCCGGCATCCGCGGTTTCATCCGGCGCCGGCGGTTCCGGGAACGGTACCGGATCATTCGACATGGTGGAAAGATAGGCAATCAGATCGGCGCGGTCCTCATCCCGGGAAAGCCCGGCAAAGCCCATGGCCGTTCCCGGCACATCCTTCTTTGGCGCCTTGATGAAGACATCAAGATTTTCGTAGGTCCACTGTTTCTCGCCGCCATTGGAAAATTCCTGCATCGCGGCGGAATAAGAGAAGCCCTCATGGGTCGCAATCGGACGATTGACGATATTCCAGAGGTTTGGCCCCACCTTGTTTGGGCCGCCCTCGGTGTCGGTGTGACAGGCCTGACAGCGCTTGAAAACGCGCGCACCGGCGTCCGCATCCGCATTGGCAAGCAGCACGGCAATCGGCGTTTCTTCCGGTTTTGCCGGCGCGCCGCCCGCGTCACTTTCAGGCACCGCAATGACATACCCCTCCTGTTCCGGTGGCCTCGGATCGAAAATCGCCTCGGATACAAAAGAAACCGTCATCAGGACGAAGATCGTCCCCAACAGGGCCGCCAAGACCATATTGAGATTGAATTTCATTGCGTTGCGCTCCCCTTACCCCGGCCTCTCTACCGGACCACCTTGCAATCTTGAAGAACCTATGTCTTTTGGTGCCACGATGCAACGCTGCATCCGGCGTGTATCCGTTCTCCACGATTGTGGATGGCGAACTGACGAGGAGCTTGCAAGTGGCGATAAACAAAATCGACGAAACCATTATCCTTATCCCGGCGCGCATGACCTCGACCCGCCTGCCGGGCAAGCCGCTCGCCGATATCGACGGTAAGCCGATGATCATTCATGTCGCCGATCGTGCCCGCGAATCCGGCATGGGCCGGGTCGTCGTCGCCGTCGATGACGTTGATGTCTACGCAGCAGTGGAAAACGCCGGCTACGAGGTCGTGATGACCGGACACCAGCACCAGTCCGGCTCCGACCGGATTTTCGAAGCGCTGAAAAAAATCGACCCGGACAAGACCGTGAAGACCGTCATCAATGTGCAGGGCGACCTGCCGACGCTCGATCCGGCAACGATCCAGGCTTCCCTCAGGCCTCTGGAAAACCCGGAGGTCGATATCGCGACACTGGCCGTCGAGATCACCGACGAATACGAAAAGACCGCCTCGCAGGTGGTCAAGGTCGTCGGTGCGCCGATCGGCGCCTACAGGCTGCGCGCGCTTTACTTTACCCGCGCCACCGCCCCGTGGGGCGAGGGCCCGCTCTATCACCATATCGGGCTTTACACCTATCGCCGCGCCGCGCTTGAACGTTTCGTCTCGCTGCCGCGCTCGTTTCTCGAGGAGCGTGAAAAACTCGAACAGCTTCGCGCGCTGGAACACGGCATGCGTATCGATGTCGAAATCGTCAAAAGCGAACCGCTCGGCGTCGATACCCCGGAAGACCTTGAAAAGGCGCGCAGGATACTGGAAGGCAAAGAGGTCCAGTCATGATCATGAAGACCAACCGCATTTCGTTTCAGGGCGAATTCGGCGCCAATTCCGACATGGCCTGCCGCGACTTCTATCCTGACATGGAACCGCTGCCCTGCAAGACATTCGAGGATGCGTTTCTGGCGGTTGAAAACGGCGATGCCGATCTGGCGATGATCCCGATCGAGAACACGCTGGCCGGCCGCGTTGCCGATATTCATTATCAGCTGCCCGATTCCCGGCTTTCGATCGTCGGTGAATATTTCATGCCGATCCGGTTTCAGCTGATGGCGCTGCCGGGTGTTTCGCTTGACGAGATCAAGACCGTCCACAGCCATATCCACGCACTCGGCCAGTGCCGCAAGATCATCCGCCGCAACGGATGGAACCCCGTGATCGCGGGCGACACGGCCGGCGCTGCCATGCTGGTGAAGGAAAAGAACGACCGCACCATGGCGGCCCTTGCGCCCCGTCTGGCGGCCTCGCTTTACGGGCTGGATATCCTGGCGGAAAACGTCGAGGATTCCGACAGCAACATCACCCGTTTCGTCATCCTCTCCGACAAGGAGACGCGTGCGAAACAAAACGGTCCGGACACGGCGATCGTCACCACTTTCGTCTTTAATGTGCGCAATATTCCCGCAGCGCTCTACAAGGCCATGGGCGGTTTCGCCACCAACGGCGTCAACATGACCAAGCTCGAAAGCTACCAGATCGGCGGCAAGTTCGTCGCCACCCAGTTTTACGCCGATATCGAGGGCCATCCCGACGATCCGGCCGTGGCGCGCGCGCTGGAGGAACTGGCGTTCTTTTCCGAAAAAGTGCGCATTCTGGGCGTTTACGAAGGTCATCCCATGCGCCGGCAGTTGCAGCTGATGCTGGAAGAGTGAGCGTACCGCTCCGGGAAAACGGCCGCCGGTATTTTTCCGGAAATTGAAGCCTCATCTTTCAAAACGCATTGATGATGCCCCTGCCGGGGCATAAACGCGTCAAAGGGCGAAACGCATGCAACCCCTCCCAACCGCGTGCCATGCCTAAAGGAATGAGAAAACATCATGCACAACAAGAATAAACTTGTGGTCGTCGGCGTCGGACATGTCGGCTCGTACGTTCTGGCCGATGCCATGAAGACCGGCCTGTTTGCCGAAATCGGCCTGATCGATATTCTCGAGAACGTGGCCTATGGCGAAGCGCTCGATCAGGCACAGGCAACCGCGCTGACCTATATGAACAATGTCGACGTCCGCTCCGGCGGCTACGAGCAGTGCGCCGATGCCGATGTGATCGTCATCGCCGCCGGCCCGAGCGTCATTCCCGATCCCGACAATCCGAAGGCCGAGCCCGACCGCACCCTGCTGACCAGAACCAATTGCGAAGTCATCCGCGACGTCATGGCCGGGATCACGAAATACACCACAGACGCCATCGTCATCCTGATCACCAATCCGCTGGACACCATGGTCTATATCGCCGAAAACGAATTCGGCTATCCGAAGGGCCGCATTTTCGGCACCGGGACCATGCTCGATTCCGCCCGTCTCAGAAAGCTGATCGCCGACACCTATGATGTCGATCCCAAATCGGTTTCCGGCTACATGATGGGCGAACACGGCAGCACCGCCTTTCCGGTTTTAAGCCACGTCACCGTCGGCGGCATTCCTTTTGCCGAACTCGACAATTATCTCGCTGCGAAGGAAGATATCCGCGACCCGGATACGGTAAAGGCGCGTATTGTCAGCGCGGCCTATGAGGTGCTGAACGGCAAGGGCTGGACCAATGCCGGCGTCGCCCAATCGGCGGTCACCATGGCAAAGGCCGTCCTGCTGGACGAACGCAGCATCTATCCGGCCTCGACCACATTACACGGCGAATACGGCTTTGACGGTGATGTCGCGCTCAGCATGCCGTGCGTTATCGGCCGCGCCGGCATCATCAGGACATTGCCGGTCAGCCTCAATGGATGGGAAGAGCAGAAGCTTGCCGCGTCGGCCGATTTCATCAAGGCGACCATGCGCGACGCCAGGACCGGCCCCGAAGCCCCTTCAAGCGCGGCATAAAAACGCTGCCGGCTGAAAACGAAACCGGCAGCGCTTCATGCATGATCCCGATCCCCTGAACGGAAAGGGCAGAAACCGGATTTACCTGTCCGGTTCGCAGATGCGGATGCGGTGTCCGTCGGGATCGGCGATCACGAAGGTCGGCCCGAAAGCCGCGGTGATCAGCGGCTGAAGGATGGTGTAACCATCCGGCCTAACGCCAGTCGAGGAAATCGCGCATCAGCCGAAAGGCAATGGCCCCTTCGGGCGGCGCATTGATGCCGCCCTCGTGCCGCCCTTCGACAATGGCTTTCAGTTCGTCGCGGGAAAACCAGCGGCAATCCTCAAGCTCCGCGTCATCACGGCTGATCTCGAAGGTCTCGGCTTTCGCATAACAGGCAAGCATCAGCGAATAGGGCATCGGCCACGGTTGGGAGGCGTGATAGCGCACGGCCCCCACCCTGATTGCCGATTCTTCCAGCGTTTCGCGGCGCACGGCATCTTCCACGGTTTCTCCCGGCTCCAGAAAGCCTGCCAGACAGGAATAGCGCCCTTCCGGAAAGTTGGGATTGCGGCCCAGCAACACACGGTCGCGCGCCTCGTCAACGATCAGCATGATCACCACCGGATCGGTACGCGGAAACATCATGTGGCCGCAGGCCGTGCATTGCCGGCGAAAACCGCCCGCCGCCCCTTCCGCCTTCTCGCCGCAGCGCCCGCAGAAACGATGGTTGCGCGCCCAGACATTGATGCTGGTGGCAAGCGCGAAAGCGCCTTGCGTCTCTTCGTCAAAAAGCCCCTCGGAATAGATGGCCCTGGCACTGGTTGCCTTCAGATATGATGGCAGGGTGTCCGGATCGAGCCCGAGTTCGATCGAAATCAGCGGAAGGCCGTTGGCATCATGGCCGAGAAGAACGGCACTTTCGCGATCCGGCGAAAGTTCGAGAATTTCATAGCGGGCGAAATAGGGATCGAGCACCTGACGCTCGTGCTTGACCAGCGGTTTTCCGCCGGCAAACGCCAGAAAACGGGCGCCCGGCGTGCGCGCCGCTGTTGTCAGGGCGTCATCGGCACGGTGTTCGGAATCGCGAACGATGCGACAGTTCGCAAAGGCGGTCAGCGCACTCGGGTCGTCGTGAGGACCGGCCTTTTCAAAAAGAGATGTCATGAGCGGGCCATTCCCTCTGTGATTTTGCAGGCCAGTGCGGCCACGTCTTCATCGCTGCGCGGCTCCGCCTTGCCGTAGCCCCAGATCGGCCCCGGCCAGTTGGCATCGCCTTCAAAGCGCGCCACCACATGAACGTGAAGCTGCCGCACCTGGTTGCCGATGGCGGCGATATTGATCTTGTCGGCGCCGGTGACCTGTTTCAGCGCCTTGGCGACCTCGTTGGTTTCGAAGGTCAGCATGGTCTGGTCCAGCGGCGCAAGCTCGAACACCTCGCTTACGCCGGCGCGCTGCGGCACGAGCAGCAGCCAGGGCCAGCGACCGTCCCGCATCAGCCGGAGCTGCGACAGCCCCAGCGTGGCAATGGCCGCGCTTTCCGTCTCCAAACGTTCATCGAGCATGAAGTCCTGCATGTCGTCCCTTATTCCGGTCGTCGGCCCCGGACCATTTCCGGTTCACTTTTCCTTAGCAGTTCAGACATGTGTATCAAATGGACGCGGGGCAACAACCGCAAAAGCACATCCCGGCCCGCCATTCGCTTGCCGGCGGATATTTTTTCCGCGTTCTGCTTGCATTCAAAACGCAAATTGACGATATGTGTGGCCGGGAGGCTGGTGATGGACGTGCCCCTCGCCAACCGGGTCAGGTCCGGAAGGAAGCAGCCCCAACGAGTTGTGCACGGGTCATCGTGCCGGTCTCCCACCTTTGTTTTTCCCGGTCCTGTCGGAGACGCGCCCCATGAGTATCGACAGCGTTCGCGCTCATCTGAGCGAGGCTGCCCCCGAAATCACCATCATCGAGACGGAGGCCAGCAGCGCCACTGTGGAAGAAGCCGCAGCCGCTCACGGCGTCGCGCCCGCGCAGATTGCCAAGACGCTTTCGTTTTCCGTCAAGGATGACCGCTTTCTTCTGGTTGCCCGCGGCGATGCCCGCATCGACAACAAGAAGGCCAAGGCGGCTTTCGGCGGCAAGGTCCGCATGCTGTCGCTGGACGATGTGGAAACCATCACCGGCCATCCCGTCGGCGGTGTCTGCCCCTTTGGCCTTGCACAGCCGATCACGGTTTACTGCGATGTCAGCCTGCAGGCTTTCGATGAAGTCTATCCGGCTGCCGGCGCGCGTAATGCCGCAATCCGGATCACCCCCGAGCGGATTGCCGAAATCACCGGCGCCGACTGGGTCGATGTTTGCCAGGACCCTGCAGCGTAATGTGAAGTGGCGGCAGAGCGCAAAATTCCTGTGCATTTTGCCGGAAGCTCTGTCAAACTGCCGCCGCGTCCGTGACACTGGCGCCAGGAGGCAGCTATTCTCGCCACCTTCCGGTCATTGAAGCAGACCGGGCAACAACCGATATGAGTGGCAATGGCCGACGACGACGCATCCGATATTGAACCGAAGAAGGACGCTGCCGGCGACAGCGGCTACCGCGTTCTGGCGCGCAAATACCGTCCGAACGACTTCACCGACCTGATGGTCGGTCAGGAGCCGATGGTGCGAACGCTGACCAACGCGTTCGAGACCGGCCGGATCGCACAGGCCTATATGCTGACGGGCGTACGCGGGGTCGGAAAGACCACGACGGCGCGCATTCTGGCGCGCGGCCTCAATTACAAGACGGCCACGGTGGACAAGCCGACGATCGACCTGAAGGAGATCGGCGAGCATTGTCAGGCGATCATGGATGGCCGCCATGTCGACGTCATCGAGATGGACGCTGCCTCCCATACCGGCATCGACGACATTCGCGAGATCATCGATCAGGTGCACTACCGGCCTTCGACGGCGCGCTACAAGGTCTACATCATCGACGAAGTGCACATGCTCTCCACCCAGGCCTTCAACGGCCTGCTGAAGACGCTGGAAGAGCCGCCGGAGCATGTGAAATTCATCTTCGCCACCACCGAAATTCGGAAAGTTCCGATCACCGTCCTGTCGCGTTGCCAGCGTTTTGACCTGCGCCGCATTCCCGCGGCCGATCTGGTCCGGCTTTATTCCACGATTGCCGCCAGGGAAGGCGTCGAGATCGAGGACGAGGCCCTGTCGATGATCGCGCGCGCGGCGGAAGGCTCCGCCCGTGACGGCCTTTCCCTGCTCGATCAGGCGATATCGCATGGCAATGGCCGTGTCGAGGCGGCCATCGTGCGCACCATGCTCGGCCTTGCCGACCGCGCCCGGATCGTCGATCTGTTCGGCCATGTCGTCAGCGGCGACGTGAAGGCAGCGCTGCAGGAATTCTATGCGCAATATGAATCCGGCGCCAATCCGGTGGTCGTGCTCAATGACCTTGCCGATTTTACCCATCTGGTGACGCGCCTGAAATATGTCCCCGAAGGGACCGAAGATGTCTCGCTGAGCGAGGTCGAGCGGGCACGCGGTCAGGAATTTGCCGACGCGGTGGCCGTTTCCGCCTTGTCGCGGATCTGGCAGATGCTGCTCAAGGGCATTCCCGAAACGGAAAACGCCGCCCGCCCCTATGGCGCGGCCGAAATGGTGCTGATCCGGCTGGCGCATGCCGCCCGTCTGCCATCGCCGGAAGATGCCGCCAGACGTCTGCTCGCGCTGGAAAGCGGCGAGGAACAGAGCCCGCCATCGCCCCCCTCCCCGTCGTCGGCCCCGCAAGGCGGCGGCGGCACGTCGGCACAGGCGGTATCGGCAACAACGACAGGCGCACAACCATCCGGCAGGCCCTCGGCGACCGTGACCATGCTGCGTCCGCAGGCCTCGGAAACACCGCAGCCGGAACCCGAGCAGGCCATCGTCCCGGCCGAAGAGGAACCGCAGCGTGCGCCGGAACCGGCCGCAGAACCGGAAGCGGAGCCGGCCGCCGCCGTGGCGTCTGAAGCGGCGAGAACATCGGCCATCAAATCGCTGCAGGACATTACCGACCTTTGTTCCAAACATCGCATGCCGCTGCTCCGCGCGCAGATCCGCAATTTCGTCCGGCTCGTACGCCTTGAGCCGGGACGGATCGAGGTCAATCTGGAAGACGGCGCCTCGCAGACATTCCTGAACGAACTCGGCACCAAACTGCGGGAATGGACCGGCGAGAGCTGGTTCGTCAGCCTCAGCCGCGAACCGGGCGCGCCGACACTGGTCGAAGCGGAAACGGCGGCCCGCGAAAAACTGTTCCGGGATGCCCGCGAAGACCCCGAAGTGGCTTCGATCCTGAAGTCCTTCCCCGGCGCCAAGATCACCGATGTGCGGGTGCGGGCGGAAGAGGCGGAGACGACGGAAGACAGCGCCGACGGCATGCCCGATGCGGCCGTCAACGAAGATGGCGACGTGCTTCCCGAAGACGATCTCGACGAGTGACACCAAACCTTTTGATTTCGAACAGGACATGAGGAGAATTGCATGCGCGACCTGATGGGCATGATGGGCAAGATGAAGGAAATGCAGGCCAAGATGGAGCAGTTGCAGCAGGACATTGCTGCAGTGGAAGTCGATGGCGTTTCCGGCGGCGGCATGGTCAATGTGAAAATGACCGGCAAGGGCGAGATGATCTCCATCAAGATCGATCCCACGCTGCTGTCCGAAGACGACGCCGAAATGCTCGAAGACCTGATCGTTGCCGCCCACCGCGACGCCAAGGACCGCGCCGAGCAGAAGGCCGAGGAAATGACCAAGGAAATCACCGCCGGCCTGCCGATCCCGCCCGGCATGAAGCTGCCGTTCTAGGCTTGCGGCCATGACCCTCGGCGCGCTCGCTCTTTTCGCCATCACGCTGTTTGTGGCCGCCGGTTCGCCGGGGCCGAGCGTGGCAGCCCTCGTCGCCCGCGTTCTTGCGCGCGGACATCGCGATGTGCTGCCGTTTCTGGCGGCGATGTGGCTGGGCGAGGCGCTGTGGCTGACGCTTGCCGTCTTCGGGCTGGTGGCCGTGGCGTCAACCTTCCACGAAGTCTTCATCGCCATCAAATGGGCCGGCGTGGCCTATCTCGTCTGGCTGGCCTGGAAAATGTGGTTTACCGAACCGGCCGCCGATGGCGAGGCACTGCCGGACGCCGGCTCCGGCTGGAAGATGTTCCTGACCGGCATGAGCGTTACGCTCGGCAATCCGAAGATCATGATGTTCTACGTCGCGCTGCTGCCGACGATCATCGATCTCGGCAGTGTTACGCTTTTGGGCTGGATCGAACTGACGGCCACGCTTCTGACCGTGCTGGCGATCGTCGATCTTTCCTGGGTGTTCATGGCGGCAAAAACACGGCGCCTTCTGAAAAGCCCGCGCGCAATGAAAATCGCCAACCGCATCTCCGCCGGCATGATCGGCAGCGCTGCGGCCGCGATTGCGACGCGCTGACGGGCAGCATCAATCGGCCTGCCTCTCGAGTTCCTTGCGCAGCTTCCAGTGAACCGGCGCTGCCAGATAGCGCGCCTTGTCCTGTGGCGAGAGTTTCCGTCCGTAATTTTCCATCATTTCCGGGAGCGGAACACGCGTTCCTTCAAACCTGTGGTAATCGATCGCCTGCCCGGCGGCGATCGTGCCCGACGCAATCACCCGGCAATAGACACCCGGACGCGCCGCCTGCCGGTAGCGCCTGACGAATTTCGGATCCTCCATGCGGCGCGCGAAGGTGTTGCAGGGAATGCGGCATGAGGTCACCTCCAGTACCACATCGCCGATAACGAAACGATCGCCCACAAGAACCATACGATTGTCGAGCCCCTCAACCACGAGATTTTCCCCGAACATTCCCGATTGGTAGGGAACACCGAGTTCATCTTCCCACCAATCGAGCGAGACCGAACCTTCGATATAGACGGCCTGATCGATCCCGCCATGGTTCCGGCGGTCACCGATATGATCACCATCAAACCCTTCTGGTCCGACCTGCACCGGTCCAGCGACGGGGCGCTTGAAAATGCCGGTGCGATGGCGCACGCCGTCAAGCGTTGCCGTCTCACCGATGCAAACATCTCGTATTTTCATCCCGGCTCTCCTCCCGCATCGTTCTCGCTCCGAAAGTCATCGCTGTCAAAATCAGCAACCGCAAAAACGGATTCCGTTTTCCCCGCCGATGCGTTAGGGAGAGCCATGGCAAAACGAGTCACCGGTCCCGAAATCGAAAAACTGATCCAGCTTCTGGCCAAGGTGCCGGGGCTTGGGCCGCGTTCGGCGCGGCGTGCGGCGCTGCACCTGATCAAGAAGCGCGACCAGTTGATGGGCCCGCTTTCGGGCGCGTTGCAGGAAGCCTATGACAAGGTGAAGGTCTGCTCGGTCTGCGGCAATGTCGATACCGCCGATCCGTGTACCATCTGCACCGACCCGACGCGCGACCAGAGCCTGGTCATCGTCGTGGAAGATGTCGGTGACCTGTGGGCGCTGGAACGGGCCGCGGCGCTCAACGCCGCCTATCACGTGCTCGGCGGCACGCTCTCCCCGCTTGACGGCATCGGCCCGGATGACCTGACGATTGCCGCCCTTGTCGACCGGGTGAAAGCGGGCGAGGTCAAGGAACTGATCATCGCCGTCAACGCCACGGTCGAGGGCCAGGCGACCGCCCATTATATTACCGACCAGCTCGAGGGCATGGATATCAAGGTGACGCGGCTGGCCCATGGGGTACCGGTCGGCGGCGAACTTGACTATCTTGACGAGGGCACGCTGGTGGCAGCGCTCAGGTCGCGCACCAATATCTGAAGACGCCTGCCACAGCAGACGCGCCCGGGAGGAGAGAACAATGGACACCTTCACCGGTGGCTGTCTGTGCGGCAAGGTTCGCTTCAGGGCACAGGGAAAACCGAAACGGGTCGGCCTCTGCCACTGCCTGGACTGCCGCAAATTCCATGGCGCGCTTTTCCACGCATCCGCGATCTTCACCAGCGATGCCGTGCATATCGATGGCGAAACTCACGCCTATCAGGACCGGCATTTCTGCCCACATTGCGGCTCGTCGGTTTTCTCCTGTTCCGATGGCGAAACCGAAATCAATCTCGGCGCGCTCGATGCGCCGGACCAGCTCGCGCCCACTTACGAATTATGGACGGTGCGGCGGGAAAGCTGGCTGCCGCCCTTCCCGCTTGAGCAGCATTATCGGCACAATCGATATGACAGCGATGCGAAAGACTGATCTGCGTCGTACCGGCATTCAGCCAAGTTGATCGAAAATCTGCAACAGGCTTTGATCCCGTGTCCAGTGGAAGGCATGCCAACCGGCCTCACGCGCGGCGCTGACATTGGCTTTGGAATCATCCACCAGCACATGCCGATCCACCGTGGCACCGGTCCGGCGGGCGGCCGCATTGAAGAAGGGCCGCTCCGGCTTTTTGGTGCCGAGCGCAGCAGAATAGATGATCCCCTCGACATGGTCGCCGAGCCCCATTGTCTCCATCAGATAGCGGGCCCGCATGTGTTCCTGATTGGTGGTCAGCCATACGGCGACGCCGTTGCTTCTGAGCGTGCCGACATCGGCAAGCACGACGTCATCAATGGTGCTGTCGCGGGAAAACCAGTAATCGATAAAGGTCTCGGGCCTCACATCGGGTGACAATGTCGGCAGGCATTCTTCCAGCACCGGCATCAGGGCCTTCTTGCCGACAATGACGTCCGGCCATTGCCGGGCGAAAAAGTCTTCGGCGAGCCGCTGCGGGTCGATGCCGAGATCCTGCTCGATGTCAGTGGCCCACGATCCGGCGTGAGCGGAATGCACCAGCACCCCATCCACATCAAGCATCAGCGTCGGCTTCATCGCGCCCTCCTCGGCATAATTTCCGCATGGCAGCTGTGTCACGGCAATGGTGAAAAGCGCAAGGCCCGGCCGGACGCCAGATGTTCGCTTCATCGAAATCGCCGCTTCCGCATGGAAAAAAAGATTGACCGGATCATTATATCCATTATTCTGGATATATGGATAACACTGAAACAATCGCCGTGCTCGCCGCCCTCGCCCAACCCACCCGGCTTCAGGCCTTCCGCACGCTCGTTGCAGCGGAGCCGGCAGGGATAGCCGCCGGTGAACTCGCGCGCAGGCTCGAGATACCGCAAAACACCATGTCGGCTCATCTCAACACGTTGACCCATGCTGGCATTGTCATCGGTGAGAGACAGGGGCGCTCTATCATCTACCGCGCGGATCTCGGAAGGCTGCGCGCGGCCGTGGTTTTTCTGCTGCGCGACTGCTGCGGCGGCAATCCTGACCTGTGCGCCCCGCTGATTGAAGACCTTGCACCCTGCTGCGGTGCGCAAATTGCCGAAAAGGCAGACTGACATGTCCACATTCGAACGTTATCTGACCCTGTGGGTCGCGCTGTGCATTGTTGTCGGCATCGCGCTTGGCCATTTTTTCCCGGCCGTTTTCGTGGCGATCGGCGCGCTCGAGATCGCGCGCGTCAATCTGCCCGTCGCGGTGCTGATCTGGCTGATGATCATCCCGATGCTGCTGAAGATCGATTTCTCGGCCCTTGCCGAAGTCGGGCGCCACTGGCGCGGCATCTCCGTCACGCTGTTCGTCAACTGGGCGGTCAAGCCGTTTTCGATGGCGCTGCTCGGCTGGCTGTTCATCGGCTGGCTGTTCCGCCCGCTGCTGCCGGCAGACCAGATCGACAGCTATATCGCAGGCCTGATCATTCTGGCGGCCGCCCCCTGCACCGCCATGGTGTTCGTCTGGTCGAACCTGACGAAGGGCGAGCCGCATTTTACGCTTTCCCAGGTGGCGCTGAATGACGCAATCATGATCGTCGCCTTCGCCCCGATCGTGGCCCTGCTGCTCGGGCTTTCGGCCATCACCGTGCCGTGGTCGACGCTGGTGCTGTCGGTGGCGCTTTACATCGTGATTCCGGTGATCATCTCGCAGGTGATCCGCAAGAGCCTGATCAGGGACGGTTCGACGGCAAGGCTCGATGCGCTGCTGGCAAGGATCCAGCCGGCCTCGCTGGTGGCGCTTCTGGCCACGCTGGTGTTGCTGTTTTCCTTTCAGGGTGAACAGATCCTGGCCCAGCCGATGATCATCGCACTGCTGGCGGTGCCGATCCTGATCCAGGTCTATTTCAACTCCGGCCTGGCCTATGTCCTCAACCGGGCATCGGGCGAGGAGCACTGCGTTGCCGGCCCCTCCGCCCTGATCGGCGCATCGAATTTCTTCGAGCTCGCCGTTGCCGCCGCCATTTCGCTCTTCGGCTTCAATTCCGGCGCGGCACTGGCAACGGTGGTCGGCGTGCTGATCGAAGTGCCGGTCATGCTCTCGGTGGTTGCCATCGTCAACCGCAGCAAGGGCTGGTACGAGGCCGGCCCCGCCGTTTCCCGCAACGCCGCTCAGCGTCCGAGAAGCGAATCCAGCGCCTCGTAGCTCGTCGGATTGTCCGGGCACAGCCCGACACCGCATTCGGCAAGGGTGGAAACCCCGTTTCCAAGCGCCATCACCGCGAAAAGGGCAACGGCGAGAATGCCGAGCCCGCCGCGGTGGACGCGCTCGGAAACTCGTGCCGGCCCGAGCATCAGCATCACGCCCGTGCCGAGCACAACAACGGCAAACAGCACGAAGGCCCACGTGTAGAAGTGCATGCCGAGGAAGGGCGCGCCATAGCCGCCGGTTCCCGGCACGACATGCAATGCGACCTGACGCAGCGCCGCCGCGCCACCGGCGACGGCACCCAGAAGCATCAGCCCATAGTTGCGGGCATCAACGCCGAGCAGCACATTGAGCGCCAGCCCGGTGCCGACGATGACGAAACCGGCACGCTGCAACAGGCAGAGCGGGCACGGCAGTTCGCCATTGGCAAACTGGTCATAAAAGGCAAACAGAAGCACGAAGGAAATGGCCAGAAGCGCCAGCACATTCAGAAGATAGGCAATACGGACGGGCATGGATCACCTCAAAGATCGATGTCGAGCACGTCTGTCGCGTGCAGTCTGAACAAAACGAAAAGCACCAGAACGGCAATCACGGTCAAAAGCACCGCAACGCTGCGCTGCCCGCGCCAGGCACTATAAAGCGCGCCCGCGCAAATGAAAAAAGGCAGTGTCATCATGAGAGTTTTCCTCAGCATCAATTCAAAATAAACGCGGCGGATATCGCCGCCGCGTCGTGCAGTTTCGGTATATCCGCCTGTTATTTGGCGTCGGGCCAGGCCGTCTCGTCGGTATCGAGATCCGGAAACTTCTTCGGATCGAAGATCGGACGCTTTATGCCTGACGCCAACTGTTTGCGGAAATCGTTGATCAGCCGGAGTGCGACCGGGAACAGCATCATCATGGCCAGCAGGTTGACCACCGCCAGAATGCCCATCATCGGATCGGAGAAGTTGAACACCGACGTCGCCCCGGGCGCCACGGCACCGATGAACACAATCGCCACGATGACGATGCGCAGGATATGAACGGCACTCGGTGTTTCCGTCATGAAGGCCAGTGCGTTTTCGCCGAGGTAATAATTGTAGATGATCGACGAGAACGAGAACAGGAAGATCGCGGCCGTCAGATAATACTGCGCCCATGATCCGACATGAGAAACCATGCTCTGCTGGGTAAGGATGACGCCATCCACATCCGTCTGCCCCGGCTGATAGACATCGCCGAGCAGGATCACGAAAGCCGTGCAGGAGCAGATGATCATGGTATCGATGAACACCGAAAAGCTCTGCGTAATCCCCTGGCTGACGGGATGCCGCACATAGGCGGTGGCGGCGACATTGGGTGCAGACCCCAGCCCGGCCTCATTCGAAAACAGGCCACGCCTCAGACCATTGGCAACCGCAGCACCGACGCCGCCGGCAACCGCTTCACGCAAACCAACGGCATTGGCCACGATCTCCCAGATCACGCCCGGCAAGGCGGTGATATTCATCAGGATGATCACCAGCGCCATGGCGATATAGCCGAATGCCATGATCGGGATGATGATGTCGGAGGCCTTGGCGATGCGATGGATACCGCCGTAAACAATGAAACCGGTGGCGGCCGCAAGCAGAATGCCTGTCGCATAGCGCGGAATGCCGAGACTGTCAGCCGCCGCCCCGGCAACGGTGTTGCCCTGAAAGGCGTTGAAGCCGATGGCAAAGGACGCGATCAGGCAGACAGCATAGATGATCGCCAGCCAGCGATAGTTCTCACCGAGACCGTGGATGATGGCGCGCGCCGGACCGCCGCGATAGTCGCCTTCGGGCGTGGTTCGTTTGAACACCTGCGCCAGGGTTGCCTCAATCAGGCCGGAGCACATGCCGATAAGCGCAATCGCCCACATCCAGAACACCGCGCCCGGGCCACCGGCCGTGATCGCCACCGCGACACCGGCGATATTGCCGCCGCCGACACGACCGCCAACAGAAACAAAAAGCGCCTCGCGGGCGCTGATCTTGCTCGGATCCCCATCTTCGTCGCCCCAGAGCACACCGAACATGCGCTTGAAGAAGCGGAACTGGATGAAGCCGCTGGCGACGGTGAAAAACACACCGAACACCACGAGAAAGGGCACAAGCGCCCATCCCCACGTCAAATCGTTGACGTAACTGAAAAGTGAATCGAAGAATTGCAAACCATGTCCCCCTTGTATTCCGCTACGCATGCAGTGACGCCCGTGCAAAAAATCTGCACGATCCCACCTTCCTCGAGCCCCCACCCGGAAACAGGCAAAACACTGGTCTCGTTTTGCCTTTATTTACAATAGCGTAGATTCGAACCGGCGTTTCAGCAAGCGCTGATAGGCCCGCAAACCGGTTTTTATGCCTTTAACACCAAAAATGGCGCGCCACGTTTCCAAACGTAGCGCGCCATGGAATTTGGCAGGTTTTAGCTGGCGCCGGTCAGCGCCAGCCAAGGCCCGGCGCGACATATTTCAGGATCGCCTCGATGACATGGGCGTTATAGGCAACGCCCAGCTGGTTCGGCACTGTCAGCAGCAGCGTGTCGGCCTCGGCAATCGCCTCATCGGCTTTCAGCTGCTCGATCAGCCGGTCGGGTTCCGCCGCATAAGACCGGCCGAAGACGGCACGGGTCTTTTCGTCGATATAGCCGATCGTGTCCTGCTCATTGCCGCCACGGCCGAAATAGGCGCGGTCCATATCGCTGACGATTGCAAAGATCGAACGGGAGATGGAAACGCGCGGCTTGAAGTCGTGGCCGGCCTCCTTCCAGGCGGCGCGAAACGCGCGGATCTGGTCAGCCTGCTGCTTGTGCAGCGGCTCGCCTGTTTCGTCGAATTTCAGCGTCGAGCTCTGCAGGTTCATGCCCAGCCGCGCGGCCCATTCGGCCGTGGCATTGGTGGCCGATCCCCACCAGATGCGCTTGCGCAAGCCCTCTGAATGCGGCTCGATGCGCAGAAGGCCGGGCGGGTTCGGAAACATCGGGCGCGGATTGGGCTGGGCAAAGCCCTTGCCTTCCAGCCTGTCGAGGAAGACTTCCGTATGGCGGCGGGCCATGGCCGCGTCATCTTCGCCTTCTGCCGGCACATGATCGAAATGCCGCCAGCCGTCGATGACCTGTTCGGGCGAGCCACGGGAAATGCCGAGCTGCAGGCGCCCGCCGGCGATCAGATCGGCAGCACCGGCATCCTCGACCATATAGGCGGGGTTTTCGTAGCGCATGTCTATCACGCCGGTGCCGATCTCGATCTTGCTGGTCTTCGCACCAATGGCGGCGAGCAGCGGAAACGGCGAGGCCAGCTGGCGGGCGAAATGATGAACGCGGAAATAGGCACCGTCCGCGCCAAGCTCTTCGGCTGCGACAGCAAGGTCGATCGACTGGAGAAGGGCATCGGCGGCCGAGCGGGTGCCCGATTGCGGCGACGGGGTCCAGTGGCCAAAGGACAGGAATCCGATGTTTTTCATGGTGGGCATACCTTTCCGAAAGGGTGAACGAAGCACCCGACCTGATCAGGGGCGCACCCCGATCTTACGCGGTGTCAGTTGTATCGGAATGTGTATCTATCAACACCACACTTCAATTCCCGCAGCGATGAACACTGTGTTTCCCCCGCTCAACCGGAAAACAACAGGCCTTAATGCAAAACGGCCCGCAAAATTGCGGGCCGATGAAAAACAGCAAAACGAAATCCGCCTCAGGCGGTATGCTTTCTTGTTCTTTTCTTTTTCGGCTCGGGCGCAGCCTCGGTGGCTTCGCGCTCCAGCCGCAGCCGGCGCAGCCGTTCGGTCTTGCTTTGCAGTTGCGTCGCCTCTTCCGCAATGATCGCTCTTGCAGCACGGTCGGTTATCGAAGCCTTGTCGCTTGCCGACATCCGGCCCGGCTTGAAGAATTCATCTTTGGTTGCGGTCATGCACGGTCTCCTTGATCTGGAGGTATGGCGATCCGGCAGGCAGACCCGTCGCGGGTGCCTTACCGCTTCTTGCGTGCGGGGATCAGCCCTTCACGCTGAAGCTGCTTGCGCTTCAGCTTGCGCAGGCGGCGTACGGCCTCACCTGCTTCACGGTTACGCTTTTCCGAAGGCTTCTCGTAAGAACGACGCGCACGCATCTCACGAAAGATGCCTTCGCGCTGCATTTTCTTCTTCAGGACGCGAAGCGCCTGATCGACATTGTTATCTCTTACCAGTACCTGCAAGAAAACCTCCTTGTTTCAGTTTCGGTTCTTCCGCATTCACCCACCGCGCATGCCCGAAACCAGGCGCGCGAGGGCAAAGCGAAAACAAAAAGGCCGGGACTAACCCGACCTCCTCTGTGTCACTGCCAGTACATCCGTGGTCAGCGACATCGATGACAAATTACGTCGAGCTTGAAATCAGGGAGTTTCCCATCTTGCACGATCCAGCTGCCAGTACATCCGTGGTCAACCGGGAAAGCAAATAATCAAGCCGCCTGAAGGTTGTCGGCCGCGCTCTTTCCAGAGCGATTATCGCGAACGATATCGTAGCTTATCTTCTGACCGTCATTCAGCGACTGCATTCCAGCGCGCTCCACGGCAGAAATATGCACGAAAACATCCGTGCCGCCATCATCGGGCTGGATAAAACCGAAGCCCTTGGTGGCATTGAACCATTTAACGGTGCCGTTATTCATCACGATTTCCTTTCATCGTCATATTTTCCGCAATACCTCGCGGAATTCGATCGATTTTGAGAGGAAATCAGACGGGGCCAAAGGCCCTCGGACAACGTCACAAGCAATGGTCGATGACGGTGATATAGGCCCTTGCCCTGCAGATTGCAATGGCAAGAGGCGGAATAATCCGGAACGCCCTCGCTACCATCCTCTTAACCCATTGAAATTATTGAAACTCAACAGAGAAAACCGCAATAACGCACTTCATCAACCGCCGCCTGCCTTAAAACGCCGAGACCGGACTGCTACGCAAGATCTGCCCCTTGGTTCCGGATATTTCCCGGTACATGTTATTAATTGTGAAAAATTTCACCGGTCGATTCTGACGGGCGTGGAACACATCGCACAAAAAACGTCCGTGATTGTATCGCTGCTTATTTTCGGCTATCGCGGCACCATGACGCCCTCAACACAAGAACCGTCCCGATGAGCAAAACAAAAAACGGCACCGGAACCACCCGTTCCACAAGGCGCATGAGCCGCCCGCGGCGTATTCTTCTGGCTTCCGTTCTGCTGCTTGGCGTGATGGTTTACTATCTCACGCCCTATGTCATTACACCGCAGGCGATGTCGGATGGCCTGGAACAGGCGCTGTCGGAAAAGCTCGGGGCGCCGGCCAGGATCGAGGGCGATACCGTCATCAGCTATTGGCCGCGGCCCAGTGTTACGGCCACGGCGGTATCGGTTTCCCGCCCGGATGGAACCGGACCGCTGGTTTACGGCAACGCCTCGCGACTGACCGCCAATTTCGGGCTGCCGGGCGCGCTTTTGGGACATCTTTCCTTTTCCGATATCGCACTTGACGGTGCCGTGATCATCCTCGAGCAATCGGATGCGTCGCAAGGGCAGCCGGCAAACGCGCTGGGCAGGACGCTGGCCGATATCCAAAGCGGAAACGACGTGTCGGCGCAGGCCAACGGTCCCGACGAACTCTATATCACCAACAGCACCCTCGGCTTCACGCAGCATGGCGAGACAACCATCGTGAAGAACGTCAATGCCGAGCTCGACTGGCCCGTTTTGTCCGGCCGGGCACATCTTTCCGGTTCGGCATTGCTTGCCGACCGGAACACACAGGTGAACCTTGACGCCGGACAGGCTGCCGCCATTCTCGCGGGCCGCTCTTCACCGATCCAGCTGGGCATTTCCAGCGACACGGCAAATATCAACTTTGACGGCACCGCCTCCAGAAACCGCCCCTATCTGCTTGACGGCACGTTCTCGCTTTCCACGAACGCGCTTCAGGACCTGATGGCCAAACTGGGCGTCGAGTCGCGCCTTTTGAGCCACGTCGACAATGCATCCCTCAACGGCAAGGTATCGCGCAGTGGCGATTCGCTGCGTTTTTCGCCGGTGGAACTGACCATCGGCGCTGCCGAAGGCAATGGCGTTCTGGATATCGTTCCCGCCTCACCGGACGGTCCGGTGGGCATTTCCGCGACAATGGCCTTTCAGGACGTTCCGCTTTTCGATGCGCAATCTTCTTTTCCGGCCTGGATCGATGCCGTCGCCACCGGTCTGGAAGACAGCGTCGATGCCGATCTGCCCCTGCCGGACCTCGACCTGCGCGTTTCGGCCGGTTCCGTGCGGCTTTCCGATGTGACACTGCGCGACGTCGCCGCCAGTATCATGCGCACCAGAGAGCAGACGAGTTTTGACATTGCCGACAGCCGCCTCGATGACGGCTCCCTGTTCGCCCATGTGGTCGTGCGCAATGACGGTACAGCCAGTGTCCGCATGAACGCGAAGAATGTGCGCTCGGGGCCGCTGTTCAAGCAGCTGGGCCTATCCGTGCCGCTTGAAAGCGAAAGCTTTGATCTGGAAATGTCGTACAACGCCGAATTGCCTCTGAGCGAGGGCGGGCAGGATGACCCAACGGGCCATTTCCAGTTCACCGCGCGCGCGGGCAACCTATCATGGCTTGATCTCGGTGCGATCCTTCAGTCTATCCGGACCAGCGACAATTTTGCGTTCTCACCGTTGAAACGGGTGCCATTCGCGTTCACGTCGATTGCGGGTCGCGGCAGCGTTTCGGGAACCATGGTCCATCTCGAAACGCTGGAGATGGAAACGGCCGAAGGCAGGATCCGCCTTGCCGGTGATGTCGATATCGGCACCGGCGAGATTCAGGCAATGATGACGACCTGGGGAAAAACCCCGCAAGACAATCCGATTTCCGTCAGGATCAACGGCAACGCCCTTGCCGCACTGGCACGCCGGATCGACACGCCACCGGAACTGCTTACGGAATAGCCCCCACCGACCTAACCTAGCCTGGCTCGGAATGCCTCACGCGGCATCGCCGGCGGCAACGCCCGATGCCCATGCCCACTGGAAATTGTAGCCGCCGAGCCAGCCGGTGACGTCGACACATTCGCCGATGAAATAGAGGCCCGGCAGGGAGCGCGCTTCCATGGTCCGCGACGACAGCGCGGCGGTGTCGATACCGCCGAGCGTGACTTCGGCAGTGCGGTAGCCCTCGGTGCCTGCAGGTTTGAACCGCCAGTCCTGAACCGATGCCGCAAGCCGCCCGAGCGCCTTGTCCGAGACATCGGCAAGCTGGCCGTTCAATCCGGCCTGTTCGACAAAATACTGTGCCAGCCGTTTCGGCAGATGATTTGCGAGCACGCCGGCTGCGCCCTGGCGGCCATTTTCCCGTTTCGCCGCCGTGAGCACCTCTGCCAGAGCGATATCGGGCCTGATCCGGACGGCCACTTCGTCACCCGGCGACCAGTATGAGGAAGTCTGCAGCACGGCGGGGCCGGACAGGCCGCGATGCGTAAACAACATTGCCTCGCGAAACCGTCCCGCACCGCAGGTCATTTCCACCGGCACGCCAATGCCCGAAAGCGGCTTGAGTTCGGCCTGAAGCCCGGGGTCGAGCGTAAACGGCACCAGCCCCGGGCGCGGTTCTATGACGCGGATGCCAAACCTGGCGGCAACGTCATAGGCAAATCCCGTGGCCCCCATCTTGGGAATGGACTTGCCACCGGTGGCAAGCACCAGCGAATGCGCAATCACGGCCCTGCCGCCAACGGAAAGCCGGAACCGCTCACCGACATGCTCAATCTCGGAGACGGCCGTTTCGAGCCGGACCTCGACACCACCAGCAGTGCATTCATCCAGCAGCATGTCGATGATCTGCCGTGCCGAACCATCGCAAAAAAGCTGCCCCAGCGTTTTCTCGTGCCATGCAATGCCATAGCGTTCGACAAGGGCAATGAAATCGGCGGGGGTGTAGCGCGCCAGCGCCGATTTGGCGAAGTGCGGATTTTCGCTCAGAAAATTCCCCGGACCGGTACCGATATTGGTGAAGTTGCAGCGACCGCCGCCCGATATGCGGATCTTTTCGGCAGGCTTTCTGGCATGATCGATAACGAGCACCTTGCGGCCGCGCAGGCCCGCACGTGCCGCACACATCAGGCCTGCAGCCCCGGCGCCGACGACGATCACATCAAATTCGTTCATGGTGTCCCTGCCCGTTCATGCAGTGTCCTGCCCCGGCGCGGTGCAGAAAGTCAACAAGCCCCCCTCGCCAAGACGCACACTGTGGTTATGATACGCCCACGCGCAATGACAAACCGGCCAGGGAAATGCCAGCAAAAAAAGCCACAATCAAAGCCGCAAGCAGAACACCCACCAGCAAGGCCAAGCGGGCCAAGAAACCGGCAACGCCCCAACCACCCACACCGCCCCGTGGTGTCGAAGACTGGAAGGCTGCCGCCCGCTGGCTGAAACAGCGCGGGATCGAGGATATCGAATGCATCACGCCTGATCTTGCCGGCGTGCCGCGCGGCAAGATGATGCCGTCTTCAAAATTCACCTCGAACACCTCGCTCGCCCTGCCCTCGGCGCTCTACCGCCACACCATTTCGGGTGATTACCCTGAGGAAACCGGCAGCTTCCGTTACGAACCGCGGGACAACGACCTCAAACTGGTGCCGGACCTGTCGACGCTGACCACCGTGCCCTGGGAGACAGACCCCACCGCGCAGGTGATCTGCGATATCGTCGGCGCCGATGGCGAGGAAGTGCCCTATACGCCGCGCAACGTGCTGAAGCGGGTTGTTGACCTTTATGCACAACGCGGCTGGCGGCCCGTGGTGGCGCCGGAAATCGAATTCTATCTCGTGGCCCAGAACGACGATCCGGACCTGCCGCTGACCCCACCGGTCGGCCGCTCGGGCCGCCCGATTGTCGCCGGTCAGGCCTATTCGATTGCCGGCATCAACGAATTCGACGAGCTGATCGACGATATCTACCAGTTCTGCGAGGATCAGGGTCTGGAAATCGACACGCTGATCCATGAGGAAGGGCCTGCGCAGCTTGAAATCAACCTGCGCCACGGCGACCCGCTGGAGCTTGCCGATCAGGTGTTTTACTTCAAACGCACCATCCGCGAGGCGGCCATCAAGCACGGCACATTCGCAACCTTCATGGCCAAGCCGATGCAGGGGCAGCCGGGCTCGGCCATGCACATCCATCAGTCAGTCGTCGACATCGAGACCGGCCGGAGCGTATTTTCGCTGGACAACGGCGAGCCCTCGCCGGAATTTTTCCACTTTATCGGCGGGATGCAGAAATATGTGCCGGCAACGCTGGTGATGATGGCGCCCTATGTCAATTCCTACCGCCGTCTGACGCCCGACATGGCCTGTCCCGTCAACACTGCCTGGGGCTATGACAACCGCACCACGGCGTTCCGCATCCCGGTATCCGATCCGCAGGCGCGGCGCGTGGAAAACCGGCTGCCGAGTTCGGATGCCAATCCCTATCTGGCGCTCGCCGCCTCGCTTGCCTGCGGCTATCTCGGCATCGAAAACCTGGTCGACCCTTCGGCCCCGACAGCAGATACAGCCAATGAAGGCGCGATCGACCTGCCGCGCGGTCTTCTGGAAGCAGTGGCGCTGATGGAGGGAGAACTGGCGCTCGCACCCGTGCTTTCACGCGAGTTTGTCGATATTTATGCCGGGATCAAGCGTGGGGAATTCGAAACCTTCATGCAGGTGATCAGTCCCTGGGAGAGGGAATTTCTGCTTCTTCATGTATGATGAAGCGACCATCATCCTCTCATAGACAATGGAGCGACCAACAGAATGGTATGGCAAAGCCCGATCGCACCAGGCATTTCATGGTATCAGGCGACGCTTCCCGAACGCCCGACCTATCCCGCCCTTGACGGCTCGACGACGGCGGATGTGGCGATCATCGGCGGCGGCTTCACCGGTCTGCAGGCCGCCTGTCAGCTTGCCGAGGACGGCGTTGATGTGGTGCTGATCGATGCCGCCCGCTTCGGCGACGGGGCTTCCGGGCGCAATGGCGGCCAGCTCGGCACCGGCCAGCACTGGTGGCCTGAGGAGCTTGAAAACCATCTCGGCAAGGAGCGCTCCCAGGCGTTTTTCCGGGTTGCCGAAGACGCCAAGTCACATCTGCTGGATTTCGCGCGCAACCACGAGATCAATATCGACTTCACACCCGGACAGCTCAGTGTCGCCCACAAGAAGGGCATGGAATACACCTATCGCCACCATGTCGATGCACTGGCCGAGCGCTACGATTATCCGCACCTTTCCTTCATGAGCAAAAACGAGACGGCCGAAAGGCTCGGCTCGGACCGCTTTTTCTGCGGCATTCGCGATATCGGCACCGGCCATATCCACCCGCTGAAACTTCTGATCGGCACAGCCAGAGCCGCAGCCGCCGCCGGCGCACGCCTTCACGAAATGACCAAGGCGGACAATATCGACCGTGTTGACGACAGGAACGTGATCGAGACGGCCCGCGGCACAATCACTGCCGAGCGCGTTTTGGTTGCCTGCAACGGCTATATCGAGGACCATCTGGAGCCGAAGACGGCATCGAAAATCATGCCGATCCGCTCGTTCATCGCCGCGACGACGCCCGTTGCCAGGGAAAGCAAGATCCTGCCCGGCGGCGAATCCGTTGACGACAGCCGATTCGTGGTGCGCTATTTCCGCAAGGCACCGACCGGCGAAATGCTGTTCGGCGGACGCGAGGTCTATTCGGCAGACAATCCGAAGAACATCTCCAAACACCTGCGAAAACAGATTGCCGAGGTCTATCCGCAATTAAAGGACGTCGAGATTACCCATGCCTGGGGTGGTTCGGTCGGAATCACCATGCCCCGGCGCCCTCTGGTCGAGGAAATCATGCCCGGCGTCACCTCGATCGGCGGTTTTTCCGGCCATGGCGTGATGCTGTCAAACTATTGCGGCAAACTGTATGCCGACGAGGTTGCCGGACGTTCGCGTGATCTGGAACTTTACCGGGATTTGGATATACCATCATTTCCGGGTGGCGGTCCGCTGCGCAAACCCTTGCTGTTTCTGGCGCTCACATGGTTCGCCCTGCGCGACCGTTTCTAGCCGGAGATGCTGCGTTCGAAGCGCCGAAAACACAAAAAATCCGATTTTTCGGATTGGGACTGGCATTTTTAAATCGATTTGATAAAACAACTCCAACCCTGTTGACGATTGAGAGGACTGACCATGAGCAGTCAAATGATCCCCGTTGAACCCTTTGACTATGTCGTCTTCGGCGCCACCGGCGACCTGACGGAGCGGAAGCTTCTGCCCGCGCTCTATCACAGGCAGATTGCCGGCCAGTTTACCGAGCCGACGCGCATCATCGGCGCCTCCCGTTCGGAACTGACCTCCGACGATTTCCGCAAGCGCGCCCAACAGGCGCTGAAGGAACATCTCAAGGACGGCGAATACGACAACGACCAGGTGGCCAAGTTCCTGGCGCGCATCGAATATGTGCCTGTCGACGCGACGACGAACAAGGGCTGGGACGCGCTCAAGAAGATGCTTGAGGAAGGCAAGGACCGGGTCCGCGCTTTCTACATGGCGGTTGCGCCGAGCATTTTCGGGCCGATCTGCGACGGCATCCGCGACCACAAGCTGATCACCAAACAGACCCGCATTGTCGTTGAAAAACCCCTCGGTCGCGACCTCGAATCGGCGCTCGAGCTCAACAACACGATCGGCAAGGTGTTTAGGGAAGAACAGGTCTTCCGTATCGACCACTATCTCGGCAAGGAAACCGTGCAGAACCTGATGGCGCTGCGCTTTGCCAACGCTCTTTACGAGCCGCTGTGGAACGCCAACCATATCGACCACGTGCAGATCACCGTGGCCGAGGAAGTCGGGCTGGAAGGCCGCGCCGGCTATTATGACAAGTCCGGTGCGCTGCGCGACATGGTGCAGAACCACATCCTCAACGTGCTCTGCATGGTGGCGATGGAAACGCCGCATTCGATGGAATCCGAAGCCGTCCGCGACGAGAAGCTCAAGGTTCTGCGCTCGCTGAAGCCGATCACCGCCGAAAATGCCGGTTATCTGACCGTGCGCGGCCAGTATCGCGCCGGCGCTTCCAAGGGTGGGCCGGTCAAGGGCTATCTGGAAGAACTCGACGGCGAATCCAACACCGAAACCTTCGTGGCCATCAAGGCCGAGATCGAAAACTGGCGCTGGGCGGGCGTTCCCTTCTATCTGCGCACCGGCAAGCGGCTTGCAAACCGGCTTTCGGAAATCGTCATCACCTTCAAGCAGATTCCGCATTCGATCTTCGGTCCCAATGCCGGACGGATTGCCTCCAACCAGCTGGTGCTGCGTCTGCAGCCCGACGAAGGCGTGAAACAGTGGCTGATGATCAAGGATCCCGGCCCCGGCGGCATGCGCCTGCGCGAAGTCGCGCTCGACATGAGCTTTGCGCAAGCCTTCGACGTGCGCAATCCGGATGCCTATGAACGGCTGCTGCTCGACGTTATCCGCGCCAACCAGACCCTGTTCATGCGCCGCGACGAGGTTGAAATCGCCTGGAACTGGGTCGATCCGATTCTGAAAGCCTGGGAGGAAACCAGCCAGCCGGTTCAAGGGTATACCGCCGGCACCTGGGGTCCAAGCAAGTCGATCGCCCTGATCGAGCGTGACGGCCGGACCTGGCACGAATAGCGCCGCACCAAACCCGTTGAGAGCATGCAGAGAAGATCATGACCGAGAAAATGCATAAGTTTGAAAACGGCAGTGCGCTGGCGGCAGCGCTTGCCGCCGAAGTTGCCGACAAGCTCGCGCTCGCCATCGCAGACAAGGGGACGGCATCGTTCGCCGTTTCCGGCGGCTCGACGCCGAAGGCATTCTTCAAGGCGCTCTCGTCCGCGCCGATCGACTGGGAAAAGGTGACCGTCACCCTCGTCGACGAACGCTTCGTGCCGGAAGACAGCCCGCGTTCGAACCACAAGCTGGTCAAGGAAAACCTGCTTTTGGGCCCGGCCGCCCAGGCCCGTTTCATTCCGCTTTACCAGAATGTCGAAAATGTCGGGGAAGCGGCCGAAATCGTCACCAACAAGGTGTCGGCGACAAGCCTGCCCTTCGATGTCGTGGTGCTCGGCATGGGAACCGACGGTCACACGGCCTCGTTCTTTCCCGGCGGCGACACGCTGGCCAAGGCGCTCGACATCAACACGCCTGCCGGCGTGATGGCCATGCATGCCGAAGGCGCCGGCGAGGCCCGCCTCACCTTCACCTTCTCCAGCTTGGAAAATGCCGGCCTTCTGATCCTTCACATCGAAGGCCAGGAAAAAATGGATGTTCTGAACAAGGCCCTTGAGGGTAACGACGAAACGGAAATGCCCATCCGCGCCGTTCTTTCCCGGGCATCCTCCCCCGTTAATATCTACTGGGCGCCCTGACAGTTCTGCCGGGCGCCTTCCGCGTTTCTTTTGAAAACAGGAAAAGCCCATGACCGCCGATCCCCGCATTGCAGAGATCACCGCCCGCATTGTCGAGCGGTCCAAACCCACGCGCGAAGCCTATCTCGATCGCGTCAGCCAAGCCATTTCCAAGGGCGTGCACCGTTCGGTTCTGTCCTGCGGTAACCTTGCCCATGGCTTTGCCGTCTGTTCCCCCGCCGAAAAGGATGCGCTGTCGGGTGACAGCGTGCCCAATCTCGGCATCATCACCGCCTATAATGACATGCTTTCGGCGCATCAGCCGTTCGAAACCTTCCCGGAAACCATCCGCACCGCCGCGCGTGAGGCTGGTGGCGTGGCACAGGTGGCCGGCGGCGTTCCGGCCATGTGCGACGGCGTTACCCAGGGCCAACCGGGCATGGAACTGTCGCTTTTCTCCCGCGACCTGATTGCCATGTCGGCCGCCGTCGGCCTGTCGCACAACATGTTCGATGCCGCCGTCTATCTCGGCGTCTGCGACAAGATCGTGCCCGGCCTTGCCATGGCGGCGCTGACCTTCGGCCACCTGCCGACGATCTTCATTCCCGCAGGCCCGATGACCACCGGCCAGGGCAATGACGAGAAATCGCAGATCCGCCAGCTTTATGCAGAAGGCAAGGTCGGCCGCAAGGAACTGCTGGAATCGGAATCGAAATCCTATCACGGCCCCGGCACCTGCACTTTCTACGGCACGGCCAACTCCAACCAGATGCTGATGGAGATGATGGGCCTGCATATGCCGGGTTCCTCCTTCATCAACCCGAATACGCCGCTGCGCGATGCGCTGACCAAGGAAGCGGTCAAACGCGCCTTCGCCATCACCGTCAACGGCAACGAGTTCACCCCCGTCGGCCAGATGATCGACGAACGCTCGATCGTCAACGGCGTGGTCGGGCTGCATGCCACGGGCGGTTCGACCAACCACACCATGCACCTGATCGCCATGGCGCGGGCCGGCGGTATCCAGCTCACCTGGCAGGACATTTCCGACCTCTCCGACATCGTGCCGCTTCTGGCGCGGGTCTATCCGAACGGGCTTGCCGACGTGAACCACTTCCACGCCGCCGGCGGCATGGGGTATCTGATCCGCCAGCTTCTGAATGCCGGCTACCTGCATGACGATGTCCGCACCGTGTTCGGCGAAGGCATGGAAGCCTATGCCATCGACGTCAAGCTCGGGGAGAATGGCACAGTCAAGCGTGAGACAATCGGCAACGGCCCGAGTGCCGACCCGAAAGTGCTGACGACCCATGACAAACCATTCCAGCCCAATGGCGGGCTGAAGATGCTGACCGGCAATATCGGCAAGGCGGTCATCAAGATTTCCGCCGTCAAGCCGGAGCGCCGTGTCATCGAGGCACCGGCCGTGGTGTTCCACGACCAGCAGGAACTTCAGGATGCCTTCAAGGCCGGTGAGCTCAATCGCGATTTCATCGCCGTCGTGCGCTTCCAGGGGCCGAAATCGAACGGCATGCCCGAACTACACCGCCTGACGCCACCGCTCGGCGTGCTGCAGGACCGCGGCTACAAGGTGGCGCTTGTCACCGACGGCCGCATGTCGGGCGCTTCGGGCAAGGTTCCGGCCGCCATTCATGTCACCCCCGAAGCCAAGGATGGCGGACCGATCGCCAAAATCCGCGATGGCGACATGCTGCGGCTCGACGCCGAAACCGGCACGCTGGAAGCCCTCGTTCCGGCTGCGGAATTCGATGCCCGCGACGTGGCCACCGCCGACCTCTCCGGCAATGAATTCGGCATGGGCCGCGAACTCTTCGCCCCCTTCCGCCACCACGTCGGCACCGCCGATCAGGGCGCAAGCGTCGTCTTCGGATAAACATGAAGGGCCATCGGCTGATCAGCCGGTGGCCTGATCTTATCGTCAATCCGGTTTGCAGCCTGCCGCATCAAGTGTGGCAAAGTCCTCGGCTGACAGAACAAGCGCGGGCTCTTCGGCGCGAACAAGAGCTGGAGAACGGCGGCAATAGGCTGCACATTACCCCTCTGATCTGCCGACGGTTTGAAGATGTTCCCGGGCTCGTTAACAGACTGACTCAATCCGTGATCGCCCGCCGCAATGCGCACGTCTTGCTGCCACTAAATAGACATAACCGCTCTCTAATCGGAGGCCACGGGAAACAATTTCCCGGTCCTTTTCGTTTGGGAGACATGAATGCAATCGGGCAGCCCTAGGGGTGTTACATTCCGGCAACACGGCCGATCGATTTCACGCTTAAGGCAATATTTTAATTGAACGATTGATCATTCGAACCATTTATCCCTCATCGAAAGTCAAGATGGAGACAGTTATGAAAAAGATTCTTCTCGCTTCCGCCGCGATCGTCGCAATGGCCGCCACCGCAGAAGCTGCGGATGTCGTGACCCAGGCACCGGCAGAACCCTATGTTGCACCGCAGGTTGTCCCGCAGAGCTTTGACTGGTCGGGCTTCTACCTTGGTGGCACCGCCGGTTATGACTGGGCTAGCGCCAACCTGCACAACAACGGCGTCAAAGTCGGCAGCGAAGACTTCGACGGCGCCAAGCTCGGCGGCTTTGCCGGCTACAACTACCAGTTCGACAATAACATCGTTGTCGGTGTTGAAGGTGAACTCGACTACGGCTGGAATGAAGAAACCATCGCTCCCGGCGTCAAGGCCGGTTCTGATTGGGAAGGTTCTGTCCGTGGTCGTCTCGGTTATGCCTTCGACAACGCCCTGCTTTATGCAACGGGTGGCTGGGCGCTTGCCAACGGTTACGTCGAAAGTGATGGCCTGGATCAGGACCAGACCTTCAGCGGCTGGACGGTCGGCGCCGGTCTCGACTACGCCTTCACCGAAAACCTCTTCGGTGGTCTTGAATACCGCTACACCGACTTCGGCAAGAAGAGCTTCGACGGCGCTCTTTCCGGTTTCGAAGCCAAGGACTTCGAATCCAACCGCGTCATGGCCCGCGTTGGTTACAAGTTCTGATAAAGCTGACAGGGCACCCTCCCGCCCTGTCACATTTTCCCGGCGCTCCCTCCTCCCTTTATTGCGCCAGGAAAGAAAAAGCCCCGACGGTATTGCCGCCGGGGTTTTTTATATGCGCCGATTATGTGTGTTCGGGTCAGCGGTAGAGGTAGCTGCGGCCGTTTTCGTCGAAGATATGGCGCTTTTCCGGATCGGCGACGAAGCGCATCGTGTCACCCGGCTTGCCCTCGTGGATACCGGGCAATTTGACGATGATCGGATCGTCATCGACGAGGTCGCCCTCGATATAGATAAGCGTCACTTCACCGAGCGCTTCGATGATCGAGATCTTGCCTTCGAACAGGAAGTCATCGCCCTCTGCGGCCTCGCGCACATCTTCCGGGCGCACGCCGAAACTTACATCCTTGCCCATCTCCTGTTCACCGGTCTTAACCGGCACCTCAAGGCGCTTGCCGTCACGAAGTTCGAGTTCCGTGACCTCGCCGGTCCGGGTGATCCTGGCAGGCATGATGTTCATCGCCGGCGAGCCGATGAACTGGGCGACAAACAGGTTTGCGGGGCGCTCGTAAAGCTCAAGCGGTGCGCCGACCTGCTCGATATAGCCGCCCGAAAGCACCACGATCCGGTCGGCAAGCGTCATCGCCTCCACCTGGTCGTGGGTCACGTAGATCATCGTCGTATCGGGCATCTGGTCGTTGAGCTTGGCGATCTCGATACGGGTTGCGACGCGCAGCGCGGCATCGAGGTTCGACAACGGCTCATCGAACAGGAACACCTTGGGATCGCGGCAGATGGCCCGCCCGATGGCGACGCGCTGGCGCTGACCGCCGGAAAGCGCCTTGGGCAGACGATCGAGGTAAGGCGTGATCTGCAGCATATCGGCGGCAGCCCGCACGCGCCGGTCGATCTCGGCCTTGCTTTCCTTGGCGATCCGCATGCCGAAGGCCATGTTGTCATAGACCGACATATGCGGATAAAGCGCATAGGTCTGGAACACCATGGCGATGCCGCGCTTCGACGGTGGGATCTGGTTGACCACCTGATCGTCAATCGAGATCTCGCCACCGGAGATTTCCTCCAGACCGGCGATCATACGCAGCAGGGTGGACTTGCCGCAGCCCGAAGGGCCGACAAACACCACGAATTCGCCGGGGTTGATTTCAAGGTCTATGCCGTGAAGAACCTCGACATTGCCGTAGGATTTCTTGACCTTATTGAGGGTTACACCAGTCATCTTTCGCCCCTTTCCCCTATTGTCCTTGGCGGGCGAAATAGCCGCCCCAGGCAGGAAGTTTTACCATGGTCCCATCCTCCTCGTAGGAAAAACCATGATCGTCGGTTGAAAAAGCAGTCCATGCACCTTCGGGCAGGCGGACCGTTGCCGGCTCGGCCGACATATTGAACACGCACAGGATCGTTTCATCCGAAAGATCACGGGCAAAGACCAGCACCGTCTCGTCATCGCACGGCAGGAAGCGGATCGCGCCTTTGGCAAGCGCCGGATGCGCCCTGCGGAAGGTGAGGAAACGCCGATAGTGCTCCAGCACGGACGCCGGATTGCCGGCCTGCACATCGACCGCTTTCATCACATGGTCGGCAGAGACCGGAAGCCAGGTCTGCTCCGCCGTCGAAAAGCCGGCATTCTTGGCGCCCGCCTGCCACACCATCGGTGTGCGGCAACCGTCGCGGCCCTTGAATTCGGGCCAGAACTCGATGCCGTAGGGGTCCTGCAGGTCCTCGAACGCGATATCGGCCTCGGTCAGGCCAAGTTCCTCGCCTTCGTAAAGGCAGATCGAACCTTTCAGCGTCATCAAAAGACTGCCCAGCATTTTCGCATAGGCCGTCTGGTCGGCGATATCCGCGCCCCAGCGGGTCAGATGGCGCACGACGTCATGGTTGGAAAACGCCCAGCAGGCCCAGCCTTCGGGAGCAGCGGCATCAAAGGCATTGATCGAATCGACCACCCGCTTCGGCGTCACGCGCTGCGGCGCCAGGAACTCGAAGGCGTAGCACATCTGCATCTTGTCGTCGCCGGAGGTATATTCGCCGACGATCTCAAGCCCGCGCTGGCTGTCGCCGACCTCGCCGACGGCGGCGATCGCCGGATATTCCTCCATCAGGGCACGCAGGCGCTTCAGGAATTCCAGATTTTCAGGCCGGCTCTTGTCGTAGAGATGTTCCTGATAATTGTAGGGATTGACGGCGGGCGCGGTGCTGTCGTTTCTCAGTTCCGGCGCCAGCGCCGGATTGTCGCGCAGTTCCCTGTCGCAGAAATAGAAGTTGATCGTATCGAGGCGGAAACCGTCAACGCCGCGTTCCAACCAGAACTTCGCCGCATCCAGCAATGCGTCCTGAACATCCGGATTGTGGAAGTTGAGGTCGGGCTGTGAGACCAGGAAATTGTGCATGTAATATTGCAGCCGGCGCGAATCCCACTGCCATGCAGAACCGCCGAAAATCGACAGCCAGTTATTGGGCGGCGAGCCGTCGGGCCTGGCTTCGGCCCAGACATACCAGTCGGATCTGGGATTGTCGCGGCTTGCGCGGCTTTCCACGAACCAGGGATGCTGGTCGGAGGTGTGCGAGAGCACCAGATCGATCATGATCTTGAGGCCGAGGGAATGGGCCTTCTCGATCATCGCGTCGAAATCCGCCAGCGTGCCGAACATCGGGTCGATGTCCTTGTAGTTCGACACGTCATAGCCGAAATCCTTCATCGGCGAGGTGAAGAACGGCGAGATCCACACGGCATCGGCCCCGAGCCCGGCAATATAGTCGAGTCGGTCGGCAATGCCGCGGATATCACCGACGCCATCGCCGGATGAATCCTGAAACGAACGCGGATAGACCTGATAGATGACGGCGCCGCGCCACCAGTCCTTGTCCGCCTCATTGAGATTGCTGTCGGTCATTGTTTTTCTTTTCTGTTTCTGATGTCGCGATTGTCCATCGGGGCGGCATCAGCCGCCCTTGACCGAACCGGCCAGAAGGCCGCGCACGAGATAGCGCTGCAGGGCGAAGAACACGACCAGCGGCACGATGATCGACACGAAGGCGGAGGCCGTCAGGATTTCCCAATTGCCGCCGCGCGAGCCGAGCAATTCCCGCAACCGCGCCGTCAGCACGATCGTCTGCTCGGAATTGCCGAGGAACACGGTTGCCACCAGCAGGTCGTTCCAGGTCCACAGGAACTGGAAGATCGCAAAGGAGGCGAGTGCCGGATAGGACAGCGGCAGGATGATCTTGTTGAAGATCATGAAGTCATTGGCCCCGTCGACACGCGCCGATTCCATCAGTTCACGCGGCAGGCCGGCGATATAATTGCGCAACAGATAGATCGCCAGCGGCAGACCGAAGCCCATATGCGCCAGCCATATGCCGACATAGGTCTTCGCCGGCACATCGAAGGTCTGACCGATGGCGTTGTACATCTTCAAAAGCGGGATCAGCGACATCTGCAGCGGCACGACCAGAAGGCCGACAATGATTGCCAGAAGCAGGTTGCGGAAGGGGAATTTCATCCAGGACAGCGCATAGGCCGCATAGGCCGCCACCAGAACCGGAATGATGGTCGAGGGAATGGCAACCGTCAGCGAATTGAGGAAGGACTGCCCGATCCCCTCCGCCGTCAGCACGTTGCGATAGTTTTCAAAGGTGAAGCGCGGCGGAATTTCTGCGGTGACGAAGATGCGCTCGCCCCGTCGGCTGAAGGATTCCGGCGAGGTCAGACGATAGTCGCCGTTTTCCTCGACGGTCAGCTGCATCCCGTCATCGAGATCGACGGTCTGGCCGACCTCGAACTCCTGCGGACGCAGCGAGGACGTGCCGAAACGGGAAACCTTGCCCGCACCATCTTCCAGCGCATTGCCGGTATTGATGTAGAGCCCGCCCTCCTCGGTCTGCCCGGCCTCGCCCGGCGTGCGGTAAATCAGGTTCTGCGTCGAAGTGGACAGAGACGTCCACCAGCCGGAGGCGACGATCTGGTCCTTGTCACGCAGCGACGTCACCAGAAGGCCAAAGGTCGGGATGGTCCACAGCACGACAAGCACGAGAACGGTGATGTGCGAGAACCAGACAAGCGGCGATTTCTTGTGCGAATACATTTACCGGCCCTCCATCTCTTTGCGCGCATTGCGGATGTTCCAGACCATGATCGGAATAACCAGGACCATGATGACGATGGCGATCGTGGCGCCACGGCCGAAATCGCCGCCGCCGCGGAACATCCAGTCGAACATGAGATTGGCGAGCACTTGCGTATCCCATTGCCCGTTGGTCATCGCGAGAACGATATCGAAGATCTTCAGGACAATGATGGTGATCGTGGTCCAGACGACCGCGATGGTGTTGTAGATCTGCGGGATCATGATCTTGAAGAAGATCTGCACCCCGTTGGCGCCATCGATGACGGCAGCCTCAATGGTTTCTTCGGGAATACCGCGCAGTGCGGCCGACAGCAGCACCATGGCAAAGCCGGTCTGGATCCACAAAAGGATGATCATCAGGAAGAAATTGTTCCAGAACGGCATGGCGATCCACACATGCGGCTCGCCGCCCATGGCCACGACAATGGCGTTCAGAATGCCGATCTGCTCACTGCCCTCGCCGCGATAGTCATAGACGAATTTCCAGATGACCGAGGCGCCGACGAAGGAGATCGCCATCGGCATGAAGATCATCATCTTGGCAAAGGAGCCCCACCATATCCGGTCCGTCAGCCAGGCGATGATCAGCCCGAAAAAGGTCGACAGCGCCGGCACGAAGATCAGCCAGAGCATGTTGTTGAACATCGACTGGCGGAATTCGGAATCGCCGAACATCCAGCGGTAGTTGGCAAGCCCGACAAAATTGTCGCCGGTCGGCCCCCTGAACGATATCCAGGCAGAGGCAACGACCGGATAGACGAGGTAGATGCCAAGCGACAGCAGTGCGGGACCGAGAAACAGCCAGGGGCGTATCATGCCGGAGATGCGCAGATTGTTTGCGCCCTCGGCGGGGTCCTTGGTCTGCGACGGAAAAATCAGGTCGAGTAACTTGTTGGAGCCGTAGAAATAGGCCACGGCAGCCAAAACGCCCGCGACCACAGCCAACAAGGCTATTAAAATCTGTTCCACGCCGTTTGTCTCCCTGGAACCTTTCCGTGTTTCCCGGATTAGCGAAAAGGCTCGATCTCTTTGTTTTTCAGCAATTCCGGACGGTGAACCGGTGTCCACTGCTCCCGGAATTGCTCCAGAACGGATATGAAACTGAGTTCGCCGGACCGTTCTGTTCTTGTCTTCTCAGCTTTTCGACACGCGCGCGGCAAGACCAACCCAGCCGCAAGACGCACATCTTCCTGTCCATGCGCGTCTTCGGAACAGTGCGCTGCCGCGCTATCTCATTTTCGAGGAGTAGCGCACCGGCCCCTCCCGGGCCCGGTGCAGTATGACAAAACGCAAGCCGTTTGACGACCGTTACTTGAGCGTGTCCCAGGAGTTCTGGATTTCGGTCGCCGCATCTTCGGCAGACTGGCCGCCGACATAATCGATCATACCGGTCCAGAATGCGCCTGCGCCGATCTTGCCGGGCATCAGGTCGGAACCGTCGAAGCGGAAGGTCGTGGCTTCCGTCAGGATTTCGCCTTCGCCACGCAGCGTGTCGTTGGCATAGGCTTCCGGGTTGACGTCCTTGAACGGTGTCAGGAAGCCGGACTGGGCCATCCAGACTTCATGTGCGATTGGCGTTTCGAGGAACTCGATGAAAGCCTGGGCCGCAGGGCTGTCCTCGGTGATGCCGAACAGCGTGCCGGCGCCGAGAACGGGCCTGCCGAGATCTTCGCCCTCATAGGCCGGGAAGTAGAAGAAGTCGGCATCAAGACCGAGTTCGGTGCCTTCCGGGAAGAATGAGGGGATGAACGATGCCATGTGGTGCATGTAGCACTTCGGCGGGCTGTCGAAGAGGCCCTTCGGGCTGTCGCGGAAGTCGGTCGAGGCAACGGCATCGGCGCCGCCGTCAACGAACTGATCGTTCTTGGCAAACCAGCCGAACTCGTCGATTGCGTTGACGACACGCGGATCGTTGAACGGAATTTCGTTCGTGACCCACTGGTCATAGACTTCCGGCGGCTGCGTGCGCAGCATCATGTCCTCGACCCAGTCGGTCGCCGGCCAGCCGGTCGCGCCGCCGGAACCGAGACCGATGCACCAGGGCGTGCCGCCGTCGGCAACGATCTGTTCGGTCAGCGCCTTCAGCTCTTCCATGGTTTCGGGAACGTCGTAGCCGGCATCGTCGAAATTGTCCGGCACATACCAGACCAGCGATTTCAGGTCGGCCTTATAAGGAAAGACGTAGAGACCGGGCTCGCCATCGGATCCCTCATAGGTCGACAGATCGACCCAGGACTGACCGGCAGCGTATTTTTCCGACAGGAATTCGCCGGCGGAATCCGGAAGTTCCGTCAGGAAACCCTTGGCTGCGAGGTCGGCGGCAAGGCCGGGCTGCGGGAACACGGCAATATTGGCCGGGCTGCCGGCCTGCGTGTCGATGACGATCTGCTGTTCGAAGGAGTCGGAACCGGAATATTCGACATTCGCGCCGGTGGCTTCCTCGAAATAGGCCAGAACGCTTTCGATCAGATCCTTGTCGGGCCCGAGCCAGGGACCGAAGATCGTCAGCGTCTGGCCGCTCAGATCGTGGGAATCGGAAAACTGGGTAAAGCTGTCCCAGTTGAAGCGGGAATCCTCGCCGGGGGCGAACTTCAGGTCGGCAGCCTGGGCCGCACCGGTAACGAGGGCGAGCGTAGCGACGCCCGTCAACAGAACTTTATGCATGTGATTTACCTCCCATCACATTCGACCCTCTCGAAGGTCTCGGTTGTCATTCGGCGCTCAATTCAAAGCGCTTTGACATCTCCAGAGAATTCGCGCGTGATGGGCTTGAGTCAACCCCTTTCCCTAAAACAAGACCAAATTTTGCCGTTTTTTCGGAGTTGGGACGCTTTTTAATCGATTTTTCCCAAAAAGGGCTTTCCACACCGCCACAAGGGTTGATAAAAAACTCAAACCGCTTTGGAAAGACAGTGAGGGAACCGCTGCACGTTAAGCGCGACGCGCCGGAACCGTGCAGAACATATTTTCCCAGAACCAACCTTGCCGGTAAACGTTTTGGAGCGCAGGAAGTTTCACAGAATTTTCAATGTGTAGCGCGCCTCCAGGGAGGACACGGGAGTGAATCTGAAACAATTGTCGGCGCAGCTCGGTCTTTCGCCGACGACTGTGAGCCGGGCCCTGAACGGATATCCAGAGGTTAACGCCGCGACCCGCGAACGCGTGCTGAAGGCTGCACGCGAAACGGGCTACAGACCCAACCGCACGGCACAGCGGCTTGCAACCGGCAAGGCCGGCTCGATCGGCCTGTTGATGCCGATCGGCGATCAGGTGATCTCCGACCTGCATTTCGGGGAGTTTCTGAACGGGCTGGGCGAAAAGGCCCAGGCGGAAGATTTCCACCTTGTTGTCATGCCGGCCAATCCCGCCGACGAGGTCTCCGCGCTTCAAAGTCTGGCGACCAGCGGTTACGTCGATGGGCTGTGCCTCGCCTATATCCGCGAGAGCGACAGCCGGATCGACCTGATGGAATCCTTCGGGCTGCCGTTCATCGTTCACGGCCGTTTTTTCGACCCCCCGCACCCCTACCCCTCGCTCGATGTCGATAACGAAGCGGCATTTTATGACGCCACGCGGCTTCTGCTGCAGCTCGGCCACCGTCGCATCGGTCTTATCAATGGTGACGAGAAATTCGGGTTTGCGATCAGACGGCGCGATGGTGTGATCAAGGCGCTGGCGGAGGCCGGCCTCAGCCTCAGCGAGGATTTCCACGTTTCCGCGCAGATGACCGAGGCTGATGGCCAGCGCGCGGCCGAACGCTTTCTGGACGGTCCTGAAACGCCGACCGCCATGCTGTGCTCCAGCATGGTGCAGGCGCTCGGCATCGTGCGGGCCGTCGCGCATTCCGGCAAGCAGCTCGGCAAGGACGTTTCGCTGATATCCTATGACGATGTCCTGCCCCTGCTGCGCCCGGAACTGTTTTCCGTGCCGCTGACGACCACGCGTTCATCGCTGCGCACGGCGGGCAAGCGCATTGCCGAAAGGCTGATTCACCGTATCAACGGGCTGGAAAAAGACGAGACCCAGGAATTGTGGCGCCCTGAACTTGTGGTGCGCGCCTCGACAGGCCGGGCTCCTGAATAACCTGCACCTCTTTCAAGAAACGCGCTATTTTGCAAAGTAAAAATTTTGGCAGGTAGCAAAGCCAAAACAGCCTTCCGTTGAGCAGCTCCGAACGACATAACCCTGGCGGGCATAGCGCCGCACCCAGTCACGAAAACCCGCATTGCCACCTGAGCCATAGAGGAAAAACCAACCGTCCGGCTTCAAAGGCGCACATGCCCGTCTTCAAAATGATGTCAGAACTGCCGGATCCAGCTGCTGAGTGCCGAAAATCCTTCAGGATTAATGGCATAGAAACGCTTCGTGCCGACCGGAGTCACTCGGACAAGCTTGCTGTCCAGCAAGGCTTTGAGGTGCTGGGACACCGCCGGCCGGCTGATCGGTAACCCTTCCGATAGCTCGGTCACCGTTTTTGGCTCGCGCCGCATAGCCATCAGAAGATGGCGGCGATTGGGGTCGGCGATTGCGACAAAAGGATCAAACGTGGTCATGCCCGCACATTACGTCAAAGTTACGGGCACCACAAGTACTTCTTTTATGCAAAAGTAGACGTTAAAACCTATCCTGATCGAAATACTCAACAATGGAACGTTGATTTGTATTTTCGCCTGCTTTTCTTTCTAAACTTGCAGACTGATATCCATTACTTGTTTCATTACTTATATCTGACGTATCAGCACCCGCACCGGCACTGCCCGAAAGAACCGAGCCCGGACGGTCACCCTTGACCGGCGCTTCGGGCGTCGTCGCGTTGATGCGCGCGACACTCGGGCGGAACAGGGTTCTGAAGTCGTTGTCCTCGTTATAGGCCACTTCGGTGGTTTCGCCCATGACCGACAGCTTGCGCGCCAGTTCGCTATGCGCTGACTTGCGCGGGTCACGCGTCGGCTCGGGCACGCCGGCAGAAGACGTGCGGCTGGCCGCCTGGATCTGCTCCGGCGTGATCTGCGCGCCTTCATCCAGCCCGGCATAAGCAAGACGCGGGCTTGGAATGGGCACTTCGCCATCGATGAAGCCAAAGCGATCATTTTCGAAACCGCCACCATCGCCAAGCGAAGCGACCTCAACCGGCTCCGGCTCGACAGGTGCTGCAGCATCGGCCACAAGCACATCCCCCACCGTCATGCCCTGCTCCGGACCAAGCGAGGCGGGGCGAGAGCGGGGAAGCGGGATGTTGGCCGCGATCGCCAATCCAGGTTGCGCTTCCGGCGGGTTGGGATCGACGAGGGCCGTTGCAAGCGGTGTACCGAGTTCCGCATTATCCGCGCCCGGACGGGTCAGCGGCAGAGGGATATCAAGATTGTCGAAGCTGACGGCCGCCGTCAGGATATCGACCGGCCGCTGCGCCGGCGCCGTCTGGCGCGTGGGGGTTGCCGCACGCTGCTGGGAGCCGCCGGAACTGCTGCTGTCATTGCCGGAGCGATCGCGGTTGAACAGCATCGAAAGCAGGGTCCGCCCTTCGTCTTCGTCACCGTCATCCGCGGTATTGTTATTGCTGGCGACACGCACGGGCTGCGAGCCGGACACACTGCCCTTGGCCTTGTATTCAGCCAGAGCCTGCTGATATCCGGGCAACGGCTTGCCATCGGCTGGAAGGTGAAGCGTATGCCCTTCCGGGAACAAAGAGACAAGCTGGCTTCGGCTCATGCGCGGCCATGCACGCACGCTCGCCACATCCAGATGCACGAAGGGTGACCCGGAACGCGGATAATAGCCCACACCGCCGCGCTGCATCTTCATCGCGGTCGCGCGCAGTTTTGCCAGCGGCACGCCGGGAATGAAGAAGTCCATCGCATTGCCGAGCATATGCTGGGACTTCTTGGCCACGCCGGACGATGTCTTGCGCAGCATCGCGTTGGTCTGCGGTGAACGATAGGCGGAGACGACATTGATATAATCCGTCGCGCCGACCTGCTGGTAAACTTCCCAGACCAGATCGAACAGCTTGGGGTTCATCGTGGTCGGCTCCTTGCGGCGCCAGTCGCGCAGGAACCAGTTGAGTTGCTCGAGCCCCTTCTTGTCATAGCGGCCATTGCGCTTGAAGGTGATCTCGGCTTTTTCGCCTGTGTGAAGGAAATAGAGTTTCAGCGACCGGGTTTCCGCCCGTGCCTGATCAAATCCGAAAACGCAGAACATGGCCGCAAGCATCGCCAGAACGGCAAAGGTCCGTTTCAGGAATATGCTTGATGGACGGTCAGTCAAACCGAACTCTCCCTGGATACTCTGAATGTCTTGATCGGGGCCCCGCTTTGTCCGCGCTCTTCAAAGGTCCCGGACAGCGACCCTTTTTTGAAGGTCCAATGCGGCGCAAACGAGGCAGATTTCCCGCCTGACTTTCAGCTTGCCATTTTATAGGCAATATTTGGTTAAATTCCTAGAGCCATCGATAACCGATTAACCTTTCGCAAGTGTTAAGTCCTTGTCGCAAATCAACCCGACATTTCCTCCGCCGGGGCCGATTTTCATCAATAAAAGTCTGGCGCGATATTTTCCGCGCTTGCGATTGCGGGGCGACATCGTGACACATATGTTGAAGCCAAGTCCAACGGCGACGACCGCATAAAAAACAGGAAAGACAGATCCATGTTCAACGCTTCATTTCCGCGCATTCCGGCTGACAGCTCCGCTCAGGCGGCCGAGACCGGCGACGAGGCCCTGGGCCAGCTGCCCGAATGGGATCTCACCCATCTTTATCCCGGCGCGTCCTCGCCCGAGTTCAACAATGCTTTCGATGAAGCCGCCAAGCAGGCCCGCTCCTTTTCAACCCGCTGGAAGGGCAAGCTTGCAGAAGCCGCCGCCAAAACCGGCGATGACGGCCTCGGCGCCGCCATCGAAGCCTATGAAGCGCTTGGCGACACGCTCGGACGTCTCGGTTCGTTTGCAGGCCTTTCCTATTACGCCAACGCCGCAGACCCGGCGCTGCGCAAGCTTTACGGCGACACCTCTGCACGGATTACCGAAATCTATGCCGACCTTCTGTTCTTCGAACTGGAACTGAACCGGCTGGACGAGGACACGATCAACAAGGCGCTTGAAGCCGATCCGCGCTTTGCCCGCTACCGCCCCTGGGTTTTGGACCTCAGGCTGGAAAAGCCGCATCAGCTCGATGACCGGATCGAACAGCTGTTCATGGAGAAATCCACGACCGGCAATCAGGCCTTCAACCGCCTGTTCGACCAGACCATGGACCGCATGCGCTTTACCGTGGACGGCGAGGAGATGCCGATCGAAAAGGCGCTCAATCTTTTGAGCGACACCAAGGAACCGGTGCGTCGCAAGGCGGCGGAAGCGCTGGCAGCCACCTTCAAGGACAATCTGCCGACATTTTCGCTGATCATGAACACGGTGGCAAAAGACACCGAGATCAACAGCCGCTGGCATGCCTTCGAGGATATCGCCGACAGCCGTCACCTGTCCAACCGGGTCGAGCGCGAGGTTGTCGATGCGCTGAGCGAAGCCGTGCGCGAGGCCTATCCGCGCCTGTCCCATCGCTACTACGCGATGAAGGCGAAATGGCTCGGCATGGACCAGATGAACTACTGGGACCGTAACGCGCCGCTACCGGATACCGCCGAGCGCGTCATTCCTTGGGACGAGGCACGCGACACGGTGCTTTCCGCCTATGGCGCGTTTTCGCCGGAAATGGCCGGCATTGCCCAACGCTTCTTCGACGAGCAGTGGATCGATGCCCCGATCCGCCAGGGAAAACGCACCGGCGCCTTTGCCCATCCGACCGTGCCCTCCGCCCATCCTTATGTTCTGGTCAATTATCTCGGCAAGCCGCGTGATGTGATGACGCTCGCCCACGAGCTCGGCCATGGCGTGCATCAGGTGCTGGCGGCCAAACAGGGCGCGCTGATGTGCTCGACCCCGCTGACGCTGGCTGAAACGGCTTCCGTCTTCGGAGAAATGCTGACCTTCCGTGCACTGCTTGCGCAGACCACCGACAAGGCCAAGCGCAAGGCCATGCTCGCCCAGAAGGTCGAGGACATGATCAACACGGTCGTGCGCCAGATCGCCTTTTACCAGTTCGAGCGCAAGGTCCATACCGCCCGCCGCGAGGGCGAACTGACGGAAGACCAGATCAACGACATGTGGATGTCGGTGCAGGCCGAAAGCCTCGGCCCGGCGATCAAGCTTGCCGATGGCTACGAGACCTACTGGAGCTATGTGCCCCACTTCATCCATTCGCCGTTCTATGTCTATGCCTATGCCTTCGGCGATTGCCTGGTGAACTCGCTCTATGCCGTCTACCAGAATGCCGAAAGCGGCTTTCAGGACAAGTATTTCGAGATGCTGAAGGCCGGCGGCACCAAGCACCATTCCGAACTGCTGAAGCCGTTCGGCCTCGATGCATCCGACCCGGCCTTCTGGAGCAAGGGGCTTTCGATGATCGAGGGCCTGATCGACGAACTCGAAGCACTCGACAAGGAATAGGATGAAGCGCGCCGTCTTCCGGGACGACCTTGCCGGTCGCATGCTGAGCTTTTGCGACCCGCATGCGCTGATTGTGGCCGAAACCCCGGCAGATGTGCCGGGCGCCTTCGCCCGCATGGAAGAAGCCCGCGCCGCAGGCCACTGGCTGGCGGGCTACATCTCTTACGAGGCGGGGTTTCTGCTGGACCCCGCCTTTTCCGCGCGTCCCCTCGAAAAGGGGGAAACGCCCTATATCTGTTTCGGGGTTTTCGATGCGCCCGAGGAGGCCGGCCTCGCAACGGCCAGCGCGAAAAACCCGTTCCTCTCCGATTTCCGACCTGCCTGGGATTTTGCCGCCTATCGCCAACGTTTCGAAACCCTGCACGCCCATCTGATGGCCGGCGACTGCTACCAGGGCAATCTGACATTCGCGGTTCATGCCCGCTGGAGCGGCGATCCCGTTGAAGCCTTCCATGGCTTTGCCGAACGTCAGCCGGTGCGCTACGGCGCCTATGTCGATCTTGCCGGACCGCGCATTCTCTCGCGTTCGCCGGAACTGTTCTTTTCGGTCGACAGCGACGGTTTCATCGAGACCCATCCGATGAAGGGAACGGCCGCGCGCGGGGCCACTCCGGCCGAAGACGAGGCGATCATCGCGGCAATGCTGGATGACGACAAGACGCTTGCCGAAAACTGCATGATCGTCGACCTGCTGCGCAACGACATCTCGCGGATTGCCGAACCGGGCAGCGTGCATGTGCCGAAACTGTTTGCAATCGAGACATATCCGACCCTCCACCAGATGGTCAGCCATGTGCGTGCGAAGCTGAATGCCGATGCCGACCTGCAATCGATTTTCGCCGCACTGTTTCCCTGCGGCTCGATCACCGGCGCGCCGAAAATATCGGCGATGAAAATCCTGCAGGCGCTGGAAGACGGACCACGTGGCGCCTATTGCGGCGCGATCGGCCATATCGCGCCGGACGGCACCATGCGCTTCAATGTCGCCATTCGCACGATCACGCTGTTCGATGACGGGCGGGCGGTGTTCAATGTCGGCGGCGGCGTTGTTGTTGATTCGACCGCACGCGCCGAATATGAAGAAGCCTTGCTGAAAGCCCGTTTTGCCGCCGGCGACCTGTCCGCCGCGCCGGCTGGTTGAGGAGACCGCGATGATCCTGATTTCGCTGACCTATGTGGCGCCCATGGAAGCAGTCGAGAAACATTTCGACGGCCATATCGAATGGTTGAACCGCCATTATGCCAGTGGCGATTTCATCGCCTCGGGACGCAAGGTTCCCCGCACCGGCGGCGTCATCATCGCGCGCGGCAGCCTGGAGGCGGTGCGCACGATCTGCGAAACCGACCCCTTCGTCAGCGAGGGCGTGGCAACCTACGAACTGACCGAAGTGGATTTTTCCAGAACCATCGCCAGCGCCGAAGGGCTGAAGTCGTCGTGACGACATGACCAGCGAACGCCCCTTCCGGATGTTGCCCTGTGCCCGATCCTACAAGGGTATGAAAGACGCCGATATCGATGCCCTTCGCGGTCATCTTGGAGAAGTTTTGAACTGACTTCTGGAATGGCGGCAACAAATCCGCTTTACTGTTGCGCGACGCTGTGGTCACGCTTCATGCGCGACAGAAGGCGTCGGGGAACAAAACAGCCGCGCCACGATTTCCCTTGCGTTCGCGGCAATCGCTTCGTGCGCTGGCACCAACCGAGAAGGAAACGGAAATGCTTCAGGAATACCCGATCCACGCCGAAATCACCGGACCCATTGTCATGATCGGTTTCGGGTCCATCGGGAGAGGCGCCCTGCCCCTGATCGAGCGGCATTTCAATTTCGACAAGTCGCGCATGGTGATTATCGACCCCAACGATGCCCACGCCAATATCGCGGCAAACCACGGCGTCCGCTTCATCCATGCCGCCGTGACCAAGGACAATTACGAGGAACTGCTGGAACCGCTTCTGACCGAAGGCGATGGCCAGGGCTTTTGCGTGAACCTGTCCGTCGACACCTCCTCGCTCGACCTGATGAAGCTCTGCCGCTCGCTCGGCGTGCTTTACATCGACACCGTGATCGAACCCTGGCTCGGGTTTTATTTCGACGAAAACGCGGACAATGCCGCACGCACCAATTACGCGCTGCGCGAAACGGTGCGCAAGGAAAAGCGCAAGAACCCGGGCGGCACCACCGCTGTTTCCTGCTGCGGCGCCAACCCCGGCATGGTGTCGTGGTTCGTCAAGCAGGCGCTCGTCAATCTCGCCCGCGATACGGCCATGAATTTCGTCGAGCCGATGGCGGACGACCGCGAGGGCTGGGCGCAGCTGATGAAGGATGCCGGCGTCAAGGGCGTTCATATCGCCGAGCGCGACACCCAGCGCTCCAAGTTCTTGCGCCCGCAGAACACATTCTGGAACACATGGTCGGTCGAAGGCTTCGTGGCCGAGGGCATGCAGCCCGCCGAACTTGGCTGGGGCACGCACGAAAAATGGATGCCGAAAAATGCCAGGAACCACAAGAAGGGCTGCAAGGCCTCGATCTATCTCGAGCAACCCGGCGCCAATACGCGGGTGAGAAGCTGGTGCCCGACGCCAGGCCCCCAGTACGGCTTCCTCGTCACCCACAATGAATCGGTTTCGATTGCCGACTATTTCACGGTGAAAAACGACAAGGACAAGGTGACCTACCGGCCGACCTGCCACTATGCCTACCATCCGGCCGATGTCGCCGTGCTCTCCCTTGATGAAATGTTCGGCAATGGCGGCAATGCGCAGGCGGAAAGCCTGGTGCTGGAAGAAGCCGATATCCTGACCGGGATCGACGAACTGGGCGTGCTGCTCTACGGCCACGACAAGAACGCCTACTGGTACGGCTCAAGGCTTTCGATCGAGGAAACCCGCGATCTGGTGCCTTACCAGAACGCAACGGCGCTTCAGGTCACCTCCGCCGTTCTCGCCGGCATGGTCTGGGCGCTGGAAAACCCGGAAGCCGGTATCGTCGAAACAGACGAAATGGACTATCGCCGCTGCCTTGAAATCCAGTCTCCCTATCTCGGCCCCGTCGAGGGCCACTACACCGACTGGACTCCGCTCACCGACCGCCAGACCTTCTTCGAGGAACGCAAGGACGAGAAAGACCCCTGGCAGTTCAAGAACATTCTGGTTCAGTTCTGAGAACTGGTTCGCCAATCGCGATGCGTCATCCTCGGGCTCGACCCGAGGATCCAGGCTGTCTCCCAGACGGTCGGCGCTGGCGGTCGGTTCGCCGCAGCAAGACCTGCCAACTCTTCTCGCGACAAGCGTGGTTAGATCCTCGGGACAAGCCCGAGGATGACGCAGGTGGAGGGAATACGCGCTTGGGAAACACCGGAACTGTGCCGCAACGCCAGCCGCTCGACCGCCCGGTTCCCTTGCCCGAAGCCGCGTCTCACCCCACCCGAAAATGCTTGGAGAGCTTCAGCCCCTGCGCCTGATAATTCGAGCCCAGACCCGAACCGTAAAGCGCTGTCGGCGGGTCCATCATGTGCTCGTAGACCAGGCGGCCGACGATCTGGCCGTGTTCGAGGATGAAGGGCACCTCATGGCTTCTGACCTCCAGCACCGCGCGCGCGCCCTTGCCGCCGGCGCCGGCATGGCCGAAGCCCGGATCGAAGAAGCCGGCATAATGAACGCGGAATTCGCCGACCAGCGGATCGAACGGCGTCATCTCGGCGGCATAGAGCGGCGGCACGTGGACGGCCTCGCGCGAGACGAGAATATAGAATTCGTCCGGGTCGAGGATCAGCTCCCCCTTGCCGCGCCCCTCGATCGGCTCCCAGAAATCGAGAATATCGTAACCGGCCTTGCGGTCGACATCGATGACGCCGGTGTGGTGCTTGCCGCGATAGCCCACAAGCCCGTCACCCTCCAGATCGATCGAAAGCGCGATACCGCCATCGGAAATATTGGGCATGTCGCTGGCAACCAGCGTCTCGGCGCGGTGCAGCACCATCAGCGCGTCTTCGGCAAGCACCGCATGGCCGGAGCGGAAACGGATCTGCGAAAGCCGCGAGCCCTGCCGCACGATAACGGGAAAGGTCCGCGGTGAGATTTCGAGATAAAGCCGTCCCTCGTAACCTGCCGGGATGATATCGAATTCCTGTGCGAAATCGGTGATCACCCGGGTAAAGATATCGAGCCGTCCGGTCGAACTTTTCGGATTGGTCGAGGCCGACAGGTTTTCGGGCAGGCTCAGCGCCTCCATCAGTTCGACAATATAGACGCAGCCGGTTTCCAGCACCGCGCCTTGCGTCAGGTCAATCTCGTGCATGCTGAGCCGTTCAAGCTTGTCGCTCACCCGGTGCTGCGGGCCGGGCAGAAAACTGGCGCGCACCCGATAGGCTTTGGCGCCGAGCCTGAGATCGAGACTTGCGGGCTGAATCTGGTCATGATCGAGCGGACTGACAGTCGTCAGGTTGTTGTGTTCGAGTAATGCGGCAATGGCGTGATCGGCCAGTATTCCGGGCTTCTTTGACATGTTTTGCTCCTGTTGGCCGACAAAACCAATCTTTCAGAATTGACGCAAGCGCTTAGAGGGATTATGCCGCATTATCCCTGTGGTGATTTGGCCGGTCGGCTTGCAGCCACGTAAAACAACTCGCTAAAAGACCGGGTAACCGGTCCCTTCGCGACCGGTTTTTTTGTTTGGAGAAAGAAGATGAAGAAGTCCTTGCGTCCGCAAACCAAACTCGTTCATGCAGGCAGCCTGCGCTCGCAGTATGGCGAGATGTCGGAAGGCATCTTCATGACGCAGGGCTTTCTTTATGAAAACTCCGCCGCCGCCGAGGCACGCTTCAAGGGTGAGGACGACGGTTTCATCTACGCCCGTTACGGCAGCCCCACCAATGCCATGTTCGAGCAGCGCATGTGTGCGCTGGAAGGGGCGGAAGACGCCCGCGCCACTGCCTCTGGCATGGCCGCCGTCTCCGCCGCAATCCTGTGCCAGCTGAATGCCGGCGATCACATCGTTGCCGCCCGCGCGCTATTCGGTTCCTGCCGCTGGGTCGTGGAAACGCTTGCGCCGAAATACGGCATTGAATGCACGCTGGTCGACGGCCGTGATATCGCCGCCTGGGAAGCAGCCGTCAGGCCCAACACAAAACTGTTCTTCCTCGAAAGCCCGACCAACCCGACGCTTGAAGTTGTCGACATCAAGGCCGTCGCCGACCTTGCCCATCAGGCCGGTGCACGTCTCGTGGTCGACAATGTGTTTGCGACGGCGCTCTACCAGAAACCGCTCGAACTCGGCGCCGATGTCGTCATCTATTCGGCCACCAAGCATATCGACGGTCAGGGCCGCTGCCTTGGCGGCGTCATCCTGTCGTCGAAGGAATGGATCGAGGAGGAATTGCAGGACTATTTTCGCCATACCGGTCCGGCACTTTCACCCTTCAATGCCTGGCTGTTGATGAAGGGGCTGGAAACCTTCCCGCTGCGCGTGCGCCAGCAGACGGCAAGCGCTGCAAAGATCGCCGACTTCCTCGCCGATCAGAAACAGGTGGCCCGCGTAATCTATCCCGGCCGTGCAGACCACCCCCAGGCCGACATCATCAGCAAGCAGATGACGGCCGGTTCGACGCTGATCGCCTTTGAACTGAAGGGCGGCAAGGAAGCGGCCTTTGCGCTGCAGGATACGCTGGACATCGTCTCGATCTCCAACAATCTCGGCGATGCCAAGAGCCTGATCACCCATCCGGCGACCACGACGCACAAGAACCTCTCCGACGAGGCACGCGCCGAACTCGGCATTACCGGCGGCACCATCCGATTTTCCGCCGGTATCGAGGATACCGATGATCTGATAGACGATTTCGCCCAGGCACTTGCAAAACTGCCGGGATAAGCGTCAAGATTGCAGCTCGGGACCGATCGGAGGCGGCCATTGGAGAGCATAACGACGGATGAAGTCGAAGTCAGGGTGGAAACCCGTTTTCTCGACGAGCATTCCTCCCCTTCAGAGGACCAGTTCGTCTGGGCCTATGACATCGAGATCGTCAATCACGGTGCAATCGAGGTCCAGATCATCTCCCGCTACTGGACCATCACCAATGCCGACGGGGCTGTTGAAGTCGTCAACGGCCCCGGCGTCGCCGGCAAGCAGCCGGTGCTGGCGAGCGGCGAACGCTTTTCCTATCAATCTGCGGCCCCGCTCGACACGGCCTCGGGCATCATGGTCGGCCACTACGTGATGCGCACCGGCGATAACCGTCTGCTGAAGGTGGCAATCCCGCCGTTTTCTCTCGATTCGCCTTACGAAGATCGCCCGCATCACTGAGCGCGGAAATGAAAAACCGCCCCTCCTGCTGGAAAGAGCGGTTTTCCCGATTTCGCCGGTCGCGCAACGCTTACCCGCGTGACATGACATCCTCGACATCGTCGCCGTCATATTCCTGAAGCTCGATATCGCGCTGTTCCCTGCGGAACCGGTCGAAGACCTCCTGCGAAACCCGGCCGCGCACCGCCATCAGGAACACCAGGATCGACAGCAGGGCCGCCAGGATCGAATCGATCGGATGAGGGATGACCCCCAGACCGCCGCCATAGCCGCCGAGATAGGAGAGAACGGCGATCCCGGCCATATAGACGCCGAACCAGACCGCGCTCATCGGTTCGAGGTCCTCACGCCCGATCACTGCAAGTCTGAGGAAGAACAGCGCCGCGCCAACGGCCAGAAGCGCAATCAGCACCCAGATCGTGCTCCAGCCCGACCAGTAGATCATCAAGCTTGCAATCATGAAGGCAACAGCACCGATGAACCCGGCTGCCGGCACCACAAAGGGACGGTGCGCATTGGGCGCGAGATAGCGGAACGCGACCATCGAAACCGGGCCGGCAATGAAGGACAGAACCACAGCCGCACTGTTGAGCGCGAGAATTTCCTGGAACGGCAGGACGACCAGCATGAACAGCGCCACGACATAGTTGAGGATCAGCGCCCACAGCGGCACGCCATGGACATTCAGCCTCGCAAAAAGGCGCGGAAACACGCCATTGTTCGACATCGCGAGCGCCAGACGGGCGTTGGAGCCGACCGAGACGAGGCCGCTGCCGGCCGGCGAGATCACGGCCGCGACATTCAACATGCTCAGCAACCAGAGAACGCCGACCGATGTGGCAAGCGCGCCGAGCGGGCCCAGTTCGTGGCTGGCCTCGATCGTCTGCCAGCCATTGGCCAGAGACGCCGGGTCGATGGCGCCGACAAAGGCGACCTGCAGACCGATATAGATCGCAAGGCAGATGAGCACCGAGAAAATCAGCGCCAGAGGGATCACCCGTTGCGCATTTTTCACTTCACCGGCCAGATCGATGGCATGCCGGAACCCGATAAAGGCAAAGACAACCCCGCCGGTCGAAACCGCGGCAAAGATGCCCGGCACCCCGAACGGCGCAAAACCGCCCGCCGATGTGAAATTCGATGGTTCGAACCGTGCAGCAATGATGGCGACGATGAAGATCACCGGAACGACCAGCTTGAACCAGGTCATCGTCGTGTTGATGCGCGCAAACCAGGCAACACCGAAAACATTGACCACCGTCAGCACGGCGAGGAAGACGGCGGCGGCAAGATAGCCCGCCAGGGTCAGCCCGCCGGCGGCATTGGTCAGCCACGGCAGGTAGGACGAGGCATAGCCAAGCGAGGCCTTCACCTCGATCGGCGCGGTGGTGCAATAGCCCACCCATGCGCTCCACCCCATGGCCAACGCCAGAAGCCGCCCGTGGGAAAACTGCGGAATACGGGCGATGCCGCCCGCAATCGGAAAAAGTGTCGAGTTTTCCGCATAGGTCAGGGCGATCAGCAGCATCGCCACCGCCCCGATCAACCATGAAATAATCGAGGCCGGACCGGCCAGCTGGGCCGTGTCGAGTGGTGCAAACAACCATCCCGATCCCAGAACGCCGCCCACGGCGACAAAAGTCAGTCCAACCAGGCCAATATCGCGTCGCATTGCCATTTTGGTGCTCCCCCAGCGTAACGCGTTTTATCGAACGAAGCTGACCACCCCTGCTGGCTCACTACAGTGAATTTGCATTTCTGCAATTATGAGTATTCATGCGCACGTATTTTCGTGTCAACTTATTTACGCGTCGTTCCGTCAGATTCTGCTGTCGACGTGAACAGACACTTTGACCCGAAAGTCGAGAAATTCTCCGCTGTTATTGCGGAGAAAGAAGGGCGCTCGGGCTAAGCATTGCCCGGACTAGGCATTGCTCGCCCGAAGTTTGACCAGATCTTCGACCGGGCGGAAGCTGTCGGAACTTGCCGCACGCCACCAGTCGGCATAGATCGTGGAATCCGGATCGGACAGCAGCACGCCTTCAGCCAGGAAGGGATGCAGCTTGTCAAGCGGCACGGATTCGTGCGAGCCGACCCGGTGCATGATGTGGTGCGGCTGAAGGTCCTGCGGATGGGCATAGCCACAGGCCGCGACGATATCGGCCAGTGCTTCAAGCGTCTTCTTGTGAAAGCGAGCGGCGTGACGTCCCTGTTCCTCGGGCACAAGGGCGCGCTGGCGCCACTTGTCCTGGGTGGTCACCCCGGTGGGACAGGTTCCGGTGTGACAGCGCTGGGCCTGAATACAGCCGACAGACATCATGAAGGCGCGCGCGGCATTGCACCAGTCGGCGCCCAACGCCAGATTGTGCGCAAGCCCCATGCCGGAAAACACCTTGCCGCTGCCCGCCAGCCTGACATGCTGTTTCAGACCCGCGCCGACCAGCGCGTTGCGCATCAGAAGAAGCCCGTCCCAAAGCGGCATGCCCACCCAGTCGGCAAGTTCAAGCGGCGCTGCCCCCGTACCGCCTTCCGCACCGTCGACGACGATGAAATCCGGATAGATGCCGGTGGTCATCATCGCCTTGACCAGAGCGAAGGGTTCATGCGGCTGACCGACGCAGAATTTGATGCCGACGGGCTTGCCGCCGGAAAGCTCGCGCATCGACGCGGCAAATTCCAGCATCTGCGCGGGCGTGGAAAACGCCGAATGCCCGCGCGGCGACAGACAGTTCTCATAGACCGGAACACCGCGCACCTCGGCGATCTCGGGCGTGACCTTGGAGCCTAAAAGCATGCCGCCATGGCCGGGCTTGGCCCCCTGGCTGACCTTGATTTCGGTCATCTTGACCGCATCATTGGCCGCCTTGTCACGGAACTTTTCCGGATCGAAGTGGCCATCCTTGTCGCGTGCGCCGAAATAGCCCGAACCGATCTCCCACACGAGATCGCCGCCATATTCGAGATGGTGGCGGCTGAGACCGCCCTCGCCCGTATCCTGATAGAAACCACCGTCGCGGGCGCCGATATTCATCGCCTTGACGGCATTGGCGGAAAGCGCGCCGAAACTCATCGCCGAAATATTGAGGATCGAGGCCGAATAGGGTTTCGAGCTCTGCTCGTTGCCGACCATCACCCGCGGAGACAGATCGGGGTTCCGCTCCGGCACCATGGAGTGCGAGATCCAGTGATGCGGCTCCTCGTAGAAATCAAGTTCCGTCCCGAAGGGAATAGTATCGGCAAGCCCGTGCGAGCGGGTCTTGATCAATTCGCGCGCAGCATAGGAATAGGGCGTTCCGTGCGTATCGTCTTCCACCGCATAGGCGCGAATGAAGGGCCGAAGCGACAGCGCCAGCCAGCGCAGACGGCCTGCAGCAGGATAGTTCCGGGTGATCGTCCAGGATGACTGGAACCAGTCATAGGCCGCAACGGCAAGTGCGGGGATCGTGAACAGCAGTATCCAGAACCATCCGGCCGCAATCGCCACCACCGTAAAGAAAGCAGCCGCAATCGGCACGATGCACCGCAGAAGCATATCAACCATCGGGAACCTCTCCTTGTTGTCTTCCTGCGCTACCAGAATACGTGCAACCTGGCTAGCATACACAGCGCAACCTCAGGGAATAATGGATTTCTTTGCTACCGCAAGTAAGAACTAGTGTTCCCAGGGCTTTTTCCTGTGCGGCGCCAGCGGCTTGACCGGATATTTGCCAAACTGGGTCGGCTTGCCCAGAGCCTGCGCCACAATCCGGTAGGCACGACGATAGTTGAGAAGACCACCGACGAAAAACAGAACACTGCCGACGAGGTACTGCCAGGCGAGGAAGGCATCCAGTCTGGCCTCGTCGGCCGCGTTTGCGAGGTTCCACAGATAGGGGATCGAGGCGACGGCAAACAGGGTTGATCCGACCACGAAGGTCACCGCGGTCAGGTTCATCATCTGCAGGGTGACGAGGTCATCCGCCTGCACGATCTGGATGACGTTGATCACGGCGCCGATCACGAAAAGCACGCTGCCGATGATGAAACACCAGGCACCGGCGATGTACCAGCCGACATCGGAGAGAAAAAAGATACTGCCAGCCACGAACAGAAGCGTGCCGGAAACATAGGTCCACGCCGCCCAGAATTCCAGCCGGTCCCAGATGGTGGCCGAGTTCTTGCGCTCTCTGGCATAGGCGAACACTTCGATCAGGTCATGTCCGGTGACGAGCAGATAGAGAAGCGATCCGAAGAAAAAGATCCACGCCCCGAGATCGGCATAGGCCGAAAGCGAGGGGAAAAAACAGATACTGCCGAAAATGAAGACCGCACCGCCCAGCTGATAGGCCGCCGCATTGATGGTCTCCCATCTAAAGTTCTTTCTGACTGCCGGATCGTCAGCAACGAAGTCATGCATGCGCGGGCGGTTCACGAACATATGCGGCATTGGGGGTGCTACTCCTTCTGTCGCGGCGATCATGGCGTGCATAAAAGCGGTTGAAAAGCCCCGGCAATGCACAAATTCCGGGCGGGTGCCCTGCCGTCCTTGCCTAGATCGCCAGGGCCTCTTTCAACGTCAGGCCATCGCGCGGGCGCAGATCGAGATCGCTTTCCATCAGATCGAGATGATGCAGCATGGTCTGGGTCGCGCGTTCGCCATCACCGGCTTCCAGCGCGTTCAGAATATCCTCATGCTCGGAATGACCGCAGCTCGACACACCGGAGCGGCCGTAAAGCGCAATCACCAGCGAGGAGCGCACCACCAGTTCGTTCATGAACTTTTCCAGCACGGCATTGCCGGAAAGGGCGGCAATCATCAGGTGAAAATCACCGGAAGCCTTGATCTCAAGCCGTTTCGCCGCCACGCCGCGTTGCGCCTTGTGGTGGTTTTCATGCGCCAGATGCGTGCGGAACCGCGCGATATCGGCGGGCGTCATGTGCCCGATCGCCATCGTGATCAGGCTCGGCTCGATCAGCCGCCTCGCGGCAAACACCTGCCGCGCTTCTTCCGGCGTCGGATTGGATACACATGCCCCCCGGTTGCGCTCGGTCTGGACAACACCTTCGAAGGTCAGCATCTGCAATGCCGAGCGGGCAACCGTGCGGCTGACATTGAAAAGCGTGCCGACTTCGGCCTCCGGCAGGCGCGTTCCGGGTGCAAGCCTTCTGTCGACAATCGCATCCCGCAATGCGTCGCGAATACTGGCCGCCCTGTCTTCCTGCGACGCGTCCGGCGGAAGTTGCGGTGTCTCCGAGAGTTCGATCTGATGTTTCATAATCTGCCTTTTAGCGCCGCATTTTTTGTTTGCAAACAGTCGAACTGAACCTTTCTCCAGATTGCACACAATTTGACCTTCTCATTGCGTGCAAAGATTACTTTTTACGCATGCACCATCGCACGTCTGTTTACGCTGACGTCAAGGAATAAATTAATTCAGCAAAATCAATTCTCTAAATTTTATGCGTCAAACTGGCACGTTTGATGCTTCACAGTTTACCAGTGAAACGGGGACCTGTGATGACCAAAGCAGCCGCGATAGAGATTGCCTCTGTATCCAAAATCTACGGGCACACGACTGCAGTTGATGCCATTGACCTGAAAATTCCCGCCGGCACCTATTGCTGTCTGCTCGGCCCGTCCGGCTGCGGCAAGACGTCGACGCTGCGGATGATCGCCGGCCACGAGTCGATATCGAAAGGCGATGTCCTTCTCGGTGCCAAGAACGTCACCGGCCTGCCGCCGGCGCGCCGCGGCACGGCGATGATGTTTCAGTCATATGCGCTGTTCCCGCATCTCGATCTGATCGAAAACGTCGCCTTCAGCATGAAGATGAAGGGCGTCGCCAAGGCGGAACGCAATGAAAAGGCGCTCGACATGCTGAAGCTGATGCAGCTCGAGGCCTATGCCGAGCGCCGACCGGCACAGCTTTCGGGCGGCCAGCAGCAGCGCGTGGCGCTTGCCCGCGCCCTGATCACCGATCCGGAAGCCCTGCTGCTCGACGAGCCGCTTTCCGCGCTCGACCCGTTTTTGAAGGTGCAGATGCGCGCGGAGCTGAAAAAGCTGCAGACATCGCTCGGCATCACCTTCGTCCATGTGACCCACAGCCAGGAAGAGGCCATGGCGCTTGCCGACCTGATCGTGGTGATGAATGACGGTCGTATCGAGCAGGCGGCAACCCCGCGTGAGGTATTCGAAAAACCGGCCACGGCCTTCGTTGCCCGTTTCATGGGCGATCACAATGTCATTTCCGGCAAGGTTGCGGAAAAGACCGGCGCCGGCATCATGCTCAAGGTTGCCGAAGGCGGACAGTTCGCCGCCGTCGGCCGCGCAGTCGAGGTCGGTGAAAAAGCCGATATCGCGGTGCGCAACGACCATATCCGCATCGGCAAGACCGAAACGCCGGGGCTTGGCTTTACCGGCATCGTCACCACCGTCGAATATCTCGGCGCGACAGTGAAGCTGATCCTCAACGGCGCCGGCGTCGAGGATTTCACCGTCATTCTTTCCGATTCCCGTTTCTTCGAAACCCCTGTTCGTGTGGGTGAGGCCGTTTCCGTTCACTGGAACGCCTATGACGCGATCATTCTCGGACAAAAACAACAATAACCGTCTTCAAAGATCTTCACAGGAGAACTGTAACGTGACTGACACTTCGAAAAAGAAATCCTCGGGCCTGACCCGACGCAAACTGCTCAAGACCGCCGCGGCCGCCACCGGCACCGCCATCGGCTCCGGCGCCATCACCGGCTTCCCGACGATCTGGGCGCAGAACCCGATCACGCTGCGCCAGTTCGGCACCGGCGTTTCCAACATCAATGCCGTTGCCCAGAAGTGCAAGGAAGACCTCGGCATCACGCTGGAAATGACGGCGATGGATTCCGATGCCGCCGCCCAGCGCGCCGCAACCCAGCCGAATTCCTACGACATTGCCGATGTCGAATACTGGATCCTGAAAAAGATCTGGCCGACCGGCGTTATCCAGCCGATGGAAGTCGAGCGCCTCACCTATTACGACGATATCGTGCCGCTGTTCAAAACCGGCAAGCTGACGCCGGACAGCGAAATCGCACAGGGCACCGCCCCGCATACGGTCGGTTTCGTCAATGCACCCGGCGACAAGACCTTTGCCTCGTCCGAGACCGGTTACATGACGATGGTTCCGACCATCTACAACGCCGATACGCTCGGCATCCGGCCCGACCTCGTCGGCCGCGAAATCAATTCCTGGGCCGACATTCTCGACCCCGCCTTCAAGGGCAAGACATCGATCCTCAACATCCCGTCGATCGGCATCATGGATGCCGCGATGATCATGGAAGCCGATGGCCAGATCACCTATGGTGACAAGGGCAACATGACCAAGGACGAGATCGACCAGACGATCGAATTCCTGATCAAGACCAAGCGGGACGGCCAGTTCCGCGCCTTCTGGAAGACCTTCGATGAAAGCGTCAACCTGATGTCGTCGGGCGAAGTGGTCATCCAGTCGATGTGGTCGCCGGCCGTTGCCGCCGTTCGCGCCAAGGGCATCCCGTGCAAGTACCAGCCGCTGAAGGAAGGCTACCGCGCATGGGGCGGCGGTCTTGGCCTTGCGTCCCATCTTCAGGGCGCGCAGCTCGATGCCGCCTACGAATACATCAACTGGTATCTGTCGGGCTGGGTCGGCGCCTACCTCAACCGCCAGGGCTACTATTCCGCCTGCATGGACACCGCGAAACAGTACATGACCGACAATGAATGGGGCTACTGGATCGAAGGCAAGCCGGCGAGCGAGGATATCCTGTCGCCCGAGGGCAAGGTCATGGAAGAAGCCGGCGCCGTGCGTGACGGCGGTTCGTTCGAAGAGCGCATGGGCCACGTTGCCTGCTGGAACTCCGTCATGGACGAGGACCGCTACATGGTTCGTCGCTGGAACGAGTTCATCGCTTCGTAATGAAAACCGGGAAGGAACGGCGCCTGCCGCTCCTTCCCGCCTTTGCGTCCGGTCATGCCGGACGTGCAAGGCTCTAAAAAGACGACATGCCCTTTCCCAAGGCCCGACCGGAGGCTTTTGGAAATGACATGGCGAACGACAAAACGGATGAGCCCATGACCACGACCGCAAATGCCAAGCCGCAAAAGCGCGCCCGAAAGGGCCCGAAGCTGTCGGCCGGACTGATTTCCTGGCTGCAGGCCGCTCCGCTTGCCGTCATTCTCGGCGTCTTCCTGGTTCTGCCGCTGATCCTGATCGCCGTCGTCAGCTTCTGGGATTACGACTTCGCGATGATGTATCCCGGTTTCTACACCTTCAACTATGCCGAAACCTTCGGGTCCTGGGTCACGTGGAAGACCTATCTCAACACGGTCAAATATGCGGCCATGGTCTGGGGCATCACGTTGGTGATCGGTTTCTGGGTCGCCTATTTCCTCGCCTTCCACATCCGCACGGCGGCAATGCAGACCATCCTTTTCCTGATCTGCACCGTGCCGTTTCTGACGTCCAACATCATCCGCATGATTTCGTGGATACCGGTTCTCGGGCGTCACGGCATCGTCAATTCGGCACTGGTCAATGCGGGCATTGTCAGCGAACCGGTGGAATGGCTGCTCTATTCGGATTTCGCGGTCGTGCTGGCCATGGTGCATCTTTATACGCTGTTCATGGTCGTACCGATCTTCAATTCGCTGGTCCGCATTGACCGGGCCCTGATCGAGGCGGCGCGCGACGCCGGCGCCTCCGGCGTCCAGATCCTCACCAATATCATCATTCCGCTGGCCAAGCCCGGCATGGCCATCGGCACGATTTTCGTCGTGACGCTGGTGATGGCCGATTTCATCACCGTGCTGGTCATGTCCGGCGGCCAGAGCGCCTCCGTCGCGCTGATGATGCGCAACCAGATGTCGCTGTTGCAATATCCGGGAGCGGCGGCCAACGCTGTCGTGCTTCTGATCGTCGTGTTGATGATGGTCGCCGGAATCCTGCGCGTCGTCGATATTCGCAAGGAGCTCTGATCCATGAACAGCGAAAACCGCACCCGCGAATTCTATATTCTGGCCGCCTTCTTCATCCTGTTTGTGCTGTTTCTCTACGGCCCGCTGTCGGCAATCCTGATCCTGTCGTTCCAGGGGCCGAACGGCGGCCTGACTTTCCCGCTGAACGGGGTTTCGCTGCACTGGTTCTTCAATCTGTTCGAAACCCAGGCCGTCGGCGATTTCGGCGGCAGTTTCAAGCGGTCCCTCACGCTCGGGATGATGGTGATGATCGTCACCGTCGTCGTCTCGCTTCTGGCCGGCCTTGCCTTCCGCCGCAGATTTGTCGGCGCGACTGTTCTGTTCTATCTGGCGATTGCCAGCCTTGTCGTGCCGTCCATCATCGTGTCGCTCGGCATTGGCGTCATGTTCCAGCAATCGGGCATAGCGCCGGCCTGGTTCACGTCCGCCTTCGGCGCGCAGCTGACATGGTCGTTGCCGTTCGGGGTTCTGATCATGTTTGCGGTCTTCAATCGGTTTTCGCCATCCTATGAGGAAGCCGCCCGGGACCTCGGCGCATCATCGTGGCAGGCATTTCGTTATGTCGTCCTGCCGATGATCGCGCCCAGCCTGATCGGCGTAGCACTTTTCGGCTTCACGCTGTCCTATGACGAGTTCGCCCGCACGCTTCTGACCGCCGGCACCTACAACACGCTGCCGCTCGAAATCATGGCGATGACGACCAATGTGACGACGCCGGTGCTCTATGCGCTTGGCACGGTCACGACGGTCTTCTCCTTCGCCGTCATCGGCATTGCGCTGGGGCTGATCCGTTACCTCAGCCGCAGCCGCGCCAAAGGCTGACACGCATGCGCATTCTTGTCGTCAATCCCAACACCACCGCGTCCATGACGCAGACCATCGCCCATGCGGCGCTGCAGGTGGCCGGCCGGGATACCGAGATTTCGGCCCTCACCTCCCCCATGGGACCAGTCTCCATCGAAGGCTATTACGATGAGGCCTTTGCGGTTCCGGGCCTGCTGATGGAAATCGCCAAGGGGCAGAAGGCGGGCGCCGATGCCGTCGTGATCGCCTGTTTCGACGATACCGGCCTCGATGCCGCGCGCGCCTTTGCGGATATTCCCGTTGTCGGAATCTGTGAATCGGCGGTGAAGATGGCAAGCTTCATTGCCCGCCGTTTCACGATCGTCACCACCATGGAGCGCTCCCGCATCCCGATCGAGGAACTGGTGAAACGCTACGGCGTGGCAGACAGCGCAAGGGTGCGCGCCGCCGATATCTCCGTTCTGTCTCTGGAAGACCCGCAATCGAACGCGCGCGACCGCCTGCGCTCCGAAATCGACGCGGCAACGCGCGAAGACCGGGCGGAAGCCATCATACTCGGCTGCGCCGGCATGGCCGATCTGGCGCATGATCTCACCCGCGAATTCGGCCTTCCGGTCATTGACGGCGTTTCGGCAGCGGTCAAGCAGGCCGAAGCGCTTGTCGGGCTCGGCCTTTCCACCGCAAAGCGCGGCCCCTACGCCACTCCGGTGGCCAAAAAATATATAGGCCAGTTGGAGGCCTTTGCGCCGCAGACCCTGAACAGCGAGGTTTCGACCCGTTGAAAACCCGGGAGGCGACGCCTGCGGTGAAGCCGGCAACGCCGTCCTCCCGGACAATCCACCGGGCCCACGCGAACACAATGAGCGGATTGCGAAGTCTTTCGCACGGGCAGCACTACTTGACCCCTCCCCGCTTTAATGGCACTCACCGGTCATTCTTCCAGTGAGACCGTAGGCCATGTCCGAAATACCGCCCCATATGCACCCCAAGCGCTCCTTTCAGGGGCTTATCCTGACGCTCCAGTCCTACTGGGCCGACAAGGGCTGCGCCATTCTGCAGCCTTATGACATGGAAGTGGGCGCCGGTACGCTGCATCCCTCGACCACGCTTCGCGCGCTCGGTCCCAAACGCTGGAATGTCGGTTATGTGCAGCCTTCGCGCCGCCCCGCCGATGGCCGTTATGGCGAAAACCCGAACCGGCTGCAGCATTATTACCAGTATCAGGTTCTGCTGAAGCCCTCGCCGCCGGACCTGCAGGAGCTTTACCTCGGCTCGCTGAAGGCGATCGGCCTCGACCCGCTGCTGCATGATGTACGCTTTGTCGAAGACGACTGGGAAAACCCGACGACCGGGTCCTGGGGGCTGGGCTGGGAATGCTGGTGCGACGGCATGGAAGTCTCGCAGTTCACCTATTTTCAGCAGGTCTGCGGCATTGAATGCGCGCCGGTTGCCGGCGAGCTGACCTATGGTCTCGAACGCATCGCCATGTATGTGCAGGGCGTCGACAATGTCTACGACCTCAACTTCAATGGCCGCGACGGCGACGAAAAGGTCACCTATGGCGATGTCTTCCTGCAGACCGAGCAGGAATATTCGCGCCACAATTTCGAATACGCCAATACCGAAATGCTGCACCGGCACTTCCTCGATGCGGAAGCCGAATGCAAGGCGCTGCTCGCCGCAGGCGCACCCGGCGAACCCGGAATGCTGCACAAATGCGTGTTCCCGGCTTATGACCAGTGCATCAAGGCCTCGCACATCTTCAACCTGCTCGATGCGCGCGGCGTGATTTCGGTCACCGAGCGGCAGAGCTATATTCTGCGTGTGCGCACACTGGCCAAGGCCTGTGGCGAGGCCTATCTACTGACCGATGCGGGCGGATTTGAACCCAAGGCAGCCTGACGTCCCGAAGGCGTTACGGACGGATGCGAGATCGTCCGCCTGTGACGGCCCCACAAACCCGGAAGTGCGCCAATGCTTGTGACATTCATCATTCTCATCGTCATCGTCGGGGCCCTCGCCGGCTTCGTCATCTCGCTTTACAACGCACTCGTGCGCGCCCGCCAGATGGCGGAAGAGGCATGGTCCGGCATCGACGTGCAGCTCAAACGCCGCGCCGATCTCATTCCCAACCTCGTTGAAACCGTCAAAGGCTATGCCAGCCACGAGCGCGGCACGCTGGAAGAGGTCGTTGAAAAGCGCAACAAGGCGCAGTCCGTTGCCACCAACGATGTTGCGGGCCGCGCCCAGGCCGAAGGCGAACTGACCCAGGCGCTGGGCCGCCTCTTCGCGCTTTCCGAAGCCTATCCGGACCTGAAGGCAAACCAGAATTTTTCCGAGCTGCAGGCGGCGCTGGAAAAGACCGAAAGCGAAATCCAGATGGCCCGGCGCTATTACAATGGCGCAACCCGCGACCTCAACGTCCGGGTCGAGAGCTTCCCGAGCAATATCATCGCCGGTCAGTTCGGTTTTCAAAAACGCGATTATTTCGAGATCGAGGACGCGGCGGATCGCGCCGTGCCGAACGTTTCGTTCTGACAGCATCCCGTTATTTGCGGGGTTTGAAGAAAGTTTTTGAGGATGAATGCAGACCGTGTCACCGTCGTCCCTCCCGCTCATGCGCTGAACGGGCAGGTGAGCCCGCCCGGCTCGAAGTCGATCACCAATCGCGCGCTTCTGCTCGCCGGTCTTTCAAAAGGCAAAAGCCGGCTGACGGGCGCGCTGAAAAGCGACGACACCAAGCATATGGCGAATGCGTTGCGGGCAATGGGCGTTACCGTCCATGAGCCTGACGAGACCACATTCGTGGTGGCCGGCACCGGCCGGCTCGAAGCGCCTTCCGGGCCGTTATTCCTCGGCAATGCAGGCACGGCAACGCGGTTTCTGACAGCCGCTGCGGCAAGCGTCGACGGTACGGTCATCGTCGATGGCGACGAGCATATGCGCAAACGCCCCATCGGCCCACTGGTCGATGCGCTAAAGCGGCTCGGCGTCGATGCCGAGGCCCCGACCGGCTGCCCGCCGGTCACCATCTCCGGCAATGGTCATTTCGGCACGGGCCGCGTCGAGATCGATGCCGGGCTTTCCAGCCAGTATGTCTCCGCCCTGTTGATGGCCGCACCGCTTGCGCCCGAACCGGTAACCATCGCGCTCACCGGCACGGAAATCGGCGCGCGCGGCTATATCACGCTCACACTCGACGCCATGGCCGCCTTCGGCGCCAGGGTCGAGCAGGTGGATCAGGCGACATGGAAAGTTCTGTCGACCGGATACCAGGCCGCCGATTTCCATATCGAACCGGATGCCTCGGCCGCGACCTATCTCTGGGCGGCGGAAAAACTCACCGGCGGCAGGATCGATATCGGTACGCCCGCAGAAAAATTCACCCAGCCGGATGCCAAGGCCTATGACGTGATTGCCGCCTTTCCGCATATGCCGGCTGAAATCGATGGCAGCCAGATGCAGGATGCGGTTCCGACCCTTGCCGTGCTCGCCGCCTTCAACGAAAACCCGGTACGCTTTACCGGCATCGAGAACCTGCGGGTCAAGGAATGCGACCGCACCCGTGCGCTGTCGCTCGGCCTCAACAACATTCGTGCGGGCCTTGCCGAGGAGGACGGCGACGACCTGATCGTCCATGCCGATCCCGCGCTTGCCGGGCAATACCTGCCCGCTGAAATCGACACATTCGCCGATCATCGCATCGCCATGTGCTTTGCGCTCGCCGGTTTGAAGATTTCCGGCATTACCATCCTGGACCCGCTTTGCGTGGGCAAGACCTATCCGGGCTATTGGGACGCGCTTGCCGCACTCGGCGTGGAATACAAAGACTGAAGGAAATATAATGGCGACAGCGAACCGAAGCCTCCGTTTTACGGAACTGAGGGTCACAGTCACGCTACGGATGGCGTTTGCCATTCTGTCTCTTGCTCTTTTCATGGCGTTCGGCGCGTTTTCCCACGCGCATGCGGCGGAATATATCCGCCAGTTCGTCTCCGATGTGACCGTCAAGAAATCGGGCGTTTACGATGTCAGCGAGATGATCACCGTCCATGCCGAGGGCGATCAGATCCGGCGCGGTATCTATCGTGATTTTCCGTTGCGCTTCAAAACCGCTGACGGGCGCACCGGCGATGTGACCTTCAAGCTCAAATCGGCTTCGCTCGATGGCGAGCCGGTGGCCTATCACACCGAAAGCATCACCAACGGCATCCGCATCTATCTCGGCTCCGCCGATACGAGGCTGGCGCCCGGCGAATATTCCTTCGTCATCAATTACGAAACCGACCGTCAGATCCGTTATTTTGACGATCACGACGAGGTTTACTGGAACGCGACCGGCAATTTCTGGGCCTTTCCGATCGACAAGGCCTATGCCCGCATCACCCTGCCGGAAGGTGTGGCGCCTGATGACGTGACCTATTATACCGGGGCCTATGGCTCGACCGCACAGGACGCCCGGGCGCAGGTCGACGGCAATGTCGTTACCTTCATGACGACGGCGCCACTGGCACCGCAAGAGGGACTTTCCGTGGTCGTGGCTTTGCCGAAAGGCGCGATTGACGCACCGTCGGTCTCCGAAAGCGCGGGATGGTTCCTGAGTGACTATCGCAACTATTTCATCGGTATTATCGGCCTGCTGGTGATCTTCGGCTATTATTACTGGTCATGGTCCTCGGTCGGCCGCGACCCGAAACCGGGCGTGATCGTGCCGCGCTGGCACCCGCCGGAAGGCCTGTCGCCCGCCCTCGTCTCCTATATCGAAAATCAGGGTTTCGGGACGTCGCGCTTTGATGCCATTGCCGCAACGGCTGTCGATCTGGCGGTGAAGGGCTTCGTCACCATCGACAAGCCGAAAAAGGGCATGAAGATCACCCGCACCGACAAGCCTTTCGACCCGACCCTGCCGCCGGGACAGAAGGCCTTTCTGAAATCGGTCGATGATGCCGGCGGGGTGTTCATCGTCGACAAGGCGCACAGTTCCAAGGTCTCATCGATGGCGAGCAAGTTCACCTCCGCCATCACCAACGAGCACCGCGGCGATTATTTCGTTTCCAACCTGGGCTACACCCTCGGCGGGGTCGCGCTTTCAGTTGTGGCGGCCGTTGCGCTGTTTACCTTCGGCTCTGTCAATCTGGCGATCGTGCCGGTTCTGTTCATGTCGGTTTTCGCCGCCATTTTCATCGGCATTTTCTCAAGCGTCTTTGCCAAGATGTTCAGCCGGCGCGGCCGGTCCGTCGGCTCTGTGCTCGGAACGATGATCTTCATCGGCTTTGCCGGACTTTTCACCGTCAATATCGTCGGCGGACTGATCATGTCCGTTTTCAACCCCGATCTTGGCCCGAATGACTGGATGCTGGTCGGCACACTCGGCGGCATCCTGCTGATGAACGTGCTGTTCTTCTTCGCCATGGGCGCACCGACGCCCGCAGGCCGCAAGAAGATGGACGAGATTGCCGGGCTGAAACAATATCTGACGCTGGCCGAGGCCGACCGGATGAACATGACCGGCACGCCGGAAATGTCGCCGCAGCATTTCGAAACGCTTTTGCCTTATGCCATCGCGCTCGGTGTCGAAAAACCGTGGTCGAGAACCTTCGACAAATGGCTGACCGCAGCCGTTGCGGCGGGTACGACCGGCTACTATTCGCCTTACTGGTATTATGGCACGTTCAGCCATGACAGCCTGTCGCGCGACATCGGCAACTTCTCCTCGTCCATGGCCTCCACCATGTCGTCGTCGATGCCGACACAAAGCTCGTCGTCCTCCGGCTTTTCCGGCGGCGGCGGCTTCTCCGGCGGCGGCGGCGGTGGTGGTGGCGGCGGCGGCTGGTAGGCTGCTCACTCCACGCGGGTGAAACGTATGGCCGATGGTTCTTCGGGATAGCCGGTGACGGCATCCCAGACCATCGGCATGCGGCCGAAATGGATCGCGTCGTCATCGCCCCAGAGGCTGTCTTTCAGCACCGTTCCGGCTTCCGGAAAGCTGTTGGGGGCGCAGGTGCGTCCGGTAACGTCGCGCGGTGCATCCGTCTGCCAGTCATCGATGCCGCATCCGGCGGTATCGGCATTGGCGTTGTAATAGGTGGTCACGTCATCGGCGAGCAGCGTATAGAGAAAGCGACCGGTCTCCTGCGTGAAGTCGACGCGATCATCCTTGCCGGTGGCGGCGGTGATTGTGCCGCGATAATCGACCTGCACCGTCGGCACGTCACAATCATTATGGGCATAGCTCTGCGCGAAAGCTGAAATATCGCGGCCTTCAATCCTGATCTCGGCGATGAAACCGTGCCGGTCGTTCTTGCCGATCGGCAGGCATTCGGTTCTGAAATGCCCCTGCGGCAGCAGCGGGTCGGCGGAAGCGGATGTGCCTGCAACAAGCAGGAGCGGTAAAAGGGACAGGGTGCGCAAGATTGTTCTCCTCAATGTTGCATCAGCATATCGACAAATACGGCCGGGTACGGGCGCAAACGCGGTTCTTTTCCGGCGACAGCGCTAAAACGAGTATTGCCGGATGACTTTTTTCGCGGAGCTTGCTAACACCGGCGCCACATAGACCAGAACATGATAGAAGCCCGCTCCTATGCCCGACCTTTTGCTTGAACTCCGCTCCGAAGAGATCCCCGCCCGCATGCAGGCCAAGGCGGCCGGCGACCTGAAGAAGCTTGTCACCGATGCGCTGGTGGATGCGGGGCTGACCTATGAGGGCGCCAAGGAATTCTTCACTCCACGGCGGCTGACGCTGAACATCAAGGGGCTGACGGCGCGTTCCGCCGATGTGCGCGAGGAACGCAAGGGCCCGCGCGTCGGCGCGCCGGAAAAGGCGCTTGCCGGTTTTCTGCGCGGCGCGGGGCTTTCCGATATCGCCGAGGCGAAAATCCAGTCGGACCCGAAAAAGGGTGATTTCTACGTGGCCGTGATCGAAAAGCCCGGCCGCGACGCACAAGCCATCATACGCGATGTGATGCCCGGCATCATCCGCAATTTCCCCTGGCCGAAATCGATGCGCTGGGGGGCGGCGTCCGCCGAGCCGGGTTCGCTGCGCTGGGTGCGCCCGCTGCAATCCATCGTCTGCACCTTCGGCACCGAAATCGAGGAAACAGAGGTCATCGATTTCGAAATCGACGGCATTGTCGCTTCGAACGTCACCCGTGGCCACCGTTTTCACGCGCCGGAACCTTTCACCGTCAAGCGCTTCGACGATTACGCAGCGGGGCTTGAAAAGGCTTCAGTCATTCTCGACGCCGAGCGCCGCAAGCACATCATCCGCGACGATGCCGCCAATCTCGCCTTTGCCAATGGGCTGGACGTGGTGGAGGACGAGGGGCTTCTGGACGAGGTTGCCGGTCTGGTCGAATATCCGCAGGTGCTGCTTGGCGAATTCGAGGAGGATTTCCTGCAGATCCCCGATGAAATCACCCGGCTGACGATCAAGACCAACCAGAAATGCTTCGTCACCCGCAAACACGGCGACGACAAGCTGACCAACAAGTTCATTCTGGTCGCCAATATCGCCGCCACCGATGGCGGCAAGGAAATCTGCCACGGCAACGGCAAGGTGGTGCGCGCGCGTCTTTCCGATGCGCTGCATTTCTGGCATGTCGACCAGCGCGACCTGCCGGATATGGACGGGCTGACGGCCTCGGCCGAAAAGTTCGACCTCGACCTGAAAAAGCCGCTCGACCAGCGCATGGCCAAGCTCGACGCGCTGAATGTCACCTTCCACGCCAAGCTCGGCAGCCAGGGCGAACGGGTCGCCCGTATCCGCGCATTGGCGGCAAAACTCGCCCCCATCGTCGGCGCGGATGCAGCTGCGGTCGACCGCGCCGTGGTGCTGGCCAAGGCCGATCTGCGCACGGAAGCCGTTGGCGAATTCCCCGAGCTGCAGGGCCTGATGGGCCGCAAATACGCAGTCCTTCAGGGCGAGAGCGACGATGTCGCCGCCGCAGTCGAGGAACACTACAAGCCGCTCGGACCCTCAGATGTCGTGCCGCGCAGCAAGGTTTCCCTGACGGTGGCGCTGGCCGACAAGCTCGACACGCTGACGGGCTTCTGGTCGATCGACGAAAAGCCCACCGGCTCCGGCGACCCCTATGCTCTGAGACGTGCAGCCCTCGGCGTCATCCGCATCATTCTGGAACGCGGCGTGCGTCTGCCGTTGCTCTCCATCTTTGACGACCGCGACCTGCTGTCCTTCTTCCACGACCGCTTCAAGGTTTACCTGCGCGACATGGGCGCGCGTTACGACCTGATCGACGCAGTGCTTTCGCCCGAGGCCGACGATCTGGAAACGGTCGCCCGCCGGGTTGAGGCGCTGACGAAATTCCTCGATTCCGAAGATGGCCAAAACCTGCTGGCGGGCGAAAAGCGCGCCGGTCAGCTTCTGGCGGCGGAAGAGAAGAAGAAAACCAGGGTGGCCGAAAAGGTCGATCCGGCGCTTTTCGAAACGGATGCGGAAAAGGCGCTTTACGAGGCTATCGTTTCCGCCTCTGCCAAAGCGCGCGAAGCCTCGGTGAAAGAAGACTATTTCTCCGCCATGGAGGCGCTTTCGGCCCTGCGTGCCCCGGTCGACACCTTCTTCGAGGAGGTGCTGGTCAACGCCGAAGACGAGGCCGTGCGCGCCAACCGTCTGGCACTGCTGGCGATGATCCGCGAGGCAACCGGCACGGTGGCCGATTTCTCTAAGCTTTCCGGCTGAGGCTCTTTGCCTTCTTGCCTGGGATGCGCAGAAAAACCGCGTTTTGCTCCAGATATTCTCTCCCGCTTGCGGGAGAGATACCCCCGAAAAGGGGAGTGAGGGTGATGCAGCATTTCGAATGATGAGGGCGCTCGCGGGGATAGTCTCGCCCCTCACTGCCCCTTTCGGGGCATCTCTCCCCTCCGGGGCGAGAAGACTTGCGGGCTATGCGATGAGGTTTGCGCTTAAGGAAACGGGGAGTATGCCGGGGCTTCCTGTGATCTTTATCAAAGCCCCTACGCGCCGCAGTTAACGTTTCCTCACCAACGCGTTCACGCTCTCTCAACCCTGACAAATCGGATTTTGATAACCATTCATGCGCGTTGGATTTTCTTAACCCTGCTTGTTAAGGCGGCTGGTAATAACCGCGCCTATGATGGCCCTCAGACGGACGGAAAAGTCCGCAGAAAAAAGCCGGATACCGGCAACAGAGCCAAAGGGTGATCAGATGACGAATTCGCAGGTCAAGAGGGGGAGTGAGGAACCGGTTCTCAGAATCGATCCCGCGTATTTCCCGCAGAAATTCTCCTACGTCGCCAAGGGGGCCGAAACCCGCATCGGCGTCAAGCTCGATCAGCGCGGCGCTGTTGTCCGCCGCAACCTGCCTTCCAGCAACCTTCCGTTTTCCATCGCGCTGCCGGGCCGCGCCTTCAAGGGCGTTGCCGCCCGTGCCGTAGCGCACGCCGATGGCGGCATCACCGTGACGCTGGAACTGCACCACGCCGATCCCGAACTCTGCATTCCGCTGCTTGTCGCCCATGATCTGAGCGAGATTGTGGCCGACTGGCAGAACTGGGCGCTGCTTTACGATATTCCGATGATGATGGTCGAGGCCGACGGCGTTGCCCGCCCGGTCGACTTCAAGCCGCACCAGGCGGTTGCCGCCAATGACGATGCCGGCCCTGCCCGACGGGCCGCCGCGCACGGCATAAAGCGTCTTGCAATGCGCCTGCGCGATTGCCCGATCGGCGTGACGATGAAGGTCAAGGGCCGTGAGATCGCCGCCTGAGCGGCGGTTTCAGCCAATGAAGATCGCGGCCACGAGCCCGGCGAAAATCACCATGCCGACATAGTTATTGAACACGAACAACCGTTTGCACTGGTCGCCGTCGTCGATATTCAAAACGACGATCTGGTAAAACAGCATGGCACCTGCAACGATAAGTCCGCCAAAGGCCGGCCAGCCCAGCCCGGCAAGGCTGAACGCCGTGGCCAGCAGCAACAGCACGAGGCTGTAAAAGGCGATAAGCCAAGGCTTGGTCTTCTCCCCAAACAGCCGCGCCGTGGAGCGCACACCGATCAGCGCATCGTCTTCCTTGTCCTGATGGGCATAAATCGTGTCATAGCCGATGGTCCAGAAAATCGCCGCGACATAGGCCAGAACCGCCGGTAGAGACACCGTGCCGAAAACGGCAGCCCAGCCCATCAACGCACCCCAGGAAAAGGCAAGGCCGAGAAAGAACTGCGGCCAGTCGGTAAACCGCTTGGCAAAGGGATAGACCGCAACCACCGCCAGCGATGCGAAACCGAGCAGAATTGCGAACAAATTGAATGACAGCAGCACGGCAAGGCCGGTCAGCGCCTGCAACAGGATGAAGACCCAGGCCTGCCGCCGTGACACACGACCCGATGGCAGCGGCCGCGAGCGCGTGCGCGCCACCTTATCGTCAATCCGGTGGTCGACGAGATCATTATAGGTGCAGCCGGCCCCGCGCATGGCCACGGCGCCGAGCCAGAACAGAAACAGATGCGCAATGAACTGGCCGGGCCGAAACGCACCGGCATTCGCCGTCACGCCGGCAGCCATCGCCGCCGACCAGAAACAGGGCCACATCAGCAATTGCCAGCCGATCGGCCGGTCCCACCGGGCAAGCTGGGCATAGGGCCAAAGCCAGCGCGGCAGCAGGCTGTAGACGAAATTATCGGACGGCGCATCGAAAACGCGGCCGTCATCCTCGCTGATAGTGCCCATAAATCCTCAACGCATCATGCTGGAAGCCAACGCATCACACAAAGGCGATGCATCGCCGTCTGGCAAAATCCGAAAAAAGCGCTGCGCGAGCCGCAGCGGGCACGCAATGCCTTAGTCGAATTCGACCGGTTCGAGAGGAGCCCTGCCGGCTTCCGCAGCCTTCAGCTTCTCCTCGGCCTCGAACATATAACGGCGGTTGTTCGGCGTGGCAAACTGGCTCTTGGAAAGTTGCATCTGGAACACGAACATCTTGTCCCATTCAAACGCCATTTCCGAACCGGCCAGATAGAATTCCCACATGCGGAAGAATTTTTCGTCATAAAGCTTGATGGCTTCTTCCTTGCGGGCGACGAAACGTTTCCGCCATGCCCGCAGCGTGTGGGCATAATGCATCTGCAGGATTTCGGTATCGCGCACCAGAAGGCCGGATTTTTCCACCGCCGGCAGCACTTCCGCCAGCGAAGGGATATAGCCGCCGGGGAAAATATACTTCTCGATGAACGGGTTGGTGTGGCCGTGGCCGGCAACATCGCGCCCGATCGAATGCAGCAACATGACGCCGTCATCATCGAGCAGTTCGAAACATTTGTCGAAAAAGTTCCGGTAGCGGCCGATCCCCACATGTTCGAACATGCCGACCGAAACGATCCGGTCGAAGGGCTTGGCCTTCATCGTGCGGTAGTCCTGGAGCTGAAAACGGACCCTGTCGGACAGCCCGCGTTTGGCCGCACGCCTTTCCGAAATGCCATGCTGTTCATGCGAAAGCGTGATCCCGGTACAGTCCACACCGGCCATCTCGGCGAGATACATGCTGAGCCCGCCCCAGCCCGAACCGATCTCGAGCACGCGCTGGCCTTCATTCAGCCTGAGCTTGGCCGCGATATGACGCTTCTTGGCAAGCTGTGCCTCATCGAGCGAAATGTCCGGCGGATCGAAATAGGCGCAGGAATATTGCCAGTCGTCGTCGAGAAACAGGCTGAAAAGCGGTGGCGTCAGATCGTAGTGATGGGAAACATTCTTGCGGTTCCTGTTGATCGGCAGATGCGTATTAAGCTGCGCAAGTCCGATGCGCCAGAACAGTTTGGCCGCCATAAACGGGCTGAAGACGATATCGAGCGTATTGCGCCGGACGAGCGACAGGAAGTCGTAGATATCGCCTTCTTCCACCAGGAAGCGGCCCTGCATGTACATCTCGCCAAGGGTGAGCGCGGGGTCCTTGGCAATCAGGTCCTGGGCTTGCCTGTCCGTGAAGCGCACGCTGACCGGATCGCCCGTACCATCTCCGAATGTGGTGATTTCCCCTGTTTCCGTCTTGACCTTGAGTGTCCCGGTTTTAATGATCTTTTCGATCAGGTTGAACAGCGGTGAAGCCATCACAATCCCCCGAATGCCTGCTAATGTCACATATTATTAATCGTACAATATTCGTTTTATGCCAAGAAACAAGGCAGTTTGCTGCATTTGCCTGAAAACGGATAAATACTTTAATTTCAATAAGTTGCAGGAAATTCGGCATGAAAGAACGGTAAACCGCACGCCGCGAAATCCCATCGTACAGGACACAAAACCGCATTGATTCGAGGCGCAAAGGATGTGCACTTCGCCCCGAAATCAGCATTGAGACGCTCTGCGTGAGCGCCTTCAGGCTCCGTTTTTCCAAACCGGAGTGAGCGGCAGGCGCTACTTCTTGCGCATGGCATCGGCCAGCGCCGCCCCAAAGGCGCCCTGGCTTTTCCCGCCGTCTTTCCCGTTACCGCGCTGCGGCTTGCGCTCATTGTTGCGCGGGCCTCTGGCGGCCGGTGCGCCGTCATCCTTCTTCATCGAAAGGCCGATACGCTTGCGGCGGACATCGACATCGACCACGCGCACCGTCACCACATCGCCGGCCTTCACCACCTCATGCGGATCCTTGACGAAACGATCGGCAAGCTGGGAGACGTGGACGAGCCCGTCCTGATGCACGCCGATATCGACAAAAGCGCCGAAAGCGGCGACATTGGTGACCGTGCCTTCCAGCACCATGCCGGGCTTCAGGTCGGAGATTTCGTCAATACCGTCGGCAAAGCTCGCGGTCTTGAATTCCGGACGCGGGTCGCGGCCGGGCTTTTCAAGCTCCGCCAGAATGTCGCGCACCGTCGGCAAGCCGAAGCGCTCGTCAACAAAGGCGCGCGGATCAACCGATTTCAGCGCAGCGCTGTCGCCCATCAGCGAACGCAGGTCCCGCCCGCAGGCTGCGACGATCTTCTTGGCGACATCATAGGCTTCCGGGTGCACGGCAGAAGCATCCAGCGGCTCCTTGCCGTCGCGGATGCGCAAGAAGCCGGCGCACTGCTCGAAGGCGCGCGGCCCGAGGCGGGCGACCTTCAGAAGCTGCCTGCGGCTCTGGAATGCGCCGTTTTCATCCCGATGCAGCACAATGGCTTCGGCAATCGAAGGCCCAAGGCCGGAAACGCGCGCCAGAAGCGGAGCAGACGCCGTATTGAGATCGACGCCAACGCCGTTCACCGCATCCTCGACCACGGCATCGAGCGAACGCGACAATTTGATCTGGTCGACATCATGCTGGTACTGCCCGACGCCGATCGATTTCGGCTCGATCTTCACCAGTTCGGCAAGCGGGTCCTGCAGACGGCGCGCAATCGAAACCGCGCCGCGCAGTGAAACGTCAAGACCGGGGAATTCCTTCGCTGCCGTTTCGGACGCCGAATAGACCGAAGCGCCGGCTTCCGAGACGATCACCTTGACCGGTTTCGGCTCCGGGATCTCCTTCAGCAGATCGGCGACCAGTTTTTCGGTCTCCCGGCTTGCCGTGCCGTTGCCGATGGCAATCAGCGAGACCTTGTGGCGGGCGATCAGCGCTTTCAGCGCAGCCGTCGCCCCCTGAACATCATTGCGCGGCTGGAAGGGGTAGATCGTGGCTGTGTCGAGCAGCTTGCCGGTCCCATCGACAGCGGCGACCTTGACGCCGGTGCGGATGCCCGGATCGAGCCCCAGCGTGACGCGGGAGCCGGCAGGGGCGGCCAGCAACAGGTCTTTCAGGTTGCGTGCAAAAACATGAATTGCCTCGTCTTCGGCCCGCTCGCGCATTTCCCGCATCAGATCGAGCGATAGCGAGGTGGAAAGCTTCACCCGCCAGCACCAGCCGGCCACCTGCATCAGAAATTCGTCCGCCTTGCCCTTTTGGCCGATATCGAAGAAACGGGCAATCATCTGCTGGGCGGGTTTGACGGGCGAAGGGTTGTCGCGGTCGGCTTCGATCGCCACCGTCAGCACCTCCTCGTTCCAGCCGCGCAGCATGGCCAGCACACGGTGACCGGGGGCGGTGGCGAATTTTTCGGAATGCTCGAAATAGTCGGAAAATTTCGCGCCGGCTTCCGCCTTGCCGTCCACCACCTTGGCGTAGAGCACGGCATTGTCGCGCAGATACTGGCGCAGCCGGCCGACGAGATCGGCGTTTTCGGCAAACTGCTCGGCAAGGATATCGCGGGCGCCGTCAAGAGCCGCACGGGTATCGGCGACCGTCTCGTTCACATAGGCGGCCGCAAGCGCTTCCGGATCGGCCGCGCGATCCTCGAAGATCGCATCGGCCAGCGGCTGCAGGCCGTTTTCACGGGCAATCATCGCCCTTGTGCGGCGCTTGGGCTTATAGGGCAGATAAAGATCTTCAAGCTCGGATTTGGTGGCAACGCCGGCAATCCTGTCCGCCAGCTCATCCGTCATCTTGCCCTGGTTCTGGATCGATTCCGTGATTGTCGTGCGCCGCGCTTCCAGTTCGCGCAGGTAGGTCACCCGCTCCGACAAAAGCCGCAACTGCGTATCATCGAGCCCGCCGGTCGCCTCCTTGCGGTAGCGCGCCACAAACGGCACGGTCGCGCCGCCATCGAGCAGCTCCAGCGCTGCATTCACCTGGTCGGGCCGCGCCTTGATTTCATCGGCAACGATACGGGCGATCTTGTTGTCACTCATGGAGCAGGTCTGTCCGGTCTGTTTTCTCTGGCGCGGAAGGTAACGAACCCGCACGGGATGACAACCGTAATTCGTGTCGGAACAATGACCATCCCCATGGGATACGCCGCCGCGGCACCAACAAGCCCGACCCCTGTATGGGATGAAGAAAGATATGCCCGCACAACGAAGCAGCCGGCAAAGCCGGATAAAATCATGATCTTGGGACGAGGTAATGGCGGACAGAGAGGGATTCGAACCCTCGATACGGTTACCCGTATACACGCGTTCCAGGCGTGCGCCTTCGACCACTCGGCCACCTGTCCATCCGGCGCCAGCTTCGGGGAAATCGAAGGGCGGGATCGGCGCGATATATACCGATGCGGCGGCGATGATCAACCCGATTCTGACAGATTTTTGAATTGTTTCGCCTCATATTCACCGCCAACGTCTTTACCGGGACGAATTGCGCGGTCGATATGCGTCCCTTAAGCTGATCGGGCATGATTGGCGCGGCATCGGAAACCCGCCTTGCCGCAACGCCTTTCGATACTTATCTTGACGATGATCGCGTTTTGGAGTGCGGACGTTCGTGACCGCCTTCGCCGTTTGCGCTCAGCCCAAAGGAGATCCCGATGTTTCTTTCCGCCCTCAAGAAGGAAAAGACCGTAATGCCGTCGCCCGATACGGCCCTGCCGGGACGTTCGGCGCCGATCCCCACGGCTGAAAGGCACTTTGTCAACGGCCGTCCGCTTGCCCCGCCCTATCCGGCCGGCATGAAGGAAGTGCAGCTTGGCATGGGGTGCTTCTGGGGTGCGGAGAGGCTGCTCTGGCAGACGCCCGGTGTTTATGTGACCGTTGCAGGCTATGCCGGCGGCCTGACCCCCAACCCGACCTATGAAGAGACCTGCACCGGCCTGACCGGTCATGCCGAGGTCGTGCGGGTCATCTATGACCCGGCAGAGGTCAGCCTTGAAAGCCTGCTCCGGCTGTTTTTCGAGGCGCATGATCCGACCCAGGGCATGCGTCAGGGCAACGATATCGGCACCACCTATCGCTCGGCCATCTATCTCGACAACACGGATGATCTGAAACTGGCCGAAACGGTACGTGACCGCTTCCAGCAGGCGTTGACCGACAATGGCCGCAGCGACCGGATCACCACCGAGATCGCACAGGCCGGCGCGTTTTATCCGGCCGAAGACTACCATCAGCAGTATCTGGCCAAGAATCCGGCCGGCTATTGCGGCCTGAAAGGCACCGGCGTTTCCTGCCCGATCGGCTGAGCTTCAGCCCGCAAAGACACAAAGAAAGCGCTCTTGCGCTGCCCAGACACTCGACAAGCCTCCGGCTTTTGGCCGGAGGTTTTACTGCATGGCACGGCGTTTTATTTGCGCGGTGTATTGCACTCAGCACCTGTTCTGAACGCTCGTGCTGTTCAGCCATCGCATTGTGTGCAGGAACATATTCCCTTCTCCATCCATTTGAGAATCGTTGGTTCTGATCGCAGGTCCAACATCCGGTTCTGAGGGAACGCCACACGATGCAGCAGCTCGCTGAAAATTTCTGGACTTTCCGTGGCGATTTCAAAGTCGCCAAGGTGATCAACCTCGGCACACACATGTCGCTTGTGCGGCGGGCGAACGGCAGGTTCCTGCTTCTCGACAGCTATGACCTTGATGAGGACGACCGCAATGCCCTGCTTTCCACGACAGATGGAGGGCAGGCAATCGAGGCCATCATCAACGTTCACCCGTTCCACACGCTTCATTGCGCCGCTGTTCATGCGCTTGTTCCGCAGGCCCGCCTTATCGGAACACGCCGCCACCACGAGCAGGCCCCGGGTCTACCATGGGACCCGGGACTGATCGAGGACCCCGAGACCCAGAATGCGTTTGCCGCAGATCTTGCATTCTCTATCCCACAGGGCGTCGATTTCATCAGTCACGACGAGAGCATACATGTTGCCTCGGTTCTCGTTCGCGACCGGCAGAGCGGCATTGTCCACGTCGATGACACGCTCAATGTGCTGGCCGCACCCGGCTTTCTGGGCCGGCTTCTGCCGCAATCGAAACTGAAATTCCATCCGCAGCTTTCCAAGGCGCTGCAAAAGCGTGCAGGCGCTGCCGACGATTACGCCCGGTGGGCACGGGACCTTGCCGAAGCCTGGTCCGGCACGCCGATCGTGTGTGCGGCCCACTCATCCATCCGCAAATTGCCGGAGGGCGGCTGGCGACGTGAGGTGACCGATGCACTGGCCGCAGTCGAAAAGACACTGTCCAGACACCGTTCCGCACACGGCTGATGTTCCGGCCAAACGAAAAACAGAAACACGAGGAAACCCTTTCACATGACCAATTCCCTGAAGACCATCAATCCGTTGACCGAACAGGAACTCAAATCCTATCCGCAGATGTCGGATGCGGAAGCGACGGCTGTCGTCGAGGCCAGTCACAATGCCTTCCTCGAATGGCGCCTGAAAAGCTTTGAAGAACGTGCCGAAGTGATCGCGGCAATTGCCGAGGAAATGCGCAAGTCGAAGGACGCGTTCGCCCAGCTGATGACCGACGAAGTCGGCAAGCTGCTGAAGGACAGTCGTGACGAGGTGGAACTCTGCGCGGCCATCTGCGACTACACGGCGAAGATCGGTCCCGATGCACTGGCGGACGATGAACGCGAGGTCGAAGGCGGCAAGGGCTATGTCACCCATTCCCCGATCGGCGTGGTCTATGGCATCCAGCCGTGGAACTTCCCCGCCTATCAGGCCGTGCGCTATTCGATCGCCAGCCTGATGGCCGGCAACGGCGTATTGCTGAAACATGCCTCGGCCTGCACCGGAAGCGGTCTTTTCCTGCGCGATCTTTACGAGCGCGCCGGTCTGCCCAAGGGGCTCTTCGGCGTGCTGGTGATCTCGCACGATCAGTCGGACAGGATCATCGAGGACGAACGCGTGCGCGGCGTAACGCTGACGGGCAGCGACAAGGCTGGTCGCGCCGTCGGTGCCAAGGCTGCCGGGCTGGTCAAGAAGACCGTGCTTGAGCTGGGCTCCAACGACGCCTATCTGGTGCTAGATGATGCCGATCTGGACCTTGCCGTGAAGACCTGCGTCCAGGGCCGCCTCTATAATAACGGCCAGACCTGCGTGAACGCCAAGCGGTTCATCGTCACCGAGAAGAACTACGATGCCTTCGTCAAAGCCTATTCGGAGGCTTTCGAAGAGATCAGGCTCGGCGACCCATCCGACGAGAACACCGACCTCGGGCCGATGGTGACGGAGAAGCAGCGCGACACGCTGCACGAACAGGTGCAGGAGAGCATCGACAAGGGTGCGCGGCTTGTGGTCGGCGGCAAGATCCCGGAGCGCACGGGTTGGTTCTATCCGGCGACAGTGCTCGCCGATGTTGCCCCCGGACAGCCTGCCTATGAGGACGAGATGTTCGGTCCGGCGGCATCCATCATTCGCGCGAAAGACGACGAGGACGCCATGCGGATCGCCAACAGCAGCCGCTACGGTCTTGGCGGTGGCATCTTCAGCCGGAATGTCGAACGCGCCCGCAAGCTGGCGGCAGATCACTTCGACACCGGCATGGTATTCATCAATACCTTCGATGTCGCCTATCCCACCCTGCCCTTCGGCGGCGTCAAGACGTCCGGCTATGGCCGTGAACACGGACCGGAAGGCTTGAAGGAATTCGTCAACATCAAGTCGATCCGGATCGGCTGATAGTCGGAAATATGACACGAGAATGGGCCGGGGAACCGGCCCATTCTTTAGGCTAAGCAATCATGTGCGTGCTCTTTCGGGAGGATGGTAACGGAAGGAGCAGATAAGCGTGCAAGGCAGGCACCGCACGAATTAGCGTAGCCCATTGATGAGCGTTTCTTCACCCAAGCCGCATTCACGTACGAGCGTCGCCATCAACTCCGCCGCAGGCATTGCACGCACGAGCGGCGCCCCCTGCCCCGCCCATTGCGCACCGTAACCGGCTTCGCCGCAGGCTTTGGCGGCGGCGTGCAGCGCCTTTCCGGCGTCGTAGGCAATGGGATAGTCGGGCGGTGTGGTTTCGCGAAGTGCGGTTTCCGCCAGTTCCGTGAACCGGTTGGCAAGCGCGCGCGCCGGCCGTCCGGAAATCGCGGTCGTCAGCCGCGTGTGGTATGCGCCCGGCCCCCTCAGTGCTGCGCGATAGGCATCATCAGCGGCTGACTCGGGACAGGCGATGAACGCCGTGCCGAGCTGCGTTGCGCTCGCGCCGAGATCGCGGGCGGCGGCAATGCCTGCGCCGTCCATGATCCCGCCTGCCGCGATGACGGGAATGCCGATTTCCCTGACCAGAAGTCGTGTCAGCGCAAATGTGCCAAGGCCGTCATCGGGTGCAAGCGGATCGAACGCACCACGGTGCCCGCCGGCTTCGATCCCCTGTGCGATGACGGCGTCGAGCCCGGCAGCCTCGACGGCTTCAGCCTCGGCAAGATTCGTCGCCGTTGCAAAAAGCCGGATGCCGGCTCCTTTCAGGGCAGCAAGTGTTTCAGCCGGCGGCAGGCCGAAATGAAAGCTGACGACCGCCGGCTTTTTCTCGACCAGAAGAGACAGCATCTCCGGATCATCCGTAAAACTCTTATAGATGACGCGCAGCCCGGCCGGCGGCGCGGCGTCAAATTCGGCGAAGGCCGGTTTGAGAGCCGCAAGCCATGTCGCCTCCCGTTCCGGGTCGTGCACGGCAGGGCCATGCACGAAGACGTTGACATTGAAGGGTCGGTCCGTTCGGGCGAAGGTTTCGTCGATCATCGCGCGGGCACCAGCGACATCGCTAGCTCCGATGCCGATCGAGCCGAGCCCGCCAGCGTTTGAGACCGCCGCCGCCAGTGCCGGCGTCGAGACGCCGGCCATCGGCGCCTGAATGATTGGCAGCTTCATTCCGAGTCCTTCAAGCATTTCGCATCTCCTTTCGATCGGGTCGGCACAAATTCCCCGAAGGAGAATGCACCTTGACCTTAATTTCCACTTAAAGAATAATTATTCTTGTTGGTTCTGCAATGGAGAATTTCGATGGACCTCGCCACACTCGCCGTCTTCAGGGCCGTCGCCAGAGAGGAGAGCATCACCCGGGCTGCCGAACTGCTGGGTCGCGTGCCATCGAACGTCACTACCCGGATCCAGCAGCTGGAGGCGGAGATTGGTGTGGCGCTGTTTGCCCGCGAGACGCGACGCATGGTGCTGACCAGTGAGGGCAAAACCTATCTCGACTATGCCGAACGCATCCTCAATCTCGCCGAAGAGGCGCGCCAGCAAATCAATCCCGAAGGACCCGGCGGCACACTGCGCATAGGCTCGATGGAAAGCACAGTCGCAAGCCGCCTCCCCTCACTGCTTGCCGCCTTCAACCGCGACTGGCCAGAGGTGACGATCGAGCTCTCGACGGCGCCGACACGCCAGCTTGTCGACGCGGTTCAGGCCCACCGTATCGACTGCGCCCTCATCGCCATCGCGGCGGACGATAGCTGGAGCGCGCTTGACGCGCTGGAAACAATCCCCGTCTTTCGCGAGGAGCTCGTCCTGCTCGTGCCAAAGGGGCACCGCCCGGTTCACTCGCCAGCGGACGTGGAGCCGATGGCGCTGGCAGCCTTCGCGCCGGGCTGCACCTACCGGATGCTGGCGGAGGAGTGGCTGATGGGCGGAAGCCCCGCCCGCTCGCGCTTGAAGATACAGGAGGTCGGCTCCTACCACGCCATGTTCGCCTGCACTGCGGCAGGATCCTGCGTCAGCGTCATGCCGAAAAGCGTCGCCGACACGCTGTCCCATCTCGGCTCCGTCGAGGCACATGAACTGATGACCGTCGATACCCACCTGGCCTGCCGGCCGCGGTTCGCCACTCCTGCATTCCTCGAATGGCGCAAACGTCTCCTGGCGGCCTCGGACATCGAACCTTCAGCGAGCATATGAATGACGTGCGGCACGGAAACGTCGTTCTGACTGATTTTCGGGGTCATTAGAATCAATTACTTACATCGTTTTGCGGTAAGTCGTTTTTTTTGGAATCCGTCATCTGAAATCCGTCCTGTATTGAACAGCTATTCCTCCGGCCCGAAAATACGCACGAAAAAAAGCCACTCCGAAGGAACAGCCCTGAACAAACACCCGATTTTTGGGACCTCTATTTTTCGACCGCCGTCGCTTCCTCGAGTGATCGATCGGCCTCATGAATCTGCAACTCCAGATCGGTATCGATGACGCTCCAATCCTCCACCCAGAACGGATTCATCTCGTCATCGCAGTCCATGCGAACAGCATAGGCCTAGGCAAATTCACCTATGTCGATTTCGCGCCGCTTCCTGCCGAGGCATTCACCGATCGCTTCGATTGTGATTTCCATCGCAACGCCGAAGCGATAGTTGGCCGCGTGAAACAAGATCTTGATGAATTCGTCCTGGGCCAACAATTCGTCTGCCGGGGCTAGCTTTGCGCGTTCGAGCAATATTCTGATAGCATTCCGGAAAACCGCGCCATCAGTCTGGAAATTGAGTGATCGCATCTCGATAGGGCGAAGTCTTCGCATCGACGAAGCCGAATTTGCCGCGAACAATGCCGGTATTGCGAATGCTTGGCGCCACGCCGTCTTCGACCATCTCGTCATCGGGAAACGTTCTGATCAAGGCCTTTAGAACGCCAAGCACTTCCTCTCTGTTTCGAAGAAGCAGATGCGTATCCATGATCGTATGCCTAGACGTGGCCATCGGCTCAGGACTCCGATACCACCGCCGTATAAGCCCGTACATAACAGTTATCGCTATACGGACGATCCATCACGAAGAACCGGGCTTTCTGCTCGACACCTCAGATCACGACCGTCGCCTCACCGTAATCAGCCTGCGCGTGACCGGGCGGATAAGAAAGCGGCACGAAGCCGGTCAAACACACGCTTGGCCGTATGGCGCGGTTTGCGCGGTACTTGCCTGTCTTCGTCCAACCAATGATCGATCGTCGAAACGAACGTATTCAGCTTCGGTCGCCGGAGTGGTGATTGTTGCTGATGGCCAGAAGGCGTCGAATACATCAGCATCTTGGCTACGCTGTCGCGGGATATATTGAAGTGTCTAGCTGCCTGACGCCAGCTCATCCCTTCCGAGACGGCCAGACGAACCTTCAGATAGAGTTCCACGGTGTAGATCCTCTGTTCCTCCTGCGCTCATTGCAGAAGGAAAATAGGTGGCCGGATTTTACTCCGCCCGCGGACGGTCTATTCCGCCGCTTCCGTGGCCGACTTTTGCACCGCCGATCTCACCTCGAAGCTCAAATCGGGGCATTCATCGAACCTACAACAACCGCCGATACCACGAGAGCCTCGGCAACCTCACGCCAGCGAATGTCTACTTCGGCAGGGGAAAGAAATCCTGGAGCGAAGAAAATGGATCGAGCAACAGGCCACTTTGAACCGGCGCTTGCACCATCACGCAAACGCCGCTTAAATCGACAAACCAAACGAGCCATGTGCTCCTGATAGCCAGACCATATTCTACCCATAACCATTCGACAACGGACAGACACAGAGGCTAACTCATCGGGCGTCTGTGCTGATTGGCCTTGTGATGATAATTCCAGATGTCCTCATGGTGGTGGATCATCGGGGTCATCGGAAAGTTGATGTTGCGTAGCGGCAGGGGGCGCAACAGGCGCATGATGGACTTGGTCGTCCGTATGAACTTCGCTTTCGGGTTGAGCGTCGTCAGAAGCAGCAATGCCCGCCCGTCCGGACGGCGCACAATCATGTACCAGCCTTCGACGTCCCAAGAGCCCGGCTCTCCCACTGAAATAAGTTCGACTGTAGCGCCGGCCTCGACTTCTTCCTTGATGCCACGTTCGAACACCACAAAATTGTCTTCCAGCGGGGGCAGGGATTCCATTTTCACTCCGTTTGAGTGTTGGCATTATAGCAATTCAGCTTATTGCTGATTAGCATTCCGATCTCAAGTTTTACAGAACCTGATTTGCCGCGCGTCGTTTTCTAAGGGCCGCCCATCGGACATATCTTCTCAAAATTAGATATCATAAAAAATATTCGATATCTATTATTTAATCAATAATCCAATTATCCTGAATTCAGTTGCCGCTTCTTCAACCAAATCCGTTACGAAAACGCCCCCATCATACCAGCGACATGCTATCACCACTCACTAAGTGAAATAACATAAAACACCTTATTTCATAGGTATTATTCGCAGAAATCGCGCTCAATTCTCAGTGTCACAGCTCGAATCCCTGAAGCCCATCCGATTGCCACAGATGCTTCGCGTACAACACGAAATTCATTTCTATATTAGAATACTGATATTTTTTAACATGTCTGAAAAGTGCTTAAAATCGGTCTTTTTTGACTATTTTTTATGCATTTTATAAAAATGCCTAAAATATTGAATATCACTACTAGAAAATAGATACGCATTCATATACTGATGGGCTGCTGATGGCAGGCCAGACGTCGACGGCACCCCGCCGCGTCCGTCCGTGAGAACGGCGGTGCAAAAGTCGGCCACGGAAGCGGCGGAATAGACCGTCCGCGGGCGGAGTAAAATCCGTCCACCTATCTTCCTTCTGCAATGAGCGCAGGAGGGACAGAGGATTTATACCGTGGATCTTTATCTGAAGGTTCGTCTGGCCGTCTCGGAAGGGATGAGCCGACGTGAGGCAGCCAAACACTTCAACATCTCGCGCGACAGCGTAGCGAAGATGCTGTCGTATTCGACACCTCCTGGCTATCGGCGACAATCACCAGTCCGGCGGCCGAAGCTGGACGCGTTTGTTTCGACGATCGACCACTGGTTGGATGAAGACGCGAAGGTACCGCGCAAACAGCGCCATACGGCCAGGCGTGTGTTTGACCGGCTTCGTGATGAGTGCGGGTTCACTGGCGGCTATACGATTATCAAGGACTATATCCGGGAGCGGGAACAACGCCGTCAGGAAGTGTTCGTGCCGCTTTCTCATCCGCCCGGCCATGCGCAGGCCGATTTCGGCGAGGCGACGGTGGTGATCGGGGGTGTCGAGCAGAAAGCCCGTTTCTTCGTGCTCGATCTTCCGCATAGTGACAGCTGCTACGTGCGGGCTTATCCGGCGGCGGTAGCCGAGGCCTGGGTCGATGGCCACGTCCATGCGTTTGCGTTTTTCGGGGCCGTGCCGCAATCGATCGTCTATGACAATGACCGCTGCCTTGTGGCGAGGATCCTGCCTGATGGCACGCGCAAGCGGGCGACGCTGTTCAGCGGGTTCCTGTCCCACTACCTGATCCGGGATCGCTATGGCCGCCCCGGTAAGGGCAATGACAAGGGCAATGTCGAGGGCCTCGTGGGCTATGCCCGGCGTAACTTCATGGTCCCCATCCCGCAGTTTGCGACCTGGGATACGTTCAATGCCTTTCTGGAAGAACAGTGCCGCAAGCGCCAGCGCGACAGGTTGCGCGGTGAGAGCGAGACGATCGGTGAACGGCTGCAGCGCGATCTGGCTGCCATGCAGTCCTTGCCGGTGTCGCCCTTTGACGCCTGCGATCAGGCCAGCGCCAGGGTCACGGCACAGTCTCTCGTTCGCTACAAGACGAACGATTATTCCGTACCCGTCGCCTATGGCCATCAGGACGTTTGGGTCCGAGGCTATGTCGACAAGGTGGTGATCGGTTGCCGCGGCGAGGTCATCGCTCGCCATCCCAGGAGCTTTGATCGGGAAGATGTCATCTTCGACCCGGTGCATTACCTGCCGCTGATCGAGCGGAAGATCAATGCGCTGGATCAGGCAGCCCCTTTGCAGGGCTGGGATCTGCCGGAGGAGTTCGCCACACTGTGCCGCCTGATGGAAGGCCGCCAAATTGACAAGATGGCAAAACATGGCAGGCGGGAATACGTGCAGGTTCTTCGTCTGCTGGAAAGCTTCGATATGGCCGACCTGCATGCGGCGGTGAAGCAGGCCATTCATCTCGGCGCGATCGGCTTCGATGCCATCAAACATCTGATTCTTTGCCAGGTGGAGCGCCGGCCGCCTCGACTGGATCTGTCGATCTATCCCTACCTGCCGAGAGCAACCGTCGAGACGACATCGGCGAAGGCGTATATGGGCCTCCTGTCATCGGGGAAGGGAGAAGCGGCATGAGCGCCGAAGCACCCGAGATCCTGCTTGCCCATTACCTCAAGAGCCTGAAGCTGCCGACCTTCCAGCGGGAGTATCAGAAACTGGCCCGGCTTTGCGCCACCGAAGGCGTCGATCATATCGGGTACCTCACCCGGCTTGCCGAGCGGGAGATGATCGAACGGGATCGTCGCAAGGTCGAGCGTCGTATCAAGGCAGCCAGATTCCCGGTCGTCAAAAGCCTCGACAGTTTCGATTTTGCCGCCATCCCGAAGCTCAACAAGATGCAGGTCTTGGAGCTGGCCCGCTGCGAATGGATCGAGCGTCGCGAGAACGTCATCGCTCTCGGCCCCAGCGGAACCGGCAAGACCCACATAGCGCTCGCCCTTGGCCTTTCCGCCTGCCAGAAGGGCCTGTCCGTTGGTTTCACCACAGCAGCTGCCATGGTCAGTGAGATGATGGAGGCCCGTGACGAGCGGCGTCTCTTGCGTTTCCAGAAGCAGATGGCAGCCTACAAACTGCTGATCATTGACGAACTCGGCTTCGTGCCGCTCTCCAGGACCGGCGCGGAACTGCTGTTCGAGTTGATCTCGCAACGCTATGAGCGGGGTGCCACCCTGATCACCAGTAATCTGCCCTTTGACGAATGGACCGAAATTCTGGGATCCGAGCGTCTGACCGGCGCTCTGCTCGATCGCGTCACGCACCATGTCAACATTCTCGAAATGAACGGCGACAGTTACCGTCTCGCCCAAAGCCGCGCCCGAAAGGCCGGCTGAAACCCTTCAGAAAATCGCAACGCAGGCATGAGACCCCCGCTCGGGCTACGCCCTCCCGCGGCCCTCATGCCTGCGTCCAAAGTGGCCGACTTTTGCTCCGCCCCGTGGCCGGTTTTTACACCGCCGTTGACAGACAGGAAGCCGAAACAGTCATTTCCCGATATATCGAAGGCTTTTACAATCCCGTCAGAAGGCCGTCATCACACGACTATCCGAGCCCAGCTCAGTGCGAACAAATTGCCGCCTAACGGGCAGGCGCCTCTCCACTTTTGCGGAGCAAGTCCACGCAACGTCATTGCTCGTCGAGTGAATAGATGCGCTCCATCTCGATCCAGGTTGTACCTTCCGGGGCGAAGGGAAGGCGTTTCTGGTAGGTTGATTTCATCATTTCGTCCCAAGCCGTGACATCGGAGTTTTTGGCATCGCTCGCAGCCTTCGCCTCTGCGTCGAAATTACCCCCCTGTTCCATGATCATGAACATGCGATTGCCGACGAGGTAGATCTCCAGCGCCCGAATATCGTCACCCCGGATGGCGTCGGTCACTGCCTTGGGCGGACCGCCCGGCTTATGAAATTCCTTGTAGCGTTCAATGAGCTCCGGGTCATCGTGCAGATCGACGGCAAAGCATTTGCGAACTGTGCTCATATTGACCTCCCGTTGAAAGAAAAACCCGCCGGAACCCGGCCGGTTCATGTGTGTAACCGACCTTAGCGAACCGTTCGGATCGGCAGGACGCAGAAGGATCCCAGGCCGACGAAGATGACGGCAGCGATGAACAGGACCTGATAGTTCCCGTTGAAAACGCCGAGAAGAACGGCGGCCATCGGCGGGCTGATGATCTGCGGGATGTTGACGGCCGTGGTCAGCACGCCGAGGTCCTTGCCGTTGTCGCCGCGCTCCGTCTTCGGCAGGACTTGGGTCATCAGGGCGAGGTCGATGGACATGAAGGCACCATAGCCGATGCCGATCAGGGCGGCATAGATATACATGCCCTGGATGGTTGGCATGATAAGCGGCACGACCATGGCAGCCGTCATGAACAGGCTGGCGAGGAAGACGAACGGTTTACGGCGCTGCATCCAGTCGGAGAGATAACCGCCGCCGAGCGAGGCAATGACGACAAAGACAAAGGTGACCGAGGCAAGGTTGCCGATCATGATGTTGGCGTCATCGTTCGAGAGATTGATATAATCCATCAGGATGTAGAGCAGATACGTGGCAATCCCCTGATAGCCCAGATAGATGACGAACCGTCCGGCAAATGCCCAGGCGAAGTCATGGCTTTTCAGCGGCTCCCAGAAGCCGTGCAGGAATTCGCCGATCTGGAATTTTTCGCGCGGGACTTCATCCAGCGACGGCTTTTCCTTGTTGACAAGAACAAAGGCGACACAGGTGACGGCGATGGCCAGTGCGAAGACACCGTAGGCCAGAACCATCTGGTTTGCGAGGCGACCGGCGACGAACGGACCGGCGGCAACGCCTGCCGTCATGCCTGCGCCGACGAAGCCGCCGGCAATACCGCGATGCTTGGTGGAGAAACGGTCGGCCACAACGGTCGTCAGCGCCGGCTGCATCGAGTTCAGCGCGATTGAGGCCATCACCCAGATCACGGTGATCGAGACGAAGGTCGTCATGAAGGACACACCGAACAAGCAGGCGGCGCCAACAAGCGCACCGATGGCGATCCAGGGTGTGCGCCGGCCCCAACGGCTGCGCGTGCGGTCCGAGAACGCCCCGGCGATCGGTGTCGTCAGGGTTGAAAAGACCGAAGTGATGGCAAACAGGATCGCGAGATTGGCGGCTTTGTTGGTCGGATCGAGCGCGGCGATCTGGTTCGGCAAAAGAACGCCGAGAACGCCGCAGTAAAGTGCCAGCAACACGAAGTTGTTGAGCATTAGCGAGAAAAGGAGTCTTCGACGCGCATTGCCGGTGACATGGGCGTCGTTGACGGGCTCCTCCCGGACGGGATCCGTCGGGATATCAGTGGCGACTTCAACAGTCATGCTACGCTCCTCCCATGGTGGATAGCAGAACTTAATCTAGATAATATGTAATATGTATTACCTTTATGCGTACTGACACAAGCGTTTTTTTGCCTTCCAGTGAAAAATTGCGGCGAGAGGCAGCAAAGCCGGCACAGGAGGATATTTCGGGCAAGGTGAAGGAGGCGCCATGCGAGAGATAAAAGTGTGCCCCATGCCTCTGCCGGATAGCCTGCTAAGGAGCAGAGGCTGTGCGGCCGCAAACGCGCGGGTAGCCAAGGCGGCCTGATCGTCAGATCAGCACAACACAAGAATTGAGAAGGAAGAGGCGGCCGTCATTACTTTATGACGGGCTGATTTCAGCCGGCCGTTCGCCGCCGATGCTTCCAGGAACCTTCGATATGGTCATGCATCGCCCGCGCTGCAGCCTCAGGCTCATGCTGCTCGATGGCATTGACAATGGCTTCATGCGCCTGATGAGTGGCCTCGATATCACTCAGGGTCGGATGCCCGTGATAATCGCGCGTTGCTAGCGCTTGCCCCTGAATACCGTTGATAATGGCGCGGCCGAGCTTGTTGCCGGAAACCTTCATGATGAAGTCGTGGAACTCCAGGTCGGCTGCGCCATAGGCGACGGGATCTGCTGAAACTGACTTGAGGCGTGTCAGAATGGAGCGCAACTCCGCCACCTCGTCATCGGAAATCCGCTCGGCGGCACGTGAAGACATGGCACATTCGAGAAGCAGGCGGATCTCGATCAGGCTGTCGAGATAGGTCAGCCCGTCATCGCGGCGGAACAGGGCGGCGAGCACGGTTGCGTCCAAGAGGTTCCACTTCGATTGCTCCTGTACTGTCGTCCCCCGCCCTTGCTGGGAAACGATCAGGCCCTTTTCGGCAAGAGTGGTGGAAACCTCGCGGATGACCGTGCGGCTGACCTTGTACATATCGCAAAGCGCGGTCTCGGTCGGCAGAGCCTTTCCTTCCGGGTAGATGCCGGTGACGATCGCGTTGGTCAGATGCTCGATCACGGCATCGGCAAGACGGCCGCGTTTTGAGAAGGATGAGCCGTCAGGCATTCCGGGTGTTGCCGCATTCACTGTTTCTTCGCTCACCCGGATACTCCTTCAGTCAAGCATGTTCGCCGGGGCCACCTGCCCTCTTCGTTCGGGCAGGTCCGCCAACGCTGCGGCGAAGCGCCATGACTTCAGCAATATGCGCCGCAGGTTTGAAGTGCAAATGTTCTATCATTTTTTTACATCCGAGAATTTGGGCGGCCCTTGCCGGACAGCCCTGATGGACGGGCAATCACGCCACTTCGATAGAAAATCGCAACCGGTGCCAAAAACAACTGGCATTATCGCAAAATTTGTATTACGTATTATGTTTATGATGGATTTTTCCGCGAGCCCTGGCTCGTGTGGCATGAGGAATACGATGAAAATCACCGGTTACCACAGTCTGACGACGGTCTGCGACTGGGGGCGCCCCGTCGGCGATATCAATGGAATCATCGAAAACGGCGTCACGGACGTTCCTGTTCTGATCATCGAAACGGATGAGGGGATTTCCGGCATCGGTCTCGGCGGGCACAGCGACATTGAAAGGGTCTTTCCGGCGTTGGAAGGCGAGGACCCGCGCGCCGTCACAGCGCTCTACGATCGCATGCAGGGCTATGTGTTCAAATCCGGTCATTGCGGTTCGGTCTTCGGTGCCATCGGTGTTGCCGATATGGCGCTGTGGGACATCAAGGCAAAGCTTGCGGGCGAGCCTCTCTGGCGACTTCTCGGCGCGCGCGACCGCTTCGTGCCCGGCTATGCGTCGGGCCTCGATTATGCGCTCGACGATCAGGCGCTTGTCGCCTTCTACGGCCAGTGGGCCGTGCGCGGCTTTTCTTCGGCCAAGATCAAGGGCGGCGGCGATCCCTCGCGTGATATCACCCGCCTCAAGGCGGTGCGCGATGTGCTTTCCGTCAATGCGCCGCGCCCCTCGCTGATGCTGGATGTCAACGAGAGCTGGTCGCGCAAGGAAGCGGTTCGATACATGCGCGCCGTTGAAGACCAGATTGACCTGACATGGATAGAGGAGCCGATGCGGCGCTGGGATGCCGATGGTCACGCGGTGCTCACCAGTGCCTGTCGCGCCTCGATCGCGACTGGGGAGAACCTCACCGGCCTCGAGCAGTACCGACCTTTCTTCGAGAAGAACGCCGTCGATATCGTTCAGGCCGGCAGCTGCTGGGGCATCAGCCATTTCCTGCGTGTTGCCAATCTGGCTCATGCGCACGACCTGCCGGTGAGCCCGGTCGGCTATAACGCAAACCCGGTGGCCCACGCGGCGGCTGCAGTGCCCAATCATATCGCCTGCGAAATCCAGAACATCGCGCCGCCTTTCGGCATCGCCGTCGATCAGGAGATTGCCGATGGCGGCATCATCCTTGGCGACAAGCCGGGCTTCGGTTTCGAGGTGGATGAGGTCGCCATTTCCAGGCGTCAGCTCAATGGCGTCTGGGCCGACAAGGCCGGGCCGCATGTGCGTACGGGAAAGTCTGGCCTCTCCACGGGGGCGCCGGCCAGAACTTGAACCCCGGGCGGGTGCAATCCCGCCCATATTTCGATGTCACGGCTTTGAATGCAGCGGAGGCTGCTTTCCCGAGCCGTAAGAACGGGAGGAATACCATGTCGTTTCATGGGAGGAATTTCAGCTTGAAGTATCATCCGCTTGGCCGGACCGGCATCGATGTGCCGGAAATCACCTTCGGTGCCGCCTCGCTCGGCAGTATCTATTTCGATGTCTCGCAGGACGAGGCCAATGAAGCTGTTGCCGTCGGCCTCGAAAACGGCGTCAACTATTTCGATGTGGCGCCATATTACGGCATGACGACGGCGGAAACCGCACTTGGCGCAGCCCTTGAAGGCCGCGACCGCAGCGCGTTCCACATCGCCACCAAGATCGGTCGCTACGGCGATGCGGAATGGGACTTCTCGGCCGACGCGACGCGCCGTTCCATCGAAGCCAGCCTGAAGCGGCTGAAGACAGATTATATCGATGTCATCCAGTGCCACGACATCGAATATGGCGACCGGCAGCAGCTAATCCACGAAGCGCTGCCGGCCCTGCGCCAGCTCAAGGAGGAAGGTGTCGTCCGCAATATCGGTATCACCGGCTATCTGCTTGATGTGCTGGAAAGCGTGGCCAAGGAGCAGCAGGTCGACACCGTGATGGCCTATTGCACCTACACGCTGCAGGACCGCCGTCTCGGGCCGGTTGCAAAGCGGCTGTCCGATGCCGGGATCGGCGTTCTCAACGCCTCGCCGCTCGGCATGGGACTTTTGACCGAGCGCGGCGCACCGGACTGGCACCCTGGCAATGAAAGAGTGATCGAGCTTGCCAATGCCGCTGCCCGGCTCTGCAAGGCGCGCTGCAGCGACATTTCAGAGCTCGCGATCAAGTTTGCCCTGTCGACAGCCCGCGATTTCGGTATCGCCACCACCGTCATCGGCACGGCGCGCGCGGAAAATGTCATGCGCAACATCCGTTATGCCGGTGAAAACATAGACCTCGATCTGCTGAAGGATGTCGAAGCGGTTCTGGAGCCGGTCATCGGTGCCGGGTGGGATGTGCTTCCCGGCAGCGGCGGCAAGGCGGGCAAGTGAGCGGGCCGCATCATGCTGGACATTATCGACTCTCACATTCATCTCTGGTCGCCCGAAACAATCGTTCCGCCCTGGGTGCGCGAGGTGCCGGAGCTGAATCAGAGCTTCGGCCTCAATGAATGGCGGCAGGCGGCCGGGACAAGCGAGGATTTCCAGCTTGCCGGCGCCGTCTACGTCGAAATCGACGCTGCGCCGCAGGACCGGGAAGCGGAAAACCGTCTGGCGTTCTCGGTGGCGAATGATCCATCGAACCCGGTTATGGGCGCCGTGGTTGCAGCAAGCCTCAGCGATGGCGATATTGCCGATCAGCTTCGGCCATGGCTTGGGGAACGCGGGCTGAAGGGCGTGCGGCAGGTGCTGCACATACCACCCTGCCCGCGCGGGCTTTGCGTGGAGCCGGTTTTCATTGCCAATCTGAAAACGCTCGGCTCTCTCGGGCTTGCCTTTGACGCCTGCATGCGTCCGGGCGAACTCGATGATCTGGCGCGTGCGGCCGAAGCCGCTCCGGAAACGGTGATCGTCCTCGATCACGCCGGCAATCCCGGCGATGGTTTCCTGAAGGAGGGAGCCGGCAGTCTGGCGCTTGCCGACTGGCTGCAAGGCATTGAGCGCCTCGCCGCCTGCGACAACGTCTTCTGCAAAATATCCGGCATGACGCTGCCGGAACACACATCACCTGAGATATCGCAAGGCGCCATCGATGCACTTGTGGATAGATTTGGCGATGACCGGGTGATGTTCGCCTCGAACTTCCCGGTCAACCAGCTTGGCACGGCTTCGCGGGCCTGGATCGATTTCTTGATCTCGGCCACGCACCGGCGGGGCACGACGTGGCAGACAAGGTTTTTCGGCGAAAACGCCGCCAGAGCCTACCGGCTCGACGACTGACGCCACAGGGAAGGAAGCATTATGAACCGCATGATACTGAACGAAACCTCCTACTTCGGTGCGGGGGCACGATTTGAACTGGTCGGTGAAGTCGAGCGCCGTGGCTTCAAGAAGGCGCTGATCGTCACGGATGTGCCGCTGGTCAAGGCCGGCGTTGTTGGCAAGGTGACCGGGATGCTGGACGAGGCAGGACTCGCCTACGAGATCTTCGACAAGGTGATGCCAAACCCGACCATCAGCGCTGTTCAGGCCGGCATCGAGGCCTTCAAGGCGGCGGGCGCCGACTATCTGATCGCGCTCGGCGGCGGTTCGCCGCAGGACACCTGCAAGGCGGTCGGTATCGTCATAGCCAATCCCGAATACGCCGATATCCGCTCGCTCGAAGGCGTCGCGCCGACGAAAAAACCGACCATGCCGATCATCGCGCTTGCGACCACCGCCGGCACGGCAGCGGAAGTCACGATCAACTATGTGATCACGGATGAGGAAAAGCGCAGGAAATTCGTCTGCGTCGATCCCCACGATATTCCCAAGGTCGCGATCATCGACAGCGATCTGATGGAATCGATGCCGAAGTCGCTCAAGGCCGCGACAGGCATGGATGCACTGACCCACGCCATTGAAGGCTATATCACCAAGGGAGCCTGGGAGCTAACCGACGCGCTGCATATCAAGGCGATCGAGATCATCGCCGGCTCGCTTCGCGCCTCTTGCGCCGGAGACCCGAAGGGCGTCGAGGAAATGGCGCTCGGCCAGTACGTGGCGGGTATGGGCTTTTCCAATGTCGGCCTTGGCCTTGTCCATGGCATGGCCCATCCGCTCGGTGCCTTTTACGACACGCCTCACGGTGTCGCCAACGCGATCCTGCTGCCGACATTGATGGCCTATAACGCCGATTATACCGGCGAGAAGTACCGCGACATCGCCGTCGCCATGAAGGTCGAAGGCGCTGCTTCCATGGGCCTTGAAGACGTTCGCAAGGCGGCTGTCGCAGCGGTTCAGCAGCTTTCCATCGACGTCGAGATCCCGACCAAACTTTCCGATGTCGGCGTCCGGGAAGAAGATATCGATGCGCTGGCGGAAGCCGCCATGGCCGATGTCTGCACCGGCGGTAATCCCCGCGAGGCCAAGATCGACGAGGTCAAGGCGCTCTACCGCTCGCTGCTCTGAAACAATATAACAGATGACCGGTCGGGCCGCCCCAAATCTTCAGGTCGCGGTCGGTCCCATCCGATTGGAACCAAAATGCCGAAATTTCATGGTGTCATTCCGCCCGTTTCCACCCTTTTCACCCCGGACTTCCGCTTTGATCGCGAAAACCAGGCGAAGCTGATCGACCGGATGATCGAGGGCGGTGTGCACGGGCTCTTCTTCCTGGGCAGCAATGGTGAATCGCAGCACATGCCCTTCGAGATGCGGCTGGAAATTGCCGAATTCTGCATCGCTCACGTTGCCGGTCGCGTGCCGACACTGATCGGCATCGGCCTGCCGAGCACGACGGAATCGATCAAGCTCGGACAGCACGCTGCAGAAAATGGCGCCGATGCCGTGGTCGCCATCAACCCCTTCTACGCACGGCTTTCGGAAGACAATCTCTATCGCTATTTCCGCGAAATCGCAGACAATGTCGACCTGCCGCTGATGATCTACAATTTCCCGGTCGTCACCGGCCAGGACCTCAGTCCCGAACTGGTGCTGAGACTGGCGCTCGACTGCGAGAACATCATCGGTCTGAAGGATACGGTTGATACGCTGAGCCACATCCGCCGCGCCATTCACGTCATCAAGGCACAGCGTCCGGACTTTCTGGTTTTTGCCGGATTCGATGAATATCTCCATGGCACGCTGATCATGGGGGGCGATGGCGTCGTGCCGGCCTCCGCTAATTTCGCGCCTCAGTTGACGGTCGAGCTTTATGAGGCCTATCGCAGTGGCGACCATGCAGCGGCCGTCGCCTGGCAGCAGAAGCTTGTCCACACCTCCTACATGACCGCGCTCGAAGCGCCGTTCTATGCGGTCGTCAAGGAAGGCATCAGGATGGTCGGCTTCGCCGACGCGACCACCGTTCTACCGCCAGCTTCGCCGGCATCACCGGAAAGCATCCGGACCCTCCACGACATGCTGGTCGCCGCCGGCGCTATCGAGGAGCAGTCCCAGCTCGTAGAGAAGCTTTCCGCCTGATATTTTACTTCATTTCGAGACTGAGTTCGGCAGGCCCGGCACATCCGTGTCGGGCCTGCTCTCGTCTTTAGAACAGAAATGGGAAAGGTTTTACTATCTGTAAAACAACAACTTTTCTTGAATCCGAAGAAATCGTCCAAATGAGAGCTTTGTCCATGTTTTTGAGAAAGCATGCCATCCAGCGGCTGAAGGAACATCGTTAAAATTCGGGTCATCGTCACCCTGAGGAGTACAAGAAGATGATCGATTTTAACAACCGGGAGCAGGTCGCAAAGGCGATCCAGTACACCAACGTCAATCCGGATCTGACCCGGGAAGGTCTGTTGGCCCATGTCAGGAAATGCGCCGAATACGGCTTCGACGCCGCCATGGTGGCACCATGCTGGGTTAAGCTTTCCAAGGAAGCGCTGGCTGGAACCGGTGTAAAGGTCGCCTCGACCGTCAACTTCCCGATGGCCAACGACACGCTTGAGATGAAGCTGGCCGTCGTGCGCCTGCTTGCCAAGGAAGGCTGCGACCAGTTCGACTTTCCGCCGAACCCCGGCCTGATGCTGGGTGGCGACGAGGCCGGCTATGCCAGGGAATTGCAGGAAGTGACAAGGGTTGCCCATGAAGAAGGCATGCAGGTCAAGGCCATGCTGGAATTCGGCTACATCACCGACAATGCGATGAAGGCCCGCGTAGCCCAGCTTGCCTATGAAGCCGGGATCGACTGGGTGAAACAGTCGAGCGGCTGGGGCAAGGGTGGCTGCGCCGCTACTGAAGAGGACGTGAAAATCCTCGCGGCCAACATCAAATCGCCTTGCCGCGTCAAGGTTTCGGGCAAGGTCAACACGCGCGAGAAAATGCAGTCGCTGTTTGCGGCCGGTGCCGAACTGGTCGGCACAAGTTCCGGTCCGGCCATCGTCGACGGTATCGCAGGTGATCCGAACGACTACTGATGCCTGCCGGATTGAATGAACAGGCGGGGGCGCGGTCTCAAGATCGTCTGTCCCCCGCCCGTATATTGGTATTGAAAGATTTCGGGAGGAAAGATTATGTCGGTTCTTGTATTGGGAAGCTATGCCAAGGCGCTCGTCATGACCGCCGATAGAATACCGCTGGCGGGAGAAACCCTGCTCGGCCGCGATTTCCGCCAGACATTCGGTGGTAAGGGGTCGGATATGGCGGTCCAGATCGCAAGGCTCGGCTGCCCGGTGGAATTCGCCGGCGTTGTCGGGAATGATGTCTTCGGTAATGAATTCATCGACCTGATGAAGGAAGAGGGAATTGGCATTGCTGCCCTCAGGGTGACGGAAGAAAAACCGACAGGCGCGGGGCTGATCATCAAGGACAATGCCGCACGCAATGTGATTGTCGTTGACATGGGCGCCAACGAACTGTTTTCGCCCGACGATGTCGATCACGCGCTTGAGGTCACGCAAGCCGCCGATATCGCGCTTGCCCAATTGGAAATCCCGCTCGAAACTGCGCTTTACGGCCTGAAGAAGGCGGTTGATGGTGGTGCACGCACCATCCTCAATCCCGCGCCTGCCCAGAATTTGGTCGGCAAGGATCTTTCCATGGTTGACGTCCTGACACCGAACGAGACGGAAGCGCGTGTCGCACTTGGCCTTTCGCCGGACGATCCGACGCCGAACGAGGAGATCGCGCGGCGGCTCATGGAAACCGGATGCAGAGCCGTGGTGATGACGCTCGGGGAAGATGGCGTTTTCGGTGCAACGGCGGAGGGGACATTCACCATTCCCGCCTTCCGGGTTAATCATGTCGACAGCAATGGCGCTGGCGACAGCTTCAACGCCGCACTGTCCGTCGGTCTTTCCGAGGGCAAGACGCTCAAGGACGCTGCCCGGTTTGCCGCAGCCGTTGCCGCGCTTTGCTGCACACGATGGGAAACCGTGCCGTCCTATCACACACGCGACGAGGTGGAGGCATTCCTGAACCAGACCGCGTGACGTCACGCGCATTTGCCTCTGATTTCAGCCCTTTGTTCGCTTCACGCCGGGCGACAACTCTGTGATAAGTCTTTTGAGAGACAAACCGGAGACCGCCCGCGCCATGGCGCCTGCATCTGTGCAACAGACCCGAATTCTTCGCTCCTACTTCCCCGTTCACGAGGGGTGGTTGGGTCTGTTTGCCTATCAGGTGCTGCGCGCTGGGCATATTCGTACGGGTCCCGATCACCGCATCGAGCGACAGGATGTTCCGGGCCACGAATTCCTCTTCTGCATCAAGGGCGAAGGCGTCGTAACCGTTCGCGGGCGGACGCATGTCGTGCGGGCCGGTGAGATGGCGTGGTTGCCGGTGCGCGAGCCGCATGCCCATCGTCCGGTACGGGAAAACCCCTGGGAACTCCTGTGGCTGCGCGTCGACAGCGCCAATCTGTCTCGGCTGATGTTGGTGCTGACGGTGCATGACGATCCGGTGTTTCACTTTGCCGAACCGGTGGTCGTCGAAACATTGTTGCTCGAATTGCTCGACCGTCTCGACAGATCGTCACTTGCCATTCAGGCGGCCTGCGACCGGCATGTTTCCGCGCTTGTCGAAGCGCTGGTGGAAGCCCGCGAGAACCGCCTTCTGGAGCCTGAAGCGGCCACCCACAAGGGGCTTGGCGACCTGATGGCGCAGATCCACGCGCACTACAACGAGCACTGGGATATCGACAAGCTCGCCGCCGCCTGCCGGGTCAGCAAAGCGCAGCTTTTTCGCCTCTTCCAGACGGCTTTCGGAAAGACGCCACTCGCATGGTTGCGCGACTATCGCATGGCGCAGGCCAAGCGCCTCCTGGTCGAAACCGCCGATCCGGTGTCTACCATCGCGATGGCTGTCGGCTATTCCGATCCTCTCTATTTCTCACGCGAATTCAAGAAGCATGCCGGCCTTTCGCCGCGTGCCTTCAGGGTCAGCGAAAGCTGGTAAGGCTTTGCTTTTTCCTGACGAAGCCGATGAGATTTTTGTCCATGTTTTTGAGAGACGGTGCCATCGGCAGCAAGCGGCCATCCTGCTAGTTTCCTGCACACGGTCATGGTTAGGGATGGAGGTCCCGCACCCATGGCCCGGAACAAAAGATTTCGGGAGGAAGCCATGTCTTTTGCCGCGTGCCGCAACGTTGCTGCTTTGCCGCCACACCACCAAAATGGGGACGGCGCGCGCATCAATGCGATTTCTGACGGTTTCTTTTCCTTAAACAATCTCAGGTCGAAGAACGGGCTGTCCTCACAGGCATGCCGCCTTCCTGCCTGAGCCTTGAGACGCAGCCAAGCTGATCCATCCATCGCACACCATAAGGAGGAGAAAATGATCCCCAACCGAATTCTGCATCCGGGCCTCGCGCAGTCCATGGCAACCATCGGCCACGGCGACATCGTGCTGGTGACCGATGCCGGCTTTCCTATCCCGAAGGACGCCAACCGCGTCGACCTCGGTTTTTACGAGGGGCTTCCGGATGTGATCGATATTCTGAAGGTGCTGCGCAAGGAGATGTTTGTCGAAGCCGTTCATTTCGACAAGGCTGTGCGTGATCGCCACCCCGATCTCTACAAGACGTTTCAGGAAATTTATACCGGTGCCGGGGCGCCCTTCATGGAAACGTCGCATGAGGAACTGGTCGAGGTCGTTGCACCCAAGGCCAAGGTTATCATCCGCTCAGGCTCGTTCAACGCATGGGCCAATGTCGCGCTGGTGGCCGCCACCGATCCCTTCGCCTGGTTCAACGAACCGGACATCGACATCCTGCCTGCTTACGTCGAGCGCCGCCGCATGATGCGCGAAAATGTCGTTCCTGAACTGAAGGACTGAGTGCCATGACACAGAGATCCATCCTGCCCTTCGATCTCGGCATCGAGCCTGAACTTCCCACTCGCAAGGATTTCCGCATTGGCTGCATCGGTGCGGGCTTCATCATGCGGGACTGCCATCTTGTCTCTTATGCAGAGGCCGGGTTCACGCCGTACACGATCACCTCGCTTGAGAGAAAGAACAGCGAGGCGGTCGCAGAACTTCGCGGCATCCCGAATGTCCATGACAGCTGGCAGGATGTGGTGCGCGATCCGGCGGTCGAGATCCTTGATATCGCCGTGCCACCGGACCAGCAACTGGCGATCATCCGCGAGGCGGTGAAAGAGAAGAGCCATATCAAGGGCATTCTCTGCCAGAAGCCGATTGCGATGAACCTTGCCGAGGCCCGAGAAATCGTTCGACTTTGCGAGGAAGCCGGTATTCCGCTCGGCGTCAATTCCAATATGCGCTACGACCCGTCGATCCGCGCGCTGAAGACGCTGCTAGACAGAAGGCTTCTCGGCGAGCGGGTGCTGGCGACGATCGAGATGCGGGCAATTCCGGACTGGCAGGGTTTCCTGCAGAAATACGATCGCATCGAGATCCTCAATATGGGGATTCATCACATCGACAGCTTCCGTTATCTCTTCGGCGATCCGGAAAAGATCACGACTGTCGTCCGCCAGGACCCGCGTACGACTTTTCCGCACCGTGACGGGATCTCGCAATATACCTTCAAATATGATGACGACTTCATGGCGACGAGCCTCGATGACGTCTGGGTCGGTCCCGGCGGTGACTGCGAGGATGATCCCTATATCAAGTGGCGCGTTGTCGGCACGGAAGGGCTCGCCGAAGGTACGATCAGCTGGTTCCGGTATCCGATCCTCGTTCCCTCGACGCTCAGGTTCACGACGGCGCAGATGCCCAAGGGATGGATAAGCCCGACACTTGGCCGCGTTTGGTTCCCCGATGCCTTTGCCGGAACCATGGCCCAGCTTCTGCGCGCCGTCGAGACCGGTGGCGAGCCGGAGATTTCGGGCCGCGACAATCTCAAGACACTGGCCTGCGTGGAAGCCTGCTACCGTTCGATCGAGGAGGAGCGAACGGTGCCTCTTGCCGAAATCGAAGCGGAATTTCTGGCCTGAGGGCCAGACATGAATTCAATCAGAAAAGGGAGTGAAACATCATGATTCCTGTCGGTATCTTCTCCGGGTATTTCCCCTATGACCTCAATACGGTGATCGCCAAGATCAAGGAACATGGCTTCTCGACGGCGCAACTCGATCTGTCATTCAAGGACATGGATTTTTCCGCCGGCAATATCACAAAGGAAAAGTGCCACACCGTGCGCAATGCCTTTCGTGACGCAAACCTGCCGATCTGCGCTATTTCGGGCTATACCAACATCATCCATCCGGACAGGGATGAGCGGGCGCGGCGCGTCGGCTATCTGAAGGAAATCATCCGCCACGCCCGCGATTGCGGCACGCCCTACGTGATTTCCGAAACCGGCACCTACAATGTCGAAAGCGACTGGGTGCACGACCCGCGCAACAAGACCGAGGAAGGTTACGAGGAAGCGCTGAAGGTCATCGCCGAACTGGCGCAGGAAGCCTATGACCACGGCGCGGTCTTCCTGGTCGAAAACTACGTCAACAATGTCATCGGCTCGGTGGACGAGGTGCTGCGGCTCTTTGCCGATCTGCGCCATCCCGGCCTCGGCATGCTGATGGATCCGACCAACTATTTCGACGAGACCACGATCAACGATGTCGACGGCACGATCAACAAGATGTTCAACGCGCTTGGCGACAGGATCAAGATCGCTCATGCCAAGGACTGCAAGGTGGCCGAGGACCAGAGCGAAAAGCATGTCGCCATCGACGGACCGGAAGCCAACACCTTCCGTGGCGCTGGGGCTGTGGAACTCCCGGCCGCCGGCCTCGGTATCCTGAACTACGAGCTCTATGTCGACCGTTTGCGGGAATTGAACCCAAACATCCCGCTGATCATCGAGCACCTTGACGAAGACGACGTGCCGCGCGCCAAGAAATATGTCGACGATACGCTTCGTAAAGTGGGGGCCTGACACATTACAAATGCGGGCGTGGAGATCTCTCCACGCCCGCTTTATGCCAATAGCGTCTACGGTCAGGTGAATGCAATCGCAACACCGTCACCCGTCGGAACGGCCGGGTAAAAGAATTGCAAGGTTGCGATCGAACGGCGCTGGAGGCAGGCGATGCCACTACCGTGATGTCACGCACCGGTGGCGGGTATGACAAGGCTGAGTGAAGGTGTAAAAGTGTCGAGACCTGCGAGACATCTTTCTTGCCGTGAGCCGATTCCAAGTATGAACACCAGAATTATGCCGATCCGAGAAACTCTTCCCTGGCTGGATTGCCAATATGATCATCGATAATATGCGTTCGGATGATATCATCCCATGCCTGCGATCACCCACGTTCTTTGCAGACGTGGATAGTCTCCCCTGATTTTAATAGTATCAGGCTCGAACTTTGGAGATGCATACATCATCGCCCCCGACAAAGCCCTTGCCTTTCGAAAGAACGACCGCTTAAGTGAGCAGCCGGAGCGGTACGAAAGCGTAATGGATCCAGCCAAACGCGTTGCCGGGCAGAACCGAGATGCCGGTTATGCGCTCAATGACTGTCGCGCGGAACGGCCTTGCCGCGACAGCCGACAAGAAAGTCGAAATCGGCTCCGGTATCGGCGCCGCCGACATGGGTATGGAACAGGCGCTGATAGCCGCCGGCAGGCGCTTCGACGGTCGGATGCCAGGCGGTGAGGCGGTGCGTCAACTCATCTTCCGCGATATCGAGGTGCAGCCGCCGCTGCGCAACATCAATCTCGATCATATCACCGTCACGGACAATGGCGAGCGGCCCGCCAACGGCTGCTTCCGGCGCGGCATGCAGAACGACAGTGCCATAGGCTGTGCCGGACATGCGGGCATCAGAGATACGCACCATGTCCTTGATGCCTTTGCGGAGCACCTTTGGCGGAAGTCCCATATTTCCGACCTCGGCCATGCCGGGATAGCCCTTCGGCCCACAATTCTTCAGGACCATGATGCAGGTTTCATCGATATCGAGAGACTCGTCGCCAATCTTCGCCTTGTAGTCGTCGATATCCTCGAATACGACCGCGCGACCGCGATGCTGCATCAGGTGTGGACTGGCCGCGGACGGCTTGATCACCGCACCGCCAGGCGCCAGATTGCCCCGCAAGACTGCAATTCCCCCATGTGACGTCAGCGCCTTTTCGACGGGGCGGATGACATCCTCGTTCAGGTTTTCAACCTCCGACAACTCGCTGGCAATAGGCCGGCCGGAAACCGTCAGCGTATCGCCATTGAACTTGCCGCCATCGAGCAACATCTTGAGCACCACGGGCAGACCGCCGGCATAGAAAAACTCCTCCATCAGATACCGGCCCGACGGCATCAGATTGACGATAGTCGGAATTTCACGCCCCAGCCGATCCCAGTCATCCAGCGTCAGTTCGGCGCCCACACGACCGGCCAGCGCCAAAAGATGAATGACCGCGTTCGTCGATCCGCCGATCGCGCCATTGACACGGATGGCATTTTCAAACGCCTGACGCGTCAATACGTCGGAAGGCTTCAGATCGTCCTTGACCATATCGACAATGCGCCTGCCGCTCAGATGCGCCATGACCCGCCGGCGACTGTCAACGGCAGGAATTGCGGCATTGCCGGACAGCGCCATACCCAGCGCTTCGGCCATGGACGCCATCGTCGAGGCGGTTCCCATCGTGTTGCAGGAGCCGGGCGAGCGGCTCATTGCCTGTTCGGCCTCAAGAAAATCGGCACGGCTCATCTTGCCCGCCTTGATATCTTCCGACATCTGCCACAACGCCGTGCCGGAGCCGACCCGCTCACCGCGAAACCAGCCGTTCAGCATCGGTCCGCCGGAAACGAGTATCGCAGGGATATCGACGCTCGCAGCCCCCATCAGCAGGGCCGGTGTCGTCTTGTCACAGCCGGCCAGCAATACCACGCCGTCCAGCGGATTTGCCCTCAACGCCTCCTCGACATCCATTGCCGCAAGGTTGCGGTAGAGCATCGCCGTCGGACGCAATGAGGATTCGCCGGTGGAAAAAACCGGAAACTCGACAGGCAGACCGCCAGCTTCGTAAATGCCGTGTTTGACCCGTTGGGCCAGATCGCGCAAATGGGCGTTGCAAGGCGTCAGTTCCGACCATGTGTTGCAGATGCCGATAACCGGCCGGCCGTCGAAAAGGTCGGCGGGCAGCCCCTGATTCTTCATCCAGGAGCGATGATAGATATTGTCGCGGCTGTCGCCGACATACCATGCATGCGAGCGCAGCGCGCGCGGCCAGGGGGCCTTCTTGAAGCTCATTTCATACCTTCGTTCACAAGGATTCGACCGTTACGGTCCTGTCGCGCTCAGGCTTGGAAGAAAGCCTCAACGCGTTTTTAAGCGGTAATCCGAAAGGCGGCGCGTCGATTTCAAAAACGTCGCCAGGCGCGGTTCGCACATTGTCGGCAAAAGAAAGCGTCGCCGTGCCGAACATATGCACATGCACGTCGCCCGGCTGACGGAATACCGAATATTTGAAATGATGATGTTCAAGATTGCCAATTGTATGGGACATGTTCGCCTCCCCCGACAGGAAAGGCTTTTCGAATATCGTTTCGCCGCCACGCCGGATTCGCGAGACGCCGCGAATATCCTCGGGCAATGCCCCTACCAGTATTTCCGGGCCGAAAGCAGCCGGCCTGAGTTTCGAATGGGCGAGATAAAGATAGTTCACTCTCTCCATAACATGGTCGGAGAATTCATTCGACAGCGCAAAGCCAACGCGAAAAACGGCGCCGTTGTCGGCAATGACATAAATGCCGGCGATCTCCGGTTCCTCGCCGCCATCCTCGGCAAAAGCCGGCATGTCAAGCGGCGCGCCCGGCGCGGCGACCATATTGCCATTGCCCTTGTAAAACCATTCCGGCTGCACACCCGGCGCCTCTCCGGCAGGCTTGCCGCCCTCGATTCCCATGCGGAACATACGCATGGAATCGGTCAGCATGGCGTCATCGTCATGCGTCTCCGATTTGTGCATCGAATCACGCGTGGCAGCGGATCCGAGATGGGTGAGCCCGGTTCCCGTCAAATGCAGATGCGCCGGATCGTCATGATGGATCGGCGAAAGAACACGTCCTTCGGCATAGGCCGTTTCAAGATCGACTGCCGCCCCCGGACCGGCCCTTCCGATACGCCCGGCTATCGTCTCGCCAAGCCGCGTGCATTCCATCGCCAGCGAATAAACATCCGTCACGCCGGGCACTTCATGCGCCTGCCCGTCCCGGTGCGCGACGACCCTTGTTTCGCCTTCCGGCGTTACGATCTGTGAGAGTAAAATTACCAAGCCTGTTGCCTCCTTCCCGACGCGCCGAACAAGCGCTCCCAGGTCGCCTCCCCACGTCACGACCCGTTGCGGAAACACCTGTCTTTCTTTCCGGTTGCCGAAAGCAAAGGATATCCATCACCTGCAGCGTCAACCGCTTTTTATTTGTCTGACAAATAAAGCAATCTGTGTGTTAAACTGAGCTATGTTAAACTGTCAAGTCTGGAAGGACGGATTGGCCCCGGCAGCAGGAATATAATATAGAGCCGCTATCGACCGCGGTCAGACGACAAAGTGCGAGGCCGGACAGCCTTGTGAGAGGAACATCAGATGAAACCGAAATCGAAGGAGCGGGAGACCGTGCCCTCACCGGACGTGGACAGCGCCATCGAGTTCAACCTGTCACATGCCGACCGTCCGTCCTTTCCCCGTCTGCACAAGGATATTGCCCGCGCGCTTGGCATCGCGATCATCAATGGACAATACGCACCGGGAGACATCCTGCCCGGAGAAATGGTCGCCAGCAACGACTACGGGGTCTCTCGCCCGGCCTATCGGGAAGCGATACGCACGCTGGCCAGCAAGGGCATTGTGGAAAGCCGTCCCAAGATCGGCACGCGCGTTAAGCCGCGTAAATACTGGAACCTTCTGGACCCCGATATCGTGGAGTGGAATTTTTCCGGCGGGCGACCTGACGAGGTGTTCGTGAAAAGCCTTTTTGAATTACGGATGATCGTGGAGCCGTCCGCGGCCGCACTTGCGGCCCAGCGGCACACACCCGAGCAACTGAGCAGACTGAAGGCGGCGTTGAGCGAAATGAAGCGCTATACGCTTGCAAACGAAAAAGGCCGGCAGGCCGATCGGATATTTCACCATACCATTCTCGAAGCCAGCGGAAATGCGCTGCTGCAGACCCTGTCAACCGGCATCGGCGCGGCGGTGTTATGGACGACAATCATGAAATACAGAACGTCCAGCCTGCCGCGCGACCCGGTCGAGGACCATCGCGCTGTCTACGAAGCTGTTGCCGCCGGCGACGGAGCAACAGCGCGCAAAACCATGGAGGCTCTTGTGGGCATGGCTCTGGACGACACCGGAATCATCCGGTGATCCTTATCCTTTCACGCCCGATGAGATCATCACAGCTTCCGTTACGCGCTTTTGAAAAATCAGATAGGCGACCATGACCGGCATGGCGGCCAGTAGTGCGACCGACATCAGCCGCGCATAATAGACGCCGAAGGCATCATTCACCTGTGTGATCCCCACCGGTATGGTCATCATGTTTTCCGTGGTCACGACCAGGAAAGGCCAGAAGAACTGGTTCCAGGCCATGATGAAGGTAATGATCGCCAGGGCCGTGGTTATACCCCAGTTAAGCGGCAGATAGACCTTGAAAAGCAACGTATAATCGCCGCCGCCATCGAGCACCACGGCTTCCTTCATTTCCTTGGGCACTGCATCGAAGAACTGCTTGTAGACGATAATGACCACCGGCACGATCAGTTGCGGCAGGATGATACCCGCCCATGTGTTGATCAGCCCAAGCTGGTTCATCAGAATAAACTGCGTCACCACAAGCGCCTGCGTGGGCACCATGAAACTGGCCAGCACGACGCCATAGAGCAGACGCCTTCCCGGAAACCGCATCTGCGATATCGCATAGGCGCACATCATGCCCGAAATGATGACGATGACGGTAATCAGCACCGATGTCACGATGGAATTGATATACCAGTTGACCAGTTGTGTGTCGAACAGCACCTCGATGTAACTGCTGAGATTGAACTCGTCGGGAATGATGCCGGCTTCGTCACTGACCACCCGATTCTCGCTGCGGATGGAGGTGACGAAAGCCCAGTAAAGCGGAAACACCCAGATCGCAGCACCGATGATGGTGATGACGGTCAAGAGCCAGTTCTCGATACGGCGTGTGCTGCTCATCGTGTTCCCCTTGCGCGCAGTAACTGGAACTGCAGGACGGAGACCGCCATGATGATGACGAACAATACCAGCGCGATCGACGCGGCATAGCCCCCATGGTTCAACTGAAAGGCTTCGCGGTAGACCATCAGCAGCAGGACGTATGAGGAATTGAACGGCCCGCCGCGGCTCATCAGGTAAATCTGGTCAAAAATCTTGAGCTGCAGAATGAGTTGCAGGGTCAACACCAGCGCCGTCACCGGCCAGAGCAGCGGCCAGGTGACTCGCCGGAACTGTTGACGCCTTTTCGCGCCGTCAAGCGCTGCCGCCTCATAAAGCTCGCCGGGGATATTCCTCAGTCCGGCAATAAACAGCAACACGTTGAAACCATTCGTCCACCAGATCGTGACAACCGCCACCATGGGCATGACCCAGTAAGGATTCTTGAAGACCGGAACCGGTTTGCCGGTAAAGAATGCAAACACAGGCTGCAATACGCCAAACTGGAAATCGAGCATCCAGGTCCAGATCATCGTGACGACCGAGACCGGAAGGATGTAGGGCAGGAAGAAAAGCGCCAGGATCGCCGCCTGCATCCGGCCTGAAAGCCGGTTGATAGCCAAGGCGATGATCAGCGCGAGCGCCGTTGTCGGCACGACAGTCAACAGGATGAAATACCCGTTATTTTTAAGAGATGTATAAAAAAGTCTGTCGGTCAGCAGGCGTTTATAGTTTGCAAGACCGACCCACTCGCCTTCACCGATCAACGGGCCATTCGTGAAACTCATTTCCACGACCCGGATGGTCGGCCAAAGAAAGACCAGGCAGAAGGTCACTACGAAGGGCGCAATAAGCGATAGCGCGACCAGGTAGTGCTTGCGGCGGTTGTGAAGCATTGCCACTGGCGGAAATCCCCGGATATGCCGCCGCGCTCAAGGGCGCGGCGGCAAATATAAGTTGATGGTTACTGCATCGCCGCCTGCAGCTCGCTCTGGATCTGCTCGGCGGCCCGCATTGGATCCAGATAGCCGTGAATTGCCGGGGAGATGATATTGATCGCAGCATCATAGACCGGCGAAGCGACGCCAGCGATGACCGAGCGCGGATCGTAGGCAGCCGTATCGGCAAGCGACGAATAAGTCGCATTGGGCTCCATTTCAGCGAACTCCGCGCTTTCTGCAACCGGCTTGTAGGCCGGGATGTGACCGGCATCGGCCCAGGCGATGGAGTTCTTTTCCATCCAGCCGATCACCTCCATCACCGCGTCGCGCTTTTCCCTGGACATCTCGTTGTCGCCCTGGGAAGGAATGGCAAAGCTGTGACTGTCGGCCCAGGTCGCTTCCTCGCCCATCAGGACCGGAATCTGCACGGCGCCCCATTCGAAGCCAAGCGTATCGTCTGCCTCCATGTCGACCATGGTCGGCACTTCCCAGACGCCATTCATCTGGAAGGCGGCCTTGCCGGAGGTGAAGAGTGCGACCGAGGCTTCGTATTCGGCCTGCTCCGGTTGCCAGCCATTGTCACGCCAGCGTGTCATGATCTCTATGGCGTTGGCAGCCTTTTCGAGGTTATCGCCCGGAAGCACCTCGCCATCCACGATCAGGTCGCCGCCCTGCTGCTTGAGCAGCGTGAAGAACACGCGGTAGACGCCGCCATCGTCGCCGGTTGCATATGAAAGGGGCGGTATCGAGCCGTTTTCCTTGGCCACTGCAAGCGCCTGCTCGAAATCGTCAAGGTTGTCGATCCCCGTCAGATTGCCGTCGGTATCGAGAAACTCGGTGCCTTCGAGATAGCTCTTGTTATAGTAGAGAATGATCGAATGGATATCGAAAGGAACCGCATAAAGCTGTCCGTCCGGCCCTGAAGCCGCCTCGATTGCGGCCGGAAAGAAATCCTCTTTCGACAGACCGGCGGCCGTCAGATCCTCATCCGTTATCGGCGAGAAAACGTCTTCCTCAAGGCCCAGCGGCAAGCGTGACAAATGATAGCTCATCAGGTCCGGCCCCTGGCCGACGGCAACCGAGGTCCGGACCTTGGTATAAAACGGTACGCCCCATTCAAGCGTTGTCGCCTCAATGTTGATTTCCGGATGTTCCTCGTTGAAGCGGTCGATAAGTGCCTTCATGCGCACGCCGTCACCACCGGAAAAGAAGTCCCACAGAACGACATCCTGCTGTGCCATTGCGGGAAATGCCAGAAAGCCCGCGGCGGATGCCGCCAGAATTGTCTTCAGAAGTCTCATCAGTATCCTCCCTTTTTGATCTCCTGCGCCGGTAAAGACCGCCGCCTCCATGGTAATCGACAGGTCATCGGACCTATCGCAGTCTTTGCCCCTCCGTACTGAAGATCAGCACATTTCGCGGATTGACAGTCAGGCCGACCTTGGTTCCGTCCAGGCGATCGCGCGCACAGTCGCGACGCTCGACGACAATCTCGCTCCCATCCGATGTTCGGGTGTGCAGATAAGAGACGCCTCCCAGGTCCTCTCCCATCTCCACCGTCACTTCGAGGCCGTTATCCGAAATGTTCAGGCTTTCCGGGCGTATGCCCACCACCACTTCGGTATCTTCGCCAATCCCGGCGTCACGCATATGCGCGTCGATCGTCTGGCCGCCGGCATTGTCAATGGCAACGGTAACCTTTTCGCCCTCGCGCTTCTTGACGTGGGCGTTCATGAAATTCATCGCCGGCGAGCCGATAAACCGACCAACGAAACGATTGTCGGGGTCGTCATAAAGGTCGATCGGGTTGCCCTGTTGCTGGACGATACCGTCGCGCAATACGAAAATCTTGCTCGCCAGTGTCATCGCCTCGACCTGATCATGCGTCACATAAATCATCGTCGCACCGATCTGGCGATGCAGGCGCGCCAGTTCGAGACGCATCTGGACGCGCAACTCGGCGTCGAGATTGGAAAGCGGCTCATCGAAGAGGAAGACCTTCGGCTTGCGCACGATGGCGCGACCGATGGCCACGCGCTGGCGCTGCCCCCCGGAAAGTTGCGCCGGTTTCTTGTGCAGATGATCGTCCAGTTGAAGAATACGGGCGGCCTCCCCGACCGCCTCCTGTATCTTCTGCTTCGAAGCGTGTGCCAGACGGAGGCTGAAGGCCATGTTCTCAAACACGCTGAGATGCGGATAAAGCGCATAGGACTGAAACACCATGGCCACGCCGCGATCGGCGGGTTCGACACGCGTAACATCCCGCCCCTCGATCTCGATCGTTCCGCTGGTGGTTTCCTCCAGGCCGGCGATCATCCGCAACAGGGTCGACTTGCCGCACCCCGAAGGCCCGACGAACACGCCGAACTCTCCCTGTTTGACGGTCAACGAGATACCCTTGATTACCTCAATCGCACCGAACGATTTGCGAACATTGTGAATCGCAACTCCGGCCATGGCACTACACCGCCAGTCGTACAACGTGATAGGAAAGCGGAGCGAGGGAGCCCTTCAACGATCCGTCCTCGACCCCGAGCCCCACGCCATCGACGGGCGCAACAAAATCCTGGCGCTCCGGCCCGTTGGTCGCTGCGAGATCGTGCCCCTCCATCACCTTGTGGAATTCCAGTCGCGCGCCGGCAAACCCGTGCAGGGAGACATTCAGCTCCGCCGCCTCTTCCAAATGCCGATTGACGATGAAGAGCGTGACCGTGCCACTGCGGGCATCATGCACACCGGCAATATCCAGATAATTGACATCGTGAGCAACCGAACAATCATAGGTCGGTCCATCGACGGCGATGCGCAACGCGTCTCCGCGCCCGTAAAGAGAGGCGAACTGATACGGCCAGTAGATGGTCTGGCGCCATGCCGGTCCACCTTTTTCCGCGCGGATGGGCGCGATGACGTTCACCAGTTGCGCGATGCAGGCAATCTTGACGCGGTCGCTGCGGCGGATGAACTCGTTGAGCAATCCGGCGATAAACAGCGCGTCCTCGAAATTGTAATCCTCCTCCAGGAGGTCCGGCGCCTCCGGCCAATCCCAGTTTTTCCAGCGCTGCGTATCCTGATCGCGGATATGATACCAGACGTTCCATTCATCGAAGCAGATATAGACATCGTTGCTGGCGCGCTTCTTGGCCTTTACAAAATCAATGACGCCGGCAATGGCCTGGATATAACGGCCGGTTTCATCGATCTTGCCGAAGTAATTCAGCGTGTTCTTGCTCGAATTGCCGAAATATTTGTGCAGCGAGATGTAATGTACATTCTCATAGCATTCCTCCAGCACCTGCCGCTCCCAGTCGGGATAGGTCGGCATCTGGTCATTCGAGCTGCCGCACACGATAAATTCCGCATCCGGCGTCAAGCCGTGCAAAGCCTTGGCGGTCTCGTCAGCCAGCCGTCCGTATTCCTTGGCTTCCTTGTGACCGACCTGCCAGGGGCCGTCCATCTCGTTTCCGAGACACCACATCTTTACATCGTAGGGATTTTCAACACCATGGCTGCGGCGCAAATCCGACCAGTAGGTCCCGGAAGGATAATTGACATATTCGGCAAAATCGCGCGCTTCGTCGAGGCTGCGCGAGCCGAGATTAACAGCCAGCATCATGTCCATGCCGGCATCCTTCGCCCAACCGCCGAATTCGTTGATACCGACCTGATTGGTCTCTTTCGACCGCCATGCGAGATCGAGCCGTGTCGGCCGGTTCTCCTTCGGACCGATGCCGTCTTCCCAGCGATAGGCGGAAACGAAATTACCGCCGGGATAACGAATGGCGGGGATATTCAGATCCTTGACCATCTGTAACACATCGCGCCGGAAACCACGTTCGTCAGCCTGAGGATGTCCCGGCTCGTAGATACCGGAATAGATTGCCCGACCCATGTGTTCGATAAAAGCCGAATAAAGACGGTCGTCTATTCGGGCAATCGTGAAGTCACGATGCACCGCAGCGCTTATTTTCATGCTGTTATCCTCTCCCATTTGTCTGACAAATACATTAAAGAAAATATGCTGTCAACGCGGCGCGACCCGGCTGCAATCTGCGCCCACCGCGCCCCATCCGCCCGTGCGAAAGGTGCAGATCGCCGCTTTCACAGCCTCGTCCGGCATAATTGATGTTTAGTCAGGGCAGATATGCCAACCGTTACCGCCTCTCGACGGCGGCCTGACGATCGTCAGCATCGAGACCCCTTGCTCGGTCCAGAAGCGGGCTGCGACTGTCGCATGGGAAGATGCCGAGGATGTCACGCAGGAAGCGTTCGCGAAGCTGTAAAAAAGCAATGTCGGACCGGATGTCCACGAAAGACACGGCAGGTTTTCTTGTCATGGTAGATCCTGCTATCGGCATAATGTCGAATTCCATGACCGAAAACCACTTATCCCGCTTGTTCAGCTTTCCCGAGCTACTTCGCCGGTTCCTGCCGTTCTATTCGCCGGACCTCAATCCGATCTAGCAGGCTTCCGCCAAAATCAATCACTGGACGTGTATGCTTCAGAATTAAACCGACGAGGAAATGTGGGGGCCACCGGCCACCTCGTCATGACCATCAAGCCGAAAGAGTGCACCACAATCATCGTTCAAATGCCGGGACTAAATACCTAAAGGTCTGCGATAGTGGCTTCATGTGACTATCCATTTCCGCTGCCTCCTGGGCAAGCATAACGAAACCATAGTCCTCCGGGGCATCGATATCAGGTGTTTCATGTAGGCGACCCATTTTATTCTTAAAACGCCATAGTATAAAAATGTAATTCGATAGATAATTGAAAACCCGTCCTAAAAGGGTAATGACAATATAACCGACAACCACCTGTCGATTGCCCGTTCACCTGAATGCCAGTGTCGAAATTGTGAGCTCATCGTCGAACGGCATGTTTGCAGAAAGCGTTCTTGGTCGGAGAGCCTACCGTCTTGTCGTTCCATCCACGATGACGTGGTCATAGTCCATCGAGCATTGTTCGATGCGCGCTTCAATCCGGTAGACTTCACGCAGCATGTCGACTGTCACCACGTCACGCGGAACGCCACAGGCGCGCATACGACCCTGTTCGATCACCAGCACCTTGTCTGCGAAGCGCAGCGCCTGGTTGAGATCGTGGATAGCAATCATCACGATCATCCGATTCTGTCGTGCCTGCTTCTTCATCAGGGCAAGGACTTCGATCTGCCGGTGAAGATCGAGCGCGCTGGTCGGCTCGTCCATCAGCATGATGTCAGGCTGGCGTGACAGGGCCTGTGCGATTGATACAAGCTGGCGCTGGCCACCCGACAGTGCGCCAAGGTCCCGGAAGGCAATCGGAGCGATGTCCAGCGCCTGCAGGATTGCATCGATCAGCTGCGTATCTTCGTCGCTCACCGACCATGACTTTCCCTGCTTGCGCGCCAGGAGGATCGATTCATACACCGTCAGTACGGCGTTGGCGGACGTGTCCTGCGGCATATAGGCAATCGGGCTTTTCGCCCTCGCGCCTTCGATATGCACATTGCCCGGCCCCTTCAGGATTCCCGTGATCCGTTTGAACAGGGTCGATTTTCCGGCGGCATTGGGACCGATCACCGCAACAAGCTCACCCGCCGTCATCACAGGCGTCGTTACCTCTTCAACAAATAGCTTTCTGCCATGATACGCCCCTACCGACTGAAGTTGCAGGGCTACCATGATCGGCTCCTGTTCGAGATGATGAGCGAGAAGAAGAACGGCACCCCTACAAGGGCAGTGATGATGCCGATTGGAAAGACCACGCCAGGGACGATGGATTTCGAAACGATCGATGTGACCGAGAGCAGGAGCGCACCGGACACGATGGAGCCTGGAAGGAAGAACCGCTGGTCCTCGCCGAGGATCATGCGCGCGATATGCGGCCCGACCAGTCCGACGAAACCGATCGTGCCGACGAAACTGACCGGTACGGCCGAAAGCAGCGAGATGATCAGCATGGTTTCAAGGCGAATGCGACGGACATTGATGCCGAAGCTGGCGGCCTTGTCCTCCCCCAATCTGATGGCTGTTAGCGCCCAGGCATTGCGGGCAAAAAGCGGAAGCGCAACGATGAGCACGGCAAGGGTCACCCAGATTTTCGGCCAGGTCGCCTTGGTCAGGCTGCCCATGGTCCAGAACACCACGGCAGAGAGCGCCTGCTCGGAGGCGAGATACTGAAGAAAGGCCAGAAGCGCATTGAACGAGAACACCAGGGCAATCCCGAGCAGAACCACGGTCTGAACGGAAACGCCGCGAATTTGTGAAACGAAATGGATGAAGAGCGTTGCGGCAAGGGCGACGATGAAGGCGTTGACGGGAACCAGCATGCCGGCTGCGACCGGAACCAGCGCGATGCTCGTGACAATGCCGAGAGCCGCACCGAAACTGGCGGCCGCGGATATTCCCAGCGTAAACGGGCTTGCAAGCGGATTGGCGAGAATGGTCTGCATCTGCGCGCCGGCGACAGACAAGGCCGCCCCCACCACGATCGCCATGACGGCGACGGGCATGCGGATGTCCCAGACCACGGTTCGGACCTGAGGCGATACCGAGGATGGGTTGAAAAGTGCTGCGACAACCTCACCCAGACCGTAACGGGCCGGCCCCCAGGCAAGATCGACGGCGAACGAGAGACAGAGCAGCGTCGTCAGGCCGATCAGGATCATGATCTTGCGACGGGCGAGCGCGCGATAGCGCACTCCCCCTGTTTCAGTCTCGAACGCTGTTGTCAAAACGTCCATCATGATGGCTTACTTCGAAGCCTTGATGTCGGCCCAATAGCCGGGCTCATAGGCAATCGGCAGGAACTTTTCATGGAAGTCCGCGAAGGTGGCATCGGGGTCAAGATCTGCGAACAGGTCCGGGTGGAACCATTTGGCAAGCTGCTGCACGGCAACGAACTGGTATGGGCTGGTGTAGAACTGATGCCAGATGGCATGCACGTCGTCATTCGCCACGGCACTGGAGCCGGTAAAGGCAGGATGCTCCATGAGGGCAGCAAGCACCTCGCCGCTTTCATCGGCAACAGAGGCAGCACCTGGGCCGACATTGACGAAATCGCTGGCGTTTTCCGTATTCGACCAGTTAGCACCGGTGATCACGATCACATCAGGATTGGAAGCCAGCACCTGCTCGGCATTGATCGTGCCGGTATAACCTGGCAGGAAGTCGGAACCGATATTGTGGCCGCCGGCCCAATCCACCATCAGGCCGAAATTGTTCGGTCCGAAGGTGCCGCAGCACTCCACCAACCCGGCTGCGCGATACATGAAGACGTCGGGCTCTTCCGGTTTGGCCTCTTCCAGCGTGTCGGTCACGCGCGCCATCTGCTCATTCCAGTAATCGGCGACGGCCTGGGCGCGATCTTCATGACCGAACAGCTTTCCGAGCACTTCAAGGCTCGGCTCGGTATTCTTCAGGATGTGCTCGCGGAAATCGATATAGACGATCCTGGCGCCGGTACCCTCAAGGGTCTGCTCGAGATTGATTTCGTCTGCGGCTTCCTTGTCGCCGATCGGCAGCAGTAGAACATCGGGATCTAGATCGACAACGGTCTCAATCGAAAGCGTGCCATTTGAAAGCCGCCCCAGGAATGGGATATCCGCGGCTTCAGGGAATTTCGCGACATAAGCCTTATAGCCGCCCTTGTCGTTCATGTAGAGATCGTTGCGCCACCCAACCACTTTCTCAAAGGGATTTTCCCTTTCGATCGGCGCCAGCCCGTAGATCATGCGTCCTTCCCCGAGGATCACACGCTCCACGGGACCGTCGAAGCTGACTTCTCGGCCTGCAACGTCTTCAACCGTGAACGACTGCGCCCATGCCGACAACGGCATCAGGCTCACCGCAGCAAGCGCCGAAGCGGCAAGTATCTTCGCGAAATTCATTCTGAAACTCCCTCATTTCATGGAATGAACCGACGCATATAAAACATGACTTGTTGAATCAAGTTTTATGTTTTAGAGCCCTTCCAAAGAGATAGCACTATGCGGGACCCCTTATGACGACGGCCAACAGCAACTACTCCATTCGTGACGAAATCCGCGATTACTGGTCCGAGCGCGCTGAAACCTTCGATCAGAGCGTCGGCCACGAGATCTTTTCCAGGGCAGAGCGGCAGGGCTGGCAAAGGCTTATCAGAAAGCACCTGGGAGAAGGTGATGGGCGCAAGGCGCTCGATCTCGCTTGCGGCACGGCGGTCATTTCGCACCTGCTGCACGATCTCGATTTTTCGGTAACCGGCCTCGACTGGTCGGACGCCATGCTCGCGCAGGCGCGGGCCAAGGCGCAAAAACGTGGCTCCGTCATCCGCTTCATTGCCGGCGATGCCGAAAACACGCTGGAGCCACCGGAAAGCTACGACGTGATCACCAATCGCCACCTGGTCTGGACATTGGTGGATCCCCCCGCTGCATTCGACGAATGGTTCTCACTCCTGAAACCGGGCGGAAAGGTCCTGATCGTCGATGGCAATATGGGCAAAGAGACTTGGGTCAAGAGCCTGCAGCAACTGTGGACACGCATTGTCGGCAAGCAGGTTACCGGCCCGGTGAGCCCCGATATGGTAGAGCGGCTCCAGAAAATCCGCGAACGGGTTTATTTCTCAGGCGAGATGCCGGCGCAAGCCGTCGCCGACCTTTTGGAGCAAACCGGATTTGAGAATATCGTGATTGATCGCAAGCTTTCCGATATCCACTGGGCGCAGGCCCGCCGCATGCCCCTCATGCGCGGTCTTGACCGCATGGTTCAGGAGCGGTTTGCCATTTGTGCCTCAAAACCGGGCTAGAAACGCGGGGCGCAGGCCCTTGCATCCATTCAGTTCTCAGCCTTGAAAGGAGGCTATCGGAAGCACAGGCTTAGCGATAAACTCGGTTTGAATGGCACATCCTGCATCTATGGTCGAGAAAGGACGCGGCCATCCAGACTGGCGCGCTTAGGGAGAGTTTTTGCAACAGGAGAGCAATTCGGCGGAATGTCCACTTGCTCAAAATGAAGAAGACCGTCTGGCGGCGCCGTGGTCACTTTGTGCTTTGCGCCAACACAAATTCGCAACTTCCAGCGCTCAAACTTAGGTGCAGTCAACAGAAGAGAGGTCGGCTGGCCCAATAGGCAAAACACGCGACGCTCTGTCCACGCTGAAGCCGTTGTAGGTGGGACCCGGCTCACTGCGATACAAAATGTCGGAGGAGCTGTCGCCGCATATCTCCCTGTCGGATAAGAGTTGGCACTACAAAATACCGGCGCAACACATGAGTTCCTCCTCCTTTTTTTTGCAGCAGGCCTGTAAACTCGGACCATTGGCGAAGACACTGAGGCATGATTATGAAGGATAGCCGTCCCTCGAAGGCGCGGTCGGCGTCGAGTAGAGACGCGCCTAATCAATTTTGGCAGACCTCGTTGGGAGGAGTCTAAGAATAAGGCTCATCAGATAGCCTCTCTACATGTCCGACCTTGTTGCGATCGGGCTTTATGTCGACTCCCGCAGGATCAACCGCATCGGCAAAGCATAGCTTTGCGGGTGTTCATCGGAGATTGCGGCAAGCGTTCGTTCGGCAAGTTCAGTCATATCCGCACCGACCGTCGAGAGAGTCGGCAGGGAATACAGCCCCTCCTCGATGTTGTCATAACCGACGACAGCGACATCGTCGGGGCAATCGAGCCCTGCCTTGCGGATGGCATGAATCGCGCCGAGCGCCAGCAGGTCGGAAAAGCAGAAGACGCCATCCGGCCTGTCAGCGGTGGCGATCAGTTTCAGCATCGCTTCAACACCGGCTGACCTGGAAAAATGCTCGACGTTAACCTGCGGACCGGGCTTCAGACCGCGTTCCTCGTGGGCGAGCAGGAAACCTTTCAGTCGGTTTTCCGATGCCCCGGTTTGTTCACCGGTCACGCCAATCGCAGCAACCCTGCGACAGCCACGATCAAGAAGATGGCCGGTCGCCTGTCTTGCCGCCTCAACATTGTCAATACCGATATGAACCAGGTCTTTCGGCACGCTCGCAGGCCCCATGAACACGCACGGCACCCTGGCACGCGCCTGTGCTTCTTCCGGCGGCAGCCAGGTCAGAGTCAGCAACAACCCGTCGAAACGGCCAAGTGCGAGGATACGTTCAATGGCCGCTCTCTCGCTTTCAAGCGTCGCCCCCGTCGATTCGATGAAAACACCAATATTACGCGCATGCGCCGACTCAATCACAGCGCCGGCAAGGCTTGCAAAATAGGGCTGCCTGATATCCGGAACGACCAGCGCGATCATGTCGCTGCGCCCCGTACGCAACTGTCTTGCCGCACGGTTGGGACGATAACCCAGCCGCTCGCACTCCGCCAACACGCGCGCCCGCATGGCATCAGAAACATGCACATAACCATTGACAACATTCGAAACCGTTCGCGGAGAAACACCGGCGGCACGGGCAATGTCTTTCACTGTCGGCCCAGACGAATCCAAATGACTAACCTCACAGCAGTTTTGTCTCACTTATGGCAGCGTCTGAAAGCTCTTGCAACGTTGCAAAATCTGTGAGACGCTATTTGCAACGTTGCAAATTTAGGAGGAAAACAGCGTGCCGACTTCGCCTGCCACTGAGCGTCCCAATCTCATCTATGTCTTTGCCGATCAGTTGCGGCGTGACGCGCTCGGCTGCACCGGCATGTCGAATGCCGCCACGCCCAACATCGACCGTTTTGCCACACAGGCGATGAATTTTCCGCAATTCGTCTCCAACACGCCCGTATGTACGGCCTACAGGGCCTCCCTGATGACCGGCAAGCACACGTCATCTCACGGCATGGTCATCAACGAATTGCGCATGCATCCGAACCAGTCTTGCCTGGGGCATCTCCTGACCAGAGCAGGCTATGAAACGAGCTATATCGGCAAGTGGCACCTCTATGCCAACCACCTCGGCAATCATTTCGATCCGGCAAACTCCTTCGTGCCGCCGGGACCGCACAGGTTGGGATTTGACGGCGAGTGGAAGGCCTACAATTTCCACCATGAGAATTTCAGCCCGTCGGCCTACTATCACGAGGATACGCCTGAAAAGAAATTCTATCCGGAAGGCGTCTACGAGGCGACGGCGCAAACCGATTTCGCGATCGATACCATCGGTCGGATGAGCCGGTCCGGCGCGCCGTTCGCGCTGGTCCTTTCCTATGGACCGCCGCATGATCCCTGGGGCCCCGACAACGTTCCCGAACGATTCTGGCGCATGTTCGAAAACCAACGGTTTCCCGATCCGCCGAACTATGCCGAGGAAAACGATCCATACGCCGACAGCTGGGCGCGACTGAGCACCGCCGAGCGGGAGGAACTCGAAGAATGGCGGCGCGGATACCATGCGCAAGTCGCCTCCCTGGATGCCGAATTCGGACGATTGATGGCGGCGGTTGAGGCGGCGGGCATTGCCGACGACACGATTGTGGTTTTCACCTCCGATCACGGTGAAATGTTTGGCGCGCATGGACGCCGCGCCAAGCTCATCTTCTATGAGGAGGCCGTAAACGTCCCCTTCTTCATCCGCTGGCCGAAAAACATACCTGCCGCCGGCTTCAGCAACGCGGCCATCGGATCGGTCGACGTCTTGCCGACGCTCGGCGGATTGATGGGCTTCGATGTACCCGACGATGTCGAGGGAAATGACCTTTCGCCGCAGGTGAAGGGTGCAGGCGGCGGCCCGGAAATATCGCTCATGATGGGGTGTGGCGCGACAGCCGCGTGGGAGGACGGTCACGAGTGGCGAGCAGCCCGTGACGCCCGCTTCACACTTGCCCGCTACCGCGTTGACGGCCGCACCCTGCTGTTCGACCGCGATAGCGATCCCTGGCAGATGCGGGACGTTTCGCAGGACCCAGCCTATCGCCAACAACGCGACCGGCTTGAACGCTGGATGGCAGCCGAGATGGCGCGCATCGGCGACGGGTTCCGCGCTTCCAGCTATTACGAAACGCACTGGACGGACGACGACCGCTGCATTCTCAGGTCCGAAACGATGGAATTCGGACCTGCCGTTCCACCGGGCACAGCCGTGCTGCAGGCAGGCGAATAGCAAAAACCGCAGCCCAGCGGCAGCCAGTTTGAATAAGCCCGCGCGACAACGGCAACGCGGGTGAAAGGGAGGAGTTGTATGAGCGGAGTGAGCCTTAAGGGTTTACGCAAATCCTATGGCGCGATCGAGGTCATCTTCGGAGCGACACTTGACATCGTGCCGGGCGAATTCGTCGTTTTTGTCGGACCTTCGGGCTGCGGCAAGTCGACGCTTCTGAGGATGATCGCCGGTCTGGAAGACATATCCGCCGGCGAACTCTCGATCGGCGGGCGAGCCATGAACGATGTCGCCGCGCGCGATCGCGGCGTTGCCATGGTGTTTCAGAACTATGCGCTCTATCCGCATATGACGGTGCGTGAGAACATGGGCTTCGGTCTGCGCAATCTGGGGGTGGCAAAGGATGAAATCATCCGGTCCGTGGAATCGGCCGCCGCGACGCTGCAACTGACGGATTACTTGGAGCGAAAGCCCAGACAGCTTTCCGGCGGCCAGCGCCAAAGGGTCGCCATCGGCCGCGCGATCGTGCGTGAACCGCAGGTCTTCCTGTTCGACGAACCGCTCTCCAATCTCGATGCCGCGCTGCGAGTGCAGATGCGGACCGAACTGTCCCAGCTCCACGCCCGCCTCGGTGCGACAATGATCTACGTGACTCATGACCAAACGGAAGCACTGACCATGGCCGACCGGATCGTCGTGCTACGGGAGGGCCGCATCGAGCAGATCGGCGCGCCGCTGGAACTTTACGACACCCCGGAAAATCTGTTTGTGGCGGGCTTCATCGGCGCACCGAAGATGAATTTCCTGACTGGCCACGTCGACAGCGTCGAAAACAGTGCAATTGTCGTTTGCACAACCGCCGGCGACAGGATAAGCGCAACCGCCCTTGCCGGCAAGCTTCGCACGGGCGACCCGGTCACCCTCGGCATCCGGCCCGAAAACCTGACAATCTCGCCGGACGGTCCGATATCGGCAACCGTCTCGCTTATCGAACAGCTCGGCAGCGTCGTTCTGCTTTATGCAACGACGCAGGAGGGCATTCAAATCGTCTCCGAAAGCAGGGACCGCGCCGTTCCGGCCATCGGAGAGACCGTTCGCTTTTCAGCAGACGGCGCGTTGCATGTCTTCAACGGCGAGGGCCGTGCCGTCGGCGCCGGCCTTTCCGGCAAGGAAAACGCGGCATGAACATGACCGATGCAAGGACCGGCGCAGGCGGCACCGCCACGCTCCCGGCCGATGAGATTCAGTCCACACCGCCGTTGAAACGGCGTCGGCACAAAGACAAGCTCGCGGCCTTGGCCTTCCTCGGGCCGTTCATGGCACTTTATGCTATTTTTCTGGTCTTTCCGCTGTTCAAGGGCATCTACATCTCCTTTCATGACTGGGAACTTGCCGGCGGTTACCGCGAATGGATCGGGTTCTTCAACTATGAGGACCTCTGGTACGATTCAGCATTCTGGCGTGCAGCGGGCAATACGTTCCGCTTTGTCATTATGGCTGTTCCGTCAATGACTGCGCTTTCGCTGCTGCTGGCGCTGGCGCTTCGGGGCCAGGACCGCATACGCGCCTTTCTCCGGCCTGTATTTTTCTCGTCCTCGGTGTTCTCGGTAACGGTCGTGACCCTTGTCTGGGGCATGGTGCTTGCACCTGATCGTGGATTGATCGCCCCGGTCTTTACCGCATTCGGTCTTGAACCGATCAATTTTCTTGGCAGCCTCACCTGGGCGATGCCTTCGCTGGTGATTGCTACGCTCTGGTGGGGGATCGGATTGCCGATGGCCCTGTTTCTCGCATCGTTGGGCCAGATTCCCGGCGAACTGTATGAAGCCGCCGAGCTTGATCACGCAAGCCGATGGCAGAAATTCGTCTCGATCACGCTGCCCGGCATTCGCCGCACCATGCTTCTGGTCCTGGTGTTGCAGATCGTGCTGCAATTCCAGATTTTCGGACAGGCGCAGCTTATGACCAATGGCGGCCCCGCACACAGCACAGAAACCATCGTCATGTACATCTACAACACCGGTTTCCGCGATTGGCAGATCGGCTACGCCACCACCATCGCGCTGGCGCTATTCGTCATCATGCTGGTCTTCTCGATGCTGCAATTGTGGATCGGCAGAAGGGGGGAGGATTCCGATGACTGACGCCAAACGCGCGCGCCTGATGCCGCGCCGTCCAGTCGACAAGCTCATCCTGCTTGTAACAATCGCCTTCGCGATCGTCTGGCTGATACCTATGTTATGGGTGCTGGTGATGTCGTTCAAACCGAACGAAGAGCTGATGCGTTCCACGGCCGGTCTGTTACCCTACCCGTTCACGCTTGAGAACTTCATCAACGTCATCAAGATCGCGACGGTTCCACGCTGGCTTTTAAACTCGGCAATCGTCTCGACGACAATGACCGCGTTGGTGCTGATGATTTCATCAATGGCGGGCTACGCCTTTGCCCGTCTCGATTTTCCCTTCAAACCGGTTCTTTTCGTGCTCGTCATCGCCGGCCTGATGGTGCCCGAACAGGTTATTTTCATTCCGCTGCATACGATGTTCGCGGACTGGGGCATGCACAACAGTTACACGGCTCTGGTAACGCCGCGCCTGGCCGCGCCGATCGGCGTCTTCCTGATGACACAGTTCTTCCGGGCCGTACCCAAGGAGTTGGAGGAAGCCGCCCGTCTTGACTATGCCGGACACTTCACGATCTTCACGAAAATCATGCTGCCCCTATCGCTGCCGGCGCTGACGACGCTCGGACTTTTCACATTTCTTCATGCCTGGAACGACTATCTTTGGCCTTTGGTCTCGGCCACCAACAAGGACATGTACACCGTCACGGTTGGCCTCGCATCGATCCAGAGCAATTTCGCACAGTCCGAGGGGATAGGAACGCTGATGGCCTCCGCCGTCTTTGCTTCCGCGCCCATCGTGCTGCTGTTCGTGATTTTCCAGCGCTACATCGTGGCGGGAGTGGCCATGAGCGCCGGGAAATAAGGCCGGATTTCCGGCGCAACCGCATTATCAAAGGAGGAGGTACCCGATGAATGAGTTGAGTAAAAGAGCGAGCCTTGTCGCGCTCTCGCTGATGGCGACGACGACAATGGCTTCAGCGGCCGACATCAAGCTTGTCCGTTTCTTCGGCGATTGCCAAGCCGAGTTCGGCACCGTAACCAATCCCGATGACGCCTATGGCGAATGCGGAATCATAACCGCGCTCACCAATCAGTTCAATGCCGAAAACAAGATCGGCGCGCATGTCGACACCCAAACCGTCGACTGGGGTGCCTACTATACCCAGCTTTCTGCGTCCTATACGACAGGCGATATTCCGGATATCGGCGTCATGCATGCGTCCGATCTTGTCAACTACACCGACCGGGGACTGGCGACTCCCATTGGCGAGCAGCTTGCCGCAGCCGGCGTCGATCCTGAGGACTGGGTCGACCAGGCCCGCAACAGCGTCACGAGCGACGGCGAAATCTACGCGCTACCCTTCGACATTCACGCCGTTCTCATGCATGTCAATCTCGGACTGATGAAGGAAGCAGGGCTGGTGAACGAAGACGGTTCCGCCAAGCTTCCGACCTCGCTGGACGAGGTCATTTCCATGGGCAAAACGTTTCAGGAGAAAACCGGCAAGCATTACATCGCCATGGAAAGTCAGGCTACAGATGTGTCCAGCATGCGCCTGTTCATGAGCCTGATCTGGCAGCAGGGCGATGACCTCGTGAGCGAGGACGGCAAAACCGCGACGGTCGACACGCCAGAAGGACTGAGGGCGGCGCAATTCATCAAGGCACTATACGACAATGACCTGATCGACCCCGGCCTCGACTACAACGGCGCTGAGCAGGCATTCCTGAATGGCGACGCTGGTCTCTTCATCAATGGCACCTGGGTCGTCAACAGCTACGCCACACAGGCGGAAAACGGCACGGGACTGATCGATTATGCCGTTTACGACATACCGACATTCTTCGACGAACCGGGCGTTTTCTCGAACTCGCACACCTGGTTCATCCCGACAGACGAAAGCCGGACGCCGGAAGAGGAGGAAGCCGCAATCGCATTCCTGACCTTCCTGAACGAAAACGGATACCAGTGGGCGCGCACCGGCCATCTACCGGTCCGCCGCTCGGTCATCGAAAGCGAGGAATTCCGTGCGTTGCCCGATCGCACGGGTTACGCCGGCACTGCGGACGCGGCACGTTCCCTGCCTCCGGTCAAGAATGCCCGCGGCATTTTCAACGACGTCGCCGCCGAGCTTTCGACGATGTGGCAGGCCGGCATTCCACCGGAAGAATCTGTCGCCAATGCCAATGATGCGACACAGCGCATTCTGCGCCGAAACCGCTGATGCGGGATTGAAAACTGCGGCCGGTTCGCAAACCGGCCGCAGTTTTCACGATGCAGGGTGTGAAAGCGGGTCGCCGTCTGAACGGCGACCGTCTTATGCCGGAAGACTACTCTGCCTTGCCCTTCGAACGCGCTCTGGCGAATTCCCGCTCGGCGTGTACCCGTTCAGGCGGGAAGGCGGCAGCGGGTAACGTGATAGCACGACGCAGATTTTCAACCGCAAGCTTCGGTGTCCGGTCATCGTAAAGCAGCCCGTTTGCTTCCTGCAGCGTGTCGGTCAATTGCGTGTAGCAATATCCCATCAGATTCGGCACGGAAGCAATCGCTGTGAACATCTCGACCAACCTGTCTTCGAGCGCAGCCTCATCGGCAACGGTAGCATAACCATGCCATTCGACACCCTGTTTTGGCGTAAAGGAAACGCCGCCGAATTCCGTCAGCATGACTGGGCGATCACCGGCCGCGCCCCGATCGAGCAGCAGTGGCCGACCGGCCGGGCCGATGCCCGCGATCATCCTTGTAAGCCCCTTGCCATCGCCGTAACGCGTCGCCAGTTCCGCGCCGTCCGGCGCATAATCGTGGATGGAAATGATATCGGTCACACCAAGCTCCCAGCCATCGTTGGAAATTGCCGGCCGCGACGGGTCGAGGGCCTTGGTGAGGTGATAGAGCGCATTTGCGAAATGCTGCTGGTCCTCGCGCTCGGAAATGTCAGTAACGCCCCAGCTTTCGTTAAGCGGAACCCAGGCAATGATCGAGGGATGCCCCTTGTCGCGGCGGATGACCTCGCTCCATTCGCAGCTCACACGTTCCACCAGCGAAGAGGAATAGGCATAACCGCTTGGCATCTCTTCCCAGACCATGACGCCCAGCCTGTCGCACCAGTAGAGGAAGCGCGGATCCTCGATCTTCTGATGCACGCGCACGCCGTTGAAGCCAAGCGCCTTGATATGCTCAACCTCTCGGCGCAGCTCGCCCGGCCTTGCAGCGAGATGAGTGTCCGGCCAGTAGTTCTGTCCGAGAACGAGACGCAAGAATTTCGGCTGCCCGTTCAGCAGAAAGCGGCCGTGGTCGGTCCCCACCGTGCGCAGTCCGAGATAGCTTTGCAGCCGGTCTCTGCCATCGAGCGTAAGCTCCGCGTCGATCAGGGCGGGATTACCTGGCGACCAGATCAGGCGATTGCGATCCATACCGTGGCGAAGCGCCGCTATCGCAATGTCGAATTCGGCTTCGCTGTCGTCAATCATCACGGTCACGTCGGCAAGCGTCTCGCCGGCGGAAAGTCTCACCCTGAGCGGCACCGCCGTCCTGGGCGCAGCGGAAAGCCGCACTTCGCATTTCACCCGGCCATTGGCGATATCGGCAACGAAAGCGAGATCGGTAAGGTGCAGTTTCGGCACTACCGTCAGCCAGACCGGCTGCCAGATGCCGGAAGTACGATTATACCAGATGTCGTGCGGCTTCTCCCGCCAATCCTGCTTACCGCGCGGAATGCGCACATCAGACGACGGGTCCGCGGCACGCACGACGAGCGACTGTGGGCCCTCGGCCGCAAGCGCTTCGGTGATATCGGCCGAAAACGGCGTGTGCCCACCTTCATGCGTGGCCACCAGCTTGCCATTGACCCAGGCACTGGCAGCATAATCGACCGCACCGAAGGTGATGATGAGGCGTTCGCCTTCCGTCATCGCAGGCGTTTCGAACTGTCGGCCATACCAGGAAACCGGATGGAAGCCCTTGGCGTTGATGCCGGAAGCGACCGATTCCGGCGGATAGGGCACGGTGATGCGCTTGTCGAAGACAATTCCGCCGTCACTCCAGCCGTTGTGAATGCCCTCATCCGCGTCATCATGGGCAAACGCCCATTCTCCGTCGAGCGAGGTCCAGTTTTCGCGCGTCATACGCGGATTGGGCGCAAGCGCCGTTTCGTCCATTGCAGTGATTGTTGTCATACCATTTCTGGAAATTCGATCCGCTGGCCCTGCGGCCCGCGTCCGAAAGTCTCCCTCCCGTCTATTCGTCGCCCGCAGGTGAGTGCATTTCGCACGTTAGGCAAAGCTTTGCTAAACTTGTTTATCACCTTGAAACACGAGCCTGGACTTGTCAAGACGGTATTTCCGGGCCACAAAATCGCCATGTCAAAAAGAGTGAGAATGTCCGATGTGGCGAAAGCCGCCGATGTTTCGAAGACCACGGTATCGCTGGTCCTGAACCACGTTCTGGAAGCGCGCATCCCCGACGCCACGCGTGCGCATGTATTCCGCGTGGCGCGCGAACTGGGTTACGTGTCCCTGCCCTCAACCTTCAATCGCGACGGCAGCAGAACCTCAGTTATCGGCGTGTTGATCAACGAGATTTCCGCCGCCTATCCAATCAACCTTCTGGAGGACCTGCAGACCGCGGCGGAAGCCCGCAACAGCCGGATCGTCATCCAGATGACCGGAGGCACACCCGAACGCGAACGCGCCGCTCTGGTCGACTTTCGCAATTACGGCGTCAAAGGCGTCATCTATGCCATGAGCTTCAACGCCATGGTCACACCGGCGATTGAGCTCGACATGTTCCGGCATGTCTTCGTCAATTGCCAGCGGGAGGATGGCAGGGGGCATGCCATTGTCGGCGACAGTCGGAGCGGCGGTTATGCCGCTGCCCGACACCTGATCGAAAGAGGATGCCGCCGTATCGCTACGATTACGGGAGATCCTTGGCAGGTTGACACACGCGAGCGCCTGCAAGGGTTTGAGACCGCCCTAGCCGAAGTGAACCTTTCCCCCTTCGCCGTCGATCCCGGTGCCTGGAATTACGGCCATGCGCGCGAACTCACCGGTCGTTGGCTCTGCGAAACCCGCCCCCCTGACGCGATCTTCTGTCACAATGATTTCATGGCGCGCGGCGCGCTTTCGGCTCTACCGGGATCAGCCATCACCTGCCCGAAAGATATCCTGATCATCGGCTATGACGACCGCGAGGTCGCCGCCTGGCCCTCTCCCACACTTTCGACAATCACGCTGCCGCACGCAGAAATGGCCGAACTCGCGCTCGAAGCGCTATCCGGTGACGGCGAGATCGAATCGGCCAGACGCTTTGTCGAAGGCGAGCTCATCGCTCGCGAGAGCACACAACGCCACACGCCGGAGTAGCCTGCATTTTCCGATTGTCAGGGAAGTATATTACCCGCGGCCCGGAACAGGTGATACCATTCCTCACGGGTCAGCATGACGTCGGAGCCGGCCACGCTGTCACGCACGCGCTGAGAACTGGTTGTGCCGAGAACAACCTGGATGTTCGCCGGATGACGCGTGATCCAGGAAACCGCAATTCCGGTGGGGGTTACTTCATATTTCGCCGCCAATTCGTCGAGAACATCATTGAGTTCGGGATAGTTGTCGCGGTCGCCTACGAAAACACCACCGAAAAAGCCTTTCTGGAATGGCGACCACGCCTGAAGCATCATACCCTTGAGGCGCGAATAGTCGAGAAGTCCCACATCCCGCGATATCGACTGCTCAAGCCCCGTCATGTTTGCGGCGATACCCTGCGCGACAAGGTTGGCGTGGGTGATGCTGAACTGTACCTGATTGAAAAGGAGCGGCTGCGCAACGGCGGCGGCGAGCAACTCAATCTGTCCCGGCGTATGGTTCGAGACGCCGAAAGCGCGCACCTTGCCGGCGCTATACAGCCTATCGAAAGCATCAGCAACCTCCTCCGGCTCGACCAACGTATCCGGGCGATGAAGCAAGAGAACATCGAGATAGTCTGTTTTCAGCGAGGCGAGCGAACCGTCGACCGTTTTCAGGATATGTTCCTTCGAAAAGTCGAAATATCCCTTGCGAATGCCAACCTTGCTCTGGATCATGATGTGCTCGCGCTCACCGGCCGACAGTTCGACGGCCTCGGCAAAACGAGTTTCGCACCGATGCGGGGCTCCGCCATATATATCGGCATGATCGAAGCAGGTGATACCAACCTCGAGCGCCGCGTCAAAGAGTTCGCGGATTTTTGCGTTGTCCATCTCGGCAATGCGCATCAGGCCGAGAATGATGCTTGAGACCTCGAGCTCGGCGTTCGGGAGTGCATAATATTTCATTGGCTTCTCTCGTTTGTGAGGTTAGTCCGCCGGAATCCAGAGCGGCGGGACTCGAAATGAAACGGTCTGGCGGCTTGGCCCCGGCAAACCTGTCCACAATATGGACACCCCCCCGCACGGAAAAGCGAAACAGTCATATGGCAATCGTTCAAGGCTGTAGTGTTGCACCGGGCAGATTGCTGCACGCCACAACTATCGTTCGGCACGCACACCCCGAGCGCTGAAAAACGGCGACTTGTCCAACTGACGAGAAAGGGTCGCGATGCGGACATTGGACCTCAGTATCATGCCTGTTATAATATTAGTGCATCCTGCAAATACCGTCCGGCACTTCCTGCCCATTGCCTTCTATCACCGGTCGACGTTCTGGAGACATTCATGCGCATCATTATCTACGGTATCGGAGCGATCGGCGGCGCGATTGCGGTCAGACTGGCGCTGACAGGCCATGACGTCGTCGCCATCGCGCGCGGCCGCCAACTTGCCGCCGTCCGCGAAACGGGTCTAGCCTTGCATACGCCGGAAGGCATCGAAACAGCCCGCTTCGCGGTTCATTCGGATCCCTCGGAGGTCGACTTCCAACCGGATGACGTAATCCTGATGACCATGAAAAGCCAGGATAGTCCCGCAGCGCTGGAACGTCTTGCAGAAACCGGGGTCTTCGATCAAGCCGTGTTCTGTTTTCAGAATGGCGTGGCCAACGAACGGATGGCGCAGCGCTATTTTCCGAATGTCTACGGCGTGACTGTGATGATGCCCGCCGTCTATCAGGTTGCAGGCGCGGTCGCCGCGTTCGGCACTCCGAAACGCGGCCTGTTCGACATTGGCCGTTATCCGCGCGGCATTGATGACGTCACCATTGGCCTTTGCGACATTCTGAACGCAGCGGGGTTCGTCGCCAGTTCGAGCGACGAGGTAATGCAGAGCAAATACCGTAAGCTTCTGGCCAATCTGCGCAACGCTACCGGGGCAGCACTCACCGATGAGGAAACCGACGCGAAGTGGTATGTACGCGCGCGCGCGGAGGCCGAAACCGTCTTGAGGGCGGCCGGCATCGCCTGGGAGGATGGCGAGTCTCTGGATCGCAAGGAACTGATGCAGGAAGGCGCGGTTGCCGGCGTCGACCGTATCGGATCGTCATCATTGCAGAGCCTGAAACGGGCCGCCGGCTCGATTGAAACCGATTATCTGAATGGCGAAATCGCACTGCTCGGTCGATTGCACGGTATCCAGACACCAGTCAACACTGCCATTTGTCGTCTTTCGCGGCGAATGGCCGCCGGGGCAATCGTTCCACAAAGTCTGACCGATGCCGACATTGAGCGCGAAGTGGCCACATCCGGTTGATCTGGCCTCATATCGTCTGTTGATGGTCGCCCCGATGCCCAGGCCGAGAGACGTCTCCAGCGCCACATAACTGCTGACCGAACTGAGTTTGGCGTGATGCCAACGCGTAAAAACAGGCGGACCCATCATAGTCAAAGTTCCGTCGGGTTTTGCCACAAGGCGGATATTGCGCCCAGAAGACGCAGCTTTTTGGCTCAGTCAGGAAGGCTCAGACGAACCCCAGCCGGCATAAAGCGCGCTCGTTTTATCCAGTGGCAGTTGCACCCACTGTTCGGAACGGGCCGCCTGATAGATCGCGGTGACGAGTTCGATGGATCGGCGCCCCTCCTCTGCCTTGACCGCTTCGCCGTCGTCACGTTCAAGCTTGTCGGCAAAGGCTGCGAGGAAACCGGAAAAACCGCTTTTCGGCTCTTCCACAGTGGCAAGAACCGCATCGACGTCATCCTGTCTGACAGGGTCACGTGCGAAGAAGCGCCAACGGTCCGTCATCGGAGAATATGGCTCTGTGCCGCTTTCTGCCGTCACGCCGTCGAAGCAGACCCTGATGCGGGACGTATCGAGCCCGGCGCCCAGCGTCACCGAACTCGTGGCCACAGCCCCGCTCTCCATGACAAAGGAAATGGCGGCGCAATCCTCGACTTCGATATCGTTAACCCTTGTGGCAAGCGTCGCCGCGACCCGGCTAACTGGCCCGAGAAGCACGGTGAGAAGATCATGGTTGTGAATGGCATGGCCCAGAATGGCGCCGCCGTTCTCGCCGGCCCAAGTTCCGCGCCAGTCCACGGCATAATAATCGGCACCCCGGTTCCAGTGTGTTTCCATGCTGGCGGCAAACGCTTTGCCTATCAGCCCTGCAGCGCGCAATGCGTTGAGTTGCGCCATCGCCAGGCCGTAGCGGTATTGGAAAACCGGTGTGAGCATGCGGCCAGTCTGTCCGGCAAGGCGAAGGAGAGTGTCCGCCTCCTTCATGGAAGATACCAGCGGTTTTTCACAAATGACATGCTTGCCAGCTTCCAGTGCAGCTTTGGCGGCGCTGAAATGCAGGAATGGCGGCAGGCAGATGTCGATCACATCGATCTCCGGATCATCGATCACGGATTGAACATCCGCGGTGACCGCAACACCGTCGTCACCGACGACCGCTCTGGCGCGGGCCTCGTCGAGATCGCAGAATGCACGCACTTCGAAACGCTCCGGCAAGGCGCGATAGCCGGCATAGTGGTCGCGCCCGATTCCGGCGCCGATGATTGCAGCCTTGATCACGCCGCTCCTCCCTGTTCAGCCAGTTGCTGCGCCCTGATGGCGAGCTCCATAACCTTGAAAGCGTGCCTCTGCGGCATCGCCGTTTCGGTGCGATTATCGATGTCATGCCGCAATCTCTGGAAAAAAGGCAGGCCGGAATCACTGCAATCGATCTTCTCGTAACTGTCGCCATTGACAAGAAAGAGATGGTCCGTCCCCGTGTCGTTAGCGATATCGATATATTTGCGGATCTCGATATAACCTTCGGTGCCAAGGATCGTCAGGCGGCCATCACCCCAGTTGGGAAGGGCATCGGGCGTGTACCAGTCGACACGGATATAGCCATGCCCTTTAGTGCTGCGGAGCGACAGCTCGCCGAAATCCTGCAGGCCGGGTGTTTCGGGATTGGCGTAATTGCCGACGGAGGCCATGGCAACTTCGGCATCCTCGCTGCCGGTGAAATACAGGAACTGATCGATCTGGTGCGAGGCGATATCGCAAATGATGCCGCCATAGGCGACGCGGTCGAAGAACCAGTCCGGGCGTGTCGGCTTGTTCAGCCGATGCGGACCGAGTCCGCAGGTATGAACCACCTTGCCAATGGCGCCTGCAGCCACGAGTTCGGCGGCGCGGGTGACGGAGGACACTTCGAAACGTTCGGAAAAATCAACCGACCAGATCCGTCCGGTTCTGGCCTGCACTGCGCGTATCTCATCGAGTTGGGCAAGTGTGGTGCAGCCGGGCTTGTCGGTCATGACATCCTTGCCGGCTTCCATCGCCGCAATGGCAAGCTCTGCTCTGTGTGCGGGAATGTCGGCAATCAGGATAAGGCCGATTTCCGGATCGCTGAGAAGCTTGTCGTAATCGTCGACACGTGGCACGGCGGGAAAACGTTCGACAAAGCTGTCCAGCGTCTCCGGTGTGCCGTCGTTCCACCAGCCGACCAATTCGCCGCCGGCGGCAATCATATTGCCCGCCATGCCGAAGATATGCCGGTGCTCGATGCCGAGCGCAGCCATTTTGAGAGGGGTATCCACGATTGTTGCCTTTCGGATTGTGGTAAGGAGAGCAAGGGTCACACGAGGCCGATGGCCGTCTCATCCTGATCGAAGAGATGCATGCTGCTCGAGGGAAAATCGACATAGATTGCCTGACCGCGCGTCAGGGGCACCTGTTTGGGAAGCTGAACGGTCAGCGTCTCTCCGGAGGCGAACCGCGCATAGATATAGGTGATGGCGCCAAGTTGTTCGAAATTGTCGACGCGCACCTCGAACCCGCTGTCTGCCTCGAGTGAGACTTCGATGGCTTCGGGCCGGATACCGGCTGTTACCGCCATGTCGCTCGCAAGGGACTGATCGGTCATCAAAGCCTGTTCGTAACCACAATCGAGCCGAAGACGCAGTTTCGATCCATCACCAACGATCCTGCCGGCAAGAAAATTCATACGCGGAGCGCCGATGAAGCCGGCAACAAACTTGTTTGCCGGGTTGTTGTAGAGATCGAGCGGCTTGCCGATTTGCTCGACGCGCCCATCCCTGAGCACCACGATCCTGTCGGCCATGGTCATGGCCTCGACCTGGTCATGGGTCACGTAGATCATCGTGTTCTTGAGCTTGGCATGCAGGTCCGAGATTTCGACGCGCATCTGTAAACGCAGTTCGGCGTCAAGGTTCGACAGCGGCTCGTCGAACAGAAAGGCGATAGGTTCGCGCACGATTGCCCGACCGATGGCAACGCGCTGGCGCTGACCGCCGGAAAGCTGGCCCGGACGCCGCTCCAGCAGCGGCTCAATCTGCAGCAAACGGGCGGCCTCCGCCACACGGGCGTTGATTTCATCCCTTTCCATCCGGGAGTTCTCCAGCCCAAAGGACAAATTCTTGCGCACCGACATATGCGGATAGAGCGCATAGGACTGAAACACCATGGACAGGCCACGGTCCGACGACGGCACGTCGTTGACGCGCGCGCCCCTGATCATGATGTCGCCATCGCTCGTGTCGGCGAGCCCGGCGATGAGCCGCAGAAGCGTTGACTTGCCGCACCCCGAAGGACCGACAAATACGATGAATTCGCCCTCTTCGATTGCCAGATCGATCCCGTGAATGACCGTCAGTGCGCCATAGGCTTTTTTCACGCTGCGAAGTTCGAGAGCAAGATTGGATGTCATTTGAGCCCCGTATTTGCAATGCCGGTGGTAATGAAGCGCTGCAGCCACACGAAGATGAGCGTGACCGGGATCAGTGACACAACCGTCATGGCCAGGATGTAGTTGAAATTGGAATTGAACTCGCCGGTAAAGGTCGAAAGACCGATCTGGATCGTATGCTTGGTCGGGTCGGCGATCAGCACAATGAGCGGCCAGAGGAAATCGTTCCAGCGCCAGATCACCGACAGGATCGCAAGTACGGAAAGCGCAGGCATCGAAAGCGGGATGATAATCCGCCAGAAGATCCGCCATTCCGTGGCAGCATCCATACGCGCCGCCTCAAGCAGTTCATCCGGGATGGTGAGCATGTACTGCCTGAGCAGGAACACGCCCGTGGGCGTCGCCGCGGCCGGAATGATCACACCCCACAACGAGCCGAATATGCCAAGCGTCCAGACTACGAAAAACGTTGAAACCAGTGTGATCGTTCCGGGTATCAGAAGCGTGGCAATGATCAGCAATGTCACCGTCATACGGCCTCGAAACTGATATTTCGACAATGCAAAGGCGGCCATGGCATTGATGACAAGCGTGATCAGCGTGGCCATTAACGTTACAAAAACACTGTTGAACACATAGGTGCCGAAGTGGAAATTATCCTGACCGTTTCGTTTCAGGATCGGGTCAAGATAATTCTCGACCGAGACATGCAGCGTTTCCTTGGGGTGAAGAGCCCGCCGGGAAACGGTGAAGAGGGTCTGGGGCGCGGTAAGCTCGGCGACCTCGGTCATGGCACGCGTCGGCCCGGTCTTGAAGACGTCATGTCGGACGCCATCCTCATCGACAAACGTCCAGATATCCTTTTCTCCATACCCCGGAATCGTCTCCTGGACCTGCGCATAGGGTAGAAACCGCATATCGAAATCATTAATCGCGCGTTCGGTCTTTAGCGACGTCGTGAAGGTCCAGAGCACCGGTAGCAAAATGATAAGAACGCCGATCGCAAGATAGGCATAGGCCATGACATCGGTTGCTCCGACCTTGCCGGCGTCGTCTGCCGATCCGGCCGTTCGTGTCAGGAAGCGTATTATTTTCATCTCTAGAACCCCGAATGCCGGCGTGTCAGGAAAAGTTGTGTGAGAGCGAAGACGCCGATCACAAGCGCCATCAGGAGTGAACCTGCTGCTGCAATGCCGTAGTCGGGCGTCTCAGTCCCGAAGGCCGTCTGGTAGATGGTCTGAACGATCATCTGCGTTTCGCGGCCCGGCCCGCCTCCGGTAAGAAGATAGGCCTCGTCGAACATCTGGAAGCATCGGATGAGCGTCAGAACCAATACCACGATGATGGTCGGCATCATGAGCGGAACGGTAATCCGTGAAAAAATTCGAACGGACCGTGTGCCGTCCATTCTGGCCGCTTCATAGAGATCGCTCGGGATTGCCTGCAGTCCTGCAAGCAAAATAAGCATGTAGAACCCCATATGCGACCATGTATAGACGAGAACCAGCCAGAACATCGGCCAGCCGGTATTAGGCGTAACCAGCCAGTTGATCGGGCGAAAGCGGCCAAAATTGAAGACGGAATCGAACTGGATCATCAACAGCAGCGCAGCAGCTAAGGCGCTGAAGGCAAGCATCGCGATGCCAACGCCCGGGCGGGCTGTTGCAACGAGCCACAAAAGAACTGCAACAAGGACGACACCGACCAATGGTGTCAGAAAACCAACGTCAGGCAGAATGGCTTCGGTGACATTCGACCACCAGAATACCAGGAAGAACAAGAACGAGAACGCCATAGCCCAGCCGAGCGACGGGTTGCGCCCCTTTGACACCGTTTTCAGCGCCGAAATCATGAGCGCGAACGCGATCAGCATCGTCACACAAAGATCGAAATAGGCGGTAGCGGAAAGTTCGGTCATGGAATCCGAAGCAGTGCCGATCAGAAAATTGAGCGCACCCTTCCGGTCAAGCGCCCAGTGCCAGATATTGGCGATGACGACGGGGGACAGCATCACCGGATAGAAGAACATCGCCCGCCAAAAACCACGCCCCGCCATCGCCTTGTTGACCACGATGGCCGTCAGCAGGGAAACAACCAGCAAAACCGGCACCTGAATGACGACATAGATGAGCGTATTGAACATGCCCGACCAGAAGGCATACCCCTCATTGGAGCAGCTTCCCGGATCGAGGATTGATACGCAGTCGAAGATACGGAGATAGTTTTCGAGCCCGACCCACGGCCGGCTGAACACCCGGATAGAATCGCCCGATGTCATCGATACATAGATCGTCAATGCCAGTGGCACGAAGGTAAACAGGCCGAAAATCAGCATGTTTGGCAGAAGCAGTGGGTATGGAGTGGCATTGCGGCCCCATCTTTTCTGGACAAACTCAACGGGAGACCCCATCAGGTCCATCAAAAACACAGGCACATGACGAGGCCTGTAGGCCCGGGTGGTCAACAACCAGATGCTGCCCCCGCCAATCCATACTATACCGATAATCCAAAGGGATATGGCGGCAAGATTCATCTTCGTTCTCCGAGAGGTTTCTTGATGACCCGGCTGCTTGAAAAGCGGCCGGGTCGGCGCCGACAAATCCGGTGGCTCAGTTCTCGTTTTGAGCGATCGCTTCGCGGATCTTGTCGAGAGCCTCGTCGAGCGTGAACTCGCCGTTCATCGCGGCCCCGAGATAGTCTGCCGTAGCGCTGAACATCGCCGAACTGCGATTGTCACCCTGAATCCGGAAAGCCTGAGGCGTTTCCCTGGCAGAGGTTGCCGCCATTTCACCAAAGAGATTGAGAGCGTCCTGCACTTTCTCACTCGCGCCGGCAGAGCCGTAATCCAAGCCCTCTTCCTGCAGTTTCTGGTTCGCGGGAATCTGGAAAGTGCGCGTATAGAACTGACGCGCGACCGGATTCGAGGCCATCCAGTCGATGAAGGCTGCGACCTCCTCGGGATGCTCAGTGTCAGCGAAGCTCACCAGTCCGCCACCGCCCGGCATCACGCCGCACCCTTCCGGCCCGCACGGCACCAGCGCAACAGCCCAGTCGAACCCGTCACCCACGGTATTCTCAACAGTCGAGAGATTCCAGGATCCGGACATATAAAACGGCACGTCCTCGGCAAAGAAAAGACTGTTGCCATCGGCATATGTCTGCCCGGAAACCGCAGGCCAGATATCCGGCGGCATCAGGCCGGTTTCGTGCCAGTCGAGCATGCGTTGGGAAAATGCGCGAAAGCCCTCGTCCACGACGAGATTGCCGTTTTCATCGACATATTGCGCGCCGTATGACATCGCAGGACCGGCAAACCGGTGACCGGACCTGTCCATGACCATGCCCGCATAAAGGCCGAGCTCACCCTGCACGGCACCGGTAGCATCGGCCCAGTCGTCCCATGTTGCGCCCGGCTCGGGGATCTCCACGCCTGCTTCTTCGAAAAGAGTGCGATTGATATAGGGGCCGGACACAGACAAGTCGGTCTGCCAGCCATAAATGCCGCCGGTTTTGCCGGCGCGATACCAGCGCAGCGTATCCCCGTAGTTTCTTTCCCATTGCTCGGCATCAACATATGGCGTCAGGTCAAGATAATAGGGGTTGAGTCCCCCAAGATTGGTGACCGTCGCGAGATCGGGACCCGTCCCGGCTTCGAGCTGGATCGGAAGCTGATCGCGAATGACGTTGTACCCAACCTGATTGACGTTGATCGTCACGTCAGGCGCTACATCCTTGTACTGGTCAATCAGATCCTGCCACACCGGCATCGTCGTCGGGCCGGCATTGAGCATGAATTCCAGTTCCACCGTTTGGGCATAGCCCGCCGTGGACATTGCCGCCAGCAGAAAAGCTCCACCTGTGGAGACTTTCAATCCTGAAAACTGCATTTTTCTCCTCCTTCATCTGACTTTCGAAAAGCCTTCTCCCACTCCCCGCACCGAGCAACCTGGACGCATCTGCCGCAGCCGTTCTCACCACGCCACATAAGTCGTAGCTTTCGTCGAAAGACCCGATCTCAGTAGTGCGATAGAGCGCAACATACACATTTCGAAGAAAAATGAAAGCGCTTCCATTTTTTTATCGAAAAAATCTTTTGCCGACCGTGCCACGGAGACATCGGCAGAAAGCACAAAAGGACCTTACGGATTACGGCTTATGCGTGTGGCTTTGCCGTCGATTCACGACAGACTATTTCCGTAGGCATCAGGCGTTGTTGCGGTTCGCCGCCGGCGATTCCGGCCAGCATAGCTTCCGCCGCCACACTACCCAGTTCCTGCCAGGGCGGACGCACTGTGGTTAGTGAAATCAGCGGATGACTGGAGACCTGAAGATCATCGAATCCCGTCAGCGAAACGTCCTCCGGGATCCTCACACCAAGTCGCCGCGCTTCGGCCATGCAGGCAAGGGCAAGATTGTCGTTACCGCAGATGATCGCACTCGGACGTGGATTCGTTGCCAGCAGCGTCCGGAACGCATCGAAAGCCTCTGTCTCGTCGGCACCACATCTGTGAATTCGTTCGCTGGAAAGGTCGAGCCCCCGTTCGGCTGCCCGCTTAACAATAGCGTCGATTCGCCCTTGTCCGTTTCGCACCGCCCGCCTGTCGCCGATAAGCCCGATCCTACCATGGCCGAGAGTATGGAGATGATCCACGATACTTTCCATGCCGCCGAAATCGTCATAGGCAATCCAGTTCGGCGTCAGGATCTGGCTGCGACTGCCGATACTGACCGTCGGCACATCATTCTGCGCCAGAAAGGGCAGCGCGAACTCGGCTTCCTCGAGATGGGTGATCAGAATGCCGTCAACGCCGCGCGAAACGAGTTTGCGCAAAGCTTTTGCTTCTGTTTCAGCGTCATAATTTGAAGCCGATATCAGCAGTGAAATGTCCCGTACCTGCATTTCGGCCTCGAACACACGCACCTGCCTTGCGATCATCGGGTGATCGAGCGAGGGCACGACAACACCGACGGCCCCCCATTTGCTGCCGGCGAGAACACGCGCCGCCACATTGATCTGATACTGAAGCGAGTTGACGGCTTCCATTACCCGAAGGCGCGTTTTCTCCTTCACCTGATCCGGGGTATTGAGCACGCGGGAGACCGTTACGGGCGCAACGCCCGACAACCGAGCGACATCGGCAAGCGTCGGCTTTTTCGGCGAAGAAGGGGCTTTGGAGTTTTCAACTTCGCCCAAAACAATACCTCTGAAACAGAATCGAACGCATGATGCCTGACAATGCAGTGTTTGACAAATTCAAATGAGATCCCTAAATGGAAGCGCTTTCATTTTGGATCATCATATGATTCACACGTAATTGAGGAACGCTTGCGGCTGAGCCGAAAGCGCTGAGGAGGCCACGGATCATGACCGAACGCAACGCCGGACCGAACACCACGTCGAGACAAGAAACAGCGGGTGCGATCCCGCGCCGTTCGGAAAACACCAAGGCGCCAGCCTATCCGCTCATCGTTCACGATCCTTTCTTTTCGATCTGGTCCACCACGGATCGGCTGACCGATGCATGGCCGACGCATTGGAGCGGTCGCACTCTGCCGCTTTGCGGGTTGGCACTGATCGACGGAGTGTGTTTTCGATGGATGGGCACGGACACGCTTTTATCCGAACCACTGCCCGCAATGAAACAGACAAGGCGGCGCGTCACGCCGACCCGGACACTCTATAGTTTCGAGGCGAGTGGCGTCAGGCTTGACGTCGCCTTCATCACACCTGCTCTGCCAGATGATCTTGATGTGCTCTCCCGGCCGTTGAGCTATATTTCGCTCGACGCGAGCTCAACCGACGGGATTGCCCATGACATCAAGCTTTATGTCGACATCGCCGCCGCACTGTGTATCGACGAAACAGAAGGTAATGTGATCTGGGGGCGACACAAGGATCACGAAGTGACGTCCCTCTGGACCGGAGCGCTCGACCAGCGCATCTTGACGCGCGGCGGCGACAATGTACTCACGGACTGGGGCTATCTGCATCTTTCCGCTGTGCCTGGAAGCGATGCATCGTTGTGTATCGGCGAAGGGCGCAGCCTGCGCCGTGCCTTTGCCCGGGACGGTGTTATTCCCGAACGTGATGGTTTTGCAGAAGGCATAGACCTGGTCATGCCGGCCAAAGCGGCCGGTGGCGAGATCATCGGCGAAAATCCGGTCAACAATTATCGTCCGCCCTTTGTCTCGCTTGCCGCTTCCACCGACCTTGGCCATAGAAAGGAAAAGCGCAGTTGGACCTTGGCGCTTGCCTTCGACCAGACCTTTGCCGTTGAATATTTCGGCCGCAAGTTACCGCCCTGGTGGCGTCGACGCCACAACTCAGCCATCTCCATGATCGCCACGGCCTGGGCCGAGTTTGCCGAGATTGACGCTCGCTGTACAGCCCTCGATCAATCGGTTATGAAGGAACTGCGTCAATGCGGCGGCACAATACTTGAAGATCTCGGGGCCCTCTCGTGGCGGCAATGCCTTGGCGGTCATGCCCTGGTATCCGATATCGACGGCACGCCACTTCATTTCTCCAAGGAAAACTCCTCGAACGGCTGCATGGGAACGGTGGATCTGACTTACCCCGCCGCCCCGTTCTTTCTGCTTTACGCCCCCCAACTTCTGGCCGCCCAGTTGCGCTTCATCTTCGACTATGCGTCAAGCCCGCGCTGGACCTTCCCTTTTGCCCCCCATGATGTGGGCCGTTATCCGCTAGCCAACGGCCAGGTCTATGGCGGCTGCGAGGAAAGCGAAGTCAACCAGATGCCTTATGAGGAATGCGGCAATATGCTCATCCTCTCTGCCGCTTTGATACGCGCCGGCGGGGATACGTCGCTTCGGGCCGGTGACTGGCAACTTCTGAAGCAGTGGGCCGACTATCTGCTCGAGGCCGGTTTCGACCCCGCCAACCAGCTTTCGACAGACGATTTCGACGGGCACATGCCGCATAACACCAACCTCTCCATCAAGGCGATAATAGCACTTGGCGGAGCGGCTATCCTGGCGGAACACTTTGGCGACCCAGTTGAAGCGTCACGTTATGAAAGCGCCGCGCGCGCAGCCACCGCCGATTGGCTCGCGGTCAAGCATAGTGACGAACATTATCCCATGCGCTTCGACATGCCCGACAGCTGGAGCCTCAAATACAATCTGGTCTGGGACTGTATTCTCAAGCTCGACCTGTTCCCCATGTCTCTCGCAACGACGGAAACACAGAAATATCGTGACATGTCCGGCAGATACGGCACACCGCTCTATTCGGCGGCAAAACATACAAAGCTCGACTGGCTCGTATGGGCCGCCTGCCTGACGGGCAAACGCGACGATCAAGACGCCCTTTTGGCTCCGATCGGCCGCTGGCTAGCGGAAACCACAACCCAAATTCCGCTCAATGACTGGTACGATACCGATACCGGGGAGCCAGCAAAAAAGCGCGGCTTTCGCGGACGTCCGGTCGTTGGCGGTGTATTCATGCCTTTGCTTTCCGATCGAGCGCATGAGAAGACTGCTCGGGGATGACCCATCCTCAGTGTACGCGCTGGGTAGGAAGAGCGGCAACCACTCCAACTATCCAGAAAGTCTGACATCGGATCCAACAAATTCCGGGGCAGGACGCCTAGTGAACCCGTTTTCCATCTTCATCGAACAGGCCTGCCTTGGCGGTGTCGAAAACCACGCCGATTGCTTCATCGGCGGTGGCGGTGTAATCCTGCGGAAGGAAGAGGCAGATTTGCTGCAGCGTGACCTGCACGGCCATCCTTGCCGCCGTGGTCACATAGCTCCTGGTTGCCCCCTGCACTGAAGACCCCGGTTACGCCAACATCGTCTGCCACAAAACCGTGAATATGGATGTCGGCGAGTCACGGATCATCCATGGCCGCCGCAGCGATTGCGAAAGCATACCCGGCAGCGGCCCTACCTCAAGCATACGAAGAGATCCGGGCAATACCCGTTTATTGTTAGCGCTCTGCAGGTTTACCGTTGACGCCTTCATGTTCTACCAGGGCAGCGAGCCGGCCTCGTTGAAGAATCCCATGGTAGGGCCGTCCTTGTCGATGGTCGCAAGCCGGACGATTATTTTCGCGGCGTCTTCGGGGCCATGATTTCCGGTATGGCCCGTAAAATCCGTCTTGGTCCAGCCCGGATCGGCGCTGTTAACCTTGATGCCGTAAGGCTCCAGTGCTTTAGCGAGCGATACGGTGAGGCCGTTAACCGCCGCTTTCGAGCTGTTGTAGCCAAGCAGGTTGGTTCCAAAATACCGGCTTTCCGGATCGGTCAGCCAGCCGAAGGAGGCTAGCCCGGTGCTGACATTGACAATCACACCTTGTTCTGCAGCCTTGAGGAGAGGGATGAACGCGTAGCTGACACGCAAGGTGCCAAAGACATTGGTATCGTAGACCTTGCGAACATTGTCGACGCCCTCATCCAAGGGCCCGTCGTAAGTGCCGGGAATACCAGCATTGTTGATCAACACGTCAAGCTTTCCATCCTCGGCCATGACCCTCTCGGCGGCAACGCGAACCCGGTCGTCGTCCACCACGTCGATGTCGAGATAGCGGACATCGTGCCCCTCCTCGCGCAGCGCCTGTGCTGCGGCCTCACCGCGTTTGGGATCGCGCGCGCCCAGCCAGACACGATGGCCCAGTTGGCTCAGCTGGCGAGCGGTTTCAAAGCCGATGCTCTTGTTTGCTCCGGTGATCACGACAGTTTTCGTCATATTTCCAATCCTGGTATTTTCACTGCGACCTTGCGCGTCGCGTGAAAGTTAATGATTGGATCGTGGGCTTGTCATGCCGGATCCCGCGTGATTTATGCCTGATCCTATGACTCTTGTTCCAGCCTGCGCCGACGGCCTGGCGATAATCGAGAAGGGAGAGGCATGGAGTTGCGCAACTGCGCGGATATGCTCTTGCAGCAACGAGGCCAATGCGACGGGATGTTCGATACCGCCATTCCCGGTCTGATGCTGATGCGTCACCGCAAACCGACGCGACCGCAATGCATTTTGTATCGTCCCTCTCTGTGCCTGATCCTTCAGGGTGCAAAAGAGGTGACGCTGGGGCAGGCCCGCTGCAGCTACCGACAGGACCAGTCACTGATCGTCACAGCCGAAATGCCGACATTGGGTCATGTGGTCGAGGCCAGCACGGCGCGTCCTTTCATCGGCTTTGGGCTGGAACTGGACATCGACGAATTGCGCCGGGTCGCCGAACGGTTGTCACTCCCGAAGACACAGAAATCCGCCGGCGATTTCCGCCTTTTCGTACAGGACACGGAAAAGGCTGTGGAAGAGTGTCTGGTGCGGCTGATCACGGCGTCAGATCGACCAGCGGCGATGACGGTGCTGCGGCCGGCTATCATGAACGAAATCTACTACTGGCTTCTGACCGGCCCATGCGGCCATCAGATTGCCCGACAGATTGCGCTAGCCGGGGCAGCCGGACGGATCGCCACCGCAATCGAGCTGATCCGTGATGCCTTCGACCGCCCCTTCGCCGTCGAGAATCTTGCCTCCCAGGTCGGCATGAGCCCATCATCATTCTATACGGAGTTCAAGCGCGTGACCTCCATGACACCCTTGCAGTTCCAGAAACAACTCAGACTGTCGGAAGCACGCCGGTTACTGACAGGTGAGGCAGCGACCGTCGGCAGTGTGGCGTTTCAGGTGGGATATCAAAGCGCCTCGCAGTTCAGCCGTGAATACACACGCATGTTCGGGCTACCGCCAGCACGCGACGCGGCGCTATCGCGAGCGGCGGGCAGCCGATCAGCACCAACGGAGCAGATTTGAGAACGTGATTTAGGAAGAATTTGAGCTTCAACGCACAGATTCTCCAATACAAAAATAAACGGCGAAGCGCGCCCTGCAGAACGGAGGTCTAAGGACATCGGACGTCCACTTCCCGGCCCGCGATTCATCGGTCATGCGCCTGACGTCGGTTTCGCGCGCGGGACAAGCGCGAGCAGCAGCGCGATGCCGGCGAGAACTGCATTCAGAAGCAGCACGCCAATCCATCCGGCATCGGCGTAAAGGCGCGTTGTGGTCCAGCTTGCCGCGCCCCCGCCGAGGAACATGACGAATATATAGCCCGTCATCAGGCGGGTGCGTTCGGTTGGCTCCGACGAGAGAACCACCATCCGGTTGATGACGTCGACCGGCCCGGCGGTGGCGCTCAGCAGGAACATCGGCGGGGCGAGCCAGATCAGACTGTCTTCTACCGGAAGCAATGCAAGGATGGCTGCAATCTGCGCCGCGACCAAGGCCGTCAAAGCCTTGTCGCGCCCAAACCGTCCCGCCCATCTGGCAATGCCCGGCGTAACAAGCGCGCTGACCAGGGTGATGATTGTCAGATAGCTGACAGTGTCAGCGCCATAACGCAACGCCGCGCCGGTGACATGCAGCGCGAGAGCGATCCACATCGAGATCAGTATGCCGAAATTGAGGACCTGCCTGACGCCGGCGAGCAATGAGGGCCTGCTGGACAGGAACAACCGGACGGTCGAGGCAAGAAGAGCGCGATATCGCGGCCGCGGGGATACGGGTGCATCCGCATCCATGACGAGCCAGATCAGCGCACAGCTTGCCAGCATGGCGACAGCAGCGGCATGGTAGATGACCCGCCAGTTCCAGTAGGCGACGACGAGACCGGCGCTTATTCTGGCGAAAAAGATGCCGATGATGACGCCAACGGCCAGATAGGCCGTGGCTTGTCCAAGCTGTTCTCCGCCAACCCGCTTCGCGGCATAGGCAGGCAGAAGATAAGGCACGATAGTGACAAGGCCGACCATTCCCGAGGCGAGAGAAAATATTGCAAAATCCGGCGCGGCCGCCATTGCCACCAGAAACAGGCACTGCAGGCCCGAGAAAACGAGGCAGAGCTTGCGATTGTCGAGAATGTCGCCCAGGGGCAGCAACAGCAGAACGCCGATGGCGAGCGCGATCTGGTTTGCAGCTGGTGCGATGCCCGCCGTCGCCGCGTCCACGCCCAGATCCTGACCGACCTGAGCGACAATGGAGTGGATATAGTAGCCGTTTGCGACCGAGCAGGCGGTGATTGCGGCAAGCATCAGGAGCCGGGACCGGCCGAGCCGTTTTTCGGGAATCATGTCATGTTTTCCGGAGTCGAATGCGCTTCATCGCGACCATCGGGACAGCGGCTGACGGTGCCCCGATGGTCCGTGCAAGGATCACAGCCTGATGATGACCGACTTGAGTTCGGTGTACATCTCGACGCCTGCCCGGCCCTGTTGCCGGCCGATACCGGATTGCTTGTAGCCACCAAAGGGCATCAGCGGATCGACGGCGCCATGGGTATTGCCCCAGATGGTGCCGGCCTTGATCTTCGAGGCAAGCCTGTGCATCGCGCCCAGATCGTGCGTCCAGATTCCGGCAGCGAGACCATAAGGCGTGTCATTGGCCTGCCGGACCACATCATCCAGATCGTCGTAGCGTTGGGCGACGAGCACCGGGCCGAAAATCTCCTCACGGACAACGCCCATATCTGGCTTTACGTCCACAAGAACGGTTGGATTGATGTAGTAGCCGCCATCCGAGGACGGCGCATCGCCGCCGGTGGCGAGCGAAGCTCCCGCTTTCGTCCCGGCTTCGATGTAGCCCATGACCCGGTCAAACTGGCCCTGCGAGACCACCGGTCCCATATGGGCATCCGGATCGAGCGACGGCCGCGGCGCCCAATAGGACGCGTGGCTTGCCAACCCCTCGACCACCTTGTCGAAGATCGAACTGTGGACGTAGAGCCGCGATCCCGCCACGCAGACCTGCCCGGCATTGTAGAAGATCGCCTGCGCCGCGCCGGCGGCGGCCTGATCCGCGTCGAAGTCCGGCAGAACCACGACGGGCGACTTGCCACCCAGTTCGAGCGTGACGCGTTTCATCGTCTCGGTGGCGGCGGTATTGATATGCTTGCCGACGGCGGTTGACCCCGTGAAGGAAACCTTGTCGACATCCGGGTGGCGCACCAGGCGCTCGCCCGCAACGCTTCCACGCCCCGTCACGATGTTGACCACGCCTGCGGGAAAGCCCGCCTCGATGATCAGGTCGGCCAGACGCAGCGCCGTCAGGGATGTCAGTTCGGCCGGTTTCAGCACGATCGTGCAGCCCGCCGCCAGTGCAGGCGCTATCTTGTCGATTGCCATGGACAGCGGGAAATTCCATGGCACGATCTGCGCCGCGACGCCGATGGGCTCGCGTCTCAGATAGGCGTGGAAGGTGCCCTCCGGCGACAGGCCCGGCTCGATCGTCTCGCCCGCGAGCTTGGTCGTCCACCCAGCCACATAGCGCAGATTGGCGATTGCGAACGGCAGATCGCCAGCGGCCGCAAAGGCTTTGGGCTTGCCGTTGTCGATGGCTTCCAGTTCGGCGAATTTGTCCGCATCCCGTTCGAGCAGGTCGGCGAGATGATGGATCAGCCGCTCCCGCGCGGTTGGCGCAAGGCCCGTCCAGCGACTGTCGTCGAAAGCGGTTCTGGCGGCTGCGACCGCCCGGTCGACATCGGCCTCCGAGGCCTCGGCAATACGGGTGATTTCCTTGCCGCTGGAAGGATCGATCACCGCAACGGTGTTGCCGCTGGAAGACGGCGTCCACTCGCCATTGATGAACAGTCGGGGCGGACGCGCCAGAAAGCGTGTGGCCTCGTCGGAATAGGGAAGCTGCGTGAGCGGCTTGCTGTGAGATGACATGATGTGGTTCCTCATGAACAATGCCAGTCGAAGCGACCGGATCGCTGTTTGCAGGCAAGACTTCTCCATCGGGCGGCCGAGGGGCCGCCCGGCAGGAAGGCAATGAAGGAAGGAACGCAGCCGTCAAACGGAGACGGCTACGCCCGCTTTACTGACGGTTAGCCGGCGTCCGAGACGTTCCGGCCTGCCGCATCGAGTTCCGCGAAGTCCTCGTCAGACAGCGTGATGGATGCGGCCTGCACGTTCTGTTCCAGATGGCGCACCTTCGATGTGCCGGGGATCGGCAGAATGGTCGGGCTGCGCTTGAGCAACCATGCAATCGCGATCTGGCTCGGAGACGCGCCATGCTTCACGGCAATCGCCTCAAGGATTGAACCGGGCTGCGCCAAAGCGCCCGCCGCCAGCGGGAACCACGGAATGAGGCCGATACCGTGATCGGTGCAGTAATCGACGACGGCCTCGTGCACCCGGGTCGTGAGGTTGTACATGTTCTGCACGGTGGCGACGGGGAAGAACTGCGATGCCGCCTCGATCTCCGCGATACCCACTTCGCTGAGACCGGCGTGACGGATCGTGCCTTCGTCGATCAGCTGCCTGACGGCATCATATTGTTCATCGGCGGGAACCTGCGGATCGACCCGGTGGAGCTGCCAGAGGTCGATCTGTTCGACACCGAGATTTCGAAGGCTCTTGTGCGCCTGCTGGATCAAATATTCCGGCCGTCCGACCGGCATCCAGATTTCGGCGGAGGGGCGCACCACACCACCCTTGGTCGCGACCACGAGGCCATCGCCATAGGGATGCAGCGCTTCCCGGATCAGCTCTTCGGAAACATCGGGGCCGTAGCTGTCGGCCGTATCGATGAAGTTGACGCCCAGATCGGGCAGCCGGCGAAGCGTTCTGAGCACTTCCTCTCTGTCTTCGGGCGGGCCGTAGCTACCCCCTCCCTGACCTGCAAGACGGAGGCCGCCGAAACCGAGACGGGCGATTTCGATCTCGCCGCCGATTTTGAATGTGCCGGCGGATTTGGCGTTGATGTCTGTCATTATCTGCTCCTGAGCATGGGGCCGCCAATGTGGCGGGGTTGCGAGCGGTCGGCGAGGTTTCCGGTTCGACCGCACAAGACTTTAATAATGATCGTTATAAAACAGCGCTTGCATTTTTCGTCAAGGAGTTTTTTAATGATCTTTATGAAAAAGAATGAAGGACGCCCTATGGGCAGGCCGCGCAGTTTTGACAGGGACGCAGCGCTTGAGAGCGCCATGCGGCTATTCTGGCGCCATGGTTATGACGGCGTGTCATATCAGCAACTGATGGAAGCCATGCATGTGACGCCCCCGACCGTCTATGCGGCATTCGGCAACAAGGCATCTCTCTATCAGCATGCCCTTGATCATTATTACCGCAACTGGGTCGGCGGCTTATCCTATCTGGACGCCGCCAACTCCCTTTCCGAAGCCGCGGAACTGTTCCTTCGCTCGACCGCGAAAGCGCTTGTGAACCCCGAGGGCGAAATCGGGTGCATGATCAATGTCGGCATGCTCGCATCGCATCCAGACAATGCCGCGCTTACACAGGATGTGGCAGAGCGCCGCGCGCGGTTTCAGGCAGGCATCGCTCAGGCGTTTCGGAAATGGGTCCCCACGGATGAAGATGCCGCGAAACTGGCGCGCTTTCTTAATACGATACTGCAAGGGATGAGCGTTCAGGCCCGCGACGGCGCGACGCTGGATCAGCTGAACGAAACCATCGACTATGCCCTGCGGGGCGTTGGACACGCTTCGTAAACGCGGAGGGGTTTCTTGAGATGACAGGAAATCTGGAGGACCAGATTCCACACAAGGCGCAATATTGAAACGGCAATTGCCCGATATATCGAAGGCTTTTACAATCCTATCCGGCAACACTCATCGCTCGCCTACAAGAACCAAAATCAGTTCGAACGAATGGCTGCATAAGAGCAAGCCGCCTCTTTCCGCGATGAAAGAAATACGCCGGTGACACCATTCCGCCGTGCCTGATAACCGCAGCGATTGCTTCGTCCGCGAAATTTTGCCACCAGTTGCTGAACTGAAATTCGATGCTGGGGAGACGCATGAAAACGACGGTTGCATTTGCTTCATTGCTCACGGTACTTTTGACGGGATACGCTGTTGCTGACGACAGCCGCACGGTCGAGCTGCCTGCCGGCGCTATCGAGATCGATCTCGACAGGTCCAACTTCGAGGCAATTATTTCTGACGGTGAAACGCGCGTTCGGCTCGATTCCGCTTATCTGCCGGATGTTGTCGAAACCTACGAGGATTCTGCACTGCTGTTCATGGCAACGGGCGGAAACGCCTGCGCCGGGTTCTTCTCCTGGGTCACGCTTGATGAAGAGGGGCTCAGGGCAACGGAACCTTTCGGCACCTGCGCCGGCGGCGGACCAATCGAGATGACCGATGAAGGCCCCATGCTTGTTCTTGCCGCCGGCGGCGGTGACGAAATGGGCTATGTCTTCGATGGCGCTGCCGTGCGGGAGGTGCAGCTTGGGCTCAAGGAAGCCGGCGTGTCCGATCCGACAGATGCCACGGCCTGGGCCGACAAGCCCGCCTATGAGGTTCTGACATCTGCCGAGATGGAGCCGCTCCTGCTGGAGATCATGTCCTGGGAGGATCTGAAGACGGTGCGGTTTTCGTCGGCCGTCGCCAGTGAGGGCATGACCCCGGATGGAGATTGGTATGCGGCCACGGGCTGCAGACCCCATGCCTGCAGCAGCGAGACGGCCGGCGTGGCGATCTCGACGAAGGATGGCCGTGTTATCGTTGCGCACTGGGAAGAAGGAGAAGGCGAGATATTCGGCGAGCCTGACAGTGCGCTTCCCAACAAGTTTCGCACGATACTGAAGGGGCAATTTTAGGTCGCGCCGACGAGTGCGGCAGGCCTCGGTCAGGGATGACCTTTACATGCAGCGCCAGGCAAGCGCTGCTGCATCAGGCTTGAGCCGGAAATAGCGCTGGACAGGCAGGCCTTTGGACAATGCACGCCATTTTTGCCCATCGGGTAAATTTTGTGATGAAATTTTGTCGAAGCCGTGCAACGATATGCATCAAACTGGCTTTCTGCAGCCGGTCTTATATCAGGAGGGGGCGTCGAGCCTGCCGCTGAACAGGGTCCATGAGCACACTCACAGGGAACAGAGCTGCGTTATGAAAAAAACTATTTTGAGCCTCATTGCCGTTGCCGCGATGTCGACATCCGCGCTGGCCGATTTCAAGCCCGCACTTGTCTACGGCACAGGCGGAAAGTTCGACAAATCCTTCAACGAGTCGGCCTATAACGGCGCGGAAAAGTTCAAGGCCGATACCGGCGTTGATTATCGCGACTTCGAGCCGACCGGTGATGCGCAGGGCGAACAGGCGATCCTGAACTTTGCCTCCATGGGCTTCAGCCCGGTGGTTGCCCTGTCATTCGCGTGGAAATCGGCTGTCGAAAAGATCGCGCCGCAGTTTCCCGACACCGAATTCTACATCGTCGATGATGTGATCGAAGCGCCGAATGTCCAGTCCGTCGTCTTCAAGGAAGAACAGGGCTCCTACCTCGTCGGCCTGCTGGCTGCGATGAAATCGGAAACCGGCGCCGTCGGTTTTGTCGGCGGCATGGATATTCCGCTGATCCACAAATTCGGCTGTGGCTATGCCCAGGGCGCGAAGGCTGCCAATGGCGATGTCACCATCCTGCGCAATTTCGTCGGCACCACCGGTGCTGCCTGGAACGACCCGGTCAAGGCCGGCGAGCTGACCAAGAACCAGATGGACCAGGGCGCCGACGTCATCTACGCGGCAGCCGGCGCGTCCGGTCTCGGTGTGCTGCAGGCCGCTGCCGATGCCGAAAAGTTCTCGATCGGCGTCGACTCCAACCAGAATTATGTTCATCCCGGTTCGGTTCTGACCTCCATGGTCAAGCGCGTCGACAACGCCGTCTATGACGCCTTCAAGGCAAGCCAGGACGGTGAGTTCGAAGCTGGCATCAACTCGCTCGGCGTTGCCGATAATGGCGTCAGCTGGGCCTATGATGAATACAACAAGGCGCTGATCACCGAGGATATGCTGGCCGCCGTCGAAAAGGCGAAGGAAGGCATCGTCTCCGGTGAGATCGAGGTGCACGACTACGCCGTCGACAACACCTGCCCCTATTGATCCCGTAACCGGTTCGGGCGGACACGTTTTGCCGTGTCCGCCCGTCCTGCGGCATACCGATCCCCTGCCCCCGGCAGTGCCGTTTGAGCGCAACAGCAATTGCGCGTAATCCCCGTTTCGGAGGTTTTAGGCTCTTGAGCACACCGCCCGCAATCGAACTCATCGGCATCGACAAGAGTTTCGGGCCCGTCCACGCCAACAAGAATATCAATCTGAAGGTCGAGAAGGGCTCCATTCACGGTATTATCGGCGAAAACGGGGCCGGGAAATCGACCCTGATGTCGATCCTCTACGGCTTCTATCAGGCCGATCGCGGCGAAATTCGCGTCAATGGCAAACAGCTCGAGATCACTGACAGCGACGACGCCATTGCCGCCGGCATCGGCATGGTCCATCAGCATTTCATGCTGGTGGAGGACTTTACCGTTCTTGAAAATGTCATGTTGGGTGCCGAAGGGGGCGCGCTTCTCAGGCAGGGCGTGAGCAAGGCCCGCAAGGAGCTGAAACGGCTTGAGAGCGAGTACGGGCTGGAGGTCGATCCCGACGCCATTATCGAGCAATTGCCGGTGGGCCTGCAGCAACGTGTCGAAATCCTCAAGGCGATGTTCCGTGGCGCGGAAATCCTGATCCTGGACGAGCCGACCGGCGTTTTGACCCCGGCGGAGGCCGATCACCTGTTTCGCATTCTCGGCATGCTGCGCGATCAGGGCCACACCATCATTCTCATCACCCACAAGCTGCGCGAGATCATGGCGGTCACCGATGAGGTTTCCGTCATGCGCCGCGGCGAGATGGTTGCCACCCGCAAGACCGCGGAAACGTCGGTGGAAGAGCTGGCCGAGCTGATGGTCGGCCGCCACGTGCTGCTGCGTGTGGAAAAGGGCGAGGCAAATCCCGGTGATGTCGCCCTTTCGGTGCGCAACCTGACCGTTCTCGACAATCGCGGCGTGCCGATGGTCAAGAATGTTTCCTTCGATGTCCGCGCCGGCGAGATCGTCGGCATTGCCGGTGTCGCCGGAAACGGCCAGTCGGAGCTGCTGGAAGCGCTTTCCGGCATCCGCAAGCCGCATTCGGGCGAGATCTACGTGCACGGCAAGAAGATCGTCAACGCCAATCCCGCCACCTATCGCAAGATCGGCGTCGCTCATATCCCGGAAGACCGGCACCATATGGGCCTCGTCCTGCCGTTCGAGGAACGGGAAAACAGTATTCTCGGCTATCAACAGCTGGAAAAATATGGCCGGGGCGGCATCCTCAACCGCCAGGCCATTCTCGATGACGCGCGCGACAAGATCGAAAAATACGATATCCGTCCGCCGAACCCGATGTTGAAGACGGCGAATTTCTCCGGCGGCAACCAGCAGAAGATCGTTGTGGCGCGCGAAATCGAGCGCGATCCGGATATTCTGCTTGTCGGCCAGCCGACACGTGGTGTCGATATCGGCGCGATCGAATTCATCCACCGGCGCATCATCGACATGCGCGACAGCGGCAAGGCCGTGCTACTGGTCTCCGTTGAACTCGACGAGATCCGCGCTCTTGCCGACCGTATCCTGGTGATGTTCGCCGGCGAGAATGTCGGCGAGGCAAAGCCTGATGCGGACGAACAGCAACTCGGCCTGATGATGGCCGGCATAGCGTCTTGAGGTTGATATGAGCGCCGCCAACACGCCCCTGCCCGGCTGGGTTACTTTCCTCCTGATGCCGCTTTTGAACCTTCTCACCGCCCTGATCATTTCGGGCCTGGTGATCTGGATGATCGGACAGGACCCCTTCGAAGCCCTGAGTGTTCTTCTGAACGGCGCACTCGGCAACGGCATGGGCATCGGTTTCACCCTTTACTATGCCACCAATTTCATTTTCACCGGACTTTCGGTGATGATGGCCTATCACGCCGGTCTGTTCAATATCGGTTCGGAGGGCCAGGCTTATGTCGGCGGCCTTGGATGTGCGCTGGTGGCGCTGGCGCTCGACCAGTATGTGCCGTGGTATGTCACCATGCCATTTGCCATTCTGGGGGCTGGCATTTTCGGCGCGGCCTGGGCTTTCATTCCGGCCTGGCTGCAGGCCAAGCGCGGCAGCCATATCGTCATCACCACGATCATGTTCAATTTCATCGGCGCGGCGCTGATGGTCTATCTTCTGGTCCATGTTCTCAAACCCGCCGGCGCGATGTCGCCGGAAACCCGTGGTTTTGCCCCCGGCGGCCAGTTGCCGAACCTGAACTGGCTGATGTCGATGTTCGGCTCCAGGCTCGGCCCTGCACCGCTCAACGTCTCCTTCATCATCGGGCTCGTCATGTGCGTTGCCACCTGGTTCCTGATCTGGCGCACAAAGTTCGGCTATGCGGTGCGCGCGCTTGGCATGAACAAGGCGGCTGCCACCTATGCCGGCATCCCCTATGCCCGCACGGTGATCATCACCATGCTGCTGTCGGGCGGCCTTGCCGGCATGATGGCGCTCAATGTGGTGATGGGGTCCGCCGACCGGCTGCAGGTGGAATTCGTCGGCGGCGCCGGCTTTGTCGGCATCGCCGTTTCACTGATGGGACGCAATCACCCGCTCGGCATTCTGCTGGCTGCAATCCTGTTCGGCATTCTCTATCAGGGCGGCGCGCAGCTTTCCTTCATGATGCCGCAGATCACCCGCGACATGATCGTGATGATCCAGGGCCTCGTCATCCTGTTTGCCGGTGCGCTTGAGTTCCTCTATCGCCCGGCCCTTGTCCGGATGTTTTCCAGACAACAGATGTTGGTGGAGGCCTGAGCCATGTATACGGTTGATATCATTGTCGGCATGCTTGGCTCGACCATTCGCCTCTCGATCCCGCTCATTTTCACGGCTCTCGCTGGCCTGTTTTCGGAGCGCTCCGGCATTTTCGACATCGGGCTTGAGGGCAAGATGCTGGCATCGGCCTTCGCTTCGGCGGTGGTTGCCTATTACACCGGTTCTCCGTGGCTCGGGCTTCTGGGCGGCATCCTCGTTTCCATCGCCTTCAGTCTGATCCATGGCTACGCCTCGATTACCGCGCGCGGCAACCAGATCGTTTCGGGCGTGGCGCTGAATTTCGTCGCCGCCGGTCTGACCGTGGTGCTCGGCAATGCCTGGTTCCGTCAGGGCGGGCGCACGCCGCAGCTTGAAAACACAGCCCGCTTTACCGGCATCGAGTTTCCGGGCGCCGAGGCGGCAAGCGAGATGGGCTTTTTCGGCAAGCTCTACGCCGATGTGATCTCGGGCCAGAACATCCTCGTCTACCTCGCCTTCATCACCGTGCCGATCGTCTGGTGGGTGGTCTACAAGACCCGCTTCGGCCTGAGACTGCGTGCTGTCGGCGAAAACCCGGGCGCGGTCGATACAGCCGGCATCTCGGTGATCTGGCTGCGCTACCGCGCCATCATCATCGCCGGTTTCCTCTGCGGCTTTTCCGGCACCTATCTGGCGATCGCCCAGTCGGCCTCCTTCATCAACAACATGTCGGCGGGCAAGGGCTATATCGCGCTTGCCGCCCTCATTTTCGCGAAATGGAAGCCGATACCGGTGATGTTCGCCTGCCTTCTGTTCGGCTTCCTTGAAGCGTTTTCGAACTTCATGCAGGGCAAGTCGATGCCATTGGTCGGCGAGGTGCCGGTGCAGTTCTACCAGGCGCTGCCCTATATTCTCACCTGTGTGCTGCTGGCCGGTTTCATCGGCACGGCCCGCCCGCCGAAAGCCGGTGGCATTCCCTATACCAAGGAGCGGTAGAGAAATGGCAACCGCCGACGACCTTTTCGACAGGGCCCGCGCGGCCAGTGAGAAGGCCTATGCGCCCTATTCGAAGTTTCCGGTGGGCGCGGCCCTTCTGACCGAAGACGGCCAGGTCTTTACCGGCGCCAATGTCGAAAACCTCGCCTTTCCCGAGGGCATCTGCGCCGAAGGCGTTGCCATCGGCCATATGGTGATGGGCGGCGCGCTGAAGATCAGGGCTGCGGCCGTCTATGCACCCCGGCTGGCACTGTGCCCGCCCTGCGGCGGCTGCCGGCAGAAACTGGCCGAATTCTCCGATCCGGACACGAAGGTCTATCTCTGCGACGACGGCGGCGTGCGTGAAACGGTGACGATTGCGGAATTGCTGCCGCATGCCTTTGCCACCGGTGAAATCGGATGAGCGACGCTGCTCTCCTTCTGCGCGAAGCGCTTGGCGACCTTCGCCCCCGCACCGCTCTGGTGCTCGGCTCGGGCCTCGGCGGCGTCACCGACGCCCTTTCCGACAAACAGTATTTTGCCTTTTCCGAACTGCCGGGCTTTCCGGTCGGCGGCGTCAGCGGCCACGAGGGCTCCGTCGTCATCGGCAAGCTTGCCGAAAAGCCGGTGATCATGCTTTCCGGCCGGGTGCATTACTATGAGCAGGGCGATGCGGCGGCCATGCGCGTGCCGCTCGAAACGCTTGCCGCTCTCGGCATCGAGGAACTGCTGCTGACCAATGCCGCCGGATCGCTGAGACAGGACATGCCGCCGGGCGCGGTGATGCTGATCACTGACCACATCAACTATTCCGGCATGAACCCGCTGATCGGGGAAAAATCCGACCGCCGCTTCACCGGAATGAGCCAAGCCTATGATGCCGGTCTGGCTGATGCGATGCGTGAAGCGTCCCGAGATTTGGATATTGACCTTGCCGAAGGCGTCTATATGTGGTTTTCAGGTCCGAGTTTCGAAACTCCGGCGGAAATCCGCATGGCCCGGATACTGGGTGCCGACGCTGTCGGCATGTCCACGGTTCCCGAGGTCATTCTGGCGCGCTTTCTGGGTCTGAAAGTCGTCGCGGCTTCCGTCATCACCAACTTCGGCGCCGGCATGAGCCAGGGTGAACTCGGCCATGAGGAAACCAAGGAAATGGCGCCGATCGGCGGCCGCAAGCTGGCTGCCATTGTCAAACGCATGATTGGCGGGGGGTAGGCCATGAAACATCACACAGAGCAGCAGGCCGCTTCGGTTTCGCTTTCGCTCCTCGACCTGACGAACCTTTCCGATGACTGCACCGACAAGGACATCGAGGCGCTGATCGCGCGCGCCTATACGCCCTACGGCACGCCGGCGGCGATCTGCATCTGGCCGCGCTTTGTCAGCCTTGCCCGGCAGATGCTCGGCGCCGACCACATGATCAAGATCGCGACCGTGGTCAACTTCCCGTCGGGCGACATGTCGATCAGTGCCGTGGAAGAAGAAACGGAACAGGCAATCCGCGACGGGGCTGACGAAATCGACCTCGTCATTCCCTACAACAAGCTGAAAGCCGGCAATGACTGGGCGGTGAGCGAGATGGTCCATGCCATCCGCTTCCTGTGCCGCGAGCCGGTGACCCTTAAGGTCATACTGGAAACCGGCGAACTGGCCGATGCCGCGCTGATCCGCAAGGCTGCGACGATCGCCATTGCCGAAGGCGCCGACTTCATCAAAACCTCGACCGGCAAAGTCAGGGTCAACGCCACGCTCGAGGCCGCCGACATCATGCTCGGCGTTATCCGCGAGGCAGACCGCCGGGTTGGGTTCAAACCGGCAGGCGGGATTTCCTCGGTGCGCGATGCCCAGCTTTACCTGAGCCTTGCCGAAACGGTGATGGGTGAAGGCTGGGTCATGCCGACCACCTTCCGCTTCGGGGCTTCCGGGCTTCTCGACGATATTCAGGGCGTGCTCGCGGGCAAGCAGTCGACCGTTTCCGGCAGCGACTATTAGGGCCGCTCATGCTGGCACAGGAGACGATCCGCAAGAAACGCGACGGCTTTTCACTAACCGCCGCAGAAATTGCGGATTTCGTCCGCGCGCTTTCCGACGAAACGCTCTCCGAAGCCCAGGCCGCCGCCTTTGCCATGGCCGTTTATTTTCGCGGCATGGATGAGGCGGAAACCGTGGCGCTGACCCTTGCCATGCGCGACAGCGGCACGGTTCTCACCTGGCCGGGCATCGACAGGCCCATCGCCGACAAACATTCGACCGGCGGCATCGGCGACAATGTCTCGCTGATGCTGGCGCCGATTGCCGCGGCTTGCGGGCTTGCCGTGCCGATGATTTCCGGCCGCGGGCTCGGCGCCACCGGCGGCACGCTCGACAAGCTGGAATCGATCCCCGGCTATGATGTCAGCCCGGACGAGGCCCGCCTTCGCCGCACAATCGCACAAACCGGCTGCGCCATTGTCGGCCAGACGGCAACGCTGGCGCCCGCCGACAAGCGGCTCTATGCGATCCGCGATGTGACGGCAACGGTGGAATCCATGCCGCTGATCGTCTCCTCGATCCTGTCGAAAAAGCTCGCGGCCGGGCTTCAGACACTTGTGCTCGACGTCAAGTTCGGCGGCGGCGCGTTCATGCAGGACGCCGACGGTGCAATGGAGCTCGCACGGCTTCTGGTCAAGGTTGCCAATGGAGCAGGTCTGCCGACGTCGGCTCTGGTGACGGATATGAACGAGCCGCTGGCCGATGCTGTCGGCAATGCCGTGGAAGTGGCAAACGCGCTTGCTTTTCTCAAGGGCGAGAAGACGGGAACACGACTTGAAGGGATCGTGCTGGCACTTGCCGCCGAGATGATTTTCGGCGCGGGACTTGCCAGCAACCGGCCTTCGGCGGAAGCGGCCGCTGCCGATGCCCTTGCAAGCGGACGCGCACTGGAAACCTTCGCCCGGATGATTTCCGCACTCGGAGGCGCCGCCGATTTCATCGAGAACGCCGATACCCGCCTGCCGCAGGCCCCGATCATCCGGCCTGTCGCCGCGCCGGTCTCCGGCTATCTGGCGAAAGCCGATGCCCGGGCCATCGGCATGAGCGTCGTCACGCTTGGTGGCGGACGAAAAAAGCCGGGCGCGCGGATCGACCACCGTGTCGGTTATTCCGGGCTGCAGCCGCTGGGTACCGCGATCGAGGCGGGCGAACCGCTCGGTTTCGTCCATGCCGCAAACGAGGATGACTGCGCGGCCGCAACCCATGCGCTGCGCAACGCATTCACGATCACCGCCGAGCATCCGCAGGAGCGCCCGCTTGTCATCGAACGGATCGGCGGAGCCTGACCGGTCAGTGTATGGTGATTTCGCCGGAGACCTGGCGCCATTCATTGGGGCCGATCAACCGCTTGTGGGCATACCGCACCGAATGCAGCGGCCCGTCGAGATTCTGCTTCCAGAAATCCAGGAATTTGTGCATTTGCGGAAAATCGGGTGCGAGGTCGTAGTCCTGCCAGAGATAGGTCTGGAGCAGATTGCCAAAATCAGGGAGACGATAAAGGATATGGGCCGTCGTCAGCCCATAGCCGGCAAGCTGCATTTCGAATTCGGACGCAAATCGCATGTTCCACCTCATTGTCGTTGACAATTTCAGAGGCTGACGTATTTTCGCGACCGCTTCAATCCGAAAATTTGCTTTTTGATATATTTTTCAAAGACTTGGCAGCACGTCACAGCGAGTGCTGCCAAGCCGAGCGACCCTCAGTCCCAGTCCGGCGCCCATTCCGGGTTGATCAGGCGTTCGCCCCTGTCGAGGTTCCTGATACGGCCGATCTCGTCATCGCTGAGCACGATGTCGGCGGCGGCAAGATTGGATTTGACCCGCTCCGGCTTGCTCGAGGTCGGGATCACCACATGGCCTTCAGCCATGAGGAAGGCCAGCGCAATCTCGCCTTCGGACACGCCGTGAGCTTCGCCGATCGCCTTCAGCACCGGATCTCCGGCAATCTTGCCCTGGGCAAGCGGCGAATAGGCGGTGAAGGCGATGCCGTTTTTGTCGCAGTAGTCTGCAACCAGCCGGTTCTGGTGGAAAACATGGCACTCCACCTGATTGGCGGCAATCTTGCGGTCACCGAGAAGACCGGCGGCCTTGTCCATCAGCGCGCGGGTAAAATTCGAAACGCCGATCTGCGCTGCAAGGCCCGCATCATGGACCTCTGCCAGCCGACCGATATAATCATCGAACGCCGGACCTCCGGCGCGCCCCGGCCAGTGCAGCAAAAGAAGGTCGACCTTGTCGCGGCGGAGCTTGTCGAGGCTTTCTTCCACGCTTTTGCGGAAGGCGCTCTCATCGTAATTATCGATCCAGACCTTGGTGGTGACGAAAACATCGCCCGGTTTCAGGCCAGAATCGGCAAGCGCTCGGCCCACCTCGGCCTCGTTGTCATAGGCCTGCGCCGTATCGATATGGCGATAGCCCGCCTCAAGGGCCGCAAGAACCGTCCGGTAGGCCTCGTCGCCACGCCGGCGCCAGGTGCCGAAACCGATTTGGGGAATACCGTTGATGGTTTTCATGGTCCTGTCTCCGAAATATTCTATTCACTCTTGGTTTTATGGTCTGACCGGCCCGCTTCCCGCGCCGGTCTTGCCGATCGCCGAAGCGATAGCATCAAGGTCATCGTCATCAAGCTCCAGCTTTGATGCGGCAATCCAGCCGTCGATCTGATCGGGCTTGCGCGCCCCGACAATGGCGCCCGTGAGCCCCGGCCAGGCCAGAACCCAGGCAATGGCAACGGCTGCCTGGCTGACACCGTGACGCTGCGCCACCGGTTTCAACGCCTCGGCAAGGGCCAGATTGGCCTCGAGCGCCGCGCCGTTAAAATTCGGGTTCCGCCTGCGCCAGTCGTCTTCGGGAAGGGATGCGGCGCGTTCTTTCGAAAACCGCCCGGTCAAAAGTCCGGCCTGCATCGGACTGTAGCAGATGACGCCGGTTTTATTCTTTCGCGCCCAAGGCAACAGTTCGGCCGCTGTATCACGGCGGATTGCGGAAAACGGCGGCTGCAACGTGTCGACATGGCCGATAGCCTCGGCTGCCTCAAGGTCTTCAAGACCGTGATTGGAAAGGCCGATGGCGCGCACCTTGCCTTCCTTTTTCAGGTCGCACATCGCCCCCCAGTATTCGCCAAGCGGCACATCGTTCGACGGCCAGTGGACCTGGAGCAGATCAATGGCTTCGACACCAAGCCTTTTGAGCGACGCCTCGGTCTGCTTCCTGAGGCTGTCCGGATTGCCGATCCTTTGCGGTGTTTCCATCGGCTTGTCGTCGTTCCAGACCATGCCGCATTTGGTAAAGATGAAGGGGCGCTCCGACCGGGCCATACCGGCAATTGCCCGGCCAACCACGTCCTCGGAATGCCCGAGACCATAAACGGCAGCGGTATCGATCCAGTTGATGCCGGCATCGACGGCCCTGTGGATCGCGGCAATGGAATCGCGGTCGTCCTGTACGCCCCAGCCGGCCGCCCAGCCACCGCCGCCAATTGCCCAGGCCCCGAACCCGGTGCGCGTGATTGCGAGATCCGTCACACCAAGCTGGTTTTTGGGTAAATCTGCGGATGAAATTGTCATGAAAATTCCCCGGAAACCGCGCCTGAAAAGAAGGCACGTCAGTCTCGTTCCGGCTTGACGCCGGCCCCGTTCCGGCAGTGGGCGTCAAGGCCGCAGCCGGCCGGAAGCCGGCTTTACTTTTTCTGGTAGGCCCGCGCCAGAACGAAGGCGAGGCCGGCAACAGCGGCCAGACCGGAAATCGGTTTTTCCCGCATCATCGTCGGAACGACGCCGACAAGCCCCTGCAACATATCCTCGGTCGCGTATTTTGCCGCGCGATAGCGCCGACGCTCGGCACGGTTCATCAGCAAGGCATAGGCAAGCACGAAGACCGCCAATGTCAGGGAGGCGATTGCAATGGTCAGTGCCGCACCAAGGGGACCGAAAATTTCTGCCAGCCAGATCGCAACCGCGATCACCCCGCTCACATAGGCCGACATGAACAGGAACAGAAGAATGACAACAATGATGGAGTTGCGCCTGGCAGACCGCGCCATGACGCGGCCATCGACCGCCATCATGGTCGCCACCAGTGAGACGAAACGATCCATGCCTTAACGCCGCGTCAGAAGCGCCGCAAGAAAACCGACGCCCGCAGCCACCAGAACGGACTGCAGCGGACGGCTGCGGATATGGTCCTCGAAATCCTCTTCGAGCGACATCGCTTCCTCGCGCGCCCGGTCATAGGCCTCCTGGCCTCTCTTGGTCGCGTCATCGCGGAATTTCTCGGCTCGCTCACGGGCTTCGGAAGCCTTCTCGCCACCAAGAGAACCGATCAGTTTCGTCAGCCCGGCGATATCATCGCGCAACTGGTCGATCTGGGCCTGAATATCGGCCTCGGTCGTTTTGCCTGCAGAACCCTGTCCGCCGGTGCTTTTGCTTTCTGCCATGTTGGATCTCCCAATGCTTAAACGGTTACTGATCCCTTCAACGCATCAGTTCCGCTATTGTTCCAGCCGTCATCCGCTGCGCTCCGGGTTGCGGTCTCGGCCTGCGAAAGGCCAAAAACGGCTGCTATCAACATCAAGCCTACGCCGGGGAACCATCGCACACAATAGCGAAGAATAATGCAGACGGCTCGGGAGGGATCAGCTCGCGGCCGCGACCTGCTCATCGGGACCGTCTCCGGACCACTGCGCGATATGATCGCGGATTGCGCGGCGCAATTCCTCCATCGAGCTGTAGAGGCCGCCATCAAGCGCATGAACGTGAAACTTGACGGCAACAAATCTGAGCCGTCCGTTTTCGGGAACAACGATCCCCACCGGCTGGCCGCCGAATTCAACCATCTGCTTTTTCATGATAACCAACTCCGGTCAGAAAACACGACCGGCCAATTTGTTTCAACCCATGTGTGTGGTCGCGGTGACCATATCGCCCGCGCGACAGCAACGCAGCATGCAATACATGCGGCCGGCTTCCGTCAGGACTTTTGTTTTCAGCGTCTCAAAAGACATTGAACGTCTCCCACATTGCCAAGGGTTGGGCACCATGGCTATGGACCCGTTTTACACGAAATCCCGAATCAATACCCAGGTTGCATTTTGTGTATACCGACGAAATTCTTCAAAAACATGTCAAAACACGCCCAATGAAGAAAACTTAATTTTCCGGCCGGTTCACACGTCCCCGCGGGCGCGGGTCCTCCACACACTAGATAGAAAAACAATTCCGACAGACAAGAGGGGCCGCCAACAAATATGGCCGCCCCTCAAAAATACAATCCGTGGATGTAACCAGATGCAAAAAATATCCGGGATCACCCCATGCGTTCGGAAGCGTAGGACCCGGCAGAGGGCGGGAAGACAACCGTACGGTTGCCATTGATGAAGACGCGGTGGTGAATATGGGCATGAATGGCGCGGGCCAGAACCAGCGCCTCCACATCGCGTCCGAGGGCGACATAGTCATCCGGGCTTTGCGAATGGGTGATGCGCACCGTCTCCTGCTCGATGATCGGCCCTTCATCGAGGTCCGGCGTGACATAATGGGCCGTTGCCCCGATCAGTTTGACGCCGCGCTGATAGGCCTGCTTGTAGGGGTTGGCGCCCTTGAAACTCGGCAGGAAGGAGTGGTGAATGTTGATGACCTGCCCCATCATCTTGCGGCAAAGCGCATCGGAAAGCACCTGCATGTAGCGCGCCAGCACCACCAGCTCCGCATCCGTCTGGTCGATCAGTTCGGCAAGACGCGCCTCGGCGGCAGGCTTCGTCTCTTTCGTCACCGGGATATGATAGAATGGGATGTCGTGATTGACGACAAGCTTCTGGTAATCGAGATGGTTCGAGACCACGCCGACGATATCGATCGGAAGCGCGCCGATACGCCAGCGATAAAGCAGGTCGTTCAGGCAATGACCGAAACGGGAAACCATGATCACCGTCTTCAGCCTGTAGGAACCGTCATGGAACTTGTAGTCCATGTCGAAGGGCGCGGCGATCGCGTCGAAACCTTCACGCAGCGCATCCAGCTTTGCCCCCGTCTCGGGAATGAAGCTGATGCGAATGAAGAAGCGGCCAGTCTCCAGGTCATCGAACTGGGAACTGTCGATGATATTACAGCCTTGCTCCGCCAGATAGCTGGAAATCGCCGCAACGATCCCGCGCGTGGAAGGACATGTCACCGTAAGCACGAAGTCTTTCATGGTCTTTTCCCGTTCGTTGAGCGCTGGTTGCCCTTTTCAAGCAGCCGACCGGTCATAGAGGCTAGCGGACGCGCTTTCAACTGCTCGAAGCGCATCTGACTATGCAGCGCGTCGCGGCGCTGTAACATCCACGACCTAAAGATGCGCATTGCCGCCATAAGCGCTCCGGCGTCTGTCTGTAAACGACCGATGCCATGACATCGTCAAACGTCTGACTTGACTTGAAAGGGTTCCGCCGCGCTATAGTTTCAATAATTATCACCTGTCATGATGGGGCCGAGCCACCCGCCGGCGGAATGGAGTCATAGTATATGCGTCGTTCTAGGGGATATTCGCGGGACCGGTCATTGTCTGCGAGACTGAAGAGGCCGTTTCATGTTGCCGCGCTTGCAACCGCGTCCCTTTCCATGGTGCTGTCGTCGACGGCAGCAGCTGCGCAGGGCTGTGAAATGACGCTCCACGGCATCAATGTTGCCGGCGCGGAATTCGGCCAGCCGGGCCAGCCCTATGGGCAGGGCTATATCTACCTGTCGAAGGATACCATCGATTCCCTTGCCTCCGACAAGTTCAACGCGATCCGCCTGCCATTCCTCTGGGAACGGCTTCAGCCCTCACTGAACGGGGTTCTCGATTCGACCGAACTGTCGCGCATACAGGAAACCGTCGAAGACGCCCGCGACAATAATATGGTCGTCATTCTCGACCCGCATAACTATGCGCGGTATCACGGAAAGGTCATCGGAAGCCCCGATGTGCCGGTCGATGCCTTTGCCGATTTCTGGAAGCGGCTTTCCGCGGTCTTCGCCAATGACGACGATATCATCTTCGGGCTGATGAACGAGCCGCACGACATCGAAGCCCCGGAATGGCTCACCGCCGCCAATGCCGCGATTGCCGCAATCCGCAATATCGGCGCAGGAAACCTGATTTTCGTGCCGGGCACCGCCTGGACCGGCGCCCACAGCTGGGACCAGAACTTTTACGGCCCCTCGAACGCGTCCGTCATGACCGGCGTTGTCGACCCGCAGGACAATTTCGCCTTCGAAGTGCACCAGTATGCCGATGCCGACTATTCAGGAAAGGCCGACGACTGCAGCCATATCAAGGGCGCTGTCGACGCGGTCAGGAGCTTTACGGACTGGCTGAATGCCAATGACTATCAGGGCTTCCTCGGCGAGTTCGGCACCTCGGACCAGTTCAACTGCCTCCGGGGTCTGAAACAGATGGCCGACATCATCCAGAACGACCAGAAGGCCTGGATCGGCTGGGCCTACTGGGCCAGTGGCGACTGGTGGCCCAAGAATGCGCCGATGATCATTCAGCCGGACCTCAGAAAAGGCGGCGGCGCGCAACTGCGCACCCTGCAGCCGATCCTTGCCAATAACGACCTTTCCCGTAACGCCTGCAATGGCCGTTGACGGGGTCTTTCAGCCAGCAACCGGCGCCCAGAGCACATCCTCGATACGGCGCGCGCCGGTCGCCAGCATGACCAGCCTGTCAAAACCCAGAGCGATGCCGCTTGCCGGCGGCATATGCTGAAGCGCTTTCAGGAAATCCTCGTCAATCGGATAGGTTTCGCCGTAGATGCGCTGTTTTTCCGCCATATCGGCCTCGAAACGCACCCGCTGCTCTGCGGCATCGGTCAGTTCGCCGAAGCCATTGGCAAGCTCAACGCCACAGACATAAAGCTCAAACCGTTCGGCTGTCCGCGGGTCCGCCCCGCTTCTGCGGGCAAGAGCTGCCTCGGGGGCCGGATAGCAATCCAGAAACGTGGCCCGGCCATGGCCGAGATTGGCTTCGATTTTTTCCACCAGCACACGCGAGAACAGATCCGACCAGGTGTCGTCGTCGCTGTATTGCAGCCCCTGCCCTTTCATCTGCGCGGCCAGCCCGTCACGTTCGGTCTCACCATCCGGCCCGATGGTTGAAAGAAGGTCAATTCCCGCATAACGCTCGAAAGCCGCGGCAACACTCAGACGTTCGATTTCGGCGAAGGGATCGCAGGTGCTTTCGCCTCGGGCAAAACGGTCCGTCCCGACCGCTTCGGCCGCAAGCGACAGAAGCGCCGCACAATCGGCAAACAGCCGGTGATAGGGTTCCCGGGCACGATACCACTCCACCATGGTGAATTCGGGATGATGCAGCGGCCCGCGCTCTCGATTGCGGTAGACATGGGAAAAGCTTACCAGCCGTTCTTCGCCGGCCGCCAGCAATTTCTTGGCGGTAAATTCCGGCGAGGTGTGCAGATACATGGTCTGCGCGTCGCCGTCATTGCCGATCATTGCCGTTGAAAAGCCGTGCAGATGGGTTTCGTTTCCCGGTGAGACCTGCAGCGCCGGCAGGTCGGCCTCGACAAAGTCCTCGCCGGCAAACCAGTTGCGCATCGCTGTCATGATCCGGTTGCGCGCCATCAGCGCCGGCCGGCGGTCCTGATGCCGGTCGGCGCGCCACCACTGCGATATTCCGGCGGGGTCGTTTTTGTCCGGCATTTTTCCGCCTTTGCGTCAGCTTGCGCCCAATCAGGCGTTTGGCACTGGAATTCGGGGCGATTTTACGTTAGTCCCGCTCTCACGAATTCAAGGGAATGCGCGGTCTATAGATAGTCCCGGCCGCCAAAGCAAGGAAGTCTCATGGTCAAGGTCATTGCCTCATCGCTGCGCAAGGGCAATGTCGTCGATGTCGACGGCAAGCTCTATGTCGTTCTTACCGCCCAGAATTTTCACCCCGGCAAGGGCACGCCCGTCACCCAGGTCGACATGCGCCGCATTGCCGATGGCACCAAGGTTTCGGAACGGTGGAAAACAACGGAGCAGGTCGAGCGGGCCTTCGTTGAGGATACCGACCATACCTTCCTCTACAGCGACGGCGAAGGGTTCCACTTCATGAACCCGGAATCCTACGATCAGCTGACGATGAGCGCCGAGGACGTCGGTGACGCCGCCAACTACCTTTCCGAAGGCATGAATGTCATCCTCTCCATTCATGAGGGGATCGCCATCTCGCTGGAACTGCCGCGCCACGTCACGCTCGAAATTACCGAGACGGAACCCGTGGTCAAAGGCCAGACGGCCTCCTCATCCTACAAGCCGGCCATGCTGTCGAACGGCGTGCGAACCATGGTGCCCCCGCATATCAATGCCGGTACCCGCGTCGTGATCCTGACCGAGGACGGCTCCTACGTCGAACGCGCCAAGGACTGATTTTCCGCCATTGCGGACATCAAAAAGGCGGGCCTTACGGTCCGCCTTTTTTTGTTGACAACCCTGTAAGCGATCACAGCTTTGCCCATCCCCCGCCGTCACCCCGGACTTGATCCGGGGTCCAGTAAGCGCAAGTCCTTGCGCGCAAAGACTCTTTCTGAAAGCGCAGAGCAAGCGGCCCTGGATACCGGCTCAAGGCCGGTATGACGAAAGAAATACGGGACGAGCTTTGTCAACGCCCTGACGGTCCGCCCTTTTTCGTCCAGCACCTATTCGATACCGCCGAGGCAGATATATTTCAGCTCGGTATAATCCTCGAGGCCGTATTTCGAGCCCTCGCGGCCGGTTCCCGACTGTTTGATGCCGCCGAAGGGTGCCACTTCGGTCGAAATCAGACCGGTATTGACGCCGACAATGCCATATTCCAGCGCCTCGGCGACCCGGAAAACCTTCGCCAGATCGCGGGAGAAGAAATAGGAGGCAAGGCCGAATTCGGTATCGTTGGCCATCGCGATCACATCTTCCTCGCTTTCAAAGCGAAACAGCGGCGCGACAGGCCCGAAGGTCTCCTCACGCGCACACTTCATCTCCGGTGTGACGCCCGTCAGCACGGTCGGCTGGAAAAACAGACCACCCTTCTCGTGGTTTTTGCCGCCAAGCCTGATTTCAGCGCCCTTCGAGACGGCATCCTCAATGTGGTCTTTCACCTTTTCGACCGCCGCTTCATCAACCAGCGGGCCGATATCCGTGCCCTCGGCCATGCCGTCCCCGACCGTCAGTTCCGAGACCCGGCGGGCAAGCTTTTCGGCGAATTCGTCATAGACGCCGGACTGAACATAAAGCCGGTTGGCGCACACGCATGTCTGGCCGGCATTGCGGTATTTGGATGCAATCGCGCCTTCAACCGCGGCATCCAGATCGGCGTCGTCAAACACCATGAACGGCGCGTTGCCGCCAAGTTCCAGACTCATCTTCTTGATCTGGTCAGCCCCCTGCCGCATCAGGATACGGCCGACCTCGGTCGATCCGGTAAAGGTGATCTTGCGGACACGGTCATCCTCGCTGAACGCCTTGCCGACCATCGAGGAACTGGTTGCGGTGACAACCGATAAAAGCCCCGCGGGCAATCCGGCTCTTTCTGCAAGGCAGGCGATGGCGAGCGCGGAAAGCGGCGTCATCTGTGCCGGTTTGCACACCATCGCACAGCCGGAAGCAAGCGCCGGGGCCATCTTGCGGGCAAGCATGGCATTGGGAAAGTTCCAGGGCGTGATGGCGCCGACCACGCCGACAGGCTGGCGAATGACCATGATGCGCTTGTCGGTCTGGTGGCCGGGGATCATGTCGCCATACATACGCTTGGCCTCTTCGCCAAACCATTCGACGAAGGACGCGCCGTAGAGGATCTCGCCGCGCGCCTCTGCCCAGGGCTTGCCCATTTCCATGGTGAGGATGGTGGCAAGGTCGTCGGCATTCTCCACCATCAGGTCATAGAGCGCGCGCAGGATGGAGGCGCGTTCCTTGGCCGTCTTTTTCGCCCAGGATTTCTGTGCTTCGTGGGCGGCCGCAATAGCCTGATCGACCTCCGCCCGGCCGCAATTCGGCAGTGTCGCAATCACTGCGCCGTTGGCGGGATTGGTGACATCGAAGGTCTTGCCGTCGGCAGATCGTTCACGCCACGCCCCCGCAACGAAGGCTCCCGTTCCGGCCAGCGTCTTGTCCTTGAGATGATCTGCGAGTTTATCGGTAATGGCCATGATTGGTCTCCCTCTTGTCTTTATCCTTAACGCCATGCCCGGCAGGCTTTGTTCCGCAGCGATCCGCAAAAGCGCACCGAAGCCTGCCCTCCACTTGAGATATGCAGGTGAAACACCTCAACAGCATATCAAGGTGGAGATTTGAGATCACCGTGGCATTTCAGGCAAGTCGGAAAATGGCATGATTTGCGATGGTCCCGGTTTTCCGATAGGTGGAATCCATATCAATCGGCGCGGACCGCAGGCTCCGCCCCCATGAGCGCGTCAGGATAAACCATGCAGACCATTTTCGTGCAGTTCAAATGCCACCCCGGACAGGCCTATGATGTCGCAGATGTCGTGGTGCGCACGCTTGAGGAAACCTCGGAAATCTATTCGACCTCGGGACATTACGACCTTCTGGCGAAATTCTACCTGCCGGCCGAAACCGATATCGGCCATTTCGTCACCAGCCGTCTGCAGACGATCGACGGGGTGAAAGACACCTTCACCCTCGTCACCTTCAAGGCCTTCAGCTAGCAAGGCACCGCCGTCAAAAACGCGGCGCCTCGAGGCCGGCCGCACGATAGGCGGCGATCAGCGTATTGGCCATCAGCATGGTGATCGTCATCGGCCCGACACCGCCGGGCACAGGCGTAATCGCCCCGGCCACGGGTTCGCAGGAGGCAAAATCAACGTCGCCCAAAAGCCGGGTTCTGCCTTCGCCGCGCTCGGGTGCGGGAACACGGGTAATCCCGACATCGATCACGGTAGCACCCGGTTTCACCCAGTCGGCCTTGACCATCTCCGCCCGGCCGGTGGCTGCGACCAGAATATCGGCATTGCGGCACACCGACGCGAGATCAGCGGTGCGCGAATGGGCCATGGTGACCGTGGCGTTGGCTTGCAGAAGCAACCGGCCCATGGGTTTTCCGAACAGATTGGAACGGCCGACGACGACAGCGTTCAACCCGGAAAGATCGTCGCCGTGGATCGAGCGGACGAGGATCATCGCGCCGGCCGGCGTACAGGAGATCAGGCCGGTTTTCAGGTCGCCGACAGCAAGCTTGCCCGCATTGACGATCGAAAGCCCGTCGACATCCTTCTCCGGGCGGATCATCTGGATGACCGGAAATTCGTCAAGATGAGCGGGCAGCGGCAGCTGAACCAGAACGCCGTGAATGGCCGGATCGGCATTCAGCTCGCCAACGACCTTTTCCAGATCGGCCTGGCTGGTGTCGGCATCGAGCGTCACCTGAACGGAATGAAAGCCGCATTCCTTGGCGCGCTTGCCCTTGGCGGCCACATAAGTGTGGCTTGCGGCATCGTCGCCCACGATCACGACCGCCAGGCCGGGGACGACACCTTTTGCGGTATTGAGCTCTGCCGTGGCCGTCTTGATTTTCTCGATGACCCCGGCGGCAATTGCCTTGCCGTCAATGCGTTCTGCCATTTAGAAACTCCCGAAATCTTTCTGCTGTCGCCCTGTTCAGGCGCCGGAAACGAAAAACGGCAAGCGCCGGAGCGCTTGCCGAAATATTCTGAAAAGCACGACCTGCCGGTCCACTCAGTTGAGACGCTTTTTGACCGAATCAACCGATTTGGAAAACAGCTTCGACTGAACTGCCGGGGTTGCTTTCTTTTCCAGAACAATGCGCGCCGCATCCACGGCGACATCAACGGCAGCGCTGCGCACCGCCTCGATGGCATCCTGCTCGGCCTGGCGAATCTTCTGCTCGGAAAAGGCCGTGCGACGCTCGACATATTCCTGCGTCTTGCGGTGCGCCTCTTCCTTGATCGCCTGCGCCTCGCGCTCGGCAGCGGCAACGATATCCTTGGCTTCGTCTTCGGCTTCGCGACGCTTGCGCTGGTAATCGGCCAGCACATGCTGGGCCTCTTCGCGCAGGCGCTTAGCTTCGGCCAGTTCATCGCGAATTTCGTCCGCACGCGAATCAAGCGAGCGCAGCAGAATTCCGGGAACCTTGAAATAGGCCACGACGATGAAGAACAGAACCAGGCCTACAAAGGCATAAAATGTCGCATCAAGTGACATGATCAGCCCTCCTTGACCGATGAAACGGCCGCTTCGACATCGCCCTTGGCCACGCGCCCGCCGATCAGCTGGGTCACGATCTGGGCGGCAGTCTCTTCGGCAATGGAGCCGACTTCCTGCAACGCTTCAGAGCGAACCTTTTCGATCCGGGCATTGGCCTCGGTCAGTTTCTTGCCAAGCTCGCCTTCGACCTGGGCCCGTTCGGCCTCGGCCTCGGCACGGGCCTTGTCGGCGGCAGCCGCCGATATCGACCGCGCTTCATCGCGCGCCCGGGCCAGTTCCTTTTCATAAGCGGCAATCGCGGCATCGGCCTCGTTACGCAGCCTTTCGGCCTCGTCGAGATCCTGAGCAATCCGGTCATGCCGGTCTTCCAGAATGGAGCCGACGCGCGGAATGATCATCCTCTTCATCATCAGATAGAAGAGTCCGAACGTGATGGCCAGCCACAGGATCTGCGACGGGAAGGTCGCAAAATCAAATGGCGGGAACACCTGTTCTTCGTGATGCTCTATTTCGGCCAGCGTCGTCTCGGTATGCGCTTCTGCGCCTTCCGAGGTCTGCGCCAGAGCCGGTGTCACAATCATGCTCGCCTCCAAAGGTCTTCGACAACAGTGGACACGGCGCCGAAAACGGACGCCGTGACCTAAACGTCAGACCGCTTAAAACTTAAACGGCGAAGAGCAGGAGAAGAGCGACGAGCAGCGAGAAGATGCCGAGCGCTTCGGTCACGGCAAAGCCGAAGACCAGACGGCCGAACTGGCTGTCAGCTGCAGAGGGGTTGCGCAGTGCGCCGGTGAGGTAGTCACCGAAGATACGGCCCAGACCCATGGAGGTTGCGCCCATGCCGAGGCATGCAATACCGGCACCAATGAACTTTGCTGCTTCCGCTTCCATAAAAGAACTCCTTCGAAAGAATGGGTTGTTGCGGCTTAATAGCGATGCCGGCCCCTGCTGTCCAGCGGGAACCGACAGAGTTTATTCCCTAGTGTTCGCCTGCGTTGACGGCATCATTGAGATACATGCAGGTCAGGACTGCAAACACATAGGCCTGCAGGAAGGCGACCAGGAATTCCAGCGCCGTCAGAGCGACGGTCATGGCCAGAGGCAGGATCGCGCCGCCGGTTCCGATCGTGCCGATCGCGCTGAGCGAAACGACGAAGCCGGCGAAAACCTTGAGCGTGATGTGACCGGCCAGCATGTTGGCAAACAAACGAACCGACAGGCTGATGGGACGCGAGAGAAACGAAACAATCTCGATCAGCGTCACCAGCGGCAAGAGCGCCGCGGGAACGCCCGACGGCACGAAAACCTTGAAGAAGCCGAAGCCGTGCTTGTAGACGCCATAACCGACGACGACACACATGACCATGATTGCCAGCGCGAAGGTGACGACGATTTGGCTCGTCACCGAGAAGAAATAGGGGAACATGCCAATCAGATTGGCTGTCAGCAGGAACAGGAACAGCGTCAACACGAAGGGGAAGAACACCATGCCCTTTGTCCCCGCGCCCTCCCGCAGCATCGAAGCGACAAACTCATAGAGCAGTTCCGCGATCGACTGTGTGCGCGACGGGATCAGACCGCGTTTCGATGTTGCCAGAAACATGAAGCCGGCTGCGGCACCGACCGTAATCGCCATGAACAGCGATGCGTTGGTGAAGGAAAAGTCCAGTCCGCCGACATTGATCGGAACGATACTGTGGATCTGAAACTGATGGGTCGGATCGTTTGACACCTGAGCTCTCTCTTCTCACCTTGCGCGCGGCCAACCCTAAGGTCATGCGCGCAGAACCAAATTTACTTCCCGTCCTTCTTCAGACGGTCTTCCGGCTCAGCCACATAACCGACGGAGCGCAATACATTCAATACCCCGGCACCAAATCCGAGGAGAAGAAAGCCGATCATGCCCCAGGGGCTGGTCCCGGCGAACTTGTCGAGGAGATAGCCGAGCATGAAACCAACGAAGATGGCGGCCATGAATTCGCTCGAAAGCTTCAGCCCCTTCGACATTTCACGCCGGTCATTGGCAGACGATCCTGCCGCCTTCCGGCTCTCTCCGTCCTGGCTCTTCCGCCGCGCGCCAAGTTCACTGGCAAGCCGCTTGCGGCGCTCTTCCAAGTCCTCCTGCCCGTCCTCTGCCATACTTTCCGCTTTCTCAAAAATCCGCCATGGCCGTTACCGACCATACGTGGACATTTCAGCAATGCGATAAAGCCTTTGGGACCCCCCGGTCAAGTCGCGCGCACCATAGTTTTCCTCCTTATGCTAGTCAAGCTGCAGGAGAACGGCAATCGGACGACGAAAATTGTTCGTGACATCGTCTAGAACCAGCCGCGCGAACGCAACCAGTAGATGGCGAGCACGCCCGTCAACAGCATGGCGGCAAGGGACGCCGGGTAACCATAGGTCCAGTGCAGATCGGGCATGCGATCGAAGTTCATGCCGTAAATACCGGCAATCAGCATCGGCGGCGCGAACACCACGGAAACCACCGAAAACAGCTTCATGATGTTGTTTTGTTCGAGATTGACGAGGCCAAGCGAAGAATCAAGCAGGAAAGAGATGTTCGAGGAGACGAAACTGGCATGCTCGGCGAGCGACTGGATATCGTGGGCGACGATACGACACACATCCTTGGCGGGTTTGTCGCCGTGCACCTGTTCGAGCGCCTGCACATAGGTTGACAGACGCGCCAGCGTGATCAGGCTGTCGCGGGTCTTGCTCACCAGCCGGTGACAGGCCGAAATCTCGATCAGCCGTTCCTCGAGTTCGGCAGGCGGGCGGCGGCGTCCGCGCGCGCCCTCCCCGAAAACGGCAATTGATATGTTGTCGATCCTGGCCACCGCAAGCTCCAGAATTTCCGCGGTGCGATCAACGATCGTATCGAGGAGATTGGCCAGCACACGCACGCCCTGCCCGGGACCGAGATCGAGACGCTTCATGTCGGCGGCAAACAGGAAAAACGGTTTCGGCTCGGCATGGCGGATGGTGATCAGCCGGCCTTCGGCGAGGATGAAGCCGACATCGGTGAGCTGGGCAAGGCCGAAATCCACATTCATCACGATCGACGCCGTCATATAGACGGCGTTTCCCTCGGTGTAATAGCGGCTCGAAGGCTCGATATTCTTCAGGGTCTCGCGGGTCGGGAGCATCACCCCCAGAAGCGTTTCCATTTGGCGCATATCCGCCTCGGTCGGATCGAGCATGTCGATCCAGACGACATCGTCACCAAGGGGTTCGGATGCGTCACCTGACGGCAAGGCCGTCTTGACGCCGCCTGCCTTGTAGAGATGGATCATTCGAACCCCGTCCTTTCCCCGCACACTTGCCTCTATTGGCTACCCAAGCATAAAAGGCAGGGCAAGTGTGTTTTTCACGCTTATACACCCCGTGACATGCATAAAGCGCCCTAAACGCTGTCGCCCGCATCGCCCGTTCGCCGCAACATGGACATCGCCCTCATGCAACCTCATGACTTCTGGCAGGACTTTCTGCCGCCGCACTCAATCGACGCGCATGCGCCGCTGACAAAGGCCTACCCGGCAACGCTTGCAGACGGCCGCCAACTGTTGCTGCCGATCCGGACGCTGGACGGCGGCGAGCGGGGCCTTGCCTCGCTGATCATCAACCAGGCGTCGTTCGCAGTGGCCGAGGCACTTGCCGTCGATCTGGCCGCACGCCTGGCGCAGGCGAAACCGGATATTGTCGTCGGCCTGCCAACACTCGGGCTGACACTGGCTGCAAGCGTGGCAAGAGCGCTGGGACATGAGCGCTTCGTGCCGCTCGGAAATTCCCGAAAATTCTGGTACGAGGACGCCCTTTCAATGCCGGTCAGCTCGGTCACCACGCCCGACCAGGACAAGCGGCTGTTCATCGATCCGCGCATGCTGCCGCTTCTTTCGGGAAAGCGCGTGGCGCTCATCGACGACGTGATCTCGTCCGGTCGGTCGATCCTTGCCGGGCTGTCTCTGCTTGAAAAATGCGGTATCCGCCCTGTGGCGATCGGCGCGGCCATGCTGCAGACGCACAAACACCGCAAGATGCTTCAAGATTACGACCCCGCACTGGCCGAAACCATAGAGGCCTGTTTTTCAACACCCGAACTGCAACGCGGTGAAGGCGGCAAATGGCATGAAAGGCCTGCCGGCTGACACCCGCCCTGAAGACAGAAAAAACCCGTGGTCCGAAGACCACGGGCTTCCGCAACGAACTGCTTCCTTTATCAGTTCAGAAGAACTGCATCAGGGTTTTCATTCAACGCTTCCTCGGAAAACTCCGGCTGATTTTCCAGCGTTTCCCGATCAAAACGGGTCTCTACGATGTAGACGTCCCCGTCACTCATGATCGTGACCGCATCGGCAGAAATTGCAACCGGTTTTTCACCGAGCCCCAGAAAACCACCGACATCGACAATCAGAATATTCTGGCTCTGATCGCCATGGGTCATGACATTCGACACTTCACCAACGCTGTCACCTTCGGAACTCAGGACGGATGCGCCCTCAAGCTGATCGAAGGAAACCGAGGCCATGTCGACTTCCGACATGCCTTCCAGCATCGGGTTTTCCGCATTCATGTTTTCAGCGGCGTCGTCACCCATGCTGTCCACGCCAGCAACCATTTCATCCATGGCGTTGCCTGCCGCCTCACCGGCCTCGTTCATGGCATTACCCGCCGTGTTGGCCAGATCCTGCGTTTCGTTGGCGACATTATTGGCAGCGTCACCGGTTGCCGTCTTCAGCTGATCCGCTTCCTGCTGAACAGCGGCCGTGCCGCCCTCAATCAGGTTCGCATCATCATATTCGAAGGCCGGAGCGTTTTCGAGCTCCTCGCTCGTGGCATCGATGGTCAGCCAGTTGCCCTGCTCACCCTGCTGCCAGCTCAGACGGTCGAATGAAACGGCAACTTCTTTCTCACCAATTCCGAGAAAACCGCCAACGCCGATCACGGCAGCAGTCGCACTGCCGTCGGAGTCCATCACGATATCGTTGATATCGCCGACCTGCTCGCGCTCCTGTTCACCGGCATTCTGCCCGTAAACGGGCCAGCCGAGAAGCGAACTTGCCAGCACCTGCTGGTCGGTCGCGCCGAAGAAGCCCTTGGCGTCTTCCGCAGCAGCCTGGCGCTCGGGGAATACCGGCGTCGCGCCGGTTTCCATACCGGCATCCATGCCGGAGGTCGCCGCAGGTTCACTGTTCATCGTATCGGTATTGGCAGAATCCTGCGCGTAAGCCGCGCCAGTGGAAACAATCGCAACAATTGCCGTAGTCGAAAGAATCTTGCGAAGCATGTTAATACTCCTCTCTTCTTGGGTGTTTCGTCGCAGGCTTTGTTTATTACTATATTTTATCGTTTTTCTTCTCACCTGCATCACACCAACAAAACGTACCGGCTGGAATCTTGTTCCTGCACCGATCACTTTTTTTTCGCCGGCACGACGAAAAAAACAAACCCGCCCTGATGTGTCAGGACGGGAACGGCATGCTTCAGAGGCTGTCGAGCGGAACGTCTTTTTCAGACCGGTTCAGCAAAAGCGCAGCGGCATTCTGATGTGAACCCTCAAACCGGTATCGGCAAAATCGACATCGACATTGCTGCCGATAATCTTGTCGAGGCTGCGCTCGATCAGCACGCTGCCGAAACCACGCTGCTCCGGCGGCATAACCGGCGGCCCCCCGACCTCCACCCAGTCGAGTTCAAGATGCGGCGTGCCATTGCCGTCCGTGCTGCAGGCGACGGTGATATCGACAACGCCGACCCGCGTTGAAAGCGCGCCGAACTTGGCGGCATTGCTCGCCAGCTCATGGATCACAAGGCCGAGCGCCAGCGCTTCATCGGGATCGAGATAGACAGCGCTTCCATGAATATCGACCTGGCGGCTGCCGCTGTCGATATAGGGCGCGATCTGTGAGCGCATCAGGCGGTCGAGCGCGATGGCACCCCACTGCTCATCCGAAAGCAGCGTATGGGCTGCCGAAAGCGCCTGCAGCCGGCCGGAAAACGCCATGTTGAATTCAGCCGACGTGCGCGATCTGCGCAATGTCTGCCCGGCAATCGACTGGACGATCGCCAGCGTGTTCTTGACCCGATGATTGAGTTCGCGCAGGAGAAGTCGCGTCTTCTGCTCGGATTCCTTGGTGACGGAGATATCCACCACGACACCGAAGACCGACCCGCTCTCCTCCGGAGAAAGCACGCTCTCGTAAGCGCCGCCCAACGACAGCAGCCATTTTCCCGTGTTTGCAGCCTTGAATTCGCACTGATATTCCTCTCCGCGCTCAAGCGCCGCCCTGAACCGGCGCAACAGCGGAATGCGCGTTTCCGGCGCAATGGCGCGCAGAACGCGGCGCCAAGTCAACACCTCCCCGACCGGCAGACCGAGCATTTCACGCAACACGTTATCACACTCCACCGTGTTGCTTTTCCGGTCCCAGCTCCAGGCAGCGATATTGCCGGCCCGCAATGCCATGGAGTGGCGCTTCTGGGCACGTGACAGCGCAAGGTCCGCCGAGACCTTGCCGCGCGCGGCATCCTTCAGCTCATAAAGCGAGCCGGCCAGATTGGCGAGCCGACGCAATGCCGCGGCATCTTCAGAGGAAATATCGTGATGGTTCTTGCTATCGATCACGCAGAGCGAACCGGCATTGACGCCGTGAACCTTGATCGGTGCACCTGCAAAAAACCTGACAGGCTTGCCTTCAAACGAGGGAACGGACGGTGTGAGATGGCTCTGCTCGGCCGGATCGTTAAGGATCAGAGCCGGATCCGTTTTCAGCACCAGCGGATAAACGAAAAGGCCCGAGCGCGTCGGGACCACCTCGGGCGCCATGCCATGAACCGCCTGCACCCAATTTTCGTCATAATCGGCAATCAGGATAAGGGCTGCGGGGCATGAAAAACGCAATGCCGCCGCCTCGACAATGGCGACGAAGTCCTCATCGGTTTCGGCGGCGCGCATGATTGTCTGCGAAAGCGTGTTGAGTCGGTCCTGATCCTTGATCGCGTCGACAATGTCGGTGGGCAAATGTTCCACTGGTTCAAAAGCTCTTTATTTTCATGGCGGAAAGAGCGCACTCTCCCGCCGAATGTCGGATCACCGTGACGACCAAAGAAAACCGGTCACCCTCATGAACGCCCGATCCTGGCTTAGGTTCCCTCGCAAACTGAATTTAATCAAATCCGTTCGGGCATACGCAAATGGGGCGCTGCGAACACGATGACCGCAGCACCCCGAATTTATCAATCAATGGACAGGTCAGTGACCGTTCCGCATGTCCTCATGCCGGCCGCGACACGAATGCACTGCCGACCACCGAGGCGGAATTGGCATCCGGCCCGAAGTCGAGTTCTCCATCGATATCGAGAAGCTCCTGAAGCTTGCCGCGCGCCCGCGCAATCCGGCTCTTGATCGTGCCGATGGCGCATTCGCAGATTTCAGCGGCCTCTTCATAGGAAAAGCCGGAAGCCCCGACCAGAATGATCGCCTCGCGCTGATCATCGGGCAAACGGTTCAGCGCCTTGCGGAAATCGCGCAGGTCCATCGCGCCATACTGGGCCGGATGGGTCGACAGGCGTTCGGTAAAGACGTTGTCGGAATCCTGTATTTCGCGACCGCTCTTGCGCATCTGGCTATAGAATTCATTACGCAGGATCGTGAACAGCCACGCCTTGATATTCGTGCCCTCGGCAAAGCTGTCTTGCTTGGCCCAGGCCTTCATGATCGTATCCTGCACCAGATCATCGGCGAGATCCTGATGCCCGCTCAGCGACACCGCAAAGGCGCGCAGGCTCGGCACGGTTTTCAGCATATCGCGCTTGAAGCTCGTATCGTCATCCCTGACCAAGGCTGTCATCCTTTCGCGCTGCGCGTCGATTCGGACTCGGCCGCATCAAGGCGTTCGAGCAAATCAAGAAAACGATCCGGAATTTCTTCCTGCTCGACGGCATGATAGAGCGCCTTGAGGCGTCGGCTGATTGCCTCTTCCGGGCTTTTGGCCGTGCCAGGCATGGCCTGCCCCTTTCCCAGGCTGCTGTTGCTTTTCACCAGTTTTATCCCGTTAGTACTCAATTGCGTGTTCTGATCGAAAACGCCGGCTCTCAGAAAAAGTTCCGCCGATGCCGGAACTTTTTTTACGCCCGCGCATTGCAGTTAACTGAAAGTGCTCTTTGAGCCTTCCCAAACAGACCTACCGAGGCAGGAGACTGAATAATTATGTCGCTTTCAACCCGTATCGCTGCCCATTTGCCATACCTCAGACGCTATGCCCGCGCCGTGACCGGATCGCAAACTTCTGGCGATGCCTATGTTGCCGCCGTACTCGAAACGCTGATCGAGGACGTCTCTCTCTTCCCAGAGGACGGAGATGACAAAGTTGCACTTTATAAACTCTTTTCACGCCTTTTCGGTTCCACGACAATCGAGATCGAAAATATCGACTCGCCCTACTCCTGGGAAAAGCGCGCCGCCGCCAATCTGATGGCGCTGCCGGCCAAGCCGCGACAGGCCTTCCTGCTGATCTCGCTGGAAAATTTCTCGCATGAGGAAACGGCTGCAATTCTGGAAGTCGATCCCGATGTCGTGCCGGGCCTGATCGATGAAGCCTCGTCGGAAATCTCCCGTCAGGTTGCCACCGATATCATGATCATCGAGGATGAACCGCTGATCGCCATGGATATCGAACAGATGGTCGAGAGCCTTGGTCACCGGGTGACGGGGATCGCGCGCACCCACAAGGAAGCCGTCGCGCTTTACAACAGCTCCAAGCCCCGCATGGTTCTGGCCGATATTCAGCTGGCAGACGGCAGTTCGGGCATCGATGCGGTGAACGACATTCTGGAACATGATTCCATTCCGGTGATCTTCATCACCGCCTTTCCCGAACGTCTTTTGACCGGCGAACGTCCCGAGCCGACATTCCTCGTCACCAAGCCGTTCAATCCGGACATGGTCAAGGCGCTGATCAGTCAGGCCCTGTTCTTCCAGGAAACGCACGAAGAAGCGGCCTGAAGACCGGTTTCCAACCGGAAAACCACACGTTCCCATGAAAGGCGGCTCCGGCCGCCTTTTTTGTTTTGTCTCGGAACCCGGCCCACGGTGAGGCGTTCTACTTTCACGAAACAAAGGAGCGTATCATGCTTTACTATGCTGCTGTTTTTCTGGTCATAGCCCTTGTTGCCGCCGCCCTCGGCTTCGGCGGTATTGCCGGTGCATCCGCGGGTATTGCCCAGATCCTTTTCTTCCTGTTCCTGCTGTTCTTCGCCGTTGCCGTCATCGTCAACTTTGCGCGCAGCAGGTAACAACACGGATATCGGAAAACAAAAAAACGGCCTCATCTTCGGGGCCGTTTTTTTTGTTGCTTCAACAGCAGCATCAGTCTGCAATCCATAAAAAAGCAGCGGCTTTTCACCGCTGCTCTTTCACACATCGCGCTTTGGCGATCAGTTCATGCGGGACATCCAGCTGTCGACATCGCGCTCGGCTTCATCACGTTCCTTGCCGTAGCGCTCCTGGATCTTGCCGATGAGTTTTTCGCGTTTACCGGCAACGACATCCAGGTCGTCATTGGTCAGCTTGCCCCACTGGGCCTGTGCTTCTCCCGTAAACTGTTTCCAGTTGCCTTCAATACGATCCCAGTTCATAAGCTCGCTCCTTTCAGCTTGCTTTGTCATTGAGTGGATAGAACGCACGGGACAACGCTGTGGTTCCGTAAGACCGGTCAGTTCAACCGCTTGTATTGATGAGGCGAAAGGTTGATTGACAATATATCGAAAAAAAGGAATGTACACGGTAGCGCTTTGTCTTCCGGTAAGCGCTGACACATCCACGGTGCCAGACAACTGCGCGCAAAACGTTTAGCCTGCTTGATCATCACCGAAAACCAAACACCTCATTTCCACCCATGGAATGAAACAGAATAGGCTTTCAAGCCTGCAGATTGGGCGTCCGCGAAAATATGCGAAAGGTTCTCGATAACGTTAGGGCAAACTGGTTTCCCCTGCTGACCCGCTTTTTGCCGGCTCTGGTCTTTCTGGTCGTAACGATCATTGGCCTCGGCATGTCGTTTTCGATCTACCGTGCCTCCGAAGTGGAACGCCGCGCCAAATTCGAAATCGTCGCCGGAGACGCAGTCGACCGGATCGTCAGCCGTTTCCATCAGCACATGTCGCTGCTGGAAGCCACCAAGGCCTTTTTCGAGGCAACTGACGGCATGGTGGATCGCGATGCCTTCCGCACCTATGTCGACGGGCTGGATACCGAGGGCCGTTATGACGGGATCCAGGGCATCGGCTTTGCCCGCATGATCTATACCGGCAACGAAGCCAATGCCGAGAACATGATCGCCCGGTTTTATGGCGAAAACATCGAGATCTGGCCGGAAACCGATCAGGATTTCCGCGCAGCCATCGTGCTTCTCGAGCCGGAAGACGAACGCAACCGGGCGGCCATCGGCTACGACATGTACAGCGACCCGGCCCGCCGCGAGGCCATGGCCGTTGCCTTTGCCAATGATACGCCGCGCGCCAGTGGACCCGTTCAACTCGTTCAGGAAATCACCTCGCAAAAGCAGACCGGGTTTCTGCTTTATCTGCCATTCAAGATCGACGGCGGGCCCAATGATGCCGAAGGCAACCTGCCGCTTTCCGGTTTCATCTACGCTCCGTTCCGCGCCGGGGACCTTTACGCCGCCGTCATGGACGATGAGCCGGCATCGCCCGTCGCGATCGAAGCCTATGACCAGGATGCCCCCGATACGCTGCTGTTCAAGTCGTCAAGTTTTGACAGAGAGCTGGCAGACAACACCCTGGCGATCACCAGCGAAGTCGATATCGCCGGACGCACCTGGGTTATGAAGATGACGCCGAGCGCCGCCTTCAAAAAGGCCGCCTTCGATATCACGCCCTTTGTCGTCGGCTCCGTCGCCCTGCTTCTCGCCGTGGCGCTGTCTCTTGCCGCACAGTGGCAGATCAAGGCGCTTGCAGCCGCAAGGGAAGTCCAGCGCGTCACCCAGAAATCGCTTCAGGAACGCGAACTGATGCTTCAGGAGATGAAGCACAGGATCAAGAACTCGATTGCCCGCATGCTCGCGATCGCCCGGCAGACCGCTCACCACGCCGACACCCTCGACCAGTTCATGGAATCATACGCTGCCCGCCTTCAGGCGATGTCGACGGCACAGGACGTACTGACCCGCTCACGCTGGCAGCGGGCCGACCTTCGGGAACTGCTTTCGAAGGAACTCGATCAGGTCTTCGGTGATGCCGACACCCATTACCAGGTTTCGGGTCCCGCCGTCGAACTTGAAGAAAAAGCCACCCAGGCCTTCAGCCTGACCTTCCACGAACTGGCGACCAATGCGCTGAAATATGGCGGCATGGCGGACAATGGCGGAAGCCTTGATGTTTCATGGTTTTACGACGGCACAGGTTCGCAGCGTAAACTCAGGCTTTTCTGGCGGGAGCATGGCCCCGCCCCGGTTTCCAAACCCGAACGCAAGGGTTTTGGAACACGGCTGATCGATGCCAACATCATCGGGGAGCTGCAGGGAACCATCGAGCGGCACTATCGCGAAAACGGTCTCACCGTCGAAATCAAGGTCCCGAACCCCGCCGACCCCCAGACCCGGCGCACACGCTGGCGGCGCAGACGGCGCGCAAAGGACGGAACCGTGTATAACGGGTAAGCCCCGCCTTCGTCTGCTGGCTCAGACCTTGGTAAAACGCAGCGGCTCCGTTTTCAGGAAGTCAAGGAAGGCGCGCAGCCGGCGCGGCATGCGCCTGCCTTCAAGATAGACCGCGTGAATATCGAGCGGCGCAGGTTGGTGAGGCTTGAGCACCTGCACCAGTTGGCCTGACGCAATGTCGTCTCCCACAACATAATCGGGACAAAGAGCGATGCCCTGCCCCTCAAGGCAGATATCACGGGCGACCCGCGCGGAATTGACAAGATAATGCCCGTGAACCGGAATGCGGACAGGTTCATCATTGTCCACCAGCGGCCAGCCGCCGCCTGGGGTCCTCAGATTGGTATCGCGGATGCATTCGTGCTGTTGAAGGTCTTCAGGGCGTTGCGGGTTGCCGCAGCGCTCCAGATAGGCCGGCGTTGCCACCATCACCATCGCCGTTTCTCCGAGCTTGCGGGCGATCAGCGCGGAATTTGCCAGATTGCCGATGCGGATGGCCGTATCAATGCCTTCGGCAGCCAGATCCACGTAACTGTCCGACAGGCGCAGGTCGACGATCAGGTCGGGGTGATGCTCCTGAAACCGGCGTAGCATCTGCTGAACGAGAAGTTCGCCGAAGGTCAGCGGCGCGGAAACCCTGAGCGTTCCCGAAAGGCCGGAGCCGCTCTCCTTCAGGTCGCTGCGGATTTCATCCAGTTCATCCAGCCAGTGCGGCAGGCGGCCGTAGAGGTTTTCACCGGCCACCGTCATGCCCAGGCGGCGGGTGGTGCGCTGAAGCAGGCGAACGCCGAGCCGATCTTCCAGTTCACCCAGATATTTCGAGGCCAGCTTTCCCGAAATGCCAAGCCGCTCGCCCGCTGCGGCAAAGGAGCCGCTTTCCACTGCGGCAACGAAAACCCGAAAACCGTCGATCAGATCCATATTTTATTCCGAACAATACGAGGAATATCATTCTTCATATTCGCCCTTTTAAAGATTGTAAGCAAGGCGCATCTTCTGGTCATCGAACAACGCAGGGCGCAAACGCCCACGGACAACGCGCTTCAGGAAAGCGCCAAGGAGATGAAAATGAACATTGCAATTCTCGGTACCGGCAATATCGGCTCTGGCCTCGCCCGCACTTTTGCAAAGACACAGCACGGCGTTGTCGTCGCCGACCGTAATGGCGGTGAAGCAGCGGCAGCCAAACTTGCCGAAGACGGTCTCTCCGTTCAGGCCGCCGGCATTTCCGCCGCCGTCGCACAGGCGGACATCGTGATCCTGGCCCTGCCTTACGGCGCTATTGCCGGTCTGGCCGATCAGGCAGATTTTGCAGGCAAGATCGTGGTCGACCTGACCAACCCGATCAAGGGCGACTTTTCCGGCCTGGTCGTCTCCGGTGAGAATTCGGCAGCAGAGGAAATTGCCAGGGCGCTTCCCGGCGCCCGCGTGGTCAAGGCGTTCAACACCGTCTTTGCCGACCTTTATGCTGAGGGCCTGAGCTTCAATGGCACGCCGGTGCAGACCTTCGTTGCCTCCGATGACGATGAAGCCAAGCAGACCGTCATCTCGGTTTCCGGTGAAGCCGGCTTTGATGCCCGCAATGCCGGCGGTCTTGCCAATGCCCGCTATCTGGAACCGCTCGGTTTCATGAACATCCAGTTCGGCTACATGCTCGGTCAGGGCACGCAGATTGCACCCTTCTGGCTGACCCGCTGATACGCGTCGGCTCTGCGCGGCTGCGGCACCTTTGCTCTGATGCCGCCGTGCTATCTTAGGTAAAACAGCCGCCGTCATGGTTTCAAACGGGACCCATGACGGCGCGCATCAAGGAGAGAACCCATGCTTGTAGACGGAAAATGGAGCGCCGACTGGCAGCCCGTGCAGAAGAAGGATGAAAAGGGCCGCTTCGTGCGCCAGACATCATCCTTCCGCAACTGGATCACGCCGGATGGCGCGCCCGGCCCGACCGGCGAGGGCGGGTTTGAGGCCGAGGCCGGGCGCTACCGGCTCTATGTCGCCTATATCTGCCCCTGGGCTTCGCGCACGCTGATTGCCCGCAAGCTCAAAGGGCTTTCCGACCTGATCCCGATCACCGTGGTCAACCCTGTCATGTCGGATCAGGGCTGGCAGTTCGGCGGTTATCCGGGGGCTGACGAGGACCCGCTTTTCGGTTCGCGCTATATCCATGAGCTCTACACCCGCGCCGACCCGCATTTTACCGGCCGCGCAACGGTTCCCGCCCTCTGGGACATGAAGCGCAATGTGATGGTGAATAATGAAAGCGCGGATATCGTGCGCATGTTCAACACCGCGTTCGAACATCTGGTGCCGTCCGACTATGATTTTTACCCGGAAGCCCTGCGGGAAGAGATCGATGCGTTGAACCCGCGCATCTACGACCTTCTCAACAACGGCGTCTACAAGGCGGGCTTCGCCTCCACGCAGGAAGCCTATGACGAAGCCGTCGCCGGTGTCTTCTCGATGCTGGGAGAACTGGAAGAACGTCTGGACGGCGCGTTTCTGTTCGGCGATCAGCTGACCGAAACCGATATCCGCCTGTTCGTAACGCTGATCCGTTTCGATGCGGCCTATCACGGCATCTTCAAGACCAACCGCCGGCAGATTGCCGACTATCCCAGGCTCTCAGCCTATATGGAAAAGGTGCTCCGCCTGCCCGGCGTCCGCGAAACGGTGAATATGGACCACATCACCCGTGGCTATTATTCGATCAAGGCGCTCAACCCGACACGCATACGCCCGGTCGGCCCGGCACATGTCGAAGCCTTGCTGAAGGCGGTTGGGTAAACAGGCTGACACCTTCACTTTCCCTGCAATCCGGACCTGCAAGGCAGACTACGCCTTGCAGGTCCGCACCGGACAGGAGGTCTCTTATACTTCGGCAAGCGCTCGAGCGATGCCGCGGACTTCCGACAGGCCGCGCAGGCGGCCAATCAGCGGATAGCCCGGATTGGTCTTGCGCGACTGGTCGTCGAGGATGGCGTGACCGTGGTCGGGACGGAAGGGAAGCTGGACGCCTCTGGCCTTTTCGACCTCAAGTGCCGCCCGGACGACCGCCACCATATCGACATCACCTTCCAGATGCGGGGCTTCGTGGAAGCTCATGCCATCTTCTTCACGCTTGGTCGCACGCAGGTGCAGGAAGTGCACCCGGTCTCCATGCTTTTTCAGCATTGCAGGCAGATCGTTTTCGGGCCGGATACCGTAGGAACCGGTGCAGAAGGTGAAGCCATTGGCAAGGCTCGGCACGCGGGCAGCAATCCGGTCCATATCCTCAACCGTCGAGACCACGCGCGGCAGACCGAACAGCGGACGCGGCGGGTCATCGGGATGGATCGCCATGACGCCGCCGGCTTCTTCCACCATCGGCACCACGATTTCCAGAAAACGCGAAAGCTGTTCTGCAAGGGCTGCGGCATCGATCGCGTCATAACGGGCGAGCTGCCCCCGGAAATCTTCAAGCGTATAGCTTTCCTCGGCGCCGGGCAGACCGGCCAGCACGGTGCTGATGAGCTTGGCAATTGCATCTTCGCTCAATGTCTTGAAGCGGGCTTCGGCCTTTTCGACGACGTCTGCCGGATAATCAGCTTCCGCTCCTTTGCGCTGCAGGATGAAAAGGTCGAACACGACATAGAGCAGATAATCGAAGCGGAGCGCCAGCGCGCCGTCTTCCAGCGGATAGGTGAGGTCCGTGCGCGTCCAGTCGAGTACCGGCATGAAATTGTAGCAGATCGTCTTGACGCCTTCGCGCGCCAGGTTCTGTGCGGAACGGCCCCAGGTTTCGGCCAGTTCTTCCCAGCCGGGCTCGGCGGTCTTGATCTTTTCATGGACAGGAATGCTCTCGACCACCGACCATGTCAGGCCGGCCTTCGCGATCAGGTCACGCCGGGCGGCAATCGCCTCGCGTTCCCACAGCACGCCGTTCGGCAATTCGTGAAGCGCGGTCACGATATCGGTCGCGCCGGTCTGGCGCACCTCTGCAAGTGAAATCGGATCATTGGGTCCGAACCAGCGCCAGCTTTCCTTCATGGTATTCTCCTGTCATTATTCTCTGAAACAGTCGGGAGCAGCGCGCGCTCGAAGCGCCGGAAGGGGTCCGCTCCTGACTGAAAACCGGGTTTGGCGATCTTGCCGTTTGCCCGTTGCCTATCCCACGATCCGCCCCAGTTCATGCGAGCCGAAGACATAGCCGTCAAAGGCCGGATCATCGACATCCGAAAGCTCCATCAGGGTCTCGCGCACATTCTGAAGATGCGTCCACATGGCCTGCCGGGCGCGGGCCGGGTCCTTCATCTGCAGGGCCTGCAATATCTCCTGATGATCCTGCAGCCAGCGGCGGCGGTAATCCGTATCGAAAACGCGGGTGTGAAGCTGTGCCCACATCCGGCTTTTCTTGCGCTTGCCCCACAACTCATCCAGCAGATCGACCAGCACGGCATTCTGCGTGGCGACCGCAATCAGCCGGTGAAACAACTCGTCGGCCTCATAGCCGTCGTCGGTTCCCTTTTCGATGGCCTCGCGCTCCATGTCGAGCGCCTCGCGCATCCTGCGGATATCCGCCATGGAGACCATTTCGGCGGCAAAGGCGGCAATCGTCGATTCCAGAAGCTGGCGGGCCTGCAGCAGTTCGAACGGGCCGAAATCATCGGGCAGGTCCTCGATGCGCGGCTCATCCGGCTCCACGGCCTCCTGCGGGACGGCAAGATAAATGCCCGATCCCTTGCGCACATCGACCAGACCTTCAAGCTCAAGCGTAATGACGGCCTCACGCACCAGCGAGCGGCTGACCCCAAGCTCCTCGGCCATCTGGCGCTCGGTCTTGAGGCGATCGCCGGGCTTGTAGTCCGAGCGCGCAATCAGGCCACGGATTTCGTCAGCGACCTCCTGATAGCGGCGCTTTACGATCTCTCCCATTCTTCAACCTCCCCTGCGGCAACCATATGATAGAATGATCGCAGTATAGCGAAGGATTTCTTTCTGGTTACCTTATCTGCGGCGATAAGCCCCTTACGGTTAAAACCACGCTGGAATATCCCCTGCCGGCGTTCCGTCCTGAAATCATAGAGGATCCAGGGCGACATGCCCTTGACGAAATCGAGGTCCTTCAGCGTAGCGATCTGCTTTTCGTAGACGCTTGCCTGGTAATCCTCCGAGAACAGGCCATCCTTCGGCCCCTGCTCGGTGATGTCGGCATCCGCGCCGGTTTCCGAAATGACCACGGGGCGGTCCGGCTGGGAGTTGGCGAGGATCTTCGGCAGTTCGGAAAAGTCCTCGTCATACCAGCCGTAATATTCGTTGATCCCGATGATATCGAGATAGGCGGCAAGCCGGTCCTCGATCTTCAGCTTGGTGTGGTTCACAAGGCAGGCGGCTGCGATCAGTCGCGTCGGGTCTTCCGCGCGCGCGGTTTCGGCAAGGCCCTTCATGAAGGCAAGCCGGGCGTCGGTATCGGCATTTTCATTGCCGACTGACCAGATCGCCACACATGCCCGGTTACGGTCGCGGCGGATCAGTTCGAGCAACTGGTTCTGCGCATCCCGTTCGGTGGCCGGATTGGCGAAATCGATGGCCCAGTAGACCGGGATTTCCGCCCAGACGAGCAGACCGACCTCATCGGCCAGTTCGACGGCGCGTTCGTGATGGGGATAATGCGCAAGCCGCACAAAATTGCAGCCCATCTCCTTGGCATCGGCGTAACGTTGACGCAGATCGTCCTCGGTGATGACCTTGCCGCGCTTGTCGTCGTCCTCATGCACCGAAATGCCGCGCAGCCACAGCGGACGTCCGTTCAGGTAAAGCTCCCGGCCCTTGCGCTCGATCGTGCGGAAGCCGACGCGATCCGACACGCGGTCATCACCGGCGCTGACATGGACATCGTAAAGCTTCGGCCGATCGGGCCGCCACAGCAGCGGACCGGCGGCGATATCGATGCTGCCCTTGCCGTCGACAAGCTGCACCGTCTCGCGAATGCCGAGTTCGGGGATCGAAATTTCCGCCGTTTCGGCGCCCTCGGCCACGACGCGCGCCGTCAGACAGGCAAAATGGCTGTCGGGCTTGAGATGGATGAAGAAATCGCGGATCAGGCTTTCCGGCGTCTCGACCAACGAGACCTCGCGATAAACACCGCCATAATTGAACCAGTCGGTGTTGCGCATCGGTACGCGATCAAGGGTGCGCGCATTGTTGACGCACAGCATCAGCCAGTTGCGGCCATCCTTCAGGCGGTCGGTCAGTTCGGCAAAGAACGGCGTCGAGCCGCCATAATGGTTGCCGACGAATTCGCCGTTCAGGAAAACCTTGCAGTCATATTGCGCCGCGCCGACGCGCAGGAAGGTGCGCTTGCCGGGTTTGGGCGAGAAATCGACGGGGCGCGTATACCAGGCGCTGCCTTCGAAGAAATACCACTTCTCCTTCAGCATCTGCCAGCAGGAGGGCACGGGCACGGTCTCGCCCATATAGGGGTCGTAATCCCAGGGTTCTTCCCGGTCGCGCGGTTCGGCCGGCTCCATGGCGAACCACTTCTGGCGCAGGCCGGTATCGAGCAGATCGACACAGAAATTCCAGTCGCCGTCCAGTGAAACCTGTTCGCGTCCGCCCATGAAAATCATGGTCGTGTGGTTGAGGTTCTGCGTATTGAAAGGACGATCATAGTCCTCGTCATGCAGCGCCTGCAGCGCATTTTCCGCCAATACCGATCGCTCAAGCATGATGAACCTCCGCCGAACCTGTCACATTGTCTCAGTTGGCCGGCCGCCCAAAGCGGCCGACCAATTTGTCTCGCGACTTAGTTGTCGCTGTAGTCTGCACCGGCGGCCTGGATGCGGTCGACCAGGTCGGCAACAGCCGGGGAACTGCCCTTGACTTCCTCATACATCGGCTGAACCGCTTCAATGAAGGGGGCCTTGTCGACGGTATTGACCGTGACGCCCATTTCCTCGATTTCGCCCATGGTCTTGGAAACGATCTCATCCCACTGTCCGCGGTGGAACTTCATGGCTTCCTGAGCGGCCTGCTGGAAAGCGGCCTTGTCCTCATCGGACATGGAGTCCCAGGCGCAGTTCGAAATCACCACGACGGAGGGGATCATGGTGTGTTCGTCGAGGGAGAAGTAGTCGGCCACTTCACCGTGACGCACGGTGGTAAGCGCGGTCGGGTTGTTTTCCGCGGCATCGACGACACCCTGCTGCAGGGCGCTGTAGAGTTCGCCATAGGCGAGCGGCGTCGGGCTGCCGCCAAGCAGCTCAACCATGCGGATCGCCGACGGGCTCGGCTGAACGCGAACCTTCATGCCCTGAAGGTCTGCCGGCGTGTTGATCGGCTTGTTACCGTAGAAGGAGCGAGCGCCTTCGAGCAGGAATGCGACACCCTGAAAACCCTTGTCATGGGAGGCATCAAGGATTTCCTGGCCGATATCACCGGTCAGAACGTCAAACTGATGGTCTTCGCTGAGAAACAGGTAAGGCAGGTTCAACGCCGAATAGGTCGGCTCGAAAGCCTCCAGTTCGCTGGCGTTGCTCTTGGCCATATCGAGCACGCAGCTCTGGACCAGTTCCATCGATTCGCGCTGGTTGCCAAGCTGGCCATTGGGGAAAACCTGGATATCCCAGGCGCCATCCGTCAGTTCCGACAGGCGCTCGCCCATGAATTCCATGGAGATGTGCAGCGGATGGTCCGGCGGGTTGTTGTGGTTGAGGCGAAGCGTGCGCGCTTCGGCCGTTGCAGCAAAGGCGACGGCAGCAACGCCCGTCATCAAAGCGATTTTGGAAAAGATCTTCATATCTTCCTCCCGGCACCCGATCGTTTGAGGAGAGGTTAATTGGGCCGCCACTGAGTGCCTTTTCGCAGCGGATGCCGTCATGGTTGACCAAATAAATATTGATGTCAACCAAAATAGATAAATTGGTTGACCAATTTTTTGTTTTGGTCCATGGTCCGGTCATCGGCCCGAAGGCATCGCCCGAAAGGCTGCATAAAAGAACTCGCTCAAGGGAGGGTCGGATGTCCGAAACAGGAAAACCCGACACGATCAGCCGTCTGACCGACGGCCTTGCCAACGTGATCGACGCCATTTTGCGCGTCATCATCGTCGCCGGCTTCTCCGGCATGGTCATTTGTGTGGTGTGGCAGGTGATGAGCCGCTACATCCTGCGCGCACCTTCGATCTACACTGACGAAATCGCACGCTTTCTGTTCATCTGGATGGCGCTGATCGGCGGCGCCTATACCTTTGGCAAGGGCCGCCACCTCGCCATCGAAATCCTGGCGCCGGCGCTGAAGGGCTGGCGCAAGCAGCTTGCGCAGCTGGCCGTTGTTGCGGTCATCGCCTTTTTCGCAATCGCCGTGATGATCAATGGCGGCAGCGCGCTGGTGGCCCGCACGCTTGCAAACGGCCAGGTTTCGCCGGCCCTGCAAATGCCCATGGGCTATGTCTACTTCGCCATTCCGGCCTCCGGCGCCTTCATTCTCATCTACTGCATTCAGATGGCCGTCCGCCTTTTCCATGGCATGACGCCCGTTGAAGCCCCGCCCGCCGAAGCCGGCGGACCTCTGGACTAAGGGAGATTTTTTTCATGCTTATGTCTTACGCTCCACTGGTTCTGTTCGGCAGCTTCATCCTGCTGATGGTTCTCGGCGTTCCGATCGCCTTTTCAATCGGCGTTTCGGCCGTCCTCACCTTCGCGCTCTTCGTCGGCATCGACCAGTCGTTCTTCATCGTCGCCCAGCAGATGTCTTCGGGCCTCGACTCATTCACCCTTCTGGCGATCCCCTTCTTCATCCTGGCGGGCAACATCATGAACCGCGGCGGCATCGCCCGGCGATTGATCGATTTTGCCAAGGTCCTGGGGTTCGCGCTTCCCGGCTCGCTGGCCCATGTAAACGTGCTCGCCAACATGATGTTCGGCGCGCTTTCAGGCTCTGCCGTCGCCTCGGCCGCTGCTGTCGGCGGTGTCATGGCGCCGCTTGAAAAGAAGGAAGGCTATGACCCGGCCTATTCGGCCGCCGTCAACATCTCCTCCTGCACCACCGGCCTTCTGATCCCGCCGAGCTCGACCTTCATCGTCTATTCGCTGATTTCGGGCGGCACCTCGGTCGCGGCACTGTTCGTTGCCGGCTATGTGCCCGGCATCCTGATGGGCCTCGGCATCATGATCGTCGCCGGCGTCATCGCCAAGAAGCGCGGTTACCCGACCCAGCCGCGCCCGAGCGTCATCGAATTCGTCAAGAAGGGGCTCGACGCCATCCTGCCCCTGGGCCTGATCGTCGTCGTCATGGGCGGTATTATCCTCGGTGTCTTCACGGCAACGGAAGCCTCGGCGATTGCTGTCGTCTACACCATGCTGCTCGCCTTTGTCTGGTATCGTGAAACCTCACTCAAGCAGCTCCCCTCGATCATCCTTGAATCGGCGATCACCACTGCCGTCGTTCTCCTGATGATCGGCTGCTCGATTGCGATGTCGCGCGCCATGGCCTTCGGCAACATCCCGAACATGATCTCCGACTTCATGCTCGGCCTGTCGGATAACCCGATCATGATCCTGCTGATCCTGAACCTCGTTCTCCTGGTTGTCGGCACCTTCATGGACATGACCCCGGCGCTGTTGATCTTCACCCCGATCCTGATGCCTGTGGTTCAGCAGCTTGGCATGGACCCGGTTCAGTTCGGCGTGATGATGACGCTCAACCTGTGCGTCGGCATCTGCACCCCGCCTGTCGGCTCGGCCCTCTTCATCGGCTGCTCGGTTGGCGGAACCACAATCCCGAAGGTGATCAAGCCTCTGATCCCCTTCTTCCTGACCCTGATTGCGGTCCTGCTGCTCGTCACCTATGTCCCTGCAATCAGCCTTGCCCTGCCCCGCATGCTTCTGGGTTATGGCGGCTAACATAACGGGAAAAGACTATGCGTACCCTCAAATCCTGGGCGCTTGACGCGCGTGACGCCAATGGCGTCACGCTCACCGTCGACGGCTCCCATTCGCTTCGGATCACCGTTCTCGAAGAGGCCCTGTTCCGGGTCTCACTGAAGAAGGCCGGCACATGGCGGCTGGACCGCACATGGTCGATCGCCCCGACCGAAGACGTTCCCTTCGAAGGCCGGCCTCGCGACGATGTTTCCGGTTTCTCCCTGCCGGACTTCACCTGCACCGAAGGCGAAACGCTGGTGATCGAGACGGCAAGCCTCCGGCTCACCATCGAAAACCCGCTGACCATGCGCTGGGAAGCAAAGCAGGCCGATGGCAGCTGGAAACTCGTGGCCGAAGAACGGCCCACCGGCGCCTACATGCTCGGTATTCGCGACCACCGCAACAGCCATTTCCTGCTGAGAAAACCGGGTGAGAAGGTCTACGGCCTCGGCGAAAAGGCGGGCGATCTCGAACGCTCCGGCCGCCGCTACGAGATGCGCAATCTCGACGCCATGGGCTATAATGCCAAGACCACCGATCCACTCTACAAGCACCTGCCCGTCACCTTCACGGTGACGCCGGAGGCTGGCGCTTTCTCGGTATTTTACGACAATCTGGCCTCGTGCTGGTTCGACCTCGGCAACGAGTTCGACAATTATCACAAGCCCTTCCGCGCCTATCGCGCGCTCGACGGCGATCTCGATTATTACTTCGCCTGGGCACCGCAGATGCTGGATCTGGTGAAGGGCCACACGCGCCTGACCGGCGGAACCGCCTTCATGCCGCGCTGGGCGCTCGGCTACTCCGGCTCCACGATGGCCTATACCGACCGGCCGAATGCGCAGGAAGAACTCGAAGGCTTTCTGTCGAAACTGTCGGAACACCATATTCCCTGCGACAGTTTCCAGATGTCGTCCGGCTATACCTCGATCGGCGCGAAGCGTTACGTCTTCAACTGGAATGACGAAAAATTCCCGGACGTCGAAGGCATGTCGAAAAAGTTCGCCGATGCCGGGCTGACGCTGATCGCCAACATCAAACCGGCGCTGCTGCAGGACCATCCTCGTTTCAACGAAGCGCTCGATGCCGGCCTGTTCGTCACCGACAGCGAGACCAATTCCTATGCGGACGCGGTCTACTGGGATGACAGCGGCGCCCATCTCGATTTCACCAACCCGGCCTCCGTCGCCTGGTGGCAGAAGGGCGTGACGGAGCAGTTGCTGAAAAAAGGCATCGCCTGCACCTGGAACGACAACAATGAATACGAAATCTGGGACGATGAAGCCCGCTGCAACGGTTTCGGCAACGAAATCCCCGTCGCGCTGATCCGCCCCTTGCATTCGCTGCTGATGAGCCGCGCCTCGAAGGAAGCGCAGGAGGCTTTCGATCCCGATCACCGGCAATATCTGATCTCGCGCGCCGGGTGCCCCGGCATCCAGCGCTATGTCCAGACCTGGTCGGGCGACAACTACACCCGCTGGGAAACCGTGCGCTACAACATCCGCATGGGCCTCTCCATGTCGCTGTCGGGCATTTACAATGTCGGCCACGATGTCGGCGGCTTTTCCGGCCCGAAACCGGAGCCGGAACTGTTCGTACGCTGGGTCCAGAACGGCATTTTCCACCCGCGCTTCACCATCCACTCATGGAATGATGACGGCACGGCGAATGAAGCCTGGATGTATCCGGAGGTTCTGCCGCTGATCCGCGACGCGCTGAAGCTGCGCTACCGGCTGACGCCCTACCTCTACACGCTGACATGGCTTGCCACCACGGCCGACGAGCCGATGCTGCGCCCGACCTTCCTCGATCATCCGCATGACGCCCGCACGTTTGAGGAAACCGACGACTTCATGCTGGGCCGCGATCTTCTGGTCGCCAATGTGGTCGATAGCGGCGCGACCGCGCGAACGGTCTACCTGCCGGAGAATGAAACCGGCTGGTGGAATTTCTGGTCCGGCGAATATCACGCCCCCGGCACGGAAGTGACGCTGCCGGTGGACCTTGCCAGCATGCCCCTGTTTGTCCGCGCCGGTGCGGTGATCCCGCTTTCCGACGGCGCAAACCGCGCCAATGCCGGGGCCGACAAGGCCCGCACGCTCGCGGTCTTCCCGGTCCCCGGCGATTTCGAGGCGACGCGCGTGGAATATGAGGATGATGGCGACACCGTGCACTGGCGCGATCCATCCGCCCATGCCGTGACGCGCTATGCGCTTTCCGGCGACGAGACCGGCCTGACGCTGAACTGGCAGCGCGAAGGCCGCTACACACCGGCCTACGAAAATGTCCGGATCCTCCTGCCTGAAGGTGAAAGCCGAAAAATTGCCGTCAATGGCATGGCCGACGCCAACGGCAAGACTGTCGGCCGCTGACCGACTTTTTGGGAGAGCTTCGGCTCTCCCCTTTTTCTTCACAAGCCCCATCGGCGAACGTGCCAGCCCGCACGCGCCGTTTTACGGAAGGAACCGCCATGTCCTCCAACCCTCTCCTCGATAACGCTGCCGCCGATGTTCTGCGCCCGGATTACGACCGCTCCAAGGTCGAAGCGCGCATGTGCCATATCGGTTTCGGCGCGTTTCACCGCGCCCATCAGGCCGTGTATACCGACGACGTTCTGCGCGCCGGCGGCAATTGGGGTTATCGCGAAATCGAACTCAGGGGCCCGTCCGCACCGCTGAGAGCGCTTGCCGAACGCGACTATCTCTACAGTGTCGTCGAAAATGCCGCCGACGGGCAGAAAGCCCGGATTTCCGGTGCTGTCGTCGATCACCGCCATATGGAAGACCGCGGGCCGCAAGGCATCGTCAACGCCATTGCCGACGAAAACATCGCGCTGGTTTCCATCACGGTGACGGAAAAGGGCTATACGCTCGGCGCCGATGGCGGCCTCGATTTCGACAATCCGGACGTGAAAGCCGACCTTGCAAACCCGGATCAGCCGCGATCGGTTGTCGGCATCCTGGTGGCTGCCCTGGAGGCCCGCAGAAAGGCGGGGCTGCCGCCCTTTACGGTTCTCTCCTGTGACAACCTGCCCTCAAACGGCCATCTGGCGCGCCGCGCCGTCATCGATTTTGCCCGCGCCCGCGACAAGGCGCTGGCCGACTGGATCGAGGAGAATGGCCGTTTCCCCTCGACCATGGTCGACCGCATCGTTCCGGCCATGACCGAGGAAAGCTATCGTCTGCTTGCCGAACGGATCGGCACGGAAGACCCTGCCGGCATCGTCTGCGAACCCTTCCGCCAATGGGTGATCGAGGATGATTTCGTCGCCGGTCGGCCGGACTGGGACCGCGCCGGCGCCACCTTCACCAATGACGTCGTGCCTTACGAGAACATGAAGCTCAGAATGCTGAACGGCTCGCACTCATTCCTCGCCTATCTCGGCTATCTCGGCGGCTATGAAACCATTGCCGAGACCATGGAAGACGAGGCCTATCGCAAGGCCGCCCGCGATCTGATGGGCAAGGAACAGATCCCGACCCTCGAAGCCCCCGAAGGTATCGACCTCGATGACTACGCCGATGCGCTGATTGCCCGCTTCCAGAATCCCGCGATCCGTCACCGCACATGGCAGATCGCCATGGACGGCAGCCAGAAACTGCCGCAACGCGCCCTCCAGTCGATCGCCCATCACCTGAAGAACGGCACCCCCTGCCCGCGGCTGACACTGCTGGTCGCAGGCTGGATCCGCTATGTTTCGGGCACCGACGAAAACGGAGACGCCATCGACGTCCGCGACCCGCTGGCGGACAAGCTGAAGACGCTTGCCAATGGCGGCACCGCTGCCGAACGCGTGGAACGCGTCGTTGCCGGTTCCGGCATCTTCCCCGCCGCGCTCGCACAAGACGCCGCCTTCAAGGCCAGCCTTTCGGAAAACCTTCAGGGCCTTGTTGAAAAAGGCGCACGCAGAATGGTGGCCGAACTGTCCTGAGACCGGGTTTGCAAGACCTTTGTTGCGCGCCGTGGCCATCCCGGTGCGCAACATCTGCGCTCTGATTACCGGCCTCTGATACTATTGGAGAAACCGGCGGAAATAGCGCAGGGAGATGGCAAACAGAATGGCCGCGATGGCCGCAAGCCACAGCATTTGCGGCCAGACCACATCCAGCCCCGCGCCGCGAAACAGGATCGACTGCGCAAGGATGACGTAGTGCGTGTTGGGCGCAGCCAGCATGATGTTCTGCACGATGTCCGGCATCGATTCACGGGGGGTCTGGGAGCCTGAAAGGATCTGAAGCGGCAGCAACACTAGGATCATCATGATCCCGAATTGCGGCATCGTTTTTGCAAACGTCGCCAGCAATATCCCGAGCGATGCGGTGGCAAACAAATGCAGGGCCGTGCCGACCAGAAACAGCGTCAGCGATCCCTGAAGCGGGATGCCCAGCACCCAGCCGCACATAACCACGGTGGCAAAGAGCGTGCCGAGCAGCACCACAAGGCTCATCGACCATAATTTGCTGACCATGATTTCCAGTGCCGTCACCGGCATGACCAGAAGATGCTCGATCGTGCCGTGCTCGCGCTCACGGATCAGCGCGGCGCCGGGCAGGATCAGCGCCAGCAGCGTCACGCTGTTGGAAACACCCATCACGGCCTGAAACCAGCCGCTGTTGAGAACCGGATTGAACCGCGCGCGCAGCACCAGTTCAGCCGGCGGAGGCTGGCCGCTCCCGCCGGGATCGACAAACGCCGCCACCTCGTCGGAAACGATGGTCTGCACATAGCCCGCGCCGGAAAAGGCCTGGGTCATCTGCGTGGCATCGACATTGAGCTGAATTTCCGGGCGCTTGCCCGCCAGAACATCGCTCTGGAAATTCGGCGGAATATCGAGAGCGAAGGTGTCCAGCCCCTCATCCATGCGCCGGTCCATTTCATCCCACCCGATAATCGAAGGCTCGGAAAAATAGGGCGGCTGAAAGGCATGAATGATCCGCGTCGACAGCGGCGAGCCGTCTTCATCGACAATGGCGATCGGTGCGTGGTTCAGCACTTCGCTTTCCATCTGTGCCGACGACTGAATCTGAAAGGTGAAGGAAAACAGGATCAGAAACATCATGATCGGATCGCGCAGAAGCCCGCGGATTTCCTTGATGCCCAGTTGCAGCACATTGCCGAAATCCATCCTATTTCTCCTGCTTTCGCATCAGCAGCACGCCAATGCCGATCAGGACGGGGATCGACAGCGCCAGCGGCATCAGCGTTCCCGAAAGCTCGGCAAATCCAAGCCCCTTGGAAAAGGCGCCGCGGGAAATCGTCATGAAATGCGTCGTCGGATATATTTTCGAAATCACGGAACTGATGCCGGTGAGCGACGAAACGGGTGAAATCATGCCCGAAAACTGCACGGCCGGCAGCAGCGTTCCAAGCGCCGTCGCAAAAATGGCGGCAAGCTGGCTTTTCACGAATGCCGAGATCACCAGCCCCATGGCGGTCGCCGCCGACACGTAAAGAACACCGGCGGCAAAGAAGAAAACGCGGTCTCCGGTAAACGGCACCCTGAACAGCAGGATCGCCATCGCCGTCAGCAGTGCGAAATTGAGGATGGCGATCACCGTATAGGGGATCAGCTTTCCAAGCAGGAATTCCAGCCGGGTCACCGGCGTCACATAAAGATTGGTGATCGACCCCAGTTCCCGTTCACGCACCACCGACAGCGTCGAAAGCATTGCCGGGATCAGCAGCAACAGCAGAGGAATGACGGCAGGCACCATGGCGACAAGGCTCTTGACGTCGGGGTTATAGCGATAGCGCAATTGCAGGGCGAAGTCCCCGGCCACGGCGTCGGCGCCGAACTCGCTGCGCATCCGGTCGGTCAGCCAGCTCTGATACATGCCCTGCACATAGCCCCTGACCGTCTCGGCGCGCGTCGGGTTCGAACCGTCAAACCAGCCTCCGATCCCAACGGGCCCGCCGCGCATCAGATCGCGGCCGAAACCCGGCGGAATTTCCAGCGCAAGGTCCAGACCGCCCGCGCGCATCCGGTGATCCATCTGCGCATAGTCCGTCAGCGGCTCCTGTTCGATGAAATAGCGCGATCCGGCAATCTGGTCGGTAAAGTCGCGGCTGATGGAGGAATCGTCATAGTCGAGAACGGCGAAGGTCAGATCCTCGACATCCATGTTGATGCCATAGCCGATCACCAGCATCAGGATCAGCGATCCGAGGATCGCCAGCGCGCTGCGGATCGGGTCGCGCCGCAATTCCAGGGATTCGCGCATCGCATAGCTGAACATGCGGCGCGGGTCGAACCGGGGCGCCCTGGCCGTGGCGGCCTCCGGCTGCGCTTCAACCGGGGTTTCTTCGGCGACGGAAACGTCTTCTCCGGTCGCCTCTTCGAGATAGCTGATGAATGCTTCTTCCAGCGATGCCGCCCCGCTGGCGCTGATGATATCGTCCGGCCGGTCCGAAACCAGCACCTGACCGGCATGCATCAGCGAAATCCGGTCGCAAAGCGCCGCCTCGTTCATGAAATGCGTCGACACGAAGATCGTCACGCCCTCGCCGCGCGACAGTTCCGCAAGATGGCGCCAGAACACATCGCGGGCCACCGGGTCGACCCCGGATGTCGGTTCGTCGAGAATCAGAATATCTGGTGCATGGATCATCGCGACAGCAAGAGACAGGCGCTGGCGGATGCCGAGAGGAAGCGCGTCGGGCCGGGCGTCCATCACGCCCGACAGTTCGAAGCGGTCGGCCATTTCGGCAATACGGGCGGGTATTAACGCCGCATCCAGCCTGAAAAGCCGCGCATGCATGTCGAGGTTCTGCGCGACCGTCAGCTCGCTGTAGAGCGAAAACGACTGGCTCATATAACCGATACGCCGGCGGACAGCGAGATCATGGGGATCGACCGGCGAACCGAACAGTTTTGCTGTGCCTTCGCTGACCGGAAGAAGGCCGGTCAGCATTTTCATCGTCGTGGTCTTGCCGCAGCCATTGGACCCGAGAAATCCGAAAATCTCACCCTTGGCGATCTGGAAGCTGACATGGTCAACAGCCGTAAAATCCCCGAAACGCTTGGTCAGGCCTTCGGCTTCTATGGCGAAATCGCCGCCGTCATGTTCGGCCATCGGCGGTATCGTCACGCCTTCATGGCCCCGGCGATTTTCCTCGGGCAGGAGCGCGATAAAGGCTTTGTCGAGGTCGCGCGTACCCGTCTGCGTCATCAGATCGGCGGGCGAGCCGGTGGCAAGCACACGGCCCGCATTCATCGCCACCAGCCAGTCAAAACGGGTCGCTTCCTCCATATAAGCGGTCGCGACGATGACGCTCATGCCCGGCCGACCGGCGCGAATATGATCGATCAGCTCCCAGAACTGGCGGCGCGAAAGCGGATCGACACCGGTGGTCGGCTCATCGAGGATCAGAAGGTCGGGATCGTGGATCAGCGCGCAGCACAGGCCCAGTTTCTGTTTCATGCCGCCGGAGAGATTGCCCGCCGGGCGGTCGCGGAAGGCTTCCAGCCCGGTTGCGGTGAGCAGTTGCGCGATACGCGCCTCGCGTTCGGCACGCGCGTGGCCGAAAAGGCGGCCGAAGAAATCGACATTCTCGAAGACCGACAGCGTGTGGTAGAGATTTTTCCCCAGCCCCTGCGGCATATAGGCAATGCGCGGGCAGACGGCCTGACGGTGGCCGGCCGAGCGCATATCGCCGCCCAGAACATGCAGCCCGCCCGCCTGCAATGCCCGCGCTCCGGAGATCAGCGCCAGAAGAGAAGACTTGCCGACACCATCGGGGCCGATCAGGCCGACCATTTTTCCCGCCGGAACAGCAAGCGAAACATCGTCCAGCGCCTGAACCCTGCGATAGGACAGGCTCACGTCCTCAACTGTTACGACCGGATCGGTATCAGTCATTGGATCAGGTTCTGCTGCAGGAAGTCCGGCCATTCGGCATCGGGGGCGAGCTTGACATAGGCCATGCCGGGCAGGCCGGTTTTCACCTGCGTCATATATTGTTCCAGCAATTCAGGCGCGATCCGCGCCCTGACACGGAAGGCCAGTTTCAGTCGCTCCTCCTCGGTTTCCACCGTTCGCGGGGTGAACTGGGCGGTGTCGGAAACGAACGAGACGGTCGCCGGAATGACAATATCAGGCGCGGCATCCATGATGAGGCGCACTTCGGAGCCAAGCGCCACGCGGCCTGCTTCTGCCGTCGGCAGGAATATATTCATATAGACGTCCGACACGTCGATCATGTTGATGACGCGGCCGCCCGATCCGATGACCTCTCCGGGCTCGGCCAGCCGGTACTGAACCCGCCCGTCGCGTGGGGCCACGAGGGTGGCATCGGCAATCTGCACGTCGATGCGCGCCACCGAGGCTTTGGCCGCCGTCACCGCAGCCTGGGCATCGACCACCTGCGCCCGGGCCGAGGTGATGGCCGCTTTTGCAGCGGCAACCGATGCCCGCGCAGAGGCAAGCGCCGCATTGGCGCGGCGCTCGGCGGAACGGTCATCATCAAGAACCTGCCGGGAAATCGTTTCGCGCGCGGCAAGCTGCTCCGAGCGCTCAAGCCGTGCGGCGGCGGCATCCAGCTCGGCCTGCCGGACATCGACATTCGCCTGCGCGGCATCCAGTTCCGCATTGCGCTGTTCGACGATGCTTTCGGCGGTTTCAATCGCGATTTCCGCGCGGCGCTGCTGCGCCTGCGCTTCGGCTTTCTGCGCTTCCAACTCGGCGGTATCCATCCGGGCCAGGGTCTCGCCTGCCACGACAAAATCGCCTTCCCGTGGGAAAACGGCTTCGATGCGGCCGCCGGTCTTGGCGGCGACATCGATGTCAACGGCTTCCAGACGTCCGTTGCCGCGGGCAATGCCCTCCGGCATGTCACTCGTACTGGCCTGCTGCCAGATAAACCAGCCGGCGCCGCCGGCCATCAATATTGCAACAACGAACCATTTCAGACGTGTCTTCATCTCACTCCCCACACAGCGCCCGGCGCCAGTCTCGTATCAGTCCTCCGAACCGGACTGAAGTTTCAGTTCATCGGCTGGCGGTGTCCCGGAAGCAGGCACGGATGCGATTTCCGCCCCGCAGAATTGCGCTGTTGCATCTTGAATTTTCCGCAGATATTGCCGAATGGCCTCAAGCTCTCTGTCGCTCAGGCCTTTCGTAGCCTCGGTATGACGCTCATGCAGGATACGATAGAGCCTGAGCGGTTCGGCAACAGCGGCTTCATTCAGCGTCACCAGAACGCCGCGCCGGTCTGCGGGATTGGGCACCCTGGCAATGAAACCGCCGTTTTCCAGCCGGGTCAGCAAGGCCGAAACCGCACCGGATGTCAGCCCCAGAAAACCCGACAGATCCTTCGGGCTCATCGGTTTTCCGGCATCGCTCAGCACGCAAACCGCCCTGAAATCCGTGGCATGCATTCCGCTCGAACTCGCCGAGCGGGCATAGCAAATCTCGATCTGCTGGATCAGGCCCAGAAGCGCAATTCCGGTTTCGCGGACGCCGGCATTCCTGTCATCGAAACTCTTCATAATTTTATTTAATCATAAAGTATCTTGACAGTGAAGCTAAATACGACCGTCACGAACCCATGCGCGGCCCCTGCGCCTGACCATGCGTCAGAATGCCGGTCAGTGCGACAATTTCGCGTTCGAGCGTTTCCATCGGCACACCGACGAACCGGTTTTCAACGCTGATGGCGATAACGCCGTGAACCGCGCCGAAAAAGGTGCGGGCGCGATCGGTGATCTCTTCCGGGCTGGCATCGGGCATCAGCCGGGCAAGCGGCGCGGCAATCTTTGCCATCAGCGCGGCGACTTCCTCGTCCAGCCAGACCGGAACCGTTGCGCCTGCCGGCATGTGATGCTCGAACAAAGCGGCCCAGAGATTGCGGTTTGCGGCGACAAAGCGCAGATAGGCCAGCCCGAGCGCCTCGAAGGCGCGGTCATCGGCCACACCTGCAAGAGCCGTATCCATCTCCGCCTCGATTGCCTGCAATGTCTGGAAATTGACGTGCAGGATCAGCGTGTCGATATCATCGAAAATCGTGTAGAGGCTGCCGAGCGCGCATCCCGTCTTCGCGGCGATGTCGCGGGCACGCAATCCCTTCAGCCCGCCCTCGGCAATCAGCGACCGCGTTGCCGCGATCAGCGCCGATTTGAGTGCATCGCGTTTGGCTTCCCGCTTTCCGGCCATCGCCCCGATCTCCAAAAAAGAACAATGTTCATTTTTATCTTGAACAATGTTCATAAATTTCATATACAGATTCCTGAACAATGTTCATACAATGACCTGTGACGATGTTCAAGCCGGCAGCCAAAGCCGTAAACACCGGGAGCGGCCATTCATCGCACCGCCATTTCGAAAGAGGAACCATGACGGATCATCTGATGACATCGCGGCGGTTTGCGCCGCTGTTCTGGACGCAGTTTCTGTCGGCGTTCAACGATAACTTCCTGAAAAACACCCTCGTGCTTTTCGTGCTGTTCAAGTTGACCGAAGAAGCCGCAGCGCCGCTGATTTCGCTGGCAGGCGCGCTGTTCGTTCTGCCGTTTCTGGCGCTTTCGGCCACCGGCGGCGAAATGGCCGACCGCTTCGACAAGGCGGTGATGGCCGAACGGCTGAAGCTGGCCGAAATCGGCGCGGCGGCCGTCGCTGTTGCCGGCCTTGCCCTTTCCTCCGTTGCGGTGCTGATGCTGGCACTGGTCCTGTTCGGCATTGTCTCGGCGCTGTTCGGGCCGGTGAAATACGGCATCCTGCCGGATCATCTGGAAAAAAGCGCCCTGCCGCGCGCCAATGCCTGGATCGAGGGGGCGACCTTCATCGCGATCCTGGGCGGCACCATCATTGCCGGCATCGCGGCCGCCGACGGTGTCCGTCTCTGGCTTTTCGCCCCGATGATGATGACGCTGGCCGTCGGTTGCTGGCTGGCCAGCCGTTTCATCCCGAAAACCGGGGCCAAAGCGCCGGATCTGGCGCTGGACAGGAATATATTCCGGGTAAGCTGGCGGCTTGTCGGAGAGCTGAAGGCGGATAGCCGGATCTGGCGCGCCGCACTGATGGCGTCCTGGTTCTGGTTTGTCGGCGCCGTCATTCTTTCGCTGCTGCCGCCCGTCGTCAAGAACACGCTCGGCGGCGACCAGATTGCGATTACCGCCTATCTCGCCGTCTTCGCCGTTTCCATCGGCATCGGGTCGGCAATGGCCGCATGGATGTCTTCGGGCCGCATCGTCTTGCTGCCCGCGCCTTTCGGCACGGCACTGGTTGCGCTTTTCGGCCTGCATCTGGCCTGGAATATCGCGAGTGCGGGCACATTGCCACCATCGGCCACGCTTGCCGGCTTTTTTGCCCACCCGGTCAATCTCGTCATTGCAGTCGACCTTGCCGGCATGGCCACTGCTGGGGCCTTTCTGGTGGTCCCCACCTTTGCAGCACTTCAGGCATGGTCGCATGAAGACCATCGCGCCCGGGTCATCGGCGCCACCAATGTGCTGACGGCGGCCTTCACCACGGTTGGCGGCGCGCTTGTCGCAGCACTTCAGGCGGCAGGCGTTGCAATTCCCGTCCTGCTTGTCGGCCTTGCGGCCCTCAACGGCGTTGCGGCCTGGCTGATGCTGCGAACCCTGCCGACCAATGCGTTTCGCGATTTCGTCTCGATCCTGTTTCGCGCCTTCCTTCGCCTTGAGGTGAAGGGGCTTGAAAACCTCGACAAGGCCGGGGCCAATCCCATTCTGGCGCTCAACCACGTATCGCTGCTCGACGGGCCGCTGGCGCTGACGCTGCTGGACCGCGATCCGGTGTTTGCGGTCGACTACAAGACCGCGCGGATCTGGTGGATCCGCCCCTTCCTGAAAATGTGCAATTTCATGCCGCTCGACCCGTCGCGGCCGATGGCGACCCGCACGCTGATCCGTTCCGTCAACGACGGCAATCCGCTGGTGATCTTTCCCGAAGGCCGTCTGACGGTCACCGGCAGCCTGATGAAGGTGTATGACGGCGCGGCCATGGTGGCCGACAAGACCGGCTCCATGGTGGTTCCGGTCCGCATCGACGGGCTGGAAAAGAGCTATTTTTCGCGCCTGACCGGCCGCAATGTCCGCCGTCGCCTGTTTCCCAAGGTGAAGGTCACCATTCTGGAGCCGGTGCGACTTTCAGTCGGTGACAACCTGTTTGGCCGCAAACGCCGCATGGCAGCCGGCGCAGCACTTTACCAGATCATGTCGCAGATGCTGTTTGAGACCACATCGACATCATCGACCCTGATGGATCGCGTGATCGAAACAGCAAAAGAGCGCGGTTTCGGCAAACAGGCGATCGAGGACCCGATCACCGGAAAAATGTCCTATGGCCGGCTCCTGACCGCGGCAGCCGTGCTTGGCGGCAAATTCCGGGACATGTTTGCAGATGACAGCAATATCGGCGTGCTGCTGCCCAATGCCAATGGCACCGTCGCCACCACGCTCGGGCTGATTTCCGCCGGAAAAGTGCCTGCCATGCTGAACTTCACCGCCGGCGCGTCCAATCTGGTCTCCGCCTGCAAGGCCGCCGACCTGCGCGTGGTGCTGACCTTACGGGCCTTTGTCGAACAGGGACGGCTTGAAAGCGTCATTGCGGCTTTGGAGGAACAGGTGACGATCATCTATCTGGATGATCTGCGCGCCACACTTGGCGCCCGCGACAAGCTTGCCGGCCGCCTTCGCCGGGCAAGGCCGCTGGTCCGGCGCAAGCCGGATGACCCTGCGGTTATTCTGTTCACCTCCGGCTCGGAAGGCACGCCCAAGGGCGTGGTGTTGACCAATCGCAACATCCTGGCCAACGCGGCACAGGCGGCTTCGCGCATCGATTTCACGCCGGGCGACAAGGTGTTCAACATCCTGCCCGCCTTCCACGCATTCGGCCTGACGGCAGGCACGTTCCTGCCGCTGACATCGGGCGTGCCCATCTATCTCTATCCCTCGCCGCTGCATTACCGCATCGTTCCGGAACTGATCTACAGCTCCAATGCGACCATCATTTTCGGAACGGATACCTTCCTCAACGGCTATGCCCGCACCGCCCATCCCTATGACATGCGCTCGATCCGCTATTGTTTTGCCGGCGCCGAACCCGTCAGGCCGTCGACCCGCACGCTTTATATGGAAAAATTCGGCGTGCGTATTCTGGAAGGCTACGGCGTCACCGAGGCCGCGCCCGTTATCGCCATCAATACGCCGATGTACAACAAGGGCGGAACCGTCGGAAAGATCATGCCGGGCATGGAATATCGGCTCGATCCGGTGCCCGGCATCGACGAAGGCGGACGCCTGTTCGTGCGTGGCGACAATGTCATGGCCGGTTATCTGCGTGCCGAAAATCCGGGCAGGATCGACGTGCCGGAAGGCGGCTGGCACGACACGGGCGATATCGTCACGATCGATGAGGACGGCTTCATCACCATCCGTGGCCGCGCCAAACGCTTCGCCAAGATCGGCGGGGAAATGATCTCGCTGGCAGCCGTCGAGGCGGCGGCCGGTTCGCTGTGGCCGGACAATCTCAGCGTCGTGATCGCCGTTGCCGATCCGAAGAAGGGCGAACGGCTGGTTCTGCTCACCGATGCGTCGGGCGCCACGCGTGAGGACTTCGCCCGCCACGCCCGCGCACAGGGGCTTGCCGACCTGATGATACCGGCAGAACTGCGCATCGGCACCGTGCCGGTCACCGGCTCCGGCAAGATCGATCTGGTCGCCGCCGAACGTCAGGTCCGCGGTGAAGCGTAGCAAAGCACGGCATCCTCCGGGACATCGCGGCGCGCCCTCGTCTATGGTATCTGCTCTGGTATCGGCGCGCCGCTCAGCGACGCTTCAGGCTGGCAACGGCCGTATCGACCGGGGTATCGCCATCGGTCAGCTCCAGGAACTCGCGGCGAATTTCGGGATGCTCGATCAGGCTTGCGAGCACGCGCGCAACATTGCCGCGGGCAACATTGCCATAAGGCACGGCCGGGCCAAGACTGACCCTGCCGTCACCGTCTTCATGCACCAGCGTGCCGGGGCGCAGGATAACCCAGTCGAGGTCCGAGGACGCAACCGCCACATCGGCGCGTTTCTTCTCGCGCATGTAATGCTCGAAGCGGTCGTTGCGGTCACGCGACCGCCCGGCTTCGGGAAAGGCGGAAACGAGGTAGAACCGGGAAATCCCCAGCCTGCGGGCCGCAGCCACCAGCTTGATCGGCGCATCGCCGTCAATCGTCGTGGTGCGGTCGAGCCCGCTTCCCGCCGCGCCCGCCGAAAACACGATCGCATCGCAGCCCTCGGCGACGCGGACAAAATCGTCCTCGTCCATCTCCATGATATCGCCGGAAACCGGCGTCGCCCCTGCCGCCGTGATTGCAGCGGCCTGCTCGGCCTTGCGGTGAAGGCCGACAACCGAATGTCCGTTTTCAACAAGTAAGGGAAGAAGCCGGTGCCCAATGCCGCCGGTCGCGCCGATCACGAGTATTTTCATGATATCGAATCCTGCGTGTGGTTTGCTTTAAATCCTGATCACTCGGCTTCTTATGTCGTAAGCGGCAATGCTGAAATCAACCACATCGCAGAACCGCCGGCGTTAACCGGGCCACAAGGCGCATATCGGAAAGGCAGACAGCCGTCAGTCCGGCGAGGCAAGCGGCGGATCACTTTCGCCTTCAACCAGTTCGAGCGGCCATATCCTGTTCTTGGGAACATCCTGATAGCCTTCGGCAAAGGCCGGCAGGTTGGACAGCAGCATCTCCGCGAGCATGCGGCCGAGCGCATCGAGATCGAGACGGAAGCAGGTCAGCCTCGGCAGCAGAAACCGGCCGACGGGACTTTCGCGTTCGGCGATCACGGCAAGATCGCGACCCGGCACCAAACCGGCCTCGCCAAGCCGGCGATAGAGCCCGACCGACATCAGTTCGGCATTGAGGACGATCGCTGTCGGCCGTTTCTTGCTGGCAAGCAGCTTTTCGCCGACGCGATAACCGCCCTCCTCCAGCGCCTGCTCGTAGAAGATATAATCCGGCTCCTCCTGCAGGCCGCATTTGGCAAGGCCGGCGCGGTACCCCTCCAGAAACAGCTTGCCGAGATTGACATCCGAGGCCGGCGCCGCGATGGCGATGCGCCGGTGGCCGCGCTCGAAAAGGCGCAAGACCGCACGTTCGGCAATGCCTTCGAAATCAAGGTCCACCCAGTTGTTGCCGGGCAACGCCGAATCGCTGCGTCCGAGGGACACGAAAGGCATGCCTGCCGTCGTCAGAAAGGCAAAACGCGGATCCTTGACCCGGGTCGCGGTAATGATCATCGCATCGACGAGGCGTCGCGCCACCATGCGCCTCAGAAAAGCATCGTAATTTTCCTCCCGCGGACAGAGGAGCAGGACCAGGTCAAGTCCGTGGCGGGAAAGAACGTTCTGAAGACCGGCAATGACCAACGGGAAAAAGTTCTCGTTGCCCGCACCCACGGACGAACCGTGATTGAGCACGAGGCCGATGGTCTTGCTCGCGCCCTGCCTGAGGCTGCGACCGGCCTGATTGGGAACATAGCCCAGATCTTCCGCCGCAGCCAGAACACGGCGCCGCGTTTCCGCATTGACATCGCTTTTCCCGTTCAGTGCTCGCGACACCGTACCCGTTGAAATCTGCAGATGCTCGGCGAGCTGACGGATACCCTTCATTCGATTTTGCCCCCTTGATGAACGTACCTCTATTGACACTTCACGCAGACGAGGTCTATTATCGTAAACGTTTACGACGCGTGTTTCGAGCGTTTTCCGCTTCCGAAAGGCTTTTTCAGCCGGCCGGACATGTCGAAACAAGGCTGGGAGGAAAAGCCTGAACACACGCCAGACAACCGCCTTTGTTTTTTTGAATTGAGGTTTTTCGGGAGGTACTTGTGAAAAATATACGTACAATCGCCTATGCATCTGTCGCTGCGGTAAGCCTGTCGCTTGCGCTGCCGGCACTTGCTCAGGATCCGGTCAACATTCAGCTTTGGGCGGTTGACCGTCCGGACCAGCCTGCACCGCAGCTGATCGATGAATTCAACGAAAGCCAGGACGAAATCCACGTTGAATACCGCCAGCTCCAGTTCTCCGATCTTCTGAGCGACGTGATGCGCGCTTATGCCGTCGGCAAGGCGCCTGACATCTATGCCGTCGATGTGCCGTTCAACGCCATGATGGCGTCCAAGGGCGCACTGATGGACCTCACCGAGATGGTCGAGAATTCCGACGTCATCAACATTGATGATTACTATCCCGGCCCGGTTGAATCGGCGACCTGGGACGGCAAGCTTTACGGCGTTCCGAAATCAACGAACACCATCGCCCTGTTCTACAATGAAGACATGTTCGAGGCTGCCGGCATTGATGAGCCGCCGCAGACCTGGGATGAGCTCTATCAGGACGCACAGGCGCTGACGGACAAGGACGCGGGCGTCTACGGCCTCGCATTCTCCGCGCAGGCCAATGAAGAAGGCACGTTCCAGTTCCTGCCATGGGTCCAGATGGCCGGTGGCAGCTGGGATGACGTCAACGGCCCCGGCGCGGTCGAAGCCCTGACGCTGTGGAAGAAGTTCCTCGATGAGGGACTGGCCTCACCGGACACGATCAGCCGCAGCCAGTGGGTCTCGACATCGACCTTCATCAGCGGCAATGCCGCGATGGCGATTTCAGGCCCCTGGGAGCTTGACCGCATGGTGCGCGAAGCCGATTTCAACTGGAACGTCGCACTGCTGCCCGTTCCCGAAGAAGGTGCGCCGCGTTCATCGGCCATGGGCGATTACAACTGGGTTCTGTTCAAGTCGACCGAACACCCGGAAGAAACCTTCAAGGTTCTGGAATATATCGCCTCCAAGGACCCGGAAATGTTCCAGCGCTTCGGTCAGTTGCCCCCGGAAGACAATGTTGAGATCCCTTCCACCGGCAATGAAGAACTCGACCAGGCTCTGTCAACGTTCCAGGAACAGCTGAAATATGCCCAGCCGCGTGGTCCGTCGCCGGAATGGCCTGCAATTTCCAAGGCTGTTCAGGATGCGCTTCAGGCTGCTTTGACCGGTTCCCAGACGCCGCAGCAGGCGCTTGATGCCGCTCAGGCAAAAATCGACAAAGTCACCAACTAATCCCAAGGCGTGACCGTCACGCAAAGTCCGACCCGCACCTCATTTGAGGTGCGGGTGCGGCGAAGCTATACCGGCGGCCCCAAGGAGTTTCAACGTCATGCGCAACCGGCTTTCCACCTTATGGGACGGGCGCGGCTTCGACCTCATTCTGATCGGCATACCGCTTGCCTTTCTGATTGCGATCTCCGGTGCCGCGATCCTGTACAATGTCGTGATGAGTTTCCAGGAGGTTGACATGTTCAGCCTCGGACAGATCATCCGCCCCTTCGTCGGGTTCGACAACTACCGCCGGATCCTGTCCGATCCGCAGACCTGGCCGATTTTCGGCAACACCCTCATCTTCGTTGTCGGTTCGATTGTCGGGCAGTTTACGCTCGGCCTCGCATTGGCATTGTTCTTCCAGCAGCGTTTTCCCGGCTCGACCTATCTGCGCGGCCTGTTCCTGGTGTCCTGGGTGATGCCGGGTCTGGTTGCCGGCGCCATCTGGAACTGGCTTCTTTCCGGCGACTTCGGCGTCATCAACTATTTCCTGATCCAGCTCGGCTTTCTCGATCAGGCGATCTTCTGGCGCTCCAACCCCGAATTCGCGCTGTGGAGCGTCGTTATCGCCAATATCTGGCTGGGCACGTCGTTCAACATGATCCTTCTGTCTGTCGGACTTGCCGCCATTCCCAAGGATCTTTACGAAGCCGCAGCGCTTGACGGCGCCGGCCCCTTCCGCCGCTTCTATACGATCACCGTGCCGATGATGCGCTCGACGATTGGTGCGCTGCTGTCGCTCGGCCTGATCTTTACCCTGCAACAGTTCGACCTGTTCGCTTCGATCACCAATGGCGGTCCGAACAACGCGTCGAATGTCGCCCAGTACTGGGCATGGCAATTGTCCTTCCAGGAATTCGACTTCGCAGGCGGCGCAACCGTTTCCGTCATGATGATCTTCGTCGTGATTGTCGCCGCGGCCTACTACGTCCGCTCGACCCGCTCGGAGGTACGAGGATGACCCGTCAAAGCACACGCAATATCGCGCTCGTCCTGATCGCCGTCATTTTCGCCGCGATCTATCTGTTTCCGCTCTACTGGATGTATGTCACCTCCATCAAGACAACATCGGAAGCCTTTGCCTCGCCGCCGATCTTCATTCCGACCCACGCCCAGTGGACCAATTTTGTCGACGTCTGGGTCAGCCGCGGCATGGGGCGCTTCCTGTGGAATTCGTTCTATATCGCCACCGGCTCGGTGATCCTGATTGCGATCATGGGTTCGGGCTGCGCCTATGTTCTGGCACGCTACCGTAGCGTCTGGGTCGATATCGGTCTGTTCCTGATCCTGATGCTGCAGGTTCTGCCGCCCTCGCTGATGGTCACCCCGATCTTTGTCGGCTTCTCGCAACTCGGCATTCTTGAATATCCGCGCTTCGCCACCATTCTCGGCATCACCGCCAAGAGCATGCCGTTCTTTGTGGTGTTGGTGCGCGCAACCTTCATGAGCGTGCCGATGGAGCTGGAAGAGGCAGCGCTTGTCGACGGCAATTCCCGTATCGGCGCCTTCTTCCACATCGTGCTGCCGCTGGCCCGCAACGGCATCCTCGTCAGCGCGATCCTGATCTACATGCAGGCCTTCGGTGAATTCGTCTATTCCAAGACCTTCATTGCCGATGCCATCTATCAGCCGGCTAGCGTCGGTCTCAACACCTTCATGGGGCCGAACACGGTCGAGTGGGACAAGATCATGGCTTACGCCTCGATCTACGTAACCCCCATTCTCGCCGCCTTTGTTCTTCTGCAGCGCAAGATTGTCTCCGGCCTGACCTCGGGAGCTTTGAAATGACAACCCAGATCGAATTCAACGCGGTCGAGAAGTATTACGGCCGCTACCACGCCCTGAAAAACGTCAACCTGACCATCGAAAAGGGCGAATTCGTCGCGCTTGTCGGCCCGTCGGGCTGCGGCAAGTCCACGCTGCTGCGCACGCTGGCAGGGCTGGAGAAAATCTCGGGCGGCGATGTCAAGATCGCCGGTGAACGCATGAACGACATGCCGCCGCGCCGCCGCGACATCGCCATGGTGTTCCAGTCCTATGCGCTTTATCCGCATATGACGGTCGAGGAAAACCTGACCTACAGCCTGCGCACCCATGGCATGAAGAAGAAGGCTGCCCAGGAAAAGGCCCGCGAAGTGGCCGAGACCACCGGTCTTTCGCAGCTTCTGACGCGCTATCCGCGTGAACTTTCCGGTGGCCAGCGCCAGCGTGTTGCCATGAGCCGCGCCATCATCCGCGATCCGAAAGCCTTCCTCTTCGACGAACCGCTTTCCAACCTCGATGCGGCGCTGCGTGTGCATATGCGCAAGGAAATCCGCACGCTTCACGACAGGCTCGAGGCAACCTCCGTCTACGTCACCCATGACCAGATCGAAGCCATGACCATGGCCGACCGGGTGGTGCTGATGCGTGCCGGCGAAATCGAACAGGAAGGCGCACCGCTCGAACTTTACGACAGCCCCGCCAACCAGTTTGTCGCCGGCTTCATCGGTTCGCCGGCGATGAATTTCCTGCCGGCAACGGTCGGCGAAGACGGCCAGAGCCTCAAGCTCGAACTCGGCGAGGGCGATGTTCTGCCCTATCCGGGCCGGCTGGAGGCAGGCCGCAAGGTCACGGTCGGGCTTCGCCCCGAACATCTGATGCTGGTTTCGAAGGACGAAGCCCAGTTCAGCCTGCCGCTCAGGATCGCCGAAGCGACGGGGGCGACGACCTATCTGTTCACCGCCAGCGACCCGGAGATTGCCGTTGTCATCAACGACCGCGCCGCAGTCACGCCCGGCGAGCCGCTGAACATGCGCATTGCCCCCGAACACATCCACATTTTCGACCGCGAAACCGGCATCCGGCTTTGACCGAAGGCTTTCGCGGGCAGCGATGGCGCCTCCCCGCCATCGCTGCACCCCAGAATTCAAAGGACTTGATGCAATGAAAATCCTAGACGGCAACTGGCAAGCACGTGAAAATCTCGACCTCAATCAGCCGCTTGAGGCTTTCGATGCCCGTGTAAAAGACGGCAAGCTCATTGTGCGCGCCATGACCTGGCCGATGAATGACCGTTCCAGCCAGATCAATGCACGGCTGATCATCCTGACCTTGTCCGCGCCGATGGAAGGCATGATCGGCGTGAAGAGCGAGCACTTCCGCGGTGTTCTCGACAATGGTCCTCATTTCGACCTCTATCCGGACGAAGGCTTCGCGCCGGAAATCGAGATCACTGAAGACTTCGCCACGCTGAAAAGCGGCAACTTGACCGCACGCGTTGGCCTCAAGGGACGCTGGAACCTCGAATTCCTGCGCGACGGCAAGCCGATCACCGGCTCCGACTACAAGGCCGGCGGTCATGTCACCGACCATGACGACAATGACCGCACCCATATGTTCGAGCGCCTCAGCCTCGGCGTCGGCACCAAGGTTTACGGTCTCGGCGAACGCTTCACCGACTTCGTGAAGAACGGCCAGATGGTCGATATCTGGAACCGCGACGGCGGCGCCAACACCGACCAGGCCTACAAGAACATTCCCTTCTTCCTGACCAATCGCGGCTGGGGCGTGTTCGTCAACAATCCGGGCCGGGTCGAGTTCGAAATCGGCTCCGAAAAGGTCTCCAAGGCGCTGTTTTCCGTTCCCGGTGAAAGCCTCGAATATTACCTCATCGACGGCCCGGACCCGAAGGGCGTCATCGACCGCTACACCAAGCTCACCGGTCGCCCCGCGCTGCCGGCGCGCTGGTCCTTTGGCCTGTGGCTGACAACCTCGTTCACCACCCAATATGACGAAGCGACCGTCACCAGCTTCCTCGACGGCATGGCCGAACGCGATATTCCGCTGCATGTCTTCCATTTCGACTGCTTCTGGATGCGCGGCCTGCACTGGTGCGATTTCGAGTGGGACCCGGAAACCTTCCCCGATCCGGAAGCCATGCTTGCCCGCTACAAGGAACGCGGCCTCAACATCTGCGTGTGGATCAACCCCTATATTGCCCAGGAATCGAAACTCTTCGACGAGGGCAAGGAAAACGGCTACCTGATCAAGCGGGAAGATGGCTCGGTCTGGCAGTGGGACCGCTGGCAGCCCGGTCAGGCCGTGGTCGATTTCACCAACCCGGATGCCTGCGACTGGTACGCCGGCTACCTGAAGGATCTGGTCGGTCAGGGCGTCGATTGCTTCAAGACCGATTTCGGCGAACGCATTCCCGTCGATGTTGCCTATCACGATGGCTCCGACCCGGAGACCATGCACAACTACTACACCTTCCTCTACAACAAGGTCGTCTACGAGGCCCTGCAGGAGACGAAGGGCGAGGACGAGGCGGTGCTGTTTGCCCGCTCCGCCACCACCGGCGGCCAGCAGTTCCCGGTTCACTGGGGCGGAGACTGCTACTCCGACTATATCTCCATGGCTGAATCGCTGCGCGGCGGGTTGTCGCTCGGCCTTTCCGGCTTCGGCTTCTGGAGCCACGATATCGGCGGGTTCGAGGCAACGGCGGAAGCCGATGTCTACAAGCGCTGGTGCGCCTTCGGTCTGCTGTCCAGCCATTCGCGCCTGCACGGCTCCAAATCCTACCGCGTGCCGTGGCTCTATGACGAGGAAGCCGTCGATGTTCTGCGTTTCTTCACCAAGCTGAAGATGAAGCTGATGCCGACGATCTACGCGGCCGCCTGCGAAGCGCCGCAAACCGGCCTTCCGGTGATGCGCGCCATGATGCTGGAATTCCCCGAGGACCGCGCCTGCGATGTTCTCGACCGGCAGTACATGCTCGGCGACAAGCTTCTGGTGGTCCCGGTTCTCGACAAATCCGGCGATGCCGAAATCTATCTGCCGAAGGGCCGCTGGACGCACCTTCTGACAGGTGAAGAGGTTGAAGGCGGAAGCTGGCGCGTGGAAAACCACGACTTCATGAGCCTGCCGCTTTATGTCCGCCCCTCCAGCCTGATCGTCTGGGGCGCAGTCGACGACAAGCCGGACTATGACTATGCAGACGGCGCCCTGTTTGCGCTTTACGCGCTGGAAGACGGCAAGACGGCGAAAGCCACGATCTTCGCCGACAAGGGCGTGAAGGCGCAGGAACTTGCCGTTTCCCGCAACGGCGACGCACTGGCGATCGCGGCAGAAGACGCCGCCCGTCCGTGGCGTCTGCGCCTGCAGGGGATTGCTTCGGTCACTGAAACCGGCGGAGCCAGCATCACGGAAACCGCCGAAGGCGTTATCCTCGAAGGCACCGGCAACGTTACGGTCACCCTCTAAGGTCGGCCGGCGTTCCTCCAGCATAATCAAAGCCCCCGCGGTTTACCCCCGGGGGCTTCAGACTGTTGACAAACCCTTGTTGCAGACACTCGGAGTTCGCTTAACCTCTGTCCGTCACCCCGGACTCGATCCGGGGTCCAGGGCGGTGAAACTCCTTGTATGCAAAGACTCTTTCTGGGAGCGCAAAACAAGCGGCCCTGGATACCGGCTCAAGGCCGGTATGACGGAAGTGCCGGTGGGTACCTTTGTCAATAAACTGAAGCCCCCGTGGTTTTCCCCGGGGGCTTCTTTCGTGTTGACGCATTGGCGTTGTTCAGCCCCGTTACCGGATCCGTTTTTCATCCTCGCCGAACACGTAAATCCTGTCGGCATCCACGGTGAGCTGCAGGGTACTGCCCGCTTTCACGATCGCACTGCGTTCGACCTCGACCGTGCAGATGACCTCGCCGATTGAGCCGTAGAGATAGCTCGCACCGCCGAGGAATTCGGAAAAGTCGACCTTGAACGGCACGCCCGTTTGGCCATCGGCCGCAAGCTGCCAGTGCTCCGGCCGGATGCCGACCGAAACACGCGTCCCGTCCGCAGGCTTTGCCTCAAGCGGCGGGCAAGGCAGTTTCGCGCCCGCGATCTCGATATGCTCTCCCCGGATCAGGCCCGACAGGAAATTCATTTTCGGCGAGCCGATAAACCCGCCGACGAAGACGTTGTCGGGATCGTCATAGAGTGCCGCCGGCGAACCGACCTGCTCGATATAGCCATCGCGCAGCACAACGATCTTGTCGGCGAGCGTCATCGCCTCGGTCTGGTCGTGGGTCACGTAAATCATGGTATTGCCGAGCTCGCGGTGCAGCCGGGCGATTTCGATGCGCATGCCGACCCTGAGTTCGGCATCGAGATTGGAGAGCGGCTCGTCGAACAGGAAGATTTCCGGGTCGCGCACAATGGCGCGGCCGATGGCGACGCGCTGTCGCTGGCCGCCGGAAAGCTGGCCGGGGCGGCGGTCAAGATAATCCGTCAGCTTCAGGATTTCGGCAGCATGCCGCACCTTGCTCTCGACCTCGGCCTTAGAGCGTCCGGCGACCTTGAGGCCGAAACCCATATTCTGTTCCACGCTCATATGCGGATAGAGCGCATAGGTCTGGAACACCATGGCGATGCCGCGGTCGGACGGGTCCTCATCCGTCACATCCGTACCGGCAATCATGACATCGCCGCTGGTCACTTCCTCCAGACCCGCAATCAGCCGGAGCAGGGTCGACTTGCCACAGCCAGACGGGCCGACGAAGACGACAAATTCCCCGCCTTCGATCTCCAGATCGACATCATGGATGACCTGAACGGCGCCGAAGGCTTTGGAGACCCGTCTGAGCGACAGTCCGGATGGATTGCGTTGTGGTGTCAACGTTGCCAGTTGTTCGCTCATTGTCACGCCTCCCTGCGCAGCCAGACCAGCATCTCGCCCGGCGCGCGATTGTCCCAGAGATAATAGGGTATGGCTTTCAGGCTCGCTGCCGCGCGCTGCGGCGGCGTACCGGAATAAAGCGCGTCGGTCGGCTGGCTTTCGACCGTTGCATCGACGTTCAGGGCAACGGCGCCATCAAGCCCTTCGGCACGGTCCAGCGTCACCGGCGTGCCATCCTTGATGACATAGGCATTGAGCGGTGCGGCATTGTCCGTTTCCTCGACGCAGTAGACGAAGGGACCGCGCAAAAGCGCCATTCGCCCCTGATCCGGCGCAATCTTCGGATTGGCGTAGAGCATTTCCGGCTCCATCTTGAGGTCCAGCGCAATCCTGTCACCGGCCTGCCATTGACGGCGGATCCTGAGATAGCCCTTGTCCGGCGTGATCTTTGACGCCTCGCCATTGATTTCCAGCGAGAAGCCCCTGGCCCATCCGGGAACGCGCAGCGCAAGCGTGAATTGGACAGGCGTTTCCGGCTGAAGCGTGACGGCGATCCGGCCATCTTCCGGGTAACGCGTTTCCTGCCTGATGCCGAGCTTCGTGCCGGCAACCTCGATTTCGGCCGCGTTCTCGCAGTAAAGATGCAGCGCCAGTTCATCTTCCGCCACGCCGTAGAAATAAGTGCCGATCGAGGCGATCAGCCGGGAGATGTTGGGCGGGCAGCACGGGCAACGGTGCCAGCGCCAGCGGTGGTGGTTGCCGTGGCTTTCCAGCGGATTGTCGTAGAAGAAATGCGTGCCATCCTGCGAAATCCCCGACAGCGCACCATTATAGAGCGCCCGTTCCATCACATCGGTAAACCGCGCATCGGGCTCGCGCCCCAGCATGCGGCTTGCCCAGAAGACGAGCGCGACGGAGGCGCAGGTTTCCGCATAGGCGCTTGCATTGGGCAGGTCGTAATCGAAGGTCAGCCCCTCATTGTCCTTCGAAGGGCCGAAGCCGCCGGTGACATAGAGGTTCTTGTCGGTCAGGTGCGACCACAGCGCCTCCAGCGCCGGATTGAGGCTGTCATCGGAAAACTCGGTCGCGACATCCGCCATCCCGGCATAAAGATAGGCCGCGCGCACGGCATGGCCGACCACTTCGCGCTGCTCGCGCACCGGCTTGTGCGCCTGGCAATATTCGAGCGTGGAGAAATGGAAATCCTCCGGCTTGTCGCCGCGGGCGACCGCCTCCTGATCGAAATAATTCGGCTTTTTCCCGCGCTCGTCGACGAAGAATTTCGCCAGATCGAGATAGCGCTGTTCACCGGTTACGCGGCCGAGCTTGACCAGCGCCAGCTCCAGTTCCGGGTGGCCCGGATAGCCGCGTTTCTTGTCGCCATCAGGCCCGAATGTCCGGTCGATACAATCAGCGTAACGGCACATGATATCGAGGAAGCGGCGCTTGCCGGTGGCGTGGTAATAGGCAACCGCGCCCTCGATCAAGTGGCCGGCATTATAGAGCTCATGACGGTCGCGCAGATTGGTCCAGCGCTGACCCGGCTGAATGCGCTGATACCAGGAATTGAGATAGCCGTCCTCGGCCTGAAGCCTTCCATAGGCGTCGATCACGTCATCGACGCGGGCTTCGAGTTCTTCATCGCGCTTGCGGTTCAGCGCATAGGCCGCCGTTTCGATGCTCTTGCCGAAATCGGAATCCCAGAACATCTGGGTGGTGACGGTGTTGCCGTGGTCGAAGGGGATGACAACGCCGGGATTGGGCAGGTCCGGGTCGACCTGTTCCAGCATCCGCGCTTCGATGCAGCGGTCAAACAGAAGTTTGGCGGTGGTGGTCGCGATCACATCGACGCGCGGGCCGAAAAAGCCGCCGACCTCGACCTGATTGACGGAAAGCGGACGGAATTTCGATTTCGGCTGAAGGGCATCGCCAGCATTGAGAGGCTTGTTCATCTTGTTGTCCTTTCGGAAAGCTTATTTCACCGCTCCGGCCGTCAGGCCGCGAATGTAAGAGCGCTGGAGAATGAGGAAGAGGATCATGCAGGGGATCATCATCAGCGTGACGCCCGCCTGCACCGCGCCCCAGTCAACCGAGCCGTAGCGGCCATAGCGCACGGCGGTCATCAAAACGGGAAGCGTGAATTTCGACTGGTCGGTCAAAAGCACAAGGGCTGCGAGGAATTCGTTCCAGGCATTGAGGAAGGCAAACAGACCGACGGTCACCACGCCCGGCAGCACCAGCGGTCCCATCACCTGAACCAGCATGCGCACGCCCTTGACGCCATCCATGCGGGCCGCCTCCTCGATTTCCTTCGGCACCGCATCGAAAGCGTTGCGCATCATGAAAACCGAAAACGGAAGCTGCAGCGTGGAATAGATGAAGACGAGGCCGATCAGCGTGTTCTGAAGCCCCATCTTCGCCAGCAGCAGAAACAGCGGGGTGAGGATCGACTGGAACGGGATCATCATCGTCGACAGGATCAGTACGAAGGCAAACCCCTTCAGCGGAAAACGATAGCGCGAAAAACCGTAGCCGGCGAGAATGGCCACGACGATGGTGAGCGCCGATGTGCCGACGGCGACAAACAGCGAATTGCCGGAATAGTGCAGCACCGACTGACCGAAATTTTCCAGCCGTTCATAGCTGGAAATGCTGAAGCCCTCGGTCGGCCACGGCGGCAGGGGCGGCTGGGTCGATTCCGCCGGTGTGCGGAAACTGGCCAGAATGACCCAGACCAGCGGCGCCAGAAAAAGCGCTGCCACAAGCGCCGCCGTTACATGAAACAGGACGCGGTGATAGCGAAACCGGCCGCGACGGGTGGCAGGCGCTGCGGTTGCCGGCTGTGAAGTGGAAACGGCCGTTGACATCATTTGTCCTTTCGATCGCCAAGCATGGTCAGCTGCAACACGCTGAGAACGAGCAGGATGAGCAGCAGCACCATCGACAGTGCCGCGCCATAGCCCAGGCGGAAGGAGACGAAGCTTTCATTGAAGATCTTGTAGACGGCCGTGACGGTCTTGTTCTGCGGCCCGCCGCTCAAGATGATGTAGAACTGGTCGAAGGCCAGCATCGAGCCCGAGACGCACAGGATCAGCGCCAGCGCGAAAGGTTTGCGGATCAGCGGCATGGTGATGTAGCGGAACCGCTGCAGCCATTTGGCGCCGTCGATGCGCGCGGCCTCCTGATAATCCGCCGGAATTGCCTGCAGGCCGCTCATCAGGATGACCATGTAGAAACCGGCCATTTTCCAGACGACCATGACGATGACCGACCAGAAGGCCGGCGTGTAACTGGCGAGAATATTGACCCGCCCCTTGGTCAGTCCGACATCCTGCGCCAGCGGCGAGAACAGGCCTGTATCGACATTCGAAAGCCACACCCACAACAGCGCGGCAGAGGCAAAACCGGTCACCACAGGCAGGAAGTAGATGGTCCGATACGTCGAAACCGCGCGTCCCTGCCCCTGCACGATCAGCGCCAGGATCATGGCAAAGCCGAGAAGCCCAATGGTGACCACAACCGTATACTGGATGGTGAACCACAGCGACGACCAGAAGCTCTTGTCGAACAGCAGCCGCTCGTAATTGTCCAGACCGATATAGCGCGGCAGGCCCATCAGCGGCCATTTGTGCAGCGACATCCATACCGTCATGCCGAGCGGAACGATGAAGAACACGGTGACAAGCGCCAGCGCGGGGAGAACATAGATCAGGCCTGTCCATTGTGAAGACCGCCGCCGCCTTCGCCGTTTCGGCAAAGGTGCGCCCGCGCCGGCCACTATCCCGTCAGACATGGCAAAGTCCTTTCGCATTAAAAGGGTGGCCACCGGCCCTGAAGGCCGGTGGTTCGTTGACAGGCCCCACGTCTCTGTCCGTGTCATGCTCGGGCTCGACCCGAGCATCCATGAGGCGTCTTGCCATGGACCCTCGGGTCAAGCCCGAGGGTGACACGTGAGGAAAGTGCGGTTAGTCAGCAGTCATTCCAACCGGCCCCCGAGGGCCGGCGGTTGTGCTTTTCCCAAAAGGTCTGCGCTTACCGGGACGAGTCGATGATCGACTGCATTTCGTCCTGCGCTTCGGCCATGGCGTCATCAACCTCGTCTTCGCTGTCGGCGAAGAAGGCGCGGTTCAGCATGGTGATCCAGGGGCCGTTCAGCGAGTTGATCAGGTCGTTGAAGACCGGGCTGTAGGGCGTCTTGCCCTTGGCCATGGCTTCGGCCGCGATCATGTAGCGGGCATCGAGTCCTTCCAGCGCCTGCTCGGCAACATCGTCACGCACCGGCAGCGAGCCGTTCTGCGCCAGGATCTTCTGCCCCTCGGGCGAGTAGGCGAATTCGATGAAGGCCTGGATGGCCGGCATCTTCTCATCTTCGGTCTTGGCGGAAACGACAATATTGTCGCCGCCTGCAAAGGACGACCAGTCGCCATCCTTGCCCGGCAAATAGGTCACGCCGTATTCAAGGTCGGGATACTGGTTGTTGAGCGCGCCGATGGCGAACGAGCCAGACGGGGTGAGGCCGATATTGCCGCCAGCAAAGGCTGCAAAGAAGTTCGAGCCGGAATCGGTCTGGGAACCTGCCGGCACCAGCCCGTCCTCGACCATGCCGCGGTAAAACTCGATCGCATCCTTCATCTGCGGCGTCGTCACCGTTGCCTTCGCGCCTTCATCCTCGAACAGCACGCCGCCGGAAGCCCAGACGAGCGGCATGAAGGTGAAGATGTTGCAGCCGCCGCAATTGCCGGAGAAATAAAAGCCGTAAGTTTCATCGCCAAGCGCTGAGACCGCCTCGGCATCCTCACGGACCTCCGCCCAGTTTGTCGGCGCCTTGTCGGGATCAAGCCCTGCTTCCTCAAACAGGTTCTTGTTCCAGACCAACACCGAGGCATCGGCAGAGAACGGCATGCCGTAAATCTTGCCGTCATAGGTACCGACCGTCAGATGCGCCTTCGACAGATGGTCGTAATAGGGCAAGGACTTGGCGAATTCCGTCATGTCCTTCAACTGCCCTGCCTGGGCAAAGGACGGCGTGTAGATCAGGTCGAGCGAAAGCGCGTCCGGCTCGGAGCCGCCGGCGGCCGCAATCGCATATTTCTGCACCAGCTCATTCACTGGCACGATCTGCAGTTCGGCCTTGTCCTCGCCTTTTGCATTAAAGGCATCGACCAGTTTCGGCATGAATTCCGAGCCGTCGGAGCGGACCCAGAGCGAGAATGTTTCCGCCTGGGCAAGCCCCGGCAATGCGATTGCGGCGATCGCCACACCGCCTAGAAAAGTCCTGATATTCATTTCCATTACCTCCCGTTTAAAAATCATGCTGCCGCTCAAAACAGCTTGAGCCAACGTTTGCGCAAATTGCGCAATTCCCTCCCCTGAAACCGGCGTCTCACACTGGCGGGGCGGTTTCCCGGCGCAAAGCTCAGTCGGGTTTTGCACCGCAGGATTCTCTGACGACGAGCGTGCAGGGCGTCTCGCGGATGCCCGGCGCGACGGGCTCGCCGTCAATCATGTCGAGAAGCGCCAGACCGGCGCTTCGTCCAAGGCCCGGAAGCCCCATATCCACCGTCGTCAGCGGCGGGCGCGTGGCAGCGGCGAAGACCTCCCAGTTATCGAAACCGACAATGGCAATGTCATCGGGCACGCTGATCCCCATCAGCGCAAAGGCATCGATCACGCCGCGGGCAATCTGGTCATTGCCGCAGAAAATCGCATCCGGACGCTCCCCCGCAGCAATCAGCGCATGCGCCGCCGCGTAGCCGTGCGCCTCCGTCCATGTGGAAAACATCGCTTCGCCGAAGGGCTCCAGCCCGACCTCGGCAAGCGCCGAACGCCACCCGGCTTCGCGCAGGCTCGCCGCCTTGAAAGCCCGCGGACCGGTAATATGCGCGATCTTTTTGCGCCCGAGGCTCACGAGATGCCGGACCGCGTCCCTGGCCGCATTGGTGTCGTCCGGCACGAAACTGACCGCGCCTTCGGGCGCTGCCGCATAGACATAGACCACCGGCATGCCAAGCGGTGGCAGGTCGATCGGCAGGCCGCGATCGATGCGCTTGCCGGTGATCACCAGACCGTCGACGCGCTTTTCCTCCATGGCGCCGAGGGTCAGCTTGAGGCTGTCCGGCTCATATTCGCCGGCACTCAGAAAAACAGAGACTCCGCGATCCGCCATGGCGGCCGAAAGGCCGGCTGCGACCGGCAGCGTGAAACGGCCATACATATCGTTGGTCAGAAGGCCGAGCGTGAAGGAGCGCTGCTGCACCAGACCGCGCGCAATGGAATTCGGCCGATAATCGAGTTCAGCGGCGGCGGCACGCACCCGTTTTCGGGTTTCGTCAGACATCCGGCCGGTGCCATTGAGCGCCCGCGAGGCGGTCGTCACGCTGACATTCGCCTTCGCCGCGACATCGCGGATCGTGCTGCGCTGGTAAGCGCTTGCCGATTGCAGTTTCGACACCCTGTCCGCCAAAATATTCCTCCCGGCGCAAACCACCCGAAACGCTTGAGCAATCGTTTGCTCATCGTTGGTTTATCGTTTGCGCAATCAGGTTTTCATATTCACCGATTGCTGTCAAGAGACGTTATTGTAAATATTTGCTTACTTTTTCAGCCGCCGTGATATGGATATCGCACGTCTGTTCCACGGTGAAATCTTCCAACGTGTGCGCGCATTTGTTCCCTTTTCATTCTCCTGATAATCACTATATCATCCCTCCATGCAGGATGACCTTGAAAGCCTTTTTCCGTTGAAAGCCGGCCGGGCGCATGATGTGTCCGGCGCCGGCGCTGCGTTTTTTGCGGCAAGCCTGGCCGGGCAGACAGGCGGCCCGGTGCTGTGGGTGAAGCCGGAATGGTTTTCCGAGACGCTCAACCCCGTCGGCACCGCCGCTTTTTTCGACCCCAAAGACCTCATCATTGCCCGGACGAAAGACCAGACCGAAACACTTGCCTGCGCCGAGGAGGGCCTGCGCTCGGGCGCGGTCCGGCTGGTCGTCATGGAACTCGACAGACAGGTCGAGCTCACACCCGGCCGCCGTTTGCAGCTTGCGGCAGAAACCGGAAGGACCATCGGTCTGTCACTGTTTCCCGAGGGCATGGGCAATCAGGCGGCGACCACGCGCTGGCTCTGCAAACCGCGCTTTTCAGCTTCCGACTCGACTCTGCAGGACTGGTCCATTATAAAGAACAAAACAGGAACAAATAAAAACTGGACCGTAGGCTGGGATGAAACGGCGCGTCGTATCCATGTGGTTTCCGAGATTGCCGAGCGAGCGGGCCCTGAGGCTGCGCCCGGTTGAGGGTCCGTTCGCCATCATCGCCATCCAGAGCAATCACGAGCGGCTTTATGCGCTGAATGAAGCGGCGGAGCGGCAGGGGCTGGAATGCGGCATGGGCGTGGCGGATGCCCGCGCCTATGTCCCCGACCTTGTCACCCGCCCCGCCGACATTGACGCCGACCGGCGATTTCTGACCATGCTGGCGCGCTGGGCCACGCGCTACACGCCGCATGCCGGGCTTGATGGCGAGGACGGGCTGGTGCTCGACATTACCGGCGCAGCCCATCTTTTCGGCGGCGAGGCCGCAATGCTGGAGGATATGAAAGACCGCCTTGCCCGCACCCGGCTTTCCGTGAAGATCGGCATTGCCGATACGCGCGGCGCGGCATGGGCGCTTGCCCATTTCGCGCCCGGCATTGCAGGCACAGGCAAGACCGCACAGGCGCTCGGCCCGCTGCCGGTCGCCGCCCTGCGAACCGATGAGAAGACCGATACGGCCCTCAAACGCCTCGGCCTCAACACCATTGCCGATCTCACCGCCCTGCCGCGGGCAACGCTGGCGCGGCGTTTCGACATGGCGCTGATCGAACGGCTCGATCAGGCAACCGGCCAGCGCGGCGAAACCGTCTCTCCGCTTTCCGAGCCGCCGCATTACGGCGTCAGGATAATGCTGCCGGACCCCATCGGCCTCATGGACGATGTCATGGCCGCACTGTCGCGCCTCGTCGAAAGGCTTTGCCAAAAGCTGAAAGCCCGGGAATCCGGTGCTCGGCTCTTGCGGCTTACCCTGACGCGGGCCGATTCCACGGCGCAAACCTGCGAATTGCGGCTGGCCAGGCCAATGCGGGAGGCCGCGCGCATTCTCAGCCTGTTCGAACGGTCCGTCGCCGCCGTCGATGCCGGTTTCGGCATCGAGCGGATGCGGCTTGAGGCGACCTCTGTCGAAAACCTGCCGGCTGAACAATTGAGCGACAGCGGCACCGCCCCGGCAGATGCGCTGGACGACCTGATAACCCGTCTCGGCGTCAGGATCGGCATCGACAATATCCTCCGCTTCCAGCCGGTGGAAAGCCATATTCCCGAACGCGGCTTTGCCGAACTGCCGGCCACGGCCGGGCGGATCGATATGGACTGGCATGCCCCCCGCCCCCGCCCGCTGAAGCTTTTTGCACCCGAACCGGTCACCGCCGCACCCGCCCGCCGCCCGCCTTCGCGTTTTTCCTGGCGGCGCATGCGCCTTGAAACGGCGAGCACAACCGGCCCGGAGCGGATCGCGCCGGAATGGTGGCGGCCGGATGAAAGCTGGCGCTCGGGGTTGCGCGATTACTGGAAGGTGGAAACCCGTCAGGGACTGCGACTGTGGATGTATCACACGCCGCAGGCCCCCGGCTGGTTCGTGCACGGCCTGTTTGCGTGAGGCCGTCATGGATTATGCCGAACTCTGCGTCACCACCAATTTTACCTTCCTCACCGGCGCCTCGCACCCGGAGGAAATGGTGGCACGCGCCGCAACCCTGGGGCTTGCCGCCATTGCGATAACCGACCGCAATTCGCTGGCAGGTGTCGTGCGCGGCTTTCGCGAACTGAAGGAAATCCGCCACCGGCTGGAAACGCCCCCGGAAGAGGGCGAAACGGGCAGCAAAAAACGCCTCGACCCGTCCTCACGCGTGCCCGTGGACGAGGTCAGCCCTCAGCCCCCTGCACCGCAACAGTCACAAGCCTTCCGCCTGCCGCGCCTGATTGTCGGCTGTCGTCTGGTGCTTTCCGACAGCCCGGTCGATTTCATTGCCCTGCCCCGCGACAAGCCCGCCTATCAGAAGCTCGTGCGGCTTTTGAGCCGTGGCAAGCTGCGCACGCAAAAGGGCGAATGCCTGCTTTATCTTTCCGACATGCTGAACGGGGCCGAAGGCTCCATCCTGATCGCACTGCCGCCCGCCACGGACAGGACAGCGGAGAGCGAAGACCATATCGCACAGGCGGCCCGGTGCTTTCCCGGCCATGTGTTTACCGGGGCTGCCCCGCGTTATGACGGTTCCGACCAGGCATGGCTGAAGGCCGTCGCCGCCCTGTCGCACAAGACCGGCGCGCCGATGGTCGCCGTCGGCGACGTGCTGATGCACCATGCCAGCCGCCGCCAGCTTGCCGATGTGCTGACCTGCATGCGCCACCACATCACCATCGATGCAATCGGCCACCGGGCCTTGCCGAATGCCGAACGGCGGCTGAAGGGCGCGGATGAAATGGCGCATATCTTCCGCGATCATCCGGCCGCGATCCGTCGCACCATGGAAATCGCCGCGCGGCTGACTTTCGACCTGAGCGAGCTTTCCTATAACTACCCGGCGGAAATCACGCGCGGCGAAGCCCCGCAGGCACGTCTTGCCCGGCTCACCTGGGAAGGGCTGAAACGCCGCAACCCGGCGGGCATTCCCGAGCGCCACCGCCAGCTTGCCGAAAAAGAGCTGGCGCTGGTCGATGAACTCGGTTTTGCCGCCTATTTTCTCACCGTGCACGACATCGTCATGTATGCGCGCAAGACAGGCATTCTGTGCCAGGGGCGCGGTTCGGCGGCCAATTCCATCCTCTGTTTCGCGCTCGGCATCACCGATGTCAGCCCGGACATGATTTCCATGGTGTTCGAGCGTTTCGTCTCCCGCCATCGCGGCGAGCCGCCGGATATCGATGTCGATTTCGAGCATGAAAAGCGCGAAACCGTCATCCAGTATATTTACGACAAATATGGCCGCGACCATGCCGGACTGTGCGCCACCGTCATTCATTTCCGCTCGCGCGCGGCCATTCGCGAAGTGGGCAAGGTGATGGGGCTTTCCAGCGATGTCACCGCTGCCCTTTCCGGCCAGATCTGGGGCATTTCCAGCAAGGGCGCGGAGCCGGAGCGCCTGCGCGAGGTCGGGCTGGACGCCTCCGACCGCAGGCTTGCCCAGACCATCCGCCTGATTGGCGAGATCATCGGTTTTCCCCGCCATCTCTCCCAGCATGTCGGCGGCTTCGTCATCACCCGCGACCGGCTCGACGAACTCTGTCCCATCGAAAATGCCGCCATGGAAAACCGCACCGTGATCGAATGGGACAAGGACGATATCGATGCACTGAACATTCTCAAGGTCGATGTCTTAAGCCTCGGCATGCTGACCTGCCTGCAGAAAAGCTTCGACCTTTTAAAAGCGCATTACAATCGTCCTCTGACCATTGCCGAGGTGCCGCAGGAGGATGCGACAACCTATGACATGCTGCAAAACGCCGATGCCATCGGCGTGTTTCAGGTGGAAAGCCGCGCCCAGATGAACTTCCTGCCGCGCATGAAGCCCGAAACCTTTTACGACCTCGTGATCGAGGTGGCGATTGTCCGCCCCGGACCGATCCAGGGCGGCATGGTGCAGCCCTATCTGCGGCGACGACAGGGACATGAGGAGGTCACCTATCCGAAGCCGGAATTGCGCGACGTTCTGAAAAGGACGAAGGGCGTGCCGCTGTTTCAGGAACAGGCGATGATGATTGCCGTGGTCGCAGCCGGTTTCTCTGCCGAAGATGCCGACCGGCTGCGCCGCTCGCTGGCAAGCTTTCGCCATGTGGGCACGATCGGCGTCTTCGAGACACAGTTCATCAACGGCATGCTCGACAATGGCTATGAACGCGATTTCGCCGAGCGCTGCTTTGCCCAGATCAAGGGTTTCGCCGATTACGGCTTTCCCGAAAGCCATGCGGCCGCCTTTGCCATGCTCACCTATGTCTCGGCCTGGCTGAAATGCCATTATCCGGCGGTCTTTGCCTGCGCGCTTTTGAATTCGCAACCGATGGGCTTTTACGCGCCGGCCCAGATCGTGCGCGATGCCCGTGAACATCAGGTGGAGGTGCGTCCCGTCTCCGTCAATCACAGTGCCTGGGACTGCACGCTGGAGCGCCGCGCCGATGGCGCTCACGCGCTGCGCCTCGGCTTCCGCCAGATCAAGGGACTGAAAAAGGAAGATGCCGAATGGCTGGAGACCGCGCGCGGCAACGGCTATCAGACGCCGGAAGACGTGTGGCTGCGCGCTGGCCTTTTACCCGCGGTGCTGGAGCGCCTCGCCGAGGCCGATGCCTTCGCCGATGCCGGTCTATCCCGCCGCGATGCGCTGTGGCGGGTAAAAGCGATCCGCGCGCCGAAACCGCTGCCGCTCTTCAACGATCCGATCGATGGTGAACATATCAGCGAGCCGAATGTGATGCTGCCGGTGATGAACCTTGGAGAGCAGGTGGTGGAGGATTATGTCGCCACCCGGATGAGCCTGCGCGCCCATCCCATGGAACTGCTGCGGCCCAACATGCCGGGGCTGACGCTTCACAGCGACCTTGCCACAACCCGCCAGCGCCGCGTCAGTGTCTCAGGCCTCGTCATCACCCGCCAGCGCCCCGGTACCGCCTCCGGCGTCATCTTCCTGACGCTGGAGGACGAGACCGGCGTTTCCAATGTGGTGGTCTGGAAAAAGGTTTACGAACGTTTCCGCCGCACGGTGATGGGCGGACGCCTCCTGAAGGTGACGGGCAAACTGCAGCGCGAAGGTGTTGTCGTCCATATCATTGCCGAAACCATCGAGGATTGTTCCTGGCGCCTGTCCGAACTCGGCCACCCGATGGACGACGCCATCGGCGTCAACGACCCGAAAGCCGACGCCACGCCGCGCCGGGTCAAGCTCCAGCCCCGCGCCCGCCACCCGCGCGAACAGGCCAAGAAGCTGTTCCCGAGCCGCGATTTTCATTGAGACAGGTCATATTCCCCAACGACATCAATAGATTGCAAGCTGTTACGAATCATGCAAAAGCGCAATTATTATTGACAGAGAAAGGTTATTCATGTCCCTGGATACGACCGCCGAAAACGCCAACACGCTCGCCTATTGCAACGTCTGCGGCACCCAGATGGCCACCACGGCCCAGTCATGCCCGCAATGCGGTGCGCCCAATGCGCTTGCTGCCCAGCAGGTTTCCAGCAAGACTATGGTCGCGGCAGCCCTGCTTTGCTTCTTCCTCGGAGGCCTCGGCATCCATCGCTTCTATGTCGGCAAGATCGGCACCGGCATCCTGATGCTCCTGACCTTTGGCGGCCTCGGCATCTGGACGATCATCGATTTCGTCATGATCATCGTCGGTTCGTTCCGCGACAAGCAGGGCCTGAAGCTCTCCCGTTAGGCTGATCGACATGCAACACGGCTGGAGCTTTTGCGTCCGGTGCGGCGAGAAAATCGCCTTTTCCGCACCGAAATGCCCGCATTGCGGCAGCGTGACCGCACGTGGTCAGGCTGCTCCCGAAAACATCAGCAGCAAGAGCTACGGCACCGCCGTCGCGCTTTGCGGTGTTTTCGGCATTGTCGGCGTGCACCATTTCTACATCGGCAATATCGTGCACGGCTTTATCGATTTCGGTCTGTTTGCAGCGACCGTTTTCTTCTATCTGGCCGGCGCAGCATCTGCCGATGGCAGGTTTCTGGCCATTGCCGGGCTCTGCTTCCTGGCCGATGTGGTGCACACGATTTTCGTGTTCTTCCGCCTGATCGTCGGAAAACAGCATGACGGCGCCGGCAGGCTGATCGCCATACCATCCGGCTGAAAAGCCGTCCGGTTCCCGGCCTTGCGCAAACAGCCCAGGCGGCTGTTTGCGCAAGGCGACTTTCGCCGCACGCGTCAGGTCGGAACGCGTCCGGTCTCTGACACTGTCAATCGGTCAGAGCGACCCGCAGCGGATAGGTTCCGCGATGCGTAAGCGGATCGAGCGGCCCATCGATATGACCGAGCCGGATCAGGTCGTTGCGAAACTGGTAGTCTGCGTAAAAGAAGGCCAGATTTCCCCAGCCGAGGAAATAGCAGAGATCGCCCGGCGTCTCGTCCGAAAATGGCGCAAGGCCGCCTTCATCGAGACGGCGCGGCAAGTGGGCAATCTTCTCATTGTTGGAAAAATCCTCGATCGTCAGTTCCAGCGGCAGCATCGAAACCAGATCGCGGACCGTCGGATTATCGAACAGCGTATACGTCACGGTCTGATCATCGAAGCGGCATTGCAGCTTCAGCGAACCGTCCTGGGCGCGCAGGATCGAAGGCAGCAGAACAGTCGCGGACGCTCCGGCAAGAAAGCTGCGGCGGTTCACAAGGCGGGGTCGTGTCTTCATCACATGGCTCCATTGGTTTGTGTCGAGGCAAGGATTGCGTTGATTTGCGAAAGCGCCGGTCAGGCCCGCTCGCTCTATTAGCAGGAAATACTGAAAATGGCGCATCAAAGACAGGTGAAGCGGCATTCATGAATTTCCTTCATCACCACAATGAAGAGAGCCCGACTAATCCGCGCCGCGACGGGAACCATATAAGCCGGGAAGGAAAACAAACCCGCCAGGAGAACACATTTTGACCCGTGAAATTCCCCAGGAAGGCTCGCATAACGAAATCGCCGATACCGGCCGTCGCACCCTTTTGAAGGCTGCAGGCGCCGGCGCCGTGGCATTCGGAACAACGTCCCTCGTTGCCGCTTCGGCATCCGCCCAGACCACAACAACAGAAACGGACGAGACAATGACGACAGAATGGGACAAGACCTTCCCGAAAAGCGACAAGGTTGACCACGAAAAGGTCACCTTCACCAACCGCTACGGCATCACGCTTGTCGGCGACCTCTACATGCCGAAAGAGCGTGCGGCGGGCAAGCTTCCGGCAATCGCCGTTGCCGGCCCGTTCGGCGCGGTCAAGGAACAGGCTGCCGGTCTTTATGCCCAGACGATGGCCGAACGCGGCTTCGTCACGGTCGCCTTCGACCCGTCCTATGTCGGTGAAAGCGGCGGCGAGCCGCGCAGCGTCGCCTCGCCGGACATCAACACCGAAGATTTCATGGCCGCGATCGATTATCTCGGCCTGAATGACAATGTCGACCGCGAGCGCATCGGCATTATCGGCATTTGCGGCTTCGGCGGCATGGCGCTGAACGCTGTCGCAGCCGACAAGCGCGTCAAGGCCGTCGCCACCACAAGCATGTACGACATGTCGCGCGTGATGGCGAAGGGGTACTATGACGCCCTGACCGACGAACAGCGCGCCGAGGGGCTGCGCCAGATGAGCTATCAGCGCTGGGACGATGCCGAAAGCGGCGAACCGGCGTTGGCCGGCGGCCTGCCTGACAGCCTCGACGGCATCGATGATCCGGTCATCCGCATGTATTACGGCTACTACAAGACCGATCGCGGCTATCACCCCCGTTCGGTCAACTCCAATGCCGGCTGGACCGTGACCAATCCGCTGTCCTTCATGAACATGCCGCTTCTGACCTATGTCGACGAAATCTCGCCGCGTCCGATGCTGGTCATCGCGGGCTCGGAAGCACATTCGCGCTATTTCACCGAGGACGCCTACAAGGCGGCGGCCGAACCGAAGGAAATGATGATCATCGATGGTGCCGACCACGTCGATCTCTACGACCAGACCGACATCATCCCCTTCGACAAGCTGCAGGGCTTCTTCGAACAGCACCTCGCATAACCACAATAAAAATGCCTGCCGGAGCCCCTCCGGCAGGCATTTTCCTTTGACCGTGCTCTGGTCAATACCGCGTCAAACAGCCACCGCCTTTGCCAGCGCCGCCAACGCTTCAACACAGGCAGCAGCCGCTTCGCGGCCCTTGTTGTGACTGTCGTCCGCGCATCGGGCAAAGGCCTGCTCGGCCGTGTAGGTAGTCAGAATGCCGAAAGAGGCAGGCACGCCGGTTTCGAGCGAGACCTGCATCAGCCCGTGGGCGGCAGCTTCCGAAATATATTCGAAATGCGCCGTTTCCCCCTTGATCACCGCGCCGAGGCAGACAACGCCGTCAAACTTGCCGCTCAGCGCCAGTTTTTTCGCCACCAGCGGCGTCTCGAAAGCCCCCGGAACCTCGAAGATATCGGCATCGGCAACCGGTGCGCCGCGTTCCGACAGCTCGGCTTGCGCGCCTTTGAGAAGGCCGCTCGTGACCTTTTCGTTGAAGCGGGAAATGACGATGGCGATACGGTGAGACACAGAGAATTTCCTTTCAGAATCAAAAGTCGGAAGTGATGCTGGCGCGCAGCGCTTACGGCAGGATATGGCCGAATTTTGTGCGCTTTGCTGCCAGGTAGGTTTCGTTGAAGGGGTTTGTTGCCGTGATCAGCGGCACCCGTTTCTCGATGGACAAGCCCGCCCGTTCCAGGGCCTCGGGCTTTTCCGGATTGTTGGACAGCAGCCGCAGGCGCGAGATGCCCAGGCTTTTCAGGATATGGACGGCAGCGTGATAGTCGCGGGCATCGGCCGGCAGGCCAAGCGCCAGATTGGCCGCATGGGTGTCGAGCCCCTTTTCTTCCTGCAGGCCGTAAGCGCGGATCTTGTTGGCAAGGCCGATGCCGCGCCCCTCATGGCCCTTGAGATAGACGATCACGCCGCCCTCTTCGCCGATCATCGCCATGGCCTGATGCAATTGCTCGCCGCAGTCACAGCGAAGCGAGCCGAAAACATCGCCGGTCAGGCATTCGGAATGCACACGCACAAGCGGCGCATTGCCGAGCGGCCCTTTCACCAGCGCCAGATGTTCGGTTCCGTCGATCAGGCTCTTGAACGCATGCGCCTTGAAACCTGCGACGGCCGTGGGCAGTTCTGCCCGGGCAACTTCCTCGACGAGAATTTCGGTCCGCATGCGGTATTCGGCAAGCTCCCGGATGGTCAGGAGCGGCATGTCGTGGGTTTTCGCAAAGGTTTCCAGATCGGGCCGACGCGCCATTTCGCCATCGTCGCGCATCACCTCGCAGATGACGGCTGCCGGATTGAGCCCGGCAAGGCGCGCCAGATCGACCGCCCCTTCGGTATGGCCGTCACGCACCAGCACGCCGCCATCGGCCGCGCGCAGCGGAAACATATGGCCGGGCGAAACGATATCGGACGGCACGGCCTGAGGGTTGGCAGCCGCGGCAATGGTGCGGGCGCGCTCGGCCGCCGAAATGCCGGTTGAAATGCCTTCCGCCGCCTCGATGGAAACGGTGAACGCCGTTTCGTGGCGCGCGCGGTTGTTTTGCACCATTGGCTTGAGGCCCAGCCGGTCGACCTGTTCGCCCGTCAGCGTCAGGCAGATCAGCCCGCGTGCATGTTTCGCCATGAAATTAACGGCCGCCGGCGTGGCGAAATCGGCAGCGACTACGACATCGCCCTCATTCTCGCGGGTTTCGTCATCGACCAGCAGCACCATGCCGCCGGCTTTCAGTGCAGCAAGGGCCTTTTCCACCGAAGAGGCGGTCAGATTGCGTTCCATCTTGGTCATTCTTGTTCTCCGGGCGGAAAGATCGCCTCGTTCAGGTCGTCAAATTCGTTGGCGCGGCGGAAGATGCGAACCCGGTCGGGGTCGCCTTTGCGGATATGGACATGCTCGTCCCACAGCCCGTTTTCCAGCACCGAGGAGGTCAGCGAGGGGCCGGCTTCGACCAGCACTTCCAGCACACCGCGTTCGCCGAGCATCTGCAGACTGTCCGTCAGATTTTCGGATATGACGACGGAAAAGCCGCGCGCTTCAGCCGCCGCGATATAGTCCGCAGGAACCCTTCCCCGCCGGTCGAGGATCGCCAGTACACGCTGCTTGCCGGCAAAATCGGGAACCCGCCGCACCGTCATTTCGGGACGATCGGCAAGGATCGTGCCGGAACCGGTCAGGATCGCATCGGCGCGGCGGCGCAGGCGATGGGCAAGCGTCAGGGATGCGGGCGAGGTAAAGGTTTTGGCACCGGCAGGCGGCACCATATTGCCATCGGCATCGACCGCCTGCTTGACCGTGACCCAGGGCAGCCCCGTGACCGTCTGCTTTGCAAAGGGCGCGATCAACCGGGATGACAGAAGCGCCAGCTGCCGGGCCCGCTCATCGGCCATCGCACCGGCAAAGGTGACGGAAAGCCCGGCGGCGGCAAGCCGGGCTGCACCGCCGCCCGTCACCCCGGGATTGGGATCGGGGGCGCCGATGACCACGCGCCGGGCCGGTGTTGCCAGGATGGCATCGGCACAGGGCGGCGTGCGGCCGTGATGATTGCAGGGCTCAAGCGTGACGACAACGGTGTGAACCCGACTGACAAGACCCGCCGCGCGCGCTTCGGCAATGGCCGCGGCCTCCGCATGCGGGGCTCCGGCCTTGCGGTGATACCCTTCGGCAAGCACCACGCCGGCGGCATCAAGCAGCACGCAGCCAACGGGCGGATTGGGCGATGTTGCGCCGGCAAACCGCGCGGCACCCTCAATGGCGCGCGCAAGCGCGGCCGTCACGACGGCGGCATTCAGATTTTCTGCGGCGGGGTATATGCCCATGCTTTCGCCTCATCATTCGACAAAGACGCCATGCAGGGCAAAAAGCGGGGAAAAACACGCATTGCGCCCACAATATGGGATACAATGCGCACCTTGGCACACGCTGTTCTCTTCCATCCGGACTTTAACCGTCGGCTCCGGAATCACACCGGATCTGCTGACCTTCGATTATCAGGAGTTTTCCCTGAAATCGAAGCGCTCGCGGGCTGATGCTCGAAAAGAGCAATTACCGCCGGTGGGGAATTGCACCCCGCCCTGAGAACGTCGCCGACCGGACTTCCGGCCGACGCCAATAAACTTAGACATGCGATTTAAATTTGACAAGCGTGAATTTGTGAACAGCCCGTCACGCCCGAAACCCGGCCCGCCAATGCGGCCACACGCCGGCACGACGCAAGACAAACGGTCGACACGACGCAGTTGTTCGCTCCGGCAGCGCGAAAGCCTGCTGACGCCAGCCTTCACCTTGCCGGAGCGGTCATCCTCAGTGGCTGAGCGCGGCGACGATGCCGCGCAGTTCGGCAAGCCCCTTCAGGCGGCCGATCGCCGGGTAACCCGGCTGAGCCTTGCGGTTCTGGTCATCGAGAATGTCGAGACCGTGATCCGGGCGGAAGGGAATGTTCCAGTCGGCCCGGCCCGCTTCGCGACGCCGCTTTTCCTCTGCAAGCGCTGCAGCCACGAGTGTTACCATATCGGTATCGCCGCCGAGATGTTCCGACTCGTAGAACGATCCCTTGATGTCTCCGGTCTCGCGGTGAACGTTGCGCAGATGCAGGAAATGCACGCGATCGCCAAGCCGCTCCATCATGCCCGGCAGGTCGTTGTCCGGGCGCGCGCCGAGTGAACCGGAGCAGAGCGTAATCCCGTTTGCGGGCGTGTCGACTGCGTCCATCATCATCTTGTAGTCGGCTTCCGTCGACATCACGCGCGGCAGGCCGAGAAGGCCGAAGGGTGGATCATCGGGATGGCAGCAAAGCCTGAGACCGAGCTTTTCGGCAACGGGCGCAACCTCCTCGAGAAAGGCGGTGAAATTGGCGCGCAGCCCGTCCGGCGACATCGCGGCATATTCGCCAAGATGATGGCGCACATCTTCCAGCGTGAAGCTTTCGGCAGCCCCGGGCAGGCCGAAAACAATGTTTCTGGCAAGCAACTGCTTGCGCGCATCGTCCATATCGGCAAAACGGCGCGCCGCCTCATCGCGGATTGCTTCGGGAAAATCCTCGGCCGCGCCCTTGCGCTCAAGAACATGGATATCGAAAGCGGCAAAATCGGCATAGTCGAAGCGCATGCAGGTTGCACCCGACGGCAGGCGCCAGGCGAGATCGGTCCGGGTCCAGTCGAGCACCGGCATGAAATTGTAGCAGATCGTTTCGATCCCCGCGCGGCTGAGATTTGCGAGGCTGACCTTGTAGTTTTCGAGATGCGCGCGCCAGTCGCCCTTCTGCTTCTTGATATCTTCCGAAACAGGCAGGCTTTCGACCACTTCCCATTTAAGACCCGAAGGGGTGCCGTCGGCCATGACCGCCAGCTCCTGCTGCCGTTTGGCGATCTCTTCCGGCGTCCAGACCGCGCCTGTGGCCACGTGGTGAAGTGCGGTCACCACACCCTCCACGCCCGCCTGCAGCATGTCATCGACGGATACCCGGTCCAAAGGACCGAACCAGCGCCAAGTCTGCCTCATCATTCTCTCCCTGAGCATATGCGTTATCGCGGGCAAACCTAAGCGAGAAGGTTCGCCCTGTCATACGAAATCACTAGCACCAAATTAGATTGTTGACTAGTATGGAAGTATGGTGCAGACTGAAATTTATCGGGAGGTTCAGACATGTTGCCAGAGACAATAGCCACCAGCATCGCACCGGGCGCACCGGTCGGATCGCAGCTGCACGGCATTCTGCGCGACCTGATCATCCATAATGAACTGCCGCCGGGTTCCCGGCTTTCGGAATCGGAACTGGCAGCACGGTTCGCCGTCAGCCGCCAGCCCGTGCGCGAGGCCTTCATCAAGCTTTCCGAAGAGGGGCTGCTTGAGGTCCGCCCGCAACGCGGCACTTTCGTGCGCCGCATTTCGCAGGCCGCCGTCATGGACGCCCGCTTTGTACGTGAGGCAATCGAGGCGGATATCGTCAAGCTTCTCGCCGCCGATCCCGATACCGGACTGGTGGATGAATTGCGGCGGCAGCTTAAGGAACAGAGCGAAGCGGCAACCCGGGATGCCAGCCGGTTCATCCAGCTCGACGAACTGTTTCACAAGACCCTTGCCGATGCCGCGGGCAAGGCAAGGGCCTGGGCGCTCATAGAGGGCCTGAAGGTGCAGATGGACCGGGTGCGTTATCTGAGCCTTCTGCGCTTTCCGATGGTCAAGCTGACCGCCCAGCACAAAGCCATTGTCGACGCCATCGGCGCCGGCGATCCACAGGCCGCCGAACGTGCCGTTCGCGGACATTTGCAGGAGATCCTGAGCGATCTTCCCGCCATCTTTGAGGAAAAGCCTGAATTTTTCGAAGCTCCGGGGCGTCAGGCCGCCCCGAACTCCAACGTCTGATAGGGAGGACGACATGATACATTTTACCAAACTGGGCAGCATTGCACTGGCCAGCCTTGCCGCCAGCCTTCTCGCCGGTTCTGCGCTGGCCGCCGACTATACGCTGAACGTCAATACGGCGCTGGCCACCAATGACCCGCTCTACAAGGGTCTCGAAGCTTTCCGCGACAATGTCGCCGAAGCCTCCGACGGCGCGCTCGAAGTGCGGCTGTTTCCGAATTCCCAGCTCGGCCCCGATGAGGACGTGCTCGAGCAGGCCCGCGCCGGCGCTCCCGTTGCCGTTGTCGTCGACGGCGGACGCCTTGCCGTTTTCGTGAATGAGTTCGGCGTGCTCGGCGCGCCCTATCTCGCCAACGGCTATGAGGGCATCCGCAAGGTTGTCACGTCCGATCTTTTCGACGAGTGGGCCGAAAAGCTGCATGACGATGCCGGCCTCGATGTGCTGAGCTTCAACTGGTGGCAGGGTGAACGCCACCTTCTGACCAATGTGGAAATCACCGGTCCGGAAGACCTTTCGGGCATCCGCATGCGCACGCCGGGCGCACCGGTATGGACCGGCACGATCGAGGCCATGGGCGCAACCCCGACGCCGCTGCCCTGGGGCGAGGTCTATTCCGGCCTGTCCTCCAAGGTCATCGACGGCGCCGAAGCCCAGCTTCCCGCCGTTGTCGGCGCCAAGCTCGATGAGGTCATCACCTATGTGACCAAGACCGGCCACATCAACCTGATCACCGGCCTGATCACCTCGGCGGCATGGGTCGACTCGCTTCCCGAAGACCTGCAGACCGTTCTGCACGAAGAAGCGCTGAAGGCTGGCGACATCGCCTCCTATGGCACGCAGGACGCGCTTGAAAGCCTCGAGGCACAGCTGGTCGAAAGCGGCGTCACCGTCAACGAAATCGACGTGACACCGTTCCGCGAAGCAACCGCCGTCGTTTACGACGACCTCGGCTATGGCGACCTGCGCGACCAGCTTCAGGCGATTGCAGCCGAATAAGGATCGCGGCTGAAATATCGCATCCAATCAGACGGGCCGTGCTGTCAGCGATGGCACGGCCCGTCGAAAGCAAACAGATTTCCGACGTTTTCGGAGACATCGGGCGCCGGAAGCAGAACAAAAACAGCGTTGACGAACATTTACCGACCCGCTTTTGGCGCAATGCTCGTCAAACATATCCGGAGGGGGCACCATGCCCGGTTTCCTCGCTAAGATCGAATACGTGGCAGGCGCAACCCTGCTCGCCGTCATCACCATGCTTGTGTTTATCGCCGCCACCATGCGGTTTTTCGGCCATCCGCTGATCTGGTCGGTCGACCTGGCACAGCTTCTGTTCATCTGGCTCTGTTTCATCGGCGCCGCCCGCGCCCTGCGCGAACGTGGCCATCTGGGGGTCGACTATCTGGTGCGTCCGCTGCCCTTCCGCTACCGGCTGTGGCTGGAAACGGTGCTGGCTGCCATTTTCATCGGATTCCTGATGCTTCTGGCAGTCGAGGGTTACGATCTGACCATGCTCAACAAGGAGCGTCAGTTCGGCGATTCCGGCCTGTCCTATGCCTGGGTCACCATCGCGGTTCCGGCCGGCTGCGTCATGCTGTCGGTCTCCATCCTCGGCAATCTCGTTCAGGCCTGGCGCCACGCAAAGCAGGAGCAGTTCTTCATCTTTGCCCGCAAGCCGAGCGAGGATGAGCCGGTCATCGAAACCAGCGCGGCGGAGTAAACATCATGGCCCTTATCGGTATCGTATTTTTCGCGCTGATGCTGGTCGGTGCTCCGATTGCCTTTGCGATCGGCATTTCCGGGTTCACGTTTTTCCTGACCTCCGATGTCATGCCGGTGTCGATCGGCGTTCAGAAGATCGCAACGGTCTCGCAGAGCTTTCCGCTTCTGGCCGTCCCCTTCTTCGTTCTGGCCGGACATCTGATGAACGAAAGCGGCATCACCGACCGGCTGTTCCGCTTTTCCAAGGTGGCGGTCGGCTGGATGGCCGGCGGTCTCGCCCAGGTCTCCATCATTCTGTCGACCCTGATGGGCGGCGTTTCGGGCTCGGCCGTGGCCGACGCGGCGATGGAAGCCCGTGTCCTCGGCCCGCAGATGATTTCGAATGGCTATTCCAAGGGCTATTCGGCCGCCGTCATCGCCCTGTCGTCGCTGATCACATCGACCATTCCGCCGTCGATCGGGCTCATTCTTTACGGTTATGTCGGTCAGGTTTCGATTGGCCGGCTGTTCATGGCGGGCATCATTCCCGGCATCCTGATGATGGCCTTCCTGATGGTCGCCGCATGGCTGATCGCCCGCAAACGCGGTTACGTCATGAAGGAAATGAAAAAGCCGACGGCCGGTGAACTCGGTTCGGCGGCGTGGGGCGCAAAATGGGCGCTGCTCTTCCCCGTCCTGCTGATCGGCTCCATCCGCGGCGGCCTGTTCACACCCTCGGAAGTCGGCGCCTTCGCCGTCGTCTATGCCATCCTGGTGGGACGTTTCGCCCATGGCGACATGACGTTCGAGGCAATCAAGCGCGCCTTCGGCCATGCGCTTTCCGATATCGGCCTGATCATGCTGATCATCCTGATGTCGGGCATGATCGGGTTTGCCATCATCTTCCTGCAGGTGCCGCAGCATGTTGCCGGTTTCATGCTGGAAAGCCTGGCCAATCCGGTGCTGATCGTTGCCGTGATCCTGATCGGCCTGTTCATCGCCGGGCTGTTTTTCGAAAGCACGATCCTGGTGCTGCTGCTGACGCCGATCCTCGTTCCGGTTGTGGTCAAGGCGGGCGTTGACCCGGTTCACTTCGGCATCCTGATGATGACCATCGTTACCTTCGGCTCGATGACGCCACCCGTCGGGGTCGCCATGTTCACGGTCTGCAGCCTGCTCGACACGCCGGTGGAGGAATATGTGAAGGAGGCAATGCCCTTCATCGCTGCCATCCTCGCGCTTGTCGCCCTGCTGCTGTTCGTGCCCGGTATCGTCCTGTTCCTCCCGAACCTCTTGTATGGCGGTTAGAGCGTTTCAGACTGAAATGGAAGCGTTCTGCGGCAAGGAATTTGCGCCAGAACCAAGGGCTTTGGCGCAGGGCATAGCCGAAGCTATGTCCAAGCCGAAGACCGCCGGTAATGGCGCAAATTCATGCCGCCCTTCGGGTTTGCCGAAACCGGCCCTCCACTTTGTCGAAGCCCTTCGCCATAGCTATGGCTATGCCGCGCGGGCTTCTTCGCGTGGAATGACCGGTTTGGGCAAACAGAACTGTTTCCATTTCAGTCTGAAACGCTCTAGCAAACCCGCCTTTTGAGGAACGCCTCTGGCCGCACCGCAAATGGTGCGGCCTTTTTTTGTCCCGGCCCTACACCGTCTCCGGCCGGATAACCCAGGTTCTGTCATCGGCGGGCCGGAACTGGGGAATATGGGCGAGTGCGTGGACAAGAGCTGCATCATCCCCCAGCACGCCCTCCCATTCCCGCGCTTCCGTCAGGATAACGCCAAGGCCGACGACCTCGCCGCCGGCCTGACGCACCAGTTCGGCCGACCCCTTGAGGCTTGAGCCCGAGGCCACGACATCGTCGACGACGACAACCCGCCGCCCCTTGAGCAGCGGCACCGCGCGCGCATCCAGAAGCAGCCGCTGCGCGCCTTTTGACGTGATCGAGGTGATTTTCTGCTCGAGCGCCGATCCCAGATGCACCTTGGGCGACTTCTGCAGGATCACGTAGCGGTCGAGGCCCAGCGCCCGCGTAACCTCGATTGCAACCGGAATGCCAAGCGTGGCCGCGCCAACCACGATATCCGGCTTCAGCGGCGCCAGCGCCTCTGCAAGCTTCTCGCCGCAATGCGCCCCGAAACGGACCCCGAGATCGATCACCATCATCAGCGAAATCGCAAGGTCCGGCTTTATGGCAACCAGCGGCAATTCGACCGGAAATCCATCCACCGAAACGGTGTGGTGCTGGCTGGTGACAACGGGCTGGAAAGGATCAGACATCGGGAGCTCCTGCGAATCTGCACAAGCCCCGGCTCACGATCGCCGGCGCTTTACGACGCGGGACAGACGAAAGGTTGCTTGCGCCCGCCATCATAGGACACCGCAAAACCGCCTGCCAACAGAAGATGACTGAGATCGCGGGCATCGGGCAGCGCGACATCGGCCACCACGCGACCGAAATACTTGTCGCCGGCGATCTGCCTGAGTTGCACGGTATCGCCTTCATGGAGGAGTGAAACGACATAATCCCTGGCAATCGATGCCGCCTGCCGCTCTGCATCGCAGGACGACCTGAGCTCCGGCGTATCGACACCGCGTATCCTCACCGAGGTCTCGACGATCTGCCCCGGCCACGGCCGCGCCGCAACGACGATCGTGTCACCGTCGATCACGCGCACAACGTCCGCACGCACCGGCCCCGCGTAAACATCCGCAGCGCGGGCGGCAGGCAGCGAGAGCAGGCAGGCAAACAGGGCCGCCGACAACGGTTTCAAGGCAAAGCGAATCATGAAAAGGAATTTATTCCTCAAAATTGAGGATTACAATAGGAATTATAACCTACATCAGAAATCGATGGCACGGCCCTTGATTTCCCAGTCGCCGTAGCGGGCCGGGTCCAGTCCGCCGCGCCCGCCAATCTCGTTTGCCGGACGGTCAGCGGCTGCGGCAGCCTTGCGGCGCTCTTCGGCCTCGGCAAGGGCGCGCTTGGCAGCCTCCGGCAGATTTGCGCGCCGCTCTTCCTCCGGGTCTGTCGCCGGCAGTTCCGAACCTGCGGTCAAGGCAGCAAGCTGTTCTGCCGAGGGCATGCCGTCTGCCTGGCTTTCCCGGCTTTCGTTATCGGCGGTTTTGTCCGTCCTGTCTTTCTCGCTCATCTCAAAAACTTTCTGCCATACTGCGCGAACCGGGGCGCAGGAATATTGATATATGATCGACTGTGCCCCACTTATAGTCGGATTTCGAGTCCAGCATATAATCGGACTTTGCGTCCAGTATAAGGTCCCATTCGCTTCTGGAGACATCAAGATGAATCTTGTTCGCACTGCCATGCTGATTGCCCTCATGACGGCGCTGTTCATGGCCATCGGCTTCATGATCGGCGGCCGGGCCGGGATGATGATCGCGCTCATGATCGCCGCGGGCATGAACCTGTTTTCCTACTGGAATTCGGACAAGATGGTGCTGCGCATGTACGGGGCGCGGGAGGTCGATGCTGCAAGCGATCCGGAATATTACAACCTCATCCGCGAACTGGCGCACCGCGCCGGCCTGCCGATGCCCAAGGTCTACCTCTACGACAGCCCGCAGCCGAACGCGTTTGCAACCGGCCGCAGTCCGCAAAACGCCGCCGTTGCCGCCTCGACGGGCATCCTGAAAATGCTCTCGCGCGAGGAACTGGCGGGCGTCATGGCCCATGAGCTTGCCCATGTGCAGCACCGTGACACGCTGACCATGACCATCACCGCCACGCTGGCCGGCGCGATTTCCATGCTCGGCAATTTCGCCTTTTTCTTCGGCGGCAACCGCAACAATCCGTTCGGTTTCGTCGGCGTGCTTGTCGCCATGATCGTCGCGCCGCTGGCAGCCGGGCTGGTGCAGATGGCCGTCAGCCGCACACGGGAATATTCGGCCGACAAGCGCGGCGGCGAGGTGTGCGGCAACCCGCTGTGGCTCGCCTCCGCACTGCGCAAGATCGCCCACGGCAATGAAGTCATCCACAATGAACGGGCCGAGCGCAATCCGGCCACGGCGCACATGTTCATCATCAACCCGCTGTCGGGCCAGAACATGGACAATCTGTTTTCCACCCACCCGAATACGGAAAACCGCATTGCCGCCCTTCAGCAACAGGCCGCCCAGATGGGCACGACCTCGACGGCAGCGCCCGGGCCTGCTAAGGCGACCCGCAGATCGCGTTCGGTGCCCGATACCGGCCGCAGCCATGGCGGTGCGCCGCCCTTCAAAGGTCCCTGGTCTTGAATGATGACATGAAACGAACGGGTGAAAAAAAGCCCCGTTCGCAAAATCCCGGCCCCGCGCCCGAGAAAAAGCCGGGCTATGCCCCACGCGCCGCCGCCTCGAAAATCCTCGCCGCCGTTGTCGACCGCAAGACGCCGCTTGACGGCATGCTCGACAGCGAGCACGGCAATGGCGCCTATCGCAGCCTTTCGGCAGCGGATCAGTCGCTCTGCCGCGCGTTGGTGCTGACCTCGCTGCGCCACAAGCCGATGCTCGATGCCGCCATCGCCCGTCTGCTCGAACGGCCGCTGCCCTCCGGTGCGCGCGCGCTGGCCCATGTGCTGACGATTGCCGCCGCACAGATCCTCTATCTCGATATCCCCGATCATTCCGCTGTCGATATCGCGGTCGAACAGGCCGGTGCGGACCCGCGCAACAAACGGTTTGCCGGCCTCGTCAACGCGGTGCTCCGCCGGCTTTCGCGCCGGAAGGACAAGACGCTTGCCGAACTTGAAAACCTGTCACCGATCCCCGACTGGTTCCGCGAACGGCTCGTTGAAATCTATGGCGCGGAAAAGGCCTTCGCCATCGGCCGGGCGCAGCTGACCCCACCCAGTATCGATATTTCGGTCAAATCCGATGCCGAAGGCTGGGCCGAAAAGCTCGGCGGCACGGTGCTTTCGACGGGCACAATCCGCCTCGACAAACCCTCCGGTGCGGTGACCGGCATGGAGGGCTTTGATGCCGGTGAATGGTGGGTGCAGGACGCCGCCGCCGCAATTCCGGCACGGCTTTTCGGCGATCTGACGGGCAAACGCGTCATCGACCTGTGTGCAGCACCGGGCGGCAAGACGGCGCAGCTCATTCTTCAGGGTGGAAATGTGACCGCGCTGGAACGCTCGAAAAGCAGGCTCAGACGCCTTGAGCAGAACCTCGAACGCCTGAAGCTTTCGGCGGAGACCGTCTGCGCCGACATGATGGAATACGCGCCCGAAACGCTTTTCGACGCTGCCCTTGTGGATGCGCCCTGTTCGTCGACGGGCACCGTCCGCCGCCATCCGGACGTGCTCTGGACCAAGGATTTCACCGATATCGAAAAGCTGGCCGATGTGCAGTATGCCATGCTCAACCGTGCACTCGCCATGGTCCGCCCCGGCGGCATCGTGATCTTTTCCAACTGCTCGCTCGACCCGCTGGAAGGCGAGGCCAATGTGACCCGGTTGCTGGCGGAAAGAGAAGATGTCGAACGCGCGGCATTCCCGCCGGAGACCACCGGACCGATCAGTCATCTGCTTAATGCCGACGGCGCGATCCGGACCACGCCTGCCGACATGCTTGACGGCGCGACCGGTCTCGACGGCTTTTATGCAGTGGCGATCCGGAAGCTCTGACACCATTTTCGCGCCAAGTTCTTGAATTAAACGCCGTAATCATGCATTCCCGCATATAAGAAAAACAATATCTGCGCGTTAAGCAGACCTTCAGCCTCTTCGGTTATGCCGGAAAGTTGAACCGTCGCAGCGACAATGCGCGAGGAAACAAACAGGCAGGGTGCGTCTTTGGGCTTTCCGGTTTCGGAAATCTGGCGTTATGCGTCTCTATACTGCCGGGAAACGCTTGTGCGCGGCCGCGCGCTGGTGCTCTCGGCATGGCTGCCGCTGTGCCGTTTTTCCCCCGGCCGCCGCGCCGCGCGTCTTCTCGTTGCACCGACCGACCTCAGGATCGCCGATCCGCTGGAGGCGGAAGACCTGCTGGAAGGCCGCTTCTCGCTTGCAGGTGCTGTGCTCGAAACCGGTGGCAGGCCGGCCTTCTCATTCGACATGCCAAGCCTCGCCTTCGAACGGGAACTGGCAAGTTTTTCCTGGCTCAGGCATCTCAGGACCCGGCGCAGCGAGGATGCCAACATCTTTGCCCGCGCCGCGGTGCTGAGCTTTCTGCGCCGCCACCGCGCGGTGCGCGGGCCCGTGTGGCAGACCGATGCAACGGTCTGGCGGCTGAGCGCCTGGCTTTCGCACTCCACAATCGTTCTCAAGGGGGCCGACACCGGTTTCTATCGCCGTTTTGTCGACCAGATCGCACGTCATGAACGGGTCCTCAGGGGCCGCTACCGGGCCCTTCCGCGTGACGAAACCCGCCTGCAGGCCGCAATCGTGCTGGCGATGACCGCGATCAGCCTTGACCTTTCCGATCACCGCAAGCGCGAGGCCGCGCGCCGGCTCGACGAAGAGCTGGAACGGCAGATCCTGCCCGATGGAGGCCATATCGCCCGCAGCCCCGATGCGCTGGTCAGCATCCTGCTGCGCCTGTTGCCGCTGCGCCAGACCTACATCAATCTCGACCAGATACTGCCGAAACGGCTGGTCCCGAGCATCGACCGCGCCTATGCCGCACTCAACTTCTTCCGCCACCGCGACGGCGATCTTGCGCTTTTCAACGGCACCGGACTGGTGCCGGGCACCGCACTTTCCGCGCTGCTGCGCTATGACGAAACCGGCGGCGCGGTGTTCAGGGCGCTGCCCCATACCGGGTTCGACCGGCTGCAGGCCGAAAAGACGACACTGATCGCCGATACAGGACGGCCGCTTTCGGTTCATCTTTCGAAGACCGCCCATGCGGGAGCTGCCGCTTTCGAAATGTCGGCCGGCAAGAACAGGTTCATCGTCAATGCCGGCGTGCCGCTGGCTGCCAGCGACGCCGTCATCCGCATGGCGCGCATGACCGCCGCCCATTCGGCCGTTACGATCGACGACCGTACGGCCATGCAGTTTTCGCGCTCCGGTTTCCTCGGCCCGGTCGCCTGCGGTGGAATAACCCGCGTCGAGAGAAGCCGCGACACCGATGAGAACGGTCACGATTGCCTCGTCATGCAGCATGACGGCTACCTCAACCGCTTCGGGCTGATGTTCCAGCGAAGACTCACCCTGTCGCCGGATGGATCAGAGATCACCGGGACAGACGGTTTCCGCCGTAAGAATGAGCAGATGCCAGCGCACAACGACCGGTATATCGCCATTGCCCGCTTTCACCTGCACCCGGCGATCTGGACCATGCAGGAGGACGAGGACACGATTTTCATGACGGCGCCCGACAATGAAAGCTGGTTGTTTTCAGCCCCCGGTCTTGCGCCCGCCATCGAGGACGACCTGTTCTTTGCAGCAAGCGCGGGCCAGACCGCTTCACGCCAGATCGTGATTGCCTGGACTGTCGGCGAACACCCCGATATCCATTGGCGCATGAACCGCCTGAGCTGACGGTTTCACATTTGCCGAAGGCGTGCTAGAGCGGGCCATCCGCAATCGACCTTGCAGAAAAATGTGTTTGCTGTTGCGTGTACAGCCTGCCGCAACAGCGCTTGTCTGAAGGACCTCGTCATGGCCGTCGCCTCGAAAAAAATTCCCGCTCCCGATCTCGTCGAAATCAAAACCGCGCTTCTGTCCGTTTCCGACAAGAGCGGCGTTGTTGAATTTGCCAGCGCGCTTGCCGCCCGTGGCATACGCCTGCTTTCGACCGGCGGCACCCACAAGGCGCTTGCCGACGCCGGGCTTCAGGTTACCGATGTGTCGGCGGTAACCGGCTTTCCGGAGATCATGGACGGCCGCGTGAAGACGCTGCACCCCAAGGTTCATGGCGGTCTTCTCGCCATTCGCGATGATGAAGAGCATCAGGCCGCAATGCGCGAACACGGCATTGACGGCATCGACCTTGCCGTCATCAATCTCTACCCCTTCGAAGAAGTGCGCGCGGCCGGCGGCGATTATCCGACGACGGTGGAAAATATCGATATCGGCGGCCCGGCGATGATCCGCGCGGCGGCCAAGAACCATGCCTATGTCGCCGTTGCCACCGACCCGGAAGATTATGGCGCGATCACCGAAGCGCTGGATGCCGGCAACGGCGCCCTGCCCTATGCGCTGCGCCAGACCCTTGCCGCCCGCGCCTATGCTCGCACCGCCGCCTATGATGCGGCGATCTCCGGCTGGTTTGCCGAAGCGCTCGAGATCGAAAACCCGCGCCACCGGACCCTTGGCGGCACGCTCAGGCAGGAAATGCGCTACGGCGAAAACCCGCACCAGTCCGCCGCCTTCTATGTTACCGGCGACAAGCGGCCGGGCGTTGCCAATGCCGTCCAGCATCAGGGCAAGCAGCTTTCCTACAACAATATCAACGACACCGACGCCGCCTTCGAACTGGTGGCGGAGTTCTCGCCGGAAATCGCGCCGGCCTGCGCGATCATCAAGCATGCCAACCCCTGTGGCGTGGCGCGCGCCGATACGCTGGTGGAGGCCTATCACCGCGCACTTGCCTGCGACAACCAGTCAGCTTTCGGCGGCATTGTTGCCCTGAACCAGACGCTGGACAGCGAGACGGCCGGCGAGATCGTCAAGCTTTTCACTGAAGTCATCATCGCGCCTGATGCCGATGAAGAGGCCAAGGCAATCATCGCCGCCAAGAAGAACCTGCGCCTTCTGACCACCGGCGCGCTGCCCGACCCGCGCGCCAGGGGCTTCAACATGAAGACCGTTGCCGGCGGGTTTCTGGTGCAGGGCCGCGACACCGCCATGATCGACGAAATCGAGCTCAAGGTGGTGACCGAGCGCGCGCCGAGCGAACGTGAGCTTGAAGACCTGAAAATGGCCTTCGCCATTGCCAAGCACGTCAAGTCCAACGCGATCGTCTATGTCAAGGACGGCCAGACGGCCGGCATCGGCGCAGGCCAGATGAGCCGGATCGATTCCGCCCGTATCGCCGCATTGAAGGCCGAGGACGCGGCAAAGGCCGCAGGCTGGCCCGAGCCGATGACGCGCGGTTCCGCCGTTGCCTCGGAAGCCTTCTTCCCGTTTGCCGACGGCCTGCTTTCAGCCGTTGCCGCAGGGGCCACGGCGGTGATCCAGCCCGGCGGCTCGATCCGCGATCAGGAAGTCATCGACGCGGCCAATGCCAATGGCGTGGCCATGGTCTTCACCGGCACCCGTACCTTCCGCCACTAGCGTGTTTCACAGGCGGCGGTCACATTGCTGCCGCCTGTCGCCGCTTCCCATGAGCGGCACAAACAGTACGAGACCTGCGACAAGAAAAACCAGCAGGCTTGCCATGCCGAGATTGGGCGAGCCGGTCCAGTCGGTCAGGATCGCGAAGGCGCCCGTCGCCAGAAAGCTGGTCATCCGGCCGGTCAGCGAGAACAGGCCGAAGAACCGGCCCGCTTCCTGTCGCGCAATCCGCGTTGCCAGAAAGGCGCGCGAGCCCGCCTGAACCGGCCCGAAGGCCAGGCCGATCAACACGCCATAGGCCAGAAACGCCTTTTCGGCCCCGGCAGAAAACAGACCTGTTCCAGTTGACGGAGCAAAGCTCAGCAATCCGAAAACCGTTGCCTCGCCTGTGGTCGAAACCACCCCGAGCGTTGCCGTGACCAGCATCAGAAGTGCAATCAGCACGACCGTGCCCGCATTGGCCTGGCGGCCGAAACGCGAGGCGAAGAAACAGCCGAAGATCGCGGCAACGTTCAGAACAATCCCGAAAATGCCGATCTCCATGGTCGACCAGCCGAACATGCCCGCGGCAAACGCCCCACCGAGAATGAGAATGCCGTTGACGCCGTCCATGTAGAGCATGCGGGCGATGAGAAAGCGGATCAGGACAGGCCGCCCTTTCAGCGCCGCCAGGGTCGCCTTCAGGTCCGCGAAACCGTCCGCGAGCGCCCTGCCGGCCGGTTTCAGCGGCGGCCGGTCGGGAGTAAAGACGAAGAAGGGCAGCAGGAAAACAATATACCAGCAGGCGGCAAGCGGGCCGGTCAGCCTTGCCGCTTCACCCGTTAGCGGATCGAACCCGAACAGCGGCGCTTTTCCGAGGATCGTCAGCCCGCTTTCAGGGTCTGCGGACAGGAACACCACCACCGCAATCAGGAAGACCATGCCGCCCAGATAGCCAAGCCCCCAGGCATCGTTCGAAACGCGGTTCATCCGCTCGGGCCGGACGAGATGCGGCAGCATGGCATCGTTGAAAACGACGGAAAGCTCGGCCATGACTGTTGCAGCAATGATCAGTACCGCCGGCCAGAAATAACCGGTTCCGGGGACGGCGAACCAAAGCAATGCAAGGCTTGCCGCCTGAATGACCGCCATGGCCGCGATGAAACGCTTGTTGCGTCCCGCGGTATCCGACAGCGCACCGGCAAACGGCGCCGCGATTGCAACCAGAAGCCCGGCAAGGGTCGCCGCATGGGCCCAGGCGGTCTGCCCGCGCACGGGATCGCTGCCCAGTTCGGACACGAAATACGGGCCGAAAATGAAGGTGACGATGACCGTGAAGAACGGCTGCGCCGCCCAGTCGAACAGCATCCAGCCCAACACGCCTGTCGGTGGCGCGCCGGAAACCGGCCCGGCATCTTTTTCCTGAAGAAGCGACAATTCCAACCATCCCTGATGACCGGATGCAGATTGCGGTTTCTTTCACTTTTGTCAAACGCCGGCGGCGTCAGTTCATGTCGCGGGCCAGATCATTCAGCAACCCGGCCGCAACCATGGTCTTGGCAATGGATGGATCGCCGGAGCGGACCAGTCGCTCGAGTTGCTCGGCAATCTGCAGCACCCGGGCCGAATGCGCCTCCTGCCAGGCAGCGACCGCATCTTCCGCATCGCCGCATTCGATGAGCGCATTGGCGGCCAGATCCCGACGGCTTGCCGAAATCTGGTCCATGGAGCGGGTCAGAGCCAGCGAATCGTAAAAATCATTCGGGTCCATGCGCGCGGCGATCGTCAGCAGCGGCGAAACGTGGAAAAGCCGGGTTACACTGAAATAGGCCCGGGCTGCCCGTTCCAGGCTCTGGCCGCTGCGGCCTGCAATCTGCAGCGCCTCCGGCACGAACATCATGCCGAGATGCCGGGCAAGACTTGCAGCAAGCGCATCGGGAACGCTCGCTTCCTTCCACCCCGCTTCCTGCTCCGACAACCATTCGGCCCGTGCATCCGGCAGAAGATCGCCGACGCCGACCTCGAATGTGGCAAGAGCCTGTTTCAGCCGCACGACCGCATCGGCGATGTCGCCTTCGGCAATGCCGTTGCGGATCAGAAGATGGGTCAGGATGCGGAACAGATAACGCAATTGCGTGTAGATCGCGTTTTGCGTCCGGCCGTCGATCCGGCCATCGAGAGCGTGAACGGACTGCCACAGTTTTTCCATGCCGAAGCCATCGCGGGCGATGATCGCGGCCTTGACCACCTCGGCCGGCGTCGCCGCCGTGGTGTCGCAGGCACTGATGATGAATTCCGGCCCGCCGCGGTTGATCACGTCGTTTGCCAGCCGCGTGGCAATGATCTCGCGCCGCAGGCGATGTCCGCCGATATCATCGGCATAGGCATCGCGCATGCGCTCGGGGAAATAGCCGTAAAGCAGCGGCTCCATATAGGGGTCGTCCGGCAGATCGCTTTCAAGCAGCTGATCAAACAGCACGATCTTCCCATAGGAAAGCAGCACGCCGATTTCCGCACGGGTCAGGCCCTGATCGGACTGCCGGCGCGAACGCAGCGCCTCGTCGTCGGGCAGGGTTTCGACGGTGCGGTCGAGATGGCCATCCTTTTCCAGAACCTCCATCATCCGTGACAGGGACAGCATGCTCTGAAGGCCCGCCTCGCTGCTGAGTGAGATCGACAGCGTCTGCAGATAATTGTTTTCCAGCACGATGCCGGCCACCGCCTCGGTCATTTCGGCAAGCAGGACGTCGCGGTCTTCCCGTGTAAGCCGGCCGGCGCGCATCGCCGAGGCCAGTGCGATCTTGATATTGACCTCGACGTCGGAGCAATTGACGCCGGCGGAATTGTCGATGGCGTCTGAATTGCAGCGGCCGCCCTTGAGGCCAAAGGCGATACGGCCCTTCTGGGTAACGCCAAGATTGGCGCCCTCGCCGATCACCCGCACGCGCAAATGCTCGGCATTGACCCTGATCGGGTCATTGGCGCGGTCGCCGACCTCGGCATTGGTTTCGGTGCGCGCCTTGACATAGGTGCCAATGCCGCCGAACCAGAGCAGGTCGGCCTGGGCCTTCAGGATCGCGGCGATAATGTCGAAGGGGGTATATTCTCCTTCGGCAAGATCGATCGCGGCAGCGGCCTCGGGCGTCAGCCTGACCGCCTTTTCCTTGCGCGAAATGATCATGCCGCCTGCCGACAACAGGCCTTGATCGTAATCCTGCCAGCTTGAACGCGGCAGGTCGAACAGCCGCTTGCGCTCTGCAAACCCCTTTACCGGGTCGGGATCCGGGTCGATGAAGATATCGCGGTGATCGAAGGCACCCACCAGCCTGATCTGCTCGGACAGCAACATGCCGTTGCCGAACACATCGCCCGACATGTCGCCGACGCCGACAACGGTAAACGGCGTGGTCTGGATATCGATGTTCATTTCCCGGAAATGCCGTTTGACCGCTTCCCAGGCGCCGCGTGCGGTAATGCCCATCTTCTTGTGGTCATAGCCGGCAGAACCACCCGAGGCAAAGGCGTCATCGAGCCAGAAATCGGCCTCCTGCGCCAAAGCGTTGGCGGTGTCGGAAAAGGTCGCCGTTCCCTTGTCGGCGGCAACCACGAAATAGGGATCGTCGTCATCCGAACACACCGTGTCCTGCGGCGGAATAACCTCACCGTCCTCGATATTGTCGGTGATCGACAGCAGCGTGCGGATATAGCTCTTGTAGGCTTCGCGGCCGGCGTTGAAGATGTCTTCGCGACTGCCGCCTGCCGGCAGGTTCTTCGGATAAAACCCGCCCTTGGCGCCCACCGGCACGATAACCGCGTTCTTGACCTGCTGCGCCTTGACCAGGCCGAGCACTTCCGTGCGGTAATCCTGTCCACGATCCGACCAGCGCAGACCGCCGCGCGCGACCTTGCCGAAACGCAGATGCACGCCCTCCACCTCGGGCCCATAAAGGAAGATTTCGCGAAACGGCCGCGGTTCGGGCAGGATGGCAAGCGCGCGCGAGGCGAATTTGAAGGCGAGGTTCGGGCGCGGTGCACCGTTTTCATCGGTCTGGAAATAATTGGTGCGCAGCGTCGCATCCACAAGCTTGATGAACAGCCGCAGGATCCGGTCATCATCAAGGTTCGGCACGCCCTGCAGCCCCTCGGTGATGGTTCCGCGCGCGCTCTTCAGCCCCTCGGCACGTTCCTCGTCGGAAAGCGCGGGATCGAAAGCCGTGCGGAACATCAGAAAGATCGCACGCGCAATCACAGGATAGAGGCAGAGCGACTGGGCAATATAACCGGCCGTGAAGCTGAGGCCGGCCTGGCGCAGATAATGCGCATAGGCGCGCAGCACATTGGCCTGATCGACATTGAGACCGGCCAGCAGCACCAGCCGGTTGAAACTGTCATTGTCGACGCTGCCGGCAGACGCCGCGATGAACGCCTCTTCAAGGCGCGCACTGTCCGCCTCGAGGTCGAAGACCACCGAACCGTCGACCAGAAGCTCCATGTCGTGCAGGATGACATCGACCGGCTCCGTATCGTCCTTTTGCAGGGCAAGTTCGAATGTGCGTTCGGAAATCACGGTAAAGCCGAGATTTTCCAGAAGCGGCACGCGCCGTGAAAGCGCCAGCTGACCGCCGGCATGGAATATCTTCAGCCGCAATTCGTCGTCGTCCGCGCCACTACGGTAAAAGGCAATGCGGATGCCGCTTTCGGCAGCCGACGAAATCAGCTTCAGGTCGCCATAGGCATCTTCCGGCGAAAATGTCTCGTGATAGGCTTCATTGGCCTTCAGCTCCGGCGCGCCCAGACCGGCAAGCGCATTGAAGTGCTCCTCCCAGTCGGCAGCCAGCCTAGCGACTTCCGCTTCCAGTTCGGCCTGCGGCACATCGGGCGTTTTTTCCGTGCTGTGGCGGCCGATGATGATCTGCACCCGCGCCGAACGCCCCTCCGGGAAGGACGGGTAATAGGCGGAAACGTGCCCCTGATAGACCTCGGCGAGATAATTCCCGACCTTCTCCCGCAACCGGGAATCATAGAGATTGCGCGGAATATAGACGAGAACCGAGACGAAACGGTCGAAACCGTCGATCCGGCTCAGGACGCGGATACGCGGCCGCTCCGCAACATCCATGATCTGCTCGGCAAAATCCGTCAGCAGGGGAACAGGAACCTGAAACAATTCGTCGCGCGGATAGGATTCCAGCGTATTCTGAAGCATGCGTCCGGCATGGCTTTTGGGCTCGAAGCCGAAATGACGCGACACTTCGGCAAGTTTCGCCCTCAAAAGCGGAATGCGCGCAGCCGACTGGGTATAGGCTGTGAAGGTGAACAGCCCGACGATGCGCAGTTCGCCGACGACCTCACCGTTTTCATCGAACCGTTTGACGCCAATATAATCCATATAGGTGCGGCGATGGACGATCGAGGTGGTATTGGCCTTGGTCACCAGCAGAAGTTCGGGCCCTTCCATGAAGGCGAGAATTTCAGGGGTTGTGACCACCGGCTTCGGTCCGCGTCGCAGAACCCGCATCTCGGGATCGGAAAGAATGCCGATGCTGGATCCCTTCACGCGCTCAACCCGGCCCGGACCGTCTTCATGGGTGTAGATCAGTTCACGCATGCCGAGGAAGGTGAAATTGCCGTCGCGCAGCCACTCCAGAAAATGCCGGGTTTCCTCGCCCGCGGCCTTCAGGGCTTCCGGCACCCGTGTCTCGAGTTCGTCCATGGCGGTTTCGAGCTTTTCGAGCATGACCGGCCAGTCGTTGACGGCAAGACGGACATGGGCCAGCACATATTCAAGCCGCGATTTGAGCCGGGCGCGGGTATCGGGCGAAAGCGCCGCCACATGCACCTGCACATGGCTGATGCGATCTTCCGGCACATGTTCGGTTTCCGCGGAAAACGCGACGATGGGCTTGCCGGGCGTGGCGATCAGGATCGGATGGACGGCCAGCAGGATATCGGTGGTGAATTCGCCGATTTCGGCCATCACCGAATCATAGATGAACGGCATGTTGCGATCGGTAATTGCAATCACATCCGTTGCGATCTCCGGCGGCGCCGTGCCGGCAACGGGGCCGACGCTCACCCGCGCCGCACCGCCTTCGAACGCGCCAACCTCGCGCGCGGCAAAGATGGCCGAGGCTGCGAGCATATCCGCATCGTAGCGGGCAAGGTCTTCGGGACTGGCCCGCTTGAACATGGAAAACGGGTTGATAAAAGGCGCATCGGCTGCGACAGCGGCCTTCTCGGCAGCCTCCATCAGGCTCTTGCGCATCTGGTCGGCTTTGTTTTCCATGTTTCCTCCAGCATGTTCTTGTCGCGACGGCGCACGCGAGGCGGCATTTTCCCTGCCGCTTTGTCTTCCGCGCCGTCCGTCCTATAACGTTGCCGTCACAACACTGGCTTGACAACGTCCTCCAACAGACGATTTAGAGCGTAATTGTGGCCGATGGCAAAGTTTTTCCACTTTTCTTATCGCGCAGGTTGCAAAACCCAAAACAGCACCAGGATATGAAATGACAGCAGAAACCGGCGCAGTCATCGCCATTTCCAGCCACGTGATGCGCGGCGCCGTCGGCAACCGGGCGATTGTCTTCGCACTTGAAACGCTCGGGCTGAACATATGGTCCGTCCCCACCATCGTCATGCCCTACCATCCCGGCCACGGCCCGTCCACCCGACTGAAATTCGATAACGGCGGCTTCACCAAAGCGCTGAACGACCTTGCGACAAGCCGTTGGCGCGGCGAGGTGAACGCCGTCATTAGCGGCTATCTTGCCGATCCGCGACAGGCTGCAGCCATCGCCACACTTGTACGGACCCTAAAGGCCGACAACCCCGATCTGATCTATCTCTGCGACCCGGTTTGCGGTGATGAAAACGGGCTTTACGTGGCGAAGGAGACCGCTGCCGCCATGCGCGACCAACTCCTGCCCCTGGCCGATATCGCCACGCCCAACCGCTTCGAGCTTTCCTGGCTGACGGGTCGTGAGATTGCCGACAATGCCGCCGCAATCGATGCAGCACTCACTCTGGGGCCATCGGCGGTGGTGGTCACCTCAGCTGAGGCGATGATCCGCGATGGCGTGGCCGCCCTTTATGTCGATCAGCGACAGGCCGTTCTTGCCGAGCACACCCGGCTTGAAAACCCGCCGAACGGGCTGGGCGACCTGTTTTCCGCACTGTTTCTCGCCGCCCGGCTTGCCGCAATCCCCCCTGCCGAGGCACTGGAGCGGGCGACGGCTTCAGTTTATGAAATCCTCGCCCGCGCCGTGCGCGAAGGCGCCGACGAGTTGCGGCTGGAGCGCAATACCGCAAGTTTCAGCGCCCCCTTTGCAAAAGTTGGTCTGCGTCAATTGATGCATCCCGCGCGGCGACGTAAAAGAAGCTGATAAAAGACGATGCGCAAAAGCATGAAGGACGAATGACAATGGACGCGTTTCCCAAATCCCTTCTCGATGGCTACAAGAGCTTCATGTCCGGACGCTATGTCGAGGAAAGTGCCCGCTACCGGACGCTGGCCCAGGAAGGGCAGAAACCGCAGACCATGATGATTGCGTGCTGCGATTCCCGCGCAGCGCCCGAAATGATCTTCAACGCGCGCCCCGGTGAGCTGTTCGTGGTCCGCAATGTCGCGAATATGGTTCCGCCCTATGAGCCGGACGGGCAATATCACGGCACATCCGCCGCGCTTGAATTTGCCGTCGAAGGGCTGAAGGTGAAGAACATCGTGGTGCTCGGCCACGGGCGCTGCGGGGGCATCCACGCCGCCCTTTCGCCGGATGCCGAACCGCTGTCTCCCGGCGATTTCATCGGCAAGTGGACCACATTGCTGAAACCGGCCGCCGAGCAGATCAATTCGAATTCCAACATGACCCACGGAGAGCGCCAGACCGCGCTTGAGCGCATCTCGATCCGCAATTCGATCGCCAATCTGCGCTCCTTCCCCAATGTCGCGGCGGCGGAAAAACAGGGCAAGCTGAAGCTCTGTGGCGCCTGGTTCGACATTTCCAGCGGCGAATTGTGGGTAATGGACGCAAAGTCGGGCGATTTCAGCCGCCCCGAGTAATCCCGGAACGTAAAACCCCGCCGGTTCCACCGCGCGGGGTTTTCAAGTCTTCGGGCTTCGAACCGGCGGTCTCAGCGCCGCACGTCGTCTTCGTCCGCACTTTCCTCGATCCGCTGCATATCGTCATCCGACAGGCCGAAATGGTGCCCGATCTCATGGATCAGGACATGGGTGACGATGTCGCCGAGCGTCTCCTCGTTTTCCGCCCAGTAGTCGAGGATCGGACGGCGATAGAGGGTGATGCGGTTGACCATCTCGCCGGTTTCCATGGTGAACCGCTCGGAAATGCCGCGCCCTTCGAACAGGCCGAGCAGATCGAAGGGCGTTTCCAGCGCCATGTCCTCGAACACATCGTCGCTCGGGAAATCTGCGATGTCGACAACAAGATCACCGGTCAGTGCACGAAACGGCTCGGGCAGCCTGGCATAGGCCTCGATTGCAAGCGACTCGATGGCCGCAAGACTCGGGGCGTGGCGGCCCTGCCAGTCTTCACTTTTGTTCATACGCGCCATTTCTGCTCCTTCGTCGCGCCCATATAGGCCTTTTTGACACGCATTTCGAGAAAAGAATGGCGTTGCGCCGTGCCGAAACAGCGCAAACCTGCCCGTGCCGCGCAACGCGAAAAGCAGCGCCTGCCCAAAAAGCATATCCCGCCGTGGCGAAGAGCCGACAAACAGCCGGTTTCCGGCCGCGCCCGGGCCGCCTGAAACTCCGCGCAAAATTGCGCCGAACCTGCTTGACACTGCCTGCACGAGGCCCTAATAACGCCCCGTCCCGCGCGGTGCACAACGGTTCGGGCGCATGGTCTTCCACACCGCATCGCAAGATGCGTTTCCCGTGCAAGGCCCTGGTTGGCGGAGTAGCTCAGTAGGTTAGAGCAGAGGAATCATAATCCTTGTGTCGGGGGTTCAAATCCCTCCTCCGCTACCATTTAGCCCTGTAAATTTCTCGAAAGATTGCTCTTTACCGGGGCGGAAGCCGTATAGCAGCACGCGTCGGCGTGCAGGTATCGTGCCGGCATTTCCGGCAACCAACGCCATCATAATCAACATTGTCGTCTGGCTGGCAGCTTGATGTGGCCGTACCTATCCGAGACGCCATGCAGTTTTGCAGGCATCACTGATGGTGACTTCACGATCAAAGCCAGCAGGCCAGCGTCCGGCAACTGTTGCTGGACGTGAACCGCTGTTCTTGTCGAAGATACCCGGATCAGCCCACGCCGCCGAGGCAGACATATTTGATTTCGGTGAATTCCTCGAGGCCGTAGCGGGAGCCCTCGCGGCCGAGGCCGGAGGATTTGACGCCGCCGAAGGGGGCTTCGGCGGTGGAGATGAGGCCGGTATTGACGCCGACCATGCCGTATTCCAATGCCTCCGCCACGCGGAAGACGCGCGCCATATCCTTTGCGTAGAAATAGGAGGCGAGGCCGAATTCGGTATCATTGGCCATGGCGATCACGTCCGCCTCGTTGCGGAAGCTGAACAGCGCGGCGAGCGGGCCGAAGGTTTCCTCGCGGGCAACCGCCATGTCGGGGGTTACGCCGGTGATCACGGTCGGCTCGTAAAACGTGCCGCCGAGCGCATGGCGCTTGCCGCCCTGGACGACGCGTCCGCCTTTGGCAAGCGCGTCGGCGACATGCTCTTCGACCTTTTCCAACGCCGGCACATCGATCAGCGGCCCGAGCGCAACGCCCTCGTCGAAGCCGTTTCCGGTTTTAAGGTCGCCGACGGCCTTTGCCAGCTTGCCGGCGAAGGCGTCGTAGACGCCCTCCTGCACATAGATACGGTTGGCGCACACGCATGTCTGGCCGTTATTGCGAAACTTGGCGATCAGCGCGCCCTCGATGGCCGCATCGATATCGGCGTCGTCAAACACGATGAAGGGCGCGTTACCGCCCAGTTCCAGCCCGAGTTTCTTGATTGTCGGCGCGGACTGCCGGTAAAGCGTCGCGCCGACTTCGGTGGAGCCGGTGAAGGTGAGCTTGCGCACCGCCGGATTGGCCGTCATCTCCGCGCCGATGATGCGGGCAGAACCGGTGATGACGCTGAAAAGCCCGGCGGGCAGACCAGCACGTTCGGCGAGAACGGCAAGCGCTATGGCTGAAAAGGGCGTCTGCGAGGCCGGCTTGAGCACGACCGCGCATCCCGCCGCCAGCGCCGGGCCGACCTTGCGGGTAATCATCGCATTGGGAAAGTTCCACGGCGTGATCGCGGCGACCACACCGATGGGCTGTTTCATCACCAGAATACGCTTGTCCGGCTGGTGGCCGGGAATGATGTCGCCATAAAGCCTGCGGGCCTCCTCGGCGAACCATTCGATGAAGCTTGCACCATAGGCGATCTCGCCCCTGGCCTCGGCCAGCGGTTTGCCCTGCTCGAACGTGAGGATCGCGCCGAGATCGTCCTGACTGGCCATGATCAGTTCGAACCAGCGCCGCAGGATGCGCGCTCGATCACCGGCGGTCTGCGCCGCCCATGCGCGCTGCGCCGCCTCGGCCGCCGCAATGGCTCTTCGGGTTTCTTCTTCGCCGAGATTCGGCACATGGCCGATGGTTTCGCCGGTTGCCGGATTGGTCACCGCGACCGCGTCTTGCGGGTCGGCCGTAATCCATGCGTCGCCGATCAGCGCCGCCTGTCGGAAAAGGGTCGGATCATTCAGATGCATGGACAGTCTCCAATGTTGAAAACAACAGGCCGAAGCCGCAATGATACCCCGCTCACACCAGCAGGCGCAGCGGGTCCTCAAGGGCGGCCTTCAGCGCGCCGAGAAGCCGCGCGCCCAATGCGCCGTCGACGGAGCGGTGGTCGACGGAGAGCGTGCAGGTCATCATCGTGGCGAAAGCGAGCGTGCCGTCGTCGCGTTCGACCGGGCGGCGTTCGGCCGCGCCGACGGCCAGGATCGCGCTTTGCGGCGGATTGATGATGGCGGCGAAGGAACTGACGCCATACATGCCGAGATTGGAGATCGAAAAACCGCCGCCCTGATACTCCTCGGGGCGAAGCTTTCCGTCGCGCGCTTTTGCAGCAAGGGCTTTCATCTCGGCGGAAATCGTTCCAAGGCTTTTTTCGCCAGCACGGCGGATGACCGGCGTGATCAGGCCGTTATCGGTTGCGACGGCCACGGCGATGTCGATATCGGCAAGCCGCAACATCGCCTCTTCAGTCCAGATGACGTTGGCATCGGGCACGGCGGCAAGGGCGACGGCGGACGCCTTGATGACGAAATCGTTGACCGAAATCCGCTCCGCCTTTTCGCGCCCTTCATTGATCTGCTGCCGCAAGGCGAGGAGCGCGTCGAGATTGCAGCTCATCTCCAGATAGAAATGCGGCACGGTGGTCTTGGCTTCCAGCAGACGCCGGGCGATGGTGCGCCGCATCGTGCTGTGGGGCACGCTCTCGTAAGGCCCGATGCCTGGCGGAATGGCGGCAGGAGCCGGGGTTTCCGCTGTTTCTGCCGCAATGGCTTCCGGTTCGGCGGCAGAAACGGCAGCGCGTTCGATATCGATGCGGACGATCCGGCCTTTCGGCCCGCTTCCGGCAAGACCCTCGAGTGACACGCCGCGTTCGGCAGCCAGGCGACGGGCCAACGGCGAGGCCTTGTGGCGTGCGCCCTCGCTGACAGCCGTTGCAACAGGCTGAGGCGCTGGCGCAGCGGACTGTGATGCGGCCTGTGGCGCGGACGGCGTTGCATCCACGGCAGGCGTTGCCGGTTTTGCAGGCGCGCTTTGCGCCTGCGGCAGGGATCCGGCATCCTCGCCGGCGGCAAGCAGCACGGCAATGGTCTGGTTGACGTCGGCGCGCTTGCCCTCGGCCACCAGCAGCCGGCCAATGGTGCCGGCGGCCTCCGCTTCCAGCTCCATCGTCGCCTTGTCGGTTTCGATTTCGGCGATCGGTTCGCCAATTTCCACCGCATCGCCTTCGGCCTTCAGCCAGCGCGCGACAATGGCATCTTCCATGCCGGCGGAAAGCGCCGGCAACACGATATTCACGGGCATGTCGGTTTTCCTTCCGCTTCAGCCGGCCAGCGGCAGGCCCTGGGCCGCCATGACGGCGGCAAGGCCGGCCTCGATGTCCTGCGGCCGCGCGGCAGCAGCGGCCTCCAGAACCTTGGAGATCGAGGGCGAGGCTTCCGCGCCGTGGACGCGGGCGACCGGCTGGTCCAGCCAGTCGAAGCACCGGCGCTGCAGTTCATCGGCCAGCCAGCCGCCATAAGACGTGCCGGACGCGCCCTGTTCGACGATCAGGACATTGCCGGTCTTGCGGACCGAGGCTTCCACCGTCTCCCAATCCAGCCCGGCCCGGTCGAGGCTTCTCAGATCGATGATTTCGGCATCGACGCCGAGTTTTTCCACGGCCTGCCAGGTCTTCTCCACCATCGAAAGATAGGTCAGCACCGTCATCCGTTCGCCCTGGCGCACCACTTTCGCCTTGCCGAGCGGGATGAAGTAATCGAGGTCGTCGGCGGGCGCCGGGCCCCTGGAGGCGTAAAGGTCCACATGTTCGATGACCAGAACCGGATCGCGGCACAACAGCGCGGAGTTCATCAGGCCGACATAGTCGAACGGCGTCGACGGCGCGACGATGCGCCAGCCGGGCGCGGTGGCGAAAATGCCGGCGGGGTCCATGGAGTGCTGCGAGCCGTAGCCGGTGCCCATCGCCACCTTGGTGCGCAGCACCAGCGGCATGTCGCTGTCGCCGCCGAACATGTGCCGCGCCTTGCCGATCTGGTTGAACACCTGATCGGCTGCCACCCACATGAAATCGGGATACATGAATTCGATCACCGGTTTCACGCGCCCGTCGGCGGCCATGCCGGCGGCAATGCCGGTAAAGGCGTTTTCGCTGATCGGCGTGCCGAGCACGCGCTCGGGAAAGGCATCGGACAGACCGCGCGTCGCCCCGTTTGTGCCGCCTTTCAGGCGGTGAACATCCTCGCCGAGAACGACGATGCGCTCATCCTCGCCCATGCGGGCGGCCATCACATCGGCGACCGTATCGACAAAGCGGGCATTCTCATCGATCGCGCCGGAGAAGCTTTCCTGCTCCTCGAAACGAACGCCGTCGAATTCGGACAGGTCGCCGCGCAGGCCGGAATCGCGGAAGCTTTCCTCCGGCCAGAGCGCCGGAATGATCCGCTTTTTGCCGTCATGGGTTTCCGTCAGCTCGCCGGCAATCTCGTCCATCAGGCTGACGCAACGCGTGCGCAGCGCCGCAACGGCATCCTCGCCGATGGCCTGGCGCTGCTGCAATTGCGCCGCCAGCCCGTTAAGCGGGTCGCGGCCGCGCCATTCGGCCTCCTCCGCCTTGCTGCGATAGCCGAAGGCGCTGCCCGGCAGGGGGCCGTTCTGGTGGAAATAGCGGTAGACATCGGCCTCGATGATGGTCGGGCCGCCATCATTGCGCATGATGTCGTTGGCGGCCTCGCTTGCCAGCTGGACGGCAACGGCGTCCATGCCGTCGACCTTGAAGGCGGGAATGCCGAAGGCGAGCCCGCGCGAGGACAGGCGCGGCTCCGCGGTTACTTCATCGACATGGGTCGACACGGCGTAGCGGTTGTTTTCGATGAAGAAACAGATCGGCAGTTTCCACGCCGCGGCGATATTCATGGTTTCCAGAACCGAGCCGATATTGGTCGCGCCATCGCCGAAATAGGTATAGACGACATCGCCCGTCCCTGCCTTCTTGTGGGCAAAGGCGGCTCCTGCGGCCATGGGAACGCCGCCGCCGACAATGGCGTTGGTGCCGAGATTGCCCGCTTCCGCCCAGCGCAGATGCATCGAGCCGCCGCGCCCCTTGCAGAACCCCTGCGACAGGCCGCAGATTTCCGCCAGCGTGCGTTTGGCCAGAGCCCTGATATCACTGTTGAATTCGGCGGTCGGGTCGATCCCGTCGGGTGCGACATAGACCAGCGCCTTGGCCAGGAACTGGTGGTGGGCGCGGTGCGAACCATTGACCTGATCGCTGGCGCGCAGCGTGATGGCGGAGCCAACCGCGCCGCCTTCCTGGCCGATGGCCGAATGGGCGGGACCATGCACGAGGTTCTGGCCCGCCAGATCGAGAACCTTCTCCTCGAAAGCGCGGATCAGATGCATTTCAGCCAGCATTGAGCCACCCATGCCCAGATCGAATGCGGCATAATCGGCGGCGACGGGTCTGATTTCGCGCCAGGGGCTTTTCGCGACGAGGTCAATCTGTTCGGGCATTCTTGTCTCCGGGGGAAGGCTTTATCTGTTTTGTCAGTGATGCTGCGGCATTGTCAGGCGGCCAGAAAGCCGCCATCGACAGGCAGGATCGTGCCGGTGATGTAGCTGGCCATGGATGACGCGAGGAAAATCACCGGGTCGACCACCTCACGGGTTTCGCCGATGCGTTTCATCATCACCCGGTTCATGAACCAGTCGGCGCCACCGGGGCGGTTGAGCTGGGCGACGGCCATCTGGCTCATCATGATGCCGGGCGCGACGGCATTGACGCGAATGTCGTGCGGGGCGAGATCACGGGCCATGACCTGGGTGAGCGAGCGCACCGCACCCTTGGACACCACATAGCCGGCCGTGGAACCGCCCGCGACAAAGCCCGCGACGGAGCAAAGGTGGACGATGCAGCCCTTGCCGGCTTTCAAGGCAGGAACCAGCGCGTGGGACACGTTGAAGGTGCCTTCGAGATTGACGGACATGATATTGTCCCAGACCGTTTCGGCCTCCGGCGTGTCGAAGGCCGCGCGCCCGGCGACGCCGGCATTGTTGACCAGAATGTCGAGCTTGCCATGACGGCTGACGATATCCTCGGCAAACGCCTTCACGGCGGCGCGGTCGGTGATATCGAGCGCATGACTTTCGGCCTCAAGCCCCCTGTCGCGGATCGTGCCGGCCTCGATGCCGGCGGCAGCACCGTCCCTGTCGGTCAGGATCATGCGCGCGCCCTGTGCGGCCATGCCGGTGGCGATTGCCGCGCCGAGGCCGCGCCCCGCGCCGGTTACAAGGGCCAGCTTGCCCTTCAGCAATTGTGTCATCGTCTGTCCTCCGGCCGTCAGGCCATGTAGATGCCGCCATTGACCTGAATGGTTTCGCCGGTGATGAAGCTTGCCGCCGAACTGCACAAAAAGGCCGCGACGCTGGCGATCTCGGATGGCTGGCCGAGGCGTTTCAGCGGCGTCTGGGCAAAGGTTTCCTCCGCGCGGGTCTGGAGCAGGTCGGCCACCATCGGCGTTTCGATGATGCCCGGCGCGATGCCGTTGACCCTGACCTTCGGCGCAAGCTCGCGCGAAAGCGCGCGGGTGAGCGAGACCATCGCACCCTTGGTCGCGCCGTAATGGGCGTTGGAGAACGCGCCGCGATAGGCCGCCAGCGAGGCGATGGTGACAATCGAGGCGTCGTCGCGCAGCGCGGTCAGCGCCCGGCGGCAGAGATAGAAAACCCCGTCGAGATTGACCGAAACCGTGCGGTGCCATTCCGCATCGCTCATTTCGGCAAAGGGTTTCGACTGGTAGATGCCGGCAGACGGAATGAGAAAATCGATCCCGCCGAAACGCTCGACGGCCAGTTGAATGGTCGCTTCCGCATCGTCGGCGCTGGCGGCATTGGCCTGCAGCGTCGCGACCCGGTCGGGTTTGCCAAAATGCGCAACCCAGTCATCGAGGCCACCGATATCGAGATCGGTCAGAACCAGATTGCTGCCGGCATCGTAAAAGGCTTGGGCAAGGGCGCGGCCGATGCCGCCATTGGCGCCCGACAGGACCAGCGTCCTGTCGGAAAAGTCGAACGTCGTGTTGTTTGCGGACATGTCTGTCTCCTCCCCGGCGCCCTAGTGAACCGCCGCGTACATGATCTTTTCCTCCGTTGCGGAACCGGGCGTGAATTCCTCCACCACACGGCCGAGACGGCAGACCAGAATACGGTCGGAAAGGATCATGATTTCAGGCAGGTAGGAGGAAATCACCATCACCGCGATGCCGCTGTCGGCAAGATCCTCGATGACCTTGTGAATTTCCGCGATGGCCCCGACATCAACGCCGCGCGTCGGCTCGTCGAAGATCACCAGTTTCGGCTTCTGCACCAGCGATTTGGCAATAACGACCTTCTGCTGGTTGCCGCCGGACAGTTCGACAATGCGGGCATTGGGGTTGATGGCGCGGATCTGCAGGATTTTCGACCACTCCTCCGTCACCGCCTGCGCGGCGCTGTTGAGAACAACGCCGCCCGGCGGGCGCTCGGTGGCAAGCAGCCCCATATGGATATTCTGCGAGATCGTCATCGTCTCGAAGAAACCTTCGGCCTTGCGGTCCTCGGTGATGTAGACGATGCCGTCGCGCACCGACGGGCGCGGTTCGCGGTAGCGCACGGAATGATCGCCGAAATGCACTTCGCCACCGTGGAAGATATTGCGCTTGATGACGCCGGCGATGATTTTGGCGGTTTCCGTCCGGCCGGAGCCGATCAGGCCGAAAAAGCCCGTCACCTGCCCCGAATAGAGCGAAAACGAGGTGTTGTGCACCATCGAGCCCATGGAGAGATTCTCGACGCTGAGCACTTTCTTTCCGGGCTGGCGGACATCTTCATCGGTGCGCTTGCGACCGTAAAGCTCGTTGGAAAGCGAGCGGCCGACCATGGCGCGGATGATGCCGTCGCGGTCGAATTTCGACGTCACGTCGGAGGCGACCATCTCACCGTCGCGCAGGATCGTGATCCTGTCGGAAATCGCCAGCGCCTCTTCCAGCGCATGGCTGATGAACAGGATCGAGACGCCGGTCTTGCGCAACCGGTCGACCAGCGAAAAGAAGTAGTGCTTTTCCTCCGGCGTCAGCGTCGCGGTCGGCTCGTCGAAAATGATGACGCGCGATTTCAGCCGCACGGCGCGGGCGATTTCGACAAGCTGTTTCTGCGCCGCGCCGAGGCTGGACACCGTCGCCCATGGGTCGACGTTGAAGTTCAGCGAAGACAGGAACTGCTGGGCCGCGATATAGAGCTTGCGCAGCCGGTTGAACGCTTTCTCATCGCCGAGATAGAGGTTTTGGGCGACCGTCATGGAGGGCACCAGGCTGGTTTCCTGGAACACCATGGCAATGCCGTTGGCCAGGGCGTCGGCCGGCCCGTCAAGCTGCACCTCCCTGCCATCCAGCAGCAATTTGCCGGCAGATGGCGGCGTGACGCCGGCGATCATCTTGCTCAGCGTCGACTTGCCGGCGCCGTTTTCGCCGAGCAATGCGTGAATTTCGCCCTTGTGCAGGGCAAAATCGACATTCCTGACGGCATGGACGCCGCGATATTCCTTGGAAGCGCCCTGAAGTTCGATCAATGTCTCGGTCATGATCCTATCTCCCCGCTTTCGTGTCGGTGGACAGGGCAAGCACGGCGTCTCCCCCCTTCGAGGTCACGAAGACGCGGTCCGCGTCCGCGATGACGCTGGTGATGCCGTGACGCCTGCCATCGGCGCGGCTGTGGTAGCTAGCCTCGGGCGTGAAGTTTTCGGCAAAGCGGACCAGCAGGCCGTAGGAGCGGGTCGGCGCCCAGGCTTTGAGAACGCCGAGCTGCTTGACCGCGCCCCCCTGAAGCGGTTCGCGGAAGCTTTCGCCCGAGCGCAGCGCCGGCGCCATCCACAGGTCCTGTGGAATCTCGCGCATCATGGTGGTGCGGAATTCCTTCTCGCGCAGGACGAATTCGACCAATTGCCGGCGCGGCGCGAACAGGCAGAGCCAGATCTTGCCGCCGACATGCGTCAGCCGCCCCGGATAGGCCGGCAGACCGCTGACAATGGTCTGTTTCTTGCCATCGGGCGTCAGCGCGTCGATGCGATGACGCCATGCTTCCGACACGGCCAGCCGCCCGTCATCGAGCATGGCGAGCCCGGCCGGCCAGGCAAGATTGCCGGCGATCTTGCGGGCAGCCGCACCGGCCTCGATGCACCAGACGGCCCCGTCGGCGCGCAGCGACATCAGATTGCGCACCCAGTTGTCGGCCGTATCGATGGTCGAGCCCACGGCGACATAAAGCGTGGACGCGCCATCGAAGCAAAGAGCGGTAACTGCCGTCAGGCCATCGATATCGCCGCCGACCGTGCGACCGTCCAGCGCGCCGCCGCGCAGGGCAATGCCCTCGCCGGAAACCGCCACGGCCAATGTTCCGGCGCCGTCGCTGGCGAGCGCCAGTATCTCACCACCGAAGGTTTCGACCGGTTCCGATCCGCCCTCTGCCGCGAGGCGATAAAGCACCGCGCCGGAGGAGAACAGAAATGCGCCGTCATGAAAGACCAGATTATCGGGGGCCGTGATATCGGCGACGCTGTCAGCCCTGTCGAGCGCATCATTGGGCATCAGCGCGCCATCCATGGGCGGCACGGTGACCGCGGCGTCTCCGGCGCCGAAGAAATTGTCGTAGGCCCGTTTGACGAATGAGATCATGACAGCCCCCAGTAAGCCTTCTGGCTTGTCCATTCCGGGTCGGCATCGGGAAGCCTGTGGCGGCCGATCCGGTTGTTGTTGATACCGCCGAGATAGAGGTAGCCGCGATGTTCGCGCACCGAGGTGATCTGCGGATGGGATTCGCCGTTGAAGTCCCAGAGCGATTCCGTCACCTCGCCCTCAAGCGAGAATTTCAGCACACAGCCGGTGTTGAGGTTGGGATAAAGCCACTCGTCCATCGCCACGCGCTGCGCCATGCGCCGGCGGAAGGCCGGGAAGCCGAGGCTCAGATCGAACGTGGGCGAACGCATGCCGGCAAGGGCGCACCAGAACCGGCCGTCCGAGGCGAGGTTGATATTGTCGGGATAACCGGGCAGATCGGCGATCACCGTTTCCACCTGCCCCTTTCTGGGACCGTCGAACCAGAAACGGCTGACGCGGCAGGCCCAGGTCTCGGCGAAAAGCAGGGATTCGCCGTCGCCGACCATGCAGATGCCGTTTGGGAAGACGCGCCCTTTCAAAACGGTGCTGGTGCTGCCGGTTTTCGGATCATAGGCGATGATGCGGCCATTGCCACGGCCTTCCAGCGCATCGACGCCCCAGTCCGAAACGCCGTAGCGGATCGTGGCTTCGGAGAAATACACCCGTCCGTCGCTGGCGATGTCGAGATCGTCGGCCATGCGGATGCGGGAATCGTCGATGACGGAGAACAGCGAACGCGGGGTTTCATCGGAAAGGCGGATGATTTCGCGTTCGGGGGTGACCTTGTAGAGCCCCATGCCGGCAACACAGGCATGCAGGTTGTCATCGGCATCGAAGGCGAGGCCCAGCGGAAAGCCGCCAAGATGAACGAAGACTTCCGAACGGTCATATTCGGGCGGGAAGAAGCGGACGATGTCGCCCTGCCTGCCGCCGGTGTAAAGATTGCCGTGGGAATCGAAGATCATGTCTTCCGGCCCGTCGAGTTCACCAAGGCCGATCGCGGACACATCGCCCAGGCGGTCGTTGACGGCATAAGGCGATGCCGTGCCCGCCGTCGTTTCCGGCGCATCCGGCAGTTCGAAATAGGTCGGGGAGACGTAGACACGCGACAACAGCTTGTTGCGGTTCTTCAGCCAGCGGATATCAACGGCGACAGCCAGAAGAAGCAGAAGGCCGAGAACCAGAGGGGAAGCGCCGCTCGCCATATCGAGGCGGATCAGGCTGTTGGTGACGAGAAGGACGATCACCGTGCCGATCAGCGCCTTGAACACCGAACCGCGGCCGCCGCCGAGACTGACGCCGCCCAGAACGGCCGCCGTCAGAACGGTGACCTCCAGCCCCATGCCGGCTTCCGGGCTGACGCTGCCCAGACGCGCGGCGTAAAACAGGCCGCCGGTCGCGGCGAACATGCCGGAAATGACATAGGTGAGGCAGACCGTGCGGCGCACCGAAATACCGGCATTGAAGGCGGAGCGGCGCGACCCGCCGACGGCGAGGATATGCCAGCCGAAGCGGGTGCGGCTCAAGATGATATGGGCGATGATCGCAATGCCGACCAGCAGCAGGAAATCAAACGGCGTGCCGAACAGATTGCCCTCGCCGAGGAAGAACCAGGCATCCGACATGTTCATCGCCATGCCGACATCGCGGGCATAGGCCAGGACGAAAAGATCGACGATGGCGCGCACGATGATCAGCGTTGCCAGCGTCGTCAGAAACGCCCGCAGTCGCAGGAAACCTACCAGAATGCCGTTGACCAGACCGACGATTGCACCGGTCGCGATGACCGCCGGGATCGCCATGTAAAGCGGCCATTCGAGATAGTTGATCAGCGTCAGGGCCGTGAAATTGGCCAGCGCGAAAATCGAGCCGACGCTGAGGTCGATGCCGCCGGCCAGCATCACGATCGCCAGCCCCATGGTGACGAAGGCGATCTCTCCCAGCTGCCGCGCCAGATCGGAAAAACCCGCAGCGCTGAAGAAATCGGGGATCAGCGTGCCGAAGATCGAAACCGCGACGATGAGGAAGAGGAACGGGATCGCATTGTCGATCCAGCTCTTGGAAAGCAGCTCACCGAGCAGGTGATCGGGCACCAGCCGGTAGCGCCACTTGGCGTAGGATTTTGAGAAGGACATGCGAAGAACGCCTCGTCTTGAAACTGTTGGTCCGGACGGACACCCCGCAGGATGCCCGTCCATCGCTCGGGAGGATCAGAACGGCGCCGCGGCGACGTCTTCCATCGTCCAGCAGGACGTGGGGCCGAGGGTGTCGCGCGAGATATCCTTGACGGGGGTATAAAGCGCATAGGGCTGAGAGCCGGCCTTGGCGCCGACCTGGAACACCTGGGCGATCGCGTCGGTCAGATCGCGCGCCTGGCCGAAGGCGTCATAGCTGACATAACCGCTGAACGTGCCGTTCTTGATGTTGTCGCAGGCCGGCTTCTGGCCGCCGCCATTGGTGATCAGCGCGATGTCGTCGGTCTTGCCCGCTTCGCGGATGGCTGCGGCAACGCCGGCATCCATGACTTCCCACAGGCCGACATAGCCACAGAGATCCGGGTTCTGCTTGATGACGGTGGAGGCGACGGCATGCGCCTTGGTGGCATCCCAGTCGGCAGACTGGCTGGAAACGACCTTGATATCGGGATTTTCAGCCAGCACATCCTCGATCGCGGTCATGGTGATGGCGTTGTTCGGATTGGTCGGCGTGCCCTGCATGATCGCGATCTTGCCAGAGCCGCCGTTTTTCGGCGAACACATGTCGACGGCCATTTTCGCCTGATGCAGGCCGATCTCGTACCAGTTCACGCCGACATAGGCATCGGTGGTGGTGATCGATTTCAGATTGATCTGAATGACCGGAATACCGGCCTTCTGGGCGCGCATCAAAAGGCGGGCATAGACCTGCATGTCGGGATTCTGGACGACCAGCAGATCGGGCTTTTCGCTGATCAGGGTGGTCAGCGCCTGGGCGCCTGCATCCCCGCTCCAGTTGGGATCGCGGATGGAGAAGTCGTAGCCCAGCCGCTTGGCCTGGGTTTCCATGCCCTTGGCCCAGACCTGCGGCAGATCGAAGCTCATCGCCAGCGGCAGGAAGACGACTTTCTTGTCCTTGAAAGCCTCGAAATAGGACGGTGCGATGCCGTCGTCGAATTGTTCCGCTTGTGCGCCGAATGCCGCTGAGCACAACACAACCGCCGCCGCCGCGAGGCGTGCGAAGAGTTTTGACATAACTGTTCCTCCCAATGATGTCAGGGTCCAGGGCATTTCCGCTGAAAACGGAAACACGAAAAATGCCCTGTCACTTGGTTTCCGCGCGTCCGGACGGAAAACCGGGTTCCACAATTCCTGGACGCGCTCTAGATATCCCCCTGCTGAGCAGTCTGCTCATCGCGGGGATTGGCGATGCTATCGAAGATGATAGCGATCAGCAGTACCGAACCCTTGACCAGGTTCTGTACGGTGAACGACATGTTCAAAATGGTCATGCCGTTGAGAAGAATACCGATCAGCAGCGTGCCGACGATGATGTTGCGCACCCCGCCCTTGCCCCCAGACAGCCCGATACCGCCGAGAACCACCACGAGAATAACGTCGTAAACCATTGTCGACTGGGCGACGCGGATATTGACGGAGGCCAGAAGCGAGGCGGTGACGATCCCGGCGCCATAGGCGATGATCGACGAGATCAGATATTGCAGCACGGTCATCGGCCGCACCGGAATGCCGGTGATCCGGGCGCCGGCGCGATTGTCGCCCATGGCGAAGAGATAGCGGCCCCAGCGGGTGAACTGCAGAAACAGCCAGGCAACGACCGACAGAAGCGCAAACCAGACGACGGGAAGCGGGATGCCGAAGAAAGAATTCGACAGCGCACGCATCCAGGTTTCGCTTTCGGGCACATAGATAACGTCGAGATCGACCAGCGCCATGCGGCCGAAACCGTAGACGACAATCGCCATGGCCAGGGTCGCGAAGATGGCAGGGATTTCGACATAGGCAACCAGAATGCCGAGGATGATGCCGACGACGGCGGCGAAGGCCAGGCCGAGCGCCACAGCTGTGAGGGAATCGACGCCCTTGTTCATCAGCCCCACGGTCCAGGCTGTCGACATTGCCATGGTTGCGACCATGGTCAGGTCAATGCCGCGGCCGATGACGACGATGCCCATGCCGATGCCGAGAATGCCGAGAATGGAGACGTTCTGGACCAGTGACAGAAGATTGTCGGTATTGAAAAAGCCGGGCAGGAGCAGCGAAAATCCGACAAACAGGACCGCTGCGATCGCAAAGACGATGTTTTCCTGCGTCAGCTGCAGCTTGAATTTTTCGCGAGACGGGCTGGTCCCCATTCTCTTTCCTCCTCATCGAACCTCACGGCGACAGACAATACCGCCTCCAGCGATATCGCGATGCGGACACTCCTTCTGTCCGACCGCCATCTGTCTTGATTGATGTCAATACAGCTAATCCGCTTGTCTGACAAGCAGAAAATCTGATTGAACGCAAATAGCGGATAAGGTAGTATCACGCCCTGTGACAGAGTAAGGGGCGGCAAACACTTCCGATGACAGAGACAGACAGACAGATCCGGCGCTTTGCGCCCCCCAGAAGTTTTGCGGACAAGATTGCCGATATCCTGCGCAACGAGATTTATCGCGGCGTCTTCAGACCCGGAGAGCGTCTGCCGACGGAAGGAAAGCTTTGCTCAACATTCGGCGTCAGCCGTGCCGTCGTGCGCGAGGCCATCAGCGCCCTGAAACAGGACGGCATCCTCGAAAGTTATCAGGGACGCGGCATTTTCGTGTCGGACCGTCCGCCCGAGGCGACGTTCCGCCTGGCGACGGCCGATCTCGATGATCTGGAAGAGCTGGAGCGCGTGCTTGAATTTCTCATTGCCCATGAGACCGCGGCAACCAGCCTTGCCGCCGAGCGGCGGACGGAAGAGGAATTACAGCAGATCAAGGATGCGCTTGACGCGATGAATGCGGCGATCACACGCAATGAAGCCGGCGTCGACGAGGACCTGGCTTTTCACGCGGCGATCTCGGCTGCGACCAACAACGAGTTTTTCGTTTCCTTCAATGCTTTTCTGGAAAACCGGGTCCGCCACCTCATCCGCGAGGCCCGCGCCAACAGCTCGCGGGCCGGCCTGACGAAATATGTCCAGCAGGAACACGATGAGATCTATGCCGCGATCGAAGCCAGGGACCGGGACGCGGCCCGCATTGCCGCCGAGCGCCATCTGCGCAACGCTGCCGAACGCTTGCGCCTGAGAGGGACAAGTCGCCACGGGGTCTGACACGGTCTTTCGTCATTGGCTTTTGATATGCCTGTGAAGCGCGATGCAGGGCACAAAATCAGCAATATTTCCTAGACGATGGCAATCATCGTGGTGTGCGGCAGGGTGGCCGTGAGTTTGTCGGCCCAGGCCTGCAGATCACCATCGGCAACCAGTGCCAGCACGGAGCCGCCAAAACCGCCGCCGGTCTGGCGGGCGCCGCAGGCGCCGAGCGCGACGGCGGTTTCGACAATGGCATCAGTCTCGGCCACCGTGATCTCGTAATCGTCCTTTTGCGAGATATGGCTGTCGAGCATCAAACGGCCGAAAACACCCGCGTCTGCGGCGCGAAGCGCTTCAAGACCGTCATGAACCCGCTGGTTTTCCGTAACGATGTGACGAGCCCGGCGGTAAAGCAGTTCCGGAAGACCGGGCTTGCCGCCGAGAGCATCCGCCTCCAAATCACTGAGCATCGCGACCTCCAGCAGTTTGCAGGCCTGCTGGCATTCGGCCACGCGTGTTGCATAGCCGTCTTCGGTCAGTTGATGGCTGACGCCGGAGCCGACAATCACGAAACGATAGCCGGGGATCGAAGGTGCGGGAGCGTATTCCAGCGTTCTGGTGTTCAGGAACAACGCCATTCCCGGCGTTCCCACCGAAGATGCGAACTGGTCCATGATGCCGCAGGGCATGCCGACGAATTTGTTTTCGACGGCCTGCGCCTCGATCGCGACAGACACCGGGTCTGCCTTGCGGCCAAAAAACTCAGCGACCGCTTTGAGCGTCGCAACTTCAAGGGCTGCCGAGCTTGAAAGCCCTGCCCCCATCGGCAGGGTTGTCGCAAGAGCGATCCGGATGCCGCTCGCGGCAACATCTTCGGCGCATGCCGATTTGAGACAGCCAAGCACATAGTCGGACCAGTCGCCGGCCCGGCTTTCATCGATGGTCCGGGTGCGCACGGCATCAAACGTACTTGAAAAAAGCTCGACCTTTCCGGGCGTATTGCCGCGAGCGACAGCAATACCGACTCCAAGCCCTTCAAGCGCCATCGGAAGCACGAAGCCGCCATTATAGTCGGTATGTTCGCCGAGGAGATTGACGCGTCCGGGCGCAAAGGCCGCGGTTTCCGGTCGTCGTCCGAAATGCTTCTCAAATGCAGCAGCCGCCAGCTGACGCGGATCAGTGCTCTTCATGGTTCGCACTCCGCAAAAGCCTGTCCTTGTAGTGAATATCGGAAAGCGAGCGTAAACGTTCGGCAGCGGTTTCAGCCGTCAGGTCGCGCTGCGCTTCCGCCAGCATTTCATAGCCGACCATGAACTTGCGGACCGTGGCGGAGCGCAGCAGCGGCGGATAAAAATGGCAATGCAGCTGCCAGTGTTGATGATTACCGGCGCTCAAGGGCGCACCATGCCAGCCCATCGTATAGGGAAACTCGGTTTCGAACAGATTGTCATAACGCGTGCAAAGCCGCTTCAGGATGTCGGCCAGCGCCACACGTTCGCGCGCGTTCAGATCCGGCAGGCGCAGGACATGACGTTTCGGCAGAACAAGCGTTTCGAACGGCCAGACGGCCCACCACGGCACAACCGCCAGCCAGTCATCATTTTCAACGACGATGCGTTCGCACTTTTTGGTTTCGCTTTTCGCGTAATCAAGCAGCAGAACGTTACCGGTCACGGCAAAATGGTCAGCCTGATTGCGGTCTTCGCTGACCACCTCGTTGGGCAGGAAATCGGATGCCCAGACCTGGCCATGCGGATGCGGCTGGGAACAGCCCATGGCCGCGCCCTTGTTCTCGAAGACGGCGACCCAGTCATAACGCGCGCCCAGTTCTTCAATCTGGCCGGCCCAGGCATCGACAACACCCTTGATCGCGGTGACAGGCAGTTCTGGCAAGGTCAGGTCATGGCGCTCGGAAAAGCAGATGACCCGCGCGGTGCCATGAACGTTTTCGGCGCGAAACAGGCGATCTCCGTTCAGTCTCCCGGTGGGCGTATCTTCCAGAAGGGCCGGAAAATCATTGTCGAAAACGTAGACACCCTTGTAGTCCGGGTTTACCGCGCCGGAATTGCGTTTATTGCCAGCACAGAGGTAGCAGTCGGGATCATGCGACGGCTTTTCCGTCACGGTCGCCTCTTCCTGACCGCCCTGCCAGGGGCGGCGACCGCGATGCGGAGAAACCAGTACCCATTCATTCTTCAAAGGGTTGAAGCGCCGGTGCGGCGCGCTCTGCGACGTGTTTTCGTCCGTCATGGGACCCGTCCTATTTGTTGATTGCGAAAGGGCCGTAATGCGGAGCCTGATGCCACCGCCAGGCGGTTTCGATAATCGTTTCCAGCGCGTCGAACTGCGGCGCCCAGCCGAGCACGGTTTGGGCACGCGCGCTGTCGGCAACGAGGATGCCGGCGTCACCGGGCCGGCGCGGGCCGATTTCATAGGGGATGTCGCGGCCGGTCACCCGTTTTGCCGTCTCCAGCACCTCCAGAGTCGTGAAGCCGTTGCCATTGCCGAGATTGAAGACATGCGCGCCCTCATTGCCATCCATGAAATCGAGCGCCTTCAGATGTGCCGAGGCCAGATCCAGCACGTGGATATAGTCGCGGATGCAAGTGCCATCGCGGGTGTCGTAATCGTCTCCGAACACCGTCAGCCGGTTTCGAAGGGAAAGCGCGGCCAGCAGCACCTGCGGGATCAGATGGGTCTCGGGATCATGCGCCTCGCCGGTGCGGCCATCGGGATGCGCGCCGGCAGCGTTGAAATAGCGCAGGCACACCGAACGCAGGCCAAAAGCCGTCGCCATATCGGACAGCACCTGCTCAACCATGCGCTTTGACCAGCCGTAAGGGTTGAGCGGCGCCATCGGGTGGTTTTCATCGATCAGTTCCGTCAGCGGATTGCCGAAAACGGCCGCCGTCGAGGAAAACACCAGCTTGCCGACACCGGCATTGCGCATGGCATCCAGCAGGTTGAGCGTGCCGGTGACATTGTTGCGGTAGTAAAGTTCGGGATGCTCGACCGATTCACCGACAGCGATCAGCGCGGCGAAGTGGATAACCGCATCGAATGAATAGCGGGAAAGCACATCCGCCAGATCGGCCGGGTTGAGAAGGTCGCCGCGTTCCAGCGTGACGCCGGGAATGGCCTCGGCATAGCCCTGGGAAAGATTGTCGAACACCACGACATCATGGCCTTCGTCCTGCAGAAGACGGACCATGTGCGAGCCGATATAACCGGCACCGCCGCAGACCAGAATATTGCGTTTCATTGTCTTGCCTCTTTCATCACGCTTCAGGCGATCCGCTCGCCCTCGACCACCCACATGGTGGCGGGCCAGGAAAGCGGAAGATTGATGCCGTGGGTCATCAGCGCCGCACCCGACATGGTCACATCGCCAGTCACGAGCGCGACATGACCGCGCGACTGCGGCGGCCGGTCTTCCGGGTTGACCAGATGCAGGCGATAGCGTGCGTTCGGGTCCAGAGCGGCCAGTTTCTGCGCCAGTGGCAGGGACTGGGCCGCGCTTGCATGACGACCGGCAAACACAACGAAACGGCTACCGTCGGCAGCGATCTGCAGCTCGGAAATCACCGCCTCATCATCGCTGTCGAGGGGGATCGTATCGCCCGCCATCCGCCAGTCGCGCGTCTGCTTCCACCAGCGTGTCACCCGCGTGAGAATTTCGCTTTCTTCCTCATCGAGTTCGCGCGGGTCCATCTCGAAACCCATATGCCGCTGGGCGGCGACCCAGGCCCTGAACGACATCGGCAGGATGCGCCCGGACGAATGGCTCTTGCGCGGGCCGACATGGCTGCCGGTAACGGCAGGCGGCAGAAGCAGCGCGGCCTCGTGCTGCATGCGCAAGCGTTCGATGGCATCGTTTGAATCCGAAAGCCAGACCCGGTGCGTGCGCGCCAGAATGCCGATATCGATACGCCCGCCGCCTGATGCGCAGCTTTCGATCTCGACTGTCGGATGGGCGGCCCGCAACCGGTCGAGAAGCGCATAGACGCCGTCCGTCTGCGCCGCGTCGACAAGCGGCAACAGCCGGTTATGGTCCCATTTCAGATAGTCGATATCATGCGCGCGCAGGATCGCATCGAGGACATCGAAAAGATAATCCCGCACCTCCGGCCGTGAGAGGTCCAGAAGGTGCTGGAAACGGCCCGTCAGCTGATCTTTCGGACCGAGAAGCCAGTCGGGGTGGCTGCGGTAAAGGTCGCTGTCGAGATTGACCATTTCCGGCTCGACCCAGAGACCGAAACTCATGCCCTCGCCATGCACCTTGTCGATCAACGGCGTCAGACCGTCCGGCCATTTGCGCCGGTCGATCGTCCAGTCCCCGAGCGAACTCGTGTCATCATCACGTTTGCCGAACCAGCCATCGTCCAGCACGAAGCGTTCCGCGCCAAGGCGGGCGGCGCGCTCGGCAATCTCTGAAAGGCCTTCGAGCGAGTGATCGAAATAGATCGCCTCCCAGCAATTGTAGTGGACGGGACGCGAACGCGCCGGATCGGGCCAGACCACGACCTGATCGCGGATATAGCGCTGAAAACTGCGGGCAATGCCCGCCTCGCCTTCGGTGGAAACCGCCATGACGAGATCGGATGACGAAAACCGGGTTCCGCGCCCGTCCGCATCCCAGGCCCGGCCCATCTGCAACTGCCGCCGTCCATCGGGCAACTGTTCGGCCACAAACCGGTGACCGCCGGACCAGGCAAGCTGCAAGGCATGGACTTCGCCTGCGGTTCTGGTTGCCCCGCGCAGCGGTATCATCGCCATTGGCGGATGTTCGTGACCCGAACGGCCGGTGCGCGCTTCACGCATGCGGATACCGTGCGACCACGGCGTTTCCTGACGGTGGAACTCACGCAGCCACGTGCCGTGCCAGTCGGTTATCTTTTCCGAGGATTGTGCGCCAGGCAGAACCGGCGCGGCAAGCCAATGGCAGCAAACCGGCGTCTGCGATCTCACCTCGGATGACGCAACAATAACGTCTCCGACGGTTTTGAAATGCGCCGAGTAGGCAAGACCGAGCGTTTCGTCCGAAAACCGCAGCGTCAGCCCGTCATTGTCGTCAGCGCTCTCAAACCGGAATGTCGGCTGCAACACGCCGGCCTCACCGGACAGCGACAACCCCGCCTGCCCGGGAAACGGCGCGGAAGCCTCGGGGCAGATCGACAGCGGCACGGTTGCGTCCAGCATGCCGCCGCCAAGGTCGATATCATGCGCGGATGAAAGCATGCCGAGGTCTTCATCCTCCGGCAGGTTCGAGCCCCAGTATATTGCTTCAGCCATTCCCTGATTGCGGATACGCAGGACGAGGGTCTGGACCGGCGTGTCGAGCCGGTAATGGATGGTATTCATGTCGGACCTGTTGTCATGGTGGGTGCCGGTCAGTCTCGAACATACTTTCGTTTGAGGATATCGCCACTGCCGGTATATCGAAAAATGCTGTCAGCGCAGCCGCTGACCATTGGCGTCGAACAGGAAGGCCTTTTCCGGATCGAAGGCGGCGATGATCGCTTCGGCGGGGCGTATCCGGCGGGCATCGGCCAGCTTCATGACGATCCGTGTTCCGCTGTCATCGCGCGCATAGACGTAGGATTCACCGCCGAGATTTTCGACGATGTCGGTTGTCAGATGGAGTTGAGCCTTGCCTTCGCCCGACAGAAACTCCGGCCTGATGCCGAGCGTCACCCTGTCACCGGCCTGCGGGCGATTGTCGTGAAGCTGAAGCGTAACGGGATCGGCTTTCACATCTTGAAGTCTGATGGTCACTGCATCGCCTTCAACCTGTTCGACAGCGGCGGACAGGAAATTCATCTTCGGCGAGCCTATGAAACCGGCGATGAAGATATTGTCGGGATCGTCATAGAGCGTGAGCGGCGCGCCGGCCTGCTCGATCCGCCCTGCCCTGAGCACCACAATCTTGTCGGCCAGCGTCATGGCTTCGACCTGATCATGCGTCACATAGACGATTGTCGTGCCGAGCTCTTTATGCAGCCGGGCAATTTCAACACGCATGTTGACGCGCAATTCGGCATCGAGATTGGACAGCGGCTCATCGAACAGAAACACATCCGGCTTGCGCACGATGGCGCGGCCAATCGCGACACGCTGCCGCTGACCGCCGGAAAGCGCGCGCGGCTTGCGGTCGAGGAGATCGCCAAGTTCAAGCACCCTGGCCGCCTCATTGACGCGGCGGGTGATCTCATCCTTGGGGGTTTTGTCGAACCGGAGACCAAAACCCATATTTTCGCGAACCGACATATGCGGATAGAGCGCATAGCTTTGGAACACCATCGCCACGCCGCGTTTGGCCGGATCGACATCGTTCATCGGCTTGTCGCCGATGGCGAGCGTGCCGCCGGTGATATCCTCAAGGCCGGCAATCATGCGCAGAAGCGTCGACTTGCCACAGCCCGACGGACCGACGAAGACGCAGAACTCGCCTGCTTCGATCTTCAGACTGACATCATGGATGATATGGGCTTCGCCATAGCTCTTGTTGATATCCTTAAGTTCCAGACTCGACATCGCGATGTCCTCCCGGTTCCGGCCTGCCGGCGCATCGGGTTTGCGCCGGTCAGATACGGAGATTTCTGTCTCGCCGGATGTTCCGGCATCTTTGAAAAGACCCCCGCCATGTTGCGGACATGGCGGGCGCTGATTGGGGTTCCGGCAATCAGAAAAGCCAGTTGACCTCGTCATTGGCCTGTTCCAGCACCTCCTGCGGATCGCCCTGCCCGAGCATCACGCGTTCAAGTGCGGCCTTGACGATCGAAGCAATCTCGTTGCCGTAATCGGTGATCGGCGGCGCAAAGGTGGTCTCCGGCGTCGCGACTTCCGTGAAGGCCGAGACATCGATGCCCTTTTCGGCATAGGCCTCAACCGTTGCATCCATCAGGTCCTCCTGAGCGGGGAACACGACCGCCGAACCGGCGACAATCGACTGGCAGGCATCGGAGCCGAGAAACTGTACCCATTTCCAGGCCGATTCCTGAACCGGGCTTCCACTCCAGATCGAATCCGCGAGACCGTTGAACATGGTCTTGCGGCCTTCCGGACCGGCAGGGATCGGCGCAAAGGCAACCGACGGCTTCGACTGGTGGTAAAGCCCGATCAGCCACGAGCCGGTAACCGTCATCGCCCCCTTGTCGGAGAACATCAGGGTTTCGGCGCCAAGACGCCCGGTCTGCTCGACAGTGGGCATGAAGTGATGGACACGGGCGAGATCGCGCAGCCACACCAGCGTTTCCGTCAGTCTGGGATCATCGAAATTGTAATGATCGGACCAGGGTTCATCGATGAACTGCCAGCCGGTGCTGGCCGCCAGATAGGCCCATTCGGTTTCACCCTGGGGGCTGAGCGGATTGAGCACAAAGCCAAAAGTGGCGACGGAATTCGGATCGAAGCCTGCTTCATCGCCATGCTTGCCGTTCGTGTCGACCGTCAGCCGGGCGATCACATTCTGGAAACTGCCGCCATCTTCCGGGTTCCAGCTCATGTCCGCCAGATCCTCCGGCGTCATGCCGGCGGCCTCGAGCTTGTCCCTATCATAGGCCACGGCGACAGTGGCCCAGTCCTTGGGCAGGCCGTAGACCGCACCGTCCTTCGACCAGTTGTCGAGAAGCCCCGGCAGATAGCCGGCGGTATCGTAATCCGCGTCCTCGATCAGCGGCGCCAGATCGACGATCATGTCGTTGGCGGCAAATTCCGGCAGTCGCATCAGATGGTTGACGAAGACATCGGGCGCATCGCCGGAAATGAAACTGGTGGTCAGGTTGGTCCAGTACTGGTCCCAGCCGGTCTGGGTGATTTCGATCCTGATATCCGGGTTTTCCGCCTCGAAGGCATCGGCGCACTGCTGATAGACCGGGGCCTGCTGACCATCCCACATCCAGTAGCGGACGGTATCCTGGGCAGACGCGACGGCCGGGGCCAGCGCCGTTGCCGATATCAGGACGCAAAGGCTCAGTTTCTTCATATTTCTCTCTCCCATTGTTGAGTGAACAGCATCATTTCATGCCGCTTGTCTGCAGGGACTCGACGATGCGGCGGCCGAAGAAGACAAGCAGGACCAAAACCGGGATGATCGAAAGCATCACCGCGGCCATAAGACCGGTCCAGTCGGGTTGCCCCTGCCCGGTCTGGCTTTGATAGTTGGCGAGCGCGACGGCCATGACCTGCACATTTTCCTTCTGCCCGACCAGAAACGGCCAGAAGAAGTCGTTCCAGGCCTGGATCGAAAGCAGGATCGCCAGCGTTGCCAGGGGTCCGCGCTGCAGGGGAAGCGCGATGTGCCAGTAGACACGGAACCAGTTCAGGCCATCGAGCCGCGCGGCTTCTTCCAGTTCCTTCGGCGTCGACAGGAAAAACTGGCGCAAAAAGAAAACCGCAAACGGCAGCATCAGAATGTTCGGCGCCACCATGCCCGCAAAGGTGTTGAGAAGACCGAGCTGCCGGATCAGGATGAAGTTCGGAATGAACAGCACGATCGAGGGGATCATGGTCGCGGCGATGAAGCTGTAGAACAGCGCATCGCGTCCGGGAAACCTCAGCCGCGCAAAGGCGTAGGCCGCAAGCGAGGAAAAGAACAGCTGCCCGGACACCAGAAGACCGGTGTAAACAACGCTGTTTCTGAGCGCGATCATGAAATCGATCGGCGAGCCGGTATTGGCCGGCGGCGGCACATCGCTTGGCAGCCCCAGAACCCGCAGGAAGTTTCCGAATGTGATCCGATCGGTCCACAGGCTGTCAGCGGAGGTAAAGACATCGGACGGGAAGGTGATTGCGGTTTTCAGCGCCATCCAGACCGGCAGCAGCGAAACGAAGCAGAAGACCGCCAGAACGCCGTAACCGACAAGCCGTTGAATATTGAGTGTGCGTGGCATGACGATCCTCCTCAACCCAGATCCGAACGGTCGGCATGCAGCAGTTTCATCTGCAGCAGCGTCACAAGAATGAGGATGACGAACAGCACCATCGACATCGCCGAGGCATAGCCCATCCGGCTGAACTGGAAGGCATTTTCATAGATGTACCAGAGCACGGCCCGGGTGGAATCGGCCGGCCCGCCGCGCGTCGTCACGGCAATCACGTCAAACACCTGAAACGACCCGACAACACTGGTGACCAGAACGAAGACCATGACCGGGCGCAACAGCGGCAGCGTGATCATGCGGAACATCGCCTGCTCGCTGGCGCCATCGAGACGGGCGGCCTCATAAAGATCGCGGGGAATGGACTGCAGGCCGGCATAAAACAGCAGCGCGGTAAAGCCGACATGCCGCCAGATGGAAATGCCCGCAACCGAGATCAGCGCCTGGTCGGGCGAACTCAGGAAGGGCTGCGGCATGATGCCGATACCGCCGAGAAACGCATTGGTTATGCCGATCAGCGGATCGAGCATCAAGAGCCAGACCAGACCGGCCACCACATTCGAAATCAGATAGGGCGCGATGATGACGGCCCGCAGCATGACCGATTTTGCCAGCCGGTCCGCAAGCACGGCAATCAGAAGGCCAAGCGCGGTCTGAAGGGGAATATTGTAGATGACGTAGAACAGCGTAATCCGCATCGATTCCCAGAATTTTCCGTCCGCCCACAGGCGTGCGTAATTCTCGAAACCGGCCCAGCGCGCCGGACGCATCAGGTTCCAGTGTGTCAGGCTGATCTCGGCCGCGCGCAGGGTCGGCAGCGCAAAAAAGACCAGCAGCCCGATCAGCGCCGGCAGAATGAACAGATAGCCGGTCAATGCCTCTTTGCGTCTGAGCACACTGCCGGGCAACAGTCTTTTGTTTTGATCAGGACCGCCCTGAGCCGCGGTTTGTCCGGGCATGGCACATCCTCCCTTGATTGCTGAACGCCGGTATCCTCAAATCGCGGCGCCTTGACACTAACACGTGTTAGAGTATCCCTTTTCTTCATCTCGTCAACGATAAATACATGACTAACGCGCGTTAGTGTGTTACCCTGCTGATATGAAAGAAAAATCAGTTACCAGTCTCGATGTCGCCAAACTGGCGGGCGTTTCCCGCCCGACGGTCTCTCTCGTGCTGAACGATTCGAAAGCCGTCAGCCTCAGCGAGGAGACCAAGCAGAAAGTGCGCAATGCCGCCCGCGTGCTGGGCTACAAGCCGAATTCGGCGGCGCTGATGCTGCGCAGAGGCGCCACCAACACCGTCGGTCTGGTGATTACCGAAGGCCGGTCGCTGCAGGTGGATGCATTCATCCCCTTGCTGCACTATGCAATCGCCGGCGTGATGCGCGAGGCCGGTTACAGCCTCCTGCTGGAAACCTTTGAACGGAAGGAAAACCAGAATCCCTACGCGGATCTGGTTGTCTCACACCGTATAGACGGACTTCTGGTCCTCAGCCCCAGCACCGATGACGAGGACCTGAAGGCGCTGATCGAACAGGATTATCCGGTTGTCCTCATCGGCTCCACCGGCCACCCCCGGGAGCATTGCGTCTTCACCTCGACCCGGGAAGGCACGGCCGCAGCGGCATCCCATATCATGGATCTCGGGCACCGAAATATCGGCTGTATCCCGTTCTCGCCGCCCGGCTTTGCCGCAACCGACTCGCGTCTTCGTGAACTGCGTGAAGCGCTTTCGGCTGCCGGCATCGCCTTGCAGGACGATGCCGTTTTCCATGGCGATTTCAGTGCAGAAAGCGGTCACGCGGCCACGCTGGCGCTGATGAAGGCAAAGCCCGACACAACAGCAATCTTTGCCGGAAACGATACGATCGCGCTTGGCGTCATCGGCGCACTGACATCCCTGGGGCTTTCCGTGCCCGGCGATGTCTCCGTTGTCGGCTATGATGACCTGCCCTTCTCGGGCTATATTGCGCCACCGCTGACGACAGTGGGTATCGATGCCGACAAACAGGGGCGCATGGCGGCTGAAATGATGGTCCGGCGTCTGCGCGGCGAGGCAATCGAGGAAACTCGCCTGGCCATGCCCTCAAGCTTCATCGCAAGAGGCTCCACCGGTCCGGTTCGCAGATAACCGGATCCCCCGCATCGTGTTTGATCGCGGCCGTGACGCCGTAAGAGCGGGCCTCAGAGAGACAGATACCGTCAACTCGGCATAAATATCTGTTTTATGTGGAAAATTCAAAGATAGTTGGTGCCCCTTGCCGGAATCGAACCAGCACTCCTTTCGGAACCTGATTTTGAGTCAGGCGCGTCTACCAGTTCCGCCAAAGGGGCCTGTCGGCCTTTGCTGGAAGGCCGGACCGCGCGAACTATACGAAGATCGGCCGATGCGTCAACCGGGATTTTGATCCCGATCATGCGAAAAACCGTGCTCACGGTGTAGTGAAGAATGGACAAGCAGCGCAGGATTTACCATCCTCCGGCAATACTCTAAATCCCTCAGGCCAATCATTTCCGGATCATCAGATGCTGCGCCGCCTTTATAACTGGACACTCTCCCTTGCCGCGACGCGCCATGCCGAACGTGCGCTGTTTGCCGTTTCATTTGCAGAGAGTTCGTTCTTTCCGATTCCGCCGGACGTGCTGATGATCCCGATGGTGATCGCCAAACCGCGCAACTGGGTGCGTATCGCCTTCATCTGCACGCTTGCCTCGATCATCGGCGCCATCGGCGGTTACCTGATCGGCCTGTTCCTGTTCGAGACCGTCGGCCAGCCGATCCTCGCCTTTTACGGCAAGGAGCATTCCTTCGAACAGATCGCCGAGTGGTACAATACCTGGGGCGGCTGGGGCGTGCTGTTTGCCGCCATCACGCCGTTTCCCTACAAGGTGCTGACGATCTTTTCCGGCGCGACGGGGCTGAATTTCGGCATCTTCCTGCTGGTCAGCGTCATCGGCCGGTCGTTCCGCTTCTTCCTGATCGCCTTTCTGCTCAACCGCTACGGCGTGCCGATCCGCGATTTCATCGAGAAATATCTCGGTATTCTCTTCACCGTCTTCGTCGTTCTTCTGTTCGGCGGATTCTATCTCGTCAAATATGTCTTCTAGGTGCACATCATGCTCCCCCGTTTCGTCACAGACAACCGCCTCGCCATCAGCCTCGTTCTGGTGACCCTCGGCATGGCCGTCTCGGTGCTTTCGGCCCTCGGCTTCGAACATCTCGGCGGCTACATCCCCTGCCATCTCTGCCTTCTGGAGCGCAAACCCTATTATATTGGCGTGCCCATCGGCATTGTCGGACTGCTCGCCTGGCGCTTCGGGTTCATGCCGCGCGTGATCGGCAAGCTCGCGCTTGTCATCATCGCCGCATTGATGGTCTGGGGCATGGTGATGGGCGTTTATCACTCCGGCATCGAATGGCACTGGTGGGCGGGGCCCACGGATTGCTCCGGCGCGCTTTCCGGCATGACCACGGACGCCAATTCGCTTCTGGCTGATCTCAACCGCGTAACCGGGCCGAAATGCGATGAAGCCGCCCTGCGGGTGCTGGGCCTGTCCTTTGCCGGCTGGAACGTGGTGGTCAGCATCATCATTGCGGCAATCGCGATCTGGGGCCTCGGCAACAACAAGCGTTAAGGCGCTGCGACAAACCGGGCGCATTTTTTGTGCCCGGCCCTCTTGAACCTCATCCCGCTATAGCTTCTACATTCGTGCGCATCTCAAACGTGGAGGCACAAATGTCCGAGCATCATCACGGCCATGGCGGGCACAGTCATCATGGTGGCCATGTCCATGGCGGGCATGGCCATTCTCATGCACCGCAGAATTTCGGCCGTGCTTTTGCAATCGGCATCAGCCTCAACATCATCTATGTGGTGCTGGAGGCCGTTTTCGGCGTTTTTACCGGATCACTGGCGCTTCTGGCCGATGCCGGTCACAATCTCTCCGATGTGCTGGGCCTGGTTCTGGCCTGGGGCGCAATCTGGCTGGCGGCCAAGCCGCCTGGCGGCAGCCGCACCTATGGCTTCAAACGTGCGCCGATCCTCGCCTCGCTTGCCAATGCGATCATTCTGATCGTGGCCGTCGGCGCCATCAGCTGGGAAGCGATCGGCCGATTCTTCGAACCTGAACCGATTGAGACCGGCGTCGTCATCTGGGTGGCGCTTGCCGGCGTTCTGGTCAACGGCTTCACCGCCTGGCTGTTTGCCTCGGGGCGGAAGTCGGACCTCAATATTCGCGGCGCCTACCTCCACATGGCGGCCGATGCCGGCGTCACTGTCGGCGTCATCATCGCGGCCATCGTGATCGGATGGACCGGCTGGACATGGATCGACCCGGCCGTCAGCCTGGTGATCGGTCTGGTCATCCTGATCGGCACATGGGGCCTGTTGCGCGATTCCGTCAGGCTGGCGATGGACACCGTGCCGGCGGGCATCGACATCGACAAGGTGCGCCGCCACATTGAAGGCGCAGAGGGCGTCGAGGAGGTTCATGATCTCCATATCTGGGCCCTGAGCACCACGGAAACAGCGCTCACGGCCCATATCGTCTGCGCGGAAGGCCATGCCAAAAGCCTGCTGGCCACCCTGCCTGACGAGCTTCACGACACGTTCGAAATCGGCCACGCAACCCTGCAGATGGAAACAGCCGATACCGCGGAAAACTGCCGGCTGCGACCATCCGAAATCGTCTAGGCCCCGGAGAGCATCAGCCCTCCGCCTAATCCGGCAGATAGGCAGATGCGCCCTCTTCGATGATCTGTTCTTCGCTCAAGAGCCGGTGCCAGTGCGAATAAAGCACCATCCGGTCCCGCGGCAGGCCGCGTTCATGCCTGAGCAGCCGGTGGATCTTGCGAAAGGCCTTGTGCTCGCAACCGCCCCAGAAAAACGCGGATGAAAGATCGGATGGCCAGGCGACGGCGCGCACGGCCTCTTCCAGCTTTGTTGTCGTTCCCGCCGGCGCGCCGTGGCGAAACAGCCAGTTGAGGCTGATGCCGGGTGGACAGTCGAGTTTCTGCATATCATCGGGACCGTCAACTTCGATGAAAGCATGACCTGTCGCTGACCTGTCGAGCGCCGCCATCATGCGGGCGATCCCGGGAAGCGCCGTTTCATCGCCGGCAAAGACGTAAAACGCCGCCGGTTCGAGGCCGTTGGCGGCGGGGCCGACCATGCCGATGACATCGCCGGGCGCTGCGGCCATGGCCCATCGCGTGGCCGGTCCGGCATGGGCATGAAGCACGAAATCGATGGTGACCTCGCCTTTCGCCGCATCGATGGCGCGGATGGTGTAGACTCGCGTATCCAGTTTCCGACCCTCGGGCCAGACGATATGGCCGTTTGCATCAAGCCCCGGCCATTCGGGAACACGCGTCCCCTTCGGCTGGAAGATCAGCCGACAGTGAAGCTGGTCGATACGGTCGAAACGGCCAAGATCCGCGCCGGAAAACACGATGCGACGCATATGCGGTGTGAGCTGAGCAGTCTCTTTCACCTGCACCACGCGCAAATCGTCAAGCGGCGTCAGCCCGGTATCGTCGCCCGACCAGACGATGACCGGGTTTTCCCGTGCGGCGATGAAGGAAATCGGGCCGTAAAGCGCATATTTCATCCGGTTGAGCGCGGCCCTGTCATCGGTCTCGACCGTCAGCAACAATTGCCCGGGCAGCGCTTCCAGCCGCGCCATGCCGAAGTCCGACACCACCCGACAGCAAGGCCCCTTTCGGATGACCTGCATATCATGGGTGGCGATGGATTCGACGATCGATTCAAAATAGGCGTCGATCTTCGGAAAATCGATCTCCGCCCATGCCCGAAATCGCGCTGCGCCCGAAGCTTCATCTTCCATGCCTCAGCCCTCCAGCCCGACCCAGAGCGGCCCGTCAATGGGCGTGCTCATGAATCGCTTATTGATTTCGGCAAGCGTCTCGCCGGGGTCGATAGCCGCGCAAAGTGCCGGATGCTGCCATTTCGCCGCGCATTCGATGAACAGGATATTGAGCGGCGGAGACGCGATCAGCCCGGTCCAGATGCCGTAGACCCGGTTTTCGCGCACCGCATCCAGCCCGCTGAACCCGGTTCTGCCGATCAGCCGCGTCAGCCCTTCCCGTCCCTCTTGCGCATCGAGGCCGGGGCCGATCGCCGGACGCCCGCCGGCGGCCCAGCCGCCGCCGGAGGCGATGTAGACATCGAACGGCGTCGACAGAAGATGTTCCAGCTGGAGCTTCTGATACCAGGCCTCGGTTACCCCCGGCAGGGTCTCGCCGCCAGCAAGCGCCAGCAGTTCGCCCCAAACCGTGGTGCCCGCCGCCCAGCAGCAATCACTCACCGTCGACTGGATTTCCAGATAGGTCGTCACCGGCGCGGCATCCTTCAAGCAATCGCGCACACGGTTCAGATGACGATGGTAAAACGCCATATAGTCATCGGCGCGGGCGGCGGCATCCAGCACGTCCCCCCACATACGCATCTGCGCTTCGAGCGTTTCCTGCGGGCCCGGCCGTGCCGCATCGCCGGGCGCGGCATTGGTGGCAAGATCGCTGAAGATGACCGGAATGCCGAGGTCCCTCAGGCGCCTGACCAGCAGGTCGTCCTCGCCGAGCGGCGTCATGTAGAAGTTGGAAACGACCAGATCCGGCTCCAGACCGACAATGCCTTCCAGCGAGACCGTATCCGGTCCTTGCTTGCCGACCACCGCGATCTCGTGACCGCCGGTCAGCTCTGCCTGAAGCACGGGGCTGTCGATCCGGTCCACCGCCGCCCAGCCGACCACGCGCCCGGCCGGATCGTCGACGAGCATCGCCATTGTGACGATATCGCGGGCCTCGAGCAGGACAATCCGCTTCGGCGCGGCAGGCAGGTCAACCCGCCGCCCGATCATATCGACCACGGTGTGCGGTCCGTTCGCCCAGCCGGTGCGGCTGGCGGCAACGCCGCCAACAAGCAGGGCACCGCAGAATGTGCGTCTGGTCAGCTTCATGGCCGTCACCACTTGTAATTCAGACCGGCAAGGAACTGGCGACCATCGCCATACTGGCAATAAAACCCGGTGCTGCAGCTTGCATAATAGTCTTCGTCAAACAGGTTGGTGACGTTGAAGGTCGCCTCAAGCCCCTTCAGCTTGTCGTTTCTGGCGCCGAAATCATAGCGCAGGGCCGCGTCCACCAGCGTATAGCCATCGACCTTCACCGTATTGGCATCGTCGGCATAGCTCGAGCCGACAAAGCGCAACCCGCCGCCAAGGGAAAGACCTTCCAGAGCCCCGCCCATGAAGGTGTAATTGGCCCAGACCGAGCCGTAATAATCCGGCACTGCCTGCGGGTGGTTGCCCTCATTGGCCGCAATCGCGGTCTTTTCATATTCGGTGTCGAGCAGCGTCAGCGCCGCGATCAGTTCGAATTCCTCCGTCAGATTGCCGCGCGCCTCGAATTCCAGCCCGCGCGAACGGATTTCACCGGCCTGACGGCTGAAGTTCAGTTCGTCCGGCACCAGCGCATCCTGCTGGGTGATATCGAATGCGGAAACGGTAAACAGCGCATCCCAGCCGGTCGGCTCGTATTTGACGCCAATCTCGTACTGTTCGGCTTCGCTGGGCACAAACGGCTGGCCCGCCGCATCGACACCGATAACCGGCTCGAAAGATGTCGAATAGCTGACATAGGGCGAGATACCGTTATCGAAGGCGTAGAGAAGGCCGGCCCTGTAGGTGGTGGCGTCATCCGACTGGCTGGATGTGGTGCCCGCCAGATGATTGTCGGATTTCTGCTCGGTCCAGTCGTGGCGGATGCCGAGGGCTGCATGAAGACCGCCAAGGCTCATCTGATCCTGCAGGTAGATACCCGTCTGCTCAAGCTTCTGCGTGCTGTCGATGATCGTCATCAGCGGCGCAATCGGTTCCCCGTAAACCGGATCGACAACGTTCAGCGAAGGTGCAGCGCCATAGCGATACTGCCAGTCACTGCTGGAATGCTGATAGTCGAAACCGGCCAGCATGGTGTGCTCGACGGCACCGGTATCGAATTCGAATGTCAGCCGGTTATCCGTCGAGAGGCCGCCGACCTGCTCGATGGATTGCAGCGCATGCCGGGGGATATTCCCGTTCGCATCCAGCGGCGCCGACATCTGCAACGAGCGGAAGTCGATATCGACATCCGAATAACGCAGCGCGGATTCAAACTTCACGCTTTCGGTAAAATAATGTTCGAAATCGTAGCCGATGCCGTATTGTTCGCGATGAAAATGGTCGTAATTCGGATCGCCGATATTCATGTCCCGGTCGAGATAGGAGCGGTATTCCTCGGGCGCCAGAAAGGTCGGATAGGTGGAGTTGAAATAGCCGCCTTCCGGTGTCTTCTGGTAATAGCCGGAGATCGTCAGCGACGTGTCCAGATCGGGCTGCCAGGTCAGGGACGGGGCAAAACCGTAGACCTCTTCATCGACATCGTCATAACGGGTGCCGGAAGAACGGCCGATACCGGTGAAGCTGTAAAGCAGGCTGTCATCTTCGGTCAGCGAACCGCGCGAGGTGATGCCGCCCTGGACCCGGCCGAACGATCCGCCCTGCAGGAAGACCTCGTTATAGGGCTCGGCCGCCGGAACCCGACTGACCTGATCGACAAGCCCGCCGGGGTTCATCTGGCCGTAGAGCACGCCGGAGGGGCCTTTGAGCACGTCGATGCGGTCAAGCAGGTAGGGATCTATGGCCACCTGGGCGAAGGCCTGGCCGCGCGGCAGCTTCAGCCCGTCCATGTAGCTCACGTAATTTGTCGCGGTCCCGAACGCGCCGAACCCGCGCATGAAGATCGAACTGTAGCGGGTATTGGCGTCGCGGTCGGAGAGCACACCGGCGGTATAGCGCAGCGCCTGGCTGACAGTCTGCGGGCTCTGCTCGTCCATCTGCCTGCGCGTCACCGTGGTTACCGATTGCGGCGTCTCGATCACCGGCGTTTCGGTTTTCATCGCCGCAGATGTGTCCCGGACGAAAACGGAAGCGCCCGACTCCGCCTGTAGGTCGGCCTGGGTCTCGACGGACACGGGCGCCAGAAGCGTCGTGTCGTCCTCCGCCAAAACCGGACTTGTTAGAGCAAGCAGACTTGTTGTGGCTGAAAGCAGGGCAAGCCGGGATGGCATTCTCATCGGGTAACCTCTCTATCCGAAAATTCCTTCGTGACATCCGCCTAACAAAACGGGACGTTACCGTCCAGTTATAATTATGACTTTTTTACTCATATTATTTGCCGTTGCAAGACAGCAACAGAACGGTTGCGTTTGGTTTATGGCAGCGGATAGAATCCACGCCGGATGACGCAGTCGGTTTCGGATGACAAAAGCGATGAACACCAAGGAACACAAAGGCCGCAACGGCAAGGACACAGAAGGGCAGCCGGCACCGGCGTCACGCCCCCGCGGCGGTCGCCCTTCGAAGGAGGCCACCGCCCGGCTTGAGCGCCAGATTCTGGAGACGGCCTCCGACCTGTTCGCCACACAGGGCTTTGCCGCCACCTCGATGGAGCAGGTCGCCAGCCGCTGCAACGCAGGCAAGGATACGATCTACCGGCGCTATCCGTCCAAGGCGGCCCTGTTCAACACCCTGGTGACAGGGCTTCAGGCGGAGGTTCTGGCCGATCTCGATGCCGCCTTGGGACAGGACGGCACCGCACTTGACCGGCTGCGGCAATATGCACGCGCCATGCTCGCCGCCAATATGCGGCCGCAGCTGGTCGCGCTTAACCGCGTGGTCCTCAGCGAACCGGCCGCCTTGGGGGAACGCAAACCGGAAACTGGCGATCCGATTATGCAGCGCCTGACCGGACTTGTGGAAGAGGCCCAGAACCAGAGCGCGCTCGGCCCCGGCGATGCCGAATTTCTCGCAAACCAGCTTCTTTATGCCACATCGATAAGGCCGCTGATGGCAAAGCTTCTAGGTGAGTCGGATTTCGATGGAACGGCCACACAGGATGATTATTTCCGCCGCGCCTGGGATCTGTTCCTCAAGGGCGCTGCCGCGCGATGTCGTGACGCGACATAGGACATTTCTGCGCGCTCGGGCGCCGGACCGGCACCCCGGAAGCAACAATCAGCGCGGCTCGCCACACCGGCGAAACAGGTCGATGTCTGTCTGGCCATGCTGGAAGACAACAGCAAGAAATGCCCGGCAGGATATGCTGCCGGACATCGGCTTTGATAAAAACATTTTGGACATCCGACTTCGGTACATGCCGGCGGCATCAGGCCTCGGCTTCCCTATGCTTGCGATGCGCATCAGACGGCGTTTTCTGTCCGTCCGACAGTTTTCGACAGGTCGCGTTCAGGCCGCCTTGCTGGTTACCGGTGCATGAAAATGGCCGCACCAGTCTTCGGCAGCGACAACAGGCCACAGCCCGCGTGAATTGCTTTCAGGCTGGGAAACCGGCGGATTGAAACGACAGAGACCGGCATTCTGCGTAACCGAGCCGTCATTGGCGACGTGATCTTCGTAGAATGCGCACTCACGGCAGACGTTTTTGTCACTCATGGCTTTCGTCCTCTTCTTCTTCGGACACACGGGAATGTGCCCGCCACAGATTCTGTCTAACACGTATTCCGAAATAAATACTTGACCTTAATCACCGTAAATACTTGTCTATTTTTCTCAAATTTCCAATAAAAATCCAAAATGTGCTTCCCATTCGAATGTGACAAACGTCAATATAGATCATCGCCGGTTTTTATTCTCCATTGACCCAGGTCAAAGCATCAACCGGCCTGCGGGCGCGTATTGCGGACATGAAAGTTGATTACTTCCGTCACGTTTTATTGCGATAGCCGCCATGTCCGATATCACCCTTGGTTTTGCATCACGCAGCGAATGCAGGCTTCAAACCCGCTTCAAGCAACCGGCCGCCGGCGACGGCCCGGCCCGCCAGTCCGAGGCGCGGCCCTTTCCCCTCGCCGCTGCCGATGAAGGCGTCTGGCTCAGTGTCGTCGCGCTGAAACCGGGAGACCGTTTCCACAAACGCCTTGGCGAACTCGGCATCCAGCCCGGCACGCGTCTCAGGATCATCTGCCGGTCCGAGGGCGGGCCGCTGGTGGTCGCCCTTGGCGGTTTCGGCGAAACCCGCATCGCATTGGGCGCGGGCATGGCCGCCAAGATCAGCGTCGCGCCGTCAGGCGATTTTTGCGAATAGGGAGATCCAGACAATGACATCCGAAGACCTGCAAGTCGGCGCAACAATCCGGGTGACCGGGTACCACCGCGGCAACCGGCAGGACCGTCAGCGCCTGCTCGCCATGGGCATCATACCGGGCACCGATTTTGTCGTGACCCGGATTGCGCCGCTCGGCGACCCTGTCGAAATCCGCATCCGCGATTTTGCCCTGTCGCTACGCCGCAACGAACTGTCGGCATTTCAGGGCGAAAGGGTGCCGTCATGACGACCATCACCATCGCAACGGCCGGCAATCCGAACTGCGGCAAGACCACACTCTTCAACGCCCTGACCGGTTCGCGCCAGCGGGTGGGCAACTGGCCGGGCGTCACCGTCGACCGCAAGGAAGGCCGCTTCGTCCATGACGGCGCCACCGTGAATGTCGTTGACCTGCCCGGCACCTATTCTCTCGGCGACGGCAGCGAGGCCGGCCTCGATGAAACGATTGCCCGCGACTACATCCTCTCCGGCGAGGCGGATCTTGTTCTCAATATCGTCGACGCCTCCAATCTGGAGCGCAATCTGTATCTGACCGCCCAGCTGCTCGAAATGCAGGTACCGGTCGTGATCGCGCTCAACATGATGGACATGGCCAGCGAAAACGGTCTCAGGATTGATTGCGAGAGGCTGTCCGGCATGCTCGGCTGCCCGGTGGTGCCGATCATCGCCAAGCGCGGCAAGGGGATCGTCGCACTGAAAGACGCCGTCATCGCCGTCGCCAACGCCGCCAGCCTGCCGACGGCGCACCTGACCTATCAGCCGGAAGTGGAAGCAGCCATCGCGGCGCTTTCACAAGACCTTTCCGCCCTGACCCAGCACGGCACGATCAATGCCCGCTGGCTCGCCGCCAGACTGCTTGAGGGCGACAGCGCGCTGGAGAGCAAGGCAGGCGAAGCACTCACCCGTCAGGCGGCGGTCCTGCGCGAAGGCGTCGAGGATGCGCTTGACGAGGACATCGACATTCTGTTTGCCGATATCCGCTACGGCTTTGCCAACGGTCTTGCGCGCGCTGCGGTCAAACGCACGCACCGGATTTCGCGCACCCTGTCGGACCGGATCGATGCTGTGGTTTTGAACCGGGTACTCGGCATTCCGATCTTCCTGGCGGTCATGTATGTGATGTTCCTGTTCGCCATCAATTTCGCCAGCGCCTTCATCGATTTCTTCGACATTCTGACCGGAACGCTGCTGGTCGACTGGCCCAGCGAGGCGATGGCCGCTGTCGGCGCGCCCGGCTGGCTGATCACCATCCTGCCGCAAGGCGTCGGCGCCGGCATCCAGACCGTCTCGACCTTCATTCCGGTGATCGGTTTTCTGTTCCTGTTCCTGACGCTTCTGGAAGACTCCGGCTATATGGCGCGCGCTGCCTTTGTCATGGACCGGTCGATGCGCGCCATCGGCCTGCCCGGCAAATCCTTCATTCCGATGGTGCTCGGCTTCGGCTGCTCCGTGCCGGCCGTGATGGCGACACGCACGCTCGACAATCGCCGCGACCGGATCATGACGGTGATGATGGCGCCGTTCATGTCCTGCGGCGCACGGCTCCCGGTCTATGCGCTGTTTGCCGCCGCGTTCTTTCCCGTCGGCGGGCAGAATGTCGTCTTCGCGCTTTATCTGATCGGCATTCTGGCAGCCGTTGCCACCGGGCTGCTTTTGAAGAACACGCTGCTGCGCGGTCCGGTTTCACCCTTCATCATGGAGCTGCCGCCCTATCACATCCCGACATTCAAAAGCCTTGTCAGAACGACATGGGACCGGCTGAAAGCCTTCATGTTCAAGGCCGGCAAGGTCATCATCGCCGTTGTCGTGGTGCTGGGTTTCCTGAACTCGCTGGGCACCGACGGCTCCTTCGGCAATGACGATACGGATGCCTCGGTGCTTTCGGCGATCGGCCGCAGCATTACGCCCGTTGTCGAGCCGATGGGCATTCACGAAGACAACTGGCCGGCAACCGTGGGCCTGTTCACCGGCATCTTTGCCAAGGAAGCGGTGGTCGGCACGCTGAACGCGCTTTACGGCCAGATCGCCGCAGACGAGGCTGTCGGTGGCGAAGCGGAAGAACCGTTCAGCGTCACCGCCGGCATCAGCGAAGCGTTCGCCACCATTCCGGCCAATCTGGTTGATGCGGCGGCCAGCCTCGCCGATCCCCTCGGCATCGGCGTTGGCGACATCGCCGATCAGTCGGTCGCAGCAGAAGAACAGGGCGTTTCGACCGGTATCTTCGGCGCCATGGCAGCGCGCTTCGATGGCCGGATCGGGGCATTTGCCTATCTTCTGGCAATCCTGCTCTACATGCCTTGCGTGGCCGCAACGGCCGCCATCTGGCGCGAAACCGGCACCGCATGGACGTTGTTCGCTTCCACCTGGACCACCGGCCTTGCCTACGGAACCGCCGTACTGGTCTATCAGCTGGGCACATTTGCCGCCCACCCCGCTGCGTCCGTCGCATGGACCGCCGTTATCCTTGGCCTTTTCGCCATCGTGATCGCGGCAATGCGGCTCCTGTCCGGCACGAAAACAACCGTTGCGGGCAATTCACACAGCGCAGCAGCATAGGAACAAGGAGCGCAGATATGCTTCTCTCGGATATTCGTCATCACCTGACTGAAAACCGGATCGCATCCGTTCAGGAGCTTTCCAATCGCTTCGATACCGACATTGAAGCGGTGGAGGACATCATGGCCGTTCTTGAACGCAAGGGCTCCGTCCGGTTGTTGTCGGACGCGCCTCCGGCCTGCGCGAGCGATGGCTGCAGTTGCGGCTGCGGCTGTTCGTCATCGGCGCAGAAAAGCGCCGAAATCTATGAATGGATCGGCAGGTCGAAACGGGACCGGCAGACCGGTTGAAGGCTCCCGGCGGCAACCACACGACAAGGCTTTGAAGATGGCCGGCCGGGCGCATACCCGGCCACTTCCTTATCCACCGATGTGACAACACCATCCTGAGCCCGGGTCCCTCCCCGCCCTGCGGGCGGAAAGGGGGTCCCGGCAGACCTGTCGCCGGTTTTATTCGGCAGCAGGTTCGAGCGGACGGAACTCGTCCTTGGTCGGCGTTGCCAGGCTCACTGCCCAGATGGCGATGAAAGCGATGATGAAGCCCGGAATGATCTCGTAGACGCCGGGACCGCCGAGGAAACTCTGGTTCCAGCCAAGCGCAATCCAGACGATCACCGTCACCGCGCCGGCAATGAGGCCAGCAACGGCACCGGCGCCGGACATGCCCCGCCAGGTGAGCGACAGGATGATGAGCGGGCCGAAGGCTGCGCCGAAACCGGCCCAGGCATTGGAAACGAGGCCAAGCACCTTGGAATCCGGGTTCCAGCCGATGATGCCGGCAACGATGGCAACCACCAGAACGAACAAACGGCCGATATTGACCATTTCCCGCTCGCTGGCATGGCGGCGCAGGAACAGGCGATAGAAATCCTCCGTCAGCGAGGACGAGGCGACCAGAAGCTGGCTCGAAATCGTGCTCATGATCGCCGCCAGCAGGGCCGCCAGCAGAAAACCGGTGACCAGTGGAATGAACAACTGGTTGGCGAGAATGATGAAGATGGTTTCCGGGTCGGCAATGTCGATATTGTTGCCGACCACATAGGAGCGGCCGAAAATGCCGAGCCCGACAGCACCGGCAAGCGAAATGATCATCCAGGCCATGCCGATATTGCGCGCCTTCGGCACATCCGCCACCGAGCGCACCGCCATGAAACGGACGATGATGTGCGGCTGGCCGAAATAGCCAAGCCCCCAGGCGACCGCCGAGAGGAAGCCGATCACGGTCAATCCGTGGAACATCGACAGGAAGTTCGGGTCGACGCTCATCATCCTGGCTTCCGACACGCCGAGGCCGCCGGCCTTGTAGACGACGACGAGCGGCATGATCACCAGCGCCAGCATCATGATGCAGCCCTGGACGAAATCGGTGAGGCTGACGGCGAGAAAGCCGCCGATCAGCGTATAGACCAGCACGATACCCATCGTCAGGACGATACCGGTCTGGTAGGCGGAAAGGTTGCCGATGTGGATGAGGTCGGGAAAGGCGGTGTCGAACAGCTTGCCGCCGGCCACAAGGCCCGAACCGGTGTAGACGGCGAAGAAGACAACGATCACAATCGCGGAGACGCTTCTGAGCGCCATCGCCTTGCTCGGAAAGCGTTTCGACAGGAACTCCGGAATGGTCAGGCTGTTGTCATAGCGCTCGGTCTGTTCGCGCAGCCGCGGGGCGACGATGATCCAGTTGAGAAAGGCGCCGACGACGAGGCCGATGCCGATCCAGCTTTGCGTCAGGCCGGAGACGAACAGCGCGCCGGGCAGCCCCATCAGCAGCCAGCCGCTCATGTCGGACGCGCCGGCCGAAAGGGCGGCAACGGCCGGCGAAAGCTGACGCCCGCCGAGCATATATTCTTCCGAATTGGACGTGGATTTGCGCCAGGCATAAATGCCGATGGCAATCATCAGGACAAAATAAAGTGTCAGACTGACAGTGACGCCGAAGCTCATGACAGATCCCTCCGTTTGCGACCTTGTTCCTCAGGGAGGAAATCGCGAGAGCTTCTGCCATCGCGCCTTCCGTTTTCCGGGGAGTTGCCGTTTCCGGAAGGCCCTTCACGGCCGATACGACCGTGACGGAACAACAACCCGGCTAAACAGGCACGTCGAACAACTCCGCGTGAACGGATCGCAGCTTTTGCGCGAGTCAGTTTCGCCGCCCACACCTTGAGTGTAACACTTTGATGAAAGTGGCGGCAAGTCGGCTGAAAAATGTCAAAATTGTGGCAATCGGGACCGGGCGGAAACCGCCGCGGTGAGCGGTCGGCCTGTACGGGATAACCGGCGCGGGGCAGCAGTTGCCCTCAGGGCGTATCCGGCTTCTTGACGTAATATTCCCCGGTCGCCGGATCCTTGACCAGCGTACCGGAGGCACCGTTCTTCTGCTCGGCGCGCTTCTGTTCGCCGCGCGCCGTCACGGCTTCCGCGTCGTTGATGAACTTGCGGTAGAGCATGTAGCCGCCGCCTGCGATGGCGGCGAGAACCATAAACCGTCCCATGCCGGCCTCCTCACAATCCGTAACGCGCCCATAATGCGCGCTCTTCTGCCGTTTCGGCAAGCCCGGCGGCAAAACCGGATGCCATTTCCGGCCCTGAGAAACCGGAGGCGGCGACACCGGGCTTGGCCCGGCCGAGCAAACCGGTCGGCGCGGAAACGAGCTTCAGCTCCACCTTGTCGCCATAGCGGCTCTTCAGCGTCGAACGGATTTCGCCGATACCGTCGACAAGGCCGAGTTCGACACCGGAAACCCCGCTCCAGAACAGGCCGGAGAACAGGTCCGGGTTATCCGCCAGCTTGGCGCCGCGCCGTTCCTTCACCATCTGGATGAAGACCTGGTGAATTTCGCCCTGCAGGTCTTTCAGGAAGGCGATGTCCCTTTCCTTTTCGGGCTGGAACGGATCGAGCATCACCTTGTTTTCGCCGGCGGTATAGACGCGCCGCTCGACACCGAGCTTTTCGATCAGCCCGGTAAAGCCGAAACCGCCGGAGACAACGCCGATGGAGCCGACAATCGAGGTCGGATCGACGAAAATCTCGTCACCGGCAAGTGCAATCATGTAGCCGCCGGAGGCTGCAACATCCTCGACAAAGATCAGCACCGGCTTGTTCTTCTCTTCCGCAAGCGCGCGGATGCGCTGGAAGATCATCCGTGACTGGACCGGAGAGCCGCCCGGCGAATTGAGCGAGAGCGCCACACACGGGCTTGCCTTCATCGAAAACGCCTTGTCGAGCGCGGCGGAAACGGAGGCGAGGTTGAGGCTGCGCCGCCCCGGCGAACCGCCGGCCATGATCGCCCCGGAAAGCTTCACGACCGGAATGATCGTCCTGTCCTTGCGGAACTTCTTCGGGATCAGCCCGGCGACCAGCTTTTTCATCCTGTCCTCACCTCAATCAAGCGTTTCTGAGCATGTATGCGCAGCCTCGCCAAAGACAAGGGCGAGACCTAAAGATTTGCCGGCCGTGCCGCGGCGCTGCGCGGATAGGATGCACGGCCATTGTTCAGATCGTCGACACGCGGCAGAAAGGCATGACCATCCGGCCCGTGCATGACCAACGGCGCCCGCAGCGCAAGCCGCGCGCGCGAGCCCTTGACCGCACTCGCCAGTATCCGGAAGGCATCCTCGCCCTCGCGGGCATGAACCGGCGTGATCTCGAGGCCGCCGAATCGGTTGCCGCAGGCTGCGATAATGGCGCCGATCGATTCCGGCCGGGCAATCAGCGACATCTGCCCCCCGGGCTTCAGGATGGCCCCGGCCGTGCGGATCCAGTTTTCAAAAAGCCCTTCCGCCATCGCGTGAGCCACACCTTTCAGCGCATCGGGTGTGCGGCGGTCAGCGGCCGCGTTGAACGGCGGGTTCATGATCACGTGATCGAAGGTGTCGTCGGTCAACCCCGCGGCATTGCGGTGAGCCCCCTTCAGTGTCACATCGGCCTCGTAAACGCAGGCCCGTGCGGCAAGTCCCGCATTTTCGGCAAGCGCCAGCGTCTGGCGCGCATAATCCGCCATTTCCGGTGAAATCTCGAACAGGCTCACCGTGACATCGGCCAGCCGTGCGGCAACGGCCAGCCCTGCAGCGCCCGCCCCCGCGCCAAGGTCGGCAACCTTCAAGGGTCCGGTTCCGTCCACCATCGAGGCCAGCAGCATCGCATCCATGCCAGCCCGGTGGCCGCGCCCCCTGGGTTGCACAAGGTGGAAGCGGCCACGATGGAAAGCATCAACGGTTTTCAGCGGCGGTGCGTTCATTCCGGCTCAAGCTCCTTGCCAAGCCCCGCCTCGCTCAGGATCACGCGGGCGTCGGCCTCACGGTCCGCGTCCACCATCAGCCGGCGCGGCAGCAGCCCGAGCGAGCCTTCCATAACGCTCATCGACCGGTCGGCCACGAAAAAGTGAATACCGGCGTCTTTCAGAAGGCTCTCGGCGAGGCCCAGAACCACGGCGTCATTGGTCCGCATCAGATTGGTAAGGGCCATGTGAAACTCCCGATTTTCATTGAAAAGGAACAATTTGCCCCTTGTCGCTCCTGCCGCCGCTCCCTATTGTCGGCAAACAGGTTTCAACAGGAGCGAGCTGCTTTGAGCGCCGTTACATCGCTAGCACAAGAGAACAAACCATCCGGCTCGGTCAAGCCCATCGTGGACCTGACCGCGGCAGACATGGAGCGCGTCAACAAGCTTATCCTGTCAAAGGCCGGCTCCGATGTCGAGATGATACCGGAAGTTGCCAACCATCTGATTTCCTCGGGCGGAAAACGCCTTCGCCCGATGCTGACGCTGGCAGCGGCCGGCATGTTCGGCTATCGCGGCGAATATCACGTCTATCTCGCCACCAGCGTCGAATTCATGCACACCGCCACCCTGCTGCATGACGATGTCGTTGATGAAAGCGACATGCGGCGCGGCAAGTCGAGCGCACGGATGATCTGGGGCAACCAGGCCAGTGTGCTGGTCGGGGATTTCCTGCTGGGTCAGGCTTTCCGGATGATGGTGGAAACCGGCTCCATGGAAGCGCTGAAGGTGCTTTCCAACGCCGCCGCCGTGATCGCCGAAGGCGAAGTGCTGCAGCTTTCCGTCGCAAAGAAGATGGAAACCACGGAGGCCGATTACATCGCCGTCATTCGCGGCAAGACGGCCGAACTTTTTGCCGCTGCCGCCGAAGTCGGCCCGATCATCGCCGGCGCATCCGAGGCCGAGCGCACGGCGCTGCGCGACTACGGCATGGCGCTTGGCCTTGCCTTCCAGCTTGTCGACGATGTGCTCGACTATGGCGGCTCCAGTGCCGATCTCGGCAAGAATGTCGGCGACGATTTCCGCGAAGGCAAGATCACCATGCCGGTGATCCTCGCCTATCAGCGCGGCAACGACATCGAAAAGGCGTTCTGGCGCAAGGCGATGGAAGACGGCGTCAATGACGATGCCGCGCTCGAAAAGGCGCGCACGCTGATCACCCGGCACGACGCGCTTGCCGATTCCATTGCCCGGGCCCTTGCCTATGGCGAGGCCGCACGCGCGGCCCTCGCGCCGCTGCCCATGTCGGCCGGCAGGCACGCCCTTGAAGAAGTGATCGATTACTGCATCGCCCGCATCAGTTGACGGCAGTGGCGGATCCACCCGTCCGGGAAACCGATCCGCCGATGAAAGGTTCTGGATGACAAACACGCTCCCGATGACACGGTTTCTGAGGAATGCGGCACTGGCAGCAACGCTGATGCTGCCCCTTCCGGCTTTGGCCCAGACCGATGACGGCAATGACGCGGCCATGGAAGCGGTGACGGCGGAAAGCTTCCCCGGCGCTCTTCTGGCGGGCCAGTCTGCCGCCTTCGACAACGATCTCGACCGCGCGATCGCCTATTTCCGCAGGGCCCTGCAATACCGCCCGAATGATACGGGAACCAACAACCAGCTATTCATCGCCCTGATCTTCAACGGCGATCTCGAAAGCGCTGCGACCCAGGCCGAAAACACCACGGATGAGCCGCAGCTTGTTCCGTTGCGCGATCTGTCGCTGGCGCTGACGGCCATGTCCCGCGAGGATTATGACGACGCCCTTGCCCGGCTCGACGCGTTCGGCGGCTCTGCGCTGGACGAACTGGTTGCCGAGCTGCTCAAGGCCTGGGCGCTGACCGGCAAGGACGAACCGGACGCGGCGCTGGCCGATATCGACGCGCTCGAGGGTCCGCCGTGGTTCAACCTCTTCAAGAATTACAACGCCGGCGCGATTGCAGCCCTTTCCGGCGACACGGCCAGGGCCCGCACCTATTTCAACGCCGCGCTCGCTGATCGCGAAGGCGGCATGACCGCGCCCGACACCATGCTGAAAACGGTGATCGGCCTTGCCGCAATCGAACAGCAGGCCGGCAATACCCGCAAGGCGCTGGACACCGTATCGGTTGCCGAGACCTACGGCCTCAACAGCGCCGTGCTCGACCCGATCCGTGAGCGGATCGAGGCCGGAGCGCCGGTCGAGGGGTTGCCGCAGTCGACGTCTGCCGGTGCTGCCGGAGTGCTGTTCCAAGTCGCCGCCGCCCTTAATCAGGGCACCTCCGACGATATCGTTTCGCTTTACCTCGCCCTTTCCGACGCCCTTTCGCCCGAAGAGCCGGACGTGCTTTACCTGCGCGGCGTGGTGGCAGCGGCCAATAACAAACCGGAACGGGCGCTGGCCTATTTCTCCCGCATTCCCGAAGACGCGATCCAGTACCGGCTGGCCGAGCTGCAGCAGGGCCTTGCCCTTGCCGAGCTTGAACGGACCGATGAAGCGATCGACATGTTTTACGCGCTGATCGAAGACGCGCCCGATGACCGGCGCGGCTATCTGGCGCTTTCCAGCGTTCTGTCCGCCGAGAAGCGGTTTGCGGAAATGGCCGATGTGCTCGACCGCGCGGCAGACCGGATCGGCGCGGTGGCAGCCCCTGAGGACTGGAGCGTTTTCTACCGGCGCGGCATTGCCTATGAACGGCTGAAGGAATGGGACAAGGCCGAGCCGAATTTCCTGCGCGCGCTTGAGCTTTATCCCAACCAGCCACAGGTTCTGAACTATCTCGGCTATTCCTGGATCGATCAGGGCATGAACCTCGAAAAGGGCCTGGACCTGATCAATCAGGCCGTCGATCAGCGCCCCGATGATGGCTATATCGTCGATTCGCTCGGCTGGGCCTATTACAGGCTCGGTCGCTACGAAGACGCCATGCGCGAGCTGGAGCGGGCCGTGTCGCTGGATACCGGCGACCCCACGATCAACGACCATCTGGGCGATGCCTACTGGCAGATGGGCCGCAAGCTCGAAGCGATCTATCAGTGGAACAAGGCGCTTGCGAGTGAACCGGAAGAGGATATGGTTCCCGCAATCAGGGAAAAGATCGCCCACGGCCTTGTCGCCAACGATGAAAACGCCGCCAATCCGCTGGCCAAGTCGCCCGAGGGAGACGGCGATACCGTCAAGACACCGTGACCACAGCGCCTGCCGGCGATGCGGTCGCGGAATTCGCGGCGGCGAAGATCAATCTTGCGCTTCACGTGACCGGGCAACGCGGCGACGGTTATCACCTGCTTGATTCGCTGGTGACCTTTGCCGATATCGGCGACCGGCTGACCTTCACGCCAAGCGACCGCGACACGTTCACGCTCTCGGGGCGTTTTGCCGACGATCTGCCGTATCATGACGATCCGGAAACCGGCAATCTGGTGCTGAAAGCGCGCAACCGGCTGCGCGCGGCGGCGGCTCAAACGGGCAGCCCCTGCGCGCCGGTTCATATCCATCTTGAGAAAAACCTGCCGGCCGCCTCCGGCATCGGCGGCGGTTCGGCCGATGCCGCTGCGGCGCTCCGCGGGCTTGTCCGCCTCTGGCAGCCCGGCCTTGATGAGAAAAGCATTCACGCGATCGCTCTCTCACTGGGGGCCGATGTGCCGATGTGCCTTGCCTCGCACCCGTTGATTGCCCGGGGCATCGGCGACACCATCCAGCCGGCGACGGGTTTCCCCCGCCTTGATCTCGTACTTGCAAATCCGCTTCAGCCGATTGCAACCCCGGCAGTTTTCAGGGCGCTCGAAAACCGCCACAACCCGCCAATGGCGCTTGGCGATCAGCCCGAAGACCAGCAACGAGACTGGATCGCCCTCGTACGGCAAAGCCGCAACGACCTGCAGCGGCCCGCAAACCGGATTGCGCCGGTCATTGATGCCGTGCTGGACGCATTGTCGTCGTCAGGGGCTTCCCTCTCGCGCATGTCGGGTTCGGGTGCGACATGTTTCGGACTGTTTAGCGACCGTGAAAGCGCGCATGCTGCGGCAGACCGGCTTTCCCATGCCCGGCCCGACTGGTTCGTGACCGCAACCGCCACCGTTGCCGCAGGAGAAGAACACCATGGCTGAACGCCCCTTCATTCCCGTCCGCTTTGCCGTGCTGACCGTTTCCGACAGTCGCACGCTTGCCGATGACCGTTCCGGCGACACGCTTGTGCAACGCATCGAGACCGCCGGCCACGCATGCGCGGACCGCCGGATCGTCGGTGACGACCGCGCCGAAATCGAAAGCGTCGTGCGAGGCTGGTGCCTTGATCCGGCCGTCGATGTGGTGCTGACCACCGGCGGCACGGGCTTTACCGGACGCGATGTCACGCCGGAAGCCATCGAACCGCTGTTCGAAAAGCGCATGGACGGGTTTTCCGCCATCTTCCACCGCATTTCATTCGAAAAGATCGGCACATCAACGGTGCAGTCACGGGCAACTGCGGGGCTCAGCAACCAGACCTTCGTCTTCGTGCTGCCCGGTTCGCCGGGCGCCTGCCGCGATGCATGGGACGGTATTCTGGAAAAACAGTTCGACTACCGCCAGCAACCCTGCAACTTCGTGGAAATCATGCCGCGGCTCGACGAGCACCTCAAACGCGGCTGACGCCGACGGACCGTTTCAGACCCTGACCGAAGCCCAGGCCGGAATGATCTCGCAGGACAGTTTGCGCGTCATCTGCCTGCGGGCAAGCGCCAGAGGGGACTTGCCGCATGCCTGAGCCTTTTCGACGGCCAGCTGGCGCGGCATGAGAACGCCCACTTCAAGCGGGCAGCGACGCTGAAAAAGAACCTGGCGGAGCGGCCGGCGATGCCGGCGCGAGCGCGAAAACCGCGCCGGCCGCGTTTCCAGCGCCATATGTTCGAAGATCGCCTCGACCCAGCCCGAAAGCGGCCGTGCGCCGGGCTCCAGCACGAGGATCCAGTCACCGCGGGCCTGACGCATCACCTCGGCAAGATCCCATGAGCGCAGATAGTGGCATCCGGCGGCATCCGCCACCCGCTCCGTGCCGTCGTCGGAGCCGTGGTCGAGCACAATGACATCGCTGACAAGCCCCTCGACCGCGCCGACAACCAGCGTCGACAGCGTATGGGCGAGTTCCGCCTCGTGATTTGTAGTTTCGATAACGACGCTGAGCATGACCTCCTTATGGCAAAGGAACGGGCCTGTTGCAAAGGAGAACATAAATGTTCTTGCTTTGTTCTAGTTTGTGCGATAAATTCATGATGAAGTGTTGCCGTTGGACCCCGCATTTCGGGGCCGGACACCGCAATGAGCCGATGAGGTCTGATCATGGATGATGCCTTCATTACCGATTTTGCCAGCGCGCCGCCGCCCGAACGCCACTTCGAGCCGGTGGTGCGTGACCGGCGGCGCGGCCGGGCTGCAACCGCCAATCCCGATGGCCGTTTCGAACCGGTCACGCGCGAGCATTTCGATGACGGCTGGGATATCGATGATGAACTGCCGACGCTTGCCACCGAAGTCCAGGTGGAAAAGGTCAAGACCATCATCACCCGCAATACCTCGCCCGACGTGCCGTTCGAGCGTTCGATCAACCCCTATCGCGGCTGCGAACACGGCTGCATCTATTGTTTTGCCCGCCCGACTCACGGTTTCATGGGGCTTTCTGCCGGGCTCGATTTCGAGACGAAGCTGTTTGCCAAGCCGGATGCGCCGCGCCAGCTTGCCCGTGAACTGGCAAAGCCCGGATACAAGGCCAGGACAATCGCCATCGGCACCAATACCGATCCATATCAGCCGGTCGAAAAGACCTGGCGGATCATGCGGCAGACGCTGGAAGTGCTGGCCGAAGCCAATCATCCGGTTTCGATCACCACGAAGTCCGCACTCGTGCTGCGCGACCTCGATATCCTGTCGGCAATGGCAGAGAAACATCTCGTCAAGGTGATGGTTTCCGTGACCACGCTCGACCGCAAGCTTGCGCGCGCAATGGAACCGCGCGCCGCCACGCCGCCGCGCCGGCTTGAAACCATCCGTACACTGAGCGAACACGGCATTCCCGTCGGCATCTCCGTCGCGCCCGTGGTGCCGGCGCTGACCGATCACGAGATCGAACGCATCCTCGACAGCGGCAAGGCCGCCGGCGCGCGCGAAGCAAGCTATATTCTGCTGCGCCTGCCGCTGGAAGTGGCGCCGCTGTTCAAGGACTGGCTTCTGGAACACCACCCCGAACGCTACCGCCATGTGATGAGCCTCATCCGCTCGATGCGCGGCGGCAAGGATTACGACGCCGAGTTCGGCAAGCGCATGAAAGGCAGCGGCCCCTATGCCTGGCAGATCGCGCGGCGTTTCGAGCTTGCCGTCAAGCGGCTCGGCCTTGCACGGCGGGGCGGCGCACTGCGCGAGGATCTGTTCGTGCCGCCGGATGGCGCGGGCACCCAGCTCAACCTGTTCTGATGCGCTCGAACGGCCCTGCCTGCGACCTTCGGCGGGGTGCAGTGCTGTTGTGTTTCCGGCCGGCCGTTCCCTGGGCCGGGGCCGAAGAAGTCTCCTTTGCCGCCGCACCCGGTCGCCCTTCGGGGTCAGACCGGAAGGAGACTTGCGGGAGATCGGCGGGTGGTGTCAAATGACGTCATGTCATTGAACACACCTGCCGATTCTCCTGCCCTTTTCAATCTGCTGCCGGATGGTCCCGATTTTTCGATGGAACAGACCGCCAGGCGGAAAGCCCTCTGGCCGGTTGCCGGTTGCGACGAGGCCGGGCGCGGTCCGCTGGCCGGCCCCGTGGTCGCCGCTGCGGTGATCCTCGACCCCAATCGCATTCCCGAAGGCCTCAATGATTCCAAGAAGCTTTCCGCCAGAAAGCGCGAGAAACTGTTCGAGCTGATCATGGCGGATGCCATCGTCTCTGTCGCCTCCAGCGGCCCGGCGCTGATCGACCGGATCAACATTCTCGCCGCCAGCCTCGACGCCATGCGCCGTGCGGTCTGCAGCCTGCCCGTTGCACCGGCCCTGGTTCTGACGGATGGCCGTGATCGCCCGCCGGGCATCGCCTGCAAGGCCGACCCGGTGATCAAGGGCGACGGCCGGTCGCTGTCCATCGCCGCCGCTTCGATCGTGGCCAAGGTGACGCGAGACCGGATGATGACGCTTGCCGCGACATTCTATCCCGCCTACGGCTTCGATGCCCATGCCGGATATGGAACCGCCCGCCACCTTCGCGCGCTCAGCGAAGCCGGCCCCTGCCCGCTGCATCGCAGGAGCTTCCGGCCGATCAGGGAACTGCAATACGGCGAAGATGACAGCAAACGCGCGACGACCGGGCCGTAAAGGTCTTCGCCAAACGCAAACCGGAGAAAAGGGAAAATATCGGGAAAAATGATGGTCGGAGTGGCAAGATTCGAACTTGCGACCCCCTCGTCCCGAACGAGGTGCGCTACCAGGCTGCGCTACACTCCGTGACCAGCGGCTGCTCTATAAAACAGCATGCGGTATTCGGCAAGCGTCCTGTGAAACTTTTTTGATGGTTTTGTCACGTGGCTGCGTTACCCTCTCCTGGGGTTGTTCGCGCCATGACGTTTTCATCAGCGCAGCAAAAGCAGGATCGGGCTGTTAAAGCTGGTATTGCTTGTCTAGAATATGAACGGAACCACAGGATGCGTAGTGCGTTGGTCATATGGCCTAGTATTTTACGGCTCATGATTGACGGCGGAAACGCTCTGTTGCGTGGTCCTTTTCAGAATAAGCTGCGTTACGACGGAGCTTTTGCATTTTTTGAAAGTTCGCCGGCGGTTTTATTGGGCCGGTACATTGCGTAGAAAAAAGGATAGATCGTATCAATGAGTGTAAAATTCGGCACCAGCGGATTGCGCGGCCTCTCGGTAGACCTTCTCGGTGAACCCTCCTCTCTCTACTCTGCGGCATTCTGCCGCCATCTGGAGGACACCGGACAGGCCGAAAAGGGCGCTCCGATACTGGTCGGACAGGATTTTCGCGACTCAAGCCCGGCCATTGCCGCAAGCTGCATGGGGGCCATCGCCGCATCGGGCTTCACACCAATAGACTGCGGCGCGCTGCCGACACCGGCGCTCGCCTTTTTCGGGCAGAAAAAGAACGCCGCCTCGATCATGATCACCGGATCGCACATCCCCGCAGACCGTAACGGCATCAAGTTTTATCGCGCCGACGGCGAAATCACCAAGGATGACGAACAGGCGATTTCCGCCTGGGCGGAAAAACTGAAAGGCACGGTCGACACCGGAAACGCCGAAGGTGAAGACATGTCCAGCGAGGCGCAGGCCCTGTTTACCGCGCGCTGCACTTCGATCCTGCCGGAGGATGCCCTTGCCGGCATGAAGATCGGCATCTATCAGCATTCGACCGTCGCCCGGGACCTGTTCATCGCCGTTCTGGAGCATTATGGCGCGGATGTCGTCCCGCTCGGCTTTTCCGAGACCTTCATTCCGGTCGATACCGAAGCCGTTTCCGACGAGACCGTCGACCTCCTGAAGGGCTGGGCGAAGGAACACGGCCTCGACGCGCTGATCTCGGCCGATGGCGATGCCGACCGCCCGCTTGTTGCCGACGAGACCGGAACGCCGCTGCGCGGCGACCTGGTTGGCCTGATGACGGCGAATTTCCTCAAGGCAAAGGTGGTCGTCACGCCCGTGACCTCCAATTCCGGCATCGAGAAGAACGGCGATTTCGAAGTCGTGCGCACCCGCGTCGGATCGCCCTTCGTCATCGCCGGCATGATGGACGCGCTGAAGTCCGGCAAGGATGGAGTCATGGGCTTCGAGGCCAATGGCGGCCTTCTGACGGCATCGCCCTTCCGCCCGGCCGACGACACGATTGCCCCGCTGCCGACCCGCGACTGCTTCCTGCCGATCCTGTCGGCGCTTTATCTTGCCGCCAAGGACAGGCGGCCGATGTCGGAACTGGCAAAAGCCTACAGCCTGCCGGTGGCCGATGCCGACCGTATCAAGGATTTTTCGCAGGAACGCAGCGGCGCCCTGATGGCCTATCTGCGCGAACGCGACGAAAACCTCTCCGCCTTCCTCGAGCCGGTCGGAACGGTTGCCCACAGAAGCGATATCGACGGTCTGCGGGTAACGCTTGAAGACGGCCGCATCATCCATTTTCGCCCGTCCGGCAACGCGCCGGAAATGCGCTGCTATGTCGAGGCGAAAGATGCTGACGCAGCAAGCAGGCTTCTCAGGCAGGGCCTTTCCCTTATAGAGGACTTCAAAGCCAGCTGAACTAGACCTTTTTCCGAAAGCCATTTGAGACATTTATTGGAGTAGCAGAACATGACCAGCAAGATCGTTCCCGTCATCATGGCCGGCGGCAAGGGCACGCGGCTCTGGCCGCTGTCGCGCGCCACCGCGCCGAAGCAGTTCATCCGTTTCCTCGGCCCCAAGACGCTTTATCAGAAGACGCTCGAACGTGTGTCCGATGACGAACGTTATGAGGCGCCGATCATCCTGACAAACGAGGATTTCCGCTTCCTCGCCGCCGAGCAGGCGCGCGAGATCGACATGGAACTTTCCGGCATCATCCTGGAACCGATCGCGCGCAACACGGCGCCCGCCGTTGCCGCCGCCGCCGCGCTGGTGCGCAACAATTTCGGCGAAGACGCGATCATGCAGGTATTTGCCTCCGACCATGAGATCGAGGCAGGCCCGGACTATTTCGCCTGCATCGAAACCGCCTATGCCGCCGCCAAATCCGGCAAGCTGGTCACCTTCGGCATCGAGCCGACCGAACCGGCCACCGGCTACGGCTATATCGAGGCCGGGGACGAACTGCCGACGGACGCGCGCAGCGTTGCCCGTTTCGTGGAAAAGCCGGAACAGGCGAAAGCCGAGGAAATGCTGGCAGCCGGGAACTACACCTGGAACTCGGGCATCTTCATGTTCCCGATCTCGGTGCTGGTGCGCGAGCTTGAGGCCTATGCCCCCGAGGTCATGCAATATGCCGAACAGGCCGTATTGAAGGATGAAAGCGATCTGGAACTCGACTTCATCCGCCTCGACAAGGAAGCCTTCGAGAAATGCCCCGATATTTCCATCGACTACGCCGTCATGGAAAAGACCGCCGAGGCGGCCGTCATCCCCTCGCCCTTCTCATGGTCCGATCTCGGCTCGTGGGATGCCGTGTGGAAAAACGGCGAACAGGACGCTGACGGCAATGTCATCGCCGCGGACGCCACGCTGGTCGACACGACAAATTCGCTGGTCATCTCCCGCGACCTGCATGTCGCCATGCAGGGGCTGGAAGGCATGGCCGTGATTGCATCCGAAGACGCGGTCTATGTCGGCAAGCTCGAGGACAGCCAGAATGTCGGCAACATCGTCAAGATGCTGAAGGCGAGCAAGGAAACCAAGGCGCTTGCCGAGGAACATCCGACCTCCTACCGTCCGTGGGGCGGCTACACCTCGATCATCAAGGGCGAGCGCTTCCAGGCCAAGCGTATTTTCGTCAAGCCGGGCAAGAAGCTTTCGCTGCAAAAGCACCACCACCGCGCCGAACACTGGATCGTGGTCAAGGGCACAGCCGAGGTGACGGTCGACGAGGATGTGAAAATGCTGACCGAAAACCAGTCGGTCTATATCCCGCTCGGCGCCGTGCATCGCCTGTCCAACCCCGGCAAGATCACGCTGGAACTGATTGAGGTGCAGACCGGCTCCTATCTCGGCGAGGACGATATCATCCGTATCGTCGACGATTTCGGCCGCGGCTGATCAAGCGCCGTCTACCGAACAAGGAAGAGCCCGTGCCGCTCACGTCGGTGCGGGCTTTATTGCGTAAAACAGATCATTTTCCGCTCAAACGATTGCAATAGACTTCATCACCGCAAACTTCAGCGTAAAATACTGAATTAGGCGCAACGTCCATGCGCACGCCCTTGACCATCCCACCCGGCCCGCGATATCGTTGCCACAGCAAACCCGAAACCGGGTGAGACATCTTTCCTCAGATTCGAAGGGCCGGCACATGATCGAAACCCCTTATCTTCTGTTTCTCGGCGATGCCCCGGATGCCCTGGCCGCCAAGGTCGCCCAGGGCATAAAGGACTGGCGTCCGGACTATGCCGTCGGGCAGTTCCGCCTTGAGGGCTGCAAGGCCGACATGAAACTGCCGGACCTGACGATTGCCGAAGCGGTCGAAAAGGGCGTGAAGACGCTGGTCATCGGCGTTGCCAATCGCGGCGGCGTGATTTCGCCGGCATGGAAAAGCGTGCTGATCGAAGCGCTTGAAGCCGGGCTTGATCTGGCCTCCGGCCTGCACAACCTGCTGCGCAACGAGCCCGATCTGGCCGCAAAGGCAAAGGAACTTGGCCGCACGCTTCACGATGTCCGCATTCCCGCCGTGCAATATCCGATTGCAAACGGCAAGAAGCGCACCGGCAAGCGCATGCTCGCCGTCGGCACGGATTGCTCCGTGGGCAAGATGTACACCGCGCTTTGCGTCGAAAAGGCGATGCGCGAAAAGGGCCTGAAGGCCACCTTCCGCGCCACCGGCCAGACCGGCATTCTGATCACCGGCGACGGCGTGCCGCTTGATGCAGTGATTGCCGATTTCATGGCCGGTTCGGTCGAATATCTGACCCCCGACAACGACGCCGACCACTGGGACCTGATCGAGGGGCAGGGCAGCCTGTTCCACGCCTCCTATTCCGGCGTCACCATGGCGCTCGTCCATGGCGGCCAGCCGGATGCGCTGGTGCTCTGCCACGAGCCCGACCGTCCGCACATGCGCGGCCTGCCGGACTATCAGCTGCCGAGCCTGGAAGCATTGCGCGACCTCGCCCTTCAGGTTGCCCGCATCGTCAACCCGGACTGCAAGGTGGTCGGCATTTCCGCCAACACCTCGGCGATGACGGATGAGGAAGCGCTGGCCTGGTGCCGCGAGACCGAAACGCGCATGAGCCTGCCGACGGTCGACCCGTTCCGTCACGGCGCTGAAAAGCTCGCCGATGCGCTGGCCGCACTATGACCGGCGTCATTGTCACCGCACATGAGGATGTATTTCCGGTTGCCGGAAGCTTCACCATTTCGCGCGGTTCGCGCACGGAAATCCGCGTCGTCACCGTCACGCTTTCCGACGGCGAACATACCGGACGCGGCGAATGCGTGCCCTATGCCCGCTATGGCGAAACCGTCGATGGCGTGATTGCCGATATTCTGGCGCTGAAAGACGAAGTCGCCGGCGGGCTCGACCGGACCACGCTGCAAACGCGGATGAAGCCCGGTGCTGCGCGCAACGCGCTCGACTGCGCCTTCTGGGACCTTGAGGCCAAGCGCACGGGCAAACCGATCTGGCAACTGGCAGGGCTTTCAAAACCCGGCCCGCTGACCACCGCCTACACCATCTCGCTCGGCACGCCGGAAAAGATGCAGGCCCAGGCGGCGGAAAACGCTCACCGGCCGCTGCTCAAGGTCAAGCTCGGCACCGATGATGACCGCGGCCGGATCGAAGCCGTGCGCGCCGGCGCGCCGGATGCCACGATCATCGTCGACGCCAATGAAGGCTGGACGGTCGAGGCCTATCAGCAACTGGCGCCCGAACTGGTCCGCCTCGGCGTGGCGCTGGTGGAACAGCCGCTGCCGGCCGGCGACGACGAAGCTCTTGCCCATATCGACCGGCCGCTGCCGGTCTGCGCCGACGAAAGCTGCCATGCCCGCCCTTCTCTCGAAAGCCTCAAGGGCAAGTATGACGCAATCAACATCAAGATCGACAAGACCGGCGGCCTGACCGAAGCGCTGCTTTTGAAAAAGGCGGCACTGGAAGCCGGCTTCCAGATCATGACCGGCTGCATGCTCGGCACGTCGCTGGCCATGGCCCCGGCCATGCTGGTCGCCGACGGCGCCCCCTTCGTCGATCTCGACGGCCCGCTTCTGCTCGCAAAAGACCGCGAACCGGCAATCACCTTCGAAGGTTCCGTCATGCATCCGGCCGACCCGGCGCTCTGGGGGTAAAAAGACCATCAGCCCTTCGCGGCCATCATTGCAAAAGTAAAACGCGGGAAGCCCGCCCGCCTACGCGAGCTTTGGCTATTCGGCCAAACCAATACAGCACTGCAGGTTTAAACAGCTCTCCTGCCCAACACGCCGTCACCCCGGCCTTGAGCCGGGGTCCAGGGCCACGCGGGAAACGTCGCAGGCCAATTGCGGCGTCCCGGCACTGCGATGGTGGTCATCGCCGCATCATCCACTAAAGTTATGATAATCAATTCAAATTCCTCTGCCATGCGGCTCTGGATGCCGGCTCAAGGCCGGCATGACGGAATGTGAGAGCGGGATTATCAAGAAAAGCCTTTCCCTTCTACATTCGGCGTCTTAACGCATCCGCGCTAAACTCATCGAGATGTGGGCGCGGCGCATGTGGCCGATTGCGTCGAGGTTGTCGCTGCGCAGCGCCGTCAGGATATCGGCGGTTTCGCGGCAATAGATTTCGGCCTCGTTTTCAAGGTCGATGTCGGATGCGGTGATGGCCTGCAGCCAGATGCGGGCAGTGCGGAAATAAAGCCGCTCGCTGGCGTCCCGCAGCGGCCGGTTTTCCGTCAGTTCCAGAAGTTGCAGGAACATGTCGCGGTCCAGCGCGGCAAAGGCGCGCGGCGACGGGTCCTGACGCAGCGCTTCGGCGCGGGCGTTCAATACCCGGAATTCCTCGATCAGTTCCGGCGTCAGTGCCACCGGGTCGAGGCTTGTCACCAGCACCATCAGCTCCATGCGCAGGCGATAGACCTGGGCCAGTTCGTCAAGGTCGACATCGGTGACGATGGTGCCGACGCCATGGACCGATTGCAGCAGGCCTTCGTCTTCCAGCCGCGCCAGAACCCGCCGCAGGGGCGTGCGCGACATGCCGAACTCTTCGGCAAGTGCAGCTTCCGAAAGCTTTTCGCCGGGCGGATAGTCGAGCATGCAGATACGCTCGCGAATGATATCGTGGATCTGCTCCAGCCGGTCGCGGCCGGTCGGCGCTTCGATCACCGTGTCTTCGCTCATGCCCAGTGCTCCCCAAGCCGGTCGAGCATGGTCAGGCACTGGGAAAGCTGTTCGGCGCTGATGAATTCATCGGGCTTGTGGGCCTGATCGATCGAGCCCGGCCCGCAGACCACGGCATCCATGCCGATTTCCTGAAAAAAACCGGCTTCCGTTCCGAAGGGCACCACATCTGCGCGATTTTCCCCGGTCAGCGCGAAGGCAAGGTCGCGGGCGCTGTTGGCGTTTTTCGGAAAAAGCGCAGCCGCCTCGCCGATCACCTCCGTCTCGATCCCCGCCTCCGGCGTGTGCCGGCGCATTTCCGGCAGCAGCCGGGTGCGGCAATATTCGGCAATCTCCTGTTTCACATAGCCAAGGTCTTCAGCCACCACCGGCCGCGTCTCCCATTTCAGCACCGCGCGCGGCGCAATCACATTATGCGACATGCCGCCTTCCAGCCCGCCGACATTGAGCGTCGCATAGGGCGGATCATAGCGCGAGCCGACGGGCGTGCGCTGTTTCAGCCCGTCGCGCAGCTCCATCAGCCGGGCAATATAGCGCGCTGCATATTCCACGGCGTTGACCCCGGCATCGGGTGCGGAGGAATGGCCCGAGCGGCCGGTAAAGGTCACGGTATATTCGCAGCACCCCTTGTGGCCTTCGATCACCCGCATCAGCGTCGGCTCGCCGACGATCGCAAGACCCGGACGCATTTCGCGGTCCTTCAGGTGTTCCACCAGCGCCTTTGCACCGATGCAGCCGACCTCCTCGTCATGGGTGAAGGCGAAATGGATCGGCCGTTTTTCCGCCAGCGCGGCAAGTTCCTCGCGCCGGGCCAGACAGCAGGCGATGAAGCCTTTCATGTCGCAGGCGCCGCGCCCGTAAAACCGGCCATCGCGTTCTGTCAGCTCAAAGGGATCGCTCATCCACATATGTTCATCGACCGGCACCACATCGGTATGGCCGGAAAGCATCAGCCCGCCGGCAATCTCGGGTCCGAGCGAGGCGAACAGATTGGCCTTGGTGCCGGTCTCGTCGGTGAAGATTTCCACCCGCGCGCCGACATCGGCCAGCCTGTCGGCGATATAGGCGATCACCGGCAGGTTGCTTTCAGACGAAACCGTGGGAAAGGCGACGAGATCGGCCAGAATATCGCGGCAGGCGGCAAGTTCGAACATCTGCGCTTCAGCCTTTCACAAACAGCTTGCGCTCGATATTGCAGAGCGCTCCGGCGGGGCCGTCTTCCCGGATGAGAATGGTCTCGGTGATTTCAAGGCCCCAGTCATCCATCCACAGTCCCGGCATGAAATGCAGCGTCATGCCCGGTTTCAACAGCGTATCGTCGCTGGTGCGGATGCTGACGGTGTGCTCGCCCCAGTCCGGCGGATAGGCAAGGCCGGTGGCATAGCCGCAACGGTTCGGGCGCTCGATACCGATCTTCCAGAGCTCCCGTTCCATGGCCGCGGCGATATCGCCGGCGCGGTTTCCCGCACGCGCCGCCTCGATCCCCGCATTGAGCCCGGCGACGGCCGCATCCGCCGCCGCCTTCATGTAATCCGGCGGCGTGCCGAAAAAGACGGTGCGCGACAGCGGCGCATGGTAGCGGCGATAGCAGCCCGCCTGTTCGATAAACGTCGCCTCGCCCATGCGGAACTCATCGGCGTTCCAGGTCAGATGCGGGGCGGAGGCGTCGCGGCCCGATGGTAGAAGCGGCATGATGGCGGGGTAATCGCCCCAGGCATCGTCGGCGCCTTCGATGGCGGTTTTCATCAGTTCGCCGACGAAACGGTTCTTTTTCATGCCCGGTTCGGCAATATCCATGGCATGCGACATCACCCGGTCCGAGATCTTCGCCGCCTTGCGCATGAAGGCGATCTCCTCATCCGACTTGACCACGCGCTGCCAGTCGACAAGGCCGGAACCGTCCTTGATCGTCGCATCCGGAAGGCCGTCGACCAGCGCCTTGTGCCCGGCTGCGGAATAGTAATAGGCGGTCATCTCCACGCCGATGCGGTTCCGGCCATGGCCGAGGTCCCTGATCTTGTCGGCAAGATCGTCCATCGGGTGGCAATCGGCGGCCTGCACAAACCGGTCGGCATAATAAAGGATATGATCCTCATCGATATAGGATGTGCGCCGCGCGCCGTTGGCATCCATCAGCCGGCCCCACCAGAACGGCATGCCTTCCCGCGTCACCAGCACGGCCTGATCGACATAAAACGACCAGCCGTCATAGCCGGTCAGCCAGTTCATGCCGGCGGGTGCGGTGACGACCAGCACATCAATGCCCCAGGCGTCCATCGCCTTTCGGGTCAATGCCAGGCGGCGGTCATATTCGGATCGGGAGAAAGGCAGCGCTGGCATGGTTCCCTCGTTTTATTTGTGCACAACAGTCGCAGGTGATCGGAAACAAGCATAAAAAGAAACGAAAATAGACAAATTTAAGCCCGTTTCCGGGTTGACTTTCAAGCCTTGTCGCTCTGTTGTATACAACACGTTTTCCGTGTCCGGCGCAACAGGTTTCAAACGTCAAAACACAGCCCGGACGACGCATTGCTTCAACCATCCGGCCCGCGAGGACAATGATGCTCACAAACGACCAGCTCGACCGTTTCGACCGCGAGAATTTCTTCCACCCCTCGACCCATCTCGCCCAGCATGCGCGCGGCGAAAGCGCCAGCCGCATCGTCAAGACGGGCAAGGGCGTGTTCATCGAGGATCGTGACGGCAAGAAGCTGCTCGACGCATTCGGCGGGCTTTACTGCGTCAATGTCGGCTATGGCCGCGAAAGCATCATCGAGGCGATTGCCGATCAGGCGCGGGAACTCGCCTATTACCACGCCTATGCCGGCCACGGCACGGAAGCGGCGATCAATCTGGCAAAGATGGTGATGGACCGCGCGCCGGAGCATATGTCCAAGGTCTATTTCGGCCTGTCGGGATCGGATGCCAACGAGACCAATATCAAGCTCGTCTGGTACTACAACAACATCCTCGGCCGGCCGGAGAAGAAGAAGATCATCTCGCGCTGGCGCGGCTATCACGGCTCCGGGCTGATGACCGGTTCGCTGACCGGCCTGCCCGGCTTCCAGAAGAAATTCGACCTGCCGCTGGAAAAGGTGTTCCACACCACAGCCCCCTATTATTTCCGCCGCAAGGACCTGGCGATGAGCGAGTCCGATTTCGTCGCCTATTGCGTCGCCGAACTCGAACACCGCATCGAGCGCGAGGGTGCCGATACGATTGCCGCCTTCATCGGCGAGCCGGTTTTGGGCACCGGCGGCCTTGTCCCGCCGCCGGAAGGCTATTGGGAAGCGATTTCCGCCGTGCTGGAAAAACACGACATCCTGCTGATCGCCGATGAGGTGGTTACCGGTTTTGGCCGTCTCGGCTCGATGTTCGGCTCGGCGCACTTCAACCTGAAGCCCGATCTCATCACCATCGCCAAGGGGCTGACATCGGCCTATGCGCCGCTTTCCGGCAGCATCGTTTCGGAGAAGATGTGGAAGGTTCTGGAACAGGGCACCGATGAAAACGGCCCGATCGGGCACGGCTGGACCTATTCCGCGCACCCGATCGGCGCGGCGGCGGGCGTCGCCAATCTGAAGCTGATCGACGAACTGGGCCTGGTGAAGAATGCCGGCGAGACCGGCGCCTATTTCCGCGCCGCCATGCAGGATGCGCTGGGCGAACACGCCCATGTCGGCGATGTGCGCGGCGAAGGCATGCTGCTGGCCGTGGAGTTCGTGAAGGACCGCGAGACCCGCACCTTCTTCGATCCGGAAGAAAAGATCGGCTACAAGCTGGCCGCCGCCCTGCTGTCGGAAGGTGTGATTGCCCGCGCCATGCCGGAAGGCGACATTCTGGGCTATGCCCCGCCGCTGTGCCTGACCCGCGAAGAAGCCGACCAGATCGTCGCCGCGACGAAGAAGGCGGTGACGACGGTTCTCGGCTGACAAGGGTTTGGAAAGGATTGTCCCCGGCGCATCCGGGGGCAAGCCTTTTCAGTGATGACCAATGACGTGCTGCACAAGGCGCAACACCAGATGCAATGCCAGAAACATGGCACCGAAAAGCAGGATGACATGGGCAAGCGGGGTCAGCAGGCTGCCCTCGATATCGCCCGCAACATCGCGATAGTGATAAAGGCCGAAGCGTATGGTCAAGGTGGCAAGGCCGATCACCACCAGCACAAGGCCGGCTAGTTTCATGTTCCGATCTCCCTGAGGCGCTCGAGCGTTTACGAGATCGGTCTCTTTGGGGCAGCAGGACGCCGCCCGTCTTTCAAAATGCACAAAAGACCGAAACGCGAAAGACGGCCACCGGCCGCCTTTCGGTATTTTCGTATCTTCTATCGTGCTTTTGTGGCGATTTAAGGCCAGCGTCACTAACGCCCCGCAAGCGAAACCGAAATTTCCGAAACCGCGGGCGCTTCCTCGATCAAGCCGTTTGCCGCCATGAACGCGCCGAAGCGCTGGTAGCGACCGGCATCGAAGGCCGCCGGGCTCTTGGCAAAGCGAGCGACGGTATCGGCAAAGGCTGCACGGTTCAGTTCGTCATCAAGATCAGGATAGGCCTCGGCGAACAGGCCCCAGGCCTCGTCCGGGTGATTGGTGATGAAGATTGTCGCGCGTTCAACAGCATCGAGAAAACGCGGCAGGCGGTCATCTTCGAGCAGTTCGCTGCGGGTCACATAGATCAGCTCGTCATAGACCGGAACGCCGTCTTCTTCCGGGAAAAAGGCTCGTCCCTCCTCGCCTTCGATGGCCATCTGGGTCAGCTCGAAATTGCGGAACGCGCCGATCGTGGCATCGACCTGGCCGGAAAGAAGCGACTGGGTGAGCGCGAAATTGACATTGACCAGGGTGATGTCATCCCGCGACAGGCCGGTACTTTCAAGCATGGCGGAGACGACCGTCTCCTCGATCCCGGCGACGGAAAAGCCGATTTTCCTGCCCTTCAGATCGGAAAGCGACTGCACCGGACCATCCGCCATCACCGTCAGCGTGTTGAGCGGCGTGGACACCAGCGTGCCGAAACGCTTGATGTCGATGCCTGCGGCGTGGTCGAGATAGAGGTTCGGCTGGTAGTGAACGCCGATATCGGCGCGCCCGGCGGCAACCATGCGTGGCACCATGGACGGATCGGCCGGCGGCACCAGCGTCACATCCAGTTCTTCGTCTTCGAAATAGCCCTGCTGCTGGGCGACCACCAGCGGCGCGTGGTCCGGGTTCACATACCATTCGAGAATGACATCGAGCTTGTCATTGGCAGCGGCCATGCCGGGCAACAATGTCAGCGCGGCAATCAGGGTCAGTTTCTTGAGCATTCATTCCTCCTTGTCAGGACAGACCGGCCGCTCATGGCTGTGGCGACCAGCGGGTGAAAAAGGGAGCGGCGAGATCCACCGCCTTTCGAAACAGAACGGCTTCCAGCGCCAGGATCAGCATGGCCGCAAACACAGTCTCGCCCTGCATGCGGGCATTGGCCTGCACCATGACGAAGCCGAGACCGCCGGCAGCGCCAACCCATTCGCCGACGACCGCGCCCAGCGGCGCAAGCGGTGCGGCAATGCGCAGGCCGGAGAATAGCTGCGGCATGGCCAGCGGAAGCCTGATGAGGACGAGAAGTTGCCAGTGGCCGGCGCCATCGAGATGCGCGGCCTTGACGATGGCGCTGTCGGTACGGGCAAGGCCGTCGGCAAAATTGGAGGCGACCGGAAAGAACACGATGATCGTCGTCATCACCACCTTGGACGCGATGCCGAAGCCGAACCAGAGCACCAGCATGGGCGCGATGACGAACACGGGGAAGGATTGCAGCACCACCAGCGCAGGCCAGACCAGCCGGCCGAAACGGGGAAAGCCCGCAAGCAGAAAGGCCGCACCGGCGCCGAACAACGCACCGGCGGCAAAGCCTGCGATGATCTCACGCAGCGTGACCAGCGCTTCGGCAAACAGATAGGCGTGTCCGCTCCACAGCCTGACCGCGACGGAAAGCGGGGCGGGCAGGATATAGCGCGGCAGCTCGAACACCATGACCACCGCCTGCCAGAGCAGGATCAGGGCGCAAACCACCAGACAAAATCGGAAAACCGCATAAAGGCTCTGCTTCAACACCCCTCTCCCCGGTACAGCCGGGCAGCGGACGTAACAAAACAGGCTGATATTCTGGGCGTGTCGCTCAACACCAAACTCCGTTCCTACGCCGGCATGACCCGGATCAGGTTCAAGGGTTCGGCAAACGCCATCTCAGCATCTTCCACGAAGATCGCACCCCTCGGATGGGCATATCTATGACCACGTCGGCCGGCCCGGTCAAGGGGCGCCGACAAATGCTTCGGCGACAGGAAATCAACCGAATTGAGTTAATTACACGTATTACATCCTAAAGTTGCCCTAAAGATTGGCGAAAAGCAAAATTTTCAGCTACCGTTCACAAAAACAGACTAATACCAAGAGTTAATGATTAGGACTCATATGATGCGCGCTGGAATGGTCGTCCGAGTAGGAAAATACCGCAGAGCGATGCTCAAGCATCGCGCGAGGATTTTGACGCCCTCGGTGGCCATTCCAGCCGCACCCTTTCAGGGCCGGGCGCTTTTGAAAGCCCGCGTCGTTGAAAATCCTCGCCGTAGCTATGGCTACGACTGCGGTTTTCGCCTAGCCGGCTTTCAAAATCGCTCCGGTCATATGCGTTCTAATCATTGACTCTTGGTATAAGGGTTCGGTGAAGGAAGAAAGCTGAACGGCGTCCCGGAAACCCGGCAACGCCTTTGGAATGCGGAGGAAACCAATGCTTATCGCCATCGTCATCGTGGCGGCACTGTTCGGCATGCTCTTCGGTTTTGACCAGGGCGTGATCTCCGGCGCATTGCCGTTCATCAAACAGGATTTCACCATCACGCCCTTCATGGAAGGGGTGATCACATCCGCCGTTCCGCTCGGCGCGGTTGGCGGCACGATCGTCGCCATGGTCACCACCGATCGCTACGGGCGAAAGCCGATGCTGATCCTCGGCGCCGTGATCTTTCTGGTCGGCTCGCTGATTTCGGCGCTTGCCTTCAACCAGTACATCCTGACGCTGGCGCGCCTTCTGATCGGCGTCGGCATCGGCGCATCGGCCATGACGGCCCCGATGTTTCTGGCGGAAGTGGCGCCGGCGCGCATTCGCGGCACCATCGTCTCCGCCTTCCAGCTGATGATCACCATCGGCATCATGGTCTCCTACATGTCGGATGCAGCCTTCGGTGGTTCCGGCGACTGGCGCTGGATGATCGGCGTCGGCGTTTTCCCGTCGATCATTGCCCTCGTCGGCATTCTGCTTTCGCCGGAGACCCCGCGCTGGCTGACGCTGAATTCCAACGCCGACAAGGCACGCGACATCATCGCCAAACTGCAGCCGGAATCCTCCGACGCCGAGATTGACGGGATCATCGCCGAAATCAAGGAAAGCGCGAAGGACGAGGAAGCAAAGCCATCCTGGAGCACATTTCTGAAAAAGGGCATTCTGCCGATTACCAGTTTCGCGATGATCGTGTTCGTGCTTCAGCAGCTCTCCGGCATCAATGCGATCATTTATTACGCCCCGGAAATTTTCAAGAATGCCGGCTTTTCCGGCACCACGACCGATCTTCTGGCGACCGTCGGCATCGGCGTTGTCAATGTCGCGCTGACGGTCGTCGCCATGTATCTCGTTGAATCCATGGGACGGCGCAAATTGCTGATCATGGGCTTTATCGGAACATCCGCGGCCATGGCGCTGGTGACGGTTGCAACCATGATCAACATCGCCGCGACGCCTTATCTGGCAATGATCGGGATCTTCGCCTTCATCGCCTTCTTTGCCGTCAGCCTCGGCCCGCTGCCGTGGCTTTACATGGCGGAGCTGTTTCCCTTGAGGCTGCGTCCGCGCGGCATGGCGCTGGCCTCTGTCGCCAACTGGTTCTTCAACTTCGTCGTCGCCCTGCTCTTCCCCGAGCTTCTGGCGGGCATCGGCATTGTCGGGACCTTCGCGATCTTCACCGGTTTCTGCGTGATCGGCATTTTCTATGCCATTGCGGTAGCGCCGGAGACCAAGGGCGTCACGCTGGAGGAAATCGAGCAACGCACCGTTGCCGCAGGCTGATCTGCCCGCACCGCACGATGATAAACGGCCCGCCGCAAGCGGGCCGTTTTGCGTGAGACCGCCAAAATGCCTAAGACTAATGGCTGCATTGCCGCCAATGGACAATTGACGCCTATTGGAACAAAACGGCGGTGGCATTAAGCGGGAGGAGATGTCATGCACGAGCACACGGTGCGCACCCACAAATCATCGGAAAACCTGAAACGCGAAGACCAGCTGGCCTGGAAGATCGCAACCGTTGCGGCCGATCCCGTGGCGCTTGATGATGATGTGGTGGAGATGATCGGCAACCGGATCATCGACAATGCCGCCGTGGCCGCCGCCTCCATCGCCCGCCGTCCGGCCGTCAGCGCAAGGGCGCAGGCAACCGCCCATCCGTTTTCGCCCGGCGCCACGATCTTCGGCCTTGCCGCCGACACCCGGTTTTCGCCGGAATGGGCGGCCTGGGCCAATGGCGTGGCCGTGCGCGAACTCGACTATCACGACACGTTTCTGGCCGCCGACTATTCCCACCCCGGCGACAATATTCCCCCGGTTCTGGCGGTTGCCCAGCATTGCGGGCTTTCCGGCGAGGCCCTGGTGCGCGGCATTGCCACCGGCTATGAAATCCAGGTCGATCTGGTCAAGGGCATCTGCCTGCACGAACACAAGATCGACCATATCGCCCATCTGGGTCCGTCGGCGGCGGCCGGCATCGGCACCGCGCTCGGGCTCGATACAGAGACCATCTATCAGGCCGTGCAGCAGGCGCTGCATGTGACGACCACGACGCGGCAATCGCGCAAGGGCGAGATTTCGAGCTGGAAGGCCTATGCCCCGGCCTTTGCTGGCAAGATGGCAGTCGAGGCCGTCGACCGGGTGATGCGCGGCGAAGGCGCACCGTCTCCGGCCTGGGAGGGCGAGGACGGCTTTATCGCCTACCTCCTCTCCGGCCCGGGCGCTGAATATATCGTGCCGCTGCCGGAAAAGGGCGAGGCCAAGCGTGCCATCATGGACACCTACACCAAGGAACATTCGGCCGAATATCAAAGCCAGGCGCTGATCGACCTTGCCCGCCGCATGGGCCCGAAGATCGGCGATCTCACAAAGGTGAAATCGATCCTGATCGAAACCAGCCACCACACCCATTATGTGATCGGCACCGGCGCCAACGACCCGCAGAAAATGGACCCGGACGCCAGCCGCGAAACGCTCGACCATTCGATCATGTATATCTTCGCCGTCGCGCTTGAGGACGGCGGCTGGCACCATGAGCGCTCCTATGCGCCGGAGCGCGCCAAACGGCCCGAGACCGTGGCGCTGTGGCACAAGATCACCACGGCGGAAAACCCGGAATGGACACGGCGCTATCACAGCCACGACCCGGCGGAAAAGGCCTTCGGCGGCCATGTGATCGTCACCATGGAGGACGGCCGGATCATCGAGGATCAGCTGGCCGTCGCCGACGCCCATCCGCTGGGAAGCCGCCCGTTTGCGCGGCCCGACTATGTGAAAAAGTTCCGGATGCTGGCCGACGGGGTGATTGCGGCAGACGAACAGGACCGGTTCCTGGCAACCGTCGAGCGGCTGATGTCGCTTGCGCCCGACGACCTTGTCGGGCTGAATTTCACCGTGTCGCCGGACAGGCTGGGTGCGCCGGCAAGGACGGGCATATTCGACTGGAGATGAGACAGATGCCGCCTATCTGGCCTTGAGGAGGGCGGGACGGGCGGCGCGTGATCGGGAGGAGAGATCATGACGGACGCAAGGAAACCGAAGAAATCCGTGGCGCTTTCGGGCGTTGTCGCCGGCAATACCGCGCTGTGTTCGGTCGGCCAGAGCGGCAACGACCTGCATTATCGCGGCTACGATATTCTCGACATTGCCGACACCTGCGACTTCGAGGAAATCGCCTATCTGCTGATCTATGGCACGCTGCCGACCGGGGCCGCCCTTGCCGCCTACAAGGAAAAGCTTGCCGCACTTCGCGGCCTGCCGGCAGCCGTGCGCGGCGCGCTGGAGGAACTGCCCGCCGCCACCCATCCGATGGATGTGATGCGCACCGGCGCTTCGGTGCTGGGCTGCGTGTTGCCGGAGGCTGACGACCACAACAAGGCGGGTGCCCGCGACATTGCCGACCGGCTGATCGCCTCGCTCGGCTCGATGCTGCTCTACTGGTATCACTTCTCCCATAACGGCAGGCGGATCGATGTGGAGACCGATGACAGCTCCATCGGCGGGCATTTCCTGCATCTGCTGCACGGCAAGTCGCCCGGCGAAAGCCATGTCCGGGCGATGCATACCTCGCTCATTCTCTATGCCGAGCACGAATTCAACGCCTCGACCTTCACCGCCCGCTCGATCACCGGCACCGGCACCGATTTCTATTCCGCCGTCTGCGGCGCGATCGGCGCGCTGCGCGGGCCGAAACATGGCGGCGCCAACGAATTCGCCTTCGAGATCCAGAAACGCTACGACACGCCGGAAGAGGCCGATGCCGATATCCGCGAGCGGGTGGCACAGAAACAGGTGATCATCGGCTTCGGCCATCCGGTCTATACGGTCGCTGACCCGCGCCACAAGGTGATCAAAGAGGTCGCGCACAAGCTCTCCGAAGAGGCCGGCGCGATGAAGATGTTCGAAATCGCCGACCAGATCGAGACCACCATGGCCGATGCGCGCAGCATGTTTCCCAATCTCGACTGGTTCTCGGCCGTCTCCTACCACATGATGGGCGTGCCGACGGCGATGTTTACGCCGCTGTTCGTGATTGCCCGCATGGCGGGCTGGGCGGCCCATATCATCGAACAGCGCGAGGACGGCAAGATCATCCGCCCTGCCGCCAATTACATCGGCCCCGACAATCGCCCCTTCGTGCCGATGGCAGACCGCAACTGACAGGATATCTCCCATGCCCTATCTGATTTCCGCAGACCTTCCGCAAGAACCCGCCGGGCTTCGCCTGCGCCGACAGGTGGAAGCGGGCGGCATCGTTACCATGCCCGGCGTGCACAACGGCATGGCCGCATTGCAGGCAAAGAAGGCCGGCTTTGATGCGCTCTACCTTTCCGGCGCGGCGATGACGGCCTCCATGGGCCTTCCCGATCTCGGCATGATCACGGTCGACGAGGTCGCCTTCTTCATCCGCCAGATTGCCCGCGCCAGCGGCCTGCCGCTGCTGGTCGACGGCGATACGGGTTATGGCGAGGCGCTGAATGTGATGCATATGGTGCGCACCTTCGAGGATGCAGGCGCGGCCGGCGTGCACATCGAAGACCAGTTGCTGCCGAAGAAATGCGGCCATCTCAACGACAAGAAGCTCGCCGATCCGCATGACATGGCCGCCAAGATCGCCGCCGCCGCGAAAGCCCGCCGCCACCTCTACATCGTCGCCCGCACCGATGCGGCCGCCAGCGAGGGGATTGATGGCGCCGTGGCGCGCGCAAAACTGTTCATGGAAGCCGGCGCCGATGCGATTTTCCCCGAAGCGCTGAATACGGTCGACATGTTCCGCGAATTCGCCGCCCGCATGGAGGGCGTGCCGCTTCTGGCCAACATGACCGAATTCGGCCGCACGCCCTATATGACGGCCTCCGAGTTCGAAGCGATGGGCTACCGCATGGTGATCTTCCCGGTATCTTCGCTCCGGGTCGCCAACAAGGCGCAGGAGCGGCTTTATGCAACGCTGAAACAGACCGGCTCCACCAAGGCCATGCTGGACGACATGCAGACCCGCGCCGAGCTTTACGAGACCATCGACCTTGCGGCCTACGAATCCCTCGACGCCTCGATCGTCGCCACCGTTCTGCCGACGCTGGACAAGGGATAGACAGAGCTACCAGCTCTTCAGCGCCCTTAATTCGGGGGTCTTCTTGAACATGTGCTCGTCCATGCGGGCGAGCAGCGTGTCGAGGGTGGAAACGCCCTCGCAGACGGCATCGCCCTTGTTCAGCATCACGCATTCGGCGCGCACGCCCATTGCCGCATCGGTCATTTCGCCGCGCGAGGGAACGCCGGTCTTGACCAGATTTTCGAGAACCTGCGTCGCCCAGATCACCGGCACGCCGGCCGCCTCGCAGATCCACAGGATCTCCTCCTGCATTTCCGCCAGTCGCTCGAAGCCGATTTCGGCGGCCAGGTCGCCGCGGGCGATCATCACGGCAAATTCGCGACGGCCTGCGGCGCGCGCAATCAGGGCCGGCAGGTTTTTCACCGCCTCCGGCCGCTCGATCTTGGCCACAACGCCAAGCCCCGGACTGGCATTGCCCCCTGCCCCCAGTTCCCGATCCAGCAGATCGAGGTCTTCGGGACGCGAAACGAAGGAATAACCGACCATGTCGGCGCATTCGATCACGGTGGAAATGTCGCCCTCATCCTTGGCCGTCAGCGGTGAAAGACCGAGCGCGGTATCGGGCAGGTTCAGCCCCTTTTCCGGTTTCAGCCGTGCGCCCTTGGCCTTTGCCCGCTCGACCCGGATAACAGCCATGCCGTCGGCGACCTCCGTCACCACGGTCTGCAGCTTGCCGTCATCATACAAAACCCGGTCGCCAACCTTGAGCCGGGTCACCATTTCCGGCAACGAAACGCTGACGCAAAAGCGAATATCGTCGGTAAGAGACGGCTCACCCGAAGCAATCAGGCGAATACGATCGCCGACATTGGCCTTCAGCTTGTTTTCGGCAAGCGCGACCTTTTCGGTGCGGATCTTCGGCCCGGCGATGTCCATCAGCACCGCAATCCGCCGGCCGGCGGCATCGCCTGCCGCGCGCACATGGTTTGCCATCGCCCGCCAGGCCTCCGGCCCGTCATGGGCGCAGTTGATACGGGCGATATCCATGCCACGGCGGACAAGATCGGCGACGAATGCGGGATCGTCGGCCGCCTGCGTGGCCAGCGTGACCATGATGCGGCTGCGCCGATGCACCGGCGGCGGACCGAACATCAGATCGGTTGCCTGTTCAAGCCGTTCTTCGCCGGCAAAAAAATCCTCCACCGACGGCAACGGCACGGCGCTTGGGCGGCCCGCACGCGCGGCCAAAGCCACGAGCACGGCATCGAGCGTGGGCAGGACGCGGCTTTCCAGCCGCCCGAGCGAGGACAGGCCATGGCGCATCAGTGCACGCTGGAGCGGGCGCACATCGTGGTGGCGCAGCGCGAGATAATGCGCCAGGTTGACGACGCCCGGCTGTGATGCCACCTCCGGCCCGAAGCCCTGCAGGATGGCGCGCGCCTCGTTGGTGACCAGTTCGCGAAGGCTTTCCACCCGTTCCGTCAGCCCCCAGACATCATCGATTTCGGCAAAATGCTCGAAGGCAACCATCGCGTCTTCCTCCCGTTGCGGCCTCAGATATCAGATAGACCGATTTTCACGACCTTTCCATGACACCGCCCGCCAATGCCTCGCTTGCGCGCACCGGACCGGCGAGGCTATGGAAGGGACAACCGGTTTTCCGGACCCGATAATGGCAAGGCAGGAGTTCTAACAGATGCATGGCGAATACAAGGTGCCCGGCGGCAAGCTGGTGGTGGCCGATCTCGAAGTGCGTGACGACAAGCTGACCAATGTGCAGATCGCCGGCGATTTCTTCCTCGAACCGCCCGAGGCGCTTGCCGATCTCTGCGCGGCACTGGAAGGCCTGCCTGCCGACAGTTCGGCGGAAACCATGGTCGCAGCGCTGAAAGCGAAACTGCGGCCGGATGCGGCCCTCATCGGCTTCAGCGTCGAATCGATCGCGATCGCCGTGCGCCGGGCACTCGGCGCGGCCAAGACCTGGCGCGATTTCGAATGGGAAATCATCGATACCGGCGGAGAGACGCCGACCATGCATCTGGCCATCGACGATGTTCTGGCCCGCGCCGTTGCCGAAGGCCGGCGGGCGCCGACGCTGCGTTTCTGGGAATGGGAGCGGCCGGCGATCATCATCGGTTCGTTCCAGTCGCTGAAAAACGAGGTCGATCTGGAAGCCACCGAACGGCTCGGCGTCGAGACCGTGCGCCGGGTGACGGGCGGCGGCGCGATGTTCGTCGAGCCGGGCACCGCGATCACCTATTCGCTCTATGCGCCGGGCGAGCTGGTCGACGGCATGAGCTTTGCCGATAGTTACGCCTTTCTCGACAGCTGGGTGCTGAAGGCGCTGAATGATCTGGGCGTTGATGCCTTCTACAAGCCGCTCAACGACATTTCGAGCTCAAAGGGCAAGATCGGCGGCGCGGCGCAGAAGCGCTATGGCGGCGGCACCGTACTGCATCACGTGACCATGGCCTATGACATGGATGCCGCGAAGATGATGCAGGTGCTGAGGATCGGCCGCGAAAAACTGTCCGACAAGGGCACCAAGAGTGCTGCCAAACGCGTCGACCCCGTGCGCAGCCAGACTGGTCTGGACCGCCGCGCGGTGATCGACCGGATGAAGGCCACCTTCACGGAGCTGAACGGCGGCCGGGAAGGCACGGTAACGCCGGAGGAATACAAGGCCGCCGAGACGCTTGCGGCGGAGAAATTCGCAACGCCCGAATGGCTGGCCTCGATCCCGTAAGGCGAGCACGATGCGCGGCCACTTCCTCGGATGCGATATCGGCGGCACGGCTTCCCGCTTTGCCGTCGTCGATGAGGCGGGGGCGCTGGTTCGGCGCGGAAGTGCACCCGGCGCAAGCGCGCTTCTCGGAACGCCCGAAGATCGAACGCGGCTTGAAGCGGCATTTGCCCGCATTGGCGCAAGCCTGCCGGGGCCAATCCATGCCGCCGCAATCGGGCTTTCGGGCTACGATCCGGGCGCTTTTGACGCGATTTCCGCAATCATCGGCCCGTCGACCGGAATCGCAACGGACCGCCTGATCCTGCTTGACGATATCGAACTGGCTTCCCGCGTGCTGTTTGCGCCCGGCGAAGGTCATCTGGTTTCAGCCGGCACCGGGGCAATCGCCACCCATATCAACGCGTCCGGCACGCGGTTTCGCATTGGCGGGCGCGGGCTGATGATCGACGATGCGGGTTCGGGCGGCTGGATTGCGCTTTGCGCCCTGCGCGCGCTCTACCGCAAGCTGGATGAAGACGGCACCTATGGCGATATGGCCCCACTTGCCACAACGCTTTTCGAGGCGGTCGGCAGCGATGACTGGGCGGTGATCAAGCGCCTCGTCTATGGCGGCGACCGGGGAAAGATCGGTGCGCTTTCTCTGGCCGTCGCAAAAGCCGCAGACGCCGGAGACCGGTTTTCGCAAAGCCTGCTCAACGACGCCGGCCGCGAGCTGGCCCGGCTCGGCAACATTATGATTGCGCGGGCGGGCAACCTTCCCGTGGCCTTTACCGGCGGCGTGCTGACTCTTTCGCCCGCAATCGGCAGGACGATTGTCGAAAACCTGTCCGGCACGGCGCTTTTTCCCGCGCTTGATACGGCAGAAGGCGCGGCGCAACTGGCCCGCACCGGCTTTCAGCGCCAGTCGGTATAAGCGTGGCTTTCGCCCTGATAATCCTCGACCCGATAGTCTCCCGGTTCCACTTCGTCCAGATAGACCGGTCCGATGGGCACCTTGCCGTGACCGCCGGGAATATCGAGCACATAGGTCGGCAGGCAAAGCCCCGATACCCGGCCGCGCAGCGCCCGCATGATCGCCTGACCGCGCGCAATCGGCACGGCGAAATGGCTGACCCCCTTGGCGTGATCGAGATGATGCAGATAGTAGGGCTTGACCCGGTTGGTCAAAAGCGCGCGAAACAGGGCCGCTAGCGTCTCTGCATCATCATTGACGCCCTTCAGCAGGACAGTCTGAGAAAAAAGCGGGATGCCGTTATCGGCCAGCCGCGCCAGTCCTGCCTTCACCGCATCCGTCAGTTCGCGGGCATGATTGACGTGGATGACGATGTTGACGGTTTTCTGCGCGCGTTTCAGTGCCGTGATCAGCCCGTCGGTGATCCGTTCCGGCGAGACGAGCGGCGCGCGGGTGTGAAAACGGATAACGCCGACATGGGCGACCTCGCCGAGCGCTTCCATCAGCGCCGCAAGCCGCCGGTCCGACAGCACCAGCGGATCGCCGCCCGACAGGATGACTTCGAAGATCTCCTCATGCGCGCGGATATAATCGAGTGCGGTTTCAAGCTCGGCACGATCCAGCGCAGCGTCGGGGCTGCCGACCGTCTCCCGGCGGAAACAGAAGCGGCAATAGACCTGACATGTATGGGTGGGTTTCAAGAGCAGGCGGTCGGGATAGCGATGGGTGATACCCTTTTCGCGCTCGAACACCTGATCGCCGATCGGGTCTTCGCTTTCGTCGTTGCGATGGTCGAGTTCGCGGGCATCGGGCACATATTGGGTGCGCAGCGGATCGCCCGCCTCTGCGCCTTCAAGCGCATCGAGCACATGGGCGGGAATGCGGATGCGGAAATTCTCCTCCACGGCCTGAAGACGCGCATGCTCCTCGGGGCGCACCAGGGCATGGTCCACCAGCCCGCGCGCATTCACCACCGCTTTCGCACCATTCTTCGTCATCTCTGCCCGTTCTGCCGCTTTCCGGCCCGCAGCCGGCCTTCGCTCCGCCTTCTACGCCATCCGCCGGTCAAGTCAAAGGGTGCGATGCTCAGCCGGAAACCGCAGGCAGGACAGGCGTGGCAGAGGAGGAAACCTCAGTCATCCCAGCCGATGACATCCAGTTCCGGCCACAGCGTCTGCCAGCGCTCCGCCTTATTCTCATAGACTTCGCGCGAGGCCTGTGTCTTGTTGGGCCGCACCGTGGCGCTCATCAGGTCGTCAAAGCCGAAGGGCGCATCCCATTGCCAGCCGTCGGCAACCGGCCTGATGCCGATCGACGTGGCCGTCGCCGGAAAGGTGGTGATCGCGTCGGAAACGCTGTCATACGGTTCGATCCCGTAACCGAAACGCTCGGCGTACCACAGATGAACACGCGCCTGATTCTTGACGTCGATCCATGCGGGCACGCTTTCAAACAAGGCCCGCACCCGCGCGGCCTGCCGCGCCTCGCCGCGTTCAGAAAGGTCGCCAGGATCGAAATAGACGATGTCGATATCGGCGATGCCATGGCCCGGATCGTAACCGAAGCGCCGGTTCCACACTGTCTGCGCCAGTGCGCCGGCCACCAGCCAGCAATCAGGCAGGCCGATACGGTCGAAATTTTCCAGAATGGGTGAAATCAGCGGGCTTGCGGTCAAGGCGGACACAAGCAGCGCACAGTGGTCGTCCATAGATATCCTCTTAAAGGCCCGGATACCCCGGAGCCGGCCTTTAAAAAATCGGCATAAAATCTGACGATTGCAAGTGCACAAGTCCTGCGAAAGCGATTTTTCCTGATCTTACATTGCCGGGAAAATGACGGCGATCAAGGTGGCTTTGCGCCGCTGTAAAATGACCAAAAAGCAATTGAAATAAAAACACAAATTCCCGCACATACCCCTTGAAAAGGCCGCATTCCGGACCTTTCATTAAGGTGTGACCGGCAGCGCCCGTCGGCGCGTCCGATCATCCTGCCCGCAGCTTTTTTTGCGGCAAAGATTGGAGGCTCACAATGATCTCAACAACCATTTTTCCCGGACGTTATGTCCAGGGGTCCGATGCAATCAGCCAGCTCACTACGGAAATCGCCCGTCTCGGCAATTTCGCATTTGCGATCGTCGACAAGGGCGTGATGGCGCTGGTGCGCGATACCGTCAAGACCGACGACAAGGCGAAAATCGCCGTGGAGGCGTTCAACGGCGAATGCTCGGATGAGGAAATCGAACGCATTGGCAAGCGCGTGGCCGCGGAAGGGGCCAATGTCATTGCCGGGATCGGCGGCGGCAAGGCGCTCGACACCGCCAAGGCCGTCGCCCACGCCGCCGGCCTGCCGGTGGTGATCGTGCCGACGCTGGCCTCGACAGATGCGCCCTGCAGCGCGCTTTCGGTGATCTATACCGCCGAAGGGGCGTTCAAACGCTATCTGGTGCTGCCGAAAAACCCGGATGTGGTGCTGGTCGATACCACACTGGTGGTCGGCGCGCCGGTCCGCCTTTTCGTCGCCGGCATGGGCGATGCGCTTTCGACCTGGTTCGAGGCGGAAGACTGCAAACAGACCGGCAGCGCCAACATGACCGGCCGCGTCGGCTCGATGACGGCCTATGGTCTGGCCCGCATGTGTTTCGACACGCTGCTTGCCGATGGCGCGGCGGCCAAGGCGGCGGCCTCTCAGAAGATCGTGACACCGGAATTCGAGCGGATCGTGGAGGCCAATACGCTGCTGTCCGGTCTCGGTTTTGAAAGCGGCGGGCTTTCCGGCGCCCATGCGATCCACAATGGCCTGACCGCGCTTGAAGGTACGCACGGCTACTGGCATGGCGAAAAGGTCGCGATCGGCACCCAGTCGCTGTTGATGCTGACCAAACGCCCGCGCGAAATCGTCAATGCCGTCTATGGCTTCTGCGAAGCGATCGGCCTGCCGATGACGCTTGCCGATATCGGCATCGGCGATGCAACGGACGAGCAGTTGCTCGAAGTGGCAAAACTGGCCTGCGACCCGGCCGATACGATGGGCAATGTGCCCGGTTCGGTTACGCCCAAGGACGTGGTTGCCGCCATCAGGGCCGCTGACGCCGAAGGACGGGCCCGCAAGGCAAAACAGCTCGCCGCGTAAGACACGTCAAACGGAAAACGGCCGGGTTCTACACCCGGCCGTCAAGTTCTTTGACAAACCCTGTAAGCAATCACAGCTTCGCCTACACCCCCGCCGTCATTCCGGCCTTGAGCCGGAATCTAGTAAGGGCCAAGTCCTTGCGCGCAAAGACTCTTTCTGAAAGCACACAACAAGCGGCCCTGGATACCGGCTCAAGGCCGGTATGACGAAAGAACGAGGGACGAGCTTTGTCAGCAGTCTGAACGGCCGGGTTCTACGCCCGGTCGTCAAGACTTGATGCGTGCGCCATGGGTGAATACCGAAAATCCGTCGCCGCGTGCGCTTGCAACCAGCGTGATACCGGCTTTTTCCGCCGTCTCGACCGCAAGGGCCGTCGGCTGTGAAACCGCGATCAGCACCGGGGCACCGGCAATCGCCGCCTTCTGCACCATTTCGACGGAAAGCCGGCTGGTGACGACAAAGGCGCCGCGCCGGGCAGCCATCTGCTCACGGGCCAGCGCGCCGATGAGCTTGTCGAGCGCATTATGGCGGCCGACATCCTCACGCACCGCCGTCATGCCCTTGTCCGGACGATAAAAGCCCGCACCGTGCACGGCGCGGGTTTCGGCAAACAGCGGCTGGAGACCGGAAAGGGCGGTCATTGCCCGGTCGATGTCGTCGGCGGTCATTGAAAACCGATCATCTTCGACCGATGGAACCGGTCGCATGGCGGCTTCGATACCTTCCAGCCCGCACAGACCACAGCCGACGGGACCGGCCATGGAGCGGCGTCTTGCCGCCAGTTCGGCCGAGCGATCCTCCGCAAGCGCGATCTGCAGGTCAATTCCGGTCTCGAAGGCAACGATCTCGACCGACAAAATTTCGTCCGGATGCCGGATGATGCCCTCTGTAAGGCTGAAACCATAGGCAAAGTCGACAAGGTCGGCGGGTGTGGCCATCAGTACCGCATGGGACGAACCGCCATAGCTCATTGCCACGGCCGTTTCGGCGGCAAGTGCGGGTGGGCTGCCGGCGGTCTTCCGGCTGCCGACGGCAAACAGCGGCCGGCGCGCAAGCACGGCTGGCGGCACCCCCTCAGCCATTGCCGGCCACCGCCGGGCGCGACTTGCGCTCCCCTTCTTCCAGCATGGCGGCAATCAGCGCCAGCGATGATGAAAGCTCGATTTCCGACGAGGCGGCGAGCGCAACCCGAATGGCAGGCGCGGTGGGTTCCCGGCCTGAGCGGAACGAATTGCCCGCGGCAACCGCCACGCCGCGGTGGCGGGCGCGATCGACAAAGGCTGTCTCGTTGATCCCGCCCGGCAGCGGAATCCAGACATGCAGCGCACCGGGGGTGATGGCGCAGGCAACACCCGCAAGTTCCTTTTCGGCAATCGCCCGGCGGCGCTTCAACGCCATGCGCTGCCAGTTGACCAGCTCCATCGCCGTGCCGTCGACAATCCAGCGGCTGGCGATTTCCGCCATCACAGGCGTCGCGATCCAGTTGGCGGCAAGGTAACGATTGGAAACGGCGGCCGCGAACCGGTCGGGCGCGACCAGAAACCCGCATCTCAGACCCGGGATCGTGTTCTTGGAAAGATCGGTGATATAAAGCGTGCGTTCCGGCGCGAAGGCGGCGACCGGCGGCGGCCGGTTTTCCACCAGCGGTCCCAGCACATCGTTTTCGATGATCGCAAGATCATATCTGCGGGCAATCGCCGCAATCGCGCGTCTGCGCGGCGCACTCATCAGCGTTCCACGCGGACCGGCGGCCGAGGGCTGCAGGAAGATCGCCCGCAGCCGCTTGCGGGCGGCCAGCGCCTCCAGCGCAGACGGCAACAGCCCGTCGGCATCGACAGCGACCGGCTCGAGGTCAATGCCGAGATAGCTGCTGAGCGGCCTGACCATCGGGTGGGTCAGGTCTTCCGCCGCCAGCGCCGCGCCCGGCGGGGCGACACTCATGAAGGCTGCCGTCATCGCATCGCTGGACCCATTGGTCACCGTGATACCGTGATGCGGCACTTTCAGCCCGCAGGCCGCAAGCCAGTTGACGCCGGCCATGCGATAGCGCCGGAACAGCGCATTCGGGATCATCGAAAAGGCCATATCCGGCGGCATGGAACTGCCAAGTTCGGCGAAGGCGTTGCGAAACCGGCCGAGACTGCGACTTTCGCAGACCGGTTTCAGGATCGAGAGATCGACGACACCGGACGCGCCTTCGCTCAGATGCGGGCGTTCCGGCGCAGTCGACACCGATTTGACATAGGACCCGCGCCCGACTTCGCCAACCACCAGCCCCCTTCTGGAGAGTTCCTCATAGGCACGGCTGACGGTCTGGACGGAGATTTTCAGATCGGCCGCCATCTCGCGTTGCGGCGGCAAACGCATGCCGTCGACCAGCAGGCCATCACGGATGGCGCCGGCGATCTGCTCGGCAAGGGAAAGATAGGCCGGTCGTTTGATCAGCCTGGGATTGGGACGCCATTTGGTCATGTCCCATCGTGCGGCAAATCATATCAATTGACAATAGTCTGCCAGCGGTTTGCGCGCCGGACAGGTTTTCATACAAGCCGTTGAATCCCGTGTGGTCCTTACCGGTGGCAACCGAAGGATCAAGGACCATAGCACCCTCAAATCAGTGCAATTGGTCAAGACACTATCAACGCCGGAATCAGGTCCCGAGGCGGGTGATCTTGGTGCACAGCCAGTCGGCCAGTTTGAGCGAGGCGGCAGCAGCAGCCACCATCTGCGGCAGGGTCAGCCATTCAAGCGTCCAAGCCGCACCTGAGCGCTCCTGTTCATGCACCAGTGCCAGATGCATGGCCGAAAGCTGCGCCGCATTGAAGCGGGACAGCGACACCAGCACTTCCGCTGTTACCGGATTGCGTTTTCCCTCGATATCGGAAGATTCGCCACCGCCGGAAAGCTCGATTTCCTCGCCCATTTCGGCCAGAAGCGCGATATCGAGGCCGAACTTGCCGAGGCTGCCGGTAATCTGGGACATGGCCGAAGCGAATTCAGCCAGAACATTGCGCTGGTTCTGCCATTGCGGCGCATCGATCAGGCCGAGAAGATCGGCAAGCATTGCCCTGACCTCGACGGCCTGCTCCGGCAGGCGGTGCAGGGTTCCGACAGCGCCGCCGAACTGGACCGCGAACAACTGACTGTCGACACGCAGCAGGAACTGCCGCAGATAAAGCACCGGCTCGCGCCAGGCACGCAGGCGATCCGACACGGTGATCGGCATGGCTGGCTGCATGCGGGTGCGCCCCATCAGCGCGTTCTGGCCAAAGCGCGATTCGAGCGTATCCATGCGCTGGAACAGATGGTCCAGCCGGTCGATCAGCAGGGTCGAAACATCCGAAAGCCGCATCATCAGCGAGGTATCGATGACATCCTGACTGGTGGCGCCGAAATGGACATAATCAGCCGCGTCCGGCCCGACTTCCGCGCGCAACTGGCGCACGAGGTCCGGCACCACGATGCCGTCGCGCCCGGTCGCCTTCTTCAATGCGGCAATGTCGGGTGAAAACGTGGCGCAGACAGCGCCGATGCGCTCGGCCGCCGCTTCTGGAATGACACCGGCGCGGGCCTCGGCCTCTGCAAGCGCGGCCTCGAAGGCCAGCATCGCCCTGATTTCGGCATCGAGCGAAAAGAAGGCGGCAACCTCATCGTCGCCAACCAGACCCGAAAGCACAGGATGATCAAAAGCAGAATAACTCATGGATTGTGATCACTTGCTACCGACAGCGCGGGAAGACATCGCCCCTCCCGGCCGACACGAATACCGGGAAACCGGCATACTCGAACTGCCTCACCTTGCGACAATGGAAAGCCGAGTGCAAGAGCCCGGCCCGGTTTTCCCGGTCTCCACCCGTCAAAGAACAGGAAAATCGCAGCCGCGCCCGAGGTGGACCGGGCACAAAAAACCGGGCGATTTTCACCGCCCGGCTTCAAATTTCACATCAATGATGCGCGCCTTGTCAGGCGGCCAGATCGCGCAGAACGGTCTGCAGGATGCCGCCATTGTTGACGTAGGTGAGCTCGTCGAGCGTGTCGATGCGGCACAGGATCGGAACGTCCTTCACCGTACCGTCGGCGAAGGTCACCTTGGCAACCTTCTTTTCGCGCGGCTTGATATCGGCGAGGCCTTCGATGGTGACGGTTTCGTCGCCCTTCAGGCCGAGGCTTTCCCAGCTTGCACCGTCTTCGAAGGTGAACGGGATGACGCCCATGCCGACCAGGTTCGAGCGGTGGATACGCTCGTAGCTTTCGGCAATCACGGCGCGCACGCCCAAGAGGTTGGTGCCCTTGGCCGCCCAGTCACGCGAGGAGCCGTTGCCGTATTCGCCGCCGGCGAAGATGACCAGCGGAACGCCTTCCTTGCGGTATTCCATCGCCGCGTCGAAAATCGACATCTCTTCCTTGGACGGATAGTGGATGGTGTAGCCACCTTCCTTGCCGTTCGGGCCGAGCATGTGATTGCGGATGCGGATATTGGCGAAGGTGCCGCGCATCATCACTTCGTGATTGCCGCGCCGCGTGCCGTACTGGTTGAAGTCGGCAACCGCCACATCGTGACCCATCAGATATTCACCGGCAGGCGACTGCGCCTTGATCGAACCGGCCGGAGAAATGTGGTCGGTGGTGATTTTGTCGCCGAACAGACCGAGGATGCGGGCATCCTTGATATCGGAAACGGCCGTTGGCGTCTTGCCCATGCCGACGAAATAGGGCGGGTTCTGGACATAGGTCGAGTTGTCGTCCCAAGCATAGGTCTGGCCATCGGGAATCTGAACCGCCTGCCAGTTCTCGTCGCCCTTGAACACGTCGGCATATTTGCTTTCGTAAAGCTCGCGGGTGACGTATTTCTCGATCGTCTCCTGGACTTCCTTGGCCGACGGCCAGATGTCCTTGAGGTAGACCGGGTTGCCGTCCTTGTCCTCGCCGAGCGGCTCGGTGGTCAGGTCCTTGGTCACCGTGCCGGCCAGCGCATGGGCAACGACCAGCGGCGGAGAGGCCAGGTAGTTGGCCTGAACATCCGGCGAAATGCGGCCTTCGAAGTTACGGTTACCGGAGAGAACGCCGGCGGCAATCAGGCCCTTGTCGTTGATGGTCTTGGAGACCGGGCCCGGCAGCGGACCGGAATTGCCGATGCAGGTGGTGCAGCCGAAACCGACAAGGTTGAAGCCGAGCGCATCGAGATCGTCCTGAAGACCGGCCTTTTCCAGATATTCGGCAACGACCTGGGATCCGGGCGCCAGCGAGGTCTTGACCCACGGCTTGGTCTTCAGACCCTTGGCAACGGCGTTGCGGGCCAGAAGACCGGCGGCGATCAGCACGGACGGGTTGGAGGTGTTGGTGCACGACGTGATCGCGGCAATGGCGACATCGCCGTGGCCGAGGTCGTAATCCGTGCCCTCGACGGCGTAACGCTTGCCGAGGTCACCCTCTTCCTTGTTGTACATGTTGACCATCGCATCGGAAAAACCGGAGGCAATGTTTTCGAGCGCGATGCGGCCTTCCGGACGCTTCGGACCGGCCATCGACGGCACGACATCGCCGAGGTCGAGTTCCAGCGTGTCGGTGAAAACAAGCTCGTCGCCATCGCCTTCGCGGAACATGCCCTGTGCCTTGGTGTAGGCTTCAACCAGCGCGATACGGTCCTTGGTGCGGCCCGACATGTCGAGGTAGCGCAGCGTCTCGCCATCGACGGGGAAGAAGCCGCAGGTGGCGCCGTATTCCGGGCCCATATTGCCGATGGTGGCGCGGTCGGCGAGCGTCATCGAATCGAGGCCGTGGCCGTAGAATTCGACGAACTTGGAGACAACGCCCTTCTTGCGCAGCATCTGCACGACGGTGAGCACGAGGTCGGTCGCGGTGACACCTTCCTTCAGCTCGCCGGTCAGCTTGAAGCCGATGACTTCCGGCAGCAGCATGGAGACCGGCTGGCCGAGCATCGCCGCTTCGGCCTCGATACCGCCAACGCCCCAGCCGAGAACGCCGAGACCGTTGATCATGGTGGTGTGGCTGTCGGTGCCGACGCAGGTGTCGGGATAGGCGATTTCGGAGCCGTCTTCTTCCTTGGTCCAGACAGCCTGGCCAAGATATTCGAGGTTCACCTGATGACAGATGCCGGTGCCGGGGGGAACAACGCGGAAGTTCTTGAACGCCTGCTGGCCCCATTTCAGGAAGCGGTAGCGCTCGCCATTGCGCTTGTATTCATATTCGACATTGTGCGCGAAAGCCTGCGGCGTGCCGAATTCGTCAACAATGACCGAGTGGTCGATGACGAGGTCGACGGGAACCAGCGGATTGATCTTTTCCGGGTCGCCGCCGAGATTGACGATGCCGTCACGCATGGCCGCAAGGTCGACAACGGCGGGAACGCCGGTGAAGTCCTGCATCAGCACGCGGGCCGGACGATATGCGATTTCAGCACCCGCGGTGCCCTTGTCGTTGAGCCACTTGGCGACAGCGATAATGTCGTCTTTGGTGACCGAGCGGCCATCTTCGTTGCGAAGAAGGTTTTCCAGAAGCACCTTCATGGAGAAAGGAAGCTTCGAAACGCCTGCAAGCCCGTTTGCTTCGGCCTTGGGCAGGCTGAAGTAAACATACTCTTTTCCGTCCACATCGAGTGTGGAACGACATTCAAAACTGTCGAGTGATTTAGCCACGGATAAAACCCCGCTCATTCTGATTGGCCTCAACCAGCCGTGCGAACGCCTATGTACTTACGACATCAGGATGCGGGTGCGACCATTTCCGCTGTCCGCACGCGGGACATAATGCCCCAGGTTCGGCACAAGGATGTGTTTCACGCCGGCCGCTGGCGTGGTTGCGCATTGTATAGATAATTTCTAAGAAAGGTGCCAGATAAACAATGGTTGAAATTTAAATTTTTTTTATCAACCGACAAGTTACGGGGTCCGGCGGCCTTCGCCGAAGGGGTAATGATGGCATTGCGCATCGAGGCGGCAGGCCTTTCGGTAAGCCGGGGCGACATGCTGATCTTCAGTAATCTCGCGGTTTCGCTGCGCGCCGGCGAGAGCATAGTCTTCACCGGGGCGAACGGCGCAGGCAAATCAACGGCGCTGCGCGCGCTTTTGGGGCTGGTCGGGCCGACCGGCGGCACGGCGCTGTTTTTCGACAGTGATGATGCGGAAGGCCGGCCGCTTGCCCCTGCCGCCCATTATCTCGCCCACCAGAACGCCATGAAACCGGAACTGACGGCACGTGAAAACCTCGCCTTCTGGCAGAAGATGATGGGCGATTTTGCCGGTGGTACGGGGCGTGATATCGCCGAGGCCGCCGAGGCGATCGGGCTTTCCGGCACGCTCGACCTGCCCTTCGGCTATCTCTCGGCCGGCCAGAAACGGCGAATCGCCTTTGCCCGCCTTCTGGTGGCTCACCGGCCGGTCTGGCTGCTGGATGAGCCGACCGCCGCCCTCGACTCGGCCGCCAGAAAGACCCTGACCACGCTGATGAACGCACATCTCGGCGAAGGCGGCATCGTGATTGCCGCAACCCATGAGCCGCTCGGCCTTGCCAATCAGCAGGTGCTTGAATTTTCCGGGCCTCGGCATATCGGCGCCGACCCGTTTCTGGCGGAGGATTTTTAAGCCATGGGCGCGCTTTTCCTTCGCGATCTGGTTCTGTCCGTACGCGCCGGAGGCGGCGCGCTGGTCGGATTGCTGTTCTTCCTCTGCGTGGTTGCAACCGTGCCCTTCGGCGTCGGTCCGGACCTGGCGCTGCTCGCGCGAATCGGCCCGGCCATGGTCTGGATTGCAGTGCTGCTGTCGACGCTGATCGGCCTCGACCGGCTGTTTCGCAGCGAGCGCGATGACGGTTCGCTCGACCTTCTGAAGATGCAGGACGAACCGCTGGCGCTGATCGTTCTCGTCAAATGCCTGGCGCACTGGACCGCCTATGTGCTGCCGCTCGTCATTCTTTCGCCGGTCATGGGCCTTTTGATGAATGTCGGCCTTTCCGGCCTTGGCGCATCCTTCGTCACGCTGCTTGCCGGCTCGCCCGCCATCACCTTTATCGGGGCTGCGGGTGCGGCAATCGCGGTTTCGCTGCCGCGCGGCGGACTGCTGGTGCCGATCCTGATCCTGCCGCTGTCGATCCCCGTTCTGATTTTCGGCGTGGGGGCCAGCTATGCGGCGACCTCGGAAATCGAGGCGTTTCTGCCGCCTTTCCTGATCCTCGTCGCGCTCACGCTTTTTTTTGCCGTTGTCGGGCCGCTTGCCGCCAGCCTGGCCTTGCGTCAGGGTGACGATTGAGCGAAACCCGATAGGAGCAACAGGGATGGATTGCTGCGATGAATGAGATGAAGCCAAAGGTGGGCATGATTGCGGGGCTTGCAAACCCGACCCGGTTTCTTTCCCTTGTCGGCCGCATCCTGCCGTTCATGATCGCAATCACGCTGGTGCTGTTTGTCGTCGGCCTCTGTCTCGCCTTTACCTCCGAAGCCGATTACCAGCAGGGCAATACGGTGCGCATCATGTATATTCATGTGCCGGCGGCCTGGCTTGCGATGATGTGCTACATGGTGATGGCGGTGGCAGCGCTCGGCACGCTGGTCTGGCGTCATCCGCTGGCCGATGTCGCCCACAAGGCCGCAGCCCCCATTGGCGCGGCATTTACCTTTCTGGCGCTTCTGACCGGCTCGCTCTGGGGCAAGCCGATGTGGGGCGCGTGGTGGGTGTGGGATGCGCGGCTGACCTCGGTGTTCATCCTGTTCCTGATGTATCTCGGCATCATCGCGCTCAACCGGGCGGTGGATGAGCCGCAGCGCGCCGCACGGCTTTCGGCGATCCTGATTCTCGTCGGCGTCGTCAACATCCCGATCATCAAGTTTTCCGTCGACTGGTGGAACACGCTGCATCAGCCGGCAAGCGTGATCCGCCTCGACGGCCCGACCATCGATCCGGTTTTCCTGTGGCCGCTGGCGGTCATGGCGCTCGCCTATACTTTTGCCTTCTTCACCATGCATCTTGTTGCCATGCGTAACGAAATCTACCGCCGCCGCGTTGCCGCCATGCGCCGGGTGGCCGCCAGCCGGGCCGAAGCGCCGGTCGCACGGCGCGAGCCGAGGACGCAATGATGAGCCACACCTTCTTCATTTCCGCAGCCTATGGCGCAACGGCACTGGTCTTTGCCGGCCTCGTCGCCTGGCTGATGCTGGATGGACGCGCCCGCAAACGCGAACTTGCCGCCTTCGAAAAGGCCGGCGCCAGACGGCGCAGCGCGGGAAAACGATGATGAGCGATGACGGCGACGAAAAACGGGGCTCGGGAAAGCGCCGCACCCTGATGGCGGCCCTGCCGCTGATCGTGGTTGCCGCCCTGTTCGCCGTTTTCGGCTGGCAGATCCTGTTTGGCCGCGATCCTTCGGAAATTCCCTCCGTGCTGATCGGAAAACAGGCGCCCGCACTCAACCTGCCGCCGCTTGAGGGCAGCAATCGCCCGGCGCTCACCAGCGCGGAAATCGCGGGCAAGTTCACCCTCGTCAACGTGTTCGCGTCGTGGTGTGTGCCCTGCCGGCAGGAGCATCCGTTCCTGATGGAGCTTTCCGAAAACCCCGACGTCAACGTCGTCGGCATCAACTACAAGGACAATCCCGACAACGCCCTGCGGTTTCTTGGCGAACTCGGCAATCCCTATTCCGCCATCGGAGTCGACAAGCGCGGCGCGGCCGTCATCGACTGGGGCGTCTATGGCGTGCCCGAAACCTTCGTGGTCGGACCCGACGGCACGATCATCTTCAAGAAGGTCGGCCCGATCGACCCCGCATCCTATGCAAAGGACATCCTGCCGGTCATCAACCGCACCATCGGCCCGGCCTCGCGGCTGATGAACTGAGACACAGACCGCAACACATGCTCTGCCGTCACCCCGGCTCAAGGCCGGGATGACGGTGGTTTGGAAACGTGCCGGCAAAACGACCGCAGATACAGCGAAGCCGAAACCCGCTTACCCCTCGTCCTTCTTTTCCTCGCCGAGCGGTTCGGTGGAATGGCGCATGATCAGCGGCATCTGGGCCAGCGTGAAGGCAATGGTGATCGGCATGGTGGCCCAGACCTTGAAATTGACCCAGGCATCGGCGGAGAAATTGCGCCAGACAACCTCGTTCAGGATCGCCAGAAACACGAAAAACAGGCCCCATCTGAGCGTCAGCTTGCGCCAGCCCTCGTCATCGAGCTTGAAGGCGGAATGAAACACATAGCCGAGCAGCGAACGGCCGAAGAGAAGTCCGCCGAGCAGCACGGCGGCGAACAAGCCGTTGACGATGGTCGGCTTCATCTTGATGAAGGTCTCGTCCTGCAGCCAGATCGACAGCGCGCCGAACACCATCACCACGACGCCGGAGACCAGCGGCATGATCGGAATATTGCCCATGACGATGCGCGAGGCGATCAGCGAAATCACTGTGGCCGCCATGAACAGTGCGGTTGCCACCAGAAGCGGCGAGCCGATGGGTGCGAGCACCGGAAATGTCCTCATCAGCCATTCGCCGCGCAGATTGGCAAAGAAGAAGATCAGCAACGGACCAAGCTCGAAGACAAGCTTCAGGAAAGGTTCTTCCTTCTGTTCGGTCGTCAGTTTTTCGGTGGGTTCGCTCATGACCTGTCGTTTCTTGTGCGTGGGATCGTCGGCTCATATCATATGGGGGCGGCGTTCCTTCAACCCCAATAACGGCTATTTTACGGGCGCAACCGCCCATCAGGCCTGTTCTTCTTCCGTGGTTCCGGCAATCGCCTGGGCAAATTCTTCCGCCTCGAACGGTTCGAGATCGTCGATCCCCTCGCCGACGCCGATGAAATAGACCGGCAATTTGTGTTTGGCGGCAATCGCCACCAGAATGCCGCCGCGCGCCGTACCGTCGAGCTTGGTCATCACAAGGCCGGAGACGCCGGCGATATTGCGGAAGATTTCCACCTGGTTCATGGCGTTCTGGCCGGTGGTGGCATCGAGCGTCTGCAACACGGTATGCGGCGCGTCGGGATCGAGCTTGCCGAGCACGCGAACGATCTTGGCCAGTTCGTCCATCAGTTCTGCCTTGTTCTGCAACCGGCCCGCCGTGTCGATGATGACGACGTCGGAGCCGTTTTCCTGACCGCGTTTGAAGGCGTCATAGGCAAGGCCGGCGGCATCTGCCCCCAGTTTCGTGCCGACGAAATCGGCCCCGGTGCGGTCGGCCCAGATCTTCAGCTGTTCGATGGCAGCGGCGCGGAATGTGTCGCCGGCCCCCAGCGTCACCTTCAGGCCCGCGCCCGTCAGCTTGGCGGCAAGCTTGCCGATGGTGGTGGTCTTGCCGGTACCGTTGACGCCGACCACGAGAATGACATGCGGCTTTTTCGAAAGATCGAGCGCCAGCGGCTTTGCCACAGGGCCCAGCACCTTGGTGATCTCGCCCGCCATGATCCGGGAGACATCCGTGCCGGTCACATCGCGGCCATAGCGTTCCGATGACAGCGTATCGGTGATGCGCATGGCGGTTTCAACGCCGAGATCGGCCTGGATCAGCAGGTCTTCCAGTTCTTCCAGCGCTTCCTCATCGAGCTTGCGCTTGGTGAACAGGGCTGCGATCTGACCGGAAAGCTGCTGCGAAGTGCGAAACAGACCGGCCTTCAGCCGCTGGAACCAGGAGAGCCGTTTGGCCGGCTGCGACGGTACGGCTTCCGGCTTTGCGCCGCTGGTGATTTCGAAGCCACGATTTTTCGGTGCGGCAGGGTCAGGTTGTTGTTCCGCTTCCGGCAATGCTTCGGCAGCTGGTTCGTCCACCGCAGGCTCCTCAACCGCGGGCGGAGCCTCGGGCGCGGTCGGGGTTTCGGCGGCAGGCTCTTCCGGGGTCGCGGGCTCTTCCGGTTCACTCTGCGATGGACCGACAACACCGCCGACAATGCTGTCATCGTCCCACGGGTCCGCGCTTTCGACCTCGGTGACGGTTTCGGCAGGCGCTTCCGGTTCCGGCGTTGCGGCTTCGGGCGCCTCGGTCTCGTCTTCCGGCAGGACGGTCTGCTCATCCTTCGGCGCGTCCTTTTTGCCGAAGGTGAAGACGTTTTTCATGAAGCCGAGGGCCATGGGAATAATTTCCTGTTCTTGCCGTTTGCGGTTCTTTATCCCGTGCGTCACCGCGCCTTGTCAACGCGCCAGACGTCGAAGATCGGATATCAGACAGCGTGTCCCGCAAATTCCGCCTCAAGCCGGGAACCGTCGTGACCGGTAATGCGGGCGGTGACGAACAAGCCGGGCTCAAGCCCCGGCGTTGCCACAGGCGCAAAATTTTCCGCATGGCCGTTTTCGCCGCGTTCCGTCAGCACGGTCTGGGTGGTGCCGACCATCCGGTCGAGATGGCGTATTCTGAGTGCCTCGCCGGTTTCGCGCAGGCGTTTTGCCCGCGCCTTCACCACGGCCCGGTCGAGCTGCGGCATGCGCGCTGCCGGTGTGCCGGGACGCGGGCTGTAAGGGAAGACATGAAGCCGGGCGATGTCCGCTTCCTCGGCAAAGCGCACCATGTTTTCAAAATGCGCATCCGTTTCGGTCGGAAAACCGGCGATGAAATCGGCGCCGAAGGCGATGCCGGGGCGAAGATCGCGGGCCTGCCGGATGAAGGCGAGCGCATCATCGCGCAGATGCCGCCGCTTCATCCGCTTCAGGATCAGGTTGTCGCCGTGCTGGAGCGAGAGATGCAGATGCGGCATGAAACGCGGCTCGTCGGCCAGAAGGTCGAGGAGATGGCGGTCGACCTCGATACTGTCGATGGAGGACAATCTGAGGCGTGCAATCTCCGGCACGTGTTTCAGGAGCGTCTTTGCCAGAAGCCCGAGGGTCGGTTCGCCGGGAAGGTCCGCGCCATAGGATGTGGCGTCGACACCGGTCAGCACCATCTCGCGATAGCCCCTTGCCGCAAGCGTGCGGGCCTGTTCGACCACAGCGCCCATCGGCACGGAACGGGAATTGCCGCGGCCATAGGGAATGATGCAGAAGGTGCAGCGGTGGTCGCAGCCGTTCTGCACCTGCAAGAACGCGCGCACATGGCCGTCAATGCTTTCGACCATCTGCGGCGCGGTTTCGGTCACGCTCATGATGTCGTTGACGATCAGCTTTTCTTCCGCCGAAACGCCGAAATCCGGCAAGGCCCGGTAGCTCTCCGTTTCCAGCTTTTCGGCATTGCCCAAAACCGCATCGACTTCGGCCATATTGGCGAAGGTCTGCCGCTCCGTCTGCGCCGCGCAGCCGGTAACGACAATGCGGGCATCGGGGTTTTCGCGCCGTGCCCTGCGGATTGCCTGCCGCGCCTGGCGCACGGCCTCGCCGGTCACCGCGCAGGTATTCACCAGAACGGCATCGCCAAGCCCCGCTTCCTCAGCGGCCTTGAGCATGACTTCGCTCTCATAGGTGTTCAGCCTGCAGCCGAATGTCAGGGTCTTGATGGTCATCGCTGGTCGTCTTGTCCGGTTGCCCGCTATATGGCGCAACCGGCCGTAAATTGAAAGACCCTGATGTTACGGGAGCCATAAGTGAACGGCATATGTGGCAAGGTCGAAGGGAAGGCGCGGCAACACCGGGAGAATGCCGATACTGCCGACAAGGGGCGCCAGAAAATTGCCCGCAAGGACAAGCCGGAACAGCCGTTTGCGATCGGGAAACAGCTTCATGCAGCGCAGATTGAGGACCTGCAGAACAAGAAATGACAGCAGCATCAGCTCCAACGGGAACCAGGAGATCATGAAAGCGCGTGCGGGATCGGCGTAGAGCTCGGGAAATGTAAACGTGCCATCTGCGAGCCCCTGTCTGAACGGCGCGATGACGGCGGACTGGCTCCAGGAACCAAGCTGGCTGATATAGAGCACATAGACCGCCGGCAGGATGAAATTGATCCAGAAAAACGCCTTCAGGGCCGGATCGCGCATGCGCAATGCCGCGACAAGGGCATCGGCCAGCGTGGCGTGATCGCCACGAAACCGACGATAGCGCCGCTTCAATGCTTCACCAAGACGTTCCGAAGGGCTTGCCAAAATCATCGCCTCACAAAACCGGCCCGCCGGTCAACGCCATCACCAGCAGGGACACAGGGGAAAACGCGCCGGTCCGCGCCAGGAAAAACCCGTCATGCAAAAGGTTGGACCATACCGGCACGATGCTGAAAAGCGCAGGGATGAAAGCCGGCGCCCGGGTGGGAAGAGCAATGAAATTCAGCACGAAGATTGCGATAAACAGCGTGCGATAATTGCTGAAATGCCTTGCAGCATAAAGATTGCCGCCCTGAATCCCGATAAACAGCAGCAGCTTGAGTATCAGGTTGACGACCATGGTGACGACAAGCACCCTGTTCTGATCGGAGGGCTGCACTAAAAAGAGCCGCACAAAAAAGCCGACGGAAGACAATGTGCTGTAGACCAGAAGGTAAAAGCCGGCCGGCAGGACGAAATCGATCCAGAAGAACGCGTTCAGGGCATCGGGCGGATCGGCATAAAACCGGCAGGCAGGCGTCACGACCCGGCGATGCCACCAGCCCTTTCGGCTCAAACCTTCGCTTTGCGGTGACGATGCCACTGGTTTCTCCCTGCAAAGGTCAACACACAGCCAGAAAGTGCCGCGCAAGACGCTTTTCCGCGGCCGGATTTCATCGTTCCCATTCCCCCGTCACCGGATCAACCCGGCCGGACCATTCATGTTCCGCCGGCCCGGTCATGATCACGTGGTCATCGTCCTCGCGCCAGTCGATCTCCAGCGCGCCTGCGGGCAGGTAGACGGTGACCTTGCGGCCGGTGCGGCCGGTACGGGCGGCAGAGACGGCGGCGGCGCAGGCAGCCGAACCGCAGGCAAGCGTCAGCCCGGCGCCGCGCTCGAAGGTCTTCAGCGACAGCGAGGACGGCGATGTGACCTGGGCAAGCGAAATATTGGCGCGTTCGGGAAACAGCGGGTGGCGCTCGTAACGCGGACCGAAGGCGAGAATATCGTAGCTGTCGACATCGCGCGGCACGAAGAAGACGGCATGCGGATTGCCCATGGAGGCGGCCGAAAACCGCTGCAGCGCCGGGTCGGCCTCATGCGGCTCCGGCAGGGCAATGTGAGTGGTATCGGCGGCGGTGCCTGAAAGCGGGATCTTCTCCCATTCGAAGATCGGCGCGCCCATATCGACGGAGATCAGCGTATCCGACAACCGCTCGGCGAACAGCGCGCCGGCAATGGTGCGGAAGGAAAAGTGGCGCTTGTCGGTTTCGCGCGACAGATAATCGACCACGCAACGCGTGCCATTGCCGCAGGCCTGCGCCATCGAGCCGTCGGAATTGAGAATATCGATCCAGCCGTCCGGCGCATCATCGCGGGGATCGTAAAGCGCCATGATCTGGTCGAATTCGGTGTCGGGATGGGCGTCAAGGCGGATCGCGGCTTGCGGGGTCACCTTGCCGGCGCGCCCGCGCATATCGATGACGAGGATCTTGTTGCCAAGTCCGTTCATGCGCTCCATGCGCACCATGCTGTCACTGTCCGCCATGCCACAAGGCTCCATCACCAGTCCTTCAAGCGGCCTTATATGGGCAAAACCATGCGGCGTCACCAGTGCCGGCCGGAACGATAGCGAAAAATGACGCCGAAAAGCGAGAACGGAACGCCTCCGGCCCTACGCGACCTTTGCGTCGGTGCTGATCGTGTGTAATGTCGGGATAATCCTGTCTGCCGGCAGTGAACGTTTCGGCCGCCTGTGCGTTCCTGAAACAGTCTGCTGCCCGTAATGGCCCGGCCGCCTCTGACCGGACCGTACCTTCTCGAAAGTTCTGAAACGATGTTAGTTCCTCTTTTTGCTGCGCAGGTGACCGAATTGCCGGTTTGCCGGCGCGCCGCCCTTTCCGCTCCTTGCCTGTCGTGCAACGGAGCGACGGCATGAAGGCGTCCGGTGTTGTTCTCGCCTTCGGCGCGATCTCGATCTTCGCCATTCAGGATGCGATCACCCGCCATCTCGGCCCGTTATACTCTCCGCTTTTCATTGCAATGGTGCGTTACTGGGCCTTCGGCGTGTTCGTGATCCTTCTGGCGGCAAGAATGCCCGGCGGCTTTCGCAAGGCGGTGGCGACCGAGCATCCCACCTTGCAGATCTGGCGCTCCTTCCTGCTGGTGGCGCAGATCCTGATTTCGATCATCTCCTTTGCCCTTGTCGGCCTTGCCCAGAGCCAGGCGATCTTCATGTCGGCCCCGCTGGTGGTGGCGCTATTGTCGGTGCCGCTTCTCGGCGAACGCGTTGGATGGCGTCGCTGGGTCGCCATCGTCATCGGCCTGTGCGGCGTGCTGATCGTCATCGATCCTTTCGGCGAGGAATTTACGCTGGTGACGCTGGTGCCGGTCGGCTGCTGCTTCACATTCGCGCTCTATTCGCTCTTCACCCGGCTTGCCGGACGTTACGATTCACCCGAAGTCAGCCTGTTTTACACCGGCGTCGTCGGCATGGTGCTGACCAGCCTTATCGGCCCGTTCTTCTGGGAAGATGTGCCGCTGGCAGACTGGGGCTGGCTGATCGCGCTTTGCGCCACCGGCATCTCCGGACACTACCTGCTGATTCGCGCCCTTGCCGTCACGGAAGCCGTCACCGTGCAGACCATCACCTATCTGCAGCTTGTCTACGGCTCGCTTTTCGGCGTGCTGCTGTTCAAGGAGCAGCTGACCGTGCATATGGTCGTCGGCGCGCTGATCGTCGTCGGCGCGGGGGTGTTCACCATCTGGCGCGAACATGTGCTGAAACAGCGCCAGGGGGCGTCTTCGACCGAGGCAGCCCTGGCCGGAAGATAGAGCTGACCACAGCGCCCCTCAGCCGGTTTCCGGCACGTCGAAAGCTTCGCCCGGTTCAAGCGGGCGAAAGCGCTCTTCGTCAATGCCGGCATCGGCAAGCGCCGCCTTGAGGAGCTTCACCGGATCGTCCCGCCCCTCATCGGTCAGTTGGAAGGTGCCGAAATGGTGGCCGGCGGCATAGGCCGCATTGCAAAGCTCAAACCCCTTCACCGCTTCGACCGGGTCCTGATGCTCGTTTTTCATGAAGAAACGCGGCTCATAGGCGCCGATCGGCAGGTTGGCGAGGCGGAAGCTGCCATATTTTTCCGCGGCGGCACGGTAGTTCCGGCCTTCGTGAAAACCGGTATCGCCGATGTGATAGATTCGCCCGGCCGGGGTTTCGAGCACGAAGGCGGCCCACAACGCCATGCGCCGGTCCATCACCCCGCGCGCCGACCAGTGGTGGCAGGGCTCCGCAAAAACCCGCACGCCGCCGGGCAGTTGCGCCTGATGGCCCCAGTCGAGCACGGTTATCATGGCATCCGGCACTTTCCGGTGGATCACCGTGTCATTGCCGAGCGGGGTGACGATCCGGGGCGCATGTTCGGCCTGCAACCGCTTCAGGCAGGTCTGGCTCAGATGGTCGTAGTGGTTATGGGTGACCAGCACCACATCGATCTTCGGCAGGTCCTCAAAGGCAACACCGGGCGGGCAGACCCGTTTCGGGCCCAGCGAATTGAACGGGCTCACACGTTCGGAAAACACCGGATCGGTCAGAATATTGACGCCGGCAACCTGGATCAGCAGGCTGGCATGGCCGATCATCGTCACCCGCATGTCATTGCCCTCGACAAGCGCGTCCGGCTTGTGCGGCGCAAAGCGGCATTCCACCCGTTTGGGCCAGGGCGTGCGCTTGTGCGCGAATTGCCATTTGGCGACTTCCGCAAGGCCCGGCGGGTTCATGCCATCGGGATTGAAGAACAATGTGCCGTCGAAATGGTCGCTTTCCGGACCCGCATAATAGCGGTTCTTCTTGTGCAGCCGCATGCGCGTGGGGATCATGAAAGGGTCCTTTCGGTTGATCCGGGAGTTATTGGCCATCACTGATTGTCGCAACCGGCCTACGGGGATATATATGCGGTAGCGGCGAAAAAGTTCCACGGCCCGAAATGCGCAAAAGCGCCTGCCATGGCTTGACTTTGCCGCAATCTTGGGGTTTATCGCCGACAAATCTGCTGACAGTGAAGACGTTCAGCCACCGACCGGGGCCCGAAAAGGTATAAAGAGAGCCCGGAGGTCAACATCCGACAGCGCGATGCGCCCTCGGATGGAATTTTGCTTTGCGTCTTGCATTTGCCGGCAGAGGTGCCAACGTTTCGACGTGTGCGAAACGAAAAGGGATTGGGCTATGTTTGAAAACCTCCAGGACCGCCTTGGTTCCGTCCTCAAGGGACTGACCGGCCGCGGCTCGCTTTCGGAAGCCGACGTGACGGCTGCGCTGCGCGAAGTGCGCCGGGCGCTTCTGGAAGCCGACGTCGCGCTGGAGGTGGTGCGCGACTTTACCGCCCGCGTGCGGGAAAAGGCCGTCGGCGCGGAAGTGCTGAAGTCGATCAAGCCCGGCCAGATGGTCGTCAAGATCGTCCATGACGAACTGGTCGAGATGCTCGGCTCCGAGGGCGTCACGCTCGATCTCAACGCGCCAGCACCGGTCGTCATCATGATGGTCGGCCTGCAGGGTTCCGGCAAGACCACCACCACCGGCAAGATCGCGGCGCGGATGACCAATCGCGACCGCAGAAAAGTGCTGATGGCCTCGCTCGACACCCGTCGTCCGGCCGCCCAGGAGCAGCTGAAGCAGATTGGCGAGCAGACCTCGGTTGATACGCTGCCGGTGATCAAGGGCCAGGACCCGGTCGCCATTGCCAAGCGCGCCGTACAGGCGGCCAAGCTCGGCGGCCATGACGTCGTCATTCTCGATACCGCCGGCCGTACCCATATCGACGAGCCGCTGATGGTCGAGATGTCGGACATCCGCAAGCAGGCCAATCCGCATGAAATCCTGCTGGTGGCCGACTCACTTACCGGTCAGGATGCCGTCAATCTCGCCCGCAACTTCGACCAGCGCGTCGGCATTACCGGCCTGGTTCTGACCCGTATGGACGGTGACGGGCGCGGCGGTGCTGCCCTTTCCATGCGCGCGGTCACCGGCAAGCCGATCAAGCTGATCGGTACCGGCGAAAAGATGGATGCGCTGGAGGAATTCCATCCCAAGCGCATCGCCGACCGTATCCTCGGCATGGGCGATATCGTCTCGCTGGTGGAAAAGGCCGCCGAGACCATCGACGCCGAAAAAGCCCAGGCCATGGCCCAGAAGATGGCCAAGGGCAAGTTCGACCTCAACGACATGGCCGAACAATTGAAGCAGATGCAGAACATGGGCGGCATGGGCGGCATTATGGGCCTGATGCCGGGCATGGGCGGCATGAAGGACAAGATGGCTGCCGCCGGCATGGACGACAGCGTCTTCAACCGTCAGCTCGCCATCATCTCCTCGATGACCAAATATGAGCGCGCCCATCCCGACGTTCTGAAGAATTCGCGCAAGAAGCGCATTGCCGCAGGTTCCGGTACGTCTGCCGCCGATATCAACAAGCTTCTGAAGATGCATCGCCAGATGTCCGACATGATGAAAGCCATGGGCGGCAAGGGCAAAGGCAAGATGAAGCAGATGATGAACATGATGGGCGGCGGCGGCATGCCGGGCGGCATGGGTGGAATGGGCGGCGGCATGCCCGACCTTTCCAAGCTCGACGCCAACCAGCTGGCCGAATTGCAGAAGCAGGCCGGCGGTCTCGGCGGTCCGGGCGGCATGCCGCCTGGCGGACTTCCCGGCCTCGGCGGCCCGAAGCTTCCCGGTCTGGGCGGCGGCTTTGGCAAGGGGAAGAAGAAGTGACGGACGCCGAAATCAAAGAGCAGCTTGCCCAGTATCGCCAGTCGATCGACAACCTCGATGCCGCACTGGTGCATATTCTCGCCGAACGGTTCCGCTGCACCAAGGCAGTCGGGCACCTGAAGGCCAAACACGACCTTCCGCCGGCCGATCCGGCGCGTGAGGAACAGCAGATTTCGCGGTTGAGGACATTGGCGAAAAACGCCGATCTCGACCCCGATTTTGCCGAGACTTTCCTGAACTTCATCATCAAGGAAGTCATCCGGCATCATGAGCAGATCGCCGCCGAACACGGTGGTGCAGAGAAATAGGCCGGTTATCGGCCATCGAAAATGCCCTGTCATTCCAGTGTCGGCTTGCGCTGATCGCAGAAGACAGGGTCAAGGAAACGAATGGGTTTTGGCCCAAAGAAATGCCTTTAAGGAGAAAACAGAATGGCAATCAAGATTCGTCTCGCCCGTGGCGGTTCCAAGAAGCGCCCCTACTACCACATCGTCGCTGCCGACGAGCGCTCCCCGCGTGACGGCCGCTTCATCGAGAAGCTCGGCCACTGGAACCCGATGCTGCCGAAGGATTCGGAAGAGCGCGTCGTGTTCGACGAAGAGCGCGTGAAGTACTGGCTCGGCACCGGCGCCCAGCCGACCGACCGTGTTCTGCGCTTCCTCGCCGAAGCCGGCATTGCCGAGCGCAAGGCCCGCAACAACCCGAACAAGGCCAAGCCCGGCAAGAAGGCCGAAGAGCGCGTTGCCGAAAAGAAGCAGAAGGCTGAAGAAGCAGCAGCCGCTGCCGCAGAAGCCGCTGCCGAAGCTTCGGAATAAGGCCCTGCGATTGGTTCGAATCGGTTTGCTTGACCCTTTCCGGGCTACGGCCTATATTTGAACCATATCCGCTACGCCCGTAGGCGGGCTTTTATGCAGCCTCCGCATTCCGGTGCGGAGGCTTTATGCATTCCAGGGGGAGGAGAGCATGAAGGTTGCGGTGTTGATAGACGGTGGCCATCTGCGGGTTGTTTCCCGGATTGCAGGTCACCGATATATACCGGACTTCATTGAGAAAATCGCTCATATTTGTGTCGGCGAAGGTGAGACGCTTCTGCGTGCGCTTTACTATGATTGCGCACCTTACAACGGAAAGGCGAGAAAGCCGATTTCCGGTGACGAAATCATCTTTGACGGCTCGGATTCATGGTTGAAGGAACTGGCTCGGAAGGATCTGTTCGCCGTGCGAAAGGGCGAACTCAAATTTCGTGGGTTCAAACCGCGGCGCGTTCCCATCGGCGATACTGCACTGTCGGATGACGATTTCAAACCCGATTTCGAGCAAAAAGGCGTTGATATGCGCATCGGTCTGGACATGGCCAATTTTGCTTATGAGCGAAGCGTTGAAAGAATTATCCTTGTATCTGGCGACACTGACTGTATACCTGCGATGAAACTGGCCCGGATCGCAGGTTTGCAGGTCGTGCTTGTGGAATTCGACAATCACAAACTTGCGCCCGAGCTTCTATGGCACTCGGATATTAGGCGACATGTCGGCTGGCCCCAATAAACTCAAAGATCCGGTATTGATGGCAACCATTGGCGCGGCGCAGGGCCTGCGCGGCGATGTGCGCGTGCGCTGCTTTACCACAAACCCGCTGACGGTCGGCGATTACGGCAATCTGCATGCCGAGGACGGGCGTGTGTTCGAGATTCTCGAAACCCGGCCCGGCAAGAACAACATGATCGTCATCCGCTTTCGCGGGGTGAACGACCGCACCGCGGCAGAAGCGCTGCGCGGCCTCAATCTCTACATCGAGCGGGACAATCTGCCCGATGATGAGCTTGATGATGATGAGTATTTCTACGCCGATCTCGAGGGCCTCGATGTTTTCGACGACGCAGGCAACAGCTACGGCGCCATCAGCGCGATCTTCGATTTCGGCGCCGGCGACCTGCTCGAGCTGAAAGGTCCGGGCCGCCGCCCGGTGCTGATCCCCTTCAACGAAAGCGCCGTGCTGGAGATCGATTTCACTGACCGCCGGGTACTGATCGATCCGGTGGCTGCCGGTCTGATCGATGACGGCGATGATGACGCCCCGGACTTTCCCGATCCCGACGGCCGGTAACCGCGATGTCCTTCAAGGCGACCGTCCTCACTCTTTATCCGGAGATGTTTCCCGGCCATCTTGGTACGTCGCTTGCCGGCCGGGCGGCCGAACGCGGGCAATGGTCGCTGGATGCCGTCAACATTCGTGATTTTGCCGAGGACCGGCACCGCAGCGTTGATGACACCCCGGCCGGTGGTGGCGCGGGCATGGTTCTGCGCGCCGATATTCTGGGCCGTGCCATCGATGCCGTCAGCGCCGGCGACGACCGGCCGCGCCTGTTGATGAGCCCGCGGGGAAAACCGCTAACTCAGGCGCGCGTGCGCGAACTGGCCGAAGGCCCGGGCGCCGTGGTCGTCTGCGGCCGTTTCGAGGGTGTCGACCAACGCGTGATCGACCGTCGCGACCTCGAAGAAGTTTCCATCGGCGATTATATCCTCTCCGGCGGCGAGCCTGCCGCGCTGGTGCTGCTCGATGCGGTCATCCGGGTTCTGCCGGGCGTGATGGGCAATGCGCTTTCCGGCACCCATGAAAGCTTCGAAAACGGGCTTCTGGAACATCCGCATTATACCCGTCCCGCCGAATGGGAAGGGGAAACGATCCCCGACGTACTGACCTCCGGCAATCATGCGGTCATCGACAAATGGCGTCACGAACAGGCACTTCGACTGACGGCCGCACGCCGGCCCGAGCTTGTCGCAGGCAAGGAGAGCGACGATGAGTGAGACATTGCAGCTCGAACCGTTTGCAGCGGAGCATTTCGACATTGTGTCGCGCTGGTTTGACGATGCCAGGACGACCGCGCTTTGGGGCGGCACGCAGCTTGCCTTTCCCTTCAGCTACGAACAGCTTTGCGAAGGGTCTGCCGACATGCTGGGCTCAAAGCCTGCGCTTGTGTGCTTTACAGCCAGAAACGGCGACACCGTCGCAGGCCATGGCCAGATCGTCTTCGACCGGCTGAACGGCGTCGCCAGGCTCTGCCGCATCGCCATTGCCCCTGAATTCCGGGGCAAGGGCTTGTCCCGGCCGCTGCTTGCCCTTCTGGTGGAGGAAGCCTTCAGGGAGCCCGGCATCATGCGGGTCGAACTCAATGTCTACGACAACAACGCCGCGGCAATCCGGGCCTATCTCGCCTTTGGCTTCACAAAGGAAGGCATACGCCGTTCCTCGGCGCGCTTTGACAATGAGCGCTGGGACACCGTGATGATGGGGCTGTTGCGGACCGAATGGGCGCAATCCGATGCGTTTGCGGCCGTAAAACCCCGCAATAAGGGGTGACAAAGGCCAAAAAAACGTCTATAGGCCCGCCCTGACCGGTGTTTCCGGTTGCCCAAATGAAGAACCGCGTAACGCTCCTGCCTTGGAATGAAGGCGAATCTGGAGGCTTTGTCCAAAGGATGACTGTCGGGCGCTCTGGCCGTTAAAGCAAGATATCAAGAGGTTAGACCGATGAACATCATCGAGCAGCTCGAAGCTGAAGAGACCGCGCGCATTGCGGGTCAGCGCGAACTCCCCCCGTTTGAAGCCGGCGACACCGTCCGGGTCAACGTCCGCGTGACGGAAGGCACCCGCACCCGTGTGCAGGCCTTCGAAGGCGTCTGCATTGCCCGCTCCGGCGGCGGTATCCACGAAAACTTCACCGTTCGCAAGATCTCCTACGGTGAAGGCGTGGAGCGTGTATTCCCGATTTATTCGCCCCAGGTCGAAGGCGTTGAAGTGATCCGCCGCGGTAAGGTTCGCCGCGCGAAGCTCTACTACCTGCGTGACCGCCGCGGCAAGTCCGCGCGTATCGCCGAGGACACCTCCGTTCGCGCACGCCGTCTGAACGACGAAGCCCGCGAAAAGGCCGCAGCAGCCCGCGCCGCTGCCAAGGCCGAGAAGGAAGCTGCCGCAGCAGCCAAGAGCGAATAAGCTTTTTCGCTTTATTCTGTTTCGAGAAGCCGCCTCCGGGCGGCTTCTTTGCGTTTTGCCGCCTCCAAGGCGGCCGCGAACAAGAAAAAGCCGGAATCGATTCCTATCTCAATGCTCCCATGAATTGCAGAACCGCAATCGCCATTTCGGCCGGTTGCGGTCACACGGAGCGAAAATGGATGCAACCCGCGCCATTGTGGCTGGCGCCGGAAACCCGATGATACTGGGTTCCATTGCCACACCTGTGCTTGCCGGCACCGCGAAAGGCGCAGAACACCTTCTGCTCGATGATGATGTCATCGCCCACACCGTCAGCAGCGGCAGTCAGCGCGCTGGCGTCGACCCGTTCTTCATGCTTCTCAGAACGCATACGGACCGGGCGCAAAGCCAGTTTTGAACCATTCTCGTAAATGATTGCCGAAACCCCGGAAAGCTGGTAAAGACCGGCCCATGAGGATCATTGACAGAAAGAGCGCGGCCGTTTCCCTAAGGCCTTTCGTGCTGCAGGACAGAAAGCGCCTGCCGAGCCGCTTCTTTGCGATGATTTCCGGCGCGCTCAACGCCCGACTTAGCTGATGCTTTTCAAAAAGCAATGCCGGCTGCGGGCAACCGCGCCTTTTTCCTGTTCCTCGACAAATGGGTTACGAAATCATGAGCAAGGCTCGCACAATCTATGACAAGATCTGGGACGATCATCTGGTGGACAGCCAGGATGACGGCACCTGTCTCATCTACATCGACCGCCACCTGGTCCACGAAGTTACCAGCCCGCAGGCCTTCGAAGGTCTGAGGCTGGCAGGTCGCACGGTGCATGCACCGCTGAAGACGCTGGCCGTGGTCGACCACAACGTTCCGACCACGCCCGACCGCGTCAACGGCATCAAGAACGAGGAAAGCCGCATTCAGGTGGCAGCCCTTGCCCAGAATGCACTCGATTTCGGCGTGGAATATTATTCGGAGAAGGACAAGCGCCAGGGCATCGTCCACATTGTCGGTCCCGAGCAGGGCTTTACGCTGCCGGGCATGACGATCGTCTGCGGCGACAGCCACACCTCCACCCATGGCGCTTTCGGCGCGCTGGCGCATGGTATCGGCACCTCCGAGGTCGAGCATGTGCTCGCCACGCAGACGCTGATCCAGTCGAAAGCCAAGAACATGCTGGTGCGCGTTGACGGCAAGGCGCCGGAAGGCGTGACCGCCAAGGACATCATTCTGGCGATCATCGGCGAAATCGGCACCGCCGGCGGCACCGGCCACGTCATCGAATTTGCCGGCGAGGCGATCCGGGACCTGTCCATGGAAGGCCGCATGACCGTCTGCAATATGACCATCGAAGGCGGCGCCCGCGCCGGCCTGATCGCACCGGATGAAAAGACTTTCGCCTACATCAAGGAGCGCCCGCGCGCGCCGAAGGGCGAGGCCTGGGACCGGGCGGTGGAATACTGGAAGTCGCTGACGACGGACGAGGGCGCGGAATATGACCGTGTGGTCACGCTCGATGCCGCCAACCTGCCGCCGATCGTCTCCTGGGGTTCTTCGCCGGAAGACGTGATCGCGGTGACCGGTGAAGTGCCGAACCCCGATGATATTCCCGATGAGACCAAGCGCACCTCCAAATGGCGTGCGCTGAAATATATGGGTCTCGAACCGGGAAAGAAGATCACCGATATCGAACTCGACCGCGTCTTCATCGGTTCATGCACCAATGGTCGTATCGAGGATCTGCGGGCAGCCGCAGCCGTCGCCAAGGGCCGCAAGGTCGCTGACCGGGTCAATGCCATGATCGTGCCGGGCTCGGGTCTGGTGAAGGAACAGGCGGAAGCCGAGGGCCTCGACAAGATCTTCATCGAGGCCGGTTTCGAATGGCGCGAGCCGGGTTGCTCCATGTGTCTGGCGATGAATGACGACCGACTGAAGCCGGAAGAGCGCTGCGCCTCGACCTCAAACCGCAATTTCGAAGGCCGCCAGGGCTACAAGGGCCGGACCCATCTGGTCTCCCCCGCCATGGCCGCCGCTGCCGCCATCGAAGGCCGGTTCGTCGATATTCGCAACTGGAAATAATCTGCTCTTATGTGCAGTTGAAGAAGGCGGCCAATGGCCGCCTTCTTCATATCGGCTTGTACCCGAACCGGATACTGTCTATGCCGGAGACAGTATTTCGGGGAGGAAAGCAGCGTGTCGCCCATACCTTTTGCAGTGATCGGTTCCGGCTGGAGGGCTGAATTCTTCCTCAGGGTGGCAAAGGCCCTGCCCGCGCATTTTCGTGCCACCGGCATCGTCACCGGCCGTCCGGCAGCCGAACGGACAGCGCTGGAGCAGGAATGGGGCGTGCCGGTCTTCGCTTCGATTGATGACCTGCTTGCCGCCACCCGACCCGAATTTGCCGTCGTCTCCATACGTCCGGAGCATATTGTCGACCGGATTGGCGAACTTGCCGCGCATCAGGTCCCGGTTCTCCTCGAAACGGCAGCCTTCGATCACGATCAATTGCTCGCACTGGACGCGCTGGTCACGGCCGGTGCCAAAATCGAGGTGGCCGAGCAATATTTCCTGCATCCGGTGCTCTCGGCCATGCGGGCCCTGATCCTAGACGGCCTGATCGGCACGCCGAGCTATGCCCATGTCTCGGTCCTGCAGACCTATCACAGCATCAGCATGATGCGGAAACTTCTGGGGATCGGCTTCGAAAACGCCACCGTCACCGCCAGCCGCATCACGCTGCCGGTGGTCAAGGGGCCGGGGCGCTACGATCAGCCCGAGCGCTATGAGGTGATCGCCGCGGCCCAGACCATCGCCACATTCGATTTCGGCGACAAGGTCGGCGTCTATGACTTCGCCAACGGCCAGCACCGCAGCCGCATTCGCGCGCCCAGGGTGACGGTTCGCGGCGAATGCGGCGAGATCACACCGGAACGCATCGACTACCTGATTGACGAGCGCACGCCGATGACGGCTGAGCTTCAGCGCATGGACAAGGGGCATTTCGTCAATTTCGAGGGCTATCATCACGCCGGGATCGTGGCTGCGGGTCGCTGGGTCTATCGCAATCCTTTCCCGGGACCGCATCTGTTTGATGATGAAATTGCGGTTGCGAACTGCCTTGAAAACATGCGCGTTTTCGTGGAACGCGGCATTTCTTCCTACAGTTTCGCCGAAACCGCGCAGGATTGCTATCTGGCCCGGATCATGGATGAAGCCGCAGCCGCACAGTCCGCCGTGACCACTACACCACAACCCTGGAGCCGGCATGCATGAGGATGGCGGACTGCCGCTCAGCCGTTGACCATTGCCGCGCATTTTCGTGTGATGACACGGGCTCTTTTTCACCCCATCGTGACTTCCCGTTGATTTCGTTAAAGGGTAAATTGCCAATCATGTTTTTCAGGCGTTGGATGAAAACACAACGCAGCCCCTATAAGCTGGTGAAAGTTGCTGCCGTGCTGAAGCAGACATTCATATCGGCCGCCTTTCTTGCGGCATTTGCCCTGTCCACGGCGCAGGCGGACGAGATCCGGAATCCGCTCGGCGTTCTTGAACTCTTCACCTCTCAGGGCTGCTCTTCCTGCCCCCCCGCGGACAAGGCGGCGGCGGCGATTGCCGACCAGGGTGACATTGTCGTTCTCAGCTACCATGTCGACTACTGGAACTATCTCGGCTGGACCGACACGATGAGCAGCCGCCAGAACACCGAACGGCAATATGCCTATGGCGAGGCGATGGGCCGCAGCGGCGTCTACACGCCACAGGCGATCCTGAACGGCCGCGCCCAGATGGTCGGCACCGACGTGGCCGACCTCAACCAGACGTTCGAAACCCTTGCCGCCGATGGCGATGGCCTCAATGTCCCCGTTTCCACGACGATGAACGGCGACGAGGTGCTGATCGATATCGGCGCGGGCACCGGCAAGGCCGATGTGCTCGTTGTCTATTTCAAGCATGAGGACAAGGTCGCCATCAAGGACGGCGAGAACAAGGGCCGGACAATCACCTATCGCAATATCGTCACCGACGTTCAGACCGTCGGCATGTGGCATGGTGCCCCGGCCCGCATCACGTTGCCGGCGCGCGTACTTGATCCGCGTGAAAGCGATGGCTGCGCGATCCTGCTGCAGGCGACCGGCAAAAAGGGACAGCCCGGCGCCATCTTCGGCGCAACCCTGATCACCGCTCACCCGTCCTGAATGCCCGGCGCCGCAAAGCGGCGACCGCGTGCATTCAAACCGTTTCCTGCACGACAAAAATCCCTGAAGAGCGCGGGTTTTCCGGTTCTCCTGTCCGAAGTTTCATGCAGGAGTTAACAACTTCTTTACCATGTTGGGCGAAAGCTGGGGTTCAGAACTGTTGATGCGGTCCTGCGCGCGTGAGGGAGGCAGCTTCGCTTGATACGCCACAGGCACCGTGAACCGGAGCGGGCACGAACCATGGCGCAAACGCGGATGACACAGGACGCACGGGGAGAAAGACCTTCCCTGGACGCGCTCAACCAGACCATCGAGGGTCTGGAATCCCGCCTTGCCGACATGATGGCAAACCGCGCATCCGCCCGCCGGCCTGCCCCTTCGCAGCCGCCCCGCGAGCGCCCCAGCCGTGAACGCCCTTCCACCAATCCGGACCTTGTGCGCACGAATGCCGAACTGCGCGAGATCAGTTCGACGCTCAAGGACCTCAGGGCCGCCGTGCGCGAGGATTTCACCGACAGCCTGCGTGATGAACTGGCGGGCCTTTATGACATGCTCTCCCATCTCGACCGGCAGACCGACACGCTGGCGAGCGACGAACAGACCCGCAGCGAACTCTTGAGAATTTCCGAAGGCGTCGACTGGCTTTTGAGCAACGCGGCCGCCAGTACCGATGATCCGCTGATGGCGGAGTTCGAACACCTTCAGACCTTGATACGCGGTCTTGCGAGTTCTGACAGCATGGCCCGCCTCGAGACCCGTTTCGACACGCTCGAACATCATCTGGCCCCTTTCGATCCGGCCAGGCTGGACGGCGATCTGTCGGCGCTTGCCTATGGTCTTGACGACATCAGGCAGCGTCTCGATCGCAGCCAGACGGATACCAGTCTGAACGACATTGAAAACCGTCTCACGGCACTGGCCCGGGCGATGGAGGTTCTGTGCACCCGGATCCCCGCTTCCGGCCGCAAGCTTGACGGGCAGATGAGCGCCATCGAGCGTCGGATCGAAGACATCGACCGCAATATCGAGCTGATCGGCCGCCGACAGGGCGAAGTTCAACACGACCCGACAGTAGAGCGGCTGGAAAACCGGTTTGCCGAACTCGCCAGCGCGGTTGCGGCGATCGACTGGCAGATGCGCGATCAGGGCACCAAGCAGACGACACTGCTGGAAAGCCTCGAGGACATGGCCAGCCGCCTCAAGGAACACAGTGCCGACGACGGACATCTCAGGCTTGAAGCACGGCTCGACAAGCTGACAGCCGCCGTTGAAAACATCACGCCCGGCATCGACAGGAGAACGCTCGGTCAGGCCGTTTCCGAGCTCTCCGACAAAATCGGCCGGATCGACCTTCAGGGCAGCGAACGCCGGATTGCCGCCAGACTGGATGCACTGGACCTCAGCACGGCCGATGATGACAGCCGCGACGCCGTGCGCGACGAACTCAAACGGCTTTCCGGCCTGATCGAAAACCAGAAGCCGGGCCTCCGGCCTGAAGCTCTGGACGCGGCCGTATCGAAAATCAGCGACACGGTTTCGCGCATCGACATGGCCGGGGCGGAACGCAGGATCGCCGACAAAATCGACAATGCTGCGGCCAGCGGTTTCAGCGAACAGGACCGGCGCGACCTGCAGCAGCAGTTCGACAGGCTTTCGGCTCTTGTCGAAAGAAACGGTCATAGCCTGGACCCACGCGCGCTCGAAGACGCAGTCAGGCGCATCAACCAGACCATCGGCGGGATCGACCTTCAGGGCAGCGAGCGCCGGATTACCGCCAGACTGGATGCACTGGACCTTAGCACGGCCGATGATGACAGCCGCACTGCCGTGCGCGAAGAGCTCAAACGGCTTTCCGGCCTGATCGAAAACCAGAAGCCGGGCCTCCGGCCTGAAGCCCTTGAAGCGGCCGTATCGAAAATCAACGACACGGTTTCGCGCATCGACATGGCCGGTGCGGAGCGCAGGCTTTCCGCGCAGATCGCCGCCATGCCGGCGCCTACCGTGCGCGACAACACCAATGCCATCGATCCCGAAGCATTCGAAAAACGCCTTGCCGCACGCATCGAAGCGCTCGACCTTGCCGGCACCGAGGAGCGGCTGGCGCGCCGGATTGCCGATCTCGCGCAAAACGGATCGGATGAGCGGATCAGCGCCCAGTTGACCGCGCTTGCCGACCGGTTCGAGGAAAGCCGGCGCGACATGAGCGCCCCGGCGCTGCAGAAGCTGGAACGGCAGATCGCCGAACTGACGACGCTGGTCGGCCGGCCGGATCCAAAGCAGCCTTTCGCCGAGCTTGAAGAGCGCATCGGCGCGCGTATCGAGAACCTGACGGCCAGCAATGACGATTACCTCATCGAGGCCGCGCAGCACGCCGCCGAGGAAGCGCTGAAGAATTTCGAGGAACGCCGCAAGGGCGAAACCGACGAGCATATCGCCGTCCTCAAGGCACTCGCCGCCGACCTTAAGAACCTTCAGCAGGCAGGGCGCGATAGTGATGGCACAGCCGGTCTGCACGATACCCTGAAAACCATCTCCGACAGGCTCGACACCCTGAATGCCGAAGACGGCGAAACCGCCACAGAGACCGAAGGGAGGCGCGCGGAGACCGGCCCTTTCGTCGCTCCCGCGCCCTCGGCAGCTACGGCTGAGGCCAGCAAGGCGGCCGAAACCGAGGCCGAGCGGCAGGAACCGCCGCGTTTCGAGATGCAGTTTCCCGCTGCAGCCCCACAGCCTTCCGCAGCGTCTTCCGTCGACACGCAGGCCGATGACGCAAGCGACGATGTCATGGACATTCTCTCGCGTGTGCGCGCCGGACAGGCGCCAAAGCAAAACACGCCTGTTTTGCCCGTGCACGACCGGCCTGTTGCCAAGACCGAATACAAGAAGCGCGAACCCGGCCAACCCGCCGGCATGCGCAACCAGCGCTTTGCCGCCGGCGGCCCGCAGGGCGACCTGATCGCCGCTGCCCGGCGTGCGGCCCGTTCCGCGCTTGAAAATGCCGAGGACATGACCCCGTCCGTTTCGCCCGCAAAACCGTCTGAAAAGGATGAGGACAGCGCAAAACAGGCTCGGGACGGTTTTTCCCGCCGGCCTGTCTACCTCGCTGCCGGCGCGATCCTGCTGGCGATCATCGCCTATCCGTTCCTCTCCGATACGGGAAAGGACCGCGAGGCCATACTTCAGGCCACCAAGGCCTTCGACAAGGCCCCGCCGTCGCTGCGTGCCCCTGCCCCGGCAACCCCGCCGCAGCAAGCCATATCGGGCAGCACAGCCAAACAGAATGTCGCCGCAGCGCCTTCGCTGCGCTCGCCTGACCGGGCTGCCGTCAAAACCAATTTCGCCGCAGAAGCCCGGGAAATTGCTGCAGCGCCCGCTGTCCGCGCATTCCAGATGTTCGACACCGACAACAGCCTTGTCACCGGCAGCATCAAACCGGATGCACCGGCAACGCCAGCACGGGCCAGCGCGCCCGCACCGGCCCAGACGCCGGTTGCCGCCCCGGAACCGCCCCCTGCAACGCGCCCGCCGGAAATTTCGGAAGAAACCGCATCCGTGACCACAAAGGATGTGCTCGACATGCTGGCGGAACCGTCGCCGACACGACAGGCCTCCGCATCACCCAAGGCCGCCTCCGGCAATGACAAAGCAGCCGGCGCGAAAGCACCGCTGGCCAGGCTGAATTCCGGATCGCAGCCGGAAGCCAGCCAGGCGCGCGACGCCCTTGCCGCGCAGCGCCCGAAAGACCCCGCCCCTCTCGACATCGACGTCCCCGCGACGATCAAACCCGCAGCGCTTGCCGATGCGGCCCGAAACGGCAATCCGGATGCGCTTTACGAAATCGGCATGCGTTACCAGGACGGTCTCGGTCTCAAGCGCGACCCCGCCGAAGCGGCCATCTGGTTTGACGCCGCGGCCGAACGCGGCTCCGCTCCTGCCGCTTTCCAGCTCGGCAGCCTTTACGAAAAGGGCGTCGGCGTCGATCGTGACGCAGCAGAGGCGATCACGCTTTATCGCAAGGCTGCAAGGGCCGGCAATGTCAGCGCCATGCACAATCTTGCAGTAATGCTGGCCAATGGCGCCGACGGCGGCACGCCCGATTTTGCCGAAGCGGCAAAGTGGTTCCGTGCGGCAGCCGATCACGGCGTTGCCGACAGCCAGTTCAACCTTGCCATCATGCATGCGCGCGGCGCCGGCGTGGATGCCGACCTCGCACAGTCGTATAAATGGTTCGCGATTGCTGCACGCAACGGTGATCCCGAAGCTGCAAACCGGCGTGACGAGGTGACCGAGGCGCTTTCCAAGGCTGATCTCGACCGCGGACGCAAGCTTGCCGCTGACTGGGAAGCCGAAACGCCGCTGCCGGCCGCCAACCAGGTGGTGCCGCCGGCCGAATGGCTGCCGCAGGAGGCCGCCGCAAGCGCGCCGGACAAGCAGGCGATCATCCGCGACATCCAGTCGATCCTGAATGAGCGCGGCTATGACGCCGGCCCCGAAGACGGGCTTCTCGGCGCCAGAACCGATGCCGCGATCAAGGCGTTCCAGAGCAAGAATGGCCTGAAAGCCGACGGCGCGATCACGCCTGCGCTTGTCGAGACATTGCTGAGCAGCAACAGCGCCTGAGAAGAATTGGTGGTTTACGGTCGTTTGAATTGACAGTTGCGACGGTAGGCCGCAGAAAGAAAAAGCATTTTCAACAGGCTGGACGCAACCCGTCCGGCCATGCCGCTATTGGGGAAGCGCGTGTCGATTTATCTGCCGATTGCTGAACTTTCGGTCAATATCTTTGTCATTCTCGGCATGGGTGCGGCAGTCGGTTTTCTCTCGGGCATGTTCGGCGTCGGCGGCGGCTTTCTGATCACCCCGCTTCTGATTTTCTACCAGATTCCGCCGGTCGTGGCGGTTGCCACCGGGGCAAGCCAGGTGGTGGCTTCGTCCGTTTCGGGTACGCTCACCCATTTCCGGCGCGGCACGCTCGACATGAAGCTCGGCACGGTGCTTCTGACCGGCGGTCTTGTCGGCGCGACGATCGGTGTCTGGCTGTTTTCGCTGTTGCGCGATCTCGGCCAGCTCGATCTGGTGATCTCGATCCTCTATGTGGTGCTCCTGAGTTCGATCGGCGGGCTGATGCTGGCCGAAAGCATTCGCGCCATCCGGCGCAGCGCCTCCCAGAAAGCCGTTTCCCTGCGCAAGCCCGGCCAGCACAACTGGATCCACCGCCTGCCGTTCAAGATGCGGTTCAAGAAATCGAAGCTCTATCTGAGCGTCATTCCCGTGTTTCTTCTCGGTGGCTCGATCGGTGTGCTGACCTCCTCGCTCGGTATCGGCGGCGGCTTCATCATGGTGCCGGCGATGATCTATCTTCTGCGCATACCGACCAATATCGTCGTCGGTACATCGCTGTTCCAGATCATCTTCGTTTCAGCCTACACCACCGTGGTGCAGGCCGTGACCAACTATGCGGTCGATATCGTGCTCGCCACGATCCTGATGATGTCGAGCGTGATCGGCGCCCAATACGGCGTGCGTGTCGGCCAGAAGCTGAAGGGCGAACAGCTGCGCGCGCTGCTGGCGCTGCTGATCCTGGCCGTCGGCGTGCGCCTTGCCTTCGGTCTGGTGGTGACACCGACCGACCTGTTCTCCGTCGTCTTCGAGGGAGCGCCGCAATGATGAAAAGGCTCCTGCCCATCCTGGCCCTCGTTTTCCTGCCCGCAATCGCCGCGGCGCAGCAGGCGCCTGTGATCCAGCAGGAGACGCTGGAAATCGGCACCTCGACCAACGAGATCGCCATTACCTCGGACTTTTCCGGCGCCGACCTCACCGTCTTCGGCGCCATCAACGATGCCGACCCGATCCTGTTGTCGAAGGGCCGCTATGACATCGTGGTGATCCTCGAAGGCCCGAAGGCAGAGGCCGATGTCCGGCGCAAGGAGCGGTTCTTCGGGATATGGGTCAACCGCCAGACGATTTCGTTCGAGCATGTGCCGCGCTCCTATTCGATCTCGAGCACGCGGCCGCTTGAGGACGTGACATCCCCGCAGACCTTGAATTCGCAGGGCATCGGCGTTTCGCATCTGCGCATCGCGCCGGTCGGCTATTTCGGCGATGCCAGCGACGTTGCCACATTCCGTGAGGCGATGCTGAGACTGAACGCGGTCGACGGGATCTATGATGCTGAATATGACGGGGTGAAATTCGTCTCCAACAGCCTGTTCCGCGCAAGCCTGCGCCTACCGGTAAACATTCCCCAGGGCACCCACACGGTTCAGGCCTATCTGTTCAAGGAAGGTCGCCAGATCGCCACCCAGAACCTGCCGCTCCAGGTGGTCAAGACCGGGCTTGAAGCCCAGATCACCACCGCTGCCCACGACTATCCGCTGTTTTACGGCATGAGCGCCGTGTTCATCGCCCTGTTTTCCGGCTGGTTTGCCAGCGTGATCTTCAGGAAGAACTGAGGTTCCGGTCGCTACCCGGAAAGTGCCGCAAACGGCAGCGCATAGACCCGCTCCGGGCCGAGCATATGCACGGTCAGCGCATTGCGGTCGAACAGGCCCCGGAACGCCGCATGGCGAAGGTCGAGGCCGCCGCGTGTAGTGGCAAAGGCCGGCAGCATCAGACGGTTTTCATCCCTGGCAAAGCAAGGCCGGCGAACCGATTTTCCCGGGCGACGGAGGGTTGCGGAGGGGTGCAGATGGCCGCAGATTTCCGCCGCACTCGTTTGCGCGGGTTCGTGACGGAAATTAAGCCCTTCAAACCGCCACTCATCGAAAACCCGGCCCGGCAATCCGGCTACACCGTCTGGATCGTGATTGCCGTTGATCCAGACCCAGTCGCAGCTTTCGGCAAGCGCGGACAGGCTCTCGCGGTGGTCTCTCGCCATCTCGCGGGCGCCGGTGCGGTCATGAAAATTATCGCCGAGCGAAACGACACAGGCAGGCCGGTAGCGTGCGATGACCGCCGAAAGCGCTGAAAGCGTGCGTCCGGTGTCATAGGGCGGCAGGAAAAAGCCGCGCCGGGCATGGGCCGCGCCGCGTTCCAGATGCAGGTCGGAGACGACGAGCAGCGAAAGGCCGGGGAAAAAGGCCGCGCCGGAACAGTCGAACGTCACCGCATGACCGGCAAAACTGTCTGCGGTCTTGCCGGGCGGCTCGCTCTCATATGTCGCGGTCGTAAGGCTCATGCGCCGGTCTCTTCCCGTCCGTCTTCGGTTTCCGCGGCCTCAAGGGCGGCGGCCAGTTCGTCGACAGCCTCCTTCAGCACCGCATCGCCGGCCCCGCCATTGACGCTTTCGCGGCCGATTTCCAGCAGAACCGGCACGGCGAGCGGCGAGATGCGCGTGAGCCGGTAATGGGTCAGATGGCCCTTGATTCGTTGCAGCATTGTGCCAAGGCGGGCGATATCCAGCAAGCCGGAGGCCGCATCCGCGCGGGTCGCCTGCAGCAGGATATGGTCCGGCTCATGGCTTCTCAAAACGTCATAAATAAGGTCGGCCGACACCGTCATCTGACGCCCGGTCTTTTCCTTGCCGGGAAACCGCCGCTCGATCAGCCCGGCAATGGTGGCACAGGCGCGGAAGGTGCGTTTGAGCATATAGCTTTCATCGAGCCATGCTTCGAGATCGTCGCCCAGCATGTCCTCGTCGAACAGCGCCTTCAGGTCGAGCTCGCCAGATGCCAGCATGGCGCCGATATCCTTCAGCCCCCAGACGGCGAGTGAATAATCGGTCGAGACGAAGCCGGTCGGCTGGGCGCCGGCGCGTTCCAGCCGCCGGGTCAGCAACATGCCGAGCGTCTGGTGCGCAAGCCGGCCCTCGAAGGGATAGGCGACCATGTAGAAGCGGTTTTCGAGCGGAAAGGTTTCCACCAGAAGCTCGCCGCGTTTCGGCAGGTGCGAATGCTGTTCCTGCAAGGCCAGCCATTCGCGCACGGACGCCGGCAGCACCTTGCGCCGTTCGGCATCATCCAGCATGGCGCGCACGCCATCGGCCAGAAAGGTCGACAGCGGAAACTTGCCGCCGGCATAGGCCGGGATTTTCGGATCGCTGTCATAGGCGGTGGATGCCATGCACTCGTTCTCGCGCAGCCCCTCGAACCGCAACACCTTGCCGGCAAACAGGAATGTGTCGCCGGGGCGCAGCATCTCGATGAAATATTCCTCGACCTCGCCCAGCACCGCACCGCCGCGCAAGGGACCGCCGCGTTTTCCCGGCCGCACCAGCCGGATTTTCAGCATCGGCATTTCGACAATGGTCCCGAGGTTCAGCCGGTACTGGCGGGCGAAGTCAGGATGGGTGAGACGATAGAGCCCGTCGGCGGTTTTGCGTATTTTTGCATAGCGCTCATAGGTGCGCAGCGCATAGCCGCCGGTGGCGACGAAATCGACCACGCGCATGAAGGTCTCGCGGGGGAGCCCGTGATAGGGCAGCGCAGAGCGCACTTCCTCATAAAGCAGATCGGCATCAAAGGGTCCGGCGCAGGCCATGCCGAGCACATGCTGGGCCAGCACATCGAGCGCGCCGTCGCCGATGGGGGGACTATCCTGCGCGCCGACATAATTGGCATCGAGCGCTGCCTGACACTCCATCACCTCGAACCGGTTGGCCGGCACCAGAATGGCGCGGCTCGGTTCATCCATGCGGTGATTGGCGCGGCCGATGCGCTGGGCAAGCCGGCTGGCGCCCTTCGGCGCGCCGATATGCATGACAAGGTCGATATCGCCCCAGTCGATGCCGAGATCGAGCGTCGAGGTAGCGACAACCGCGCGCAGTTTTCCCGCCGCCATCGCGGCCTCCACCTTGCGGCGCTGGCCGACATCAAGCGATCCGTGATGCAGCGCAATCGGCAAATTGTCGTCATTGATGCTCCACAGTTCCTGAAACACGATTTCCGCCTGCGAGCGGGTGTTGACGAAGATCAGCGTCATCTTTCGCTGTTTCAGCGCTTCGTAAATATCGGGCGCGGCATAGCGCGCCGAATGGCCCGACCACGGAATGCGCTGCGAGGCTTCGAGGATGGTGATTTCCGGCCGCGCACCGCCGGCGACCGTGATCAGCCCGGCGTGGGGCGGCGCCACTTCGCCGGTCTGCGCCACCAGCCAGCGCTGCAATTCCATCGGGTCCGAGACCGTGGCTGACAGGCCGATGGCGGTCAGCTCGGGGCGAAGACGTCTCAGCCGCGCAAGGCCCAGCGAAAGCAGATGGCCGCGCTTGGAGGTGACCAGCGAGTGCAACTCGTCGAAGATCACGAAACGCAGATCCTCGAAGAACCGGTCGGCATCCTTGCCCGCAAGCAGGAGCGCGAGCTGTTCCGGCGTCGTCAGCAGGATATCCGGCGGCTTCAACCGCTGGCGCTGGCGTTTGGATTGCGGCGTATCGCCGGTGCGGGTTTCCATGGTGATCGGCAGGCCGCTTTCGATAACCGGCTGTTCCAGATTGCGGGCGATATCGACGGCCAGCGCCTTCAGCGGCGAGATATAGAGCGTGTGCACCCCGCGTGGTCGCATGCCCGGCTTTTGCGGCCCCTGACGGTCAAGATCGGCAAGCGAAGGCAGGAAACCGGCCAGCGTCTTGCCGGCACCGGTCGGCGCGATCAACAGCATGTCCTCGCCGGCCCCGGCGCGTTGCAGCAGGTCCAGCTGATGCGGCCGCGGCTGCCAGCCTTTGGCGGCGAACCAGCGGTGGAAGCGTTCCGGCAGCAGCGATGTTTCCGTTTCGTTCATAAGGTCACGATGGCAATAAAATGCCATCAAGGAAAGCCCGGCTTTTTGATAAACGCTTCATCTTCTTCGGCGTCACCCTCGGGCTTGACCCGAGGGTCCACAAAAACAAAGGCTTATGGATGCTCGGGTCAAGCCCGAGCATGACACAAGAAGGACTTTCGGATTTTATCAACAGCCCGTACTTTCAGGAAAATTCTTTTCTACATCGCGATATAGCGGTCGCGGCGGTGATTGATGGCCAGAACGAAGTTGATGACCACGGCGCCGATGACCGAGCAGACGATGATATAGGGCGAAGCGACAAGGAAGGACAAAAGCAGCACCATGCCGTCAAGACCGAGCTGGATATAACCGGCCTTCCAGCCGTAACGATCCTGCAGATAAAGCGCCAGAATGCCGAAACCGCCAAGGCTTGCGGCATGACGGAAGAAGATGAGCAGTGCCGCGCCCACCAGAATGCCGCCGAAAAGCGCGCCCGCCAGAGGGTGGGTCTCGCCGATGGAAATGAATTGCGGCACGATGCCGGAAAGCGCCGAGGTCAGACCCACGGCGACAAAGGTCTTGATGGTGAATTTCAGCCCCAGCCGACGCCATGCGAAATAGTAAAACGGCAGATTGACCAGAAAGAAGGCAAGGCCAAACCCCATGAAACCCGCATAGGTGACGAGGAAGGCAAGCCCCGCCGTGCCGCCGGTCAGAAGCCCACCCGCCTTCAGCATCGTCACGCCAAGGGCTGCGAGCATGGCGCCGGCGATGATGCCCTGAGCATCTTCCAGCAGTGAGTGATTTTCGGATGTGGAATTGAGAATGCTTCTCAGAAAGCTGTTCTCGGACAAGACGGTCTGCTCCGGTCATGAGGAAAGTCAGGGGTGCGCGATGACACCCCTGATACCGTCATCACCTATAATCGCCGATTGGTCAAACGTCTCAGACGACATCATCCTCGTTTGCGCGACCGCCCTCGCCTTCCCAGTTGAGAATCCGGCGGGTCTCGCTTTCGGTAAACTTCAGGCGCACGCCGATACCGCCCTCCGCTTCTTCGGGCAGGAAAACGACCCCGAGGGCTTCAAGCGTGGTCTGCAGCTTTTCGCGCATGCTGTCGCCCGGTTCGCCGGTGCCCTCTTCAAAGGCAGCGATCCGGTCTTCGGCAAGACCACTTTCTGCGGCAAGCCTTGCACGGTCGATGCGGGCCAGAATACGCGCTGCATGGCAAAGTTCAGGCGTCAGATTCATAACGGCCTCCATATGACGTTCTTCGAAAGTCTTTACCCAAAACGCGGAAGCCTCCGGTGATGTTCCCTGCGCAAAAAGCGGCACGGACAAACCGGATTACAGCGTGCCTCTTGCCGTTCGATCGGGTATTTTCCACCTTGAAACTGCCCCAAAGGCACCTTAATGACGGCCGAGCAGAAGGATTGAGCGGAATGAGCAATGAACTGAACCGGTTTCTGGGCGGCACGGTGGTCGGCACGATCGTCAGGCTGCTGGTGGTTTCGCTGATTGTCGGTTTTATTCTGTCGGCGCTCGGCATCCATCCGCTCGATCTCTGGGACGGCGTCATCGATTTCTTTGCCGGTCTCTGGCAGCGCGGCTTTGCGGCACTGGGCGAAATCGGCCATTATTTCGTGCTCGGCGCGATCATCGTGATCCCTGTTTTCATCATCATCCGCATTCTGAGTTATCGCCGTTGACCTCATTCAGCACAGGCCGGCGAGCGTTTGCGCTCGCCACCATCGCAATCGGGCTTTCAGCCTGCAGCATCGGTCTTTTCGGCGGCAGCGGCCTGCCACGCGGCGATGTCGATGCCACGGCCATGACCTCAACCTTCCTGCCCTGGGTCAATGCACTCAGAAAAAGCCGCGGGCTCGAACCGGTCAGCCCCTCGCGCGCCTGCACGAATGTGGCCGTCGACCAGGCAAGCCGCATGGCGCTTGCCGACAGGATGAACCACATCACCGGTTCGGAAAGCGTATATAACCGCTTCAAGCGCAACGACCTGCCGCTGCCGGCGGCCGAAAACATCGCCATGCAGCAGAAAACGCCGGAACGCGCGTTTCAGGCCTGGGTAAATTCGCCGAAACATCTCGACAACATGCTGGGAAATTATTCCCATGTCGGGGTTGCAAAAGCGACAAGCCCGAATTCCGGCAATACGCCGTTCTGGTCGATGTGTCTCAGCCGGTAGGCGCGATGAACGGCTTTTCGGCCCATGCGTCAACGGCGGTGTCGCGCAGCTGACGGACGGTTGAAAGACCATCATTTTCAAGCGCTGCAAGGATGGCCGCAAAACTGTCGCTCAGCAGTTGCGGGCCCTCATAGACCATGCCGGAATAGATCTGCACCAGATCGGCGCCGGCGCGGATCTTTTCAAGCGCCCGGGCGCCGCTCGAAACACCGCCCACACCGATGATCACCCTGTCGGGACCGAGACGCTGGCGCACACGCGCCAGAAGCGCCGTCGACCGGTCGAACAGCGGCGCCCCGGAAAGGCCGCCACTTTCATCCGCCAGCGTCTTGTCCTTCAATCCCTGTCGCGACAGCGTGGTATTGGAGACGATCACGCCGTCAAGCGTGCTGTTTGCGATTTCGATCATGATATCATCAAGCCCGGCCTCGGTGAGGTCGGGGGCGATCTTCAGGAAAACCGGCACACGGACCGCAGCCTTTTCCCGGGCTCCGGCGACCGCGTCGAGCAGCCTTGCCAGTTGCTCGCGCGCCTGCAAGTCCCTGAGGCCCGGCGTGTTCGGCGAGGAAATGTTGATGGTCAGAAACTCGGCCAGCGCCGAAAACCGTTCGATGCCGGCGACATAGTCGGCGATCCGGTCTTCCGAAGTCTTGTTGGCGCCGATATTGACGCCGACAATGCCGCGCCGCTTGCGGTTTTCCAGCCGGGCGGCGAGTGCGGCATGCCCCTCATTGTTGAAGCCCATGCGGTTGATCACCGCTTCGTCCTGCACAAGCCTGAAAAGCCGGGGCTTTGGATTGCCGGGCTGCGGGCGCGGCGTCACGGTTCCCACCTCCACATGGCCGAAACCCAGCTTCATCAGACCATCAATCGCCTCGCCGTTCTTGTCGAGACCGGCGGCAACGCCGAGCGGGTTTGCAAAGGAGAGCCCGGCGGCGGTGACGGCAAGGCGGCTGTCTGCAGCATGGCGCGCGCGCGGCATGAGACCGCTCGCAATACCCTTGATCGTCAGCCCGTGCGCCGCCTCCGGCTCAAGCATGAACACCGCATTGCGCGCACCGCATTTGAAAAGATTGATCATACCAGAAGTCCCGTGAAATCATGGCCGCCATCAGCCGTTTCGGGAAGCTCTTTTTCCCAGAGCACCGCGGAAAAGGGAAGGGCCGCATAAAGATGAGGAAACAGGGCGCTACCGCGCGAGGGCTCGAATTTGAGCGCCTCACCCAGCCTGTCCGGGTCGACGGCGACCAGCAGCAGATCGCGCTGGCCGGCGAAATGACGGCTGGCGGTCTCTTCCACCTGCCCGGCTGTCGAAAAATGGATGAACCCGTCGGCAAGATCGACGGCAGCGCCTTCATAGGCGCCGGCAGAGCGTGCGGCCTGCCATTCCAGGCGCGCCACGATCTTGAATATCGGTTGCGGCATGAGCATCAGCTTCCGGTGGCATATGTTCGGCACGGGTTTGAACCAGCATCGTGGAAAAGTCCATGACAATTGACGGGTGCCACGCGAAAGCAACAGCAAATCCGGGGTTTTCACGGCCAATCGGCTTTTTTTTATTGATCTCGGGCTGAAACACGCGATCATGGAGAAAATTTACGACGTTTTGTTGCAGCCGTCGCGTGACAGACGGCCAGGGTTGTGACATTGCCTTTGGGAGGAGGCAGCGAATGACCGGACAGACAATACTGATCGCCGACGATCACCCCCTGTTCCGCAGTGCCCTGAAACAGGCCATCAGCGGCATGGCGACCTATTACGCGGTGGTGGAGGCCGGCGATTTCGAGGGGGTTCAGCAGGCCGCCCGTGAAAATCCCGAAGCCGATCTGCTTTTGCTCGACCTTGCCATGCCCGGGGTCAGCGGATTGTCCGGTCTGATCACGCTCAAGGCGGAATTTTCCAGCCTGCCGATCGTGGTGATTTCCGCCAGCGACGACAATGACACGATCCGCCGGACGCTGGCGCTCGGCGCATCCGGCTTCATTTCCAAATCCGTCGGCATCGACGAATTGCGCAACGGCATCCGCACCGTGCTTTCCGGCGAAATTTATACGCCGGACGATTTCGAGGGCGGCGAGGAAACCGATCCCGACATTGCCGACATGCTGGAGCGGCTGCAGACGCTGACGCCGCAGCAATCGCGCGTGCTGCGCATGCTGTGCGAGGGCCTGCTCAACAAGCAGATCGCCTATGAGCTCGGCGTGTCCGAGGCCACCGTCAAGGCCCATGTCTCGGCCATCCTGCTGAAGCTCAATGTCGACAGCCGCACCCAGGCCGTGATCCAGCTGGGCAAGGTCAATATGGCGATGGTCGCCTGAGCGGGACAGAGGATTTTATTCCTGTCCAAGCTTTACGCCGCAGCGCACGATGCGATATAGTCCGCCCGTTATCAACGCGCCTTCGTGGCCGGAGTGAACAACCATGTCCAGAAAGCTTCGCCACAGTGCCATCTGGGACGCGATCGATGATCTGGCCGCCCGGCACAAGCTGACGCCTTCCGGACTGGCGCGCAAAGCCGGTCTCGATCCGACCGCCTTCAACAAATCCAAACGTCTGGGCAAGGACGGGCGCGAACGCTGGCCTTCGATGGAATCGATCGCCAAGGTTCTGGATGCCACCGGGACCGACCTCTCGGCATTTATGGGTGAGGACGAAGGCGGCGGCAATGCCGGCTATAACGGCGCACCGCCCACGGGCGCATTTCCGCCACAGCCCTCCACCATACCGCTGCTCGGCCTTGCCCGTGCCGGCACTGGCGGTTTCTTCGACGATGGCGGCTTTCCCGTCGGCCAGGGCTGGGACGAGGTCGATTTCCCCGCCCCCGCGCGCGCCAGCCAGAGCGTTTATGCGCTGGAGGTGCAGGGCGAAAGCATGCTGCCGCTTTATCGCGACGGCGATGTGCTGATTGTCGAGGCCAATGCCGAAACCCGCAAGGGCGACCGTGTGGTCGTCAAGACCCTTGAGGGCGAGGTGATGGCCAAGGTGCTCGTGCGCCGCACCAGTCGCCAGATCGAGCTGATGTCGATCAACCCCGCGCACGATAACCTCACCTTCGATCTTTCCGCCGTGGAATGGATCGCCCGCATCATCTGGGCGAGCCAGTAACAGCGCAACCCCGCATTCAATCGAAAGACATGCCCCATGCCCCGGACACCGCTTGTTCATTATGATGCCCTGATTTACGTGATGGTCATGGCTTCGGCCGTCGACAGCGCGATGAGCGACGCCGAACTGTCGCGCATCGGCCACATCACCCGCTCGCTGCCGGTCTTTGACGGGTTTGACGAAGACCGGCTGACCGACGTTTCCCATGCCTGTGCCGAGATCCTGTCGGGAAGCGAGGGCATGGATATTGCACTGGAGATCATCCGCGATACGCTGCCCGCGCGGCTCCACGATACGGCCTATGCACTGGCCGTGGAAATCATGGCCGTCGATCAGGCGGTCAAGCCCGAGGAAATCCGCCTCCTGCAACTTCTGCGTGACCGTCTTCACCTCGACAAACTGACCTGCGCTGCAATCGAGCGCGGTGCAATCGCACGCTACCGAAATCTCTAGGCGCGTTATGCTCTTGCTCTACAGGGGCAATGGCCAGTTCCACCCGCGGAACATTACGTGAATCCATGATTGCATTAGCAAAAAATCACAATTACATGTTGTGATTCTTAAAAACAAAGCCTTTAATGGTCTCTTGCTAAAGTTCGCGCATAGCTAGAGGAGAGGAGGCTTTGATGCAGGCTTCGCACTTGTACGCCATGCGGTGCACAAGCCCGGAGACTTCTGCCTCTAAATCCGGGGCGGCAAAGAGCCCGCTGGCCGGCGAACGGCGCATGCTCCGGCGGCTCGGCTTCGACGACGTGCTGATCGAAAAGGCCGAAGCCGCCGCGCAGGACAACGGCACCACCATCGAGCAGGAACTGCTCGCCGAGGGATCGGTTTCGCCGGAAACCTATTACCGCAGACTGGCGCACTATCTGGCGCTGCCCTTTTGTGACGAACTCGACACCAACTGCGTGACCGACCGGCCCAGGATCGATCGCCTGCTGGTCCAGCCCGGCGGTTTGCGGCTCGAGGGCAAGGACGGCAGCACCAGATTTGCCATTGTGCCCTGCGCGAAAAACCTTGCCGAACTGCACTGGCGCCTTTCGACCCGCCCGGCCATTCGCCGCGCTGTCGTGGTAACGGTACCATCCGCCATCCGCAGGACGGTCTGGGAGGTGGGGGCCAGACGACGCCTTTCAAAAACCATCCATCGGCTGATGATCTGGGAGCCGCGGTTTTCCGCACGCGTCGTCTTCTGGGGCAAGCAGGGTTTTCTGCTCGGCGGCAGCGTGGTCAGTTTCTTTGCCGGGCTGATCCTTTTTCCGACTGAAACGCTGCTTTTGACCCATCTGCTTTTCACCACGCTTTATGCTCTCACACTGCTTATCCGCCTGGCTTCCGTCAGGGCGTCCGCCTTTCCGGTCAGGCACAGTGGCAGCATCGACAGCGATACGCCCCTGCCGGTCTATACGGTCATGATCGCGCTTTACCGCGAAGCCGACATGATCCCGCAGCTTGTCGGCCATATGAAGAAACTGGACTGGCCGACATCCAAACTCGATATCAAGCTCGTCTGCGAGGCCGATGACAGCGAAACCATCGCGGCCATTCGGGCCACGCCCATGCCGCCGCATTTCGAGCTGGTGGTCGTGCCGCCGGCTGCCCCGCGCACCAAACCGAAGGCCCTGAACTACGCGCTTTCCGGCGCCCGCGGCACCTTCCTGACGATCTACGATGCCGAGGACCGCCCGCATCCCGGTCAGTTGCGCGAGGCCTGGGCCACCTTCAACGCCGCACCCGGCACGCTCGGCTGCCTGCAGGCGCCGCTGACAATCGGCAATGTCGGCCAGAACTGGATTTCGGGACTGTTTGCCTGCGAATATGCCGGACTGTTCAGGGGCATATTGCCGTTTCTGGCACGACACCGCTTTCCCCTGCCGCTCGGCGGGACATCGAACCATTTCCGGACGGAAGTCTTGAGAAAATGCCGTGCCTGGGATTCCTATAATGTCGCTGAAGATGCCGATCTCGGCCTCAGGCTGCACCGGCTGGGTTATCATTGCGGCGTGATCAGCTGCGAGACGCTGGAGGATGCGCCGGTTTCCATTCGCCCTTGGATTGCCCAGCGGTCGCGCTGGGTCAAGGGCTGGCTGCAGACGCTTCTGGTGGCGCTGCGCGAACCCGGCCGGCTGTTCAGCGAACTGGGCACGCTCGGCTGTCTGGTGTTTTTGACAAACGGCGCGGGCGTAATCCTGTCGGCACTGCTGCATCCGCTCCTGTTCGTGGCGCTGTTTTCGACAGGCGCCATGATGATTCATCCCGGCCATACTCCCTCGCCGCTGCATCAATTGCTGTCCGGCGTGGATCTGGCCAATATTCTGGCAAGCTATTGGGTATTTCTGCGCCTTGGCCTGTCGCGGATGCGGCCGGCAGAAGCGCGCCAGATGCGCGCCGATGCGCTCTATCTGCCATTTTACTGGCTGATGCTTTCGGCCGCGGCCTGGAAAGCGCTGGCCGAGCTCTATCATGCACCGTTTCTGTGGCGAAAGACCGCGCATAAACCGAGCCAGCCCTGAAACAGGTCCGGTGAGAGACGGTCGCGCGGCCTGTTACCATCCCCGACGATGCGCAATGGATGCCTGCCGCTATGACACATCCCGTCTTTCGTCGGCAGGCTTTTCCGTCATCAGCTCAGGCAGAAATGGCCGGGCGAAACCTCGTTGTAGTCCTGCGCTTTCGCCGCATAGTCGAGCGGACGGATCGGGCTTTTCAGATCATCGACCTGACCGCCGCGCTTCATGCCGAGACGGGCGGGATCGGGGATCGGCACGGCCTGCATCAGCTTGCGCGTGTAGGGATGCTGCGGGTTGGAGAAGACGGCATCGCGCGGGCCGATCTCGACGATTTCACCGAGATACATCACCGCCACCTGATGGCTGACGCGTTCGACCACGGCCATGTCGTGGGAGATGAACAGGAAGGCGATATTCATGCTCTCCTGCAGGTCGAGCATCAGGTTGATCACCTGCGCCTTGATCGAGACATCGAGCGCCGACACGCTTTCATCGGCAATGATCACCTTCGGATTGAGTGCAAGCGCGCGGGCGATACAGATGCGCTGGCGCTGACCACCGGAAAACTCGTGCGGATAGCGTTTTGCCATATCCGGCGTCAGACCGACCTTGTCGAGAATGTCGGAAACCATGTCGCGGGCTTCCTGCCGTGTGCCCAGCTTGTGTTCGAGATAGGGTTCGGCAACCGCCTCACCGACCGTCATGCGCGGATTGAGGCTTGCAAACGGGTCCTGAAAGATCATCTGCACCGACTGGCGCAGCTTGCGCATCGACCGCGCATCATAGGCAAGCACATCCTCGCCATCGACCAGCACCTCGCCGCTGTCCGGCTCCAGCAGACGCATCACCGCACGGCCGGTGGTGGATTTTCCGCAACCGGATTCCCCCACAAGCGAGAGCGTTTCACCGGCATGGAGCTTGAACGACACGTTCTCCACCGCATGAACCCGGCCGGCAAGCCGCGAGAACAGGCCGGAATGAATATCGAACCGCACGGAGAGGTTCCGGGCCTCGAGCACCGGTTTTTCGGTGCGCGCAACCGTATCTTTCGACGTTGCCGCAGGCGTGATGTCGCCGGTCCGGACGTCGGTAATCGGAAAGCGCTCCGGCAGCTGCGTACCGGACATCGAGCCAAGCACCGGCACGGCCGACAACAAGGCGCGGGTGTAGGGCTCGCGGCTATTGGCGAAGATATCGCTGGTCTTGCCGCTTTCCACCTGTTCGCCACGGAACATCACCACCGTGCGGTCGGCGATTTCGGCAACCACGCCCATATCATGGGTGATGAACAGGACGGAGGTGCCTTCCTCCTCCTGAAGGGTCTTGATCAGGTCGAGAATCTGGCCCTGAATGGTGACGTCGAGCGCCGTCGTCGGTTCATCGGCGATCAGCAGTTTCGGGCGGGCGGCAAGCGCCATGGCAATCATCACGCGCTGGCGCATGCCGCCGGAAAAGCGGTGCGGATATTCGTCGAAACGGGATGCGGCAGACGGAATGCGCACCTTTTCCAGAAGCCGGATGGTTTCGGCGCGGGCTTCCTTTTTGCTCACATCGCTGTGGCAGCGGATCGCCTCGGAAATCTGGTCGCCGATGGTGAAGAGCGGATTGAGGCTCGTCATCGGCTCCTGAAAGATCATCGAGACATCGGCCCCGCGCGTTGCCCGCATATCCCTGTCGGAAGCCTGCAGCAGGTCGCGACCATCCAGAAGGATGCGGCCTTCAACGCGCGACATGTCGCGCGGCAAAAGCCCCATGATCGAAAGCGACGTCACGCTCTTGCCCGAGCCGCTTTCGCCGACGATCGCGAGCGTTTCCCCCGGCATCACGTCGAAGGAGACATTGCGGACGACGCTGCGCCAGTCGCCTTCCGCATAGAAGGCGGTGGTCAGATTCTGTACCGACAGAACCGGCGTCGTCTGGCTGACATTCGTGTTTGGCTGATGTGTCATTTTGCTGTCCCCTTCGTCGTGTTCCGGTCCTCAGTCAGGCCATTTGAGCAGGCTGTCGAACCGGTGACGGCTCAGGTCTTCGATCGGCGTGGCGATGATGTCGTTGGAGCGCTGGGCGCGGTCCAGTTCCTCGCCGAGACGGCGCGCCACGATGTGCTCCTGCCCGGGATGCAGGTTGCACGGGTCGAGATAGAAATACTGATGTTCGGCCTCGTGATCGCGCACGATGATCGGCGGATCGCCGGCGGCAAGCGCTGCGGCCAGATCCCATGCGGTGATCCGTGCCTCGGCGGGGTTGATCATGACCTTGAGGCGATCAAGCGGGTTCTTGGTCGGATCGGGATCGATCACCGCGTTGATGCCCGGACGACCGTCAAGCGTATCCTTCCAGAGGTCGAGATAGCTCTTTTCGCGGGCGCGAATGCCCTCGTGATCGCGCGTTTCCCAGGCTTCAAGCGCGGCCATGACGCCGAAAATGCTCTCCTTGCCGACCTTCATGCCGCGGCCGATGCCGTAATTCTGGATATAGGCATTGCGGACCATGTCCTTGCGGCCGGCGACGATGCCCGAGGTCGGCCCGCCAAGGAACTTGTGGCCGGAATAAAGCGCCATGTCGGCACCCGTTTCCAGAAAGCCCCTGAGGTCATATTCCGAAGCCGCATCAACGATGACCGGAACGCCGCGGGCATGGGCGATCTCGACGAATTCGCTCAGATGCAGCAGGCCGTAATCGACCACGTGATGGGAGACGACATAAACGGCAGCGGCCGTATTTTCGGTGATCGCGTTTTCCAGATGGAAGCGATGTGTCGAGGTGGCCTGACCGATCGGCACCACCGTGCCGCCGACGAGACGGATGGCCTGATCCACCGGCGCGCCGTAATTGACGATATGGCCAACCTGCACGATGACTTCCTTTTTCGAAGTCGTGGTTTCCGGCAGGCGCTCGACGGCGAGAAGATCGGGGCCGGTGATCGCGCCGGCAACCGCAAGGCTGATGCCCGACGAGCAGGATGCAGTGACGAAGCCGGCTTCCGCGCCGGTCAGCCGTGCAATGATCTCGCCGGCCTTGCGCTGCAGGTCGTTCATCTCGACGAACTGTGTCATGATCTTCGGAACGGCGGCGACGGCTTCCGGAACCGCGATGGACGCGCCAAGGCCGGTCATTGTGCCGGATACGTTGATGACGGGCCGCAGTCCGAGCGACTGCCTGATATCTTCACTCATTGATAGTCTCCGTGGGTCTGTCGAATGCGCCGGGCACAACTCGACAACTGTATCGTAATAATGCAATATCGCCCCGAACTGAGGAACGATCATGACCGAGACGAACGACACCGGCGCCGTTGAACAACCGGCGGAAGCCCCTGAAAAGAAGAAGAAAAGAACCCGTGTCAGCGGCATCGACCGTGTTCTTCAGATCATCGATCATCTTTATGAAACCGGTGAACCGGCCGGTGGTTACGCCATTGCCAAGGCTATCGGCGCGCCGCTTTCGACCATCTACACGATCACCGAGGACCTTGTTGAAAAGGAAGTGCTGACCCGCGCCCATGACGGCACGCTGTGGCTCGGCCCCCGCCTTTACAATTACGGCATCGCCTATGCGCGCTCCGTCGATTTCATGCGGGTGGCCACCCAGGAAATGCATGACCTTTGCCGCCGTGCGGGCGAGACCGTGCAGCTTTGCGGACGCGACGGCCACCACATGCTGGTCATGGCTATGGCCGACGGGCCCAGCCATTTCCAGGTCATGTCGCGCGTCGGCTCGCGCATTCCGCTGAACTGGACCGCGTCCGGCCGGCTTCTGGTCGGCCACATGCCGGAAAAGGACCGCATCGAGCTGTTCAAGCGCGGCGCCCGCGCCTCGCCGACGGGGCGTGCAACCATCGACCCGAAAGAACTGTCCAGCGCGGCGGCGATTGCCTTTAACAACCGGCTTTCGGTTCAGGTCGGCGAATCCGACTATTCCGTTGCCTGCATCGCCTCGCCGATCTGTAACGCTGCGGGGGAATGCACCGCGACGATCTCCATCGTGCTGCCCGAGCAGAAGGCCACCGCTGGCGATGTGCCCTTCGGCGACTATGTCCGCGATTCGGCGGAACGTATCGAGCGGTTGATGGGATGGCGCGAACACTAGGTCTCAGTCCTTCAGAGCGACAATCGCTTCGATTTCAACGGTGATATTGTTCGGGAGCGAACCAAGGCCCACCGCCGAGCGCGCGTGAATGCCGGCCTCGCCGAACACTTCGATGAAGAGATCCGAACAACCGTTGATAACGGCCGGATGCCGGGTGAAATCGGGCGCGGCGTTGACCATGCCGAGGATTTTCACCACATGCTTGATGCGGTCGAGGTCCCCGAGTGCATCCTGCATCACGGCCAGAAGGTTCAGCCCCGTCAGCCTTGCATGCTTGTAGGCATCTTCGACGCTCACATCGCCGCCGACCTTGCCGTAATGTTGCGAACCGTCCTTCTCGCTCGGTCCCTGCCCTGACAGGTAGAGAATATTGCCCTCCTGCTTGAAGGCCGCGAAATTGGCGATCGGCGGCTGCGCGGGCGGGATCTCGATGCCAAGTGTCGCAAGGCGCTCTGCCACGGTTGCGGCTTCGCCCGTCTTGATTGCGGATGTCTGGGACACGAAAACTCCTGTACTTTCAAAATGTGGTGGCTGGCCGCTTTCACGGTCAGCGAAATGCATAATTCTGTCCGTTGTAACCGGCACGCCATGTACCGGGCGTATGGCGCGACGCCTTGACGGCCTTCGTGCCGATAACCGCATAGGCGGGGTCGAACAGGCGCGTCATATGCGCCGGATCGCCGTTGGAATCGACCACGTCCAGCTCTTCATCGATCAGGTTGAAGATGGTGAACTCGGCGCGGGCGCCGGGCGCCAGCAGGTTGTCCATCGGCAGGCCGATGACGGCGGCCGGTGCGTGGGTGACGGCGTCGACAATCTTGTCGAACGGCATGCCGACCGACAGCAGTTTCGACATGGTGGTCGCCATATCCCAGACCGCGCCGTTCAGCGAATGGCCATGCAGGTCGGTCGAAATCGAAAACGGCATCAGGCCGCGTTCGATTGCCGCCTCTGCCACCTTGAACGAGAAGGATGCGCCGCCATGGCCGATATCGAGCCGTATACCCTCGCCGGCGCAGCGCTCGGCCAGATTAAAGAGGTCTTCATCCTCCATGATCGACGAGCCGAGCTTGCCGTTGAAGCAATGGGTGATGATGTCGCCGGGGCCAAGGGCTTCAAGCACATCCTCGTAAAGCGAGGGCGGCTCGCCGACATGCACCATCATCGGCAGTTTCAGGATCTTGGCAATCTTCTTGCCGAGCTTGACGGGCGTGATGCCCCACGAGCCGGTAATGACGTGGCTGGCACGCACCTTGATGCCGATAATGTGCTCGCGGTTTTCCTCGTAGCACTGGAAGATACGGTCGAAATCGACATCCTTGATGTCACGCAGTTCCGGCACCCGGTTGCAGGCAACCAGCCCGATCGAGCCGAGATTGAGGAATGCCTTCACCCGTTCCACGGACGGTTCGATGATATATTCACGGAAGCCGTGGAAATTGGCCTCGCCTGCAGAGCCGGCATCGACCAGCGTGGTCACACCGCGCTCGACGCCGCATTGCGACGGCCTGATCGAGATATCCGTGCCGCCATGCCAGATATGGACATGAAGATCGGTCCAGCCCGGCGAAATCCACGCGCCCGCGCCATCGATGACCGTCATGCCTTCGCCGACCGGCAGACCGGGTCCGGTGGCAGCGATCTTTCCGTCTGCATCGACGGCAATGTCGATCAGGCCGTCCGGTGTACCGGCCCCGAAGGAAACCGGGCGGACATTGCGGATCAGCATGGGTGAACCAGTGTTTTCAAGCGGCATTTGTTAAAGGTCCTTTTTCAGGCGGGGGTCCAGCATATCGCGCAGGCCGTCGCCGACGATCTGAAGAGAGAGAACAGCCAGAATGATGGCCAGCCCCGGAAACAGCGTCATCCAGTCGGCCGCACCCAGATATTGACGGCCGGCGGCAATCATCGTGCCCCAGGTCGGCACTTCCGGGCTGACGCCGAGGCCGAGGAAGGAAAGACCGGCTTCGGCCAGAATGGCATTGGCGAACAGAAAGGTTGCCTGCACCAGAATGGGCGAAATCAGATTGCGCAGCACATGCCGGGTCATGATGTGGCCGGTGGATATACCCATCGAGCGGGCGGCCTCGACAAAGGGCAACTCGCGCAGAACGAGGGTCGAGGCGCGCACGATGCGGGCAAGCCGCGGTGCGTAGACGATCGAGAGCGCAACAATCACCGTCATCAGCGAGGGGCCGAGTGCGGCCACCAGCGCGATGGCCAGCAGGATATCGGGAAACGCCATCATGGCGTCGATCAACCGGGCAATCGGGGTATCGAGGCTTTTGAAGAAGCCTGCAATCAGGCCCAGCGTCACGCCAATGATGGTCGAAAGCGCAACGACTGCCGCGCCGACAAGAAGCGAGAGACGTCCGGCAAAGAGCGTGCGGGCGAAGACATCGCGGCCGAACTCATCCGTGCCGAACCAGTATTCCGCGCCCGGCGGCGTCAGCCGGTTGGCAATCGACAGCTTGTAGGCGGAATGCGGTGTGATCCACGGCGCAAGGGTGGCAAGAGCAACGAATATCAGCAAGACGGCCAGGCCGAATGCCACGCTCTTGCGTTTCAGAAGCTGCCGGATGAATTTCGCCCGTTCACTGCCGGGGCTTGCGACGGTTTGTGTATCGGCCATCAGTAACGCACCCTCGGGTCGACGAGCAGGTAAAGCATGTCGATTGCAAAATTGATAAGGACATAAAGCCCGGCGATCACCAGCAGCGCGCCCTGAATGACGGGGTAGTCGCGCCGGAGCACGGCGGACACCACAAGGCTGCCGACACCGGGAAGCGCAAACACCGTCTCGGTCACCACCGCACCGGCAACCAGCACGGCCGCCGTCAGCCCGAGGACCGTGAGGATCGGGATCAGCGCATTCTTCAGTGCGTGTTTCAGCACCACGCGGCCTTCGGCAAGTCCCTTGGCGCGGGCGGTGCGAATGTAATCGTCATTGAAGACATCGAGCATGGCCGCGCGGGTAAACCGCAGGATCAGCGCGGAAGACACCACGCCAAGCGACACCGCCGGCAGGACCAGATGATGCAGCCGGTCCCAGAAACTGGCGCCGGGCCCGCCATAGCCGGAAACGGGGAAAACCCCGAAACGCACCGCAAACACCTGAATGAGAATAAGCCCCAGCCAGAAACTCGGCACGCTCGCCGCCGTCATCGCCACGACGGTCGAAGCCTGGTCGACGAAGGAACCGCGCCGGTAGGCGGCATAAATGCCGACCGGCAGCGCGATGACCGCGGCAAGCAGAAGCGAGAACATCGTCAGGAAGAAAGTCGGTTCGGCGCGCTGTGCCAGCGCCGTGGTCACCGGGATATTGAGGAAGATGGAGCGGCCGAGATTGCCCTGCAGCATCTGCCCGATATAGATGACATATTGCTGGAGGATCGACTGGTCGAGACCGAGCCGCGATCGCAGTTCGGCAATGTCCTGCGGTGTCGCATCCGGCCCGAGCATCACGGCGGCCGGGTCACCCGGCGTGACGCGCACGATGACGAACACGATGGTCACGACCAGAAACATCACGACGATCATTCCAAACAGGCGTTTGAGAATATACCGGATCATGAATTCGTTTTCCTGTTTCGGCAGCCCGGCCGGGCCGGGACGGTACGGTCTTCAAAGGGCATTGTTCGCAATCACGCCTTTCAGCCAGTGATACGAGGCCTTAGGGATGCGCTGCAGCGTCGGATAGTCGACATAGACGAGCCCGAAACGCTTGGAATAACCGCGCCCCCATTCGAAATTATCCATCAGCGACCAGGCGAAATAGCCGCGCACATCATGGCCTTCATCGATCGCATCAAGCAGCGCGCCAAGATATCTGTCGAAATAGCGGATGCGGTCATTGTCGATCACCGTACGGTCGGATCTCAGCATATCAGGATAGGACGCGCCATTCTCCGTAATATAGATGACCGGCTTGCCGTAACGATTGCTGGTGTCGCGGATCTGCTCGAGGAAGGCATCCGGATCGACGATCCAGTTGACGTCGGTAAGCGGCCCCATGCCGGACGGCGGCATGACCTCGGAATAGCCCAGCGTGGCATTCGGATTGGGCGCGACGAAGACCGGGTTGTAATGATTGAGACCGAAGAAATCGAGTTTCTGGCTGATCTCCTCCATGTCACCAGGCTGGATCAGCGGTTCGATCTTTTCGGCAATCGGTTCGGGATAGGTGCCGAGCCACAGCGGATCGACCATCACCCGGCGCCACATGCAGTCACCGAAAATGCGCGCTTCTTCGTGGGCGGCATCGTCATAATGCGGGCGGACGGGTCCGAGCGAGACAATATTGCCGATTTCGGCATCCGGCGCTTCGGCACGCACGGCGGACACCGTCTTGCCGTGGGCGAGATTGAGATTGTGGATCGCCTGAAGGCAGGCATCGTAATTCTGCTTGCCCGGCGCATGGCGACCGAGATTATAGGCAACCCACGGAATGACGTTCGGCTCGTTGATCGGCGCGAAGCGCTTCACCCGGTCTCCGAAGCGGCGGATGACCTCGGCGGCATAATCACCGAAGATTTTTGCCGTCTCGCGCGAACGCCAGCCGCCGGCTTCCTCGATCGGCACAGGCATGTCCCAGTGGTGCAGACAGATCCAGGGTTCGATGCCTTCATGCAGCATCAGGTCGATCAGCCGGTCGTAGAAATCGACGCCAAGCTGGTTCACCTGCCCCTTGCCTTCGGGGAAGATACGCGGCCAGGCGGTCGACAGCCGGAAGGCCTTGACGCCAAGCCCACGCATCAGCGCGACATCTTCGGGATAGCGGTGATAGTGATCGCAGGAAATATCGGCGGTATCGCCGTTGACGATGTTGCCCGGCACTTTCGCGTAAGTGTCCCAGACGCTCGGACCGCGACCATCGGTTTCGGTCGCGCCTTCGGTCTGATAGGCGGAGGCGGCAGCCCCCCAGAGAAAATCGGGTGGAAAGTTTCGGGCCATCAGTCAGCTTTCGGAAAGGGATACCGGAGCGGCGCGGTCATCGCGGCATCCGGCGACACAACATAATCGGCAGGGGTGTCCCCGGCGCGATTGCCGGAAACACCGTTCTTTTCTTGAAGGAAGGCGGCTTATTTGCCGTTTTCCGTGCTGACGTTCCAGAAATAGGGCCAGGGCGAAGGCTGGAAGTCTTCCAGCGTCACCGCTTCGGCGCTCAGCGAGTTGAAATCGCCGACCTTGAAGACGGGCGCGTCTTCGTAAAAGGCCTTCTGAACCTCGGCAAAGAGTTCCTTGCGTTTTTCCGGATCGGATTCCGCCAGGAACGGCCCGGTTACAGCATGCTTGGCATCGGACGCCCACCAGCCCGGATAGTCATCCGACATCCAGCCGTTCAGCGCCGGTTCGGCCGGGAACGGACCATGGGTGATGAAGATATCCCAAAGGGCCGGATCGGCACGGCGCTGGGTCAGCGTCGCCCAGTCATAGACTTCCAGCTCGACCGGGAAACCCGCCATCTTCAGATATTCGGCAGCGACCTGCGCCATCTTGTAGTGGAACTCGTACTGGCGGCTGGTCAGGATGCGCAGCGGGCTGCCATCATAACCGGCTTCCTCGAGCATCTCCTTGGCGGCCATCGGATCGCCGTCGCCATAGCGCTCGATCCCGTCTTCGGTGTGCCAGACATAATTGTCGGGATAAAGCGCACCGTTGACAGCGAAGAACTTCGGATCACCAAAGGCTGCAAGCAGCATGTCTTCCGGGTTCAGCGCTTCCTGAACAGCATGGCGGATGCCCTTGTTGGTCATCATGCCTTCTTTGGTGTTCATCACGAAGACCGGCGCGCCGTAAGGATCGAGCACGACCGGAACGGCCTGGTCGGAGTCCTCAATGCGGCTGAAATTCTCGGTCGGCAGCGATTCGGCAAAGTCGAACTGGCCGGAAACGATGCCTTCAAGACGCGTGTTGGGGTCGGAAACCGGAACAAACCGGATCTCGTCCAGCACGGCTTCGCGCTTGCCGCTGAAGCCATTGGCAGCTTCCGAACGGGCCGCGTAATCGTCGAAGCGCACAAGCTGGATATACTGGTCGGGGCGATGCTCCTTCAGCATATAGGGGCCGGTACCGATGAATTTCGTCAGCGGTTCGGCCAGGTTTTCCTTCGGCATGATGACAGCAGCCGAATTGTTGAAGGCCAGCAGCGACATCAGCGGCGCATAGGGCTCGTTGAGCACGATCTGCACACTGTCGTCACCGGTCGCCGTCACTTCCTTGATGTAAGGGGCGGCCTGTTTGCCGCGCGAGGCGATATCCATCCAGCGTTCGATGGCAGCAACGACATCGCTGGAATCCATGATCGTCCCGTCATGGAACGGCACATCATCGCGAAGCGTGATGTCGTAGACCGTTCCGTCCTCCGAAATCTCCGGCATGGTGGCGGCCAGAAGCGGAACGACGTTCCACTGATCGTCATAGGTAAACAGCGTTTCGAAAATGTGCTGGGTGGTCATGCCGACCACATCGGCGGTCGAGGCCATCGGGTCGAGTGTCGGCGGCTCACCGATGGTCGCAACATCAATGATGCCGTCGGCCAGAGCGGCAGCCGGTGCAAGCGGCAGAATCATGCAGGTCGCTGCAAGCAGCAGTCGTTTCATCATGAGGAAGTTCCCTTCATTTATTCCGTTATAATGGCATAACAGTTATTATTATGACATTAGTGGCCAGAACGGCGCAGCTGTCAAGTACCCGCTTCAACTTTCCGCGAACGGCGTTTAGAGGCAGCCGAATGGATCGCAACGGCTCGATCTCGCTCCATTTGAAATGACTCTGGACAGGCGCCAGCGCACGGTTTCGAGCACAGCCTCCCCGACGCGCTACCGGCTCATAAGGCTTGATACAGAAGGGTTTTTCACGATGGAAAACCATGCCGCCCACGCCTGCATGACCGACCATCCGGGAGCATGCCTCGACCAGGGCAAAGATTATTCTTTACGCAAAAAGGACCAGTGCATAATAAATTGACATACTCCCAAAATTTCTCTAGTTGGAAAAAAGTTTTCCCTTTCGAGATAGCGAAGGACCTCCCGCATGCCGCATATCAAGACTTTTCTCCGGGCCGGCGCGGTTGCCGCCCTGTTTTCGCTGCCCGCTCTTTCCGTCCATGCCGAGGAAACCTTCGTCGTTTCCAACTGGGGCTATTCCAACGATTTCTACGAACCCTTCATTTTCGAACCCTTCGAGAAGGAGCATGACGTCAGGATCGTGGTCGAGACCGGCGGCGCGCCGGAGCGGCTGAACAAGGCCCGGATCCGCGGCGGTGTGGATGTCATTCTTTTGACCGACAAGTTCTCCCAGATCGGCATCGATCAGGGCGCTTTCGAAAAGATCGATTCCTCGAAGCTTTCCAATCTCGATGAACTCTACGATGCCGCCCAGCACCCGCAGGGCGAGTACGGCCCGGCCTATACATTCGGCCGCTACGGCATCGTCTATGACAAGACCCGCACCGATACGCCGATCACCTCGTGGTGCGACCTGTGGCGTGAAGACTTCGAGGGCTCGATCGCCATGCCCGCCTTCAACACCACCGGCGGTCCGCTGACGGTGATGATGGCCGCAAAATGCGTCGGCACGGATGCCTTTGACGATCCGGATGCGGCCTTTGCCAAGATGGCGGAGCTGAAGCCGAATATCGTCAAGACCTTCTCGTCCGGCTCGGAACTGACCAACCTGCTTTCCACCGGCGAAGCCTTTATCGGCCTGGCGCAGGATTATGCCTTCCCGGCCATCCAGTCGGCCAACCCGAATATCGGCTGGGCCGAGCTGAAGGAAGGCGATTTCCGGATGATGAACACCTACAACATCCCGAAAAACGCCAAGCACAAGGACCTGGCGCTGGCCTTCATCGACTTCTCGCTGTCCCGGCAGGCCCAGAAGGATGCGGCCGTCGAACTGGTCAGCGGCTCCGGCCCGGTCAACAAGACCGTCGAACTGACGCCGGAAGAAGCCTCTAAGCTCGTCTATGGCGAAAAGGCCGTGCTCAGCATGCAGCCGACGCCCTATGACAAGCTGCTGAAGGTCAATGACGACTGGGAACGCCGATGGAACGACGTGTTCGGACGCTGACGGACGCAAAGTTGACCTCCCGCGTTTCCCCCGCACAGCGCATCAGCGCGCTTGGCCCGTGGTTGCTGGTTCTGCCGGCAACCGCGGTGCTCGTTTTCATTCTGGTCATCCCGGTGGCCGGAACCCTTGCCGAGAGCTTTTCCAACCCGGCAGGCCTGTTCGCCAATTATCGCGACTTCTTCGCCGACGATTATAACCGCACGGTGATGATCCGTTCGTTCCGCATCGCCTTTCTGTCGACGGTAACGGCGCTGATCCTCGGCTTCGCCGGCGCCTACATGATCGCCAATGCGTCACCGGGCCTCAAGCGCGTGCTGCTGATCCTGTCGGTGTTTCCGCTGCTGACCAGCGTGGTCGTGCGCTCCTTCTCCTTCATGGCCATCCTCGGCCGCAACGGCGTCGTCAACACGCTTTTGATGAAGGCGGGGCTGATCAGCGAACCGCTTGAAATGCTGTTCACGCAGGGCGCGGTGATTGCCGGTCTTGCCTATCTGTTCACGCCGCTGATGATCCTGTCGCTGGTCGGCGTTCTCGAGAATATCGAGGACGATCTCTACCTTGCCGCCGGTTCGCTCGGCGCGTCGCCGGTTTCGGTGTTCTTCCAGGTCACCCTGCCGCTGGCCGTGCCCGGCATGATCGTCGGCTCGATCCTCGTCTTTACCGGGTCACTCGCCACCTTCGTCACGCCGACGTTGCTGGGCGGCGAGCCGCAGATGACGCTGGCGACACTGCTTTACCAGAAGGCGATGATCTCGTTCGACTGGGGTGTGGCCAACACCATTGCCGCGATCATGATGGGTACCGCGATCTTCTGCGTGGTCGTGCTCGGCACCATCGCCGGCAGAATGACGGCCCGGAGGGCAGCATCATGACCGGACGCCGCATTCATCCACTTTCAAAGGCCTTCGGCTGGCTGGTCATCCTGTTTCTGGCAGGCCCGATCGTTATCGTCATCGGCACATCGGTCAGCGATACCCGCTACCTGGCGTTTCCGCCGCAGGGCTTCACGCTCAAATGGTATGCCAATGTGTTCAACCATTCGGGCTTTCTCGACACCTTCATCATCTCGATGCAGGTGGCCGTCGGCGGCACGCTGATCGCGCTCGTCACCGGACTGGCAGCCGCCTATGCGCTGAACCGCTACCGGATGAAAATTCCCGGCTGGTATGGCTCGGTGTTCTTCCTGCCGTTCTTCATTCCGGAAATCGTCTTCGGCTTTTCGCTGCTGAAAACCCTGATCGTGCAGTTCGAACTGCCGATCCTGCCGTCGCTGATCCTCGGCCATGCGATCCTGTGCCTGCCCTATATGGTGCGGGTCATCGGCGCCAGCCTTGCCGGTTTCGACTTCTCGATTCAGGAAGCCGCCGTCAGCCTGGGTATGCATCCGGCAAAGGCGTTCTGGACCATTGTCCTGCCGAATATCCGCTCCGGCGTGATCGCCGGCATGGTGCTCGCCTTCATCACCTCGCTGAATGATATGGCGGTGGCGCTGTTTCTGACCGGTCCCGGCATTTCCACGTTGCCGATCGAAGTCTTCACCTATGTCCAGCAGTTTTTCGATCCGACCGTCAGCGCCGTTTCCGTGCTTCTGATGGGCGTCACCATTCTCGTCATGGTGCTGATCGAACGCAGTCTCGGTCTGTCGAAGACCGTTCAATAGGAGTTCAAATGGCTGAAAACGCCGTCATTCTGAACAATGTCACCGCCCATTACGGCACGACGCAGGTTCTCCATGGGCTGAACCTTTCCGTTGGCGAGGGCGAACTGGTTTCGCTTCTGGGCTCCAGCGGCTGCGGCAAGACGACGACGCTGCGCCTGCTCGCCGGTTTCCTGCAGCCCACCGGCGGCAGCATTTCGGTTGCCGGACGCGATGTCACCGGCCTGCCGCCGCACAAGCGCGATGCCGGCATCGTGTTCCAGAACTATGCGCTGTTCCCGCATCTTTCCGTTGCCGAAAATGTCGGCTTCGGGCTGAAACAGCGCAAGGTGGCCACGGCCGAACGGGAAAGGCGCGTTGCCGACATGCTGGCCCGCGTCGGGCTGACGGGCTTTGCCGACCGCCTGCCCGCCGCCCTTTCCGGCGGCCAGCGCCAGCGCGTTGCCGTGGCCCGCGCGCTTGCCGTCGACCCGCCGCTCTTGATGTTCGACGAACCGCTTTCCAATCTCGACGCCAAGCTGCGCGTCGACATGCGGGTGGAAATCCGCGAGCTGCAGAAGGCCAACAACCGCACCGCCATCTACGTGACCCACGATCAGGAAGAGGCATTTTCCATTTCCGACCGCGTGGCGATCATGAATGCAGGCAACATCGTCCAACTCGATACGCCGGAAGTGCTCTATACGCGACCGGTCAACGCCTTCGTCGCCCGCTTCGTCGGCTTCGACAATCTGATCGCCATGCGGGTGATCCGCAGGGATGGCGCAAAGGTGACGGCGGCGCTGGAAAATGGCGGCGAAATCGTCCTCGACGAGGCCCAGACCGGGCCGCTGCCCGAGCGCTTCACCATCGGCGCGCGCCCGGAAGGGCTGACGCTCACCGATGCGGGCAGCGCCAATGCCATTGCCGGAACGACGCATATGCGTTCCTATCTCGGCCGCGCCTATCAGTACAAGATCGAAACTTCGGCCGGCGTGCTGATCGCCAACGGCCCGCTGCAAAACCCGATCGATGCCGGGCAGAATGTCGGCCTTGCCTTCGATTTCGCCCATTGCTGCATTCTCGAGGATGCCGGGGAAACGCCATGAGCCGGACCCTTGTCGCCGCCGCCGCACAGATGGGGCCGATTGCCCGTTCGGACACGCGCAAGGCCGTTATCGAACGGCTGATCGCACTTTTAGGCGAGGCATCCTCCCGCGGGGCGGAACTCGTGGTTTTTCCCGAGCTGACGCTGACGACATTCTTTCCGCGCTGGCACATGACCGACCCGGCGGAAATCGACGCTTTCTATGAAACCGAGATGCCGGGGCCGGAAACGCAAAAGCTTTTCGACGCGGCAAAGCGGCTGAAGATCGGCTTTTATCTCGGCTATGCGGAACTGGCCGTCGCGGATGGCGTAAAGCACCGCTACAACACATCCGTTCTGGTTGACCGCGACGGCAAGATCGTCGGCAAATACCGCAAGATCCATCTGCCGGGCTGGGATACACCGCAGCCGGACATGGCGTCCCAGCATCTGGAAAAATACTATTTCGAACCCGGCAATCTCGGCTTCAACGTGTTCGAGACGATGGGAACGCGCATCGGCATGGCGATCTGCAATGACCGCCGCTGGCCGGAAACCTATCGGGTGATGGCGCTGAAGGGGTCGGAAATGATCCTCGTCGGCTACAACACGCCGGACGACCATACCGGCAATTTCGACTTCGACAGCCTGACGCAGTTTCACAATCAGCTGTCGATCCAGGCGGGCGCCTACCAGAATTCCAACTGGGTCATCGCGACGGCCAAGGCGGGCCATGAGGAGGGCTCGAACCTGATCGGCCAGTCGATGATTGTCGCCCCCTCCGGCCAGATCGTCGCCATGGCGGTGTCGACCGCCGACGAAGTGGTGGTGGCGAAATGCGATCTCGACATGGCGAAGCTCTACCGCAAGACCATTTTCGACTTTGCCCGTCACCGCGAGCCGGAACAGTACCGGCTGATTGTCGAGACAAAGGGACCGGTCACGGACTGATTGAATGCAAGATCCGAAGCATGGGGAGGAACGACAATGAGCCAGCCGGAACCGGCATCTGCCAGCGAACAGACCGAAGCCAGTTCGGTCTCCCGCATCCTGTCCGACCTGCGCCGTGAAAACGGCTGGACGCTTGCCGAAGTGTCGAAACGGACCGGCGTTTCGATTTCAGCGCTTTCCAAGATCGAAAACGGCCAGAGCCAGCCCGCCTATTCCGTGCTGACCCGGCTTTCGGGCGGCCTCGGCCTCGATTTTGCCGATCTTCTGGAGGGAAAGGCCGCGCGCCCGAGCTTTGCCCGCGCCGCCCGCGCCATTACCCGAAAGGGCGAAGGCCGGCATCTGGAAAACGACATGGGCGCCTACCGGATGCTCTCCACCGAGCTTGCGGATAAGGCGCTGACGCCGATGGTGATCGATATCCCGCCGCGTGACGACAACACGACGCCTGCCCGCAGCACCCACAGCGGCGAGGAATTCGTCTATGTGCTTACCGGCGATGTGATTTTCGAAATGTCGCCCTATGCGCCGGTCTTGCTGGCGGAAGGCGATACCGTCTATTTCGACGCCGCCTCCGAGCACGGGTTTTATGCCGTAGGCCCCGGCAATGCCCGCATTCTTTCCATCTGCTATTCCGGTTCGGGCGATGCGCCGGACCAGTTCACGGTGTCCTCATGATCGATGCAAGTTCCGAAGTCCGGCTGCGCCAGCAGCTGACCCTTGTCGCGCTCGCTAAAGCCCCTGCCGACCGTATCCTGAGGGTCGGCAGGCTGCTCGACACGGCGACGCGGACATGGAGCGACAATCAGGAAATCGTCATCTCCGGCGACCGGATCGCCTATGTCGGCCCCGCCGGCTCATGGCCCGGCCATTGCGATGTCATTGACGAGCGCCCCGACCTGATGGCGATCCCCGGCCTTGGCGAGGTGCACAAGCATATCGAAAGTTCGCATCTGACGCCGGAATGGGAGGCGGCGCTGGTGATGCCGCGCGGCAATACCTGGACCTGCGAGGCGAGTCACGAATTTTCCAATGTGCGCGGCTCCAAGACGCTCGATTTCTGGATGACGGCGCGGGCCAACGGCTCACCGCTGAAGATCTTTCCGCTGCCGGGTTCCGCCGTGCCGCCGACGGCCTATGAGCATGGCGGCGGTTGGCTTGGCCATGACGAGCAGCGCGATTTTCTGGCGGGCAGCCTGATGGTGGCAGGCCTTGACGAGGTGATGGACTGGCCGGCCGTCTGGAACCCGGAAAACGCCTCCCATGACCGGCTCTGGGGTATGATCGAGGCCACCTTCGCCGCGCGCGGCGTGGTCGAGGGCCATGCCGCCGGAATCAGGGACCTGCCGACCATCAACGCCTTTGCCGCCGCCGGCCTTGCCTCCGACCACGAAGCGTGGACGGCAGAGGAATTCTGGGACAAGCTCACCCACGGCCTGTTTGCGGAACTGAGACCGCATTCCATGCCCGATGTCATCAAGGGGCTTCTGGATCGCGGCCTTGCCGACTGGTCGCAGATCGCCTTTGCGACGGATGACCGTTCCGCCTCGGAAACCCTCAAGAAGGGCGCGACCGACTACAACGTCCGCCTCGCCATCCAGTCCGGCCTCGCCCCCGAAATCGCCATTCAGTGCGTCACCATCAACCCAGCCCGACACATGCGGCTGACGCCATGGGTCGGTACGATCGCGCCGGGCCGGTTTGCCGATATCGTTCTCCTGTCCGACCTCGAAAGTTTTGAAATCGCCGAGGTCTGGGCCGATGGAAAACAGGTCTCGAAGGGCAAGGACTATGTTCTCCCGGTTCCCGAGATCGACTGGCCGGACTGGGCGAAGAACACGGTACAGGCCGGCGGCCCCTTCAGCGCTGACGATTTCGCGATTGCAGCCGAACCGGGCCGCGAAACGATGACGGCGGCGGTGCTGCGCCCGTTCCACTGGGAAGACGATTTCCTGACCTTTGAACTGCCGGTGGAAGACGGCCTCGTGCAGCGCGATACGGCCCGCAACATCACCAAATTCGCCATTGTCGACCGGTTTTCCGGCAAAAAGTCCGTCTCGAAAATGTTCTGGGCCGGCACGGGACCGAAAACGCCGGATTGCGCGCTGGCAAGCTCGCTCGCCCATGACAAGCACAATATCTGGTGCGTCGGCTCATCGGATGCGGCGATGGCGGCAGCCGTCAACGCACTTGGCGAAATCGGCGGCGGCTGGGCGCTGGTGCGCGACAACACGGTGGTTGCCACCGTGCGCTACGAGATTGCCGGGCTGATGTCGCAGCGCTCCGCCGAAGATCTCGATGCCGAAATGCAGCAGCTTTATGCCGAGGGTGAGAAGATCGAATGGATGTTCGAACCGTCATCCTCGCCGCGCTGGTGGCCGGGCTTCCCGGAACGCCTCGCCTTCGCAACGCTCACCTGCGCGCCCTGGCGCTGGGTTCTAGTGGCGCCGTCGGACTATGCGCCCGAGGGCCTCGTCAATGTCGCGACCGGCGCAACACACAAGGTGGTCTGGTAGGTGATGCACAACAACACGGAAACCACCCCGCATCCGGCATTCGATGGCGTCAAGCAGCTGGAAACCCCATGTGTCGTTGTCGATGCGGCCCGCCTTGAGGCCAATATCGCAAACATGCAGGCCATTGCCACAGCCGGCAAAGTTGCGCTTCATCCGCATATCAAGACGCATAAATCGCTCACCATTGCCGGCATGCAGCGCAAGGCCGGGGCCACGGGCGTCACGGCCTCCCACCCCGGCGAAGCCGCCGTTTTCATCCGCGCCGGCTTTTCCCCGGTGACGCTCGCCTATCCGCTGGTGCGCCCGGAACCGGTGACGGCGCTGCTGGCGCTCGCACGCGACAACGGGACAAAAGTCCGTTTCATCGCCGACAGCGCGACAGGCATTGAGGCGCTGGAAACCGGCGCACGGCAGGCCGGAACGACGGCGGACGTATTCATCAAGGTCGATGTCGGCCTGCACCGCTGCGGCGTCGATCCGGCGACCAAGGAAAGCATCGCCCTCATCCGGAAGCTCGCATCGTCGCACCTGACCTTCGCCGGCCTCCTCTCCCACGCCGGACATGCCTACGGCGCAGGCTCAGCCGATGCCGTGCGCACGGTTGCCGCTGATGAACGACACACATTGCTCTCGTTTCGGGAAACGCTCGCAAAGCACGGCATCACCGTGCCGCTGATCTCCATCGGCAGCACCCCGTCCCTGCTGGCCAATGACGGTTTCGACGGCATCGATGAAATCCGGCCGGGCAATTACGTGTTTTACGACATGACCGCCGTGCGCCTCGGCATCATCGATCGCAGCCAGATCGCGCTGGCCATATCGGCAACGATCATCTCGAAGAACCGGGATTTCTACATCATCGACGCCGGATCGAAGACACTCAGCTCCGACCTCGGCGCCCACAGCACCGGCACGGGCTCCGGCTTCGGCGAGGCATGGAGCACAACCCTCGACGCGCCCCTGACCGTCGTAAAGCTGTCCGAAGAACACGGCATGGTCGCACGGGCAGGCACCGATCTTGCCGTCGGCGAACGCCTGCTGATCTACCCCAACCACGCCTGCGTCGTCGTCAACCTCGCGCCCTCTCTGGCTTTCCTCGACAGAGGAACAGTCTCGCAAAGCACGATCGACGCCACCCGATGGGCGATCGCCTCGGCAGATAATGCCGGTCTGTCGGGATAAAGCCCCTCTCCGGACAAGATATGCGCGATGGCGCAAAAAACGCCAGCATGTGATATCGGCTCTTTCAAAAAACGCAAAAATTGCGTAATCAAAAGCTGAAACATTTGATCGAGCGAGTCCCGATGAGCACAACCGCCCGCAGACCGAACCAGGCCGATATCGCATCCAGACTCGGCGTTTCCGTAAGCACGGTATCGCGGGCGCTTGCCAATGAGGACGGCATCTCGGAGGTCGTACGGCGCGATGTTCAGAGGATGGCGCGGTCGCTTGGATACCGCTCCAAGCGCATGCCCGGTCTGCGGGCGACCGACCGCCGCGTTGTTGCGCTCGTCCCCTTTGCCAATGCGACTGGCGGTCTGTCGGGTTTTTATGTCGACATTCTCAACGCCATCCGCAGCGAGGCCTCGGTCTGCGGACTGGATCTCGACATCCGCCTGATCAGCGAACGCAAGGTGACGCTCGAACTCGTGGCGCGGCATGTGCAAGCGGCCGGGGCCAGCGCCGTTCTCCTCGCCGGGATCGATGCCAGCGACGAGCTTGCGTCATGGTGCCGGGAAAATGAAATCCATGCCGTGCTTGTCAACGGCTGCGACCCGTTGATGCGCATCAGTTCGGTGGCGCCGTCCAATTTTTACGGTGCCTATATGGCCACCAGGCATCTGCTTTCGGCAGGTCACCGGAAGATCCTGCATTATACCCATGGCCACCGACCGACAATCCTCGAGCGCCGCCGCGGCTTCGTCACAGCCATGGCCGAGGTCACCGGGGAAGAGGCAGCGCTGGTCATGAGCGACGACCGCAAGCCGATGGAGCTTCTGCAAGATATCTCCGAAGGGAAACAAGACGTCACGGCCCTGTTCTGCTGGAATGATATCGCGGCGGTGGAGATCATCGAAGGCATCCAGGGTGGCGTCGGTCAGGTAGCGCGCGACTTCTCGATCATGGGCTTTGATGATCTGCCGCTTGCAGCGATGACAGCGCCGCGTCTCAGCACGATCCATGTGGATCGGGATGCGATCGGGCGCGGCGCCATCAGGCTGCTCTCCGATCAGATCGAAGGCGAAACGGCGGTTCGGCAGCTGGAAATCGGCGTGTCACTGGTCCCCGGCGGCACGGTTCACGCACGAGCCTGAATGGCAGCCTATACCGTCAGTAAAAAATTGCCCTCAGACACATCGGCGTAACGAAAGCGCATCGCCTGCTGCGCCGCGCGGTTTATTGTGTTCTATTTTAGTTATTTAAAACAACAACATACGAAATGGAATTCGCAATTATTTCAAATATAATGCAAATTACGCAAATTTATGCATAACTATTGATAAATTGCGAATTTGCACCTACGCTTTCCTCCGTTCTGAGTAACACGAGGCCCGGGAGGGGCTTCGAGGGAGGAAAATCAATGACTTATGTTTCCCTGACACGATTGTCAGTGAAGGGCGTCGTGCTGGCTTCTTCGGCCTTGCTGCTTCTGGCAGGCTCCGCCCTCTCGCAGCAGCAGGCGCCGATGCTCGACCCGCTGGTCGAGGACGGCTCCCTGCCGCCGGTGGACGAGCGCCTGCCGCAGGACCCGCTGGTGGTGGAGCCGGTGGACAGCATCGGCAAATATGGTGGCACCTGGCATTCCGGCCTGCGCGGGCGTGGCGACACGGCCTGGATTTCACGCACGCTGAACTATGACGGGCTGGTGCGCTACAATCGCGAATGGGACGAGATCATTCCCAATCTCGCGGAGAGCTGGGACGTCAGCGAGGATGCGCGGCAATACACGTTTCATCTGCGCGAAGGACTGAAGTGGTCGGACGGCACGCCGTTCACCAGTGCCGATATCGCCTTCGCCACCGAACTCATCCAGGATCCCGATTATCCCGTCGGCGGCCTGTTTTTGACCGATCCCGGCAACCCGGTCACCATCGAAGTCGCAGATGATACGACCTTCACATTCACATTCGAGAAGCCGAATGGCCTGCTGCTCGACGAGCTTGCCGGGGTCAACGGGATCACGCTTGTCTCGTTGCAGAAGGCCTATTGCGGACAGTTTTATCCAGCCCTCAGCGACAATGCCGAACAGCTGGCCAGGGATGAAGGTTACGAGAACTGGGCCTTCATGATGGAAGACAAATGCGCTTTCGGGCAGGAGCCGCAGCGCTGGGGCAACCCCGATCTGCCGTTCATGAACGCCTGGGTCGTTACCGAACCCTGGACGGCCAACACCAGCCGCGTGGCCTTCGAACGCAATCCCTACTACTGGAAGGTCGACCCGGAGGGCAATCAGCTGCCTTATATCGACCGGCTGGAAATGCGGGTCAGCGAAAGCGCCGAGGAACTGACGCTGATGGCGCTCAATGGCGAGATGGATTTCACCGACCGCCATATCACCACGGTCGCAAACCGGCCGCTCTTTTATGACGGTCAGAAGGAAGGCGATTACCGGCTCGGCGCAAACGTGCCGTCGCAATCCTCGACGCTGGTCCTGCAGCTCAACCTGAACCACTCCGATCCGGTCAAGGCCGAACTATACAACAACAAGGAGTTCCGTATCGGCCTTTCCGAGGCCATCAACCGGCAGGAAATCATCGACGCCGTTTTCACCGGTCAGGGCGAACCCTATCAGGTGGCGCCGCGCCCGGAATCGCCGTTCTACGACGAGGAAATGGCCAAGCAGTATACCGAATACGATCCGGAATCCGCGATCGGGCATCTGGAAGCGGCCGGTCTGAGGGAAACCAATGGTCAGGGCATCCGGCTGATGAGCAACGGTAAGCCGGCAATCATCACCGTCGATGTAATCTCCGCTTTCCGCCCGGAATGGATCGATATGCTGGAACTGATGTCGCTGCAATTGCGCGAAGTCGGCATCGATCTCGAGATCAACAATATCGACCGCACGCTGTTCTACGACAAGCGGCCGAGCGGAGACTTCGACGCCCAGGTCTGGCAGGGCGATGGCGGCCTCGATGTCGTTCAGGAGCCGCGCTATTATTTCCCGGCCAATGCGGAATCCGCCTGGGCGTTCCAGTGGCAGGCCTGGTTTAACGGCACCGACCCCGAGATTGCGTCCGAACCGGCCGACTGGGCCAGGAAGCAGATGGATCTCTATGACCAGTTGGGGGCCTCGCCCGATCCCGATGAACGCGACGCGCTGATGCGCCAGATCCTTGAAATCGCCAAGGAAAACTTCCCCGTCATCGGCGTCAGCCTTTCCCCGGACGGCTACTACATTGCCAAGAACAACCTGCGCAATGTCTCCGAACCGATGAAACATGCCTGGCTGTTTCCAACGCCGGCACCCTACGACCCGCAGCAGTGGTATTTCGACTAGGGACAACGACACCTCCTCCCGGGCGTATCCTTCGCAGCCTTCGGGCTGTGGAGGAGCCGTCGGGAGCGTGCAGAAAGGGCAAGTTTCATGCTCGGTTTCATTGTTCGTCGGCTGATCGCGATGGCGTTGACGATCTGGGCGGTCTCGTTCGTCTCCTTCGCCATTATCCAGCTGCCTCCCGGCGACTATCTCACAAGTTATATGGCGGAACTGAGTGCCGCCGGTGACCGGATCGACCCGGCGACCATCGAGGCGCTGCGCCGGCAATATGGTCTCGATGATCCCTTCATCATCCAGTATTTCAAGTGGATCGGCGGCGTGCTTCACGGCGATTTCGGCAACAGCTTCGAATGGAGCGCGCCGGTGACCGACCTGATCTGGGGCCGGCTCGGCAATTCCGTCCTCGTCGAAGGCCTTGCCATACTGGTAATGTGGCTCGTCGCCCTGCCGATCGGCGTCTATGCGGCGGTGCGCAAATATTCGCTCGGTGATTATCTCGCCACCATCGGCGGTTTCATCGGGCTCGCCATCCCCAATTTCCTGTTCGCGCTGGTCCTGATGTATTTCTGGTACATCTATTTCGGCCAGACGCTCGGCGGTCTCTATTCGCCGGACCTTCAGGGCACGCCGTGGGACCTCGAACGGATTCTCGATTTTCTGGCGCATGCCTGGGCGCCGGTCCTTGTCCTTTCAACTGCCGGAACCGCGCAGCTGATCCGCGTGATGCGCGCCAACCTGCTTGATGAACTGACCAAGCCATATGTGACGACGGCCCGCTCCAAGGGCCTGCCGGAATGGCGCGCGATCCTCAAATATCCGGTGCGTGTCGCCCTCAACCCGCTGGTCTCGACCATCGGCTGGCTGCTGCCAACGCTGGTCTCGAGTTCGGTGGTGGTTTCCGTGGTGATGAACCTGCCGACCTCCGGCCCGCTGCTGTTGCGCTCGCTGACCACGCAGGACATGTATCTGGCCGGCGCCATCATCATGCTTCTCGGTGTTCTCACCGTCATCGGCACGCTGATTTCCGATCTGATCCTGGCCTGGATCGATCCCCGCATCCGTTATGGAGGGCGCTGAAATGGCCATGACCACGGACATGCCGGCCACAGCGGCAGACGAAAAATCCGCCAAACGCACGCTGACGGGACGGGAAACGCAGCTGAAGATGACCTGGCGCCGCTTCAAGCAGCACCAGCTCGCCTTCGTCTCGCTATGGATCGTCATCGCATTTTATCTCGTCGCGATCTTCGCCGAGTTTGTCGCGCCCACCTCGCCGGGTGATTACAATCCGCGCTACACCTATGCGCCGCCGCAGGGCATCCATTTCATTGCCCGCGATGAGGACGGCGGCTGGCAGTTCGGCCCCTATGTGAACGGCTACAAGACAGAGATCGATCGGGAAGCCTTGCGTCGCGTGTTCACGATCGATCCCGAGGTGCGCCACCCGGTCGGCTTTTTCGTGCCGTCGGAGCCCTACAGGCTGATGGGCTTCATCCCCATGAACCGCAAGCTCTTCGGCACGGTCGAGCCGCGCGCGCCCTTTTATGTGCTCGGCGCCGACAGGCTCGGACGCGATCAGTTGAGCCGGCTGGTCTATGGCACGCGGGTCTCGCTTTCGATCGGCCTTGTCGGTGTGATCCTCAGCTTGTTCTTCGGCGTGATCATCGGCGGCTTTTCAGGCTATTACGGCGGTCTGTTCGACAGCGTGGTGCAGCGGGCAATCGAGTTTATCCGCTCGCTGCCGACCATCCCGCTATGGCTCGGCCTTGCCGCGGCCTTTCCGCAGGACTGGGGGCCGCTGCAGACCTATTTCGCCATCACCATCATCCTGTCGATGCTGGGCTGGACGGAACTCGCACGCGTGGTCCGGGGCCGGTTTCTGGCGCTGCGCACCGAGGATTTCGTCACTGCGGCCAAGCTTGACGGGGCGTCGGATTACCGGGTGATCGTCAAGCATATGGTGCCTTCCTTTACCAGCCACATCATCGCGGCGACCACGCTGGCCATTCCGGGGATGATCCTGGCGGAAACGGCGCTCTCCTTCCTCGGCCTCGGCCTGCAGGCGCCGATCGTCAGCTGGGGGACGCTTCTGCAGGACGCCCAGAACATCCGCACGCTTGCCGGCGCGCCTTGGCTTTTGTCGCCGGGCGTCGTTGTCGTTGTCGCAATCCTTGCCATGAACTTTCTAGGAGACGGCCTTCGTGATGCCGCTGACCCCTATGGACGATAGTGCAGAACTGCTCAGAATGGAGAATGTCAGCATTGTCTTCTCCTCGCCCGACGAAGCGGATATCGAAGCTGTCCGCCAGGTCGATTTCACCCTCACACGCGGCAAGACGCTGGCGCTCGTCGGCGAAAGCGGCTGCGGCAAATCCGTCACCGCCCGCACGATCCTGCGCCTTCTCGACAGAAATGCGCGGATCGGCAATGGCCGCATCCTGTTTCAGGCCGAAGGCGGGCAACCGGTCGATATCGTGTCGCTGGGTTCCGACAGCCAGGCGATGCGCGCGATCCGGGGAAACCGCATTTCGATGATCTTTCAGGAACCGATGAGTTCCCTGTCTCCGGTGCATACGATCGGAGACCAGATCGACGAGATGATCATGATCCACGAAGAAATCGACCGGAAGGCAGTCCGCGCCCGCACCGTCGATCTGCTGGAGCAGGTCGGTATTCCGGGTGCCCGTCAGCGCGCGGATGCCTATCCGTTCCAGCTTTCCGGTGGCCTGCGCCAGCGCGCCATGATCGCCATGGCGCTTGCCTGCAAGCCGGACCTGCTGATTGCGGACGAACCGACGACGGCGCTCGATGTGACGACCCAGGCGCAGATCCTCGATCTGCTGAGGGCGCTGCAGGACGAATACGGCATGGCGATGCTGTTCATCACCCATGATCTCGGCGTCGTGGCCGAAATCGCCGATGAAGTGGCGGTAATGTATCTCGGCGACGTCGTCGAACAGGGCAATGTCTTCGATGTCTTCCGGGCGCCGCAGCATCCCTACACGCGGGCGCTGATGAGCTCCATCCCGCGCATGGTCAGGCGCAGCGAGCGCAAACGTCTCACGCCGATCGAAGGCAATGTGCCGTCACCGCGCAACCGGCCGCAGGGGTGCGCCTTCACCTCGCGTTGCCCCCATGCCTTTGCCCCTTGCGCCGGGGAATACCCCGAACGCACGGCAACCGGCGCGGCACACTGGGCGCGCTGCCATCTGCTGACCCATGACGAAGCGCCTTCCGTCACCGGCCTGAAACAGCAACGCAAAACTGCTGAAAACGCACACGCCAATCAGGGAGAACGAGCATGAGTGCGCTTCTCGAAGTCGAAAACCTCTCCAAGGTCTTCACGCTCAAGGCCGGCCTTTTCGGGGACGCCATCTCGCTCGCTGCACTTTCCGATGTATCGCTGACGGTTGGACAGGGTGAGACACTGGCCATCGTTGGCGAAAGCGGCTGCGGCAAGACCACGCTCGGACGCTGCATCGTGCGCGCCGTCGATCCATCCGGCGGGCGGGTGACCTACCGCCCCGAAGAGAGCGACCCCGTCGAGCTCTCCAGACTTTCCAAACGGCAGTTGAAGCCCTGGCGGCGCGATATCCGGATGATCTTTCAGGACCCGATGTCCTCGCTCAACCCTTACATGCGCGTGTTCGATCTGGTTGCCGAGCCGTTGCGCATTCATAAAGCCGCCCGCGGCGCGGAGCTGGAACACCGGGTCGTTTCGACGCTGGAAAAGGTCGGCCTGCCGAAGGATGCGCTGCAGCGGTTTCCGCATGCCTTTTCCGGGGGCCAGCGCCAGAGGATCGGCATTGCCCGCGCGCTCGTGCTCGAACCGAAACTGGTGATCGCCGACGAGGCTGTTTCCGCGCTCGATGTTTCGATCCAGGCACAGATCCTCAACCTACTGGAAGACCTGAAGGCCGATTTCGGCCTGACCTACATCTTCATCAGTCACGATCTCGGCGTGGTGAACTATCTCGCCGACCGGGTGGTGGTGATGTATCTCGGCCATGTGGTGGAAACTGCGCCGACGGAAGCGCTGTTCGAACGTCCCCGTCATCCCTACACGGAAGTGCTGCTCGATGCCCTGCCGATTGCCGACCCGACCCGGCGCGCCAAACGGCATGACAAGGTCAAGGGGGAAATCCCCTTTTTGGGCGACCGGCTGGAAGGGTGTCCGTTCCACACACGCTGCAAGTTCGCCGAAGACCGTTGCCGCAAGGAAAAACCGGCGCTCAGGCCGATCAATGGCGGCCCGAGCGAGGCTGCCTGCCATTTTGCCGAAACGATTGAACTCAATGGCGCCTTTGCGGGCAGCCCTGCCACAGGAACCTATGCCTAGATGACCTACGATCCCAACACCGCCAACCCGCTCTCAGGCAATCCGCTCAAGACGCGAGGCGATATCGAAACAGCGCTTCACGGCCTGTTCAATCCTTTGCTGCCATATTTTTCCAGAGGGCGCGCGCGTGTCCGCCTCAGCGGCAGTGCCGCCCATTTCGATCGCATCGCCGCCGATGTCGAGGGCTTTGCCCGACCGCTCTGGGGGCTGACGCCTTATGCCGCCGGTGGCGGTTCCTTCGATTACTGGGATTATTTCCGTGAAGGCATTGCCAATGGCATGGACCCCGACCACCCGGAATTCTGGGGTACGGTCGAGCGCACCGACCAGCGCATGGTTGAAATGGCCGCGATCGGTTTCACGCTGCGCATGGTTCCCGAAAAGGTCTGGGACCCGCTTCCGGGCAGGGCGAAAGACAATATCGCGACTTATCTCAAGAACCTTCGTCGTTTTCCCTATGCCGACAACAACTGGAAATTCTTCCGCATTCTCGTGGATATGGGGCTCACACGGGTCGGTGTCGATTTCGACCGGACGCTGACGGAGCAATATCTGGAAGAACTCGACGGGTTTTATCTCGGCGATGGCTGGTATCGCGATGGCAATGTCCGCCGGATCGATCACTACATTCCCTTCGCGATGCATTTCTACGGGCTGATCTATGCCAAACTCGCCGCACCCGGCGATGCGCGGGCAAACGCCTATCGCGAGCGCGCGGCGCTTTTTGCGAAAGACATTCAGCATTGGTTCGATGACGACGGCGGGGCGCTCGCCTTCGGCCGCAGCCTCACCTATCGTTTTGCCTGCGGCGGTTTCTGGGGCGCTCTTGCCTTTGCCGATGTCGAGGCGCTGCCCTGGGCAGAGATCAAGGGCCATTTCATGCGGCATCTGAGATGGTGGTCGCGCCATCCCATTGCCGATCGCGACGGCGTGCTGTCGGTCGGTTACGGCTATCCCAACCTGTTCATGAGCGAGAGTTACAATTCGGCAGGCTCCCCCTACTGGGCGCTGAAAGCCTTTCTGCCGCTGGCGCTTGGCGCGGATCATCCTTTCTGGCAGGCGGAGGAGGCGGCCCCCGATTTCGGCAGTGCCCCCGTCCCCCTGAAGCATCCCGGCATGGTCATGAACCACCAGAAGGGCAATGTCGTCGCGCTGTCTTCCGGTCAACAGAACCACCATATGCGGCACGGTGCGGAGAAATATGCCAAATTCGTCTATTCCTCGCGCTACGCTTTTTCGGTCGAGGTTGACGAGCGCGGCTATCGGCGCGGCACCTTTGACGGCATGCTGGCGCTTTCCGATGACATGCGTCATTACCGTGTCCGCGAGGACAATGAAATCGCTCAGATCGCCGGCGACACGCTGTTCGCCCGCTGGAAGCCTTGGGATGACGTAACGGTGGAGACCTGGCTGGTTCCGGCCGGAGACTGGCATTTGCGGATACACCGCATCGAAACGCCGCGTACGCTTCACACAACCGAGGGCGGCTTTGCCATCGCACGCGCCGATCTCGACGCCGACTTCTGCCGGGAGGAAGCCGGTTTTGCGCTTGCGCAATCGGATACGGACCTGAGCCAGATCCGGGACCTTTCGCCGAAAGTCAGGCGCGAAGGCCGGGCACAGAAGGCTCTGCCAAATACCAATCTGATTGTCGCAAAGACCATCGTGCCCCAACTTCTGGGGGAAATTCCGGCTGGCAAAACCGTGCTGGCAACCGCCGTTTCGGTGACGCTCGAAGGCGTTGATCCAGGCAAGGCACCGATCGTGCCGGATATCGCCGAACTTGAGGTGCTGTTTCAACGCGACGGCGTCACGGTCAGCGCCATCGATATTCCGGAGAGAACCTGATGCGCCCGCGCCTGAGCTTCGCCATGGCAGCGGCAAAGACGCTGCACGTCTTCGATGAGCGCCTTTACAACCGGCTCTCTGCCTGTTGCGAGATCCTCTCAAAAACCCCGATGGAGGATTTCACGACGCCTCAGGCACGCGCGCAACTGGCGGTGACCGATATTCTGGTCACCGGATGGGGCGCTCCTTTTGTCAACACGGAGGTGCTGCCTCTTGCACCCCGATTGCGCCTGATTGCGCATGCGGCAGGGACGGTGAAATATACGGTCGGCGATGCGGTTTACGCAGCCGGCATCGCCGTGACCAATGCGGCGGCGGCCAATGCCGTGCCGGTGGCAGAATATACGCTCGCGGCAATCATTTTCGCCAACAAGCGGCTATTCGAACTGCGCGATATATACCGTAAAGATTGCGACAGGCGCGCGACCTGGGCGCTGATGAACGAGCCCATCGGAAATTACCGCCGTACGGTCGGGTTGATCGGCGCATCGCGCATTGGCCGCAAGGTGGCAGAGCTGCTTGAAGTGCTGGACGTTGAGGTATTGCTCTACGATCCGTATGTCACGGCCGACGATCCCGTTACCGCGCAGGCGAGACCGGTCGATCTTCAGACATTGCTGCGGGAATCGGATACGATTTCGCTGCATGCACCGGCGCTGCCGGCAACGCGACACATGATCGGCGCGGAACAGTTTGCACTGATGCGCGACGGCGCCACTTTCATCAACACCGCCCGTGGCATGCTTGTCGATCACGATGCCATGATCGATGAACTGGCGACAGGCCGGATCAATGCGATCATCGATGTCACCAGCCCGGAAGTTCTTGACCCCGGCTCGCCGCTCTATACCTTGCCCAATGTTTTTCTCACGCCGCATGCCGCAGGCGCCGGCGGGCTTGAACGGCTGCGGCTGGGAGAAATGGCGGTGGAGGAAATCGAGCGATTCGTTTCCGGCCGTCCGCTTGAACACGCAATCGAACCCCACCTACTGGAGCGACTGGCATGAGCCTGGCCCTCAAAGACGATGATGACACGAAACGCGTGCACGAAGCACGGCTGCAGTTTCTGACATGGGAGCGCACGCCGGAGGATATCGATGCGCCTGCCCACCGCGCACGCTGCGCCGACCTTGCGAAAAATGCCGGCGCCGAGATCGATGCGACGGCCTATATCGCGGAGAAGGCGGCGGTCTTTACCGACAGGCTTTCGCTTGGGGCGACATCCTATATTGCCGGCTATGCCGTCGTGCGCGGCGACATCACCATCGGCGCGGACTGCACGGTCAATGCCTATGCCTGCCTGGCCGGCACGGTCTCCTGTGGCGATCATGTGCGGATCGCCTCGCACGCGCAGATCATGGGCTTCAACCACGGCTATGAAGACCCCGATATCCCGATCTCGCGGCAGCCGCATGAAAGCCGGGGCATCATTATCGAGGACGATGTCTGGATCGGTGCGAATGTGGTGGTGCTCGACGGTGTGCGGATCGGCCGGGGCGCAGTGATCGCCGCCGGCGCAACCGTCACCCGCGATATTCCGCCTTACATGATCGCCGCCGGCGTGCCTGCCAAGCCGATCCGCAGGCGCGGCGAAAAACGCGCGGATGCAACTGCGGATATCGATACTGCTCTTGAGGCCGTCGGCAACAAAGTGAAGGCCGAATGGCGCGCGATCCTGGCGCAAAACATGCGCGATGGCGTTTATGTTTCGCGTGAAGCCGACGGCGCCCTTCGCCCGAGCATGCGCCATTTATGCGATGCAATCGAGATTGCCGCGGGTCTCGATGAAAGGCCGGAGGGGCTCGATATCGCTGCGGCTATCGAGACGCTGAAGGCGGTTCAGGACCCCGAAACAGGTCTTTTCCCCGATCCCCGCCAGCCACCGAAGCCGGACCGGCCGCAACGCGAAGACGGTCTCGCCTTATACAATGTTCTCTCGGTCGGTTACGCTCTGGAAGTGCTCGGCAGCCGCCCGGATCATCCCGTCAGCGCTGTCGAACTTGATGCACCGGACCTCTGCGCCTGGCTGGAAGGCCTGCCCTGGCGAGACAATGCCTGGGGTGCAGGGGCAGCCGTTGATGCGATCGGAACCGCGCTTTATTTCAATGCGCGCTATTTCTCGACCGGCCGGGCGCGTGAAACCCTGTTCGGCTGGCTTGCGCTTCATGTCGACAGGGCAACCGGGCTGTGGGGTTCGCCGCGCGCGGCGGACGGACTGCTGCAGCCGGTCAACGGCTTTTACCGCCTGACACGGGGCACCTATGCGCAGTTCGGCCTGCCGGTGCCCAACCCCGAGGCGGCGATCAATTCCGTGCTCGCCAACTATCGCAATCACGACGGTTTTTCAGGCGCGACCTACACCGCCTGCAATCTGCTCGATACCATCCACCCGCTGCTCATATGCCTGGCCCAGACGGATCACCGCCGTGCAGAGGCGGAGGCGATTGCCCGCGCGATCATCACGCACGCGCCGTCACGCTGGCAGGAGGGCGCGGGTTTCGCCTTCGCCGACGGACAGGAGCCGGGGCTTCAGGGCACGGAAATGTGGCTGTCGGTCATTCATCTGGCAGCAAAACTGCTGAAACGGCAGGATGCGCTTTGCTATGTGCCAAAGGGCGTCCACCGCACCGAGGCCGTCGGTCTCGGACTTTAAGCCGCAATCAACGGGGAGAGGACAATTATGGCCAGGCGAAAGGCGCTTGTGGTTTACGGCGGCATGGAGCTTCACACACCCAGACAAGGAGCGGAAACCGTTCGTCATATTCTGGAGGAACATGATTTTGCAGTTGAGGTGACCGACGACTATGACGCGCTCGGCGCCGAAGATGTCGGCACCAATGCGCTCGTGGTGCCGGTGATCACCGATGGCGAACTTGAAAAGGACAGGATGGCCAATCTGATCGCGGCAGTGCAGGCCGGAACCGGTCTTGCCGGTTATCACATGGGGCTTGCGACCAGCTTCCGCTCAAGCGTGCCGTTCCGCTATGCCGCAAGCTGCTACTGGGTGTCCCATCCCGGCAATATCATCACTTACACGGTCGATGTCACCCGCCCGGACCATCCGATCATGGCGGGCATAGAGAGCTTCGAACACACATCGGAGCAATATTACCTGAATTACGACCCCGCCGTCGAAGTGCTGGCGACCACGACATTTTCCGGCGAATTCCACCCCTGGCGCAAGGATGTCGTCATGCCGGTGGTGTTCACCACGACACATGGCCAAGGCAGGGTGTTTTACTCCTCGCTCGGCCACACGGCCGACGAGCTCGACCTTCCCGAAGTGCGCGCCATATTAACCCGTGGCCTGCTCTGGGCAGCCCGGGCGCTGTAACCGCGCCCAGCAAAACGCCCAGGCGCATGCCGGCGTCCCTGACCGGTTGTGAGCGAGGCCGACACCCTTTGGGCGTTTCAGACTGAAATAAACAAGAAAATGGTGATCCCGACGCGATTCGAACGCGTGACCCTCAGATTAGGAATCTGATGCTCTATCCTGCTGAGCTACGGGACCACTCGCCTCTCAATACAAAAGCGAGGGCTTGATGAAAAGCCCTGATTTGCACGAATGCGGCGATGGCCGCTTATTCAGCAAGTCGCGTTTCGACAAGGCGGACCCAATAGGAAATGCCGTAGGGCAAAGCCGCATCGTTGAAATCATATTCGGCATTGTGAAGCTCGGCCGTGCTGCCATTGCCCATCAGGATGAAAGCGCCCGGGCGCGCTTCCAGCATGTAGGAAAAATCCTCTGCTGCGGTCCATGGCGCAAATTCCTTGTCGACGGCATCTTCACCCGCCACGGTTTGCGCGGCGGCAATGGCATGGCGCGTTTCTTCCGGGTGGTTGACCGTCGGCGGATAGTTGCGGACATAGCTCACTTCCGCCACGCCGCCATGGGAAACAGCCGTCATTTCGGCAATCGCCTTGATCCGCCGCTCGGCAAGATCGCGGTGTTCGGGCGTAAAGGAACGCACAGTTCCGCCAAGCTCGGCCTCGCCGGGGATGATATTGTGGGCAAAGCCCGCATGAAACTCCGTGATCGAGACCACCAGCGCGCCCACCGGATCGGCATTGCGCGAGACAATGGTCTGAACCGCATTGACAATCTGGCTGCCGATCACGATCGGATCGACCGATTTTTGCGGTTGCGCGGCATGCCCGCCATCGCCCTTGATCACAATCCGGAATTCGTCGGTCGCAGCCATGATCGGTCCCGGACGGATGGCGAATGTGCCGACCGGCCGGCCGGGGAAGTTGTGCATGCCATAGACCTCGGCAATCGCAAAACGCTCCATCAGACCGTCGTCGATCATCGCCTTGCCGCCGGCCCCACCTTCCTCCGCCGGCTGGAAGATCAGCACCACAGTGCCGGCAAAGTTGCGGTTTTCGGCCAGAAGGTTTGCAGCCCCCAGAAGCATCGCCATATGCCCGTCATGGCCACAGGCATGCATCTTGCCGTCCGTTTTCGAGGCCCATTCCTTGCCGCTCTGCTCGGCAATCGGCAGGGCATCCATATCGGCACGCAGCCCGATCGTGCGCGCACCGGCGCGATTGCCGCGGATCACCCCGACAACACCGATCCCGCCAACGCCCTCGACAACCTCATCGACACCGAAAGACCGCAATTTGTCGGCAATGAACGCCGCCGTATCGACAACGTCATAAAGGAGTTCGGGATGCTGGTGGAGAAACCGCCGCCATTTCGTGGCTTCATCCTGAAGTTCTGCGGCACTGTTCAACACCGGCATTAAGCATACCCCTGAAAATTTTCGAAATTCATTGTAAAAGACGCTAATAGATGTGGGATCGGACATATCCGCACACAAGGATTTTGCCTTTCAAGGGGTATATCGATAAGAAGCATCAGGCAAGTGGAGAAGCTTCGTGTTTCAAATGATACCGTCAAGACCCGCGCACGGACGGCTGAGCGCCCTGATCGCTTTATGGATCGTCACCACCACGCTTGCGATGTGCGGCGCTGCGGGGACAGCCTCTGCCAACCCCTATATCATTGTCGATGCCCGGACGGAGCGCGTGCTCGCCGCCGATGAACCGTTCAAACGCTGGTATCCGGCCTCGCTCGCCAAGCTGATGACGGCCTATCTGGTGTTTGAGGACATGAAGGCCGGGCGGCTCGACCCCGAGGCGACGATCACATTCTCGGCGGCGGCGGCCAACGAACCCGCCTCGAAAATGTACTTCGCCCCCGGCACCAGAGTGACCGTCGACAACGCGCTCAAGATGATGCTGGTGCATTCGGCAAATGATGCCGCCCGCGCTGTCGCCGAACACGCTGTCGGCGGACGGCAGGCCTTCATCGACCGGATGAACAACACCGCCAAGAGGCTCGGCATGACGGATACGCATTTCGTCAACGCCAACGGCATGAACTCGATGAGCGACCCGCAACCCGGCCAGCATACCACGGCCCGCGACATGGCCGTGCTGGCCATCGCGATTGAAAAGACCTTTCCGGAATATCTCGATTATTTCGACATTCCCGGCATTGCCACCGATAGCGGAAAATACCGCAACACCAATCTCCTGATCGGCAATTTCGACGGTGCCATCGGCATGAAGACCGGTTTCGTCTGCGCCTCGGGCTATAATCAGGTGTCTTTTGCCAAACGCAAAGGCCGCGAAGTCGTCGTTGTCGCCTTTGGCGCGCCGAGCGTTCCCGCCCGGGCCGAAAAGGCCGCCGAACTGCTGCAACGCGGGCTGACGGCAACCGAGCGCAACGGCCCGAGACTGGACAGCTATCTGCCGCCGCCGGCGCCGGAAAGGCCAGTCGCCGACGTCACCAGCGCGATTTGCAGCGCCGAAGCGGTCCAGAACCGGGTCATCCTGCGGGATGACGACGGCAATCTGATGTTTTCCTCGCCCTATCTGAAGCCGCTTTCGAAAGACTTTGCCACGGTCGATGCCTATCGCCTGCCCAACGATACGGAAATGGCGGCAAGCACGCTCGATGATCTGAAAGCCGTGCCGCTGCCCTATGCCCGGCCCGTCCAATAGCGCAATCCATGTACATGCCCCCTGCCCCCATTCCCGTTTCGATCGTCACCGGTTTCCTTGGCGCCGGCAAGTCGACGCTGTTGAACCGGCTCCTGCAAGATCCCGCGCTGAGCGATGCCGCAGTCATCATCAACGAGTTCGGTGAAGTCGGCATCGATCACCTTCTGGTGCAAGGCTCTTCAGATTCGATCATCGAGCTGTCCAACGGATGCCTGTGCTGCACGGTGCGCGGTGAACTGATCGACACCCTTGCCGACCTGCTCGACCGGATCCAGACGGAAAAGGTGAAACCGGTCAGCCGGGTCATCATCGAAACCACCGGCCTGGCCGATCCGGTTCCGGTTCTGCTGGCGATCATGGCCCATCCGGCCATCGCCATGGCATTTCGCATCGATGGTGTGGTGACCCTGGTCGATGCGCTGACGGGCGCCGATACGCTGGCCCGCCATGACGAGGCCGTGCGCCAGGCGGCCGTTGCCGACCGGCTGGTGATCACCAAGACCGATCTGGCGGCCTCCGCGGATCGTGACGATCTCGTCAGAACGCTGGAACGCCTCAACCCGATGGCCGAGATCATCGATGTTGCCGATGCGCCTGCGTCCGGGCCTGCTCTTCTGGTGACGGGCCTGTTCGACCCGGCCCGCAAGGCGCCGTCTGTCGGCGAATGGCTTGCGGCGGAAGACCACCAGCACAGCCATCACCACCATCACGACGTCAATCGCCATGGCGAACACATCCGCGCCTTCGCGCTCACCGCCGGCAAGGTGGCGTCGCCGGCGGCGATCGAGGCGTTTCAGCACCGGCTTGCCGCCGAATATGGCGACAATCTTCTGCGTCTGAAGGGTGTTGTCGCGCTTTCCGGCGATGACCGGCCGCTGGTGGTTCACGGGGTGCGGGACATGGTCTACCCGCCAAGCCGGCTTGCAGCGCAAAGCGGTGCGGAAAACTTTCAGACCCGGCTGGTGGTGATCACGCGCGATCTTCCGGAAACGGTCGTGCGGGAGCTTTTCGAAACCTATCTCGACCGCCCCGGCATCGACCGGCCCGACCGGGCCGCGCTCGATGACAACCCGCTTTCGGCCTTCGGCTTCAAGGCATAGAGCGTTTCAGCCCCGCGCGATAACAAAACGATGGCCTGCGTCTGTCTCCTCGGTGGAGATCAGTCTGTGGCCGCGCTCATTGCACAGATGCGGAATGTCGATGACGGCCAGCGGATCACTGGTCTCCACGGCAAGCAATGCGCCCGATGCGAGGGCTGCAAGGCGCTTTTCGGCCTTGAGCGCCGGCAAGGGGCATTTCAGCCCGCGAAGGTCGTAGGTTTCGAAAGCGTGCCCTGCCGGGGTCACCAGAACTTCCAGAACGGCTTGTCCGCCTTCGGCTCCGGTGCAGGCTCCGCATAAGCCGCCATCGGGCTTCGCTGCGGAATCGGCACATTGGACGCCGCCGGCAGATCGGTCGGCACATCGGGAATGGCTGCCGTCTGGGTCACCGTATCGATTTCAACCGGCGTTTCCAGTGGCCCGTATTTGGTCAGGCGGTATTTCTCGATCGAGACATAACGTCCGGCTTCCAGCGACGAACCCGTGGGCTGGTAGAGCGGATCGGTCGGGTCCTTGCGCTGATCGGCGACAAGCGCCTTGCGTTCGGCTTCGCTCGGATCGACCCAGACCTTGTCGTCGTTTTCCGCCAGCGCCTTGTCGAAAGCGTCCTGGTAATCGGTGCGATATTCGGCCAGCGCCATCATGTGCTGCGAGGGAATATTGGAGGCGAGCACCGGGCAGGCCTGATCGGAAGCCAGCGCGGCGCCATTGGCCGGGTCCTTGTTGAAGACATATTTTCCGCTGCAGATATCGACATCGGGGACCTGCTTGGTGACCTCGAAATAGTCGTATCCTTCCTTCAGCATCTGCCAGAAGGGATAGTTCTCGTTGTAGCGGTGGCGCACCATGTTTTCCGCGGACATCCGGAAGGGATAGGCCTGCAGCATGATCGACTGCTGGCCGCCGGAAAAGGCGTCGCGGGCAAAGGCGAATATTTCGAGGATCTGCTCGTCGGTCATCGAATAGCAGCCGCGCGAGGAACAGGCGCCGTGGATCATCAGGTTGGAGCCGGTCAGCTTGTTGGCGCGGTCGTAACGGTTGGGATAGCCGGTATTGATGGCGAGGAAGTACTGCGAATAGGGGTTGAGAAGCCCCTTGGAAAGCGGATAGAAGCCTTCCGGCGCCTGACGGTCGCCTTCCTTCTTCTTCGGGCCAAGCTTGCCGGACCAGGCGCAGATCTCGTAGCTTTCGAGTTCGCCATAGGTGCCGTCGCGCTTCTGTTTCCAGATTTCGAGAACGCCTTCTTCCTTGAAGATCCGGATGGTAATCGGCGCAAGCTTGTCCATGTCCTGGGCGCGCATCTTGGCGACCATGGAAGACGGCAGCGAGTAGTTCATCTTCTCCTGCACAGTGGAGAAGTCGGTGCTGTCAAAAAAGCTGTTGCAGCCCGTCAGCGCCAGTGTGGCGAAAACCATGGGGGCCAGGACATTCAAACGCATGGATAGAACCTGCCGGATTTTGCCTCAAAACGCAACGCCTCAGCCGTCACGTCGTCAAAGATCATCATGCACAGCCAAACTTCAAGAAAGCGTTAACCGTTTCTCGCGATTGGCGCAAGCAGGACGTCTCTCACCTTTAAGGCAACAGCAAAAGTTCAGAGATTGCGTCCGATCGCGAGGAATTTCTGGCGACGCTCATTGCGGACCTCATCGGCCGACATGCCGTCAAATTCCGCAAGGCCGTCGGCGATCTGATCGCCGGAAGCATCGATCACCGTTTCGGCATTGCGGTGCGCACCGCCGACCGGTTCGGCAACGATCTGGTCAACCACACCAAAGTCCTTCAGGTCGCGGGCGGTGATCTTCATATTGGTCGCCGCTTCCTTGGCGCGGGCGGAATCGCGCCACAGGATCGAAGCCGCCCCCTCGGGCGAAATCACCGAATAGATCGCGTGTTCGAGCATGTAGACACGGTTTGCCGCCGCAATCGCAATCGCACCGCCGGACATGCCCTCGCCGATGACCAGCGTGATCATCGGCACGCCGATCCTCAGACACATCTGTGTCGAACGGGCAATCGCCTCGGCCTGGCCACGCTCTTCGGCGCCCACGCCGGGATAGGCGCCCTGGGTATCGACCACGGAGATCACCGGCAGGTTGAAGCGGTCGGCAAGCTCCATGACACGGATCGCCTTGCGGTAGCCCTCCGGCCGCGGCATGCCGAAATTATGCTTCAGGCGGCTTTTGGTGTCGTGGCCCTTTTCCTCGCCGATCACGGCGACGGGACGGCCGCGAAAGCGCGCGAGACCGGCCTGAATGGCAGCGTCCTCACCGAAATTGCGGTCGCCGGCCAGCGTGGTGAAATCGGTAAACAGGCGCTTGGCATAATCGACGAAATGCGGACGCTGGGGGTGGCGGGCAACCTGCGCCTTCTGCCACGGCGTCAGCTTGGCGTAAATCTCGTTCATCGCCTCGCTGACACGGGTTTCAAGGCGCGCAATCTCCTCGGAGGTGTCGATGCTTTCGCCGTCCGAGGCTAGCTTTTTCAGCTCGATAATCTTGGCTTCCAGATCGGAAATCGGCCTTTCGAAATCGAGATAGCTGTACATTGTCGAACTTTCCGTGGGTTAACGAATATGCCCGGGACCGCCGCCCAAAGGCTGTTTATGACGATTGAGTGCCGCTTATTCCCGTTTTTTAGCATCTTTTGCAAGGGGGTGATGCATTTCCACCAATTCCCGCAACCGTTCTTCCAGAACATGCGTATAGATCTGCGTGGTTGAAATATCGGAATGACCGAGCATTTCCTGCACCGCGCGCAGGTCTGCGCCATTTTGCAGAAGATGGCTTGCAAAGGCGTGTCGCAGCACATGTGGCGAAATCGCGGTGGTTTTCAACCCCGCCCGCGCGGCAAGGCCCTTCAAGTCACGGGCAAACACCTGCCGGGAAAGATGACCGTCCGCCCCCCGGGAGGCGAAAAGATGGGGATTATCGTCATCGCTTCCCTCCGAGCGCGCCTTGCGCAGCGCATTGAAGGCCATCAGCGCCTCATGGGCACGCAGCGACAGCGGCACCGCCCGCTCCTTGTTGCCCTTTCCCCTGATGGTCAGAAAACGCTGATTGGGTTTCAGCGCCGCCGCCGGCAAGCTCACCAGTTCGGAAACCCGCATGCCGCTGGCATAGAGCGTTTCAAGCAGGGCGGACATCCGCTTGCGCTCGAACTGTCCGGGCCCCGCCTCGCCTGCCTCAAGGCTGGCGCGATCCAGAAGCTTGTCGACATCGGCAACGGAAAGCGTCTTCGGCAGGGGATGGGCCTTTTTCGGCGCATCGATGACGCCGGTCGGGTCGTCCTCGCGCATCCCTTCGGCATAGAGAAACCGGTAGAACTGGCGAAGGGCCGAAAGCCGGCGCGACTGCGAACTTGCGGCAAATCCGCGCTTGCCCAGTTCTGCCAGATAGGCGGTGATATCCACCGTGCTCGCCGCGTCGGCGGCAACGCCGCGATCGGTCAGAAAGTCGCGGAAGTCGTCGAGGTCGCGCTGATAGGCGGCAAGCGTGTTGTTGGCCGCGCCGCGCTCTGCACTCAACATCTCGATAAAGGCTTCGATATGTGCGCCGGAAAGATCCAATGGCATTATCCTGTTGGGGCTGGAGCCCGAATTCTTCACCGTCCGGCTTGACGCCCTTCCAGCATTTGCCGATACGTGGCTGAAAACAATGGGCGGACTATGAACGCAAAGCAAGATACCGGCAAACCCGGGCTGAGGCAAAAGGCGCTTGCCGGGCTTGCCGGCCGCAATCTGATACTGGTCGGCCTGATGGGCGCCGGCAAGAGTGCGATCGGCAAGCTGGTGGCAAACGCGCTCGACCTGCCCTATGTCGATACCGACCACGAGATCGAGGCCGCCGCGCGCATGACCATCGCCGATCTGTTCGTGCAATATGGCGAGCCGGAATTCCGCGCTCTGGAAACCCGGGTCATCGAACGCATCCTGACGGAGGGGCCGGCCATCGTTTCCACCGGCGGCGGCGCCTTCGTCAATCCGGTCAACCGCGCGCTGATTTCGCAATCCGGCCTGTCGATGTGGCTGAAGGCCGATCTCGAAACCCTGTGGGACAGGGTGCGGCGGCGCCAGACCCGCCCGCTTCTGAAGACCGAAAACCCGAAACAGACGCTGAAAGACCTGATGGACAGGCGCTATCCGGTTTATGCCGAAGCGGATATGACCGTATTGTCGCGCAATGTCCGCAAGGAAACGGTGACGCGCGACGTGCTGAAGGCCCTGGCGGCCCTTGACGGAGGAAAGACGAGTGAAGAGTAAACAGGTTACCGACAAACGTATCGTCCGTGTGGATCTCGGCGAGCGTAGCTATGATATCCTGATCGGGTCCGGCCTGTTGCAAAGTGCTGGCGGCGAAACGCTGGCGCGGCTTGACTGCCGCAAGGCAGCAATCATCACCGACACCAATGTCGCGCCGCTTTACCTCGACACCCTGACCGAAAGCCTTCAGACCGACGGGATCGAGACATTTTCGCTCACCCTTGCCGCCGGCGAGAAGACCAAGAGCTTCGAAAACCTCCAGACCGCCGTCGACTTCATCCTCGATGCCCGCATCGAACGCTCTGACGCCGTGATCGCGCTTGGCGGCGGCGTGATCGGCGATCTGGCAGGGTTTGCCGCGTCCGTCGTGCGCCGGGGCGTGCACTTTGTCCAGGTGCCGACCTCGCTGCTGGCCCAGGTCGACAGCTCCGTCGGCGGCAAGACCGGGATCAACACCCGCCAGGGCAAGAACCTCGTCGGCGCTTTCCACCAGCCGCATCTGGTGCTGGCCGATACCGATACGCTCGACACGCTCAGCCCCCGCGAATTTGCTGCCGGTTATGCCGAAGTGGTGAAATACGGCCTGATCGACCAGCCCGATTTCTTCCACTGGCTGGAGAAGAACCGGAAGTCCATCTTTTCCGGCGGCACGGACCGGGCGGAGGCGATTGCACGTTCCTGCGAGGCCAAGGCCGCCGTTGTGGCCGCCGACGAGCATGAAAACGGCGCACGGGCGCTGCTGAACCTCGGCCACACATTCGGCCACGCGCTGGAGCGGGCGACCGGCTATGACAGCGCCCGCCTGGTTCACGGCGAAGGCGTTGCCATCGGCATGGTGCTGGCGCATGAATTTTCCGCGCGCATGAACCTTGCAAGCCCGGATGATGCGCACCGCGTTGCAGCGCATCTGCGTGATGCCGGTCTGCCGACCGCGCTGGGCGATATTGACGGAAGCCTTCCCTCACCCGATATATTGATGGATGCAATCGGGCAGGACAAAAAGGTAAAGGGCGGGAAGCTGACCTTCATTCTGACGCACGGCATCGGCAAATCCTTCATCGCCGATGACGTACCGTCGTCGGAGGTGCTGGCTTTCCTCACGGAAAAACACTCCCAATGACGATGAGCGATATTTCGCACTTCTTCGGCGAGTACGGGTTGATGATGGCCATCATTCTTGGCCTGATCGTCATATCCGCATTCTTTTCTGGTTCTGAAACCGCGCTGACGGCGGTTTCGCGGGCGCGTATGCACACGCTCGAACAACAGGGCGACCGGCGCGCGGGCTTCGTCAGCGTCATGATCAGCCGCCGCGACCGACTGATCGGCGCGCTGCTGATCGGCAACAATCTGGTCAATATTCTCGCGTCGTCGCTGACGACGACGCTGTTTTTGAAGATTTTCGGCGCAAACGGCGTTGCCTACGCCACGCTGATCATGACCGCGCTTCTGGTGGTCTTTGCCGAAGTGCTGCCGAAAAGCTGGGCAATCTCGGCCACCGACCGCTTTGCGCTGACCGTCGCCCCGCTGGTGCGGGTGCTGTTTTTCGTGATCGGCCCGCTTTCGAGCCTGGTCAACATGATCGTCCGCGCCATTCTCGGCATTTTCGGGGTCACCCTGTCCAAGGGCGGCGGCATGCTGACGGCGCATGAGGAATTGCGCGGCGCGGTCGATCTGCTGCACCGCGAGGGCTCGGTGATCAAGGCCGACCGTGACCGGCTCGGCGGCGTGCTCGACCTCGGCGAACTCGAAGTCTCCGACGTGATGATCCACCGCACCGCCATGCGCGCCGTCAATGCCGATGATCCGCCGGAAGTGGCCATCAAGACGGTGCTGGAAAGCCCCTATACGCGGCTTCCCGTCTGGCGCGGCTCGATCGACAATATTATCGGCGTGGTCCATTCCAAGGATCTGTCGCGGGCGCTGGCCGAACCGCACGCCGCCCCTTCCACGATCGACATCGTCAAGGTGGCGCAAAAGCCGTGGTTTGTGCCCGACAGCACCAATCTGAAGGATCAGCTCAACGCCTTCCTGCGCCGCAAGGTGCATATCGCCGTCGTCGTCGACGAATATGGCGAGGTGCAGGGCATCGTCACGCTTGAGGATATTCTGGAAGAAATCGTCGGCGATATCTCCGACGAGCACGATCTGGAAATTTCCGGCGTGCAGCAGGAGGCCGACGGCTCGATCGTGGTGGACGGCACCGTGCCGATCCGCGACCTCAACCGCGCGCTCGACTGGACATTGCCGGACGAGGAAGCGACCACGATTGCCGGTCTGGTGATCCACGAAAGCCAGACGATCCCCGAGGAGCGCCAGTCCTTCACCTTTTACGGCAAGCGCTTCATTGTGATGAAACGGGAAAAGAACCGGATCACCAAGCTCCGGATTCGCCCGCTAGGCGGCGCGGCAGCAGAGACATCACCGGCGGAGTGAGCGTTAAAAGTCGTGCGGCAAGGCGCCTAAGTTTGTCGACAAACCCCTCCCCGCACTCCGGGTCAAGCCCGGGCATGATCCATGTGGGTGGGGCAACAGAAACGGCAACGTCGCCGGCGAGGTGAGCCGGGAAACGATACGACCGCCTCCGGCTACTGGTAAAGTCTATCCCCTCGGGCGACGTCATCCTCGGGCTTGTCCCGAGGATCTATCCACCTATCCATACGGATGGAGTCGCCGCTTTGCAGCCGACTATCCCATCCATTTGACACGCCTGTCGCGGCGAGACGTGGTTAGATGCTCGGGACAGGCCCGAGCATGACGGAAGAAAATGGCGCAGGCTTTGTCCATAAAAACAGGGCGCCGGCTGCCCCGCCTCTTACCACCGCGTCTTCTCGCCCGGCGCTGCCGCTTCGATCGCCAGCGCGTGCAAACCGTCGGCGATTTCACCGGCCAGTGCCTCATTGACGGCACGATGACGTGCAACACGGCTTAACCCTTCGAACTTGCCGGACACGATCCGAATCCTTAAATGGGTGACTTCGGGAGCGTTCGGCTCATGATAGTGGCTGGCATGCCGGGCACTTTCGTCCATCAGCACCAGCCGTTCGGGGTTGAAAAGGCTTTTCAGCCTGTTTTCGATTTCGGCGGTTGACGACACTGTCTGCTCCTGATTTCTGTCCCTGCTTCGCGCTTTGCGCGTTAACGGTTCAGGAAGCCAGTAAGAAATCCCGTTGTCAATTCTTGTTGTGACGGGGCCACAAGGTCATAATCAAGCACCATGAATCTTGACTCCAAATATTTCGATCGTCTCCGCACGAAGCGCAAGCGCCCGGCATCGGCCAAGACCGAGGCGGAATCCGCTGCCGCTATCTGCCAGTGGGACGGCTGCAACAAGCCCGCCAAGCACCGCGCGCCTGTGGGCCGCAATGCCGAGGGGCAGTTCTTCATGTTCTGCTTCGAGCATGTGAAGGCCTACAACAAGGGCTACAATTATTTCGATGGCCTGTCCGACGGCGAAATCGCCCGCTACCAGAAGGAAGCGCTGACCGGCCATCGCCCGACCTGGACGGTCGGCGTCAACGGCGATGCGCGCAAGACGCCCATCAACGGCTCGAAAAAAGCCGGCAGCACCGCGTCATTTTCGCACATGCGCGACCCCTTCGGCTTTGTCGACGACGACAAGGGCGGCGCACCCAAACGCCCGCGACATCAGCGCAAGCTCAAGACGCTTGAGTCGAAGGCCTTCGACACGCTGGGGCTGACCGGCGAAGCAAGCCCCGACGACATCAAGAAACAGTACAAGGCACTGGTCAAGAAGCACCACCCCGATGCCAATGGCGGCGATCGCGGCTCGGAGGAAACTTTTCGCTCCGTGGTGCAGGCATACCAATTGTTAAAGCAGGCCGGCTTCTGCTAGACCGCTATTGATCGAGAAGCAGCACAGACGTTTGAGCGGCTTTTTTGAAAGGCCGCGCTGGAGACATGATGAGCAAGATTGAACTGGACTATTCCAACGGACCGGACACAACGGTTTCGGTTCGCGAAACATTCGGCATTGATGTCGACCTGACCGTGCCCGCCTATTCGACGGACGATCCCTATGTGCCCGATCTCGACCCCGACTATCTGTTCGACCGCGATACCACGCTCGCCATTCTCGCCGGTTTCGCGCATAACCGCCGCGTCATGGTCTCCGGCTATCACGGCACCGGTAAATCGACCCATATCGAACAGGTTGCCGCCCGCCTGAAATGGCCGTGCGTGCGCGTCAACCTCGACAGCCATGTCAGCCGTATCGACCTTGTCGGCAAGGATGCCATCGTCGTACGCGAGGGCCTGCAGGTCACCGAGTTCAAGGACGGCATCTTGCCCTGGGCCTATCAGCACAATGTCGCGCTCGTCTTCGATGAATATGACGCCGGCCGCCCGGACGTGATGTTCGTGATCCAGCGCGTGCTGGAGAGCTCCGGCCGTCTGACGCTGCTCGACCAGAGCCGCGTGATCAGCCCCCACCCGGCCTTCCGTCTGTTTGCCACCGCCAACACCGTCGGCCTCGGCGATACCACGGTCTCTATCACGGCACGCAGCAGATCAACCAGGCACAGATGGACCGCTGGTCGCTGGTGACCACGCTCAACTATCTGCCGCATGAGCAGGAAGTCGCCATCATCCTCGCCAAGGTGAAGAGCTTTGCCGCAAGCGAAGAAGGCCGCGAGACGATTTCCAACATGGTGCGCGTTGCCGACCTCACCCGTTCGGCCTTCGTCAACGGCGATCTTTCGACCGTGATGAGCCCGCGTACCGTGATCAACTGGGCTGAAAACACCGAAATCTTCGGCGATGTCAGCTTTGCTTTCCGGGTCACCTTCCTCAACAAGTGCGACGAACTCGAGCGCACGCTGGTGGCCGAACAGTATCAGCGCGCCTTCGGCGAGGAGCTGACGGAAAGCGCTGCCAACGTCGTCATCAGCGCCTGAGGATAAGTCCATGGCCGGCCCCGGCGACAATCGAAAGTCCAACCCTTATGCGCCTGTAGACCTCGAGCCGCTGCACCGCGCCGTTTCCGGCTGCGTGCGCGCCGTCTCCGGCGACAGGGACGCGGAGGTGGTGTTTTCGCGCGACCGGCCGGGCATGACCGGCAGCCAGATCCGGCTGCCGGAATTCTCCAAGCGGCCGACGGCAAGCGAACTGGCCGTGGTGCGCGGGCTTGGCGATTCCATGGCGCTGAGGATGGCCTGCCACAATCCGGTGACCCATGCGCAGATGTCGCCCGGCGGCGCAGATGCGCAGGCGATTTTCGATGCGGTGGAGCAGGCCCGGGTCGATTCCATCGGCGCCAACCGCATGCCCGGCATGGCCAGCAATCTTGCCGCCATGCACGCGGAAAAATATGACAAGGCCAATTTCGCCACCATCGACCGCAAGGAGGACGCCCCGGTCTCCGAGGCCGTCGCCATGCTGGTGCGCGAAAAGCTTTCCGGCGAAAAGCCGCCGGAATCGGCCGGGCAGGTGCTCGATTTCTGGCGCGATTTCATCGAGGAAAAGGCCGCCGTCGATCTCGACAGGCTGAGTGAAACCATCGATGACCAGCACGCTTTCGCGCGCACCATCCGTTCGATGCTGTCCTCGATGGAGCTTGCCGAGGATTATTCCGACGAGGATATCGAGAGCGAAGACGAACTGGACAATGTTTCCGAGGAAGAACAGCCGCGCTCCGAACGCCAGAACGACGAGCAGTTCGACGAGGATGCGGGCAATGATTCAGCGCCCGCAGACGAAAGCGACAATTCCGACGAGGAGATGGATCAGGGCGAGCTTGACGGCGCGGAAGTGGCCGACACCGAGCTCGACGAGGACGCCGACCCCGATAGCGAGGTCGCCGGCGAGACCCAGCGCCCCAATACGCCGTTTGACGAGCTGAACGAAAAGGTCGACTACAAGGTCTTCACCGAGGAATTCGACGAGGAAATCCGCGCCGAGGAACTGTGCGACCAGGAAGAGCTGCAGCGCCTGCGCGCGCATCTCGACAAGCAGCTTGCCCATCTTCAGGGCGCCGTCGGCCGGCTGGCCAACCGCATGCAGCGCCGGTTGATGGCCAAGCAGAACCGCTCCTGGGATTTCGACCTCGAGGAAGGCTATCTCGATACCGCGCGCCTGCCGCGCATGGTCATCGATCCGATGCAGCCGCTTTCCTTCAAGATGGAGCGCGACACCCAGTTCCGCGACACCGTGGTTTCGCTGCTGATCGACAATTCCGGCTCGATGCGCGGGCGTCCGATCACGGTTGCCGCCACCTGCGGCGACATTCTGGCGCGCACGCTGGAGCGCTGCGGCGTGAAGGTCGAGATCCTCGGCTTCACCACCAAGGCCTGGAAGGGCGGTCAATCGCGCGAGAAATGGCTGGAAGAGGGAAAACCCGCAACACCGGGCCGCCTCAACGATCTGCGCCACATCATCTACAAGTCCGCCGACAGCCCCTGGCGGCGCTCGCGCGCCAATCTGGGACTGATGATGCGCGAGGGGCTGCTCAAGGAAAACATCGACGGCGAGGCGCTGATCTGGGCCCATGACCGGCTGATGGGCCGCCCCGAACAGCGCCGCATCCTGATGATGATTTCCGATGGCGCGCCGGTGGATGATTCCACGCTTTCGGTCAATCCGGGCAATTTTCTGGAAAAACATCTGCGCGCAGTCATCGAGCACATCGAGACCCGCTCGCCGGTCGAGCTTCTGGCCATCGGCATCGGTCACGATGTCACCCGCTATTATCGCCGCGCTGTCACCATTGTCGATGCTGACGAACTGGCAGGCGCCATGACCGATCAGCTTGCCGCCCTGTTCGAGGAGCAGGCCGCCGGCATTTCGCAGGGCAGAAGACGGGCCAGATGAGGGTCGTCTTCGCCTTTCTGGCGCTGGCGCTTGTTGCAGCACCGGCTGCTGCCGCCAGTGTCACGGTCAACGCCGTCCAAATCGAAAAATTCGCCGCGGAAAAAGACACCGACCGCTTCGGCCGGCTGCAGTTTCTGGGCGGGCTGAAACTGACCTCTCCCGATCCCGAATTCCAGTCGCTGTCGGCAATCCGTTTCCTGCCCGACGGCACGCATTTCATCGCCGTGGCCGATACCGGCGAATGGGTCGACGGCACGGTGACGCGCGATGCTTCGGGCGCGCTTTCGGGCCTTGCCGATGTCACCGTGACGCCGATGAAGAACGCCAGAGGCGTGCATGCCGGCAAAAGCGGCATGGATGCCGAAAGCCTCGCCATCCAGGACGACCACCTCTATGTCGGCTTCGAGGGCCGCCATCGGATCGACAGCTACCCGCTTTCCGGCCATGATCAGGCAAATGCTTCCCCGGGACCGGATTTTCTGATCCCGACCTATGAACTGAGGCGCAATGGCAGTTTCGAGGCGCTGGCGACCGCGCCCGACGGCCGCATGGTGGTGATCGCGGAGAAAAGCATCGACACGGCAGGCAACCTGTTCGCCGCCGTCATTCGCGGTCCTGACCGGGGCATCTTCAAGGTGGTCAAGCGGGAAGGCTATGATGTCACCGATGCCGCCTTCCTGCCGGATGGCGACCTTCTGGTGCTGGAGCGGCGGTTCTCGCTGCTTTCCGGCGTTGCCATGCGCATCCGCCGCCTGCCGGGCGATGCTGTCCGGCCCGGTTCCACCGTCGACGGCCCGACGATCATGCAGGCCTATGGCGGCACGCACCGGATCGACAATATGGAGGGCATGGATGTTGTCCGGTCCGATGACGGCACACTTCATATCATCCTCGTTTCCGATGATAATGATTCGCCGCTGCAGAACACGCTGATGCTGGAATTCAGGCTGATCGACTGAGTTTTTCGGCCGGCGCGCCCATGGCGCGGAGCATGGCAAGGCCTTGTGCGTTGATGCGCTGCGCTTCATCGGCGGCCAGAGCATCCCAGTTTTCGGCAAACCACCGGTCCAGCGCACGGGCAGCTGAAAACAGCATGTCCACAATCAGCCTGCGCGGCATGTCAGCGCGGATGGTGCCAAGAGCCTGCCCATGTTCCACCAGAAGCACCGCCCCGGCTCTGAGGCGCTCAAGCGGCGCTTTCAGGGCTGCTTCAGTCTGCGGTCCCTCATACATGGTGCGGGCCAGCGCGGCCAGAACCGGATCGGCGATCAAGACCTCGGCCAGCTGTTCGAAGGCAGCGTTGAGCGCTGCCCAGAACGCCTGAGCGTCGTGCGCACCAAGCGCGGCCGCAAAATCGATGCGCCCGGTCAGGCCATCCAGCGCACGGGCGATCACCGCGGAGTAAAGATCGGCCTTGTCATGCACATAGTAATAGACCTGCCCCTTGCTCATCTCCGCCTGCTTCAGGATCGCGTTCATGGAAGCGCCTGAAAATCCGCGCTCGGCAAAGGCAGCCGTCGCAGCATCCAGCAATTGCGCCCGGCGCGCCGGCGGCAGCGTTGTCAGCCTTTCAAGCGCCGTTTCGCCCTCTGCCATCGGCTTTGCATTGTTTTTTGCCACCATCGACTCACTTTCATTGACGAAATTAGACCACTGGTCTAATACCGGTTTTCAATCAGAAAAACGACGGACTTGCCGCCGTCGAAACTAAAAAAGGAGATGACCGATGCGCTGGCGGGGTGTCAATCATGTTGAGTTCTCGGTGATCAACTATGAAAAATCGATCGCGTTTTACGACCAGATGTTCGGCTGGCTCGGCTACAAGAGCTTCTGGACCATGGATATCGGCTATCACTCGACCTATTACATGACCCGGTTCCCCTTCCCCCACAGCTATATCGGTTTTCAACCTGCCAGAACCGGCGGCAAGCTCGATCACGAGGCGCGGGCAACCGGTATTCACCATATCGCGCTATGGGCGAAAAACCGCAAAGAGGTCGACCGGTTTCACACCGAGTTTCTGGTCTGGAACGCGGTGCCCGTCACCGAGACGCCGGCCGAATACCCGGTCTATGCGCCGGGTTATTACGGCGTCTTCTTCGACGATCCCATCAACGGCATTCACTGGGAGCTGGCGCACATCCCGAAAATCACCACACCCGGCGCCTATCTGCGCACCATGCGGGCCTGGAAGGAGGCGGAAAAGGACCATCCCGAATGGAATACCGGCTCCCCCAAAAAGGCCTTCCGAACACTGCCGCGCGGCTGATATGCGCACCGCCGGAGCAATTCCCGGCGAAAATCGTCAGAGGCTGTCTTCACGCACCCACACGCAGACACTGCCGCCGTTTACCGGAAACACGGCGCGACCATCGTCATCCGTGGTAACCTTGTCGGTGCGATGACCGAGAAAATCGCAAAACCGCGCATTTGCATGGCCTGAGCCAAGATCGACCGCCTTTGCCGTCTCCTCGCCATTGGTCAGCACGGTGACGGAGCCTGCCGCCTCCTGCGTGCCGTGGCGGATGACCGCCAGACAGTGCGGGTCGTCAAAAAGGATCGTCTCCGCGCCATTGGCGAAGCGCTGCCGCGCCTGGATCAGGGCCGGCAGGCATTCGATCTTCGGCATGTCGATATCGTATTCCTCGCCGTCGCTTCCCTTGTCGCGATACTGCGCGCCGTAAAGGTCGGCATAGAAAACGCTGGGCACGCCCTGCTCGCGCATCAGGATCAACGCATAGGCCAGCGGCTTGAACCACGGTTCGACGACCGCCTCCAGCGATTGCAGCGGCTGGGTATCGTGATTGGCCACCAGCGTGACGGCATGGTCCGGCACCTCGGCAACCAGCGTGCCGTCGAAGATCGTGCGCATGTCGAATGCGCTGCCCGCCGCCGCGGCATCATGGAAGCGATAATGCAGACCGACATCGAACAGCATCAGCTGCCGGTCCACTAGTTCCAGATAGGCCTTCAACGCATCGATTTCGGGGTGCCAGTACTCGGCAACGACGAACATGTCCGCCTTCACGGTTTCGCGCATATGGGCGATCCAGTCGCGAAAGAACCAGGCGGGGATGTGTTTGGCCGCATCCAGACGGAAGCCGGCCAACGGGACCTGCTCCGAAAACCAGCGCCCCCAGTATTTCAGTTCCTCGCTGACCGCCCGGTTGCGGAGTTCGACGTTGGCGCCGATGAGATAGTCGTAATTGCCGTTTTCGTCATCGACCTCATCATTCCACTCGCCTGCGCCATATTCGTTGACGAGGCGAAAGACGCCCTTTTCGTCCGGCTCCTCGATATGATCGACGCCGGAGAAACACTTCTGTGTCCAGATGAATTCGGAATATTGTCCCTGCCGCCCCGGAAAGGTGAAACGGGTATAGGCCAGCGCGCCGAAGGCCTCGTCCTCGATCTTCGTGCGGTCCTTCGGATCGGCGCGGCGGACTTTCACCTGCTCCTTCTCGTCGGCGCCGATCTTGTGGTTGAACACCACATCATGGATGGCGCCGATGCCATGGCCGGCAAGGGTGTGGCAGGCATTTTCCAGCGCACCACGGTCACCGTATTTGGTGGGCACGGTTCCCTTCTGGTCGAACTCGCCGAGATCGAAAAGGTCATAGGCGTCGTAGCCGACGGAATAACCACCGGCAGCGCCCTTGTAGGCCGGCGGCAGCCAGAGGTCGGTAATGCCCATATCGGCCAGTTCCGCGGCCTTGCCAGCGACCTCGTCCCAGAGCGTTCCGCCCGCCGGATAGTACCAGTGAAAAAACTGAAGCAGTACACGGCCGGCCATGGCGCCCTCGCAGATTGTCGTGATCCGACGGGAAACGGCCGCCTGATCCTAAAGTTCCTTCCCACGGCGCGATTGTGAACTCAAGCGCCTTTGCGCCGGCGGCGGATTTATGCAAACAAGACTTGACGGGTGTCACCCGCCGCAACGATACCCTCCCCGCGGCGATCACCGGCGATCAGAAGGAACAACCGATGCAAGAGACAATCATCCGCGCCAATCCGGAATTCGACACGGCGGCCCTTCGCCCGCGCATCTTGCATATCGGTTTCGGCGGTTTCGCCCGTGCCCACCCGATGGTTTATCTGCAGGAAGGCATGAACAAGGCCGGCGGCGATTTCGGCGTGGTTGCCGTGCGGCTGAACTCCGGCATGGAAGAACTGACGACGCTGGATGAGGCCGGGCACAGCTATCTGATTGCCGAAATGGACGCCGAAACCGTGACCGCGCGGCAGATCGGCGTGGTCGTCGGCACCTGTCACCCCAAACGCGACGGCATCGACACGCTGCTCGACCTGATCGCCTCCGAGCCAATGGCCGTCATCAGCCTCACCATCACCGAAAAAGGCTACTGCGTCAGAAACGGTCATCTCGATCTTGAAAACAAGGGGATCATCGCGGACCTGGCAAATCCGGAAGAACCCGGCACGGCCATCGGCGTGATCGTCGAGGGCCTGAGCCGCCGCAGGGAGGCCGGACGCGACGGGCTGACGGTGCTGTCGTGCGACAATCAGCCCGACAATGGCAAGCTTGCCCGCGCGGCGGTGCTCTCCTATGCCCATCAGCGCGACACGAAGCTTGCAGACTGGATCGACGCCAACGTCTCCTTCCCCTCGACCATGGTCGACCGTGTGGTTCCGGCGCTCGACGATTATGGCCGCGGCGTGCTGCGCTCCCTCAATGACGGTAAGGAAGACGATAACGGCATCGTCTGCGAACCCTTCCGCCAATGGGTGATCGAGGACGACTTCGCCACCGCCCACCCGCCATTCGAAGAAGGCGGCGCGATGATGACGGATGATGTCCGCCCCTTCGAGATGATGAAGCTACGCATGCTCAACGGCGCGCATACCTTCCTCGCCATGCTGGGCAGCCTCTCCGGCCTTGAAACCGTCTCAGCCTGCATGGAGGACGAGGTGTTCCGCAAGGCCGCGCGCCAGCTGATGCTCAATGAGCAGCGCCCCACACTGCCGGCCATTGAAGGCGTTGACCTTGAAGAATATGCCGATGCGCTGATCCAGCGCTTTTCCAATCCGAAGCTGAAGCACCGCACGTCGCAGATCGCCTGGGACACCAGCCAGAAACTGCCGCAGCGCCTTCTCCACGGCATTGCCGAAAATGTCGAAAGCAGCAATCCCTGGCCGCTTCTGGCGCTGGCGGTGGCCGGCTGGATCCGTTTCGTCAAGGTCACGGCAGATGAAGGCGGCAAGCTGACCGATCCGCTCTCGGAAGAACTGCTGGCGGAAGCGAAAGACTATGACGGCGACCAGCTTGTCGACCGCATCCTCTCCAACGAAGCGATCTTCGACGAGCAACTGCGCCGCGAACCGGACTTCCGCTCGGCAATCACCGGCGCCTATCGCTATATCGTGGAGAAAGGCCCGCGCGGTGCGGTGCGGGCTGTGCTGAAGGAATAGAGTGGGCGCTTTGCCGCCGAAGCTTTCTGGCTCCGGGTGAGTGGATCTGTTTCTCTCCGTCATGCCGGGCTTGCCCCGGCATTCAGGGCGACTTTCACAAGCGAATGTGGTGCACGATATCGAACCGAAGGGCCTGCCGTATGGCCCTGGATCCCGGCTCAAGGCCGGGATGACGACGATATGTGCTGAAGGGAATGTGGCAATACTGCCAAACGCGGGCCCGCCGGCCCCTTACGCATTCACCGGACGCATCGGCCTCAGCCAGGTCATCAGCGCGCCGTAAGGCAGCAGCATGATCAGGCTGAAGGCCAGTTTGACCGAGAGGTCGCCAAGCGCCCAGGACACCCAGCGCGGCACGTCCATGAACGGGAACACGCCGAAGAGCGGTGCTACACCGAGCGCGAATTCGTCATTGGCGCCGATGAAGGCGAAGACGGCGGCAAAGCTGATCGAGAAGAACAGCACCGTATCCAGGATCGAGCCGAACAGCGAGCCGACCAGCGGCGCCTTCCACCAGCTCTGGCGGCGCAGCCGGTTGAACAGCGTGGTGTCGAGAAGCTGGCCCACCAGAAACGCCGTGCCCGATGCAATCGCGATCCGCGGTACCGAGGCGTAGAAGGAAAAGGCAACGCCGACGATAAAGCCTGCAATCACCACCTTGCGCGCGGCCGTCGGGCCGAACTGGCGGTTGGTCAGGTCGTTGACCAGAAAGGCGAACGGATAGGTAAAGGCCCCCCAGGTCAGAAGGTCGGCAAGCGAAATGCCGTAGACCGTACCCTGAACCGGATACTGAACCAGAATGTTGGAGGCGAGAACGACACCTGCCATCAGCAGGCTGTAAAGAATAACAGATTGCGACTGTCGCATTTTTTTATCCTGGGTGATGCCACCAGTTGGCGATAGGAATAAAGAAAGCCTTACTGCGAAACAGCAAGGCTTTCCAGTTTGATAAAGTGCCTGTTGATCAGGCGGCAGCCTGTTCGGCCGTCTTCTTGATGATTTCCTTGCGGATCAGACGGGCGCGCGGCGAAAGATCGCCTTCGCCGGACTTGATCAGGAATGCGTCGAGGCCGCCACGATGTTCGACCGAGCGAAGTGCGGCAGCGGAAACGCGCAGGCGATAGCTCTGGCCCGTGGCTTCGGACATCAGCGTCACGCGGCACAGGTTCGGCAGGAACTTGCGGCGGGTCTTGTTGTTGGCGTGGCTGACATTGTTGCCGGACAGCACGCCCTTACCAGTCAATTCACACGTGCGGGACATGATTTCACCTATACTCGTCTTCAGCCAACGGCTTACAACGGGACGGCCTAGTCCCGCGATCCAATTGGCGGCTAATTGGAAAGTTGCGGTTCTATAATCGCGTGGTGCCCAAAGGTCAAGGCAAGTTCGGGTATTTTCACGGGGACGCGGAAATTTACCGCTGTTTTTTTGTGCCTGCCTGAGACATAAACGGATGAGCAGGAACGACCGGATCAAGGGTACGAGAGAGCGACATGAGAAAAACCGCCATTTATCAGACTGTAATTGCTTTGGTTTTTCTTGCCGGAACGGCCGCCGCCAGGGCCGAGGACATCACACAGCAGACCGTCTATACCATCGCCTTTTCCGGGATCAAGATTGCCGACGCTGTCTTCGACACCACCGTGAATGACGGCGACTACCGGATCCGGGCCGATATCGAGGCAGCGGGAATCGGCAATCTTTTCACCTCCATTGCCGTGAAAGTCGATGCACAGGGCGACTGGAAGGACGGCCGACCGGAGACCAAAGCGTTTCAGCTGAGCTACCGCGACGGCGATTACGCCCGCGACTACGGCGCGGAATTTTCCCGCAAACGCGTGGTCTCCTCGACAATCGAGCCCGATCCCGGCCCGCGCGGCAATGACTGGGTCGACGTGACGGCAAAGCATCTGCGCGGCGTCATCGACCCGATCTCGGCGCTGCTGCTGCCGCCGTCGAACAACCCCTGCCAGGGCAAGATCGCGATCTTCGACGGGGAGACGCGGCTTGATCTGGAACTGGCCCCGGCAGGCACCAAACCGTTTTCCACCAAGGGCTTTTCCGGGCGTGCCGTCGGCTGCGCCATGCGCTTCCGCCCGATTGCCGGTTACGAGCGCAAGGACGACGATATCCAGTATCTCGCCAATACCCGGGAACTGGTGGTCTGGTTCGCCTTCAACGAAGAGCTCAATGTCTATGCCCCGGTCACGGCGCAGATCCCGCTGAAGATCGGCCGGTTGACGATCTACGCCTCGAAGTTCGGCGTCTGACATCCTGCACACGGGTTTTCCATCATGCGCGCAACACTGATCGGCTTTTCAGCCGTCATCATGTGGTCGTTTCTGGCCCTGTTCACCGCGGCCTCCGGCCAGGTGCCGCCATTCCAGCTGTCGGCGATTGCCTTTGCGATTGCGAGCCTCCCCGGCATTGCCGTGCTGATTGCCCGGCCGGAACGCCGCCATGCTCTGCGCCAGCCGGCAAAGGTGTGGATCGCGGGCATTACCGGGCTGTTCGGCTACCACTTCCTGTATTTTACCGCATTGCGCAACGCGCCGGCCGTCGATGCCGGGCTGATCGCCTATCTCTGGCCGTTGCTGATCGTCGTCGGTTCGGCCCTTCTGCCGGGCGAAAAGCTGAAACTGCATCATGTCGCAGGCGCCGTGGCCGGCTTTGCCGGAACGGCGCTGCTGATCACGCGCGGCGGCGGGCTGACGGTCAGCGGAGACTACACGCTCGGCTACATCGCCGCCTTCCTCTGCGCCTTCACATGGTCGGGCTATTCGCTGATCTCGCGGTCCTTTTCCAAGGTTTCGACCGATGTGGTAACCGGTTTCTGCCTGGCGACATCGGTGCTCTCGCTCCTGTGCCACCTGCTGCTTGAAACCACGGTCTGGCCGCAATCGCCCGGCCAATGGCTTGCCGTGCTGGGGCTCGGCCTGTTTCCGGTCGGCATTGCCTTTTATGCGTGGGACTACGGCGTGAAGAAGGGCAATATCCAGGTGCTGGGCGCTGCAAGCTATGCAGCACCGCTGCTTTCGACGATCATTCTGCTGGTGGCCCGGTTCGGCGAGCCCGGCTGGCGGGTGATCGTCGCCTGCCTGCTGATCACCGGCGGCGCCATGCTGGCCGCCCGCGACATGATCGCCCGCAGGAAAGGCTGACGGCGCGTTAACCGGCGGGCGTCCAGTCCGGGGCAGCAAGCTCGAAATCATCGAAAACGAAACCGGGTGCGACCGTGCAGCCCACAAGCGTGAAATCGCCGGTGGTTTCGGCCGCCTGCCAGTGACCGGCGGGAATGACGCATTGCGGCCGCTCGCCGGCAATGACATCCGGCCCGAGCGTCATGGTCTTGCTTGCCCTGCCATCTGCCGAGATCATCAGTTTCAGCGGCGCGCCGGCATAATAGTGCCAGACCTCCACCGTGGTCAGCAGCCGGTGCCAGTGCGAGCGTTCGCCGGCCTTGAGCAGGAAATAGATCAGCGTCGAGGCGCCGCGCCCCGGTTCGCCCGCCATATCGCGAAAGGTTTCGACAAACCAGCCGCCTTCGGGATGCGGTTTCATCCCGAGCGTATCGATCACGGCCTCGGCGGTGATTGCGGCAGGCACCGCCATCAGAAACTGTCCTTCAACCGGCGGATTTCACCCAGAACCTCGGCATCGCTCGCATCTTCCATGCCGAGCTTTGCCCGGATTGCCGGATCGGCGACCCTGAGGAAGGGATTGGTCTTCTTCTCAAGCCCGATCGTGGTCGGGATGGTGAAATCACCGGCGTCCCGCAACGCCGCCACCGCTTCCGCGCGCTCTTTCAGAACCTGATTGTCCGGGTCGACCGAAAGCGCGAATTTCGCGTTGGTCAGCGTATATTCATGACCGAAATAGACTTCCGTCTCATCCGGCAGCGCCAGAAGCTTTTTCAGCGACGGCCACATGTCGGAGGCGGGGCGTTCGAACAGGCGCCCACAGCCCATGGCAAACAGCGTGTCGGCGGAAAACAGCAGGTTGTCATCGATGAAGTGATAACAGACATGACCCGCCGTATGGCCGGGCGTCTCGATCACATCGACGGTGCGGCCGGCAAAATCCAGCTTGTCGCCCTCGCCGACGGCAAGGTCCAGCCCCGGAATGACCACGGCCTCTTCCACCGGCCCGACAATCCGGCAATCATAACGTTCCTTCAGCAGAAGATTGCCCTCGACATGGTCCTTGTGGTGATGCGTGGTGAAGACATCGGTTATCACCCAGCCGCGTTTTTCGGCTTCCGCAATCACCTTTTCGCCATCGGGGGCATCGATACTGACTGTCTTTTTCGTGTCCGGGTCGTGCACCAGCACCCCGTAATTGTCGGAACGGCACATGAAGACGGCGATTTCCAGTGAACCCATTTCAAGCCTCGCGATTGCTTACCCATTCGGCTTCAATGTAGTACTGTGCGGTCTCAAGTCCAACCGGGGCAGTCTGAACTTCGCTCATGAACGCCGATATCGTTGACCTTCGCGCCTTTTACCACACACGGCTTGGACGGCTTGCCGCCCATTCCATTGCCATGGCGCTGGCGCCGGTCTGGCCGAAGCTGCCGGACGAGCGGCTTTTGGGCCTTGGCTATTGCCTGCCCTATCTCGACCGCTTCGGCGCCGATGCCGAGCGCGTCATGTCGTTCATGCCGGCAGCACAGGGCGCCATAAACTGGCCGACCTCTGGCGCTTCGGCAACCGCGCTTGTGCTGGACGACGAACTGCCGCTGCCCGATGCCTCGATCGACCGGGTGCTGATGGTCCACGCGCTGGAATTCACCGAAAGCCCGCGCGAGACCATGCGCGAACTCTGGCGCATCCTCGCCCCCGGCGGCCGCCTCGTCATCGTCGCGCCCAACCGGCGCGGGGTCTGGGCGCGGCTGGAACATACCCCGTTCGGCAATGGCCGGCCCTATTCCAAGAGCCAGATCACCGAGCTTCTGCGCGAAACCAACTTCACCCCCGGCGCCTTTGCCGAGGCGCTGTTCTTTCCGCCGTCGAAAAGCCGGGCCGTGCTGAAATTCCGCTCCAGCTTCGAGCGTTCCGGCCGCACCTTCTGGCCGGCCTTTTCCGGCGTCAACATCGTCGAGGCGCAAAAGCGGCTTTATCAGGGCCTGCCGGTGGCAGCCCGCGCATCGCGCAAGGTGCTGGTGCCCGCCCTTGCGCCGCAGGGCGTGCCGACAACCCGCAGCCGCCACCAAACCGGGCGGCACCGGGCCTGAGCGCCCTCGACAAAGCCGGCAATCCTGATTATTCCTTCTCCCGTTCAAAACGGCCGTCTGGGCCACATGTTGTTTTCGAGGTTTTCTATGCCTGACCAGTCGATGAAGCCGACACCCCGCCCCGGTGTCATGGAGATTGCCGCCTATGTCCCCGGCAAGGACCATGTGGAGGGTGTTGCGAAGGTGCACAAGCTTTCGTCGAACGAGACCCCGCTCGGGCCGAGCCCGAAGGCGATCGAGGCGATGCGGAACCTCGCCGAAACCCTTGCGCTTTATCCCGACGGTCAGGCGACCGCACTGCGCGAGGCGATTGCCGCCAAATACGGTCTCAACACCAAGAACATCATCTGCGGTAATGGTTCGGACGAACTGCTCGGTCTCCTCGCCCACATCTATCTGGGCGAAGGCGACGAGGCGATCATCACCGAGCACGGCTTCCTCGTCTACAAGATCCAGATCATGGCGAACGGTGCGACGCCAGTCACGGTGAAGGAGAAGGATGCCACGGTCGATGTCGACGCCATTCTGGCCGCCGTCACCGATAAAACGCGGCTCGTCTTCATCGCCAATCCGGCAAACCCCACCGGCACCTATATCCCGTTTTCCGAGGTTCGCCGCCTGCATGCCGGCCTGCCGAAGAATGTCATTCTGGTGCTCGATGCCGCCTATGCCGAATATGTCCGCCGCAACGACTATGAGGCCGGTCTCGAACTGGTTGCCGAAAGCGCCAATGTGGTGATGACCCGGACCTTCTCGAAGGTTTACGGACTGGCGGCACTGCGCGTCGGCTGGCTTTACGGCCCGCTGGAAATCGTCGGCGCGCTGGATCGCGTGCGCGGTCCGTTCAACCTAAATGCCCCGGCCATTGCAGCGGCAACCGCGGCCATTCAGGATGATGGCTTTACCCAGAACGCCATCGAATTCAATGCTGAGTGGATCGAGACCCTGACCCGGGAGTTTTCTGCAATCGGTCTCAAGGTCACGCCTTCGGTCACCAATTTCGTGCTGATCCACTTTCCCGACCGCGATGGTGCGCGTGCAGCCGATGCTGACCGTTACCTTTCCGCGCGCGGCTATGTTCTGCGCGCCGTGGCGGGTTATGGCTTCCCGAACGCGCTGCGCATGAGTGTCGGCACCGAAGAGGCCAATCGCGGCGTGATCGCGGCCCTGAAGGAATTCATGGCCGAAAACAGCGAAACGGATGCGGCATGAGCGGTTTTATGTTTGAACGCGTCGCCCTGATCGGCATCGGCCTGATCGGTTCCTCGCTTGCCCGCGATATTCGCGCCAAGGGGCTTGCGGGCGAAATCGTGGTTTCGACGCGCTCGCCGGAAACGCTGCGGCGCGCGGAAGAACTCGGGCTCGGCGACCGTTACACCGCTGCCGCCGAAGATGCCGTGCGCGGCGCCGATCTGGTGATCGTCTCCGTACCCGTCGGCGCGTCGGGCGCGGTTGCCGAAAGGATCGCCCCCAATCTGAAGCCCGGCGCGATCCTCACCGATGTCGGTTCCACCAAGGCCTCGGTAATCGCCCAGATGACGCCGCATGTGCCCGACGGCGTGCATTTCATTCCCGGTCACCCGATTGCCGGTACGGAACGCTCCGGACCGGATGCGGGCTTTGAAGGGCTGTTCGTCGACCGCTGGTGCATCCTGACCCCGCTTGAGGGTACGGATGAAACCGCAATCGACAGGCTCACCGCATTCTGGCAGGCGCTGGGTTCAACGGTCGACCGGATGGAACCGGCACACCATGACAAGGTGCTGGCCATCGTCTCGCACCTGCCGCATATCATCGCCTACAACATCGTCGGCACCGCCGATGATCTGGAGACGGTGACGCAATCCGAAGTCATTCAATATTCGGCCTCGGGCTTTCGCGACTTCACCAGACTGGCGGCCTCCGACCCCACCATGTGGCGGGACGTGTGCCTGCACAACCGGGATGCCATTCTGGAAATGCTGGCGCGGTTTTCCGAGGATCTTGCCTATCTGCAGCGCGCCATCCGCTGGGGCGAGGGCGACAAGCTGTTCGAACTCTTCACCCGCACCCGCGATATCCGCCGCTCGATCATCGAAGCCGGCCAGGATGTCGACGCACCCGACTTCGGCCGCCACGGGCTCGACAAGAAGGACTGAGCCCCCTTCTGCGCCCCGTCAGACCGGCGGGATCTGGCCAAGCGGAATGAAACCGATCCGGGCCCGGCCATGGTCAACGCGGACATCGAGCGACATGGTGCGCTGACCGCCGGTAAACGACTTGATCAGCCCGGTCACCGTCGCAACGGGATTGGCGGCCTGCGGGAACGCCAGCTGAATAACCTGCGAGATACCGTCGATACCGGTCAGCTCGACGCTGAATCGGCCGTCCAGATAGCCGTCCTGATCGAAGGAAAACCGGCCGGAGACGGCGAAATGCGATTCCTGTTCGCCAATCGCAAGCGTTGCCTGGTTCAAAATACCGCTCTTGCCGCGAAGGGCGCTGGGCCGGATTTTCGTGGCCAGCAGCGATCCGCCGTCGTCAACCGTGGCGAGCAGATTGACCGATACCGCCGGCAGGGCCTCGGCATCGTTTTGCGGCCGCAGAACCCCGTTGGTCACCGTGAGGGCAAGATCGAGATCACCGTCATCATTGCGGACCAGCCCCTCGGCATATTCGGCCGTCAGCGTTCCCTGCTGACCGGCCGGCCCGGCAAAACGGGCCGTCAGCCCCTCAAGATCGTAGGAAATCAGACGCGGCGCCGAACGCCCGTAGATCAGCTTGCCGCCAAGGTGTTCCCATTCCGTCCGCAGCAGCATGCCGGCGTCGTTGTCGAGTGTGGCGGGTCCGGTTACCGTTGCCATCACGGACCAGGGCGCATAAACCGGCGCTTCGGCCAGAAGCTGCGGCGTATCGAACACGGCGTCGGTTTTACGATCGCGGACATGAAGACCATCGCAGAAGAAACCGAACCTTGCGGGGAAGCCCTGATAACCGATATCCTCACAGCTCACGACCGTGTTGCGCCCGTCCTGACCTTCCAGAAGCTCGAACATCCGGGCCTTGACGGTGCGGGCAATGAACAACCAGCCCAGTGCATAGACAGCCAGGAGGATGACCAGCACGATGAGTGACCACTTGAGAAATTTTCGCGTGCGGGTTGAACTTGCCATGAAAGCTTCCCATTCTGTCCTTCGTTCCAAACGACGTCAGGCATAGCATATGGACGAATTCTGGGTATTTGGCTACGGCTCGTTGATGTGGAACCCCGGTTTCCCGAACCACAAGCGCGTGAATGCACGCCTTTCAGGCTATCATCGCAGCCTGTGCGTCTATTCCCATGTTCATCGCGGCACTGCGGAGATGCCCGGCCTTGTGCTGGGTCTCGACCGCGGCGGTTTTTGCGAGGGCGTCGCCTTCGCCGCCAAAAGCGACGATGAAGAGGCGGTGATGGATTATCTGCGCGCCCGCGAACTTGTTACCCGGGTCTACCGCGAACTGGTTTTGCCGGTCCGGCTTGAAAACGGCTCCACGGTCCCGGCGGTTGCCTATGTCGTCGATCATTCCCATACGCAGTATGCGGGCAAGGTGGCGCCCGAACACGCCGCCGAACTGGTGCGCAACGGACATGGCCAGTCGGGCGCGAACCGCGATTACGTTCTCAACACGGTCGATCATCTGCGCCAGTTGCAGATCGGCGACGCGGCACTGGAATCAATCGCCCGACTGCTGCGCAATGAACAGCCGCGCCCGAAATTCGGCGACGGCCCCTGAAACGCCGGAGCTGTCCTAAGACCCGCCGGATGTCAGTGCCGCAACGCGCTCCTGCGTCACCGCAGGAAGGTCGAGATGCGGGTTTTCGGCAACGGTTTCGACAAGCAGGCGGTCGCTTTCCCGCTCCATGGTCTCGACAAGCTCGGCAAAAAACGCCTTGGGCGGTTTGCCCGGCGCAATGGCCGGCAGGACCCTCACCTTGAAATGGCCTTTCTGGCGGCGGAAATTGCCGCGCGGCCAGAACAGCCCCGGATGCATGACCACCGGCACCACGGGAACCGCAAGTCCGCTGTAGATGAGCTGAATGCCGCGTTTGTAATCCGGTTCAGCCCCCGGCGGACGCCGGGTTCCTTCCGGAAAGATGATCAGCTGCCGCCCGGTCTCGACCTCAGCCTTGGTGCGTTTGATCGCATCGGCCATGGCCCGCCCGCTTGCCGCGCGGTCGACGGCAATCTGACGTTGTTTTTTCAGATACCAGCCGAAAAGCGGCATCTGGATCAATTCGCTCTTCAGCATGAAGACCGAATCCGGCACCCACGGCAAAAGCATGATCGTGTCCCAGGCCGACTGATGCTTCGGCGCGATGATGCAGGGACCGTCGGGCAGGTTTTCCAGCCCCTCGATCTCAAAGGTGGTCCCGACCCAGAAGCGCATCTGGCGATTGACGAAACGGCCCCAGCCCTGAACCACCACACGATAGGCATTCTTGCGCGAGGCGGAAAAATAATAGGGCGACTGGACGATCATCCTGAGCGCCGTGCCGACGTAAAAGGCGGTATTGAACGCAAGAGAACGAAGAACGCCCATGTCTCTATTTTTCCTGCCCTGCGGGGCTCAGCACCCTGAGCCCGGTCACCGCGCGCACATGCGCCCCGATGAATTTGAGATATTCCGACGCCAATACCTTCACATAACGCAGATTGCCATACCAGGGGCCGTCGCCCTCGCCCATCTGCACAGGATAGCCGACGAATATCGTATCCGGATCGATATGCCGCAATTCGAACAGACTGCGCGGCAGGTGGTAGGCGCTGGTGACGACCAGCACGCGCCGATAGTCGTGTTCCTCGATCCATTTGCGGGTTTCCACCGCATTGCCATGGGTATCCAGCGCCTCGTAGCCGACATCGACACAGCATTCGAACAACTGGCTGTCGCCGCCGGTCAGCACGCGGATGCTTTCCGGTGTGGTGGCGGGATTGACGCCCGAGATCAGCAGACGCTCGCCCGCACCTTCGGCCAGAAGCAAGAGCGCCTCGTCGATACGGCGCGATCCGCCGGTCAGCACGACAATGGCATCGGTCTCGTAAAGCGCAGGCGGCCTGGTCGTCATCACACTGACCGAAAACCACAGGAACCCGCCGCCAAAGGCGATGACGACAGCAACAACGGCGGTCAGCAAGGCGCGCAGCAGAAAACACCCACGCGAAGTCTCACCGCTCCGCACACCGTCCCCGTGCCCGCTTGTTCCAGGCGACTTGCACACCCGCTCCGCCATATCCCTTCCATTCCAGCCGTTTTCCAGCCGCAGTTGCCGGTTGTTTCCGGCAGGACAACATTTCAGCGACTGTCCGAATCAACCGGCCGCCGGTTCTCTATACATGACAGACGATATAGCTGAAATTCAGGCGGCAGGGCGACACCGGATAGGTTGCAAATCGGACCGGTCTACAGGCTGTCTGTGCGCTCCGGGTCCGAACGGATATGATCGATTTCCCGGATCGTGCGGATCACCGTCAGCCGGGCGGTCAGCGTGGTCAGCGCGGCGATGATGACAATGGTCAGCAAGATACCCGCATAGGCGCCCCAGCCGATCGAGATCGAGCCGAACAGCGCCGTTGCCTGATCGGCTCCGGGGGTGGCCAGGAAACGCGCCTGCCAGAACCGCGCAATCACGAAGAACAGGCAGGCCAAAGCACCGCCGAGAAACGCCCCCTTCAGCGCGACATTGAGGAAATGGTTCTGGAACTGGCGCGCCACGAAACTGCCTTCGGCACCGACGAAATGCAGCACCTCGACAATATCGCGGCTGCCTGAAAGCGCGCCGCGGGTGGCAAACACCACGGTCAGCACCATGGCCGAGAACACCAGCGCCATGACCGAAGCGCCGATTGTGGTCGTCGCATCCGCCATCGCGGAGAGCCGGTCCACCCATGCACGGTGATCGTCGAGATAGGCGCCGGGCACGGCACTTTGCAGCGCATCGGCCATCGCCGCGAAATCCGGCGGATTGTTTTCATCGATGGTGACGATCACCAGACGCGGCACCGGCAGTTCATCGAAATCAAGCCCGGTGCCAAGCCAGGGTTCAAGCAGCCTTTCGGTCGCCGCCTCATCCACCACCTGACCGTCAATCGTGCCGACGAACTGCAGCGCCACATCCCGGGCGTTGAGAAGCGCCTGGTTCATGTCGCGGCCCTCGGCGGGCTTGATCTGGATGGTGACCTCGCGGGAAATACCGCCCTGCCAGCTTGCCGCCGTGGCCCGCACCATGGAAACGCCGCCAAGGGTCAGACATGCCAGAAACGCCATGATCGCGATGACCGCCATCAGCGCGCGCGACTGAACATTGGAGGGCGGGACGATCGGCGTCGGCTTGCGGCTTCCCGAGCCGGCGATCGGCGGCTTTTTGATGTTGCGTCTCGCGGCGGACACAGCATCGCCCGCTTTGGCTGTTGCCGGGCGCGCCTGCGGCGTGCGTTGCGTTGACGCGGGTTTGTCATCTAAGGGTGTTTCACGGGCTTCGGCGCGCGGCAGCGGCGGTCGGTCGTCAGCCGGCGGCGTTGGCGGCCGCTGCATCCTGGCCTGCCTTTCGGCGCGCTCTGCTTCGGCCTTTTCCCGTGCAGCCTTTGCCTCTGTGGCCCTTTGCTGTTCCTGCTCTTTCTGGCGGGAGGCGGCTTCCTGCTGCATCTGACGTTTTCGCGCAGCTTCGGCCTCGTGCACGCGGATTTCCTCGCGGCGGCGCTCCTCGAGGATCCGCGCCTCAAGCAGGCGTTCCTCGCGCGCACGTGCTTCGGCACGGCGGCGTTCTTCCTCGCGCTGGCGCTGAAGACGCTCTTCCTCCAGACGGGGATCGCGGATCGAGCGGGGCGGCCTAGTCATAGATATCGAGCCTTCCCTCCGACAGGATCATCCGCCGTGCAGCGTAACGATCCATCAGTGCGATATCGTGGGTCGCGATCACCACCGCCGTGCCCAGCCGGTTGAGTTCGACAAGCAGGCTGAGAATCCGCCGCGCCATCGGCGGATCGACATTGCCGGTCGGCTCGTCGGCCAAAAGCACTTCCGGCTGGTCGATCAGGGCGCGCGCGATTGCCGCGCGCTGCTTTTCCCCGCCGGACAGCACCGGCGGGCGCACATGCAGCCGCTCGCCGAGCCCGACCCATTTCAACAGCTCGATCACGTCATTGCGATAGGTCACTTCCTCCTTGCCGCGCACCCGCAGCGGCAGGGCCACATTTTCATAGGTCGTCATGTGGTCGAGCAGGCGAAAATCCTGAAACACGATGCCGACGCGGCGACGCAGCATCGGCAGTTCCTTGTGGGGAATGACGGCGACATCGCGGCCGAACAGGCGGATAAGACCGCGCGTCGGCTGCAATGCCATCAGCATCAGCCTAAGCAGCGTCGTCTTGCCGGCGCCCGACGGACCGGTGAGGAACTGGAAGGAATGTTTCGGGACATCGAATGTCAGGTCCCTGAGGACTTCCGGCCCCATTCCGTACCGGAGACCAACATTTTCAAACTGGATCAATGCCATGGTGAGCAGGCAGCCTCGTCTTCTCGATCAGCGCCATTTTTACGTGATTATGAATAACAGGAGGTGAACAGACCCGCAAAGGTGCATATGGTTCGGGGATTATCCACGGAGAAATGCAGGCTGTGGCAGGCGCTTTCCGGTGTTGCGATTGCCGCCCGCGTGCAAACCCACTAAAACCGGATACTCCCGACAGGCAATGACAGCGGCGCCCCGGCAGACCGAACCGGCGGCGTGCAGACAAGAGGAGCACCCATGCACGTCGTTCGCGGAAAGAATATCGAGGTCCTGTTTTCCACCGAGGAAATCGCCAGGCGCAATGAAGAGCTGGCGCTTGAAATTGCCAAGGGACCGGCAGAGGACCTGCTCGTCATCGCCATTCTCAAGGGCTCCTTCGTCTTTGCCGCGGATCTGATCCGCGCGCTGCACAAGATCGGCCTTGCGCCCGAAGTCGAGTTCATGACGCTTTCAAGCTACGGTACCGGCACGGTCAGCCGCGGTGTGCGCCTCGTCAAGGATATCGACAGCGTGGTGGAGGGCCGCGACGTTCTGCTGATCGACGATATCCTCGAATCCGGCCGGACCCTCAGATTTGCCCGCAACCTGATGCTGGAACGCGGTGCGGCCAATGTCTCGATCGCCGTCCTGCTCGACAAGCAGAACAAACGCGAAGAGGTTCTGGAAGCCGATTACGCCGGTTTCCACTGCCCGGACCGCTTTGTCGTCGGCTATGGCATGGATGTCGCCTATGCCTTCCGCGAGCTTCCCTTTGTCGGCGTTATTACCGGTGATGCTTAACCAAGATTAAATCGCGGTAACATACCTTGTTAACTACATAAATCGCCATTTTTCGATGTTTACTTCTCGCTAGGAAAGTTCTGGTGATCTCTATGGCAACAAAGCCCGGAACAATGGGCATGCCAACAGGGTTATGACAAGACAGAAAGAACTGGACAGCGCCATGGCGAGGATTTTGATCACGGAAGACGAAGAATCTCTGAGGGCATTTGTCGCCCGTGCGCTCAGGCTCGACGGCCATGAAACGGTCGAGGCCGGCGATGGCGCGGAAGGGCTGGAGTTGCTGTCTGCAAGTGACTACGACCTGCTGCTCTCGGATGTACGCATGCCGATCATGGACGGCATTGCGCTGGCCCATCAGGCAGCCAGCACCCATCCGGGGATGAAGATCCTGCTGATGACCGGTTTTGCCGAACAGCGCGAACGCGCCGACGACCTGATGGAAAAGATCGTCGATGTCGTGCCCAAGCCTTTCGCCCTGCCGGATATCCGCAAGGCCGTGGCCCGGGCGCTGGCGGCCTGAGCATCATCAGAGCCGCAGCCTGTTTGTCGACGAACCTGTCTTCTGCCTCCGGGTCATCCTCGGGCTTGACCCGAGGATCCAGGGCCACACGACCCGAGTTCACGAAAACTCTTCATACTCAAGGACTTGAGCAAAATGGATGCTCGGGTCAAGCCCGAGCATGACACCTGTCGGGGAGGATCCGTGGCGGGTTTCAATCTGCCCGCCTCCGGCTTTGATGCCAATCCGAGCCGCAGCCCCAAAAAAACGAACTGCGACCTTCTCGTTTCATCCGCTCGTTTCACTGCGCGGCGTAACCGCCATCCACCAGATGGTAGCTGCCGGTGACGAAGGAGGCGTCTTCCGACAGCAGGAAGGCCGTGAGGCTGGCGACTTCATCCGCCGTGCCAAGTCTCCCGATCGGGTGCAGCGCAACCAGACCTTCGATCTCGTCAGGCTCCAGATTGTCGTCAAGCAGCGGGGTGCGGATAAAGCCGGGGCCGACCGCATTGATGCGGATGCCGCGTTTGGAATATTCAAGCGCCGCGGACTTCGTCATCCCGATCACCGCATGTTTCGACGCGACATAGGCGGGGGCCGTCGAAAAACCGTTGGTTCCGAGAATCGATGACATGTTGACGATCGAGCCGCCGCCGGATGCCTCGATGGCTGCAAGCTCATACTTCATGCAGTAGAACACCGCATGCAGGTCAACATCGAGCACCTTGTGCCATGCCTCGATATCGTAATCGCCGATCGGCTCGGAAGGGCCGCCGATGCCGGCATTGTTGACCGCGCCGTAAAGGCCGCCATAGCTATCCACCGCGAAACGCACCATCGCTTCCACGGCCCCGGCATCACCCACGTCAACGGCGAAGACCGCGGCCTTGCCGCCGGATTTCTCGACGTCGACGACGGTTTTCTTGGCATGGTCCTCGTTAAGGTCCGCGACAACCACATTGGCGCCCTCGCCCGCCAGAAGGTGTACGCAGGCCTCGCCAATGCCGGATGCGCCCCCGGTTACGATGATGGTCTTGTTTTCAAATCTCCTGGACATAACGATACTCCTCAATACCGAAGCGCCCATATGGGCGCCTACAAATGAGGTGGGCACGAAAGCCCGCTTTTTAAAGGCATATCGACAGAAAATCAGTTCTGCGACCGAGGTTCCAGCAACCGCTCCAGATAGGGCGGTTCGGAGGGCAGCGGGGCCTGTTCATTGAGGCGTTCGCGGATGGCATCGAGGATTTCACGGGCGCGTTCGACGGTAAACTCATCCGGCACCTGAACATCATTGCCGAAATCAAACCCGTCGGCACCGGGATTGCGGCCGAGCGGGTCGCGGCCGGTCTGATTGCCCCAGCCGGTCTGGCCGTTAGGTCCCTGCTGGCCCTGCCCCTGGCCTTGCGCCATCATCGCATTCATCATCTGCTGGGCGCCCTGGCGCAGCGCTTCCAGCGCATTGCCCTGGCCCTCGAGCGCGCCCGAGCCCTCGCCCTCGCCAAGCGATTCGGCGGCACCATCCATCGCCTCGCCGGCGCGGTCGAAGCCTTCGGCCGGCGGCATGCCGAGTTCGGACAGCTTCTGCTGCATTTCGCCCAGCTGTTCCGAAAGCGCCTGTTGCTGTTCCTGAAGCTGACGCAGCGCCTCGCGCAGTTCCTCCGCCGTCATTTCCTGCGGCGAACGCTCTCCGCCGGCCTCACCCTGCTGTTCGCCGTTCTGGTCAGGCGGCGGATCGCCCCACTGCTCCCGGTCGCGCAGTTGCTGGTCGAGTTCGAAGGTCTCGTTCATCAGCCGCTGCTGTTCCTGGATCAACTCGCCGAGCCTGTCCACCTGTTCGCGCATTTCGGAATTCTGCTGCCCGCCCTGCTGTGCCATGGAAGACGGCGGCTGGATGTTGTTCATCATCCGCTGCAGTTCCGACAAAAGCTGCTGGGCGGCAGCCCGGTCACCGGACCGGGCAAGGTTTTCCAGCTGGTTGAGCAGGTTATCGAGATCGCGCTGGCGCAATGCCTGCTGCTGGCCCTGCTGCATGTCGGACGGCTGCATCCGCTCGGCCATTTCCGAGAGGTATTCCTGCATCGCCTGGCGCAGTTCTTCCATCAGCTGAGCAATTTCCGCATCCGAAGCACCGTCGCGCAGGGCTTCGCTCAGCGCATCCTGTGCCTCGCGCAGCCGCCGCTCGGCCTCCGACAATTCGCCGTCCTCGATGCCGGTCGCAATCTCCCAGAGGTAATCCGCGGTATCGCGGTAACTTTCCTCATCACGGGCCAGAAGCATGCGCGTCTGCGCCGATTTGATCAGCAGATATTGCGTGAGATCGGGGATGGTTTCTTCCGGACGCAGCGTGATTGCCGCGCTGTATTGCAGCGCCTCGGGCATGGCGCGGGTGTCGAGCGCGAAAATCTGCCGCTGTTCGGCAACCGAACCGGCCAGAAGATTGTAGAACGGGCGCGCGGGCAGCACCGTTTCGAACGGCGCGCTGCGGGCAACATGGCCGGCCGCATCTTCCGCAATCAGCGTGATCGTGACCGGCTTGCCGGAAAGCGGGTGTTCGGTCAGGTTGCGACTGGTAAAGGCGGAATGATCCTCGCTGGAACGCGACGGCATGTTCAGCGGAAATTCCGGCTGCGGATAAAGCGGTTTCGCGTCCTCATCGACATCGCCCGCCGGAGCGATTTCGGCACGGGCGGCCGTTACCCCGTAATCGTCGGAAACGGTGTATTCGAGCTCCAGCGCGCCGTTTGCCGCTGCTTTCGGCTCTCCCTTGAAGGCGATCACCGGCATTGCATCCGGCACGACGCCGATCGTCCATTGCCGGCCGGCTGCGTCCAGAACGCCGCTTGCAGAAAGCGTGAAACTCGCGCTGCGCATCAGTTCGCCGTCTTCCGCCTCGTCCGGCGCCTGCGCCTGATCCGCCTCATCCGGCGTGAAGGATATCGGCGCATCGGCTCCCTCGCCCGAAAGACGGACCGTCAGCATGGAGCCTTCGGGGATTGCGTCGATCTGATCGGCCCCTTCGGACTGAAGATAGACCGGGGCCTTGCGGGTATAGGGCGGCGGCGAAATCCAGGCATCGAACCGCAATGCCAGCACGGCCGCGCCCTCCTCGGCCGGCGGCAGGAAGGCATCGGCAAGCCTGCCGGACCCCGTCGCGCCTGCATAGAAGAACGCCACGAACAGAAGAAGCACGGGAACGGCGCGCAAGCCATACGGATCAACGGCGGAAAGGTCGGGACGGGCAAGCCCGCTGTCGATCGCGCCGAGTTTTTCGGCCATGCGCCGCTGATGCGCCTGCCAGAGCGCCATCGCCTCGGGCGTTTCACGCGCGGGCCTGTCGCCGGCAACCGAAATCACCTGATGCGCGAGCCCATTCTCGCCCTCAAGCCGCCGTTCGGCCTCGGCGCGCGTGGGGTTTCTGAAACGGCGCAACGGCCAGAAACCGGCAACGAAACCGCCGGCCAGCAGCAGAAGAAGAACGATCCTGAGCGCAAACGGCACGGCATGAAACAGGCCGAGCCATGACAGCGCGAGATAAAGCGCCACAAAGCAGGCGGGCCAGAGCAAGCCCGGCAACAGCCGTTCGACAGCAAGATTGAAGCGGGCAACAGCACGTTTGCGGGCGATACGCCGCATCAGTGCTTCGCCTTCCCGGCCCCGGTCAGGCGCTTGTGTTCCGGTGTCGTGCATACCAGCGGTCATAGGCCCTGTCTGTCGCGCCCGAAGGCGGCGGCGTGAGCGTGAACGTTTCAAAAAACATAGCACGCTTTATGACGATAGCGAGGAGGCCGCGCCAAATTCGTAAAAATCCGCCTTCAAAACTTAGCGAGCGGGATCACATCCAGTCCGGCAGCGAATCCAGGCCGATCAGGTCTTCATAACTGCCGCGCGGACGGATGACGTGATAGCGGTCGCCATCGACCAGCACTTCCGGCACCAGAAGGCGGGTATTGTATGTGCCCGCCTGCACCGCGCCATAGGCGCCGGCTGTCGAAACCGCCAGAAGATCGCCCGGTTCCGGCCGGCCCATTTCACGCGAGAGCGCCAGATAATCGCCGGTCTCGCAGACCGGGCCAACGACATCGGCCGTCATCCGCTCAGCCTTCGGGTTTGGCACCACAGGACGGATTTCGTGATGGGCTTCATAAAGTGTCGGGCGAATGAGGTCGTTCATCGCACCGTCGACAATCACGAAGCTTTTGGCTTCCGCATCCTTCACGTAAAGCACTTCGGTGACGAAAATACCGGCATTGCCGGCAATCATCCGGCCCGGCTCGGCGACAATCCGGCAGTCGAGACCGGCCAGTTCTTCGCGGATGATCGCGGCATAGGCCGTCGGTTCCGGTGGCGGATCATTGTCGAAATGATAGGGAATGCCGAGGCCGCCGCCGACATCGACATGATCGATCGCGTGCCCCTGTTCCCTGAGTTTCAGGACCAGCGCCTTCATCAGCCGAAAGGCATCGCGGAAGGGCACAAGCTCGGTGATCTGGCTGCCGATATGCATGTCGATCCCGGTCACGCGGATGCCGGGCAGCTCTGCCGCGCGGGCATAAACGGCCTCGGCACGGGTAAAGGCGATGCCGAACTTGTTTTCCTTCTTGCCGGTCGAAATCTTCGCATGGGTCTTGGCATCCACATCCGGATTGATGCGGAAGGACACCGGCGCGATCATGCCCTTCGCCACGGCGCGGGCATTGAGAACCTCAAGCTCCGGTTCGGATTCGACATTGAAGCAGTAGATGCCCGTTTCCAGCGCAAAATCGATCTCGCGCACGGTCTTGCCGACACCGGAAAACACGATTTTTTTCGGGTTCACGCCGGCGGCCAGCGCGCGGCGCAGTTCGCCTTCCGAAACGACATCCATGCCGGCGCCGAGACCGGCCAGCATTTTCAGGATCGCCTGGTTGGAATTGGCCTTGACCGCATAGCAGACCAGCGCATCCGAACCGGCAAAGGCTTCTGCAAAGACCTTGTAGTGGCGCGAAAAGGTCGCCGTGGAATAGCAATAGAACGGCGTCCCCACGGCTTCGGCAATCGCCGGAATGGAAACACCCTCGGCATAAAGCACGCCGTCGCGATACTCGAAATGGTTCACGAAAAAAGACCTGGCCTAGTTGATGAGGGAATCGAGAAAGAAGGTATCGGGCTCGCCAGTGGCAGTGGAAGCCGGTTCGCTGATGGCGGCGTCCGGCCCGTTATTGATGACATTGTTGCCGGAGCCGTCGAAGACAACCGGTTTGTCGTTCGGCGCGATCTGGATGGCCGGCGTGTTTGCATCACGCGCCTCGCGTTCGGCCTGCTGGGGCGTTGCCGGGGGCACTTCCAGCGGACCACGCCGGCCGCAGGCCGTCAGCGCCAGCGCGCTTGCCAATAATGCCGCAACGGCAACCCTGTCTTTTCTCATGGCGTGTTCCACCGCAAGCCTTTTCAAAACCCGATCTTCTCCCTGATAGCCGATCAGGGAGAACTTGTGCACCCTCAAACGCGCAGGAAATCAAACGTGATCGCGCCACCAGGCAATTTGCCTGCGCACTTCGTCCGGCGCCGTGCCGCCAAAGCTCTTGCGGCTGGCGACTGAGGCCTCGACCGTCAGCACGTCGAAAATCCCCTCGGTGATCGCCGGATTGATCGCCTGAAGCTCTTCAAGCGTCAGGCCTGCAAGGTCGCATCCCTTCTTCTCGGCAAGGGCAACTGCATGGCCGGTGGCGTGATGGGCATCGCGGAAGGGAAGCCCCGCCTCGCGCACCAGCCAGTCGGCAAGATCCGTTGCGGTGGAAAAACCGGAACCGGCGGCCGCCTTCATGGAGGCGGCATTCACGGTCAGGTCACCGACCATGCCGGTCATGGCGGCGATTGCAAGTTCGAGGCTCTTTGCCGCGTCGAAAACCTGTTCCTTGTCTTCCTGCATATCCTTGGAATAGGCAAGCGGCAGGCCCTTCATCACCGTCAGAAGCGCGATCAGCGCGCCATTGACGCGGCCGGTCTTGGCGCGCACCAGTTCGGCGGCATCCGGGTTCTTCTTCTGCGGCATGATCGAGGAGCCGGTCGAAAAGCTGTCGGAAAGCCGGACGAAATTGAACTGCGGCGTCGACCATATGACGATTTCCTCAGCCAGACGCGAAAGATGCGTGGCGCAGATCGAGGCTGTCGACAAAAACTCCAGCGCAAAATCGCGGTCGGAAACCGTATCGATGGAATTGCGCGTCGGCCCGCCGGCAAAGCCGAGCGCGGCGGCCGTCATGTGGCGGTCGATGGCAAAGCCAGTGCCTGCCAGTGCTGCAGCCCCCAGCGGGCTTTCGTCCAGATGCTCGATGGCGTGGCGCACGCGCTTGCGGTCGCGGCCGAACATTTCGACATAGGCGAGGCAATGATGGCCGAAGGTGACCGGCTGGGCGGTCTGCAGATGGGTAAAGCCCGGCATCACCGTTTCGGCATGTTCTTCGGCGCGCTCCAGAAACACGCCGATCAGGCGCGTCAGAGCCGCTTCCGTCTTGGTCAGTTCCTTCTTCACCCACAGGCGGAAATCAAGCGCCACCTGGTCGTTGCGCGAGCGCGCCGTGTGCAGGCGGCCGGCCGCAGCGCCGATCAGCTCGCGCAGGCGCGATTCAATATTCATGTGAATATCTTCAAGCTGGCGCGAGAAGGTGAAGCCGCCCTCTTCGATCTCACGACGAATTGTTGTCAGCCCTTCCAGAATTGAGGCCTTGTCCTCTTCCGAAATGATGCCTTTTTCGGCAAGCATGGTCGCATGTGCGATCGAACCGTCGATATCCTCGTTATAGAGAGCCTTGTCGAAATCGATGGAGGCATTTATCTCCTCCATGATCGCATCGGGACCGGAGGCGAAACGCCCGCCCCACATTGTGTTCGAGGTGCTGTTGTCGGAAGCCATGACGTGCCTATCTGGAGAGTGACATGACGAAGAAGAGCCGCAAGAGCCCCATCTCCGCCAGACTTGTTCTTATCGCGCTTGTTGCCGGGCTTATCGCCGGCGCTGTGGCGGTATACGTGAAAAATACCTTTTCTGGCAATGGCGCGGGTGAACTGGCCACAGCCGGCGAATGCGAAATGGCGGTCGAGACCGCGGCCGCGCTGAAACCGCTGGCAATAGGCGAGGTCGCCGCCTTCATTCCCGCCGACAAACCACGCCCAATGCCAAACCTTGCCTTTCGCAGCGATGACGGTGAAACATCACTCGCCGCCTTCAAGGGCAGAACCGTGCTGATGAACCTGTGGGCGACATGGTGCGTGCCCTGCCGCGAGGAAATGCCGGCGCTCGATGAACTCGAGGCGACAATGGGGAACGAGAATTTCGAGGTCGTCGCCGTCAATATCGACACCGGCTCCGATGAAAAGCCGAAGAGATTCCTCGACGAAATCGGCATTTCGTCGCTGGCCTATTACCGTGACGAAACCATGGGCGTGTTCAACACGCTGAAAAAGGACGGCCTCGCCTTCGGCCTGCCCTCCACCGTCCTGATCGACGAAAACGGCTGCCTGCTCGGCTCCATGAACGGCCCCGCCGAATGGGCAAGCGACGACGCGAAAGCGCTCGTGGGCGCGGCATACCAGCCTTAAACCGCGACATTGGTCATTTTCGGGATTTTCTTGAAAGGAATGGCTGGGGAACCTGGATTCGAACCAGGACTAACGGAGTCAGAGTCCGTGGGTCTACCGTTAACCTATTCCCCACCGTCCGGCGCGGATGCGCCTTCAATGTGGGGCGCTTATAAACAGAATTACCCCGGCTTGCCAAGGGGAAAATTCAAAATTTTCCTGTTCGTTGACGATCATGCCCGGACAGGCGGCGAGACGCAAAAATCGACAAAAGAAAAGGCATTGGCCTTGCCTTCCGCGGCTGCTATGATGACGTCAACTGAAAATCGATTGAGCGCCATGTTGCGAGCGACCCTTTGGGACAGCGGCTTGCGCGGCGCGATGGAACTGGAAAAGTGGAAGACCCCCAAAACAGCGACAGGCTGTCGGATGGCGGGGCGCGCTTGGAAAAAGGCAGCGAGGGCAAGCGGACCCGTCGTCGCCGATCCCGGAAAGGCAACAGAAATGCTGCCCCCGGAGTGCCCGCATTGAATGACGGCGCCAGTGCGTCGTCCGGTAGCGACCCGGCTATGCCGCAGGCCGCAGCCGTTCCCGGTAAACGCAAGCGCCGTCGCGGCAAACGCCGCAAGGGCGGTGGCGGCCTCGTGCACGATGCAGGCAGCGGCCAGCCGCTTGCGAGCGTTGGCGATATCGCCCGTGAAAAGCCGGACGGCGACACCGCCGCACCCCGACAAAAGAAACGCAGACGACGACGCAAGGCCCATACCAAGGGGCCGCTTGGCGCCGATGGCTGCAAACATGTGCGCGCTTCCGGTGCAAAACCAGACCGGGCGGATGCCGCGGGTAAGCCGGCCGCAGCAGATGCCCCGCCGCCCCCGCAAAAACGGGGTCCGCACACGGGCGGGACGGCACAAAACGCACCACAGAAACCACAACGCGACCCGGCGCCGCATACAACCGGTCCCGGAAACGGCGGTCCGCGACATGCGGGCAATACCCTCTACGCGGCGCTCGATCTCGGTACCAATAATTGCCGGCTTCTGATTGCCCAGCCGACGCGCCATAATCAGTTTCGCGTGGTCGATGGTTTTTCGCGCATCGTCAGGCTCGGTGAAGGCCTTGCCGCAACAGGCAGCCTGTCACCCGAGGCGATGGACCGGGCCGTCGAGGCGCTTTCACTGTGCGCGGCCAAGCTTAAGGGTCGCTCGGTCCGGCGCATGCGGCTGATTGCGACGGAAGCCTGTCGCGCCGCCGATAATGGCGATGCCTTTCTCGAACGGGTGCGTAACGAAACCGGGCTTGAACTTGAAATCATCAACCGCGAAACCGAAGCACGGCTTGCCGTTTCAAGCTGCGCATCGCTGATCGGGCGGGAGACCCGTTCCGCCGTGCTCTTCGATATCGGCGGCGGCTCCTCGGAAATCGCCGTGATCCGGTTCGGCGAGAACCGGTCGCTGCGCATCGCCAATCATATCTCGCACTGGACATCGCTGCCTGTCGGGGTCGTCACGCTTTCGGAGCGGTATGGCGGCCATCACGTCACGCCGGCGATCTTCGAAGACATGGTTGCCGAAGTGACCGCTCTGCTTGGCGATTTCCACTGCCCGGAAATCGAGGGCAACGCCCATGACAACGGCTTTCACCTGATCGGCACGTCGGGGACAGTGACGACGCTGGCCGGCGTCCATCTCGATCTGCCGCGCTATGACCGGCGCAAAGTCGATGGCATATGGCTTTCCAATGACGAGGTCTCCGCCATGCAGGACAAGCTCTTGTCCTGGGATTTCGCGGGGCGGGCGGCCAATCCCTGCATCGGCCCCGACAGGGCCGATCTTGTGCTGGCGGGTTGCGCCATTCTGGAGGCGATCCGCCGCCGCTGGCCGGCGCCGCGCATGCGGGTTGCCGACCGGGGCCTGCGCGAGGGCATTCTGACGGACATGATGATGCGCGACGGCGTGTGGCGCTCCAAGCGCCGCCGGGGCGGTTTCAACCGCGCCCACCAGCCACGCCACGACACCAGGGACTGACAAAAAAATGGCCAAGCCACCCTCAAAACCGGCCCGCACCGGCCGCAAGATCGGCCAGAAGGTCAAGAAAAGCAAACTCAAGGCCTCGTCACGGCGCTGGATCGAGCGGCATATCAACGACCCTTACGTTCAGCGCGCAAGGACCGAGGGTTTTCGCGCACGCGCCGCCTACAAGCTGCTGGAAATCGATGAAAAACACGAGATCCTCAAGGGCGCACGGCGGATCATCGATCTGGGCGCGGCCCCCGGCAGCTGGTCGCAGATCGCCGCCAAGGTAACCGGGTCCACGGATACGGATGTGCGGGTGGCCGCGATCGATTTTCTCGAAATGGCGCCTGTTCCCGGTGTCAAATTCTTCCAGATGGATTTTCTGGACGATGACGCGCCGGAACTTCTGCGCGACGCGCTCGACGGTCCGCCCGATCTGGTCATCTCGGACATGGCCGCGCCGACCACGGGCCACAAGCGCACCGACCATCTGCGCACCATGTATCTGTGCGAGGTGGCCGCCTATTTTGCAATCGAGACCCTGGCCGAAGGCGGACATTTTCTGGCCAAGACCTTTCAGGGCGGGGCCGAAAACGATCTGCTGACCATGCTCAAGCAGAATTTCAAACAGGTGGTCCACGTCAAGCCGGCGGCATCGCGTTCCGAATCGGTGGAGATGTTCGTGCTCGCCAAATCCTTCAAGGGCCGCCAGACGGACGATTGAGAGCGCCGTCACGCGATCGCGGCTGAAACCGACTGCCCGGTCCAGTCAGGCAACAGTGATGCCTATTGATGAGCTGCGTTCATCTTTGTCAGCAATGCGGGCATCTTTTTGAGCCAGCGGCGCATGGCCACATTGAGGGTCGATGTGGTCAGGCGGCACGCTGTGCCTTCCCGGCCATGACGGACGTGATCGAAGTGAAAGGACAGCGCCATGAACTGGACACCGGAACAACTCGAGGATATCGCGATTGCCGACGATTTCCGCATCGCCCCGTTTCGCGAGGACGGGAAAACCTACGGTACGCCAACCTTCATCTGGTCGGTTGTGGCGGATGGCGAACTCTATGTGCGCGCCTATAACGGCACGCGTTCGCGCTGGTATCGGTCAGCACTTGAACAAAAGGCAGGGCGCATCAGTGTTGCCGGAAAAACCCATGAGGTCAGCTTCGAGCCGGTGACCGACGATGCCGTGAATGACCGCATTGATGATGCATACCGTGCAAAATATGCCAGCAGCAGCTACCTGTCCCCGATGATCGCGCCGCGGACGCGCGCTGCAACGATGCGGGTTACCCCGCGCAAGGCCTGAAGGCCACGGGATGGACCGCTGATGCGGTCTGTCCCGGAGAAACGATTACCGGAAACTGTTGGGGTACCGGCGATAGGCTTCGCGGCGGACTTCCTGATAGTTTTCGATGAAGTCGTTGAAGCCGTGGGCAAGGCGAACAAAGGGATTGTGCGAGCGGGTGTTTGAGGTCTGGCCGTCACGGTTGCGATGTCCGAAAGACATGTCTTGAACTCCTTATTTTCGCGTGTGACCAATATATAATACCGTCGCGGCCGCACGAACATGGACAAGCTGTCATCGCAGCCATGCACTGAAGTCTTGCCTCAAGGGCCGCCCTCCCCGAAATCGGGTTTGGACGGGTTGTCGGCACTGTTGAGAAACCAGGCGAGCAACTCCGCACTGTTGCGCAGCCCAAGCGCCCGGGTCATGCGCAACCGGTGGGTTTCGATGGTTCTGCGCGAAAGTCCCAGTTCTCCGGCGATTGCGGCATTGGTCTTGCCCTGGGCAACCAGTGTGAGGATCTGACGCTGGCGGCCGGTCAGCACCGTGTTGGCGGCAGACACCGGCCGTGTGATCGGTTCGAAACAGTAAACTGCCGCAGCAAACGGGTCATCGGTGTTGTGCGAGCGCCCCCGAACGCGGCACCAGAACCGGCGGCCGTCGGTCGCCGCCATGATCCGCTCGTCGTAATAGACCGCCCCGCCCGGCAGGTTATCCCTCCACATCTCTCCGGTGCGCACGAAGTCGTCAATGGCCGGATAAAGTCGCGCAAAGCTCTTGTTGATCAGCGCCTCGCGATCATAGCCGAACAGGGCCGCAAACTCTTCATTGCAGTCACGGATCACGCGGTGGGTGGCAAACACCAGCGGCACCGGCAGTTCGAGCAGGGTAAAGGCGGGCGAGGGTTGAGCAGTGTTCATGTCGTATAAATACGACTCGGGCCGGGGCTGCCGCAAGCTTATTCTGTTTCTGACAAATGGCAATTTCTCTGGGAGGAGACAATGCGGAAAGTCTATGGGACGGCAGCCGAAGCGCTGGCCGGTCAGTTGCGTAACGGCATGGTGATCATGTCGGGCGGCTTCGGCCTTTGCGGCATTCCCGAGGCGCTGATCGAAGCGGTAGAGCAATCCGGCGCCCGCGACCTGACGGTGATTTCAAACAATGCCGGCGTTGACGGGATCGGCCTCGGCCGGCTTCTGGAAACCCGGCAGATCAAGAAAATGATCTCGTCTTATGTCGGCGAGAACAAGCTTTTCGCCGAACAGTACCTGGCCGGCGAACTCGAGCTGGAGTTCAATCCGCAGGGCACGCTTGCCGAGCGCATCCGCGCCGGCGGGGCCGGCATTCCGGCTTTCTTCACCAAAACCGGCGCCGGCACGCTGATTGCCGAGGGCAAGGAAGTCCGGCGCTTTGACGGCGACGACTATATCATGGAAACCGGCCTTGTTGCCGATGTCGCCCTGGTTCACGCCTACAAGGGCGATCATGAAGGCAACCTCGTCTACCGAAAGACGGCCCGCAATTTCAATCCGGATATGGCGACGGCGGCCCGGCTGACGGTCGCGGAGGTCGAGCATCTGGTCGCCCCCGGCGAGATCGATCCCGACCATGTGCATACGCCCGGCATCTTCGTCTCCCGCATCGTGCATGTGCCCGACCCCGTAAAGCATATCGAAAAGCGCACCGTGCGCGAACGCAAGACGGAGGGCGCGTAATATGGCCTGGACACGTGACGAGATGGCGGCACGCGCCGCCCGCGAGCTTGAGGACGGATTCTACGTCAACCTCGGCATCGGCATTCCCACGCTTGTTGCCAATTATATTCCCGACAGCATGGATGTCCGCCTGCAAAGCGAAAACGGCATGATGGGCATGGGGCCGTTTCCCTATGAGGGCGAGGAAGATGCCGACCTGATCAATGCCGGCAAGCAGACGGTGACTGCACTGCCCGAAACCAGCTTTTTCTCGAGCGCCGACAGTTTCGCGATGATCCGCGGCGGCCATATCGACCTGTCGATCCTCGGCGCCATGCAGGTTGCCGAAAACGGCGACCTCGCCAACTGGATGATCCCGGGCAAGATGGTCAAGGGCATGGGCGGCGCCATGGACCTGGTTGCCGGTGTCAAACGCGTGGTCGTGGTGATGGAGCACGAGGCCAAGGGCAGCCCGAAGCTTCTGCGCGAATGCAATCTGCCGCTCACCGGCACCCGCGTGGCCGATATGGTGATTACCGATCTCGGCGTTTTCACCATCGCGCGCCACGGCCCGGTGAAGATGGTTCTCACCGAACTTGCCGACGGCGTCAGCCTTGAGGAAATCACCGCCCGAACCGAAGCCCGTTTCGAGGTGGGGCTGGACCACCCGGAGGGCTTGAAATGAGTGATGTCGTCATTGTCGCGGCCACGCGCACCGCTGTCGGAAGCTTCATGAAATCCTTCGCCACCGTTCCCGCCCATGTGCTCGGCGCGGCCGTCATCGGCGAGGCGCTGAAGCGCGCCAACGTGGCGCCGGATGCGGTGGACGAGGTAATCCTTGGGCAGGTGCTGGCGGCAGGCGCCGGCCAGAACCCGGCCCGGCAGGCAGCCATCGCCGCCGGAATTCCCGATACCGCAACCGCTTTCGGCATCAACCAGGTCTGCGGCTCCGGGCTGCGTACCATAGCACTGGGCATGCAGCAGATTGCCTGCGGCGATGCCGGGATCGTGGTTGCCGGCGGGCAGGAATCGATGTCGCTTGCGCCCCATTGCGCCAATCTGCGCAGCGGCCATAAGATGGGTTCGGTCAGCTTTGCCGACACCATGCTTTGCGACGGGCTGATCGATGCATTCGATGCCACCCATATGGGCATCACCGCCGAAAATGTCGCCCGGAAATTCGGTATCGACCGGGCGCGGCAGGATGCCTTTGCGATTGAAAGTCACCGCAAGGCGGCCGCCGCCCGGGCGGCTGGCCGGTTTGCCGAGGAAATCACGCCGGTCACGGTGCGTGTGCGCAAAAACGAAACGGTCGTCGACAGCGACGAGCATATCCGCCTCGACGCAAGCCCGGAAACGCTTGCCGCACTGCGTCCTGCCTTTGAAAAGGACGGCACGGTGACGGCAGGCAATGCCTCGGGGCTGAATGACGGTGCTGCGGCTTTGGTGCTGATGCACGCCGACGAGGCCGCCCGGCGCGGCCTTGTTCCGCTTGCCCGCATCGCCTCCTGGGCGACAGCCGGCGTCGACCCGACCATCATGGGCACGGGCCCGATTCCCGCCTCCCGCAAGGCGCTCGAAAAGGCCGGCTGGTCGGCGGAAGACCTCGACCTTGTCGAAGCCAACGAGGCGTTCGCGGCACAGGCCTGCGCGGTTAATGACGGGCTCGGCTGGGATCCGGAAAAGGTCAACGTCAATGGCGGCGCGATTGCCATCGGCCATCCGATCGGCGCCTCCGGCGCCCGTATTCTGGTGACGCTGCTTCACGAACTGAAACGCCGCGACGCCCGCAAGGGCCTCGCCACGCTCTGTATCGGCGGCGGCATGGGCGTCGCGCTCTGCGTGGAGCGGGGATAAGGCGCAGCCGAGAGGACACCCGACAGGTTCCAGATACCGGGAGACACTGAGAAGCGCCCCGGTGCGACCATCATGCCATTTACCGCTCAAGCCTTTGCAGCAGGGCCATTGACGGCTCGCCAGTGACCTCAAGCCCGTGCCCTCTCTGATAGGCGGATATCGCAGCACGGGTTTCATCGCCGAATACGCCGTCAATACTGCCGGGATCATAACCCGCCGCCTTCAGCCGCATTTGCACCGCCTTGCGCTGATCGGCGGAAAAACCGTATCGATCCGGCGGAAAACTGCCGCGAATCGGACCGGCGCCCGCAATCCGGTCGGCAAGATAGCCGACGCCGAGCGCATAATTTGTCGAATTGTTGTAGCGCTTGATAACATCGAAATTCGGCCCCACGGCAAAGACCGGGCCGCCAGCCTGCGGCTGTATCCGTCTGGTGCCGGCGGCAGCCCCGGGCGAGCCCTCCTCCCCGCCCCAGGGTTGGCCTTTCCGCCATCCCGAACGCGAAAGATAAGACGCCGTGCTGGCCAGTGCATCGGTCGGGTCGTCGCCCCAGATATCACGCCGCCCGTCGCCGTTGAAATCGACCGCATAGGCCAGATAGGACGTCGGGATGAACTGGGTATGGCCCATGGCCCCGGCCCAGCTTCCCACCATGCCCTCCGGACTGATGTCGCCGTTTTGCAGGATCCTGAGAGCCGCCGTCAGCTGTTGTTCGAAAAACGCGCCGCGCCGGCCGTCATACGCCAGCGTGGACAGGGACGACACGACCGGCACATTGCCGCGCCGTTCGCCATACATGGTTTCAAGCCCCCAGATCGCAACAATAACGTTGGCATCGACGCCGTAGGTCGCCTCGATCCGGTCCAGCACATCGCGATAGCGCGCATAATTGGCGCGCCCCTTGGCAACCCGCTCATCGGATGCGGCAATCGCCAGATATTCCTCCAGCGTGCGGGCGAATTCCGTCTGGTTGCGGTCGGCCTCGATCACGCCCGGCGTATAGCCTGCGCGGGCAAAGGCTGCGTCCAGCGTCGCCGTGGAAATGCCGCGCCCTTCAGCCCGGCCCCTGAACCCGGACACCCAGGCATCCCAGCCGCGATTGGGCATTTGTCGCATGCCCGGATCGGCAACTGGCGTAAAGCCGCCCGTCAGATTGCTGGAGCAGGCAGACAGAAGAACGGCAAGGGCCCCGGAAGAAAATGCGCGTCGTGTCAAATACATGGCGTCGATCCGATTCGGAGCATTTCTGAAGAGAACGATTCTATCGGATAACATGAAAGCGGCAAAGAGTGGGCAGAAAGCGCAAACTACGCTGCCGCGGCATCCAAGACATCCCGGAGCATTGTCGCCTCAAACGGGCTTGCGATGAGGGACTAACGTCAACCGTCTTAAGATATCAATGTCTTGGAAAAATGATTGGTGCCCAGAAGAGGACTCGAACCTCCACACCCTTGCGAGTACCAGCACCTGAAGCTGGCGCGTCTACCAATTCCGCCATCTGGGCAACGAAGGCCCGTTTAAGAGACCCGGCGGGTTTCGTCAACGGGTATTTGACGTTTTCGCGACAAAAAATTCAAAGCCCTGCAAAATGCAGGGTGCGCGCGCCCGGTCAGTCCTCGGCCTGTTGCGCCTCTGTCCGGTCGACATGGCCGAGATCGCGTTCGGGATCGATGACATCGCGCACACGCTGTTTCAGCTCCTTCGGGCCGGGAAAGCCGCCATCGCGCTTGCGCTCCCAGATCAGGGTGTCGTCGACGTGAATTTCGAAGATGCCGCCGGTGCCCGGCTTGAGCGTGACCGCGCCCAGTTCATGCGAAAACGTCGAAAGCAGCTCCTGCGCCATCCAGGCCGAACGCATCAGCCAGTTGCACATGCTGCAATAGTGAATGGTCACTGCCGGTTTCTCGGTCATCCCGCACTCCTGAGCTCTATTGGTCTTGCGATCCATAAGCGCAAGCTTCGGCGCAAGGCAACACCGGCGCGCCTCAATTCTGCTTGCTCCGGCTGTTTCATCGTGATTTGCTTTGGATGGACGCGGCGACGGGAGCGCGGCATGGCAGAGGAACAATTTGCAGGTGGCTGTTTTTGCGGTGCGGTGCGCTTTTCCATGCGCTCTCGCCCGATGTTCATCCACGCCTGCCACTGTCGCGACTGCAGGCGGCAATCCGGCGGCCCGTTCGTCATCAACGGACTGATCGAAACGGACCGCATCACGGTCCTGAAGGGCGCGCCCGCCTGCCGCACGCTTGCAACAGACAGCGGCCACCCGCATGATCTGTCTTTCTGCGCGGATTGCGGCACGGCGCTGTGGAGCGACTACGGACGGCGCGGTTGGATGCTGTTTGTGCGCATGGCCACGCTCGATGCACCGGAAAGCTTCGTGCCGGATGTGCACATCTATACGGCGACGAAACTGCCATGGCTGCCACTGCCGGCGGGCGCCCGCAGCTTCAGCCACTATTATGACATGAACGCCGAATGGCCGGCGGAAAGCACCGAAAGACGCCGCGCGGCAAGGTCTCGCGCAGCAGCCGGCAGACAGGGCAACGGCTGAAAATACGAGATACCTGGAACCAAAAGCCCGCTTAACAGTTGCTTTTTCAGCAGAAATAGGCCTTTTTAGCGCAAAGACAGGACCGTCAATGAGTATCACAGTGAAACCGCTCCTCGCCACGACCTTCGCCGCCTGTGCCCTGCTTCTGGCCGGCTGCACCACGTATGAGCAGCCGCGCAGTCTGCCGACGCCCACGCAGCCGCAGGTCCCGCGAACTGCGGTGGACGGTCAGTGGCTGGATCGGGACGGCATCATTTCGAGCTTCTCTGCCGGACAGTTCGAAACCCGCACGACGGATTCCAATCAGGTTCTTGCCGTCGGCCAGTACACGGTCACCGGCAATATGGTCGAAATTGATCTGACCTCCGTGCTGCGGCAGACCCGCTCGCGGGTCAATTGCGCGATCGCGGCCCCCTACCTGATGAACTGCACGCCGAGCCAGGGCGACCAGTTCTCGCTCTACAAGCCGGCATCGGCACCGGTCGGCTTTACGCTTGACGATGCCGCCGCCGTGACGGCCGCCAATGCGCCCCAGCAGCCGATGGCCCCCGGCAGCGCCGTCACCGGGCAGCAGCCGCCAATGGGCTCGACCATGCCGCAGACCGGTTACCCGAACACGCCGACGACCTATACCCCGGCGAGCACACCGGCACCCGGCACCAATGTCAACTTTTCCGGCATGCAGAGTGGCGCCGGTTACTGACAACCGGCGATAATCCTCCCTGAAGACGATAGCCGGCGCGCATCATATGCGTTCTAATCATTGACTCTTGGTATTATCCGTCAAAAGCAGGCTTGACGGCGCACCCAAAATCATCGTCACATTCGAAGCCTATACTCGGCATCGGGCGACACGTGCCGCGCCTCATCTTCGAACCAGGAGCCTGCCATGCATTCCTTTTCCAAAGCCGCCCTGCTCGCGGCCTCCGTGCTGTCGCTTTCCGCCGGCAGCGCGCTTGCCGATTTCGAGCTGAACATTCTGCACAACAACGATTTCCATTCGCGCTTCGACCCGATCAACAAGTATGATTCCAGTTGCTCGGCAGAAGATGATGCGGCAGGCGAATGCTTCGGCGGCGCGGCACGGCTTCTGACGGCCATCAACGAAACCCGGGACGCGCTGGAAGCCGACGGCAAGAATGTCATCCTGCTGAACGCCGGCGACAATTTTCAGGGATCGCTGTTCTACACCTTCTACAAGGGTGCGATGGAAGGCGAATTCATGAACATGCTCGGTTATGACGCCATGACCGTCGGCAACCATGAATTCGATGACAGCGAAGACGGGCTGAAGACCTTCCTCGACATCGTCACCTTCCCGGTGGTCACCGCCAATGTGAAGACCAATGCCAGCTCCACCGTCAAGGACATGATCGAGCCTTCGATCGTGCTCGACATCGACGGCGAGAAGGTCGGCATTATCGGCGCGGTCACCAACGACACGCCGGACATCGCCTCCCCCGGCGAGAACATCGACATCACCGTCGATGTCGATGCGATCACCACCGAGGTCGAAAAACTGCAGGGCGAAGGCGTCAACAAGATCATCGCGCTCACCCATGTCGGCTATCCGCGGGATCTCGCGGCCATCGCCGTGATCCCGGGCGTGGATGTCGTCGTCGGCGGCCATTCGCACACGCTGCTTTCCAACACCGATGAAGATGCCGCCGGCCCCTACCCGACCATGGTCGACAACCCCGACGGCTATCAGGTCCCCGTGGTTCAGGCCAACCAGTACGGCAAGTATCTCGGCGACCTCGACGTCGTCTTCAACGATGACGGTGTGGTGACATCCGCCAAGGGTGACCCGATCCTGCTTGATGCCTCCTTCACGCCGGACGCGGATGTGGCCAGCTGGATTGCCGAAAAGGCCGGGCCCATCGAAGAACTCAAGATGGAAGAGGTCGGAGAATCCACCGCGCTCATCGTCGGCGACCGCGAAGTCTGCCGCGCCGAGGAATGCCCGATGGGCAATCTCGTTGCCGATGCCATGCTTGACCGCGTTGCCGATCAGGGCATCACCATCGCCATCCAGAATGGCGGCGGCGTGCGCGCCTCGATCGATGACGGCGTGGTCACCATGGGCGAAGTTCTGACTGTGCTTCCCTTCCAGAACACCATCGCCACCTTCCAGCTCAAGGGCTCCGACATTGTTGCGGCGCTGGAAAACGGCCTGTCCCAGATCGAAGACGGTGGCGGTCGTTATCCGCAGGTCTCCGGCATGAAATACACCTATGATTCGAGCAAGGAGCCCGGCAGCCGCGTCGTCTCCGTCGAGGTCGAAACCGGCGAAGACGAATTCGCCCCGCTCGAGCCCGAAACCGTCTATGGCCTCGTCACCAACAATTACGTGCGCGGCGGCGGCGATGGCTATGCGGTCTTCGCTGAAAATGCCATGAACGCCTATGATTTCGGCCCGAACCTCGAAGAAGCTGTGGCTGAATATCTCGGCATGAACAGCCCCTACACGCCCTATGTCGATGGCCGCATCACCAATGTCGCCGAATAAGGCTTAGTTCTGAAGCCCTCTTCTTCGGCCCGGCCCCGCCGGGCCGTTTGCTTTTGAGCGGCAAATCGCGACAATTCGCCAGTCTGGCGGGGCCTGCGCTTCGTATTTATATATGGCGCCAGAAAACCGCGCCCCAAAAGCTCGAACCACACGAAACGGAACCGGGATAAATCAATGTCTGAAATGCATGCCGCCTGGCCGGATAACCATCCCAGTGTCGCCTTCGGAAAGACCGGTGTTCTTCTGGTTAATCTCGGAACGCCCGACGGCACGGACAAGAAATCCATGCGCCGTTATCTGGAAGAATTTCTGACCGACAAACGCGTGATCGAATGGCCGCGGGCGCTGTGGTATCCGATCCTTTACGGCATCGTCCTGAACCGCCGGCCCGCCAAGGTGGGCCAGGCCTACGAGCTGATCTGGAACAAGGAACGGAACGAAAGCTTCCTGCGCACCTACACCAGGAGCCAGGCGGAAAAACTGGCTGAACACTACGCCGACACCGACAATCTCGTCATCGACTGGGCGATGCGATACGGCCAGCCCTCCATTCCCGCCCGCATCGAAGCGCTGAAGGCGGCGGGCTGCGAACGCATTCTGCTGTTTCCGCTCTATCCGCAATATGCGGCTTCAACGACGGCGACCGTCAACGACAAGGCGTTCGAGACGTTGCTCGACATGCGCTGGCAGCCGGCGCTGCGCACCGTGCCGCCCTATCACGACGACCCGGTCTATATCGATGCGCTGGCGCAGTCGATCACCGACCACCTGGCAACGCTCGACTGGGAACCGGAGCTGATCATCACATCGTTCCACGGCATCCCGCAGTCCTATTTCAAGAAGGGCGATCCCTATCACTGCCAGTGTCAGAAGACGGCGCGGCTTCTGCGCGAAAAGCTCGGACTTTCCGAGGAAAGAATGATGATCACCTTCCAGTCCCGCTTCGGGCCGGAAGAATGGCTGCAGCCCTATACCGACAAGACCGTGGAAGGCTTGCCGAAAAAGGGCGTGAAGCGGGTCGCGATCCTCAATCCCGGCTTTGTCTCCGACTGTCTCGAGACCCTTGAGGAAATCGGCGAACAGGCGCGCGAGAGCTTCATGGAGCATGGCGGTGAAAAGTTCACCCACATCCCCTGTCTCAACGACACACCGGCCGGCATGCGGGTGATCGAACATGTGGTGGCGCGCGAGTTGCGCGGCTGGCTTGAATAAGGCCTCAACGCCTGAAAATTAAGGCCATGGCCTCACGCACGCCGTTGCGTCTATAATGATAAAACAGACATCGGCCTCGCAAGGCCGATGCAACAGGAGGAAACGACATGGCAGCACTGACCGGATTTTCCGTCACGATCATCATACTGGCGGTCCTGATCCTTCTGACGCTTCTGGCGGGGATCAAGACCGTGCCGCAGGGCTATGGCTACACAGTCGAGCGGTTCGGCCGCTATACCCGCACGCTGACGCCGGGCCTCAACCTGATCATTCCCTTCATCGACCGTATCGGCAAGCGCATCAACATCATGGAACAGGTGCTGGATGTGCCCGAACAGGAGGTGATCACCCGCGACAATGCCAGCGTGGAGGCCGACGCGGTCGCCTTCTACCAGATCCTCAATCCGGCAAGTGCCGCCTATCAGGTCGCCAATCTGGAAATGGCGATCCTGAACCTGACCATGACCAATATCCGCTCCGTCATGGGCTCCATGGATCTCGACGAACTGCTTTCCAACCGTGATTCCATCAATGAGCGGCTGCTGCGCGTGGTCGACCTTGCGGTCGAACCCTGGGGCGTGAAGGTCACCCGCATCGAGATCAAGGACATCCGTCCGCCGAACGATCTCGTGGAAGCCATGGGCCGGCAGATGAAGGCGGAACGCGAAAAGCGCGCCCAGATCCTCGAGGCGGAGGGCAGCAAGACCGCGCAGATCCTGCGTTCGGAAGGCTCCAAACAGTCTGCAATTCTTGAAGCCGAAGGCGAGCGCGAGGCAGCCTTCCGCGAGGCCGAAGCCCGCGAACGCCTTGCCGAAGCCGAAGCCAATGCGACACGCTCCGTGTCACTGGCCATTGCCGACGGCGATGTCGCCGCGATCAACTACTTCGTCGCCCAGAAATACACCGAGGCCATGGCCTCGATCGGCACGGCAAAGAACTCCAAGGTGGTGCTGATGCCGATGGAGGCCTCGTCACTGATCGGTTCGCTCGGCGGGATCGGGGAAATCGCGAAGGAAGTGTTCGGCAAGGATGGCGGTACGAATGAGCCCGCTGCGCGCCGCTCGACACCGTCAGTCCGCCCCGGCAATCCGGAAAGCTGACCGGCGATGGAGGCGCTGTTCGACTTCTTCACCGCTGCCGGCCCCTGGGGCTGGTTTATCGCCGGACTGCTGCTGCTCGTTGCGGAACTTCTCCTGCCCGGAGTGTTCCTGATGTGGGTCGGCATTGCCGCCATCATACTCGGCGCGCTGTCGCTGGTCTTCTGGCCCTTCGGCTTCTGGGGCTGGCAATTGCAGATCCTGCTGTTTGCCGTCCTTTCCGTTGTCGCCATTGTTGTCGGGCGGCGGATCCTCAAAAACCGGGAAACCACATCCGACGAACCGCTGCTCAACCAGCGCGCAGCCAGTCTTGTGGGGCGCACCGCCATCGTCGTCGACGCGATCACCGACGGGCGCGGGCGCATCAGGCTCGACGATACGCTCTGGGTCGTGGAAGGGCCGGACCTGCCGGCGGGCGCGCATGTGCACATCGTCGCCGGCGATGGTCGCAAACTCACGGTCGCGCCGCTCGAAAAGGCCTGAAGCGGAAAGGATCAGGCCGCGCCGATCCGCAGGAAATCGTGGAAATGCACGATGCCGACCGGACGGTTATCGTCATCGACCACCATCAGCGCGGAAATATTGTGCTTGTGGATCAGTGCCAGCGCACCCGACACCATCATCGATTGCTTCACCGTCTTCGGCCCAGCCGTCATCACATCGTCGACGGCAAGCGCGCCCATGTCACGCGACAGGTTGCGCGCAAGGTCGCCATCGGTGACGATGCCCGCCAGCCGGCCGTCACCGGACAGCACGCCGACGCAGCCGAAGCGCCGCTTCGACAATTCCATGATCGCCTGCGGCAGCGGCGTGCCCGAACGCACCAGCGGAATTTCCTCGCCCACATGCATGATGTCGGCCACATGCGAAAGCAGCGCGCCGAGCTTGCCGCCCGGGTGATAGACCTTGAAATCGCCCGCGGAAAAGCCCCGCACCTCAAGCAGCGCAATCGCCAGCGCATCGCCAAGCGCAAGCTGCATGGTTGTCGACGTCGTCGGCGCAAGCCCGTGCGGACAGGCTTCTTCCGCCTTCGGCAGGGCGAGCACGATATCGGCCGCCAGCGCCAGCGACGATTTCACCCCGGCGGTAATCGCAATCAGCGGAATGGCAAAACGGCGCGTATAGGCGACCAGCGCCGTCAGTTCGCTGCTTTCCCCGCTCCACGAAAGCGCGACCACGGCATCTTTCTGGGAAATCATTCCCATATCGCCGTGATTGGCCTCGGCGGGATGCACGAAAAAGGCCGGCGTGCCGGTGGAGGCGAAGGTCGCCGCAATCTTGGTGCCGATATGACCGCTCTTGCCGACGCCGGAGATAATCACATGCCCCTGCGTTTCCCGAAGCAGCGCTACGGCCTTGTCAAAAGGTTCCGCCAGCCCGTTTTCAAGTGCTGCAGCAAGCGCATCCAGCCCCTTGCGCTCGAATGCGATCGTTCTGAGAGCGGAACGGGTTGCGTCGTTGCCGGGGGTCTTGTCTGTCACATCTGCCATGCTCAGCTGTTAGCGCCTTTGGGTTTTGCAATCAATAACCATTCGGTCGCAGGGGGCACCGGCTGCTGCTCTCAACCAACCTGCTGCGCTGTTGCCGTCTTTGCGGCTTTGCGCTTCATCCAGTCGACAGCAAGTCCCGGCCATGCCGTCTGGGTGCCATCAAGCGCGCGCAAGGCGAAACCATGCGGCGCATCGGCAAACACATGCAGGTCGACATCCAGCGCCCCGGCTGCTGCCGTTTCGACATAGCGCAACGCATGCTGTAATGGCACCGACCGGTCATGCAGCGCATAGGCAAGAAACACCGGGATCGGCGGCAGCCCGTGGGGGTAATCGGCAAGGCCGATCGGCCAGTCGTCATAAAAATCCTGTTTTTCCACCGGCGGATAGTCCGGCTTGCCTTCGGGGAACTTGTGTTTGCGGTGATTGGCATTGATCGGAGCATAGGCAATCACGGCGCCGGCAGGCTTCAGGTCGTGGCTTTGGCAGGCCATGACCCCGGCAAGATGGCCGCCGGACGACAGCCCGACATGAAACAGCGGCAAATCGCTCTGCTCTGCCGCCACGACATCAAGCGCACGCAGCCCGTCAACAAGCGCTATGTCTTTCGGGTGAACCCCGCCCTTGCCATCGGGGGCGCCGGGAAGCCGGTGTACGACCAGATGAGCGTCGATGCCCTGCGCGTTCAGCCATGACGCAACCTCTGCCCCTTCCTTGTCATAGACCAGTTTCGTATATCCGCCGCCGACAAAGAGCAGCGCCCGCGCCCAGGGATCACGCGTCCGCCAGCTGTGGACTTCCGGGCAGTTGACGGCATCGAACTGCCGGTCGGGCCAACACCCCTGCAACCGGTTCTCCGCCCCCTCAGCGAGCGGAACGATATTCGGTTCTAACGGCATGTCGGCGTTTAAGGGCATGATCAGTTCTTTCGGCAACAAAAAAGGCGACGCATGTGCGCCGCCCGGTTTTCATGACGAGGCCCGGTCTTGCCGGGCCTCATTGTATTTCCGGTCTGTTATTTCAGCGCTGCAATCAGGGCTTTGAGATCGTCTTCGACCTTCGGACGAATGTCGTCACGCTTCAGCGCCAATGCGATATTGGCGATGATGAAGCCTTCCTTCGAGCCGCAGTCAAATGTCTGGCCATCGAACTTGTAGCCGAAGAATTCCTGCTCGCCGGCAAGCTTCAGCATGCCGTCGGTCAGCTGGATTTCGTTACCGGCGCCGCGCTCGAGCGTTTCCAGGATCGGGAAAATCTCCGGCTGCAGGATATAGCGGCCGTTGATGAAATAATTGGACGGTGCTGTGCCCGGTTCAGGCTTTTCGACCATCTGGGTGATCTTGAAACCGTTGCCGACGGCGTCGCCAACACCGACGATACCGTATTTATGCGCCAGTTCCGGGTCGCATTCCTCAACGGAAACGACATTGCCGCCGGAAACCTCGTAAACATCCATCATGCCCTTCAGGCACGGCGTTTCGGCATCCATGACCATGTCGGGCAGGATCAGCGCGAAGGGTTCCGGGCCGACGATTTCGCGCGAGCACCACACGGCGTGGCCAAGCCCGTGCGGCTCCTGCTGGCGGGTAAAGGTGGAAGTGCCGGCTTCCGGCAACATCGAAGAGAGCAGGCTCAGTTCGGCATTCTTGTTGCGCGCCTTCAGCGTTGCTTCCAGCTCGTACTGGATATCGAAATAGTCTTCGATAACGTGTTTGTTGCGGCCCGTGACAAAAACAAAGTGTTCGATACCGGCTTCAATCGCCTCATCGACAACATACTGGATGATCGGTTTATCCACGACCGGAAGCATTTCCTTGGGAACAACCTTGGTTGCGGGAAGAAACCGCGTTCCAAGACCGGCAACCGGCAAAACCGCCTTACGAACCTTCTTGTTGTGAGCCAAAATACTCTCCTTCATTGCAATGACTGAAAAAGCCTAAAACCAATTTTTTTCCAATATTGGTCAGGCTTAGCAAGATGCAAGAGGGGGTGCAATTCGACGACGCGGCGCTTGGCCGGTTTTTCGGTCCGTTTGTCTCTTTTTTTCGGAAAAAGTCCATCAGCCCGGCGCCGGAACAACGCCGCGCGGATCGTCGGTAAAAGGGGGCTTACGAAGAAGAAAGACCGCCCTTGCAACCGGAAACGGTATTCCGGCTGCAAGGGCGGAAAAAAACATCAGCGCGGCAGCAGGGTCTCACCCATCAGCGTTTCATCGATCGCGCGCGCTGCCTGACGGCCTTCGCGGATCGCCCAGACGACCAGCGACTGGCCGCGACGGATATCACCGGCCGCCCAGAGCTTGTCGACCGAGGTTTTGTAATCCTGATCATTGGCAACGACATTGACCGCGCCGCGCTGGTTGGTGTTCAGCTCCAGCCTGCCATCCAGTTCGGCAACGAGGCCTTCCTTGTGCGGCCCCAGGAAGCCGAGCGCGATAAAGGCAAGATCGGCCTTGATGACGAATTCCGTACCGGCAATCGGCCGCCGCTTTTCGTCAACATGGCAGCACTTCACGCCGGTGAGAACACCGTCCTCACCGACAAATTCGAGCGTCCCCACCTGGAATTCACGGATCGCGCCTTCCGCCTGCGAGGAAGACGTCCGCATCTTGGTCGGCCAGAACGGCCAGACCGCGAGCTTGTCTTCCTTTTCCGGCGGCTGCGGGCGAATGTCGAGCTGGGTCACCTTGACCGCGCCCTGACGGAATGCGGTTCCGACACAGTCCGACGCCGTATCGCCGCCGCCCACGACAACCACATGCTTGCCGCCCGCCAGAATCGGTTCCGACGGCCAGCCGGTGCTCTCGATATTCTCGCGACCAACCCGCCGGTTCTGCTGAACCAGGAACGGCATGGCATCATAGACGCCGTGAATATCGCTGCCTTCGATCCCGGACGGACGCGGGGCCTCCGAACCGCCGCTGTAAAGCACGGCATCATAATCGGAAAGCAGCTGCTCGACTTTCACATCGACGCCGATATTGACGCCGCAATGGAAGGTCACACCCTCGCCGCGCATCTGCTCGACACGGCGGTCGATGAAGTTCTTCTCCATCTTGAAATCGGGAATGCCGTAGCGCAGCAGCCCGCCGGGCCGGGATTCGCGCTCATAAACGTCAACCTCGTGGCCGGCGCGGCCGAGCTGCTGGGCAGCCGCCATGCCGGTCGGACCGGAGCCGATGATGGCAACCCGCTTGCCGGTCTTCATCGTTGCCGGCTTGGGCACGATGTAGCCAAGCTCATAAGCCTTGTCGGCAATCGCCTGTTCGATGGTCTTGATGGCAACCGGGATGTCTTCCAGGTTCAGCGTGCACGACTCCTCGCACGGCGCCGGGCAGACACGGCCGGTAAATTCCGGGAAGTTGTTGGTCGAATGCAGGTTTGCAATCGCCTCCTTCCAGTTGCCATTGTAGATGAGGTCGTTCCAGTCCGGAATCTGGTTGTGAATCGGACAGCCGGTCGGGCCGTGGCAATAGGGAATGCCACAGTCCATGCAACGGGCGGCCTGTTTCTGCACTTCCGGTTCCGACATCGGGATGGTGAATTCACGGAAGTGGCGAATGCGGTCGGAGGCCGGCTGATACTTCGCCACCTGCCGGTCGATTTCCAAAAACCCAGTAACCTTGCCCATTTCGTAATCCTGACTGCTTCAAGCTGATATTTCGCGCCCCTGGCGCGCGCAAGAAAGCGCCCCGCACACACGCGGACGGGACGCCGACAGTTATCCTTTGCCTGTTATTCCGCTGCGACACCCATGCGCATGCGCTCCATATCCTCAAGCGCGCGCCGGTATTCGACCGGCATCACCTTGCGGAACATCGGGCGGTAATGCGCCCAGTCGTCCAGAATGGCCCTGGCGCGGGCCGAACCGGTGTAGAGCAGATGATTGTTGATGAGGCGCACCAGACGCTCCTCGTCATGACGGGTCATGTCGCCGGAAACGTCGACGCGGCCCTTGTGCATGAGGTCGCCACCGTGGTGATGCAGCTTCTCAAGCATGTCGTCTTCTTCCGGCACCGGCTCCAGCATGACCATGGCCATGTTGCAGCGATCGGCAAAGCCGCCATCCTCATCGAGAACGTAGGCCACGCCGCCCGACATGCCGGCCGCGAAGTTGCGCCCCGTGGAGCCGAGCACGACGACAAGACCGCCGGTCATGTATTCGCAGCCATGGTCGCCAACGCCTTCGACCACGGCAATCGCGCCGGAATTTCTGACCGCAAAACGCTCACCGGCAATGCCATGGAAATAGCATTCACCGGCCGTGGCGCCGTAAAGCACGGTATTGCCGACGATGATCGATTCTTCCGGCACGACGGGCGAGTTTTCCGGCGGACGGATGATGATCTTGCCGCCCGAAAGCCCCTTGCCGACATAGTCGTTGCCGTCACCAATAAGATCAAAGGTGACGCCGCTGGCCAGAAACGCACCGAAGGACTGACCGGCCGTGCCGTGGAGGGTGACGGAGATCGTGTCTTCCTTCAGGCCCTTCTGATTCCAGCGCTTGGCCACTTCACCGGACAGCATGGCGCCGGCCGAACGGTCGACATTCTTGATGTCGACGTCGAAGGCCACCTTTTCCTTGCGTTCAAGCGCGGGCATTGCCTTTTCGATCAGCTTGCGGTCGAGAATATCGTCAATCGGGTGCTTCTGCCGCTCGGTCCAGTAGGTGGCTTCCTTGGGTGCTGCCACCTTGTGGAAAATCTTCGAGAAGTCGAGACCCTGCGATTTCCAGTGGGCAATCGCCTCGTCCTTGTCGAGCAGCTCGACCGCACCGATCACCTCGTTGAGGCTGGTGAAGCCGAGTTCGGCCAGCATCTCGCGCAGTTCTTCGGCCACGAAGAAGAAGTAGTTGACGACATGCTCCGGCAGGCCCTTGAAGCGCTTGCGCAGGACCGGGTCCTGGGTGGCAACGCCGACCGGGCAGGTGTTCAGATGGCACTTGCGCATCATGATGCAGCCTGCGGCAATCAGCGGCGCGGTGGAGAAGCCGAACTCGTCGGCACCCAGCATGGCGCCGATCAGCACGTCGCGACCGGTCTTCAGACCACCGTCGACCTGCAATGCGATACGAGAGCGAAGCCCGTTCAGCACCAGCGTCTGCTGGGTTTCGGCAAGACCGATTTCCCACGGGCTGCCGGCATGTTTCAGCGAGGTCAGCGGCGAAGCGCCGGTTCCGCCGTCGAAGCCGGAAACGGTGATGTGGTCGGCGCGCGCCTTGGCAACGCCGGCGGCAACCGTGCCGACGCCGACTTCCGACACCAGCTTGACCGAGACATCGGCCGCCGGGTTGACGTTCTTCAGGTCGTAGATCAGCTGCGCCAGATCCTCGATCGAGTAGATGTCATGATGCGGCGGCGGCGAAATCAGGCCGACGCCCGGCGTCGAATGACGGGTCTTGGCAATCGTCGCATCGACCTTGTGACCCGGCAGCTGACCACCCTCGCCGGGCTTTGCGCCCTGCGCCACCTTGATCTGCAACAGATCGGCATTGACCAGATATTCGGTGGTCACGCCAAAGCGACCCGAAGCAATCTGCTTGATCGCCGAACGCTCCTTCGGCGTCGCCCCGCTGGGCAGCGGCAGATAACGATCCGATTCCTCGCCGCCTTCGCCGGTGTTCGACTTGCCGCCGATCTCGTTCATGGCAATTGCCAGCGTGGTATGCGCCTCGCGCGAAATCGAACCGAACGACATCGCACCGGTCGAAAACCGCTTGACGATTTCAGAGGCCGGCTCGACCTCGTCGACCGAAACCGGCTTGCGGCCGATTTCCTCGGCATTCCTGATGCGGAACAGGCCGCGGATGGTGTTCATCCTCAAGGACGAAGCGTTCTCGATCTTGGCAAACGCATCATAGCGGTCACGGGCATTGCCGCGCACGGCATGCTGCAGTTCAGCGACCGCATCCGGCGTCCAGGCATGGGCCTCGCCGCGCATGCGGAATGCATATTCGCCGCCGATATCCAGCGTGGAGGCAAGAACCGGGTCCTTGCCGAAAGCGGAGCGATGCCGCGCCACGGTTTCTTCCGCGACTTCCTTCAGGCCAACACCCTCGATCATCGAGGCCGTGCCGAAGAAAAAGCGTTCGACGAATTCCGACGACAGGCCGATGGCGTCGAAGATCTGCGCGCCGCAATAGGACTGGTAGGTCGAAATGCCCATCTTGGACATGACCTTCAGCATGCCTTTGCCGATTGCCTTGATATAGCGGTAGATCACCTCGCCGGCGTCCACTTCCTCGGGGAACAGCCCCTTGGCGTGCATGTCTGCCAGCGTATCGAAGGCGAGATAGGGGTTGATGGCTTCCGCGCCGTAACCGGCGAGACAGCAGAAGTGATGCACTTCGCGCGGCTCACCCGATTCGACCACGAGACCGACCGATGTTCTGAGCCCCTTGCGGATCAGGTGATGGTGCACGGCCGCCGTTGCCAGCAGCGCGGGCATGGCGATCCGGTCGGGGCCGATCTGACGGTCGGACAGCACGATGATGTTGTAGCCGCCGCGCACGGCCGCTTCGGCACGTTCGCACAGGCGGTCGATCATCGCCGGCATGCCGGCTTCGCCCTCATCGACATCATAGGTGATATCGAGCGTCTTGGTGTCGAACCGGTCCTCGGTATGCCCAATGGAGCGGATCTTCTCCAGATCGCCATTGGTCAGGATCGGCTGGCGCACTTCCAGACGCTTCTCGCGCGCGGCACCTTCATGGTCGAGAAGGTTCGGACGCGGGCCGATGAAGGACACGAGGCTCATCACCAGTTCCTCGCGGATCGGGTCGATCGGCGGGTTGGTGACCTGGGCGAAATTCTGCTTGAAATAGGTATAAAGCAGCTTCGACTTGTCCGACATTGCCGAAATCGGCGTATCGGTGCCCATCGAGCCGATGGCTTCCTGCCCTGTCGTCGCCATCGGCGACATCAGGATCTTGGTGTCTTCCAGCGTGTAGCCGAAGGCCTGCTGACGGTCGAGCAGCGACACGTCGCGGCGCAGCGCGCGCGGTTCCACCGGGTTCAGTTCCTCGAGGATCAGCTGCGTGCGGTCGAGCCACTGCTGATAGGGATGCATGCCGGCAAGCTCGGACTTGATCTCGTCATCGGAGACAATCCGGCCCTTTTCCATATCGATCAGAAGCATGCGGCCGGGCTGCAGACGCCATTTGGCAACGATGTTTTCTTCCTCAACCGGCAGCACGCCGGCCTCGGACGCCATGATGATGCGGTCATCCTTGGTGATCAGGTAACGCGCCGGGCGCAGACCGTTACGGTCGAGCGTGGCGCCGATCTGGCGGCCATCGGTAAAGGCAACGGCGGCCGGGCCGTCCCACGGCTCCATAAGCGCTGCGTGATACTCGTAGAATGCCCGCGTCTGCGGGTCCATCGACATGTTGCCGGCCCAGGCTTCCGGGATCAGCATCATCACGGCATGCGCCATGGAATAGCCGCCCTGCACCAGGAATTCGAGCGCATTGTCGAAACAGGCGGTATCGGACTGGCCCTCATAGGAGATCGGCCACAGCTTGGAAATGTCATCGCCGAAAAGCGGTGAGGACACCGAAGCCTGACGCGCAGCCATCCAGTTGACGTTGCCGCGCAGCGTGTTGATCTCGCCGTTATGGGCAACCATGCGGTAGGGATGCGACAGCTTCCACGACGGGAAGGTGTTGGTCGAAAACCGCTGATGCACCAGCGCCACCGCCGATTCGAAGCGCGGATCGGCGAGGTCCTTGTAATAGGCGCCAACCTGATAGGCGAGGAACATGCCCTTGTAGACGATCGTCGAGGACGACATCGAGACGATGTAGAAGTCCTCGGTCGCACCGTCCGATTCGGCAAAGATCGTGTTCGAGATCACCTTGCGCAGGATGAACAGGCGGCGTTCGAAATCGGCCTGCGTATCGGCCCGTTCGCCGGCACCGATAAAGACCTGCAGGTGATAGGGCTCGGTTGCAGCGATATCCTCCGCCTTCGACAGCGAGGAATTGTCGACCGGCACTTCGCGGAAGCCGAGGAAATTCTGGCCCTCGTCGGCGATCACCTTCTGGATGATGTCCCGGTAGTGGGCAATGCGTTCGGGATCGCGCGGCATGAAGAAGTAGCCAACGGCATATTCGCCGACCTTCGGCAGCACGACACCTTCGGCGGCCATTTCCTCACGGAAGAACTTGTCCGGGATCTGCATCAGCATGCCGGCGCCGTCGCCCATCAGCGGATCGGCGCCGACAGCGCCGCGATGGGTGAGGTTTTCGAGAATGAACAGCCCGTCCTTGACGATCTGGTGCGACTTCTCACCTTTCATGTGGGCGATGAAGCCGACGCCGCAGGCATCGTGTTCGTTTCTCGGATCGTAGAGCCCCTGACGTTTGTTACGACGGCCGTCAGCAGCTGTTTTGGCGGCAGGCGTCACGTTCATCTGCGTGAGCGGGGCAGCACTAAGCGCTAAGGGCGTCATCTTCGTCATACAAGATCTCCTTAAAACCTGCAGAAATGCAGGTGAAGCCGGATCGTGGAGCAGGCGGATAGAAAAGGCGCAAATCCACCCTGCTTGCCGCAATCATCTTTCGTTTAGGACCGGATTGACCATATCAACGGCGCTCCGGTCGATAGTCCTGCCAAGGCGTGCCGGAACGAGGTCTCCGCTTACACGATCATTATAGACCATAAAGCGGCAGGACGTCAGCCCCTTGCTAGCGGCACACGGCACAGCCGGACACAAAAATAGGACAGCATAACTGTCCTATCTTCATCTCATGCCAGAAACATCGGAAAGTCGCAAGCAAATAATGAAAATGCGCACCCGGCTGGGAGAGATTATTACCAATCCGGCTCAGACCGCGCAACAAAGTTACTTTTCTTCATCCACTTTCGAAACACCTGAAAGAAAAAGGCATTTTATAGGCAGATTCCACGTCGCTGCGAGGCATACACGCAATCTCCTGCGAAAATTGGCCGGCACAACCCCGTTTACCGGAAAGCCCCTTTACACACAGCGGCCTTTTCCGTGATATCCCGGAAACCGCATTCCCGAACGTTTTTGAGGTCCTTATCCATGTTTTTTGCATCCGACAACTGGTCCGGCGCCCATCCAGCCATCGGCGAGGCGCTGATGCGCGAACAGTCGGGCTATGCAAATGCCTATGGCGCCAGCCCGCTCGACCGCAAGATCGAGGCCCGGTTCAACGACATCTTCGAACGCGAAGTTGCCGTCTTCTTCGTCGGCACCGGCACGGCGGCCAATTCGCTGGCACTGTCATCCGTCGGGCGGCCCGGCGGCGTGGTCTTCTGCCACAAGGACGCCCACATCGCCAATGACGAAGGCGGCGCGCCGGAATATTTCACCGGCGGCGGCAGGCTGGCCACCGTTTCGGGGCCGCAGGGCAAGATGACGCCGGACGAACTGGAACGCATCGTCGCACGCTACCCGGCAGACTTTATCCATCACGGCCAGCCGATGGCCGTCTCCCTCACCCAGTCAACGGAAGTCGGCACCGTCTATGGGCTTGACGAAATCGCAGCGCTCACCGCCGTCGCAAAGAAAAGCAGCCTTCCAGTCCACATGGACGGCGCCCGCTTTGCCAATGCGCTGGTCGCCCTCGACACGACGCCAGCCGAAATGACATGGAAGCGCGGCATCGACATCGTCTCCTTCGGCGGCACCAAGAACGGCTGCTGGTGCGCGGAGGCCATCGTGTTCATGAACCCCGAACAGGCGCGGGAAATGCCGTTCATCCGCAAGCGCGCGGCGCATCTCTTCTCCAAGACCCGCTTCATCTCCGCCCAGCTCGATGCCTACCTCACCGACGGGCTCTGGCTCGATCTCGCCCGCCACTCCAATGCCATGGCCGAACGCATGCGCGCGGCCTTTCGCCAGTCCGCTACAGCGCGTCTTGCCTGGGAAACGCAGTCCAACGAGGTCTTCATCGTACTGCCGAAGGGCGCCGCCGAAGCCGCACGCAAGGCCGGGGCGCAGTTTTACGACTGGCTGACGCCGGCCGACCAGCCCGGACTTATCAATGACGGCGAGGTGCTGGCGCGCTGCGTGACCAGCTTCGCCACCACCGAAGCGGAAGTCGACCGTTTCGTCTCTTTCCTCGAAGCCGAAACACTCACGCAGCAATAACGCCCCCTCACAGACAGGTGACACGGCGTGACGGCAGAATGACGTGCCATTGATTTCCAGTTGAAGGCCGATTTTGAAATACTCCTGCTTGCAAGATCAATCTTGCGCAACAATCGAATACACACATCGATCAAACAGGAGAGATTCATGTCGAGCACCAACAAAATCAACGCCGCCACGCTGGCCGGCGCACTTGCAATCGCCGTAACCGGTCTTGCCGCTTCCGCCCCCGCGCAGGCCGCCGACGTCAAATGCTACGGCGTTGCTCTGGCTGGCCAGAACGACTGCGCCGCAGGCCCCGGCACCACCTGCGCGGGAACCTCCAAGGTCGACTATCAGGGCAATTCCTGGAAGTCCGTTGCTGAAGGCTCCTGCACGACCATGAAGCTGCCGGGCGACCGCATGGGTTCGCTGACGCCGCTCGACCGCGACCTTCCCGAAATGTGATCACGGCTTGCATGCCGCCGGCGCGACCAGCATCGGCGGCATTTCCTTTCCGCCATTCATCATAACGGGAGCGACCGGCATGGCCGAAGCACAACCGGGCCGTTTCGGCTCGCAATCGATACCCCACCGCGCGGGCACGGGCTTCAAGACGGCCCATGCCGACGCGATCCTGAATGACAGCTATCGCACGGGCTTTCTGGAAGTCCACGCCGAAAACTACATGGGCGCGGGCGGCCATCCACACCGCATTCTGACCCGCATGCGCGAAGATTTTCCGTTGTCCGTCCATGGCGTCGGCATGTCGATCGGCTCGCCGCGCGGGATCGATCCCGAGCATCTTGAACGGCTGAAAACCGTCGTCGATCGCTATCAGCCGGGCCTCGTTTCCGAACACCTGGCATGGTCGACCCACGACGATGCCTATTACAACGACCTTTTGCCGCTGCCCTATACGGACGAAACGCTGGCGCATATCGTCGATCATATCGACCAGGTGCAGAACCGGCTCAAACGACCGATCCTGCTGGAAAACCCGTCCACCTATGTGGCGTTTTCTCAGAGCACGATCCCCGAAACCCTGTTTCTGGACGAGATTGCCCGCAAAAGCGGTTGCGGCCTGCTGCTGGACGTCAACAATGTCCATGTCTCCACCGTCAACAATGGTTTCGACGCCACATCCTACCTCAAATCCTTTCCGCTGGAGCGGGTTGGCGAGATCCATCTGGCCGGCCATGCCGAGGATGTCGACGATACCGGCGCGCCGCTGCTGATCGATGCCCATGACCGGCCGGTCGACGATGCCGTCTGGGCGCTTTATGCCTTCGTCATCCGCCAGACCGGCCCCCTGCCGACACTGATCGAGTGGGACAATGACGTGCCGGAATGGCCAGTCCTCAAACGCGAGGCGCAACTGGCCGAGGACGTCATGAAGAACGAAGGCGAGCGCTTCCTGCTCGGCGCCCGCCATGGCTGAACCGCAAACGGCACAGGTCACGCTGGACGGTTTTGCAACCGCCCTGCGTTCTCCCCCGGTCGAGACCGCACCGGCCGGGGTCGCCAATCCGCATGGCGGCCCGGCCGTCAAGCGGTTCGGGGTTTACCGCAACAATATAGCCGTCGGCCTGAAAGCAGCGCTTGCAGACATCTTTCCGGTAACCCGGGACCTGGTAGGCGCGAACTTCTTTGCCGCAATGGCTGCCGAATATATCTCACGGGAACCGCCACGCTCGCCCGTCCTTGCCGAATACGGACATGGGTTCGCCGGCTTCATCGCCGGTTTTGCGCCGGCACAGGAGCTCTTCTTTCTTGCCGATGTCGCCCGGCTGGAACGGGCATGGCTCGATGCCTACCACGCCCTCGATGTGACGCCGCTGTCGCCCGAAGCGCTACAGCGCTGTTCGCCGGAGGCGCTGATGGCTCTCACACTGAAGCCGCATCCGGCAGCACGTCTGCTGCGCTTCGACAGCGCGGCGGCCAGCATTTTCACCCGCGTGCGCGACGGCTCGGGCCTCGAGGGCTTCGACCCGACGCCGGCGGAAGTCGCGCTGATAAGCAGGCCCTATTTCGACGTCACGGTGATGACGCTTGCCCCCGGCAAAGCCGCCTTCTTCGAAGCCCTCATGAGCGGCGGCACCATCGGCGAAGCCGTCGGGGCAGGAACGGAGACCGACCCGCAATTCGACCCGGCCGACGCATTTTCAGCAATGATCGGCACGGGCGCTTTCGCCGCCGCAGCCAGCACAGAGGAGTAGATCAACATGAAATTCATCTGTGCCGCCGCACATCTTTACAATCGTGTGTTCTCGGACCTGCAGGCGTTTCTGGCGCCATGGTTTCCCGGCCTTTTCGCTCGCCTTGTTTTCGCGGCAACGCTCTGGCTTTATTTCCTGAACTCGGCGCTGACCAAGGTCGGATCAGGCATTGCCGGTTTTTTCACGGTCAGCAATTCCGCCTATTACCAGATCGCACTGCCTGCGGTGGAGGCGGCCGGCGGCGATGTCTCGGCCGTTCCGTTCCTGCCGTGGGGGCTTGTTGTCCATCTCGGCACCTATGCCGAGTTCCTGCTGCCGCTGATGATTATTGCGGGCATCCTCACCCGCCTCAGCGCCATTGGCATGCTGGGCTTCATCGCGGTGCAGACGCTTGTGGACATTACCGTGCATCAGGTTGGCCCCGAGACGATCGGCGCCCTGTTCGACCGGTTTCCCGACAGCGCCATTCTCGACCAGCGTCTTTTCTGGACCATGCCGCTGGTGCTGCTGATCGTTTACGGGCCGGGGAAAATCTCCATCGACCATCTCGCAGCCCGCATCATGAAAAAGCCGGCCTGACACAAAAGCGGCGCCCCTGGGGGCGCCGCCGTGACATTTCGCGTTTGTTGAGGCTGCCGTCAGGCAGCATCCATCTCCACATCCTTTTGCGCGGCAATCGTCTTCGGCTCACTGCCGCGGGTCTCGATCGCGATCCGGCGCGGTTTCATGGCCTCGGGAATATTGCGCAGCAATTCGACATGCAGCAGGCCGTTTCTCAACGTCGCGCCACGCACTTCCATGTGGTCGGCAAGCTGGAAGCGGCGTTCAAAAGCGCGTTTGGCAATGCCGCGATAGAGATATTCGCTGCTGCCATCTTCGTCTTCGTCGGCCTTCTCGCCTTTCACGGTCAGTACATTAGCATGTGCTTCAATGGAAAGCTCGCTCTCACTAAAGCCGGCGACGGCCATTGAAATACGGTAGTTGTTCTCTCCGGTTCGTTCGATATTATAAGGGGGGTAGGCAGGCGCCTGTTCAGGCTGCCCCATCGAGTCGAGGAGATTGAAAAGTCGGTCGAAGCCGACGGTAGAGCGATAGAGAGGCGAAAAATCAACGTTACGCATAGTGTCCTCCTTTGAGCGACGATTGTTTGCGATACGTTTTCCGTGAATCCCGAAACCGGCGATTGTGGAAAACGGTTGAGAACCCAGAGCCTGGCGTCCTCGCACGTTGATTTGGGAAATGATTCCCGACATTTCAAGAGGACAAAGGCAACGCCCAAAGGTCTGTTCTGTCGAAGAAATGCCCCTTTTTCAGCGCTCTTTTGCAAATATGCCGTGCGATTGTCGACACAAAACACACGGAATGAACGCAATATGAATGTCGCATTGAACTCATGTTCATGCAAAATGCGCCATTCAGTCCTTGCCGGGAACTACGGCGCACCCGTCCCGGCACCACCGCCACTCTTGACCCAGTGACGGTGGTTACTTGGCCGGATCCGCGTCGCTTTTACCCCTGTTCAAGCGCCCGGTTCCGGTCCTTTTTTTGCGCAAATCGCGCTCCGGCATTGCCAAGTCGGCAATCGCGCGTCATCACAGGCTCCACCGAACACATCAGACGGCAACCCCAGATGCACGAGAGACCGGCGGAAACAGAACCCGTGACAGGCAGGATGCGCGCCTTTGACGGCGTCGGCCTGCGCTATGCTCTTTACGGGCGCGAGAAAGCCCGTGCCACCGTGATGATCGTGGCAGGACGTTCCGAATTCATCGAAAAATATGCAGAAACCGTCTCGGACCTGCGTCGTGCAGGATATGCCGTCGCCGTTCTCGACCTGCGCGGCCAGGGCGGCTCGGACCGCCGCCCGGAAGACCGCAATATCGGGCATATCGAGCGGTTTTCAGACTATCCACGCGACATTCTCGATTTTCTTGAACAGCATGTCAGCGACACGATGCCGGCGCCCTGCTTCCTGCTCGGCCATTCCCTTGGAGGGCTGATCGCGCTTTCCGCCGCCGAAAGCGGGCGTGAACGTTTCGCCGGCCTTGTGCTTGCGGCCCCATTTGTCGGCCTTCGCCATGACCGCTACCCGACATGGCTGATCCGGTCCGCCGCCTGGCTTGCCTGCCATACGGGCCGCGGCGGCCGGCAAACCGGTACTGCCCGCACCACGCCGCCGCGTTTCGAAGACCAGCACCACACCTCGGACCGCACCCGTTACGAGCGCAATCTTCAAGCCGCCCGACATGACCCGCCCTATCTGCTCGGGCCGGTCTCCTACGGCTGGCTGTCGGCCTGCATTGGCGAAATCAAACGCATGACGAAACCGGAAATGCTCGCATCCATCAGCTGTCCGGTCCTCGTGCTTTCGGGCGGTCGTGACAGCGTGATCCCGGCAGATGCACAGGCCAGGCTTGCCGAACGGCTTGGCGCGCAACACGTGGTCTTGCCGGAATCGGGACATGAAATCTTTCAGGAAGCCGATGCCACAAGGGATATCGCCCTTGAAGCGACTATCGAATTCCTCGACGCGCACTCGGCAGCGACTGATAACGGTTAGAGCGTTTCAGACTGAAATGGAAACAGTTCTGTTTGCCCAAACCGGTCATTCCACGCGAAGAAGCCCGCGCGGCATAGCCATAGCTATGTCGAAGGGTTTCGACAACGTGGATGGCCGGTTTCGGCAAACCCACAAGGGCGGCATTCCATGATCTCCAGATCATGGAATGAACACGCCCGCGATTTAGTCGGTTCAGCGCGTCAAGCGCGCTGAACTGGGCGGCATGAATTTGCGCCATTACCGGCGGTCTTCGGCTTGGACATAGCTTCGGCTATGCCCTGCGCCAAAGCCCTTGGTCCTGGCGCAAATTCCTTGTCGCAGAACGATTCCATTTCAGTCTGAAACGCTCTAATTGCCACCCAGTGTTTCAAGTGCCGCTGCATGCAGCGCCGGCGTGGCCGCCGCCACGATGTCGCCGCCGCTTTCAGGCCGCTCTCCGGTCCATGTCGTCACCACGCCGCCGGCTCTTTCGATGATGGGGATCAGCGCCCCGATGTCATAGGGTTTCAGATCGCTTTCAACCACGAGATCGGCAAAACCGGCGGCAAGCAGGCAATAGGCGTAGCAATCGATGCCGTAGCGGGCGAGGCGCACACGCTCCTCCAGCCGGTCGTAGCGCGCCATCGCTTCGGCCTCCATGATCCTCGGCGAGGTGGTAAAGAGAACCGCATCTTCAAGGCGCCGGCAGTCCCGGGTTTTCAGGCTGCGTGGCCCGCCCGGCCCGGCAAACCCTACGGTTTCGGCATCGGCAAAAAAACGCTCGCCGGTAAACGGCTGATCCATCAGCCCCATGACCGCCCGTCCATTGTGATAAAGCCCGATCAGCGTGCCCCAGACGGGAACACCCGAAATAAAGGCCCGCGTGCCGTCAATCGGATCGATGACCCAGACATATTCACGGTCCAGCCCGCTCGACCCGTGTTCCTCGCCGAGTATCCCGTGTTCGGGATAATGTTCGCCGATCAGCTGCCGGATGGCGCTTTCGGCCGCCCTGTCCCCCTCCGTCACCGGATCAAAACCGCCAGCCAGCTTGTTGTCGACATTCAGACCGGACCTGAACCGCGGCAGGGTTTGTGCGGCGGCGGCATCGGCGAGACTGTTGAAAAAGGTGCGATCGGGCAACATGGCATATCCTGTGACAAAACGAGAAGGCGGGTGACCTGAGCGGCTTTTCCAAAGCCCGACATGCGGCGGGCCGCTCACATAAAAGGCAAAAAAACATTTAAAGGAGGCAATACGCGCAAAAAATATACAACAGGCCACATTGCGTAAATTTCAGGCAATAAAGCTTGACAGTCATTTCACTGTCATCTACTGTCATACATACAGTCTTTCGACTGTGAATACCCTCCTTGGGTGTTTCCTCCCTAGACTTAACCGCGCCTAAAGCGCGGTTTTTTTTGCGTTCATTGCCGGAGATGCCGCGCGGCGCGGGCCATCATTCCGCAGCAAGGCCGACGGAATCAGCCTCACCGGCGAGAAATGCGGCGAACTCACGCATAAACAGTGTCAGCGCCTGTTTGAGCGCGATGAATTCCGGTTTCTTGGTATAATTCTGCTCATCCGCGTAAAGCCTGCGCGAGACTTCGATCTGCAAGGCATGGCAATCGGCGGCGGGGCGGCCGTAATGCTCGGTGATGAAACCACCCGCATAGGGTTTGTTATAGGCCGTGGCAAACCCCATACGCTCCAGGATCGACATCGCCGCATAGGCGATTTCGCTGGACGCACTGGTGGAAAACCGGTCACCGATGATGATGTCGGGTTTGCGCCGGTGGCCGCCGACGGAAACACTGCCCGGCATTGAGTGGCAGTCGATCAGCACGGCCCGGCCGAACAGGCGCTTGGTATCCTGCATCAGCTGCTTGAGGCTGCGGTGGTAGGGCCGGTAGATATTCTCGATGCGGGCCAGCCCTTCTTCGGCATCAATCGGCGCCGCATAGATCGGCATGTTTTCCGCAACGATCCGCGGGATGGTTCCAAGCCCGCCGGCCACCCGCATCGATGTTACATTGATATGCGCGGGCAAGGCACCGGAAAACATCCGCGGGTCAAGTTCGAAGGGTTCACGGTTGACGTCGAGAAAGGCGCGCGGAAAAAATGCACGCTGCAGTGGCGCACCGAAGGCCGGCGCCATCGAGAACAGCTCGTCGACATAAAGATCTTCCGACCGCCTGATCTCATGGGCATCGAGCCTGCTTGCCGCCAGAAAGGCCGCGCTGTACCCCCTGCCGGAATGGGGCGAATTGAAGACGAGCGGCAGGGTCTGCTCTCCCGGGCGGATCACCTCGAAAAACAGCGCATCTTTGTCAAAATGCGGATCATGTCTGCCGTTTTCTGTCACTGCAACTCCTTTGATACCGGAGATTTACGCGCTCGCGCCGGTCCTGCCAAGACCGTTGCCCGCCCGAGCGGAAACTTTGGGCCTGTCTTTATTGCTTGTTTACGACATAGGGTCTATCAGACCGGTTAAGAAACAAGCCTGTTGCGCCGATATGGTTGAGCCGATGGTACTGAAAATTCTTCTGGCGGAAGACGATGATGACATGCGCCGTTTCCTGGTGAAAGCCCTGGAAAAGGCCGGCTATCAGGTCGCCGCTTTCGACAATGGCGCAAGCGCCTATGACCGGCTGCGCGAGGAGCCGTTTTCGCTGCTTCTGACCGATATCGTGATGCCCGAGATGGACGGCATCGAGCTTGCCCGCCGGGCAACCGAGCTCGACCCCGACCTCAAGGTGATCTTCATCACCGGCTTCGCCGCCGTCGCGCTCAACGCCGATTCGGCCGCGCCGAAGGATGCCAAGGTGCTGTCCAAGCCGTTTCACCTGCGCGATCTTGTCGACGAAGTGGAAAAGGTTCTCACCCCTTGAGGCCGGCGGCGTTGAGGGAAAGCACAAAGCGACAAAAAAGCTTCAAAAACCAGTTGACGCCGCCGCCAAAGTTTGGAATACACCGCGCCACGGATGGGCGTGTAGCTCAGCGGGAGAGCACTACGTTGACATCGTAGGGGTCACAAGTTCGATCCTTGTCACGCCCACCATCCAATTTCATGACTTGTGAGGGCTTTCGCTAACCGCGGAGGCCCTTTTGCTTGGCGGCCTGCGGGTTTGCCGAACGCGCTTGCCGTCACTCATCTTCTGGCAAGCAAAAAGTACGCATGGCGCAATATCCGCCCCTACGCCCTTGGTGTGACGTCATCCCGCAAATTTGAATCCGCTGCCAGGTTGCGCCCTCCAACTGCAGGTCCTGGCTTCGAAGCGTTCGGTACGGCCGTAATCACGGTCACGCGAAGGGATGTGGCAGTAAATTTTGCCAGACGCTCAGGGAAATGCCTTGAATTTGAAGACCAAAACCGAGTAGCTTAACGACCATATTTCGTTGCTGATTATGCTCACCCAGCTTGTTCATCTACTTATTGATTTAAACGCCATCTGCTTCAACACACAGGTTAAATTCGGCCGAATGGAAAACCCTGATGTAAAAGTATGAGAATACTGCATAGGATTTTCGTATCTTACTGACCTATAAATTTGAGAGCACAACATGAAAATCGCTGTTGCCGGTCTCGGCTATGTCGGACTTTCCAATGCCATCCTGCTTTCCCAGAAACACAACGTCATCGCTGTCGATGTGAACGAGGACCGTGTCCTTCAGGTCAATGATAAAAAAAGCCCCATAATCGATGCCGAGATTGAGGATTATCTGGCAAACCGTTCGCTCAACCTGACGGCGACCACGGACGCAGCCGCCGCTTTCAGCGACGCGGATTTTGTCATCATCGCAACGCCGACCAACTACAACACGGAAACGAACTATTTCGACACATCTTCGGTCGAATCCGTCATCAGCGCCGTCAAGGCCATCAACACCAAGGCAACCATCGTCATCAAGTCGACGATCCCCGTAGGCTTTGTCGAACGCATACGGCGTGAACTCGAGACGGATCGGATCATCTTTTCACCGGAATTTCTGCGTGAAGGTCGTGCGCTCTATGACAATCTGCATCCTTCCCGCATCATTGTCGGAGAACAATCCGAGCGGGCGAAGACGTTTGCAGACCTACTGGTCGAAGGCGCGATAAAAAAGGACGCGCCGGTACTGTTCACCAACCCGTCCGAGGCGGAAGCGATCAAACTGTTCGCCAATACCTTTCTCGCCATGCGTGTCGCTTACTTCAACGAACTCGATAGCTATGCCATGACCCATGGAATGGACACCCGCCAGATTGTTCAGGGAATCGGGCTCGATCCAAGAATTGGAAGCCACTACAACAACCCCTCATTCGGTTATGGTGGCTATTGCCTGCCGAAGGATACCAGGCAGCTTCTGGCAAACTATTCGGAAGTGCCTCAGAATCTCATCCGCGCCATCGTCGATGCGAATACCACGCGCAAGGACTTCATCGCCGAGCGTATCATCGCGTTAAAACCGGAGACCGTCGGCATCTACCGCCTAGTGATGAAGGCCGGTTCGGACAATTTCCGCGACTCCTCCGTTCAGGGCATCATGAAACGGATCAAGGCCAAGGGCATCCGCGTCATTGTGTTTGAACCGGTCCTGAGCGAACCGGAATTCTTCCGCTCGCCTGTCGTCAACGATCTTCAGGAGTTCAAGCAGGCAGCGGACGTCATCGTCGCCAATCGCATCACCGACGAGATACGGGACGTCACGGACAAGGTTTTCACGCGCGACCTTTTCGGGAATGATTGATATTCAATAGCAATAATTGCCGCCTCCGCAGTGGCGTCTTTCACATGAAGTTTAGATCCGCCGGGAACAAGGAAACTAAAATCAATTGCTGGGCTACATATTTCCAGAACATATCTGAGTGGCCATAAACTTTAGGAAACATAAAGTCTGCGAGCAGACAAACGCGCCATTAACTGCTTGCGATATGTCCACGACCTGTATTCATGCGTGGCGCAGGTCACGTTGTCGAAACGGCCAGACATCCCCATCGTGGATTACGAGTAACGCACCGCACCCTCTCCACAACGCGATACAACGTGAAATCGCTCGCGCCGCATGAAGTCGTTCCTACCGCCAAAATGCAAGCATCGGTAAAAACCTGAACGAAGCCACTGCTCCGCTCTTCCCGCCAGAGCTACCTATCGTAGTAGTCACTCGAACTGTAGGCGTAATAGGAACCGTAGCTATTCCCGTATCCATAGCGCCTCATTCCCGACGCGCTTATCTGGTTAAGCACCAGTCCATCGATCTCCGCGTGAACAGAATCGATCATATTCAGCGCTTCGGAAAGCTGGGACCTGCTGGTTTGGTTCCACTTCACGACGACAACGACCCTGTCGACTTGTTTGGCGACAATTCGGCTGTCAGGCACGATCAGGACAGGCGGCGTATCGATAATGATGTGGTCATAGCGTGAGCGAAGCTCCGTCAGCAAAGCGCTGAAGTTCGGAGAAGAAACGATATCTGCGGCATTGGCCGTTGACTTGCCGCTGCCCAACACGTCGAATCCAAATTCGGCATTGTGTTGAACCACTTCATCAATTGTCGCGGTTCCGTTCAGGACCGACATCAACCCCTTTTCCTGGTCGATATCGAAATACTCTCCGAGTGCACGGCGCCTGATGTCGCCCTCCATCACAAGCACCCTCTTGCCAAGACCAGTCATGTTCAGGGCAAGAGCAAGAGAAATAGAGGTCTTGCCCTCTCCTGGAAGCGACGAGGTTACCATGATAATTTGCGGATCGGAATCGGCATCGGAAAGCAGTATCGACGTCCTGAGATTGCGGATTGATTCAGCTGCCGCCGATGTCCCGTGCTCATGAAAATAAGACAGGAGTTTCTGGCGACGATTGACAGAAACGAGTGGTATCTGCCCCAGGACTTGTTCTCCTGTCGCCTGCTCCAGTTCCGGCGCTGTATGAAAGACGCGGTTGCGGACCTCTCTCAGCAGGGTTATCCCAGTTCCCAGTGCCAGCCCTAGGGCCAATGACACAACAAGAATGAGAGGCTTCCGCGGCTCGATGGGGCCACCCGGAACAACAGCCTCGGCGATAATGCGGCTATCGGGCTTCTGAATGCCCTGCTGCGCCGATGTTTCCTTCAGCCGCCCCAGAAAATACTGATACAGCAAGCGGTTCGCTTCCGCTTCGCGAGTGAGCTGCTGAAGTTGAATGAGCTCCTGACCCTGACGCTCGATCTGTCCGCTCAGCCGCTCCTCCGAGTTCTGCAACGCCGTGAGATTGGAGCTCTGACGCGTTTGGTTTGCCTGCGCGTCGGAAATGATCGCACTGTAAGTCCGATCAAATTCAGCAGCATCGGCAGCGTTGGAAGGCGCCGTTGCCGCCAGCTGCTCCAGCCTGGTGTTGCCCGAGACGGCGGCTTTCTCGCTGAAGCTCTCGGCATTTTGCAGCATCGCCAGCCGAGCGGCAGCCTCACGCGCATTCGAGCGCGTGGATTCCAGCCTGTCACGAACAGAGCTCAACTGGCGTTGCAGGCCTGCAAGAACCTCTGGCGTGATCATCGGATTTGCCGACTGGAACTCACTGACCCTGACTTCTGATTGCTCAAGATCCTGCTGAAGTTGGCCCACCTGGTCGGTCAACCAGACAATCGCCTCCTTCATGCTCTCGCGCTTAACGTCAATCTGATCCTGCACATATTGCTGGGCGATGGTATCGGCAATAAGAGCAGCCTTCTGCGGGCTTTCCGATGTGACCGTGATGTTGAACACAGAGGTCGTCGGCAGGTTGCGCACATTGAGGTGCGCGCGAAGAGAACTGATCACGGAATCACGAATAGCCCGATCCATGGCTTCTCTATCAGAGGCAGAAGTGTCACTCTGCTCGTTTGAAAAAAACCATGATGAGATAGTGGACCTGATGCGTGCTTTCAAAGAAGGCGTTCTCAAACGTCCGTTGAATTCAGGATCTTCTATCAGGTCAAGCTCGTCAACGACATCACCCAGCAAGACACGGGACTGGATGACCTGGATTTCCGATCCAATGGCGTTGGAGTCATTACTCAGTTCGCCGACAACCGACGGGAGATCGACAATCTGTCCGGTCTGATTATTGCGCATCACCTGCGCGGTCGCACTGTATATCGGCGTTGCCACATTGTAGGCGTAATAGGCGCCTGCCAGCATGACGACCAAGCCGAAGGCTAGAATGATGAACTTGTCCCGCCACAGAGCACGCAGAAAGCGAAGATCGATAACAGCTTCTTCACTATCTCGGGAATGAGAAGCACTTCCGGCGTGCGAATAATGTTCCATAGACATAGGTTGAACGGGACCTTTTGTTATCGTTCGCCTGAAAAGATAGACATTCACAAAGGGCGAAATGTAAAATTCAGAATTTTATCTTGAACGCGAAATTTCTAGAAAAATCAATGACGCTTTATGTTAATGATCAACAAAATCAAGTGAGTTTGAGGCCTGTCATCTCTTCAAGCTTTTTTAGCTTTCCCTGCTTATCCGGGATCTCTCCAAGCGCCCTGTCAAATTCCAGCGCTTTGGCCCCAACGAGGAACCGATACCAGAAGCCCTGCAAAAAGTGATAGATTAAGCCCTCTTTTCCGTCAAGAAATCCAAGCTGAATGAAATAGCGATAAAGGAAATAGCCAAGAGGGCCACACCAGAACGGCATCCGGTTATAAATGTCTTCTTTGATAAAACGCTTGATCCCGGCCTGTCGGGAACCATCATCACGGCTCAGTTCCTCACGCGCAAAAAGTTCATAGCGTTGGTTCAGAATATCTACCGCCTCACGGGTGGCATACTTGTTGTGCTTATCGGTGAAGAACGTCAGATCGTTGAGGTTGTGGTCTGAAAAAGCATTGTCAAAAGTAACTGTCTGACCGCCCCAGACAATGATATGCTCGTCCATCCAGCGGTTTTCGATGCGGCCATGCCCACGTCGCCAGATCCGCGTAAGGATGAGTGGGTATCGCCCTCCGTGACGTATAAAACGGTCTAGGAAGATATGCCGGCGCTTCAGATTGACTGCGACCGTTTCAGGGCCGAGTTCAGGAAGCTTCATATTGATTTCATCGACAAGTTCGGGATCGAAGACCTCATCTGCATCCATACGCATGATCCAGTCTGCGGTGATCGGCGCATGATCCAGCCCCCATTGGAATTGAACTGAATAATTCGTCCAGGGATTCGATAGTACGACCGCCCCTTTTTCCTTCGCGATCGCAACTGTTTTGTCGTTGGAAAAAGAATCGATAACAAACACCTCGCTCGCAAACGAGGCGACGCTGTCGATGGCCCGGCCAATGTGCATTTCTTCATTGTACGTGAGAAAAAGAACGGCAAGAGATGAGGTCATGGGCTCTGATCAGGTTCTGAGAAAACGGATAAAGTAACTGGATACCTCGCAAAGCCACGCATCAAGCAACCTCGCGCTCGAACCTAGGGCGCGCCTTGATCGGCTCGGCCGGATTGCCTCGATAAACAGTCCAGGGTGCGAGTTCCTGAAAAGCGGCCGCGCGGGCGGCAAGCACAGCGCCCTCTCCCAGCTTGACGCCCGGTGCGACAAAAGCTTCGGCACAGACCCAGGCATTGTCCTCTATGACAATCGGCTTGGTGAAGAGCTGAAACGAAGGATGCTTGATGTCATGGGTGCCCGTGCAAAGATGCGCGCGTTGCGAAACGACAACGTGGTGGCCAATCACGACCTTGTCCATCGAATAGCAGATCACCCCCGGACCTAAAGACGCGTAGGCATCCATTTCGAGGTTGGCAGGATACCATATTTTCGCCGAGCCATAGACCCGGGCGGTCGGATGTATTTTCGCCCCGAACAACCGAAGAAGCCACACCCGTACTCCATTCGCCTGAGGAGGCGTCCACGACGCCAGCAAACACCAGGCAAGCCCCCAGGCCATTCTGGTTAGGCGATGTTGGAGACTGAAGGTCGCGCCCCCTTTGAAAGGGTCATCGACTTCGGCATTCTTGATGTCTTTCATGGTTTCTCCGTCAACTTAGAGGGTAATCAAAGACAAGGAGATTTTTTCCAGCAATGCTGTTGTATTCGGCGATTTCTGAACCGGTCATCTCTTTTCTCCAACGCCCAACGGTCGCTGGAGTGATTGGCTGAGCAAGGCGTTGAAATGCCTTTTCTGAGACCCGCCAATCCTTTTCTGCGCTGGAGGGCACCAGTTGTTTTTTCAGATCAACGGGTAAATCCAGGAAATTCATAATGCGTGTTAACCCTGCTTCAGCATCGCTGGTAAATTCCTCATATTTTACAACGAGAATACGATCGTTTTCACCAAGCAGCTTGCGAACGGGATCTATACAGGAATTAAAGTAGCGAGCATGTGCTTTCACGCTGGAAGCCTGGGGAATGTTCTGCGCGGAGCGTCCCGAGCAAAACGTGTCCCGTCCATCGCGAACGGCCAGTATGATCTTGGAATTTGGAAGATGCTTCAATATGTAGCTTAAGTATCGCGCATGTTGAGGGGTCTTTTCGACATACCATCCTTCTTCAGGCATATCAGGAAAGGAGATTTCATGCAGTCTGGCAAAGAACCCCGCCAGCGAGCGACTTTCCGCAAGCGCGCGATTTACGAGCGCCGGCTCTGCATAATGCTTGAACCTTTCGACCTCGTAAATTGACCGCGGCGAAAAAATGTTGGTCTGGATCGGAAAGCCCCTCGTCGCCGGGTGATTTAGCAAAAGCCGATTCAGCAGCGTCGTTCCACTGCGGGGAGGACCGAGAACAAATGCAACCGGAATATTTGAAACTTCCGGATTCTTCCACCGACGGAAATTCTTCAAGATTTCGCCGGGATGAGAAAGGTAACGGTCGAAAAGTGGGTGTATCAGCTTGCTCACGAGAACCCCTTCCTAACTACCCGATGCTGGGTCGGCATGACTATTTTGCAGCACCGCAATTTCAAGACACGCCAACAAATCCTCTGCTGCCTGTTGCACGGAAAAATGCGCATCATAACAGGGTCTGGTGGCCGCGCGCATGGCCTGGACCGTAGAGAGATCGAGTTTCATAAAGCTGCGCAACATGCCTTCCGTTGCATCGACGGTGTCGTCCACCGCCAGTCCGGCGCCAGCCTTCACGATTTCGCGCCAGATATTGACTTTCGTAGAGATCAGCACCGGCGTGCCGGTCGAGAGCGCTTCGGCGACGACCAGTCCGAAGTTCTCCTGATGCGAGGGCAGGACAAAGGCGTGAGCATCGGCAAATGCCGCCGCCTTTGCCGCTCCCTTAAGCGGGCCCGGCCAGTGAACCCGTCCGGCAACGCCAAGCCGCGCAGACATCGCCTCCAACTCCACCTGCCAGCCCGTTTGGTCAGGTCCGGCAATGACGAGATCGACAGCAGGATAGTCGCACGCAATCCTCGAAAAGGCCTCAATCAGCTGATCGCAGGCTTTTTTGGGATGAACACGGCTCAAAAACAGGAGATACGCGCGCCCGCTGAGCGCCGGGAGTTGCTTTTTGAAAGATGCGCGACCCGCATCAAGTTCTTCAGGTCCGAGACCTTGATCGGAGGCACAGAAAGCCACAACGCGTTCCCGATATTTGGAATGCCCGACAAAAGCGCCCCTTGCCAAACGACACTCTTCTTCGCAGGTAAACAACACTGTGCTGGCTTCGCTGAGCATCCGGCCTTGCCAGAGCGTCCAATATGCCTGCTTGATCCAATGCTTAACCGGCTTGGCTTTCCGAAACCATGGATCCAGCATGCCGTGGGAAAAAATAACCCAGGGTAAACCAGCGGAGACGAGGGCGGCATGGCCTGAGATGGTCGCCTGGTTCCAGAGACCGTGGACAACCGCGACATCAAAATTGGACGCAAGCTCAGCGATTTTCTCGGAAAAGCCGAGGGCTCTGGCAGGTATCCTGCTTCCAGGCCCTGTGCCGAAAACAGGAAAGCCGAATTGCCGAATAAAGGCCGCGTTCTCCCGATCGAGCGTCACGAACACACTCTCATGCCCAAGCTTGGCATGTTCCGCTGCCATCACGCGCGCATATTCGACAGGCCCCCCCCCGTCCGGGTCCACAGACGCTATGAGGTGCATTATCCTCATGAAGCCCCTCCGTACCCGAAAATATCGGTTGTCTCACCCGACAATTGCAGGGCCGTGGAGTTTTTCTCGAAAGACAACCGAAAGCGCCATTTTTCAACTGTCTCTTTCGCATTCTTGTGAACGGAGGAGCCGCCTTTTCGTAAGAAGTCAGTCAGTTTTTTTGCTTTGACGTCGCCCCCACCATCACGACGTTTCAGGCTTTGCGCAAACGCACATGGGTGACGCAGGCAAAGCACGATTGCCAGCCCGTGATGCTTTTGCAGGAAATACCCGGAAAATGCGCGAAACGGATACTTGAACACCGCCCGCCATGGCTGCAACGCCAGAGTGAGGTTGGTCAGTCCATACTTGCCCGCCCGCAGGCTGTCCGACCGTGACTGAAACCGGCCTATCCGGCTAAACGTCGCCGTCAACAATCTTCGACCAAACATGAAACCGATCAGCCGATCACGCACTTCCCGATAGCAACAGTCATCATAACACACGCACCAATGCTCTTGCTCTGCACCGACCGCCGGCTGCGCATTGAGCGGCTCATGCACCACGTGACACTCTGGAGCCTCGCTGAGAATCTGCCCCATGAGGGTATTCATCGAATAATGCGTGCCGGTCACGATGACCGGCATGGAAAAGAGCCTCTGCTTATCCGGCGCCATGAACATACTCCGATCCGGGAAGAGAGGGGCGCTGCGGCAAGTCCGCTGGCATTCCGGTAATATTTGCCACGGCGCGGCAGAGCTCGGTAACATCTCCTCCCATCGCCGCTTGCGAAGCCGCCCGCGCCATGCCCTCCCAAAGCGCACGATTTTCCGAAAGCCCCCGCATGAAGAAACTCATTCCCACGGGATTATCGGGCTCGACGACAAAACCATTCACGGCGGATCTGACGAGCAGGTCGCGAGCCCCGGCATTATCGGAAAGTATCACCGGAAGGCCCGCAGCCTGGGCCTCGGGCACGACATTTCCGAACTGCTCCTCCAGACTGGGAAGAAGAAGTGCGAGCGCGCGCGATAGATGACGCGAGACCTCTTCGGTCTGAACGAAACCCGTGAAGCGGACATAATCAGCGATACCGAGACGTTCGGCCAGCCCCCGCAGGCTCTGCTCCTCCGGACCCGAACCGCACAGAACGAGATCGCGCGCGGGTTCGGTGGTCGAGGCTCTGTAGTGCGCGTAAGCCTCCAGCAACATTGCATGATTTTTCTTGGGCACGAGGCGTGCGACACACAGGAAACAGCGCTCGTCAAAGGGTGTCCCGCCGGGCGCCGGATCCTGTCCCGAGAGCGTGCGGATCCGCTCTATCGAAACAGTATTGTATTCACCCGACAGCTTTTCTGAAGGAACCCCTAGAAAGCGGAAATAATCGATGGACCGGCGACCTGATGCGATACCGCCCTGATACGGAAGGAACATCAAGCTTTTCAATGCCTCCTTGCGTGCGGAACGGGGCTTGTCGTCGAACTTCGAGCAGCCCATCGTGTAGACTTTCGAACCTGTCAGCCGAAGCCAGATCGCAAACAGGAAGATCGCCGTCACATTCCAGTGACAAAGGATATAATCTCCACGCCCGAGTTTTCTCGCCGCTGTGATCAGCTTCCACAACAGCTCCCCGGTCCCGAGAGCACTCAAGTCCTTGTTCTGAAAAAGCGTGAGCTTTTCAAATCCCTGATCGTCAAAACCACGCCAGTCATAAGTATCGCTTCTGCCGCAAAGCTCTATACCCACGACCGGCCGGCTGGCACCGAATACCTCGGTCAACGCGCGAAGCCGGTCCTGATGCAGAGGGCCGAAATTGTCCCACAAAAGCGCAAGGGTTCTGGTTTTGGCCATCAGCCCCCCTCGTTCATGGCTGACGCGACATCAACGACCGTAAAACGGCGTCTGCCGCGCTCGGAGGCATCGACTCCCACCAGTGTGCCGGCACGATTCCAGCGCGGATGGAGGTCGCATTTCAGATCGCTGTCACCGGACCCAACGTCGTGTTTGAAGTTTAGCAGGTCAATACGCCTTTGGCGCGCCACCTCGACGAGCATCAAGGGCGTGTCGCCTGTCTCTGGATGCGGATACTCGTCCACGATCATCCATTTCCGATCGGGTGAGATCATAGGATGACCATCCTGCGGCAGAGTTCCGGCCATGAACGGCGTCCGCTCGCCGGTTTTGGTTGACATCAGGAAATAGCTCTCGTTCAGGACCATGCCCTTGAGCCTTCCCCGGAATTTCCGGGCTATGTTGACGAGTGGCCGTACGAATGGCGACGCCAGAAGACCGGACTTGCGCGCCGCAGCGAGGCCCTTGGAGCCCTTGCGCATCCAAATGACGATATTGTCCTCGTCGATCCAGTCGAAGTGGCTAATCTTCTCCTGAGCCAGTAGTTTCAGATCACGGCCATCCGCGGTGGCCGAATAGATCAGCGAGTAAAGCGCGTGATCCTTGGAGAAGAAACGCAGCATGAAGACAATGCGCGTTCCTTCACGATTGAACGAAACGTGGGTCACGAAGACCTTCGTGTCCGCAGATACGGAATTTTCGGAGGCGGAAACCAACGCCCTGATCGAAAAGAGCAGCTGCCGTTCCCCGGACTCCAGGTCGATCCGCCAGAGGCCGTCGTCCTCAGGCTGGGCGATATCGTCAGCCGCGCTTTCAAAGCCCGAATAGCCATATGCTTTCCAAAGAGCACCCAGCCGGCCGAAATTCGGCGCCATTGCATAGGTGCCGCACGGCGCTATTGATCCGACCGCATGCGGGAGTTGGCGGCGCTCACCGGTCACCAGGTCGACGATCTCGCAGCCAGGCTTGTCGCCCACGCGCTTGTTGTAGAGAAGCGTCATCTGCCGACCGGGCACCCACATTGCGCGCGCTCCCTGCTGAAAGTTCCAGCAGGTTGTTTCACCGACAACATCGATAGACCCGCTGGCGTAATCCCAAAGAAGGATTTCGGCGCGATCTTCAGGTCGCGGCATACGGCGAATATCCGGATCTATTCTGTGCAGGAGCAACCGCGTGTCATCAGGGCTCCATGGCGACACATCATGGAATCCGAAAAAATAGGAAGCGTCATCAGGCGCCTTGGCCAGCACCCGAACTCCGCCCCCCCTTTTTTTGCCAGAAGACTCGCCCGCCCAATCCGGCAATTGCGGAAGGTGTCCCGGATTGATCTTGTCTCTAATCCTGCTCAGGGTCGCATCGGGATGGATGATCATATCCAGGCGCTGGCGAAGCCGGCGGGCCTTCATGTCTGCATCCGTGCGATCGCGCCCCATGACCTTGCGAAACATCCGCTCGTGGTTCTGCCTGCTGAGCGCAGCATGGCGTTGACTTCCGGTGATGCTTTCGGGATGTATCACAAAGGCTGACCAGTCGCCCGGCACATGCCGCAGCGACATACCTGAGAGCGACATGTCAAGCAGAAGCTCGGCGTCCCAACTGGTGCGGTTGTCGACGTTGAAGCCGCCAATCCGCCGGAAACTGTCCGCCTTCCAGAAAGTGGATTGCTGCAGGACGAGCGCCCGACCATTGACAAACGACCTCGCCGTGAACGGCGTTGAAATGACACGCCGGGTGGCCTTTCCATGTGCATCGGTCATATAGCCATCGCCATAGATGCAATCCGCATCCGGCATGCGTCCTATGGCCGCCGCTGCCTGCTCCAGGGCACCTTCCAGGAAAAAGTCGTCCGCGTTCATATAGGCGAACCAATCCCCCGTGGCCCGCTCGAACCCCTTGTTAAGCCCGTCAGCGGGACCGTTGTCCTTTTCCCTCAGAACAATAAGCCGCGGATCGCCCTTGGCTTCGTATTCGGCCAAAATCTCGGCCGTCTCATCAGTCGAGCCGGGATCGATCACGATATATTCGATATTTCGATAGGACTGTTCGAGTACACTTTCCATGCAACGGCGTAGAAAACGACCCTGATTCAATGCATTTGTAACAATAGAAATCTTCATGAAAACTCTTTTATAGGTTCTCTCTAAATCGAGAGGGTGACCGAATATTTTGCGCAATTATAGTGCAGGCGATAACAACATAAATCGGAACAAAGATACGTTGAGTCAAACCAAATGGCGAGAACAATATATTCCACAGAATCGCTATCATCGGCACCAAAAATATCGGCGAAACTGTTTTATAGCCGAACGCGCCTGCCATAATCCCCTGAAAGACAACAAAGAAAATATAAATCCAAAACCATGCCCCTAAAATTCCGTTATTGACCCAAGCTCCGAACAAAAATGAGTGCGTTGGAATGAGTTCACTTCTATTAACAAAATTCGCGTTCCACCGAATATTTTCGCCTTCCAGCTCCCGAAGCTGGAAGTACTGCATACGCAAATCCATATCCTTGGCATAAGAGCCGAACCCCAAGAGCGGCTTCTCCGCAATGGCTTTGAGCGAAATCAACATTTCGCTTCGTCCGCCAAGTAATACGCCTAGGTCGCCTTGAGTTTGCATGATGTATTTATCTTTTGTTTCCTGCCCGAACATGCCTGAAATCACCGCCGATCCATAGACTTTTTCAGCTATCGGATAGATCAGGATTGACATTATCACTATCAAGCACGCGATTCCGATACGGGCATATCTTCCTAAACCACCAAAACTGAATACAGAAGCGCCTCCAGAAAGAAAGCATATGAGAAAAAGGGAACGCGCATTCAGAGCAAGGTGCACGAGGCTGAATAGCATGGTAAAAATACCCTGACTTTTCCTCGTCCGTAACCACCTCTTTAGGACAATCAGAGTCAGTATCATTACCGACATCCCAGTGCCGAATTTCCACTGTATTCCAAAAAAACTACCGCCAAGACCATCTATATTCAAAATATTTTTGATAATCAGAGCAAAAGACGACCCAACAAGCGCTGCGGTGGCTCTATCGAGCCTACCGTCGACCAGAACGAAGAAAACGAAGAAATAACCCGCCAGCGTCCATAATGCCGCCTGAGTGCGAATGATGTCGATAAAGCTACTGTGTGCACGGACATCGGAGACGATTGCGGCAATAATCCACATCCCCACGAATAGTAATATTTTTCCTAAATATGCCTGTTTCTGCAAATTAAATCGATGTGGATTAAAAATCAAAATTGGTATCAACATCAAAAGAAGGACATCGGAACCAAGTAACGTACCAATCAGAGGCAATCGTATAAAAGTCAATAACGGCAAAAAAAAGCAACATAACATCTCAAATGTAATGTAACTTTTTTTTACACGAAATTCATGGAAAGGCATCACAACTTGCCGATATCTGATTGCCATTAGGCTATCTTTCTTTTTAGAAACCGGCCCATTTTTCTGATTTCATCAACAGGCGGCGTGACGAGATTGCCCAGATACTGCCTGGTGGAAAGTTTAAGGAGCGATGTGGTTGCCCGAATTGTTAGAACGCACATCGCCAGATTGGATAGAACAACCGAACTTGCTACGCCAAGATTGCCAATGATTTTACCAAGCAGCACAGCCAAGGCTATACCTACAATCGAGATTACAAAAAAGCCCCAGACAATCGGCCTATGTTTGTTGGATCCCAAGCGAATCGAACTTGCTATACTCCATAACCCTTCAAGAAATGACGCGGATAGCAATAGCAGGAAAAGCGGCATGACATAATCTACCCGCCCATGCGTCCAATACCTAAAAAATATGCCTCCGAATAACATGAGCGGAATGCCCATGGTGACGGACATCCAGAACGTTATCCGGGACAGTCGCATCAATAACCTTCCAAGAGCAGGAATATCTTCGTCCCGTTGCAGAAGTCCCGCTTCAGCCCTCAACGGTCTGACAAACATCTGCAGAACGGTTGTTACCATTCGTGCAAGAGTTCGATGCGTGCTGAACACGGCAACAGCCGCAGCCCCAACGATCGTGCCGACGACAACTGTAAGGCCTTGGAGCGAAAGCGCATAAGCAAGCGGCATCAGCATAAACTCCAAGCCGATCAGCATATAAGGGAACAACTTCTCTTGCCTTCGCTTCAGGATTGCAAAAGACGGGGGGAGCGAAAGCGTCTGAAGGACCACAACGCATGTTGCATATTCGATGCAGCGTACCGCCAAATTGAGCATAGCAACCTCGACAGGCGTCGCCGAATAAAAAAATACCAGAAAAAAAGTTGCAATAATTCGACCATATGCACCGGCCGCCCTGATCAACAGCCCTATATGAAACAGCTTGCGCACCCGCAGTCCCGCAACAAGGGCAGCGTTGTTCATCGAGACCAGGGCAGCCAAGGCCAGGGCGAGAAAGGTCAGGGTCGCTTCACGAGGCGAAAGAATAGAAAGGTGAAGCCAGCGGCTGAGTGGCAACAATATAGCCGCCAAACAAAAAACGAGAAAGAGGAGAAGCGACCAGGAAGTGAAGGCTGCTGTAAATTCTCGGAAAAACCTTACAACATTCTCTTCGCTTTCCTGGGAGGCACGACGTGCAAGCTCGTTCGATCCAGCCTGAAGAAAGCCTAAATCCGACATGGCAAAATAGACAGGAATAGCGCTTATCAGCAACCATTCTCCATATAGATCAACGGACCACGCCGAAAGAAGGATGGGGACGAGAAACAGCTGCTCGGAGGTTTTTGCCGTTAGCGTCACGGCATTGGCTCCGCTACCCTTGATGATACGACGGAATACTGACACTTCGTCAAATCCTAACTATCCAGCAGCGAGATACCAAAGTCGCGTTTTACCGCCTGCACATCGCTTGCCAGATCACGACGCACGATCTCCATATCAGCGGCAGTCATTTTCACTGTGGGCTTCCCGATTCCCAAGCTTTTGATCTTGAAAAGAGCTTTGAAATCACGCACGGTGTTTCGAACAAATTTCGTTTGTAACAAGTCAACAAGAAAACTGTCACGCATATAAAGATTTGAATTAATTTTCTGCGGCGATGGGAAGTCGAATTTCTCTCCACCTATGAATTCATTCACCATTTTAAGTGTGGCCGGTCCGTCCTGCAAAAGGTCTTTATGGCGCAAGACAAGAATCTGGTCTGCAGGGAACGTCTCATAGAGCCTGGTTAGTTGCGGATGAAGTGTATAGGCGTGACGATATGCCATAAGCCTAGGATCAAGCCCCACCTGATCGGTAAAACCATCAAAACCTTCCCGGTCAAACCGTACTTGGGACATCTTCCACGCCTCGACAAAATTGCGCACAGGTTCATGTTGCTGCGCGCGGCGCATTTGGTGAAGTGAATAAGCGGCCTTCGCCGGATCCCGGAGGATTACGATAATCCTCGCATTAGGATTAAAGGCTCGCACCTTTGCGGCTGCCACCGTCGAGAAAAGGTGCCAAACTGAAGCATCCCCCCAGACATCCCCAAGCGCTTTTTCTTGCGGGAAATACGTAGACAGATAGTCTTCATTTGAAGGCAAGGAAGGACGAAGATAAAGAAAGTCCGTGGAAAAATGGTGCGGCTCTTTGCGGGACGACAGAACAACGGAGGGATTCAGACTGATAGTGGACGCGATCGCCGTGGTGCCGCACTTTGGAGCCCCAAAAATGAAATAATCAACAGTCTTCATAATTCAACACTCATTATTATAAGTTATATTTATTTGACCGATCATTTAAGTGAGCTTTATTCCGAAATCCGCTTCAACGGCAGCGATGTCGTCTGCTAGATCAGTGTAAACGAGCTTTATATCGTCTGCCGTAATGCGCGCAGCCGGCCTTCCCAGGCCCCAAGACTTTATCCCTAACACGCGCTTTGCACCTACGGCCACTTTGACCGTGACGGGATGACGGAGCAAGTCCATGACAAACTTATTATTCATATAGAAAGTTTCATTTGTTTTCGCGTTCATGGCATGCTTGAATATTCTAGCGCCTAAAAAAGCCTCAACACGATTTATATAAAGGACGCCATCCCGTATATAATCTTCTTGGGTTCCAATAAAAATTTGTTCACTTGGGAATATTTCATAAACCCTCTTCAGTTGACTTCGAAAACTAAAAGCGTGTTTATAAGAAATTAACTTCGAATCAATATTATTATTTGTATCAATATTTCTTTTAAACCTTTCATCACTCCTAAGCCAAGCATCTCTAAAGGATCTCACAGGTTCCTTTTTTTGAAAAATCATCTGCTGGTGGAGAGAGAAAGCAGCTTTTGCCGGATTTCGCAACATTATCACAATACGTGCGTCAGGGTTATATTTTTTTATATTATTAAGACCTTCTTCGGAATACATAGTCCAGATTGAAGCATCCCCCCAAATGACGTCCGAGTGTTTTTCCGCGGGAAAGCAGCTCGAGTGATATTCCTCCAGGTCTTTCGCCTTTTTGTAATCTATAAAATCAGTTGTAAAATAGTGTGGCTCTTTAGGGTTTGATATTACAATTGAGGGATTGTTATCGAGGTTTTTCGCCAGCGCAGTAGTTCCGCATTTTGGCGCCCCAATAATAAAAAAGTCTACCTTACTCATGAATAATCACACCAAAAAGTTTAAAGATTGCTGTTAATCAATTCTAAGATTTTATCCAAATGACCTTCTTGTAGTGGCGAATTACCAAACTGAGAACCTATCTCTTTCAAGGTTCTATCGTCTTGATCCCACCAACAAATAGAAGTCAGTTTTTCCACTGTCGACTCGTCAAATCGACGTTTTATCGGCTTGGCAGGTACGCCTCCCACAATCGCGTAAGGGGGTACGTCTCTCACTACGATTGCACCGGCAGCTAGAATAGCGCCATCATGGACCGTGACCCCATCAAGAACCACAACACGAGCTCCGACCCAAACGTCGTTGCCGATTGTCGTTCTAAGGCTTTCCTTGAAGGGCGAACTTTCTCCCAGATAGGTCAGACCGGTTTGACCCTTTGTTGAATAAAAGGAAGGACTAGTAGATAAGAAGTCGGTCGGATGCCGACCCATGCCGCCAATCAACACATCAGGGCCAATACTGCAGAACCTTCCAATATCTGTATTAACGATACGACTTCCTTCGCCAAGGTAAGAACCACGGCCAAACCGAGAATTTCTCACGAACGTTTTCTTCGTGAGTTTTACGTGGTCTTCAAATACCGTCTTGATATCGACATCCGACGACAGCGTTGCTCTGAAGCCCGGTACCCGCCACTCAGTCAAAATACGACGAGCAAGAAACCACCCCAACCGGCCGTCCCATTTCCGCCTTAGTGTAGCGAGCATATCCATCTGCCTATCATTATTATTCAACCGCTTCGTGCACGTTGATAAACAATCTCAAGCTGGTCGCCATAACGTCTCTGCGTGAAATGTTCTCTGATGAGAGTTGCATTTGCTTGGCCCAACTCGGCAAAACCACATGGATCGAGCAAGACGTTATCAATTGCCATGCTCAACGCCTCCACGTCGCTGACCGCTATGATACGTCCGCCCTCCTCATCCCGCAGGGCTGAACCGGCATTCTTAGTCGTTATCACGGCGCACCCCGCCGCCATCGCTTCGAAAACCACCCGGGCGGAGCCTTCTGCACGAGACGGAAATATGAAAACATCCGAGCAGGACATCAGCTTGGCGAGTTCGCCCTGCGGCAGTATCCCATGATAGATAACCCTTGGATCCGAAAGCAAGCCGGCATATTTCTGGCGTGCGCTTGCCGATAATGACCCTGCAACATGCAGTTCAATCTTTGCATCTGGTACGGCAGAAAGCACGGCTGCGATCTCGTCCACGCCTTTGCGGGACCCGATTCCACCTGCAAACAGAAACCGCACTGGTCGGGTGCTCGCTTGCGTATAATATTCCCGCTGTGCGGGCAGGCGCGTCAGAAACTTGTCTTCCACGCCCTGATAGATGACGGCAATCCGGGATTGGTCAAAGCCCATGAACGCAAACGTCTCGGCCACGAAATCAGAATTCACGAGCACAAGGTCAGCCCTCTCCAGATCGTCCTGGATAACGCCCCAAATACCGTCCGGGCGAGGCGGGCGGACTTCGGGAAAGCGTCCACCATTGGCCACCAGCACATCCAGCAGCGCCGGGTGCACAATCGAATGATCGCAGATCGTCATCATGCCGGCATCGGCAGCGACCTTCACCGATGATTGCCCGAAGCCGGCTCGATAATGGTAGATGCGCGCGCCGACTCTCTCTGCTTTAGGTAGATGCCGGGCCGCATGACGTCCATAGATCTCAAACGCCTTCTTCTGAAGAGCAATGTCGGCGAATTTGGCTCTCGGTACACCCCGAAGCGAAATGCCTGCTACGCTTATCGCTTCGCTGAGCCGATTCTGCTTTATCAGATCATCCGGAATTTCTTCTTTTCTTCCGAGCAGTCTCGAAAGCTTTGCCGCGCCGGGAATTTTGGGACTTTTCAGAAGCTTCTGTTCAAGCGGCGTCGGATATCCCCCACAGATCAGAAGTGCGAGCCGATTGCGCCGTGCCATTTCCGCCGCGGAAAACAGCAGATGGAAGTTCCTGTTTCCGGATGAGATAACCACATCCCGGACTACGCCACCGCCGCGATCGAGTTCTGATCTAGTATCCGTTGCCATGGCCGAACGCTCCACGAATTTAGGCCCTTTCCCTCAGAAAGAGATCGTAGGTTTGCCTGAGACCGTCTTTCAGTGAACGGACATTATTCCACCCCATGGCGTTTAGCCTTCCGCTGTCCATCAATTTACGCGGCGTGCCATCAGGCTTGGTGCTATCAAATGTCAGTGTCGCCTCATAGCCCACGACGTCTGCAATCGTCTCCGCCAGTTCCCGGATCGTCACCTCAACGCCGGAACCGACGTTGATGTGTTCGTAGCCGGAATATTCCTTCAGCAAAAATACGAGCGCGTCTGCCAGATCGTCACAATGAAGAAACTCACGCAGGGGTGTTCCAGACCCCCATACAACCACTTCCTTTTGGCCAGAAACTTTCGCTTCGTGGAATTTGCGCAGTAGCGCCGGAAGTACATGGGAGGACTGCAGGTCGTAATTGTCACCAGGGCCATAGAGATTTGTCGGCATAGCCGAGATCCAATCACGATCATATTGCTTTCGATAAGCCTGACATAGCTTAATACCTGCGATCTTGGCGATGGCATACCACTCATTGGTGGGTTCAAGCGGACCGGTCAGCAACGAATCTTCGTTCATAGGCTGCGGAGCCATCTTCGGATAGATACACGACGAACCTAGGAAGAGAATCCTCTCTACATCGGCTTCATGGGCGGCATGAATAAGGTTCGCCTCGATCATCAGGTTGTCGTACAGGAAATCTACCGGACGTGTATCATTGGCGAGAATGCCGCCAACCTTGGCCGCGGCTACGATCAGGGCATCGGGTCTGGTCTCCAGCATGAATGCACGGACAGCCTTCTGGTCGACAAGATCGACAACATCACGTCTTGCTGTAATAATTTCACAGTCCTCGCTCTGCAGGCGTCGAACCAAGGCGCCGCCCACCATCCCGCGATGACCGGCTACCCAAATACGTTTTTTTTCCAGATTGTAGGCCATTTTGAACTCACTCAAGAATTAATTTACGCTGTTTCGGAAAAGCATAGACAAAAACTAAAAATAAAAAAATGCATAATACATATGTGGAAATTATGGTAAAAATCAAATTATACCAATTATTTATTCCAAAATACATAAGAAGAAAAGATACAGAAAAATTTAAAAATGGCGTGTGCAAAATATATACGGCACCACTCCCTGGTATTCTTAGTTTTAGGAATTTGAATGCATTCAAAAATACAGCAAACAAAAAAACCATTAGAGCAGCATCGAGAAACCTAGGATCGTATAAAAACCCGACAACTAGAAATAGAATAAAGAAAATTAAACCTGCAGCCTTCGGGTATCTGGCTATCGCCATACCCAAAAGGTACGCAACCCCATAATAAGGAAACAGCTTAGGATTAGCACCTGTCGAAGAAGCGGTCGGCAGAAGAAGAGTAATTGTAATGCAGCACGCTAAGGCAAGCAACAGGATAGCGAAAGGACGAGAAGATCGTAAGGAAAACAACATCCCAACTGTAATATCCACAACAAATAGATAGGGAAGAAAATATAGTTGCATCGAATTCCCCTGTAAAGTAATTGTAGAAAATATTAACTTTTCAGGCGATACTCCGAATGCAACAATAAAAATTATGCCATACAGAATGGAAAATAGGAAAAATGGAATAAGAAGGCGTTGCGCCTTCCGTTGGATGAAAGTTAAATTCTTTTTGGGTGCCTTGAAAAAAAAACCAGATATGAGAAAGAATCCAAATACAGCACCGTTAATTATATCAGTGAGGTGCTCATACCCCAGTTTCATCTCTGAAGGATAACGGGTCGCTGACCACGTATGCTGAATAACAACGAAAATAGCCAAAAGATGCTTTAAGACATCTAGCCCTCCCAACTGCTGTATGCCGTCCTTGGGTTTCCGCAATGGGCGAAACTCTGCGATATCAAAAGTCGATATTGCTGTTGAGCCGGACATCTATTGCTATCCCTCGACACTCACTGGAAGCTCAAGCCCGTGCTCCTTCAGCAGAGCATGACGGCGGGCGGCCTTGTGGTCGGCTGCTACCATTTCGCGGCACATTTCCCGAGCCGTAATCTCCGGCACCCATCCGAGCTTTTCCTTTGCTTTCGAGGGATCCCCCAGAAGCGTGTCCACTTCGGCGGGACGGAAATAACGCGGGTCGATCCTGACGATGACCTGCCCGGGTTCGACGGCAGGGGCGAGATCACCTTCGACCCTGGTCACCGTACCGGTTTCCTCGACACCGTCGCCGGAAAATTCAACGGTAATGCCGAGGTCTGACGCTGCCCAGGTGATGAACTCACGGACCGAATATTGAACCCCGGTCGCGATGACGAAATCCTCAGGTGCATCCTGCTGCAGCATCATCCACTGCATACGGACATAATCCTTGGCGTGCCCCCAGTCACGAAGACTGTCGATATTGCCCATGTAAAGGCAGGGCTCCAGGCCCATAGCGATATTCGAAAGACCGCGTGTGATCTTGCGCGTCACGAAGGTCTCACCGCGACGCGGGCTTTCATGATTGAACAGAATCCCGTTACAGGCAAACATATCGTAGGATTCGCGATAGTTCACCGCGATCCAATAAGCGTACATTTTGGCGACGGCATAGGGCGAACGCGGATAAAACGGTGTCGTCTCGCGCTGCGGAATTTCCTGTACGAGCCCGAACAATTCCGATGTGGAGGCCTGATAGAACCGGGTCTTCTTTTCAAGCCCGAGAAAACGGATGGCTTCGAGAATGCGCAGCGTTCCTACCGCGTCGACGTCGGCCGTATATTCAGGGGCTTCAAACGAGACCGCCACATGCGACTGGGCGCCGAGATTGTAGACTTCATCCGGCTCGATGTCGCGGATGATCCGGGTCAGGTTCGAAGTATCGGAGAGGTCGCCGTAATGCAGTTTCAGCCGCGTATCATTCATATGCGGGTCTTGATATAGATGATCGACGCGCTGGGTATTGAAAAGCGACGCACGGCGCTTGATACCGTGCACCTCATAGCCCTTTTCCAGAAGAAGCTCGGTAAGGTAGGAACCGTCCTGTCCAGTAATCCCGGTAATCAACGCTTTTTTCATTGAAATTTCCTCACGTTTTCAGGTCCTGTACCTGCTCTTCTTGGCGTTCCGATTAGCATTTCAAATTGGCTTTTCAGGCGATCCAGGATCGCTGTCATGTCCCACCGCGCCAGCGCTCGCTCACGAGCCATCTGGCCAAGTGCCGCTCTCCTGTCCGGTTGCTCCAGCAGTTCCTCAAGCGCAGCTGACATGGCCTCACTGTCACCGGGCGAAACAACAATTCCGGCACCTTCAACCTCATGGGCAAGAGCGGTATCGGGCATAGCGGTCGCAATCACGGGACGCCCTGACGCCAGCATATTCGTCAGTTTCGACGGCAGCACCAGATCAGCGGCACCGGCGATCTGCGGCAGCAAGTGTACATCGGCCATACCCAGAAGGTCACTCAGCTTTTCAACCGGCTGAAGAGGGAAAAAGCGTATCATCGGAAGATCTTCGCTTGCACGAACCAGTTCGGACCGCATGGGACCGTCTCCGCACACAACGATGGTCAGATCGCTGCGGTGCTGGAGCCGCCGGGCAACCTCGACCAGAATTTCCAATCCCTGCTTATTTGCAAGATTTCCCGAATAAAGCGCCACATAGGGTGTCGTGACACCCAGTTCCGCCTTGAGCGGCGAGATGCCATCAACGGGACGAATTTCTTCAAGGTTCGCCCAGTTTCGTAACTCGTAAATCCGTTCTTCGGACACATTCTTCTTTCGAAGCTTGTCGACCATCGGCTTAGAGATGGAACTGATACGATCAAAACGCGTCAGGACAAAACGTTCGAAAGCTCTCGCCACGCGCCCGATACGGCTGTCTTCCTTGATCAGCCCGGTCGCAAATGCCGCTTCGACTTCATAATCCTGGATGTGAAGCCAGGCCTTCGCACCGCACAGCCGGGCGCCGAGCCAACCGACAGGCGCAGACACCATCGAAGGCGCGACAACGAACACAACATCAGGCCGACCGGTCAGAGCCTTCCAGAAAACAACGGGCAGCGCCGTCACCGCGAAGCTGGCATGATGCAGAATACGTCTTATGCCTGTGGGATTCTTCGGGACATAAAGCGGACAATGGACGGCGCGGACACCACTTTCGCTCTGCTCATGACGCCACCGTATACCCCTCCATCCCTCAAAGACCTTCCAGCAAGGATAGTAGGGCAATGCGGTGACAACATCCGTCCTGATGCCTTCGCTCGCGAAATGCTCGGCCAAACCGGATGTGTAAACTGCGGTCGAAATAATTTCCGGAGAATAATTAATGCCTACAATAAGAAGACGCATATGAGCATCGTTATCCGTTGTGGTTCTCGTGAATATTAAAAATAAAAATCAATTATAACACAATCAGGTGGAAATCATGATGATTTCATTCCGCGATATTCAGTTCAAATCGGTCTTCGAACCCCATCCGACAAAAAAGGGGTTGGCGAAATCGCTGTCGCTATCCTGGTTGATCTTGCCATAAACAAATATTGCGTTGTCCGTGCGGTAGGTCATGCCACCGGCGGCGCGCAAAACCGCATCGCCTGCAGCCGTGTCCCATTCCATGGTCCGGCCGAAGCGCGGATAGACATCGGCAAGCCCCTCGGCAACAATGCAGAACTTCAGGGAGGAACCGACCGAGGTGAAGTCGGTCACACCAATTTTCTGCATGAATGCTTCGGTTTCAGGACTGTTATGCGAACGGCTGGCCACCGCCACCAGTTCCTTGCCTTTTGTCCTGCAGGCGATCGGAACCGACCCGGCAACCTTGCCATCGCTGACATCCAGCTTTTCCGCACCACCCTGCGTAGTTCGATAAGCGACCCCTTTGGCAGGTGCGTAAACGATACCGGCAACCGGAGCGCCATCTTCGATCAGCGCGATATTGACAGTAAAGTCCTCGCGCTTGTTGATGAACTCCTTGGTGCCATCGAGAGGGTCAACCAGAAAGAAGGATGTGCCGGAGATATCCGGTACGCGTCCGGCGGCGACAGATTCTTCCGCAACCACCGGAATATCGGGAAATGCCTTGTTGAGGTGGCCGAGGATAATCTCCTCGGCCTTTTCATCGGCGACCGTAACGGGGGACGCATCATCCTTGTAGGATACCTCGATGCCGTTCTCATAGATGGTCATAATTGCATCGCCGGCCTCAAGCGCGGCATCCAGAAAGACCTGGTTCATATCTGCCATCACTCTCAGTCCTTCTGCTCAAGCTTCGACAGGTATTCCTCGATCCGTCCGGCCAGTTCGAAGGGATCATGACCGACAGTGTGGAGATGAACCTCCGGATTTTCCGGTGTTTCATAGGGAGAGGAAATGCCCGTGAAGTTGTCGATCTCACCCGCCTGCGCCTTCTTGTAGAGGCCCTTGGGGTCTCGTTCGGCGCAGACTTCCAAAGGCGTATCGACGAAGATTTCGACAAATTCACCATCATCCATCATTTCGCGCGCAAGCCGGCGCTCGGATCGGAATGGCGAGATGAACGAGACCAGCACGATCAGGCCGGCATCGGCCATCAGGCGCGCGACTTCCGCGACGCGACGGATATTTTCAACACGGTCTTCAGCGGTAAAGCCGAGGTCCCGGTTGAGGCCGTGGCGGATGTTGTCGCCGTCGAGCATATAGGTGTGCTTGCCCTTGGCATGGAGGATTTTTTCAAGCGCATTGGCAACCGTCGACTTGCCGGAACCGGACAGCCCCGTGAACCAGAGCACGGCCGGTTTCTGTGCCTTCAGGTCTGAATGCGCCTGCTTGTTGACCTCGACGGCCTGCCAGTGAACGTTCTGCGAGCGCCTCAGCGGGAAATCGATCATGCCCGCGCCAACGGTCTTGTTGGAAAGGCGGTCGATGATGACGAAATTGCCCGTCGTGCGATTGTCCTTATAGGCGTCGAAGACGATCGGCGCCTGGGTCGATATATTGCAGACACCGACCTCGTTCATGTTCAGCGCCTTGGCCGCTTCATGAGCAAAGGTGTTGACGTTGACATGGTATTTCAGCGCCGTGACGGTCGCAGGCGTGGAGTCGGCTTCCGTGCGCAGGATGTAGGAGCGTCCAGGGATCATCGCGTCAGCGTCGAACCAGATGATCTTTGCCTGGAACTGGTCGGCCACGTTCGGGCGCGCTTCCGGCGCAACAAGGATATTGCCGCGGGAGACTTCAATCTCGTCTTCGAGCGCCAGGGTTACGGCCTGGCCGGCCTCTGCGCTCTCAAGATCGCCATCCATGGTGGAGATCTGTTTGATCTTGGAGGACTGCCCTGACTTGGCAACCGTCACCGTATCACCGACAGCAACCTTGCCCGAGGCAAGTTCACCGGAAAAGCCACGGAAATTGAGGTTCGGCCGGGTGACAAGTTGTACCGGCATCCGGAACGGCTTTTCGATGAGATCGGATTCGACCGGAACCGTTTCAAGGTGATCAAGCAGGACCGGGCCCGTATACCACGGCATGTTTTCAGACGGCATCGTGACATTGTCGCCATAACGCGCCGACATCGGGATCGGCACGATCGTTTCAAAGCCGAGATCCTTGGCGAAATCCAGATAGTCGGCGACGATCTTGTCGTAGACCTCCTGCGAGTAGTCCATCAGGTCGATCTTGTTGATCGCAACCACAATGTGGCGGATGCCGAGCAGCGAGGCGATATAGGAATGGCGGCGTGTCTGGCGCAAAATGCCCTGACGGCTGTCGACCAGCACAACGGCGAGATCGGCCGTGGAGGCACCGGTCGCCATATTGCGCGTATATTCCTCGTGGCCGGGCGTATCGGCAACAATGAACTTGCGTTTCGCGGTGGCGAAGAAGCGGTAGGCAACATCAATCGTGATGCCTTGTTCGCGCTCGGATTCAAGCCCGTCGACCAGCAGAGCAAAGTCGATATCCGTCCCCGTCGTGCCATGCTTGGCGCTGTCGCTCTCGAGCGAGGCAAGCTGGTCTTCGAAAATCAGCTTGGTATCATAAAGAAGCCGTCCGATGAGCGTCGATTTACCGTCATCAACGGAGCCGCAGGTCAGAAAACGCAACAGCGACTTCTTTTCCTGCTCGGCGAGATATTCGATCATGTCACCGGAAAAATCGGTCAACTCGTTCATCAGAAATACCCCTCCCGCTTCTTCTTCTCCATCGACCCGGCTTCATCCTTGTCGATCATCCGGCCCTGACGCTCGGAGGTGCGCGCCGTCAGCATTTCGCGAACGATGCCCTGCAGATCATCGGCTTCGGATTCGACCGCGCCTGTCAGCGGGTAGCAACCAAGTGTACGGAAGCGCACCATTTTCTCCTCGACCTTTTCGTCGGGTCCGATGGGCATGCGATCGTCATCCACCATGATCAGCGCGCCATCCCTTTCAACGACGGGACGCTTGGCCGCATAATAAAGCGGCACGATCGGGATATTCTCCTTCATGATGTACTGCCAGATGTCGAGCTCTGTCCAGTTCGACAGCGGAAAGACGCGGATCGATTCCCCCTTGCCCACACGGGTATTGTAGGTCTTCCACATTTCCGGGCGCTGGCTTTTTGGATCCCAGGCATGCTGGGCATTACGGAAGGAAAAGATACGCTCCTTGGCGCGGGATTTCTCCTCATCGCGCCGCGCACCACCAAAAGCCGCATCGAAACCATATTTATCGAGCGCCTGCCTGAGACCGACGGTCTTCCAGATATGCGTATGGGTGTTCGAGCCGTGATCGAACGGGTTAACATTCCCTTCGACGCCTTCCGGATTGATATGAACCAGAAGATCAATGCCGAGATCCTTCGCCATCTTGGCGCGGAAATCGTACATCGCCTTGAACTTCCAGGTGGTATCGACATGAAGGAAAGGAAAAGGCGGCTTGGCCGGATAAAAGGCCTTCATCGCCAGATGCATCATCACCGATGAATCCTTACCGATCGAATACAACATAACCGGCCGTGAGAACGTCGCGGCGACCTCACGAAAAATATGGATGGATTCTGCTTCCAACCGTTGCAGGTGCGTAAGGGACATTACTATTCCTGAAATTGAATTTCAAAAGCGATTTAAGGATAGACCTTTAGAATTATGCGTTTTCTGCGAAAACTCTCAAATCAACTATACTGTCTGCAGTTTATAAAAAAAAATTCTATGGCAAAAAAATATTCAGATCGAAATTCGCCTTTCAAAACAGATCGGCACCACGCAGACACCAACACTCATTCTGCTTCGGGCCACTTACAGATTTCAATATGGCTTTAAAAAGAATTTGCGCTTCTATAAGGATATTTTCATATAAGTTGGCTGAACGCAAGCGGGCACGTAGGGGCGAATTAGCCGTGCGAGGCAGATATCTCTGATATGTTTCAAAAAGACTGTTTGCTGAAACCACGCCGATCAGCGGCCATGGCGCTCGGATAAAGATTTTGATAATCCTGTATGAAATTATAAGAAATACATTTTTTAGTTTAAAATTTCGGGTTACCACACCGTGGATCAATTCTATCTGATTTCGACATTCCTGGTCGTGTTCGGGGCGATCATTATGTTCGCGCTCGACAGGTTTTCGATTGAATCTATCTCGTTGGGCGTGCTCGCGGCTCTGTTTCTGATCTACGGCATCGTTCCTTACGAGGGGCCTGCCGGCCAAACGCTGAGCCTGACGGAACTGCTATCCGGCTTTTCCTCGCCCGCACTTGTCACGGTTCTGGCACTTCTGATTGTCGGGAAAGGTCTTTTTGCCACCGATGCGATGGAGGGCATCACCCGCCATGTCGGCAGGCTGTGCGGCAGTCGTCCGCGTATGGGGGTGGCAATCATCCTTGTGGTGGCGGGATCAATTTCCGCGTTCCTGAACAATACGCCTGTGGTCGTCATCTTCATTCCGGTACTCACGTCGCTTGCCGCGACCTTTCGGTTGCCGGCCTACCAGATATTCATGCCGCTCTCGTTCATCACCATCCTCGGCGGCATGACAACCGTTATCGGTTCGTCGACGAATATGATCGCCGTCGGCATGGCGGCCGACAGCGGCCTTGAAATCGGATTTTTCGATATCACCGGCATGGGCATCATCCTGGCGCTGATCGGATATGCTTATGTGCTTTTGTTCCTGCCGCGGCTTCTCGGCGCGCGACAGACCGAACTGCGCACAAACATGGACGGTGACGGCGGTCAGTTCATCGGAGAAATCGCCATCGCCGCAGAAAGCCGCTTTGCCGGGTTGCTGCCGATAACAGGTTTCTTTCCTCAACTGAGACCCTTCTCCCTGCACTCGATCGTTCGCAGTGCGGGTGGCGAAAACAAGGTGCTTTTCCCGCCTTTCAGCGAAGATCTGAAGCTTCAACCCGGTGACCTTCTGCAGATTTCGGGGAGCCGCAAGGCCTTTATGGATCTCATTGCCAGTGGAGAAGCCGTCACCTTTGGCGAACCGGAAGAAGAGACGCATATCAATGCCGGTCGCAGGCAAGGTCCGCATTACCACCTCGCCGAAGCCGTCATCGCACCGGGATCACGGTTCGAGGGCCGAACGGTTCGCTTCTGTGGCATTCAGCCCCGTTTTCATGTCACGATCGTCGGCATCCGCCGCAAGAACAGGATGGGGCGCGGCGCTTTCGGGTTCCTGCGGCTTGAGGCCGGCGACACACTTCTTCTTGGCGGCACCGAAGAAGACATCATGTCGATGCGCGGCAATCACGATATTCTGCTGCTTGAGCATTCGGCTCAATCCGTTCCGCCCCGCAGCCGCGCGCTTGTTTCCTTCATCATCTTTGCTGCGGTCATCGGGCTCTCGGCCCTTGGAATTTCGCCGATTGCCGTCAACGCCGTGCTTGGCGCACTGGCGATGATTGCGACTGGATGCCTGACTTTGCAGCAGGCAGCACGCGCCTTCGACCGTCAGATATTTCTCCTGATTGGCGCCTCGATCGCGCTGGCGACGGCTCTGGAGGTTTCCGGTGGCGCATCACTGATTGCACAGGGGGCCATTGCCCTCGCCGGAGGCTCGTCCGCGGTCATGGCGATAACGATACTATTCGTTGCCGTCGCGATCATGACCAATATTCTTTCCAACAACGCGGCGGCAGCGCTTTTCATGCCGATCGCCCTCAACATGGCCCATCAGATCAACGCACCGCCGCTCGCCTTCGCAGCAGCCGTGATCTACGCCGCCAATTGCTCGTTCGCAACGCCGATCAGCTATCAGACCAACCTGATGGTCATGGGGCCCGGGCACTACAGCTTCGCAGATTTCCTGAGAGGCGGCCTTCCGCTCGTGGTCATCATTGCAACCGCTTTCGCGATTCTGGCGCCGGTCTATTACAATCTCTGACCGGACGCGGACAAAAACGCCGACTGCCCCAAAACGCCTCAGACCAAGCAGGCCGCCGGGTGCCAAACATCCGCAGGATAAAGAGCTTCCAGCACCGACGCACAATCGGCGACCACAAAGTGGCTGAGTAAAAAGCAGTATAGCGGGTAAAACTGAGTGCGTTGAAATCACTGGAGCGGGTAACGGGAATCGAACCCATGCGTTCAGTTCGGGAAGCTATCGAATATACGCGTAAAAACAACGCTTCGTTTCAAGACCAACCTCGCCCGCTCCGATCCGTTTTTCTCGTATTCACAATATCTGTACGGCAAAAATCGCGGCACCGGGCATCGGCTCTGGTCTGATTGCCGATGGGCACCTCTACCACGGCGCCAACGGCACTACCGGTGATATCGGTCACATCCAGCTCAACCGGGAAAGGGCACCGCTTTGCCGTTGCGGCAAGGTTGGCTGTATTGAGGCCCATGCCGCCGGATGGGCGATCGCGCGCGAATTGCCTTCAAGGCAGAGGATACGCACTCGGCGAGTGTGGTTGCCGATGTCGTGAGTATTCTCAATCCCAGAACGATCAGGATCGGCGGCACGCTGGCCGCATCGCAGGAACACCTGGTCGCGGGCGTGCGCGAGCGGGCTTATCAACGCTGTCTGCCGCTGGTGACCTGATCATCGAAGCCGCATCCCCGAGTGAAATCGGGCGCCTGACGGGCCTGCCGTTCTGCTGAAGCAGAACGTGCTCACAAGAGATGGCTCCGCACTCCTGCTGAAGCGGTATCAGGAATGGCGCTTGGAAGATTTCGACAACAAATAGTCCCTGGAATCCAGCAAACCGAATGACGCCGGCAGGGCGGGGTCATTCGGCTCGCCTTGATGGACATCCCCATTCAAGCCTGGTTGTTGCTCAAACTCTGCTTATTGGGGGTCCTCCCCCTAAACCGAAGCAGGGAACGGATCAGCGGAACCGCCAGCGTCAGTATGGCCGCCGTCAACAGTACAACGGTGATTGGACGCGTGTAGAGGAAGTCATAGCTGCCGCCTGAAAGCGAGAGCGCCCGGCGAAAGTTCGCTTCGGCCATAGGGCCCATGATCAACGCGAGAACAATCGGGGAGGCAGGGAACCCCCATTTCTGCATGAAATATCCGACCACGCCCGCAGCAAGCATGATGTAGACGTCAAACATCGAGTTATTCAGGGCATAGGTGCCCACGATGCAGAGCGCCAATATCGCCGGCGTCAGGATGGAGCGCGGAACCTGGAGCACGCGACCGAGAATGCGCATGGCGCCGAAGGACATGAACACCATGACAGCGTAGCAGAAAAGCATACCGACAAAGAGGGTGAAAACCAGATTTGCATGTTCCTGGAACAGCAGAGGCCCGGGCTGCAGACCTTGCAGAGTAAGAGCGCCGAGCATGATTGCCGTTACCGCATCGCCGGGAATGCCCAGTGTCAGCATGGTCAGAAGCGCACCACCGGTACAGCCGTTTGCGCCGGCCTCACAGGCGGCCACGGCCGTGACCTCACCCTTTCCGTAATTTTCCGGTGTTTTTGAGAACCGGCGAGCCTCATTATAGGCCACATAGGCAGCGATGTCCGATCCGGCGCCGGGGATCATGCCGATCATGGTGCCCATGCCGGCCGAACGGAAAACAGTCAGCAAAAGCCCTTTATAGACCTTCCATGGCGGCAGCAGACGGCCCAGCGCCGCTTTTGTCTTCAGGCTTACAGCGGCTTTCTCCAACGTGGAGAATGCCTCGGCAGCCGCAAACAACCCGATCATGACCGGAATGAAAGGCACCTGGTAAAGTTCGGTAAAGCCACCGGTGAAGCGAGGAAATCCTCCCATCGGATCCATCCCGACGGTGGCAAGGAGCAGACCGAGAAAGCCGGCGATCAACCCTTTGATTGGCGATCGTCCGGAAATTCCCGAAATGATCGACAGACCGAAAGCAGCAAGGGCGAAGGATTCTGCCGCGCTGAAATTAAGGGCGAAGCGCGCAATGATCGGCCCCAGAAAGATCAACACGATCACACTGCCGGTCCCGCCGAGAAAGGCGGAGATCGCGGCCGTTCCGAGCGCCAGACCCGCCTTGCCCTTTTTCGTGAGCTCATAACCGTCGAGTGCTGTGGCGGCCGCAGCCGGCGTACCGGGGATACGCAGCAGGATCGCAGTTGCCGTTCCCCCATGAACGGCGCCGAAAAAGACGCCGCAAATCATCAGGAGGCCGGAAATCGGGTCCATTCCGAAGGTGAAGGGGAGCATGATGGCAACGCCCATGGCCGCTGTCAGGCCGGGCATTGCGCCGATGACGATGCCGAGCGCCACGCCGCAGACAGCAAGCACAAGCGCGAACGGATTGGCGGCCAGATTGGCAACGCCCTGCATGAGCATATCGAGCTGATACATATCGTTTTTCCTTCTTCAGGCTCGACTTATTCGAAGAAGCTGCCCATCGGCAGCGGAACCATCAAACCGCGCGCGAAGGCGACATAGATGACGGCGGTCAGCCCGATCGCGATCAGGGCGTTGACGACGACATTGCGGCGGCCCATCAACCACATCAGCGAAAAAAGAAGGATCGCCGCCGGGATCGGATAGCCGACGAAGTTGATCGCCGCCACGCAGATGCAGGTTATCACCACGCCGAGCACAACATTGGCGTATCGCGGCGTTTCGTCTTCAGTCTCGGCCGCAACGAGTTCGGCGCGGAACGCCTGAACAACCATGATGATGCACAGAGCGATCAGAATTGTCGCGAAGATCACGGGAAAACGGCCGGGGCCCACATCGGCGCTGAGACGGATCTGGGGAAAATTTCGGGTTTCGAGAATGGCTAGAACGGAGATGATGCTCAGGACAATCGCGATAACGACGAGGGCAATCCTCTCGCCCCGCGTAATGGTCTGACGTGTTGGGTTGGTCTGGTTCGTTTCAGTCACTGCCGTTCCTCCCGGCTGCCGGAGAGACCCGGCGCATAGGCGCCGGGTCCGTAAAAGTGGTTATCAGTTCTGGGTGAGGCCAATACGCGGAACGAGGTCGGCGAAGAAGGCATCGTCATGCTGGATCGCTTCTTCGAATTCCGGCGCGTCAAGATAGGCGAAGGTCATCTTCATGGCTTTCATCTGCTCCTGGAAGGACTCTTCCTCGACGACGGTCTTGACGAGTTCGCGCAGAGTGTTGACGACATCTTCCGGCGTGCCCTTGGGCGCAAACAGGCCGCGCCAGGTGCCGACATTGACGTCATAGCCGAGTTCCGTCAGCGTCGGGACGTCCGGATAGAGTGCCGAACGATGATCGTCCATGACGGCAAGAATACGGAGCTGTCCGGCATCGACATAGTTCGAGACTTCCGCCGGCGAGACGCTGACAGCCTCGATATGGCCGCCAAGCAGCGCTGTAACGGCGGGGTTGGCGCCGTCAAAGGGCACGTTGTTGAACTCGGCGCCCGCTGCTTCACCGAAAGCGGCGGCGGCCAGGTGATAGATCGCGCCTGTGCCGGAATTGCCGACGCGGATCTTGCCGGGCTCTTCCTTGGTTGCAGCCAGGAATTCCTCAAGCGTCTGCCAGGGCGAATCCGCACGCACCGTGATGGCGGCCGGTTCGGCGTTCAGCCGCGCGATCGGCTGGAAGGAGTCGGCCTGGAACGCTGCAAGGCCCAGATGCGGCAGCGTTGTGATTTCAACGAAACCCATGGCAATGGTATAGCCGTTGGGCCGCGCGGCCATCAGCTGGGTCAGTCCGACCGCGCCGCCGCCGCCGGCCTTGTTGACGACGCCGAGCGCCTGCGGAAAGACCTTGTTGGCATGATCGGCGAAGGCACGGGTCAGCAGATCGGTACCGCCGCCGGCAGCCGTCGGGACGATGACTTCTACAGGCCGTGAGGGATAGTCTGCCGCAGGGGCGGCTGTTACAAGCGAAGCCACGCCAAGGAGCGCGCCAGCGAATGCAGGAAGAAATTTCAATTGAACCTCCCAGGGTTACTTTTTGAGGTGCGCCCAGACGGGCGCAGGGTTGCGAAGGTCGGGAAGGCTTTCGCGGTTGAAGCGATCCGCACCGGGCTGCCAGAAAAGGTGACAGCCCCCGGCGCGGATCGCCGGGTTTCGCTTCAGCCCGACGCGCGGGCGAAAGAAGCGGATGAAAACAGTCCAAGTGCGGCGGCAAAGCGATGAAGCCCTGCAGGCGCGGTGTTTCCGAGCAGGATTGGCGCGCAACCGCAAACAATCCTGATCCCCTCGACATAACGGGCGCAGAGATCGCCATCGCCGATAACGGGAAGCGACACGCTTTCCGTCATCCGCGCGCCAAACCTGTTGCGCGCCGAGACAAGCTCGTGACCGATGACGATACCGGAGAGATAATCGGCAAGCGCGGCATGCTCCATGCGGCCGAAAAGGCCGAGCGTGCGGGCCGAGAACACCTGGTGGGCGAGATCGCCCGGCCCGCTTTCCAGCGCCAGACCTATTCCCTTGGCGAAGGCCCCGGCGGCAACATCCGCAGCAGGTTTTTCACCATCAGGCATCAACCGCCCCAAAATCGTGGCGCGCCTGAGCGCACTGAACAGCTCGCCGGTCATATAGCTGTGAAAGGCCTCGATGCTGCCGTCCTTCACTTCCACCCATTTGGAATGGGTGCCGGGCAGCACGATCAGGCGCTCGGAATCGGTATTGGCATCATCGCCGAGTGCGCCGGCGATCTGAATTTCTTCACCGCGCATAACATCGGGACGGCCATTTGCCGGATCGTAGCTCAGACCCGGCGCGATCATGATTTTGACGCCGAGTGGCGCATTTACGCTGACAGCTTGCGAGGCGAGGCTGTGTGTGTCGGCAGGACATGGCACATAGGGCGCCTCGCGCCAGCCTTGCGCACTGCCAACCATGCCGCAGGCAACCGCCGCCTGGATGTGGTGGCGCTCCACCCATTCTCCACACATGGAAACGAACGCCTGTTCGAAGCCCTGCGGGCCGGAAGCCGGCAGGTTCTGAATTCCATGCCGGCTGGCACGGGTTTCCAGCACCTTGCCGTCCTGATCCATGAGAAAGCCCCTCAGGCTGGATGTACCCCAATCGAGCGCTATCAGCGCAGCCATTCCTGTTACTCCTTTGGTTTCCAGCCGAGTTCGGCGGAAATCGCATCTGCCGTGGCTCTGACCGACGGCCCGAGTGAACGCATGCGTTCTTCCGGCATGTACGGCACCGCACTGGCGATACTGATACCGGCCACGGCCTCGCCACGGACATCAAAAACCGGTGCTCCGACACAACGGATGCCCAGTTCGTTTTCCTCGAAATCGAGTGAGAAGCCCTCCGCGACATAGGCGTCCATGCCCTGTTCGAATTCGCTCCACGGCGCCAGCTGTGGCCGCTCCTCGCTCTGGGCGCTGAAGGCGCAAGCCTGTTCGTAAAGGCCCTTCCAGGTCGATTTCGGCAGGCCGAGCATCAGCCCCTTGCCGACGCCGGTCGATGCGGCGGGCATGCGCTTGCCGATGCGCGAGCGCATTTCGAGGCCGCGGCGACCGGGGATCTTGGCGAGATAAAACAGCGTTGCCCCATCGAGTTCGGCAAGATGGACAGTATCACTGGTCTTGCGGGCCAGCGCCTCAAGATGCGGCTTTGCCAGTGCGACCAGCGGGCGCTGTTCCAGCCCCGCCATGCCAAGCCGGATGAGCTTGGGCCCGATCAGGTAGCCGCTATAGGGCACATGATGAAGATAGCCCTCGGCAACCAGATTGCCGAGTATGCGATGAACTGTGCTGCGGGGCTTCCCGATCGCCGCGGAAATCCCCTTCACGTCGGAGATCCCGTCCGCCACGCATTCGAGAATGGCGAGGCCGCGGCTCAGCGTCTGCGTGCCGGCGGGGGCGCTTTTCGGGCCATCTATAGGGTTTTTGTCTTCGGTTGGCGTCATTGGTTTGTACCTTTGCCTCTGTCCTACTGCTACGCAATAAGTGTGTCAAATAAATTATTTATTGTTCACTATATGAGACATTACAGCAAAAGGAAAGAGAAAACCACCCCCTTCGCGCCTGCCGGCGCGAAGGAATAATTCAGGCAATCTGGTCTGAAAAACCGGTTTCGGAGGCGGCAGATACCCGGTTATTGCGGCACTTTGGCCGGAATCGGCCGGCCGGCAAAATGGGCCGCCAGGTTTTCGGCGAAGAGATCCGACATCGCCTTGCGCGTTTCGTTGGTGGCGCTTGCCATATGCGGCGTCAGCACAACGTTATCGAGCGCCTTCAGCGCGTCCGGCACATGCGGCTCGTTCTCGAAGACGTCAAGCGCCGCGCCCGCGATCGTTCCGTTCTGAAGGGCTGCGATCAGCGCGGCCTCGTCAACAACCGTTCCGCGCGCAACGTTGATCAGATAGCCCTCGGGACCAAGGGCCGAAAGGACCTTTGCGCTGATGAGACCACGGGTCGACGGGCCGCCATAGGTGGTGGCAACGAGAAAGTCGACATTGGCCGCCAGTTCTTCCGGCGTCTGATGAAAACGATAGGACACGCCGTCGATCGGCGCGCGATCGGTATAGGCGATATCCATGGAAAACGCTTCTGCGCGTCTGGCAATAGTCGTACCGATCCGTCCGAGGCCGACAATGCCGAGGCGTGATCCGCTGACCTTTTTCGTAAACGGAAAGCCGCCATCGACCCATTTGCCTTCGCGAACAAAACGATCGGCAACCGGTGTACGGCGGGCGACTGAAAGCATCAGGCCGATGGCATGATCGGAAACGTCATCCGTCAGAACGCCGGGCGTGTGGGTGACGATAACGCCCTGCCTGTGGGCGGCGGCGGCATCGACGCCGTCATAGCCAACGCCGAAAACCGACAGGATTTCGAGATTGGGAAATTGAGCAATGAAGTCGGCGGTGACGGTCGATTCGCCATTGGCGGCAAGCGCACGGATACGGGGAACAAGCGCCTCGAAGTCACCGCGCGCCACGACGTCGTCGTAGCGGTGATAGGCGTAGGTTTCCTCCATCTGGCGGTCGAGCCCGGGCGGCAGCGGCGCGACGGAAAGCACATCGATAGGCATTCTGATTTCCTTATTGGGCAAAGCTTCGCCGGCGGGGTCGGCTGATATCTCCCGGCCCGTCCCCAGCGATGATGATGGGGAGCGCTTCGCCAGCCGTAGCATTGCAGAAGCGCTCGCTTTGATGCGCCGAACTTAGCCGGATGTACCGGTGATCCGGCGATATTCGGCCACCAGCGCTCTGGCGGACACGGCGATTTCCTCAACGGATTTTCCGGATTTATAGAGCGTCGAGCCGAAGCCGAAGCCGGCAGCGCCCTTCTCCATGAAGGCCGCCATATTGGTGACATCGACGCCGCCGACGGGCAGAAGTCGCGTTCCCTTCGGAAGGACAGCCTTGATGTCCGGCAGGTACCCAGGCCCCATGCGCCCGGCGGGGAAGATCTTCACCGCGCTGGCGCCGGCCTTCAGCGCCTGAAAGCATTCCGTCGGCGTCAGCGCGCCGGGCATGGTCGCCATGCCGTAGGAAACGGCTTTGCCGATAACGGCAGGATCGACATTCGGCGACACCATCAGCGTGCCGCCGGCATCGTGAAGCCGGTCGACATCGTCGGTCGTCAAGACGGTTCCCGCCCCGACAAGGACATTGTCGGGCAATCTGGCCGCAAGCCTGGCGATCGACGTGAAGGGATCGGGCGAATTCAGCGGCACTTCGATAAAGCGGAAGCCTGCGTCAATGACCGCATCAGCCACCGCATCGACCTCATCGACGGTAACACCGCGCAGGATGGCGACAAGCGGCATGGCCGCAAATGCGTCGTCCAGAATATCAAGACCTTCTACCATTCTGCGATGCTCCCGTCTTCATGCCGCCAGATCGGATTGCGCCAGCGGTGTCCTTCCTGCGAACGTTCGATAATCTTCTCCTCGTCGATGCTGACGCCGAGGCCGGGCTGGTCGAGAACGGGCAGATAACCGTTCTCGATCTTCAGCGGCGTCGGGTCTGTCACATAATCGAGGACGTCATTGCCCTTGTTGTAATGAATGCCCATCGACTGTTCCTGGATGAAGGCATTGTGGGAAATGAAGTCGAGCTGCAGCGAGGCGGCAAGCGCGATCGGGCCGAGCGGGCAATGCGGCGCAAGCGCGACATCATAGGTTTCCGCCAGCGTCGCGATCTTCATACCCTCGGTGATGCCGCCGCAATGGCAGAGGTCAGGCTGGACGATATCGACCATGCGAGCTTCCATGACGGCGCGGAAATCATAGCGGGTGAACATGCGTTCGCCGGTGGCGATCGGGTAGGAAAGTCCGGAGGCGATCTGCGGCAGGCAATGGAGCTGCTCGGTAAGCACCGGCTCTTCGACAAACAGCGGCTGGATCGGCTCCAGTTCGCGCAGCAGCGTCTTAGCCATCGGGCGATGGACGCGGCCGTGGAAATCAATCGCGATGCCGACATCGGGACCAACGGCTTCGCGCGCCTCGGCGGCACGAGCCACCGCTTCATCCACCTTGCGGTGGCTGTCAACGATCTGCATTTCCGGGGTGCCGTTCATCTTGAAGGCAGTGAACCCCTTGGCGACGACGTCCTTCGCCTGACGGCCGATATCGCCGGGACGATCACCGCCGATCCAGCAATACATGCGCATCCTGTCACGCACCGCACCGCCGAGCAGCTGGTGCACCGGCACGCCAAGCGCCTTGCCCTTGATGTCCCAGAGCGCCTGATCGATACCGGCGATCGCGCTCATCAGGATCGGCCCGCCGCGGTAGAAACCACCGCGGTAAAGCATCTGCCAGATATCCTGAATATTGCGCGGGTCCTTGCCGATCACATAATCGGCGAGCTCCTCGACGGCGGCCTCCACGGTGGCGGCACGGCCTTCGATGACAGGTTCGCCCCATCCGGCTATGCCTTCGTCCGTCTCGATCTTGAGAAACATCCAGCGCGGGGGCACCTGCCAGGTTTTGAGTGCGGTGATCTTCATGTCCACGTCCTTTTATTCGCACGATGCCGGCCTGACCGGCGTGCAGGATGCCAAGGACATATGTCTTTGCACCCGCAAACCATCAGGTCGCAGGTGGTGTTTTAGGCTTAGACAGAAATTATGTCAAATAATGATTTTATATCTCATATAATGAGATATTCGTCAATAGATTGCAGATGAATTTTGTGTCAGGGCCAATCGCCCGCACAAGATTGACGGTATCGTGTCCCCGGAATTCAGGGTCAGCATGCGGCAAGGCGCGTTGCGAAATCCGCGCGCATACCGGCCAGAGATCCGCGATCTGTCGTCGTGGGTCTGAACTCGAAACCGATGCGTCCTGCATAATGATTGTCGCGCAGCCAGCGGAGCCGCCGGACCAGGTCGACCGAGCCGCTGCCCGGTTCATGCCTTCCGGGATGGTCTGCAACATGGACGTGGACGATCTTGTCGACATGGCCCGAAAGCGTTTCCTCGAATGGCTCATCCATGACGGCGGAGTGATAGAGATCATAGACGACACCGACCTCTGCCCGCCCGACCCTTTCAATGACCTCAAACGCCTCGGACGTCGAATCGAGGAAATAGCCCGGGTGATCGACACGGGTATTGAGTGGCTCAAGACCAAGGCGCACACCGGTCCCGGCGAGAATGTCGGCGGCCTGCCGCAACGCACGGACAAGCGCCTCTGCTTGCGACCGCCGGTCGGTTCCCGGCATCACATCGCCGGCCTGGGCAATGAGGACCGGCGCTCCCAGCCGTTCGGCAACCGCCATGGATTGCTCAAGACCCGCCAGCCATTTCGCGTGGTTTGCCGGATCCGTCAGCGCGATCAGCGGTTCGACCACGCAACCGGCCACCGCAATGCCGTGTTCCTCCGCCACACGAGAGATGGCGTCGATATCCTTGTTCGACCACAGCCAGAACTCGAAAGCATCGAAGCCCGCTTGTGCCGCGCGGGTGATACGGTCGACAAACACATCGGAGGGCTCGGCAAAAAGCCATTCGAGACAGGCGGAAAATTCAGGTTTCGACATGACGGTCCTCATCTGGTGTGGCGCGGGCTGCTATCTGTATGGCATTCAGCCGGATAGTGAAGCGGCTTTGAGAAGCCCTGCCTTTCTGGCAACCAGATAGAGCCCGGAGGGGGATGCGTCGTCGATATATTCGGCAGGCGGACCACCAAGAACCCGCAAGGCTTTCTGATAACGGTCGCAAAGAGCCTGCTCACCAATCAATATCAACGGAGCGTCCGGATCTGTCCGCCGCCCCAGACCCGCCGCCATCTCGTTGCCGATCAGCAATCCGGAAAGGTATTCGCTGAGGACATTCCCGGCCAAATCGCCGGTCAGCCCGCGCGTTCGCACCCCGAACAGGAGATGCTGAAGACGGTCCGGTTCTGCCGCCGAGGCCGCCACGCCCTCTACGAATGCCGCAGCCGTAGCGTTTCTTTCCGCAGGCGTTTCAGACATCAGACGCCCCAGTATCGAATGGCGCGCAAGCACCGAAAACAGCTCACCGGTCATATAGGTGGTGAAGTCGACGACCCTGCCCCGGGAGACGCGAACCCATTTTGAGTGTGTGCCCGGCAGAAGAAACTCGGCGTTGACGCCAAGCTTGGGGTTTTGCGCAAGAGCGCCTGCGATCTGGATTTCCTCGCCCCGCATGACATCCGGCTGACCGTGGCCGGGGCGGCAGATCATGCCGGGCGCGATCACGACATCCTCTCCGATCGCGGTCGTGACGCGGACCGAAGCATCCGCCAGTTGGGTAAAATCGGCCGGGCAGAGAATATATGGCGCCTCCTTCCAGCCCTGGGCGCTGCCGACCATGCCGCCGGCGATCACCGGGAGACCCTCCGGCCAGCCTGCGCGGATATCGGAAAAGGCTTTCTCGAACCCGACTTCGCCCGGCTGCGGCAGGTTCTGAATGCCGCAATTGTTTGACCGCGCATCCAGAACCGCGCCGTCACAATCCATGAGATAGGCACGAAGGGCCGACGTGCCCCAGTCGAGCGCGATCAGCGACGCCTGCCCCCCTTTCGCGTCGCCGGTCATGATCGAATACGCTCCCCGTTCGCCGGTTCGAAGAAGTAAAGCCGATCCTCCGGCAAGCGGATCCGGATTTCCTCGCCGATCGCGGCCTTGATGCGCTCGTGAAGCACGATCGCCAGGCTCTGCCCCTCGACCGAAACGACCAGGTGGGTATCTGCCCCCATAGGCTCCAGGGCTTCGACCTTCGCAGGCAGGCCGTCTGCTTCGATACGCACCTGCTCCGGCCTGATGCCAACTGTCACCGGCCCGGCATGTGTTCCCGGCATGCCTGCCGGAAAGCTCAGCTCATCATTTATTGTAATCCGGCCCGTCGCTGGATCGACCGATCGCGCTTCTAGAAAATTCATCGATGGCGATCCAAGGAAGCCGGCGACGAAACGATTATCGGGATCGTCATAAAGATCGAGCGGCGAACCCATCTGTTCGATCACGCCGTCACGCATGACGACGATCTTGTCAGCCATGGTCATCGCTTCTACCTGATCATGGGTGACGTAGATCGTTGTGGTCTTCAGCCGCTCATGCAGCGCCTTGATCTCGATGCGCATCTGCACGCGGAGTTTCGCATCAAGGTTCGACAGCGGTTCGTCGAACAGGAAGACTGAAGGGTCGCGGACGATCGCACGCCCCATGGCAACCCGCTGACGCTGGCCGCCCGATAGCTGTCCGGGATAACGTTCCAGAAGATCGTTCAGCCCCAGAATGTCGGCGGCGCGGTTGACCTTCTCGTCGAACTCGGCTTTCCCGGCTTTGCGCAGGCGCAGCGAGAACCCCATGTTCTGGGCCACCGTCATGTGGGGATAAAGCGCGTAGTTCTGGAACACCATTGCGATGTCGCGTTCCTTGGGCGCTAGGTCGTTCAAGACCCTGCCGTCGGATGAGAGCTTGCCGCCGGTAATCGGTTCGAGCCCTGCGATCATGCGCAAAAGCGTCGATTTCCCGCAACCGGACGGGCCGACCAGCGTGACGAACTCGCCATCCCTTATATCAATGGACACGCCATGCAGAACCTCATGGGCACCGTATGACTTGCGAACCTTGTCGATCGTGATTGAAGCCATGATTTTTGACCTCCCGTAAGCGGAGCGGCGTCAAAACCGCCAGGCGCTCATTGTCCTTCAACGCACCGGTGAAATCGGTTCTACCGGAACTGCTCCTGAATTAATCTTCCGACGGGCAGCGGAGAGACGCTCCTCACGCTCCGCTGCCCCTTTTCCCGGACCTATTCCGGCCAGCGATCATCCGGCCGCCAGAAGGCGAGCTTCGGCGTGTTCCACTGATCTGTCGGCAAAAACGCGGTACCGGGCGTCCTGAGATTTTCCTCGATCGCCTCGTAGTTCAGGTCGACACCGAGGCCCGGCTTTTCAGGAACCTTCACGTAACCGCCATCCATGTAGTTGTCGTCGAGGCCGGTCACGAGCGATTTCCAGAATGGCAGGTCCAGCCCGTGATGCTCGAGCGCGAGGAAACTTGAGATCGCCGTCGCGCAATGAACGTTCGCCATGAAGGCGATTGGCGAGCCGGCGAAATGCAGTGCTGTCGGAATACCCGCTTCCTCGGCGTCGTCGGCAATGCGCTTGGTCTCCAGCATACCGCCGGAGGTGAGGAGGTCGGGATGAATGATGTCGAAGGCGCGCATTTCGATCGCTTCCTTGAAGCCGGCGCGCAAAAACAGTTCCTCGCCGGCGGCAATCGGGGTCAAAAGCGCGTCGGCGACGCGCTTGTGGGCGGCCATGTCGAAGAAGGGAACCGGATCCTCGATCCAGACGAGGTCATAGGGCTCAAGCGCCTTGCCGAAGCGGATCGCCTCATCGGTCATCATATAGCCCTGGCCGAAATGGTCGACACAGAGCTGGATGTCGGGCCCGACGGCCTTGCGAACGGCGGCGACGACTTCGACGGCGTTCTGGATGCTCTTTTCCGTCAGTTTGACGCCGCGGCCCGCGCCCGGTGCCTTGAAGATACTGGCTGGCCAGAAGTCGTAGTCATAGGGCGCATCATGGCCGATCAGGATCTTCTCATCGCGCTCGAACAGGCTCGGGCGCAGGTCGAACTTGATGAAGGTGAGGCCCATGTCGCGGCGGCCTTCGACGGCCTTGACGAAGTCCTCGACGCTCGGATTGTCCGGCGTCGGCGTGTCGCCGTAGAGACGCACGCGGTCCCGGTATTTGCCGCCGAGAAACTGGTAGCACGGCACGCCATAGATCTTGCCGATCAGATCCCAGAGCGCGATCTCGATGCCGGAGACGCCGCCGCCCTCACGGCCCCAGCTGCCGAATTTCTTCATCACGTTGAACAGCATGTCGACGTTGCAGGGGTTCTGGCCGATCAGCATGCTCTTGAACTGCAACGCATTCTCGACATGGCCGGCATCGCGAACCTCGCCAATGCCATAAACGCCCTGATTGGTGTCGATGCGCAGGATTGGATAATCGTAGTTCGATGCGACCACCGCCAGCCGCATGTCGGTGATCCTGATGTCGGTGGGCCGTGAATGGGTGTTCACGGCGTCCTCGACGCGGCCGATTTCTTCGTTTTCCCTCGTGTTTGCAGACATGTCTGACCTCTTGAATGTTCGGGGATTTGTATTGTCGTCGCATCGCCGGGCTCAGGCCGGGCGATGCGGATATTTCGGATTCATGTATTCGACGGCGCCGTCGAGCAGCGTCAGCATTTCGGCGCGGGCATGATCGTCGAGCGCCCGGTAGCCGGTCTGACGCCAGTGGGCGCCGGCAATGATGCCGCGCGCCTTTTCGACCTCCTTGCAGAGCGGAATGCCGTAGGTCGCCTCGTAGTCGAGGAGTGGCAGCAGGCAGCGGAAGATCGTCCGGGCAAGCGCCATGTCACCGGCCTCGATCGCGGTCCACAGCGCCACATGCACATCGGCAAATTCGCAGGCCGGCATGGTGCCGCAGATGCCGTGCGGCAATTCCTCCATCAGCGTCTTGCCGGCACGTCCGCCCATGACGCCGATCAGCCGGTCGCCCGCGAGCGCCTTTACCTCGCCGGTCATTTGTGCCGGATAGGCCGTCTCCTCCTTGATGAAACGGGCGTTCGGCAGTTCATTGACGAGTTCGACGAGAAGCTCGGCGCTCATCACCGTAGCGCCCAGGCCAATCGCATTCTGAAGTATCAAAGGAAGGTCACTCGCCGCGCTGATCGCCTGGTAGTGCGCCTTGATCTCCGCCCGGTTTGCCGGATGGAAGGTCGGCGGCATGGCCATGATCGCGTCGGCGCCGATCGCGCCGGCATGGTCTGCAAAACCGGCAGACATGCGCCAGTGATTGGCGGAAACGCCGACGACGGTCTGGGCCCGGCCTTTCGCCTCTTCGACGACGATTTCCGCAACACGCCGGCGCTCGGCGTCGGAAAGATAACCGACCTCGCTGGCATTGGCGGTGGACACAACGCCGTGGACGCCGCTGTCGAGGCAGAATCGGAGCGTGCTGCGCAGGCCATCCTCGTCGATGGCGAGGTCTTCGGTAAAGGGCGTCGTGACAATGACGAAGATGCCCCGGAACGTATTGCGATCCATCTTGATGTCTCTTTGGTTTCGTTGTTTGCGGTCCGGCCCCTTACGAGGCCGACAGCGCCCCCTTGGTCATGCCGCTGACCAGGAAAGGCTCGAGCAGAATGAACAGAATGATCGCCGGCACGACGGAGAGCGTTCCCGCCGCCATCAGCAATTGCCAGTCCACCGACTGTTCGCCGACGAAGGACTGCATTCCGACGGTCAGCACCTGTTTTTCGGGCGAGGAGATCAGCGTGCGGGCGAAGATGAACTCCGACCAGCTGGTGAGGATCAGATAGACGCCCGAAGCCGCGAGCCCCGGCTTGGTCAGCGGCAGGATGACAATCCTCAGCGCCTGCAGCTGGCTGGCGCCATCGATCATTGCAGCCTGTTCCAGCTCTCGAGGAATGCGGTCGAAAAATCCCTTCATCAGCCAGGTGGCGAGCGGAATGCCCACCGTCATGTTGGCGAGGATCAGGCCGATATAGGTGTCGAACAGCCCGATATTGTTGTAGATGATGAACAGCGGAATGAGGATCAGCGTCGCCGGAATGAGCTTGCTGATCAGAAGGCTGGCACCGAGCGCCTGCTGCGGACGGCTGGTAAATCGTGACAGCGAATAGCCGGCAAGCGTCGCAAGCACCAGGCTGATGGCCGAACTTCCGATCGATATGATCAGGCTGTTGATCGTCCAGCTGAGAAACGGCCGGGCACGGAAGACTTCCGCGAAAGCGGAAAAACTGACCCGCGAGAAATCCGGCAAAAGGGACGGGTTGCGCGACAGGATGGCGTCGGTCGGCATGATCGCCGTCATCACCATCCAGTAGAATGGAAACAGCGTCACGATCGCGACGAGGACGAGAATCGCCCAGCTGATGAAACGTCTCAATGTCATCACGGCATCTCCTATTTGAACTTCGAGCGCTGTGCGAAGATGGTGAAGATGGCGCCGATCATCAGCGCGACGATGATCATCACCGTGCCGACTGCTGTGGCGGTGCCCATGCGGAAATAGTTGAAAGCCTCACGGTAGACGTAGAGCGACATGGTTTCCGTCGCATGCGCCGGTCCACCGCCGGTGGTGCCGAAGACGATATCGACATCGCGGAAGATGCCGAGCGCGCTGATCATCAGCACCAACATCGACGGACCGCGAATCCCCGCCCATGTGATGAAGCGGAACTTCTGGATATGCGTGGCGCCATCGACATTCGCGGCCTCGTAGAGTTCGCGCGGGATCGACTGCAGCGCGGCAAGAACGGTGAGCGTGATCATCGGATAGGATTTCCAGATGGTCGGCACCATCACCGATATCAGCGCGGTGCGCCTGTCGACGAACCACGGGAAATCGGCTGACAGGATGCCAAGGTCACGCAGCATGGCGTTGAAGACGCCATAGGAGGAATCGAGGATCCAGAGGAACATGATGCCGAGCACGATACCGGGCACTGCCCAGGGGATGAGCACGATGGTGCGCAGGATCCGGTTGCCCGGCAGGCGTTCGTTCAGAAGAAGCGCGATCCCAAGCCCGATGGCATAGGCGATCGCGATACTGCCACCGACATAAACCACCGAGACGAAGACGCTGTTCCAGAACTGAGGATCCGACAGTACTCTGACGTAATTTCCGAACCCCAGAGGCAGATCGTGAATGCGCGCGAAATTCATCACGCGGCCCTCGCGCAGCGAGATGTCGACGACCTGATAAAGCGGATAGAGAATGAGCGTCAGCACGCCGAGTGCTGCTGGCAGGATAAGGGAATAGGATAAAATTTGCTGCCGGCGATAGAAGTTCAAGCGCGTTCCGGCCTGGCTACCGTGCTCGGCATCCGAAGACATGGACATGGGCTTTTCCCGAATTGAGGTTGGATTTCAGCCCGCAGGCCACAGCGGGAGAGAGAGTGCGGCGGCCTGCGGGAGATCAGGTTCAGTCGAGCGGGATCGCCCGTTCGAGCTGGCCTTGAGCGTCCGCCATGATTTCCTCGGTCGGATCATTGGTGGACAGCAGGCGCAGCGCTGCTTCCATCAGGATCGAGGAATACTCGGTGAAATTCGCCTGGATCGGCTGTTCCTTGGGAAACAGCGGCACGGCGTCCAGAGCCGATGCGCTGGCGATGGCAAGATTGGGATGGGCCTCCTCGTCTTCCGGTGTCAGAACATTTGCGGCGCGGCCGGGCGGCTGACCGGTGGTGAGCAGATACGCGCGCTGCCATTCCTCCGAATTGGCAAAGGTAATGAATTTCCAGGCCGCATCCTCGACCTCTTCATCAAGACCCTCGGAAATGTTCATGATCAGGCCGCCGGGGGCCAGTTGCGGATCAAAGGGTAGCCGTCCCATGACAAGCTTCGGACGCATTTCCGGCGTGGCCCGTTCGAGCCAGGACCAGACCCAGGGCCCGTCGATCAGCATTGAGGTCTTGCCATCGATGAACAGTTGACGCGCAACTGACGAATTGTTGCCAAGAGGGGCGTTCTGCCCGACCGTTTCGCGATAGGCATTCATCGCATCGATGACCTCGGGTGAGGTCAGGTTGTACTGGCCGTCCTCGATGAGGTTCGCACCGGCCCAGATGGCATAGCGATGCACGTCTTCCACAGCCGTCGGGTGCTCGGTGGTCACAGCCGACAGCCCGAAAATACCGGCGTCGCGATCCGTCATTTCCGCTGCGGTTTCCTTGAAGCTTTCCCAGCTGTCGGGAACCGGCAGGCCCGCCTCGGCCAGCATGTCCTTGTTATAGAAGAACTGGTAGGCGTTGTTGGACAGGAGAACGCCGCGGGTTGCACCGTCCCATGTCAACGCCTTTTGCGGCGCGGCCCAGTCGGTGGCGATATCCGTGCCTTCAATCCGGTCATCGAGCGGCGCCAGCCAGCCCTGAGCGGCAAACGAGCCGAACAGCTGCTCATTGAGCTGCATGACGGCAGGCGCACGACCGGATGCAAAGCGGATCGTCATCTGCGGCAGGTAATCGGCGAAGGGAATATAGATTTCCTCGATGGAGATATCCGGGTTTTCCTCCTCGAATGCGTCAATCACCGCATTCCACCAGTCCGCATTCCCTGGCTCCTGAAACTGCCAGGATGCGAAGGTAAGATTGACCTGCGCGCTCGCCAATCCCGGAGCGGCTGCAACACCGAGTCCGAAGACAGCTGAAAGCAAGAGCTTTTTCAGCATTCATTCCTCCCTGATTCTTTTCGGGGCCGCGTCTGACGACGCCAACAACCCGCTCCTCAAAAACGCGAAACCGATAAGCAAGCGATCAGAACCACGCTTTTACTTCCGTCGATTTCGTGATGGATCGTGTACTATCGTATCAAACATGTCAATATCGTATCAAATAAATAAATATCGTATGCAATCACCCTTGAGCCGATGACCAAACTTGGCGTAAGGGATGCAATTCGGGCATTGTCCCATCAAATGCGATAAAAGCATCCGATTGGAGAGCCTGCACGCGCTGCGCCGATCGGCCGGTCGCAGAATTTTGCCAGGGTGGATGAAATGAGAAATTCGCGCTTAACCAACAGCCCAGAACTCGGCTTTTCGGACGATAGCGAAACGGTCGAAACAAGCTATATGCGTGTTACGAAGCAGCTGAGAGCGGCAATTATCGCAGGGGAGCTCCCGCAAGACAGCCGCCTCCCAATGGCGGCTCTCGCAGAGCAGTACGGCGTCAGCGTACAGCCCGTGCGGGAAGCCTTGCAGCAGTTGGAGGGAGAAGGCCTGGTACGGATCGTTCCTAACCAGGGTGCCCGGGTTTCGGCGATTGATCGAAATCGCCTGATCTATGCACATGAGATCGGTCAGGCATTGGAAGGGTTCCTCGCAGCGCAATTCGCCGAAGAGGCCTCGCTCTCAGCAATTCGGACTCTTGAATCCATTCAGGTTGATCATGATCGGGCGGCGAATGGGCGGGACTGGCAAGCGATGGATGACGCCAATACTCGGTTTCACAACCTGATCAATTCCTACGGGGGCAATATCGAAGCCGCCCAACTCTTGCGCCGCTATTATTGGCTGAGTCTCGGCTTGATGAACCAAAGCGGACGCAGTGCCGACTTCGCCGAGCGTGTCACCTCCGAACACCACATGATGATTGACGCCTTCCACAAACGGGATGCCTCCACAGCGCGTCGGGTCGCGGAACAACATGTCAAGGCAACGCTTCATGACGTGCTTTCTGCTTTCGAAAAGCTTCAGAAAGACCGCCAAAGAAAGTGAGATTCCGCTGTTGTTCGGTCCCGGCATTTGGTGGACCGGATTAAGTTTGAACCGTTGGGGTTCAGAAGTCCAGATTTTGCAAATGCCGGGACCGAACACCTAGGGGCACGTCCCTCCCCTTGCGCGGGAGATGACCGCGCGCGTCTTGTTCATCGCTTCGATCGCTCTTTGCAACGCCGGAGTTTCGTCCGTCCGGTGTGGCTGAGCCACCTCGACACTGAGGACGATGTCTTTGGGGAGTGCGCGAAGGAGACAGTTGAAATCAAAATCTCCGTCACCGGGCATCAGGCGATTTCCCCGCGCCGTCGCGATGAGGGCTTCGGGCGAAGGATCATATTGCGCAGGGGCATCGCACAGCTGCGCATAATGGACCCACGCGGGGTCAAGCGCCGCGATTTCCTCGAAAGTGGTAGCGGAGCGCTGCACATGCAGAGCATCGATCAAGACGCCTGCTGCGGGATGGTTCACGGCCTGCACCTGCGCCGCCGCCGCGGCAACATCGGGGATATCGGTCCACGGCATGAACTCCAGATCCGCCGTCATCCCATACTGATGGGCCAGTTCGCAAAAGGCGCCGTAGCTGTCGGTCATGCGCGACATGTCCGGGTCGTAGCCCGCGGTCAGGATGTTGCGGGCGCCCAATTCGGCTCCTCGCTCCAGAAAGGCCAGGGTCTCTTTCGGCCGAAAATCGGGCGTGATCCTGATGATCTCGACATCGGCCACCCGTATGCCGGTTTCGAGCACCGCCCGGCGGGTTTCCTCCAGAAGCGCTCTGTCCGTCATGATCGGATACGGCCCGTCGGCACCTGCGGGCAGAAGCCGCAGGCCGACGAAGTCAAAGCCGGCTTCCGCTGCCACGCGCACCGCCTCGGGCGGCGGGAGTTCGGCAACGGTCAGAAAGGCCAGTGAATAACGATATCCCATGTCCGCCTCATTTCAGCGGAGAGAAGGGCAACGGCATGGCCAGGGTCGAGGTCATCTCGGGCGTCAGCCAGTCGGGCCCGCCCTTCGGCGGCCAGATGCCATCCGCAACCGTCTTGGCGCGGGTCTCGGCGCGGTGGTTGGCACTCTCATAAGGCCAGATCTGGGTGAACCGGGTCGGGCCGTCGAGGGAATACATGGCGATGGAAAGCGGTGAGTACCCGGCCCGCACCGGCACGGCCTCGCGCCATTTGTCGATGGTCGGTCCCATGCCGTTCAGTTTGGGCTGATAGCTGCGGATCTCGTAGACCTTGCCGTATTCGCCCGGCGTGACCGGCAGTGTGAAATCCAGCGGGATGTAGCTGTCGGAGGTCCAGCCGCGCAGATGCTCCATGCAGCCGAACGGGTTCTCCGATAAGTGGGTGCGGGTGCGTTCGGCAATCAGGTCCTCGGCGCTTTCGAACTGACGCAGCAGGATGATGTCGTTGAGGCTGCCGATATCCGGAGCCCAGGCGCCCATCAGGGTGCCCTTGGCCTCCGAGGCGGCCAGCCACTCCTGGAGCGCGGGTGCCACCTTGGGTGTGACGAAAAGCGCGGTCTTCAGGGTGACGATGTCAAAAAGCGGCATGGGTAGCTCCTTCAGTGTTTCCGGCCACTCGGGCCGGCGGATCTTGCATTTCGGAAACGGTGTCGCCCCCCTGGCCGGGGTCCCAGAGGCCCGCCGCCACATGGGCGGCGATGTAGCCAAAGGTCATGGCCGGCCCCAGCGTGATGCCCCCGCTGGGATACTGCCCGGCGAAGATCGAGCTGAGGTCGTTGCCGGCGGCGAACAGCCCCGGGATCGGCGCGCCACCAGCGTCAAGCACCCGCGCGCGATCGTCGGCATCGAGGCCCGCGAAAGTGCCGAGGCTGCCGGGCACGATGCGCACCGCATGAAAGGGGCCGCGCCGCAGCGCCCCCAGTGAGGGGTTGGGTCGGCTATCCGGGTCGCCCTGCACACGGTTGTAGATCGATGCACCGCGGGCGAAGTCGAGATCCTCGCCAGCCATGGCCTGGGTGTTGAAGCGCGCGACCGTCGTCTCCAGCACCTGCGGGTCGAGATTGCAGCGCCGTGCCAGATCTTTCAGCGTGCGGCCCGACCGCAGGTAGCCGCAGCGCCGGAAGGGAGCCAGCGGGAAAGGCGAGGGTCGCGCCCAGCCCAGTCCCCAGCGACGCTGCGCCGGATGATCGGCGATCAGCCAGCATTCGGGCGCCTCACCGGCCGGGGTGGCATCGAACAGCGCGCGCATGAAAGCGTGATAGCTGTCGGCTTCGTTGGCAAAGCGCTCACCCCGGCCGCGCACCGCTATGATGCCCGGCTTAGCGCGGTCGATCAGGTGGGGGAAATGGGCAAAGCCCCCTTTGCCGTCGGGAACCAGCGAGACCGGCGCCCAGGCACCCGCATTGGCCAGGTCCTCGCGCAGGTGGCCGCCGACCTTGATGCCAAGGCGAATCCCGTCGCCGGTGTTGTCCTCCGTCGCAGCCGAGTAATGGGCCGGACCGGTATCGGATCCGAACAGCCGTGCCTGTGTCTCCGGATCATGGGGAAAGCCGCCGGTGGCCAGGACAACACCGCGCCGCGCGTGCAGCCGGGTGCCATCTGCCAGGGTCACGCCGGTAACCTGTCCCTCGTCATGCAGCAGCGCCGTGACGCCGGCATCGGTGAAAAGCTCCGCCCCCCGATCCAGACAGGACCGCATAAGCCCCGCCACCAACGCATTGCCGTTGACCAGTTGCATGGCGCGCCCATGCCGCACCAGGTCGATCCCGTGTTTCGCCAGCCGCCGCGCCACGTAAAGCGCCGAGGCCGGGCTGCGCGTCGCCTTGAAGAAATGCGCCATGTCCTTGCCCGAAGCGATGCCCATGCCAGCCAGCGAGATCACATCAAGCGGCGGCCTCAGCTTGGCAATCCAGGGCCCGAGCCGCCGCCCGTCGAATGGCGCGGCACAGACCGAGCGGCCACCGGCAGCGGCGCCCGGCCTTTCGATAAAATCGGGAACCTTGTTGCCGTCGATCCAGTCCACGGCGGAGCGGTCGCGGAAAAACCGCACCATCTCGGGGCCGGTGTCGAGATAGGTCTTTATCCGCGGATCGCCCACGCGGTTGCCCATGATCCCGGCAAGATAATTCAGCGGCGCTTCGGGCGGTTCGTCGATCCCGGCTTCGACCGCCAGAGGATTGCGCGGCACCCATAGCCAGCCGCCCGACCAGGCTGAGGTCCCGCCCAGCACCGGCGCCTTCTCCAGCACGGCGACGGACAGGCCCAGATCGGCGGCGGTCACCGCCGTGGCAAGCCCACCGGCACCCGATCCGACAACCAGCAGATCGTAGCTCGCTCCCGACTCGGGACGCGCATCGATGCTCCTCCCCTCTTGCGTCACGACCGCTCGCGCCTTTCTCCCGTCCGGGACTGCGTCAGCCGGCGGCCCATGGTTTCGTCGTACCAACGGGTAAAGCTGCGTCCCGCCAGGCTGGCCTCCGCCAGATCCTTCGAAGCCTGCCGCAGCTCCGGAAGGAACGAGTGCAACAGATCGGGTGTCGCCCGGGCCGATGGGCCGGCAATCGATACGGTGCCAATCGGCTCGTCGGTATCGGGATGGCGAATCAGCACGGCGATGGCCGCCATCCCGAGCATGAAGCTGGAGGTGTTCTGCGCGTAGCCCTGTGCCCGCGCGGTCTGCACGATCTGCAACAGCTCGGCCACACCCTTGGGCGCCGAAACACCGGAACCGCCGGGTCTTTCGAGCCCCTGCCGCATCACCGAGGCGACGGCCTCGTCATCGCTCAACCCCGACAGCCAGGCCTGCCCGCCGGAGGCGGAGGCAAGGTGCACGATTTGCCCGTGCTCCGCGTCGGGATCATAGCGCAGCCCCGAAGTCGCGCCCTGCGAGACACCGACCCAGACGAGTTCCTCGCCGTCGAACAAGGCCATCCGGATGAGCTCTTTCGTCGACTGCGCCAGCCGGTCGAGAATCGGCTGACTCAGGTCAGGAATGCCGGTGCGGGCGAGGAAGGCCAGCCCGTTGGTCGCCAGCTTCAGCGTCAGCATGTAATCGCCATGCTCGCGGCTCTGGCGCGTGTAGCCGAGCGTTTCCAGCTCTTTCAAAAGGCGGTGCACGCCCGACGGGGGTAAATCCAGTGCCTTGGCGATCTCGCTCACTGAAGCCCCTTCGGGCCGTTCGGCCAGAAAGCTGATAACACCCAGTCCTTTTTCCAATGCGCTGCTCATAACAGGCCTCTCGTTGTTGTCTGCCCAACAATATGGAAAAAAAATCCGAATGTGAAGACTATTAAAAAATGGAATGGTATGTCATTTTATGAAAATGGTGGGTTCAGACGCGATTCGAAGGCTCGCAGGAGGCGGGCCGGTCACCAGGCGTCAGGGAGGACGACATGGTCGATATTTCCATCAACAGCATCGCTGACCGTTACGATGTCGCCGTTATCGGCTCGGGCGCGGCCGGCCTCAGCGCGGCGATCTTTGCCGCGCTCGAAGGGGCGCGCGTCATTCTGGTCGAACGGACAGACTATATAGGCGGCACCTCGGCACTCTCCGGCGGCACGGTCTGGGCGCCGGGCACCGAAACCGGGCGCACGGTGAATCCCGACAATTCCCGCGAAAAGGTCTCCGCCTTCCTCGACAGCGTCGTGGGCAATTTCGGCAATCGCGACATGCGCGAGGCCTTCCTCGACGCCGCACCCGAGGCCATAGCCACGCTTCAGGCGCGCACGCAGGTGCAGTTCCGCCCCTATCCGCGTCACCCCGACTACGAATGGGATCACCCCAACCCCACGCTGAATGGCCGCGCGATCGAGCCGGTGCCCTTCGACACCCGCGCCATGGGTGCCGCGCGCAACATGATCCGTCCGCCGATTCCGGAATTCACCGTGCTCGGCGGCATGAATATCGACCGGGTGGATATCGGCCACCTGCTGAACCGCTACAAATCCCCGGCCAGCTTCCTGCATGTGACCAGGATCGTGACCCGCTACATGCGCGACCGCGCGCTGCATGGTCGGCACACGCGGGTGGTCATGGGCGGCGCCCTGGTGGCCAGGCTTCTGGCCTCCGCGCTGGATCTGGACGTCGACATCCTGCGCAGCACCGAAGTGACGGCACTGACCGAAGCCGGCGGTCAGGTGACCGGATTGCGCCTGCGGGCGGGCAGCAAGGAACGTGCCGTGTCCGTGGACGGCGGCGTCATCCTCGCCACCGGCGGTTTCGGACGCTCAAAAAGCCGCCGCGCCGCCTATCTGCCCGACACCCTGCCCGCCGAAAGCCCTTCGGCTCCCGGCCACACCGGAACCATGCATGACCTGGCCTTCGCCCTCGGCGCCGGCTACGGACAGGGCAACGACCAGAGCGCCTTCTGGGCGCCCTGCTCTACCCGCCGCCGCGCTGACGGCAGCACCGCGGTCTTCCCGCATTTCGTACTCGACCGTTCGAAACCCGGCACCGTCTGTGTCGACCTCAAAGGCCGCCGCTTCGTAAACGAGACGCTCTCGTACCATGCCTTTGGCAAGGCGATGCTGGCGGGCGGCCCCGACACTGCCGGCGCCTGGATCGTCACCGATGCGCCGACGCTGGCGAAATTCGGACTGGGCATGGTCCACCCGGGCGGGGAAAATCCGAAACCTCATGTCGCAGATGGCTATCTGATCGAAGCGCAGACGCTGGACGAGTTGGCCGCCGGGACCGGCACCGATCCGCAGGCGCTCGCTGCCAGCATCGCCGATATCAACGCGGCCGCGGAAAAGGGCGAGGATGCAAGCTTTGGCCGGGGCGGATCGCCCTACCAGCGCAATAACGGCGACCCGACGGTCACTCCGAATCCGACGCTGGGCCGGATAGCCACCGCGCCGTTCTACGCAGTGCGCCTGCAACCCGCCGATATCGGCACGGCGCAAGGCTTGCGCGGCGACACCCAGGCCCGACTGTTACGCGACGACGACAGCGTGATCGGCGGGCTCTATGCAGTGGGCAACGACCTGCATTCCATCATGGGCGGCACCTATCCCGGCCCCGGCATCACATTGGGCCCCGGTCTCGTCTTTGGCGCCATCGCCGGACGCCATGCCGCCGCCCGTTCGCATCAAGAGAAAGGACAGACCCGTGCAGCTTGACGGCGAAACCATCCTGTTCCCGGTGATCGGGGACCCCATTGCGCAGGTCCGCTCTCCGCGCTTCCTGAGTGAAATCCTGGCCGCGCGCGGCGTCAACGCGCTCGTACCGCCGCTGCACATCCATGCCGATCACGTGTCCGCCGCCATGGAAAGCTTTCGCCACGTGCAGAACGTTCGCGGCCTGGTGATCACGATCCCGCACAAGATGGCATCGCTCGCCTTTTGCGACGTGGTCAGCGACCGCGCCCGCTTTGTCGGGTCGGTGAATGTCATCCACAAGGATTCAGAGGGCCGCTTCATCGGCGACAATGTCGATGGCATCGGTTACCTCGATGGGATCAAGGCACTCGGCTTCGAGCCGGCGGGCAAGACGGCGCTGCTGATCGGCGCCGGCGGCGCGGGCAGCGCCGTGGCTTTCGAAATCCTGGATCGTGGCGCCGCGCATCTGACCATCTCCGATCTCGACGAAACGCGGCTGTCGCGCATTGTCGCGGCGCTGGACAAGAAGTTCCCCGGACGCGTCGCGGCTGGCGGCAACAACCCAACGGGCATGGATCTGGTGGCCAACGTCACCCCCTGCGGTATGCGCGAGGGCGACCCCTTCCCCTCCGATCCCGCACTGATGTCACCCGAGACCTTCGTCGCCGATGCCATCACTCGCCCTGAAGTGTCGCCCATGGTGGCCGCCGCACGCGCCAGGGGCTGCAACACGATGACCGGGGCGGGCATGTTCAACGCCGAAGCCGAAAGGCTGGTGGATTTCCTGCTGGGAGAGGGGCTGCCCTCGGATCCGGCAGAAAAAGCGGCGGCATAGGGCCGTCAATCAATGGGAGGAAAACAATGAAAACGTTACTTGCAGGCCTGACTCTGCTGGCCATGACCGGCGGCAGCGCGTTCGCCGCCGATTATCCCGCGAAGGAGATCCAGGGGATCATCCAGTGGGGAGCCGGCGGCTCCACAGACACGGTGATGCGCGCGGTGACGCCGCATGCAGCCGAGGCGCTCGGCGGCAATATCGTCATGCAGAACAAGACCGGCGGCGTGGGCGCCATCGCCCTGCGCTACGTCCAGCAGCAGAAGGCCGACGGCTATACGCTGCTGATGGGCGCCGAGAACCCGCAGATGTACAAGGTTCTCGGCCTCGGTACCGACGATTACACCGATATGGTGCCGATCAGCGTGCTGGCGCGCGGCGTGCCGATGTTCGTCGCCAACAATGACGCGCCCTACAACACGATGACGGAATTCGTCGAATACGCCAAGGCCAACCCCGGCGAGGTCCGCGTCGGTTCGACCGGTCCCGGCGGACTAACCTCGATCGTGCTCGCCATGCTGACCAACCACGAGGATGTCGAATTCACCCGCGTGCCCTATGACGGCGACGGCCCCGCGCTAACCGCTCTTCAGGGCGGCGCCATCGACGTGATGCCCGCGGTGCTGGGGGCTGCCATCGAAGGCGTGAAAGCCGGGCGCATGAAGGTCATCGGTCTGGTCGACACCCAGCCCAACGATCTGCTGCCTGGCGTCGTGCCGATCACCGAGGAGATCCCCGGTTTCACCGATTACCTGCCCTGGGGCCCCTTCTTCGGCGTTTTCGTCAAGGAAGGCACGCCGGACGAGGTCGTGGCCAAACTGCAAGCCGCCTATGCCGAAGGTGCCAAAAATCCCGACTTCATCAAGCTGATGGAAGATCGCGGCTTCATCGTCATGTCGATCGCCGGTGACGAGGCGATGGATTTCCTCGAAAGCTACCGGTCCACCTCCTCCTGGCTGGTGCATGACGCGGGCTTCTCGAAAAAATCGCCCGAAGAATTCGACATTCCGCGCCCCTGAGCCGCGGCGCATCAACCGGGAAACGGTATGATATGAAGGCCGAACGGCGCCCCGGCGTGGGCACCGTTCGGTACCGGCCGGCGCTGCCGGGGACGGCCCGGAGAGCCGCCCGCCAGCGATGGCTCTGCCAGAGGAGATTCCCATGAAAATCGACTATCGCGGTGACGCCGATCATCATGACGGCACATCCGACGCCACGCCCGGCGGCTATGAGGCAGAGCGCCGACCCGGAGAGCTGGCCTTCGCCCTGTTCCTGCTCGCGGCAAGCCTCTATCTGCTTTGGGAGGCGTACGGCATCGCCGGCTTCGAGGCGTTGTCCTCGGCGGGAGCCGTCCCGATGGCGACAACGGCGGCAATGGCGGTTTCGGCGCTTGTCATCGTGTGGCGCACCGCGCGGCTGCCGAAAGTGTCGACGGAGAGCCTGGCGCGCGACATCCTGCCGTTCAAAGTGATCCTCTTCGGTGCGCTGCTGGTCTGTTTCGGCCTGCTGCTGGTGCCGCTGGGCTTCCTGCCGACCGCTGCGCTCTTTCTGGTCGTGGCGATCAAGTATCTCTCCGGCCGTGGCTGGGGCTTCACCCTATCGGTCTCGCTGGGCAGCCTGCTGCTGATCTGGGTGGTCTTCCGTATCGTCTTTACCGTACTGATGCCCGCCGGCATCGTGCCGGAGGCAGAACTGCTGCAATTCTTCCACAACCCCAGCACCGGCGGAGGAGCGAAATGATGGATACCCTGCTGGCGCTTCTCACCGTCTTCACGCAACCGGAGCTTCTTCTTCTGGTGGGACTGGGCACTTTCCTCGGCGTTTATATCGGTGCGATTCCGGGCCTGTCCGTCACCATGGCGGTCTCTATCCTGATCTCTTTCACCTTTGCCTGGGATGTCTACCCGGCGATCTCGCTGATGGTGGGCATCTACATGGGCGGCGTCTATGGCGGCTCGCGCACGGCGATCCTGCTGAACATTCCCGGCGCGCCCTCGGCCATCGCCACGGCCATGGACGGCTATCCCATGGCACAGCGCGGCGAGGCCGGCGAGGCCATCGGCGTCACCACCGTCATGTCCTTCTTCGGCGGGCTCGTGGGGATCGCCGTTCTGGCTCTGGCGGCACCCTTCGTCGCCGAGTTCGCGCTGACCTTCCAGCCGCGCGACTACATGCTGCTCGCAGTGCTGGGCATCCTGTTGGTGGGCTCGCTTTCCGCAGGCAGCCTGCTCAAGGGTATTTTCGCCGGTGCCCTGGGCATCGCCATCGGCACGGTCGGCCGCGACCCGCTCACCTTTGCCGAACGCTTCACCTTTGATTTTCAGATCATGGAGGGCGGCATCTCCTTCATCGCTGTGATGATCGGCATGTTCGGCATCTCCGAAGCGCTGCTGCAACTCCACCATGTCAACGCCGAGGTGATGCGGCAGAAGATCGACCGCATCATACCGTCCTGGGGGACCGTGCGGAAATACCTGCCACTGTCGCTGCAAACCTCCTCGATCGGAGTCATCATCGGCGCCCTTCCCGGCACCGGCGGCGACATCGCGGCGCTCATGGCCTACGACCACGCCAAGCGCGTGACGAAAAATCCGACACGCCCCTTCGGCACCGGAGCGATGGAAGGGCTGGTGGCGCCCGAGACGGCAAACAATGCCGCGGTGGGCGGGGCCTTCGTGCCGATGATGACGCTCGGCATCCCCGGCGACGCGGTGACCGCGATCATGATCGGGGCGCTCTTCATCCACGGGCTGAACCCCGGCCCGATGCTCATGGTCGATCAGCCGCAGATGTTCTGGTTCATCGTCGGCGCGCTGCTGACCGCCAATGTCTTTATCCTGATCTGCGGCCTGACGGGGATCAAGCTCTTCACCAAGATCGTCGAGATGCCGCGCGCGGTGCTGATCCCGCTCATCATGCTGCTGTCGGTGGTCGGCGCCTATGCGGTCAACAACTCGGTCACCGATGTCTACTGGATGCTGGGTTTCGGAGTCTTCGGCTATTTCATGCGGCATTACGGCTATCCGCTGGGGCCAGTGATCCTGGGCGTGATCCTGTCGCGCCTCTTGGACGACAACTGGCGCCGTGCGATCATCTCTGAACGCGAAGACCTCGGCGCCTTCTTCACAGGCATCTTGACCAGTCCGCTGTCGCTGTCGCTGCTGCTGGTCTGCATCGTGATCATTCTGTCCCAGACCCCGCTTTTCAAGCTGCTGAAACCCCGGGCTGTGAAACGGACTACAGGTCAACTCTAGAAGGCGCCAAGATATTGGCGACGCATACGACTGTGAAAATGACAGAACGATACGCTCACGGCGACAAGCTGGTAGTGTCCAGAAGAATCGCGGAAGCGAGAGTTAGCATCCGGCTGCCAAAATCGACCGAGTGTAACGAGTGAAACGCTTCTGGAATAACTATCTAAAATCACTGGAGCGGGTAACGGGAATCGAACCCGTGCGTTCAGCTTGGGAAGCTGACAGGCTACCATTACATCATACCCGCAGAACCGAAACGGCCCGCCGCCGTTCATTACCACCACCGCCGGCTTTCCGGCAAGCTGAAAAACCGGCGACGACGGGACGTTGTGCAAAGGACAGTCGCGGGAACCGGGCGATCATTCGTTTTGCGGCGCTCGTGCGCTGAAATCGGCGGCAGCTTTTACCTGTGCCTTGACCGCAGGGGTTGACGCCTTGCGCCGGTTCGCTATCTCTGTATCTGTTGATCGCATTCTTGACCGGCCCGCCAAAAATGGCCGGCCGGAGACGCCTCCCACGGGGATTGAGACCTGTTCTTTTCAGGGGACGCTGACGGAATGCAGACGGCAAACCCGGTGCCGGGCCCCTCTGGCGAGAGTTTGACGGCGCTCTCGTGATGTCGGTACCGCCCGCAAAATAGCCGGCGGACATGTTTATCATGCTTCAAATCCCGTTACCCGTGACGCATGCGTTCAACGTATGCGCTTTTACCCGTTGCCACGCCTCTAAGAGACCGGAGGCGCGGCCATGACGTCCACCCTTTCCTATTTCAAATGGGCCTTCATCATCACCGTCGCCGGCCTGCTGGCCAGCAGCATCTATGGTTATTTCAGCTTCGGGTTCAGCGGCGCCCTCACCTTCCTGTTCATTACGGCCGTGCTGGCTGTCCTTGAAATCTCGCTGTCCTTCGACAATGCCGTCGTCAACGCCAACAAGCTCAAGGCCATGAGCCATGCATGGCAGCGGCGCTTCCTGACCTGGGGCATTCTGATTGCCGTCTTCGGCATGCGGCTGCTGTTTCCGCTGGTCATCGTCGCGCTCGCGGCAAAAATCGGCCCTTTCGCCGCAGTGCACCTCGCCTTTGCCGAGCCGCGCGCCTACGCCGCGATCATGCACAACGCCCATCTTTCGATTGCCGCCTTTGGCGGCACCTTCCTGCTGATGGTCGGGCTGACCTATTTCTTCGATTGCGACAAGGACGTGCACTGGCTGCCATGGCTGGAAGAACCTATGGCCCGCTCCGCCTCGATCAAGGGCATTGAAATCGGAATTGCGCTTATCGTCATTCTGATTTTCTCCGGGCTTGTGGCGGAAGAGCGGTCCGAAGATTTTCTCTACCCGGCTCTTTACGGCCTGATCACCTTTCTGGCCGTCGAAATCCTGAGCGGATTTCTCGACGCCAGTCAGGCAAAGGCAGCAAAGACGGCCGCCCAGGGCGGGCTCGGCGCCTTCATCTATCTGGAGGTCCTCGATGCCAGCTTCTCCTTCGACGGCGTGGTCGGCGCTTTCGCGCTCACCAAGAACCTGCTGGTGATTGCCATCGGGCTCGGGATCGGCGCCATGTATGTGCGCTCGCTCACAATCCTGCTCGTTGATCGCCAGACGCTCTCCCATTTCCGCTTTCTCGAACACGGCGCCTTCTATGCGATCCTGGTGCTGGCGGTGATCATGTTCACCCAGACGCTTGTTCATATTCCCGAAGCGGTAACCGGCCTTGTCGGCGCAGGCCTGATCGGACTGTCGCTCTGGTCATCGCTGCGCTGGCGCAAGCAGCTGAAGGAAGCCCTGTAGATCACCGGGGTGGCGGCCTTATTCGGCCGCCGCCCTGTGAAAAATCGCGATCTGGTTGAGGAAGGCGCGCAGGAGCGCCGGTTTCAGCGGCTTGTGCTGCACGACGATGTCCTCTTCCACCGCCAGATCGCGGACATCCTGCGTCCGGTCGGCGGTCAAAAGCAGCGCCGGGATATGGCGTGCGAAATGCTCCCGCAGGCTGATAACGGCCTGCACCCCGCTGTCTCCGCCATCGAGATGATAATCGGCGATGATGACATCGGGGCGCGTTTCAAGAGCGCAGGCGGCATCGGCATTCGCGGCGGTGTAGACCTCTGCCCCCCAGCCTCCGAGCAGCACGCGCATGCCTTCCAGTATGGCCATCTCATTGTCGATGCAGAGCACCTTGAGGCCGGAGATTGCCTGATCCGGCAATCGACCTGCCGCCCTGCCCGCCTGTGCCGCTGTCTCCGTGCCGGCTTCGGCCAGCGGCACGGTAATCCTGAAGACCGTTCCCTCGCCCGGCCGCGAAGCCAGCGAAACCGGATGGGCAAGCATGCGGGAAAGCCGGTCGACAATCGAAAGACCGAGACCGAGCCCCTGCGCGGCACGCGCCCCTTCGTCCAGACGGGTGAATTCGCCGAACACGGTTTCCGCCTTCGAGGCCGGAATACCGATCCCGGTATCATGCACCTCGATTACCGCATGATCGCCGCGACGACGCACACCGACCAGAACCTTGCCGGTCATCGTATACTTGATCGCATTCGACACCAGGTTCTGCACCAGCCGCCTGAGGCCCTGGGTGTCCGAACGCACCTTGAGTGAAGATTTCACCACTGTGAATGTCAGTCCGCGCTCATCGGCCAGCGGGCGGAAATCGGTCTCGACCCGTTTCAGCATATCGCCGAGGTTCACTGCCGTGAAATGCGGTTTCATCGCGCCCGCGTCGAGCCGGGAAATATCGAGAACGGCGCCGAGAATATCCTCGACCGACTGCAATGCGGAATCGATCTTGTCAGTGAATCCGCGCTCTTCCCCCTCCGCCGGCATGCGCTCGCCAAGCGCGGTGGCATAGAGCCGCGCGGCATTGAGCGGCTGCAGGATATCGTGACCGGCGGCGGCAAAAAACCGGGTCTTGCCGATATTGGCTTCGTCGGCCGCCGCCCGCGCAACCCTGAGCGCCTTGTTGACCTCGGTGAGTTCGGCCGTGCGGGCCACAACGCGCTGCTCCAGCGTTTCATTGGCCTGTTTGAGCGCCAGATCGGCTTCCACCCGTTGCGTGACGTCGGTGAAGGTGACGACCATGCCGGCTTCCGGCATGGCACGCGACTGCACCTCGATGATCCGCCGCCCACTGTCGAGCACCATCGGAAAGGCGCTTTCATGGGCGCGCAGACGCCTGAGCGCCTCGCGCGCCTCGTCGCCGGTCAGATCCCCGCGCGAAGACAGCCGGCCCATGATGTTGATCAGCGGATAGCCCACCTGACCGACCTCCTCCGGCAGATCGAGCAGCGCCCGAAAACGCTTGTTCCAGACGGTAAGCCGGTTCGATGCATCGAAAACGGCGATCCCCTGATCGATCTGGGCCAAAGCGGTCTGCAACAGGCCCTGATTATATTGCAGCGCCTCGCTTGCCTGATCGAGCAGGAAGGCGGCATCGCCCGAGGCAGCCTCCGCTCGCTGCAGCACCAGCGACAGCACAAGCCGCGCCGAGGACGAGCCGATGGCACTGCCGAGCAATTGTTCGGAGAAGTGAATGAGCGCCATATCGGCCTGTTCATCATCGCTCATCCGGCGGCCGGCATTGCGTTCGAAGGTCGCAAAGGAACGGGCGGTGCGTTCCGTGCCGAGATAGCCGTTCAGCGTTTCGCGCAGCATGCCGACGGAAACGCCCGTGCCGATTCCACGCGCCGACGACTGCCAGCGTGGCTGGCGCTTGACGAAAATGCCCGACTGGATGCGCTCCAGCGGCCGGGCCTGACGGCTGAGCGATCCAAGCACGAGGCCCGCGACATTGATGAGCAGCGACAGGCAGGTGACATTCAGCAGGATATCGGCATCGGGACCGGTAAACAGCCCGGTGCCCGGCAGGATGAAATTCATCACCGTTCCGGCAATGGCCGAATGGTCGGGCCCGCCAAGGCTGGGCACGAACAAGAGGTAAACCCAGGTGAGAAAGCCGAGCGAAAGCCCGAGAATGGCACCGCGTGCATTGGCCGTGCGCCAGACGAGACCGACAAACAATGCCGGCGCCACCTGCGCAATCGCCGCGAATGCCAGAAGCCCGATTGAAAACAGGCCCCGGTCGCCATCGATATGACGATAATAGGCGTAGCCGAGCAGCATGACGCCGAGGATGGAGGCCCGGCGAATATTGAGCAGTAGCGAATGGAAATCCTGGCGGTGTGCCTCACCGGCAATCATCCGCCGTCTGAGCAGGATCGGGGTGATGATATCGTTGGACAGCATGATCGCCAGCGCCACGGAGGCCACGATGACCATTGCCGTTGCCGCCGAAAACCCGCCGAGAAAGGTGACCAGCGAGATCAGCGGCTGGCCCTGGGTGAGCGGCAATTGCAGCACGTAAAGATCGGGATCGACACCCGGACCGAGTGTCATCGCACCGCCGATGGCAACCGGCATGACCAGAAGGTTGATCGCGATCAGATAGGCGGGAAACAGAAAACGGGCGAGGTTCAGTTCTCCCTCGCTGCGGTTTTCAACGACCGTGACATGGAACTGGCGCGGCAACAGCAGGATGGCGAAGCCGGAGAGCACCGTGAGCAGCACCCAGCGGCTGATCGGCGTTTCATAGGTGAGCGCGGCCGACGCCGCTACGTTGTCCCGGGCGGCGGCCAGAAGATCCGCTGGCCCGTCGAACAGCACGAACAACACGAACAGGCCCACCGAACCGAAGGCCACCAGCTTGACGACAGATTCCATCGCGATCGCCAGGATCAGCCCGTCCTGATGCTCGGTCGCGTCCGTATGGCGGGTGCCGAAGACGATGGCAAAACTTGCCAGCGCCAGCGTGACGACCAGCGGCAGGCCGACGCCGAAGGCCGCACCGAGAGAGGAAAGATCGACCGTGCCGCCGACCATGACCGAAACCGAATCCGAGACCGCTTTCAGCTGCAGCGCGATATAGGGAATGGCAGCCGCCAGCGAGATCAGCGCCACAAGTCCCGCCACGATCGGGTTTTTGCCATAGCGGGCGGCGAGAAAATCCGCCGCGGAGGTCAGCTTTTCCGATTTTGCCAGTGAGACGATACGCCGGACCACCGGCATGCCGACGGTGAACACCAGAATGGGGCCGATATAGATACCGAGAAATTCCAGCCCGCGCGTTGAGGCAAGGCCGACCCCGCCGAAATAGGTCCAGGAGGTGCAGTAGACGGCCAGCGACAGCGCATAGACGAAATTGCGGCCCGACCGCGGCGCAAGCTCGCGCTTTGCCCGCCGGTCGCCATAGCTCGCCACGGCAAACAGCAGCATGATGTAAAGCAGCGCCGCCAACAATATCAGCCAGCCCGGCAGCATGAAACGCCTCCCTTCGGGACCGGTTTCACCATAGGCTATCGACGCCCGGTTTGAAATGCGACTGTTGCAGCAGGAACCATCACAAAAAACAATGATTCCAGGCCCGAATTTGATGGAACGCAGACGGTTCTCCGCATTACAACAGGATGACCACGGAGAACCCTGCATGACATTGACAGACAGCCTCAGCCGAAGGGCCACGCAAGCGCCGGAAAGCGGCATCGTCGAAATCATCAATTATGGCCGCGAGCGCGACAATCTTCTGCCGCTGTGGGCCGGCGAAGGCGATCTGCCGACGCCGCAGTTCATCTCCGACGCGGCCAGGGTTGCGCTCGACAATGGCGAAACCTTCTATACCCATCAGCGCGGCATTCCGCCGCTGCGCGCAGCAATCGCCGATTATTATGCCCGCCATTTCGGCGCAAAACTGTCGCCGGAGCATATCTATGTCACCGGCTCGGGCATGCATGCGATCAAGATCATGGTCGAGGCGATGACGGATGTCGGCGAGGAGGCGATTTATTTCACCCCCGCCTGGCCGAACATCGCAGCCGCTCTCGGCGTTTCGGGCGCAAGACAGGTCGGCGTGCCGCTCGAATTTATCGACGGACGCTGGAACCTCGATCCGGCCCGGGTGGAGGCGGCGATCACCGACAAAACCCGGATGATCTTCGTCAACACGCCGGCCAATCCGACCGGATGGACGGCAAGCCTTTCAGACCTTTCCGCCCTGCTCGAGATCGCCCGGCGGCATGGCATCTGGATCCTGGCGGACGAGATTTACGCCCTTTATCATTTCGCCGGCGGCCGCGCGCCCTCCTTCCTCGACATCATGGAAGAGGGCGACCGGATCGTGTTCGTCAATTCGTTTTCCAAGAACTGGTCGATGACCGGCTGGCGTGTCGGCTGGCTGGTGGCGCCGCCGGAAATCGGCGACACCATCGAAAACCTCGTGCAATACACCACCTCCGGCGTGGCCCAGTTCATGCAGCAGGGCGCGCTTGCCGCCATACGCGACGGCGACCACGTCATTGCCGAGAATTTCGAGCGCGCCCGCGCCGGGCGCGACATTCTCTGCGACCGGCTTCTGGCCACCAACAGGGTCGAGACGCTGAAGCCCAACGGTGCGCTTTATGCCTTCCTGAAGATCGACGGCATCACCGACAGCCGCCGGGCAGCACTGGATATCGTCGACAAGACCGGCGTCGGCCTTGCACCCGGCTCCGCCTTCGGGCCGGGCGGCGAACCGTTCCTCAGGGCCTGCTTCCTGCGCAATGCCGGCCAGCTGGAAGACGCGGCCGAACGGCTGGCCGACTATATCCGTAGGCTTTAATTCCCCCTGCCTTGATCTTCTCGGGCTCTATTCACGGCCGCGGCGATAACCAACAAGCGGCAGGAATATTTCGTCCGTGATCTCCGCGATCGACTGATCGCTCGCCGGCTCCAGCGTCATCATCATCTCGTTGCGCAGGAGATCGACCGGCAGCGAGATGACGCGCGGTCGAATAACCCGGTCCTCGATCTCGCCGCGCGCGATTGCCCGGCTCAGCAATATTTCCATGACATGCTGTTCGCGCGAGACGATCTGGGTTTTCAGCTTGGCCGGACTGGAATTGGTCTCGCGGAAGAAACCGCTGAGCTCAACCGAAATCAACGAACCCATGCGCGTACGCCGTTCGACGATGTGGCGCATGAGGCCGATCACATCGTCTCTCAGATTGCCCGTATCGGGAATCTCGAGCGGATTGGCCGCCAGATGGTGGCGCATGGCCGCAACCGTCAGCTCTGCGACGTTCGGCCAGCGGCGGTAAAGCACCGGGCGACTGGTGCCTGCGCGCCTTGCGACCGCCTCCATGGTCAACGCGGCATAGCCCGATTCCATCAGCGCGTCCCACGCGGCCTCAAGGATCGCGGCTTCCAGTGCTTCGCCACGTCTGCGTTCGGGCTTCGGATTCGACATCTACACCTCGATAAGAAACACCAATGAATCCTATTGACAGGACACATCGGTAATATTAGATACATTAATGTATCCTATTTGCCAATGTCCCAATTGACAATTCCGCCGCGACAACGGCCATTCTACCAGGAAAAGGTCATGAGCAGTTCCTCCGACCAGAATGTTTCGGTCGAGCCGACAATGGTTGCCGACGAAAATAATGCAAACACGGTTTCCGCAAAGCGCCGCAGGCCGGGCCGTTTTATCCTGATGGCCTCGGTGCCGGTGCTGCTGGCCGTCATCGGCAGCTATGTCTATGTCACCGGCGGACGCATCGTCTCGACCGAAAATGCCTATATCAGCCAGGATCAGGTGCGGATCGTGCCGCAGGTCAGCGGCGAGATTGTCGCGATCGGCCCCGGCGAAAACGACCGGGTCGGCAAAGGCAGCCTGCTGTTCCGGATCGACGATGCAACCTATGTAAACGCCGTCGACCAGGCGAAAGCCGCGGTCGCTTCGGCGAGACTGGATGTCGAGAAACTGAAAACCGACTATCTGAAAGCCGTTGCCCAGCTCGACACTGCCGAAAAGGCGCTGGACATCGCCCGCACGCGCCAGAGCCGCCAGAAGACTCTTCTTGGCCAGGGCGCAGTCAGCCAGACCGCGCTCGACGAGGCCGACCTGACGCTGAAGACAGCCGAAGGCTCGGTCACCGGCGCCAGACAGGACGTCGCCAGCGCCAGGGCCGCCCTTGGCGGTGACCCGGAAATCGAAACCGACAAACATCCCGATGTCATGGCCGCCCTTGCAAGGCTTTCGGCGGCCGAACTCAACCTGGAACGCACAAGGGTCACGGCGCCTGCCGATGGCATCGTCACCCAGACCACGTCGCTCAGGCCCGGCCAGTATGTCTCCACCGCGTCCAGTGTGCTCACCCTTGTCGAAACCGCTTCGACCGTGATCGAGGCGAATTTCAAGGAAACGGAACTGACCCACATGCGGGCCGGCCAGCCGGTCGAAGTCACGATCGATGCCTATCCGGACACGACCATCAGCGGTTCGGTTGAAAGCATCGGCGCCGGCACCGGCTCGGCCTTTTCACTGATCCCCGCCCAGAACGCCAGCGGCAACTGGGTCAAGGTGGTCCAGCGCGTTCCGGTCCGCATCGCGCTCAACCTCGATGACCGTGCGCCGCCGCTGCGCATCGGCATGAGCGCCACGGTCGACGTCGATACCGGACATGCGCGCGGCCTGCCGCACTTCGTTGAAAACGGGCTGGCAGCGCTTGGTCTCGGCGAGACGGCAATTGCCGCAACCGGTGCGCGGAATGAGTGACGCCACGGCCGAGCCGATGGATATGCTCAACGTTCCCTTCAAGGGCCTGTTGTCCATATCCATCATGCTGGCAACCATCATGCAGGTGCTGGATACCACCATTGCCAATGTGGCGCTGCCATCCATGCGCGGCTCGCTTGGCGCCAGCCAGGATCAGATCACCTGGGTTCTGACCTCCTATATCGTTGCCTCGGCAATCATCACGCCGGTCACCGGCTGGCTGTCTGACCGCTTCGGCCTTCGGCAGGTTTTTATTGTCTCGGCAGCCGGGTTCGTTGTCGCCTCGATGGCCTGCGGCATGGCCTCAAGCCTCAACGAAATGGTCGTCTTCCGCGTGCTCCAGGGCCTGTTCGGCGCCTGCCTCGTGCCGCTGTCGCAAACCGTTCTGCTCGACATCAACCCCCGCGAACGCCATGGTCAGGCCATGGCCATATGGGGCATGGGCGTCATGCTCGGCCCGATCATCGGCCCGACGCTGGGCGGCTGGCTGACGGAGAACTGGGGCTGGCGCTATGTCTTCTACGTCAATCTGCCGGTCGGTATTCTGGCGATTGTCGGCATGATGCTGTTCCTGCCAAAGACGCCGCCAAAGGTGCGCCGCTTTGACTTTTTCGGTTTCGCCATGCTGGCCATTGCCATCGGCGCGCTGCAACTGGTGCTCGACCGCGGGCAGGCCGAAGACTGGTTCCAGTCGACGGAAATCTGGATCGAGACCGGCCTGTTCGTCTCCGGCCTCTGGGTTTTCGGCATCCATATCCGCAACGCCCGCGACCCGTTCATTTCACTGCATGTGCTGAAGGACAAGAACCTGCTGACAGCCCTTGCCCTGAGCGCACTGGTCGGCGCCATGGTCCTCGGCGGTTCGGCGCTGCTGCCGGCCATGTTACAGGACGTGCTCGGCTATACCGCCAGCCGTTCGGGCCTGATCATGGCCCCGCGCGGGTTGGGCACGATGATCGCGATGATGATCTATGGCCGGCTCTCCAACCGGATCGATAGCCGCATCGCCATCCTGCTCGGCCTGTCGCTCACAGCCTGGTCCATGCATATGATGACCGGTTTTTCCGTCAGCATGGGCGAACAGCCGATCATCGTGACGGGCATCATTCAGGGTTTTGGTCTCGGCCTCGTCTTCGTGCCGCTCTCCGCGCTTGCCTATGCAACGCTCGAGGCGCGCTACCGGGCGGAGGCGGCCGGCGTGTTCAACCTGGTGCGCAATATCGGTTCCAGCGTCGGCATCTCGCTGCTTTCGACAGTGCTTGCCTGGAACATCGCCACCAACCGCACGGAAATGACCGCAAAGATCGTCGAAAGCGGCCCGCGCCTTGCCGATGTGGCGGAAAAAACCGGCTTCGGCCACCATATTCTGGTGTTCCTGGTCAATTCGGAAATCAACCTGCAGGCGGCAATGATCGCCTATCTGGACGATTTCAAGCTGATGATGCTCGTGACCATCGCACTGATGCCGCTGGTGCTGATCATGCGCAAACCCGGCGCGATCAAGGTTTCGCCCGCCGACGCCGGACACTGACTGCCCGGCCTCGACGGGTTCTCTGTTACAGCTTGACGCGGCCCTTCACCAGCTGGTCTTCCCAGGCCAGCGCGTGGCGGACGATGGTTTCGAGATCGTCATATTGCGGCTCCCAGCCGAGGATTTCACGCACCCGGGCGGAATCGGCCACCAGCGCCGGCGGATCGCCGGGGCGGCGTTCGGCCATGTCGACGCGGAAATCGACGCCGGAAACGCGCTTGATGGCGCCGACCACCTCAAGCACCGAAAAGCCGTGGCCATAGCCGCAATTGGCAACGAAGTTGTCGCCGCCGTTCAGGAGGTGCATCAGCGCCTTCACATGGGCGTCGATCAGGTCGGTGACGTGGATATAGTCGCGCAAGCAGGTGCCGTCCGGCGTGGGATAATCCGTGCCGAAGATCTGCATGCGGTTGCGCCGCCCGGTGGCGGCCTGCGCGGCGATCTCGATCAGGTGGGTGGCGTGCTCGCGGGTCTCGCCGGTACGGCCTTGAGGATCGGCGCCGGCGACGTTGAAATAACGCAAGGCCGCATATTTCAGGCCATAGGCTGCCGCACTGTCACGCAGCATCACCTCGGTCATCAGCTTGGACCAGCCATAGGGCGAGACCGGCTGCAGGTTCTGCTCCTCGTCCAGCAGATCGACGCCCGGCTCGCCATAGACGGCAGCGGTGGAGGAAAACAGGAAGGCCTCGACCTTCGCGGCAACCGCCGTTTCGATCAGCGCGCGCGATTTGACCGTGTTGTTTTCGTAATAGGTCAGCGGATCGGAGACGGAATCTGAGACCACGATAGAGCCGGCGAAATGGGCAATGGCATTGATGTTTTCATCGGCGATCAGCTTCGAGACCAGCTTCTTGTCGGCAATGTCGCCTTCAACCAGCTTCGCCTTTTCCGGGATCAGTTCGCGGTGCCCGGTCGAAAGATCGTCAATCACCACGACATCTTCGCCGCGGTCGGTGAGTGCATGGGCCATATGGCTGCCGACATAGCCGGCGCCGCCTGTTACGAGTATTGCCATTTCATCAATCTCCTTGTCAGCACGAAACGTGCCCTGAAATCACGAATTGCCTTTTAAACCGATCGGCACGACAGAGAATGCGAGAGAAAGCGGTTCATTGGAAGGTATGTTGTAGGGGTCGTGCACCGGCGCGCCCCAGCTGTCATCACCGCCGACACCCATCTGCCGCGCGGCGATCGTCACCATCGTTTTGGTAACCGGCGGCAGTTCCTCCGGCCGTTCCGCCGTCTCAAGCTCCATCGTGCCATAGGGCAGCGCGTTGAATTCAAACGGCTTTCCTTCGGCGACAAAGCGCAGGCCCCGGCCGTTTTCATCCATCACCTCGGCAAAACGCGTGCCGGTGCGGTTTCCGCATTCCTGCGGCACCGAATAGGGCGTGAGATTGCCGGCAACGGACCGCTCGTAGATACCCAGACGCGCGCCGCGGCACCGGTCGGCATAGTTTTCCTCCGGCCCGAGCCCGTAATAACGGAAGCGGTCGAATGCCGGCGCCATGGTGAACTGCAGGCCGAAGACCGGCAGATTTGGCAGCCCCTCGCCCCCCGGAAAATCAGCCGTGACATGGATACGCCCGTCGTGCCCGACCCGATAGGTGACCTCCGGCTCAACGGCAAGGCCGGGCAGCGAGAAACGGTAGCGCACGGATGGCTCGTCGCCCTCGGCGTCAACCACCACCGGCCCACGCTTGTAATAAAGGTTTGCCGCCTGCCAGACGGCACTATCGAAGCCGTGATTGCGGCCGCGGTCATTGTCGGTCATCGCCCGCCAGAAAGTGAGACGCGGCGGGCGGCGCATGAACTCGATGCCGTCCGCCCTCAGCGAGGTCATGCCGCCGAAAATTTCCGAAAACAGCGCCGAACAGTCCGACGTTTCAACACCGAGGTGAAGATCACCGCGGATCGGTTTCAGCGCCACCGGCGCAGATGCTGCAACATCGCTCTCCACCTGGAAGACATGTTCGCCGAAGGCAACCTCATGGCCTGCTTCCGCCCACAGCGTTTTCGCCTTCAGGCACAGCGATGCCTGTACGGCATATTCACCGGGCGCAAGGTCGTCGGGCAGATCGAACGGCACGGTCACGGTTTCGCCCGCCGCAATCTGCGGTTCCATCGTGGTTGAAAACACCGCCACGCCATCCTTCAAAAGCCGGATGCCAAGCGATAATGCAGCGGAAGAGACGAACAGGTTGCGGTTGCGGATCGTCACCGCCTCACGCGCAGGACTGATGGCGAAAGACTGATAGAGCGCCCTGACTTCCTGCACCTTCGGCGTTTCCTCCCGCCACGCGGTCACGATGCCATCGGTGCAGAAGGTGTAATCGGACGGCCGGTCATCGAAATCGCCACCCAGGCCGAGACGGCGGTCGACCTTGCCATCGCCCAACGCCAGCGCCTGATCGATATAGTCCCAGATGAAACCGCCCTGATAGTGCGGATATTTGTCCGCAAGATCGGTATAGAGATGCATACCGCCGCAGGAATTGCCCATGGCATGGGTATATTCGCACAGGATGAACGGCTTTTGCGGATCGTCCTTCAGCCACGCCTCGACATCCCCGGGCCGCGCATACATCCGGCTTTCCATGTCGGATGTGCCATCATACCGCCGGTCGTGAAAGATACCTTCGTAATGGACCAGCCGCGAGGGATCGCGCGCGCGCAGCCAGTTCGACATGTCGTAGATGACGCGGCCGCCGAAGCTTTCATTGCCGCAGGACCAGATCAGGATGGAAGCGTGGTTCTTGTCGCGCTCCAGCATCGAACGGGCCCGGTCCAGCACGCAGTCGCGCCAGTCCGGCCGGTCGCCGGGCACCACCCAGCTCGGCTCGATCTTGTTATCCTTCTGCCAAGACCCGTGGCTTTCCAGATTGGCCTCATCGATCACATAAAGCCCGTATTCATCGCACAGCCGGTAGAAGGCCGACTGGTTGGGATAATGGCTGGTGCGCACCGCGTTGATGTTGTTGCGTTTGAAAAAGCGCACATCGAACAGCATGTCCTCATATGTCACCGCCCGGCCCCGGACCGGATTGAACTCGTGCCGGTTGACGCCGTTGAAGACGATGCGCCTGCCGTTCAGATGCATGACCCTGTCGATGATCTCGAAACGGCGGAAGCCGATACGTTCGGCGATGAATTCGGCGGTCGTCCCGTCGGCGTTCCTCAGGGTAATGGCCAGATCGTAGAGATTGGGCGCTTCGGCGCTCCACAGGTCCGGTGACGCGACATCGAAGACGGGTTCCATGTCATCTGCCGCTGCAAAGTGCTGCGGTTCGACCACCCAATTGCCGTCCCGGTCTGAAAGCGCCACTTCAACACGCGCACCGGGGTCCGCGAACGCGATTTTCATCGCAAGCTTCAGCTTTGCCGCGGTGAAATCGTCGGAAAGATCGGTGGTGACGAACAGGTCTTCGAGATGAAGCGCCGGCTGCTTTTCCAGCCAGACATCGCGGAAAATACCGGTCAGCCGCCAGAAATCCTGATCCTCGATCCAGCTTGCAGACGAGCGCTGGAACACCTGCACCGCCAGCCGGTTTTCGCCATCGGCGATCAGGTCGGTGACATCGAAACGCGAGGGCGTGAAACTGTCCTCGCCATAGCCCACGAACACGCCGTTGAGCCAGACGAAGAACGCCGTCTCGACACCGTCGAATGTCAGCACCACCCGGCCGGTTCCGGGTATGCTGCTGAAGGTGAAATCACGTATGTACGAACCAACGAGATTGTCCCTTGCCACCTCCGGCGGCCGCAGGGCCTCGCGGCCCTCCCAGGGATATTGCGTGTTGACGTACTGGTTTTTCCCGACCCCCTGAAGCTGCATATAGCCGGGCACTTCGATTTCATCCCAGCCGGAGACATCAAAATCGCGCGCATGAAAGCCTTCGGGACGCGCATCGACATTTTCCGCCAGGCTGAAGGCCCAGCGGCCGGAAAGGCTCTGCCGCAACGGATTGTCGGTCCCGCGTGATGCGGCTTCGGCAGACGGCCAGGCAATATGATCGGAGACGGGATCGAGACGGTTGACCGCAAACACCTGCGGGTCGGCAAGCCATGCGATGTTCGGCTGTGAAGACATTGCTCCTCTTTCTGCGTCTTCGCGCGTCGTCACCGGCAGCAGTCTGCCGCCGGCCTTCATATCCTGGTTCTGCCGGTTGATCAGCCAGCGAGATAATGGGTTTCGGGGAGATCACGCAGCCGCTCGGCGGCCTGTTCGGCGGTCAGGTCACGCTGCGGCGAGCCGAGCAGTTCGAAACCGACCATGAATTTCTTCACCGTTGCCGAGCGCAACAGCGGCGGCAGGAAATGGGCATGCATCACCCATTCATCATGATCATGACCATCGGTCGGGCGCTGGTGAAAGCCCATGGAATAGGGGAAAGAAGTCTTGAACAGGTTGTCGTAGCGTATGGTGATCTTCGACAACGCCTCGGCGAGATCCTCGCGTTCCTTCTCCGTCATTTCTTCCATCGAGCGGATATGGCGCTTCGGCAGCACCATGGTCTCGAACGGCCAGACCGCCCAATAGGGCACCAGCACCACGAAGCCGTCATTTTCGAACAGGATGCGTTCGCCAAGCGCCAGTTCCTGTTGCAGGTAGGCCATCAGCAACGGCGTGCCGTGCTTTTCGTAATAGGCACGCTGATTTTCGGTTTCCTTCGCCGCTTCATTGGGCAGGCTGCGGCTTGCCCAGATCTGGCCGTGCGGATGGGGATTGGAACAACCCATCATCGCGCCGCGGTTTTCGAAAATCTGGACATGGCTGATATGGGGGTGGATGCCGAGCTCCTCATATTGCGCGACCCAGGTATCGACCACCTTGGCGATATCGGCAACCGGCATACGGGCGAGTGTGAGATCATGACGCGGCGAAAAGCAGATGACGCGGCAGATGCCGCTTTCGCCTTCGGCCAGCAGCAGCCCATCCTCGAAGCGCTGTTTCGGTGCGTCCTCGGTCAGCGCGGCAAAATCATTGTCGAAGACGAAGGTGCTTTCATAGTCCGGGTTTTTCTCGCCGTTGATGCGGGTATTGCCGGCGCAAAGATAGCATTCCGGATCATGGGCGAGCATATCCGGCACCACCGCATCCTCGACCTGCCCCTGCCAGGGCCGTTTGGCGCGATGGGGGGAAACCAGAACCCATTCGCCGGAAAGCGGATTGTAACGGCGGTGCGGGTGATCGGAAAACATGTTCATCGGCTCAAGTCCTTGTCGTCTCGTTCATCCGGCCATCCCTTTTATTCGTCAAGGGGACCGGCGCCATCCTGCGGCGCGCAGGCAAAGATATCGGAAGTATGGCCCGTGGCCTCACGATAGGCCGAACGCACATTTTCGATAAAGCCATCGACGGCCTCGGCGGCAACCAGAGCGACCACACAGCCGCCGAAACCGCCGCCGGTCATCCGCGCGCCGAACACGCCGGCCTGCGACTGCGCGATCTCCACCAGCGTGTCGACCTCCGCGCAGGAAATCTCGTAATCATCGCGCATCGAGGCGTGCGACGCGTTCATCAGTTGCCCGAAGGCGTCGAGATCTCCGCGCTCCAGCACGTCGGCAGCTGTCAGCACACGCTCGTTCTCGGTGACGATATGGCGGCAGCGGCGATAGGTGAGTTCGGGCAGGAAATCACGGTTTTCCTCAAGCGCGGCGAAGCTGACATCGCGCAGCGCCGCAATATCGCCGAGCGCAGGCGTCAGCAGGCGCACGCCCTCCTCGCAGGAGTTCCGGCGCTTGTTGTATTCGCCATCAGCAAGGGCATGGTGCACCATGGAATTGGCCACCACGATGCGCGCTTTCGGATCGATCGGCACCGGCTTTTTCTCAAGCGAGCGGCAATCGATCATCAGCGCATGGTCATGCACGCCGTTGCAGGAGATGAACTGGTCCATGATGCCGCAACGCATACCGACATAGTCGTTTTCCGCCTTCTGGCAGATCTGGGCCAGTTCGACGGTATCGACAGCATGGCCGGAGAGCGAAAGCAGGGTGTAGCCGACCACCACCTCAAGTGCGGCCGAAGACGAAAGGCCGGACCCGACGGGAACGCTCGAGGACACAAGGATATCCGCGCCGGAAAACTGCTTTCCGGCGGCCGCGAGCATGACGGCAACACCGAAGGCGTAATCCGTCCAGTCACCGCGCGGCGTGTTTCCTTCCGCAGAAAGGTCGATTTCGGCGCTTTGGCCATTGTTGAGCGAGTGAATGCGGACGATGCGGTCATCGCGCACGGATGCCGCGGCCCGCGCCTCGAATTCGAGCGCTGCCGGCATGACGAAGCCATCATTGTAGTCGGTATGTTCGCCGATCAGGTTCACCCGTCCGGGCGCGCGGAAAAGCTGCGGGGTGCCGCCGAAACGCTCCGCAAAAGCCTCACGCAGTGAAACGGTGTCAACCATGATCCCCTCCCTGAATTACGACGCGCATGTGATGCTGAAACAACGGTATCGTCAACCTGACATATCAAGAAGACGGACTTTTTTTGGCAGGGCTGCCGAAAGAATGAAGTGCGCTGAAGACACGGCACGCCCCGGCCGCAAGACCGGAGCGTGCAATTTTACGAAGCGGGTTACTTGTTCAGGACCTGCTGAACGCCCTCATCCATATCCGCCAATCCATCTTCAATCGAGATGTTGTCGGTCATGATGTTGTCATGCGCCCGGTTGAGCACAACCTCGATATCGGCCGCCTTCAGGTTGACCGGCATTTCGAGATAGCTGCGAACCGTCTTCAGGGCGCCCTTGCTGGTCTCGTCTTCCGGGAAGCCCTCCTTGGCGGCGATCGTCGCCAGGGCATCATCGGTCATCAGTGCCGGGAAGGTGCCGGTTTCCGCGATCACCTTTGCGCCTTCCGGTCCGGCGATGAAATTGGCGAACTTCATGGCCGCATCCTTGTGCTCGGAATTGGCCGCAACGCCGATCGAAGTGACCGTGGCCGCCGTGGTGCCGGCCTCAACGCCCTCGATATGCGGATAACGGGCAATACCCCAGTTGGTCGCCAGCGATTCACCGGATTCGACCTTCTGGATCTGGGTGCCGATAAACCAGCTGCCCATCGGCATCATCGCGACAGCGCCGTTGTAGAACGGACCGGAATAATGCGTGCCGGAGGTCTTCAGCTGGGCGTAGGACTGTACCGCGCCATCTTCCTGAAGGCTCAGCACACGCTCATAGCAGGGCGCAAGAAACTCGTAGGAGCCGCCATCAAGCGTGTGTTCGCCATCCATGATGCAGGGCAGCTGCACGGTCGAACGCCATGTGTGGAACAGGCCGCCATAGGTCTTGTTGGCGCCGAAACCGGTTGTCAGCGCACGGGCCTTTTCGGCAAATTCGTCCCAGGTCATGTCGTTGGTCGGGTACTCGACACCCGCTTCGTCGAACAGATCCTTGTTATAGTAAAGGATCCAGACATCCGAACGGAACGGCAGGGCGTAGATGTTGCCATCAACCGTCAGCGCCTCGATCAGCCCGCCATAGGCTTCGGTATCGATGCCGTTTTCCTTGATATCTTCGGTAAGCGGGGTCAGGAGATTGGTCCGCACAAGGTTTGCATAGCTTGGCGTGTCCTTCACCAGAACAACATCGAGGTCCGAGCCGCCACCGGAAAGCTGGGTCATCAGCATTGCCGGAAAGTCGGCCGAACCAAGATCGGTGTGTTCAACCTCGATATCGGGATATTTGGCCTCGAAGGCATCGATGATCGGCTGGTAATAGGCCGTTGCATCCCAATCCCAGAGCGCCCAGTTGATGGTCGTCTTGTCCTGTGCCTGGGCAGCAAGCGGCATCAGGCCGACTGTTGCCAGAAGGGTCAGTTTGAGCAGATTTTTCATGATTACTCCTCCGTTTAGGCGCGCTTTTGCGCCGTTGCCATGGTTTGCGCGTCCGGACTATCCACCCCCCTGATACGGGAGAACGCGAAACCGGTTGCCTTGTGCGCCGAAAATGCCAGTGCGAGCGCGCCAAGGGAAAAGTTGAAGACCACCGGGGTGAACACGGTGACCGGATAAAAGGCGATATGGATGAGCCAGAGCGCCGCCACGAAGACGAGGCCCGTCAGCACGGGCAGCGGCCGGGCAAGGGCTGCCAGAAGCGCCACCTGCAGCAATCTCTTGCCGGAAAGCGGAAACCGCGTCAGCGCTGAGAACAGGCAGACCGTGACCGCAGCCACGAAAGCAATGACACAGACACCAATGGCGACCGGAACGACATAAACCAGCGCATGGCGGGCAAGCTGGCCATAGATATAAACCGCGTAGCCTGACAGGCCGAGGATCAGCGCGGCCAGAAGCCCCCAGCCCGTGGCCTTTAGAAAATAACGGCCAAACGCGCGGCGGAAATCCCGCCAGAGCCAGACGTTTTCGTCCTCGATCATCACAGTGGTGATGCTCATGCCGGCGGCCAGCGCGGCAGGCGCGGTGACCACGGGAATGGAACACACCAGCATCAGCAGGTTGAGCCTGAATAGGTCCCAGGCCTCGCGGACGATAATGAAGGCGAACAGGGCAAGACCCTTCTTCTTCGGCGCATTCTTGGGAATGCCCGGTCCTTCACGCATCATCCAGTTGGTCAGCCAGTTCATATGAAGACGCCTCCCGCGCCCCTCAAACCCGTTGTGCTAGTAAAGAATGGATTGCTCCGTTTCCTTGTCGAAAAGATGCGGATTGACGAGATCGGCGATCAGTTCGATGGTTTCGCCATCCTTCGCCGTGCAGCGCGGAGACACCCGCGCGATCATGTCATGGCCGTGCGCGGTCATGTTGAGGTGGATTTCAGCCCCCATCGGTTCGGCCAGATCGACCAGCGCCGAAAACGGGCAGGTAAGCTCCGGTTCGATATCGTAGGGCTGGGATTCATGGAAATTCTCCGGCCTGAGACCGAGCATGATTTCCTTGCCCTCATAGGGCGCCAGCCTGTCTGCCTTGTCGCCAACATGCAGCGGAAACGCCGTCTCATGGAACCGGCCGATCCAGTTGTCGCCGTCGCGCTCGACGGTAACCGGCAGCATGTTCATCTGCGGCGCGCCGATGAAGCCGGCCACGAACATGTTGACCGGGTGGTCGTAGAGCATCTGCGGGGTGTCGACCTGCTGGATGTAACCGTCCTTCATCACCACGATCCGGTCGGCCATGGTCATGGCTTCCACCTGGTCGTGGGTCACATAGATGAAGGTGCTGTCGAGCTGGCGGTGCAGCTTGGTGATTGCCGTGCGCATCGAACCGCGCAGCTTGGCGTCGAGGTTCGACAGCGGTTCGTCGAGCAGGAACACCTCCGGATTGCGCACCATGGCGCGACCCAGCGCCACGCGCTGGCGCTGACCGCCGGAAAGCGCCTTCGGCTTGCGGTTGAGGAGATGTTCGATATCGAGAATTTTCGCCGTTTCGCGGACCTTTTGATCGATCTCGGCTTCCGGCGCCTTTCTGAGCTGAAGACCAAATGCCATGTTCTTGTAGACCGTCATATGCGGATAGAGCGCATAATTCTGAAAGACCATGGCGATATCGCGTTCCTTTGACGGCACATCGTTGACAAGTTCGTCACCGATATAGAGTTCGCCCGACGAAACCTCTTCCAGCCCTGCAATCATCCTGAGCGTGGTCGATTTGCCGCAGCCGGAGGGGCCCACCAGAATGATGAATTCCTTGTCGGCGATTTCCAGATCGATGTCGTGAACGACTGTCAGCGCGCCGTATGTTTTTCTCAGTTTTCTCAGCGAGATACCGGACATAATCGTATCCTTTTCAAACCGCCTCGGGCGTTACCAGTATGAGGACCAGTTGCGCGAAAGCCGCGTCAACGCCTCGAGATAATAGTAGTCGCCCCAGGAGACGCACTCGTCGACGCCTTCCGGCGTGCAGGTGTTGTAGGGGGTCTTTTTCGAATAAGTGCCGTGGAGCACGAGGCCGTTGGAGACCGCCGGGTCCTTCACGGCATAACCATCGGCCAGGCTCTTCACGAAACGCCTGGCGATATCGCGATACTGTGCGGCCTCCTCGCCGCCGACAATGTCGGCCATTTCGAGAAGGCCGCAGGCGACGATCGCGGCGGAGGAGGAGTCGCGCGGTTCATTATCGCCGTCTGAAAAGATCATGTCCCAATAAGGCACCATGTCGGCCGGCAGGCGCGTCATGAAGAAATCGACCGCCTTCTTGAACATGGCCGCATATTCCGGCTTCGGGTCGTAGCGGTAGGAAAGCGCCAGCCCGTAGACCGACCATGCCTGCCCGCGCGCCCAGTCGCTGTCGTCACGATAGCCCTGAACGGTAACGCCCTTTACCGGGCCGCCGGTTTCCGGGTCCATGAAAAAGGTGTGATAGGTCGACCCGTCCTCACGGAAGGAATGGGCCAGCGTGGTTGCCGCATGAATGCGGGCGATATCGCGGTATTTTTCGTCGCCCGTCTCGCGGCTCGCCCAGTAGAGCAGCGGCAGGTTCAGCAGGCAATCGATGATGTAGCGGTAGTTTTCCCGCGCGCCCATCTCGCCCCAGGCCTGGATGAAGCCGCCGACCTCATGAAAACGCGCAATCAGCTGATCGGCTGCCAGGATCGCGGCCTTTCGCCCATCCTCGTCGCCCACCAGTTTCCAGGCGGCAACGCAGGTTGGCGAATAGAGGAAGCCCATATCGTGGTGATCGACTTCAATTTTATTCTCGATCCGGTGCAGGAAGCTCTGCACCTGGATCTGGGCGGCGTGCTGAAACACCTTGTCGCCGGTCAGCTCAAAGGACAGCCAAATCTCGCCCGGCCAGAAACCGCAGGTCCACTGGTCATTGTCGATCGCCGGATAGAAATTATTCACGCTCGAATGGTTCTGCTGGCGATAGGTGAAGTCCGGCAGGTTGCGGCGCACCTGTGCGACCGCGACCTTGATGGCATCGGCGACTTCGGCATCGGTGATCGGGGCGACGGCGGTGATTTTCTCGTAAGCGGTCATCGGGATCAGCCTTTCAGTCCGGCATTGGCGACGCCTTCGACGAAGAAGCGCTGGAGCGCCAGGAAGACGGCGAGAACGGGGATGATTGCAACGACGGAGGCGGCCATGATCAGCCCGTATTCGGCCGAATACTGCGAGATGAACATGCGAAGGCCGATCTGGATGGTCTTCAGGTCCGTCTGCGTCAGGTAGATCATCGGGCCGAGGAAGTCGTTCCAGGCGAAGACGAAGGTGAAGATCGTCAGCGTCGACAGGGCAGGCTTCGACAGCGGCAGCATGATCTTCCACCAGATCTGGTATTCGTTCATGCCGTCGACGCGGGCCGCCTCGCACAACTCATCCGGGATCGACATGTAGAACTGCTTCATCAGGAACACGCCGAAGGCGGTAAACGCCTGCAGCGCAATCAGCGCCCAGTGGGTGTTATAAAGCCCGAATTCCCGCATCAGGATGAACTGCGGCACCATGTAGACCTGCCACGGCATGGCGATGGTGGCGATGTAGCCGAGGAACAGCACATCGCGGTAGGGGAATTTCAGCTTGGCAAAGGCATAGGCCGCGAACGACGAGGTGAACAGCTGCAACAGCGTCACCATGATCGTGATCTTGGCGGTGTTGAACACGAACAGGCCGAGCGGGATCTTGGTCCAGATCTGCACATAGTTGGACCAGCGCGGATTTTCCGGGATCCAGTGGATCGGGAATTCGAACACCTCGCGATTGAACTTCAGCGACGCCGACAGCATCCACGCAAACGGCAGCAGCATGATGATCGTGATGACGATGATCAGCGCATAAAGAGCGACGGTGGACAGTTTGATCTTGCGACCGAAAATTTTCATCTCACCCTCTCCCTAATCAAGGCTGCGCGAAAAGCGGAACTGGATCAACGTCACGGCCAGAACCAGCACGAACAGAACAAGCGCGACCATGCTCGAATAGCCGAGATCCCAGGAGATGAAGGCCTCGTTGTAGATGTGGTAGACCAGCACCAGCGTCGAGGTTCCCGGCCCGCCTTGCGTGATCATGTAGACCTGATCGAACACCTTGAAGGAGTTGATGGTCAGCATCACCGAGACGAAGAAGGTGGTCGGCGCCAGCTGCGGCAGCGTCACGTTCCAGAATTTCTGCCAGGAATTGGCGCCGTCGAGATCGGCCGCCTCATAGAGTTCGCGGTTCACGCCCTGAAGGCCGGCCAGATAGATCACCATGAAATAGCCGGCCTGTTTCCAGATGCCGAACAGGATGATGGTGACCATCGCCCAGTCCTTGTCGGCAGCCCAGCCCGGCAGGTTCTGCGGGTCGATGCCGAACGTGTAGAGGATCATGTTGACCGGACCCATTTCCGGGTTGAACAGCATGTTCCAGACAACGGCGGCAGCCACCAGCGAGGCGACATAGGGGAAGAACATCGCCGCGCGGAAGAAATCGCGCCCGAAGATCTTCTTGTTCAGCAGCATGGCGAGACCGAGCGAGCAGGCCATGGTCAGCGGCACGGAAAACACCGTGTAGATGATCGTGTTCCAGAAGGCGGCCTGGAAGGCCCGGTCGTGAAACAGCTCGAAGAAATTGGCAAGACCGGCGAATTCGATCGGGTTGGAGCCATCCCAGTGCATGAAGGCCAGGGCGAAGGCGAAGATGATCGGCCCGAGCGTGAAGACGGCAAAACCGATAAAGTTCGGAGCAATGAAGGAATAGGCGACGAGGCTGGCGCGCCGCGTCTGCTGACGCTTGGTCAGCACACGACGCTTTTTCCTCGTTTGCCCGCTCGCGGTATCCAAGCCGGTGGCAGCCACATGATCCTCCCATCCTTGGGATTGCCTCATCGGAACAACCCCGGAATGCTTTTAGCGACCGCCCTGACGGACGTTCGCGATTTTGACTTATCCTATCTTCGTAAAAGATATAATACAAGTATCCCAAAATGTATTTTTTTGACTAAAATTTATCACATATATGTGCTAGGGGATAGCCAAGTCCGGATTCCGGCAGCCGCCTTTGACAGCGTCAGGCGCGTGACCGAAGACGGAAAAAGAACAAGTTGGAACCGTACAGAAATCCCTTTTCGCAAGGGGGAGCAGCCGGTTCCGGGAGGACGGAATGTTTCGTGAGCGCCTTGAGGCCTTGCCCGATATTTTTGCGCAGTTCGCGCCGGCCTGGCCCTATGCCGACCGCGACAAATGGTCATCCCTGCCCCAAGACTATGCGGCCCGACTGACGAAATCCGCCGAAACCTGCGCGGCGGAATGGCCGGTCCTCACGGCAAGCGGATACCGCGCGTTTTCCCTGAGCGGCGACCGCATCGGCTACGAGACCCCCTATATGCGGCGCCGCCGCATGCTGAATGCGCTGGCGCTTGGCGAATGCGTTGCTGGTGACGGGCGCTACCTCGACCGCATCATCGACGGCGCAATGCTGATTGCCGAGGAAAGCGGCTGGCAGCTGCCCGCACACAATGTCTATATCCGCGACGCGAAGGCGCTGCCGCTGCCGGACCCGCGCCGCCCTGTAGTCGACCTGTTCGCCGCCGAAACCGGGGCCCAGCTGGCCGTGCTTGCCGCCCTGTTCGAAACGGAGCTGGATGCGGTCACGCCGATGATCGTCGCCCGGCTTGATCACGAGATCAGCCACCGCATCATCAGGCCCTATCTGGAAGAGCATTTCTGGTGGATGGGCCGCGGCGGCGAGCCGATGAACAACTGGACGGCCTGGTGCACCCAGAATGTTCTGCTTGCCGCGTTCTCCCGCCCTTTCGACCAAAAGACGCGCCGAAGCGTCGTCGAAAAGGCCGCGGCCAGCCTCGATTTTTTCCTGAAGGGTTACGGCGAGGACGGCGCCTGTGAGGAGGGCGTGCTCTACTACCGGCATGCCGGGCTCTGCCTGTTCAACGCCCTGAATATCCTCGCGACGGTCGCGCCCGATGCCTTTGCGCCGCTGTGGCAGGCGCAAAAGATCCGCAACATCGCTGAGTTCATTCCGCATATGCATGTTGCCGGCGATCGCTATTTCAACTTCGCCGACTCATCCGCCCGGGCCGGCTTTTCCGGCGCGCGCGAATATCTCTTCGGCAAGGCCGTCAGCTCAACACTTCTGACCGATTTCGCCGCCGCCGACTGGAAAGAATCGCCCGCCCCCGACGAGCCGGAAGAAATCAACCTGTTCTACCGCCTGCAAGGCGCAATGACAGCCGGCGACCTTGCCGCCCACACGGTCCCGCGGCCAACTGCCAGCGACCGTTTTTTCCCGAGCATCGGCCTGATGACAGCACGCGACGCGCGCTTTGCGCTCGCCGTCAAGGCCGGCGACAATGGCGACAGCCATAACCACAACGACACCGGCAGTTTCACGCTTTACAGGGACGGCAAGCCGTTCCTCATCGATGTCGGCGTGGAAAACTATACAGCCAAAACCTTCTCTCCCCGCCGCTACGAAATCTGGACCATGCAGTCCGCGTTTCACAATCTGCCGAGCTTCGACGGCATCATGCAGCAGGACGGCGAAGCCTTCGCGGCAAGCGATGTGGCCGTTTCGCTTGAAGACGACCACGCCTGCATCTCGATGGACATCGCCGGCGCCTATCCGGCCAAAGCGGGCGTCAGGCGCTACCACCGGAAAGTGTCCTTCACCAAGGGGAAAGGCATTGAAATAACAGATACATATCATGGTGACCGGCAGGCCACGCTATCGCTGATGGTCGCTGAGCGCCCTGAGGCGACGGCGGAACGGATCACCCTTCCCTGCCTTGGCGAGATCGCCGTCGAAGGCGGCGGCAGGCCGCAGGTCGAGGCAATCGCGATTACCGACCAGCGCCTCAGGGCCGCCTGGCCCGACACACTCTATCGCATCCTTATTCCCCTGAACGGCGAAACGCTCAGGCTGACAATCAATTGACGGAGACCCCCATGGAGATCACACTTTCCGTTCTCGACAAGACCGGACAGGTGCGCGCCCGCAAGACCGGCACGACGGCCGTTTCGCTGTTTTATCGACAGGCCTATGAAGCCGGCGACCGGATTACCGTCGAGACCGACAGTCCGGACGTGTTCGTGACGCTGAATATCGACAATGCGCTGGCGCCGGCCATTGTTCTGCTGAAACAGCGCAGTTTCAGCTTTCCCGTGCCCTTCGGCGATGCAAAGACCGTTTATGCGCCGACAGCCTTTTCAGGCGACAGCCACCGAATTTCAGCCCATGTCACCGGCGAAGACGCGCTTTCCGGCACCCGCAATATTGCCCTCAACCCGACAGATCATCACGGCAACGAAACCGCCTATCCGCACGCCTTTGCCAGCGTCGAGACCCGCGGCGAGGCGGCCTTTGCCGCCCGCAATGCCATCGACGGCGAGATCGCCAGCGACGACCACGGCTTCTGGCCCTATACAAGCTGGGGCATCAACCGCGACCCGGACGCGACCATGACCGTCGATTTCGGCCGCAGGGTCATCGCTCATTCCGTCGTGCTTTATACCCGCGCCGACTTCCCACATGACGCCTGGTGGACCGCGGCCCGCCTGACCTTCAGCGACGGCCACAGCATCGACATCCCGCTTGAAAAAACCGGGGTCGGCCAGCGCTTCACCTTTCCCGAACGCGAGACCGAATGGGTGCGGCTTGAAAAACTCATCAAGGCAGACGACCCCTCGCCGTTTCCGGCATTGACCCAGATCGAGGTCTGGGGTCGCGAAACCTGACTTCAGCGCTCCACTCATCTCCTTTATAAACAATGTTATATTGCATTTCGGTTCAACTTATCATACAATTTTTGGCACTGAATCGAACATGACTGTCCGTCGACCCTGCTTTCGCAGTGAAAAGCCCGCTGTGCTGAGGACGGATCTCGAAGGGGATGAATTTTGACCACGCAAACCGCCGCCCGCAACGGAACCCTGGTCTACAAGGTCAGCGAGGCACTGCGGAAAGCCATTCTGGACGGTGAGTTTCTGCCCGGAGAGAAACTGCCGAGCGAGGCGCGCCTGACCCAGGAGCACGGCGTTTCCCGCACGGTGGTGCGCGAGGCGGTGGCGGCCTTGAGGTCCGACGGTCTGGTCGAGCCGCGTCAGGGCGCCGGCGTCTTCGTGCTCGATCCGATCGCCTTTGCATTCAGGAAAACCAAGCCGACAGTCGATTCCGACCGGATCTATACCTCTCTCGAGATTCTCGAAGCCCGCACACCGCTTGAAATCGAGGCGGCCGGTCTTGCGGCCCTCAGGCGCTCCCCCGCCCAGGAGGAAGAGATTTTCGAGCGCCATGCCGCCGGCATTGCCGGGCGCAATGACGGCAAGGCCTGGAGCGATGCCGATATCGGCCTGCATCTGGCCATCGCCAAGGCCACCAACAACCCGCTTTTTGCGACATTTCTTGAAATGCAGGGCACATCGATCATCCCCCAGACCGGCCAGATCGATACCGACGAGGGCGGCGAAATCGCCTATCGCAGCCTGCTGATCAAGGAACATGAGCGCATCGTCTTCGCCATTTCCAACGGCGATGAACAGGGCGCGCGCGATGCCATGCGCGAACACCTGAAAGGCAGCCTCGAGCGCTATCGCAGTCTTTTGCGTGAGGAACGGGTGCGCCACATGGCCCGCCTGCAGCAGGACAGCGAAAACTGAACAGCCCGCCCGACAACATCCCCAAGGCAAGCGCGGGAACCGGAACACCGGCTCCAGCAAAAATGCGCTCAGTCCTGCAGTTTCACGCCATTTTCGGCGCAAAACGCCTTGACCGTGTCCGGCAGTGAAACCGGCGGCAGCGTGTCCACACGCTTCGTCACGCCGTAAACAGCTGTGGCGATGAAGTGCTCGCCTGCCGGCAGTTCGCCGAAGAGGCGCGGAAACAGCGTTCTCGGAAACCGGATATTGGTGTTGGGGGCCGCACGGATAATCTCGCCGGCCCGCTCGCCGGAAAGGTCGACAATCGCCGTCGTGTGGGTCGGCGTGGCGACACAGGCGCGCCCGGTGACTGCGGAAAGCCCGTTGGCAAAGCCCGGCTTGCTTTCGCCGGTGCGGTCGACGGAAAACCCGCTTTCACTGACAAACAGCCGGTCCTTCGTATCGATACGATGGAGGCGCACATGCCAGCCCTCGCCGGCAAAATCCAGCCAGGTTTCAATCCTGAGCCGGTCATCCGGCTGCCAGACGCCCCAGACCATGCCCCGGTCAGCCCCCTCTTCGGTAATCACCGCACGGGAGAGATAGGTCCGGCCGTCACGCGAGATGGCAATGCCGCTGTCGACCGCGCTGCAGTCGGGACGGTCCGGCGAGGTAACATCGCACTGCACCGAAAAGCCGAAAGCCGATGAATAAGCGAAACGGGCATATTTGGCATCATGAAGGCGATGTTCACGTCCATCCTGGCCGCCGGTCAGCATCACCGCATCACCGGGCGCACGGCGGAGCGCAAAACCGGCCGCCGGCGCGAACACGCGACCGCTCGGCAGCGCTTCCGGCGCCTCTTCCTCCGCCACCCAGAACGGATGGTTGTCATCAAGCGCGAGTACGAGGAAAATCTTCAAGCCCCAGTAGGGCGAGCCGGGCGCATTATAGGATTCCGACATCAGCAGGTTCGGATAGGCATAGCCGATGGTGAGCACGCCATCCCGATCAGCTATCGGCATTTGCGACCACCACCGCAGATGCCGCAGAAGCAGACCCTTCACCCGCCCCCAGGGCAGCACCTCTTCATCCGCAAAGGCGCAGGCCGCCCAGAACGCGCCCTCGGCAAAGCGATAGGTCAGCGAGCGTCCATAGGGCACGGCCGCACCGTCATCGGCAAACCAATGCTGGAAATCCTGCGCGAAAAGCCGGGCGCGCTCCCGGTAACGTTCGGCATAGTCGGGAAAGATGTCGCCGGCGCATTTGGCGATCACCAGACCGTAGAAATGCAGCGCCATCGGCAGGTAGTAGTCGCGATGGCCCCATTTGCCGTCACGGTAATAGCCGTCGCCGAGATAATAGGTCTCGATGCGCTCAAGCGCAGCGCGCACGGCCTCCTCAGACCATTGCCGCCCGACATTCCTGAGGCCGAGATTGACCAGAACGCGGAAGAACAGCCAGTTATTGTCCGGCACGTCGCGTTCGTTGATCTTCAAAAGCCAGCGCTCGGCCTTGTCCTTTGCAGGTTCCGACATCGGCCGCCAGAAGCTTTCCGGCGCCAGCAGAAGCGCCAACGCAATACCGGCCGTCTCGACCAGACGCTGGTCGAAATCGCCGGGCTCGCCCCAGAATTCCTCGTGATTGGCATCCATGCCGTGCGAAAAACCTTCGACGAAACGCCGGCAATCTTCAAAACTGTAGCCGCCGGCCACCAGCGGGACGATGCCCCAGAGCGGCCGGACGAAGGCTTCCATCTCGGCGGCGTCATCATCGTAATGGGCCGATCCCGCCGAAAGCCGCAGGCGTGCATTGCCGGGCGAATACCAGGGGGCGAGCGGCGCATAAAACCCCGCCATCACGGCCTGCATATCGGCCCTGGTCTTCAGCGGATTGTTGGCCATGGGATTACAGTCGGCCATTCGCCGCACCAGCGCCTGATAATCCCACGAAGAAAATGACCGTCCGGAAATCATGCCGCAGGAACTCCTCATCTCTATACTGGCTGATCCAGGCCGCACAACTATCGCGATGCGGCACAGATTGAAAGATCAGCACATAATGTAAACCAGACCGAACTGTTCAAGAAGAGCAAAACACACCGAAAATATTGTGGTTTGGCACTTTCCTGAACCATAATCGGAATTATGCATCCTCCACGATAACCAACTTGCCTATCGTAAGAAAACACTAACTTAGCAAGTTTTTGCAACTGATTTGCAATAGCGTTGACATTCATCTCTGGCGCCGCCATACTTGCAACTCATTCGCAACTGCAGCGCTCCGATCTGTCAACCGATGAGGCCCCATGCATCTCAATGTCATCCTTGCAGGCACCGTGCTCGCCGCCTTGCCGCTTGTCGCTTCCGCGGCAGACAAACCCAAAATCGTGACGACATTTACGGTGATCGCCGACATGGCGCAGAATATTGCCGGTGACCATGCAGATGTCGTATCCATCACCAAGCCGGGCGCGGAAATCCACGGTTACGCCCCCACGCCGCGCGACATTCTGCGGGCACGCGATGGCGACATCATCCTGTCCAACGGACTGAACCTTGAACGCTGGTTTGAAAAGTTCCTCCGCAATATCGGTGATGTTCCCAATGTCGTGGTTTCCGACGGCATTGACCCCATCGATATTTCGAGCGGCGAATATGAGGGCAGGCCCAACCCGCACGCATGGATGTCGCCCGACAGCGCCACGATCTACGTTGAAAATATTCGCGACGCGCTGATCTCGATCGACCCGGACAATGCCGGCGACTACACCGCCAATGCCGCTGCCTATGGCGAACAGATTGCCGCCGAACTGGCGCCGATGCGCGAAATGCTTGCCGATATTCCCGAAGAACGCCGCTGGCTGGTGACAAGCGAGGGGGCCTTCTCTTATCTTGCCCGCGATCTCGATCTGAAGGAACTCTATCTCTGGCCGGTCAATGCGGACCAGCAGGGCACACCGCAGCAAATACGCCACGTGATCGACACCATGCGCGCGAACGATATCGATGTTATCTTTTCCGAAAGCACGGTCTCCGACAAGCCGGCGCGGCAGATCGCACGGGAGACCGGCGCGACCTATGGCGGCGTTCTTTATGTCGACAGTCTGAGCGAACCGGACGGGCCGGTTCCGACCTATCTCGATCTTCTCGCTGTCACCACCGGCACCGTTGCCGAAGGACTGAGCAATGCCACACCGCAATGAGGCCGGCTCCGGCCTTGTCGTTCGCGACGTAACCGTAACCTATCGCAACGGCCATACGGCACTTGTCGATGCGGGTTTCGAAATTCCGCGCGGCACCATAACCGCCCTTGTCGGCGTCAACGGCGCCGGTAAGTCGACGCTGTTCAAGGCGATCATGGGCTTTGCACCGCTGGCAAAGGGCACGGTCGAGATACTGGGCCTGCCCGCCCGCACCGCGCTGAAGAAAAACCTTGTGGCCTATGTTCCCCAGGCGGAAGAGGTTGACTGGAACTTTCCGGTTCTGGTCCGCGATGTGGTGATGATGGGCCGTTACGGCCATATGAACTGGCTGCGCCACCCCACGCGCCGCGACCATGCCATGGTCGATGCCGCGCTGGAGCGCGTCAACATGACAGCCTTTGCCGAACGCCAGATCGGCGAGCTTTCCGGCGGCCAGCGCAAGCGCGTGTTTCTGGCGCGGGCACTGGCGCAGGAGGGACAGATCATCCTTCTGGACGAGCCCTTCACCGGCGTCGACGTCAAAACCGAAGAGCAGATCATCGCCCTTCTCGGCGATCTGCGCGACGAGGGTCGGGTGATGCTGGTCTCGACCCACAATCTCGGCTCGGTGCCCGCATTCTGCGACCGCACGGTTCTGGTCAAGGGCACGGTGGTCGCCTATGGACCGACGGAAACGACCTTTACCGAAAAAAATCTGGAGAAGGTCTTTGGCGGCGTGCTGCGCCATTTCATTCTGGAAGGCACGGAACTGCATGCGGATGCCGATGCCGACACGAGGCGGCTGAAGGTGATCACCGACGACGAGCGCCCCTTCGTGATGTATGGCGAACACGGCACCTCGACGGCCCCGCCAGCCAAGCCGGAGGGTGGCGATGCTTGAACGCCTGATCGAGCCGCTGACCTATGGTTACATGCTGAACGCAATCTGGGTCAGCGCACTGGTCGGCGGCGTCTGCGGTTTTCTCTCCGCCTATCTGATGCTGAAGGGCTGGTCGCTGATCGGCGATGCACTGTCCCATTCCATCGTCCCCGGCGTTGCCGGCGCCTATATGCTCGGCCTGCCGTTTTCGCTCGGCGCGTTCGTGGCAGGCGGGCTTGCGGCCGGCGCCATGCTGTTCTTCAACCGCAAGACCAAGCTGAAGGAAGATGCCATCATCGGCCTGATCTTCACCGGTTTCTTCGGCCTTGGCCTGTTCATGGCCTCGGTCTCGTCGATCCCGATCGACATCCAGACAATCATCATGGGCAATGTTCTGGCGATCACCCGCTCCGACACGATCCAGCTTGTCATCATCGGCGGGCTGAGCCTGCTGATCCTCTCCGTCAAATGGAAAGATTTGATGGTGGTGTTCTTCGATGAAAACCATGCCCGTTCCATCGGTATCAATGCCGACCGGATGAAACTGCTGTTCTTCACCCTGCTGGCCGCCTCCACCGTGGCTGCCCTGCAGACGGTCGGCGCCTTTCTGGTAATCGCGCTCGTGGTCACGCCGGGAGCAACCGCCTATCTTCTGACCGACCGGTTTCCGCGCCTCGTTGCGCTTGCCGCCGCAATCGGCGCTGTGACCTCGCTTGTCGGCGCCTATGTTTCCTACTTCATGGATGGCGCGACTGGCGGCATCATCATCGTGCTGCAGACGCTGCTGTTTCTTGCCGCCTTCCTGTTTGCTCCCAAGCATGGCCTGCTTGCCGCCAGACGACGTGCCCGCCAGGCACTGCGGGAGGCGGCACAATGAGCGGCTTTGTGGAACTCGCACTGTTTCCCTTTCAGCTCGATTTCATGCTGCGGGCCTTTGCAATCACGCTTCTGGTCGCAATCCCGATGGCGCTCCTGTCCTGCCTTCTGGTGCTCAAGGGCTGGTCGCTGATGGGCGACGCGGTTTCCCATGCCGTCCTTCCGGGCGTGGTGCTGGCCTACATGATCGGCCTGCCGCTCGGCATCGGCGCCTTCGTGGCGGGCATGGTCTGTGCGCTTTCGACCGGTTTTCTCACCGAAAACAGCCGGGTGAAGGAAGATACGATCCTCGGCATTGTGTTTTCCGGCATGTTCGGACTTGGCATGGTGCTTTATGTGAAGGTCCATTCGGCCGTCCATCTCGACCATATCCTTTTCGGCGACATGCTCGGCATCACACCGGCCGATCTGCTGGAAGCCGGCCTGATCGCAATCGCGGCAACGGGTTTCCTCGTCATCTGGCGCAAGGACCTGCTGTTGCAGGCCTTCGATCCCCAGCACGCACGCGCCATCGGCCTGCCGACCCGGTTCCTGCACTATGGGCTTTTGACTGTGCTGTCCCTGACGGTTGTGGCCGCCCTCAAGGCCGTCGGCATCATTCTGTCGGTCGGGCTGCTGGTCGCGCCGGGAGCGATCGCCTTCCTGTGGTCGCGCCGGTTTTCCGTCATGCTGCTGGTCGCCCTTGCCGTCGCGCTCGGCTCATCGTTTCTGGGGATCTATGCGAGCTTCTACATCGACAGCGCCCCGGCCCCGACCATCGTTCTGGTGATGACCCTGGTGTTTGTCGCAAGTTTTGTCCGAACGGTCTGGGTGACGCGCCGCGCTGTTCAGCCCTCGACATTCCAGTAGAGCGGGAATTTGGGATCGAAAATGGTAACCGGGCCCGCGCCGGTCTCGCGCTTTTTCGGATAGGTAACCGGTTCGTCGCGCCTGACCAGCGTGATCGTGTCCACGTTCGGCGAAAGCCCGTACCAGGCCGGACCGTTCAGCGAAGTAAACGCTTCGAGGTTTTCAAGCGCATCTTCGTTTTCGAACACATGGGCAAGGCAGCTCATCGTGTTGGGCGCGGTGTAGATGCCGGCGCAGCCGCAGCCGCATTCCTTGGCCGGGTCGACATGCGGCGCAGAATCCGTTCCGAGGAAGAAGCGGGGATTACCGGAGGTCGCGGCCGCGACCAGCGTCTTGCGGTGTTCCTCCCGTTTGGCGACCGGCAGGCAGAAATAATGCGGGCGGATACCGCCCACCAGAATATCGTTGCGATTGATGATCAGGTGATGGGTGGTTATCGAGCCTGCCAGATTGCGCTCGGCCCCGGCAATATAATCGATCCCATCCTTCGTCGTCACATGTTCCATGGTGACCTTCAGCTCCGGCAGGCGTTTGCGCAGCGGATCGAGAACGGTTTCGATGAACACGGCCTCGCGGTCGAAAATATCGACATCTGCGGCCGTAACCTCGCCATGGACGCAAAGATTGAGCCCGATCTCGGCCATCTTCTCCAGCACTGGCATGGCATTGTCGAAATTGCGCACGCCGCTTGCCGAATTGGTGGTGGCGCCTGCCGGATAGAGTTTTACCGCCGTGATCAACCCGCTTTCATAGGCACGCGCCACATCGTCCGGGTCCGTGGTTTCGGTGAGATAGAGCGTCATCAGCGGCGTGAAGGACGCCCCGGCGGGCAATGCCGCCATGATCCTGTCCCGGTAGGCGGTCGCATCGGCGGAGGTCACAACCGGCGGCACCAAATTGGGCATGATGATCGCCCGTGCGAAATGCCGCGCCGTATCGCCGATCACGCCTTCCATCATAGCGCCATCGCGCAAATGCAGATGCCAGTCGTCGGGGCGGCGGATGGTCAGGCTTTTCATCATTTCACTCCATGAAATCGGCTCTTTCCGGCAATAGAGCGTTTGCACGCAGAAGAAAAGGTTTGGCAGGCGCAGAGCGCGCCGCCGCACCAAAATGACGGCTCAAGACATGCATTAACGCATGGCACGCATGACAAAAACGCAAGACTTACTGCAAAAAACCCATTGTTCGAACTTTCTTCCACCCCCTACATTGGGACAACCAACCGCAAAGAACACAGGGAGGCGACACAGTGACGCGACAGAGGATCGACATCAACTGCGATATGGGCGAAAGCTTCGGCGCCTGGGAAAAGGGCGAGGACGCGGCAATGCTGAAGATCGTCTCGTCGGCCAACGTGGCCTGCGGCTTTCACGCAGGCGATCCGGATATCATGGCCAAGACCTTCGCGCTTGCCCGCGATCGCAATGTCGCCGTCGGCGCCCATCCCGGCTTTCCCGACCTGATGGGGTTCGGCCGCCGCCATATTCCCTTTTCGGTGGGCGAGATCGAACGGCTTGTCGCCTACCAGATCGGCGCCGCCCAGGCGGTGTCGCAATATGTCGGCCACCCGATCACCCATGTGAAGGCGCACGGCGCGCTGGGCAACCTCGCCCAGCAGGACGAAGCCGTGGCCCGGGCCATTTGCAACGCCATCAAGGCCGTCGACTCATCCCTGATCTGTTTGGCAATCGCGCTCGGCCAGCAGCATCGCATTGCCGAGGAAATGGACCTCACCGTGGTTTCGGAAATCTTCGCCGACCGCGCCTATACCGATGAAGGCATTCTGGTGCCGCGCGGCATGAAGGGCGCGGTGGTCCGCGATCCCGATGTTGCCGCCTGGCGGGTGGTCGAGATGGTCAGCGAAGGTGCAATCATCACGGTTTCCGGCAAGCGGCTTGAAACCCCCATGGGCTCGATCTGCGTGCATGGCGACACACCGGAAGCGCTGCAAATCGCCCAGGCGGTGCGCAATGGGCTGGAAAAACAGGGCTTTGCCATTGCAAACTTCATTCACTAGGCTTTATCAACAGCCGGAGCACTTCTTCCGGCTGAACGTTTCCGCCTTGACCTTTCGAGAAAAAATCGTATATACGAAACCATGAAGATTATTTCCGAAAACATGGTCGAATCCGCTGACGAGGCCTGCGAGCTTTTGAAGGCGCTGGGCAATCGTCACCGGCTGCTCATCCTGTGCCAGCTGATCGACGGCGAGCGATCGGTCGGCGAGCTTGCCGAATTTCTCGGCATCCGGGATTCCACCGTTTCCCAGCATCTGGCCCTGCTGCGCCGTGAAAAGCTGATCGCCGGGCGCCGCGACGGGCAGACGATCTGGTATCGGATCGAAAGCGAACCGGCGCGGCAGATTCTGACCACGCTCTACGATTCCTACTGTGTGGACAAGTCCGAACAGCCCGCCTGACGCCCGCCTTCCCGATCCTGACGGGCACGCGCCCGAAAACCCGTGACCCGCCAATGACCGCCGACAGCCCGGACACCGCCCGCCGCAATATCCGTATCCTGACCCTGTCGCAGGCCGTTGGCGGCGCCGCGCCGCCCATCATCATTTCGCTTGGCGGCATTGTCGGCAAGCTGCTTTCCCCCGATCCCGCATTCGCGACCATGCCCGTCAGTCTCTACAATCTGGGCCTGGCTGTGGGCACGCTGCCTGCCGCCTGGGTCATGCGCCGTGTCGGGCGCCGGCAGGGATATATTTTCGGCGCGCTGATCGGCATTGGCGGCGGGCTGGTTGCCGCAACCGGCATTGCGGCCGCCACTTTCCTGATCTTCTGCCTGGGCACGGTGCTGGTCGGGTTTTACGGCTCCTATCTGCAGAGCTTCCGTTTTGCCGCCACCGACTCGGTTTCCGGCGACATGCGGGCGGTGGCGATTTCACGGGTGATGATCGGCGGACTGGTCGCGGCCATTATCGGGCCGCAGGTGGTTATCTGGACAAGTAATGCCATTCCCGGCCTGCCCTATGTCGCCAGTTTCATCAGCCTGTCCTGCCTTGCCCTGCTGACGCTTCTTCTGGTTTCGCGCCTTGAAATTCCGCGCCCGGACAGGACCGCTTCGGTCGACCTTTCCGGTGGACGGCCGCTTGGTGAAATCGCGCGCTCCCCGCGTTTCATCCTTGCCGCCGGCACCGGCGTGGTTTCCTACGCGCTGATGGCCTTCATCATGACCGCAACCCCGTTGGCCATGGTCGCCTGCGGCCACACGGTCGGCGAGGCCACACTCGGCATCCAGTGGCATGTGCTGGCCATGTTCGGGCCGAGCTTTTTCACCGGAAAGCTGATCGCCCGCTTTGGCAAGGAACGGATTGCCGCCACTGGCCTGTTGCTGATCGCCGCCAGCGCCGCAATCGCGCTTTCGGGCCTCGGCCTCACCCATTTCTGGCTTGCCCTCATCCTGCTCGGCGTGGGCTGGAATTTCGGCTTCATCGGCGCGACGGCGATGATTACCGATTGCCATACGCCGGAAGAACGCGGCAAGGTGCAGGGCCTGAACGACTTTCTGGTGTTCGGATCGGTGGCCTCCGCATCCTTTCTTGCCGGCGCTCTGGTCAACACGGAAAACGGCTGGAGCCTGATGAACTGGTTGGTATTTCCTGCCATTCTGGTCGTCCTTGTGCCGCTCGTTTTCGGCCGCGTCTTCGGCTCCTCCCACGCCTGACCGGCCCACAGGGCTCTTTGTTCACTGGACTCAATTCCGGTTAATTCCACAGTACGTGAATTTTCAGAGTACAACCGGCAGGCGTATTCTGCTTTTTTCGGCCTGCATGACATAAATCAAATTGCCTGACGCCCCTCTCGGCTAAACCCGTTGAAACAGAAGGGGGTTCAGTTGCGCATTTCGATGGCCGGCAAGGACAGGCTTGCACGATATCAGATATCGCGATACACAGTTTTCAGAAAAAACTGAAAATACAGCCGAAACAGGAATGCCGATGACAATGTCGCCCATCGTTCAGGATTTTGTCCTTCATTTCGGAGAGATGGGAAGCCGTTGGGGCATTAACCGTTCGGTGGGTCAGATCTACGCGCTGCTCTACGCATCACGCGATCCGCTCTGCGCAGACGACATGGTGGAGGACCTGAAGATTTCGCGGTCCAATGTCGCCGCCGGCCTGAAGGAACTGCAGTCCTGGGGACTGGTGCTGCTGAAGCACAAGCCGGGCGACCGGCGCGATTATTACACGACGCCGGAGGATGTCTGGTCGATCCTGCGCACGCTGGCGGAAGAGCGCAAGAAACGGGAAGTCGACCCGACGCTGGCGCTGCTTGCAGAGGTTTCCACACGCACACCGCGTGACGAGGATGAACAATATGCCCAGAGACGGATGGGCGAAATGCACGACCTGATCGAAAGGCTCTCGTCCTGGTACGACGATGTGAAGGGCCTGGAGACAGACAGGCTTTTGATGCTGCTCGGCATGGGAGCGCGGGTGACGCGGTTTCTCGAGACGGCAGACAAGGTGACATCGCTCGGCCGCAAGACCGGCCGCGATCAGGGTGAAAAGGTTGGTGGGTAAGGCATGAGCGAGCTTGTTTTTGAAAAAGCCGCCGGCGGCAGGGCGGACGCGCGGGGCAGAGATGCCCGCGTGACCGGTACGGCCGCACAGCCCGCCGCCGGAGGTGCGAAAAACAGCCGGCCGGTTTCGCGCGCACCGAAGCCGCGGGGGCTGAAGATCGCCGCCTGGCTGCAGACCCTTGCCGAACTGATGTGGTTGCCGCAGGCGGCCTGTCTGGCCCACGGCATCGGCCTGATTGCCCGCGGAGAGGGCGTTGCCGCCGTGCTGCCGCTGGCCGCCGCCGTTCTCGCGCTCGGCGTCGTCAAGGCGGTGTGCGAACGCAGCGGCAACCGGCTGGCCTATCGGACGGCGCGCGCGATCCTCAGCGACAAGCGCGAAGCCGCCCTTGCCGCCCTCAGCCGCCGCTCGCCGCTTGATACAAGCCGGGTCGCCTCCGGCGAAGCGGCCAGTGTGATCGCCGAGCAGGCCGAACACATCGTGCCTTACCTCGCCCGCTTCCAGACGGCGCGTTTCAAGGCTTCCGTCGTGCCGCTGGCAATTCTCGCCGTCATCTTCCCGTTTTCGTGGATCGCAGGCCTGGTTCTGCTGATCGCCGCGCCGCTGATCCCCGTTTTCATGGCGCTGATCGGCTGGAGCGCGCAATCGGCCAGCGAAAAGCACCTTGCCGATATGGGCACACTGAACGCATTTCTGCTTGACCGGCTGCGCGGGCTTTCGACCATCCGTTCCTTCGATGCCGTCGATCAGGTTTCCCGGCGTCTCAGCCTGCGCGCTGAAAACCTGCGCCGGCGCACCATGTCGGTGCTGCGCATCGCCTTCATGACATCGGCTGTGCTGGAGCTCTTCTCCGCGCTCGGCGTTGCCATGGCCGCCGCCTATATCGGCTTTCATCTGCTCGGCCAGATCGGTTTCGGTGCATGGGGCGGCACGCTGACGCTTTCCGAAGGGCTGTTCATCCTTCTGCTGGCCCCCGCCTTCTTCGATCCGCTGCGCATGCTGTCTTCCGTCTGGCACGACCGGGCTGCAGGCGAGGCCGCGATTTCGGCCCTCGACAGGCTGGCCGAAGACGGGCTTTCCATGGTGGGTGCGGAACAGGACGGCCATCTGGCAGAAGCAACGGCCGCAAGGCCACGCCCGCTCAGCGTCGAGTTCCGCGATCTCGGCTTTGTGCATTATGGTTCGCGCGATCCGGTTTTTGCAGACTTCAACCTTTCGATCGCCCCCGGCGAGCACATCGCGCTGCTTGGCCCGTCGGGCAGTGGCAAGACGACGCTTCTGGCGCTTCTGGCCGGCCTTGCCGAACCCCGCCACGGCCGCATCCTGATCGACGACACCACGCTGGACGACGCCAATGCGGCGGAACTCCGCACCCGCATGGCCTGGATCGGCCAGAACCCGCATCTCTTTGCAGGCTCGATTGCCGGCAATATCCGCCTTTACCGCAACGACATTGCGCGCGATGCCGTGGCCGATGCGCTTGCTCTTGCATCGCTCGATCATGTGGCAGAAGCCCATGGCAATGCCATGATCGGCGAAAACGGCGCCGGGCTTTCCGGCGGCGAGGCGCTGCGGCTGACACTGGCCCGCGCGGCCGCCAACCGCGCCGCCGGCCTGATCATTGCCGACGAGCCGACCGCCCATCTCGATCACCGCACTGCAGGCGACATCACCGAGGCTCTGCTGACGCTCGCCAGCGGACGTACGCTGATCGTCGCCACCCATGACCCGCTGCTTGCCGAGCGTATGGACCGCGTCATCCGCCTCAACGAGGATTTCCGGGAGGTTGCACGATGAAAGCCGGCAAATTCTCAAGCCTCGGTCCGATTATCCGGCTGTTCTGGCGTCAACGACGCGGCGGACTTATGGCAGGCGCTGCCCTTTCGGCCGCCACCGTTCTGGCCGGCATTGCCCTTCTCGGCGTCTCCGGCTGGTTCGTCACGGCGGCTGCCATTGCCGGGCTGACAACGGCCACCGCGCTGGCCTTCGATGTGTTCGCACCATCGGCCGCCATCCGCTTTCTGGCATTGTCACGCACGGCCGCGCGCTATTTCGAGCGGCTGCAGACCCATGACGCCACGCTGCGCGTTCTGGCGGATCTGCGTGTCAGCCTGTTCCGGGGCTTTGCCGCACCGGGAGCGGCGCGCGCACTCGGGCTTCGCCCCGCCCGGCTGCTGTTCCGGCTGACGGCGGATGTCGATGCACTCGATTCGCTTTACCTGCGCGTACTGGTGCCCGGTTTCGTTGCCATTATCGCCGGCCTTGTCACCATTGCCGCGCTCGGCGCGCTGTCGTGGACGCTCGCCTTTGCCGTCGGTGCGGCCATCGTTATTCCCGGCCTCGCCATTCCCGCGCTTTCGGCACGCTTTGCCGAAAAGCCCGCGCGCCGCCGCGCCCATGCGCAGGAAGCGCTGCGGGCGCGCGCCGTCGATCTGGTTGCCGGGCAGAGCGAACTGGCCTTTGCCGGCGGCCTTCAAAGCCAGCGCGCCCGCGTCGCAGCGGCAGACACGCGCGAGCATGTTTCGGATCTGGCGCTCAACCGGATCGAAACCAATGCCGGTTTCGGCTTCGATATCGTCACCGCCCTCATTTTGTCGGGCGTGCTCCTGGCTGGTGCAGCACTTGCCTCGGCAGGCACGGTAACGGCGCCGCTTGCCGCCCTTGCCCTGCTGATCGCCTTTGCCGCACTGGAGCCCTTTGCCGGCCTGCGCCGCGGCGCAATGGAACTTGGCCGCACGCTGCTGGCGGCCAGACGGCTTTCACCGCGCCTTGACGCTGCGGCCGCGACCCGTTTTCAGCCGGCAACGCCGAAGACCGGCAATGCGCTTGAACTGAACAATGTCACCATGCGCTACGAAGGCCGCGCCCGCGCGGCGGTCGACTGTCTTTCGCTTGCCGTCAAAACCGGTGAGAAGGTGGCGCTGATCGGGGCCAGCGGCGCGGGAAAATCCTCGATCATGTCGCTGTTTGCGGGCGAGACCGACCCGCAGTCCGGCACCGTTGCCGCCTGCGAGGCGACGCTTCTGACCCAGCGCACCGAGCTTTTCAAGGATTCGCTGCGCGCCAACCTGAAGATTGCCGCGCCGAAAGCCGATGACGACGCGATGATGGCTGCCCTCGATGCCGCCGGTCTCGGCGAGACCGTCCGGGCATTGCCGCAAGGCCTCGATACCGATCTCGGCGAACAGGGCATCGGCCTTTCCGGCGGCCAGTCGCGGCGACTGGCGCTTGCCCGGCTGCTTCTGCGCGACACGCCGGTTTTCCTGCTCGACGAGCCGACCGAAGGCCTCGACGGCAAGACCGCGCGCGATGTCATGTCACGGATCAATGCGCGCGCCGGTAAGAGCCGTACGCTTCTCGTCGCGACCCATATCCGCAGGGAGGCGGAAATCGCCGACAGACTGCTTGTTATCCATTCGGGGCGGATCATTGCCGCCCCCAAACGAGGCGAACCCGGCTTTGATGCCGCGCTTGCCACCTTGAGGCCGGATTAAAACCCCGGCCTCCAATAAAGAAATGCGGTCTTGCCGTTGGTCCGGCAAAACCGATGAAACTTGAGACCCGGTTTGAACGCGGGAGAGACGCAATGGAACTGGACATCGTGGCGCTATCGCGCCTTCAATTTGCTATGACGGCACTATACCACTTTTTGTTTGTGCCGTTGACGCTGGGCCTTTCCATGATCGTGGCGATCATGGAAACGACCTACGTCATGACGGGCCGCCGCATATGGCGGCAAATGACAAAATTCTGGGGGACGCTGTTCGGCATCAACTTCGTACTCGGCGTTTCCACCGGTATCGTTATGGAATTCCAGTTCGGCATGAACTGGAGCTATTACAGCCACTATGTCGGCGACATCTTCGGTGCACCGCTGGCGATTGAAGGGCTGATGGCCTTCTTCCTGGAAGCCACCTTTGTCGGCCTGTTCTTCTTCGGCTGGGACCGCATGTCGCGGGTTGCCCATTTGATTACCACCTGGTGCGTGGCCATCGGCTCGAACCTGTCGGCTCTTTGGATCCTGATCGCCAATGGCTGGATGCAGAACCCGGTCGGCTCGACTTTCAACCCGGTTACGATGCGCATGGAAGTCTCCAACTTCTTCCAGGTGCTGACCAATCCGGTTGCCCAGGCCAAGTTCGTGCATACGGTATCTGCAGGCTATGTCACCGCTTCGGTGTTCGTGCTCGGCGTCGGCGCCTGGTATGTGCTGAAGGGACGGCATGTCGAACTCGCCAAGCGTTCGATGACGATTGCCTGTTCGTTCGGCCTGGCTGCGGCGCTTTCGGTCGTCGTGCTGGGTGACGAAAGCGGCTATCTGACCACCGAACACCAGAAGATGAAGCTGGCTTCGCTCGAGGCCATGTGGGACACCGAGCCCGCACCTGCATCCTTCACCCTGTTCGGCATTCCCGATACCCAGGACCGCGAGACGCATTACGCCGTCAGAATACCGTGGGTCATGGGCCTGATCGGCACGCGTTCGCTGGATACCCCGATCGAGGGCATCAACGAACTGGTCGAAAGCGGCAAGACCCGGATCGAAAACGGTATCCTCGCCTATAACGCGCTGACCAACATGCGTCAGGCCATGGGAACCGGCACGCCGGATACGGCGGATCAGGCCACACTTGAACAGTATGGCAACGACCTCGGCTATGCCTATCTGCTGAAGCGCTATGTCGACGACCCGAGCCAGGCTACACCGGCACAGATCGAAGAGGCGGCCAACAGCCTCGTGCCGCCGGTCGGCACACTGTTCTGGTCGTTCCGCATCATGGTTGCATGCGGCTTCCTGTTCATCGCGGTAATGGCTGTGTTCTTCTATCTGTCGGCACGCCGCCGCCTCGACAGCCATCGCTGGCTGCTGCACCTCGCAGTCTGGATCATTCCGCTGCCGTGGATTGCCGCAGAAGCGGGATGGATCGTCGCCGAGCTCGGCCGCCAGCCGTGGATCATCGAGGGCATCCTGCCGACGGCGCTTGCTGTCTCCAGCCTCGGTGCGGGCACGCTGCTCCTCACGATTGCCGGCTTTGTTGGCATCTACACGGTGCTGTTCATCGTCGAAATGGGCCTGATGCTCGCCGCGATCCGCAAGGGACCGCAGCCTGACAACGGACCCGAAATGCCCGTTCTCGGCTTCCGCCGGGTCAAGGGCGTCGAAGTGGCACCAGCGGAGTAAAACATCATGGTACTACACGATCTCATATCCTACGAAGTCCTCCGCGTTATCTGGTGGCTGTTGCTCGGCGTTCTGCTGATCGGCTTTGCCATCATGGACGGCTTCGACCTCGGCACGGCAACGCTGCTGCCTTTCGTCGCCAAGGGCGATACCGAACGACGCGTTGTCGTCAACACGATCGGCCCGGTCTGGGAAGGCAACCAGGTCTGGCTCATCCTCGGCGGCGGCGCGATCTTCGCGGCGTGGCCGGCAATCTACGCCGTATCCTTCTCGGGCTTCTATCTGGCGATGTTCGCGATCCTGTTCGCGCTCATCCTGCGCCCGGTCGGCTTCAAGTACCGCTCCAAGCGTGAAAGCGCCACCTGGCGCAACACCTGGGACTGGCTGCTGTTCATCGGCGGTTTCGTGCCGACGCTGATCTTCGGCGTGGCGCTGGGCAATGTGCTGCAGGGCGTTCCCTTCCGGTTCGATGACGACCTTCGTATCTTCTACGACGGTTCGTTCTTCGGCCTTTTGAACCCCTTCGCACTGCTGGCCGGTCTGGTCTGCGTCGCCATGCTGGTCATGCATGGTGCAGCCTATCTGTCGACCAAGACGGAAGGTCCGGTCAACGACCGCTCGCGTGCTTTCGGTTCGATTGCGGCTCTCGTCCTGATCGTGCTGTTCGCGCTGGCCGGTGTTTGGCTTTACTACGGCATTGACGGTTATGCCTTCACCGGCGCGGTCGATGCCGGTGGCCCGTCCAACCCGCTGATGAGCGACGTGGCGCGCGAACAGGGTGCATGGTTTGCCAATTACGGGCGCTATCCCTGGATGATGCTCGCACCCGCGCTGGGCTTCCTCGGCGCACTCGGCGCGTTCATCGGGCTGAAGGGCAGCAAGCCGACGCTCGCCATGCTGTCGTCCAGCATCTCGGTCTTCGGTGTGGTTGCAACGCCCGGCGTGGCGATGTTCCCCTTCATCCTGCCGTCTTCGCAGCAGCCCGCTGCAAGCCTGACGGCCTGGGATTCATCGTCCAGCCAGCTGACGCTGTTCATCATGCTGGTCTGCGCGCTGATCTTCGTGCCGATCATCCTGCTCTACACCTCCTATGTCTATCACATCATGTGGGGCAAGGTGACGAACGAGGATGTGACCAACCCGGACAGCCACGCATACTGAGTGACAGGGCCGGGCCTTCGGGTCCGGCTCACCGAAACCCGTAAAAGGAGATATCAATGTGGTATTTCGCCTGGATCCTCGGTCTGCCGCTGGCAGCACTCTTCGCGGTGCTGAACGCCATGTGGTACGAGCTGATGGATGACCGCGCCAAGGAGCGCCAGAGCCAGAAACAGGGCTGACGCGCACCTGCTGGAATAAAAAGCCCGGGTCTGCCAATTGCAGGCCCGGGCTTTTTCATGCTCCCTACTCCGACGGAAGCTTTTTACAGCCGCTCACCCGCCAAGTCGTTTTCGGTCGTATCGACGTAAGAGCCGACATCGCGATCGGCGGGATAAAAATCGAGATAACGCCGCCAGACCTCAAGTGCGGCTTCGGGCCGGCCGGTGCGGTCGAGGATGGTCGCCATCAGCCCGAGCCCGCCGAAATCGCGCGGTTCCAGCGCAAGCGCACTGCCGATGTCATCCATCGCCCGGTTCAGATCACCATGGGTATAGTGAAGCACCGCGCGCTTGCGATAGGCCGCCGGCTCGTCGGGCCTGAGCGCAATCGCCTCCGACAGGAAATCAAGCGCGGCGGCAGTGCGGCCATCGGCCTCCGCCTCGTCCGAAGACTTGATCAGAAGCGACACCGTCGCGCTGGGCGAGCGGTCGAGATAATCGTCGATGTCCCTGGCATAAGCGGCAGCCTCGGCGGGATCGCGCGTGCGCACAAGCTGGCGATACAATGTATCCAGCGGATCGGCAGGCGTCGTTGCAGCCGCAACGTCAGCGCCATCGGCCGTTTGCGCGAGCGCAGGCATGCCGGCCAGCGGCGCCAGCGAAACGAATGTCAGAAAAGCAGGCATAAAAAAGCGCATGACGGGATGGTATCCCGTCATGGCAAAAGGTCAAACAGATATTGCACCGGCCCGGTCACGGTCCGGTTACACGCACTCAGCCCTGACGAGCCTTGAAGCGCGGGTTCTGCTTGTTGATGATGTATACACGGCCCTTGCGGCGCACCAGACGGTTTTCCCGGTGACGGGACTTGAGCGCCTTGAGCGAATTCTTGATCTTCATGTTTTCGATCCGCTGTTTGTGCCGCTCTCGACTGATCAGTAAAGGCGGTCTGTTTCAACATTCAAAAGCGCGCCGGAAGGAGGCGCGCTTGGCTGTGGCCGGTTCCTAGCGAATGGCTGCGCGAAAGTCAACCGTTCCGGTGGTTTTCATGCGGATGAAGCACGGTGACATGGCCCATCTTGCGGCCCGGCCGGCTTTCGTCCTTGCCATAAAGATGCACCAGCGCGCCTGGCGTCGCCATCCAGCGCGGAATGTCGTCCATATCGTCGCCGATGATATTGTGCATCACGCAATCGCTGTGGCGGACAGGATCGATCAGCGGCAGGCCGCAGACGGCGCGGATATGCTGCTCGAACTGCGAGATCACACAGGCCGCCTCGCTCCAGTGGCCGGAATTGTGCACCCGCGGGGCAAACTCATTGGCAAGCAGACGCCCATCGCGCGCAACAAACAGTTCAAGGCCCGCAACGCCAACATAGCCCAAGGCCGAAAGCAGCTTTTCAGCGGCGATTTTCGCGTTTCCGACAAGTTCATCGGACACGCGGGCCGGCACCCGCGAAATCCGCAGAATACCATCACGGTGCTCGTTTTCCGCCGGATCGAATGAGACAAACGCGCCATCGACACCGCGCGCCGCGATCACCGAAATTTCGCGCTCGAAATCGATCCATTCCTCGAAGATCGCCGGCGCTCCGGCAAGCGCTGCAAAGGCGGCATCGGCATCATCGCCGCTGCCGGTAAAAACCCACTGCCCCTTGCCGTCATAACCGAAACGGCGCGTCTTCAGGACACCGCGTCCGCCAAACAGTTCAAGCGCGGCATCGAGATCGGCGCGGGTGTCGACTGCGTGAAAACCTGCTGTCGGAATGCCGCACTCATTGAGAAAGGACTTTTCGGTGAGCCGGTCCTGCGAAATCGAAAGGGCGCGCGCAGGCGGATAGACGGGGCGTTTGCCCGCAAGCTGGGCCGCGCTTTTTTCCGGCACGTTTTCGAATTCATAGGTGATGACATTACAGCGGGCAGCAAGCTCTTCAAGCGCGCTTTCATCGTCATAGGCCGCCACGATATGCGCATTGGCCACCTGTGCTGCAGGACAGTCCGCCTGCGGCTCCAGAATGACCGTGCGGATGGAGAGCCGGGCGGCAGCCATGGCCAGCATGCGACCGAGCTGGCCGCCGCCGACGATACCGATGGTTTTCATGGACTCACTCATCCTTGTCGATGGGATATTCTGCGACATGGGCCGCCTGACGGGCCCGATAGTCATCAAGCCTGCCGGCAAGCTCCTCGTCCGAGAGCGCCAGAACGGCGGCGGCAAGCAGCGCGGCATTGACGGCACCCGCCTTGCCGATCGCCAGCGTTCCAACAGGCACGCCCGCCGGCATCTGCACGATTGAAAGCAGGCTGTCCTGGCCGGAAAGCGCACGCGACTGGACCGGAACGCCGAACACCGGCAACGGCGTCATGGCCGCCAGCATGCCCGGCAGATGGGCCGCACCGCCAGCACCTGCGATGATGACCTGAAACCCTTCGCCGCGCGCACCGCGGGCAAAGTCGTAAAGCCGGTCCGGCGTGCGATGAGCCGAGATGATGCGTGCATCATAATCGATTTCGAGAACATCGAGCGTATCGGCAGCATTCTTCATCGTTTCCCAGTCTGACTGGGAGCCCATGGCAATGGCGACGGGCGGATTCATGATCGGGCTCATCGGCCTTCCGTTTCAGTCGTAATTCCAGTTCTGGCGAAACCGCGACGAGGCCACGGTCAAATGTGGCCGAAAAGGGCCTGAAAACGGCTTTAGCATCATTCGTTTTCGGTGAAAAGCGAGCTTGCGAGCGGTGATAGCGCAGACATTGAAAATGCCGCCGGAAAATCACATTTCCGCCTTCGACAAGTGTGCTGAAACATGGCATTGTTTTATTGCAAATCGATGACGAGGCGCCGCATCCTGCGGCGATAAACAAAGGAAGGACGTGTTGAAATGACAGTTCAGACCCACCTTGCCGCCCTTGAGGAAAAACATTCCGCGCTCGAAAAAGAGCTGCAGAACGTGATCTCCTCGCCATCCAGTCAAGATGAGGAAATTGCAGAACTCAAACGCAAGAAACTTGTGCTCAAGGACGAAATCGAGCGCCTTCAGCAATCTGTGAACTGATCATAGTCCCTTTCCAGGAATGCAACGCCCCGGCTTTTGACCGGGGCGTTTTTTTGCGGCTATTTCAGAGCGTTTTCAGGACTTGTCGGCCTTTTCGGCTTTCTTCATCACGCCGACGCGCAGCATCACCTCACGGGGAATATCATAGGTCGATTTCAGGTGATGATCGGTCCTGAGCCCCAGATAGTCACGCTGGATGAACAGCGCAAAGGCCCTGTCGGCCGCCGCCTGCACCAGTTCGTCGCGGTCCTGATTGGAACCCGGCGTCTCGTCATGGCGCTTCAGGGCTGCCAGCGCCTCCTCCAGCCGCCGTCCGATCCGCCCCAGCGCCTGCGCCGTCTCCTGCATGATCTCGTATTGCAGGGCATCCATCTCGGGATCGAGCGGCCTGCTGTTCGTTCCGGGCAGTATCGGCGTCTTCTTGGCCATGATCTTTTCCTTCGCTCTTCCTCCCTCAAACATCGGAAACCGGCCGACTGAGGTCAAGACAGCAGGCACAACAAAAAACCGCCGGGCGTTGCCACCCGGCGGTTCGGTATTCACGGCGTAAGCAGTGCTTACTGGTCGTCGCGGCCCTTCAGGGCTGCGCCGAGAATGTCACCGAGCGAAGCGCCACTGTCGGACGAACCGAACTGTGCAACGGCTTCCTTCTCCTCGGCGATTTCAAGCGCCTTGATGGAGAGCATGACCTTGCGGTCGCGCTTGGAGAAGTTGGTGACGCGGGCGTCGAACACCTGACCGACCGAGAAACGCTCGGGGCGCTGCTCGTCGCGGTCGCGGGCCAGATCCGAACGGCGGATGAAGGCCGAGACATCGTCGTGGTTGACGAGCTTGACTTCGACGCCGCCATCGTTGGTGTCGGTCACTTCGCAGGAAACAACAGCACCCTTGCGCAGTTCGCCGGAAGCAGCTGCTTCCGTCAGCGAATCCTTGCCGAGCTGCTTGATGCCGAGCGAGATGCGTTCCTTTTCGATGTCCACATCGAGAACAACAGCCTTGACGATATCGCCCTTGTTGTATTCCTCGATGACCTGCTCGCCCGGACGGTTCCAGTCGAGATCGGAAAGGTGAACCATGCCGTCGACATCGCCTTCGAGACCGATGAACAGGCCGAATTCGGTCTTGTTCTTGATCTCGCCTTCGACTTCCGTACCGGACGGATGCGAGAAGGAGAAGGCTTCCCACGGATTTTCAAGCGTCTGCTTGAGACCGAGCGAAATGCGGCGCTTGGCCGGATCGACTTCGAGAACGACAACTTCGACATCCTGCGTGGTCGACAGGATCTTGCCGGGGTGGACGTTCTTCTTGGTCCAGGACATTTCCGAGATGTGGATCAGGCCTTCGATGCCCGGCTCCAGCTCGACGAACGCACCGTAGTCGGTGATGTTCGTGACGGTACCGGAAATCTTCTTGCCTTCCGGATACTTGGCCTGGATGCCATCCCACGGGTCAGCTTCAAGCTGCTTCATGCCCAGGGAAATGCGGTGCGTTTCCTGGTTGATGCGGATGATCTGAACCTTGACGTTCTGGCCGATGGACAGAAGCTCGGTCGGGTGGTTGACGCGACGCCATGCCATGTCGGTGACATGCAGCAGACCGTCGATGCCACCGAGATCGACGAAGGCGCCGTAATCGGTGATGTTCTTGACAACACCTTCAACGACCTGGCCCTCTTCGAGGTTCTGAACGATTTCCGAACGCTGTTCCGCACGGCTTTCTTCAAGAACGGTCCGGCGCGAAACGACGATGTTGCCGCGGCGCTTGTCCATCTTGAGGATTTCGAACGGCTGCGGCGTGTGCATCAGCGGGGATACGTCGCGGATCGGACGGATGTCCACCTGGGAACGCGGCAGGAAGGCGATCGCACCGTCGAGGTCGACCGTGAAGCCACCCTTGACCTGATTGAAGATCTGACCTTCGACGCGCTCGCCGGCCTCGAACTTGGCTTCGAGCTTGACCCAAGCCTCTTCGCGACGGGCCTTCTCACGCGACAGAACAGCTTCGCCCAGCGCGTTTTCGATGCGCTCGACATAGACTTCAACTTCGTCGCCGGCCTTCAGCTCGCCATCCTTGCCGCGCACGCCGAATTCCTTCAGCGGCACACGACCTTCGACCTTCAGGCCGACGTCGATGATGGCCATATCCTTTTCAATGGCGGTGACCAGGCCCTTGGCAACATAGCCTTCGGCAAGATCATTGTTCGCGCCGAAGGATTCCTCGAGCATTGCGGCGAAATCGTCGCGCGTGGGGGTTTGTGCAGTCATAAAAACTCCTGGATCGTGTCGGTCATTTCAGGCCGAACACGCGTTGCGCCGGTGGCTGGTGTTGATCTTTGGCTGTCACCGCATCCCTCTTCACCCTGTTTCAGGGCGAAAGAGCATTCCGGCGCATGGATGCAGTGAAAACCTCAATTTGCGGAGCTTCCTCCGCATGCATTACGGGTCGGGCCGCTTGTCCACATAAGCGCAGGCGGCCCGAAACGCGGCTTCTATACCCATTTTGGACGTATCAAGCAAGTGCGCATCGTCCGCGGGGCGCAAGGGACTGTCCTTTCGCCCCATATCGCGTTCATCGCGACGGCGGACATCGTCCAGAATCTGCGTGAAATCCGCCGTCTCGCCTCTGGCCACGATCTCGTCATAACGCCGTCTGGCGCGAATTTCCGCATCCGCCGTCACATAGAGCTTCACCGGCGCATCGGGGCAGACCACCGTGCCGATATCGCGGCCGTCGAGCACTGCGCCCCTGCCGGCCTCGGCAAAACGCCGCTGGGCTTCGACCAGCGCCACGCGCACCGACGGCATGGCGGCGACTTTCGATGCCGCTTCACCGATTTCGTGGGCCGACAGCACGGTACGATCGAGATTGCCGAGATCAATCGCAGCGGCAGTTTCTGCGGCAATCGTTTCGTCATCAAGGGGTTTTCCCGCATCGACAAGCGCCTTGGCGGTGGCCCGATAGGTCAGGCCGGTATCGAGATGCGGCAAACCGTAGTGTTCGGCAAGCTTGCGTGCGAGCGTACCCTTGCCGGCCGCCGCCGGTCCGTCGATTGCGATGACAAAGCCCATGAAGATCGTCCCGTTCCGTTTGACGGTGACATAGCGCATCACCGCGAAGATCAAAACCGGTTATCGAGCGCATTCGGCGGAAAACAAACGAAACAGGCCCGGTCATCATGGCCGGGCCTGTTTGCGAGACTTCTGAATGCCTGGCGCTTATTCCGAAGGACCGTCCGCCATGGCCGGCGTCTTGTCCTTGTCGGCAGGCGTGTCCTTGGCGGACGCATCATCTGCACCGGCTTCGGCCTTCGGCGTGCGGCGGCGACGTGCCGGCTTTTTCGGAGCTTCCGCCTCTGCGACATTTGCCTCTGCAGCATTCGCCTCGGCGGGAGCGGCATTGCCTTCCTCGCCGCTATTGTCGGCGGCAGCGGCGCGCTTGGTGCGGCGCGGACGGCTGGCGGCCGGTGTGCGGCGGCGCGACTTCGGCGCCGGCTGGCCGTCAGCCTCTTCGGCTGCAACCTCGGCGGGTGTTCCGTCGATAACCGGCTGCGGCCCGTCGGCATCAACCTGTTTTTCCTGCCTGCGCGGCTGTTCCTTGCGCTCGCTGCGCTCATCGGCCGACGGCTGGTTGCCGTTATTGCCGTTCTTCCTGGCCGCATTATCGTCATTGTCGTCATTGCTGTCGGAGCGGTCGTCACGCTGGTGGCGCTCCTGAAGCTGGGACTGGGCGGCTGCAATGATGCGGTTATAGTGCTCGGCGTGCTGGAGGTAGTTCTCCGCCATGACACGGTCGCCCGAACTTTGCGCATCGCGCGCAAGTGACATGTACTTCTCGGCGACATGCTGCGCGGTGCCCCGCACCTTCACATCAGGACCGGTACTGTCATAGGTCCGGGTCAGCGGGTTGGCGCCCTTGCGGTTAAAGTTATTATTGCCGCCGCGCCCCCGGCTGCGCTTATTCTGCTGTCCTGGCCTCATGGAGTATTCACCTGAATTTTCTGTCAATGGTCGAGCTTGTCCGTCTACCGCTTTCGCATCAGCGAAACATGACGGCATAGCCCCGTCGGCAGGGCAAAACACGCGCTGCCATTCGTGGAATCCAAATACCTGAATCACGCAAAAAACGGCATGTCACAATGAACCAACATTGGACGGAAAACCTTGAGACTGCGGCCAAGCGACGAATCGCTGTTTCTTTCAGTCACCGTTTTGCGTGCGTGCAACCTATCGTGCTTGTCCCGAAATTCCAAGCCCTTTCTTCACCTGTTTTCAAAAAGGCCGGACCCGGGGCGATTTTCAGCTTTTCCGAGCGCTTGCAAAAATGACAACGCGGTCATTTCCGCCCAGATCCCGATGGCTTTCCACCGGCGTGAAGCCCGCTTTACAGAAGATTGCTGTTACCATGTCCTTCTGGTCAAAGCCGATTTCTAGCGCGATAACGCCATTTTCGGCGAGATGAGCATCGGCTTGCGCCGCGATTGCCCGATAGGCGTCAAGACCGTCTGCACCGCCGTCCAGCGCAAGAGCGGGATCATGCTCCCGCACCTCCGGCGCCAGCGTCGCGATCACATCAGACACGATATAGGGCGGATTTGACACAATCATGTCGAAACGACCCTGCACCGCGGAAAACCACGGTCCGCGCCTGGTGACGAAACGGTCTGCAACACCATTTATCAAGGCATTGGCGCGCGCCGTTTCAAGAGCCCCGTCGGCAATATCTGTCGCCAGTGCTGTGGTTTCGGCACAATTTTTCAAAAGTGCGACCGCAATGGCCCCGGTTCCGGTACCCAGATCGACAATGCGGGCAGCCCCGTTGCGCTTCACCGCCCGTTCAAGCCAGGGCAGACAGTGCTCGACCAGAATTTCGGTATCCGGCCGCGGTTCCAGCGTATCGTCAGACAGCATGAAATCGAGCCCGTAGAACTCGCGGGCGCCGAGGATCCGGTAGACCGGTTCGCGGGCAAGCCGCCTTTTGACGGCCGCCGCAACGGCAGCCTCCTCGTCAGCCTCCAGTTCGCGCGCGCCCTCGCTCATCATCCCGGAAAGCGAAAGGCCGAGTATGCCGCTCACCAGATGCCGGGCGTCGTCTGCCGGTGCATCGAGCCCGGCTGCGGCAAAGGCGTCAACGGCCTGACGATAGATCGCCTGAAGTGTCGCCACGCCCGTTTCCTCAACCGTCCTGAACGCCGAGAAGGGCAAGCTGGCCGGCCTGGTAATCGGCAACCAGCGCATCGACGATCTCGTCAAGATCGCCGGCAATCACCTGATCGAGCTTGTAAAGCGTGAGATTGATGCGGTGGTCGGTGACGCGCCCCTGCGGAAAATTATAGGTGCGGATACGCTCGGAGCGGTCGCCGGAGCCAACCTGGCTCTTGCGGTCGGCGGAGCGCTCGCTGTCGGCGCGCTGACGTTCCATGTCGAACAGCTTGGCGCGCAGAACCTGCATCGCTTTTGCCCGGTTCTGGTGCTGCGACTTTTCCGAACTGGTGACGACGATGCCCGTGGGAATATGGGTGATGCGTACCGCCGAATCGGTGGTATTCACATGCTGGCCGCCCGCCCCCGACGAGCGCATCGTATCGATGCGGATATCGTCCGGGCGGACTTCGATATCGATATCCTCGGCTTCCGGCAAAACGGCAACGGTGGCCGCGGAGGTGTGGATACGGCCACCGGCTTCGGTTTCAGGAACACGCTGGACCCGGTGCACGCCGGATTCGAATTTCAGCCGCGAAAACACGCCCTTGCCGGAGACAGAGGCGATGATTTCCTTGTAACCGCCGGCATCGCCCTCGCTGGCCGACAACACGTCGACCTTCCAGCCCTTGTCCGATGCGTAGCGCTCATACATGCGAAACAGGTCGCCGGCAAAAAGCGCGGCCTCGGAGCCGCCGGTTCCCGCGCGGATTTCCAGCACCGCGCTTTTTTCATCCGCCGCATCGCGCGGCAGAAGCAGAAGCTGGATTTCGCCGGACAGCGTCTCGATGCGCTCTTCCAGTTCCGGCACTTCCATTTCCGCCAGCGCGCGCATTTCCTTTTCGGTCTCACGGTCGGCAAGCAGGCTGTTGAGATCGGCAAGCTCGCTTTCGGCAGCCTGATAAGCACGGATTTTTGCGACAACCGGGTCCAGCTCGGCATATTCGGAGGCGAGCTTCACATAAGTTTCCGCGTCGGGACCCGATGACATGCGCGCCTCGACTTCGGAAAACCGCCGTTCCAGTTCCCGCATCTTTTCCTGTGGTAGCCTCGCCACGCCTCGTCATCTCCGCTTGTTGTTGGTGTTGTTGCCGCTTTGGTTTTTCGGGCGTCGCTAAAGCGGAATGTTGTGCTCGCTGGCGAAACGCTCGAGCAGCGCGCGCATCGGCGTCAGATTGGACGGGTCATCGAGGGCCGCATTCACAACGTCGCTGACGGCGGCAATGTCGAGACCGAGCAGCATCGCCTTCACCGGCCCGATGGCCGTTGCCGACATCGAAACCGAGCGATAGCCGATCGCAAACAGCGCAAGGGCGGAAATCGGCTTGCTGGCATATTCCCCGCACAGCGTCACCGGCACATTGTTGCGCTCGCCCGCCCGCACGATATCGCGCAGCATCCGGAGGAACGGTTTGCTGACCGTGTCATAGCGGTCGGCGACACGGGCGTTGCCGCGATCGATCGCCATGAAGAACTGGTAGAGATCGTTGGACCCGACGGAGACGAAATCGACCTCGGCCATCAGCTCGTCAATCTCGTAAAGAAGGGCCGGCACTTCCAGCATGGCGCCAAGCTCGATCCGGCGCGGCACCTGATGGCCGAACCGGGTGAGGTGCTGCACTTCCTTGGCCATCAGCGCCCGGGCCGCGCGAATTTCGCCGACCTCGGAAACCATCGGCACCATCACTCTCAGCGTTTCACCGGCCGTGGCCTTCATCAGGGCGCGAAGCTGCATGCGCAGCAGATAGGGCCGGTCGAGCGCCAACCGGATGGCGCGCCAGCCCATGGCCGGGTTTTCCTCTTCCTGCGCACGGAAATAGGACACCACCTTGTCGGAGCCGATATCGAGCGTGCGGAAGGTGACGGGGCGATTGCCCGCATGATCGAGCACCTGCCGGTAGAAGCTTTCCTGTTCGGCCGCCTTGGGCATGCGCGAGGCGATCATGAACTGCAGCTCGGTGCGGAACAGGCCGATGCCCTCCGCGCCGCTGTCATCGAGCTGCGGCAGGTCGACCAGCAGCCCGGCATTCATCATCATCCGAACCCTGACGCCGTCAGCCGAAACCGGATCGACGGAGCGAAGCGCGCGGAACTGTTCTTGGCGGCGCGCTCTGAGCCTCAGCTTTTCCTCATAAGCCGTCACCACGGCATCGAGCGGGCGCACATGCACCTCGCCATCATCACCGTCGACGATGACGGCATCGCCGTTTTCCACCTGGGCTGCCACGCCGGTGGCCTGTCCGATGACCGGAATGCCCATGGCGCGCGCCACGATGATGACATGGCTGGTCGCCGACCCGTCCTCAAGCACGAGACCGCGCAGCTTTTCGCGCGGATAGTCGAGCAGTTCGGCAGCGCCCATGGCGCGCGCGACGATGATCGCGTCGTCGGGAAAACCCTCGCCGTCGGCATCGACCGAATGGCCGGTCAACTGGCGCAGCAACCGGTTTGCAAGATCGTCGAGATCATGCATGCGGTCGCGCATGAAGGGATCGGTCAGGCGGATCATCCGCGCCTTGGTGTCGCTCTGGACCTTTTCCACCGCGCCCTCGGCCGTCAGACCCAGCGTGATCGCCTCTTCCAGCCGCCGGACCCAGCCGCGGTCATGGGCAAACATCCGGTAGGTCTCCAGCACCTCGCGGTGCTCGCCCTCGGCGGAAACATCGTTGCGCTGCAAAAGCTCGTCGATCGAAAACCGCAGCTTTTCCATCGCCGCGCGCAGCCGCGCGATTTCGGCATCGCTGTCCTCGTTGACGAGGTTGTTGACCATGATGCGCGGCTCGTGCAGCACGGCATGGCCAAGCGCAATGCCTTCGCCATAGGCATCGCCGGAAAGCGAAACCGTACGGGTCAGGTCGAGTTCCATCCCCGGCCGGGTGATTTTCTTGAGATCTCCGGAGGCGATCAGCTCGGCCAGCAGCATGGCCCCGGTCTGCAGCGCCTCGACCTCTTCCTCGCTATAGGCATGCTCATCGGTGTTCTGGACCACGAGAACGCCGAGCGTACGGCCGGCGCGCAGGATCGGCACGCCCATGAAGGAGTGATAAATCTCTTCGCCGGTTTCCGGCAGATAGCGGAAGGCCGGGTGCGACTGGGCATCCGACAGGTTCAGCGGCCGCGCGGAAGCCGCAATCGTGCCGACCAGGCCCTGGCCCATCCTGAGGCTCGCCAGGTGAACCGCGTCGCGCTTCAACCCCTGCGTTGCGTAAAGCTCAAGCACGCTGTCGGCCCGCAGGACATAAACCGAGCACACTGCCGCCACCATATTATCGGCGATCTGGCCGACGATACGGTCGAGACGATCCTGCGGCTCCAGCGGCTCCGCCATCAGTTCCCGGAGCCGTTTGAGCAGAATACGCGGACTCGGTGCTTGGTGATTCATCACAGTCTGTCCCCGGTGGAGAAGCCTCAAAAGCTTCATTCGGAATATCCTGAAAACAATTTTCAGGACATTCCGCTACGGCTTATTTATCGAGACCGTAGCAGGAATGCAAAGTTCTGACAGCAAGTTCGGCGTAGGCGCCATCGATCAGAATCGAGATCTTGATCTCCGACGTGGTGATCGCCTTGATGTTGATGCCCTTCTCGGAAAGCGCCTTGAAGGCCGATGCGGCAACGCCCGAATGGGACCGCATGCCGATGCCGATCACCGAAATCTTCGCCAGTTCGGTTTCGCTTTGAACCGCGTCATAACCGATATCGTCATGGCGGGCGGCAAGCGCTGCCTTGGCCTTGTCCACATCCGACGCCGGCACGGTGAAGGTCATGTCTGTATGGGTGCCGTCCTCGGAAATGTTCTGGACGATCATGTCGACATTGACATGGGCCTCGGCCAGTGGGCCGAAAATGGCCGCGGCAACGCCGGGGCGGTCTTCCACACGGCGCAGCGAGATCTGTGCCTCATCCTTGGCATACGCGATGCCGGTCACGACTTCCTGTTCCAAAATCTCATCCTCGTCGCAAATCAGGGTCCCGGGCGGATTGTCGAAATCGCCCATGCCCGGCGCATCCGGCGCCTCGAAACTCGACCGCACGAATGTGCGCACTTTATGAACCATCGCCAGTTCGACCGAACGCACCTGCAGCACCTTGGCGCCGAGCGAGGCCATCTCCAGCATTTCCTCGAATGCCACCTTCTTCATGCGTTTTGCCTTCGGCTCGACGCGCGGATCGGTGGTGTAGACGCCATCGACATCGGTGTAGATATCGCAGCGATCGGCCTTCACGGCGGCAGCGACCGCGACAGCGGAGGTATCGGAGCCGCCGCGACCGAGTGTCGCAATCCGGTTATCCGGGCCGATACCCTGAAAACCGGCGCAGACGGCGACCTGGCCCTCACCCATGCGTTTGACGATATCCGAACCGTCAATATCATCGATACGGGCGGCGCCATGGGTGCTGTCGGTTCTGATCGGCAACTGCCAGCCCTGCCAGGAGCGCGCATTGACGCCCATCGACTGCAACACGATCGCCAGCAGCCCCGAGGTGACCTGTTCGCCGGACGAGACGACCACGTCATATTCACGCGCGTCATGCATCGGCGAGGCTTCGCGGGTCCATTCGACCAGTTCATTGGTCTTGCCGGCCATGGCGGACACGACGACGGCAACCTCGTGGCCGGCATCGACCTCGCGTTTGACATGACGGGCCACATTGCGGATTCGCTCGATATTGGCGACGGACGTGCCGCCGAACTTCATGACAATGCGGGCCATATTCCAACACTCGACTTCAAGAACGTCCAAAAGCGATGGCGGACGCAACACCATGACATTTCCGCCGGGTTCCGATCGACGGCCGGCTCAGGTCGCGACCGGAGCTGAAGCCGGAAAGCTGCGGTTTCTTAGCGAAATCGGACACCGCGCGCAATGGCGCTTGGCAAGAGTTTGTGCATGGCAGGTAACGCAAAAGTTCTATTTGCCCGAAAGGCCGGTCGGCATGACCACCGGTCCGCCATCCGCATGGCCGAAAAAGGCCTCCACACCATAGACCCGACGCAGATTTTCCGCCGTCAGCACGGTTTCGGGTGTTCCCTCCGCCACCACGCGGCCTTCCGACAGCATCACCAGACGGGTACACCAGCGCGCGGCAAGCCCCAGATCATGCAACGAGCAGACCACCGACCGGCCCTCGCGCAGCAGCGAGACGAAGACCTCCATCAGCGCAATCTGGTGGGCGGGATCAAGGCCCGCGACGGGTTCGTCGGCCACAAGCAGCGGCGTGGTCTGGGCCAGAGCGCGGGCAATCAGCACCCGCGCGCGCTCGCCACCCGACAGCGTATCGGCGCGGCGCTCGGCAAGCGTATCGACCCCCATGCGCTCCATGGCGCGGGCGACGATCTGTCCCCCGGCCTCGCCGCTCTCCCGCCAGGGCTGGCGCCCAAGCCCCACGACGCGCCGCACCGCAACGGCCCAGGCAATTTCGTGATCCTGCGGCAGATAGGCCACCACCCGCGCGCGCTGCAGCGGCGTCATCTGCGCCAGCGGCGTCTGCAACAGACTGACATCGCCGGATGCCTCGATCAGCCCGAGGCAGGCCCTCAGCAGCGTCGACTTTCCCGCACCGTTCGGCCCGATCAGGCCAACGAGTTCGCCATGGCCGACCGAAAAGGCGACATTGTCGACAATCGCGCGCCCGCCGATGCGGACAGTGAGCTTGTCAGCCTCCAGCAACATCAAATCAACTCCCGGCGTGTCTTGTAGATCAGCCACAGGAAAAAGGGCGCGCCGATCAGGGCGGTCACGACCCCGATCTTCAAATCCCGCTCCGGCGCGATCAGCCGGACGGCGACATCGGCGGCCAGCAGGACAGCGGCACCGCCGAGCGCGCTGGCCGGCAGAAGGCGCGAGGGCAAGGACCCGACAAGCGGGCGCAGCAGATGCGGGACCACAAGCCCGACGAAGCCGATTGCGCCGGAAACGGCCGTTGCCGCACCAACACTTGCGGCCACACCCCAGATCACCTGCCGTTCGGTGGTCTTCGGCGCATGGCCGAGACTGACGGCCGCATCATGCCCGAGGATCATGGCATCGAGCGCACGGGCTGCGGAAAACAGCAGCACCCAGCCGAACGCCATGAACGGGATGGAGAGCCAGAACTGCAGCATCGAGCGATCGGCCAGCGAACCCAGCATCCAGAACATGATTTCCGTGGCGGCGAAGGGGTTGGGCGAAAGGTTGAGCGCAAGCGAGGTCATGGCGGCGGCAAAACTGGTGACCGCGACACCGGCAAGAATAATGGAAAGACTGCGCGCACCGCCGCCGGCAAGAAACCGCACCAGCACCACCGAGGCAAAGGCGAAGACAAGCGCCAGAACCGGCAAGGCCAGCACAAACAACGCCGAAAGCCCGGTATAGATCGCGATCACCGCGCCGAGCGAGGCCGACGCCGAAACGCCGAGCAGGCCGGGTTCGGCCAGCGGATTGCGCAGATAGCCCTGCAGCACCGCGCCCGAAAGGCCGAGCGTTGCCCCGATGGTGAACCCGAGCAGCGCGCGCGGCAGCCTGATCTCCTGCATGATCAGCGCAATCGCGCCCGCATCCCGGCTGAAAAGCCCCGACAATGCCGCCCGGAACCCGAAACCGGCGGGACCGACCGTCAAAGACGCCAGAAAAAGCAGGCTCACGAGCACGCCAAGACCGGCGAGAAGCAGGTAATAGCGACGCTGTTCACTCATGTCCGTTGCCCTTGGCCACGCCATTTCTGAGGCGGGCGATTGCGTCAAGATTGAACGGCCCGCCGCAGATCGTCAGACGGCTGGGAAGATCAATGAGTTCTGCCTTTTCAGCCGCTGCGCGAAAGGCGGGATGGGCAAACGGCGCCTCGGCCAGGGCGGGTGCATCATAGCCGCTGTCGCCGCCGATGATAACCTCGGGCGCCGCCATGATCAGGCGTTCGAGCGGCAGGCGGCCAAGACCATCGATGCCGGCGGAAATACCGATATTGTCGAGCCCCGCATCGGCAACGATATCGCCGGCAAGCGTGCCCTCGCCCGAGGTGTAGCCATTGGCATAATAAAGCGCTGCGGTCTTGTCGCTTGCCGGCTGTTCCAGCAGGGCTGCGCGGATTTCATCCATGTCCGCGACAATCCGTTCGGCCGCCGCCTCGCGCCCCAGAAGATGGCCCATGCGCAGAAGATTTTCGCGCACATCCTCAAGCGAGGCCTCCGGCGCGAATTCGGCAACGGGGACACCGAGCCGTTTCAGGAGATTGACCGTCTCGCGGGTGGTATAGCTGCCGGCCAGCACCAGATCCGGTTTCAGAAGGAACACTTCCTCCGCCTGCCCGTGATTGAGCGGATAGGCCGCGGCCTCTTCCGCCATGGCGGAGACGGCCGGATCGACCGCAAGGGCCGATATGGAAATGAGCTGCCCCTCGCCCGCAAGCGCCATCGCCATCTGATCGGTGCACAGATTGATCGAGACCACACGGGCCGGTGCGTCTCCTTCATCGAGCGCAAGAGCCGAAGGAACGGCAGAAAACAGGCAAAGGAGGCCGGCGCAGGCGGTTTTGACAGACAGCATTGTTCGAGCCGACCGCGCCGACCGCATCATCTAGAACGTCCTTTGATAGGAAAGCGTCACCGTGGTGCCGGGCGCATTATAGCCGTAGGCGGTCTCATAGTCTTCATCGAACAGGTTCTCGACTGCGAACTTGACGCGGGCGGCCTGATCGATGTCGTAGAGCGCCGAGACATTGACCAGCGTGTAATCGCCAAGCTGGGGATTATAGCTTGCCGTATTGGTCCAGCGGCTGCCGACATATTCGATATCGGCATTGAGATTGAGCGCCTCGGTTGCCTGCCAGCTTGCGGCTGCCGTCAGCTTCAGACGGTTCTGATTGGCGATATACTGGTCGTCAGTCTCATCCTTCGGCAGGCGATATTCGAAGCCGAAATCAAGACCGAGCCGGTCATCCATGAGCGCCTGCGACCAGACCGCCCGCACGCCGGAAATCTTCGCCTTGTCGATATTCGTATAGGTCGAAAAGTCGCTGGTGTAGTCAATCATGTCGTCAATGAAGGTCTGATACCAGACGAGATCAACACTGCTTGTATCCGACGCCGCCCAATTGAGGCCAACCTCATAGGATTTGGACCGTTCCGGATCGAGATCGGGATTGCCGACATAAGAACCGAAATATCCTGGATAATAAAGCTGATTGAAATCCGGCGCGCGGAAACCGGTGGCAAAGGATGCCCGCGCAGTCAGACCCTCGATAAGCTCGTAGCCGACACCGACATTATAGGTCAAAGCGCCGCCGAAATCCTCGTTGGCGTCGTAACGCAACCCGGCATTAAGATCGAGCGCCTCCCATTCCAGCGAATACTGCGTATAGACCGCGCCAATGGCGCGGCTGGATTTTGAATAGTCCGTCGAGGAACTGACATGCTCCTCGTAAGCCTCCCCGCCGAAGGTCAGGCTGCTGAACAGGTCGCCTGTCACGAATTCCTTGGTCGTGCTGGCATTCAAGCCATACCGCGTCGTATCGAAATCGCTGTTATAGGTAGCGTCGCCCTTGAGAAAGGTCTTGTTGTAATCGAGAGCGGAATAAATCTCGAAGACGGAGGACCAGTCCTCGCCGTGGTCGATCTCGGCGCCGACCTTGAAGCCGGCATTGGTCTGCAGGGACTGGTTCGCGCCGGGGCCCCAGCTGGAAGCGCCATCGAAATGTGGGTTGGAACGGGCGTAGAACCCATCTGTGTAGAGTCGGCCCCAGAGAAAGTCCTTCGACAGCGCATAATTGAACGAACCCTGCAGGAACCCATCGTCATCAGGCTCGATCAGGCCGCTTGCGGGCGTGGTGAAGTTATACCCTTCGGTCCCGAGAATACCGAGACCGACATTGAAATCGACCCCGTCCGCAGTACTGCCGCGCACAGTGCCATTGGCAAAACCGCCCCACGGCCATGTCACGCCCGTCTCAACGGTCGTACAGACATTTTTTCCGTTTTCACAGAATGAACCATCTCTGGTGATGATGTTGATGACACCGCCGATCGCATCCGCGCCCCATTGCGCCGAATGTGCACCTTCAACGACCTCGATCCGGTTGACCGCGCTCAGAGGAATATTGGAAAGGTAGGCCGTGCCGGTGGTTGCCGATGCGACGCGCATACCATCCACCAAAACCAGTGTCTGGTTGGCACGAGCAGAGCGCAGCGTCACCGAGGCCTGCGCGCCCTGCCCGCCATTGGTGGTGATGTTGACGCCCGGATATTTCCGCAGAAGCGACGGCAGGTCGGGCGCTGCGGATTTTGCAATATCTTCCTCATCGATCACCGTCACGGTGGAGGTTGATTGCGTGATCGTCGAAGGCCGGCGCAAAGGCGTGGTCACATAGACCGGTTCAAGCTCGGTCACGACATCGTCGAAAGGCGCGGCGTCCTGCGCCAGCACCTGCTGTGCCGGTACCAAGGCCAAAAGCGCGGCGGAGGCCGCAAGCAGAGATTTGTTCATTCCATGTCCCCAAGGCGGCCGGCATGACGCCGGCCGAAAAAGCCCGTCGGGGACAACAGCTTTTGACGCGGAAACACCCGGTCGCGATCCTGTCCCGTCGGCGGCAACATCGTTTCGAAATGTCACCGCGACGGCAGACCGCGCCAAAACAAGAACCCCGTGTTCCGGCAAGGGTGACGGGATCGGGCAGGTCTCCTGGCTTCCGCGTCATCGCCATTGTTTCCGTCTTCCCGGATCAATCCAGTGACGTCATGGAAACGGCTCTGCGGCTACAGTTGCGGGGGCAGCCACGGCCTGGGGCAAGCGCCCTGTCCCGTGTTCCCTTTTCATCCGTTCTTGCGAACGGAACCTGATCCGCGCGCAATCTATGCGGCGCGCATCCGCGGTGTCAACGCAGCCAACCCCGTGATTTGTACGAACAAATCCGGGTATTGCTTTTCGGCCACAGGTCGGGGTTTCACACCAGCACAGGCTGGTCGAACATGTCTTCCGAGCCGAAGAATTTCAGATAGCGTTCGACTTCCTTCGGGTCGCCGGTCGCCTTTTGCGGATTGTCGGAAAGCTTGACGGCCGGGCGGCCATTGGCGTCCGTCACCTTGCAGACGACGGAGATCGGCTTCAGCCCGCCGACGCGGTGCGGCGCGCAGCCGATGAAGTCATTGGTGAGGTTGGTGCCCCAGCCGAAGCTCATGCGCACGCGGCCCTGAAAATGCTTGTAGGCCTCGATGATCGCATCCACGTCCAGCCCGTCGGAAAAGATCAGGATTTTCTCGCGCGGATCGCGGCCCATCTTCTTCCACCAGTCGATGATCTTCTCGCCGCCTTCGATCGGCGGGGCGCTGTCGGGGCGAAAGCCGGTCCAGTCGGCAACCCATTCGGGCGCATTGCGCAAAAACGCCGTGGTGCCATAGGCATCGGGCAGCGCAATCAGCAGGTTGCCGCCGTAAAGCTTGTTCCAGTCCTGCATCACCTTGTAGGGCGCTGCGGCCAGTTGCTCGTCGGTTTCGGCAAGGGCGGCTGCGACCATCGGCAGCTCATGGGCATTGGTGCCGACGGCTTCCAGATCGGTATCCATGGCCAGAAGCACATTTGAGGTGCCGGTAAAGGCCGGGCCAATGCCCTCCTTCAACGCTTCCACGCACCAGCGCTGCCACAGGAAGGAATGGCGCCGCCGTGTGCCGAAATCGGAGATTTTCAGGCCATCGAGAGCTGCCAGCCGCTCGACCTTGGCCCACATCTTGGCCTTGGCGCGGGCATAGGTGACATCGACGGTGAACAGCCCGAGGTCCTTCAGGGCCGAACGGGAGCGCAGCTCGTTGATGATGCAAAGCGCTGGAATCTCCCACATCGTGGTTTCCATCCAGCGGCCGTGAAAATCGAGCTGATACTGGCCATCGCGTTTGGTGAGTTCATATTCCGGCAGGCGGAAATTGGCGAGCCAGGTCAGAAATTCCGGCTCGAAGATCTGAGAGCGGCCGTAAAACGAGTTACCGGCAAGCCAGATCATTTCCTTCTTGGTCAACCTGATCTCGCGCGCATGGTCGAGCTGGTCGCGCAACTCGCCCTCGTCGATCTCGTCGGCCAGACGCACCGAGGTCGTGCGATTGATCACCGAGAATGTCGCATTGACGTCCGGATAGAGTTTCCAGATCATCTGCAGCATCAGGAGTTTGTAGAAATCCGTATCCAGCAGACTGCGGATAATCGGGTCGAGCTTCCAGCTATGGTCGTAGACCCGTGTTGCGATATCGGTCTTCGGCATCGCCGTTCGCTCCTCGGCTTTTCAGGCGCCGTTGCGGCGGAAAAATAGCGCGAAGGGCCGCCATGCCGCCCTTCCGGGCCCATGACTTAGCTGCAAAGACGGCACAAAGTCCAGAGCGGACACGTCGTTTTGCTCGATGTGAGCTTTACTGAGCCGGTGCAGCCGCGTTCGCGTCCTCGTTGACTGTCTCGCCCGCCGGATCGCCGCCCTGCGGGGCAAACAGTTCCACCGCGCCCCAGGCCACGAAGGCCAGAACAAGGCCCACCGCCAGAATGATCAGCACCGGACGGCCGCGCTCGGAATGCCGCGCCTCCGTCGGGGTCACGTCAACCTCGGCATCCTCGGGGCGGTGGCCTGTCGTCTTCTTTTCAACCATGTCGTCCTCCCGGATCGTCCTAGCTCGCGCCGGGCGCGCCGAACAGCCACGAAGCACCGCCCCAGATCAGCACCACGGCAACCATGATGGCGATGATGATCATGATCACGGTCTGCCCGCGGTTGAGATGCCGTTTTTCGGTCGGCGGGATGCGGGTGTCGTCCTCATTCTTCTGCGGATAGTCATCCTCGCCCGGATATCTGACGGGCCGGCCTTCCTTCGGATCGAAATGCGTCGTCATATCGTCCTCCTTCGCCTCCGCGCGGGGCGGAGGCGTTTCCAAAGGGATAAAACGGCAAGGCGCGGGTCTTTGTTCCCGGCAGATCAGTATCCCGCGGTCCGGTCGACCACATGCTGAAGCGGTTCGCCCGCCTCGAAACGGGCGATCTGCCGGGCGACATGGGCAAAAAGCGCCCGGACATCGGTATCAGAGGCAATATGCGGGGTCACCAGCGCACGCTCATGCGACCAGAGCGGGCTTGCCGGCGGCAACGGCTCGCTGGCGAACACGTCCAGCGACACACCGCCGAGAACACCGCTATCCAGCGCGGTAACGATATCGGCCTCGACCTGTGAACCGCCACGCCCGGCATTGATGAACACCGGCGCGCCAAGCGGGCCGGACCGGCTGAGTTTTTCAAACAGCGCGCGATTGAAAATGCCGGTGGTTCCCGCTGTCAGCGGCAGAAGACCAACGAGAATATCCGTCCTGGCCAGAAACGCATCGAGGCCCTCGGCATCGAAACAGTCCACGCCCTCGATTTGCTTTTTGCTGCGCGACCAGCCGATGACATCAAAGCCCATGACCTTCAGCTTGCGGGCGGCATCCTGCCCCAGTTCGCCAAGCCCCATGATCCCGACCGTGAAGTCTCCCGCTTCGGCGGGCGGCAATTGCTGCCAGTGTGTTTCGGTCTGCTGGCGGGCATAATCGGGCATGCGGCGGGCATGATACAGGCATTGCAGCACCACATATTCGCTCATGCGCCGGGTCAGCGACGGATCGACGAAACGCACCAGCGGCACATCCGGCAAGCCTTCCAGTTCGAGCACGCGGTCGACCCCTGCCCCGCCGGAAAAGAGAATATCGAGATTGCGGGCGCGTTCGAACAGATCGTCATCCGGGTTCCACAGCACGGCATAGCGGCAGTCGGAAAGATCACGGCCCGCATTGTTTCCGTCAGCCAGATCAACCACCGGCCGGTCATGGAAATGCTGCCCAAGGGCCTGCACGATGGCGGCGCGGCCGGAGAATTTGAGGTCGATCAGGATGGGAGCTTTGGGCATGCGCGATATCTTCTTTGTCTTTTCAACGGACCGGGGAGAACGGCCAGATACTCACCCCGCTTCCACCGGCTCGATATCGAAAGCGGCGGCGAGCAGTGCTTTTGTATAGTCGGCCTGCGGGTTTTCGAAAACGTCTGCCGCCGGGCCGCGCTCGACCACCTCGCCGAAGCGCATGACGATGATTTCGTTGGCGAGCGCGCGGACCACCCTCAGGTCGTGCGAAATGAACAGATAGGCGAGATTGTGCTTCTTCTGAAGATCGGCGAGCAGATCGACCACCTGCGCCTGCACGCTCATGTCGAGCGCCGAGGTCGGCTCATCCAGCATGACGAAACGGGGTTTGAGCACCATGGCGCGGGCGATCGCGATCCTCTGGCGCTGACCGCCGGAAAATTCGTGCGGATAGCGCCAGCGGGTGGCGGCATCGAGGCCGACCTCCTCCAGCGTCGCGGCAACGCGGGCATCACGCTCCTTCGGCGACAGACCGCGCTCATGAATTTTCAGGCCCTCGGCAACGATCTCGCCCACCGACATGCGCGGGCTCAGCGAGCCATAGGGGTCCTGAAACACGATCTGCATCGCCTCGCGCAGCGGTTTCATCGCCTGATAGGAATAGGCGTTGATATCCTTGCCGACAAAGGCGATCCGGCCTTCCGATCCGATCATCCGCGTCAGCGCCAGCCCCAGCGTGGTCTTGCCGGAGCCCGATTCGCCGACGACGCCGAGGGTTTCCCCGGCGCGCAATTTGAGCGAAATGCCGTTGACCGCCTTCACATGGTCGACCGTCTTGCGCAGCAGGCCGGCCTTGACCGGAAACCAGACCTTGAGGTTATCGGCCTCGACGATCACTTCGCGCGTCGGATCATGCGCCGGCGGCTCGCCCTTCGGTTCGGCGGCCAGCAGGTGCCGGGTATAGGCATGCTGCGGATTGTCGAAAATCTCCGCCACGGGGCCATGTTCGGCAATCTTTCCCTCCGTCATCACGCAAACCCGGTCGGCGAATTTGCGCACGATGCCGAGATCGTGGGTGATGAACAGCATCGACATGCCGTGATCGCGCTGAAGGCTTTTCAGAAGTTTCAGGATCTGCGCCTGCACGGTCACGTCGAGCGCGGTTGTCGGCTCGTCGGCAATCAGCAGTTTCGGCCGGTTGGCAAGCGCCATGGCGATCATCACGCGCTGGCGCTGGCCGCCGGATAATTCATGCGGGAAGGCGCCGAGCCGCTTTTCCGCCTCGCGAATGCCGACCTCCCGCAACAGTTCGAGCACGCGTTTGCGGGCGTCCGCCCCCGTCATGCCGGCGTGGAGCGCCAGCGTTTCGCCCACCTGTTTTTCCACCGAATGCAGCGGGTTGAGCGACGTCATCGGCTCCTGGAAAATCTGGGTAATGTCGCCGCCGCGCACCTGCCTCAGCGTCCGGTCATCGGCCTTCAGAAGATCACGGCCCTCAAACAGGACCTCGCCGCTCGGGTGGCTTGCGGCGGGATAGGGCAGAAGCCGCAGGACGGAGGCGGCCGTGGCGGATTTGCCGGAGCCCGATTCCCCCACCAGCGCCACCACCTCGCCGGGCATGATATCGAAGGAAATCCGATCGACGGCGAGATTGTCGCTCCCGCCCTGACGGAAGGCGACGGAGAGATCGCGGACGGAAAGCAGCGGCGTGTCACTCATTGGAACGTCTTCCTCGGGTCGAACGCATCGCGCACCGCCTCGCCGACAAACACCAGCAGCGACAGCATGATCGAAAGGGTGAAGAAGGCGGTGATGCCGAGCCAGGGCGCCTGCAGATTGCTCTTGCCCTGATTGACCAGTTCGCCAAGCGAGGGCGAGCCGGGCGGCATGCCGAAGCCCAGGAAATCGAGCGAGGTCAGTGTCACGATCGCGCCTGACAGAATGAAGGGAATGAAGGTGAGCGTCGCGACCATCGCATTCGGCAGCAGGTGGCGGAACATGATGGTGAAATTGCCAACGCCGAGCGCACGCGCCGCCCGCACATATTCGAAATTGCGTGCGCGCAGGAATTCGGCCCTGACGACAGCAACAAAACTGACCCATGAGAACACCAGCATGACCCCCAGCAGCACGAAGAAGCCGGGCGGCAGGATGGCGGCGATGATCAGCAGAATGTAAAGCGTCGGCAGCGACGACCAGATCTCGATGAAACGCTGCATCAGAAGATCGACCCAGCCGCCGAAATAGCCCTGCACCGCACCGGCGGCGACACCGATGACGGCCGAAAACCCGGTAAGCAGCAGGCCGAACAGCACCGATATGCGGAAACCGTAGATCACCCGGGCAAGCACGTCGCGGGCAAGGTCGTCCGTCCCGAGCCAGTCCATATTGCCGAGATTGCAGCCCGGATCATCCACGCCTTCAGGGTAGCCGGCGCAGCGCTCCTCCCTGCTCATCAGCCAGAAGGGCGGGGTGGGCGCCGAATAAGGCACGTTGGCATTGATGGTGCGGTAGGAATAGCGGATCGGCGGCCAGATCATCCAGCCATTGGCCTCGATCTCCTCCTGAATGAAATCGGAGCGGTAATCCGTGACGGCGAGAAAGCCGCCGAATTTTTCCTCCGGGTAATCGATCGCCACCGGAAACAGGATTTCGCCCTTGTAGGAGGCGATGATCGGCTTGTCGTTGGCGACGAATTCGGCAAACAGGCTGATGATAAACAGGAACAGGAAAAGCCACAGCGACCAGTAGCCGCGCCGGTTGGCCTTGAAATTCTGCCAGCGTCGCGCGTTCATCGGCGAAAGCCAACCGGTCTTAGGACGCCCCGTCACCTCGGTGGATGTGAGATCGCTCATGTCACACATCCCTCTTTTCGAAATCGATGCGCGGATCGATCCAGGTGTAGATCAGGTCGGAGACAAGGCCGATGAAAAGCCCGAGCAGCGAGAAGATATAGAGCGTGGCAAACACCACCGGATAATCCCGATTGACCAGCGACAGATAGCCGAGACGCCCGAGACCATCGAGCGAGAACACGTTTTCGATCAAAAGCGACCCGGTGAAGAAGGCGAGAATGAAGGAACCGGGGAACCCGGCGATCACGATCAGCATGGCGTTGCGGAAAACATGGCCATAAAGCACCTTGCGCTCCGCCAGCCCCTTGGCGCGCGCGGTGATCACATATTGCTTGCCGATCTCGTCTATGAAGGAATTCTTGGTCAGAAGCGTCGTGGTGGCGAAGGAGGAGACCGAAAGCGCGATCAGCGGCAGGGTCAGGTGCCAGAAATAATCCAGCGGCTTCTGCCACCAGGGAAGCTGCGAAAAATTATCGGAAACGAGACCGCGCAGCGGAAACCAGTCGAAAAACGAGCCGCCGGCAAACAGGATGATCATCAGGATACCGAGCAGGAAGCCCGGCACGGCAAAGCCGATGACGATGATGCCCGAGGTCCACACATCAAAGCGCGACCCGTCCCTCACCGCCTTGCGGATGCCAAGCGGAATGGAAACGCCGTAGGATAACAGCAGCACCCAGATGCCGAGCGAGATCGACACCGGCAGCTTGTCGATGATGAGGTCGATGACGGAGGAATTGCGGAAGAAACTGTCGCCGAAATCGAAGGTCAGATAGTCGCGCATCATCAGCAGGAAGCGCGTCAGCGGCGGTTTGTCGAAACCGAACTGGGCTTCCAGATTGGCAATCAGTTCCGGGTCGAGACCCTGCGCGCCGCGATAGTCGGATGAGGCCCCACTGTCGAAACTGTCCATCGACATGCCGGCATCCGAACCGCCGGAGATGCGGCTTTCCGCACCGCCGCCCTGGCCGTTCAGCTCGGCAATCACCTGCTCCACCGGGCCGCCCGGCGCAAACTGCACAATGATGAAGGAAATCGTCATGATGCCGATCAGCGTCGGGATCATCAGCAGAAGACGGCGAATGATGTAGGAGCCCATTATGCGACGCTCTCGGTATTGGCGAACGAAAGCACTGCCTGCCTTGAACGGTCATTTCGGCCTTGCGCCGATGTCCGGGGTAGCACGGAAGACGCGTCCGACCTCTCCCCTCGCTCTGGCGTCATCCTCGGGCTTGACCCGAGGATCCAAGCACTTCGCCTTGCGACAAGCGCGAGCGATCGCTCCGGGCCTGTTCGGCCTTCTGGCGCAAAGGTCCGCCGGCACCTCTCGCGGCAAACGGGATTGGATCCTCGGGTCAAGCCCGAGGATGACGCGTTTCGCAGGGAGCGCGCATTTCCGAAAGACCTGTTTGCGGGCACAGTATGCAATCCGGGCACGGTTAAACCAGGACCAAACATGACGCACCGGAGCAGCCCCGGTGACTGACCGCAAGCCGCAGTCCTAGCGCGAACATCATCAGCAAGCACCCTCATTCAGCCTCCGTCGACCACCAGCCGGCGGGAAAATCCAGTCCGTATTCGGGAAAGCCGGGATGCGTGATCCTGTTCCAGTAGGCGATGCGGTAGTCTCTGGAATAATAGAGCGGAATGATGAAATCATGGGCCAGCAGCACGCGATCGAGCGCCTTGGTGGCGGCCACCAGCGTGGCGCGGTCATCGGCGAAAACGATTTTCTGGATCAGCGCGTCGACGCCCGGATCGGCAATGCCGGCATAGTTCTCCGAGCCTGTCTGATCGACGGATCGCGAGCCCCAGTAGTTGAACTGTTCATTGCCCGGGCTGAGCGTCTGCGCCCACAATTCCCAGATCATGTCGTAGTCGAAATCATTGACCCGGTTCTGATATTGCGAGGTGTCGACCACCCGGATCGTGGCATCGATGCCGAGCTTGCGCAGGTTTTCGACATAGGGCAGCACCACGACCTGAAGCGTCGGATTGTCGAGCAGGATTTCGAATGAGAACGGCTTACCGGTTTCGGCATTGACCATCTGGTTGCCGCGGCGCTCGAAACCGGCCTCCTTCAGCAATTGAAAGGCCTTTTGCAGATTTGCGCGTGATTCTTCCTCGGTCCCGCCGACCGGCAGGTTGTTGGCCGTGTTGAAGACGGAATCGGGAACCAGATCGCGGACAGATTCCAGAATTTGCAGTTCCTCGCCCTTTGGCAGGCCAGACGAGGCGAGATCGGTCCCGAACCAGAAACTATTGTCGCGCGAATAGGCGTCGCTCAACTGGTTCTTGTTGATGGTCTCGAAATCGAAGGCATAGATCAAAGCCTCACGCACGCGCTGATCATCAAAAGGCGCGCGGCGGTTGTTGGGCACCAGCGCCTGCATGATCCCGGTCTTGTTCAAGGGGTTGGGCACCGCCTCGCGCTTGACCTTGCCATCCTTGATCGCCGGGAAATTATAGCCCGTCGCCCAGCGCTTGGCCCGGCTTTCCACCCAGAAGTCGAAGGTTCCGGCGCGAAACGCCTCGAAGGCGACATCGAGATCGGCGAAATAGAGATAGTTCACCGAGCCGAAATTATTGCGGCCGACATTGACCGGCAGATCCTTGCCCCAATAGTCGTCATTGAGGCGATAGGTGATCGACGAGCCGGGATTGACCGTATCGATCACGTAAGGGCCGGAGCCGACGATCTTTTCCAGCGTGCTGGCCGAAACGTCGCGGGCCGGATCGCCCTCAAACCAGTGTTTGGGAAACACCATCACCAGTTGGCCGACGATCTGCGGCAGTTCGCGATTGCCGGTCTCGTCGAAATAGAAGGTCACTTCCCGCTCGCCGGTGACCTCCGCACTGGTCACGTGGCGGTAGTAATTGGCATAGAGCGTGTTGAGCTCCTTCAGGCTGTCGAAGGAAAACACCACGTCTTCCGGCGTCACCGGCTCACCATCCGAAAATTTCGCTTTCGGGTTAAGGCGGTAGGTCACCGAAGAAATGTCCTCGGGCACCTTGAAGCCATTGGCCAGAAGACCGTACTGCGCGTCGATCTCGTCTTCTGCGGGCGTCATCAGCGTTTCGAAGACGAGGCCGAGGCCGGAGGCTTTCGCGCCGCCATAGGGGATCGGGTTCAGCGAATCAAACGTGCCGGTGGCGTAAAGCTTCAGTTCACCGCCCTTGGGCGCATCCGGATTGACATAGCTGAAATGGGAAAAGTCTCGCGGGTATTCCGGCGTTCCGGTCAGCGCGGAGGCATACTGCCATTCACTGGCTTCGCTGTCCTGCGCGTATGCCGCCGGTGCCAGGCCCAAGGCCCCTGCGGCGACAACCCAAGCAGCGGCCGAGATTGTTTTCCACATGGTTTTTGCCATCTCCGTTGTTGCTTTTCTCGTGTTCGCAACAAGAATAAGCAAATATCGACCCGGGTGTACAAGTGCCGTTTTTGTGAGGCGGGAGTGCGGCATGCCTGCCGATCGGCACGAATAAGTGATAACGCGCTGCCTTGAAGGAGAGTGCGATGCAATGGTTCAGGGCCTTTTCGGCCATCGCGACGCTTCTGGCAATGACGCTTGTGGCAGCAGCGCAGGATTTTCCACAATCGGCAAAAATCCTGTTTGCATCCGAAACGGCGCCAAGCGCGGGATCGCCAAAATCCTTCGGCTTCTACAATAATGGCTGCATCGCCGGTGCCGAAGCGCTGCCGATCGACGGGCCGAACTGGCAGGCGATGCGGCTTTCGCGCAACCGTCGTTTCGGCCATCCCGATACCATCGCGCTGATCAAGCGCCTGGCCAGCGACGCCGCGCGCTATGACGGCTGGCCGGGCCTTCTGGTCGGCGACATCTCGCAGCCGCGCGGCGGGCCGATGCTCTCGGGTCACGCCTCCCATCAGGTCGGCCTCGATGCCGATATCTGGCTGAACCCGATGCCCGACCGGCGGCTGAGCTTGCGCGAACGCGAGGACATTTCCGCCGTTTCGATGCTGAAGAACGATGGCACGCTGTTCGTCGATCCGGAAAAATTCACCCCCGCCCATGAACGGCTGATCATGCGCGCGGCAAGCTATCCGGAAGTCCAGCGCATCTTCGTTCATCCGGGCATCAAGAAGGCGATCTGCGAAGACTGGAAGGGCGACCGTTCCAACCTCGCCAAGGTCCGCCCCTATTACGGCCATCACTATCATTTTCATATCCGCCTGTTCTGCCGTCCCGGCTCGCCGGGCTGCAAGGCGCAAAATGCCGTCGACATGAAGGATGACGGCTGCGGCGACCATCTGGCATGGTGGCTTTCCGACGAGCCCTGGGCGCCGGCAGAGCCTGCCCCGCCGCCGAAAAAGCCGGAAAAACCGGCGCCAAAGCCGACGCGCCCGTCCTACAAGACGCTGGCCGACCTGCCTGCAGCCTGCACGGGCGTGCTCGGCGCACCAGCCCCCTCGCCTCTGCCGACGGCGGCACTGACACCGACGATCCCGCTGCCGCCGCTGGCCCCCTGGCCGGAAGTCGGGCCGGTTCCCCAGCCGCGCCCGCAGGGGTGAACGGCCGGAGCCTGCGGCAAAAGGCCGGACATGCTTGGCCCGGTTATCGCTTTCAAAGCGCTTTGGGTTGATGTATCAGGAAGACGCCGTTCGGCCGGCTTGCGACCGTCCTCAAGACGGGCGCGCACGGACGCGGCAGACGGCGCGTTTTCTAGAATTGACCGATGACCTTGCAAAATCGCCGGAGCGGATGCAGAGATTGCGTCACCGACCAGACCATTCAAAACGCCCGGGACAGGGCAGACTTCGGAAACACCATGGCCAGAACCACCACTGCGGATCCTCTTTCCTTTCCCATCCTGATCGGCGATATCGGCGGCACCAATGCGCGTTTCTCGCTGCTTGTTGACCCCTATGCCGAGCCGCGTGAATTTCCGATCGTGCACACGGCCGATTTTCCGACCGTCGATGCCGCCATTCAGGCGGGCGTCATGGACAAGACCTCGCTGCAGCCGCGCAGCGCCATTCTGGCCGTCGCCGGTCCCATTCGCGGCGATGAAATTCCGCTGACCAATTGCGACTGGGTGATCAAGCCGAAGGATATGATCAGTTCGCTCGGGCTAGAGGATGTGGTGATCATCAACGATTTCGAAGCGCAGGCGCTGGCAATCGCCAATATGCCCGACGAATTTCGCGAGCCGATCGCCCCGCGTCCCGACACCATGATCGCCTCGCGCGTCGTGCTCGGCCCGGGAACGGGGCTCGGCGTTGCCGGTCTGGTGCATGCCGAAGAGCGCTGGATTCCGGTGCCCGGCGAAGGCGGCCATATCGATGTCGGCCCGCGCACCGACCGCGACTATCAGGTTTTCCCGCACATCAAGACCATCGAGGGCCGGGTCGCGGCCGAACAGATCCTGTGCGGACGCGGCATGGTCAACCTCTATAATGCCATCTGTGCCGCCGACGGGATCGAGGCAAAGCCATACGAGCCCAAGGATGTCAGCCATTCCGGCCTCGACGGTTCCGATCCGCAGGCAGTCGAGACGCTTTCGCTGTTTTCGACCTATCTCGGCCGCATTGCCGGCGACATGGCGATGGTGTTCATGGCGCGCGGCGGCGTTTATCTGGCCGGCGGCATTTCGCAGAAAATCCTGCCTGCGCTGAAAAGGCCGGAATTCCGCGCCGCCTTCGAGGACAAGGCGCCGCACAACGCGCTGCTGCAGTCGATCCCGACCTATGTCGTCACCCACCCGCTGGCAGCCCTTGCCGGCCTTGCCACCTATGCCCGCACACCGCTGCGTTTCGGCCTGGCGCTGGATGGTCGCCGCTGGCAGGGGTGAACGACCGGCACGTTTTCCTCCGCATTCATGAGGGTAAGACGCGCCAGATAGCGCATGTTTGGCGCACCGGATGTGAGCTCCGTTTTCCCGACCGGTGCCCACAGGCTTTGAGCCCGGCATGACGGCCCACAGACAGCATTTTTTGCCCCATTGGCGGCACAGCGCCGCGCTTTTTTGCATTTTTCCGCACGAAGCTCTTGCGCATGTGGGGACTGCATCCATATATTTGAGTGACTACTCAATCATTAATCGGATACACCATGGCCCGCCCCGCCAGTGAAGAAAAACGGATCGCCATCCTGGATGCAGCAACGGAGCTCATCGCAACTGCGGGCACCGGCACATCGACCGCCAAGATCGCCAGAAAGGCCGGCGTGGCCGAAGGTACGATCTTCACCTATTTTGCCACCAAGGAAGCGCTGTTCGGCGCCGTGCTTCTTGCGATCGAGAACGAACTTGCCGCAGCCGTGCTCGCCGGCCCTCTGCCCGGCGACGGCGGCCGCAAGGACATGCAGTATTTCTGGAACAGGCTGATCGACTGGGGTGCGGTCAATCCCGAAAAATGGCGGACCCTCAGGCGGCTCAAATTATCCAGCCTGGTGTCGGACAGCGCCCGCGAGGAAGGCGAGCGGCTGTTTGAACAGGCCGCCGGCGTGCTCAAGCGCGCGCTTGCGCAACAGGCCGGAGAAGGCGCCAGCCTGCGTTATGCCGGCCTGATCATGACGGCGATTGCCGAGGCGACCTTCGATTCGATTGCATACGATCCCGACCAGAGCACGCGCCTGAAACAACGCGGGTTCGCCGTTTTCTGGGCCGGCATGGCCGGGCTCGCCACCACCGGATAGATGCAAAGGCCAGCGACAATGCCCCGCCACATGCCACGACGAATTTCCGCAATAAACGTCCTGTAGCGACCCAGCCCGACGCAAACCCTTCAGGATGACCACCCCGCAAACAAACCGGACCATCCGAAAATATCAGAGATAATTTGAGTGCCTGCTCACTCATTAACAAGGAGAATGACAATGTCCAAAGTCTGGCTCATTACCGGAAGCGCCCGCGGTCTCGGCCTGCACATCGCCCGCGCCGTTCTCGAAGCAGGCGACCGTCTGATCGCAACAGCCCGCAGGCCGGAACATCTCGAACCGCTCGTGGAAGAGTTCGGCAACCGGATTGCCTCCTTCGCGCTGGATGTCGCCGATCCGAAAGCGGCCCAGGCCGCCGTCGATTTCGCCGTCGACACTTTCGGCCGGCTCGATGTGCTGGTCAACAATGCCGGTTTCGGCCATTTCGCGCCGTTCGAGCAGAGCGATCCCGATCATTTCCGCGCGCAGGTCGACACCAATTTCTTCGGCGTGGTCAACATGACCCGTGCAGTGCTTCCGGTGATGCGACGCCAGCATTCCGGCCACATCATCAACATCTCCTCGGTCGGCGGGCGCATGACAGGCCCCGGTATGGCGGCCTATCAGTCATCGAAATGGGCCGTCAGCGGCTTTTCCGAAATCATCGCGAAGGAAACCCGCCATCTCGGCATCAAGACGGTTTCGATCGAACCCGGCGGCATGCGCACCGAGTGGGGACAGATCGCCCGCGGCGATGCGCCCGCGCTGACGGAAGATTACCAGGCTTCGCTGGGGGCCATGCAGGCCGCGCTCGAGAAGGTGGTCGGCAACGAGATCGGCAACCCCGACAGGGTCGCCGCGGTCATCCTCGATCTCGTCTATGGCGACGACGTCCCCGAACACCTTGTTCTGGGCAGTGACGCCGTGGAACTTCTGAAGAAAGCGGAAGAAAACCGCCGCAGGGAGGCCGATGCATGGGAAAGCGTCAGCCGCTCCACCGACTACGAGGACGCCGACCTTTCCTTTCTCCGGAATCTCTAGCGTGGGTCAGCACCGGACCCGCTAAGCCAAGATCGACCTTTTCTTCCGCAGGCGCTTCCAATAAGGTCTCACTGCTTTCGCCACGCGTTCAGCGCGGCGAAAACCAGATCTGAAGCAATACCAGGAAGAAGCATGACCAGTCCGGCAATGAAACTCGTCGTCGTGGGCGCCAGCGGACGGATGGGACAGACCCTCATCCGCGTGATCAGCGAAACCGAAGGCGCGGTCCTTCACGCCGCAATCGACCGCCCGGAAAGCGCAGCACTCGGCAAGGATGCCGGCGAACTTGCCGGCGTCGGCACGCTCGGCGTGGCAATCACCGACGATCCCCTGAAGGCGTTCGTCGATGCCGACGGCGTGCTCGATTTCACCGCACCCGCCGCATCCGTCGAATATGCCGGCCTTGCCGCACAGGCGCGCATCGTCCACGTCATCGGCACGACCGGTTTTTCCGAAGACGACGAGACCCAGATCAAGGCGGCCGCCCGCCACGCCCGTATTATCAAATCCGGAAACATGTCACTGGGCGTCAATCTGCTTGGCGAACTGGTCAAGCAGGCCGCCGCCACACTTTCGGCGAAGGGCTGGGATATCGAGGTTCTCGAGATGCACCACCGCCACAAGGTCGATGCACCTTCCGGCACGGCTCTTCTTCTGGGCGAGGCAGCGGCTGAAGGCCGCGGCATCGCGCTGAAGGACAATGCCGTGAAGGTTCGCGACGGGTATACCGGCCCGCGCGAGGAAGGCACGATCGGCTTTGCCACGCTGCGCGGCGGGTCGGTGGTCGGGGAACATTCCGTTCTCCTGGCCGGCGAGGGCGAGACCGTCAGCCTCTCCCACAAGGCGACCGATCGTTCGATCTTTGCCCGCGGTGCGGTTCAGGCCGCCCTTTGGGGCAAGGACGAAAAACCCGGACTTTATTCCATGCTCGACGTGCTCGGGCTTGCCAAAACACACTAACAGAGACTTTTTGAAGGAAGACAGACATGAGCGGAACACTGGTTCTCGTGCGCCACGGCCAAAGCGAATGGAACCTGAAGAACCTCTTCACCGGCTGGAAGGACCCTGACCTGACCGAACTCGGCGTCAAGGAAGCCACCGCCGGCGGCAAGGCGCTTGCCGAGGCGGGCATGAAGTTCGATATCGCTTTCACCTCGGCGCTGACGCGCGCCCAGCACACCTGCCAGATCATTCTCGATGAAATCGGCCAGAGCGATCTCGAAACCATTCGCGATCAGGCAATCAACGAGCGCGATTACGGCGATCTCGCCGGCCTCAACAAGGATGACGCCCGCGAAAAATGGGGCGAGGAACAGGTTCACATCTGGCGCCGTTCCTATGACGTGCCCCCGCCCGGCGGCGAAAGCCTGAAGGATACCGGCGCGCGCGTGTGGCCCTATTACATGCAGGAAATCCTGCCGCGTGTTCTCAGGGGCGAAAAGGTGCTGGTCGCCGCCCACGGCAATTCGCTGCGCGCGCTGGTGATGGTGCTCGACCGCATGAGCCAGGAGGAGATCCTGAAGCTCAACCTCGCCACCGGCGTACCGATCGTCTACACGCTGAAAGCCGACTCCACTGTCGCCACCAAGGAAATCCTCGGCGACATGTCCGGCGCACACTGAGCCGGCAACGCGCGGTTTTGACAGGAAAACGGGGCGGTCTTCGGATCGCCCTTTTTGTTTTTCAGAAATAGCTGATGCAAAACCTGAAAGGAGAGCCGATGATCGAAGGCCTTTCGCACATGACGTTCATCGTTTCCGATCTCGAACGCATGAGCCGCATTCTGGAGGGCATTTTCGATGCCGAGGAAGTCTATGCCAGCGGCAGCGCGACCTTCTCGCATTCGCCGGAAAAATTCTTCCTGATCGGAGACATCTGGGTGGCGATCATGAAAGGCACGCCCCTTCCCGCGACCAGCTACAATCACATCGCTTTCAAGATTCCCGAGAAAGACTTCGACCGCTACCGCGCCCGCATCGAAGCACTTGGCCTTGAACTCCTGCCGCCGCGCCCGCGCGTTGAAGGCGAAGGCCGGTCGCTTTATTTCTACGATGACGACAACCACCTGTTCGAACTTCACACCGGAACGCTCAAGGAACGGCTCCGGCGCTATGCGGCCGGCAGCAAACCGACATGAGACGGTAAACAGGCGGAAGAGGGAACCTGTAGCCTGTTCCCGGCATTCATCAAGTCAGGGGTTCGATCCGCTTGCAAAGCCTCGCGAATCCCGTCACGTTCGACTTCACACACAAGGTTTTGTGCAAGGAAACCGGTTTGCGATACGCCATTTACTTCACGCCCCCCGCAGACGATCCATTGACGATCGCCGCCAGCCGCTGGCTTGGCTATGACGCCTTTTCGGGCGAGGAACGGTCTTTTCCCGAAAATATCGCTCTGCCCGCCGGCCGCATGAGCGCGGTCACGGCCGCTGCCGCGCGCTACGGCTTTCACGCCACCATGAAGGCCCCTTTTCGGCTGGCCGAAAACATCTCGCCCTCCGCACTCGAAGCGACCTTCGATGTGTTCTGCCGCAACCGGAAACCGTTTTCCATCCCCGAAATCACGCTCGGCAAGCTCGGCAAGTTCTACGCCCTCATTCCTGCCGCCGAATATGACGTGCTGCAGGCCTTCGCCGCCGATGTGGTGGAGCATTTCGAACCGATGCGCGCACCGCTGCTCAATGACGAGATCGCGCGCCGCAAGCCCGAAACGCTGACCGAGACCCAGCGCGAGAACATGATCCGCTGGGGCTATCCTTACGTCTTCGATGAGTTCCGCTTTCACATGACGCTGACAGGCCCCGTGACCGGTACAGATGCCCATGTCATCGAAACGGAAGTGACCGATTATTTTGCACCGTTTACCGGCAAACCGCTGGAGATCGGCGGTCTCGGCCTGTTTGTCGAGGAGCGGCGCGGCGCGCCCTTCACGATCCGACGCTGGCAGCCGCTTTCCGGCCAGGACGACCCCGAGACATGAGCGCAGAGACCGTTTTCACCAATGCCCGGATCGTGCTCGAGGATGCGATCGTCGAAGGCACGCTGGTTATCCGCGATGGCAGGATTGCGGAAATATCCGAGGGAAATGCCGGCACCGGCGAGGATTTCGGCGGCGACCTGCTGATCCCCGGCCTTGTCGAGCTTCATACCGATCATCTGGAAGGCCATTATGCGCCACGCCCCGGCGTGCGCTGGAACAAGACGGCGGCAATTCAGGCCCATGACGCGCAGGTTGCCGCTTCCGGCATCACCACCGTGTTCGATTGTCTGCGCATGGGCGCCGACGACACCGACGGCTTCGAGGCCGGCGAGATGCGGGCCATGGCAGATGCGATCATCAACGCGGAAAAGGAAGACCGGCTGAGGGCGCAGCATTTCCTGCACCTGCGCTGCGAGGTTTCCGCCGCCAATGTCATGGACCATTTTGCCACCTTCGAGGATGACCCGCATGTGCGGCTCGCCTCGCTGATGGACCACGCGCCGGGCCAGCGCCAGTTTGCCGACCTCCAGCAATACCGGCGCTATTACAAGCCGAAACACGCGCTGGACGATGATGCTTTCGAGCGCTTTATCGCACGCCGGCAGGCCGCCTCCGCCACCTATGCCGAAAAGCACCGGCAGATGATTTCAGACCATTGCGCCGCCCGCGGCATTGCCGTTGCCAGCCATGACGACGCGGTTCTGGCGCATGTGGAGGAAGCGCTTGGCCATGGCGTGCGGATCGCGGAATTTCCCACCAGTTTCGAGGCGGCGAAGGCCTCCCATGCGGCAGGCCTTTCGGTGCTGATGGGCGCGCCCAATGTGGTGCGCGGCAAATCGCATTCCGGCAATATCGCCGCCCGCGATCTGGCCGCTGCCGGTGTGCTCGACGTGCTGTCGTCGGATTATGTGCCGTTCAGCCTGCTTCATGCGCCGTTTATTCTGGCCGATGACGAAACGGTCGGCATTTCCCTGCCGCAGGCGCTGTCCATGGTGACGGCAACGCCCGCGCGCGCCGCCGGTCTCGATGATCGCGGGCGCATCGCCCCGGGCCTTCGCGCCGATCTCGTGCGTGTCAGGCGCACCGATGACGTGCCGGTCGTGGGCGCCGTCTTCCGGGCGGGAAAGCGGGTGGCCTGAGCAATGGGAAACGCCGGCAGGATCATCGTCGTCGTCGGCCCGAGCGGGGCAGGCAAGGACAGCCTGATCGGCTATGCGGCAAAGACCTTTGACAGCCATCCCGATGTCCGGTTTGTCCAGCGCGTCATCACCCGGCCGTGCGACGGGGCGACGGAAGACCATCAGACGATGACGCCACAGGCATTTGCCGCAGCACGGAAAGCCGGCGGCTTTGCCGTCCACTGGAGCGCTCACGGGCTTGAATACGGCATTCCCGATGAACACCGCGCCTTCGTGGCATCAGGCGGCATCGCGATTGCCAATGGCTCACGCCCGGCCTTGCCGCTTTTCCGCGACGCCTTTGCGGCAATGACCGTCGTCAACGTCACCGCGCGCCCGGAAATCCGCGCCGCACGGCTTGAAGCGCGCGGGCGGGAAACGCGCGAGGACATCCGCGAACGCCTCGCCCGCTCGACCATGAAGGTTCACGGCGATTTCGATGTGATCGACATCGACAATTCGGGCGCGTTGGAAGACGCCGGCACGCGGTTTGTCCGTGTCATCACGGAAAGCCTCGCCGGAAGAACGGGCGACGGAAACTCAGTGCCCGGCAGCGCCTGAAAACAGGTTCATCACCAGCACGCCGCCGACAATCATGGCGATGCCGACCCAGGCGGCGATATCGAGGTTCTGGCGCAGCACGACCATGCTGACGGCGGCCGTGAGCACGATGCCGAGCCCGGCCCAGATGGCATAGGCCACGCCCAGCGGAATGGTCTTCAGCGCCTGCGACAGGCAGTAGAAGGCGACGAGATAGAACACCACCACGCCGATTGTCGGCAAAAGCCGCGTGAAACCGTTCGACTTCTGCAACAGGGTCGAGCCGATCACTTCGCAGACAATCGCAATCCCAAGAGTGCCGTAGGCGGCCAGCGCCGGGTTCATCGCACGTCCTTTTCTTCAAAAACGGAACCAGAGATAGTTCAGTGCGCCTCGTCCCAGTTGTGGGCAGCGCGAGCATCGACCTGAAGCGGAACGGCCATCGAGACGGCCGGCATGGAAGCGTTTTCCATCACATCGACAATCAGCGTCTGCGCCTTGTCGACATCGCCGTCCTCGACCTCGAAAATCAGTTCGTCATGCACCTGCAGCAGCATTTTCGTGGTCTCGGCAAGGCCTGCGGCCTGCAGCTCCGGCTCGATACGCACCATGGCGCGGCGGATGATATCCGCGGCCGAGCCCTGAATGGGCGCATTGATGGCGGCGCGTTCGTTGAAGCTTCTGACCTGATGGTTCGACGACTTGATTTCCGGATAATGGATCCGCCTGCCGAAAATCGTCTCGACATAGCCATTGTCGCGCGCGGCCGCCTTGGTGGCTTCCATATAGTCGCGGATACCGGGGAAACGCTCGAAATAGCGCTTGATATAGTCGCCCGCTTCCGAACGCTCGATGCCGAGCTGGTTGGCAAGACCGAAGGCGGAAATGCCGTAGATAATGCCGAAATTGATCGCCTTGGCGCGGCGGCGCACCTCGCCCGGCATGCCTTCCACCGGCACGCCGAACATCTCCGATGCCGTCATCGCGTGAATGTCGATGCCATCGGCAAAGGCCTGTTTCAGCTGCGCGATATCGGCAACATGGGCCAGAACCCGAAGTTCAATCTGGCTGTAGTCGGCCGACAGAAGCTTGTGACCGGGATTGGCGATGAAGGCCGTGCGGATTTTCCGCCCCTCCACCGTGCGCACCGGAATGTTCTGCAGGTTCGGCTCCGAAGACGCGAGCCGGCCCGTCGATGTCGCGGCCAGCGAATAGGAGGTGTGGACCCGCTTTGTGTCGGGGTGGATATAGCCCGGCAGCGCATCGGTATAGGTCGATTTCAGCTTGGTCATCTGCCGCCATTCGACGATTTTCGACGGCAGCGGATGGCCTTCGGCAGCGAGGTCGTCGAGCACCTGAACCGAGGTCGACCATTGGCCGCTCTTGGTCTTCTTGCCGCCGGGCAGCCCCATCTTGCCGAACAGGATTTCGCCAAGCTGCTTGGGCGAACCGATATTGAATTTCTCATCGGCCAGTTGGTAGATTTCCTCTTCCAGCCCGGCAGCCTTCTGCGCCAGCTCGCCGGAAAGCCGCGACAGGATCTGCCGGTCGACGGAAATGCCGCGTTCCTCCATGCGCGACAGAACCGGAACCAACGGCCGCTCAAGCCGCTCGTAGACTGTCGTGACATGTTCGGCAGGAAGGCGCGGCTTCAACACCAGCCACAGCCGCATCGTCACATCGGCATCTTCCGCCGCATAGGCCGTGGCCTTTGCGATATCGACATGGTCAAAGGTCACCATATTACGCCCCGAACCGGCGACGTCCTTGAAGGGAATGGGCTGGTGGCCGAGCCACTTTTCCGAAAGCGCGTCCATGCCGTGCCCGCCCATGCCGGAATCGAGCGCATAGGACAGCAGCATCGTATCGTCGAAATTCTTCACCGCGATGCCATGACGCAGCATGACGAGGTAGTCGTATTTGAGGTTCTGCGCGATTTTCAGAACCGATTCGTCTTCCAGAAGGCCCTTCAGCGCGGCAAGCGCGGTATCGAAATCGATCTGCCCCTCGGCAAGCCCGCCGCCCAGAAGGTCGTCCTGACCGGCCTTGTGGGTGAGCGGAATATAGGCGGCGCGAATGGCCTTGCTATCGTCCTTCTCGTCCTCGTCGTAAAGCGCCAGCGAAAAGCCGACGAGTTCGGCCTGCATGGCGTCGAGCGAGGTGGTTTCCGTGTCGAAGGCGCAAAGCCCCCTGTCCCGCGCCTCTGCAATCCAGGCATTCAGCGCGTCGATATCGCGAATGGTCTCGTAAGCATCGCGGTTGATCGGAAGCGCGGCAAAACGGGCGGCGCGGGCCTTTGCCAGATCGGCGGGCGTATTGCCGCCGCCGGTATCCGCCGATGCCTCTTTCGCGGTGTCGCCGTCACCGGTTTCCATATCCGGCCCGTGAGTGTCGGAACCCCATTCGGCCTCGACCTTCGCCGGTTCGATTTCCGCAGCTTCCGCACCCGTCGCCTCGGCAACGCGCCGTGTCAGCGAATTGAATTCCATCGCCTTCAGGAAGGCGACGAGCTTCGGCCCGTCCTGATCCTCAAGCTTCAGCGCATCGAGCGGCGTTTCGACCGGGCAATCCTGCTTCAGCGTCACCAGCTGACGCGAAATCTTCACCAGTTCGCGGTTGGCAATGATGTTTTCGCGGCGCTTGTTCTGCTTGATGGTCTCGGCCTGTTCGAGAAGCGTATCGAGATCGCCGAACTGTTCGAGAAGCGTGGCTGCCGTTTTCGGGCCGATCCCGGGAACGCCGGGAACGTTATCGATCGAATCACCGGTCAGCGCCTGCAGGTCGATCATCTTTTCCGGCGGCACGCCCCATTTGGCGACGACCTCATCGACGCCGATCTGCCGGTCCTTCATGCCGTCATACATATGCACATTCGGCCCGACGAGTTGCATCAGGTCCTTGTCGGACGAGATAATGGTGGCATCGCCCCCGGCCGCGACCGCCATTTTCGCGTAGGTCGCGATGATGTCATCGGCTTCGAAACCTTCCATCTCGATGCAGGGCAGGTTGAAGGCGCGCGTCGCCTCGCGGATGAGCGCGAATTGCGGCACCAGCTCTTCCGGCGGTGGCGGGCGCTGGGCCTTGTATTCCGGATAGATTTCCTTGCGGAAGGTCTTCGACGAATAGTCGAAAATCACCGCCAGATGCGTCGGCGTCACCCCGACGGAGGTATCGCGCGCCTGGGTCAGAAGCTTCCACAGCATGTTGCAGAAACCCGACACCGCGCCCACCGGCAGGCCATCGGATTTGCGCGTCAGCGGCGGCAACGCATGAAAGGCGCGGAAGATGAACCCCGAACCGTCGATCAGGAAGAGATGGTCGTCTTTTTTCATGGCGAATCCATAGCCCGCGCGCGGAAAAAGGTCCATCGCAAAGCAGGATTTCAACCATTGCACGAACTGTATCTGCAGAAGTTTCAACGAAAAGGATTTTGAATTTAATCAAATTACCGATTTGTAACAAATCGCTCTGTCGTTTCCCTTGAATCGACACATTTCGAAGTACAAATACATCTCAACGGCGCACGTTGGCGCCGGTGCCTGATGGAGGCTCGTCCCCCGCCTCGTCAGACATATAGGACAAAGGCTCCATCCCCCCTCTCCGGCCTTTGTCTTAAAAAGTAGCCGCCATGGCCAGCCCCCCTCCAGGCCATGGCGGCTTTTTATTGCCCGCGATCCATCCGTCCGGCCCGATATCCTGCAATCATGTATTTCCAAAACACCGGGACTCACTCTATGGTCCGACCACATATTTCGTGCCAGACCGAGGTTTTCCCATGACTGAACTTGAAACGCTGCTAAAGCGCGCTGACGACAACCTGCCCTCCAGCCTCGACAAGCTGTTCGCACTCCTGCGCATTCCATCGATCTCCACCGATCCGGCCTACAAGGAAAAATGCGCAGAGGCCGCCGACTGGCTCGTGGGCGAACTGAAAACCCTTGGCTTCAGCGCAAAGGCATATCCGACCAAGGGCCACCCGATGGTGGTCGCAAACAGCGAGAACGCCCCCGAAGGCGCGCCGCATGTGCTGTTTTACGGCCATTACGACGTGCAGCCGGTGGACCCGCTCGAACTGTGGGAAGACGATCCCTTTACCCCGAAGGTGAAGGAGGTTGAGCCCGGCCACAAGATCATCACCGGACGCGGCACCAGCGATGACAAGGGCCAGCTGATGACCTTTCTGCAGGCCTGCCGGGCCTATCGCGAGGAAAATGCCGAACTGCCGGTCAAGATCACCATCATGTTCGAGGGCGAGGAAGAATCAGGCTCGCCGTCGCTGCCGGCCTTCCTCGAAGAACATGGCGACCTGATCAAGGCCGATTTCGCACTCGTCTGCGACACCGGCATGTGGGACCGCGAAACACCGGCCATTGCCGCGACGCTGCGCGGCCTCGTCGGCGATGAAGTGGTGATCACCGCGGCCGACCGTGACCTTCACTCCGGTTTCTTCGGTGGCGCTGCCGCCAACCCGATCCATATCCTCACCGAGATCCTTGCCGGTCTTCACGATGAAACCGGCCGGGTAACGCTGCCGGGCTTTTACGACGGTGTCGAAGAAACACCCGAAGACGTGAAAAAAGGCTGGGAGCAGCTCGGCGAAACCGACCAGCGTTTCCTTGGCGCCATTGGCCTTTCAGAACCAGCCGGCGAAAAGGACCGCTCGGTGCTGGAACTCACCTGGACACGCCCGACGGCGGAAGTCAACGGCATTACCGGCGGTTATACCGGCGAAGGCTTCAAGACGGTGATTGCCGCACAGGCCTCCGCAAAAGTCTCCTTCCGCCTTGTCGGCACGCAGGACCCGGCGAAAATCCGCGATAGCTTCCACAGCTATGTCCGCTCGAAAATCCCGTCCGACTGCAAGGTCGAATTCCATCCGCATGGCGGTTCGCCGGCCATTCATCTGGACTATAACGCGCCGTTCCTGAAAAAGGCGCAGGCCGCCCTTTCCGACGAGTGGCCAAAGCCGGCCGTTGTCATCGGCATGGGTGGTTCCATTCCGATTGTCGGCGATTTCCAGAAGAAGCTCGGCATGGATTCGCTGCTCGTCGGCTTCGGGCTCAATGACGACCGTATCCATTCGCCGAACGAGAAATACGAGCTGACCTCCTATCACAAGGGCATCCGTTCGTGGATCCGCATCCTCGACGCACTGGCGAAATAGAAGCGCGGCCGGATACGGTTTCCGCTTCTGTATCGGCACGGACATGTCGGGATGACCGCACCCTCGCCCTACTCGGCGTCATCCTCGGGCTTGACCCGAGGATCCAGACGTGTGCTTTGCGATTGATGTGGGCACCTGCTCCGAATCTTTGCAGCGCGTGGCTTAACGTCCCAATGCCGTGCCTTATGCGAAATGTGTTTGGATGCTCGGGTCAAGCCCGAGCATGACTCCGAGTGATGGGCATGAGTCCGACCATGTCGCCTGTATGAAGAAAGATTGGAACGGTCCCCGGAATATATGACCTGGACAATCGTCTCATCTTTTCGAGACGGGGTCTTCGTTCATCCCCCGTTAACCCTGAAGCCGGTTATCTCCGGCTTCGGGGCGGCGGACACGTTCGCGTCTTAATACCACCTTAAAGACGCCCCGCTAGACTTGATGACGATAACGGAAGGTGCCGGCCGCATCGCCATGGCGAAGAAAAAGAACAATCGCAAAAGAACAGAACCCACCCTCTTCGGCATGGGCGGCGGGGGAAGCCCCGCGCCTGCCCGAAAGAAAAAGGGCAAGAAGAAAAAAAAGGCACAGGCCCGTTCGTCCAATCCGCTGTTCAGGCTTCTGCGCTTCATCTTCTACTGGGGCATGGTGGCCGCCGTCTGGGGCGCGATCGCCGTTGTCGGCATCATCATCTATTATGGCGCCAAACTGCCGCCGGTCGATGAATGGGCGGTTCCCGATCGTGCGCCGAACGTCAAGATCGTCGCCACCGACGGCTCGCTGATCGCCAATCGCGGTGCCACCGGCGGCGAAGCGCTGTCGATCGACGAAATGTCGCCCTATATCCCGATGGCCGTGGTCGCCATCGAGGACCGGCGCTTCTATTCCCATTTCGGCGTCGATCCCATCGGCATCACCCGCGCGATGATCACCAATGTTGCCCATGGCGGCATGGTGCAGGGCGGCTCGACGCTGACCCAGCAACTGGCCAAGAATGTGCTGCTCTCCCACGCCCGCACGCTGGAACGCAAGGTGCAGGAAGCGCTGATGGCGCTGTGGCTGGAGCACAAATATACCAAGGACCAGATCCTCGCGATGTATCTGAACCGGGTCTATTTCGGGTCCGGCGCCTATGGCGTGGAAGCAGCCTCGCAACGTTATTTCAACAAGTCCGCGCGCGACGTGACGCTGGGCGAAGCCGCCCTTCTGGCCGGCCTTCTGAAAGCCCCTTCACGGCTCTCGCCTGCCCGCGACCCCGAAGCGGCCGAAGCCCGCGCGCAGGTGGTGCTCGGCGCGATGCATGACCAGAACATGATCGATGACAGCGACATGGCAACCGCCATGGCGCGTGAACCGACGCGCGCACCAAGCTACTGGTCGGGCGCGGAAAATTATGTTGCCGACATGGTGATGCAGCGTCTCAAACCGATTGTCGGCGAGGTTGACACCGATATCGTCGTCCACACCACCATCGACCCCGGTCTTGAGCGGAACGCCGAGCAAAGCCTTCAGGCCGCACTTGATGCCAACGGCCGGAAGGACCGTGTGGAACAGGGCGCACTGGTTGCCGTTGACGCGACCGGCGCCGTCAGGGCGCTCGTCGGCGGGCGCGACTATTCCAAGAGCCAGTTCAACCGCGCCGTGACCGCCAAACGCCAGCCGGGTTCGGCCTTCAAGCCGTTCGTCTACGCCACGGCGCTTGAAATCGGCGACCGGCCGGGTTCGGTCCGCAATGACGCGCCGATCACCATCGACAACTGGACCCCGGAAAACTACGAAAAGACCTATTCCGGCCCGATGACGCTGACGAAGGCGCTGGCCCATTCGGTCAACACCATCGCCGCCCAGCTTGTGATGGAGGCAAGCCCCGGACAGGTGGTCAGCCTTGCCCACCGGCTCGGCATCACCTCCGACATCACCGCCAATGCCTCGCTTGCGCTTGGAACCTCGGAAGTCTCGCTCATCGAGCTGACGGGTGCCTATACCGCCTTCATGAATGGCGGTTTCAAGGCGACGCCCTATGTGATCGAGCGGGTTGAAACCACCGGCGGACAGCGGCTTTATCAGGTCGATCACGCCAACCCGCCGCGCGTGCTCTCCCCGCAGATTGCCGCCAACATGAACGGCATGCTGATGCGGGTAGTGACCGAGGGCACCGGCGGTGCGGCGCAAATCCCGGGCTGGCAGGTCGCCGGCAAGACCGGCACCACGCAATCGTCCCGCGACGCGCTGTTCGTTGGTTTCACCGCCAACCTGACCACCGGTGTGTGGGTCGGCAATGACGACAATTCACCGATGAAGAATGTGACCGGCGGCAAGCTTCCGGCCAATATCTGGCACGATTTCATGGCAAAGGCCCATCACGGCCTCAAACCGCAACCGCTTTACGGCGGCGGCAGGCTGATCGACCCGCGGCCGAAATCCGCACCGGCCGCGCCGGATAACGGCGAGCCGAAAACGCTCGTCGAACTGCTCGGGCGTCTCGGCAAGGGCGACAAAAACACCGCCACGCCGCCCGCCAATGTCGGCGATGCCCAACCCCAGCCCGCCGAGCGCAAACGCGGCGGCATCCTGCAGTTTCTGGGCGGCGGCTGAAGCGGAACCACCTGGAAATCAGGATGCCCGAAGGTGCCTTTCGAAGCGCCGATCGGACGCCCTCAACCAGCGCCGCACCCGCTGGACCAGCCTGCGTTTCAGCTTGTGTGCTGAACCTTCGGCCCAAGGCGTCTCATTGCGGTAATCCCAGTAGAGTTCCGTGAAAGGATGGGTGCATTTGGTATGCCAGGGTTTCTTGGCATCGGTAAAATGCACGATTGCCGGTGCCCGGGCCGCCTCAAGGGCCTCCGCTTCACTATAGGCCGGCTCCAGCGGATTGGAGCGATAGATGCGCGTTCCGGCATTCCAGCAAAGCGGTAACAGCTTGGTATCGTTGCAGAACAGAATGTTGAGGATGTCCTGATCCTGCGAGATGATGAAGGGTCCCTGCGCGCGGAAAATCGCGAGGATTTCATCTGTGAGTTCCATTTCCCGGAAGCGGGCGATATCGAACACCATGATCCCGGCATTGAAATAGCGATGCGCCGCATCCAGGCGAAGGCGGCGCGCCTGATGCAGGCCGGCATCGTCCGGCGCGCCCGCGACGGGATGCCCCTCAAGATCGATCGCCCATAGCCTTTCCAGCGGTTCGACAACAACGGTGTCTGCATCGAGGTAGATCGCCTTTTCGACGTCTGCCGGCAGGTAGTCCTGCATCACCAACCGATAATAGGTGGCTATCGAAATGTAATCGCGATTAAGCGGCAGCCAGCGCAGGTCCCTGTCATCGATATCGATGAAGCCGAGACGCCCGCCCGCCCCTTTCACCAGCTCCTCGAGCTTCGCACGGTTTGTCTGCGAAATACTGTGTCCGTTCAGCACGAAAAACCGCAGCTGCGACGGTACCGCGCTTGTTTTCAGCGCCGAAAGCATGGTCACGGCGGCGTGCGGGACGTAATTGTCGTCAACCGCAAGCACAATATTGATATCGCCCCGAGCGGATGCGTCGTCCTGCACCGGTCCGGCGCCCTGATCGCGTCTGGATCGCGCCTTTGAAAGCACCTGATCCGGCGAAACGGGAGGGCGCGGCCGCACGCCCGTCGCCAGCGGCAATTCCCGAACCTTCGCTTCATGCACGGATTTGGCATAGGCAACATAGGCGCAGGTCAGGTATTCCGACAGAAATCCGCCGACGCGCTGCTGGAAGGCATCATAGCCGGATACATCGATGCGCTGCTGTGCCGTCTCCAGCGTATCGATCAGGAAATCGGCATATTCTAGAAAGAACGGTTTGCGCATCACCGAAATGGAATCGGGAAAGATCCGCCTGCCGGTCAGGACCTGCACCAGATAGGGATAAATCTGCGGGGCACGCGCCTTGACGATCCCCTCAACCAGGGTCAGGTCGGCGGCATGATGCTGGTGGGCGAAGAAATCCGACGCCGTCATGACGATGTCGGGCAGCCCTGAAAGATGAAGCGGACGCATGGGCGGCGTCAGGATATCGGCGCCCCGACAGGCCTTTTCGATCAGATCATCGCGCCAGCCATATTTGACATATTCAGCGGCGGTAACCTCGCCAAATGACAGGCCGCGCGGTTTCTTTTCGGCAAATGCGAGCAGCCTGCGAGACTGCATCAGGCCATAATGTTCCGCATCCACATTGTGCCGCATCCAGTAGAGCGCGGTCAGTCCGTTCCAGAAAACGGCCTCGCTTGAATTGTTGCGACCGGTGTCATCGCCAAGCGCGCCTTCGATCGCAGGTCCGCCAAGCGCCCGTCCGGTCTGGATCGGATTGAGATATCCGGTTTTCACCAGCGGAGCCGGCTCGGAATAGACAACCGAAATGAAAATTTCCCTGGAGATCATGCCGTGTTTGCCGTGGTTTCAACGAATCTGCTACCCGGTCACGACAAGACTCGGTTGTCCGTGACAAGCCTGCATGCCTCGGCAGTGTAGTCGCACACAACTATAGATGGCAAATTCTGTGTGCAGCACGAAAACTCCGATACGGATATCGGCGACATGTTCCCCGTCAGAATCAGGACGAGTGGCGGCCACGTACACACTGAAGCACGGCCAGAATTAAACAGATGGCGCGTCGGCAGCGACAGCTTCCAGGGCAATGCTGGTTTTACCCAGTGCTTCCGCCTCAACCGTGGCCGTGATCTTTCCCGTACCGGTGACATTCAGCCAGAATCCGGCGGCGCCGCCATTGAGAGAGAAAAGCGAAGGTCCCGCGAGTTTCGCCGGCCCTTCGATGCGAACCGAGACCGGTTCGAACAGAAACGGAAGCTTGTTGCCGACCTGATCGAGCACCCGGATCATCACCCGCACACAGTCTCCGTTGGCAACGCTGGTGCTATCGGGCGTGACGGAAAGCGCTTGAGGAAGCGGGTCCGACACGTAGCGCACCGTCTTCAGGACCTTGCCATCGACATAACCGGTGAAGGAAACGTTCTGCCAGCCCATGCCCCAGTGCCCGAACTCCGCGCCGGGGTAATCTTCCCGCCGTATGATCACGGGGGCGTGGGGAAGATGGGGATAGGTATTGCGATCCGGCCGGAAACGGCGTGGCGCAAAGCCTTCAAAATCCAGTTCGACCTCATCGCAATTGGTCAGGATGATCAGCGGCAGAACGCCGCCGTGATTGCGTTCACCGCGGGTCCAGTAGGTCACCGGTTTCAGGACGACATCCTCGTCCGGATCGCACTGGCTGGCATAGACATAGGCCGCAAATTTCGGCTCCCGATACATATCCATCACGCCGTGATGACAAATCCGGTCACCGGAACCGAAATCCTTGTGCGTATTATAGTCAAACGCGCACCACCCGATCGCGCCGGCTATTTCGGGATCGCCATAGGCGGCATCCAGAACATCCAGATGCCGGGTCACATGCTCTGCCTGTCTCTGTTCCTGATCATAGACCTTTGTCGGGAACATATGGCCGTTATATTCTGTCACGAGATAGGGCACCGGATGGGCAAGACCGGTCACTTCCCGACGCGGACGCAATGCCGTGCGGGGCCGCTGGCCGTCGATTTCCTCCATATTGAGGATGAAATCGTTCATCGCATAAACATCTTCCAGCAATTCGCTGTCCGTGATGCAGCGCACCCCGGTCGTCGGCCGCGTCTGATCCAGCGCGTGGGCAACCCGGTTGGTCTCGGCATAGAAATCATGCACATCGCGGGATTCATTGATCCTGACCCCCCAGATCACGATTGACGGATGGTTCCAGTCACGCCGGATCATGCTGCGCACATTGGCAATCGATGCAGCCTGCCAGGATTCGTCGCCCACATGCTGCCAGCCCGGAATTTCCTCGAAGACAAGCAGGCCGATTTCATCACAGCGGTCGAGAAACCATTTCGACTGCGGATAGTGAGAGGTTCGAACGATATTGAGTTTCAATTCGTGCCTGAGGATGTCCGCATCCCGGATCTGGGCCGCACGGCCAAGTGCATAGCCGATATGGGGGAATGACTGATGCCGGTTGAGACCGCGCAACTTGAGATGCCGGCCGTTCAGGAAAAACCCTTCCGGCGTGAATTCAACGGACCTGAAACCGAAACGCACGCGCATTTCATCTTCACCGCTGTCGGTGACCATCTTCAACGCAATTGTATAGAGGACGGGATTTTCGACATCCCAGAGGGCGATGCCGGAAAGTCCATCGAGAGAAAGCGCCACCCTGTCGCCCGCAACAGGCTGAGACGTCGTTGCGACAACATCACCGGATGCGGTCAAAAGTTGCGCTTCAATGTGCCCACCGGCAAGGGAGAGATTGTCGGGATTGGCGATCTCGACGGCGAGGCAGGCGCGCTTGCGGTCTTCCAGAACATCCGGCGTTTCCACCTTGCAGCCGGCAATCGCAATCCGGGGTTTCACCTGCAGCCAGACATCCCGGTAGATGCCGGCATAGGTCAGATAGTCGACGCGCGCGCCAAATGGCGGAATAGCCGGATTTTCCGTCCCGTCGACCTTCACCGTGAGAAGATTTTCCCCCTCGCGCAGCAGGCCGGACAGGGAAACCTCAAACGGCGTGTAGCCATCGGCATGGGCTGCAACCTCCACACCATTCAGATAGACAACACTGTCGGCCATCGCGCCGTCGAAAATCAGGGAGACCGCCTGCCCTTCCCAGTCCGGCTCCGCGATGAAGCGCTTCTGATAGGTGAAGGCCTTCCAGTAGGATTTTTCGTCAAGATAGGAGAACGGCAGATCGACGGCGTTATGCGGCAGCGTCACGGCCTGCCCATCCTGAGGCCGCCCCGCAGAAGCCGGATCGAAACCGGGATGGAATATCCAGTTCTGATTGAAGGAAACGGTTTTACGCATCAAAATGCCTCACGGGGAATACAAAGCATGACGTCGCAAGGACGTCGGATGGCCGGGCCGGGACTGTTCAGGACGGCTTGATGAAATCCTCACGCATCGGCACGAACGTGTCGAGCAACCTGCCGGCCTTCAGGCACCGGCAGCCATGTGGCACATCGGGGGCCTTGTAGAGCAAGTCGCCCGCTTTCACGACCCGGATTTCATCGCCAATGGTGAATTCGAATTCACCTGACAGCACATAGGTGAACTGCTCATGATAGTGGTGGTGAAGCGGGCCGATGGCGCCTTCTTCAAACGAAACCTCAACCGACATGCCGTTTTCGCTGTAGGCGAGGATCTTGCGGCTCACGCCGTCGCCCAGGTCCTCGACATCAACCGCATCGCTGTAAACAAACATGTTTTTCTCCAGTCAGCCTTTTGAGCCGTTGATCATTGAACCTTGATTTTCAGACCGAAACTGGCTCTGGCGAGATCATCGGCTTCGAAAAGAATTCGGAAGACACGTGAACCCCAGACTTCCAGATGGCGCGGGTCTGTGATTTCAATCGGCTCCACACCCTTGATGCGCAGATTGTCCGGCGCGACGACGAGCGTTCGCTTTTCGCCTGCAATGAGGCATGATCCGTCCTCCTGAACGGCGATCTCCCGGTCGGAGACGTGCAGAGGCAGTTCAAACGCTCTCAGGTCCTCACGCAGCGATATGTCGTCGTTGATCCGGATTTCAGCGGTCTCGTGGCTGAATATGATCTCGCGCTGGATGCGCACGGCACCGGGCGTCTTGAAATAGGCCGGGCTGGCATCAAGGCTGAGAATACTCGAGGTGCCATCGCGCTCATAGATGACATCGCGCGCCGCGGCCCCCTCGCCTGCATATTGCAGCTGCCCGTTGATTGAGGGAACATTGTGCCCTTTCGAGCTGATGTGCCACATATCATAGCGCGTTTCGGTAAAGGTGGAGCGCGAATAGGCGCCCTGCCCGAGGTCGATGATCATCGGCTCGCCGTCAAGATAGACACTGAAATGCCCGACATCATTGTGCGAATGATGGTTGACCTCCGGATCATTGCTCCCGGCAATCGCACCGAGCATCAGGCCTGTGCCGGGCCGTTCATCGGAGCGGGCGATCATCATCTGCATATCGGCCAGCCAAACGCTTTTTTCGCAGATCCGCGGCGCCGCATTGCGGTTTTCCGGGGTCCAGAACAAGAGCCGCGTCAGGTGGACGAGAAACTGGCGGGCATAATCGTTCCGGCCTCGGGCTCTGCCCGGATTGGCGCGTTTGCGCGCAGCCAGCCGGTCGATATCGTCGCTGACAAGGCTTGCAAGCTGCTCGGAGCCGATCAGCCCGGCATAGCGGCTCAGAAGTCCCTGATCGAGGTCCAGTTTCAGGCTGCCGTCGGCAAAGTTGACGAACAGATCTCCGCCGATATTGAGCGGCAGGATATGTTCGCCGAAATGACGGAATTTCTCGTTTTCCCGCACCTTCAGGTCAATGCCGAAACGGTCTTCGACAAGGCTTACAAAACCGGCAAGACGCCCCGCGCTGACAACCCAGTAGCCCGGCCCTTCGATGCAGGCGCCCGATGGTTCGATCGTGTCAAAGAAGCGCTGCATGGGCACCATAAGCTTCAGCGCGAGGCTGACAAGGCGCTGCTCGTCCTCAACCGTGTAGCAGGCGGCGAGCAACAGGTTATGCGCGCACCACGCCGTCCAGTTGTTGCGCCCGAGATACCAGCCATAAAGCTTCGGACCTTCCAGAAGCTGCAGCGTGCGCCGGTCGATTTCACCGTGAATGCGATGATAGAGAGAAGGCACGGTTTCCAGCAATGAATGCTTCAGCAGATAGCAGGTTTCGGCCAGCGTCGCGGCGGTCTCGCAGGCAAACAGATCAAGATAATCGTCACCCGGCACCGGCAGCGGATCGTCTTCCTTCCAGGGATTGGCCTGCTTGAACATCACCATATCGTGCTGGCCGGCGAAATTATGCGCCGGCACACACCAGCTGATCTCGCCGAGGATTTCCCAGAGATAGTCGATGATCTTCGGAAGATAGGTTCCCTTTGCCGTGAGGCATTCCGCGATAACCAGGTGAGAGAGCTCATACCGGCGGCGAAAGTAGTTTTCCTCGTAGAAAACCCGGTCGCCATTGGTCATGAAATTCATATACATGGTGCCGGTCAGGGGATCGACCTGCTCGTCCAGCAGCGTATCGGCAACCGCGATGATCGCCTCGACCGGGATTTCGAGGTCCGGGTCCTCGGCCGCGGCTTTCCACCGGTCCCGCTCCTCGATACCGGGGAAGGGTTTCCAGTCTTTGTTTTTTTGCAGCCCTTCGAGGAGCCGTTCGATTTTCATCGCGTCTTTGAACATTTCAATTTTCCCGTTCGGGCATGCGCATGCGACCGTGAAGCCACCGGCGCGTCATTTCAGAATTTGCTGAAGCTTCAGCTGTCTTCTCTGCGCCGGATTCGCTTTCCGCTTTCGGCATCGAAGACACGCACCTTGGAAAGATCAGGAATAATCGTTACGGCCTGGCCTGTTTCCAGCGGGCGCTGTTCCTTGAAGGCCGTGGTAATGCGATAGCCTTCCGCATCCGACATGATGACCATGTCTGAACCGGTGTTTTCGATAGAGTGGATCGTGGCGGAGATGCCATTGTCCTGATGCCCCGCGACGATACTGACATGCTCGGGGCGGATGCCGTAGCGGATCGCCTGCCCCTCACGGCAGTCATGGCCGACCCCCAGCGAAAGCAGGGTGCCGTCGGCCAGCCGTGCGGCGGCCTCGCCGTGCCCGCCTTCCACATGCGCATCGATCAGATTGATCGACGGGGTGCCCAGGAAGCTGGCCACGAAGGTGTTCACCGGATCATCATAAAGCGTCAGCGGTGGTCCGGCCTGCTCGACCCGGCCCTCCCGAAGGACGACGATCTTCTGTCCCAGCGTCATGGCCTCGACCTGATCGTGGGTGACGTAGACCGATGTCGTACCGAGACGGCGATGCAGGTCGGCGATTTCACCGCGCACCTGCACGCGCAGTTTTGCATCGAGGTTCGACAGCGGCTCATCGAACAGGAAGACCGACGGATCGCGAACGATGGCGCGGCCCATGGACACGCGCTGACGCTGACCGCCGGAAAGCGCTTTCGGCAGGCGCTGAAGCAGTGGCTCAAGCTCAAGCATCTGGGCGGTCTGGCGAACCTTTTCGGCGATCTGCGCTTTCGGCATGCCCGCAAGTTTCAGGGCAAAACCCATATTCTCGGCAACGGTCATCTGCGGATAAAGCGCATAGGTCTGGAACACCATGGCAATATCCCGCTGCTTGGGCGGCAGGTCGGTCACGTCCTTGTTGTCGATCCGAACCGTGCCGCTTGTGACGTCCTCAAGCCCGGCAATGATCCGCAGCAAGGTCGATTTCCCCGACCCTGACGGACCGATCAGAACACAGAACTCCCCCTCTTCGATATCCAGTGACACATCATGGATCACGTCGACTGCGCCGAAGGACTTGTTGACATTATGAAGGCTTACTGAACCCATTTTTCTCACCTGAACCTTTCACTTAGCCCTTGACCGCGCCGGACATGAGCCCGCGGTTGAACTGTTTCTGAAGCAGGAGGTAGACAACGATGCAGGGCACCGTGGCGATAACCGTGACGGCGATAAAGATGTTCTGCTGCATGATCTCGTCGACGCGCAGCGAGCGCAGAACAACGGGCATGGTATAAAGATTGCGGTCGTCAACGGCGATCAGCGGCAGCAGATACTGATCCCAGATCATCAGGAACCCGAAGATGGTTGCCGTTCCCAGCGCCGGCTTGACCAGCGGCAGGACAACGCGCCAGAAAATCTGAAGCTCATTGGCCCCGTCGACACGTGCGGCATCCTCGAGATCGCGCGGGATCGCCTTCATGAACTCCGTCAGAAGGAAGACCGAGAACGCCCAGCCGACAACCGGCAGGATCATCGCCGCATAGGTATTGTAGATGGACGTATGCAGGATCGGCAGTTTGGCGTGCAGGATCAGGTAGAGCGGGATCGCAATCACCTCATCCGGCAGCATCATCGTCGAAAGGATTGCCAGGCTGACAATGGCGGCACCACGGAACTTCTTGCGCGCCAGGGCATAGGCGGCCAGCGCGCTGACGATGGTCTGCAGCGCAGTCGCGATCACGACCACGAACAGGGAGTTGAACAGGTAGATCCAGACCCTCACCTCCGTCCAGGCATAGATGAAGTGATCGAGCGTCGGCTGGCTAGGCCACAGGACCAGCTGCCCCGGCTGAACGGTGTTCTTCGTAAACGCCGTGGCCACGATCCCCCAGAAAGGTCCGCAGAACACGATGAGCAGCAAGGCATAGACCAGACCACGGGCGATACGTTGCGGGATTGTCATTTTCATTGGTGAACCCTCACGTCCGGTCAATGCGGTTCTTCACGGTGACATGCACGATCGTCAGGCACACGGTGAAGGCGAACAGCAGGAAGGAAACGGCGGATGCGTAGCCATAGTCGAAGCGTTCAAAACCGGTTTTGAAGATATTGGTCATGATCACTTCGGTCGCGCCGGCGGGGCCGCCACCGGTTGTCGTGTAAATCTCGGTGAAGACGCGGAAACCACGGATGAGAGACAGCATGATCACAACGGAAAAGGCGGGCACGAGACCGGGGATCGTGACGTGCCAGAGCTTGCGCAATGGGCTTGCGCCATCAACATCGGCAGCATCGTAAAGCTCGCGGTTGATGCCTGCGAGACCGGCGATGAAGATCACCATATTGTAAGGCACGTTCTTCCATATCTGCAGCAATATGACGACGAACAGCGCCTGATCCGGATTTGACATGAACCCCTGCGGCGCCACGCCGAAAACGCCGAGCATCTGGTTCACGACACCCGTTGTGCCCGGATAGAACAGGATGCGCCAGATTTCGGCGAGAACGGCAATCGATGTCACGGCCGGGAAGAAGATCGCGGTACGGATCAGCCGGATATGCCGGGCCTGACCTTCCAGCGCCATCGCAACGGCAAAGGCGAGCACGCCGCCGGCAATGGTCGTGACAACGACATAGACAAGCGTGTTCAGCGTTGCCGCATGCAGCGCACTATCGGAAAAAGCGCGTTCGAAATTGGCCAGTCCGACCCACTGATCGGCGCCGATAAACTTCACCTTGTAAAAGCTCATGATCAGCCCCCTGACAATGGGGACGAACTTGAACCAGGTAAAGACGATCAGGGCCGGGGCCAGAAACAGCCAGGGCACGATCCATCTGAGGTTTTTGGAATGAAGCCGCATATGCTCCTCCGCTTGACGCCGGAAAAACCGGTCAGCGCCAGACGATGCGCCGGCACCTGAAATTGCGAAACTGTGACGGTAGTGAATTCAGCCGGCCACCGACCGGTCGTCCGGCGCCGCGCCGCAGGGGAGGCAACGGCGCGGCGCCGGACCAGAGCAGACCTTACTTGGCGAGGACGCCCTGCAGGTCGAGTTCCGCGTTGATGACCTCATCGGTGTTTTCAAGGCCAGCCATGATGTCGGAATCACAGCTCGAAAGCACCTGGTTGAGACCATCGGCAGCGGCCTGGCGGATCGGCTTCCAGTTCGGCACGCTCGGGAAATAGCGTGCGGAAGAAGCGTAGAGATCGGCATAGGTCGCCCATGCCGGATCGGGCTGAACCTCTTTGGTATCCACGTTCTTGTTGACCGAAAGGCGGACAATGGCATTGTCGCCGGTGCCGGCAGCCATACCGGTTTCCTGCCCCTTTTCGGAGATCAGATATTCGATGAACTGCTTGGCCTCGTCCTCGTGGTCCGTGGTGACCATCACGAATGCCGCTTCGCCCTCGGCAAGCTCTGCCTGCCCGGCAGGCCCGGCCGGCGGCGCCACAACCTCGAACTTGTCGCGGCCCGGCTCACGGACGAATGCCGCGATATGATAGGGACCCGAGCGATAGATACCCGCCTGACCGGAAGAAAACACAGGCGTCGCATCACCGGTGGTGGATGTGATCGCCGCCGGCTGGGCATAACCTTCGCAGATCATCTTGCGGGCAAAGCCGACGGCTTCCTCGACCTCGGGCGTTGCCATGGATGAGACATAGCCATCGCCCTCAGGCTGAAGAAACTGACCACCCGCCTGCCAGATCAGATCGGACATGAACCAGGAGGCATAACCGCGCGTGCTCGAAAGCGGCATGACATAGCCGTAGGTGTCATCGGCGCCGTTGCCATCCGGGTCTTCTTCGGTAAAGGCCTTGGCGAGGTTATAAAGTTCGTCCCAGTTTTGCGGCACGTCATAACCAAGTTTTTCGCGCCAGTCCTTGCGGATGAAAACCGCGAACGCCTGCGCCGAGGTCGGAACGCCGTAGTAATTGCCGTCGGGCGCATGAACGCTGTTCCAGGCCACATCATAAAGCTGATCGCCGCCGGTGATCGATTCCCGGTCGATCTGCTTGACGATGCCCATGTCCTGAAGCTGCCCCATGGACGTTGCATCGTTGATGATCAGATCCGGGAGGCTTCCGCCTGCCGCTGCCCGCGCGAGGCGCGTTTCAAAATCGATATTGGCCAGAAACAGATCGACATCGACGCCCGTTTCAGCCGTAAAGCCATCGATGATGCGCTCGATCGTGGGGCGTTCGGCATCGCCGTAGCGCATCCAGACTTCCAGTGAATCGGCGGCATGGGCTGCCGAAGCGAGTGTTGTGCTTGCCAGCGCGAGGACTGCAAGCGCTCCTGTTTTCTTCATGGGAAACCTCCTCAAAGTTTTCATATCCCTGCACGCCTCCCGGACATTGCCTGAAGCGTATCCACGGCAGGTCTGCTCTGATGAGCATGGCGGGACTATACGCACAGTTTTTCGAGCGAATCAAGAAAACGTTTAACTAAAATTTTCGCGTGATATAAATTGCCCGTAATGCTATAATGAATGCAAAATCGACCTGAGATAGCGTATTTTTCGCCAATTTGAGCGCGCCCTGCCTCTGAAGGTGAATGCAAAGCCGCTTCATTCTCAAAGAAATGTGAAAACTAGGAAAGCGTTTATCTCGCATGGGCCGCCAGAAAAGACCGACAATACGCGATGTTGCCGAAAAGGCCGGCGTATCCATTGCAACCGTTTCCAAATATGTGAACAGGCAGCAATCTTTCTCTCAGGCCGTGGAAGACAAGCTGCGCAGCGCAATACAGGATCTGGGCTACAGCCAGAATCCGCTCGCCCGCTCGATGGTGACCGGCCGGACAACGGCAATCGGGCTTGCCGTCATGGATATCGCCAATCCGCACTACGCCAATGTCGTCAAAGGCGCCAATCGCGTCGCACTGGAAAACGGCTACAACCTTCTTGTCGTGGATATGGAGGAAAGCATTTCGGCAGCCCGGCCGCTGCTTGCCGCCCTTTCCCCGCGCACCGACGGACTGATTGTCAGCGCGCGCGTTCCCCAGGATGTCGCCGACTGGTTGGCCGAACTCGACAAGCCGGTTGCCTTCCTCGGCCAGCCCGAACGCGATGACGTCACGACGGTTGGGACAGACAGCGTTCAGGTTGCATCCCTGCTGGCGCAGTTCCTCGTTCGGCAGGGGTTCAGCAAATTCGGCTATGTCGGCTATTCACGCGCGGCCTGGAACGTTGAACGCCTGCGGGGCCTCAGGGAGGTTTTAGAGCCGGCCGGCCTGGAATTGCAGGTCTTTGATGTTGAAGAACCCACAAGCGAGGCCGGGGAAAGAGCGGCAGCGCGGGTTCTGCTGTGCCAGGATCGACCGGACGTCATCATCGGCTGCAACGACCTTGTCGCGATCGGCCTGATGAGTGAGGCGCGCGCGCTCGGCTTCAATGTGCCCGAAGACATCGCCTTCGCCGGCATCGATAACATTCCGACAAGCCGATACGTCACACCGCCGCTGACAACCGTGGACGTCTGCAGCCAGATGACAGGCGAGGTCGTGATGAAACAGATGATGGCGATGATCGAAGACAAGCCCTGCCCCGAAGGCCTGGCCCCGGAACCGGCCTTGATCATCCGCGATTCGACCCGGCGCACGGTCAAATCAAAGCAATTGGCAAAATAGGCTTTCCCGGCATGCCGAGCGCTATTGCGGTATGGCGCGCCTTCTACACGCCTCTTGCCCGCCCGCGCATCAACATCACAAGAAACGGTGCGCCGATGAGCGAGGCGGCAAGGCCGGCCGGGATTTCGTAGGGAAAGATCACGATGCGGCCGGCCCAGTCGGCAAGCGTCATCAGTCCGCCGCCCAGAAGCGCCGCGCCGATGATCGTGTCGGCGGGCCGCCTGAGGCCGAGAAGGCGCGCGGCGTGCGGTGCCATCAGCCCGACGAAGCTGAGCGGTCCGACGCAAAGCGTCGCGGCGGCACTCATCACCCCGGCAAGAAGCAGCAGCACGCTGCGCGCCCGCGTCACGTCGACGCCGCGCGCTGCGGCCACGGCATCGCCGAGCGGCAGGAAGACAAGCCAGCGCCGGAAGAGCAGCGCAAGCGGCAGGATGAGAGCAAGGACAAGTGCGGCAAGGCCAACCAGCGGAAAGTTGGCGCTATAGGTCGATCCGCTCAGCCAGCGCATCAGAAACAGCGCGCGCGGATCGCCGCTTGCGCCGAGAAAGCCGATCACGGCGTCGGCCAGCGCCGTCAAGGCAATGCCGCCAAGCAGGACGCGCTCCGGCGCCAGTCCGGAACGCACCGCAAGCAGGAAGATGACGGCGATGACGGCAAGCGCGCCGGCGGCGGCCGTTGCGAACTGCGCGGCAAGCGGCAGCGTCGCAAAGATCAGCACGCCGGCCGTCACGCCAAGCGTTGCACCGGCGCCGATGCCGAGGATTTCGGGACTGGCCATCTCGTTGCCTGTCAGCCGCTGCAGGATGACGCCGGCAACCGCCAGCATCGCGCCTGCAAGAAAGGCCACCAGTATCCGCGGCGCGCGTAACGGCGCGATAGCTGCAAAGAGATCGGGCGTCAGGACGGTGAAGGCGCCCGTTCCGTTGCGGCCAATGAACAGGGCGAGGGCGACAATCATGAGGCTGATGATGGCGGAAAGGCCAAGCCTGGTGCGCGCGCCGGGCTCGGCACGCAACGCGGCCTCGGGCCGGCGATGGCGGATCTTGAGGCGTGACAACAGCGCAATCAGAAGCGGCGCGCCAAAGACGGCGGTGACCGCGCCGGTCGGCACAAGCCCGCCACCGCCTTGCGAAAACCACGCAACCGCATTGTCTGTGAGGAAAAGCAGTGCCGCCCCGATGACGGCGGACCAGATCAGGATTTCGACGGGGCGCCGCGCGCCGGTCAGGCGGGCGAGCGTGGGGGCGACGAGACCGACAAAGCCGACAACGCCGACCGCGCTGGTGACGATCGCGGCAAACGCCACGGCAACCGCCATCGCCGCAAGACGCAGGAAATTGATACTGACGCCGAGCGATTTCGCACCCGCATCTCCAAGGTCGATCAACGTCAGCGGGCGGATCAGAAGGGCGGTGAGACCCGAAAGCACCGCGAACTTGACGGCAAGAACGAGCGGAACCTGCCAGCTCTGCTGGGCGAGCGAGCCCGCACCCCAGATGAAGAGACCGGCCAGATAGCGCTCGTTCAGGAGCAGAAGCACAGCCGAAAGCGCGCCGCACCACAGACCGACGATGAGGCCGGCAATCACCAGCGCAATCGGGGAGAAATTCTGTCGCGCGCCGATCACCAGCACGAGACCGGCAGCCGCCGCAGAGCCTGCAAGCGCAACGAGGTCGCGGCCGAAACCGAGGAGCGCCGGGGCAAACAGCATGGCAAGCGCCAGTGCCAACCCGCCGCCTGCGGACACGCCGAGCGTTGTCGGCGAGGCAAGCGGATTGCGCAGAACCTGCTGGAAGATGGCGCCGGAAAGCGCAAGGGCCGCGCCGCAGACAAGTGCGGTGGCCATGCGAGGCAGGATGGCGTTCCAGAGCACCATCCGGCCGATATCGTAGCTGCCCCCGACAACGCTTTCTACCGGGCTTTCTGCCGGCGCCGCAATCAGCCAGATGGCAATCGCCATGCCGAGACCACCGAGAAGAAGGCTGATGCCCGCCGGTCCGAACTGTGCCCTGCTCATGCCCGCGCCTCCATGGCCTCGGTCAGGAGCGTTGCAAAGCGGACGGCTTCGTTGACCATGCCGAACAGCAGTACGGGCGGAAGCACGACGCGCCGCTCAGGCGCGGCAAAGGGCAGCGCGCGCCAGAGCGGGCTATGCTCAAGGCGCGGAAGAATATCGTCGGCCAGCGGCTCGACGATGACGAGCCGGGTCGAAGGGTCGCCTATGCGTGCAAGATCGGCGACGGAGACGGTCTCATAGCCCCAGTAATTGGCTTCTCCCTGCCAGGCATTGGCAAGGCCGAGCCGGCTCAGGACGGCGTCATAAAGCCCCGGACTGGAATAGACCCGGACATGGCGCTCATCGAGAAAGGAGATGACAGCGACGGGCGGCAAGGCACGTTTTTCGAGCCGTTCGGCGCAATCGTCGAAGATTGCCTCGGCCTTTTCAAGGAAACTCTCCGCTTCGCCCGCGCGGTCAACGGTCTTGCCAAGAAGGCGCGTCGCGGCTGCGGCATTTTCCAGAACCGGCCCGCCCGAGGGTCCGTAGACATCAAGGCTGAGAACCGGGGCATAGGGCTCAAGCCGTGGCGTCAGATGGGAGAGGAACGGCGTCGTCAGGATCAGGTCGGGCTTCAGTCCGGCGAGCACTTCGAAGCTGATTTCCCATGAGGAGCCGAGATCGGCGACGCCTTCCGGCATGGCCGGCGCGCCGACCCATTGCGCCCAGCCGTCAAGCGAGGCAACGGCTGCTGGTGTCACGCCGAGGGCAAGCAGTGTCGAAGCGCCGGCATAGTCGAGGCAGGCAATCGTTCGCGACGTTGCCGCCCGCGACGAAAACGCCGGCGCCAGCATGGTGGCCGGCAGCAGGGACAGGAGCGTGCGGCGCCTGATGATTGCGCGGCGCTTCGGTTCAGCGGACATAGGCAAGCGGCACAGACTGGCTCGGATGGGGCAGGACATCCATCTCGACGCCATAAATCTGGCGCAGCGTATCGCGATTGAGGAAAACGGATGGCGCGCCGTCGGCCACAAGCCGTCCCGCTTTCAGCGCATAGAGATGATCGGAAAACCTGGCCGCCATGTTGATGTCGTGCAGGACGATGATCACCGACAGGCCGTTTTCGTGCGAAAGTTTCCTGATGAGGCTCAGCACCTCGATCTGATGGGCGATGTCGAGCGCGGATGTCGGCTCGTCGAGCAGGAGACAGCGGCTATCCTGGGCAATCAACATGGCGATCCAGGCGCGCTGGCGTTCTCCGCCGGAAAGCGTGTCGACCATCCGCTCCGCCATTGCGGCAAGCCCGGCCATAACAAGCGCCGCCTCCACCTTGTTGCGGTCCGTCTCGCTGAAGCGGCCAATGGCGCCATGCCAGGGGTAGCGGCCGCAGGCCACCAGCTCGCGCACCGTCATGCCGGTGGCGCCGCCTGTATCCTGGGCAAGATAGGCGACGCTGCGGGCGAAATCGCGCGCTGCAATCGCCTCCACCGGCCCGCCGTCAAAGAGAACGCGCCCGGCCGACGGGTTTTGCTGACGCGCGAGAAGCTTCAGCAATGTCGACTTTCCGGACCCGTTGTGGCCGACCAGTGCTGAAACCGAACCTTTTGGAAAACGGATGGAGATGTCCGAAAGCAGCGGCCTGTCTTCGACAGAAAACGACAGGTTTTCGGTTTGAAAACCGGCATCTTGCGTCATTTGGGGCGTTAAACTGGCGGCAAAGTCCATCGGATCATCCTGAAACCAGGGCGGGCGGCTTGAAGCTTCCATAATAAAGATGATATTTACTTTCAAGTTTTTTACGTGACGCATCTGGCAACGTTGGATAGTTCTTCGGTGAAACACTTTCCGCGGATGGAAATCGATATTGAGGGATTTTCCGTTGTCGGCAGCCGGCATCATCGTTTTGGCGGCGATCTGGTCGCCGACCTCTGGGATGTCGATTGCAGCGCGATGGCGGGTGGCTATTACGTCAGCCGTGACCCGCGCATCTTCGTTCTGCTTGAAACGCGGTCCGGCCCGCAAGGGGCCTTCACCATGTCGGAAATCGGTGGGCGCAAACTGCCGGATTGCGGCGTGCGCGCCCTGCATTTCATCCCCGCCGGCATGGAGATGCAGACCGAGCTGACCGCAGTACAAGGACTGCGCCACCTCGACCTTCACTTTGATGCCGGGACGCTGAGCCGCAGGCTGGGCAGTCGTTTTGACACGGCCGCGCTGAGCGAGCCGCGCTTCATGCTGAACGATGAACGGCTGATCCAGATTGCCGGCCTTCTGGCTGCCGAACTTGCCGCGGAAAACCCGCTGCACGATCTCTATGGCGACGGGCTCATCAACGCGCTCCTGGTCGGCCTTCTCGGCGTGCCGCCGGATGAGCCGCGACCGCGCAGCAAGCTTGCCGACTGGCAGGTCCGACAGGTGACAGGACACATCGCCGCCCATTCCGCCCGGCGCATTCCGCTGGAGGAGCTGGCAGGTCTGATCGGACTTTCTGCTTCCTATTTCAGCCACGCGTTCAAGGCGAGCACCGGCCTTTCACCCCAGCAATGGCAGATGAACCACCGGATCGAGCGCATCAAGGATGAACTCAGAAATCCGACCATCCCGATCACGACGATTGCCGTTCAGGCCGGCTTCGCCGACACCGCACACTTCTCGCGCAGTTTCCGCCGCGTGACCGGCATGACGCCTTCCCGCTGGCGGGCGGCCAACGGCGTCGCCCCTGCGGCGGCGACCTGACCGCGCCACATTTTGAACCAAATCCGTTCTACTGCGAGCCGATTTGTGCAAGCGCCGGCCTTATACCTGAGTTAATGACTCACATTAATTCTCCGCAACACCGTACCGGCAGCGATCATGTCCCGAGTTTACCTTTCCGCCCGTCCCGTCTTCCTGCTCAAAACCAGTGCCGCCCTGGCTCTACTGGCAACGGCCGTTCCGGCCCTTGCGCAGGATGCGGTCACTGTGCTGGAACCCGTCGACGTCACAGTTGACGGCGGTGATGGAACCGGCCCGGTCGACGGCTATGTCGCGCGCGAAACGCGGACCGGTTCCAAGAACGATACGCCGATTGCCGCGATACCGCAGTTCGTTTCGGTCATCGGGCGCGATGAACTGGACGACCGCGGCGCAAATGCCAAGGTCGATGAAACGCTGCGCTATACCGCCGGCGTGTTCGCCCAGCCCTTCGGCGCCGATCAGGATACGGACTGGATCTATGTGCGCGGCTTCGATGCAAGCCAGACCGGCATGTATCTCGACGGCCTGAACCTGTGGTCCTACGGTTTCGGCGGTTTCCAGATCGATTCGACATTCCTGGAGCGCGTGGAAGTGCTGCAGGGCCCGGCCTCAGTGCTTTACGGCGGCTCCAATCCGGGTGGCATCGTCAATCTGGTATCGAAGCGACCGCAGCCGGAGAACTTCACCTACAGCGAAATCGGCATCAACAATTTCGGCAATGCCTATCTCGACCTCGATACCAACGGTACGACCGAAGACAACGGCATTTCCTGGCGCTTTACCGGCAAGGTCTCCGGCGGCGACCAATATGCCGACCAGTCGGAGGACTTTCGCGGCGTTCTGATGCCGCAGATCACATGGTCTGCGGATGATCAGACCGCGCTCAACATCTACGCCTATTATTCCTCGCTCGACCAGAACACCGGTTCGAACGGCTTCCTGCCCTATTACGGCACGGTCGAGCCGCAATATTTCGGCCGTATCCCGCGCGATGCCAATTACGGCGAGCCATCCACGGATGAAGGCCTGATCCAGCAGATGCTGGTCGGCTACGAATTCGAGCATACCTTCGACAGCGACTGGACCTTCACATCGAATGCGCGTTACGGCCATGTCATGCGCAAGGAAAACCAGCCTTATCCCTATGGCTACTATGATCCGGCGACAGGCACCGGCTTTCTGACAAAGCCTGCCGCCGATGGCGCCTATCTGACCCGCCTTGGCTTCAACCACAAGACCACGGTCGACAGCTTTGCCGCCGACAACCGCCTGAACGGCAATGTCACCACCGGCATGTTCGATCACGACATCCTTGTCGGCCTGGACTACAGATATTACCAGCTCGACAGTGTGCAGGCATCATCGACCGCTACGCCGATCAGCGTCATCGACCCGGTTCATGGCGTGCCGCAGCCGGCCAACAGCGTCTATCTCGATCAGACGCTGACCCAGCAGCAGCTCGGCATCTACGCGCAGGACCAGATCCGTTTCGGCGGCGGCTTCATCGCCACCCTGAACGGCCGCTACGATTATGTGCACACCGATCTCGACGATCACCTCGGCAGTGTTTCCTACCGCTCGAACGACAACGCCGTCTCCGGCCGCGCGGGCCTGGCTTACGAATTCGAAAACGGCATCACGCCCTATGTCAGCGCCTCGACCTTCTTCAATCCATTGATCGGCAACAGCATCGATGGGCCGCTCGAGCCGGAAGATGGCTATCAGGTGGAAGGCGGGCTGAAGTACCAGCCGTTTGCCTTTGACGGCCTGTTCACCGCCTCGGTCTTCCACATCACCAAGAACAACTGGACGGTCACAGACCCGCTGACCTTCCTCGACAGCCAGGTCGGCCAGGTCGATGCCGATGGCGTCGAATTCGAGGGCAAGGTCAATCTCAATGACGACTGGAAGCTGCTCGGTTCGTTCACCTGGCAGAGCCAGGAGATCAAGGACCATGCCGACCCGTCGCTGATCGGCAACGAGCCCTACCTGGTCCCGAATGTGACGGCTGCAGCATGGCTGACCTACACCGTGCCGGAGGGCGCGCTTGAAGGCCTCAGCCTTGGCGGCGGCATTCGCTTCGAGGGCGAAAGCTGGGCCGACATGGCCAACACCGAAAAGGTGCCAGCTTCAACGGTCTTCGATCTCAACGTTTCTTATGAGAGGAATGACTGGACCGCCGCAATCAACGTCGTCAACCTGTTCGACAAGGAATATGTCGCCGGTTGCCAGGGGCTGAACGTCTGCGGCTACGGCCAGAGCCGCACCATCACGGCAAGCCTCGGCAAGAAGTGGTAGACCATCCTTGGTGCCGACAGCTGCGCTCTCCGTCAGCAGGTTTCTGCAAAACACCTCGCCATTGCGATGAGAACGCCAACGCCTGAAATCGGGTCAGGATTGCGAGAGCCCGGTGGGCATAGGTGGGCAGAACCTTAACGCAGGAAATGGAGGCGTTTCGTCACACCGCATCCGGCCCCTTCCCCCACCGATGCAGCAGCCCCCGGCAGGCGAGGAGACATCTAGCTTCGAGGCAGGCCCGCGTGAGCGTTGGCCTCCAGTCTCACACAAGCCATTGAAAACATTCTATGTGTCGCGCAGATGCAGGTAATGCGGCAGCGCGCTCAGCCGTGCTTGACCACCGGACGGATGCGGTCGCCGGCTTCTATCACCAGCGGATCGAAACCACTGTCGGGGTTTTCCAGCATCTCGAAAAGCTGGATGCGCATGCGCGGCTCCCAGAATTTGCTGATGTGGTCGGCCACGCCTGCAACCGCTTCCTCATGCGGGCGGGTGCGAAAAAAGGCCGCGATCTGGTTTGCCATATAGGTGAGCTTTTCAGGTGCCATTTGCCATGTCCTCCACAAGACATCTCCGCCATGTTTGCCGGCGGCAGACCATTTTATTCCGCCGCCTCGACCCGCCGGGCCTGTCTTGAAAAGCTCTCATATTCTTCCTGCCAGTCCGTCGGTCCGTTGGACGGCGAAACCTGAACCGCCGTCACCTTGTATTCCGGGCAGTTCGTCGCCCAGTCGGAGAAATCCGTGGTGATGACATTGGCCTGCGTGGCCGGGTGGTGGAAGGTGGTATAGACGACGCCCGGCGACACCCGGTCGGTGATCTTCGCCCTGAGGCTGGTTTCGCCGGACCGGCTCTGCAGCTTCACCCAGTCGCCCTCTTTCACGCCGCGAAGCTCGGCGTCATGCGGATGGATTTCAAGAACGTCCTCCTCGTGCCAGACGACATTTTCCGTCCGCCGCGTCTGCGCGCCGACATTATACTGGCTGAGGATACGCCCGGTGGTCAAAAGCAGCGGGAAGCGCGGGCCGGTCTTCTCATCCGTCGCCACATAATCGGTGCGGATGAAGCGCCCCTTGCCGCGCACGAAACCGTCGACATGCATGATCGGCGTGCCTTCCGGCGTCTTGTCATTGCAGGGCCACTGCACCGAGCCTTCTTCGTCCAAGAGTTCATAGGTGACATTGGCAAAGCTCGGCGTGGTCGCGGCGATTTCCGCCATGATCTCGGCGGGATGCGTGTAATTCCAGTTGCCGCCCATCGCATTGGCAAGCAGCTGCGTCACCTCCCAGTCGGCATAACCGGCCTTCGGCGACATCACCCTGCGTACCCGGTTGATGCGCCGTTCGGCATTGGTGAAGGTGCCGTCCTTTTCCAAGAAGGTCGAACCCGGCAGGAAGACATGGGCGTAATTCGCCGTTTCGTTCAGGAAGATGTCATGGACGATGACGCATTCCATCGCCGCCAGACCGGCGGAAACATGCTTTGTATCGGGGTCGGACTGCAGAATGTCCTCGCCCTGGCAGTAAAGCCCCTTGAAGGTGCCATCGACGGCGGCGTCCAGCATGTTGGGAATGCGCAAGCCCGGCTCATCCTGGATCGGAACGCCCCAGGCCTTTTCAAAGATATCGCGGACATCCGCGTTGTTGACGTGACGATAGCCCGGCAGTTCGTGCGGGAAGGAGCCCATGTCGCAGGAGCCCTGCACATTGTTCTGGCCGCGCAGCGGGTTCACGCCGACGCCGCGGCGACCGATATTGCCGGTCATCATCGCAAGATTGGCAAGGCCGATGACGGTGGTTGACCCTTGCGAATGTTCGGTAACGCCAAGGCCGTAATAAATCGCCGCATTGCCGCCTTTCGCATAAAGCCGTGCGGCCTTGCGAACCGCGTCAGCCGGCACGCCGGTCAGCGCCTCGACGGTTTCCGGGCTGTTGGCGGGTTCGGCGGCAAAGGCCGCGTAATCCTGAAACTCGTCCCAGTCGCAGCGCTCGCGGATAAAGGCCTCGTCATAAAGCCCCTCGGTGACGATCACATGCGCAAGCGCGGTGACGACGGCGACATTGGTGCCCGGGCGCAGCGCCAGATGATGGCTTGCCGCGACATGCGGCGTCCGGACCAGATCGATGCGGCGCGGGTCGATGACGATGAGTTTGGCCCCCTGCCGCAACCGCTTTTTCAGCCGCGAGGCGAACACCGGATGTCCGTCGGTTGGGTTGGCGCCGATGACAAGCGCGACATCGACATCTTCGACGCTGTCGAAATCCTGCGTTCCCGCCGAGGTGCCGAAGGTCTGGCCGAGGCCGTAGCCGGTTGGCGAATGGCAGACACGGGCGCAGGTATCGGTATTGTTGTTGCCGAAAACGGCGCGGGCAAGCTTCTGCACCAGAAAGGTCTCTTCATTGGTGCAGCGCGACGAGGTGATCACGCCGATCGAATCCTGTCCGTAATTCGCCTGAAGCCGGCGCAGCCGGGACGCGGCGAAGCCGAGCGCCTCCTCCCACGAAACCTCGCGCCAGGGGTCGGTGATCTTTTCGCGGATCATCGGGTTCAGGACACGGTCCTTGTGGCTGGCATAGCCATAGGCAAAACGCCCCTTGACACAGGAGTGCCCGTGATTGGCCTTGCCATCCTTGTAGGGCACCATGCGCACCAGTTCCTCGCCGCGCATCTCCGCCTTGAACGAACAGCCAACGCCGCAATAGGCGCAGGTGGTGACGACGGAATGTTCAGGCTGGCCGATATCGTAAATCGATTTTTCCTGCAGCGTTGCCGTCGGGCAGGCCTGAACGCAGGCGCCGCAGGACACGCATTCGGAGCCGAGAAAATCGTCGCCGAAACTGCCGGGCGACACGCGGGATTCGAAACCGCGCCCTTCAATCGTCAGCGCGAACGTGCCCTGCACTTCCTCGCAGGCGCGCACGCAGCGCGAGCAGACGATGCATTTCGACGGGTCGTAGGTGAAATAGGGGTTGCTCTCGTCCTTCGGCAGGTAGCGGGCGTTCACCTCGCCAACGCCGTCGCGCGTCTTCACATGGTTGCCGCCGTCATAGCCGTAGCGCACATCGCGCAGGCCCACGGCGCCGGCCATATCCTGCAATTCGCAATCGCCATTGGCAGCACAGGTCAGGCAATCGAGCGGATGGTCGGAGATATAAAGCTCCATCACCCCGCGGCGCAGCGTCTTCAGCTTGTCGGTCTGTGTCGAAACCACCATGCCATCGGCAACCGGCGTGGTGCAGGAGGCGGGCGTGCCGCGCCGTCCCTCGATCTCCACCAGGCAGAGCCGGCAGGAGCCGAAGGCGTCGACCATGTCGGTCGAGCACAGCTTGGGGATGGCGATCCCTGTTTCCATGGCCGCACGCATCACCGATGTTCCCGCAGGAACCGTGACGTCGAAGCCGTCGATTTTCAGGCTAACCGTCTCTTCCGATTTCGAAGCCGGTGTGCCGTAATCTATTTCCTTGATCAGGGACATATCACTACTCCGCTGCTTCTGCCGGTTGGGTCTGTGACTGAGGTCGCGGCCCGAAATCCTCAGGGAAATGGCTGAGCGCGCTTGAAACCGGATAAGGCGTGAAACCGCCCAGCGCGCAGAGCGAACCAAGCCGCATCGTGTTGCACAGGTCGTCCAGAAGCGCCTTTTGCTCAGCAACCCCGGCACCGGCGGCGATCTTGTCGATCACCTCAGCGCCGCGCACCGCGCCGATGCGACAGGGCGTGCACTTGCCGCAGCTTTCCAGCGCGCAGAATTCAAAGGCGAAGCGCGCCTGTTTCATCATGTCGGCCGTATCGTCGAAGACGACGATGCCGGCATGGCCGATCAGCCCGTTATTGGCGGTGAAGGCTTCATAATCGAAGGGGATATCGAAGTGGCTCGTCGGAAAATAGGCGCCGAGCGGGCCGCCCACCTGCACGGCCTTCACCGGCCGGCCGCTCGCCGTGCCGCCGCCAATATCGTAGATCAGTTCATTGAGCGTGATCCCGAAGGCGGTTTCGAACAGCCCGCCATGCTTGATGTTGCCGGCAAGCTGTATCGGCATGGTGCCGCGCGATTTGCCGATGCCGAAATCACGATAATAATCCGCGCCGCGATCGAGGATCAGCGGGATGGAGGCCAGCGACAGCACATTGTTGACCACGGTCGGACAGCCAAATAGGCCCTGAAGCGCGGGAACCGGCGGCTTGGCGCGCACAACGCCGCGCTTGCCCTCGAGGCTGTTAAGCATGGAGGTTTCCTCGCCACACACATAGGCCCCGGCGCCGACGCGCATTTCCATATCGAAAGCATGCCCGGAGCCCAGCACCGACGGCCCCAGAATGCCCTCGCGGCGCGCGACTTCAATCGCCTTGCGCATGGTTGCAATCGCATGCGGATATTCCGAGCGGGTGTAGATATAGCCTTTGGTCGCGCCCGTTGCGAGGCCCGCAATCGCCATGCCCTCGATCAGAACGAAGGGATCGCCTTCCATGATCATCCGGTCGGCAAAGGTGCCGCTGTCGCCTTCATCGGCATTGCAGACGACATATTTCTGTGCGCCTGCCGCCTTGCGCACCGTGTCCCATTTGATGCCGGTGGGAAAACCCGCACCACCGCGACCGCGAAGGCCGCTGTCGGTGACGGTCTGGACGATATCCGCGCTTTCCATGGCGACTGCGTTTTCCAGACCGCGCAGCCCCTTGTAATGGCGGTAGTCAGCGACGGATAACGGGTCCGTCACGCCGCAACGGGCAAAGGTCAGGCGCGTCTGCTTCTTCAGGAACGGCAGGTCACGCGTCTTGCCAAGGAAAAGCGGATGCTCCGCGCCTTCCAGAAAGCCCGCATCGAACAGGCTTTCGACATCGGATGGTTTGACCGGGCCATAGGCAATGCGGCCATGGTCGGTGCGCACTTCAACCATCGGCTCCAGCCAGTGCAGGCCGCGCGAGCCATTGCGCACGATCTCGGCATCCAGCCCACGCGCAGCGAGCATTTCGGCAATCGCCGATGCCACCCTGTCGGCGCCAACGGCGACGGCTGCGGCATCGCAAGGAATGAAAATGACAGGTTTCATTGTCCGGCCTCCGCAACGACATCCTTCAGCGTCGCCTCATCAAGCCGGCCATAGATCGCATCATCCAGCATTGCCGCCGGCGCGCAGGAACACAGGCCCAGACAGTAGACGGGTTCGAGCGTCAGCCTGCCGTCCGCCGTTGTCTCGTGCCAGTCGAGGCCAAGGGCGGCGCGCAGACCATCGGCCAGCGCCTCCCCGCCCATGGACTGGCAGGCCTCGGCGCGACAGATCTTCAGGACATGGTGACCGGCGGGTTCGCGGCGAAAATCGTGGTAAAAGCTCATCACGCCATGCACTTCGGCGCGGCTGAGGTTCAGCTTTTCAGCGACAAGCCGCAACGCGGTTTCCGGCACATAGCCGAATTCCACCTGTATATCGTGCAGGATCGGCAGCAGCGGCGCTTCGCGCTGCAGATGATCTTCGATAATTGCGGCTGTGCGTGCGGAAACCGCCTCCCTTTGCACATTCACGTTCATCAAGTCGCTCCTCCACAGAACCAGACTTGAAAAATGTCATATCGACCGGTGGTTGATCAATGCCGCAGTTCCGTCAGTCAATGGCATTTACTTATAGATGACTTTAATAATCATGTTTTATACTTGCGCCAGATGACGCACCTGCCGCAAAAAGGCCGAGATCAACGGCGCGTAGGGCTCGCGGTGCGTGGCGACGAGACCGATCTGCGAACCGGCCACGGGATCGATGATCGGTATGGTTTTCAGGGTCTCGTTTGCAAGCGTCGTTGCCAGGCTCTCCGGCATGACGGTCGACCACAGCCCGGTCTGCACATGGGCAAACAGGGTGACGATGGAATCCGATTCAAGCGTCGGCGCGACATCGGCGGAGACCTGCGTGAGAATACCGTCGAGAATGCGCCGGTTCTGCATGTCCTTCGTCAAAAGACAGAGCGGCAGGCGGCTGACATCGTTCCATGTGATCCGCCTGGCGTCGCCGAGATGGGTATCAACATGCGTCACCAGACAATAGGTCTCCCGGTAGAGCGGGATCTGCGTGACCTTTCCCACCGGTTCGTTTTCGAGATAGGTGATGCCGACGTCAATCTCGAGATTTTCCAGAAGCGAGAGAATTTCGGCGGATGAGCGCGACAGCACGGAGACGGTGACGCCGGGATTGCTCGCCACAAACGGCGCCGTGAGTGCGGGAACATAGGATAGCGCGGTGGGTATGCTCGCCACCTTCAGATGACCGCTCAAGCCATCGCGAATGGTCTTCAGCTCCTGCTGCATGGTGCGGGCGTCGGCAACCAGCCGCCGCGCCCATTCCAGCACCCGCTGGCCTTCGGCCGTCAGCCCCTGATAGCGCGAGCCGCGCAGCACCAGAAGAACGCCCAGCTGCTCCTCAAGCTGCTTGATCGATGCCGAAAGCGCCGGCTGCGAAACCCCGCAGGCTTCCGCCGCGTGCCCGAAATGCTGCTCACGCGCCAGGGTTATGAACATTTCCAGTTTTTCGATCATGCTTATTCCATCCGGGACGGCCGTTTCTCGCGCTCATTCTAGAGCAATTCCAGGTGAAGTGGAGACCGGTTTTGCCTTCGGCGCCGCGTCAAAACAGGGTCCGGTCATCCCCCCTCAAGGCTTTCTTCAAGACTTGATTGCAATCAATGGCGGAATGCAGCCCGCGGTTACACTATCGCGAACAAGGGAGGTTGAAATGTCTGTCAAATTGTTCAAATGGCTGGCTCCGGCTGTTGCCGGTCTGGCCATCATCGCCCTGCCGGCGCATGTCGATGCCTATTCGGGCGAGGTTTACGCCGTCTGCCATCTCGACCCGCAGGGCGACAATTATCTGTCGTTGCGCAGTTGCGGCTCCTCCAAGTGCAACGAGATTGCCCGCCTCGGTCCCGGCACCTTCGTCCTGACCCTCGAACCTTACGACACGCGCGGCTGGCGCGAGGTCATGGTCATGCGTTCGCTGTCGGAAGCCGACAACCCGAGCGGCCCGATGGGCTGGGTCTACGGCAAGTATATCTGTCATGTGGACCTGACCGGCGGCTGAACCGCTCCGGCGGAACCCGCTGAAACCCCGGCGGCAACGCTCTGCCGCCGCCGGGGCCGGACCGGGAACCGGCTCACATATGGTGCTTCTCATGCACCGGCTTGACCAGCACATTGGCGATCAGCGCGATGACCAGCAACGCGGCCATGGCATACATGGTCGTGTTGTAGAGGCTCGGCGTCGGATCGACGGTGCCCGCCGGCGCGATTTCCATCAGTTGCGCGATGGTGACCGTCTTGGCGGCGATCAGCTGGTCGAGTTGATCGATGCCGGCGCCGAATTTCTCGGCAAACGCCGCCGGATCGACCTTCGACGCCAGATCGTGGAGCGCGCTGTTCAGCGACATGTTGCGCAGGCCGGTGATTGCCAGCGGACCGAGAACGCCCGCCGTGCTCCACGCCGTCAGCAGCCGTCCGTGGATGCCGCCGACGAATTTGGTGCCGAAGATATCCGCCAGATAGGCCGGGATGGTGGCAAAACCGCCGCCATACATGGTGAAGATGATCATCGTCGCGGCATAGAACATCACCAGCCACAACACTGCCGGGTTGATGCTGACCTGATGCGCGGCGAACGGGATCGACAGGTAGAGGATCGTGCCGAGGACGAAGAAGCAGTAATAGGTGTTCTTGCGTCCGATATAGTCCGACATCGAGGCCCAGAAGAACCGGCCGAGCATGTTGAACACCGAAATCATGAACACATAGGTCGCCGCAAAGGCGGAATTGACGATCAGCGGCAGCGTCGTGCCGAAAATCTCCGTCATCATCGTCTTGGCCACGCCGATCACGCCGATGCCGGCGGTCACGTTGAAGCAGAGAATGATCCACAACAGATAGAATTGCGGCGTCTTGAGCGCCTGATCGATGTGAACATGGTTCTGGGTGATCATCTTGCGCGAGGCGGCATCCGCCGTCGGCGGCGTCCAGCCCTCCGGCTTCCAGCCCTCCTGCGGCACCCGGTAGGAGAAGGCCGCAATCATGATGACGACGAAATAGACGATGCCGAGCGTGAAGAACGTCCCTTCCGCGCCAGTATTGCCGGTGCCCACGACGTAGACGCCGGGATCAATGGCGATGGGCGCTTCGGCCGCCTGCCGGACGGTGGCCACCACCACTTCGACAAGCTGGCCATTGACCTCGGCCATGCGCTTGCCGCCCTCGATGACGATGTTGACGGCATCCTGCGGCCCGAGAAACTGCGGCGCCTTGTAATAGAGCCCGAGAAGGAATTCCTGGATCGGCGTGGCGATCATCGCGCCGCCGCCAAAACCCATGATCGCAAGGCCGGTCGCCATGCCGCGCCGGTCGGGAAACCACCGGATCAACGTCGAGACCGGCGAGACATAGCCAAGCCCGAGCCCACAGCCGCCAATGGCACCGTAGCCGAGATAAAGCAGCCAGAGCTGGTGGGTCATGATGCCGAGCCCGCCGATGATCAGCCCGCCGCCCCAGCAGAACGCGGCGACAACGCCGACCATGCGCGGGCCGACTTCCTCCAGCCATTTGCCCGCAAAGGCGGCCGACAGCCCGAGAAACACGATCGCCACGGAGAAAATCCAGACGACGGAGGACAGGCTCCAGTCGCCCGGCGCCGGCGCAACCACGCCGAACTGCTTGACCAGCGGCGGGTTGAAGATACTCCAGGCATAGACGGAGCCTATGCACAGGTGGATGGCGATGGATGCCGGCGGAACCTTCCAGCGGTTGAAACCGTCTCTTGCGACGATATGTTCCTTCTTCAGCTTGTCAAACATGCGTCGTTCCCTCCCAAGAACGCCTGTCGCCCACACCCGCCTGATCGGCCGGTCGCCGGGGCGCAGTTCGGTTTCTCCGAGACCGATAAAGCGTCAACACGCCTCAGGCTGGCAGAAAATCTGCACAGCCCCCAGTTGAGCACACCTCGGAGGGTCGGCATTCTACGCCTGTTCGACCTTAAGTAAATAAAACGTTTGACTGATGATCTGCGCGCGTCCCGAGAGCCCAGCAGGTATCTCTGGTGCAAGTCCTGCTCTGGCTAGAGCCCTTCAGTTTTATATGGAAACAGTTCTGTTTGCCCAAACCGGTCATTCCAAGCGAAGAAGCCCGCGCGGCATAGCCATAGCTATGGCGAAGGGCTTCGACAAAGTGGGGGGCCGGTTTGGGCAAACCCTGAAGGGCTCTAAAGGCACGATATCCGAAGACTTTTCGTCTCGACTATGTGTTCGGCCACGATGAAGTCTCTCCGGGACGAAAGGGCGACCTTGGTGCGGCCTATGGCCTGCTAGATGTGAGTTTTCAGAGACTTATCCTGCCGATCAGCGTCGTAGCCCGCACTCTGTTCGGCGTCACGGGATGCAGTTCAGCTGGGATTCGTCTTGTAGAAATTTCAACTCTTCTGGAGGTCAACCTCCGACGACCGAAGGCAGCCACAACGTAAGTTGCGGCCAATAGGTGATTACCATCAGGCCAAGAAGAAGCAGAGACAAGGGCACCATCAGTCCCTGAACAATCTTCACAACGCTAAGCCCGGTCAATCCGCTAGCGATGTAGAGATTGGAACCGACAGGTGGGGTGATGAAACCGATGGCAAGGTTCACAGTCATGATCAGTCCGAAATGAACCGGATCGACCTGATACTGCGTGATCAAAGGTAGTAGTATTGGAGTGAGGACAATGATCGCCGCAATGGTTTCCATGACCATACCGACAATCAACAGCATTACATTGATCAGCAACAGCAGAACAAGCTTATCAGAGACGTTGCCTCCAATCAGTTCGCCGATCATGGAGGGAACCCCGAGCAGATTGAGCGTGCGCCCTATGGCCGCGCCGGTTCCAGCGAGGATGAGGATCGGCGCAATCGTCAGGGCTGTTCCGGCAACTGTCTTGACCACACCGTAGGGCGTCAGCTCCCGGAAAATGACCATCGACACGAATGCGCTGTACGCAACGGCGATTGCAGCGGCTTCGGTGGGCGTAAAAACACCCGAATAGATTCCTCCAAGCACAATTACCGGTGCCAGCAGTGCCCAGAAGCTTTCCCGCACTGCCTGCAGCTTTGAGACCTTGCCCGCAGCGGTCTGGATAGTTTCCTTGTTCCGGGTCCCGTACCAGAATGCATATGCCATCAGTAGCAGGCCGATTAGCAATGCGGGGAAAACGCCGCCGATAAAGAGAGCGCTCACCGACACATTGGCGGACATGCCATAAATGATCATGGGAATGCTCGGCGGAACGATAACGCCAAGGGTACCCGCTGTCGTTACCAGTACGGTCGCAAAGCGAAGATCATAGCCTTGTTTTGTGAGAAGCGGGATCGCCATGGCCCCGATTGCGGCGACCGTCGCTGGCGATGAACCGGAGATCGCACCGAACAGCATGCAGGCCAGCACTGTCGCGATCGCCAGACCGCCGTTCAAACGACCAAGGATAGCATCAGCAAAGCTGAACAGGCGACTCGCCAGGCCGCCCTTGGTCATCAGGTCGCCCGCCATCATGAAAAGCGGAACCGCAAGAAAAGGAAACGAGTCAATCGCGGTTACGATCGTTCGAACGGTTTGCCCCGTGTTCACAGGTGCACCAAACCAGCCGGGAATGATCGCGCCAAAGCCCAAGGCGATTGCAACCGGAACCGTAAGAAGAAGAAGAACGAAAAATGAGATGATAGAAAGCGCTGGATACATCATATGTCTCCCTGTTCGTTCAGTTCAATACGGGGAGAGACGAAGTCCATCACCAGAGCCTGGATTGTGCGCAAAAGCGTCAGACTGAAACCCACAGGAATAGCCGCATAGACCATCCACATGGGGATGCCGAGTGCCGGAGAGGTCTGCCCGATCGCCTGCAGACGTTCAATCAGTGGAATGCTTGCCGAGATCATTATGAAGCTGAATGCCAGAACACCGATATGCGCGATGACAGCGAAAATACGATAGCTTCTCTCGCCAAAAATAAGCGGCAAAAAATCAACGCTGATGTGCTTTCTTTCACGCACAGCCAGACTAACGCCGATGATGGCCGCCCAGACAAGCACATAACGCGCCAGTTCCTCCGACCAGACGAAGGGCGAGCGCAGGAAATACCTCATGATAACCTGGGCAAACAGAACCGTTGCCATGACCAGAAGCGCAATGGTCAGCAGGATGCGCTCGAAATACCGTTCAAGATAACGCAGGGCCTTCATGCATTCCTCCCGATGTATCCATGAATACCAACGGGCACAGTCAACCTGTCCGTGCCCGCCACATTCTTACTTCAGCTCAGTCGAGCGATCTTTTCACGAAACTGACGCGTTCCAGTCTCAATATGGGCGAGAAGCGCTTCGACCGCCCAGAACCGTTCCGTGATGTCAAAGTCGACCGCTCGGCTGTCGATTCCCTCAAACGTGCCAAGACGCTTGTGATAAAGTTTTGCAAGCTTCGGGTAGCCCATCGGTTCGGCCATTGCGGCAAGAGCCAGAAATACCGCAAGTTCGTTCGCGAGATCCGGATATTTCTCGCCTTCGGTGAGAAGCCACTTGTAGAGATCGGGATGAATGTTGGTGAATACGCCCGTAAAGCCTTTTGAGCCGGAAAGCATGGCCGCATGCGCGATAGCAGCATTTGCATTTACAACGGCAAGAGACGTCTTCTCTGTGAGCTTGACCCGCCGCTGAACCGTTTCGAGATCGCAAGACACATCTTTGAGGATCGAGAAGCGGCCCGATCGTGCGCAAAACATCAACTCGTCGTCGCTCAGCAGTCGCCTGTAGGGTGCCGGGCATTCATAGAGTCCAAGCGGCAGCGTTTCCGGCAACCTCTCCAGCAACCAACCGAGGTCATCAAGGAAGGCCGATCCACCTTTCCGAGCAGCATCGAGACGGTTGGTGACGAGAACAATACCATCGACCCCGGTCTCGGCGATTGCGCTGAGTTCATGCGCCTGCTCGTCGAGCGTGTCACTGACATGGCCGGAAGCGACCACGGGCAAGCGACCATCGACGGTGCTGACTACAAACTTCGCCAGCTCAACTCTCTCTTCGAGATTGAGGAAAAGCATCTCGCTCGACTGGCAGACGGCAAACAGCGCATCACATCCGTTGGCGATATACCACTCGATCAAGCGTGACAGTCCGGCGTAATCGATCTTCCCGTCCCCGCCGAACGGGGTAATCATGACAGGAATAATACCTTCGATCCGCTTATGCATTGCTTTCGCCTTTCAATATGCCGGGGTTGACCACGTAGGGCCTTATGGCCTCGTGATCGCCGGCCAGATAATTGAGAATGTTTGATACGCAGCGCTCCGTCACCAACCGTTCTGCCATCTTGTCCATGCCAGATACGTGCGGCGATAGAATTACATTGGGGAATGAGCGAAGCTTCGACCCCTCGGGCAGCGGTTCCGTTTCGAAAACATCCAACCCCACACCGCCGAGGCGTTTTTCTTCCAGCGCACTCACGAGAGCCGTCTCATCGATCAGCGGTCCACGCGAGGTGTTGACCAAAATGGCGGTCGGCTTGACCAGGGCAAGCAGTCTGGCATTCACCATATGACGGGTCTCGGGCGTAGAAGGGGCATGAACCGAGATCAGGTCGGCCTGCGAAAACAGGGTCTCCAGGCTTTCCGCCCGTTCAGCGCCAAGAGCCGCAATTTGCTCATCAGTAGCGAACGGATCGTAAACGAGGGTCAGCATCTGGCTAGCAACACAGCGCCGCGCCATTGCGCCGCCGATGCGACCAAGCCCAACAATACCGGCTGCTCGTCCCCAAAGGCCCGGGTGAAAACCATCAAAGAACCATTTGCCGGACTTGACCATTTCGTCACGTGGCACAATCTGGCATGCGAGCGTCAGCGCCATTGCGTGGGCATACTCCGCCACACTCTCATGATTGGCACCGAACGCCATGGCGACAGGGATGCCGGCCCCAGTCGCCGCTGCGACATCTACCTTATCGTATCCGACGCCCCAGCGGGCGATAATGCGAAGTGACGGCGCCGCGCTCAGCACTCGCGCAGTATAAGGCTCGCCGCCGGCAATCGTCGCGACAACGCCATCCTGCAACTTGTCGATGAGCTCGTTCTCGCTCGGCAGTCTGAATGTCTCGTTGACCTCGACCTCAAAACCGGCCTGTTCGAGTGGAGCAAACAGCAGATCGCCGTTTTTGAACTGTTCTGTATTGACGAGAATTTTTCTACTTTCAGCCATGTTCTTTCCAAACATTCTGGTGGGATATTGATAATCCTTGGATCAAGTCAGTCTCCGCCGCTTTTGGCAGGCTGGTCTGGCTACCCGCGCGCGTGCAGCAGATGGATGCAGCAAGGCTTGCCCGCTCAACGGCTGCCTTCAGTGGCATGCCCCTATCGAGAGCTGCGGCAAAAACGCCGATGAAGCAGTCACCGGCCGCTGTCGTATCCACCGGTGAAATGGGGCGTGCCGGAACAAAGTGAGTTTCACCATCATCACAAAACTCTGCTCCTTCGCCGCCGAGCGTACGAATGACGACGCTTCCGAGCGCGCCGGACAACCCACGGGCCGTTGGATCAACTCCAAGCATCGCGGCAAGGCTCTCAGCCTCATCTTCATTGACCACGAGGATATCGGCAGCAAGCAAAGCATCACGCCCTATCTCACCCGCCGGCGCCAGGTTCACGATGCTGCGGGCGCCGAGATGCCTACAGCGTTCCAGCAGGGCTTCAACTTGCAGAATAGGTGTCTCAAGCTGCATCGCGACGCCTGAGGCACGCTTAAGTATCTCGTCAGAGATCAGCGCCTGATCGGCTAAGGCGTTTGCGCCAGCTGACAAGATGATCCGGTTGTCGCCCTGCGCGTCCACCATAATCGCGGCATTGCCGGTCCTTTCATCCACTCTAGCAATCCCGGCCATATCGATGCCGAAGGCTTTGAGGTTCTGTAGCGCGACTTCGGCAAGCGGATCTCGCCCGACTGCTCCCGCCATGAAAACAACCGCACCGTCCAATGCCGCAGCCACCGCCTGGTTGGCTCCCTTGCCGCCGGCCTGAAGAGAAAAGTGCTGAGAGGAAATGGTCTGCCCCGCCTCAGGGATAGCCCTGACGCGATAAATCAAATCCGCGTTCAAGGATCCAAAATTGACAATCATTCTGCGATCTCCCGTCGCGACTTGCTACGCCTACATGCCGCTGAGCAAACCACCATCGACATAGATCACCTGTCCATTCATGAAGCTCGAGGCGCCGGACGCCAAAAAGACGGCAACGCCCTTCAGTTCATCGAGCTCTCCCCAACGTCCAGCCGGCGTTCGGGAGCAAACCCATTCGTTGAACTCACGGTTCTCATAAAGATCGGTATTAAGCTCAGTGCGGAAATACCCCGGACCGATACCATTGATCTGAATGTTGTGGCCTGCCAGCTCACAGCACATGCCCTTGGTCAGCATGCGTACCGCACCCTTCGCAGTGGTGTATGGCACTATGCTCGGACGACCGACTTCACTCGCCAGAGAGCAGATATTGATTATCTTCCCACTTTTGCGTGGCACCATGCGGGCGGCGACCTCGCGACCGACGAAGAAGACGGCATTCAGGTTCGTTTCCATGACATCACGCCAGATCTCCTCAGAGATCTCGGTGAAGGGAGCTCTGCGCTGAATGCCTGCATTGTTGACGGCAATGTCGACAGGACCGATTTCATTTTCGACCTTCGCGATTCCAGCCGACACCGATTGCGGGTCGGTCACATCGAAGGGCATGACATGAATGGAATACCCCTTGTCGCTGAGCCTGGACTGGGCTTCGAGCAGGCTTTCCTGCTTTCGTCCGTTGATGACAACGGTAGCGCCTGCATCTGCAAAGGCCTCTGCAATTGCAAATCCGATACCGCGGCTGGAGCCGCTGATAAAAGCAACCTTACCGCTGAGATCGAACATTTCCTTGATCACTTTTTCCCTCCCTTGTTCGAAGTCTGCTCTATACGGGCAGATCGTCGAGACGCGATGACCAAAGAAGCCCGAGCGAAGACGGCCCTTGGAACTTTCGGCCTCAAGATCATTGAATTAATCGGTAACGATCAACAGCAGGATGCGCGCTCGAAGCGCGCATCCAGGGCATTAATGACGGATCAGTTGTTGGACTGAGCCTGGTCGATAGCATTGAGCAGGCCATCCACGATATCATCGCCGACATCCTCACGGATCTGGTCGATCATTGGAGCTGTGCGCTCCTGGAACTCGGCAAGCGCTTCAGGCGTAAGCTCGATTATTTCCATATATTCGGCCAATTCGGCACGCTGTTTCGACAGCGCGTCATTCTGTGCGGCCCACTGGTGCTCGATGGCGTCGTCAAGGACACCGTCAACGACCTCCTGCAGATCGGCGGGAAGCGTCTGATACCACGCATTGTCCATGAGGATCAGGTTTGCGAGAAGAATGTGGTTCGTTTCGGTCAGATAGTCCTGAACCTCGTAGAACTTGCCCGACAGAATATTGAGGTAAGGGTTTTCCTGACCGTCGACGACACCCTGCTGCAATGCACCGTAGAGCTCTGTATATGCAATCGGCGTTGGCGCGGCACCAAGCAGGCTCCACATCTCGATGTGGTAAGGGTTTTCCTGCACACGAATTCGAAGCTTTGCTGCTTCAATATCTTCGACGCTGCGAACCGGAACGCTTGACGTGGTTAACTGGCGAAAGCCGATATTAAAGAACCCGGCAAGACGGAAGCCGCTTGGTTCCATATATTGTTTCAGGCCCTCTGAGAAGTCGCTATTCAGAAGCACTTCCTGCTGCATTACAGGGTCTGCCGGGAAGACATATGGGATATCGAAAACGGCGAGCTGCTTCACGAACGGCACCAATGGCGAAGTGCTCATAGTGGTCAGCTGGACATCTCCAAGGGCAATACTCTCGGCAACTTCACGGTCGCCACCAAGGGCACCGCCGCCAAACAGCTTGGCGTTGATACGGCCGTCACTGCGTTCGGTGATTTCCTTTTCCATATACTCGAACGCCTGATAGATAGGACTGTCGGGATCAGTCACCTGCATCGACAGGATCATGTCGTAGTCCGCCGCATGCGCAGCAGGAATCTGGAGCATCGCCACTAGCGCACTACCGGCAGCAGTCATCAATAGTCTGTTCATAAAAAGCCTCCCTTAAAACAGAACCTGCGGCAATTGGCCTGACTCTCAACGCCCCCACGGCCGGACAAACCTCTTCCCGCATTAGCCGCATTGCGCGACACCAACCGCACCCAGCCCCTCTCATTGGGCTGCTACGTGCACGAGATGAAACCTGCGCTCGACCTTCCGATCAGCGCCGCCCATAGAGTTGGTTTTCAATGCATATGGCCATCTGACATGTTAGTCAACGGTCAGCATGCAATCAGATGATTTTTCATCAAATCGGTTAACCCTCGCTTGACAAGTAGCAGTTCACCCCGCCAAACCGGATGTTACGCCAAATGACATCCATCTAACATGTTAAGCTGCATAATGCGGCTACACGCAGCTACACGAGAGCAGGACACGTTCATATGACAGACAATGCCGGTCAGTCAGCCCAAACCGAGCATGCCTCTGCACGCCCCGAGCAAATGATGCGCGACAAGGCATATGACCGCATCGAGACACTCCTCAACTCCGGCGAATTAAAGCCGGGACAGCTCGTTTCGCAGCGTGAGCTGGTAACTTTGACGGGGACCACTTTAGGCTCTGTACGCGAAGCGATTGCACGTTTTCAGACCGAGGGCCTGCTGGTGGCGCTCCCCAAACGCGGACTGATGGTACCGAGCATGGACGTTCAGTTTGTGCGTGAGGCTTATGAGTTGAGGAAAGTTCTCGAGCTTGCTGCCGTTGAAGCGGCAATGCAGTATCTGCCTCAAGACCTGATCGCAGACTGGATCCGAGAGTTCGAAACCGCGCGGGACGTTGCGCCGGGACAGGACCAGCGCCAAGCCGACGAAATTCAGCGGCTGGACTGGGAGATGCACAATGCACTGATCGGAGCGATGCAGAATCAGCTGGCGCTGAATGTCTACCGGGTGAACTCGATTAAGATCCGGATGGCAGTTCAATACCGCCTTCGCGTGACGCCGTTTAACGCAGAACGAATAGGCCGGGAGCATCTGGCATTTTTGGTTCCGATGCGCGATGGACATATCGAGAATGCAAAGCGAGCGCTGGAGCGTCACATAGAAAACTCACTGACACTCGCTCTCGGCGGTACGGTGCCGTCCGACACCGAATAGGCCGACAATAGGCTCGCACTTGTACGCGTTGAGGTGTCTCGATATGCTGCACCGCCCGTCACCGTGGCTTGCGCGGCATTTGGCTGTCAGTCGGCGCGGCACTGTCCACTCTTTAACTATTTCAGAGACCTATCGTGCCGATCGGCACCGTGAATTTCTGAGACCCGGACTGCGCTCGCTTCCAATTTGATTTTCTCGAAAAAGTACAGCCCGGGATACATATCGAAGAGTAGATCCGGGATCTGCTTGCCGATTCATTTGTGCGGACAATATTGAAATATTCAAGGCTTGGTCACGCCCTACAAAAACTTCCGTCTGACCGCGTGCGCGGGTCCATAGTCACGTAGCGAACCACCGAAGTCACTGCAACCATCGTCGTTGCGGGAACCTTGAAAGCCCGTTCGGGCCTGCAAACCAACGCTGTCATTCATTCGGCCTTGGACGTGTCGTGACTCCGCGGCTGTTGCCAGTCAGCCATTTTTTGACCATTTTCGTCAAAGCGGTGGACTTTCTCGCGCGCTGCCTGGACAACGATCTCCGTACCTGTGGCAAAATCAACATCACCACCGGTCCGCAGGTTCAGCCGTCCGGCGGTTTCAGTTTCGACAGTCATGAAGGTGTCGCTGCCCAGATATTCAGCCGACACGATCCGCCCCTTCCAGCCGTCGCCTGTTTGGCTGGCGCCGAGATGTTCGGGTCTGATGCCGATCGTATGTGCTTCATAAGCCTGCGCTGCCGGTCCCGTAATGATATTCATTTGCGGAGAACCGATGAAGGTTGCCACAAACAGATTGACGGGATTGCGGTAGAGTTCCAGCGGGTGGCCAATCTGCTCTATATGACCCGCATTCAGTACAACGACCTTGTCAGCCATTGTCATGGCTTCGGTCTGATCATGCGTGACATAAATCGTCGTGGTTTTCAGCCGCTGTTGCAGCTCGCGGATTTCCGAGCGCATCTGCACGCGCAGCTTGGCGTCCAGATTGGAGAGCGGCTCGTCGAACAGAAAGACCTTGGGTGCACGCACGATTGAGCGGCCCATGGCAACGCGCTGACGCTGCCCGCCTGACAGTGCCGCCGGCTTGCGATCAAGCAAATGCTCCAGATTGAGGATCGATGCCGCTGCTTTTACGCACTCTTCGATGTAGTGCCGGTCACGTCCTTGCAGCTTGAGGGAAAAGCCCATATTGGTGGCGACATCCATATGCGGATAAAGCGCATAATCCTGGAAAACCATCGCAATATCGCGGTCGCGCGGCGCAAGCTCGTTGACGGTTTTTCCATCGATGCGAATTTCGCCGGATGTTGTATCCTCCAGCCCCGCAATCATCCGCAACATGGTGGATTTTCCGCAACCTGACGGCCCAATCAGGATGACGAATTCGCCATCATCAATTTCGAATGAAGCTCCGTGAATAACTTCCAGAGAGCCGAATTGTTTATATAAATCAATTATATCTACCTTCGCCATAGCTTCCTCCCAGATTGTTGCTTGACATAAAACAAAGGTGATTTAATCTAATTCATGACGTATTTTAAGTATTTTGCCAACCCGGCAACCGGAAAATCGTCAGAACAGTTTTTTGGGAGGAAAACACATGAAAAAGAAACGTCTTCAGAGCTTGATCCTTGCGTCCACCATGCTGATGGGCGCGACCACCGCCATGGCGGCCGGCGACATTATTACCGGCGACAGCGTTGGACCCGCCGATGCAGAAAACACGCTGGTTTTCCGCATGACGACAGACGGGCCGCGCAACAATGACCCCGAGCTTGCGGCGGGCTATTCCGATCTCTACCGAAAGTTCATCGCCAATCATCCCGGCTGGAAGATGGAGCTGCAGATGATGTCCGGCGACATCAACCAGGAACAGGCCCGCATTCTTGAACAGGCACAGTCCGGAAATGCGCCGGATTGCGCGGCGGTGGATTCCTTCGTGCTATCCAGGTTCAAGGAAGCCGGTGTTCTCAAATCGTTTTCGCCTTATTTCAGTGCGGAAGAGATCAGCCAGCTTTTCCCGTTTGTGCGTGAAGGAGTAACAGGCGAGGATGGTGATATTTATGCCTGGTGGTGGTCGACGGATCTCCGCGTCCTCTATCGCAACAAGTCAGTCATTCCCGATGCGCCTCAGACTTGGGAGGAAACAAAGCAGGCGGCACTTGATTCGCAGGAGGAGGTAATGGAAGGCATTCTCTTCAACGGTGCTCGTTATGAAGGGACGACCTTCGATTGGCTGGCGAATTTCTGGGCGCAGCGTGGCACACTCGTCGACGAAAATGGCAAACCCAGTTTTGCCGAAGGCGACAACCGTCAGAAATTCATCGACGCGGTCAACTACTATCGCGATCTGGTGGAAAGCGGCGCCGCGCCGAAGCGGGTCGCCAGTATCGGCAATTACGATGACTTCAACGCCGCCGCGGCCGCAGGCACCACTGCACTCTTTGTGGGCGGAAATTGGCAATTACAGCAATTGCGCAATACGCTTGACCCCGAAACATTTGAAAACTGGACGTTTTCCCGCCTTCCAGGGCCAACAGCCGACCAGCGCGCGACGGGAACAGGTGGCTGGACTGTTGCATCTTTCAGCGACGATCCGGCAAAGGTCGAAATGTGTGCAGCTCTTGCCCGCGAAGTCTACATGGGCCCGGCGAATGCACTGCAGGAACAGCTGCCGACGCGCGCGGACCTCTATTCAGAATACGACGTCTTCTCCACGCCTACGAACAAGGCTTTCGCAGAGGCGCTGGAAACCGGCCATGCCAGACCCGGCGTTCCGGTTTATCCGGAAATCTCCAACCAGATCCAGATCATGTTCGGCAAGGTGCTGACGGGTTCGCAGGAGACCGAAGCGGCCATCGATGAGGCCTTCAAAGCATCGATGGACGCCTACAACCGGCTCTGACGCCGGCCTGTAACTTCCGGTCGCCGCCGCGCGGGTTAACACTTTGCCTGCGCGGCATCTCAAGCGGAGCGCTTCATGTCCAAAATATCCAGTCCTGCAAATGCAGCTGCCCTGAGCAAGCGCAAGAGAAGCGCTGCCAACAATGCGCCGGTTGCGCCGTGGTTGATGCCACTTATCCTTATCCTGGGCGCATTCTACCTCTATCCGGTAGCAGAGGTCTTTCGACTTGCTTTCACCGATGCAACCTTGCTGCAGCCGGGAGAAAGTTATGGTCTCTCGACTTTCATCGATACGCTGCGGCGACCGGAGCTCGGTCATATTCTGTTCGTGACATTCGTTTTCACCGGCGCAAGCGTCGTCGGCCAGCAGATTTTGGGGCTGGCTGTGGCATTGGTTGTCGTACGCGGCGAAAAGCGCCGTCTTTTCGGCACCACAATCCTGCGCACAACGGCGCTGGTCGCTTGGGTCGTCCCGGGTATCGCGGGCGGTATTATCTGGAAAATGCTCTTCAACGAGGCACCGTTCGGCGGCCTGAACAGTCTTCTGCGACTGTTCAGCATGGGACCTGTGCAGTGGTTGTCCGATCCGCATATCGCCGTCTGGTCAGCCGTACTCTCCAATGTCTGGCGCGGCACCGCATTTTCAATGGTGGTCATGTATGCGGCACTCAAAGCGATCAATCCCGTACTTTATGAAGCCTCGTCCATTGATGGCGCGCGTGCCGGACAGCGTTTCCTTTATGTGACGCTGCCGCAGTTGCGTGGGGCTATTCTCGTCAACATGATCCTGATCACGATCCAGACGCTCAACGTATTCGATGCGATCATTTCTCTGACAGGCGGCGGCCCCGGCCGGGCGACAGAGGTCCTCTCGCTCTATACGTTCAACGTTATCTTCCGCAATTACGACCTTTCGGTCGGCGCTGTTTTGTCGATTGTGATGCTGGTGATCAGTCTTGGGCTTGCGCTTGTCTATGCACGCTTCCTGCCGAAAGGAGCGGGCCGATGAAGGCGTCCACTCAAAACCGCATCGGTGACATATTCAGCTATCTCTTCATGCTGATCTGCTTCACCTTTTTTGCCTGGCCTCTGTTCTGGCTTTTGTCGCTGGCGCTTCGTACCCGCAAGGAGATCTATCTGGGCGTCAGCCGTCTGATCCCGCACTATCCGACACTCGACAATTTCATTCAGATTCTGTCATCGCCGAAGTTCGGATTGTACCTCTGGAACGCACTCAAGCTTTCTACCATGAGCGGTGTTTTGTGTCTGGCCGTTGCGCTGCCTGCTGCATATGCGTTTTCGCGCCTGAAAATGCGCGGCAAGGGGCCGTGGCTGATGGCAATTCTTGCACTTCAGATGATCTCGCCTCTGGTCATCATGATCCCGCTTTATCGCTACATGGCCTCCCTCAATCTGCTCGACAACCAGTTCAGTGCGATCATGGTCTACACCGCGCTTGTGGTGCCGATGGTCACGTGGATCCTGAAGGGCTTCATGGATGGCATTCCGCGCAGTCTCGATGAAGCGGCGCTGATCGACGGCGCAAGTCACTTCGGTGTGTTTTTCAGGGTCATCCTGCCATTATCAACGCCGGGCATTGCCTCAGCCTTCATCATCGCCGTGATCACCAGCTGGTCGCAATTTCTGGTGCCGTTCCTTCTGATTACCAAGGAATCGCTCACGCCGATTTCGGTCGGCATTTTCCAATATGCCGGAACGCAGAACGATTCCTCCATGCAGGTGCTGGCCGCAGCCTGTCTGGTTTCCGTCGCCCCGGCCATCATCGCCTTTCTGCTGCTGCAGCGCCTCATCCTCAGCGCCATGACGGCTGGTGCCGTCAAGGGTTGACCCAACATTCATACGGAATTCTTATCATGTCACTTACCCTCACTCAGCGCCTCGAACGGCTCAAGGTACGTCTGCAGGAACTGGAATACTGGCGCGCGCGCTCGTCCATCACCATCACCGGTTGGCAGTTCAACGGCCAATCTATCGCACTTGGAGACCCCTGGCCTCACGACAAGGGACCAGTGTGTTTTTCCGCTGATGTTGAAGTGCCGTCTACATGGAAACTCGATGACACCCGAGTCTTTCTCGACCTTGGCGGCGAAAGCCTGGTGACGTTCAAGGCGTCCGAAGGCATTGAAAAAAGCCACGGCCTCGACGTTTTTCACCGGGAGTTTCCCGCGCCGGCGGCGCGCTTCACGATCAGTTCTGAAACGGTCGCGCGGGCGCCCTTCGGTGTGCCGGTCAAGAAGCCGCACCTTGAAAAGGCAGACCTATTCTGGCTCGACAGGCCGGTCGACGATCTCTGGCTGCTGTTGCGGCAGATCGCTGAAACCATCGAGGTTATCGAAGGTCACGATGCCGTTCCACATCTTGTTGCAGCAGCCGAAGACGCCCTTGCTGCTCTTGACTGGCCATCGTCGACCGCCGACTACATTTCCCGAACCGCACCGGCCCCCATGCAGCAGAAAATCTGGCAGTTGCCACCGCTCAAGCATGATCCGGCAAGCCTCTCCGATACCCAGCGGGACAGCGTGATCGCGGTTTACGATACGCTTGTCGCAGCGTTGAAGTCACTGCGGGAACGGTTCCCGCCGCAGGGCCACGTCACACTCACCGGTCATGCCCATATCGATCTGGCCTGGCTATGGCCCTATGCGGAAACGCGCCGGAAGAACCGTCGCAGTTTTCACACCACGATGCGCCTGATGGAGCGTTCGCAAGACTTCCGCTTCAACCAGACAACCGCGCATTACTATCGCCAGCTTGAAGAAGACGATCCTGAGCTTCTACAAGCCATTATCGAACGGTCGAAGATCGGTCAGTGGGAAGTGCTCGGTGGCATGTGGGTTGAACCCGATACCAATATGCCGACCGGCGAGAGCCTCAGCCGCCAGATCCTTTATGGCCAGCGCTATTTCGAGCGTGTTTTCGGCGCGCGGCACAGTGTTTGCTGGTTGCCGGATTGCTTCGGCTTTTCACCGGCCTTGCCGCAGCTTCTGCTGCAGGGCGGAATGACCAGCTTTCTGACGATCAAGGTCAACTGGTCGGAAACCAATCGCTTTCCGACAGACCTGTTCTGGTGGGAAGGCCTAGATGGCAGCCGGGTGCTCACGCATACGTTCGATAATCCCGTCGATGGCTATAATGGTGTCGTCCGTCCCGACTCGATCATGAACACCTGGCGCAACTTCCGCCAGAAGGATACCCACGACACGACGCTTTTCAGTGTCGGTCATGGAGACGGCGGCGGTGGCGTGACGCCGGAGATGGTGCGGCGCGAAGAACAGTTACGGATGTTCCCGGTTTTGCCCGAGACGCGCTGGGGGCTGGTTTCGGATTTCTTCGATGCAGCGCACGAGACCGCGTCGGCAAAATCGCTGAACGTCTGGCGCGGCGAAATCTATCTCGAACTGCATCGCGGCACCTATACAAGCCAGAGCGTCGTCAAACGACTGCATCGACGTGCGGAACGCGATCTGATCACGGCCGAGACACTGGCAAGCCTCGACTATCTCACGGGCGGCGTTTACCCGGCGTCGTTGGAGGAAAGCTGGCGGACGGTTCTCAAGAACGAGTTCCACGACATTTTGCCCGGTTCCAGCATCGCCGAAGTTTATCGCGACGCCGCCGAAGAACTTGAGGGCATCATTGAAACGGCGAGGACACGCCGCGAGGGCAGGTTAACGGCCATTGCCGACCGCATCGATGATGGCGGCAATGGCGTGCTTCTGGCCATCAACCCAACGCTTCAGCCGATGCCGCTGCGTTTTGAAGGGCCGCAGGGTCCGGTCGCTGCCGCAAGACAGCTGCCGCCGCTGTCGCTCAATATCCTGAGCGATAACGACATGCAGCCCGCCGGGTCGGTTTCCGGCGGTGAGCGTCATCTCGAAAACGATCTTTTGAAGGTGACGCTTGGCGACGATGGCACCATCCAAAGCCTCGTTCACAAGCCGTCAGGGCGCGAAACGATGGCCGGGCCGGGCAATCAGCTGATGGCCTATCCGATGGACAAGCCGCGCAACTGGGATGCCTGGGACATTGAAGACGATTACGCGGCCCATGCAGAATCGGTGGACGCTGTCGATGACATTTCCTTGGTTGAAACCGGGCCGCACCGCGTTGCAATCCGTATTGCCCGTAAATGGCGCCACTCGCGTATCGTTCAGACGCTCTCGCTGATGGCAGGAAGCCCGCGTCTCGATATTCATACGGAGATTGACTGGCATGACCGGCGCGTTCTGTTGCGCAGCGAAACGCCGGTTGCCATTCACCATGGCAAGGTCACCGGCGAATGCGCCTATGGCGTTGTAGAACGGGCTTCGCATGCCAACACCAGCTGGCAGCAGACGGCGTTCGAGTTTCCTGCCCATCGCTTTGTCGACATGTCGGAAAACGGTTTCGGCGTGGCCCTGCTGAACGATGCAAAGTACGGTTATAGCGCGCGGGGCAACATTCTGGGCCTGTCCCTTCTGCGCGCGCCAATCTATCCCGACCCGCTTGCAGACGAGGGATATCAGGCATTCACCTATTCGATCATGCCGCACGAAGGCCCATGGCACGACACCGGTGTGCGCGAGGAGGCAGAACTCTTGAACCAGCCCCCGCTCACGCTCTCGGTTTCTGGCAAGGTGGTCTGTGAAAACCAGCCTCTGATCGTTTCCGGCGTTCCTGCCGCACTTTCTGCGTTGAAGTGCCGTGAGGACAGCGAAAAAGACCTTGTTCTGCGTGTTTATGAGCCTGCCGGTCGCCGCGGAGTGATTGCGATCAGCCCGCCGGATGGATTTGCTGTTTCCACTGCAGTGACATTGATGGAGGAGCCTTTCGAAGCGCTTGTGGCGGAAGACGCACTGATGCCTTTCGAGGTCAAAAGCTGGATATTGGAGAAGAAATAGAAAACCGCCAACTCAATCCGGGCTTGCAATTGCTGCTTCTTCAATGAAAAACGGCTATAAGAGGTATCGGAGGCGCAGGAGCAATGAAACTGTCAGGAGCCAATGGCAGTCAGGCCGCAATCCGCAACCGTGCTATGATTCTGGGTGCAATCCATCGCCACGGCCCGGTCTCACGTACGGAGCTTGCGGAGAAATCGAGACTGACCAAACAGGCCGTGACCCGTATCGTCGAACGGTTGCTTGATGACAGACTGGTGGTAGAGGCGCGCCGCCGCCACGGCCTGCGCGGGCAACCGGCGATCGAACTGGAGATCAATCCGGACGGGCTGTGCTCGATCGGTCTGCATATCGACCGTTCCCATGTGACCATTCTTGCCGTGAATGCAATCGGACAGGTCGTTGATCACGAGCATCATGAAACGCCTTTCATGATGCCGAAAGCGGTCATGAAGTGTCTGAAGGACACGATCCGGGACTTTATGCGTCGCGGTGCGATCAACAAGGAAAGGCTTGCCGGGATCGGGGTTGCTATCCCGGACTGGCTTGGCGAGGTCGACGTTATCGGCCTGCCGGAGCGCTATCGTGCCTGGCGTGACTTCGATTTGCGAGCGGCCATTGCTGAATTTGCCGATTATCCTGTTTTCATAGACAATGATGCCAATGCGGCAGCTCTCGGCGAGGTTGAATACGGTCTCGGCGATGAGATGCCGACCTTTTTCTATATCCTCGTCAATGCCTGTCTCGGAGGCAGTCTGGTCGTGGACGGGCGTCTGCACAAGGGGGCAAGTGGCCTCAGTGGGGAAATCGGCTGGGTTCCACTGGCCTTTGACGACAGCTTCCCGGATGGTGAAACGCGCCCGATTGGCGACATGTTTTCACTTTTGATCCTGCAGGACCGTCTCGCCCGACAGGGATTTTCCGTCGGGCGTCCTTCCGACCTGCTGGCGTTGGACGCGAGCGGCAAGGCCATCGTGGACGACTGGCTGAAGGCTTTTGCGGTCAAACTTGCCGAAGCCATTATCAATGTCGGCATGATCGCCGATCCGGATGGCATTATCATTGGCGGCAGGCTTCCGGCGCTTCTGATCGACAGATTGCTGCTTTATGTGCATGACGAGGTCGCCAAAAGGGGCGAAACCGCACCCTCTCTGCATAGAGCCGCAGCCTCAGCCGATGCGGTTGCTCTCGGCGCGGCGGCTATCGCGCTGGCGCATCGTCTCGGATTGCCCTCAGCCGATAAAGCTCAGATAACCAGAACGCCACTGGCCAACAGCGACACCGAGATGGCAGTCTGACTGCTGTTGATCACCCATCTGAAGCAGGCAGCGGTAAAAATGCCTGTTTCAATGTAACCATGGCTGCACCGCGCGCAATTGCTGTCCCCGTATCTTCAAGCCGATTAACTGCGGGAATCCAGCGGGTGGCGATGAAGTGGCCTGCTTTCAATGCCTTGCCAGCAACAACTCGTTCAACGATTGTATCGAGAACCGGCTCAGGCAGGCTTCCACCTATCCAGAACTCGCCAGGCGATACAAAGGCCGAGATCGCGACAATCGCGTCCAGCAGACGACTGGCCGCGTGTTCAACCCACTCATCTTCCGGCCGGCCGGCGGCAATATGAGCGTTGAAGGACAAGAGCCCTGCGGTTTCGTTCAGCGTCGGGGCGTCCGGAGCAGGACGCATCGCCCCGATTTGACCTGCACATCCGCGCGCTCCGTAGAAAAAACGGTCGGAGAACATGGTGCCGGCCCTCACCGTTTCATCAATGAGGATGACGCCCATACCGATGTCGGTATTAACACCGGGCGTCAATCGCAGGCTGCTCAGCGCAGCCTCGGTATCGCGAACCTGAAACATCTTACATTTTTGTCCATCTCGCTGCTGCAATAAAGCTACGAGAAGATCAGCAGACGCTGGGTCGCTGGCAACGGCAATATCCGGGATCCTGCGGGGTGATGGCGCCTCAACGATATCGTCGATCCATTCCAACACGTCTCCGCAGCTGCCGAATTCCCGCTCATCAACCACCGCTCCTGCTAAGCTGACAACGGCAATACGGGCTTTTTTCTTGTACAGGTAGACACCGATACCTATCCCTGCATCCTCAATGATTGAAAAAGTTGCGCCCTGCCCGCCACCTGCGGGTGAATGCTGCTTCAAAAAATGCGACTCCACCATGCGCCGGACAATGCTTGCAATCGCAGTCTCAGTTAGTCCCAATGCCCCGGCGAGTGCACGCCGCGTCAGAGCACCGTTCTCGCGCAATGCGGCGAGGACGGCACGGGTGTTGTGATCGGAAATGTCCGCAGAGCTCATACCCGGCAGTTTTTCCTCGATCCTGCCGGGCCTTGCGTCCTTGCTTGTTCTGACTGTTCTCAATGCTGCTGCTTCAGCTTTCCTGAAAGAAATCCGCTTGTTGCCAATTGCCCATCCAAGCTTTGTAGCAAACGAAAATCATTTCGGAAATGCCTGCAACTTAAGCAGAGCAGTCCTCCGGGAAGCGATATCGCTGTTGATTGCCACTGAGAACTGACCCGGCGTTTCCACCGAGAATTAGCTCCGACGCACTTTTGCTGAACGAGAAGTGCTATTGACGTTGATGTTGCGCTCGCCGGCTTCCAGCGCAGAGCTTTTGGTGATGCCGCGCAGCCTCCACTTTGAGGCGGAATAAGCCAGCAGTCCGGCTTTGCCACACACGCCGAATGTACCGCCAACATTGACCAGAATATCGACCCGGCCAAACGTTTCCAGTGTTTTGTCGGCCGCTGTCTGGCATTGCGATGCATCCGATGACGAGAACAGCACGATCTTCGATCTGAAGCGTTGCGACAAGCTGATCGATTACGCCGGTATCGCAGCCGCCTATCCGTGCCCTCGAAGAGGCCCATATCCGGAACAACGTGATGGGTTTTTCCCTTACGCAATTTACAGGCCGAATCAATTTTCTCATACGCCCCGACAAGGCACTTGTCCTTGTCATCTTCACCTGACACCCAGCCATTGGGATTGGGCGGAACCGGGGCGACAGGCTTGGGATCTGGCTTTTAACCGCCTCGCGATGCCTTTTGAGCTTTGCCTTGGTTTGGTTGCGGATATCCCCGCCGCTGTCCCAGAAGAGGAGAGCATTGATTTCATCCTGAGCGCTTTTGAGAAGCGCCGTTTCGTAGTTATCCCGCGGTACCTCGTCGGAGAAATTCATCTTGGTTGGAGCCAGAATGCCTTCAAGGGTCACAATGGCAAGCGCCCCTACGGCGACTGTGCCGAGCCCGGTTGCGGCTACGCCTTCTGCTGCCGCTGCTGCGCCGCCCGCTGATCCTGCTGCTTCGATTGCCGCTACCGCCACTGGCGAGAGAAACGCCAGTTGTTGTCCCACGGGCGCTGCCTTGTCATCGGGATATGTGTCGCCATAGGTCTCGGTATCCTCGCTCCAGTAGACGCAGCCGAATGTATTGCTGCAGTTCATATAATATTTGTCGAGATTACGGATGACGGGGGAGCCTTCGGTGCGCACGGTAGCGGAATGGTCGAGCGGTTCGCAGATATCGCCCACCGTGCCGGATTTGACGCCCTTGGCCGTGCCCGGCTCGTCGCCGTGGCAGCAGGTGGTGCTGGAGCGCAGCACCATGGCCTTCTGGCCGGTGAAGAACACGGAAGATGTGTAATTGTCCGCCGCCTCGTCGGGATAACCGACGATGCAATAGGGGATCGGCGGGGTGGAACTGCCGATCGGCGTCTTGCAGACATCCGGCGTCAAGGACAGGATTTTCGGCTTGGCATTATCCCGGATTGCCTCGCGCGGCGTATCGGTCCAGTCGGGATCGGGCGGCAGGCTCATGATGCGGCCTCCGTTTCTTCACCGTCGGGATTGGCGGGAATGGCCGGGGTCGTCTTGCCGTCCTGCCCATGCGCATCGGCAAGCGTGATCCGGCTGATGCCGTCCTGCCACATGAAGGCGCGCCGCCAAGTCAGCCGCAACGTCGGCGGTTTGGCCACGAGGTTGAAGTGAACGCCGTCGAGGTTGAGCCCGGCGTGTGTCTCTGTGCCGTTTTCGCGCGTGGCGATGGCCGTTGGCGATAGTGTCGGCAGTTTCAAAACGATGCGTTTCTGCTCCGGATGCAGGTTGACGAGTTCCACCCGTTCGCCGCCTTTCAGGAAGGGCGAGAAGATCATGTCCGGATGGGCGCAATTGTAGAAGCGATAGTCGAAATCGAACGGCAGGAACGGATGGCGTGTTTCAAGCCAGCTTTCGTCATAGGTGCCGGCATATTGCTGGCGGAAACGCCAGACCGGCGTGACCGGCGCAAAACCCTGCGGCTGACGCATACGGCGAACTAACGGCGCCCCCAGTCAGTTGAAATGAGTGCTTGTTGACATAAAAATCGTTTTAAATCAATTGATTGACAGGATTCAAAAAGCGGCTCTCGCAGAGAAGCCGTCTCTATATTGACGCTACGCGCCAATATACCGGCACCCACCCCGCCATGGGAAGACACTAAAAAAGGGGCTGGATGTAACGCTTACGTCAAGTCCTCCGGAGTGACATCCGGTTTCCATTTCTTTCCACTCTCCTGACCGCTATAGATGCAATATTCGATGTCTTCGGGAAACAGCGTCATATAGTCCATGGCGCATTCGAAAAGTCCTCGCCGTTTCTCGGCCGCCCAGCCATTAAAAAATAGACTGACACGAGGATGCCGACGCGAGAGCGGATTTTTTCAATGCTATCATCTCTGTAGATGCCACGCGTCTCTATATCTTTCGGATTGAGTTTCAGATCTGTCGGGATTCTCATGTCGCTCAATCGAACCGCCTTATCCATTTCAGCGTTTCGGCCAGCCGGGCCTCGCGGCCGGTGTTCAGGTGTTTGGGAAGCTTGATGACACTGAACTTGTAACCCTCGAAACGGATCGGCTTGATGATACGGGCAGCGGTGCGATAGCCTTCGGGAATACCGCCGGTGGCCTCGTCGCCAAGGGCGGGAAGCTCCGAGGCCCGGATCAGCGCGCCGCCCTCGAAATAATACATGGTCATGCCCTTGGTCATCTGGCTTTCGACGGCCACATAGCCGCCCAGCCTGTCGAGGTTCGGTCTCCCCAGGATCGACAGCCAGTTTGAGGAGCGGGGCTGGTCGCATTCGCCATTCCTCTCGCACTCGTTCCAATATCGCCCCATGGCATCATATTCCAGCGCCGGGTACTGCATCAGCCACGGATAGTAATAGGCTTCGGTGGCCGATGTCTCATTGCCCGGCAAGGAAAGTGCACCAAGCCCAGCCGAGCCGTGGATGGCACCGAGCTTCTCGCTCCATTGACGGATGATCTCGACAAAGCGATCAGGAGAGGAGAATACGAAGCTTGGAGGGAAATGCGCTTTGATACCTGAAAGCGTGTGCCACGTTTTCTCTTTTGGAAATGCGAACGCCATGAACCGGCAGAAGCTGGGATCACTGTCTTCGGCCTCGTCGAAATGAAAAAGATCGAAATAAACCTCGTCGCCCTCAGCCGAAGCCGTAACATGGTCTTTCAGGTCTTCTGGAACAACACCGACCTTCCATTCTTTCCCGCGTGGAAGATCATCAAAGTGATAGTATGTTATTTCTTCGGGAAACAGCGTCATATAGTCCTTTGCACATTCGAACAGCCCTTGCCGTTTCTCGGCCGTCCAGCCATCAAGGAAGTAAATCGATACAAGGATGCCGACACGAGAGCGAATTTTTTCAACGCTATCATCTCGATAGATGCCACGGGTTTCGATATCTTTCGGATCGAGTTTCAGGTCGGTCGGAATATCCATCTCGCTCAATCGAACCTTCGTATCCATTCAAGCGTGATCTCAGGTCCGTCAACATCGAAAGGTTCGAGGATGACGCCGTATTTGTAACCTTCGAAGCGGATCGGCTTGATGATGCGGGCGGCGGTGCGATAGCCTTCGGGAATGCCGCCGGTGGCCTCGTCGCCAAGGGCGGGAAGCTCCGAGGCCCGGATCAGAGCGCCGCCCTCGAAATAATACATGGTCATGCCCTTGGTCAACTGGCTTTCGACGGCCACATAGCCGCCCAGTCTGTCGAGGTTCGGTCTGCCGAGGATCGTCAGCCAGTTGGAGGAGCGGGGTTTGTCGCTTTCTCCAACCTCCTCACATTCATCCCAATAATCGCCCATGGCGTCATATTCCAACGCTGGATACTGCATCAGCCAGGGGTAGTAATAGGCTTCCGTGACCGACGTTTCACTTCCCGGCATTGAGAGCGCGCCGAGACCCGCGGAGCCATGGATGGCGCCAACCCTCTCGCTCCATTGACGGATGATCTCGACAAAGCGATCAGGAGAGGAGAATACGAAGCTTGGAGGGAAATGCGCTTTGATACCTGAAAGCGTGTGCCACGTTTTCTCTTTTGGAAATGCGAACGCCATGAACCGGCAGAAGCCGGGATCACTGTCTTCGGCCTTGTCAAATTGAAAAAGATCGAAATAGACATCATCGCTTTCCGATGACGCTGTCACATGCTCTTTCAAATCTTCTGGATTAGCCCCCGTTTTCCATTTCTTGGCACGCTCTTGGTCGCCATAGTGATAATAGCTGATATCTTCGGTAAACAGCGTCATATAGTCATTGGCGCATTGAAAAAGACCACTCCGTTTCTCGGGTTTCCATCCTTCAAGGAAATAGATCGACACGAGGATGCCGACGCGAGATTTGATCTTTTTAGCATTTTGGCTACGTAAAATGCCACGCGTCTCTATATCTTTCGGATCGAGTTTCAGATCTGTCGGTATTTCCATATCTTACCTCCACTCAGGTTTTGAGGCCTTCGCATTTATCGCTCTTCGACTCGCCGCCGCCGTTTTTGAAGCAGGTACAATCTTCAGCGATATCAAGTTCGATCACATCTTTTTTGGGGTTAAGACCCTGTTTCTTTGCGATTTTTCTATATTCGCCATTCCGTTGCATCTTGGTCTGTCCATCCACACCACCACCGGCTCTCGGAAACTTGAGCTCGAATATCTTCCAGAGTTTTCCATCCTTCCACCAGGAAATGTCAGGCCGCGGCATGCCGGTATAAGGATAATGGCTCGACGGCATACCGGGATTTCTGGAGCTGTTTCTTGGAATATAACCATTCGGTACATTCGGATCATAGCTGACTTCCGGGCGCGGGCCGTCAGACTCAGGCGTTGAGGGATAGCGGGCGGTACCGTCGGGAAATGTTCCGTTTTCCGGGTCGTAATAGCGTTTGCGTAGCTCGTTTTCCACACATCGGGTCAAGGTCTGTGCGCCCTGCCGGTCGTTCATGCAGTCGCAGGCGATCTCGCAGATCTCGTCGCAGGGGTTCTTGCCGCTGGCCTTCGCGCCCGCGGCCACAATGCGCACACCCGATTGCGTGCCGCTTTTCTCCTCCGCCTTTTTCTGGGCGTAGGTATCCAGGATCGCCTGCGCCTGTTGCGGCGTCAGCGTGCCTGCATCAACGGTATGGCCCGCGGCAACGCTCAGAACATCGGAAAGCGCCGGGATCAATTCGTCGGCCTCGAACTTGATCCCGTATTCCGCCGGCGCCATGCTCTGCCAGAAACTCTTGTGGAAGACGTTGGTCTTGTCCCGCCCCCAGAGAAGATGCTGGCTGACGATGATTTCCTGCGCCGACGGTTCGGACAGGAGCTTCCTCACCTGTGCCATTTCGGAATCCGGCGCGTATATCTCGGGCGGATTCTCGAGCAGGAAGGCTGGGATTGCCGTTGCTCTCGCGACAAGCGGAATTTCTCTTCCCATGGTCCTCAGCATGTCGGCGAGGGCAAATTCAAGCGCATTCGCCTGCTGAATATATTTTATGTAGTTACCGACAATAGTGCCGATTGTCGCTTCCCCGGTCATTCCGCGTCTCCGGAAGCATTGTCGGGAAGCATGCCAGGCCATCCCCTTGCGATATTGTCGATTGCCGGCGTCGTGGTGGATCGTTCGGAGCTGACGATAAAGGTGAGCTTGCCGATGGTGTTGCGGTTATTCATCCACCATTCGTCACCATGACGGACGGCCGGCTTCCCATTGACCCGCACCGTATCCGAAAAGGTTTTCGGCTCGCAGACCGAGCCGACCGTGCCCGATTTGACCCCCTTGCCGGTTCCCGGCGCATCGCCGGAACATTGGGTGACGAGCGAAGCGGTATTGTGCGCCCTGTTACGGGTGAAACGGACAGTCGCGACCGTATTGGCGTCATCGCCCTGAATAGCGGAAATCGAATAGGGGATCGGAACATAGCCGGAGCCGGCGGGCGTCAGGCAGACATCCGGCGTGACGCTGACGATCAGACCCATGTTCGTGTCACGGCTTGCTTCCTTGTAAGATGGCATGCTGTGGCCTCCTCGCTCTCAATTGTCTTCGAATGGCTTCTGCGGTCATGCCTCTTGCGTGTCCTCAAGCCCGTCGAGAGTTGAGGCCGGGTACTTTTGCGTGTCTTCCAACGATCCGGAAAAGAGATCGATCTTGAAGAATTGCGGGCAGATCGGCAGCCAGGACCGCCAGGTGATGTCGACGGTGAAAGGCTCCTCGCGGATATCGATATGGACGCCGTCGCAGTTCAGCCGGACAAACACCTCGCGGTCGTCGATCCACTGGTAGTGGGCCACCGGCTGAATGCCGGGCAGGTTGAAGATCAGGTTTTTGCCGCCCGGAAGAGCAGCCGCCACAAACACCTCTTCGTCTCCGCGCAGGTGGCCTTTCTGGATCAGTCGTGGATTGGCGGACTGGTAGAACGCGTAGTCGAAATCGGAAGGAAGCCGCGGGTGGCGGGTATCCAGCCAGTCCTTGTCATAGGTGCCGGCATATTGCTGGCGCGCGCGCCAGAAGGGCGGGATCGGCGCGAAACCAGCAACCTCATGGGCAACGCCCATTTTCGTGCGGTCGGCGCGATCGTCTTCCGAAAACAGCATAGGGTGGCGATAGGTCTTCTCTCTGTCGAGAAAACGTTCATTGAGAGTGGCGATACCGAGAGGGTTGTTCGGAACGGCCTCCATCGGCGGAGCCCCTGCAACGAGATTGCTGGATGCAACACGGTAATCAACCAATGTGCTTTCGAGCGTGATCGGATCTCCGAGCTGCCATGCCTCGCCGGACCATGACCATGTGCGCAATCCCGTCACGTCGACAACATAGCCATGGTTCCCGACCTTAACCCCGGTTTTCCAGCCCGTCTTCGTGTTCCGCTCACGAGGATAGGAGCGCATCAGCACGGTTACATCGGCATTCGGTTTGAACGGAACGAGATCGGACACTTTTGTCAGCGGCGACTTTTGCGGATCGGGCCCCGCATAAGTGTCGTCAAGAACGAGGCTTTGCTCTTCGTCGAGGCTAAGATTGCCGGCGGGATCAAGATTGAAACGACCGCGAACGCTGACCACAGCCATTCGCGCGCCGTCGCGGTGGAGTTGCTCGTAACCGATAGCGGCAAAGCCGGTCGTGTTTTTGTCCAGCATGGTCTTCCCTCAATTCAGATCGATGAGCTTGCCGTTGATTTGAACATGGCCGGAAGCGGTGAAGTTGAATTTCGTTCCGGAAATTGTGACGTTGCCTTCCTTGTCCATGATCAGGCGAGATTTGCCGACAGTGATGCTGAGCTCGTCGCCAACCTTGATGATGAATTTCTCGCCGACATTGACTGTCTGCGTATGCCCAACAGTTGTATTCTTGTAGGCACCGATCTGCTCTGTTGAGGCGATGCCGACGGTAGTGGTCTGAAACCGTTCGATCAGGGTCGAGTAGATGCCGGAAAGCGGCATGACCGAGGAGAGAATGCCGCCAAGCTCCGCAGCCGTTGCCTGCTGCTCGCCACCCGCCTTCGTAAAATGATTGCCCGAGGCACTGAAGGCGGTGTTGCCGCCGAAAACGGCGCTTTCCACCATGGAGCTCCCTGCCGCAAGGGTCTGGGCAAATTCACCAATCGCACCCATGCCGGTAGAGGAGGCGCCAAGCAGGCAGTCTGTTGCCCCTCTCGCGATGGCCGTTCCCAAAATGGCGGTGAGGGCCGCGCCGGAACCGCCGATGGCAAGCGTCTTCGAGCCGCCGATCTTTTCGTGATGGTTGGCGCCGATATCGGTGTTTCTGTTGCTGCCGACGCTTTCGACCTGGTTGTTTTCGACGCGGGTGGCGTGGTTGTTCAGGACGCGGACGGTGTGATCCTTCTGGGCATGGAGGAACACATTCTGCTGGCCGTTTTCATTCTCGAAGGAAAGCTCGTTATAGCCCTTGCCCTTGTGGGTGTCAGAGCGCAGAACCGATCTGGTTTTGTTGTCGGGCAGCGCATAGGGCAGACGGTTTCGTTCGTTATAGACACGACCGGTGACGACCGGCTGGTCCGGCTCATGCTGCAGGAAAGAGACGATCACTTCATCGCCGACGCGCGGCAGAATGACCTGGCCTTCCATCGCGCCGGCATATCCGTCGGAGACCCGCACCCAGCATGAGGACCGTTCGTCGCTTTCGCCGTATCTGTCCCACTTGAACTGGAGGATGACCCTGCCGGCCTTGTCAGTGTAAATCTCCTCGCCCTCAGGCCCCGTAACGACGGCGGTCTGGTCTCCGATCAGGGGCGGGACGATTTCCTGCGGACGGTATGGCAGTCGCGCCGGCATGGCCGTGAACCGGTTGGAATAAGTGGTGGAGCCTAAGCCGGCTTCCTCCTTCAGCGCCTGCGGCTGCTCGCCCTTATGGGAGACCGACAGAAGGTGCCATTCGATATTGCAGTCGTCGTTGAGGTGATCGGTGAGAGCCGTCTTGAAGCCCGGCGACAGGTGGATGGCATTGGTCTGGCCGTTGGCTGTCGTCGCCTCGACGCGAACCGCCTCCATCCGGTATTGCGTGGACGGCTTGCCGGCGGCATCCTGCTTGTAACGGCCCGGATAGCTGTAAAGGTCGTAATTCCTCTTGGAACCGTTGTCCTCCTGCCGGTCGGCGCGATGTTCCTGGCTATAGCCGGGGCGCTTGAAGGTATAATCGCGCTGGGTATAGGAGGTGGAGCGCAGCTTTTCCCGGACCGAGAAACGGTTGCAATAAACGCCCTTCACCGCGCCGCCCGGATTGGCGTTGTATTCCAGTTCCGGCATGTCGGGTAATTGGGCGACGATCTGCGGCGTGTCGATGAAATGAGCCGTGTGTTGGCCGTTTTCGCCATAGGTGAAATAAAACCAGATGCCCTCGTCGGCGGCGATGCGTTTGATGAACGCCAGATGCGTCTCGCGATATTGCACGCAGAATTCGCGGGCCAGATGTTCGCCGGCGAGATGCCACTGGACATCCTCGATGCCGCATTCCTTCAGCACCTCCCTGATGATGTCCGGCACGGCCTTCTGCTGGAAGATGCGACAATCGGAGCCATGCTCAAGCCGGGAGAGCATCGGCAGAAGCGTGATCTTGTAGAAAGTGCGGCGGAAGCCCTCGTCTTCGCGGTCGATACCGGCGATGACGCCGGACAAATGCCGGATGCCGGCATATTTGTGATGGATGGTCAGCGTCGCCGGGGTATCAAGCAGCGCGTTGAGGTCGATGCGCGGATCGTCGGAGACCAGTTCGATATCGACCTGCGTAAGATCGAACAGTTTTTCCTCCGCCGCGAAGCCATGAACGAGAAGCTTCGCATCCTTCAGGGCCGGCGCCTCGAAGGTGAAGGCGATGTCCTGATCCTGATACAGGACCGGCATGTCGATGATGGCGTTCATGACGAACTCCCATTGCGGTGCACAGCCTCTCGCGGATTTGCATCCAAAAAGGGCACTCAATAATATTTCTCAATTAATGATTGAGGTTATGGACACACCTCCGGGGCGGAATGGCTCCGGAGGTGCTTATGCCTTGCCCGATCAGGCGGCCGGCGCGCGCCAGTCGTCGGAGCCGGATGTACCCGAGGCCGTGTGTTCCCAGGTGATCTTGCGGTAGGAAAGCTCGATCTTCACCAGCTGGGTGAAATCGGCATTCTTCGGATTCTGGCAGTGCGGCAGGGTGCAGTCCATGTCGGTCACCAGCGCATCTTCCAGCGTGGTGGTAAAGAAGTGCTCCTGCTTGCCGGCGGTGTTGGTGCGATACCATTTAACATCGCATTTGGTCAGCATCTCGCCGGTGCACAGTGCGTTATAGAGCAGCGGCACGGCCTTGTTCAGCGTGCAGGTGAACTTGAACGGCGTATGCACACGCTGGCCGGCCGGCTGCCCCGACTGCGGGTCGCGGGGGATGACGACGGTATGGTCGATGGCCTGGACCATGACCTCGTCCTCATGGCCTTCCTGCCAGACATTGCCGACCGAATCCTCGGTAAAGGCGCCTTGCGTGATCGGGCCCTGCGTTGCGCCCTCGATCGTGATATAAGCGGGTGTGGGCATGGGTTACTCCTGCCTGTTGTGAGGACGTCTGCCGGGTTTTTGCCTCGCGCAATGGACGGACGGAAAACCGGTTTCCACTTTTCCTGCCATTGCGCCTGTCGCCAAACATGCAAGATCCGGCAGGCGTCTTTCGTTTCCGTGTTCTCAAATGCCGCGGCACCATGCCGTCGACGTATTCAGACCCGTCGGCGTCAAACAGCGGCGGGCAAATATTATCTGGCATAAACTGTGCCAGAGATGAATTTCCTAAGCACAAATCCGATAATATATTGATATTAAACGGATATTTTACCATATATAGCAGCAACGCATCCATATGATGCGAGTATTTATGTAAATAAATTCAATAAACTTCGGCCAAAAATGGCCGGCAAAAGTACGGACATAACGCCAAAATCCGTCGTAACCCATTGATACAGAATAGTGAATTCGGTTCGGCCAAAAATGGCCAAGTCTAGCCATTTTTGGCCAGCACCATTGAGTACGGAAATATTCGTTTCAAATCAGTGGCTTGTTACATGGTATGGGTTGTGTATGACTTACATAAACCGGAATTCTTCGATTCAGAGATCCTGAAAAGTCCGAATCATCTCTTATTATGTTCCGACTTCTCGACCGTCGGATGGTGCCGACGCGGCTCTTCAGCGCGCGTTTGGGATGGTCGGTCTGGCCGCTATCATGGCGCGTCACTCCCCTCCGCTTTTCCGAGGAGAAGCCGGCATCAGCGTTGCATGAGAAGAAACAGCCGCCGCCGGACATTCTTCTGACACGGCAGTGCTTCCGCGAGAAATGCGAAAAATGAAACGCGGTTTCTCTGGCGCATGCGAAAATCTATCCGGCAGGGACAGAAGCCAGCAAGGCGAATGCGACGCTGTCAACCCGGATCGGCTGTCACGCCAGACTTTTGCTCGATTGCGGACGGGACATCACGCTGGGCGCGTGCTGAAATCGGGAATGAGACAAGCCGGAAAATAAAAGAATAGTGCGTGCACAGGATACGAGAAAATAATGTATAATCCCGTAAATTTAAAATAGTATCAGTTCAGAAAGAGTATTAACTGTAAAATTAATAATCGCATGACTCGTCGAGGAGAATCGCAGGCGATAAAAAGACTGCGAATCAGTCGTCAAACATCTGCTTCGCCCATCGTTATTGATGGCGGAGGGGCATGAGAAATACGAGAGTTGAAATGCGCTGACTTGAGTATCAGGGCTGAAAAAGGCTGAGCCCCGGAAGATTGCAGTCCTCCAGACCCTATATAAATCGTGTGCCACGATTGGTCTTCTCATTCCACGCACCACGGAACAAGTCAAGTTGAATGCCACCGCTCGGTAGGCGTGAACGAATGAACCTTATCTGAACACCGGGATCGGACGTGCTCTTTGTCGTGCATGGCGCCATGCTCGATACGATCGAAAACATAAAGCAGGATATTCTGGACGCTGCCATTGCCGACGGGGCTTTGATCGCTCGCCGGCTCGACGAGCTTTGGCGCACCGTGATCTCCGACAATGACGACCTGCAGGCCGAGAATCTGAGGCTGAAGGCGACAATACGTGTGCTCGAGAACGAGATCAAAGGGCTTGGCGGACAGATTGCCAAGCTCAACAAGATGAAATTCGGCCCGAGCGCCGATACCAATCCCCGGAAAGGCAAAGATAGAGACAAGTCCGGCACGGGTTCCTATGGTCAGCCAGAGACTGGAGAGGGCAAACCTGCCGAAGGCACCGATGGGTTCGCCGGGCAGACCGCGCAGGCCAAAGGCACAACAACCTCGGAGAAAAAGCCGCGAAACCAGTCCGGGCGCGGCACGCGCGACTGGCCGCCCAATCTCGAGCGGCGCGAATTCTACATGGGCACCAAAGATGGTCTCTGTCCCTGCGGTTGTGGCGGAACAATCCGCGACTACGATCTCAAAGAGACGCTGGGGGTTATCCCCGCGAAATATTATGTCGCTGTTCGCAAATACCCGAAATATCGTTGCCTTCAGGGCAAGATGGTCGGCACGCCCTTTGAACCCGCGCTGATCAGAGAAACCACCTTCAGCAATGGCCTCCTGGCGCATTCGATCGCCATGCGGTTTGACTGGTATCTCCCCTGGTACAGGCAGGAGCGGCTTTTCGAGGCTTGTGGCATAAATTATCCGCGTTCCACGCTGATGCGCTGGGCAACGGCGGTGGCACTCGGCGCTCTCCTTCCCATGTGGCAACGGATCGAGCGCGAAGCACGGTCCGAAAGCTTGCGGCTGTTCATGGACAAAAGCCCCATGAAGGAGCTCGATCCGGGTCGGGTCAGAACCCGCCAGGTTTATCTGTACGCCCTTCATCGTGACGACCGCTCATTCGGCGGTAACCGTCCGCCACTGGTTGTCTACTATGTCGGCCCGACGCGATCGATGAAACGCATCCATGAAATTCTTTCAGGCATGACCGCCATCGTGCAGACGGATGGCCGAATTCGGTTGCACGGAATTTGAAATCATTGCCATTACCGGTCATACGACCTCCAAAGAGGTTACGAGATACACCCGGATAGCGATTCATAAAACGCGGGCTGAGAGCGCCGTCAAGCGTATTTCAGGAGAACATAGCAAAGACAATCAGGGTGGGACAAAGCAAAGCTTACTCACCTGAAAAGCATACGTTTTTGTAGATAAGTGGTGCCCAGACGCGGATTCGAACCACGGACACGCGGATTTTCAATCCGCTGCTCTACCAACTGAGCTATCTGGGCAGGCGCCTTGAGACACAAGAGCACCTTCGCGGCTGCCGGGGCAGGCCCGCGAATGAGCGCGTTTATAGCATTTTGTTTTTTCAAGTCCAGCGCCAATTTTCCGTTTTTCAAGAAAATTTACAGGTCTTTGCCGACCGGACGGTCACAGCGGCGCGGCGCGGCGAACAGCCTTACGAAACCACCTGCAGTGACTGCGGGCCGGCAAGCTCTTCGGCAAGATGAATAACGTCGCCGAGGCGCGGGTGGACGAGCTCGTAGACGGTCTCGGCATCACGCCGCCAGGCGGAAACCAGTCCGTGGTTTACCAGAGACGCCGTTGCGGAAGCGACCTGGAATACCGAAAGTCCGGTAATGCGGCAAAGATCCAGACGCGTATGTCTTCCCGCCTGCAGGGCCTTGGCGACCTGCACCCCCTCCTGCCGGGCAAGCGAGGAGAGCGCGCCAGCCATGGCCACCAGCCGCGCGTCAGGTTCATCGCGCCGCACAAATGTCAGCACGCACTCATCAGAAGAATTCATTGGGAAGCCTTTACTATTTTATGTCTAAAATTAAGATAATTCTAAATTAGACTAAATAAATACTTACAATATCCCGTTCCGGATTTGCTAGCACACCACGGTTTTTCTGGAAAGAAGCTGAACATAAAAAAGCATTCATGAAGCAGCCGACATGCGGCTGCGGGCAGACGAGACAGCAAGGGGTTCAGGCATGCACAAACAAAGTGGCGCCATCGCCGTTGGTTGCCGCCGAAAACAGATGGATTTCAGGCGTGCGTCCCATCCCGCGGGCGGAGAACAACCGGGTACGACGTCAAGGGCCCCGCGATGCGGCGGTGCAGCAAAATCTCTCTGCAAAGCTGGCGATTGGCCCGGATAGGCAATTGCCAATCGAAACCGACATGCTAACCTTGGCGTGTGGGGAAAGAAGGACAAGAATGACGACAGTTTCTGAGACGCCGCAAAAAAGCATGGTGATTTCCAGGCGACTGCGGGAAAGCATCAGGCTCCATCTCGAGAGCATCTATCCGGACAAAGACTCGCGCGCGCTGACGCGCCAGGTCCTCGAAGCCTTCTGGGGCGACGGCGCGGTTCCGCGCAAGCGCGGGCGCGTCGCCGGCAACAACATGTGGAGCGCCGACAACACCTATGTGATCACCTACGGCAACTCGATCATCGATGGCGAGCACAAACCGCTGTCGCTGCTCCAGGATTTCGTCACCGAGAACCTGAAGGGCGTGATCAAGGGCGTGCACATCCTGCCTTATTTCCCCTATACCTCCGATGACGGCTTCGCGATCACCGATTATCGCGCCATCGACAGCGGCCTTGGCGGCTGGGAGGATATCGAACGCATCAGCCGCGAATTCCGGCTGATGTCGGATCTGGTGCTCAACCACTGTTCCAGCCAGAGCAGCTGGTTCAACGAGTTCCGCATGGGCCATGAGCCCTACAAGGATTTCTTCTTTACCGCATCGCCCGAGGATGATCTTTCCTCTGTGGTTCGCCCGCGCGCCCATCCGCTGCTGCGCAAGGTCGAAACCGCCGACGGCGAAAAATATGTCTGGTGCACCTTCAGCCACGACCAGGTGGATTTCGACTTCTCCAATCCGGACGTGCTGCTCGAATTCCTGCGGATCATGCGCTTTCATATCAATCGCGGCGTGCGCACCATCCGGCTGGATGCCTGTGCCTTCATCTGGAAGGAGATCAGCACCTCCTGCATCCACCTGCCTGAGACCCACGAGATTATCCGGCTGATGCGGCTTCTGGCCGATTTCAGCGAGGAAAGCATCGTTCTCATCACCGAGACGAATGTGCCGAATGTCGAAAACCTGAGCTATTTCGGCAATCGCAACGAAGCGCACATGATCTATAATTTCTCGCTACCGCCGCTGATCGTGCATGCGCTGCTGACGGGAACCTCGCAGTTCCTCAACGCCTGGCAGATGGCCATGCCGCCGGCACAGATGGGCTGCGCCTATTTCAACTTCACCGCCTCGCATGACGGCATCGGCCTCAGGCCTGCCGAAAGCCTGCTTTCCGAGGAGGCGATCAGCCAGATGGTCGAAACCGTCAAAGGGTTTGGCGGCCGGGTTTCCATGCGCCAGCTTTCCGATGGCTCGATGCGGCCTTACGAGATGAATGTGTCGCTGTTCGACGCCCTGAAAGGCACGGTCCGCGGCGAGGACGATCACAACATCGCCCGCTTCCTCTGCAGCCAGACGATTGCCATGGCGCTCGAGGGGATTCCGGCGTTTTACATCCACTCGCTGCTGGCCACCAGCAATGATTATGAGGGGGTCGAAAAGTCCGGGCACAATCGCGCCATCAACCGCCACCGCTGGAACTACGACGCGCTGCAGGAAGCGCTGGCCGACGAAACCACGCAGCATGCGCAGGTTTTCAATGCCATGCGCGCGCTGATCTCGGTGCGCACCCGGCAGCCTGCCTTCCACCCCAATGCCACGCAGTTTACCCTGCATCTCGGGGAAAAGCTGTTCGGTTTCTGGCGCCAGAGCGTTGATCGCACCCAGAGTATTTTCGCAATCAACAACGTTACCGACGAGACACTCGAAATTCCCGCCATGGCCCTGAACCTGATCGGCGGCGAAAACTGGGTCGACCTGATCTCCGGTGAGCCGGTCAGCGATGCCAAGATCACCTTCGCGCCGTATCAGTGCCGGTGGATCACCAACAAGACGTAAGAGACGACCTGCGGCGGCACGCCCTCGCCCTGCCGCCGCGCCCCCCGCGCGAAAAATCGAGCAAAGCAACAGCGGCCGGCTTGCCGACATATGGTTTTTGCCATATTTATTTCATGTTTTCGTATATACGTATTATAAAAATAAAATATTCGTATAACATGTCCGAGGGAGACCGCGCATGCCCCTGCCATTTTCGCCCGATCCCGCACTGAAACCGGAGGTCCACGGCTTTTTCGACCCCGCAACCAATACAATCTCCTATATTGTGCGCGATCCCGCTTCAAACGCCTGCGCGATCATCGACAGCGTGATGGATATCGATTACGCCGCCGGGCGCCTTTCGCATGAAAGCGCCGACCGGATGATCGCGATGGTCATGGACAATGGCTGGCAGCTTGAATGGCTGATCGAAACCCATGTTCATGCCGACCACCTTTCCGCAGCGCCCTATATCCAGGAAACGCTGGGCGGCCGGCTCGGCATCGGCGAAAATATCGTGATCGTGCAGGAAACCTTCGGCAAGGTGTTCAACGAAGGCACGGAATTCCAGCGCGACGGTTCGCAGTTCGACCGGCTGTTTACCGATGGCGACAGCTATCAGATCGGCGGCATGACAGCCCATGTGATGCATACCCCGGGCCATACGCCGGCCTGCATGACCCATGTGATCGGCGATGCCGCCTTCGTCGGCGACACGCTGTTCATGCCGGATGGCGGGTCTGCGCGGGCCGATTTTCCCGGCGGCGACGCCCGCACGCTCTACCGCTCGACCAAACGTGTGCTTTCGCTGCCGGAACAAACGCGCCTGTTCATGTGCCATGACTACGGCCCCAATGGCCGCGACATAAAATGGGAAACCAGCGTCGGCGAGGAACGCCGCTACAACATCCACCTCCATGACGGCATCAGTGAGGACGCGTTTGTCGCGATGCGCGAAAAGCGCGACGCCACGCTGTCCATGCCGCGCCTGATCCTGCCCTCCCTGCAGGTCAACATGCGCGCAGGCGACATACCGAAGGACAAGGATGGACGGCCGATGCTGAAAGTCCCGATCAACACGCTCTGACACCCAGAGACCATCCAGACATCAGGCCAGACATCAGGAAAGACAATATGCGAACGCGCGCCATCAACAGCCAGTATCACGTTACCGGCCAGCTCAAGGCCAAAGACATGACGGAGGTGGCAGAGGCCGGCTTTGCCGCCGTCATCTGCATGCGCCCGGACGGCGAGGGCTTTTTTCAGCCGAAATTCACCGAGATCGAAGCGGCGGCAAAAGCCGCCCGGCTTGCCTGTTACTATGTGCCGGTCGGCGGTGCGCACCAGCCGATCACGCAGGCGCCGAAGCTGAAAAAGATCCTGAACGAAACGGAAGGTCCGGTGCTCGCCTTCTGTGCATCCGGCGGGCGCTGTGTCGGCCTCTACAATCTTGCCCTGCAGGCAGGATAGACTATCTCGACCAAGGATCAGGCTTTGCGCACATAGGCGATGGTCTCGAAACGGGCGGAAAGCCCGTCATAAAGCAGCAACCGGCCCACCAGCGGCTCGCCCGCGCCGGTTATCAGCTTGATCACCTCCATCGCCATCAACGTGCCGATGACACCGGTAACCGGGCCGACAATACCGGCCTCGGCGCAGGAGGGCACCAGGCCGGGCGGCGGCGGCGCCGGGTAGAGATCGCGGTAGCGCGGGTTCTGCCGCCCGTCACCGTCAAACGCATAGGGCTTCAGCACCGTCACTGATCCGTCGAACCGGCCGACAGCGCCGGTCACCAACGGCACCTCGGCGCGCTCGGCGGCGTCAGCAGCCATATAGCGCGTATCGAAATTGTCGGAACCGTCGACGAGAAGATCGAAACCGCTCAGGATATCGCCGGTGGTGGCGGCGTCGAGGCGTTCCTGGTAGCGGCGGCAGATCACATGCGGGTTGATACGCGCAATCGCTCTGGCCGCACTTTCCGTCTTTTCCGCGCCGACCGTGCCGCTGTCGTGGATGACCTGGCGTTGCAGGTTGGAGAGGCTGACCCCGTCATCATCGGCGATGCCGAGCGTGCCGACACCGGCAGCCGCCAGATAGGCAAGAACCGGACTGCCGAGCCCGCCGGCGCCGATTACCAGCACCCGTGCCCGCTTCAAGGCCTGCTGCCCCGCGCCGCCGATTTCCGGCAACACGATGTGGCGGGCATAACGTTCGATTTCTTCGGCGGAAAAGGCTTCACTGTCAGTCATGGCGGCACTATAGCAGGAGACACGATCCGGGGCTCTTGAAATTGATGCGAGCCTACCGAAATTTTCTCATGTGCGCAGAGGCCAGCACGCGTCCCTCGACACCACAGATCCATGGAGGCTGATATGACTGAAGAGCGTATTGTCCGTCTTGAAGAAACTGTCGCCTACCAGAGCAAGACCATTGACGAGCTTTCCGAGCAGGTGGCCGAGCAATGGCGGGAGATCGACCGGCTCAAGAAGCAGATGGTTCTGCTCTCGGACCGTTTTCTGGAGCTTGAGGAACAAGCCGGCGAGCGCCCCGCCGTCACCAAGCCGCCGCATTACTGAAAGCACGCTCAGTCGGAGCGGATTTTTCCGTCCGACACGTTGAAGAACTGGCCGTCTTCGCCGAGCGCCGCAAACAGCGAACGGTCGGTTCCGGTCATGAACGACTGGCCACCGATTTCGCCAATGCGCGAAAACAGCGCCGCGCGCCGCCCTTCATCGAGATGGGCGGCGACCTCGTCGAACAGCATCACCGGCGGATGACCGCTGATCCGCCGTGTCAGGCCGGCATGGGCCAGCACGAGGCCGAGCAGCAACGCCTTCTGCTCCCCGGTGGAACACAATGCGGCGTCCATGTCCTTCTGCTGGTGCCGCACGGCCATCTCGCTGCGGTGCGGCCCGTCAAGCGTGCGCCCGGCGGCGGCATCGCGGTAGCGTTCTTCTTCCAGAAGCGCCCGGTAGCGGTCTTCAAGATCAATCGCCGGCGCTTCCGTCTCGTCGGCAAAAAAACCGGTCAGCGCGATATCCGGTGCGGGAAAGGGCGAACCCGCCGCGCTCTCGCCGATCAGTCCGGTCAGAAGCGACAGCAATTCGCGCCGCGCCAGCGCCATCGCAACACCCAGCCCCGCCATCTGCTCCTCAAGACCGGAAAGCCAGGCGGGTTCCATCCGCCGCTCGGACAGAAGCCGGTTGCGCGACCGCATGGCCCGTTCGAAATCGGCAACCCGGCGGCCATGGGCCGGGTCGATCGACAGCACCATCCGGTCGAGAAACCGCCGGCGGTCGCCGGCCGGCCCGGTAAAAAGCCCGTCCATGGATGGCGTCAGCCAGATCACCCGGACATGATCGAGAAGTTCATCGCCGGATGCCGCCTGCGTGCCGTTGATGCGCACCTTGCGGCCCACGCCGTCCACCCCATCCGTTCCCGTTCCGATACCGACACTGCCTTCCATGCCTTCAAGTTCGGCAAACACGGTAAAGCCGGCAGGCGCGCCCTTGCGCACCACCTGCCCGTAAGCCGCGCGGCGCATGCCACGGCCGGGCGAGAGAAAGGACACCGCTTCCAGAAGATTGGTCTTGCCGGAACCATTGTCGCCCGTCAGCACCACATGCCGCCCGTCAAGCGCGAGCCCCGCCTGAGGATAATTGCGGAAATCGGTAAGCTTCAGCGCGGTGAGGAAAATCGAAGGCAACATAGAGCGGGTTTCTGTTCAAATCGGTCCGCCCCTTATGGGCCAAAAGCGCTGCCGGCGAAAGGCCGTTGCGTCTTCATGCCGCCAACCGGTCAGCGGAAGACATGCGCCGGGCGCGGAGGCGCATACGGCCATGCAGCGCGACACGTCCTTCACTACCACCGGCGTGACGGAGAAAAGGGAAGGACGGTAAAACAAAAAAGGCGCCGGCAAAAAAGCCGACGCCTCGATATCTCAAAAACAGTACGGAACATTCACTCGGTCCCGAAAAATTCCTTCATCCGGGCGAAGAAGCCGTTGGATTCGGGGTTGTTTTCGTTGGAGGACAATTCATCGAATTCCTGCAACAGTTCGCGCTGGCGCTTGGTCAGCTTCTGCGGGGTTTCGATGCGGACCTGAATGTAGAGATCGCCCTTGTGGGAGGAGCGGAGCACCGGCATGCCCTTGCCCTTCAGGCGGAACTGCTTGCCGGTTTGGGTGCCCTCGGGCACGGCAACCCGCGATTTGGTGCCATCCAGCGTGGTGACCTCGAACTTGCCACCAAGGGCCGCCTGGGTCATCGAGATCGGCACGGTGCAGTGCAGATCCGCGCCGTCGCGCTGGAAGAACGGATGCGGCTTGACCGAAAGGAAGATGTAAAGATCGCCCGACGGTCCGCCGCGAAGCCCGGCTTCCCCCTCGCCCTGAAGGCGGATGCGGGTACCATCCTCGATACCGGCGGGAATATTGACCGAGAGCGAACGCTCCTCGACCGTGCGGCCTTCGCCACGGCATTTCGGACAGGGATCGGAAATCGTCTCGCCGCGACCGTGACAGGTCGGGCAGGTGCGTTCCACGGAGAAGAACCCCTGGGCCGCGCGCACACGACCGGACCCATGACAGGTGGCGCAGGTGTTGGGCGTCGAGCCCGGCTTTGCGCCCGAGCCCGTGCATTCGTCGCACACGACCGAGGTCGGAACCCGGATCTGGGCCGTCTTGCCCTCGAAGCTTTCCTCGAGCGTGATTTCCATATTGTAGCGCAGGTCCGCGCCACGTTCGCGTCCGCCGGAGGAACGGCGTCCACGGGCGCCGCCCATCATTTCGCCAAAAATGTCCTCGAAAATATCGGAGAAGCCGCCGGCGCCGCCGAAGCCTGCGGCCCCGAAGCCGCCGGCACCTGGCCCGCCGCCGCCGTTTTCAAACGCGGCATGGCCGAAACGGTCATAGGCTGCCCGCTTCTGCGGGTCCTTGAGCGTCTCATAGGCTTCGTTGATTTCCTTGAATTTCTTTTCGGCGTCGGCGTTATCCGGATTCTTGTCCGGATGGTACTTCATCGCAAGCTTGCGGAAGGCGCTTTTCAGCTCCTTTTCGTCAGCCGAACGGCCAACGCCGAGTGTCTCGTAATAGTCCGCTTTTGCCATGGAGTCTGCCAACCTCTTGAACAGGTTTTTCCGGCCGCCTTGGCGACGGCCGGATGTTTGATGTCAGGATTGAGTAAGAGCGACGCTCAAATCAAGCCGATTTCTTGTTGTCGTCGTCATCGCTGACGTCTTCGAAGTCAGCATCGACAACATCGGATTCGGCATCCTTGGCGGCATCCGCGGAGGCGGCTTCACTCTCTTCGGCCTGCTGGGCCTCGTAGACGGCCTGACCAAGCTTCATGGAGACTTCCATCAGCGTCTGCGTCTTGGCCTGGATGTCATCGCCATCCGGCTCTTCGGCAGCAACGGCCGTCTTCAGCTCTTCGATCGCGGTCTTGATGGCGGTGCGGTCTTCTTCGGAAACCTTGTCGCCATGCTCTTCAAGCGAGCTTTCGGTCGAGTGGATCAGGCTTTCAGCCTGGTTCTTCGCTTCAACCCCGGCACGACGCTTCTTGTCTTCCTCGGCGTGGCTTTCGGCATCCTTGACCATCTGTTCGATGTCGCTGTCGGAGAGACCACCGGAAGCCTGAATGCGGATCTGGTGTTCCTTGCCGGTGCCCTTGTCCTTGGCCGAGACGTTGACAATGCCGTTGGCGTCGATGTCGAAGGTGACTTCGATCTGCGGCACGCCGCGCGGCGCCGGCGGAATGCCGACGAGGTCGAACTGGCCGAGCATCTTGTTGTCGGCCGCCATTTCGCGCTCGCCCTGGGCAACGCGGATGGTCACGGCGGACTGGTTGTCTTCAGCCGTAGAGAAGGTCTGGCTCTTCTTCGTCGGGATCGTGGTGTTGCGATCGATCAGACGGGTGAACACACCGCCGAGCGTTTCGATACCGAGCGAAAGGGGCGTCACGTCGAGCAGCAGAACGTCCTTGACGTCGCCCTGCAGAACACCGCCCTGAATGGCGGCACCGAGAGCAACAACCTCATCCGGGTTAACGCCCTTGTGCGGGTCCTTGCCGAACAGCTGCTTGACGGTTTCCTGAACCTTGGGCATGCGGCTCATGCCGCCGACGAGAACGACTTCGTCAATCTCGCTGGCCGAAACGCCGGCATCCTTGAGCGCGGCCTGGCAGGGACCGACCGTGCGCTTGACGAGATCGGCAACCAGGGTTTCGAACTTGGCGCGGGTCAGCTTCAGCGTCAGGTGCTTCGGACCGGTCGCATCGGCCGTGATGAACGGCAGGTTGACTTCGGTCTGCTGCGCGGACGACAGCTCGATCTTGGCCTTTTCGGCGGCTTCCTTCAGACGCTGCAGGGCCAGTTTGTCGGCCTTCAGGTCAATGCCGTTTTCCTTCTTGAACTCGTCGGCGAGATATTCGACCAGACGCATGTCGAAGTCTTCACCACCGAGGAAGGTGTCGCCATTGGTCGACTTCACTTCGAAGACGCCGTCGCCGATTTCGAGGATCGAAACGTCGAAGGTACCGCCGCCAAGGTCGTAAACGGCAATGGTCTTGCCTTCATTCTTGTCGAGGCCGTAGGCAAGGGCTGCCGCCGTCGGCTCGTTGATGATGCGCAGCACTTCCAGACCGGCGATCTTGCCGGCGTCCTTGGTGGCCTGGCGCTGGGCGTCGTTGAAGTAGGCCGGAACCGTGATGACGGCCTGCTCGACCTTTTCACCGAGGTAACCTTCGGCGGTTTCCTTCATCTTCTGGAGAACCATCGCGGAGATCTGCGAAGGCGAATAGGAATTGCCGGCGGCCTCTACCCATGCATCACCATTGTCACCCTTGACGATGCCGTAGGGAACCAGGCCCTTGTCCTTGGTCACGGTCGGGTCTTCGAAGCGGCGGCCGATCAGGCGCTTCACCGCGAAGAGGGTGTTGGTGGGGTTGGTCACGGCCTGGCGCTTGGCCGGCTGGCCGACGAGGCGCTCGCCGTCATCTGTAAACGCAACCATCGACGGCGTCGTGCGCGCGCCTTCGGCGTTTTCGATCACCTTGGCATCCTTACCATCCATGATGGCGATGCAGGAGTTCGTCGTACCGAGGTCAATACCGATTACTTTAGCCATTTTCGCTTGTCTCCTTTTAAGCAGGCCATCAGAACCCTTCAGGCATTCCGTGACGGCCCCTTGAGCTATGGTCTTGATTTGATTTTCGCGGCGATAACGCCGTTGTGAGCGCTATATAATGAGCACCAAATGCCTCTGCAAGGCGCTCAACCATGCTTATGGTAGCAATTGCACGCCAATTTGGCTGTCCTGAGCTTCATTTGAGGCTTACAAGGTACCTTATTTACGCTGGCGGCATTACGCGCCTCCCGGACGATCCTCAAGGGAATGACGCCCGACCGCACGGATTTGCGGTCGGACGGAGCGAAAATCAACCCCCGGCTGATTAACCATGGTTCAAATTCGGGCGACGGATCACTCGTCTGTCGAGAATTCCGCATAAAGCCCGGCAAGCACCGCACCGGCCGCCTGATCGGCCGTCCGGCCCGGGAAATTCGTCAGCACGACGATGCCGAGGTCTTCTTCCGGGTCGAGAACGATGCGGGCAAGGTTCATGCCGTTGGAGCCGTTATGGGTCAGAAGCGGCCGGTCGGACCAGTCGAACTGCACCAGACCCCAGCCCAGCGCATATTCACCCGTTGTCGGCGTGCCGGGCGGCGGGTTTTCACGCACAGGGGTCTGAACCTTTGCGGTATGGAGATATCTGAGCGTTTCGGGCTGAACCAGCGCCGGGCCGTGCTTGCCCTCGCCGGCATTCCACGCCGCCCACCTGGCGTAGTCACCGACAGACATGTGGGCATTTCCGGCCGGCCCCATGACCGGCGGAACGTCGGAAGCCGGCCCCCAGTACATCGGCGTCACATTGCCGTCTTCATCGATCCGGTGGCTGACCGGCGCATCAACGAGGCCGAATGTGGTCTGCGGTCCAAGCCCCGCCGTCTGCAGGTCAAGCGGCGCAAAGATCCGCTCGTTCATCAGCGTTTCCCAGTGCTCGCCGGCAACGGTCTCGATCATCATACCGGCAATCACGTAGCCCAGATTGGAATACTGGAAGGGCGAACCTTCCGGGATCGTGATCTCGTTGGCCTTCCAGGCATCGAGCAGACGATGGCGACGGTCCCAGGGATTGTAGTCGAAGGCATCGACGCTGAAATAAAGGTCGATGAGTTCTTCCGTATCGGCCGGAACGCCGCTGGAATGGGAGAGAAGCTGCTCAAGCGTTGCTGCCGAAAGAGTGTCGCTCATGCCCGGAAAATCCGCGCCCAGCACATCGCCGACGGTCGTTTCCCATGTGAGCTTGCCCTCATCGACCATCATGCCGGCAAGCGTTGCCGTCATTGCCTTGGTATTGGAGCCCAGGTGAAACCGGTCTTCGACGGTGACCGGGATATCTTCGCCCATGACCCTGGTCCCGACAGCGGCAGCGGCAATCGTTTCGCCGTCCCTGACCACCGCGGCCGCGAGAGCGGGAAGGCCGTATTCCGTGCGCACGTCTTCCAGATAGGCCGGAAGATCAAAGGCGCCGGCAGGCGCAGCCAGAGCCAGAACCGGCAGAAAAAGAGCAGATGCCCCAAAACGAACGAGGCGGCTTCGCACCCCCGCAAAAGCACACATCATCAACATGACCCCCTGTTTTACTTCTGTTTTGCCGGGATGACGCACGCATCACCGATACCCGACACATATTTGCCCGGCCTGCGCTTCACCCTTTCGACGCAGGGGCCGCACACCATTGCCAATTCGCCGGCAAAAGGCAACGTGGTTTGTCGGAACCGTCAATATCGGGGCAGATGAAGAAACAGGAAGACCGCAAGCGCCTGGCTGCGCTCTACATCGGGTCCGGGCAGGCCCGTTCCCAGACAGCGCGCGGCAGCAGATGAACACCCGAGGCGGCCTTCTCTCCCTCACCGACGATATGGCCGATCCCCTCGGCCATCACCGCCAGCGTCATGTCGAAGGCATTGAGGCTGTCCCCCTCGCCGCCGGTCAGATTGGCCATGGCGCCACCGACGAAGAGATGCACCCGGTTGCCGGATGGCAGGCTGTGCGTCGTGACCGCGGGAAGCGCCTGTTCCGCCGGCAGCGCCAGAAGCGGCTCAAGCTCGATCTCGTCAATGCGGTGGCCGGAATTGAGAAGGAAGCACCCGTCCTTCAGTCCCTCGATGACCGAAAACGGCACGACATGATGGCCGCCAGTGCCCGTGACGATGACATCGGCTTCCGGCGCAAGTTCGGCGACACTGCCGGTGCGCCAGCCGTCATAACGCGCCTGCAGGCGGCGGGCGGGATCGATTTCCGCCACCATCACCGTGCCGCCGAAGGCCCGGGCGCTGGCTGCAAGCCCCTGCCCGACCGAGCCATAACCGACCACCAGCACGGTCTTTTCATGCAGGCTCAAAAGCGTGCGGGTGAAGAAGGCGTTCCAGGTGGTCAGCCCCACCATATGGCGATTGTGCAGACCTTCCTTGACCGGCAGATCGTCCCAGTTGAAGATCGGCCAGGGCGGCAGCGTGCCCTGCAGCCGGTTGATGCCGGACCCCGTCGCCTCCAGCCCGGCCTTCACATCGGGCAATTCCAGACCGCGCGAGAGCAGAAAATGGGTATAGTCCGATCCCATTTCGCAAAGATGGGTCGGGGCCCAGTCAATCCCGTTTTCAATCGCCCTTTGCCAGTCATCCTCCGGCATGTCCTTGAACGCATCGACCCGCGCTCCGACAGCCCGCATGGCATCGACCACCTCATTGCGCACGGTCGCCGGATTGCAGGTGGTGATGAAAAGGGCGGCACCACGCCCGGTAAGCCCTTCCACCAGCGGCAGCATCTTCATGTCGAGATGCATGCTCATGGCAAGCCGTATGCCGGTCATATCCGGCAGGTTTTCTACGGCGCGGGCCACACGCGGCATATGCGCTTTTGCCCATGCGGGCGTGATCTCGGTCATTTCCGTATCTCCCTGCGGGCAGGCCCTGCGGCGCTATCGCCCGTGGCGGCGCTGATAGCGTCCCCTCAGCCAGAAAACCAGAAACACGGCGAGCACGAACAAAACGCCGACTCCGATCGCAAGCCATGGTGAAAACAGCGCCACATAATTGATCACGTCGGGCAGGAAGTAACCGCCGATCAGCAGGCCGGCAAAGATGATCGCCGCTGCGATGAGGGTCGAACGATTGCCCGGACTTTCCTCGCTCATTTTGCGCTCCCGGACCTGATTTCGCCCAGTCCCCTGACCTGCCGGCCATCGGCGTCGAAATTCTCCGGCGCAAGCCAGGCTTCGAACGCGGACCGGATCGACGGCCATTCGCTGTCGATCATCGAGAACCACGCGGTATCGCGGTTCTTGCCCTTGGCCACCATGTGATTGCGGAAAACGCCTTCAAAGGTGAAGCCCAGCCGCGCGGCCGCCGCCCGGCTGACCACATGCTCGCTGTTGCATTTCCATTCGTAGCGCCGGTAGCCGAGGTCGTCGAACACATGGCGCGCCATCAGATACTGCACCTCGGTCGCCATCGGCGAGCGCTGCATCGCCGGGCCGTGGGCAACAGAACCGATCTCGATGGAACCATTGTTTTCGTCGATGCGCATATAGCTCGCCATGCCGACAACCGTGCCGGTTCCGGCCTGCTGAAAGACACGCGTCACCCAGTTTCCCGAAGCATTCTGCGCCTCGAGCCAGGCATAAAAGTCGTTAGGACCGGAAAAATCGGGCTGGGGGAAGAAGCGCAGCAGCGTGTTGACCGCCTCGGCCGTGCCGCCAAGCGCATCCCAGAGCGCTGCGCCATGTTCACCCTGGTCATAGGGCTCGACCGTGACATGCACGCCGCGCTGATGCACGGGCTGCGGCCGGAGCCGTGGCGAAAAACCGGAAAGATCGGACAAGACGGCCTCCCAGAAAAACCGGCAAAATGCCGGGTTATCAAACGGTGACACCCGTCATTGCCGACGGGTGTCACTGTCGCAGGGTTTAGTATTTGCCGAGCGTTGCGCAGGCATCCTCGGCCAGCTTCTTGATGCCGTCCCAGTCGCCCTTGGCAACCAGATCCTTCGGCGCAACCCAGGAACCGCCGACGCAGACAACGTTCGGCAGCTTCAGGTAATCGGGTGCATTGGCGAGCGAAACACCGCCGGTCGGGCAGAACTTGATGTCGGAAAGCGGGGAGGACAGCGCCTTCAGATAGGGCGCGCCGCCGGCCTGTTCCGCAGGGAAGAACTTCATCACGCGATAGCCTTCCTCGCGCAGCGACAGCACTTCGCTGGCCGTTGCCGTGCCCGGCAGAAGCGGCACTTCACTGTCATCGGCGGCGTCGAGAATATCGCCGTTAATGCCGGGTGAAACGATGAACTTGGCACCGGCCTTTTCAGCCGCGGCATAATCGCGGGCAGACAGGATGGTGCCGGCGCCGATGACCGCGCCCTCGATTTCCTCGGACATGGCCTTGATCACATCGAGCGCGGCGTCGGTGCGCAGCGTGATTTCCAGCGCTTTCAATCCGCCCTCGACAAGCGCCCGCGCCAGCGGTACGGCATGTTCTACGGACTCAACAATCAGCACCGGAACGACGGGCTGGGCGGTGAGGGCATCTAGAAGATTTTGGGTTTTTGCATCCATGGTCGCACTGGCCTTTTGAATTTTTGCTCAAGCTGAGTTTGAAATACCCCGGCACAGGCATCAAGTCGAGACCGTCAGGGATTATATTCGATCTTGAGTCATTGCCTGCGACAGTGGCCGTCTTATGAACGTATTTCGGTCGTTCGGGTTTGATCTCGATTAACAGTTTCCGTTCCGGCGAAGAACGGAGAGAGGGCTGACATGGCCAGAGAAATCGAACGGAAATTCCTTGTTGACGGCGATGACTGGAAAGACGGCGCGGAAAAGGGCGTGCGGCTGAAGCAGGCCTATCTTCTGGGCGCAGCGGATCGCTCCGCCCGTGTCCGCGTATTTGACGACAGCCGCGCCCGCATCACGCTGAAATTCGGCGGCAGCGCGATGAGCCGCGACGAATTCGAATACGACATCCCGCTGGAGGACGCGCTGGAAATGATGACCCACGCGCTCGGCTCGGTGATCGACAAGACGCGTTACCGGGTTCCCGACGGGAATTTCGTCTGGGAAGTGGATGTCTACCATGGCGATCACGCGGGGCTTGTGGTAGCCGAAGTGGAACTGCCGGACGAGACGGCAACCCCGCGGCTTCCCGACTGGCTCGGACGCGAGGTGACCGGCGACCGGCGCTACATCAACCAGGCACTCGCCGAAACCGGCGCCATCCCCGAGGAGAACGGCTGACATGGCTTTCGCGCTCGACCCCGACAGACCGTTCGACGCGGCCGCCAAAAAGGCAGCGACTTCCCAGCTTGAGGATGCGATCAAGGCGCTGAAGAAACAGCCGCGCGGCCTGCACGAGGCCGTTCACGACGCCCGCAAGAAATTCAAGCGCGTGCGCGGTCTTTTAAAGCTGATCCGCCCTGCCGCACCGGATTTCGCAAGACAGGAGAATGAGCGCATCCGCGCGATCGCCGCCGGGCTTTCCGGCGAACGCGATGCGACCGCGCTGATCGAATGCGCGACCTATCTGCGCGGCCTTGCCGGAGACGGCGCGCGCGACATGGCGCTGGCACGGCTGGAAACCGCGCTTCGCGAGCGCCGCGAGACCATTGCCGCCACCGAGGCGGATTTGAAGAAAAAGGCGAAGGCCGCAATCCACGACTGCCACGACGCCATTGCCGCAATTGAAAAGATCGACCTCCACGCAGACCGCAAGACGGCAGCCAAATACCTTGCCAAAGGCTGGAAAAAACAGCTCGCCAACGCCCAGGTCGCGCTGATGACCGCCCAGGCCGAGGGCGACGACAACGATTTTCACGAGCTACGCAAGAAAAGCCAGACCTACTGGATGTTCTGCGCGCTGCTGTCGCCGGTCTGGCCATCGGCGCTGAAGGGCAAGCGCAGCGATGCCAAGGCGCTGGCCGATGCGCTCGGCCACGAACATGATCTCAGCATGCTGCTTGCCCTTCTGGACGGGCCGGAGGCGCTGCCACTCGACCCGGTGACGCTTGCCGCCTGCCGCTCCGCCGCGCTTAAGGCCCGCACGCAATTGCGCCGGCGCGTGATCAAGATGGCGCGCAAGGCCTTTGGCGATGAGGCCGATGTGGAAGCGAAAATCATCAGGACATTGTGGCGCAAACGGGTGCGGGCCGAAGATGGCCGGTAATTGCCAAAATCGGCCGATCCGTGTATTGCCCAGCGCAACAACTGCAAAAGCTCAAGTTTGAAGAAAGCGGAGAGAGACCATGGAACGGTCCTATCTGGTCGCAGCCCTGTACCACTTCACGCGGTTTGCCGATTTTCAGGCGTTTCGCGCGCCGCTTTTCGCCTGCTGTGAGGAAAACGGCGTGCGCGGCACGCTGCTGCTGGCCCATGAAGGCATTAACGGCACCATTGCCGGCAGTCACGAGGGCATTGCCAACGTGCTGGCCTTCATTCGCGCGCGGCCGGAATTTTCCGCTCTCGAGCACAAGGAAAGCCACGCCTCGAAAATGCCCTTCAACCGTCTCAAGGTGCGGTTGAAGAAGGAAATCGTGACCATGGGCATCGAGGATATCGATCCGTTGAAGACGGTCGGCACCTATGTCGAGCCGAAGGACTGGAACGATCTGATTTCAGACCCCGAAACGATCGTGATCGACACCCGCAATGATTACGAGACGGCCATCGGCCTGTTCCGCGGGGCGGTCGACCCGCACACCAGGACCTTCCGCGAATTTCCGCGCTGGGTGGAGGAAAACAGGGGCCTGCACAACAAGCCGAAGATCGCGATGTACTGCACCGGCGGCATCCGCTGCGAAAAGGCAACCGCCTATATGAAGGCGCAGGGCTTCGACGAGGTCTATCACCTGAAAGGCGGCATCCTGAAATATCTCGAGGAAGTGCCCGAGAACGAAAGCCTCTGGGACGGTGCCTGCTTCGTCTTCGACGAGCGTGTTTCCGTCACCCACGGCCTGAAGGAAGGCGAGCACGAACTCTGCCACGCCTGCCGCCATCCGGTAACGCCGGAAGACAAGCTTTCCGCCGATTATGAGGAAGGCGTTTCCTGCCCACATTGCGCCGACAGCTATTCCGACGCCGACCGCGCCCGCTTCCGCGAACGCCAGCACCAGATCGCACTGGCCAGGAAACGCGGCGAGCGGCATCTGGGTGCGTGAAAGCGATCGCCCGCACGCTGGCTTTCAGACAGATGAACGCGTCCGCCTAAAAATCCGATAGCCGGGTTTTCACGGCGGAAAGCGCGCTGACCATTTCGGAAAAATTGCGGCGCAGGCGCCGGTCCATTTCCTGTGCGATATCGGGATACTCCTCGATCAGGCGCAAGAACTGGTCGCGGCGGATCAGGAGAAGGACGGCGGGTTCTGAAGCAACCGCCGAGACACGGTGCGGCACAGGGCTGATCAGGGCCGCTTCGGCCAGCAGGCTTCCCGCACCGGCAATCCCGGCGGAACGACCGGCCGCCTCAAGCGTCAGCGTTCCGCTTTCAACGAGATAGGCGCCGAGGCTGTCCGTGTCCTCGCCAAAGAGCATTTCGCCCTCCTGCAGCGACAGCCGCGTGACGGTGAAGGCGATCAGGCGCAGCTGTTCGTCGGAAAAGCCGGAAAAAAGATCGGTCCGGCGAAGTGTCACGATGTCACCCGACAATGCCATGTTTCTGCCCCCTGCCGTGCCTTGCCCCAAGGCCTTGCCGCCGGTTACGGCACCAGCTTGTAACCGCCGTTTTCGGTCACGAGAATGCGCGCATTCGACGGGTCTTCCTCGATCTTCTGGCGCAGCCTGTAGACATGGGTTTCCAGCGTATGGGTGGTGACGCCGGAATTATAACCCCAGACTTCTTCCAGAAGCATGTCGCGGGTTACCACTTTCTGGCCCGCCCGGTAAAGATAGCGGATGATCGCCGCTTCCTTTTCGGTCAGCCGGATCTTCTTGTTGCCCTCTCCGGTAAACAGTTTCTGTCCCGGCTTGAACACGTAAGGCCCGACATTGAAGGTGGCGTCCTCGCTCTGTTCGTGCTGGCGCAGCTGCGCGCGGATGCGGGCAAGCAGCACGGCGAAGCGGAAAGGCTTGGTGACATAATCATTGGCGCCCGCCTCAAGCCCGAGGATCGTATCGCTGTCGGTATCATGGCCGGTCAGCATGATGATCGGCGCCTTGTAGCCGTTCTTGCGGGCCATCTTCACGGCCTCGCGCCCGTCCATGTCGGGAAGTCCGACATCCATGATCAGGAGGTCGACCTGCTCTTCCTTGAGCATTTTCAGCGAACTTGCGGCACTGTCGGCCGGAAGGATGACAAATTCGTCGTAAAGCTCAAGCTGCTCGACAAGCGTCTCGCGCAGATCCTGATCGTCATCGACCAGAAGTATCGTCCTCTCCGTCATACACTCGGCCCTCTTGCGTTATTATCGTTCGCCATAAAGTCTCCCGCTTGGTGCTTGGCGCGCATATCGCCATTGCGACAGGCTATCTCCGGGCGTAATGCTATGAAACTATATGATTTCACGCACAAAGCAAAAAAATGTGAAGAAAACGCGCAAGACCATTCGAACAAGAAAGCCGGCGACCATTACCGTGCATCGCGCACCGGGCGCACGGCACCGCGCCATTCTCGGTTTCGGGCCGTTGCGCTTTCAGGCTGCAATCGGCCGCAGCGGCATCTCGGCGCGAAAGCGGGAAGGCGATGGCGCCACGCCGCCGGGCGTCATGACGCTGACCGGCGGGTTTGTGCCGCGCCGCCTGCCGATCCTGCCGGCAAGCCCGCTTCGTCTTCGCCGGATCACAGCGGCAGACGGCTGGTGCGACGCGCCTTCGGACCCGAACTACAACCGGCCGGTCCGCCTGCCGTTTAGCGCCAGCCACGAAAAGCTGCTGCGCGATGACGGGATCTACGACATCGTCATCGTTCTGGACTGGAACCTCAGTTCGCGGGTCCGTGGCCGGGGCTCGGCGGTATTCTTCCACCTTGCCCGGCCGGACTTTGCGCCGACAGCGGGCTGTGTCGCCATAGCGCCATCGGCCATGCGGGTCTTGCTGCCGCATCTCAGGCGCGGCACACGGCTTGTGGTTCTTGCCTGAGCCTCAGCTATGCGGCGCGCTTTCCGGCAGGTTGGCCGCCTCCGCCGCGCCGGCATAGGCGCCCGACTTCGGCACGTGTTCGGCCTCCTTCAGCGGCGGTCCACCGGCAGGCGGGGCGACATTGGCATTCGGATTGGCCGCTTCCGCGGTTCCGGCGGCTTCCAGCACCCATTCGCGCCAGATCGCCACGATCAGCGCCATCAGCACCGGGCCGACGAACAGGCCGATCAGCCCCATCGTCTTCACACCGCCGACAAGGCCGAAAAAGGTCGGCAGGAAGGGCAGCTTGATCGGGCCGCCGACAAGGCGTGGGCGCAACGTCTTGTCGACGATGAACAGTTCGATCGTGCCCCATATCAGCAGTCCGATCCCGTGGACGGGCGTGCCGCGGGCAATCAGATAGCCGGAAATCAGGGTGAAGGTCAGCGGTGCGCCGCCCGGCACCATGGCCATGACCGCGGTGACCAGACCGAAGGACACGAAATTCGGAACACCGGCAAAATAATAGGCGGTCCCCAGCACGATGCCCTCGCCCATGGCGATCAGCGTCATGCCGGTGACGGTGGACGAGATCGTGGCCGGAACGACGCGCGAAATCCGATACCAGCGATCGGGAAACAGCCGCTCGCCGAGGATATCGAGCTGCGCGGCGAACTTGTCACCGTCCTTGTAGAGAAAGAACAGCGCGATCAGCATGAACAGTGCCGACAGGACCAGGCCGAACACCCGCCCGCCGACAAACAGCGCGGTGCGGTAGATGCTGCCGATATTCTCGCCGCTGACGGCCTGAATAAGCTGGCCGATATCGCCGGGCTGGCCAAGATAATCCCGCCATTTTTCGGCAATCCATGCGCCGATCACCGGCAGGTTGAAAATCCAGTCCGGAACCGGCGCGCCGACCCGGTTGGCCTCCGCCGCCCAGGAAATCCAGGCTTCCAGTTCGCGCGACATGTAGATCACTGCGAACACGATCGGCAGGATCAGAAACAGCAGGATCAGGAAGATGGCGATGGTGGCGGCCAGCGTGCGCCGGTTGCCGAGTCTGCGGTTTAGATCCCGAAACACCGGCTGCGAGGCAAAGGCGATGATGAGGGCCGCCAGCACCGGCACCAGAAAGCCGTGAAAGAAATAAACGGCGGCCAGCGCCACGCCCAGAAGCAGCCAGCGCGCGGCGGTGACTGACGGGATCAGCGGCGCGCGCCCTGCGGCGGCCTGGCCGATCCAGCGTTGCATTTTGTGGTCCTTGTGCGGTGCTTCCGGCATTAATGCTTTCGCTTTCACGATGGATGACGGCCGGCTGTCAAATGACGCGGCGTCTTAAACTATGGTACTCCCGGTCCCGCATTCAAGTGCTCACAGACCGGCTGGTCAAAGTGTGACCGGCAAGGATATCGAGCGCTTCCCTGCGGGTGGCGCGGTCGGCCTCGGGGTCTTCAACAACGGGGGTCTCCAGAAGCCCGGCGATATAGTCTTCCGGCAGTCCGTGCTCATGCGCACCGGCAATGACAAGGCCATGATACCAGTCGTAGGGCGGAAACGCCGGATCACGGAAGGCCGGCGGCGCCATATAGGTGAATGCGGACACGGCGCGGTCGTCGGGCATCCGGCACACGGTGACATCGTCCAGCCTGTCATAGCCCCTGCCGCGCCCCTCGAAACCGTCGAGCAGGCCGCAATCGCCAGGTTCGAGCGTGAACAGGACACCGAAAACCCGTGCATCGGCCGCCGGCACGATCGTCGCCTTGCCGGAACCGTCATGGCCTGGCTTGGCGAAATCGAGCGTGTGGTGTTCAAGAAAAGCGCCACCGAGCGCGCGCGCGGAAGGGCAGCGGCGGAAAAGCCGCTCCGTCAGCATGTTGGAGCCATAGGCGAAATAATTCAGCCTTTGCGGCATCAGCCTTCCAGTTCCTCCCTGAGCACTTCCAGCTCCAGCCATTCCTCTTCCTTGTCGGCAAGGCTTACCCGCAGGCTTTCCAGTTTGCCGGCCAGCGTATTGAACCCTTCCGGGTCGCGCTGAAAGAAGGAGGGATCGGCCATTTTCTGTTCCAGCGCGGCGACTTCGGCTTCGATCTTTTCCATTTCCTTCGGCAGGTTTTCGAGCGCGAATTTCTGCTTGTAGGAAAGCTTGCCCTTGTTCCTTGCCGGCCGGTCGCCCGATGGCTTGTCCTCCTGCGCGGCCTGTTTCTCCCGCTTTTCCGCCGCTTTGGCCGCAGCCGCCGTTTCCTTGCGCTGGGCCAGCATGTCGGAATAGCCGCCGGCATATTCAAGCCAGGCGCCGTCGGGTGCCAGCGGATTGGCCGGCGCAATCGTCGACGTCACGGTCCGGTCGAGAAAATCACGGTCATGCGAAACCAGAATGACACTGCCCTTGAAACCGGCCACGATCTCCTGCAGCAGATCGAGCGTCTCGATATCGAGGTCGTTGGTCGGCTCGTCGAGGATCAGCAGGTTCGACGGCCTTGCCAGAATGCGCGCCAGCATCAGCCGCGCGCGTTCGCCGCCGGACAGATTGCGGATCGGCGTGCGCGCCTGTTCGGGCTGGAACAGGAAATCCTTCATATAGCCGGTGACATGGCGCTGTTCGCCGTTGACCAGCAGCGTATCGCCGCGTCCATCGGTGAGGTAATGCGCCAGCGTATCGTCGGGGTCGAGATCCTCGCGTTTCTGGTCGATAACGGCGATTTCGAGGTTGACGCCAAGCCGGACGAAGCCGCTGTCGGGTTCAAGCTGGCCGGTCAGAAGCTTCAAAAGCGTGGTCTTGCCCGCTCCGTTCGGGCCGACAAGGCCGATCCTGTCGCCACGCGCCACCCGCAGTGAAAACGGCTTGACGATCTCGCGTTCGCCAAAGGATTTGGTGATGTCTTCCGCCTCGATGACGAGCTTGCCGCTGTCCTTCGCCTCCGTGACCGTGGCATTGACCGTGCCCTGCGGCCCGCGATGATCGCGATGGCGGGCGCGCATGTCGTGAAGTTCGCCAAGCCGGCGCATGTTGCGCTTGCGCCGTGCGGTCACACCGTAGCGCAGCCAGTGCTCCTCGCGCACAATGGCGCGCGCCAGCTTGTGCTGCTCGACTTCCTCTTCTTCCAGCACCTTGTCGCGCCACGCCTCGAAGCCGGCAAAGCCTGCATCCATGCGCCGTGCCGTGCCGCGGTCGAGCCACACGGTCGCCGTCGAGATATTTTCCAGAAACCGGCGGTCATGCGAGATCAGCACCAGCGCCGAACGGGTGCCGGCAAGCTCGCCTTCCAGCCATTCGATGGTGTTGAGATCGAGATGGTTGGTCGGCTCGTCCAGAAGCAGGATATCGGGCTCGGGTGCCAGAACCCGTGCAAGGGCCGCACGCCGCGCCTCGCCACCGGACAGGGTGTGAGGATCGGCTTTCGGATCGACGCCCAGATGCTCCATCATGTAATCGGCGCGGTAATGTTCATCGCCGGGCGCCAGACCGTCGGCCACATAGGCTTCCACCGTCGCATAGCCCTTGAAATCCGGGGCCTGTTCGAGATAGCGCACCGTGACGGAAGGGTGGCGGAAGATTTCGCCGGACTGCGGTTCCACAAGCCCCGCGGCGATCTTCAGCAATGTCGATTTGCCCGACCCGTTGCGGCCGACAAGGCAGATGCGATCGCCCGGTTCGACCTGCAGGCCGGCGCCGGCGAGCAGCGGCGTGCCGCCAAAACTCAAATGAATGTCGTCAAGCTTCAATATCGGAGGCGCCATGCCTCAAACTCCCGAAAAATCATGCGGGCGGAAGATGACAATGCCGCGGCCGCTTTTCAACCCGAAGCGCACCGGTCCGTCACCATCGCCCGCCTTGTTGGAAACCGTGCGCGGCAACCCGAACGGGGCTTCGAAACCGTCGAGCGGATAGACGGCGTTTTCGATCGAAAGACCGGAAAGATCGGAAAAGCCGAGCACCGAAAACAGCGCGCCTGCCGGCATCCCGATCTCCGTTGCACCGGGCAGAAGCGGCCGGGCTTCTTCCGCGCCCGAGGTCAGCACCATATCGTATCCGGCTTCGGCCAGGCGGACGGCAAGCAGCATGTTCATCATGCCGTGGTCGGTGCGTTCGCCCTGCAGCGCCCCGGCCATGACGATCCGTTTCGCCCCGCGCTCAATCGCCTCTTCGGCCGCGATCGCCCCGTCCGTCGCATTCTTGGCCGGCGGAAAATCCTTGCGCGCAATATCCGGAAACCGTTTCAGAAGCGCGGCATCGGTGGAATCGAAATCGCCGACCCACACTTCCGGCACCACACCGAGCGCCTCGGCATGCACCATGCCGCCATCGGCGGCAATCACACGGCTGCCGTCGACCAGCCGCCTGACGCGATCGTCCACGACGAGCGCACCGCCCAGAAGAAGAGTGAAGGTTTCAGATTGTCTCATGCGCTAAGGCCATAACGAATGTCACGGCCAAACAAAAGCGGTTTCCCGCGAAAGGTGGCGTTTCAGCCGGCCGAACGGACCGGCTGCTCCCCGTCTGCAGGCGGCTCCATGCCCGCATGTGCGCGGGTATAGTCTTCGATACCGCAAACGAAGCGTTCATAAAGACGGGAAAACATTTCACGTTCCTCCGGCGTCCAGTCTTCCGTCACGCTTTCCAGCATTGCCCATTTGAAGGCCCGGATTTCTTCCCGAAGCTTGCCGCCCTTTTTGGTGATCACCAGGATCGAGCGGCGCGCGTCGCTCTGGCAAACGCGCCGTTCCAGAACATCCTGGGCCACCAGTTCGGCAACGATACGGCTTGCCCGCGAGGGATCGATCCGCATGCCCTCGGCGACCGCGCCGATGGTGGCCTTGTCCGGCGCTTCCACGCGGGCGACGACGTCGAGCACATCGAGATGGGTGATTTCCAGTGCCGGCGCGACCCGGGCGATGGCAAGCCGTCCGAGAATGCGGCGTCGGGTCATCAGCCGATTGCGCGTCATTGCGCCCGAAATGCGTTCGATGGCCGCGTTTTCGGGGTTTTCACGTGCTGGGGTTTTCTTGGTCATCATGTCTTTTTCTATATCAGATTCCGCGCAGACTCAAAACCTGCCAAGATCACATTAATGCTATTGACATATACTTGCCTTTATCACAGATTTGCACGATGACAACAAATTCGTCTTCCGCGCACCAGCCTTTCATCTCGCTGGTCGAACACCCGCGTCTGCGCATTCTCGCCTTCCTGTTTCTTCTGATGGCGATGTTCCTGGCAACGCTCGACAACCAGATCGTATCGACCGCACTGCCGACAATCGTCGGTGAGTTTGGCGCAGTGGAACGTTTCGGCTGGGTTGCATCGGCCTATCTGCTCGCTTCATGCGCCGTGATGCCGCTCTATGGCAAGCTTGGCGACCTTATCGGGCGAAAATATGTGCTGATGACGGCAATCGCCATTTTTCTGATCGGTTCGCTGACCTGCGGGCTTGCCATCTCGATGAACACGCTGATCGCCGCGCGGGTTCTTCAGGGACTGGGCGGCGGCGGCCTGATGGTTTCGATTTTCGCGCTTAATGCCGACCTGTTCCCGCCGCGCGAACTGCCGAAATATCAAAGCTACGCCAGTCTCGTGATCATGACCTCAGGCGCGCTCGGTCCGCTTCTCGGCGGCACCATGACGGCCGCCTTCGGCTGGCGCTCGATCTTCCTGATCAATCTGCCGCTCGCCCTCATCGTGTTGTGCGGGGTGTTCTTCCTCTTGCCCAACCGGAAGCCGAACCGCCAGCCCAAGATCGACTTTGCCGGCGCGATCCTGCTTGCCGTCTCGGTGACGGGCATCGTGCTGTGGAGTGATTCAAGCGAGATTTTCGGCTCTCTGTTTGCCACGCCGAGCCTTGGCGTGATCGCAATCGCGCTTGTCTGCGGGATGGCCTGGGTGCTTGCGGAACGGCGTGCTCCCGAGCCGATCATTCCGTTAACGCTGCTTGCCAACAAGACGGTGGCGCTGCTCATCGTGGTGTCGGTCACCAGCGGCGCGGTGGCGATCGGCATGGTCAATTATCTCGCCCTTTACCTGCAGACGGTCTACGGCCTGTCGCCGACTTCGGCCGGCCTGTTCTTCATCCCGATCACCACCGGCATCGTCGTCGGCTCGCTCAGCAGCGGGCGGCTGATGTCGATCACCGGACGCTACAAGCCCTATGCCATCATCGGGCTTGCATTTTCCACCACCTGTTTCACCCTGCTTGCGCTTTTGGGCAACGGCGCGCCGCTTGCGGTTGTCGCCGTCCTTCTGGCAATACAGGGTATCGGCGTTGGTCTCGGCCAGCAGGTGCCGGTGCTCGGTGTGCAGAATGCAGCACGCGCCGGCGATGTCGGTGCTGCTACCGGCGCGGTCACGCTTTCGCGCATGATCGGCGCGGCCACCGCGATTTCGATCTATGGCGCCCTTCTCGCCCACGGGCTCGACACCGCGCCCGCCGTTCCCGGCGCCGGGCCGCTTGCCGATCTGACACCGACTGCAATCGACGACCTGGCGGGACAGGCCCATCAGGTCGCAATCGCCGGCTATTCCGAAACCTTCACGATGATCTTCGCCTTTGCCGCGTTTGTTGCCTTTACCGGCCTTGCGGCGGCCCTCAGCCTGAAGCCGGTCGCGCTCGGCAGCCGCTCCTCCGGCGCCGCCAAGGTGCCGGCCTGAAAGGGCATTACCGGCCGATCTTTTCCGGCGGCGGGGCAACCAGCCTGTCGATGGGATTGCTGCTCTCCTCCCGCAACGGTTCGGGCGGCGGAGTGGTGGTCAGACGACCGGCGCGATCGAGCGCATAGCGGGCGGCCAGATATTGCGCGACAAGCCCGATGGCCAGCAGGAGCGTATCTTCCGGCAGCCCCGTCGGATAAACCGTTCGCACGATCTGCAGAGTAAAGGCGATCAGCGATCCGGTGACGAAGGTGACGAGGCTTGCCCGGCCCATGATGTTGACCGGATGAAACACCGGATGCTCGAGGAACCGGCGAAATCCGGGCAGATAGGCGACGATATAGGCCAGTGCCAGAATGTGGGCGATGCGCGGCAGGCCGAGCCTTTCCTTGCTGGTATCGGCAATCACGGCCGGCGTCAGCGTTTCCGGCCAGGGAAAGGCAAAATGCCCGCTCAGCCGCCACCAGGCGGCATAGATCACGAACGCCACAGCCGCCGCATAAAGCAGCGGCGAAAACGGCACCAGCCTGTTGCCGCGGCGCGCGGCCATGCCGGCGGCCAACCCGATCGCAAACAGCAACAGCCAACAGAGAGGATTGAAATACCAGGCCCAGTCGCCCGGATAGGCCGGCATTTTCAACTCGCTCCAGCGCCCGACAAGCCAGATCACCGCCGACACCGAGAGCATCAGGGCAATGCTTTTGCGCCCCAGCCACAACAGCCCCGGCACCGCTGCAAACAGCACGACATAGAGCGGCAGAATATTGAAATAGCTGACCTGATAGGTCATTGTGAAGATGCCGGTGATGGAAGCCAGAGGCCGGCGCCAGACCCAGTCGACCCCGTTGATCTCGGCAAATTCCATCAGACCGAAGGCAAAGACCGCCGGTACGGTTATCATCAGGGCCATGATGGTGGAAAACACATGGGCGCCGTAAATCGTCAGCGCACGCTTCCAGATCGCCTGTGCGGTTGCCATCATGGCGCCGGAAAAACGGTGGCTGTAGGCAAGCCCGGCCGAGATGCCGGAAATCAGCACAAAGGCTTCGGCGGCGTCGGAAAAACCGATCATCCGGATCGTATAGAACGAATAGAGGTTTTCCGGCACATGATCGATGAAGATCATAATCAGCGCCAGGCCTCTCAAAACGTCAAGACGCGGATCGCGGCGACTCTTATCCGCCGGTGTCCGCGCTGCGACGCGCGCGCCTCCCTGCTCCAACTGCGTTATCCCTGCACGGCCGAATAAGCGGGCTCGGCCTCGCCCGTTTGCGGATCCTCCGCGATATTGTCTGCGGTCTCCGGTGTGTTTCCGTCATCGACGGAAGGCTGCGACCAGCGCTCCAGAACCGCATCGCGCACCCGCATGATCGCCGGGCGATCAAGCTCTTCCGGCGTCAAAAGCAGGCCACAGCGCGCGGCAATGCGTCCGCTTGCCGGCGATGAGCTTGCCGCGACCAGGAACGGCGACAGCATCTGCGGCACGGCAATCGGCGTCAGCCACCAGAACAGCGCCGGCGCCAGAACCCATGCACCCGTCAGCATGACGATGCCGGTCAACACGATCCACCAACTGGCCCTGAAGGCCTCGCCCAGCCCGATCGTCTGGCCCTCGCGATCGGAAGACGGCCAGCCGCCATCCATGCCGAAAATGATCTGCAGCACCGAGCGGCTCTGATACATCAGCGTGATCGGCGCCAGGATCGATGACCAGATGATTTCGACCAGCGTCGAGGCAAATGCCGCGATAAACCCGCCGAAACGACGCGCTTCGCCGGTGACGCCGGAGCGCAGCGCGATCAGCAGTTTCGGCCCGATCAGAAGTCCGCCGACGCCGACAAGCAACGTGACGGCGAGTGCCGTTTCGGCGCGCGGAAAGATCGCCGGCAGATAGGGGCTAGGAAAATATTCAGGCGGCGGCGCGAAAAGCGGCGCGACAATCGAGGCGGCGATGAAGATCATCCACAGCGGCGAGCTGACATAGGCCATCACGCCCTGCACGAAGGTAAACCGGTTCCAGCCCTTCAGCCCCGGCCCATGGATGAGACGGATATGCTGGAGATTGCCCTGACACCAGCGCCGGTCACGCTTGGCGTAGTCGATCACGTTCTGCGGGCCTTCCTCGAAGGAGCCTTCCAGATCGGCGTCGACACGCACGATCCAGCCATTGCGCGCCAGAAGCGCGGCCTCGACATAGTCGTGACTGAGGATATGCCCGCCAAACGGCGGCGCACCGGTCAGCGCGGGCAAGCCACAGCTTTCGGCAAAGGCGGTGGTGCGCACCATGGCGTTATGGCCCCAGAACGGACCTTCCTGCCCCTGCATGCGGGCCAGCCCGCGGGTAAAAATCGGGGAAAACAGACCGGCGGAAAACTGAAGCGCGCGCGCAAACCACGACCGCGCGGCAACGATCTTCGGCAGCGTCTGCAACAGGCCAAGTCTCGGTTCGGCTTCCATGCGCCGCAGCATCTCGACGATGGTTTCGCCGTCCATCAGGCTGTCGGCATCGAGGATCAGCATGTAAGGGTAGCGCCCGCCGTGGCGGCGGACGAAATCGCCGATATTGCCGGCTTTCTTGCCGGAATTGTCCGTGCGGCGGCGGTAGAACACCTCAATCGGCGCAGGCACCTCGGCATGCAGCCGCAGGAACCATTCTTCCTCCTGCGCCGCAACGTCTGGATCGCGGGTATCCGACAGGATCGCGATATCGAACAGTTCGGCATGACCGGTCTTTTGCAGACTTTCGGCCATCGCGGCGGCGGAGGAAAAGGTCGCGCGCGGATCCTCGTTATAAACCGGGATCAGGATCGCGGTGCGCGCCGCGCGGCCGCTGTCGGAAAGCTGCGAGCGCGGCGGGATCTTGATCCGTGCGCCGATCAGCCCGCCAAGCGCCAGCGACGCGCCCCAGGCGATCCAGGCGGCAGTGGCTGCGCAAAGCGCAATCCGCACAAAATCGACCCAGTCCACGCCATCTGCGAAAAACACGTCCATGGCCAGCCGCGAGGCGAGCACCGCCACGAAGACTGCAAACAGAATGGAAATGGTTCGCCTGAGAGCCAGCATCATGCTTCCCTGAAATTGACGCCGGCACCAAAAGACCGTGCTGGCTTTTATCGACCGGAATTATCCTCTGGACCAGAAACGAACAGCACGCGGACGCTGCAGGACAGACACCGGTGACAGTATCGTCGCAATCAGACCCTGATGGCGGGGGCGTTCGATCAACTGGTCCGGCATTGGCAGCGGGGCTGTCGCCGGGAGAAACCGGGTAAAATCCTTGTTTCCGTCAGTCTGGTTGGTCATCGCCTTTTCTCCATTGATAAAGCCATACTTCACTCAAATCGCGGTTGCCGTCGGTCAGAGCAGCGAGCAGTTCGACCGGCGCATCGCCTGCCGGACGGACATCGATTGCAAGCCGCCAGACGTCTTCGCCCATGATTGCTGAAACCGTCGAATGAACAATCTCGCCATTGGTAACGTGGAGCCGCTCCTTAAGTTCCGACCCTGCGCCAAAATCTGCCAGCGGGCCGCCGGCAAAGTCGACCACGATCTTGCGGACATCATCGTCAGCCTGTGCGCCCGAGACGCCGCCTTCACCGCTTCTGATGTCGACCACGCGCGCAAGCCGCACCTGATCTTCCTCGATCGCACCCCATGTCAGGCGGTACGAATATTCGGCCGATTCTCCGGCCTTGGCCGGGGCTTCAGGCTGCCAGAAGCACACGACATTGTCGTTGACTTCCTTGTCGGTCGGGATTTCGACCAGCGAGATCGAACCCTTGCCCCAGGTGCCGAGCGGCTCGACGAGGAGCGAGGGCCGACGTTCGTAATGGGCTTCGGCGTCCTGATAGTCCTCGAATTCCCGATGGCGCTGGTAAAGCCCGAAGGCGCGCGGATCGGTTTCGGTGAAGAAGGAATTCGCAAGCTTCTTCGCGTTCTGCAGGTTGCGCCACAACTCTGTACCATCGGCACGCACGATCTTCAGCCCTTCGCTGTCGTGAACACGTTCCCGATAGTCGTCAAACGCATGATGGTTGGCCGGCCCGAACAGGAACATCGAAGTCATAGGTGCAACGCCGAGACGGGCGATATCGTTCCGGAAAAACAATCGCGCGGTCACATCCATGCGCGTATTCTTGCCGGGCGTGATCACGAACCGGTAGGCGCCGGTGACGCTCGGACCGTCGAGCGCGGCAAAAACGGTGATCTTTTCGCCTTCCGCAACGGGGCGAACGATGTAGAACGCGGAAAACCGCGGAAACTCCTCGCCCTGGTCCGTGGCGGTGTTGACCGCCAGGCCGCGGGCCGACAACCCGTAAAGATTGCCCTGACCGAGCGCACGGAAATAGGAAGAGCCCAGGAAGGAAATCAGCTCGTCGGAAACATCGGGCCGGTTCAGCGGATAGTTGATGCGGAAACCGGCAACGCCGGGAAATTCAGCATCCCTGAACTGCGCGATATCGAGCGGCGAGCGATAGATGAAGTCGTCGGCGGAAAACACCAGCTTTTCGGCATCGCCATTGGCGACTTCGTAAATCTCCACCGGCGTCTTGAACAGCCAGCCGAGCGAAAAGGCCTGAAGCTGGAAATTCGACTGGTCCCGCCAGATCGCCTTGTTGGGATCGTAGCGGATTGCCCGGTAATCATCATAGTGGAGCGAATTGAAGGGTTCGGCAACATCCTGCGGCGGTGCCTCATAGGGCTGCGCCGCCTTTTCCTTCATCCGGGCCGTCAGCGTATCGAAGGTAAACGCGTCGGGGGCCGGTGCCTGCGCTTCCACTTCCGCATTCTGATCCGGTACCTTGCCGGGTTCCACCGCGGCGCCTTGAGCAAATGCCTTGCTTCCCAAACCGGAGAAAGCCAGCGCTCCCGCGGCCGTTTGCGCCAGAAAAACTCGTCTCTTCATTCAAATTCCCGTCGGTTGAAAAGGGGAGGCCGAAAATGTTGCATTGCACCAAAACCGGCGCCGGAATTGCGTTTTTTGAATGTATTCGCTCTCGGGCAAGATCGCGCGAAAACCGTCTCGGCGGTAAGCGCAGACACTTCGGAAACGGCGCAAGCCCGTTTCGGTTCCACACTGACGCAAAAAACAGACATCGGTATCCATCCGGTCGCAAACAGGGTCTGCCCGGAGAGCCGGGCATCAAAAGGGGCTGGGACGCCATACAGCATTCCAGCCCCTTTTTTAGGGCAGCCATTCAACCAAAGAATGGCAAGATCATGGCAATACGCCTTTTTCGCGCCGCAATATCTACAAACTCACTGTCGAGCTGTCGGAATGGCTGCGCCAACAAAATATGCTTTCTTTTCAAGCCGCGTTGACGATTTCAACGAGCTCGACGGCGAAATTCAGATCCTGCCCGGCAAGCGGATGGTTGGCATCCACGGTTACCTGCTCTTCCTCGACCTTGGTCACGACCAGCGGCACGGTTTCACCGGTGGGCGTGCGCGCCTGAAGCTGCATGCCCGGTTCCACTTCAACCTCGGCCGGCATGGCCGACTTCGGCACGACCTGAACCTTCTGCGGATCATGCGGCCCATAGGCCTCTTCCGACGGCACCTGCACCTGGCGGCTGTCGCCGACATTCATACCGGCGATCTCGCGATCGAGCCCCGGGATGATCTGGCCGGCACCGACGGTAAACTCAAGCGGCTGACGGCCTTCGGAAGAATCGAAGGTCGAACCGTCATTGAGGGTTCCTGTATAGTGAATACGAACGGTGTCCCCGCTCTTGGCTTCTGTCATTGGTGTGCTCCTTCCTTTGAACACTGAGCGCATCGGCACAGCACCGGCTCAAACCGGCCTCAGGCCCAGGCGCCGTTTCTTTTTCCTGAGGCTCCGGCCTTCGACCGGAAAGCGCCCCAGAGGATGAGCCGACACACTTTCCTGCATGACGACTGGCGGGTACATCCGAAATACCGGATGCGCCTCTTACCTAGTCACTTTCACGTGTATTTTCAAATCCGTCCGGCCTTGAATTCCACGGAAGCCCGCGATAGGTGTTGAAAAGCTCTAACGGGGTGCGGAACGCGGCTTCGACGTCGTCCGCTGAGAGGTGAAGAACCAACCCGAGGAACCTGATCCGGTTAACACCGGCGGAGGGATTAGACGCGTGAACGATCCGACGCCCTTTTCCCATGTTGATTGAGACACCACGAAGGAGGCGTCATGCCCGGCCATCATCTTTCGATTTCGATTGCAGCGCTGGCGCTGCTGGCTGCAGGCGGCGCGCTGGCTGAAGACGGCAAGGTGCTGACCGTCTATACCTATGAAAGCTTCAACACCGAATGGGGCCCGGGCCCGCTGGTCAAGCAGGCTTTCGAGGCCGAATGCGGCTGCACCGTCAAATTCGTCGGCGCGGAAGATGGCGTTGCCCTGCTCAACCGGCTGAAGCTCGAGGGCCGTTCAAGCCCCGCAGACATCGTGCTCGGCCTCGACAATAATCTGATCCACGAGGCAAAGGAGACGGGGCTTTTTGCCGCCTCCGGCGTTTCCACCGACAATCTCGACATCCCCGGCGGGTTTGAAGACGACATTTTCGTCCCTTTCGACTACGGCTATTTCGACATCGTCTACGACAGCGAGAGCATCGCATCTCCGCCGACCACGCTTGACGAACTGGTCAACGGACCGGCTGACGAAAAGATCGTGATCGAGGACCCGCGCACATCGACGCCGGGCCTTGGCATGCTGCTGTGGATGAAATCCGTCTATGGCGACGAGGCGGCGGCAAAGTGGGAAGCGCTTTCGGACCGCATTCTGACGGTCGCGCCCGGATGGTCGGAAGCCTACGGCCTGTTCACCAGCGGCGAGGCGCCGATGGTGCTTTCCTACACCACCTCGCCGGCCTATCACCAGATTGCCGAGGAAACCGACCGCTACAAGGCCGCAGACTTCGAGGACGGGCTCTATATCCAGATCGAGGTGGCTGGCATGACGACGATGGCGGACGATCCGGCGCTGGCCAGATCCTTCCTCGCATTCATGCTTACGCCCGGCTTTCAGGATGCAATCCCGACCCACAACTGGATGATGCCGGCTGCCGCAACCTCCGAGCCGCTACCGGATGCCTTCCAGAATGCCGTCACGCCGGACAGGACGCTGCAATTCGCCCCGGATGTCGTGGCTGAAAACCGGCAGGCCTGGATCGACGAATGGCTGAACGCGATGAGCGCGCGGTGAGCGCTGCGGGACGACGGTTTTGTATCTGACCACGGCAGAGTTTCGCCGGAGCCTTTCCGCCGGCATCATGTCCCTTGCGGGCGTTATCGGCTTCATTGCCGTGGCGGTGGCCGCCCTTTCCGGCTTCGGGCGGATTGGCGATGCGGTCTCGGTCATGAACGAGCCCTATGTCTGGCGCATTCTGCGTTTCACGCTCTATCAGGCCTTCCTGTCCACCGTGCTGTCCGTGGCGCTTGCCATTCCCGTTGCCCGTGCGATGGCGCGGCGGCCGCATTTTTTCGGCCGGATATGGATTGTCCGGCTGATGGCCGTGCCGCTGGGACTGCCGGTGCTGATCGGTGCGCTCGGCATTATCGGCATATGGGGACGGCAGGGCCTTTTCAACGATGCGCTGGCTTTTGCGGACTTTGGCCGCCCGCTGCAGATCTACGGCCTGCAGGGCATCCTGATTGCCCATGTCTATTTCAACCTGCCGCTGGCCGCCCGCCTGTTTCTGGCAGGCATCGAGCGCGTGCCGCAGGAATATTTCAAGACCGCCGCAATGCTGTCGATGCCGCAACGCAGCATCTTTCGCTTCATCGAATGGCCGGTGATCGCGCCGCTGATCCCGGGCGTTGCCGGACTGGTCTTCATGCTGTGCGCCACCTCTTTCACGCTGGTGCTGATATTGGGCGGCGGGCCGGCGGCGACCACGATCGAGGTCGCGATCTATCAGGCGCTTCGCTTCGATTTCAATCCCGCACGCGCCGTCGCCCTTTCCGGCATGCAGATTGCCGTAACGGCACTGGTGCTTGCCGCCCTTGCCCTTTTTCCGAAGGCGAAAGACCCGGGCGCCAGCGCCAGCAGCGATGTCAGCCGGCGCCCCGACGGCGACCACCGCCTTTCGCGCGGCATCGATGCCGGGTTGATTGCAGTGTTTCTGGTCTGGCTCGCCCTGCCGCTGGCGATGATCGTGGTGAAGGGCGCGGGCGCAGACCTGCCCGGGCTCTTGCGCGAACCCGCCTTCCTCAGGGCCACGGCCACCAGTCTCGCCATTGCGTTTTCGGCGGCTCTGGTTTCGCTCGCCCTGGCGCTTTCCTTCATCGCCGCCACCGGCGCAATCGAAACGCTGCGCGCGCCCGGCGCGCTTGAACGCGGCCTTGCCGGATCGATGTCGGCCATGGGGTCGCTGGTACTGCTGGTGCCGCCGATCGTGCTTGGCACCGGCTGGTTCCTGCTGCTGCGCCCGTTCGGGCTGACCGATGCCGCCGCGCCGGCAATCGTCGCCAGCATCAATGCGCTGATGGCCCTGCCCTTCGTGCTGCGCGTGCTCCGGCCGGCTGTTGCCGTCCACCGCGCCCGCACCGCCCGGCTCTCGGCCAGCCTCGGCCTTGACGGCTTTGCCCGATTGCGGATCGTCGACTGGCCGGGCCTGAGAAAACCAACACTGACGGCGCTGTCCTTCGCCATGGCATTGTCGCTCGGCGATCTGGGCGCTGTTGCCCTTTTCGGCGGCGATCAGCTCACCACCCTGCCCTGGTTGCTCTACAGCCGCCTTGGCAGCTATCGCACGGAGGATGCCAACGGGCTGGCGCTGATCCTCGGCGCGCTCTGCCTTGTCCTGATGATTGCCGGCACCCGCGCGCCGGCGGCGAAAAACTGAGAAAGGCGCCGATGTGTCAAAAGCCCCCGGCATCACCCTGGAAGACGCAGCGCTGAAACTCGGCGGCAAGGATTTCCTGTTCAACGGCACGATTGCCGGCGGCAGCGTGACGGCGGTAACCGGCCGTTCCGGCTCCGGCAAGACCACGCTTTTGAACCTGATTGCCGGCTTCGAAAAGCCCGACAGCGGCCGCGTGCTGATCGGCGGGCAGGTGATGAACGATCTTCATGTCGCAAACCGTCCGGTCACGGTCGTGTTTCAGGAAAACAATCTTTTCGCCCACCTCGATATCTTCACCAATACCGGGCTCGGCGTGGACCCGGGCCTCAGGCTCGACGAAAACGGTCGGCAGCGAATCAGCGAGGCCCTTGCGCGCGTCGGTCTTGCGGGTTTTGAAAAACGCATGCCCGCCTCGCTTTCCGGCGGCGAGCGCCAGCGGGCGGCCTTTGCCCGGGCACTGGTGCGCAATCGCCCGATCCTGCTGCTGGATGAACCCTTTGCCGCGCTCGATCCTGAAATGCGCGGGGAAATGGGTACACTTCTGCTTGAACTGCATGCAGAAACCGGCAATACCGTGATGATCGTCTCGCATGAGCCGGACGAGGTGGAGGCGATTGCAGATCATCGCCTTGTCATCGAAAATGAAGCGATTTCGGCGCGCTATTGACCGTTGCGGCCGCGAACGCCAAATATGGCTCTCAAGTAACGGCTTGACAGCCGTCATGGACATACCGGACAAGGGTCGCGTTTTGACAGGCGCAACAAGCATGAACACCATCCTCGGCCGCCTGAAGTCAGGAACGCGCGCATGGGGCAGGCACGGGGCAATTCTTGCCCTTGCCAGTATGCTTGCGCTTTCAGCCTGCCAGTCGACGGACACCTATTTCATCGTGCCGGAAACGGCAGGCGGCGAGCAGACCGTCGATGCGCTCACCCGCAACGACCCCAACGCCGCCATGGGCGCGCGCGAACATCCGCGCATTCTGGAGACCTATGGCGGGCAATACCGCGATCCGCAGGTTGAAAAGCTTGTTGCCCGCATTGCCGGGGCGCTGACGGCGGTTTCGGAAAATCCGCAGCAGACCTACCGCATCACCATCCTCAATTCGCCGAGCATCAATGCCTTTGCGCTGCCCGGCGGCTACCTCTACGTTACCCGCGGCCTTCTGGCGCTGGCCAATGACGCCTCCGAGATCGCGGCCGTGCTTTCCCATGAAATGGCGCATGTGACGGCCAATCACGGCATCGAACGCCAGCGCCGGGAAGAAGCCGAAGCCATTTCCAGCGAAGTGATCGCCGAGGTTCTGCCCGATAGCCAGGAGGTCAAGCAGATTGCCGCGCGCGGCAAGATGCGGCTGGCCGCATTCTCGCGCCAGCAGGAACTGGAAGCCGACGCGATCGGCATCCGCATGCTGGCCGAAGCCGGTTACGACCCTTCGGCTGCGGCGCGTTTCCTGCGTTCCATGGCAGCCTTTGCCAAATATGAATCGGCCAGTTCGAAGGACGAGAGCCTCGACTTTCTCTCCAGCCATCCCAATACGCCGCGCCGTGTCCAGCTTGCAGACGAGCAGGCTGCCCTTTACGCCAATGTCGGCTCGAAAGAGGTCGGGCGCGAGTATTTCCTGAACGGCATCAACGGGCTGCTTTACGGCAGCAATGCCGATGAAGGCTATATCCGCGACCGGAACTTCTATCATCCCAAGCTCCAGATCGCCTTTACGGTGCCGGCAGGCTTCTCGATGACCGACAAGGCAAACGCGGTCGTGGCAACCGGACCCAGCGATGTCGCCATCCGTTTCGACGGGGTGAAGGCGAAGGGCCGGCGCAATCTTGAAGACTATATCCAGAGCGGCTGGGTGACCGGCCTTGTTCCCGGTTCCGTCGAAACCACCAGTGTCAACGGCATGCCCGCGGCAACGGCAAGAGCGATTGCCGGCGACTGGTCGTTCGACGTGACGGTGATCCGCGATGGCGGCGAGATCTACAGACTGCTGACAGCCGCCCCGCGCGGCAGCGGGCAGCTTCAGGACATCGCCTTTTCCGTCCGCTCATCCTTCCACAAAATGTCGGCGCAGGAACTTTCCAGCCTGAAGCCACTGAGGATCAGGGTCGTCACGGTTCAGCCCGGCGACACGGTGGCAAGCCTTTCGGAGAAGATGATGGGAACCAGCCGCAAGCTGGCGCTGTTCCGGGTGCTGAATGCGCTTGGCCCCGGGGCAACACTGTCGGCCGGACAAGAGGTCAAGATCGTCTCGCAATAGCGGCCGGCCGCCGGTTACGCCGCGAAAGGAGCGGCCATGCAGCACCGGACGACAATCCTGATTGCGGCAGACAGGCATTTCGACTGGCTGAGCGCTCACGATACGCATCTGTCACATGACCGGATCAGGCAGCTCATCGCGCTTCAGGCCTATCTTGTGGCAGAGACGGAAGACGGACAGATCGTCGGCTTCCTGCGGTTCAGTCGCATCTGGGGCACCCTGCCGTTCATGGAGCTGATCATGGTTGCGCCGCCCTTTCGGCGGCAGAATATCGGCAGCCGCCTGCTTCAGGGCTGGGAAACGATGATGCGGCAGACAGGTGAAAAGGTGATTGTCAGCTCCAGCGTCGCAAGCGAGAGGGTCCCGCAGGCCTGGCACAGGGCGCAAGGCTTCACGGAAGCCGGAACTCTTGCTCTGGGTTCGTTCCAGCGGGAGCGGGAAGTGTTCTTTCTCAAGGAATTGCGCTGACGCGCAAGCTTCAGCTGGGAAGCGCGATCATGCCGCCATCGGCCGTCATGGTCGATTTCAGCTTTTCCAGAGCCCGGGTTTCGATCTGCCGCACCCGTTCCTTCGAAATGCCGAGTTCCATGCCGAGTTCGGCAAGCGTGGCGCCATCTTCGGCCAGTTTGCGGGCGCGGATCACCCGGTTTTCACGCGGAGAAAGCCTGGAGAGCGCCCGTTTGAGCCTGAGGCTGAGACGTTCACCGTCGATCATGCCGGAGACCTGCTCTTCGGGAAGCGGCTGATCGCAAACCAGCAGGTCGATGCGCTCGGTCCCGTCTTCCCCGTCTCCGCCGACAGGCGCCTGCAGCGATGTATCGTTGCCGGAAAGACGCGCGTCCATGACCTGCACATCCGAAACGGCAACGCCGAGGTTCTTGGCGATTTCCTCATAGATCGACTGGGCGCTCAGCTCGCGGTCGCGCGCGGCGATCTTGGCGCGCAGGCGACGGAGCTTGAAGAACAGCGCCTTCTGGCTGGAACTGGTACCCCCGCGCACGATCGACCAGTTGCGCAGGACATAATCCTGCATCGCGGCGCGAACCCACCAGCTGGCATAGGTCGAAAACCGGACACCACGCTCATGATCAAAACGGGCCGCCGCTTCCAGAAGACCGACATAGCCTTCCTGAACCAGATCGGACTTCGGCAGACCGAAACCGCGGAATTTGCCGGCCATGGCGACCACAAGCCTGAGATGAGCCATTGCAATATCATTGCGCGCGTCGCTGTCGTCGCCGACGCGCCAGCGCGTCGCGAGTTCGGTTTCCTGTTCCCGCGTCAGATAGGGCGCCGCCATTGCAGCGCTTGCAATACGATGATCCTGTGCGTCGACATCCATGGCTCACTCCCTAAAAGGCAAGACAATCAAGGCCATTATCCAGCGCTGAAAAGTTGACGTTCCGGCTTCCGCCGCAACGCCCACAGCGCTCCCTGCCTATCTCAACGCGCGGGATAGCGATTTGGTTCATGCCGGCAGCGGGTTTTCGGGCACAAAAATGTGAACAGGCGCCAAAACGAAAAAATCCGGCCGCTTGGGGCCGGATTCAAAGTTCTGACAAACCCGCAGATGTGCAGCTCGTTGTCTCTGTCAGCCGTCTCTACAGGTTTCATGCTCGGGTTCGACCCGAGCATCCATTCCGCACAAGCCTTTGAGGAGAAAGCCTCTTCAAGCAAGCGTACTCCGTGTTGCCCTGGATCCTCGGGTCGAGCCCGAGGATGACGCAGAGAGTGGAACGGCTCTGTAAAAAAAGAATCCGGCCGCTTGGGGCCGGATCCTTTCCAATCAATGACCGCCGGGAGCGGTCTGTCGCAAGGCCTCAGGCGGCCTCTTCGCGGGCGTCGTCTTCCTCGTCCGCACCCTTGCCGCGCTTGGGACCCTTGGCAAGGTGGGTTTCGATCAGACGGACGGCCTCGGTATCCGACATCTTGTTGACTGCGGCAATTTCACGCGCCATGCGGTCAAGCGCCGCTTCGTAAAGCTGGCGTTCGGAGTAGGACTGTTCGGGCTGGGTGTCGGCACGGAAGAGATCGCGAACAACCTCGGCAATCGAAATCAAATCGCCGGAATTGATCTTCGCATCATATTCCTGGGCGCGGCGCGACCACATGGTGCGCTTGACGCGGGCCTTGCCCTGCACAACTTTCAAAGCGCGCTCGACGAAATCGGTTTCCGACAGTTTGCGCATGCCGATGCTCATGGCTTTGGCAACCGGCACCTTCAGGCGCATCTTGTCCTTGTCGAAATCGATGACAAAAAGCTCGAGCTTCATGCCGGCCACTTCCTGCTCTTCGATCGCGTTGATCGTGCCAACGCCGTGAGCGGGGTAGACGATGGACTCACCGGTCTTGAAACCATGGCGGCCGGCAGACTTTTTCTGTTGTACTGTCATAAGTTTTAAAAACTCCCTGTTACGCATCCGGCGGGCGCCGGTCCCGGACATGCATGATCCGGAGGGTGAGACGAATGGAGGGCCACACCCACTGTAACCATCAAACGGACAACGAAAGACGCGACGCATTCCTTGGTTCGAAAGGCATCCGCACTTCGAATGATATTTTGTCGACGCTAGGGTTGATTGCTTTCTTGGGCTTTAAGGCAAATCTGCCGTTTTCTGGGTCAGTGCACTCTATATAGCACAACAAGTAGCAGAAATCAATGAGCCATGCACCCGCGACAAGTCGTCGCCGGCGTGCGGGAGTATTGGCCGACACCTAACCGAATTGTCGGGCTACGCCAAGCCCCAAATTGCAACAGCACTCAAAAATCCGGACAAGCCACGGCATGGCCGGCGGCGGGACCTGCGCCCCGCCTGCGCTCAGTCGCCGCTTCCCGGCTTCTCGGAGAAGAACTGCTCGAACTTGTTTTCGACACCGTCCATGTCATCGGCATCGGGCAGCGGGTCTTTCTTGATGGTGATGTTCGGCCAGGTTTCGGCGTAGTCGGCGTTGATCTTCAGCCAGTTGTCGAGCCCAGGCTCGGTGTCGGGCTTGATCGCCTCGGCCGGACATTCCGGCTCACAGACGCCGCAGTCGATGCATTCGTCGGGATGAATGACCAGAAAGTTCTCGCCCTCGTAGAAACAGTCCACCGGGCAGACTTCAACACAGTCGGTATATTTGCACTTGATGCAGTTATCGGTCACGACATAGGTCATGAAAGACTCCAGAGATCATTTTCGGGCCGGACGGCCCGATACCGACGGGCGTCACCCGGCGGCAGTCAAAGCGTGAGGTAACGGCTTTCCGTCCCTGTCGCAAGATTATTTCGTTCCACAAACCGGCCGTCTGCGGGTAGAAGTTTCCAAAGACCGTCGTAAAGCCTCATTCATCGCCACGCAGACGCATCAGCGACCGGCGTTCTTTCTTCGTCGGCCGTCCGGCGCCGGGTACGCGCTGGGCCTGCTCGAAAGCCGAAAGCTTGGCGCGGGCCTCCGGTGGTGGGCTGACATCCTCGTAAAGCTCCTGCGCCTCGGCAAACGGCCCGCGCCGATGGCCGGGCGCACGCACCACGAGATGGACATCACGCCGCTGAAGCGCAACCACCAGCCGGTCTCCGGCGGTCACATCGACACTCGGGCGGATGATCCGCGAGCCGTTGAGCTTCACATGACCATCGCGCACCAGCTTCTGGGCCAGAGAACGGGATTTGACGATCCGCGCAAAAAACAGCCACTTGTCGACGCGCTGACGGCCTGCAGGTGCTTCGCCTTCAGCCATCCGCCTACCGCTTCATCTGGGCCTTCAGCGCGGCCAGCTTGGCAAAAGGCGAATCCGGATCGACGGGCTTGTCGCGCTCGCGGCGCTGATCGCGTGGCTTGCCCTCGCCGTCCTTCTTTGCCCGATGCGGCCCCTTGGGACCCTTGCCGCCGGGCTTGCCGGCAGCACGGTCCCGCTCGCCGTCGCCACCCTTGCGGTTCGGCTGTCCGCGGCCGCGGCCCTCATTGCGCGGTCCGCGCCCCTGATGCTGGCGGCCCCGCTCGTTCTGGCTGCGCCCGCCCGGACGCCACAGCAGAACCGGCTTGGGCTCTTCCTCTTCCTTCGCCGCCTCGTCCTTCACCGCAGCCTCATCAGCCTTTTCAGGCTGTGCCGGCGCGGTCTCGGCCGTGTCCGCAGTCGTGTCGTCAGCCGTTTCGGTCGCTGCCGCCTGTTCTTCGGCAGGTCTTTCCGAGGTTTCGGCCACTGCGGTTTCGGCAGCAACGGGGTTCTCCGGCGTTTCGCCCGCCCCAGCTTCGCCGTCCGCCGGCTTTTCCGCGCGCCGGGCAACGGTTTCAACGGCCACGCCGGCATGCTGTTTTGCAGCCTTTTCGGCGTCCCGTTCGGCCTGTGCTGCCTCGATCCGGGCGACATCTTCCGGCGAGGCAACGTCGGCGCGATAGCCGAGACCCTTCAGGATTTCTTCCATATCGTCCGGCGTTGCGCCGAGGATCGACATCATTGCCGGTGTTGTGACGAAACGGCGGCCGTCAAAGGCACCTTCTGGACGCGCACCGCCCGCTTCCGGCTTCCACTGGGTCAGCGGCCGGATGATATCGGCAAGCCGTTCGAGAATGTCGATCCTGACGGCCCGCTTTCCCAGATAGCGGAAGCCGGCCAGCTTGTAGAAGGCCCGTTCATAGCCGGGATCGGTGACCACCGATGTGCGGCCTGCTGCGAGCACCGGAATAAGTTCGCCATAACCAGGCTTGTCGAGACCGTCATTGGCAAGGGCCCAGAGCAGGGTGATCATCTCGGCGGGCGCCGGCTTCAGCAGCGCCGGCATGAACACATGATAGGCGCCGAACCGCACGCCATAGCGGCGCAGCGACGCACGCGCATCCTGGTCGAGCGCCTTGACCTCGGCTGCAACATCGCGGCGGAACAACACGCCGTAATTTTCGACGAGCTGGAAAGCCAGCCCCCGCGCCAGCCCTTCGATATCGTCGGCATTGGCGAGATCATCAAGCGGCTTCAGAACCGTCTGGATCGTATGGGCGACGAAACGCTCGATGCGGGCGACAACATGGTCACGCGCCGTACCGGTCAGTTGTTCGTCGGCCAACAGCACAGCGCGCGGCCTCAGAATGTTGTCGGTGGAGACCAGACGCGCCACCGGATCGCCGAGCCAGCGCACCGTGCCGGACGAATCCAGCACCAGATCGGAATTGCCGGAGGCATGAAGACGCGCGGCGCGCGCCTCGAATTCGAGCGCCAGCGCCTTCAGCGCCGCCGCCTCGATTGCCTTGGCATCCGGCCCTTCGGCTCCGGACACGGCTTTGAAACGAAAGCCAGCCAGTTCCCCCACATGATGTCCTTCGACAAAGACATCCCCATTCACGCTCACTTCAGCTTCAAGCATCGCATTCTCTCTCAGGCGCTTCATTAGCACGGAAGTCCTGCGGTCAACGAAGCGTTTCGTCAACCTCTCATGCAGGGCATCCGACAGCCGATCCTCTATTTTCCGTGTCTTTTCCTGCCAGTGTGTCGGATCGGCAAGCCATCCGGGCCGGTTCGACACATAGGTCCATGTTCTGATCTGGGCAATACGCGCGGAAAGCGTATCGATTTCACCATCGGTCCGGTCGGCATGGCGGACCTGTTTTGCAAGGAAATCCTCGTCCACCGTGCCGTGCTCGACCAGATCGAGATAAAGCGAGGCGATCAGGTCGGCATGCTGGGCCGGCGTGATCCGCCGATAATCGGGCAGCGCACAGGCTTCCCACAGCAACTCGATCCTGTCGCGCCGATCAGCCTTTCCGGCGACGGCGTGGCTTCGGGCGAGAAATTCCAGCGCGCGCTGGTCGACGGCCGGCAATGCGCGTGTCAGCCCCTGAACGCGCGGCACCTCATCGAGACTGGCCTTCAGCGCGTGCAGCGAGGTGAAATCAAGCGCCTTGGAACGCCACTGCAACACCTTCACCGGGTCGAACTGATGAGTTTCCAACCGCTCGACCAGTTCGTCGTCAAAGGGCGGCACACGGCTGGTGACGCCGAACGTGCCGTCACGCATATGGCGGCCGGCGCGACCGGCGATCTGGCCAAGCTCTCCGGCGTTGAGATTGCGATACTGATGTCCGTCGAACTTGCGGTCCTGGGCAAAGGCGACATGATCGACATCGAGGTTCAGCCCCATGCCGATCGCGTCCGTCGCCACCAGGTATTCGACATCGCCGTTCTGATAGAGTTCGACCTGCGCATTGCGGGTGCGCGGCGACAGCGCGCCGAGCACCACGGCCGCGCCGCCGCGCTGACGGCGGATCAGTTCGGCAATCGCATAGACCTCGTCTGAGGAAAAGGCGACAATGGCCGAACGGCGCGGCAGGCGGGTAATTCTCTTCTGGCCGGCATAAAACAGGCTTGAAAGCCGCGGCCGCTCCACGATCGAAACACCCGGCAGCAATTGCCTGAGGATCGGCTTCATCGTCGCCGAGCCCAAAAGCAGCGTTTCCTCACGCCCGCGCAGATGCAGGATCCGGTCGGTGAAGATGTGGCCGCGCTCCAGGTCGCCGGCAAGCTGAACCTCATCGATGGCAACGAAGGCGACATCGGTTTCCCGCGGCATCGCTTCCACGGTGCAGACGCTGTAGCGGGCGGTTTTCGGGGCGATCTTTTCCTCGCCCGTGATCAGCGCGACGCGATTGACGCCGACGCGCTCGACAAGGCGGTTATAGACTTCGCGGGCAAGAAGGCGCAGCGGCAGGCCAATAACCCCGGATGAGTGCGCCACCATCCGTTCAATGGCAAAATGGGTCTTGCCGGTATTGGTCGGACCGAGCATGGCGGTCACCCCGCGTCCGCTCAAGATCATTGCTTCTGAATTCAATGTCCCGGTCCCAAATTCCCTGGCCGGGGCCAAAATCTCCGCCCCCGTCCATTGCTTCAATCGCCGGATCGCAATCCTCCGGCGCGCGTTTCTCTATAGATGGACCGCCTGCGCCCTGCAAGCAAGAGGGGCGTGCATTTTGCCCCGAAACCCGACCTTTCTTAATATTTGGAACAGATGCGAACGAATCACAGACGAATCGCTGACTCTGCTGTTTTCCCGGTTTGTTCACGGCTATATGTTGGGTTTTTGCCAATTTAATACCCTAGATGTGGAACGCACGATTCTTCACCAGTGCAAATCAGGACAATCGCGTTAACCTTCGTAAACAAAAGATGAACAGACGGGACATTGCTGAATCCGACAGGCTGTCCGCCATTCTCTCACTCACCGGCCCCGGCAAGAAAGCAAATCCCAGGCATGTCGCCTCACATCAGGTGGCCGAAAAACGCTCGGAAAACCTGATTTACGGGTCGAAGACCAAAGCCGGAACGAATCAGCGACGAATCACAGACAGCGCGATCTTCCGGTTTTGTTCACCGCTATATTTGGTGGATTAATGACTTTTTAACCATATTTTTCAGTGCGTTGGAAAACCGAACACCGAAGCGTCACGTGCTGCTTTCCAGTTTACTTTTCCGTCAACGGATGCGATTGCGGGAACAAAATACAACGCCGGGACGTTGAAGCTCCAACTGATTACCCAGGAGAGAGAAAAAATGCTCGGTACTATCCTGCTTATCATCATTATTCTTCTTCTGCTCGGCGCATTGCCGCGCTGGGGATATTCGCGGACATGGGGTTACGGGCCATCCGGCGGTCTTGGCCTTGTCCTGCTCATCGTCATAATCCTGCTGCTCGCAGGTTATATCTAATCGACCATTGGATTGATCACTGGAGACAGACACAATGAAGAAAGCCGTTCTCGCCATCGCATTCATACTTCCGCTCGCCGCCTGCACCACGCAGGAGCGCAACGCCACGATCGGCGCCGGCGTCGGTGTTGCCGCAGGGTCCGCCATCACCGGTGATGCCACAGGCGCTATCGCAGGTGGTCTGGTCGGCGGCGGCATTGGCGCGGCGACCGCCAGATAACCAACAACGAAAGCGGCGCGCGCCAAAGGCTGTCGCGTCAAGATCGGCGCGACACATCGCCAGCCGGTCCAGGCGCTGCCGACAGGCAGCGCCTCAACATATTTTCGGGACTGTAGCCCGGTGTGAAAAACACCCGCAGGGCAACACTCAGGCGCTGATGATCACCTTCAGCGCTTTTTCGCGTGCGGCATTGCCGAAAACCTCGTAGGCACTGAGAATATCGTTCAGTTCGAACCGGTGGGTGATCAGTTTCGACGGATCGATCTTGCCGGACTGAACGGTCTTCATCAGCATCGGCGTGGTGTTGGTATTCACCAACCCCATGGAGATGTTGATGTTCTGTATCCAGAGGTTTTCGAGGTGCAGTTCCACCGGCGCGCCGTGAACGCCGACATTGGCGACATGGCCACCAGCAGCGACAACCTGCTGGCAGACATCGAACGTCGCCGGAACGCCAACCGCCTCGATGGCGACATCGACGCCGACACCGCCGGTCATTTCGCGGATCTTGGCCACCGCATCCTCCTCGCCGACGCGGATCGTATCGGTCGCGCCGAACTGGCGGGACACACCCAGCCGGTTTTCATCCATATCGACCATGATGATCCGGCCCGGCGAATAGAACTGCGCCGTCAAAAGCGCGGCAATGCCGATTGGCCCGGCACCGACGATGGCAATCGCATCGCCCGGTTTGACGGCGCCGGCCAGAACGCCGATTTCGAAACCGGTCGGCAGGATATCCGACAGCATCACCAGCGCTTCCTCATCCGCGTCTTCGGGGATCGGGTAGAGCGAATTGTCGCCGTGGGGAATGCGGACATATTCGGCCTGGGTGCCGTCGATCAGGTGGCCGAGAATCCAGCCGCCGTCCTCGCAATGCGAATAAAGCTGGCGCTTGCAATTGGCGCAGCTGCCGCATGAGGTGATGCAGGAAATGAGGACCCGGTCCCCCTTCCTGTAATTGCGCACCGCAGCGCCAACCTCTTCGACCACGCCGACCCCTTCATGCCCGAGAATGCGGCCGGAGGTGACTTCCGGCACATCGCCTTTCAGGATGTGCAGATCAGTGCCGCAAATGGTGGTTTTGGTGATTTTGACGATAACGTCGGTGGGCTTTTCGATCTTCGGCATCGGCTTTTCAGCCCATTCCTTGTTGCCGGGGCCCTGATAGACAAGCGCTTTCATTTTATTCTCCTCCCTTGAGAAACGATGACGTCCCTGCGTTGACAAGTATCGCATATTTCAGCCGAAAACCGGAAGTGAATCCGAGCGGCAAATGCACGCAGCGTCATCGGGAAGGCGTTTTAAGCCCTCGGCACGCGCCGGCGGCTTTTTCTGTTGCAAAACGCCGGCTTCCGGCACAAAAGCAGCGACGGTGCAGAGAGCAGAACCGCTTTGCCAATTGACAATGCAACGCGCTCTGGTCCAGCTTCTTTGCAAACCAAACACCATCAGGGAACTTGAAAACATGAAGACCACGTTGAAGGCGGCCACCATGCTTGCAGGCATTCTGTTCGCAAGCCATGCATTTGCGAACGAAACGCTGACGATTGCAAACTGGCTGCCGCCTTCACACCCGCTGGTCAAGGACGTGATCGAGCCCTTTGCGGCCTCCATCGAGAAAGCCACCGACGGACGGGTCACGACCAATATCCTGCCGGCACCGCTCGGGCCGCCGCCGGCGCAGTACGATCTCGCCGTCAACGGCGTTGCCGACATCACCTTCGGGGTTCAGGGGTATAATCCGGGCCGGTTCCGCACCACGAATATCGCCGAAATCCCGTTCTGGGGCGATACCGCCGAGGCCACGTCGGTCGCCTACTGGCGCACATGGGATTCGCTTTTGAAAGACGCCGGCGAATATGACGATGTGCATGTGCTGGCCGTGTTTACGCACGGGCCGGGCCAGGTTTTCATGAATGGCGGCGACCTTTCCGAGCTTTCGGCCATCGACGGCGCCAAGATCCGCGTTGGCGGCGGCATCGTTCATGAGCTGGTGAGCGCGCTTGGCGGCGTGCCGGTCGAAGGCCCCTCCTCGCAGACCTATGAACTGCTGTCGCAGGGCGTCGCCGACGGCATTACCTTTCCCTATGAATCAGTCAATTTCTTCGGGCTGACGGACATGGTGAACCAGGCGCTGGTCATTCCGGGCGGGCTCTACAACACCTCCTTCTTCGTGGTGATGAACAAGGACAGCTGGGCCGGGCTTTCGCCGGAAGACCAGGCGGCAATCGACAGCGTTTCCGGCGAGGCGCTGGCACGACTTGCAGGCCAGGCCTGGGATGCGGCCGATGCGGCGGGCCTTCAAGCCATGCAGGGCAAGGTCACCTTCCACGACGCGACACCCGAACAGGTCGCCGAAATCGGCGAAAAGGTTGCGCCGGTGGTGGAAGCCAAGCTTGCCGAGATCGATGAGGCCGGTGTGTCGTCCGCCAAGGCGATGGCCCTCATGAAGGACAATATCGACGAACTGCAGGGCGAATGAGCGACGCCGACATTATCGATGATGCGCATCACGCCGCGAGTCCCATGGCTCGCGGCATTCGTATTGTGCTCAGTGTCACCGCCGGCGCATTGCTGCTGGCGCTGATGGCGCTGACCGTCACCGACGTCGTCGGGCGCTACCTGCTGAACGCACCGGTCAAGGGCGCTGCCGAGGTCTCGGAGCTTCTTCTGGTTTCCATCGTCTATCTCGGTCTTCCGGCCGTCTGCCTCGATGGCGGTCATGTCACCGTCGACCTCGTCACCAAGTCACTGCCGCGCTGGAGCGAACGGCCGCGCCTGTTCCTGACCGGGCTGGTCTCATCCGGCGTTCTCGGCGTCATCGCCTGGCGGCTTTATGTTTATGGCCTGCAGGTCGGCGGCTATAATCTCGTCACCAATTCGCTGCGCCTGCCGGTTGCGCCCGTCGTCTGGTTCTGTGCCGTGTGTGCGGGGATTTCCGCGCTGGTCACGCTCGCTTTGGCGTTCACAGCCCTTTTCAAGAGACCATCATGATCGAATGGCCCATCGGGATTGCAGTGCTGATCGCACTGCTGCTGGTCGGCATGCCGATCGCCTTTTCGCTGACGCTGATCGGCATTGCCGGCACGGCCTCGATCATCGGGTTCAAGCCGTCCTTCGCGCTGCTCGGCGCCACGTTTTTCGACAATGGCCGCTCCTATGCGCTGACCGTCATGCCGCTGTTTCTGCTGATGGGCAATTTCGTCGTCCAGTCCGGCATTGCGCGTGAGCTTTATGACAGCGCCCATGCCTGGCTCAGGCACCGCAAGGGCGGCCTCGCGCTGGCAACGGTTGCCGCCTGCGGCGGGTTTTCCTCCGTGTGCGGCTCGTCGCTGGCAACGGCGGCCACCATGTCGAAAATCGCGCTGCCCTCGATGCGCCGCTTCGGCTATCCCGACAGTCTGGCCACCGCCTCGATTGCCGCCGGCGGCACGCTCGGCATCCTGATCCCGCCCTCCGTCATCCTGGTGTTTTACGGCATCATGACGCAGCAGAATATCGGCAAGCTGTTCATGGCCGGCATCGTGCCCGGCCTTCTCGGCATTTTCGGCTATGCCATCGCGGTGATGATTTCCGTGCGGTTTCTGAAACAGGACCTGCCCGCAGAGCCAAGGCTCTCGCTCAGGGAACGGTTTCTGGCGCTGAAGGGCACGGCCGGCGCGCTTGCGCTCTTCATCTTCGTCATGGGCGGCATCTATCTCGGCATCTTCACGCCGACGGAAAGCGCCGGCATGGGCGCATTCGGCGCCTTCGTGCTCGCGCTTTTCTCCGGCCGGCTGAAACTGGCCGATCTCGGGAGCATTCTCTATTCCACCGTCAAGACCACGGCGATGATGTTCTTCATCCTGTTTGGCGCGCTGACCTTCACCAACTACGTCAACCTCTCGGGCATGACGAGCGATATCCAGTCCGCGCTCTCGATGTTCGGCGACGGGCCCTATGCCACCATCATTGCCATCCTGATCGTCTACCTGCTGCTCGGCTGCGTGCTGGAGGGGCTTTCGATGATCACGCTCACCGTGCCGATCTTCTATCCGATCGTCGCCGCGCAGGGCTTCGACCTGATCTGGTTCGGCATTTTCGTGGTCGTGATCACCGAGGTGAGCTACATCACCCCGCCGGTCGGCATGAACGCCTTCGTGCTCAACACGGTGGTGCGCGATGTCAGTCTTCGCACGATCTTCTCCGGCCTGCTGCCCTTCGTGGCCATGGACATCGTCCGCATCGCCCTTCTCATCGCCTTTCCGGCCCTGGCGCTTTTCATTCCGTCCATGATGTGATCAGCCCCAGCGCGGGAACGGGTCCGTCAGGTCGAGGTGGCGATCGGCATTGTAGGGGTTTACGGTATCGGCATCGACGAGGCAGGCATCGAGCGCTGCGCGGATCGCCGCCTCGTCCATCGACTGACCGATGAACACGATCTCCTGCCGTCGGTCGCCGAAGGCCTTGTCCCAGCTTGCCGCGATCATCGCCTTCAGCTCCGGCCTGTCGGGCCAGCGGCTTTCCGGCACCGCGGCCCACCAGCGCCCGAGCGGCCCGCAGCGGACAATCGCGCCGGCAAGCGAGAATTCACCGGCAAAATCCGGCCGCGTGGCCAGCCAGAAATGCCCCTTGGCACGGATCAGACCGGGAAAGGTCGTCTTCGTGAACCGGTCGAATTTTTCCGGCGCAAACGGTTTGCGCGCGCGATAGACGAAACTGCCGATGCCGTATTCCTCCGTTTCGGGTACATGATCGGCAAAACCATAAAGCTCCTTGGCCCAGAGCGGATGCTGGCTGGCCCTGTCTTCCGAAAACAGCCCGGTATCGAGCACCTGATCCAGCGCCACGGCCCCGAAATCGGCCTCGATGATGCGCGCATCCGCATTCAGCGCCCGGATCACGCTGATCACATCGGCCCGCCCGGCGGCCGAGACATCGGAAACCTTGTTGACCACCACGACATCGGCAAACTCGATCTGCTCCACATGCAGGTCGACCAGAGTGCGGTCATCGCCTTCACCTGCCGTTTCACCACGGTCGCTCAGGAGGTCGTGGCTGGCATAATCGCGCAGCAGATTGGCGGCATCGACCACGGTCACCATGGTATCGAGCCGGGCGTGGTCCGACAGGCTGAAGCCCTGTTCATCGCGCCAGGAAAACGTGGCGGCGACGGGAAGCGGTTCGGCAATGCCCGTTCCCTCGATCAGCAGATAATCGAAGCGGCCATCGGCAGCGAGCCGGCGTACTTCGGTCAGAAGATCGTCCCTGAGCGTGCAACAGATGCAGCCATTGGTCATCTCCACCAGCTTCTCGTCGGTGCGCGAAAGATCCGCACCGCCCTCGCGCACCAGATCGGCATCGATATTCACCTCGCTCATGTCATTGACGATGACGGCAACCCGGCGCCCTTCGCGATTGTTGAGCACATGGTTGAGCAGGGTCGTCTTGCCGGCCCCGAGAAAGCCGGAAAGGACGGTCACGGGCAGACGGCGGTCGTTTCGGGAAAGCATGCGGTATCCTTCACTTTTGGTAATGTTATATCATAACTATTCCAACAAAAATGAAGACGTCAAGCAGACGGTAACGACCACATATACAACGCTTTGATATAGCAGAACTTTTTCATAAAAATTTGAGAGCGCCCTGCCCTCCAGTCCCGAATCTGCCGATGGCGCCACGAACGCCGAACGGCAAAATAGACACGATGACGATGCGTCGCCGACAGGAATGATCAGCATCGCTCCATCACTGTGCCGAGACGGCTTGTCTTCCATCTCTCAGCGTCATGTCCGGGCTTGCTGCGAGGGGCCTCCAGTTTTCGGAACCACCGATGAAGCGGGATCGATATCCAGATAAAACAGGTTCTTGCGATGAACCGGAAACGACCATCCAACAACGCGAAAGCCCTCGGGCAGGCCGGACAATCCCCCCCGGCAAAAAGCACGGTTGGGCGACAGTCGGAATTGATCATCGTTCTGCTTCAAAATTCTGGATTCGTGCGGCAGCCACAGCATCTTCGGAACACATGCCCTTCGGGCACGCCCAAAGGCACACCTGAAACAAACGACGGCTCACACCAGGATGAAATTTTCTTTCATATTGAGAATATAATTTCATCCTGCATAATGAATTCCATCATGTCCGTTGAACTTGCGTCCAGGACGCCATTGCAGCGGACAACAAATTGCCACAGGGAGTGAGACAATGAAGAAATTGACATCAGCGCTGGCGGTCTTTGCCGCGGGCATCGCACTGACAGCCGGCTCGGCCAATGCCACGGTTCGCCTGAAACTGGCCGACGCGCTGGCGGCAGACCATCCGACAAGCGTGATCCTGAAACAGTTCGCCGAAGAGGTCGAGGAAAAGACCGACGGCGAGGTCAAGATCCGCCTTTACATGAACGGCGTTCTGGGTTCCGAGCGTGAAGTTCTCGAGCAGGTCCAGAACGGCGCGGTCGACATTACCCGCGTCAGCGCCGCCAACCTGGAAAACTTCAACCCGATCTATCAGGCCTTCACGCTGCCCTATCTGTTTAACAGCCAGGAGCATTTCTACGACGTCATGGACGGGCCGATTGTCGATCCGGTCTATCAGGCCTCGCTCGACAGCGGCTTCATGGGGCTGACCTATTTCGACAGCGGCGCCCGCTCGTTCTACACCAAGTCGAAATGCGTCGAGACGCCGGACGACCTGAAGGGCCAGAAGCTGCGCGTGATCAACTCGCACACCTCCATCCGGATGGTCGAGTTGATGGGCGGCATTCCGACCCCGCTGCCCTACGGCGAAATCTACACGGCCCTGCAGCAGGGCGTCATCGACGGCGCTGAAAACAACCCGACGGCGCTGACGCTCGGCCGTCACGGCGAAGTGGTCGAATGCTATTCGCTGGACGAACATCTGCGCATTCCCGACTTCCTGGTGATTTCCAAGACGGCGATGGACGAGCTGACCGATGAGCAACTCACCATCATCGAGGAAGCCGCTGTTCACGCCACGCAGGAGCAGAAGAAGGTCTGGAACGAGGCCGTCGACGAGGCCATGCAGCAGATCGAAGAAATGGGCGTCACCATCGTCCGTCCCGACAAGGCGCCTTTCCAGGAAAAGGTTGCGCCTCTGATCGAGGAATACAAGCAGGATCCGGCAATCGGCCAGTTGGTCGATGCCATCCAGAACGCTCAGTAAAGTCCTCCCGGACCTGACGGAAAAGGCGCTTCTTGTCTCATCAAAACAGGAAGCGCCTTTTCTTTTTCAAGGCATGTCGCAGCCAGGTGGTCGCACCTGGTTACAGAGAAATCCTGTCAAAACAATCAGTTCGAGTGGCGGCGCGTTTCCGCGAATCGCTCGCCCGTTCTGGCGGGCTGTCGCCCGCACCGTTTCACCAATCAAAAGACTGGAAGCACCATGATCACCGATGATTTTCACCTTTCCGGAAAAACGGCAATCGTCACCGGCTGCGATACCGGGCTTGGCCAGGGCATGGCCGTTGCGCTGGCGGAAGCCGGTGCGAATATTGTCGGCGTCAATATCGTCGAACCGGCGGAAACGATCGCCAAGATCGAGGCGCTGGGGCGCCGTTTCGTCTCCATCGAAGCCGATCTGATGAAACAGGACGAGATACCGCAGATCGTTGAAACGGCCGTTCGCGAATTCGGCGGGATCGATATTCTGGTCAATAATGCCGGCATTATCCGCCGCGAAGACGCCGTCGACTTTTCCGAAAAGGACTGGGACGACGTGATGAATATCAACATCAAGAGCGTCTTCTTCCTGTCCCAGGCCGTTGCACGCCGGTTCATCGAACAGGGGCGTGGCGGCAAGATCGTCAATGTCGCCTCCATGCTGTCGTTTCAGGGCGGCATCCGCGTTCCCTCCTATACGGCGTCCAAGAGCGGCGTTATGGGCATTACCAAGCTGATGGCGAATGAATGGGCGCAGCACGGCATCAACGTCAACGCGATTGCGCCCGGCTATATGGCCACCAACAACACCGCCGCATTGCGCGCCGACGAGGAACGCAGCAGCGAAATCCTCGGCCGGATCCCCGCTGCGCGCTGGGGCCTCCCGCGCGATCTGGCCGGACCGGTAGTCTTCCTCGCCAGCGAAGCATCCTCCTATGTCAACGGCTACACCATTGCGGTCGATGGCGGCTGGCTCGCCCGCTGAGGCATCTACTGCCGGCCGATCGTCCGGTGGGGCGCTGCCTCTCACGCATCCGGGCAAGGCCAAAACTGCGGTTGCGCGTCTGCGCAGCCGCTTCAGCGCGTTGTCGTTCGTGACCGGCTGTTGTCATCCAAAAAACGCGAAATGAAATTTTCTTTCATATTTCGCAATTAATTTTCATGGTGCATATTATTGCCATCATGACCATGCACCGGAGGAAAACCCGTGCTCTCCAGAACCCAACTGAAACAAAAGATCGAGCTGCTGGTCGCCGGCCTGAAATCGCTGCGGGATGAAGGCAAGTTCGACGAACCGAATCTCGACGGCACAGCCGGCGACTATGTCAGCTTCAACGCCTGGGAATGGCCGCAGGGCGTCGGCCTTTACGGACTGGCACAGATGTGGCTGAAGACGGGCGACACGGCAGTGAAGACCCTGCTTGAGGACTGGTATTCAGCCCATATCGAAAAAGGGCTGCCGCCGCAAAACGTCAACACCACCGCGCCGATGCTGGCGCTCTCGCTTCTGTGGCGCGAAACCCGCGATCCCCGCTGGGAAGCGCCGATGAAGGACTGGGCCGACAGAATTCTGACGGACATGCCGCGCACGCGCTGCGGCGGTTTCCAGCACAATGTTTCCGACAAGATCAATGATGATGAATTGTGGGACGACACGCTGTTCATGGTGGCGCTGTTCCTGGCCAGTTACGGCGAGGGCGCAGGCCGCCGCGACCTGGTCAGCGAAGCGGCCTTCCAGTTCATGATCCACACGCATTACCTGTCCGAGCCGGAAACCGGGCTCTGGTTCCACGGCTGGACCTTTGACGGCAACCACAATTTCGCCCGTGCCCGCTGGGCGCGCGGCAATTCCTGGATTTCAGCCGGCGTTCTCGACCTGATCGAGCTTGCCGAACTCGACGAGGGCACGAAGCGTTACCTGACGGAAGTGGTCAAGGCCCAGCTTGAAACGCTGATCGGCTATCAGGCGGCAAGCGGCGCATGGCATACGCTGGTGGATGATCCGACCTCCTATGAGGAAATCTCCGCCACCGCCGCCATTGGTTACGCGCTCCTGAAAGGCGCCAGGCTGGGGATCGGCCCTCAAAGCTGGCACGAGGCCGGCCTGAAGGCGCTTTCCGTCACGCTCGACAATATCGGCGCTGACGGCATTGTCGACAATGTCTCCTACGGCACCCGTATGGGGCACGATCTCCAGTTCTACAAGGACATCCCGATCCAGCCGACCGGCTATGGCCAGTCCATGGCCCTGCTGCTGTTGGTCGAAGCCCTCAATATTGCTCAAGCGGAGGAAGAATGATGTTTGAAGACACACGCTATTCCGTATCCCCGAAAGACGTCCGCACTTATTCCAACGAACGCCTGCGGGAGGAATTCCTGCTCGATAACCTGTTTGTCGCCGACAAGCTGCAGATGGTCTACACCCATGTCGACCGGATGATCATCGGCGGCTTCCTGGCGGTCAATGCGGAAACCGAAATCGCCGATGGCGCGGCTGTGGGAACGCCGGGCTTCTTCGACGCCCGCGAAATGGGCATCGCCAATCTCGGCGGAACCGGAACCGTGACGGTCGATGGCGCGGTCTTCACGGTCGAGCACCGCGATATCGTCTATGTCGGGCGCGACACGAAATCCGTCCGCCTTGCCTCGAAAGACCCGTCCGAACCCGCCGCCTTTTACATGAACTCGGTTCCCGCCGGTTATGCCGTGCCTTCGGCGCTTATCCGGCAGGCCGATTCCAAGCCCGTCACCATGGGTGACGAGGCGCATGCCAACAAGCGCACGCTGCGCATGTATATTCACCCGGAAGTCTTGCCGAGCTGCCTGCTTTTGATGGGAATTACCGAGCCTGCGCCCGGCAGCATCTGGAACACCGAGCCGCCGCATGTGCACGAACGCCGCATGGAGGCCTATGTCTATTTCAACATGGCGCCGGAAGACCGGGTCATGCATTTCATGGGCGAGCCGAAACAGGTGCGCAATATCGTGGTCGCCGACCGGCAGGGCATACTTTCGCCCGCATGGTCGATCCATATGGGCGCAGGCACCGGTCCCTATTGCTTCGTCTGGGGCATGACCGGTGAAAACAAGGCCTATAATGATGTTACGCCCGTTGCCGTGAAAGACCTTCTGTGATGGCACATCAAGCACAAGACGGCGCCATGCGCCGGCCGCTGCCGGACGGTTCTCCGGTCTGCTACTGGCACGTATCGGCCATAGCCGAGGAAGAATACAACGTGCCCGACACCACCATGTCGGGCCACATGGATGCCCAGTTCTTCCTCACCAAGGAAAAGAACTTCATTCCGCACGAATATCCTTGCCGCACCCAGTTCGTCAGCGAACGGCGCGGCAAGCGGCCGGTAATCGTCGAAAAACAAGGCCCCGGCCGCATCTGGACGCCGTTCGGTTCGCCGCGCGTCGATCTGTCCGGCTTCTGGTTCCGCGCCACGGCGGTTTCCGCATGGGCGGAAACGCGCATCGAGGCTGAAACTGCCGGAACGGCGCGGCTGAAGCTCAGTTGCTGCGGCGGCGCGATCCTGTTCGTCAACGGAGCCGAAGCGGGCTCGATGAGCGTCTATCAGCGCAATTTCGAGACCGACCAGGAATTCGACGTCGAGCTGAAGGCCGGGCTGAACGACATCGCCGTGTTCTTCGACGACCTTGCCGAGCGCGATGCCCGTTACTTCTTCGAACTCGATTACTGCGAAGGCCCTGCCGCTGCCGTTTCGCTCGATGTCCCCTGCGAAAGCGGGCTTGCCGACGAAATCGAGACGATGCTGGAAACCATGCATTTCGAGCACCCGGCCTATTCTGCCGGGACGGTCGCCTTTCATTGCCCCGAAACCGTCAGCCGCGATCTCGATGTCGAAATCGTCGTCGCCGGGGATTTCCTGGCGGAAGAACATGACACGTTTACCGCAAGCCTGCCGGCCGGCGCCTCGCGGCTTGTCGTTGGCGATGTTTCGGCGTTTCACAGCGATTTCCGTCATTTCGACGTGCGCCTGAGCGCCGGCGGCCTGACGCTGTCGCGACCGTTTACGGTGGAAATCGCGCGCTGCGAAGATCAGGGCGAACCACCCGAAAGCCTTGAAGACCGCATCGCGGAAGCGCTCCGCCATGTCGCCGACAAGGGCTATGCCGATGCCATTTCGGCACTGGCGCGGCTGGGGCTCGGCCTTGGCGGCGCACAGACCGAGGCGATGATTGCCGCCTCGCTGCCGAAAATCGAAAACTGCCACGACTGCGCCGACTTCCATCTGGTGCCGCTGCTGTTCGGACGTATTCGCTACGGCGATCTTCTGTCGGATGACATCCGCGCGCGGATCGACGCCGCAACCCTCAACTTCCGTTACTGGATGGATGAGCCCGGCAATGACGTGCAGTGGTATTATTCGGAAAACCATGCGCTGCTGTTTCACACCGCCGCCTATCTGGCCGGTCATTTTCATGTCGACAAGACATTCATGCGCGCCAGTGTGAGCGGCGCCGAGCAATCAGAACGCGGTGCAGCCCGGCTCCGGGACTGGTTCGATCACTTCGAGAAATGGGAAATGGCCGAGTTCAATTCGGTTCCCTATTTCCCGATCGATCTGAAGGGTCTGACGACGCTCTATGCGCTGGCCCATGACGCGGATATCCGCGCGCGCGCCGGAAAGGCGATCCTGCGGCTGATTACGGTCGTTGCCGCTTCCGCCCATCACGGCACGCTGACGGCAGCACAGGGCCGCTCCTACGAGCATACCCTGATGGCCGCCCGCACCAGTGAGCTTTCGGCCATCGCCCGGGTCCTCTGGTCGCGCGGCAATTACGGCCGCACCTTCCAGACGCTGCCGCAGTTCCTGCTGTGCCTGCGCGATTTCGGCCTTGTCATTCCGACAAGCGATCGCCAGAAGGCCTGCCTTACCGGCGCTGAGGAACAGGAATGGACCTTCTCGCAGGGCGAAAACCGGTTCGCGCATCTCTACCACTACAAGACCGCCGAAACGGCCATGGGCTCGCTTGCCCGCTACCGCTGGGGCGAATGGGGCTATCAGGAAACCGTTCTGCAACTGCGGATCGGGGACAATCCGGATGCCCAGATCTGGGTGAACCATCCCGGCGAGGTCATCCACTGCGGCTTCGGCCGGCCATCCTACTGGGGCGGCTGCGGCGCGCTGCCGCGCGTCCATCAGTACAAGAACCTGGCCGTGGTCATCTTCAGCACCCACGAAGACCAGCCGGATTTCAGCCATATCTGGTTCCCGGCGCAGGTCTTCGACGAAACCATCGCCGACACCCACGCCGCCTGCGCGCGCTCTGGCAAGGGCATGGTTCAGGTGACTGGCGCGACACCGCTCGTGCCCGTCGAAACAGGTCCCACGGCCGGCATGGAGATCCGCCAGAACGGGCGGGAGACCGCATGGCTGTTCCGGCTTGGTCAAAGCGATGGAGAAAACGGCGGCCTCGCCGGTTTCCACGCGCGCTTCAAGGCCACCGGCTTCACGCAGGCTGAGGACGGGACCATCACTGTCGATGATCCGGAATATGGCCAGATCGTTTTCGGGGATGACGGGTCTGTCGCGGCCGAAGGGCGCCGGCTCGATCCGACGGAATGGACAATCGAAGGAACGATCGCCGGCACGACTGTGTAACCCTTGCAAATTCCGACGGGCCCTGTGGCCCGTCGGTCGGCATTCTTTCTGCGGGATTGCCGCAAGCGGCAGATCAGTCCGCGCCACCCTTTACGGCCGCGGTCGAACCGCGCTCGGTCAGGCGGCAGGACAGTTCCGTCCGGCGCGGCAGGAATGGCTCGTTATCGAGAAGGTCGCGCATCATGTCCAGCGCCGCAGCGCCCATTTCACGCATCGGGATCTGGACGGTGGTCAGCGGCGGATCGAGAAAATCGCTCTGCGGCAGACCGTCGATCCCCATCACCGATATGTCGTCCGGAACCGACAGGCCGAGCGCGCGCAGCCCGAAAATGGCGCCCGCCGCAAGACTGTCGCCGGCGGCCAGAACGGCCGTGAACGATGTCCCCTTTTCCTCGACATGCCGGCGCATCGCCTCGATCGCGGCTTCGGGCGTCCAGTCGCTGGCATCGACGACGAGATCGCGCCACGCAACGCCCGGAATGGTCTTGATCTCGTCACGCCAGCCTTCCAGACGTCTGAGAATGGTGCGGCGGCCGGGCCGTGAAAGAAACAGGATTCGCGAATGACCCAGCGATCGCAGATAGCGGGTGGCCAGGGCGGCCGCCGCGCGGTTGTGGGGCGCAATGCTCGAAAGCTGCATCAGCGGATCGTCGCCATTGACCAGCAGCACCGGTCTGGCAAAGGCCCGGGCCGGGACCAGCATATCGTCCTCATCGATGGTCAGCATCAAGACACCGGCAATTTCGGGATCCTTGGCCGCGTCTTCCAGCATTTTTCGCTCGTCGTCGGCGCTGGAAATCGCTTTTGTCGTCAGCGACAGCCCGAGAACCTCCGCCCGTTCGCGCATGCCCTCCAGCACGAATGCCGTGAACTGATTGCGCTGGTAGTCGAGCATGGCGCTGGCGCTGGCAGCGACGATGACCTTCATGCCCGCAATCGACGTGGGAACGTGGTAATTCTGCGACTTGGCCGCCTGCAGGATCTTTTCCCTGAGCTCCGGGCGAACGCCCGGCGTTCCCGAAAGCGCCCGCGAGGCGGTGGACGGCGAAACGCCGCAATAGCGCGCCAGATCGCTCAGACGAAGACGCCTGCTTTCCTTTTTCATGTGCATCACTCCGTTTGCCACAATATGAAATATTCTTTCATATGGCGCAATCTTTTTTCATGATGCATGATATCTTCAAAAGCGGTCGCCCAGGGAGGACACCTCTGCGGCCGCACCAGAGAACCGTCCCGGACGACAATGCGAAGCAGCCGCTCGCCCCTTGTTGTTCGCGACATGGAGGACATCCATGATAGACAAGACAAAACATGCTCTGGAAAGCCTGCTGCTCTACCTGACCTCCGCGATGCTCGCGATCATGGTCGGGCTGATGCTGTGGCAGGTTTTCACCCGCTACGTGCTCGCCGCACCGGCGCTCTACACCGAAGAACTTCTCCGTTTCATGATGATCTGGATGGCCTTTCTGGGATCGGCCTATGCCTTCGGCACGCGCCAGCACCTGTCACTGGTTTTCGCCATCGAAGCGCTGAGCGGACGAAAGAAACTGATCCTGATGCTGATCAACGACGCCGTCGTTCTGGTGTTTTCCGTGTTCATCCTGTTTCTCGGCGGCATCAAGGCCGTCTCGTCATCGATGGCACAGTTTTCGCCGATCATGCGGATTCCCATCGGCGACATCTACCTGATCATGCCGATCGCCGCCGTGCTGATCTTCATCCTTCAGTCGCTCAACATGATCATCCTGGTCCGCGACAGCAACCGGGCATCGCTCAAGCCGGTCGGGAGCCTGTAAAATGGACTTTATCTTTGACTATGTGGACGAAACGGTCTTTGCGTCCGTCCTGCTCTTCGGCCTGTTTTTCCTGATGCTGGCCCAGGGCATCGCCATCTCCGTGGCGATCGCCGTGTCCTCGATCGTGACCGGCCTGTTCTTCATGCCGCCGAGCGTCACCTTCTTCGTCGCCACACAGAAGATGTTTGCCGGCGTCGATTCGTTCACCCTGCTGGCGATCCCGTTCTTCATTCTCGCCGGCAACATCATGAACAAGGGCGGCATTGCCATCCGGCTCGTCAATCTTGCCAAGCTGATCGGCGGCCGCCTGCCCGGCGCGCTTGCACATACCAATGTGATCGCCAACATGCTGTTCGGCTCGATTTCCGGCTCGGCCATCGCCGCAGCCGCCGCCGTCGGCGGAACCATGGCGCCGCTGCAGAAGAAGGAAGGCTATGACCCGACCTTCTCCGCGGCCGTCAACATTGCCTCGGCACCGTCGGGCATCCTGATCCCGCCAAGCGGCCCGCTGATCCTGTTTTCGCTGGTTTCCGGCGGCACATCGATCTCCGCGCTTTTCATCGGCGGTTATGTGCCGGGGCTGCTGATGGGGCTAGCTGTCATGATCGTCGCCGGCATCATCGCCAAGCGCCGCAACTTCCCGATTTCGAAAGCGCCCGGCGCCGGAGAGGCCGTCAGGATCGTCTGGCAGGCCCTGCCCTCCCTGCTGATGGTCGTCGTCGTCATCGGCGGCATCGTCATCGGCGCCTTCACGGCAACCGAAGGGGCTGCCGTCGCCGTTCTCTATTCCTTCGTCCTGTCGCTGATCTACCGGCTGGCGACCTGGCGGGAATATATCGAAGTTCTGAAAAGCTCGATGGTCACCAGCGCCGTCATCCTGTTTCTGATCGCCGCTTCCGGGGTGATGTCCTATGTGATGACCATCACCGGCATTCCGGATGCGATCGCCGATGCCCTGCTGACCTTCCAGAACCCGATCGTGATCCTGCTGATCATGAATATCTGCCTGCTGATCATCGGCTTCTTCATGGACCTGACGCCGGCCGTGCTGATCTTCACCCCGATCTTCCTGCCGATCGCGCGGGAAGTGGGCATGGACCCCGTCCAGTTCGGCCTGATGATGATCTTCAACCTCGGCATCGGCTCGATGACGCCGCCTGTCGGTTCGGTCCTGTTCGTGGGATGCAGCATCGCCGGCGTCAGCATCGAGAAGGTGGCAAAACCGCTGCTGCCATTCTTCATAACGCTGGTGATCGCGCTGCTGATGATCACCTACATCCCCGCGCTCACAACCGGCCTGCCCCGGCTTCTGGGCCTGATGTAAAAGCAGCCTCCGGCTGCACCGATGCGGCGCCCTGCGCCGCATCCCAGCTTGTTGACAAACCCTGTAAGCAATCACGGCTTTGCCTACCCCCCACCGTCATTCCGGCCTTGAGCCGGAATCCCGCAAGGACTCTTTCTGGCAGCGCACAACAAGCGGCCCTGGATACCAGCTCAAAGCCGGTATGACGAAAGAACGTGGGGCGAGCTTTGTCAGCGCGCCGAGTGCACAGGTTCGGGAGTTTCCCGGCCTCTTGCGAAACAACTCATAAGATAATCCCGTCAAAAATCAGGGAATGCGCACTGCAAGCCGGTATCGTGGATGGTCGTATCGCGATCAGAAAACTGGTGCCGCCTACGTGACTCGAACACGTGACCCCCGCATTACGAATGCGATGCTCTACCAACTGAGCTAAGGCGGCCCGAACGCGCTTTCGAGCGCGTTGCGATGCATGGGGCTGTTACAGGCTCTTGGCGGTTTTTTCAAGCGCCTTTACCTTCAGAACGGCAAAAAATGATGCCGGGCCCGGTGTGGCGTTCAGCCGGTGGAGCGCAGAAGGGCGAGCGTCTCGGCGCGCTTTGCGGAATCCGTGTCAAAAACGCCGCGCGAAACCAGCGTAACCGTGTTGGCGCCGTGGGCTTTGATGCCACGCATTTCCATGCACATGTGGCGCGCTTCCGCCAGCACCATCACGCCCTTCGGCTTCAGCACGGCTTCCATCGCATCGGCGATCTGGCCGGTCAGCCGTTCCTGAAGCTGCGGGCGGCGGGCAAGCGTGTCGACCACGCGGGCCAGTTTGGACAGGCCGGTCAGCCGGCCGCCATCGGGCAGATAGGCAATATGCGCCTTGCCGAAAAACGGCAGCAGGTGGTGCTCGCACATGGTGTGAAAGGCGATATCCTTGACGATCACGATCTCGTCATGGCCGTCTTCGGTGAACACGGTCTTCAGATGCTCCGACGGGTCCTCGGCAAGGCCGGAGAACACCTCCATATACATCTTCGCCACACGTGACGGTGTGTCCAGCAAACCCTCGCGGGTCGGATCCTCGCCGAGCGCGACCAGAATGTCGGTCACGGCCTTCCTGATTTTTTCGCGACGCGCCTCGGCATCGTCAACCTGTCTGGGAATATCGTTCACGCTTCACCTGTTTTCGCCGCATGCCGTTTCATTGCGTCACATATGCGGTCCCATTCTGGCCGCATCTAGACCCTGCCAGATGTCAAATTCAAGGCCTGTCTTCAATCATTGCGCGCGAACGGCCCGCCGACAGCACACAGGCCGCCACGATCAGCGCTCCGCCGACAAGCGTCGGCCATGCGGGAATTTCGTCGAAAAAGACGAAACCGTAAAACCCGGCCCAGACCAGAGCCGAATAATCGATCACCGCATAGAGCGAGGCCGGCATGCGGTTGAGCCCGGCAACCAGAAAGACAAAACCGAGCGCGCCGCAAAACCCGATCAGGCCGACTTGCCAGAAAAGGCCGGGGTCCGGCGTCTGCCACAACAGCATGGCCAGCGGCGCAGAAAACAGGGTTGCGAACACGGTCTGCATCAGGCTCAGCGTGATCGGATGGTCGTTGGCCGACGCCTTTTTCATTACGATTGCCGTAACCGCATAGGCCAGCGGCGCAGTCAGCCCGGCCACGATGGCGACAACCGAAACCGGCGGGCCGGCAAGGCCGGACCCTCTTGTGGCAACGATGATGCCTGAGCCGCAAACCGCCAGGAAAAGAGCGCCATAGGTCGCCCGCCCGGGCCGCTCGCCGAAAACCAGCGCGCCGAGCAGGGCCATGTAGATCGGCGCCGTCATGGCCAACGCCAGCGCCATCACCAGCGGCATGCCGGCAATGCCGTAGAAAAACAGGCTTGCCGTGGCAGCCGACAGCACGCCCTTCAGCGCATGTTCCTTCATGAAGCCGGGTTTCGGTCTGCGGCGCACGAAGACGGCAACGAAAAGGGCCAGAAACACGGTCGAGACCGTATAACGCAGGAAAGTGACCTGAAAGCTCGACATCTCCGCGCCCAGGCTCTTGGCCAGCGCATCGACGCCGGAAAGCGTGGCAACGGCTGCCACCGCGAAGCTGACGCCCGATGTCCGGGTCAGTGATACCATGTTTGTCCCTCGTGCCGCCGGCCGGCCCGCCCGGACACAGCATCTCAACGCCCCGCGATAGCCGCGACCCCACAGCCGGTCAAGCCACACAAGCGGCTGAAGGGTACGTCTGCCTGCACGGCGAAAGCCTTTCAAGGGTCCGCCAAATGGCGTAGGAAGACAAAAACCAAGGGAGCCCGCCGCCATGGCCAAGATGATCCACTCAATGATCCGCGTGCTGGATGAAGCCCGCTCGATCGATTTCTACAACCTGCTGTTCGGCCTTGAAGTGGTGGACCGCTACCCCTTTGACGGGTTCACGCTGATCTATCTCGCCAATGCGGAAACCGGTTTCGAGCTGGAACTGACGGTCAATGAAGGCCAGAGCGAAGCCTATGACCTCGGCAATGGCTACGGGCACCTTGCCGTCAGTGTCGATGATATCGCGGCCGAACACGAACGGTTGACGGCACTCGGCATTCCCGTCGGCAAGCTGGTGACCATGGAACGCGAGGGAGCGACCTTCGCCCGCTTTTTCTTCGTCACCGATCCCGATGGATACAAGATCGAAGTGCTGCAGCGCGGCGGCCGCTTTCAGTAAAAGCCGATCTGCTGCAACACGAAACGCACACGCGTTTCGACATCGGCTTTCGGCAGTTCGACCGGCCGATAGCCGAGCTTCGGGTAGAAGGCCATCAGCCGCTCATATTCGGCAATGCCGTCTTCCAGCCCGTGGCGGCGCTCGCCATCCCGGCGGTAGATTTCCGGCCAGGGCGGGGTCATGAAGACGGTCGTGTTGTAACGAACCTGCCGGACGATATCGGGTGGCGCGGCCGCGCCGGTCGCATGACAAAGTGCGGCGGCGGCGTCGACCAGTCCGCGATCGAAAAACACCGGCCGCATGCTTTCAGCCACCGCCGCTTGATCGGCGGCGGCCATCGCAATCGCGCGGCGGGCAAAGGCTGCCATATCGACCCAGGGCAAGGCCTTGCCGTCCCCGGCAGTCTCCTCGGCCACGATCCGGCGGCCGGGTTCTTCCACCACGGCAAAGCCGCGGGCAGCAAGGGCGTCGAGAAGGGTCGACTTGCCGCCGCCCGAGCAGCCGGAAATCACAAAAAAACGGTTCATTTTCCCGAAGGCGCCGCCTCACAGGCAATGCCCGGATCGTCCTCGCCGTTCATCACATTGTAAAGCGTCGCACTGTCGCCCTTGGTCCACCAGACATAAGGCCCCGCGGCATAGCGCGCGCCGGAAGCGGCGATAACTTCGGCGGCGACCGTCAGGTGATCCTGCCATTGCAGCCGCGCCAGCGCAATCTCACCGCTGGTGACATAGCGCGCCGTCATGGTGAAATCGCCGCAATCATAGACAGCTTCGATGTCGCGGGCATCCGGGCCATCCGGCACCGCGATCGAAAGTCCGGTGTCAGCACGGGCCGCACCGGTGGCAAGGCTCATGAAAATGACGGACATCAAAATTGTGGTTTTCCCAGGCATAAACCTACCCCTTAACCGTTTTTGAGTGAAATGAGCCTTCCGGCAGGGCTGTTGTTGCGTGCAAGATGTGACAGACTGATATGCCAGATTGATCTTGCTCAAGGCCCGGACCAGGACTTAGTCTTAAGTCGTAGGCGTCTTGCGGCGGCCCTCTGGCCGAAGCGGGTTGATGTTAACCGGCAGCTTCGTCGAAGTCTACAACGCCGACCCGGCGCATGACGGCAAATGGATAAGACCGATATGGCAGAAAAACCGGAAATGCGCCTGAACCTCCCAGAGACATTCGTCTTTTCAAGGGCGCGCCGTGTCGCCGGTCCACATTTTCCAACGTCAGACAACAGGCCGCCGACGGCTCTGTCCTGTCCAGCCTCCCAAGAATAACCGATTATACCCAAGGAGTATCAGACGATGGCCGACAAATTCGATGTCGCAGGCTTCAACAAGAATTTCATCGAGCGCGCCGCGCAGAAGCCCGCAATCGCCACCGCCGTTGTGCATCCCTGCAGCCGCGATGCGCTTCTGGGCGCCGTTGAAGCAGCACATGAAAACCTGATCGAACCTATCCTGGTCGGTCCTGAAAACAAGATCAAGGCGATCGCCGACGAAAACGAAATCGACATTTCCGCCTACAGGATCATCGACACGCCCCACAGCCATGCCTCCGCCGCCCAGGCCGTGGCCCTTGCCAGCAAGGGTGAGGCCGAAGCGCTGATGAAGGGCAGCCTGCACACCGATGAATATATGGGCGCAGTGATCAAGAAGGATGCGGGGCTGAGAACCGGACGCCGCATTTCCCACGTCTTCGCCATGGTCGATCCCGAATATCCGAAACCCTTCTTCATCACCGATGCGGCGATGAACATCAAACCGGATCTGGCGGCAAAGGTCGACATTGCCCAGAACGCCATCGACCTGATGATCGCGACCTCCGATGTCGAAATCACCCCCAAGGTCGCCGTGCTCTCGGCCGTGGAAACGGTCAACCCCTCGATCCAGTCCACCATCGACGCCGCATGCCTTTCCAAGATGGCGGATCGCGGCCAGATCACCAATGCCATTGTCGACGGACCGCTGGCCTTCGACAATGCAATCAGCCTTGAGGCCGCCAAGATCAAGGGCATCACCTCTGCCGTTTCCGGTGACGCCGACATCCTGCTGACACCGGATCTGGAATCCGGCAACATGCTGGCCAAGCAGCTGGTCCTGCTCGGCGGCGCCACCTCCTCGGGCATCATCCTCGGCGCGCGTATTCCGATCATCCTGACCAGCCGTGCCGATGGCGCACAGGCCCGTATCGGTTCCTGCGCAATTGCAGCCCTGATGGCCGATGCCCGCCGCAACGGCCGCTATCCGGCGCTCTGAAAAACAACGCCCCCAACATCAAAAGCCGTCGCGACATCTGTCGCGGCGGCTTTTTCATGCCCGCCATCTTGCCAATGCACGGTAAGGGTATATAACCGCCGGCCTTCACACCACACTCCCGGCAAAAGGACGGCGTCATGACCGCACTCGGACTCGATTTCGGCACGACCAACACCGTGATCGCGCTGCCCGCGCGCGGCAAGGGCGAAACCCGTTCGCTGACGTTTGAAAGCCAGGCGGGGGTGACGGATACGATGCGCACCTGCCTTTCGTTCATGAAAGACCGGCAGGCCGGCGTCGGTGCGCCGCTTGCAACGGAGGCCGGGGCCGCCGCCATCCGCACGCTGATCGACCATCCCGGCGAATGCCGCTTCCTGCAGTCGATCAAGACCTATGCCGCCAGCCCGCTTTTCAGGGAAACCGCCGTGCTCGGTCGCCGCCATTCGTTTCCGGATCTGATGGCGGTGTTTCTGGAAAAGCTGATGACCTATGCCGGCGACGGCTGGCCCGGCGATATCAGCCGCGTGGCCGCCGGCAGGCCGGTGCGCTTTGCCGGCACCGGCGCCGACGAGGCGCTGGCGCTTGAGCGTTACAATGAGGCCTTGTCCCGCTTCGGTTTCCCGGAAATCCGCTTCGTGCTGGAGCCGGTGGCAGCCGCCTGGTATTTCGCAAGCCGGCTTGAGAGCGATGCCAATGTGCTGGTCGCCGATTTCGGCGGCGGCACCACCGACTATTCGATCATCCGGTTTTCCAAAAGCGCGGGAAAGCTCTCCGCCGAGCCGTTGTCGCATTCCGGTGTCGGCGTGGCCGGCGACATGTTCGACTACCGCATCATCGATAATGTGGTGAGCCCGATGCTGGGCAAGGGCACCAGCTATAAAAGCTTCGGCAAGGTGCTCGACGTGCCGTCGAACTATTACGCAAGCTTCGGCCGCTGGAGCCAGCTTTCGATCTTCAAGACCACCCGCGATTTCATCGACCTGAAAAGCCTGGTGCGCGACGCCACCGACCCGGACGCGCTCGAACTGTTCATCGACCTGGTCGAAAACGATGAAGGCTATCCGCTCTATGAGGCGATATCGGCCACCAAACGGGCGCTGTCGGCACAAGAGGAAGCCGAATTCTTCTTCGCCCCGCTTGGCAAGGACAGTCGCCGCACCGTGCGCCGTGCCGATTTCGAGCGCTGGATTGCAGGCGAACTCGACCAGATGGAGGCCGCGCTCGACGAGGCGATCGAGGGCGCCGGCATTGCCGCGTCGCAAATCGACAAGGTGTTCCTCACCGGTGGCTCATCCTTCGTGCCGGCGGTGCGCAAGATCTTCGAAGACCGTTTCGACATTGCCCGCATCGAGACCGGCGGCGAGCTGCTGTCCATTGCCCACGGGCTGGCGCTGATCGGGGCGGAAGACGATTTTCCAGACGGGATGTGAGCGCCGGCTTCCGTGCCGCTCGCCGGGTGAACGGCCCTTGTTCGCGTCGCCCTTGCCCGATGACCGCGGGCAGCACAATCAAGGCCGGGTTTGCAACGCCCTCAATCCGTCAAACGCTCGTAAATGATATGGCGATGCTCGCCATCATAAAGCGCCCGCACAGACGCCAGCGCAGCAACGGCAGCTTCGCGCCGAGGCGAAGACAGCGCCTCTTCAATGTGGGCAAGCGAGGGATAGTCGATTTCCTGAACCAGAAAGACATCCTCCTCCCCGGCCTCGCACTGCCGCGGCCGATAAACCCGCACGGCTCGTGCATGCAGCATCTGCGACCACGCCGGAACCAGCCTCTCCTGAACGGCTGCATAGAACTCGTCTTCCCGCCCCGGCTTGATCCGGCCACGGAAAATGGCACTTCTGGTAAACATTCACTGCTCTTTCTGCAAACGGGCAAAGACAATATGATATCGATATCATGACATGAGTAATTTCATGCCCGGTCTTGCGCAAGTCTCTTTTCCGGAACAACACCGCCATCTATGCACGAAACACGATCCGACGGCCGAACCGTTGCCCCTTAATCCAGCAGGCTGGTTACGATCTGCGCAAACAGGCGTGCGCCAACCGGGATCAGTTCATCGGGAAAATCGAAATCCGGATTGTGCAGATCGGGCGTGTCAAGGCCGGCCCCCAGCAGCAGCAGCGCCGATCTGGCATGATCGCCGAACCGCCCGAAATCCTCCGAACCACGCACCGGGCCATTTGCCGGATGAAGCGGAATATCTTCAGCTGCAAGTGCCTTGCGGAAGACCTGCACAGCCTCCGGCGCGTTTTCGCAATGACGGAAAATATCGTGATAGCTGATATCCGACCGCAGGTTCCAACGCGCAGCGGCGGCCGTTACCCTGTCTTCGGCCTGCTGCACCAGCAGCGCCATGCCATCATCCTTTTGCGTGCGCAGGGTCACATGTAATTCGGCATCGCCGGGCGTGGTGCCGAAGCCCGCTTCGCCCAACCGGGCATGGGTCACATTCGCACGGGCAAAATCGGGCGAAGCCGCATCCTCGCCAGCACAAAGCGTTTCCAGATCTTCAATCAGCAGTGCCAGCGCACTGGCGGGAGAGAGGCCGGTTTCAGGCTGTGAGGCGTGGGCGGTGCGCCCGGTCAGAACGATCTTCATGCCGCGGGAGGCGCAATGTGCCGGTCCTTCCGACAGGATTGCGTGGCCGAGCGGCAAACCCGGCCAGTTATGCAGCGCAAAGGCAAAGTCGGGCTGAATTTCAGAGAACCGCGGGTCTTCGATAACCCTTTTCGCGCCGGAACCGTCTTCTTCGGCCGGCTGGAAAAGCAGGATCACGCGCCCGTGCGATGGCCGGTTCCGGCCAAGCCAGCGCGCCGTGGCAACCAGCATGGCCATATGCCCGTCATGCCCGCACAGATGCGCCGTTCCCGGCACCTGGGACCGGTGCGGCAGGTTGTCGTTCAGCTCCGCGATCGGAAGCGCATCCAGCTCACAGCGCAGCAGAACCGAGGGCCCGGGTTTCGATCCGGCATAGACCGCAGCCACTCCATGTCCACCCATGCCGGTCAGTATCCGGTCCGGTTCGCTCGGCTCCAGCATCCCGACAACCTTTTCAGCGGTCCGGGCCTCCTCGCCCGACAGTTCGGGCGTGCGGTGCAGATCCCGGCGCCACGCGGTCAATTCTGCGATATCGCCGGCCGACAGGCCGGAATTGTGCAAATCCCTGCTGTCCATGTCCCTAGGACGCCCCAGACTGTGCCTGCTTGCGCATCAGCATGCCAAATAGGTCACGGGGATCGTCCGGGTCCGCGAGCAGGTCGAGGTTCTGGTAATAGGGATGCGTTTTCAGCTGGGCATGGACATAGCGCAGGGCGCTGAAATCTTCGGTGGCGAAACCGACGCTGTCGAACAGGGTAACCTGGCGTGACGAGGTCCGCCCGGGTGCCTGCCCGGTGATCACCTTCCACATCTCGGTGACCGGATGATCGGCGGCCAGTTGCTGGATCTCACCCTCGATCCGGGTCTGCGGCGGGTATTCGACAAAAATCTCGGACCGGGTCAGGATATCGCGGTGCAATTCCGTCTTTCCCGGGCAATCACCGCCATGGCATTGATGTGTACCCCGTTGCCGACCATGTTATCGGTCAGGATCGTGGCATATTGCTTGTCGGCGGTACAGGTTGTGATGATCTGAGCCCCCTCGACGGCCTCCTGCGACGACGCGCAGCCGACTACATCGAGCCCTTGCGCCTCAAGATTGCGCACCGCCTTTGCCGTCGCCGCCGGGTCGATGTCGAAAAGCTGCACGCGCTTGATGCCGCACACCGCCCTGAAGGCAAGACACTGGAATTCCGACTGTGCGCCATTGCCGATCATCGCCATGGTGCTGGCGCCCTCGGGCATCAGATGACGCGCGACCATGGCCGATGTCGCTGCTGTGCGCAAAGCCGTCAGCAGGGTCATCTCGGTCAGAAGAACGGGATAACCGTTCTCGACATCAGACAAGACCCCGAAGGCGGTGACCGTCTGGCGCCCGCTGCGGGTGTTCTTGGGGTGGCCGTTGACATATTTGAAGCCGTAGGCCTCGCCGTCCGAAGTGGGCATGAGCTCGATCACCCCTTCGTCGGAATGGGCGGCCACGCGGGGCGTTTTCTCGAACTGCTCCCAGCGCCGGAAGTCCTGTTCGATCCATTGCGCCAGATCGTACAGCATCTGCTCGATCCCGATGTCGAGCGTCAGCTTCATCATGTCGTCAACGCTGACGAACGGAACGATGCTGAAGGGTCCTGGCTGGCCCTGCGTCATGACGGAACTCCCTGCGATAATTGTATAGAAACGGGCATAGAACGCAATTCAAAAACTGTCAACAGTTGACACATATCGCTTCACGGTGCCATGATCCAGCCGGTTTCGGGCGACAACCGGGCTGTTCGATCGGCCAGACCCCGGCCGCATCCGGCAATGTCGCGTTTATCCGGCTGTCTGTTGCGCCCCGAACCCCGACTGAGACCAGAGGACACCATGCCCACAGAGACTGCGCCTTCCATCGCATCGATCCTTCCCGATTTCGTGGCGCTGCGTCGTGCACTGCATCGTCAGCCCGAACTGATGTTCGATCTGCCGCACACTGCGGAGACCGTCGCCCGTCAGCTTCAGGGATTCGGGTTCGACGAGGTGATCGAAGGCATTGCCAAAACCGGTGTGATCGGCGTTCTGCACGGTCAGGACGGACCGGCGGAAAAAGCCGATGCGCGGGTTCTCCTGCGCGCCGATATGGATGCGCTGCCGATCACAGAGGCAACAGGCGCGCCCTATGCCTCACAGACCGAAGGGGTCATGCATGCCTGCGGACATGACGGACACACCGCGATGCTGCTCGGCGCCGCCTGCCATCTGGCGCAGACCCGTGATTTCAGCGGCACGCTGATCTTCTGCTTCCAGCCCGCCGAAGAGGGAGAAGGCGGCGCGAACGTCATGATCCGGGAAGGCGTGCTGAAACGCTGGCCCGTCAAGAGCGCCTATGCACTGCACAATTGGCCGGACCTGCCCGTTGGACATTTCGCCGCCATCCATGGCCCGGTCATGGCCTCGGCCGACGGCGCGCTGATTACGGTGAAAGGTGAAGGCGGTCATGCTGCCAAGCCCGAGCTTGCACGCGATCCGGTGGTGTGCGCCGCCGCCATCGTCACGGCAGCGCAGACGATCGTATCCCGCAGCATCAGCCCGTTCGATCAGGCCGTTGTCTCGATCACCTCCATTCACGGCGGCGAAGCCTGGAACGTCATTCCCGACACCGTCACCATGCGCTGCAATTTTCGCTGTTTTTCCGAAACCGTGTCGGCCCGGATCTTCAGCGAGCTCCAGCGTATCTGCACCGCGACCGCCGAGGCGCAGGGCTGCACCGTGACGGTCGAACGTCCACCGAGCGAACCCTATCCGCCGACCGTAAACCACCCGACCGAAACCAATCTGGCGATAGACGCCATGAGGGCGGTCGCCGGGCTCGAAAACGTGCATCTGGATCTGAAACCGGCAATGGCTTCGGAGGATTTCGGCTTTTTCCTGCGTGCGGTGCCCGGGGCTTATATTTTTATCGGCAATGGCGACAGCGCGCCGCTGCACAATCCCGCCTATGACTTCGATGACAGAGCATTGGGTCACGGCATTGCCTTCTGGGTCGAACTGGTCAACCGCGTTCTTCCCCCGGCAGGCTGATACGGATCATTGCAATCAAGATCAAAGACAAATGAAAGGACCTTCATGACCATCACCCGTATCGCACCCGGCCCGCGCATGAGCCAGGCTGTTGTCCACAACGGAACCATACACCTTGCCGGTCAGGTCGGCGCCGGTGCGGATGTATCCGAACAAAGCCGGAATGCCCTGGCCGAAGTCGAACGACTGCTGGCCCAGGCCGGTTCGGACAAATCCCGGATCCTGTCGGCAACCATCTGGCTGGCCGACATGGACGATTTCGACGCGCTGAATGCGGTCTGGGACGCATGGATCGACCCGCAGAACCCGCCGGCGCGCGCCTGCGGCGAGGCCAGGCTTGCGACGCCGCAATATCGTGTCGAATTCATGATTGTTGCCGCCATCGCCTGACCGGCGCAAGACAGGACGGAAGGGCCCGCCCCATGACGCAAACCGTCATTTCCTACGAAGACGCACGCCCCCATGTCTCCTGGCATGAAGCGATTGAAGCCTTGCGTGACGGGCATACGCGGCCGAAGGCAAAGCTGGGCGACCTGTTTCAGGGTCCTTCCGACCGCACCCTTTTGACCCGGGCCGCCTTTATCGAGGGGCTCGGCTACGGTGTGAAAGCCGTCACCGTATTCGACCGGAATCCAGAGGCGGGGTTCGATACGGTACAGGGGGCCATGATGGTGTTCGAACCGGTCCACGGAACCCTGACTGCCATAATCGACGCCCGGATCATCACCGAACTGAAGACCGCCGGAGACTCCGTTCTGGGGGCCCGGCTTCTGGCTCGGCCCGACAGCCGCCACCTGCTGATTGTCGGAGGCGGCACACTGGCCCGCAATCTGGTCAAGGCCTACAGCGCTGTATTTCCGGGTCTGGAGACGATTTCGGTCTGGACCCGGCGGCCGAAGCAGGCAAACGACATGTGCGCCGAAATGCGCGCCAACGGCTACGACGTCCGTGCTGTTGCCGACCTGCCCGACGCTGTCGGCGCGGCCGATATCGTTTCGACGGCAACCATGGCCCGCACTCCCATTTTGCGGGGAGAATGGGTGCGCCCCGGCACCCACGTCGACCTGATCGGCGCTTTCAAGGCCGACATGCGCGAGGCCGACGACGATCTGATCGCGCGGGCCCGACTGTTCGTGGACAGCCGCGACAGCACGATCGGGCATATCGGGGAACTCGCGATCCCCATCGCCAGCGGCATCATTTCAGAAGACAGCGTGCGTGGCGATCTCTACGCGCTGGTTTCAGGCGAGGCCGGACGTGAAACCGACAGCGATATTACCCTGTACAAGAATGGCGGCGGCGCTCATCTCGATACCATGATCGCGATCTATGTGGCCGACGCAGTCGCTGCCGGCTGAAAGCGCAGCCACGTCCACTTCTCTCACAGCGAAAAACCCAGTTCGGCCTTCGTCGATCCCGCCGCCGCTCAGCCGCGACGGGACCGGTCGGTTCAGACAGGCAAGACCGGGTCAACCGGCAGGATCTGCCCGATGGCGCGTTCCAGAACAATGCCGGCCTGCAACAGGCGATGATCCTGATGCCGCCCGGCCAGAAGCTGAACCCCCATGGGACGTCCAGGCACGGTGTTCACCGGCGCAGCCAGCCCCGGCAGACCCAGCGTGGGCGTCCCGCTCATCGGCGCGGTCGCACGACGGAACCAGTCGTAATCGAGCCCTTCGGACACGTCGTGTTCGGCCGGCATTGGTCTGGTCCAGGTCACAGCTGTCACCACAAGCGGATATTCCTCGAAGAACAGCTGCCATTGCCGCAGCAACGCCGACCGGCGCGCATAGGCTTTGAGGAAGCCATCGCGATCGGAGATTTCGGGGATACCGTCCGTCAGCACCCGATAGGCCTGTTTCATCTTCCAGTCGCCGTGCTCTTCCATCAGCAGGCCCAGCCCGGCGCGCATCTCGTTGCCCAGCAGCAGCAGCCAGAATTCCATCGCCTCCCACAGTGAAGGCGGCGCGACCTCGACAACATCATATCCGGCATCCGAGAGAATTTCGCCGGCGTGGCGAATGGCAGCGGAAACCTCCGGATCAACAACGCTTTCGTCGGTCTCGGCATGGATGGCGACCCGGCAGGGCGCGTGTTCGGGCACGCGATATTCGTCGCCGGCGGGTATTTGCCAGATATCGCGGGGGTCCGGGGCCGAAAGCGCCTGCATTGCAAGCCGGATATCCTCCATGGAGCGTGCCAGCGGCCCCTGAACCGCAGCCATCTGCGAGACGATGAATCGTTCGGCAGCCTGGCTGGGATTGAAGGCCGGCGCCATGCCCGCTGTGGGCCGCAATCCGTAAAGGCCGTTGCAGTTCGCCGGGTGGCGGATCGACCCGCCGATATCGTTGCCATGGCCCATCGCGCCGATACCGGCGGCCGTGGCGGCACCTGCCCCGCCCGACGATCCGCCCGCGGTGATCGCCGGATTGTGCGGGTTGAGCGTCTGGCCATGAAGATCGTTGCTGGTAAAACCACGCATCGAATAACACGGCGTATTGGTGCGGCCGATGATAACGGCGCCGGACGCTTTCAGATTGCGCACCACCGAGCCATCTTCGGGCGCGATCAGGTTCCGATAGGCAACCACGCCGTTGGTGGTCGCCCGCCCGCCGTAATCTGCATTGATCTTGACCGTTACCGGAACGCCGTGCAGCGGGCCGAGCGGGCCGGTCCGGCGCAGGGTGTCATCCGCCGCTTGCGCTGCGGCCATTGCATCGTCATGCAACGGGTCCACAACCGCATTGAGAGGCTGGTTGACGGCATCCATGCGCGCCAGCGCGCTCGTGGTGGCCTCAACGCTGGTGAAGTGCCCTGCGGCAATGCCACGGGCAAGATCAGCTGCGCTCCAGCGCCAGAGATCGTCGCTCATTGTCTAACCTTTTGTAGAGGGTTTCAAAGAAGGCTGCCGGCCCGCCCGACAGGAAACGGGCCGCGCAGATGTTTCGGTCGTTGCGCTCACCCGACCGGTTCCGTCTCGGTGTCGGCAAAAAAGTCGCGGCCGGGCACCGCTTCGAGCAAACGGCGCGTGTAGTCCGATTTCGGGTTTGCGAATACCTCCGTCGCGCTGGCCTTTTCCACGATCTCGCCGCGCTGCATCACGACGATATGGTCGGCAATTTCGCGGGCGACCCGCAGGTCGTGGGTAATGAACAGCATGGTCAGGCTCATCTCGGCCTTCAGTTCCGACAGCAGGTCCAGCACCTGGGCCTGCACCGAAACGTCCAGCGCGGAGACCGCTTCATCGGCAATCAGGAAGGTCGGATCGAGCGCCAGCGCGCGGGCAATGCAGATACGCTGCCGCTGACCGCCGGAAAATTCATGCGGGAAACGATCCAGCGCCCCCGCGCCCAGTCCAACCCGCACCAGCCATTTCTCGGCAATGGCCCGCGCCTCTTCGCGCGGGGTTCCGAAAGACGCCGGCCCGCGCAGGATGCTCTCCCCGACCTTGAGCCGGGGATCGAGCGAGGCATAGGGATCCTGAAACACGATCTGGACCTTGCGCCGGAACTGGCGCAAGGCTTCCCGGCGCATGGCGCGCACGTCGACGCCATCGAACAGGATTTCACCCGCATCGGGTTCGATCAGCCGCAGAACCATCCGCGCCAGTGTCGATTTTCCCGAACCGCTCTCGCCAACGACCGCCAGCGTATCGCCGCGCGCAAGCTGCAGATCGATAGACTTCGCAGCCATGACCCGGCGCCGGGATGACAGGAAACCGGACCCGGTGGAAAAGGTTTTTTGCAAACCGCGAATATCCAGAAGCGGCGGCGCATCCGACGCGACAGCCATTGCCGAGCCGCGCCCCGGCACGGCGGCAAGCAGCATCCGGGTATAGTCCTCGCGCGGGTCATGGAGAACCTGACCGGCCGCGCCCTGTTCCACGATGCGTCCATGCCGCAATACGGCCACCCGGTCGGCAATATCCGCGACCACGCCGATATCATGGGTAATGAACAGAACGCCCATGCCTCGTTCGGCCTGCAACGACTTGATCAGATCGAGGATCTGCCGTTGCGTGGTCACATCCAGAGCTGTTGTCGGCTCATCGGCAATCAGCAGTTTCGGATTGTTGGACAGGGCAATGGCAATCATCACGCGTTGGCGCTGACCGCCGGAAAGCTGGAACGGATAGGCCCGTGCCAGCGATTTCGGATCCGGCAGCCCGACCTGTTCGAACAGTTCCTGCACCCGCCTGGAAACCGCTTTTGCCGGCAGCGAAGGATCATGGGTGCGGATGGTCTCGGCCACCTGTTTGCCCACCTGCGCCAGCGGATTGAGCGCGGTCATCGGCTCCTGAAAGATCATCGCGATCTCGCCGCCGCGCAGCCCGCGCATCCGCTTTTCCGGCAGGCGCAGCAGATCGTCGCCGTGAAACCGGATATGGCCGCTGTTCGCCGTCACCTTTGGCGGCAGCAGGCCCAGGATGGCATGCGCCGTCATCGATTTGCCCGAACCGCTTTCTCCGACCAGGCATACGATCTCGTTGGCATTGATCTCCAGGCTGATCCCGTCCACCGCATTGGCGCGATCGGCGCTTTCCGGCAAGGCCAGGACCAGGTCCTCAATCGTCAGAAGCGGATGTGTCATGCGCGTGAAATCCTCGGGTTCAGGGCGTCATTCAGGGCTTCGCCGACCAGATTGATCGCAATGACCGTGATCAGGATGGCCAATCCGGGAAACACGCTCATCCACCAGGCCTGCCGGATGACGGTGCGGCCCGCGCCGATCATGTAGCCCCAGCTCATGTAGTTGGGATCACCCAGCCCCATGAACGACAGCGCAGCCTCGATCAGGATGGCCGCGGCCACCGTCATCGCGCCCAGCACGATGATCGGAGACACCGCATTAGGCAGCACATGACGGACAACCACCGACAGGGTCGACTGGCCCTGACAGCGCGCGGCCTGAACGAACTCACGCTGCGAGACGGCTTGCACCTGCGCCCGGGTCAACCGCGCCAGCGGCGGCCAGCTGACCAGACCGATGGCCAGGATGATGGTCCCGATCGACGGGGTGAGGATGGCCACCAGCAGGATCGCCAGAACGAAATTCGGAATGGTCTGGAAAACCTCGGTGAAGCGCACGATGGCCGCATCCACGAAACCGCCGGCATAACCGGCAACGCAGCCGAGCGTGACGCCAATCAGGAGGGCCGTCAGGGTCGAGGCCACGCCGATCACCATCGAGATACGCGCGCCGTGAACCACGCCCGCCGCAATGTTGCGGCCCATGGTATCGCTGCCCATCAGCATGCCGTTTTCGCCGGGGCGGCTGAAGGGGATGCTCGACATGTCCCAGGGCGAGCCCGGATAAAGGACCGATGCGAACACAGCCATCAATATAACCAGGGTCAGGAGCAGAAGCCCGACGGCGCCTGCCGGCCGCCGCAGAAAGGTTTTGAAAACGTCTGACATGGCGTGCCTCCTATTGTGCCCCGATGCGCGGATCGACCAGACGGTGAATCAGGTCGGTCAAAAGGTTGATCACGATCACGAGAACCGACATCACGAGGAACAGCCCCAGAAGGACCGGATAGTCGCGCGCCGTTACGGAATCGAAGGTCAGCCGCCCCAGCCCGGGCCAGGAAAAGACCGTTTCCACAACCACGGCACCGCCAATGAGAGCCCCGGCCTGAAGCCCGGCAAAGGTCACCACCGGCCCGGCTGCATTGCGCAGCATGTGGCCGCGCAGGATACGGCCTTCGCTCAACCCCTTGGCGCGGGCGGTTTTCACATGGTCTTCATGACTGACCTCGATCAGCGAGGCGCGCATGAGACGGGTATAGACCGCCATGTAGATTGCCGAGAGTGTCACCGCGGGCAGGACGAGATGGCGCGCAACATCCAGCGCATAGTGCCAGGGGCCGAAACCCGCCGCACGGATGTCGACATATCCGAAGGCCGGAAGCCATCCGAGATTGATCGAGAACACCAGAACCAGCATCAGCCCCAGCCAGAACACCGGCGTGGCATAGAGGATCAGCGCCACAAGCGAGATCGCCAGATCCCGCCAGCTGCCCTGTCGCAACCCGGCGAATGCCCCGAAGACGACGCCCCCGATCAGAGACAGCAGGAAGGCCGAAATCGTCAAAAGCAGGGTCGGCCCCAACCGCTCCATGATCAGAGTGCTGACATCGGCCCGCTGCCGAATCGAGTAGCCCAGATCGAGAGTGACGACCTTTTTGATATAGTTCGCATATTGCACGAACCATGGCTGATCGAGCCCGTAATCCCGACGGATATTGTCAATGAATTCGGCATCCGTTGCGCCGGACTGTCCGGCAATGACCAATGCCGGGTCTCCGGGCGCCGAATGCACCAGTGTGAAATTGATGGTGGCTATGACGAGGATTGCGAAAGCAATCCCCGCCAGTTTTGCCATAAGGCGCATCAAAACAGGCATCAGAGGTAGCGCGCCGCAGCGAAATTGCCGTTAACGCCCGTGCCGGTCACGACCAGATCGGACAGTCGGTTGTCATAGATGGTCGGATAGCGTTGTTCGGCCATCCAAAGAACGGGAAGTTCGTCGACAAGAATCCGCTGAACGTCAGAATACAGCTCCTGTCGCCTTGCCGGGTCCACCGCAACGGCGGCCTCGGCGAAAAGACGGTCCACCTCGGGGTTGTCATACCCCTCCGTGTTGGTAAACAGCACGCCCTTGCGGATGTTGCTGCTGATATAGCTGCGCGCCACACCCAGCGCCGGATCGGCATTCTGGAAGAGCAGGTTGGCGGTTATGTCGTAATCCCAGTTCGCCACCGACTGGCCCCAGCCGGCCATGTCGGTCGAAACCAGATTGACGTTAATGCCGCCGGCCGACAGCGCCTGACGGAAATATTCGGCCAACCGGATCCACATCTCGCCTGCGGGCGCCACCAGAAAATCGATCGTGACGCGCACTCCGCTGCCGTCCGGCTCCAGCCCCATCTCGTCGAGAAGCGCGTTTGCCTGCGCCACGTCGACAGCGTATTCCGGCAGGTCCGGTTCGTAAAACGGCGTGGTCGAACTCAGGGGCCCCCGGGCGGGACGCGCTTGTCCGAACATGATCCGATCGACGATGAAAGACCGGTCAAGCAGGTGCATCATCGCCTTGCGGAAGCGCACGTCGTTGAGCGGCTCCCTGCGCAAATTGGGCTCATACCACACCAGCGGCGAGAAGAATTCATAACCCTTGGTGGTTTTCGTCAGATGCGGAAGGCTGGCCAGACGCTCGACATCGAACATCTCCACGTCGTTCCAGGAGGAAAGCTGGGCTTCTCCCGTTTCCATGGCCACCGACCGCGAGGCAGCGTCGGGCACAATCCGGAAATAAATCTCGCTCAGGCCGGGCTGGCCTTCAACGTAGTAATCCGGATTGGCGACCAGATGAATATGCGATCCGCGGACCCATTCGGAAAACTGGAACGGTCCGGTGCCGATCGGGCGGTCATTATGCGGGTTGTTGGCGTAATCGGTGCCATCGTAGATATGCTTCGGGCAAATCGGGGCGGAGCCGCATTCAAAGGCCTTGAGAAACGGCGAGAACGGCTCTTTCAGAACGAATTCGACCGTATGATCGTCAAGCGCCGTGATGGTTTCGCAACGCTCGAAATTGCCACGGGCGCGCGGGTGAAGCTCCATCAGCATCACCTGGCAGGAAAACACGACATCGGCTGCGGTAAACGGCACGCCGTCATGCCAAGTTACGCCTTTTTGCAGATGGAAGGTATAGATCAGGCCGTCATCCGAGATGTCCCAGCTTTCGGCCAGTTGCGGCAGCGGGTTAAGGTCGAAATCGAAACTCAGCAGTCCTTCATAGATCTTTGTGCCGACGACGAGTGTTGATTGTTGCTGGTTGAGCGGCAGGACAATAAGCGGCGGTTCCGGCGTCAGGAGCGCCGTCAGCCCGCCGCTTTCGGTCTGCGCATAAGCCATCCCGTCGCCCCAGGGATTGGTCACGGACGCCGCACCGGCCGCAGCCAGCCCTGACAGAAGCATGGTATTGAAATCACGTCTTTTCATCGTGTGTGTCTCCATGTTGTCACCTGCTGCTTCTGGTCATGTTGCAGGACAGGCTTGAGGCAGGTTGCCGAAGCGCGCGTGCCTCACTTGCACTTTCGTCATGGGGACGGATGCCGAAATTCCGCGCCATTTCGGAAATGTGCATTACCGATTGTGCATGTTCCCCCGGTCATGACCTGCGCAATCGGGACATGGTTCTGGGCCTTGGGCAGGCATGACCTTCTTCGCAAAACCGACCTGCCATTTGCAGTTGCATGGCAGGCTTTTGCGGAGACAGGATGCAGCCGGAACAAGGAGAGCACCAATTCCACACACAGCGTCCGAACCAGGCGTTCGAACTCTTTTTTTTGAAAACTATATGAGTGGCTCATAAAACTGTCAACAGTTGACTGAAAGCCAATTTTTGGTCATTGCATTGACGTGAACACGCGTGTCAGCGCAAGCTAGGGACAGCAGGAAAATGACATTGATAAAAAATATACAAATCTCATCCGTCAGACTGTCCGAGCGGATCGGCGAAGAACTGATGCAGTTGATCGCAGCCGGAATCCTGAAACCCGGACAACGGCTGAACGAAGTGCATCTGGCAGAGAGTTTCGGGGTCAGCCGCGGACCGGTGCGCGAGGCCGCCCGCGAGCTTGAGGGACTGGGCGTCCTGATCAGCCGGCCCCGGCAGGGATTTTACGTCACCGACTATACGCCCAAGGAAATCAGCGACCTCTATGAGGCCAAGCAATGGCTGGACCAGGCCATGATTGAAGATTTCAGGACACACAGCGATACAACGCTTTACGCCGAAATCCTGGCCGACATCGACACGATCGATACCAGCGGAAAGCTCGAATTTGCAAACAGCCTGCTTGCGTTCCGCACTCGGATGTCCGCACACCTGAACAACCGTTTCCTTGCAGGCCAGATCCAGTCCCTGCATCGCCACTTTTTTATCGTGTCCGCCCTGCTCCACCCTGAACATACGGTGGAGCGCATGCATCGCATTATCGACACCCAGCGAAAGTTCTGGAGTGCAATGGTGGCGGGCGACTACGAAAAGGCCCGAACGGTTCTCCACGACGATGCCGCCTACTGGAGCCGTGACGTGGCGCCACGTTTCGAAGAGCCACGCCAGACCACCGGTTAGCGCCTTCACCAGCCAGCGGCACATGCCCCTTGAGGTTCATCTCAGGCGCCGGTCATCTCCGTCACCTGCCCTACATCCTCCGTAATCCGCAGTTCCGTTTCGGGATCGAAGAAATGCACGGAGTCCGTCGCAAAGGACAGTCTTATCTGTTCGCCCGGATTGTGGTCGACGCGCTCGCGGAAGACGCAGACGAGTTCCTTGCCATCAAGGCCAGCGTTCAGATGGGTTTCCGAGCCGGTCGGCTCGATCAACTCGACTTCCGCGCTGACATCATCCGGGCCGCCGAGCGCAATGTCCTCCGGCCGGATGCCGAGCACGACGTCGCGGCCCTGCCAGCCTGCGGGCACCCGGCTCAGCGGGATGCGCAGGCCGGACGGCAGGCGAAGCGCGGGCCCGCCATCTTCGGCGATCGTGCCGTGGATGAAGTTCATCGCCGGCGAACCGAGAAAGCCCGCCACGAACATGTTGCGCGGATTGTCGTATAGCTCCAGCGGTGCGCCGACCTGCTCGATATAGCCGCCCTGCAGCACCACGATCTTGTCGGCCATCGTCATCGCCTCGATCTGGTCGTGGGTGACATAGACGATGGTGGAGCCGAGACGCTGGTGCAGCGCCTTGATTTCGGAACGCATCTGCACCCTGAGCTTGGCATCGAGATTGGAAAGCGGCTCGTCGAACAGGAACACCTTCGGGTCCCGCACGATGGCGCGACCCATGGCGACGCGCTGGCGCTGGCCGCCGGAAAGCTGGGCCGGCTTGCGTTCCAGCAAAGGTTCCAGCCCGAGAATGGCAGCCGCCTCGCCGACCTTGGTCCTGATCTCGTCTTTCTTCGCGCCCTGAAGCTCCAGCGAAAAGCCCATGTTCTGGGCGACCGTCATCTGCGGATAGAGCGCATAGTTCTGGAACACCATGGCAATATCGCGGGCCTTGGGCTGGAGGTTGTTGACCACCCTGTCTTCAATGGCGATCTCGCCGCCGGTAATCGTTTCCAGACCGGCGATCATCCGCAAAAGCGTGGACTTGCCGCAGCCGGACGGCCCGACGAGGATGACGAACTCGCCATGCGCGATGTCGACCGAGACACCGTGGATGACATCCACGGCGCCATAGGATTTGCGAACGTCCCTGATTTCAACTGAAGCCATAAGCTGCGCTCCCTGTTAAGCGATTTTCTTGCCGCGCGGTCTGACGCGGACGGCGAGATAGGGTTTTCCGGGCAATTCCACGCCGAAGGCGGCATCGGCCACGCCGCCGCGCACCACCGAGCCATGGCGGGTCGGATGCGGGACGGGCGCGGGCACCTTCTTTGCCGGCGTCACCGTCATGTTCCAGGTATCGATAATGTCGATCTCGTAATCGCCGTCTTCCAGCGGAAAACCCGACGACCAGATCACCGGCTGGTGTTCGCCGAAATAGATGTAGGTGACATTCTCGTCGCCGGCGCCGGAAACACGGTTCCAGGGAAAGCCGAGCGGGGTCGGGCCAAGCGGCGTCAGGCCGGTGGTCACGTCTTCGCTAATGATGTCGAGAAGGAAGCCGATGCGCTTGTAGCTTTCGCCATGCAGCACGCCGCCCTTCGCCCACCAGAGACGGTCGTCGGGCTGCACATAGGTTTCGCCGTGGCCGGCATAGCCGCCGCGCATCACGGTGATCCAGAAGCGGTGCACCAGTTCTTCCGCGGTGATGCTGCCCCAGCTCTGAACCAGATTGCCCTCATATTCCGGCTCGTCATTGACCACCGGTTTGCCGAAATCCGCGCGCCAGTCGGCCGTGCGCTTCACATCCCAGTTCTGGATGCAGACATGATCGACCCAGGGCTTGCGATGGTCGTAATTGGCATCGGGATCGCCATTATGGATCGATTTCGGGTGCCGGTAAGGGTCGTTTTCCTCGATGATATGGAAGAACCGGTCCCAGCGCTGCATCGGCTTGACGTCGATGAGGAAGTCATACTCGTTGGCGAGCGACCACCAGACATTGTGATAGGCCGCAAGCCGGGCGACGAGATATTTCAGGTACCGGAAATCCTGCGCCTCACTCATCATGCAGTAACCCCAGCGGTCATAGGGGTGGAAGATGATGATATCGGCGACGATGCCCATGTCGCCGAGCGCCTTCACCTGGTTTTCGAAATGCCGGAAGGCTTCGAAATTCGGCCGGTCGAAATCCTGGCCCTCGCCGTCTGCCAGCGGCAGATAGACATCATAGAGCGGCTCGTTGTGGTTATAGGGATAGTCTTTCGGGAAGACGCACATGCGCATCTTGTTGAACTTCGTCTGCGCAAGGGTCTCAAGCGTTTTCGCCTGCTCTTCCAGCGGCTGATGCGTCCAGGCATAGCAGGTGGTGCCGAGCGGGAAATACGGCGTGCCGTCCTCATGGGCGAAGTGGTAGCGATGGGCAACGCGCACGGGACCGTGATTGCCGGCGTCTGCCGAGCCGACCGAAAAGGCCCCCTGTTTGCCGTCAAGTGCTGCATCCGAGGATGCCGTCTCGAACTGCCATTCGCCCTCGCTGTCCGGCATGAACCGCAGCTTGTAGACACCGTCGCCGTCATAAAAGCCGGGCACCGTCACCACGCGGTTTGCCTGACTGAAACGGCCGGACAGTTCAACATCGAGATAGGGATTGCCCGTTTCGGTGCCTTCAAGGCTGACTTCGAACACGGACCACTTCGATACGCTGGATGGAAACTGCATGTTACTCCTCAATTCTTGCATGTTGCGCGCCGGCGAAGCCTCACCCCTTCACCGCACCGGATGTCAGTCCGGAGACGAAATAGCGCTGGAAAATCAGATAGACGATGGTGGCCGGCAGGACGGTCATGACGATGGCCGCATTGAGCTGGCCGTAATCGCTGGAAAACTGCCCCTGAAAGCTCATCAGTCCGAGCGGCAGCGTCCACATGCCCTGGTCCTGCAACAGCACGAGCGCCATGGCGAACTCGTTCCATGTGTTGACGAAATCGAGAATGAACAGCGCCGACAGCGCCGGGATCGAAATCGGCAGGAAGATGCGCCGGAAGATGGTGAAATGCGATGCCCCGTCGATGCGCGCGGCCTCGCTCAGCTCCTTCGGCACGGATTTGAAGAACCCGTGCAGGATGAACACCTGATAGGGCACGCCGAAGGCGATATAGGGCAGGATGACGCCGGCATAGGTATCGACAAGGCCAAACCGGTTCACCAGCGTGAACAGCGGCGCCAGCATGACCTGAAACGGGATCATGGTGCCGAACAGGACAAGCATCAGCAGAAACTTGTTGAACCCGACCTCGATGCGCGAAATCGCATAGGCGGCCATGGCCGAAAAGAAGATGCCGAGCGGCACCTTGATGACCGAGATGATCACGCTGTTGAAGAATGTGGTCGCAAAATTCCCCCGCCCCCAGGCATTGGTGTAGTTCGCGAATTCCAGAGACGAGGGAAAGCTGAATGCCCCCGTCATCATCACATCCTTGGACGTTTTCAGCGAAGTGAAAACAATGAAGACGAACGGCGCCACCCAGATCACGGCAACGGCAACCAGACAGATCCACAGCGCGATCAGAACGGGATCGCGGGCCGGCTTCATCGCCACGGCTTTCGAAACATCGTCCTTGCGGTCGGCAACCATCGTTTCTGCCGTCATTGCGCCGCCTCCTCACGCTTGCGCGACCAGTTCATGTAGGGCACGACGATCACCATGGTGATCACCAGAAGAACCACCGAGATCGCACCGCCCCGGCCGAAGTCGAAAATCTGCATGGCCTGGGTAAACGCCCACAATGCCAGCATCTGCGTCGATTGCGCCGGCCCGCCGCCGGTCATGCCGTAAATGATGTCGAAGGCCTTGAGCGAATTGATCAGCGACAGAACCAGCACGATGGTCATCGTTGCCTGAAGTGCGGGCAGGGTGACGAAGCGAAACACCTGCCAGCGGCTGGCGCCATCGATCAGCGCCGCCTCGACGAGCGATTTCGAAACGCCCTGAAGACCGGCGAGAAACAGCACCATGGAAAAGCCGACAGACTGCCAGACATAGGCAACGAAAACGGAATAGAGCGCGATATCGCGGTCGCCCAACCAGTCCTGGATCAGGCCCCGCATGCCCCACGCGGTCAAAAGCTGGTTGAACAGGCCGAAGAAGGGGTCGTACATCCAGCGCCACATGGTGGCGACCGCAATCGGCGCGATGATGACGGGCAGATAGTAAAGCGCACGCAGGCTGCCGCGGGCGAAAATCTTCTGGTTGAGCCCGAGCGCCAGCAACAGGCCGATCATCGGCGGAAAGATGACCGAAAGAACGGTCCAGATCACCGTATTGCGGAAGGCCACCCAGAACACCGGATCGCGGGTGAAGATGTGCTGGTAATTGGCGAGCCCCACCCATTCCCGGTTCGGGTCCAGCCCGTTCCAGCGCTGGAAGCTCAGGATGATCACGTCGATCATCGGGTAGATTGCAAAAACCGCATAGATGATCAGCGCGGGCCCCAACAGGACGAACGCCTGATAGCGCGGATCGTGCAGCATATTCTTCAGGTTCATGTTTCCACATCCTCAAAGCGGCATTGTTTCACCGGCACGGGGCAGACCGGCCGGACCTTTTCGGCCCGGCCGGCTGTCAACTGCGACAGGAGGACATCAGCCGCGATTGTTGATGAAGGTCTGCATTTCTCCGGCAGCTTCCGAGGGCTCCATATTGCCCGATGCCACGTCGTTGATGACGCGGAAATATTCGGTGGTGACATCCAGCGGAAACGCCTGGTCGCCATTCACGAACGTGCCTTTGGCATTGGCGAAAATGTCGTACCACTGTTGTTCGATCGGCAGCGCATCGGCGTCGAGGTCGACATTCATGTTCACCGATATGGCGCCGAACGTGCCCTTGACCTGTTCCTGATAGTCATCGGAGGTGAAGAAGTCGAAGAACTCCGCCGCCAGATCAGGATCGTCAGTCTTGGTCGAAATGTAGAAATATTCGGCGAAGCCATAGAGCCGGTCGGTCCCGGTCGGGAACGGGAACACGTCGTAATCGGCAATATCGGTGACTTCGTTCAGCTGGTTCACCAGCCAGTCACCCTCCAGCATCATGGCCGCGCGACCGGCAACGTAGAGGTTGAAGGACTGCGCCTGGTCGATGCCCATGAAGGGAGACAGGATGTAATTCTGTGCCCACATCTGCATTTCCGAAAATGCGTCGGTCGCACAGGCCGTCTCCGCCCAGTTGAGCTCCATGGCCATCAGCGCGTCATGCGTTTCGGCGCCACATTCGGTTTCCAGCAGGTTGTCCATGAGGCGCATCAGGTGCCAGTTGACCGTTCCGCCGAAGGTGAAGGCCGGGATGCCGGCATCCGCCAGCTTCTGGGCCGCGGCGACCAGCTCGTCATAGGTCTGCGGCTCGCTTTCGATGCCCGCTTCCTCAAAGAGCGTCTTGTTGTAGTAGATCGCCTCGCCGGAAAAGCGGAAAGGAATGCCGTGCATGCCCTCGCCGAACTGGCTGGCAAAGGCCAGAGACGGCGCAGACAGGCGGTCGGCCCAGCCATACTGTTCGTAATATTTCGAAATATCGGCACTGAGACCGGCAGCAACATATTCACCGCCGAGACCAAGCCCGGCCCAACTCATATAGATGTCGGGGCCGGTGGAGGCGCCCGCGGCAACCCTGAGCGCGGTCTTGTGTTCGTCGATACCGCGCTGAACGATCTCGACATCCACGCCCGGATGAGTCTCCTCAAAGCCCGTCGCGGCATTCATAAGCGCCTGTACCTGCGCATCGGACGTGTAGGCGATCGTCCAGATCGTCAGTTTCTCCTCCTGCGCCTGCGCTGCACCTGCCCCCAGACCCGCAACAGCCGCGCCGGCCATCAGCGCCGCACGAATAGACAGTTTCGCCATGTTCTCCTCCCAAGGCTTCAACTATTTTCGATTAATGACGATTATCATGGCGAACTTTCGATAACTGTCAATATTTTTTTGTTTTCCTATTATTTTTTTTGATTTTTGCGGTCGCCATACCGCCGGGACGCTCTGAAAAGCGGACACGGGAATCGACGCGAACACCCGCCGCGACAACGCGCCACGGGTTTACGCAGGCAAAACAGACGAAAATGAATGGATCAGGCGATGATGATTTCGATGCCGTGGCGCTCCAGCGCCTGCGCATCCTTGTCGCTGATGCCGGCATCGGTCACAAACGAATGGATCATGTCCAGCGCGCCCAGGCGGGTGAAAGAGGCGCGGTTGATCTTGGAGGAATCGGCGACAAGATAGACCCGTGAGGCGGCCCGTATCATCGCTTCCTTGAGCTGAAGATCGGCAAAGCTCGGATAGGTCAGTCCCGTCTCGATACCGACCCCGGCTGTTGCCAGAAACAGCCTGTTGGCAAAGATGTCGCGGAAGTATTCGACCGACTTGTCACCGCTGAGCGAAAGGGTCGGCGCCTTGAACTGTCCGCCCGGCATATGAACGGTAAAGCCCGGCACGCTGCCGAGCATCAGCGCGATGTTCAGCGCATTGGTGATAACCGTCAGGTCCTTGTGTTTCAACAGGTTTTCGGCCGTGGCCGTGGTTGTCGAGCCGGCATCCAGAATAACTGTCTCACCGTCTTTCACCAGCCCGGCGGCAACCCGGCCGATCGCGGCTTTTTCGACCATGTGATCGTGATGCTGAAGCGAAAGGGTCTGCACCTGCTGCGGCATGGTCTTGAGATAGGCGCCGCCATGCTCCCGAACGATATGCCCCTCATTTTCCAGCCGTTCGAGGTCCTGACGGACGGTGGCCTCGGAGACTTCGAAAGCAACCGAAAGATCGCGCACGCGCGCACTGCCTTCCTCCTGCAGCCATTCCATGATCTTGAGCCGGCGCGGCTCGGCAAGCAGTGCTTTCCTGTCACCGTTGCCCGTTGCCGCATCCACATTTTTTCCGGATTTTCTTTGTGCCATCAGCCATTCCTTCCGCATAGACAAGCCCGCGAGGCAGCCACGATCAAGAACAAAATCACGCGCGCGCCGGACGGTTGCAACTATGCTTCACACTCCCGCAATCTAGGCAATCCATACCTTAGAACTGCACAGCCATCAAAGAAAAACAGAAATCTGCGATTGACAAAATGATTAAAAACACAAATATTCGATAGAAATCGAAAATAATTCGCGATGTGGCGTTGCCGGGAGGAGGCTCAGTGCATCATTTCGAGAAGAAAATCACATTCGGACTTATCGTGGGCAGTCGTCAGTTTTTCAATGGCGCGCCCGCCGTTGAAAGCCGCCGCCAGGTTATCGAGCAGCTTTCGAAATACGATATCGACCACCGCATATTACCGTTCGATGCAACGGAAAACGGCGCGGTCCAGTCACGCGAGGACGCCGCACTGTGTGCGCGTTTTCTGAAGGAACATCGTGACGAGATCGACGGTCTTGTCGTGCTGCTGCCGAATTTCGGCGACGAGATCGCAATCGCCGAAACCGTTGCCGGCGCCGGGCTCGACGTGCCGGTGCTGCTGCAGGCGTCCAATGACGAAGTCGACAAGGTCGATGTCCATTCCCGCCGCGATGCGTTTTGCGGCAAGATCTCGGTTTCGAACAATTTCTATCAGTACGGCATCGATTTCACCGACACGACCACACATACATCGGATGTCGATGGCGACGAATTCGGCGCGGACCTGGAGCGGTTTTCCCGCATCTGTCGCACCGTACGCGGGCTTAAAAACGCCCGTATCGGCTCCATTGGCGCGCGCACCGGCTCATTCCAGACGATGCGCTATTCGGAAAAGCTGCTGCAAAAAAGCGGCGTCACGGTTGTGACCGTCGACCTTTCCGAGCTGATCGACCGCGCCGGAAAGCTGAGCGATGCCGACAGCGAGGTTGCGGCCAAGGTCGAGGCGATTGCCCAGTACGGCCATATCCCGGCGCATATCGGCCGTGAAAAACTTGTCCGCCAGGCCAAATGGGGTGTCACCGTCGACCGCTGGATTGCGGAAAACGAATGCGATGCCAGCGCCATCCAGTGCTGGCGCTCGCTTCAGGACAATTTCGGCTGTGCCACCTGTGTTTCGATGTCAATGCTGAGCGAAAAGCTGATGCCAAGCGCCTGCGAGGTGGATGTGATGGGCGCGATCTCCATGTATGCGCTCTCGCTCGCTTCCGGCGCGCCGGCCGCCATTCTCGACTGGAACAACAATTATGCCCGCGAGGCGGACAAATGCGTGTGCACGCATTGCGGCAATTTCCCCCGCAGTTTCATCGGCGCGGAGCCGGAAATCTCAGAACTCGACGTTCTCGGCACGGTGATCGGCAAGGAAAAATGCTTCGGCGCCGTCAAGGGCAAGGTCAAGGCCGGCCCGATGACCTATTTCCGGCTGTCGTCCGATGACACTGCCGGCACGCTGAAAGCCTATACCGGCGAGGGCGACTTTACCGATGACCCGTTCCCGATGGATGGCGGCATCGCCGTCACCTCGGTGCAGAAACTGCGCTCGCTGATGCGCTTTATCGTGCGCAACGGTTTCGAGCACCACGTCGCCATGGTCCGCGGCCATCACGGCGATGTCGTGGAGGAAGCAATCACGCGCTATCTGAAATGGCCGCTCTACCGGCATGGCGGCGAGGCCGAAGCGCTCTGTCCGCAACCCAATATTTTCCAGTGAGGCCAGACGAATGAACACCGTTACCCTGCCTGCCGGCACGACAAGGGCCGGCCTGTCATCCGATCCGGATGAAATCATTGCCTTCCTTCGGGAAAAGGCCACACACATCCGGCGCAGTGCGCTGTCCATGGTCTTCGAGGCCCAGATCGGCCATCCCGGCGGCGATATGTCGGTCACCGACATTCTGGCAACCCTGTTCTTCGGCGTCCTGCGCTACGATCCGGCCGAGCCCAATGCGCCGGAACGCGACCGCTTCGTCATGAGCAAGGGCCACTGCACCGGCGCGTTCTACGCAACGCTTGCCGAAGCCGGTTATTTTCCGCATTCAGAACTTTCCACCTATATGGGCCCGCTCTCGCGCCTCAACGGCCACCCGAACCGCAATTATCTGCCGGGCGTGGAAACCAATACCGGGCCGCTTGGCCACGGCATGCCGGTTGCCGCCGGCATGGCGATCGCCGCCAAGCTCGACGGTTCCGATCGGCGCGTGTTCGTCGTCACCGGCGATGGCGAGCAGCAGGAAGGCAGCAACTGGGAAGCCGGCATGCTGGCCGGCCATCGCAAGCTGGACAATCTGACGCTGATCATCGACCGCAACCGGTTGCAGCAGGGGGCAAGGGTGGAACACACCAATACGCTCGAGCCGCTGGGCGACAAGTGGCGCGCCTTCGGCTGGGACGTGCGGGAATGTGACGGCCACGATCATGGCGCGCTTTTCGGGCACCTCACCGCCGCTTCGGAAGGCAAGCCCCGCTGCATCATTGCCCACACGATCAAGGGCAAGGGCGTCTCCTTCATGGAAAACGAGGTGCACTGGCATCACGGTGTCCTGAACCGCACACAATATGACCAGGCAATAGGAGAGTTGAGCGATGAGCGCGCTGGCTGAAAAGGAAGAAAAGCTGTTTGACTGCCGCGTTGCGTTCGCCTCGACGCTGGAAGCGCTGGCCGAAGACAACACCGCCATCGTCACGGTGGTCAATGACAGCGTCGGCTCGTCCAAGCTCGGCGGCTTTCAGAAGCGCTGGCCCGAGCGGCTGGTCAATGTCGGCATCGCCGAGCAGAACATGGTCGGCGTCGGCGCCGGTCTTGCAAACGGCGGCAGAATTCCCTTCGTCAGCGCCGCCGGCTGCTTTTTGACGGCACGCGCGCTTGAACAGATCAAGGCGGATGTCTGCTATACCAATACCAATGTGAAGCTGGTCGGGCAGTCATCCGGCGTTGCTTACGGCGAACTCGGCCCGACCCATCATTCGATCGAGGACATGGCCTGGCTGCGCGCGCTGCCGAACCTTAAGATCATCGTACCCTCCGACCCCTGGGAGACGAGCGAAGCCGTCAGGCTGGCGGCCAGCCTTGAGGGGCCCTTCTATCTCAGGATCAGCCGCTTTCCCGTGCCGGCAATCGCGCGGCCGGAAGGCGTGCAGTTCAGGCTCGGCGTCGCCGAAACGCTGAAGACGGGCAATGATGCGGCCATCATCGCCAATGGCGTGATGGTGCATCGGGCGCTGGAAGCCGCGGCCAAACTGGCCGGACAAGGCATCGATGCCCGCGTCATCAACATGTCGTCGATCGCGCCGCTCGATATCGAGACTATCGTTTCAGCGGCCGGAACAGGCGCCGTCGTCACCGTCGAGGAAGGCTCGGTTCGAGGCGGACTGGGCGGAGCCGTAGCGGAAGTCATGGCCGAGCACTGCCCGGCACGCCTGAAAATCATGGGCTTCCCGGAATTTGCGCCGACGGGCTCGATCTCGTTTCTGTATTCGCATTTCAACCTGACTGCCGATGGCATCACCGCCTCTGTTCGTGGTGTGCTTGAGGCCGGGAACGACACATGACAGGGCATACCCTCGCCATCGATCAGGGGACGACCAACACCAAGGTTCTCCTGATCAACGGGAAAGGCGCAATTGTCGCGACGGGGTCGGCCGCTCTTGAGGTTGTCTATCCCAGACCGGGTTGGGCGGAAACAACCGGCGAGGCAATCTGGAAGAGCGTCGAGGCGGCCATCACCGCCTGTCTGAGCATGGCGGGCGATGTCAGCATTGCCGCAATCGGCATTTCCAATCAGCGGGAATCGGTCCTCCTGTGGGACCGGCAGACCGGTGAGCCCGTCGGCCCCTGCATCATCTGGCAGTGCCGGCGCTCGGAAGAACGCCTCGGCCCGCTGCGCAGCGACGAGACAGAACGGCTGGTGCGACAAAAAACCGGCCTCAACCTCGACCCGCTGTTTCCGGCGGCAAAAATCGGCTGGCTGCTCGACAATGTTGACGGCGCACGACGGGCCGCCAATGAAGGCAGGCTCTGTGCCGGGACGATCGACACCTACCTTCTTTATCGGCTGACCGGCGGTGAAAACTTCAGGACCGATGCATCGAATGCGTCGAGAACCCAGCTTTTCGATATTGCCGCCAATCGGTGGAGCGAAGATCTCTGTACCTTGTTCGACGTTCCGACCTCCCTGCTTGCCGATGTCGTCGACAGCGACGGCACTTTCGGTCAGACCGCGACAGGACTGGCGCTGCCGGCAGGTATCCCGATCCGGGCGATGATCGGTGACAGTCACGCAGCCCTCTTCGGCCACGGCGCCCGCGGGCCGGGTGTGATCAAGGCAACCTATGGCACCGGCACCTCGCTGATGACACTGACCGAGGCGCCCCTGCATTCACAAAACGGTCTATCGACGACAATCGCCTGGAAGCGTGATGGCGAAACGCTCTACGCGCTTGAGGGCAACATCACAGTTTCCGGGCAGGCAGCGGCCTTTGCAAGCACCATGCTGGGTCTGGCCGACCCTGCCGCGCTTTCATCGCTGGCCCAAACAGTGACCGACACGGATGGCGTCGTGTTCGTGCCGGCGCTGGCTGGCCTTGGTGCGCCGCACTGGGACGCCGAAGCGCGGGGAAGCCTTACCGGCCTTTCCCTTTCGACGAAACCCGCCCACATTGCCCGCGCCACGCTGGAGGCCATCGCCATGCAGGTCTGCGATGTCGCAGACGCCATGGCTGCCGATCTCGGTGTCGCCATTTCCGGCCTGCTTGCCGATGGCGGAGCGGCTGCAAATCCATTTCTGATGCAGACCCAGGCCGACCTTCTCAATGCCCCGGTTCATGTTCCGGCCATTCATGCTTTAAGCGGCTACGGCGCCGGTCTCATGGCCGGCGTTGCGGACGGCATGTTTGACGACGAGGATGCCCGCGGTTTTGTCCGCGAGAATACACGTTCATTCGCACCGAACGGGCGGGATTGCGACCGCCGCGAAAGACGTCGCAACTGGCGCGATGCCGTGACAAGGGCCCGAAACCGGCCCTGAAGCTCTTCGTTTGACCGGAACACAGATCGGGAAAAGAAACCCGGACCGGCTGGCTGGCTTGCCAAGACGCGCGATGCGCTTGGCTGGCTGGCTTGCCGGTCCGGCCCTGTGAGGAGGTCACATCAGCGACACCGGGCGGCCTTGCCGAACGGCGTCCGCTCTCCGATGAACCCGTACACAGGAATTCGGGGGAACGAGGCGTAAATCTTCATGAATTTCTTCCTCTCGTTTTGATGGCCTTGCCGGATATACCGAGGGCATCCGGCCATCCGCCACATCATGGCAACGCCGGCGAAGACAATGCGTCGCCGGCGTAGGTTTCAGCATATCAGAACCGCACGCGCAAGTTGGCATTCAGCCCCTGATCGGTGGCGTTTTCGCCGAACTGGCCACTGTAGCTGACGCCCAGCGTGGCCGATTCCGTAACCGCAAAGTCCAGCCCGGCTTCCACCAACGCCGTATTCTCGTCGAGCGGCGTGCCGAAGACGGTGAAGTCGTTGCCGGTGGCAAAGCGCGCCGTCGTCTGCGTGTCGACATCGCCAAACGCATGCATCCAGCCGAGCGAACCGCGCGCGACTGTCGGCACACCGCCGAAGTCGAAATCGGTGGCAGCCCGCAGGCCAATTGTGGTGAAGGTGGTGCTCATCGTCTGGCCATCCACCCTGAGCGCCGCCGTGCCGCCGGTTTCGGTGAAGCTGTCGGTTTTCAGGTGAACGAAGGCCAGATTGGCGAAGGGTTCCACCGATGCGGGACCGAGGTCTGCGCGATAGGCCAGTTCGCCGAACGCGTTGAAGCTGTTGGCGTCATATTCGCCCTTCAGCGTCTGGTCAAGCGCGGTGATCTTACGGTCGGCCTCGGCGCTGTGGAAGGTATAGCCAAGGCCGCCGCGCACGGCGAGCGCGTTCCACTCCATGTCGGCATAGGTCGCCAGGGTGTAGTTGTCGCTCTTGCCGGTCGACTGGTTGACATCGAAGGTGGAACGCGAATAGCCGGCGGCGACACCGACCCGCCACATATCATTGACCATCATGTCGGCACCACCGATGAAACCGCCGCTGCCGATATCCGCATCGGCACTGCCATTGGTTCCGTCGATCTCACCCCATGTACCGAAGCCGCTGCCCCAGGCGGTAAAGCGTCCTTCATCGAAGCCATCCGTTGCACTGTCGGGGAAGGCGCCCTTGGCGGCGATGTCACTCTCCTCGGCATAGCCAAGCGCGGGCACGGACGGCGCGGCAGCACCACCTGACGCCGACCGCAGGCGGTTGTTGATCATCCTGCCGACAGACAGCGAATTCTGCATCATCGCCGATTGTCCGGCAGCGTAATCGAGGCCACCGAGTTGTTCATAGGTTTCACGCGCTTCGTCGAGGCTGAGCATCAGCATGTCGTTGTAAAGTTCGAGCGATTGGCCGGACTGATCCAGTGAATCGAGAGACTGAGCCACGGCATACTGGTTCGGCGTATCGGCTGCCCAGGTGAAAACGCCGCTGCCGCCGCCATTGTCGCCTCCACCGTTGTCTCCGCCGCCATTGTCACCGCCGCCGTTATCGCCCCCATCGCCTTCGCCGGAGCCGATAAGCGCGACCGTGATCTTGGCATTGTCGCCCTCATACGTGGTCGTTACGTCGAGAAAAGCCGACGGGCTGATTGTTTCCGTAAACGAACCGTCGAGTGTTCCCGCCGACAGGATCGTGTAGGTCTGGCTTTGCTGGTAGCTGGTGGAATCATCAAGCGAGCGGACGGTGACCGTGCCGCCGGACAGCGTCGCTGCTCCCAAAACCGTTACCGTATCGCTTGCCGCACCGGTGAGGTCGACGGCATAGGTCGAACCGCTTTCGAACGTCAGATCGCCATTGACGGTGAGCGATCCGATTGCATTGCGCATGCCCGGCGCCAGCGTGCCGCCGTCACCGATCGTGGTGGAGCCGATCGTGCCGGTTCCGCCGATCGTGCCCGCCTCGGAAGCCGAAAGGACGCCGCCCAGATTGCCGGTCACCAGCAGTGTGCCGCCGGTTGCTTCCGTGGAGCCGGTGAAGCTGGCGCTGTTGCCGGAAAGCTCGGTGACGCCGGCCACCTGCCTGATCGACGCGCTGGCCGTCGCCTCATCGGAATTGGTCATGTCATGGGAAAAGTCATAGTCTGTCTCGGTGTGATTGAAGACCAGATTGGCATCGCCATAACCGAAATACACGCCGTTATCGGCATTGAGCGTACCCGCCGCTGCCGCTGCCTCACCCTCGGCGGCGCCGATGTTTATCGTACCGGATGTCCAGCCACCATAATTGCCGTCGTTGGTGATAAAGGCTTCGTCCGAAGCCGTTACCTGTGCATCATCAGCAATGGTCAATATAGCGCTGGCCCGGTCTTCTTCATCGCCCCGGTATCCGACGATCAGATCGCTGACAAGCACGCTGGTGCCGTTGCCAGTTACCACGACTGTCCCCTGGCCACCGTCAAATGTGCCGATCTCCAACCTGCTGTACTGGAGAATTGCGTGATCTTCCACTCTCAACAGACCGATTCCGCGAGAACCAACGCTGATTCCGACATTTGATGTCATCGTAGTACCCGTACCGCTCAGTATTAACGATCCAGTCTGCCCAGCCCTGGCCCCGAGCGTTGCAATGCCGGCATTAAGCACTTTCGCCCCGCCGGAAATCGCGAGCGATCCATCCCAGACCCTGATACTTCCACTGGTGAAAAAAGGCGTGTTGGGCTTCGCCAGGTCCCACTCCGTTCCTCGGCCGGAAACCGTCATCGAACCGCCGCCGTCGATACCGATATTCCCGGTATTCAGGGTTCCTCCGGTGACCGTCATCGTGCCGCCAGGACCGTTGAGACTACCGATGTCCAGCGTCATGGCGACGGCATCTCCGCCACTGAGCGTCACCTCTCCCCCGTTCTCGATTACGGCCGAGCGGTATATGCCGTTATCAATATTAACATCCGGCACAAGACCGTTGGACCAGTTGGCGCCGTTGAACCAGTCGCCCGTTCCGGCAATCCAGTCCTCTGCGTGAAGCGGCGCTTGTACCCCGAGCGCCGTCGCGGCGAATACCGCACCGGCCAGCAGGTGGCGGTTGAAACGCCGAAGCGTATGGCCTGTCGGACGCGCGTTGGTTTGGTTTGCAACGCAATACTTGATATCAGTCATGTGTTCTGTGTCCCTTCTTTTAAAGCGGGTGCTGACAATGCAGCCCTGACCGCTCGGCTATTGTTCGCGGAAGGCTTTCGCCAACTGGTCGGAAAGCGGTTTCATGAAATAGGAAAGTGCGGTCCGGTCGCCGGTGCGGATCATCGCTTCGGCAGGCATGCCCGGCACCAGCGTCAGTTCCCCGAGCTTGTCCAGTTCGGCAGACGGCACGGCGATCCGGATCAGGTAGTAGGTCATGCCGCTATGCTCGTCGGTGGTCAGATCGGCAGCAACACGGCTGACATATCCTTCCAGCTCGGGCGTAGTCCTCAAATTGAAAGCGGACATACGCAGCATGGCCTTCTGGCCGGTCCGTATCTGGTCGATATCCTGAGGACGGATACGCACTTCAAGCGTCAGATCGTCACTTTCGGGCACGATCAGCATGACCGGTTCGGCCGGCGAAACCACACCGCCCACCGTGTGAACGGCGAGCTGGTGCACCACGCCTGACTGCGGCGCGATGATGTCGATGCGCTTCAGTTCATCTTCAGCGGCAACCCTGCGCTCCACATATTCCCCGATCTGAGCCTGCACTTCCCTCAGTTCCTGACCGACCTCAGTTTTCAGGTCGTTGTCGATGGAAAGGATCTGCAGTCTGGTTTCGGCAATCCGTCCGGCGGCCTGCGCCTGGTAGGCGATCTTTTCGCCACGCTCTCCGCCGAAGGTCGCTGCTTCTGTAAGCAAACCATTGAGACGCTGAACGGAAACGATTCCCTGCTCGAATAGTGATTTCTGTGAAGCGATCTCCCCTTCCAGCACCTCAAGTCCACGGGAATAGGCAACTTCCTGGGCCTTGAGCCCCTCGATCTCATGCTCGAACTGGGTGATACGTTCCCGAAGCTGCGCCTTTCTGCCGGCCCGCGATTCCTGCCGGAATTCAAACAGCCGCGTCTCGCTGCGGATTGCCGAGGCCACATCGGGTTCATCCTGTCGCGCGAGAAGGTCTTCCGGAAAGGTGATCTGGTCGAGATCGTCCCTTTCTGCCTGTAGCCGCGCAAGCCGGGCATTCAGTTCATCCAGCCTCTTGACAATGATCGCCAGATTGGCGCGCGTCTGGGTGGCGTCGAGACGCATGACGACTTCACCTGCCGCAACATCATCACCGTCATGCACGAGAATCTCGCCGACAACGCCGCCTGTCGGGTGCTGCACCTTCTTGACATAGCTGTTGACCACGAAGTGTCCCGAAGCGACAACCGCGCCGGCAAGCCTTGTCGTCGTCGCCCAGGCGCCGACGCCGCCAACCAGCAGCAGACTGACAGCCATTCCGGCCATCAGATGAAAGCGGATCGAGCGGGACACCCTGTCAGTGCGTTCCATCCGGCGCCTCCTTCAGCTCTGTCTCCTGAGCACCTGCCTGTTTCGAAGCCGCCTCGGCGATCACCCGCAGCGGTGTCAGCCCGGTCGCGGACGCCGGAAAACCGCGGGTTTCAGATGCGGTGGCCGCCGCCGGCTTCAAAACACGCGACAACACCTCATCGCGTGCGCCAAAGGCTTTCTGCCGTCCGTTTTCAAGCATCAGAACGAGATCGACGGCGTCTATGGCGCTGGGCCGATGGGCGATCACCACGACAATGCCACCCCTTTCGCGCACCGCCGAAATCGCCTCTACGACGGCTGCCTCCCCGGCGGCATCAAGATTGGCGTTGGGTTCGTCCATCACCACGAGAAACGGATTGCCATAAAGAGCGCGGGCAAGACCGACCCTCTGGCGCTGGCCGGCAGACAGTGCCGATCCGCTTTCGCCGATCTGCGTTTCATATCCGTTCTCGAAGCGCAGGATCAGCTCGTGAGCGCCGGCGATCCGGGCGGCAGAGACGATTGCCGCCGCGTCAGCATCCGGTTCGAAACGGGCAATGTTTTCGGCAATCGTGCCGTCGAACAGTTCGACACCCTGAGGCAGGTAGCCGATGTGGCGTCCGAGCATCTGGCGGTCCCACTGATCGAGGCTCGCACCGTCGATCCGGACCTTGCCGGAAGCCGGCTGCCAGACACCGACCAGAGCACGGGCGAATGTCGATTTTCCCGAACCGGACGGACCGATCACACCGAGCGCGTTGCCCGCGCTGACCGAAAAGCCGACCCCGGCAAGGTTCGGGGCCTTCTGCCCCGGAGGAACGACGGCAAGCGCTTCCACCCGCAGTTCCTTTTCGGGGTCCGGCAGAGCCAGAAAGCGCTCGTCGTGGGGAACCGAACCCAGAAGGTCCTTCAGGCGGCCCCAGCTTTGCCGGGCCATGAGAAACGGTCTCCAGCTTGAAATCGCGATATCGACCGGCGCGAGTGCCCGGCCCATCATGATCGAACTGGCGATCATCACACCCGCAGTCACTTCCTGGCGGATAACAAGATAAGCGCCGACACCAAGGATTGTGGACTGGAGCATCATCCGCATTGTCTTCGAAAGGGAGCCAAGTCCGCCCGCGACATCCCCTGCCTTGCGGTTGGCATCCAGATAGGCGCCGTTAGCCGTCTGCCAGCGCCCGGCCATCTGCGCATGCAGGCCCATGGCACGCACCACTTCGGCATTGCGGCGGCCTGCCTCCATCAGCGTGTTGCGCGTCATGTTGCGCGCGATAACGTCGCGAATTGCGGTCTGAGACAGGGCATTGGTGAGAAGCGTCATGCCGATCAGAAGCACCGCGCCGACAAGTGCAGTCATGCCGATCCAGAAATGAAACAGGAAGCAGATTGCCAGATAAAGCGGCATCCACGGCAGATCGAAAAAGGCCGTCGGACCATTGCCGCCCAGAAAGCCGCGCACATTGTCGAGATCGCGCAACGGCTGGAGGCCGTCACCTTTCACGCGAGTAAGAAGCGGCACACGCAGGACAGCATCAAAGACCCGGCCGGAAAAATCACCGTCGAAACGCTCGCCGATCCGCAGCAGCACACGCCCGCGCAAGGCATCGAGCACGGCCTGAAAACCGTAGAGGCCGGCGGCCAGCACGGCCAGACCGATCAATGTCGGCACGCTGCCGCTTGCCAGCACCCGGTCATAAACCTGCAGCATGAACAGCGGCGACGTCAGCGCCAGAACGTTGACCACGCCGCTGATCATGGCAATGCCTGCCGCGCTTTTCGCAATCGGGAAGGATACCGCCGCAGCACGTGGCTGCGACGGACCCTGTCTGGAAGATCCAAACATATGTCTGGGTGCCTACACGAAATCGAAATTGTCGCTGGACAGCTCGGAGACGGTTACACCTTCCAGTGTGATCGATCCATGGCTGCCGAGATTAATGTTGACTCCTTCAGCGGTATCGGAGGCTGCATTGCGAATCTCGCTGTAGCTGTCGTAGGCGCTATCGTTGAGACCGATGTAGATCGTTTCGTTTGCAGCGTCGAAATCGGTGATGGTGTCTTCGCCGATCGCACTTGCCCCGGTGTCGTCTAGAACGAAACGGAATGCATCGTTGCCCGATCCGCCAGTCAGGGAATCATTGCCGCCAAAGCTGGACTGGGTATCGGCGCTGGCCGTACCGATCTGCTCCGTCCCCTGTTCTGCGAAAAAGTCATACATGCCCGGGAAGTTCGTGCCGAAAACAGTCTGGCTAGTGAACGAACCGAAGTTGGACAGGACATAAATTGCGTAGGAGAACGTGTTGGAAGTACTGACATCTACGCTGCTTACATCGATAAGCAACTGATCGTTCTGCACATATTCGGAAGAAGCGGAATCATAATAAATTCCCTCTCCGAAGTTCAGTGACTGAATATCACCCGAAAATTCCCCGGGATTATATTCGAAATTCTGACCTCCCAGAATCACACTTGGTGTCGGCGTGGCCGCCGGATTCGCTGGATCGTATATATCGCCGGCACCCCATTGTGTGTAAGGACCGCCGGAATTATAATCCGGATTGAAAAACCCGTTATCGTCGTAGGAGTAGTTATTGCTCCAGGAATCAAAGTAGCCAAGCAGGTCGTTGCTGGCACCATTCTGCTGCGTGATTGTAACTGCCATTTTCCTTTTCCTTCCAAGTTGATGGCGTTTCTCGCATTATCCGTCCACAGACGGATCCCTGTTCCCGGCGCGGGCCGGGGAATATCAGAAGTTCAGATTCAACGATGCGGTGAAGGTTCTGCCCGGTGCGGGCAGGTCGGCGGTGCCCATGGATGGCACATAGGCAAGATTGGTGACGTTATCGACGGCAAAGCGCAGTGCCGCAGTCTCGTTGAATTCCCACGAGCCGTAGATGTCGTAGACCGTGTAATCCTCGACATCATAGGCCCGCAGCTCACCGGCCTTGCCGCCGGAAGAATGGGTCAGCCGCCCGCCGAGGGTCAGGCGCTCGTCGAAAAACCGCAGCCCCGCATCCATGGTCAGGTAGAAGGTCGGCGGAGCATAGAGCGTGTCGGAACTTCTCACATCTCCATCATGGAGCTGCCCCATCGTTCCCGAACCATGTGCGCTCTCGCCATGATAGGTGTAGGTATCGGCATAATCGGTGCTGAGAACGGTTGCCGAAGCGCCGACATAAAACCGGCCGACATCGTAATTGGCCTCGAACTCGATGCCCTTCATGTAGCTTGCGCCGTCGAGGTTCACGAAGGACTGATAAACGCGGTCGCTGACATCCTTGTAGACGTGGCCAAGCGCGATATAGTCATCGACCGCGCGGAAGAAGCCCACAGCCTTCATCCTGAAACTGTCGTCGCCCCGGAACCAGCCGTCGCGCGCATAATTGACCCCGATCTCATAGGTATCGGCGCTCTCAGCCTTCAGGCTCGGATTGGGCGCATAAGTGAGCGGTGAGCTTCCGATATAGTGCTGGCCTCCCCACAGCTGCTCCATCAGGGTCGGTGGGCGGAAGGTTTTCGCATAGCGGACAAAGGGCTGAAGACCGTCCCACGGACCGAACGCCGCCGTTACGGAAGGCAGAAACGCGCCGTCCGAGCGGTCAATGTCAACATCTTCCTTGACCCATTCCTTCCAGGACCGTTCCCCTGTGCATATCTGACGCCACGAATCGGTCGAAGCATCCCAGACCCTTTCACATTCATACGTGCTGGGATGCGTTCGATGCCATGCGTAGGACCCGATCCCCTTGATCCTGTACCAGTCATAACGAAGACCACCGGTCAGCGAGAGCCAGTCAGTGGGCTCCAGCGTGGCGCTGGCGAAACCGCTGAAGACATCGCGCGTTCCGGTCGGATTCGGCCCGGTAAGCCCTTCATTACCGGTGAGTTCGTCCCGCGGAAAATCGGCTTCGACGGTCGTCTCGCCATCATCGTGAAACCCTTCGATGCCGTAATTGACGGTCAGGTCGCCAAACCGCGTATCGAAGAAGCTGGTATTGTCGATACTGCCGCCGATCGTGCCGAGCTCATAATGAGCCGGCGCCGAAAGGATGACGCCGATCAGCATTTGTTCGAATTCCTGATCGTTCTGCAGGTGGTTGTACCAGAGGTTGACATCGAGATCGACGAGATCGCTCAGAGGGTTCCAACCGAGATTGGCCGTTACCGTGTTGTTGACAACACCGTATCTGGATTCCTGTGTTCCACCTTCCAGCGGGCCGGACCAGATATAGCCGCCCGTACTGAATTCGGAGCTGTTGCGCAGCCAGGTCAGCGTCAGGTCGATGTCATCGCCCAGAAACGCCTCGCCTTTCAGAATGCTCGATTCGACCTCGGAGCCGGTGAACACCGAAACGCCGTCAATCGTGGTTTCCTGATTGATCTCCACATCGCCATTGGTGCCGAAATTGTAAGCCCCCATCTTCTTGCGGCTGTAGCCGCCCAGAACCGAGAAATTGTCGGTGATCCGCGTGGCCGCCACGATCGATCCGTCATACTGGAACTCGTTCGAGCCGCTGGCGCCGTTGAATGACAGGCCCCAGTCATTGCCGGGCAGGATCACGTCATCGGCAATCAGCGTGCGGAAATTGACCGAACCGCCAAGATTGCCCGCTCCGCCGACACCGGAGCCGCCCATCTTGTCGATATCGATCTCGCGAATGAAGGCGGAATCCACATAGGCGCGCGATGTGGAGCCATGACCTGCGATCTGGAAATTCTGCCGCGCGCCATCAACCATGGTGACGACGCGGTTCTGGTCCTGAAGGCCGCGGATATTGACGGAAATGCCCGGGTCCTGCCCGTTGGAGCGGTTGGCGTAGACGCCGGCAACATTGTCGAGAAGATCGCGCGCATTGCGTGATGGCGATGCAAGGATCGCATCGCGGGAGACAACGCTGAGCGAACCGGCTGTGTCGTAAACCCAGTCCGGCGTGCCCATGAAGCCCGCGCCGGAAGCGCCGCCCGCACCGGTAGTGACATAGACCGGATCAAGGAAGGTGGAAACGCCGTCATCAAGATACGACACGTCGTCTTCGATGGGCATTGCGGAAACGATACTGACGGAACGCGAGCCGGTCAGTTCATACTGAAGGCCGGTCCCCTGCAGCGCGCGCCCGAGTGCTTCGGTCACCGTCAACTGGCCACTGACGGCATTGGTCAGCGTGTCGGAGGGAACGCTCCCGCCATAAAAGATCCGCCAGCCGGACACGGCGCCGATCCGGGCAACGGTGGAGGCAAGCGAAGACGGCTGCAGATTGAAATCATAGACCCCGGCCTCGACAGCCGTGTTGCCGGACGAAGATTGTGCCGATGCGGGAGGAACGAATGAAGTCGAAGCCAAAAGCAGCGAGGCGAAACAGACGACGCCCCGTCTTCCCAATACGCGATACACCATAAAGCGAGCATTCCCTGTTTATATCTGCCGTTTCCGGCAGAAGGCGTTCTTGCCTTCCATCAGATAAAACAAGCGAGCGCGCTAAAAGCGAACTTTTTTACTCAAGTTTTTTCTAAAAAAATCCAACCTCTCCGGATTGTCAGAAAACGATAACAATCCAAGGAGTTATGTGCCTAACGCGTGCATCCACGGCCGCAGCGATTGCCTGCATCGCCTCTTCCGGATCATCGGTCGGGAAGCTGCCGGAGACCAGACGATCACCAATTCCGCCCCGCATCATGATCTTGACCGGCAGATAGCGTTCAAGCGTCGCCATCACATGGTCAACCGGCTGACGGTCGAAGGAAATCTGGCCAGTCATCCACCCAAGTTCGAGGCCAAGGTCAACGGTGCTGACCGCACCGGGCCTGCCGTCATCCAGCGATACTTTTTCAGACGGCGTCAGCGAACGCGTCTGACCCGCATTGCCGGACACATCGACGGAACCGTTTTCGACAACCACGGAAATATGGTCGCCGATCCTGTCGACATCGAAAGCCGTGCCCGTCACCGTCACACGCCCTTTGCCCGCATCGACAACAAACGGCGTGGGAAGGCCGTGCTTCACCCGAAAAAACGCTTCACCACGCAAGATCTCGACGTCACGCCGCTCGCCTTCGGCAAAATTGTTTACAAGCGCGGCATCCGGCCCGAGAATGACCGAAGACCCATCGGGAAGCGAAAAGCTGCGTGTTTCGCCATAGGCGGTCTTCATATCCGCGCGCCAGTTCTGGACGAATGCCGGATCAATCATCCAGACCGCAACAGCGATGGCGAAAACAAACGAGGCAGCCAGCGCCCAGGGCGTGAAGGCGGGTCCGGCTCGCACGCGCGTTTCGGGCCGACAGTCATTGGCGGCGGAAATATTCAGCGCCGGCGTGCGCAACATTGCCCACAGCCTGTTCGCCTCTTCATAGGCCTTGCGATTACGGGGACTCTGGCGCAGCCAGTTCTGAAACGAGGCCTCGGTTTCCGGTCCCGTTTCCCCGTCCCTCAACGCCAGCCATTCATAGGCGGCCTTCCTGTCAGCACCGGTCAGGATAATGGATTGCATCGCTGCGTCTTCCTGTTCTTGCTTCCCGTCGTCCCTGTTCATGTGCCGACAGTTTCTCCCGTTCTGGCGCTTTATCAACGGCGTGTGAGCCTCAGGGCAGAAAATAGTCTTCAACTGCGGAGCGGCAATGCTCCATCGCCCGCACCAGATGCTTTTCAACGGCACGCACGGAAATGCCAAGGTCGGCGGCAATCACGGCATTGCTTTCACCGTGGACACGCCGCCGTATGAAAATATGCCGCGTTCTTTCCGGCAATGCACCAAGGGCTTCTTCAAGCGCCGTCATCGCCTGCGCGCTTTCCATTGCGTCCTGTGAGGACGGTTGCTGCCTGAACATCTGCTCCAGCGTCAGGCCGGACAGAATATTCGACCGGCGCATGCTGCCAGTCAAATAGTTCGAACTTTCATTCCGGACGGCGGTAAACAAGATCTTCGTATTTTCCTCTTCGCTCTCGCGGCCACCGCTTGCGAGCAACTTTGTAAAAGCGGTTTGCACGATATCGGCTGCCACCTCGCGATCGCGCACGCGCCGGAATGCAATCTGTTCGACATGCCCCTTGTGCATGGCAAACAGCCGCGCCAGTTGCTGTTTCCAAGAAGTCATAAGAAACGAATGTCCCTTGCAACCCGTAGCAGACGTCAGGCCAGGTCTGAGATGCCGTATACTCATGTCACCCGTCATCCGAGCGGACGGTCAGCCGCCCGACGGAAGAGAGCACCATGAAAGTTGATTGTTTAAATCATGTTTTTTTCTAGCGTCAAGTTTATGAATTTTCCGTTTAGCGGGTTGCCGGAAAACATTTTGCGTTCGGCCAAACCGTTGAGACAGCCGGTCGAAATTCAAACGGTGGTGCTTTCAGGGATCCGTCTTGCGTTCTCTGTGCCGAAGATCGCTCAAAATCAGCCGGCGATACGCGACCTGGCTCCGCATCTCACTCGGCCGAGGAAGTGAGCGTTTTTCCGGTATCCAGAAACGCATTCAGCCGGTCGATGTGAGGCCCCAACTCGAAGCCGTTGTCCTTCAGCCAGTCGGGATTGTAATAGGTATCGGTGTAGCGCGCGCCGCTGTCGCAGATCAGCGTGACAAGCGATCCCTCGCGCCCCTCGCGCAGCATCTGCGCGGCAATCCGGCAAAGGCCGAAGAAATTCGTGCCGGTCGAGCCGCCGACCCGCCGGAAAATCCTGTCAGACAGAACATGCATCGCCGCAAGCGAGGCCACATCCGGCACCCGGATCATATGATCGATAACCGTCGGCATGAAGGACGGTTCAACGCGCGGACGTCCGATCCCCTCGATCCGCGAACCGGCCGTGCAGGTCATCGCCGGATCGCCTTTGACATAGCTGTCGTAAAAGACCGAATTCTCGACGTCGACAACACAGAGCCGCGTCGACAGGTTGCGGTAGCGGATATAGCGGCCGATCGTCGCCGACGTTCCCCCCGTTCCCGCGCTCATCACCACCCATTCCGGCTCCGGCTGCGGCTCGTTTTCCATCTGCGCGAAAATACTTTCGGCGATATTGTTATTGCCGCGCCAGTCCGTCGCCCGCTCCGCATAGGTAAACTGGTCGAGATAATGGCCGCCGGTTTCCGCCGCGATCTGCTGGGCGGCCTGATAGACCTCCGCCGACCTTTCGACGAAATGGCACCGTCCACCGAAGCGCTCGATCGCCTCGATCTTCTGCGCCGATGTCGAGCGCGGCATGACGGCAATGAACGGCAGATGCAGTATCCGGGCGAAATAGGCCTCCGACACCGCCGTCGATCCGGAGGAGGCTTCAACCAGCGTCGTGCCCTCGCGGATATAGCCGTTGCAGATGCCATAGAGCACAAGCGAACGCGCCAGCCGATGTTTTAGGCTGCCGGTCGGATGGGTGCTCTCATCCTTGAGATAGACCGAGATATTGCCCAGCCCCGGAAACACCGGCTTGATCAGATGGGTATCGGCCGAGCGGCGCGCGTCGCCCTGCAAAAGGCCGATGGCGCGCCGCGCCCATTCACGCCCGGCGCATTCCGGCAGGGCAAGCGGCAGATCATCACCTGAAAAAACATCCGTTTCCATGACGTCAGATCTCGATCACCGCTTCGACTTCCACCATTGCGCCCTTGGGCAGCGCCGAAACCTCGTAGCAGGCCCGGGCCGGAAAAGGATCGGCGAAGGCCTTGCCGTATTCAGCATTGATGTCGGCAAAACCGGAAAGATCGGTGACAAGAATGGTGGTCTTGACGGTTCTGGAAAGCTCGGTTCCCGCACCTTCTGCAATCGCGGCGATGTTTTTCAGGCACTGGCGCATTTGCTCGACGGCCCCGCCGGGTACGATTTCCCCGGTTTCAGGATCGAGCGGAAGCTGGCCGGAAACGAACAGAAGATTGCCCGAACGCATCGCCTGGCTGTAAGGGCCGATGGCGGCCGGAGCGGTTTCGGTAGAGATGGCCTTCATTGCTGCTTTTCCTTTTCTCCGGGATCGGAATGACCGAGCGGGTGCATCAGCCGGTTTGCCCAGCCGAAAATCGCGATGGCATGGATCAGGTCGATAATTTCGAACGTATCCACGCCCTCGGCTTTCAGCCGTTCGATATGGTTCCGGTCTGCCTTCGGCGGTGTTGCCGTCAGTGCTTCGGCAAAATCCACGATTGCCGCATCGCGCGGCGAAAGCCGGTCGCGCTCCTGCGTCCACAGCGCCGCAATCGTCGCCGACGAACCGGTAAGCCGGATATGCTGGCGGGCATGGACATTGGCGCAGTAGCGGCAGCCATTGACCAGCGAGGCGGCAAGGGCGCCAAGCTCGCGGTCCGGGCGCGGCAGGCCGCCATCAGCATACATGATCGCGTTGAACAGCGTGGTGCGCGCCACATAGCTTTCCGGGTCATGCGCCAGCGTGCGCACATAGGGTGAAACCTTCTTGGCCGAGGGCGTCACCTTCATCGCCTCAAGCTGTTCCGGCGTTGCCTCGCTGACCTCTACCGGCGGCAGATGCGGGTGCCAGGTCAGCGGCTTGATACGGATATTGCCGGGCGCGCTCATGCACAGGCCTCCAGAAGCGCCAGTCCGTGGGCAACCCGAATCTGAAAACAGACGAAGGCCAGCAGTTCGGACAGGGCAATCACCTGCGGCACGGAAAGCCCCGCATCCAGAAGCCTGTCGAGACTTTCACGGCTGCTTGCCCCGGGATCGGTGGCAATCATGTCGGTATGCACCGCGATGGCCGCAAGCCTTGCATCTTCCGGCATATCGCCAGATGCCAGGGTGCGGTGATCATCGCTTTCCGGCATCGGATATTCGGCAAGAAGCCGGTCATTGCCCCCCGTCAGCGCCACACGGCGGCCGATGGCAAGACGGAGATCATGTGAAAGACCGAGATCATTGTCGGGCGCGAGCACCGCCTTGCGGCAATCCTCCGCGCCATTGAGGAATTCCGGCCTTTGCGCGCGCAGGGCAAAGACGGCGCCGTCTTCGGCAAGCGCGCCGGCGCGGTCGAGTGTATCGGGGCGTTCGTGTGATGTCGTCATTGCGGTCCCATGATCAGATCGGGGAGCCAGAGCGTGATCTCCGGCACGGTGGCAAGCAGGATCAGCACGATGATCGGCGGGATCATCAGCGGCAGGATCGCAATCGCCAGTTTCTCGAACCGCACCCCCGAAACCGCCGACATCAGATAAAGCCCGACGCCCAGTGGTGGCGTCGCGATCCCCAGAAGCAGCGCCAGCGTGATCACCATGCCGAACTGCACCCGGTCGATGCCAAACGCATCGGCGGCCGGCAGAAGAAGCGGCAGAAGGATGATCTTGGCCGGCGTCGCTTCCATGAAGCAGCCGATCACCACCAGCAGCACGATGGTGAACATCATGAACACCCAGGGCTGGCTGATCGTGTCCAGAATGCCGGATGCGAAGGACTGCGGCACCTGTTCGAAGGCAAACAGCCAGCCCATGATCTGCGAAACGCCGATGATCATCATGATCAGGGCCGACAGGATGGCGCTTTCGACCAGTGCATCCCAGATGCCCTTCCAGCGGATCGAGCGATAAAACAGACCGATCAGCAGGGAATAGCCGCAGGCAATCACACCGGCTTCAGTGGCTGTCGCAAAACCGAACACGATTGCGCCGAGAATGATGGCGGGTGCGATCAGCGCCGGCACGCCCTCGATTGTCGCACGGCCGAGATCGCGCATGGTCGCGCGCTTTTCGCGCGGCATCGGCGTCCAGGTCGCAACGACGCGGATATAGACGATAAAGGACAGCGCCACGAGAATGCCGGGCACGATACCGGCGAGAAACAGCCGGGCGACCGACTGATTGGCAAGCCAGGCATAGACAATCAGGCTGATTGAAGGCGGCACGATCGGCCCGACCAGCGAGGTCGCAACCGTCAGGGCTGCGGAAAACTCGGGCGAATACCCCCGTTTGCGCATCGCCTTGACTTCAAGCTGGCCGAGGCCGGCGATATCGGCGGTAGCGGCACCGGAAACGCCGGCAAACAACAGCGATGCAATAACGTTCACATAAGCCAGGCCGGCGCGGAAGTGGCCGACCAGCGCCAGACAGAAATTGAAGATACGATCCGTCAGCCCGATCGTGTTCATCAGATTGCCGGCCAGCACGAAAAACGGAATGGCCATCAGGGCCGGCTTGCCGGCGCCGTCCAGGATCTGCTGGGGGATGACAAGGCTCATATCGCCAAATCCGGCCCAGTAGAGACCGATGATCGAGCTCGCCCCGATGGCAATCGTGACGGGCACGCCGAGCAGCATCAGAAGTATGAATCCGCCGACAACGATCAGTCCGAGTATCATTCGACAGCTCCGTGTTCGACGGGCTCGCTGTCATGCGGAAAGGGCTCGACCCGGCCGGTGGCGATCTCGATGAAAAAGATAAGGAAATGCACGAAGATCAGCGCTGCGGAAATGAACAGCGGCAGGGAACGGCTCCAAATCGGCAGCCCCGTGCCTTCCATGGGCGCGCGCTGCAGGGCGAGCAGTTCGGGTGCTGCCCGCAGAATTGCCACCATCACCGCCATGCCGACAAGACAGGAGAACATGCCCATGATCCGCCGCGGCACCGTGCTCAGGCGCGACATGAAGATATCGACCACCACATCGCGGCGTCCGCGGATATAGGCAAAGAAACCGAACAGCAGCATCCACATGAACAGAAGCAGCGTCCACGAGAACACCCAGCCGAACGCCTGATCGAAAACCGCGCGCCAGATCACGTTGAACAGATTGAGCGTGACCATGACCGCAAGACAAAGCGTCGCCAGCCCCTTGAAGAGGCTGGCGAGCAGATCAAGTGCCCGGTTGAGCGCACCCATCGGGGCTTACTCTTGCCGTGCGGCCTGCACCGCCTGCATCAGGCCTTCCGGCAGTTCACCGGCATCGGCGCGCTGCTGATAGAAGGTCGCCATTTTCTCCACCAGCGGCGCGGTGTCGAAATCGAAATTCACGGTAACCCCTTCCTTCGATTTCAGATCCTGTTCAAGCGTGGCCGAAGCGTCGTCGAGCAATTGCCGGCCATAGGCGGCGGCTTCGCTGTGTGCACGCAGCATGGCGTCCTGCTGGTCCGGCGTCAACGCATTCCAGGCATCGGCATTCATCATCCAGGCCACAGCCTGCGGATATTCGTTGGTGCGGATGATATACGGCGCCACTTCATAAAAGCGCATGGATTCGATCAGTTCGGCAGGGGATGTCACCGCATCGACAATGCCGCGGTTGATGCCGTCATAGACCTCGCCCCACGGCAGAACCCGAACCTCGGCGCCGAGATGGGTCCAGGCGTCGATCACGAGCTGGTCCTGATACTGCCGCAATTTCAGCCCTTCGATATCGTCGGCGGTTTCAACCGGCGTCTTGGACAGAAGCGTGCGGAAGGAGCCGCGCGGCGTATCGGGAATATTGCCAAGAACGGTAATATCAGCTTCTTCCTCGACACTGGCGAGCCAGGACTGGAACAGATCGCCGTTCACGAAGTTCGACCAGTGCTGGTAATCGTCGAACAGGAACGGCGCTGCGGCATAGCGGATACCGTCTTCCCAGCGCGACAGGAAGGACAGGCCGGAGGGCGCAAGCTGCACAATGCCCTGGCTGAGCTGTTCCACGACGGAATCCATCGAGCCGATCTGCTCGTTGGGATAGATGCGCACCGTGATTTCGCCATCGGTGTATTCATCCACCAGATCCGCGAACTTCTGGTAGGTCTGCCCCTCGAAACTGTCGGGGGTCATCATCGAGCTGAGCCGCCACACCTCTGCGGCGCCAGCGGACTGGGACATGAACACGGCCGAAGCGGCAATTGTGACGCTCCCCACGAAACGGGCAATAACAGACATGCGGGAACTCCTCTGTGGCTCTTCTTGGGTATCGGTCACGCCAGACATTGCTTCATCTGCGGACCGGCCTGCTTTCTGGTCTTGTCAATATTCATAATTTGGATAATGATTAGCAAATTATGTCAATAGAGAATGGTAAGATTTTCGATGTCAAGGCGCTTGAGGCCTTTCAGGCGGCCATGGCCTATGGCTCGATGACCGGCGCGGCTAAACAGCTGGGCATTGGTCAGCCGGCTGTCACGCGTCTGGTGAAAGACCTCGAAAAGATCGTCGGCTTTGCCCTTTTCCACCGGAACGGGCCCCGCATTTCGCCGACGGATCGCGGCTTGCGCTTTTATGATGAGGTCCAGCGCCTCATGTCCGGCCTGCATCAGATCGGCGATCGGGCCGCCGCCATCCGTGATCAGCGGCTTCCGGCCATCGATATCGCGGCCACGCCGACAATGGCCGGCGGTCTGCTCGGCCCGGCGCTGGCACGGATGAAGGACAGCCTGCCCGGCATCGTCAATATTCAGAGCATGACCGCCGAACACGTGGCCCGAAACTTGACCGGGCGCACCGCCGATTTCGGCGTTTCCGCGCTGCCGCTCGAACATGCCGCGCTGGAAGCGCTGGTGGTTTGCCGCTCCCGCCTTGTCGCAGCAGTTGAAGCCGGCGGACCGTTCGACACGGATACGCCGGTTACACTGGCAGAGATTGCCGCAACCCGGCTTCTGACGGTCGGCAACACGTATCGCATCCGCCGGAAAATCAACCGCGTCTTCAGCGAGGCCGGACTTTCGCCGGAAGCCGAACTCGCGACGAATTCATCGCTCAATGCCCTGATGGCGGCGCGCTCCGGTCTGGGGATTGCGATCATCGATCCGGTCACCGCTTTCGGAATTCCCGTCGAAGGCACCGCGATCCGGCAGATCGATCACGAGATGCCTTATACATGGGGGCTGTTCAGCGCGGCAGGGCGCACGCTTCCCGGTGACATCACCCCCTTCATCGACAGTTTCCGCACGGCCTGCACGACCATTATCCCCGATTGCGTGTTTCACGATCCCGCCGACATCCGGCAGCTCGACCACGCCAGTATCTAGACAAGGACGCAACTATGTCCCAATCCTCCGGGCCTCATGCTTCCGGCCTCGCCGCCCTCGAAACCGAACTTCAGCGGCAGAAGACACTTTTGAACCTGCCGCCGAAAGCATGGATGCCGGAAACGACCGGACCAGACGGCGCCGCCGTGCTCGACGTGGCCATTATCGGCGCGGGACTGTGCGGGCTTGTCGCCAATCTGGCGCTGCAGATGGAAGGCATTTTCAATATCCGCCTGTTCGACCGGGCTGAAAAAGGGCGTGAAGGGCCGTGGATCACCTATGCCCGCATGGAAACGCTGCGCACCGTCAAGGAAGCGGCGGGACCGGCCATGGGTATACCGGCGCTGACCTTCCGCGCCTGGTTCGAGGCGCAATGGGGTGACGATGCCTGGGACGCGATGGATCTTGCCCCGCGCACCATGTGGATGGACTACATGAACTGGTTCCGGGCGATGACCGGGGCCGATGTCGTGAATGACTGCGCCGTGACCGGGATCGAGCCGGAAGGCGCGCTCCTGCGTCTGGAAACCTCTAACGGTGCGGTTTTCGCCCGCCGCGTGGTCATCGCCACCGGTCTTGATGCCATGGGCGCGCCGCGCCTGCCCGCAATCGCCCGCCACCTGCCGCGCGACAAGGTCTGCCACTCTGCCGATACCTTTGACACCGCGACCCTGAAGGGCAAGCGGGTCGTCGTTGTCGGCGCCGGCGCTTCTGCCATGGACAATGCAGCAACGGCGCTCGAGGCGGGGTGCGCGCGTCTCGACCTTCTGGTGCGCCGCCCGGCCATTCCGGTCATCGACAAGTTTACCGGAACCGGCTCGCGCGGCATGACGTCCGGCTATGTCGGCCTGCCGGATACCATCAAGTGGGAACTGATGAACGAGGGCGACCGTTTTCCCGTTCCGCCGCCGAAACATTCCGTCGAACGGGTTGCCCGCCACGAAAACGCCTTCCTGCATGTCGGCGCTCCTGTCACCGGCCTGGAGGAAACGGAAAACGGCATTCGCGTGGTGACGCCGGCCGGCACACTCGAAGCCGATATCGCCATTTTCGCCACCGGTTTCGGCATCGATCTGGCGCAGCGGCCTGAGCTTTCCTCCTTTGCCGCGCATATCCGCACCTGGGGCGATGTGATGGGCGCTGAAAAGGCCGCCGCCAATCCCGGTCTTGCCGCCCACCCCTATCTGGATTTCGATTTTGCCTTCACCGAAAACGAAAAGGGCGCCTGCCCTTCCCTTTCGAAAGTGACCTGTTTCGCCTACCCGTCCGTGCCCAGCCACGGCAAGGTGACCTCCGGCATTCCGGCCTCCAGCGAGGGCGCGCGCCGGCTTGCCTCCGGCCTGGTCCGCTCGCTTTTCGCCGAGGATGGCGAACTTCACCTCGCCCGTTTCCGCAATTACGATGTGCCTGACATGACCGGCGAGGAATGGCGTCCTTCCGATCTCTCCGTCACCGCCTGAACCAATGGGATGTCTTCCATGACCGATACCGACCTTCATACCCGATCACTCGTCATCGACGCATTGCAATGCTCCGACTTCAACCGTGAAATCCTGCTGGAGGCGCAAAAGGGCGGGGTGACGGCAATCAGCGCCTCGTCGGTTCTCTGGGAAAACTTCGTTGGCGGCATGGAATATGTCATCATGTGGAAGAAGAAGCTGGAGGAGAACGCCGACATCGCCATGCCGGTGAAAACGCCTGACGACATCCGCCGGGCAAAGGCTGAAGGCAAGGTCGGCATTATTTTCGGCTGGCAGAACACCTCTCCGGTGGAAGACCGGCTCGACTATTTCGGGATTTTCAAGGATCTCGGCGTCAACATCATGCAGTTGACCTACAATACCCAGAATTTCTTCGGCGCCGGCTATCTCGAGGCAAAGGACAGCGGGCTGACCGGGTTCGGTCGCGAGGCCGTCGACGAGATGCGCCGCTGCGGCATCATGATCGACCTTTCCCATGTCGGCGTCCAGACGGCGCTCGATACGATCGACTACGCGAAACAGCCCGTTGCCATTACCCATTGCCTGCCGCGCGGCCTGAAGGATGTGCCGCGCAACAAGCCGGACGACGTTTTCCGGGCATGCGCCGAAAAGGGCGGCGTGATCGGCACGTCGCTGTTTGCGCCCGGCCTTGCAAAGGGCAATGACGCCACCGTTGCCGATGTCATCGACGCCATGGAATATACGCTCGGTCTGGTCGGCGAAGATCATGTCGCCATCGGTACGGATTTCAACCACAACCGGGCCCGTCCCGGCCCGTGGCTTCTCTGGGCCAACAAGGACAAGGGAACCGGCCGCACGCTGACAGAATTCGGCTCGGCAAAGATCACCAAGCCGGAAGGCATCCGCCGCAACGACGAATTCCCCAATCTTACTGCGGAAATGCAGCGACGCGGCTGGAGCGAGGCACGGATCGAAAAAATCCTCGGCGGCAACTGGATGCGTCTTTTCGGTGAAACCTGGGGTTAAACGGCCATGAACAGCCCCGTCCGGCGTGCTGTCGTTCTTCAGCTTTTCCATGAGGCCAGCGCCATTTCGCCGCTCCAGGTGCGTCGGGCGGAATTCCTCGAACGCCACCATTTGCGCGGCCGCGCCGTGGCCGATGCCTTTCGCGACACCCGCAACTGGATGGGCGGCGTTCTGACGGCACTCGATTTGGCCGATATGCCATATGAGATCGGGCTTTGCACGGCGGCCCTGCCGGGCGGCCCCATCGCTGCTGACGACTTTGCCATGCTTGAGGCGGAGTTGCTGGAAAGCCTCGACGTGCTTCTTGCCGAAGGCCCCGTCAGCCACGTCTTCCTGCTGCTGCATGGCGCGCTACTGGCCGAGGGGCGCGACGATCCGGAAGGCGATATCGCCCGCGCCGTGCGCAAAAGGGTCGGCAGCGCGGCCCGTATCGCCGTGCCGCTCGATTTCCACGCCAATCCCGGACCGGGCCTGATCGAGGCTGCCGATATCGTGCTGGGCGGCAAGCTCTATCCGCATACGGATACGCGCGAGCGCGGCGAACGGTTGGTGGAACTGGCGCTCTCCGGCAAAAGCTGGAAGACGGTGCACATCCCGATGGGCCTTCAGGTGCCGATGCCCCGGCAGGAAACCGTCGATGGCCCCTTCAGCGCACTGGCGGCGCTGACGGATCGACTGGAAGGCGGCGATATCGGCGACGTCACGCTGCTTGGCGGCTTCCCGTTCTCGATGGCGCCATTCCGGGGAACAAGTCTTCTGGTGACCACGACAGACAAGACGAAAGCGGTGCCCGTGGCAGACAAGGTGCGTGCTGCCATCGACGAACGGCGCACGGCCCTTCTGGCGCCCGTTCCCGGCATTGACGACGCGCTGCCCGCAATCCGTGACGGCCTGTCACGCGGCCGCGTCGTCATCGCCGATATCGGCGACAATCCGGGCGGCGGCGGACTTGGCGACGTCACCGCTCTTCTGCCCGCCCTCGTTTCGCTGAAAAGACCGTTCGCCTTCGGTTTTCTGGTCGCGCCCGAACTGGTGACCGCAGCACGGCAGGCCGGAACTGGCAGCACGATTGGGATCGCCGTTCCGGACGGCACGATTACGGCCGGTGTCGAGGCGCTGGCCGATATCCGTTACCGCAATACCGGCGCGATGATGCAAGGCGAGATGCTTTATGGCGGGCCCGGCGCGGTGCTGTCCATCGGTCCCTCGCGCATTCTCGTTTCCAGCCTCCGCATTCAGGCCTACGACGTCAACGCGTTCATCTCACAGGGGATCGATCTGGAAAAGATGGACCTCATCGCGGTGAAGTCCATCGGCCATTTCCGCGCTTCCTACACGCCGCTGGCCACCGGCGCTCTGGTGCTGGTCGACAGCGGCGGCTACTCATCACCAAGGCGCATCGACGCCGCCCATGGCGCTCCATGAGCCGCACGCCGGGCGAGGTATGATCCTTCAGGCCACCGAAATCACCAGCTTTCCGGTCACATGCCCTTCGGCGCTGAGCGCCTGTGCTTCGCCGGTCTTTTCCATCGGAAATGTCTTTTGAACATCGAGGCGCAATGCGCCCTCGGTGTAAAGCCGGGCGGCCTCGGTGAATACGATACCGGGCTCTTTCAGCTGCGTGGGCGAGAACAGGGCGCCGCGATCGGATGCGGAAAAATCGGCGATGGAAATGACCCGCGCCGGATCGCCGGTGATCTCGATCAGGTCGTCGATGATGCCGGAACCGGCGATATCGAGCGCAATATCCACGCCGTCGGGAGCCAGTTCGCGCACACGGGCTGCGAGGCCGGGGCCGTATGTCGTGGGGGTTGCGCCCAGTTTGCGAAGGTAATCATGGTTCCGCGCGCTGGCCGTTGCAATCACCGTCAAACCGCGATGGCGGGCAAGCTGGACGGCTACGGAGCCCACCGCGCCGGAAGCGCCGCTGACAAGCACCGTCTGGCCCGCTTTCGCTTGCACCTGATCGAGAATGCGCCAGGCCGTTTCGACGGCCACGGGCAGGGCTGCGGCCGTTTCGAAGGACATGTCGTCCGGCTTCAGCGCCCAGCTTTTCAGCACGACATATTCCGCCGTGGCGTGGTTGCCGAGCCCGAAGACCGCATCGCCGACGGAAACGCCGGTTACGCCTTCACCGACCTCGTCCACCACGCCGGAGGCTTCGAAGCCGACCGTGTGGGGAAACTCCAGCGGCATGAAGTCGCGGAAAATTCCCGACCGCCGCTTCCAGTCGGCCGGGTTGACGCCCGCCGCCCGCGCGGCGATGCGCACCTGACCGGGACCGGCATGCGGTTCGTCCACGTCAACCACTTTCAGGACATCCGGCTCGCCATATTCACTGAACTGGACCGCTTTCATGATCTTTTCCTTTCAGCTCGTGCTTTGCTGTTTATTTCGGATAGACGCCGAGTTTCTGCAGGCCTTCCAGCATCTCGGTCTTGTCATAGGCGAAATAATCCTCGTCGCTCACCGCCGGATTGGCGGCAATGCCGGCAGAGACCAGGCCGACTTCCTCGTTGGAAACCCAGTCGTCATTGTAGCGCAGCCTGGCGCGGGTGATCACCGGCCCCAGCACCTGCGCGGCGACGCGTTGCGCCTTTCCAACCTCGGCTGAAAGAACCTGGCGCATCATGAAGAGGGCTGCCTGCTGCATATTGATGATCGAGGCGCCGGGGACCGGCGCGACCGCGCTGCCGCCGAGGACAAGCTGATAGCTGCCCGTCTGCGGCAGACGCCTGATCCAGGCGCGGGCGGTGGCGACATGCGCCGTCGACATATCGACGAAATAGCGCTGCCAGTCGCTTTCGGAAATCTCCCACAGGGTCTTGCCCTGCCACCAGCCGCCAATGGAGGCGATGACATCCGTGACCGGGCCGAACTCGGCGGTAATACGCTCGGCCATCGCCTGCGCACTGTCGAAACCGGTGTAATCGCCGGTCACGAAAGACAGTTTTTCGCTCTCACCGGCCTCAGCCAGAACCTCCCGGAACCGTTTCACCCGGCCTTCGGTGCGCGACGGCACGATGACATGCGCGCCGGTCTTCAGCCATGTGCGGACAATGCCCTCGCCGACATCGCCCGTGCCGCCGGCAATGACGACACGGCGGTCGGAAAGATCGGGATAGCGCGCCTTTGCAAGATCGATCGTCGCGGTCATCTCAAAGTCCCTCGCGTTTGACATAGTCCGCGACGCTGACCGGCATGATATGCGGATAGCGGTCGTTGGCAATCGCATTGAGCTTGCCCTTGCCCGTCAGCAGCGCACGCCAGTACATCAGCGGCAGCCAGCTGAACACATTGGCAGGCTCCGCTTCCCGGCGCTTTGCGATTTCGTCGTCGAGATCAGCGAGCGTTCCCATCTGCTTCACGGTCAGGGATTTGCCCGACGCATCCTCATAGGTCTTCAGGAGGCCATGAAAATCGAGCGTCTCACCGGCAACCTCGAAGATGGCTGGAACGGGTTCATCGTCCAGCGCCACCTCGACCGTGAAGCGGGCCGTGTCGGCATAGGTGGTGAAATCCATCAGGGCATTGCCGTCGCCCCACAGAAACGCGGTGCGCGCGTCAAGGTCGAAGGCGCCTAGAAAGCCGAACAGAACAATCCGGTCCATGAAAGCGCCGTTCTGGATCTGCACGACTTCGACATCGCCCTTCGCCTTTTCGGCTGCCCTGGCAAAGGCGCGGCGGTCGTCCGAGTTGATGTTGTCACCGTCGTCGACGCCGAAGATATTGTAGGAGAAGTTGGATGGAATGAACCGGCGCGCGCCGGCCTTGCGGGCGGCTTCAAGCAGACGCAGCTGCGCATCGACGATGATGGCGGGACCGCCCTGTATTGCCGAGATCACGGAATATGCGCCCTGAAGCGCGTCTTCCAGACGGTCTGCCTGAGCCTCGGAGTCGACTTCAATCTCGACGATCTCCGCGCCTTTTTCGCGCAGGCCCGCGACCTTTGCCGCGCTTTGCGGCCGTACGAGCACGCGCAATTGTACATCCGGCCTGTCCAGAAGCTGATCGGCGATGAGCGAGCCCAGATTGCCGGTTGCGCCAGCGAGCACAACGATCTTGCCTGCTTCGGTCATATTTATCCTCGTCTGTCTGATTTTCGGCAACGCACCGGGAGGACGGCGAAGCCTTGTTCGTGGTCGGGATACCGGAAAGGCCCGCCGCCATGGGCGGTCGCTTTCTGGTATATTTTTGTAACTCGGTATATATATGTAGCCACGTATTTCCGCCGCAAGACGGCACAAAAATGATACCGGGGTTACATGCAAGGAACCGACCAACCTGTTATCCGCCATTCCGAGGAATGCCTGCGCGTTGCGCGCGTGCTCTCGAGCATCGCCGGCAAATGGAGTGTCCTCATCATCATGCTGCTCAGGGAAAAACCGCTTCGTTTCAGCGAGTTGAAGCGGGGCATCGACGGCATCTCACAACGGATGCTGACACTGACATTGCGCAATCTCGAGCGGGATGGCCTCGTCACGCGCACGGTGACGACGTCGATACCGCCGCGCGTCGATTACGAACTGACCGGACTGGGCCATTCGCTCGCCGAGCCGGTTCAGGCGGTCGGCGCATGGGCCTTCTGCCACCTGTCGGAAATCGAAACATCACGGATCCGCTACGACGAAAAGTCGTAACAGCCCCGTTTTTAAAGCTGGAATTTATATGGTTTTGCGCCGGCTGCGCCATGTCAGCCAGCCATTGAGGCAGACCAGCGTCAATATCACCGCAGGCGGAATGACGTGAGCGTATTCGCCATTCGACAGCACGGTTATGCCGGCCGCCGTCATGACCAGACCGGCAAGTGCGCTTCCGGCGAGCCGGACGACGGGAAGGGCGATGAGCACGGCCGCTGCCCATTCCAGCGTTCCGGTGACATAGGGAAACCAGGCCGGATAGCCCCAGTGCACATATTCCTCGACCGTTGCCGGAGACGCCATCAGGTTGAGCGTTCCGCCAACGGCAAAAAACGCGGTCAACAGCCCTGCGAGAACATGATTCCAGGGAATGTTTTTCATAGCGTTTCTCCTCATGACGCGAAAGTGATTTGACCGTGTGAGCGGCCAGCACGTCCGGGCTGTTCCACGCTCGCCATTGCCGACCGCCTGTGTTTCTTCATCAGGCAAATTGATGAACGTCATGTAAGTTTTGAAAAACGCATTGCAAACATAAAGAGGGCGTTTGCTCCTCAAAGGACGTCACCGGCAGGGCAGCATATTCGCAGAAAAGTCCGCGCTCGCAGCGCTTCATCGCTGCTGTTAATTCCGTCCGCCGTTGCGCGATCTTGAAGCGGCCGAGCCGCTTCAAGATCTTTTGCTTCCCGCAGAATTGCCCGCCTAGGCTTTCAGAAGGCGACCGGCCTGCGGGCCGTCCAGCGCCTCGGGACGACGGCAACGCGTGGACACTTTGATGCTGCGCTGCTCTTCGGCGGCACGCAGAATTGCAGTGAGGACGTCCACGACATGGAGCGCGTATTCGCCGTTGCAGCGGTGTTCGCGACCTTCGACGATGGCCTGCGCCATGTCGGCGAGACCGGCAGTGCGGTAATCGGCGACCTCGCCGCTGGAGACCGTGCGGTTGGGGGGGCCAAGCGGATGGTCCCAGTGCGGCAGTTCGGCAATATCGCGCTTTCTGGTCACGACCACCGGGCCATCGAAGAAGTTCGGGTTGGGAATGTGGATGGTGCCCTCGCTGCCGTAGAGCGCCATCGGCGCGAGATTATGCTGCCAGACATCCCAGCTTGTCACGAGGGTCACCAGCGCGCCCGATTCAAATGTGAGGATCGCCTGCACCGTCGTTGCGACCTCCACCGGAACAGTTTCGCCGGTGCGCGGGCCGGAGCCGATGCGGCGGGAATTTTCCGGCATTGCCGCTTCGGCGGAGACGCGGGCAACGGGGCCGAGAAGCTGGACGAGATTGGCAACGTAATAGGGGCCGAGATCGAGGATCGGCCCGCCGCCTTTACGGAAGAAGAAATCGGGCGCGGGATGCCATTCCTCCATGCCGTGGTTCATCACGAAACAGGTTCCCGACGTGATTGTGCCGATGGCATTGTCATCGATCAGATGCCGGGCAAGCTGATGCGACGCGCCAAGGATCGTGTCGGGCGCGGAACCGACCCGCAAGCCCCGCGCTTCGGCAAGCTGCATCAGGGCCTTGCCCTCATCGACATCCACCACGAACGGCTTTTCGCAATAGACGTGCTTTCCCGCCTCAAGCGCCATTTTCGACACCGGGAAATGCGCGGCGGGCGGCGTGAGATTGAGGATGATATCGACATCCGGGTCGGCCAGAAGCGCCTCCGGCGACATCGCCTTTATCCCGAATTCCGCGCCGCGCGCCTCGGCGGCGGCCTCATCCATGTCGGCAACGCCGACAAAGGTGATGTTTTCGAAGGTTTTGGCACGCGCAAGATAGGCCGCCGAGATATTGCCGCAGCCGATAAGGCCGACGCCGAGAACGGTTTTCATGATCTCTATTCCGGTTTGTTGAAACGGGGACGGCGCACGGCCCCGTCAGCGTGTTGACAAAGCTTATCCTTTTTACGGACGTCATCCTCGGGCTTGTCCCGAGGATCTAATCACCGCTCCGCGCGAGCGACGTTGGCGTCTCGTAATGGGTTGCAATTCAATAGATTTTTCGCCCGAGACGCCTGTCGCGATGATGTGTGCTTAGATGCTCGGGACAAGCCCGAGCATGACGAAAGAGGGTGGAAAAACCTTTGTCAGCGCACTGACGGAAACGACGCACGCCCCCGTCATTGCTGTTGGGTTCACGGCCGGGCCGGGCTGAAAATCAGTCCCAGTCCGGGCCGACCTCCGGCACGACAATCCTGAAACCGCGGTCGAGTTCGGCGATGCGGTTCATTTCCGCCTCGCTCAGGGCAATGTTCTGCGCTTCGAAATTGCTCTTCTGGCGCTCGGCGCTGGAGGATGCGGGAATGACGGCGATGCCGCGCTGCATCAGCCAGGCGAGCGAGATCTGCGAGGCGAGCGCATTGTGCTCCTCGGCAATCTCCTTCAACACCGGATCGTCGGCAACGCGCCCCTGCGCCAGCGGCATGTAGGCCGTCGGCACGATGCCCTTCGACAGGGCAAAATCGACGAGCTTGCTGTTCTGCAGGAAGGGGTGGATTTCCACCTGGTCGGTATGAATCCGTCCCGGACCGAGAACGTCTTCGGCCTGTTTCAGGCGTGCAATCGGGAAATTGGAAACGCCGATATGGCGCGCCTTTCCCTGATCCTGAAGGCGGCCGAGATCTTCCATATAGCTTTCGAACGGCACATCGGGATCAATCGACGGCCAGTGGATCAGCACGAGGTCGATGACATCGACCTGCAGATCCTTCAGGCTGTTTTCGACCGACGGCATGAACTGGGCGCGGTCGAGTTTCTTCTGCGCCACCTTGGTGGTGATGAAGATATCGTCGCGGTCGATGCCGCTTCTGCGCACCGCCTCGCCGACCATCGGCTCGGAGCCGTAGCTTTGTGCCGTGTCGATGTGGCGATAGCCGATTTCGAGCGCGGAGACGATGGCGCGGATGCCGTCTTCTTCGAGGCGGCCATAGGTTCCAAGGCCCATCATCGGGATTTTGTCAGGCATGGTATCTCCTTCAGCCCTTGGTTCCGCCGGCCGTCAGACCGCCGACAAAGAGCTTCTGCATGGCAAGGAAAAGAATGGCGATCGGCACCGTCATGATCACCGAGGCGGCCATGACGGCTCCCCAGTCGGTGTTGAATTCGGTGGTGAATTCCGACAGGCCGATCGGCAGCGTCTTGGTGGAGGAGTCGATGGCGAAACACAGCGCGAAGATGAATTCGTTCCATGTGGTCACGAAGGCATAGACGATCACCGCGACAACGCCGGGAAGCGACAGCGGCAGCGTGATGCGCAGCAGCGCGCCGAGCCTTGAGGCGCCATCGACAATGGCCGCCTCCTCCAGCTCAACCGGAATACCGCGGAAATAGGAGATCAGCATGAACACGCTGAGCGGCAGGGTCAGGATGAGATAGGCGAGGATCAGGCCGAGATAGGTGTTGAGCAGGTTCAGCCAGTTGAGCACGACATAAAGCGGCACGATGATCGCCGCCGTCGGCAAAAGCTGGCCGACGATGATCAGCGAGATCGCCAGCGACTTGCCCCTGAACTTGAAACGGGCAAAGCCGTAGGAGGCGAGAATGGCGAGCGCCAGCGCGATTGCCGTCGAACCGGCCGAGATGATCAGCGAATTCAGGAAGTAGCGCGGCACGTTGGATTCAAACAGCACCTTTGCGTAATTGGCCCAGCTCGGCGCTTCGGGAATCCATGTCGGCGGAACGGTATAGAGCTCGCTCAGTTTCTTGAAGGATGAGATCAGCATCCAGAGAAACGGAAACATCGTGACGACGACGACGACGGCGACAGCGGGATAAAGCGGCCATTTGGCCCGGGTACGGGAAGCCATCACCTTACTCCTTTTCTGCGAATACGGTTACGTAGAGAACCATCAGCACGCCGGTAATGCCCAGGAACATCACCGAAAGGGCGGCAGCCTGGTTGAACTGGAAGAACTGGAAGGCCTGACGGAAGATCTGGATCGGCAGGATGATGCTGCGGTTGGCAGGTCCGCCACCGGTCATCGCGTAGATGATGGTGATGGCATTCAGCCCCCAGATGGCCAGGAGCAGCGAAAGCGAGCTCAGCACCGGCTTCAGATAGGGCAGCGTCACGTAGAGGATTTCGTGGTGCAGCTTGGCGCCGTCGATGCGGGCGGCCTCATAGACATCCTGCGGAATGGCCTGCAGGCCCGCCAGAACCATGATGGCGACGAAGGGGAACATCTTCCACACATTGACGGTGACCAGCGCCGGCATGACGGTGTTCGGGTTGGTCAGCCAGCCGATCGGCTGATCGATCACGCCGGCGCCCTGCGCCATGTAGTTGATGATGCCGAATTCGGTGTGGAACATCCATGCCCAGGTGGTGGCGGCAACAATGCCGGGAATAACCCACGGCACGACGATCATCGCACGCAGCGCGCTACGGCCCCAGAAGGGCGCGTTGAGCAGGATGCCGACCGCCGTGCCCAGAATGATCTGGAAGACGATCGAGAAGAACACGTAGACGAAGGTGTTGCGGAGCGTGATGCCGGTCAGGCGCTGATCCAGCATGGTCCGGAAGTTCTCCAGACCGACATAATTGCCCGCAGGATCTGTGACGGAAAGGACGACTGTGTAGACCAGCGGATAAAACACCAGCAGGGCAAGCACGAAAAGTGCCGGAAACACGAACAGCGGTCCGGTGAAGCGGGAACTGACACGCATGGCATTCCTCTTGAAAACAGCGGAGAGGCCGGGCCGCAGCACATGGGTGCGGCCCGGCCGGAAAAGTTGTTATTTCAGAAGACCGTCGATCTGCTGGGTCGTATCCGTCAGAACCTCCTGAACATCGGCGCCGCCGAGCAGGATTTCCTGGATGGAGTCGAAATACATCTGCGTAATCTGCACCCAGTTGTTCACCGGCGGCTGCGGACGCGCATACTGCAGCATTTCGCGGAACTTCTCGTATTCGGGAAGCTGGAACTGCTCCATCTGCATGGCCGTTTCGCGGGCCGGGAAGTTGTCATGGGTGTAAAAGCCCATGTTTTCCGGCTCCAGCAGATAGGCGAGGAAGGTTTCTGCGTCTTCCTTGTTCTTTGCCGCTTCCGGGATCACGAAGTTCCAGCCACCGAGGATAACCGCGGTTTCCTTGCCTTCCGGGTGCGGGATCAGCGCGGTACCGACATCAATATCCGGGTTTTCCTGACCGATCGAGCCGAGATCGAACTGGCCCGACTGATACATGGCGATGGTGCCGGCGATGAACAGGCGGCGCAGCGCCGTGCCGTCGTTTTCGAGCGTGGAGGGCGGCGCGGAGCCGTCAGCCAGGAAGCTGGTATAGAAGTCGACGGCTTCCACGGATTCCGGCGTATCGAGAATGCTCGACTGCAGGTCTTCAGCAAGAACGCCGCCGCCATTCATCCACAGGAAGGGAAGCGAACGGAAGATCGTGTTGGAGACCTCGCCGCCACCGGCAATGCCGATGCCATAGTGACCGTTATTGGTCAGCGCGGCAGCGGTTTCCGTCAGCTCGGCCCAGGTTTCCGGGAAGTCTTCCGGATCGAGTCCGGCTTCGCGGAACATGTCCTTGTTGTAGATCATCGCATGCGCTTCGGCGCGGAAGGGAATGCCGTAAAGGCCGCCGTCGACTTCGGCCGTCTGCAGGGCTGCCGGCAGGAAGTCATCAAGGTCGATCTCGTTTTCGGCGATGAAATCGTCGAGCTGAGCCAGCCCGCCGGTGGTTGCGAACGGCACGGTCCAGCCGTTGGCGACATCGATGAGGTCAGGCGTATTGCCGGATTGCAGGGCCACGAGAACGCGGTTCTGCAGGCCGTTGGGCACGACGCGTTCGACCCGGACCGAGATATCGGGGTTCTGCTCTTCGAACTTCTGCGCCAGCGCTTCGGCGCGATCGGCACCGAATTCAGGCGCCCACCATGTAATTTCGCCGGCAAAGGCCGGGGCCTGCATCAGGAACAGCGGCACGGCCGCGGTCAGTGCGAGTTTGGATTTAAGTCTCATGGTCTTCCTCCCAAGTAAGAAGTGTTGTGGTTCAGGACATTTGCGGGTCGTTGACCCGCGGCGCTGTCCTGACGAGGGCGTTCATGTAGCCCACGGCGTGCGCCATCCCGACATGCCAGGGGGCAGGACAGGAAATTTCAGGAATGTGATCGGGAACGAGCACGCCGTCATAGCCTTCGGCATGAAGGATACGGGCGATCTCGGCCATATCGGTGTCGCCGTCATCGATGAAGGCTTCCGCATAGCGGGGAACCTTGCCCTTGACGTTGCGGAAATGCACATAGGCAATCCGCCCCGTGCGGGCGTAGTGACGCGTGGTTTCGTAGACATCGCCCGGCATTTCCATCAGCGAGCCGATGCAGAACTGCATGGCATTGGAGGGGCTTTCGACGATCTGCAGCAGCCGGTCGTATTTTTCGTGGCGATTGACCAGACGGGCGGTCCCGCGCAGGCTGTCGGCAGGCGGATCGTCGGGATGCGCGGCAAGCACCACGCCCGCTTCTTCGGCCACCGGCACCAGTTCCTTCAGGAACCATTCGAGGCGCTGCCACAATTCTTCTTCGCTGCAGGTCACCGGATCGGGCCCGCGACCTTCACGCACACGCATGTTCCAGACGATACCGTCGGGGATCGGCCGGTCGTGATCGAAGCGTGACATGTCGAATGTCGTTGCCATCGCGCCGCCACGGGCGATCGGCTGTCTCTGCCAGCCCCACACACCGGCCAGTGAAAAATTGTAGCCGATGACGGGGATGCCGGCCCGCCCGCAATCGCGGACGAGCTTTTTCAGACCATCCATCTGCGCTGCCCGTTCGGGGCCGTTCAGGAGGATGTCGGACCAGAAGGACGGCGAGAAGTTTTCCAGCGCGGCAACGCCAAGGCCGTTGTCGGCCAGCATCTTCACCGCACCGGAAAGCGTTTCATAGTCCCAGAGCACGGCGTCGCGGTCTTCGGAGAGAGGCGGACCTGCTTCGCCGGCCAGCCAGCCCGAAGGGTCGGCTTTGTGGCCGTAGCGCACGAGATGGATGACAGCATCCCGGACACCGAGCTGGACGGCAAAGCGCGCACCGGCCGGTGAAAGGCTTTCTCCGAAAAGTGTCAGTCCTACCCGCATTTCGTGCTCCCAATCGAGATTGCCAAACCTTCGCCTCTCCCGGTTTTGCATCTCTTTCAAAAAGTCCATATTTGGAACTTATTGTTCTTTATATGAAACTAGATCGTCATAACGCATCGAGTCAAGACCTTTGTCCTGAATGCGACGCCGGTTGAGCGAATTATCGCCTACTTGGCAGCCATGGCCTTGATGGCAGCGAACTGCATGCTGTCCGGCATCATCTGCATGACCTCGATACGGTTGCCGTCGGGGTCGTCGACCCAGCACTGGCGGTTTCCATCGCGGCCGGTCACAACCGGTTTGGCGAGCGGAACATTCATTTCCGCAAAGCGCTTTGCAGCCGCGTCGATATCGCCGGTTTCAACGCAGAAATGGTTGAGACCCGTGGCGTTTGGCCCGGGAACCGGGTTGCCTTCGCCTTCCGGGAAGAGCTCGAGATAGACCGTGTCGGTCACCTTCAGGTAGACCAGCCAGACGCGGCCGTCGTCCTGATTCAGGCGGAACATTTCGGGAAAACCGAAAACCGTCTGGTAGAATTCAAGCGACTTTTCGATGTCCGTGCAACGAATGGCCACGTGAGCGATTCCGGTGAAAACCATTGCGTTTACTCCTCTGCAATGTGGGTTGTACCCAAGGTTTGTGCGCCCGACCGATGGACAAGCGCCGAAAATCCCGATACCCAAAAGAAAAAGTTCATATTTGGGATCATTCTATGAAAACGAGGTCTGATGCGCCGGGGGTGGCAGCCGAGGGGTATGGTGCAGCCGCGGAAAAAAACCGCATTCCCGCAATCGATCGCATGATGGATGTTCTGTCCTATCTTGAGCGAAAGCCCGGCGGCGCATCGATGCGCGAGCTTGTGGAAGTGCTGCACCTGCCGCGCACCACGGTCTACCGCCTGCTGAATTCGCTTCATGCCTACGGTATTGTCCGCCACCTTCCAGACGGAAGCTATGTGCTCGGCACGCGGCTGATTTCGCTGGCCGCCCGCGTCCTGCCGAGCGCCGCCGATATCGATATCGTGCTGCTGGCCACCCCGCATATGGAGCGGCTTTCGGAGACCACGGGGGAAGGCTGCAAACTCTCCGTTCTCAACGAGGACGGCGTTGTGGTGATTGCCGCCAGCCCCGGTTCGCGCGGTCATGCGCTTGCCGGCGTGCCGGGACAGCGCCTGCCGCTGCATGCGGGCGCGGCAAGCAAGGTCCTGCTCGCCAGCCTCACCAAATCGGAGCTGGACACCATTCTGCCCGAGACGCTGGCGCGCTACACGCCGCGCACGATCACCTCGGTAAAGAGCCTGCGCGCCGAACTGACCCGCATCCGCCGTCAGGGCTGGGCCTGGGACGAAGGCGAATTTTCCACCGGCGTGAACGCCTTTGCCGCGCCGGTGCCCGACCGCAACGGCAAGACGATTGCCGCCCTCAGCCTGCCCTATCTCGCGGGCGAAACCGATGGCAGCCGCCTCGATATGCTGCGCGCCGCCACGATTTCCAGCGCCGGCGCCATCGCAGCGGACCTGCCGGCAGCGCCCAAGCGCAGTTCGACGGGCTGGAACGGCTGATCTCATTTGAAGAAATCCGCATCGTCGTCATTCAGATAGCGTTCGGCTGCCTCGGGGATCAGGTCGACGCCGAGGCCCGGTGCGGTCAAAACGTCGACAAACCCGTCCTTCACGATCGTCTCCGGCAAGCCGGTGACGATCTCCGCCCACCATTCGGGAACGGCGATCGGGTATTCAAACGCGATGAAATTGGCAGGCAGCGTTGCGCTGACCTGGATGAGCGCGGCAAGGCCGATCAATCCGTTGGCCGTGCCATGCGGCGCCATCATGATCCCGTGCAGGTCGGCGTATTCGGCAATCCATTTCAGCTCGGCAAGACCGCCGACATCCGCCGGATCGGGGCCGATCACATCGACAGCGCGCGCTTCGATCAGCGGCTTGTAGTTGTTTCTGAGATAGATCTGCTCACCGGTATGGATCGGTGACGAGGTCGCCGTCGTCAGATCGCGATAAAGATCGGTGTCCGACCAGGGCGTGTAGTCGCCCGAAATCAGGTCCTCGAGCCAGAGCAGATCGAGGTGCTCCACGCCGCGGGCAAACCGCAGCGCATCGGAAAACATCCAGCCCGGACCGCAATCAAGCGCGATGCCGACCGTTTCCCCAGCAACTTCCTTCATCGCCTCGACGCAATCGATCGTATGGCGCAGCCCCTTCTCGGTGATCTTGCCGCGCTCGAGAATACCGTGCGGCCCGGCCCCCGCATGCTCGCCATAATGATAGCCGGGAACCACCTCCTTCATGGCGCAGTGGAAGGCGATCGGCTGCTTGATCATGGTGAAGCCTTCCGGCAGAGCCATCATCTTGCGCATGTCGTCGGCATAGTCTTCCGGCCGGTAGCCGTTCAGCGGAAAGCGGATGCCGCCATTATAGACGCGCAGCTTGTCGCGAACCTTGCCGCCAAGCAGCTTGTGAACCGGCAGGTTCGCGGCCTTGCCGGCAATATCCCACAGCGCCATCTCGATCACGCTGACGGCGCTTCCGAAGGGCTTGTTGCCGCCCCGCTGGCGGATGCGCAACATGACGCGCTCCACGTCCGTCGGGTCGGCGCCGAGAATGGCTTCGCGAAGTTGCAGTATCTGCGGCTTGAGAAACGGTTTGTAGAATTCGGCCTGGCCGATCCCGTAAATCCCTTCATCGGTTGAGATACGGACAACCGGGTGGTTGCCAATGACCGCGCATTTAAGGTCCGTGATTTTCATTGGGCGCTCCTGCTTCCCTGCCCGTCGCTGTGATCGCGACTCTTCGCTATTGACTTTGACTGAATTTTCCTCTCTTTTCAATCCATATTCGGAACCTATTTGGTCCAAATATGAAACTATGGGAGGGCATCCATGTCCGATAAACTCAAATGGGGTGTCTTGAGCACAGCCGGAATCGGTATGCGCAAGGTCATTCCCGGTATGAAGAAATCCGAGCTGGTCACGGTTCAGGCGATTGCCTCGCGCGACGCGGCAAAAGCGGCGGCGGCGGCCGAAAAACTCCAGATTCCGGTATCTTACGGCAGTTATGAAGAATTGCTGGCCGATCCGGAAATCGATGCGATCTACAATCCGCTGCCGGTCAACATGCATGTCGACTGGTCGATTCGCGCCATGGAAGCCGGCAAGCATGTGCTGTGCGAAAAGCCGATTGCGATGAGCGCCGAAGAAGCCGCGCGTCTGATTGACGCACGTGAGCGCACCGGCAAACAGGTTCTGGAAGCCGTGATGGTGCGCCAGCATCCGCAATGGCTGCGCGTCGCCGAGATCATCCGTTCCGGCGAGATCGGCGAAGTCTGCCTGATGCAGACGACGATGAGTTTCTTCAACGACGACCCCAACAATATCCGCAACATCGCCGAAGTCGGCGGTGGGGCGCTCTATGATGTCGGCTGTTATGCCCTCTTCCTGTCGCGATTTGTCTTCAATGCCGAACCTCAGCAGGTCGTCGCCATCAGCGATATCGACCCGAACATGCACACCGACCGGCTGATGAGCGGGATCATCGACTTCGGCAACGGACGGCAGCTTTCCTTTACCTGCGGCACGCAGCTGGCGCGTTTCCAGACGGTCCAGATCATCGGCCGCAAGGGCCGTATCGAGGTGCCGGTTTCACTCAATGCGCCACAAGGCGAAGAAGTGACGATCACGATCGATGCCGACGGCACCAACGATCCGGCGCAGATGCGCCATGAAGTGATTGCGGCTTCGGACCAGTACACGCTTCAGGCCGATCTGGCCGCCCGCGTCTTCCGTGGCGAGACACCCGCCGAATATCCGATCGAAAACGCCGTCAACAACATGGCGGCAATCGACGCACTTTACCGCTCTGCCAAGAGCCATACCTGGGAAAAGGTCGCTTCCATATGATCATCGATCCATCCGTCACGCCGCCTGCCGATATCACCCGCCCGCCGAAAAAGCTTGTCGACGGCCTGGCGCAGATCGGCACGGCCTCCATCAGCGGCGAACTCAGCCGGCTGGGCATCCGCGATCCGCAACTGACCGGCCTGACGCCGATGGCCCACGGCCAGTGCATGGCCGGCCCGGCGCTGACATTGCAGTTTCTGCCCAAGCGCGAAGACCTTGCCCCCGGCGAGGAATATGAAGAGCCGGAAAAGCAGATCCACCGCCATGTGCTCTATCTGGTGCAGGAAGGCGATGTCGTCGTCGTCGATGCCCGCGGCGACATGCATTCCGGCATTTTCGGCGAGATGATGATGACCTATTTCAAGGGCCGCAAGGGTGCCGGGCTGGTGGTTGACGGCTGCCTGCGCGATACGCCGAAGATTGCCGATCTCGGGGTCAATATCTGGTCGCGCGGCCGCACCCCCAATTTCCACACCCAGACCGGCCTGATGCCCTATGCCGTCAACGTGCCTGTTGCCTGCGGCGGCACCACGGTGCTGCCGGGCGATATCGTCGTTGCCGACGATGATGGCGCGGTGGTCGTTCCGATCAAGCTTGCCGAACAGATCCTCGAAATGGGCAATGAACATGCCGATTGGGAGGATTTTGCCCGTCTCAGGCTGAGCCAGGGTGCCGATCTTCGCAAATACTACCCGATTTCCAAGGAAGTCGAGGCCGAATACCGCGCATGGCGCGAAAAGAACCCGCTCTGAACAAACCCGCCGTGGAGGAGTAACATGGCTAATATCAGTCTCAAGAACGTCAAGAAGTCCTTTGGCTCGGTCGAAGTGATTCACGACGTCAGCCTCGATGTCAGGGATGGCGAATTCCTGGCGCTGGTCGGTCCTTCGGGCTGCGGCAAATCCACATTGCTGCGCATGCTGGCCGGCCTTGAGGAGGTGACGGCAGGCGAAATCCAGATCGGTGCAAAAACCGTCAACGATCTTTCGCCGCGCGAACGCAATATCGCGATGGTGTTCCAGTCCTATGCGCTCTATCCGCATATGACCGTGCGCCAGAACATGAGCTTCAATCTGCGTTTGTCCGGCACGCCCAAGGCCCAGCAGAACGAGCGCGTGGATGAAGCCGCCCGCATGCTGGGGCTGGAAAACCTGCTGGACCGCAAGCCTGCCAACCTTTCCGGCGGCCAGCGCCAGCGCGTTGCCATGGGCCGCGCCGTGGTGCGCAATCCCGAGGTGTTCCTTTTCGACGAACCGCTGTCGAACCTCGATGCCAAGCTGCGCGTCCAGATGCGCGCCGAAATCAAGGCGCTGCATCAGAAGGTGCGCACCACCTCGGTCTACGTGACCCATGACCAGATCGAGGCCATGACCCTTGCCGATCGCATCGTCGTGCTCAATGGCGGCATCATCGAACAGGTCGGACGGCCGCTCGACCTCTATCGCGAGCCGGCAAACCTGTTTGTCGCGGGCTTCATCGGTTCACCGGCGATGAATTTCATCGACGCCGAAATCGCGAAGAAGGGTGAAACCGTCGTCGGCCATTGTGTCGATGGCAACGACATCGTGCTGCCGGCGTCTTATGCCGACAAGGCCGGTCTGGACGTGACCCTCGGCTTCCGGCCGGAAGATTTTGCCCTGGGTGACGGCAGCTTTGCCGGATCCGTGACCATGGTCGAGCCGACGGGCGCGCAGACACTGGTTTCGGTTTCCACCGGAAAGACGGCCCAACCATTCCTCGCCGTGGTCGATGCGGCCAGCGAATATGCGGTGGATCAGACGATCCAGGCGCATGTCCCGCCGGAAAAGGTCCATGTCTTCGACCGCAAGTCGGGGAGGCGCCTGTGAGCGAACGGCTCGATCATATCGCCCGCCTGGAAGAAGAGCGCCGCACGCTCGTTCTGCCTGCATTCAACGCGGATGTCGCCTGGACGATCGGAAATCACATCCGGGCGCGCGCCTCCGCCGAGAATTATCCGATTGCCATCGAGGTTTCGGGCATCGGCGGGCGGCTGTTCTTCGCCGCGATGCCGGGTGCAAGCCCGGATAACGCGGAGTGGATCAGGCGCAAGCGCAACGTCGTCGAACGGTTCTGGGAAAGCTCGCTTCTGGTCACCCTCAGATGTGACGAGCGCGGCCGCAAGATCCCCGAACAGTTCAAGCTGAGCGAAGCCGATTTCGTGCATTCCGGCGGCGGCGTCGCCATCAGGACCGCCGACAGCGGCTTCGTCGGCTGCGTCACCGTCTCCGGCCTCACCCAGTATCAGGATCATCAACTGGGCGCCGAGGCGCTTCGCGCACTGCTTGCCTAGACCATCGGGCGACTGATGAACATCGTCCGACGGTCCGTTTTTTTACCCCCGGCGCGTCGGGTAACGAAAAGCCGGTAAAGGCTTTTTCGCCCGACGCTTCGGGACGATAGTGGCGGCACCGGGGCGCTTACCGTGCCGCTTAGAGCACCGGCGTCGGCAAGGGCTTGCCGTCAAACTGGGCCACAAGGTTGTCAAACACCAGCTTGCCCATCGCCTTGCGGGTTTCATAGGTCCCCGAGGCGTGATGGGGCTGCAGCAGGACATTGTCGAGCGCCAGAAACCGCGGATTGATATTCGGCTCGCCATCGAAAACATCAAGCGCTGCCGCGCCGAGCTTGCCGCCCTCAAGCGCATCGAGCAGCGCTTCCTCGTCGATATTCGACGCGCGTGAAATGTTGACCAGCATGCCATCCGGCCCCAGCGCCTCGATTACGGATTTGTCGACGATATGGCGCGTTGCGGCGGATGCCGCCAGCGTGACGAACAGGAAGTCGACATTTTCCGCCAGCTTTTCGGCCGTCTCGACATATGTCCAGTCGCTGGCGAAATCCTTCGGCGCCACGTCGCTGTAGGCAATATCCATGTCGAAGCCGGAAAGCCTGCGGGCAACTTCGTAGCCGATGCGGCCGAGACCGAGCACACCGGCGCGTTTGCCGTGGATGCGGTGCATCAGCGGATAAAGCCCCTTTTCTGCCCAATTGCCGCTTTTCACCCATGCCTCCGCACCGACGACGCCGCGCGACAGGCAGAGCATCATCGCAACACCGAGATCGGCGACATCCTTGGTCAGCACATCCGGCGTATTGGTGACGCGGATACCGCGTTCGCGGGCGGCATCAAGGTCAACGGCATCATAGCCGACACCGTAGACGCTGATGATCTCAAGGGCAGGAAGGGCTTCGATCAGCGCCCGGTCGGCGCCCAGTTCGCCGCGGGTGGCAATGCCGCGGATATTGGCCGCATGCTCCTTGACGAAGGCCTGCTTGTCTTCGGCCTCGTAATAGCGCCGCATGGTGAATTGCGCGTTCAGCCTTTCGTCGTCCCAGCTCTGATAGGCGCCGATCTGAAGGATTTCGACTTTGGACATGGGTGTTTTCCTTTGATTATATGTTATCGATATCATAGATGCCCGAAGCAAAGGCCGCCTGCCGGAAAGCGGACGGCCCTTGTTTTCAGGACAGATTGTTGCGGTCGAGAAGTTCGACGAACAAGGCGGAATGATCGAGATCGGCGCCGTCGAGGCGCTCGACAAGATCTGCAAAACGATCGCGCTGAAGCGTGGTCAGCGGCAGTGAAATGCCCATCTCCCGGCATTCCGCCAGGACATTTTCAAGATCCTTGAGCTGGAAGGCAGAGCGTCCGCCGGGCGTGAAATCGCTGTTCTGCATGCGCGCACCATGCTGCTGCAAAATAACGGAATCGGCAAAGCCGCCCTGCAGCACGGCACGGAACCGGGCCGGATCGACGCCGCCTTCGCGCACCAGCAGTGTGGCTTCCGCCACCGCACCGATGGTAATGGCGACAATCGCCTGATTGGCAAGCTTTGCCAGCTGCCCGCTTCCCGAAGGCCCGAGCAGGATGGCCCGCCCCATGGCCTCGAAAACCGGCAATAGCGGCGAAAACACCGCATCTTCGCCGCCCGCCATGATGGCCAGGCTGCCGGCTTCCGCCCCCTTCGTTCCGCCACTGACCGGCGCATCGATATGATGGATACCCATTTCGCCCAGTCTGCGGCTGTGCTCACGCGCTTCGGCAGGCTTGATCGAACTCATGTCGATCACCGTCGCGCCGGGTTGCATGTTGCGGGCGACCTCCTGCCCGAACAGCAGGTCGGCGGCGGCGGGACCATCGGAAACCATGGTGATGACAACATCGGCCTGCGCAACAGCGCCGGCGGGTGTCGTCGCCACTTTTGCGCCGGCTTCCGACAGGGCATCCGTCTTGCCGGAGCTCCTGTTCCAGACGGTGACCGGAAAGCCCGCCTTGATCAGGTTGAGCGCCATCGGTGCGCCCATGAGCCCGGTTCCCAGAAATGCTATTTTCATAATATCCTCAGCCGCGTGATTCTCAGACTGTTCAACATGACCTGCGCCCTGTCCGCCGGTCAAAGCCATTCCGATATGATCACCCGAAAACGGTGTTGCGGAAACAGTGGTAACAAAGACCTATGATATCGATAACAGATATGTTATAAACGTCAAGACAAAGCCTTCTCAAACCTGGGAAATCGGGGCTACGGTTCCGGCATCTTCTGGGGGTGAAGGCTATGCTTCATTGACAGCTGGCCGCCCCCTGACCAGAAGATCAGGTGGCGCGCACAGCCGCAGGCCCATGGTTCAGCAGCAGGGAACCGTTTACGGAAATTCGGTTTGGCAAAAGACAAAGTGAAAAACGGCCAGAAAAACGTCGCTCGACCGCAAAGCGCCCCGACCATGGCAGATGTCGCCAGGCTGGCGGGCGTTTCGACGATGACGGTTTCAAGAGCGCTCAAGAAAGACGGCCACGTCTCCCGCGAGACGCGAAAGCGCATCCTCGAAGCGGTTGACGAGCTCGGCTATGTTCTCGATCAGTCGGCCGGTTCGCTGTCGTCGCGCAAGACCGGGTTCGTCGCAGCCCTCGTCCCCTCCCTCAACAATTCGAACTTCTCCGAAACGGCGCGCGGCATTACCGAAACGCTGGAAGGAACGGGACTGCAGCTGCTGCTCGGCTATACCGACTACTCGCCGGACAAGGAAGAACAGCTGATCCAGTCGATGCTGCAGCGCCGCCCCGAAGGCATTATCCTGACCGGCGGTGCGCACACGCTGAGCGCCCGGCGCATGCTGGTCAATTCCGCAATACCGGTGATCGAGACCTGGGAAATTCCCGAGGAACCGATCGACAGCGTCGTTGGATTTTCCAACAGCGCGGTGATGCGCGACATGGTGAAGGCGCTGGCAGCCAAGGGATATCGGAAATTCGGCTATATCGGTGGCACCAGCACGCGCGACACCCGCGGCAATATGCGCAAGATCGGTTTTCTCAACGCCATCAAGGAACTGGATTTGGAACCCGGACGGCTGATTTCCTTCGGCGTGCCCCCCATTTCGATCGAGCAGGGCGCCCAGGCAATTGTCTCGATGCTCGAGCGCTGGCCGGATACCGAGGCGGTCCTGTGCGTCTCCGACCTCTCTGCCTTCGGCGCGCTGATGGAATGCCAGCGGCGCAATATCCGGGTCCCCGAGGATATCGCGATTGCCGGATTTGGCGATTACGAGATCTCCGCCTTCTGCCATCCGCGCATTTCCACGGTGAATGTCGGTTGCCACGATATCGGTCGCCTTGCGGCCGAAAAACTGCTGCGCGAGATTGCCGGTGACGAAGCCGGCAATGACGAACTGATCCTGACGCCCTATAAGGTGTTGTTGCGCGAAAGCACGTGACCGTTCATCACTCACGAAAGGAAAGCGAATTGTCCCACACCCGCCCAGCCGTCGCCCTCAGCCACAGCGGCGTCATGACCGCCCTTGCCGCAGCCGTGGCCAAGGCAGAAGAAATCGAGGTTCCGCAGAACGTCGTGATCGTTGATCAGAGCGGTGAAACGCTGACCGTTTTCCGCATGGACGGCGCCAAGTTCACCTCGATGAAAACGGCGCGGGCCAAGGCCATAACCGCAGCCTCGATCAATGGGCCGACCGGGCAGATGGCGCCGGACTTTGCGATAACGGCGGCCATCGCCACCGAAGGCGACGTCATCAATCTCAAGGGCGGCCTTCCGATCCGCTTTGACGGCCTGCTGGCCGGCGGCATCGGCATCGGTTCGGGCACCGGCGATCAGGACATCATCGTCGCCCAGGCAGCACTTGCCGCCATTGGCGCCGATCCGGTCTGAGTGTCCGACGCAAGGCCCCGGTCCGAAGGACGAGGCCGCATCTGAGATGCAAAAGACAGCCCTGTCGCTTCATCGATGGAAAAGCGACAGGGCCAGCATTTCTATTCGAAGGCCAGTTGCACCTTCATCGATTTCGACCGGTCGCTGGCGGTTTCGAAGGCAGCGATAGCGTCATCGAGCGGATAGGTTTGCGAAATCAGCGGCTTGATGTCGATTCTGCCCTGATTGATGAGATCGACAGCCAGTCCATATTCCTCGTGAAAGCGGAACGAACCGCGGATCTCGATCTCCTTGGAGACCACCATGTTCTGCGGCAGACCGACTTCGCCGCCAAGGCCGAGCTGAACCAGAACGCCGCGCGGGCGCAGAGCCTCCAGGCCGCTGGCCAGGGCACGGGCATTGCCGGATGCCTCGAACATCACATCAAAAGACCCCTTGCCGGCCGCATAGGCCGAAAGCGCTTCCGGGTCCTTGGCAACATTGATCACCCGGTTGGCGCCGACAGCTTCCGCATAAGGCAGGACGTCGTCCATGACGTCGGTGACCACGATTTCACGCGCACCATGCGCGCGGGCAGACACAATGCACAGCGCCCCGATGGGGCCGCAGCCGGACACCAGAACCCGCTTGCCGAGAAGCGATCCTGCGCGGGAAACCGCATGGAGGGTGACCGCAAGCGGCTCCGCCATTGCGGCTTCGCCAAGCGAAACGGTATCGGCAACCTTGTGGCACTGCCAGGCTTCGGCGACCAGGTTTTGCCGGAACGCGCCCTGAATATGCGGCATCGGCATGGCGCTGCCGTAAAAGCGCATGTTGACGCAGTGGTTTTGCAGCCCCTTCAGGCAGTATTCGCAGCTATTGCAGGGCCGTGACGGCGAAACGGCAACACGATCACCGACCGCAAACCCGTCAACGCCCGCACCAAGCGCCGTGACCGTTCCGGCCACCTCGTGTCCCAGGATCATCGGTTCGCGAACGCGCACATCACCGAAGCCGCCGTGATTGTAGTAGTGCAGGTCGGAACCGCAAATGCCGCCCGCACCGATCCTGATTTCCAGCTGGCCGGGACCGGCCGTTTCCGGTGCGATGTCCTCTATGCGCAGGTCCTTTGCCGCGTGGATGATTGCAGCTTTCATCACTGCCTCCCTTGATAAGCGTTGTTCGGCGCAGCTCCGGAAATCGGAGACCGGTTTTCGCCCCGCCTGTAATGTCCTGCCCGACGATTTTTGTCCGGGACCGATTTTAATGTTGATTATGTTATCGATAACAGTTAAGTCAAGAACATTCGGAAGCGGCGCAGATATTTCCATGCACCAGCGGATCACCCATTAAAGCGCGCCGGCCACAGGGTAGGAGAATGCCAATGTCCGATATGTTCAAGCTCAACGGAAAGCTCGCTCTTGTAACGGGTTCCAGCCAGGGAATCGGTCATGCGCTGATTTCCGGGCTCGCCGATCAGGGCGCCATTCCTGTCGTGAACGACCGCAATGGCGAGCGTGCGGAAGCGGCCGTGAAAGCATTTGCCGAAAAGGGCGTGAAGGCCTATTCGGCGGTGTTTGATGTTACCGATAAACAGGCTGTTGAAACCGGTGTCGATGCGATTGAGGACAAGGCCGGCCCGATCGAAATCCTGATCAACAATGCTGGTATCCAGTATCGCACGCCGCTCGAGGACTTCCCCGAAGAACAATGGCACCGCCTTCTCGAAACCAATATTTCGGGCGTTTTCTTCACCGGCCAGGCGGTTGCGCGCCACATGATCAAGCGCGGCAGCGGCAAGATCATCAACATCTGCTCGGTGCAGAGCGAGCTTGCCCGTCCCGGCATCGCCCCCTACACCGCCACCAAGGGCGCCGTGCGCAACCTGACACGCGGCATGTGCACCGACTGGGCCAAATACGGGCTGCAGATCAACGGCATCGCGCCCGGCTATTTCAAGACCCCGCTCAACCAGGCACTGGTCGATAATCCCGAATTCACCGCATGGCTGGAAAAGCGCACCCCCGCGGGTCGCTGGGGCGACGTCGAGGAACTCGTCGGCGCTGCGGTTTATCTGGCCTCGCCGGCATCATCCTTCGTCAACGGCCATGTCCTTGCCGTCGACGGCGGCATCACTGTGAGCGTGTGAGATGACGACCGCTATCGTGGTCATGGGGGTCAGCGGCTGTGGCAAATCCTCTGCCGGCCGCGCCCTTGGCGAAGCGCTCGCCGCCCGTTTCGTCGAGGGTGACAGCCTGCATCCGGACACCAATGTGGAGAAAATGCGGGCCGGCATTCCGCTCAACGATGACGACCGCAAACCGTGGCTCGAACTGGTTGGCCAGACGCTTGCCACAGCGGGCGACGACAACGGCGTTATCGTTGCCTGCTCGGCGCTGAAGAAAAGCTATCGTGATCTTTTGAGACAGCGCGCCGGCCCGGCACTGCGCTTCATTCACCTGAAGGGCGAGCGCGATGTGCTTGCCAGACGCATGGCCAACCGGCCCGGCCATTATATGCCGGTCTCCCTGCTTGACAGTCAGCTTGCAACGCTGGAAGCCACCGACGGCGAGCCGGATGTCCTGACACTCGATTGCGATCTGAAACCGGAAAAGATTGCCGAGACCTCTCTCGCCTTTGTGAAAGCGGAACAAGGAGACCGACAATGACCGAGGCAATCGCCGTCATCGGCGCAGGCATCATGGGTACCGCCATTGCCACGCGCCTCCTGGAAAAGGGACACAAGCTGATAGTTTCGGATCTGGATGCCGGAAAGGTCGCAGCCCTGGTGGAGCGCGGCGCGACGGCCGCGGCAAATCCGCAGGAGGCAACCGCGGCTTCCCGCTTCGTGATCCTGAGCCTGAACCATGCCGATATCGTCAACGCCGTCGTTTTCGGCAAGGACGGCGTCGCCGAAGCAGCAAGCGGAGACAAGCTGCTGATCGACATGTCGTCGATCGACCCGAAGGCCACCGCCGACATGTCCCGACAGCTGCTTTCACAGACCGGCATGGGCTGGGTCGACTGCCCGCTTTCCGGCGGCGCGCCGGGTGCGGCGAAAGGGCGGTTGACCGTCATGGCCGGCGGCACAAGGGACGATTTCGAGAGCGCGCGCGCCGTCATGGACGATCTTTGCGCCAACTACACCCTGATGGGCCCGAGCGGCGCCGGACAGACAACAAAGCTGATCAACCAGCTGTTTTGCGCCGTCCAGTTTCAGGCGGTCGCAGAGGCGGTCAAGCTGGCCGAGGCCGGCGGCGTCGATGCGGCCAGCATTCCGCAGGCGCTGGCCGGCGGGCGGGCCGACAGCAACATCATGCAGGAATTCATGGGCAAGTTCGCCGCCCGCGATTTCTCCCCGACAGGCCGCATCGACAACATGCTGAAGGACCTCGACAGCCTGCAATCCTTTGCGCTGAAGACCCGCACGCCGCTGCCGATGACCGGCCAGGTGACCGAAATTCACCGTCTTCTGGTCGCCGCGGGGCTGGGTCCGAAGGACTCTGCTGAAATGATGCGCCTGCTCGACGGGACCACCCGGCCGGAATGATCCGGCTGGCATGACAAACCGGGAAAGGGTGCGCCTTTCTCCATTCCCAGCGCCTGACCGCGCTAACGCGGCTTTTCAGGGAGGACACTTGAATGATCATCCGCTACGCCCTTTTCGAAGGCAGGATCAATGAAGGCCGCGAGGCCGAATTTCGCGCTTACGTGACCGAACGGTTGGTGCCGCTCTGGCGTCAATTCCCCGGCGCGCAAGACCTGCAGGTCTATTTCGGCGTCGAACGCGACGATGGCGCGCCCGAATATGCGCTCGTCATGGCGGTGCGCTATGACAGTCTTGACGCTGTCGCCAAAGCGCTGGAATCCGATGTGCGCTATCAAAGCCGGGACGTGACCCAGGGGCTTCTGGAGATGTTCACCGGCCGCGTTCACCATCACGTCTTCGACGGCGACCAATACGCACCGGCGTGACGCTTGCTTCGTCCACGTTTTCTGACGGACCGGGAACCCGGCCAAAAGCGCCTGCGCGGCCGGGCCGGGAGCGCCAAAAGCTTCGGATATTTTCACGTCGAAAAGTCCAAACTTTATGCCTGGAAGGCCAGAAAAGACGGGACAATTCCGCAGAGGTTTGTTATCGATAACATGTCTCTGCGAGACAAAACTGGAGAATTCAGGGAGGTACCTGGAAATGAGCATGCTCACCCGGATCGTCAGTATTGGCTGGCGAATTATTGATGCGCTGATCGCACTTGCACTTGTGGTCATGATTGTTCTGGTGTTTGCCAATGTCGTTCTGCGCTACGGCTTCTCCAGCGGCATTCTGGGGTCGGTCGAAATCTCAAGGCTTCTGTTCGTCTGGGTCATCATGCTTGGCGCGGCCACCTGCCTTCGCAATTTCGAACATCTTGCCCTTGCAGACATCGCAGAGGCCGTGTTTCCGAAAGCGCGCTTCTGGCTGCGGCGCTTCGTCAACGCCGTCATTCTCGGCTGTTGCATCATGCTCGTTCTGGGGGCTGGCCCGCAGGTTGTCGCGAACTGGGACAACATCTCCCCGATGAGCGGCATTCCCGTCGGCATGTTCTATCTGGCCGGCGTCATCGGCGGCGTGCTGATGGCCGGCATTGCTCTCCTCCGCCTGATCGATCCGCGCAATGCGGCGCCCGATTATGGCCCCGACGCCGAAAATGCCGGGGAGAATGCACAATGACCCTCGTGCTGTTTCTTTCCGTTCTGATCGGCGCCATCCTGCTTGGTGTTCCCGTCGCCTTTGCGCTTCTGCTGAGTTCTGTCGGCCTGATGCTGCACATGCACCTGTTCAGCGTCGACATTCTCGCCCAGTCGCTGGTCAACGGCGTCGACAGTTTTCCCCTGCTCGCCATCCCCTTCTTCATGGTCGCCGGCGAAACCATGTCCACCGGCGGCCTGTCTCGGCGCATCGTCCGCCTTGCCATGGCCTATGTCGGTCACCGCAAGGGCGGGCTCGGCTATGTCGCGATCCTGACATCGATCGTGCTTGCCGGCCTGTCCGGTTCGGCCGTGGCGGACGCCGCAGCGCTGGTATCGATCATCTATCCGATGATGCGCGAGGCCAATTACCCGCAGAAGCGTTCGGTCGGTCTTCTAGCCGCCGGCGGCATCATTGCCCCGGTCATTCCCCCGTCCCTGCCGCTGATCATCATGGGTGTTGCGGGCAATATCTCGATTGCCAAACTGTTCCTCGGCGGCATTGTGCCGGGCCTGATCATGGGCACGGCGCTGATCGGCACATGGGCCTTCCTGCTGCGCAACGAAAAGCTGGAAACTCATGAAAAAGCGCCGAAGGAAGAACGCCGCACCGCCCTCAAGGATGGGATCTGGGCGTTGATCCTGCCGCTGATCATCGTCGGTGGTATCCGCTTCGGCATATTCACGCCCACGGAAGCCGCCGTTGTCGCCGCCGTCTATGCCATTCTGGTCTCGGCATTGGTCTATCGCGAGCTCACGCTTGCCAAGTTCTACCGGGTCCTGCTCAGTTCCGGCCGCGCCACGGCCATGGTCATGTTCCTGGTCGGCGCGGCAATGGTCGCATCCTGGCTGATTACCGTGGCCCAGCTGCCGCAACAGCTCGCCGTCATGCTCGGCCCGCTTGTCGACAGCCCCCGCCTGCTGATGGCCGCGATCATGGTTCTGGTGCTGCTGGTCGGCATGGTGATGGATCTGAGCCCCACCATTCTGATCCTCGTGCCGCTCTTGATGCCCGTGGTCAAGGAAGCCGGCATCGACCCTGTCTATTTCGGACTGATGTTCGTCATCAATACCTGTATCGGCCTTATTACGCCGCCGGTCGGTACGGTTCTCAACGTTGTTTGCGGCGTTGGAAAAACCCGCGTTCAGGACGCAGTCGGAGGTGTATTGCCATTCATAGCTGTCTATGTGGCCGTGCTGATCCTGTTCATTCTTGTACCGCAACTGATCACGGTTCCACTCGGATGGATCGCGGGCTGACTTCTCACTTTCTACGGAGGATATGAAATGAAACGTTTTACAACAGGCCTGATTGCCGTCGGCATGCTGATCGCCGGCACGGTTTCTGCCAATGCCACGACGCTGAAGCTGGCGCATGCAGCACCGCAGGGCGACCTGCAGCAAAAGCTGGCCGAGCGCTTTGCCGAAGACGTCAAGACCATGTCGGACGGCGATATCACGGTGCAGATCTTCCCGCAGGGACAGCTCGGCAATGATTCCCAGATGATCACCGGAACACGCTCCGGCATCATCGACATCACCATGAGCGGCCTCAACAACTTCACCGGCATGATGCCCGAACTCGGCGGCCTGATGCTGCCGTTCATGATCACCGACCGTGACCAGGCCTATGAAGTCTATGACGGCGAGATCGGTCAGGAAGCCTCTGCGAAGTTTGGTAATTTCGGCCTCAAGGTTCTCGGCTATCCGGAAAACGGCTTCCGCGAGATCACCAATAACCGCGGCCCGATTGTCGAGCCGAAGGATCTTGAAGGTCTGCGGATGCGCACCAACAATTCAGAAGCGCTCAACGAAATGTTCGCGCTGCTGAAGGCCAACCCGCAACAGATCCCGGTGGCGGAACTCTATACCGCGCTGGAAACCGGCGTCGTTGACGCACAGGATCACCCGATCACCATCGTTCAGTCCTTCAAGTTCTACGAAGTGCAGAAATATCTGTCGCTCACCAACCATTCCTATGCAGCGCTGGTTCTGGCCATGAACCAGAAGAAGTTCAACAGCCTGTCCGAAGAGCAGCAGGCCATCATCATGAAGGCGGCCAAGGACGCCATCGATTACGAACGCAAGCTGTCGAAAGATGGCGACGCGGCGATGATCGCCGATCTGGAAAGCAACGGCATGATCGTCAACGATGACGTCGACCACGCCGCATTCCAGAAAGCCGTTCGTCCCGTCTGGGATACGTTTACCGCAAAATACGGCGACGAACTCGTCAACAAGGTTCAGGCCGTCACGTCGAAATAACGCGCAAACACGCGCCCTCATTCTGGTAATGGCTGCGCAACCCCGTTCCGCAACATCCTGACGTTCAAACACAAAACCCCGGGCCTCTGGTCCGGGGTTCAGTTTGTTGTCCACCCCGCCCGAACATCCCTTCCGCGCAAGCTATCGAACAAACAGCTCTCTGACGCCTTCGGTCAAACCGAGGTATGAGCGGTTTGGCCATAAACCAAAGGCGGCCCGCAAAGGCCGCCTCAGATTGCTGACAAAGCTCGCCCCAGTTTTCTTTCGTCATACCGGCCTTGTGCCGGTATCCAGGGCCGCGTGTTATGCGCTTTCAAAAAGAGTCTTTGTGCGCAAGGACTTGCGCTCACTGGATTCCGGCTCAGGGCCGGAATGACGGCGGGGAAGGAGGCAAAACCGTGATTGCTTGCAGGGTTTGGCCATAAACCAAAGGCGGCCCGTAAAGGCCGCCTTTTCGATGTCATCTGCACTGTCCGTGCTTTTTCAGAAATCCCAGTCGTCGTCTTCGGTCGAGACTGCCTTGCCGATGACGTAGGAGGAGCCGGAGCCGGAGAAGAAGTCGTGGTTCTCGTCGGCATTCGGCGAAAGCGCGGACATGATCGCCGGGTTGACCTTGCAGGCTTCCGGCGGAAACAGCGCTTCGTAACCGAGGTTCATCAGCGCTTTGTTGGCGTTGTAGTGCAGGAAGGCTTTGACGTCTTCGGTCAGGCCCACCGAATCGTAGAGCTGCTCGGTGTATTTCGACTCGATGTCGTAAAGTTCGAACAGCAGGCCGAAGGCGAAATCCTTGATGGCCTGGCGCTCTGCCTCGCTGACCTTCTTCAGCCCTTCCTGGAACTTGTAGCCGATATAGTAGCCATGCACGGCCTCGTCGCGGATGATCAGGCGGATGAGGTCGGCGGTATTGGTCAGCTTGGCGCGGCTCGACCAGTACATCGGCAGATAGAAGCCCGAATAGAACTGGAAGCTTTCGAGGAAAACGCTGGCGACCTTTTTCCGCAAGGGGTCTGTGGCGCGGTACTCCTGCAGCACCAGCTGCGACTTTTCCTGAAGGAAAGAGTTTTCCTCGGACCAGCGATAGGCGTCGTCGATCTCGGCCATCGAGCACAGCGTCGAGAAGATCGACGAATAGGAGCGCGCATGCACCGCTTCCATGAAGGAGATGTTGGACAGCACCGCCTCTTCATGCGGGGTTACGGCATCCGGCATCAGCGAAATCGCGCCGACGGTGTTCTGGATGGTGTCGAGCAGCGTCAGGCCGGTGAAAACACGGATGGTGAGCTGCTGCTCGTCTTCCTTCAGTGTCGCCCATGACGGGATATCGTTCGACAGCGGCACCTTTTCCGGCAGCCAGAAATTGCCGGTGAGACGGTTCCAGACTTCCAGGTCCTTCTCGTCCTCGATGCGGTTCCAGTTGACGGCGCGCGGCACGGCGATGGCGGGTTTTGTCTGCATGTTCACGGTTCTGTTTCCCTTCATCACAGGCTGCACGATACGCAGCCTTCGACCTCGGTGCCCGAAAGCGCCATCTGCCGAAGACGGATGTAGTAAATGGTCTTGATGCCCTTCTTCCAGGCGTAGATCTGCGCCTTGTTGACATCGCGCGTGGTGGCGGTGTCGCGGAAGAACAGCGTCAGCGACAGGCCCTGATCGACGTGCTGGGTGGCAGCCGCATAGGTGTCGATGATCTTTTCCGGCCCGATCTCGTAGGCATCCTGGTAATATTCCAGATTGTCGTTCGACATGAACGGCGCGGGATAATAGACGCGGCCGATCTTGCCTTCCTTACGGATTTCGATCTTCGAGACGATCGGGTGGATCGAGGCCGTGGCATTGTTGATGTAGGAGATCGACCCCGTCGGCGGCACGGCCTGCAGGTTGCGGTTATAAAGACCGCCCTTCATCACCGCGTCCTTCAGCGCCAGCCAGTCTTCCTTCGTCGGCAGATCGATGCCGGATTTTTCGAACAGATCGCGCACCTTTTCAGTCGCCGGTGCCCAGTCCTGCTCGGTGTATTTGTCGAAATATTCGCCGCTGGCATATTTCGAGTTTTCAAAGCCGGCAAAGGAAACGCCACGCTCCACGGCAATCCGGTTCGATGCCTTCAGCGCGTGATAGGTCACGGCATAGAAATACATGTTGGTGAAGTCGACGCCCTCTTCCGAACCGTAGAAGATGCGTTCGCGGGCGAGATAGCCATGCAGGTTCATCTGGCCGAGGCCGATGGCGTGGCTTTCGTCATTGCCCTTCTCGATCGACGGCACGGAGGAGATATGGCTCATGTCGGAGACCGCCGTCAGCGCGCGGATCGCGGTATCGACGGTGCGGCCGAAATCGGATGAATCCATCGCCATGGCGATGTTCATTGAGCCGAGATTGCAGGAAATATCCTTGCCGAGATGCTTGTAGGACAGGTCGTCGCGGAATTCGCTGGCCTCGGAGACCTGCAGGATTTCCGAGCAGAGATTGCTCATCGAAATCCGGCCCTCGACCGGGTTGGCGCGGTTGGCGGTGTCCTCGAACAGGATGTAGGGATAGCCGCTTTCGAACTGCAGTTCGGCCAGCGTCTGGAAGAAGGCGCGGGCGTTGATCTTCTTCTTGCGGATCTCGGAATTGTCGACCATCTCGCGATAGTGCTTGGAGATTTCGACTTCCGACATCGCCTTGCCGTAGACGCGTTCCACGTCATAGGGCGAGAACAGGTACATGTCCTCGTTGTTCTTCGCCAGTTCGAAGGTGATATCCGGAATGACAACACCAAGCGACAGCGTCTTGATGCGGATCTTCTCGTCGGCATTTTCGCGCTTGGTGTCGAGGAAGCGCATGATGTCGGGGTGATGCGCGTTCAGATAAACCGCACCCGCACCCTGGCGCGCGCCCAGCTGGTTGGCGTAGGAGAAGCTATCTTCCAGCAGCTTCATCACCGGAATGACACCGGAGGACTGGTTTTCGATCTTCTTGATCGGCGCACCGGATTCACGGATATTGGTGAGCGACAGGGCCACGCCGCCGCCGCGCTTGGAAAGCTGCAGCGCCGAATTGATCGAGCGGCCGATGCTTTCCATATTGTCTTCGATCCGAAGCAGGAAGCAGGAGACCAGCTCGCCGCGGCTCTTCTTGCCGGCATTGAGGAAAGTGGGCGTTGCGGGCTGGAAACGGCCGGCGATGATTTCATCGACCAGCGCGGTTGCGAGCGTCTCGTCGCCCTTGGCCAGGGCCAGCGCCACCATGCAGACGCGGTCCTCGTAACGCTCCAGGTAGCGTTTACCGTCAAACGTCTTCAGTGTGTAGGCGGTGTAATATTTGAACGCGCCGAGGAAGGTCTGGAAACGGAATTTCTTGTCGAAGGCATGGTCCCACAGATCACGCACGAAATTGAACGCGTACTGGTCCAGCACTTCCTGCTCGTAATAGCCCTCATCGACGAGGTAATCGAGCTTTTCGCGCAGATTGTGGAAGAACACGGTGTTCTGGTTCACATGCTGCAGGAAATACTGCTTGGCCGCCATCCGGTCGGCGTCGAACTGGATATGCCCGTTCTCGTCATAGAGATTGAGCATGGCGTTCAGCGCATGATAGTCCAGCGTCGCCGCCTTGGTCTTGGCGGCGCCCTTTTCAGCGGTCTTGGTTTCCGTGGCGGTATCCTGCACGGTCTCTTCCTCGGCGCTTGCGGCCATCCTCAGTTCTGCCGTTTCCAAAACTCTTCCAGTCCCTGTCTGACGTTGTTGACATCCTCTTCAGTCCCGAGCAGTTCGAAACGATAGAGGTACGGTACGCTGCATTTCTTCGCGATGATGTCGCCTGCGACACCGTATGTAATCCCGAAATTGGTATTTCCGGAGGCAATGACGCCTCTCAGAAGTGCCCTGTTTTCCGGGTTGTTGAGGAAACGGATGACCGGTTTCGGCACAGCCCCCTTGCCATCGCCGCCGGCATAGGTCGGCACCACCAGCACATAGGGTTCATCCACCGTTTCCGTGTCGCCCTGCGGGTAAAGCCGCCTTGCCGGAAGCCCCGTCTTGGAGACGAAACGGTGGGTATTGCCCGTTGCGCTGGAATAATAGACGAGCATGCCCGTCATCCCCTTACCTCTTCACCAGTGCGGCGCGCCTTTCTGACGCGCCGCCGCTTTGTCCAATCACCGAACCGCATTCCTGCCTGCGGTCACGCGCATATTGCCGGCCGCAGCGCAGAAGCGCGGCCGGAACGTTCTATTCAGGCGAGGGCGCCGATCATGTCCGGACGGAAGCCGGACCAGTGCTGTTCGCCGGCAACGACAACCGGTACCTGGCGATAACCCATGCCGACAACATGATCATAGGCATCGTTGTCTACCGACACATCGACAATCTCGTAGTCGAGGCCCTTGCGCTCCAGTGCGCGGGTCGTTGCATTGCACTGCACGCAAGCCGGTTTGGAATAGACAGTGATCTTCATCGTTATCCTCGCATAATCATTTTTCTCAAAAAAGCGCCGCCGGCAAAACCACGGCGCCTTTCCGCGCATCTGAAGGGTAAGCCCTGTTGCAAAACCAACAGGATGACCCCGGATCCGATCGTCGCCGACATCCGCCGAACCGGACAGCTGCGGTTGTAAACCGTCTTCGCCACCGTCTCTCAACGATCTCCTCGAACGTATTGACCGGATTGCATTTTCTGGCCCTCGACAAGTCGGCACAGGTCGCGCAGCTCTCGGGCGAGCACCGCTTCGACATATGCTATTGAAGACTCAAAAACCTGAAAACCGGACGCTGCTGACGCATCAGCTTGATTCGATAGAATCACCATAACACAATATATGCGAACTGAAATGCCCGAACTCACAATATATAGTGCGACGTGGAGATGTTTTCCACATACAGCGTTAATTTTTGGTAAAGGGAAAATAACAGCCTGCGCAGGCGTGCCGCTTTTGAAAACAAACAGCGGCAACCTGGCGAATCGATCTGACATGAATGTCGACGGCGGCAAAGATGCCTGCATATCCCGGGCGACGGCTACCAACCCAGGATTGAACACGCATACACGCGGCTATTCTTCAGCACTTTCCACAGCCACACAAAAAAGCTGGTGATATGCGGCTTGGAAAACAGGCGCGGCCGTGCGCAGCGCTTGACCGGCGAAAACCGGTGCTATTCGTCGTCGTCGTCCTGCCGCGGACGGCGCGTGCCCCAGACACCTTCATAGCGCAGCACCAGCCCGTATAAAAACGCGGTACCGAGCGCCATGGCAAACCATGTCAGGGCATAGCTGAGATGGGCATTGCGGAACTTCACCACGGTCAGCCCGCCGATCGGATAGCCACCCGGATTGGCCGTATTGTCGGCGTCGATGAAATAGGGCGCTGCCGGAAGCAGGCCCTTGGTCGCCATGATCGACTGCACATCACGCCGGTACCAGTTGCCGTTTTCAGGATCGTTGGCGCGGGAAAACAGCCAGCCCTTGTCCTCCGACATGCGCAGCAGGCCGTTGATGGTCACCTCGCCTTCCGGCGCCGTGCGGGTTGCGGGGTCCCGCTTTTCCTCCGGCACGAAACCGCGGTTGATCAGCACATAGGTGCCGTCGGGCCGCAGCAATGGCGTCATCACGAAGAAGCCGGGTCCAAGCTCGGTCGAATAATAGATCTGCACTTCCTGGCTGTTCAGCAGCTTGCCCGTCACCGTCACATGCCGGTAGGCATCCTTGTCACGGGTGATCTCGGGCCATGCGTCAGGTCCGGGCGCAGGCACGGCCGGCGCCTCGACCCGCGCATCGACAGCGGCAATCAGGTCGAGTTTCCATTGCAGGCGATAGACCTGCCAGACGCCGAGCGCGACGAAACCGGCAAAGATCACCGCGGCAATGGCGGTGATGGCGATCAGACGTGTTCTGGATGAAGAAGCAGCCATTGGGAAAGCACCTTTCGGACCTGAAGCGTCCTGAAAATGTTTTGTAAGGAAGCTCAGGTGCAGGAATGAAAGACATTTTTGGGCCGGAATGCATCTTTCGGCGTCATGCTCGGGCTTGACCCGAGCATCCAATCAGCCTTTCCGCGAAAAAAACAATTGGCTTTTTAGAAACACGCGATCTGGATAGCCCGGTCCTATCGTGGAGACAGGACATTGGATCCTCGGGTCAAGCCCGAGGATGACGCATCAAGATGTTGAGAGCATGGCGTCGCAAGACCGATAGTCGCCATGCTCCTTTTCGTGTCCTGACAACAAGGACGAGGCCTTACTGCTGACCCTGAACGACGATGTTTCCGGTCACGCCGGCATCGCGCAGCTGCTGGGCGATCTCGGGCGTGGCGCAGACAATGGTGCCATCGTCGAGATAGGTATAGCCGCTTTCCGGCAGGGGCATCATGTAGGCGTTCATGTTGTGCATGACCCACAGCGAGCCGGCCAGCACGATCAGAAGCAGGATCAGCGCCAGAAGCGAGGACGCCATGGTCCAGCCTTCTTCCTGCTGGCTGCTCAAAAGCAGGAAATACTTCAGATGCACCAGGATCTGCGCGGCGGCACAGATCATGATGACCGCAATCAGAAAGCTCTTGCTCGTGATCGCATCCGCCATCACCAGACCGAAGGGAATGATGGTGAGAACGGCCGCCAGACCGAAGCCCGTCATCAGTGCCTTGAAGCTGCCGTGCCCGTGACCGTCGTGACCGTCGTGACCGTGGCTTTCGTGGGATACATGTTCGTTGGCTGAACTCATAGAACCACTCCCGTGAGATAAACGAGCGAGAACACGCCGATCCAGACCAGATCGAGGAAGTGCCAGAACATCGACAATGTTGCGGTGCGCCGGCGCGTCGCCTCGTTCAGACCCTTGCGCGAAATCTGAACCAGCAGAACGATCAGCCAGATCGTACCGAAGGTCACGTGCAGGCCGTGCGTGCCGACCAGGGTGAAATAGGCCGACAGGAACGCCGAGCGATCCGGGGTGGCGCCGAGTTCGATGAAGTGATGGAACTCGTAGACTTCCATTGCCAGAAAGCCGATGGCGAACAGCCCGGCGACAACCAGCCACTTCATCAGCCCGGCCTTGTCGCCCTTGTCCATCCGCAGCATGCCCATGCCGAAGGTGACCGAGGAAAACAACAGCAGCGCCGTTTCGATGAGCGCGAAATCGAGCTCGAACAGGTTGGCCGGCGAGGGACCGCCCGCATAGGAGCGGCCCAGCACGGCATAGGTTGCAAACAGCGTGCCGAAGATCAGGCAGTCGCTCATGAGGTAGATCCAGAAGCCGAGCTGTGTCGGGCTGCTGTGGGCGTGTTCTTCGTGATGCGTATCGCCCGTCTGATCAGCGATCGTCATGCATAAGCCTCCTTGGCCTTCTCCTGGTCACGGGCGATTTCCTCGGCCGGAATGTAGAAGTCGCGATCGAAATTGAAGGTGTGATAGATGATCGTGCCGACGGCAGCGAGGAAGCTGGCAATGACCAGCCACCAGATGTGCCAGACGAGCGCGAAACCCAGCACCAGCGCCAGGAAGGCGGGAACGATGCCGGCCCAGGTGCCCTTGGGCATATGGATCGGCTCATAATCCGTCGACCACTTGAAGCCCTGCTTCTTCATCTGCCACCAGGCGTCACGACCGGTCACAACAACATCCTGCGGGAAGTTGTAGGCAGGCACCGGCGAAGCGGTGGCCCATTCCAGCGTGCGGCCGTTCCACGGATCGGGACCGCATTTCAGCTTGTCGCGGTTCTTGATGGTCACGACCAGCTGAATGACCGTGCAGGCGATGCCACAGCCGATCAGCAGCATGCCGATACAGGCAACGATGAAATAGATCTGCCAGCCGGTATCCGTGTAGCTCTGCAGACGGCGGGTCACACCCATCAGGCCGAGAACGTAGAGCGGCATGAAGGCAACGTAAAAACCGATGCACCAGAACCAGAAGGAGCGGCGGCCCCACTTGTCGTCGAGCTTGAAACCGAAGACTTTCGGCCACCAGTACTGATACCCCGCCATCAGGCCGAAGACCACGCCGCCGATGATGACGTTATGGAAATGGGCAATCAGGAACAGCGTATTGTGCAGCTGGAAGTCGGCCGGCGGAACGGCCAGCATCACACCGGTCATGCCGCCGATGGTGAAGGTGATCAGGAAGCCGACCGTCCAGTACATCGGCGTCTCGAACCGGATACGCCCGCGATACATGGTAAACAGCCAGTTGAAGATCTTGGCCCCCGTGGGCACCGCAATCACCATCGTGGCAATGCCGAAGAAGGTGTTGACGCTGGCGCCAGACCCCATGGTGAAGAAGTGGTGCAGCCAGACCACGAAGGACAGAACCAGGATACAGGAGGTCGCATAGACCATCGAGCGATAACCGAACAGCGGCTTGCCGGAGAAGGTCGCGACCACTTCGGAGAAGATGCCGAAACAGGGCAGGATCAGGATATAGACTTCCGGGTGCCCCCAGATCCAGATCAGGTTCACGTAGAGCATGGGGTTGCCGCCCATGTCATTGGTGAAGAAGTGCATGCCGAGATAGCGGTCGAGCGCCAGCATGGCCAGCGTTGCCGTCAGCACCGGGAAGGCGGCGACGATCAGAACATTGGCGGCAAGCGTGGTCCAGGTGAACACCGGCATGCGCATCATGGTCATGCCCGGCGCGCGCATCTTCAGGATCGTGGCGATCATGTTGACGCCCGAAAGCGTCGTGCCGATCCCCGCGATCTGTAGCGACCATATATAATAGTCGACCCCCACATCGGGCGAGTATGCAATGCCCGAAAGCGGCGGCATGGCGAGCCAGCCGGTGCGGCCGAGAAGCCCGATGAACAGCGACACGTTGAGCAGGATCGCGCCGGCCACCGTCATCCAGAACGAGAAATTGTTCAGCCACGGAAAGGCCACGTCGCGCGCGCCGATCTGCAGCGGCATGGCGATATTCATCACGCCGACCAGGAAGGCCATGGCGAAGAAGAAGATCATGACCGTGCCGTGGGCGGTGAAGATCTGGTCGAAATGGTGTGGTGGCAGGTAGCCCTGCGCCCCGCCGGCGGCAATCGCCTGCTGGGTGCGCATCATGAAGGCATCGGTAAAGCCGCGGAACAGCATCACCAGCGCCAGCACGATATACATGATGCCGATCTTCTTGTGGTCGACCGAAGTAAACCACTCATTCCACAGATAGGCCCATTTACGGTGATAGGTAATCAGTCCGAAAACCGCCAGACCGGCGATGACGACTGCCGCAAAGGTGAAATCGAGAATGAGAACGTCGTAGGGAATGTCATCCCAGGTGAGTTTACCGAATATGATGTTCCAGATTTCAGATCTCATTGCTGCCTCACGGGTTCAGAAGCGTTCGACGCATCGTCGCCGCCGGAAAGATTGGTCACGGTCTGGTCGGGGTTCTTGACGTTGACCGGACCCTTCGTCGGCTCATCGGGGTTGGCGTGGAGCACCTCGTCGAATTCATGCTGGTCGAACCCTTCGCCCGGCGGGAATTCGTCATAGATGTACTGGTCCTTGGTGTTGACGCCCTGCAGGCCGCCGCCACCCATCATGTCCTGCATCATCATGTCGCCGATACAGACCTTGCCCGGCTCGACACACAATCCGACGATCTTGTCGAAGAGGTTGTCGGCCACGCCGTTATAATAGGACACGCTGTCGGCAACCGTCGGCTTGGCAAGCTGAAGATAGGTCTCGTCGCTCATCGTGTTGGAAGAGGTCTTGACCGTGTTGACCCAGTTGTCGAACTCGTCTTCGGAAACCGCGAATGTCTCGAAATCCATGTGCGCATAGCCGGGGCCGGAATAGTTGGCCGAACGGCCGTAATACTGGCCGGCTTCTTCGGCCACCAGATGCAGCTTGGTTTCCATGCCGGCCATGGTGTAGATCATGCCGGCAAGGGCAGGCACGGAGAAGGTGTTCATCACCGAGCTGGAGGTGAGCTTCAGGTTGACCGGACGGTCCGTCGGAATGACCAGCTGGTTGACGACGGCCATGTCCTGTTCAGGGTAGATGAACAGCCATTTCCAGTCGAGCGACACGGCTTCGATTTCCAGCGGTTCGCCGGCGATATGATCCAGCGGCCTGTAGGGGTCGAGCCTGTGGGTGTAGATCCATGTCAGCGCGCCGAGCGCGATGATGATCAGCACCGGCACGCCCCAGATGAAGGCCTCGAACAGCGACGAATGCTCGAACTCGGGATCGTAATCATCCGTTGCCTTGCGGCTGTCGCGATAGCGCCACGGGATGTACACGGCCAGAACCAGGACCGGAACGATGATGACGAGCATCAGCACGGTCGAGGCAATCAGAAGATCGCGCTCCTGATTGGCGACCCAGCCGGCCGGGTCGAGAAGAATGAGCTGACAGCCCGACAACAGCAGCGCAAGCGGCAAAAGCAGCGCCGGTTTCAATAACTTGAAAAAGTTCACAATCGCCTTCATTCTCTACAATGACGCCGGATTGCGCGGATAATCCAGACTTGATTGTCGATAAAATGCCTGCCGGCCCCAACCCATCGCCCCGCGGCGGCCGAACGCGTAATGCAGGCATTTCCTTAATAGACAGCCCCCTGCCTGTGCGCACGGAGGTGTCATCTCTGACGGTCTCTTAATCGCAATCAGAGCAAAAATGAAGCGTTGCCGTCCTGTGGCATTTTGGCACAAGGCCGCATTCACGTCACCTGCCCGCCTCTTTTTTGCGCGTAATGCGTGAAAAATGCCACGTAAATTGGCAATCGGCAGGTTTACCGACGGCAATGGCGGCGATTTCAGCCGCCTTCATTGATCTCGCTCAAAAGAACAGCGCAGCAGTATTGTCGCCCAGGACTGCGGTTTTGCTGCAGCGCAGCATAGACTTTCAGTATTCATCCGACAGCCTGTTAAACATCCGGCGCGCACAAATGAAAGGCCCGGTTTTGCCGGGAGTTGCATAGGCGCGGGGTTATGTGCGACAATACGCCACATGCGACAAACTGCACACAATCGTTTCGAGGAGGAGACGTGATGTCAGGCCTGTTTTTCTTTCCATATGTAACAAGCGCCATCGGCGTGCTGCTGGGGGTTTACCTGACCCGTGAGGCCAGAGAGTACGACCGCCGGGACTACTTCCTGCGCGCCTGCTTCATTTTCGTGATCAATCTGGTGATTTCCTATCTTCTGGAATTCGCATTTCCGCGTGAATCCGTCGGCAGCGAAGGCATGGCGCTTTCGACCGCCTATTATATGGGCCTGTCGATCTATGCGATCGTGCCCGGCCTTGCGTTCGGACGCTTCACCGCATTTCGCGCCCGCAATATGGGCCACGACACGTCGGTCGCCTATTGGAGCGCGATCCCGTTCGTGTTCATCTACTTCATGGTGGTCGCCCACAAACGCGAGCATCATCCCACGCCGCACACCGCCGGCTGAACGAACTCATTGATCCGAATGCCTCAACCGCGCGCCCTCCGGCGCGCGGTTTCCTGTGTCTTTCGCCGATGGCTTTTCACATTCGAACGGTTGATTTTCATGTCTCAACCGCCTTCAATGTCAAAAATCCGTTCGACTCCGCTGTCATGATTTAGCAGAATCCCATTCAATCGTTTTAAAAAAGCGCTATAACCGCCCGATCAAAGCATTTTCAGGGAGCACATCGACATGAATGCCCTTCTCAATTCCCTCAAGGAAACGGCCGACAGGACAAGCGCCACGGATCTGCGCGCAGCATTTGCCAGCGACCCGGAGCGTTTCAGGAATTTCAGCCTGCGGTTTGAAGACCTGCTGATGGATTTCTCCAAGATTGCCATCAATGCCGAGGTCCTTGACGCGCTCGTCAGGCTCGCCGCGGAAAAGGGCGTCGAGGAAAAACGCGCGGCCATGTTTGCGGGCGAAAAGATCAACATCACCGAAGACCGCGCCGTGCTGCACACCGCACTGCGCAACCGCGCCAATACGCCGGTCATGGTCGATGGCAAGGATGTCATGCCCGACGTCAACGACGTGCTCGACGCCATGGGCGAATTCTCCGAGGGCATTCGCAGCGGCAGCATCAACGGCGCCACCGGCAAGGCCTTCACCGATGTCGTCAATATCGGCATTGGCGGTTCGGACCTTGGCCCGGCCATGACCACGCTGGCGCTGGCGCCTTATCACGACGGACCGCGGCTGCATTACGTCTCCAATATTGACGGCGCGCATATTGCCGATACGATTGCCGGCCTTAATCCGGAAACGACGCTGTTCATCGTCGCCTCCAAGACCTTCACCACCATCGAGACCATGACCAATGCCGGCACGGCGCGCAAATTCATCGCGGAAGCGCTTGGCGAAGAGGCTGTCGGCCATCACTTCTGCGCCGTTTCGACCGCGCTCGACAAGGTTGCCGATTTCGGCATTGATTCCTCGCGCGTCTTCGGCTTCTGGGACTGGGTCGGCGGACGTTATTCGATCTGGTCGGCAATCGGCCTGCCGCTGATGATCGCGATCGGGCAGAAGAATTTCGGCGCTTTCCTTGATGGCGCGCACGCCATCGACAAGCATTTCCAGGAAGCGCCGGTGACCGAAAACCTGCCCTTCATGCTTGGCCTGATCGGCTATTACCAGCGTGTCGTGCTCGGCTATCCCTCGCGCGCCGTCATTCCCTATGACCAGCGCATGTCGCGGTTTGCCGCCTATCTTCAGCAGCTCGACATGGAGAGCAACGGCAAGTCGGTGACGATCGACTCCGAAGATGTGACCACGCCGACCGGCCCGATCGTCTGGGGCGAGCCCGGTACCAACGGCCAGCACGCATTCTTCCAGCTGCTCCATCAGGGCACCAACATCATCCCGATCGAGTTCATGATCGCCGCCAATGGCCATGAAACCGACCTGCGTCACCAGCACCAGCTGCTGATGGCCAATTGCCTGGCCCAGTCGGAAGCCCTGATGAAGGGGCGCACGCTGGAAGAGGCCAAAGCCCAGCTTCTCGACAAGGGCATGGATGCCGAAACGGCCGACAAGATTGCGCCGCACCGCGTGTTTTCCGGCAACCGCCCGTCGATCACCTTCGTCTATGATGCACTGACGCCTTATGCGCTTGGCCGGATGATCGCGCTTTACGAACATCGCGTCTTCGTCGAAGGCGTGCTTTTCGGCATCAATTCCTTCGATCAGTGGGGCGTGGAACTTGGCAAGGAACTTGCCACCGGTCTGCTGCCGGTGGTTTCGGGAAGTGAAAGCGCCGACGGGCACGATTCCTCGACCAAAGGCCTCGTTGCCACCCTTCTTGCTGCGGCGCACTGAAGCCTGGTTCGCGTGAAATAGCGATCCGGGCGGGTGGCTGCACGGTCGGGATACGCCGGATCGCGTCCGGGCTTGCCGGACCTTTCCGGTTTCGGCCAACCCGAAGGACGTAATCGCCACTGCGGGCGAAGGTCTTGATTTAAGCACAAAAAAAGGGCGGCCGCTTATTGCGGCCGCCCTTTATGCTTTGCCCAGGGTAAGAGTAACGACGAGGAGATTAGTCGTTGCTCTGACGAACCTGATCAACGAATTCAAGTTCGCCGTTTTCGCCAACGCGGAAATAGTTGTCGAAGTGGTCACCGAACTTGTTGGTGCCTTCGATCATGACGGTGCTGCCGACCGGTGCCTTGGAAAGCGTACCGGTTTCCGGGATAGCCGACGGCGAAAGCGCGAAGGCGGCCGGAGCAGCAGCGAGAACGGAAACGAGGGCGGCGGATGCAAAAATCTTCTTCATGGGAGTCTCTCCTAATTGGTTTTTAAAGTCTTGGGAGTGTTTGGGTTGCCCGAAAGCTATTCCACAGGCCGGCTTCATGCCTGACCGCGACGCTGACGGGCGGGTTGCGGGCTCAAGCTCGAGGGCCCCATGCCCCGTCGCTCTTGCCCTGTTGCGCAGGCGATGATCAGTTCATGCGGAACTGGTCGACGAATTCCAGTTCGCCGTCTTCACCCACGCGGAAATAGTTGTCGTACTGGTTGCCGAACTTGCCGGTCGACTGGATCACGACTGTGCTGCCGGTCGGAGCCTTGGTCAGCGTGCCGGTTTCCGGGATAGCCGAAGGCTGGATGGCGAACGCAGCCGGGGCAGCCGCAAGAACGGAAACCAGGGCGGCGGATGCGAAAATCTTCTTCATGACAGTCTCCTGACTGATTCTATCTGATGGTTCAGATGTAGTTTTAATCAATTGATTAACAAGAGGCTCAAAGCGATGTAAGCGAAATTTTTTGATCGCTCTGCGGGTTTTGAGCGGCGGGCCTGGAGCCGTTCAGCCCCTTGCCCGCGCCTCTTTTGTCGTGTGAAATCAGTTCACTGTGTCCTGGAAAACGAATTCCAGTTCGCCGTTTTCAGCAACACGGAAGTAGTTCTGGTAACGGTTGCCGAACTTGCCGGTCGATTCGATGGTAACCGTGCTGCCGACGGGGGCCTTGGTGAGCGTGCCGGTTTCCGGAATAGCCGAAGGCTGAAGCGCGAAGGCGGCCGGAGCGGCGGCAAGAACAGAGACCAGGGCGGCGGATGCGATAAACTTGGACATTGTGATGAACTCCTGTGTGTCATCGTTGTTTCGTTCGATGACCGGGAGTTAGGATTTAATCGGATGATCAACAAGACGCCATTTTCGCACCGCTGCGTTGTCAAAATGTTGACACTCTCCGGCGGGCGTTCACTGAAACAGCGCGCACGCCTCGCAATCCAGCGCACTGGTCAATAGAATTATTCTTTTATTATCAATAGGATATATATGCGCATCACAGGCGCGCGCGGCTGGCTGAGGTGACCCGCGCATCAAAAAACCCGGCCGCAAGGACCGGGTTGATTTTTGTGCAATCTGACGTTTTCGTGATCAAGCGTCGAGTTCTTTTGCCACTTTCGTGCGCAGTTTTCCGAGGTCGGCGGCAAAATTACGGATGCCTTCGGCCAGCTTTTCGGTCGCCATGGCGTCTTCGTTCATCATCCAGCGGAAGGTCTGCTCGTCCATTTCGACCTTCGGTTCGGCTTCGAAGGTTTCCGGTGCAAGCTTGCGTTCCAGCTTGCCTTCGTCATTGGCCAGTTCCTCGAGCAGGTTCGGCGAGATGGTCAGGCGGTCGCAGCCGGCCAGGCCTTCGATTTCACCGGTATTGCGGAACGACGCGCCCATGACCACGGTGCTGATGCCATTGGCCTTGTAGTAATTATAGATCGAACGCACCGACAGGACGCCGGGATCGGTCTCGGCGGTGTAGTCCTCGCCGGTGGACTTCTTGTACCAGTCAAGGATACGGCCGACGAAGGGCGAAATCAGGAAAGCGCCGGCATCGGCGCAGGCAATTGCCTGGCATTTGGAAAACAGCAGCGTCAGGTTGCAGTCAATGCCTTCCTTCTGCAGCACTTCGCAGGCGCGAATGCCTTCCCATGTGGAAGCCAGCTTGATGAGGATACGGTCCTTGCCGATGCCGCGCTCTTCATAGGCCGCGATGATTTCGCGGGCCTTGGCAATCGAGCCTTCGGTGTTGAACGACAGGTCGGCGTCGACTTCGGTGGAAACGCGGCCGGGCACCAGCTTGACGAGAGCCTCGCCGACATCGATGGCAAGGCGGCTGGCGACGGCTGCAACGACTTCATCCTTGTCGCCGGACTGGGACTTGCCCCATTTGATGGCGTCGGCAAACTGCTCGTCGAACATATCGGTCGACAGCGCCTTGAGCACGATGCTGGGGTTGGTCGTGCAGTCGACCGGCTTGATCTTGGCGACGGCCTTGATGTCGCCGGTATCAGCGACGACCGTCGTCATCTCGCGCAATTGGTCAAGTTTGGAAGCCATGATCTTCATCCTTCGTTTTCCGGGTCCGCGACACGATGGCTTGCGGACCACTTTCAATTTCGATGCCAAACAGCGTTCGCGCTATTTCCGCGCGGTCTGCCAGTAGGTTAACGCGCCGCGGTGATCTTTCAATGACTGTTGGCAAACATCGGCGCCGGACGCAAGCGCCGACGTCCGCTGAATTTCGCCCGCGAGTATCGCAAAGCGCCATTTTTCGAGTCAAGGCAGGATATCAATCGATTTAGACTTGTGTTTGACCGTGCTCAAACAATGTCGGGAAAAAACAGCGCGCTGTCGCAACGCGCCGTCCGGGGCCCGGTCAGATCCGGTATCAGACCTGCCCTGCCTCCCAGCCAAGCATGGCGCGCTTGCGGGTCAGGCCCCAGTGATAGCCGGTCAGCGCACCGGATTTTCCGATAGCGCGATGACAGGGCACGACGAAGGATATCGGATTGCGCCCGATGGCAGCGCCGACCGCGCGGGACGCCTTGGGGCGGCCGATCTCGCGGGCGATGTCGGAATAGGTTTTGGCCGTGCCCAGCGGGATTTTCAGAAGGCTTTCCCAGACCTGAACCTGAAAATCCGTCCCGATCAGCACGACCTTGAGCGGGCGTTCCGGTGTCCATTCCGCCGGATCGAAGATCCGCCGGGCAAAAGCCTCCGTCATGACCCAGTCCTCGACATAGCAGGCCTGCGGCCAGCGGGCGGACATGTCTTCAAGGGCAGCCTTTTCCTCACCGGGATCGGCAAAGGCGATGCCGGCAAGCCCGCGTTCGGTTGCCATCACCAGTGCGGTACCGAAGGGCGAGGCATGAAAACCGTAACGGATGACAAGCCCGCCGCCGCCGGCCTTCCACTCACCGGGCGACATGCTCTCATGCGTCACGAACAGATCGTGCAGCCGCCCCGGGCCGGAAAGGCCGAGTTCATAAGAGGTGTCGAGAAGCGGCAACTTCTCCTCGCCGAGCAGGCGTTTGGCGTGGTCGAGCGTGATGGCCTGGAGAAAGGCCTTGGGCGACAGCCCTGCCCAGCGGGTAAACGTCTTCTGCAATGTGGTCGGCGACATGTCGAGCCGCCGGGCAATGGTTTCAAGCCCCGGCTGGTCGCGGTATTCCTCGCTGATGATCGCAATCACCTGGCGCACGATATCATAGTCCGCATCGCGCGGCGTGTTGTCGACGGCATTATCGGAAATGGTGTCAGCGAGGATGTTCATCGGTTTCGGGCTCCTTCAATCCATGAAGGAAACATGCTTTTTGCCGTCACGACCACCCGAAACTTGCCGACACCCGTCATATGCGCTGTTTTACGGTGGCAAGAGCCTGACGAAAGGCGACGGCAAAGCTCTCCCGATCATCAGGATTGAGAAAGGCGCCGATCTCGAGCCGCGCGTCTCGGCTTAAAAGCCGCATGCCGGTAATGCCGAATTCATCGTGACGGTCGACGGCAAAACGCGTGCCGAACGGATTGAAACGGGTTTCAACCATGCGCCCCGAAGGCGCCACCTGCCGCACCGAGACGCAAAGCCTTGAAACCGAAACATGTTCACGCATCCTGGCCGAGCGGTAGGACAGCCTGAAAGCGCCATAAAGCGCGACAAACGCCAGCGCGCAATAAAGCGCGATCGGCCAGGCGCCGTGAGCGGCAAACCAGAGCGCATTGGGAAAAAGGCCGACCGCGGCAAGTGCGAGCAGCACACGAAACCCCTTGCGCCCCAGGGAGCGATGGGGGAAAAGTTCAGCCGAGAACACCGGCCTGTCCTCAAACGCGGTCACATCGGTCATGGGCAGAATGCAAGCGATCAGACAAACATGATAAAAGCCAAGTCATCAGTGAGCACCCAAAGAGCGAAAAAGTCAAATCCGGGCGCGTCCGACAAGCGCGGATCGGCTCGCTCGGCCTATTCGAAGGATGAAATCCGGGAAATCTTCCGCCGGTTTTCGGTGCAGCGACCGGAGCCGAAGGGCGAGCTGGAACACACCAATGCCTTCACGCTGCTGGTTGCCGTTGCGCTTTCCGCACAGGCCACCGATGTCGGCGTCAACAAGGCGACCCGGGCACTGTTCGCCGTCGTCGACACGCCGGAAAAGATGCTGGAACTCGGCGAGGAAGGACTGATTTCCTACATCAAGACCATCGGGCTATACCGAAACAAGGCCAAAAACGTGATCGCGATGAGCCGGAAGCTGATCGATGAATTCGGCAGCGCGGTTCCGAAAACGCGCGAGGAACTGGTCAGCCTGCCCGGCGTCGGCCGCAAGACCGCCAATGTGGTGATGTCCATGGCTTTCGGGAAAGCGACGATTGCCGTCGACACCCATATCTTCCGCATCGCCAACCGCACCGGTCTGGCCCCCGGCAAGACGCCGGATCAGGTAGAGGCAAAGCTCGAAAAGATCATCCCGCCGGATTATCTGTTCCACGCCCATCACTGGCTGATCCTGCACGGACGCTATGTCTGCAAGGCCCGCAAGCCGGACTGTCCGGCCTGCGTCATCGCCGATATCTGCAAGGCGGCGGAGAAGACCAGCGAGATGCCGGCGCCGTTGGTGCCGCTCACCTGAGCTGGGCCTCTCCGCCGTTTTTGCTATGCCGCGACCGATCCGTGCGGGTCGATGACGAATTTCTTTGCCGCGCCGCCATCGAAATCGGCATAGCCGCGCGGCGCATCATCGAGGGTGATGAGTTCGACATTGACCGCCTTGGCGATATCGACTCGGTCAAACAGGATGGCCTGCATCAACGCCCGGTTATAGCGCATCACCGGGCATTGGCCGGTGTGGAAGGAATGCGACTTGGCCCAGCCGAGGCCGAAACGCAGGCTGAGCGATCCCGTCTGGGCGGCCTTGTCTTCCGCGCCGGGGTCTTCGGTGACGTAAAGACCGGGAATGCCGATCTGACCGCCGGCCCGTGTCAGGTCCATGGCCGAGTTCAGAACGGTGGCGGGCTTTTCGTGTCCGTGATCATGGCCGCAGCCATGCGCCTCGAACCCGACGCAGTCGACAAAGGCATCCACCTCCGGCGAACCGGTGATCTCGGCAACCATTTCCGGCAGGCTCGCATCCTGCCTGAGATCTATGGCTTCGCAGCCGAAGCTTTTTGCCTGCCGCAGCCGTTCGGGGATCATGTCGCCGACAATAACGCAGGCCGCCCCCAGAAGCCGTGCAGAGGCTGCGGCGGCAAGGCCGACCGGGCCGGCGCCGGCGATATAGACGATCGAACCCGGCCCCACACCCGCCGTCACGCAGCCATGAAAGCCGGTCGGGAAGATGTCGGAGAGCAGCGTCAGGTCGGTGATCTTCTCCATCGCCTGTTCGCGGTCGGGAAATTTCAGCAAGTTGAAATCGGCATAGGGCACCATGACATATTCGGCCTGCCCGCCGACCCAGCCGCCCATGTCGACATAGCCGTAAGCCGCGCCCGGGCGCGACGGGTTGACGTTCAGGCAAATGCCGGTCTTGCCTTCCTTGCAGTTGCGGCAACGCCCGCAGGCAATGTTGAATGGTACGGAGACGACGTCGCCGACGCTTATGAATTCGACATCGCGGCCGCATTCGATCACCTGGCCGGTGATTTCATGGCCAAGCACAAGGCCCTGCGGTGCGGTGGTGCGCCCGCGCACCATGTGCTGATCGGATCCGCAGATATTGGTGGTCAGGATTTTCAGGATCACACCGTGATCGCAGCGGCGTTCTCCCAGCGCCAGTTTCGGAAAGTCGATCGTCTCGACTGTAACCTTGCCGGCGCCCTGAAATATCACGCCGCGGTTTGATGCACTTGCCATGTCTTCCTCCCAGGCTCGCTATGAACACTCATCATCTGCGTGGAAGAAGGCCGATTCGTGTCTGAAAACGACATGATTGCGCATCAAAAATGCCGCCATGGATATGGCGGCATCTGAAACCGACGTCTGTCGGACGGCATATGGATGATGTCAGGCCCGGAAAAACACCGGACAGGCGACCGCAAAAATCACCTTGCAGCAGCCTGTCGGGTCATCAACTGTTGCGATCAAAAGACCGGAACGACGGCGCCGCCATAGGTGGTTTCGATGAAGTTGCGGATTTCATCGGACTGGTAAATCTCGACGAACTCCTTGACCCAGTCGGCATCCGCATCTTCGGTGCGCGCCACGATCACGTTGGCGTAGGGGCTGTCGGGGCTTTCGATGGCAATCGAATCCTCGATCGGGTTGAAACCGGCATCAAGCGCATAATTGGTGTTGATCGCGGCAACCGAAACATCGTTGAGAACGCGCGGCAGCTGCGCCGCATCCAGCTCAAGAATTTCGATATTCTTGGGGTTTTCAACGATATCCAGCGGCGTTGCCTTCAGTCCGGCGCCATCGGCAAGCTTGATAACGCCCTTGGCCTGCAGCAGCAGAAGCGCACGGCCGCCATTGGTCGGATCGTTCGGGATCGCGACGCGGCTGTTTTCCGGGATATCGTCGACGCTTTCGACCTTGTTGGAATAAATGCCCATCGGCGTGATGATCGTCTTGCCGACGGCCTTCAGGTCGTAGCCGCGATCGGCGACCTGGTTGTCGAGATAGGGCACGTGCTGGAAGCTGTTGAGATCGAGATCGCCGTCATTGAGCGCCTGATTGGGCACGACGTAATCGCTGAAGCTGGCGATTTCGACATCAAGCCCCTTCTCCTTGGCAAGCTTCTGCACCTGCTCGAGAATTTCCTCATGCGCACCGGGGGTCACGCCGACGATGATCTTGTCCTTTGCAAGGGCGGGCCCTGCAACGAGGGCAGCGGACAAAGCGAGTGAGGCAAATAGATTTACAAATTTCATTGTGTTGTCCCTGGGCTGGGCCACCGGTCATGATGCCGGACAGGCCCTGTTTCCTGATATTTTTCTCTGATTATCCTGTGCCCGGCCGATGCTGAAGAAATCCGGTTTCCAAAGCCGGGGCCTTGGCGCAATTTCTTGCCAAAAACCGGTGCGCCCGCAGCCGGGCCGGACACCTGCAAGCACCTTACCAGGTCGGGGTGATGGCACCCTTGAACTGTTCCTCGATATAGGCCTTGACCTCGGGGCTGTGGTAGCTTTCAACAAAGGTGTTCACCCAGTCGGCATCCTTGTCTTCCGCACGCACGGCGATGATGCCGACATAGGGCGCCTTTGCGCCTTCGCGGAACAGCGAATCCTTGACCGGGTTGAGGCCGGCATCCAGCGCATAATTGGTGGTGATCAGCGCAACATCGACATCATTGAGCGCGCGCGGCAGCTGGGCGGCATCCAGTTCGACAAACTCGAAATCATGCGGATTGTCGACAATGTCGATAACGCTGGCGCGCACACCGATCCCGTCCGTCAGGCCGATCAGGCCCTGATCCTCAAGCATCAGCAGGGCGCGTGCGCCATTGCTCGGGTCGTTGGGAAGCGCGATCGTCGCCCCGTCGGGAATGGCATCCTTGCTATCGATCTTGCTGGAATAGCCGGCCATCGGAAAATTCACCGACTGGGCGACGCTGACGAGATCGAAACCGCGATCGGCGACCTGATTGTCGAGATAGGGCTGATGCTGAAAGGAATTGATATCGAGATCGCCATCGTTGAGCGCCTGGTTCGGCACGACATAATCGGAGAACTCGATGACTTCGAGATCAAGCCCCTTTTCGGCGGCAACCGCCTTCACCTTCTCGACAATCTGGGCATGCGGGCCGGGTGTGACGCCGACCTTTTTGGTTTCGGCATGCGCCAGACCGGCGGAAAGGAGGGCGGCGAGCACCGCGGTGGAGAGCAGTTTCTTCATGACAGATCCTGTTGGCTTGGGAAATTCCTGGGGATCGGCATCGGTGCTGCCGATCGCCTACCGGCTTGCGTTTTTCTTGTCGAAGCTGCGCGCCAGACGGTCACCGGCACTCTGGATCGCCTGCACCAGCACGATCAGCACCACCACGACCGCCAGCATGACGCCCGGCATGAAGCGCTGATAACCATAACGGATGCCGAGATCGCCGAGGCCGCCGCCGCCGACGGCACCGACCATGGCGGAATAGCCGATCAGGCTGACGATGGTGAGCGTGAAGGCCAGCGTGATGGCGGGCTTCGATTCCGCCAGCAGCACCTTGACGACGATCTGCATCGGCGTAGCGCCCATGGCGCGGGCCGCCTCGATCAGCCCCTTGTCGACTTCTCGGATCGCGCTTTCGACAAGCCGCGCAAAGAAGGGAATGGTGGCAACCGTCAATGGCACGATCGCCGCCTGGGTGCCGATCGACGTGCCTGCGATCAGCCGCGTGAACGGAATGATCGCGACCACGAGAATGATGAACGGCGTTGAGCGCGCGGCATTGACGATCAGCCCGACAATGCGGTTGAGGAGCGGCGCCTGCAGCAATTCGCCCCGGCCGCTCGTGGCGAGAAAAATGCCGATCGGCAGGCCAAGCGCGGTGCCGATCAGGCCGGAAATGGCGACCATCTGCAGCGTCTGCAATGTTCCCTTGGTCAGAAGAGAAATGAGCATATCAGGCGACATAACCGACGACCTCCGCATTCAGACCGGTCCGGGCATAGAAGTGTTCGGCCTTCTTCATCACCGCCGGATCGGCGGAATAGGCCACATAGAGCGTGCCGTAGGGTTCTCCGGCAATCTCGTCCACGGTTCCGGCAATGATGTTGACCGGGCTTCCAAGCTCCGCCATCAGGCGCGAAACCAGCGGCTGATCGGCGGTTTCGCCGAAAAACCGCAGGCGCAGAAGCGCATCGCATCCCGGTTTCGGTTCGGAGATCACCTGGCGTCCGATCCAGTCCGGCAGGCTGCCGCCCGGCAGTGCCGCCAGCATCGACCGGGTGGTCTCGTGTTGCGGTGCGGTGAAGACATCGAAGGTCCGCCCGCTTTCGGCAATCCGGCCGTTGTCCATCACGGCAACGCGGGATGTCACGGCCTTGACCACTTCCATCTCATGGGTAATCAGCAGCACGGTCAGGCCGAGATCGCGGTTGATCGTCTTCAACAGTTCGAGGATCTGCTGGGTGGTTTCCGGGTCAAGCGCCGATGTCGCTTCATCGGAAAGCAGCAGTTTGGGCTCTGAGGCAAGCGCGCGCGCAATGCCGACCCGCTGTTTCTGCCCGCCGGAAAGCTGTGCCGGGTAATGGCGGGTGCGTTCGGAAAGGCCGACAAGATCGATCAGCGGCTCGATCCGCTTCCGGATCTCCTGCTTGCCGACGCCCGCAATCTCCAGCGGCATGGCGACATTGTCATAAACCGTGCGCGACGACAGAAGATTGAAGTGCTGGAAGATCATGCCGATTGACCGGCGTACGGACCTCAGCGCCACTTCGTCAAGGGCGGAAACCTCCGTGCCGTCGACAATCACGCGGCCCGCGCTTGGCTTCTCCAGGCCGTTGACCAGCCGCACGAGCGTTGACTTGCCCGCGCCCGACCGGCCGATAATGCCGGTAATTGCGCCCCGGGGCACGCTGTAGCTGACATCGTCGAGCGCCTTGAAGGCGCGTTTGCCGGTCTCCCGGCTGTTGAAGCTCTTGGTCACATTTTCAAAGCTGACCATTGGCGACACCGTTTCGGTGTCCTGCCGCACGGTCGGGCCGGAGACATTTTCCGCCATCGGGATCTCTTCTTATGTGCAGGCAACCGACGAGGAAACCTCGCGGGAAACCGCTTGGAAAAGGTTTGCAACCCGTTAGCACTCTCCACCGGTTCTTTTCAAACCGAAAATACGAAAGCCGGTGTTTGACGGGTGCGTCCGCACGCCCCGGACCAATTTCAGACGCGCCGCATCCCTCACACCGTTGCCATGCTGGGCAGGGCCTTGCCGGCCAGCCCCTCGATGTCGCGCTTCGGCGGGGCCCCGAACAGGCGGCTGTATTCGCGGCTGAACTGCGAAGGGCTTTCATAGCCGACATGGAAGGCCGCGCCCGCGGCATCGAGATGCGCGTTCAGCATCAGCCGCCGCGCCTCGTTGAGACGCAGCCATTTCTGATATTGCAGCGGGCTCATTGCCGTCAGGTGGCGGAAATGGTGATGCAGGCTGGACGGGCTCATCTGCACATGGGCGGCCAGGTCCTCGACGCGCAGAGGTCGCGCATAATTGGTCTTCAGCCAGTCGACGGCGCGGGCGATCCGCTGGCCCTGGCTGCCGACGGAGACGATCCGCAGCAGCCGTTCGGCAACATCGGTCCTGAGCAGCCGGTAGTGAATTTCACGCTCGATCAGCGGTGCGAGCACGTCAATCGCTTCGGGCTCGTCCACCAGCGACAGGAGCCGGCCAAACGCCTCCTCCAATCCCGGCGTCATGGTGCCGACGGCCGCACCGGCATCCGCGCCCGCCCGGGCCGTCGGCACGGAGACCTGCGCGCTCAGTTCGGCAATCATGCGCAGATCAAGGCGCATGACCATGCCCAGACAGGGCTTGTCGGGGCTTGCCTCGAGCACCTGCGAACTGCCGGGCAGATCGAGCGAGGCGATCAGGAACCGGTCTGCGCCATACCTGTATTCCCGGTCGCCAATCAGCATCTGCTTTGCGCCCTGCAAAACGAAGACGATACAGGGCTCGACGCGGCAGCTGACCGGCTCCGTCGTCGTCTCTCTTCGGAAAAGCGCAAGGTTGGGAACCGGCGTTTCCCGGTCTTCCCGGCCGGCGATGTGGCGCTCGACAATATCGCAGAGTGCTCTAAATTTATCGTCGGACATGGCCTGAGGCCCGTTCTGAGTATGGTTTGTCATTTCAGACGTCCCTTGATCGTGTTGTGTTCAGCATAAGGGGTGCGCGGCTGGATGTCGCCTGAAATTCCCGAGGTTTGGAGGATCAGGCAAGAAATTGACTGAATCAGTCTACCTTGTCTCCGCAATGAGGTGAAATATAGCATTCATTCCAACACCGGGGCCTGGACCCCGGGCATGCCGCCGGGACATCCGGCACAGAAAATGAACAAGGAGGTTTGTTATGATTAAGGATAAAGTCGTTCTCATCACCGGTGCATCGTCCGGTATCGGCGAAGCCGCCGCCAAGCTCATCGCCAGCAAGGGCGCCAAGGTCGTTCTCGGCGCACGCCGCGAAGACAAGCTCAAACAGATTGCCGACGAGATCAAGAGCGCCGGCGGCGAGGCCGTCTATCAGGCGCTCGACGTGACCAAGCCGGCCGACAACGAAGCCATCGTCAAGCTCGCCAAGGACAGCTTCGGCCGCCTCGACGCGATCTTCCTCAATGCCGGCCTGATGCCGGTCAGCCCGGTTTCCGCCGTCAAGACCGACGAGTGGAAGCAGATGATCGACGTCAACATCAACGGCGTTCTGAACGGCGTTGCCGCCGTCATGCCGACATTTACCGAACAGAAGTCGGGTCACATCCTCGCGGTTTCCTCCGTTGCCGGCCTCAAGGCCTATCCGGGTACGGCTGTCTATGGCGGCACCAAGTGGTTCGTCCGCGACTTCATGGAAGTGCTGCGCATGGAATCCGCCATGGAAGGCACCAATATCCGCACGGCAACGCTCTATCCGGCCGCGATCAACACCGAACTGCTCGACACCATCACCGACAAGGGTTCGGCCGATGGCATGCAGCAGGTCTATGACGCCTTCGGCATCTCGCCGGACCGCATCGCCGACGTCGTCGCCTTCGCGCTCGACATGCCGGAAGATACCAATGTCAGCGAGTTCACCGTCGGGCCGGCCAACCAGCCCTGGTAAACGGAAACGCCGTATCGGCCTGCCGGCAGCGGCAGGCCGATACGACTTGCTGAAGGCGGTTTCGGTTTCACAGCATAAGATTTCACGCCTTCGCGCGACAAAGGCCCGGCAGATAACAGCGTCTGCCGGGCATTCTTGCCGACGACGTTTCGGCGTCGGCCCTGGTTTGGCGCCGCCGCATGCGCGACAGCTTCATCGCGTTCGCCCGCTCGGGCAGCCCGCAGACGGACGCCATGCCCGAATGGCCGCAGCATGACCCGAAAACGCTTGCCTATCTGCGCTTCGACAGCAAACTGACGGTGGCAAACGACTTCGTTGGAGAAGAGCACAGAAGCGCGTGGGAAGACGTGCCGGTCGATGCTGTGTGAGTGCACACTGCGCTGCAACCGGAAAGAAAGGGGTTATTGATGACAGATCGTCCGATCATGATGCTGACCGGGGGAAGCCGCGGTATCGGCCATGCCATTGCCAGGGACGCACAGGCGCGGGGATGGCATGTGTGCCTCGGTCTGCGCGGCGATCGCCCGCAACTGCCTGCGGGGCTTGATCCCGACCACGCTGAATTTCACCCCTATGATGCAACGGATCGTGGTTCGGCAGCGCCCTGGGTGGCCGATGTCGTTGCTCGCCATGGCCGGATCGACGCGGTCGTCGCCAGCGCCGGGATCATCACCGACACGTTGCTGACCGAGGCGAGCGACGACGAGGTCGACAACCTGTTCGAAATCAATGTGCACGCCCCGCGCAAGCTGGCTTCTGCCGCCTGGAAAGCCTTGTGCGAAACCGGCCATGGCCGGGTCGTCATTCTCGGTTCGCTGTCGGGCAAACGGGTGGCGGGCAAGGCGACGGGGCTTTACGCGGTCTCGAAATTTGCCGCCGTGGCGCTTGCCCATGCACTGCGCCACGAGGGTTGGGAACAGGGCGTGCGGGCCACGGCCGTCTGCCCCGGACCGGTGGCAACGGATATGGGCGCATCCGCAGCACCCGGCAGCCGCGAACTTTCCCACATGACCCAGCCGGAAGATGTTGCCGGGCTGGTGATGCATGCCATCGAACTGCCGAACACGGCTTCCGTGCCCGAACTCCACGTCAATTGCAGGCTGGACGGTCTGTTCTGAGCCCTTCGGCTGACCGCGATTGATGAGCTGGCTGCATGAATATTATGTCTGCCATGCCCATGAAACGCCCCGCTTTGCTCCCCAGATATTATGGAAGCCCGCTGAATGACAGCTGTGGCCTCCCTTTCATTCGCGCGCCCCGCGTGAACGAACCGGTTTCATCTCACATTTCAACAACGAAGAGGTTCTGCCATGTCACAGGACACACCCGTCTGGTTCGTTACCGGATGCTCGACCGGTTTCGGACGGGAAATCGCCAAGCTGGTTCTTTCAAAAGGCTGGCGCATCGCGATGACCGCCCGGCGCCCGGAAAGCCTTGCCGATCTGGTCGAAGGCCATGAAGACCGCGCCCTGGCGCTTTCACTCGACCTGAACGATCCGGCGACGATCGACAAGGCCGTTGCCGACGCAGAAGCCCGCTTCGGCCATATCGACGTTCTCGTCAACAATGCCGGTTATGGCTATTTCTCCGGGATCGAGGAAGGCGAGGACGCTGAAATCCGCCGTCAGTTCGAGACCAATGTCTTCGGTCTCAACACGCTGACGCTGAAAGTCCTTCCCGGAATGCGCGCGCGCCGCAAGGGGCATATCCTCAACTTCTCCTCCATCGGCGGGCTGATCGCCTATCCGGCGCTCGGCTATTACAACGCGTCCAAATTCGCCGTCGAGGCGCTTTCGGAGGCTTTGGCAAAGGAAGCGGCACCTCTTGGCATCAGGGTCACCATCGTCGAACCCGGTGGCTTCCGCACCGATTGGGCCGGACGCTCGGTGATCGAATCCAGCATCGAGATCGACGATTACGCCGAAACCGCCGGCGCCTACCGCAAGAGGCTGAAGGACGGTTCGGGCCATCAGGCGGGCGATCCCGTGCGCGCGGCCGCAGCCGTGGTGAAAATCACCGAGGTCGAAAACCCGCCGCTGCGCCTTCTGCTCAGCGCACAAGCCTATGAACGCGCTATGGAACGGATCGAGGAACTGCGCAGGAACTTCGAAGACTGGAAAGACCTCACCCTCAGCGCGGACTTTCCCGAGGGCGAATAGGCCTTTGACAGACCGCCGTGGAAATGCCGCGGCGTTCCCGCGCGTTCGCGGCAAAAATGCTGTATTGCACCTGAGAGGCAGCCGGACGCGCTAACGCCGCCCGGCTTGCCCGTTTCACAGCGTGTAGCCAGGCTTTTTGTAAAGCTTTTCCGGTGCAGACATGATCTCCGGCGTATAGACATCGTCCTTCCACCGTTCGGGCTCGATTTCCTCGATCGCCACGCTCACGGCATCAACGCCGGTATCCATATGTTCCACGACATCCCGGGTGATGGATTCGGCCAGTTTTCTTTTCTGCTCTTCGCTTTTACCGGCTCGGACTTTCACGATCACATGTGGCATTGAGGGCTCCTGTATTTGAAAAGATCGACGCAGGCGCGGCACAGCCTTGCCTGATGCGCGTCAACGCCCGGACATCATCGGGCGCTGCTTCAGTTTTATTCAGCACTATGGAATTTAGTGCGGTGATGGCTGCTGTAAAAGGCGGCGGCACGACTGGCGCCCATGAATGGCGTTCATGAAAAGCGGCGGGTTCAGCACCCCTGCACGACTTGATTCATATATCGATACAAGGCCCCGTTGTGCGGGCAGCCGGCGCGCGCCTGCAATTTTCATAAAACCGAAAATTCACTGAAACAGAACTGTCACAGTATCGGTGCATTGATTGCGCCGTGAATTGCACAGCTGTGCAAAATCTCTTTCAGACCTGACCGCCGCCGCTTCCGGCAGCGTTCAGGAAAGGGCCGGGACGGTTTCATGAGCGCGATCGAAATCACATCAGTCGATAAATCCTTCGGCAAAACCAGCGTATTGCGCGGCGTCTCGCTTTCCATTCGCTCGGGCGAATTCGTGGCCGTTCTGGGCCCGTCGGGTTGCGGCAAGACGACGCTGTTGCGCGCGCTGGCCGGTTTCGAGCCGGTCAACCGGGGTACGATCCGCATTGGCGATACGCTGCTTTCCGGCGAGGGACATCATGTGCCGCCGGAAGAACGCGGCATCGGCGTCGTCTTCCAGAGCTACGCGCTCTGGCCGCATATGAGCGTTGCCGGAAATGTCGCCTATGGGCTCAGGGTCAAGGGGCTTGCGCGGCAGGAGCGCGAAGAGCGCACAAGGCGGGTTCTGGACCTCGTCGGCCTGACGGATTTTGCCGACCGTCGCCCGGCAGCCCTTTCCGGCGGCCAGCGCCAGCGCGTGGCGCTTGCCCGCTGCCTTGCCATGGATGCCGGCGTCGTGCTGCTCGACGAGCCGCTGGCCAATCTGGATGTCCACCTGCGCGGTGAGATGGAAGAGGAATTTGCGCGCTTTCACCACGAATCGGGCGCGACGATGTTCTACATCACCCACGACCAGTCGGAGGCCCTTGCGCTGGCAGACCGGGTTGCGGTGATGGACAAGGGGACGATCAGCCAGTTCGCCAGCCCTTCCGAACTCTACAGCCAGCCCGCAAACGAGATGGTCGCCACCTTTATCGGCGAAGGTCAGCTTGGCGTGATCGAGGACTTCCGGCCCGACCACAGCGGTTATGGCTTTGCCCGTTTCTTCGGCGCGCCGGTGCAATTGCGCTGCCATCCGTCCGCTTCGCCCCGCCACACGGCGCGCGTTGCCTTTCACCCCGGCGACCTGCGGCTGAGCGAAACCGACGGCATTGCCGCCACCATCCGCCGGATCACCTATCGCGGCGATATCCTGCGGGTCGAGCTTGCCGCCGGCCCCGATAACCACACCCTTTTCATGAACGTTCCTGCCCCGGCCCGTATCGAGGCCGGGCAGCGCGTAGCCGTCACGCTTGCCGACGGCTGGGTCCTTCCGGACCTGCAAACAGAAGACGCCTCTTTCTAGCTCCCAACAATCGAGGAAATCCCCGATGAAACTTTCCATGCTCGCCCTTGCCACCGTCAGCGCACTTGCCTTTTCGGCCGCCCACGCTGAAGAAACGATCACGCTCTACACCAGCCAGTCGCCGGAAATCGCGCAGGAAACGGTGGACGCGTTCGAAGCCGCCAACCCCGACATCAAGGTCAACTGGACCCGCAACGGCACCTCGGCGCTGATGAATGTGATGCGTGCGGAAATCGAAGCCGGCAATATCCAGCCCGACGTGCTTCTGGTCGCCGACCCGATCAACCTCGGCACGCTGAAGGCCGGCGGCCACCTGATGGCCTATCCGCAAGCCCCGGTCGATGGCTATGACAAGGCCGCCTACGACAAGGACATGACCTTCTTCGGCACCAAGGCAATCACCACCGGCATTGCCTACAACACCGAAACCGCCGAACCGGTCGAGACCTGGAACGACCTTCTGGTGGAAGACAATCGCGGCCAGATCGCCGTGCCGAGCCCGCTTTATTCCGGTGCGGCGCTGAACCACCTTCACGCCCTGATCAATGCGCCGGACATCGGCTGGGCCTTTTATGAAGGTCTGAACGACCTCGACATCGTGCCCGAAGGCGGCAACGGCCCGGCCACCAAGGCGGTTGCCTCCGGCATGGCGAAATACGCCATCATCGTCGACGCCAACACGCTGCGCGCCAAGGCTGATGGCTCGCCGGTCGACTATATCGCACCGAAGGACGGCGTTTCCTTCATCGGCGAGCCGGTCGCCATCATGAGCACGACCCAGCATGAAGATGCCGCCAAGACCTTCGTCAACTTCCTGCTGTCGCAGGAAGGCCAGGAGCTGGTTTCCAAACAGGGCAATATTCCGCTGCTGCCGGGCGTTGCCGCACCGGAAGGCTATCCCGACCTCTCCTCGATGAAGCTTCTCGGCTACGACGTCGACACCGCCGTTGAAAACAACGATCAGGTGCGCGAACAGTTCGCCGACATCTTCGGTCTGTAAGCGCAATGTCTCTTTCGACCACAATTGCAGGGGAGCGTCCGTTGCGGACGCTCTCCACGCTTTCCGGCGCATTGCGCAACGAGCGCACGCTGATGCTGGCGCTGGCACTGTTTGTCGGCGTGCTGTCCATCCTGCCGCTCGGCCGGCTCCTCTACGCCGCTTTCGTCACCGGCACGGGTTTTGAACTTGAACGCATCGCCGATGTTCTCGGCGGGCGGCGCGTGTTCGAGGCCACCGTCAACACCGTCTGGATTTCGCTTGCCGCAACCGCACTGGCCACCGTCACCGGAACGCTTGCAGCACTTCTGGTCGGCGCCAGCGACATGAAGGGCCGCACGGCCTGGGTTTTCGGCTTCGTGCTGCCGCTGATGATCCCGCCGCAGGTAATCGCGCTGGCCTGGATACAGGCCTTCTCGCCGGCAAGCCCGGTGATGCAGCTTTTCGGCCTGTCGCTTGAACCCGGCATGCGCCACCCGCTTTATTCCGCCGGCGGCATTGTTCTGCTGCTCGGCATCTACAATGCGCCGCTTGTGTTTCTCGCCGTGCGTGCCAATCTGCGCCGCGTACCCGCCGATCTGGTGGAAGCCGCCCGCGCGGTCGGCGCCTCGCCGTTGCGCGCAACGCTCGGCGTCATCCTGCCGCTGATCCGCGGCGGTATTTTCGCCGGAGCAGCACTTGCCTTCGTCTCCTCCATCGGCAATTTCGGCATTCAGGCAATGCTCGGCATTCCCGCCCGCGTGCCGACGCTGATCACGCTGATCTACCGGCGGCTGAATTCCTATGGTCCCTCCGCGCTCAATGACATGGCGCTTCTGGCGCTGCTGCTCGCCGTGCTGACCGTGCTGGGCATGGGCCTTGCCGGATGGCTGAGCCGCATGGGCGACCAGCGCGTCGATGGCGCGTCTAAACCGTTCAAATTTCCGCTTGGCCGTTTCCGTCTTCCGGTCACAGCACTTGCGTGGGGCTATCTCGTTTTGGCATTGGCGCTGCCGCTTTCAGCCCTTGCCGGTTCGGCTCTGGTGCGCGGCTACGGCCAGCCGCTCAATCTGGAAACGCTGACCTTCGAGAACTTTTCCAATGCGCTCTTCCATCACGAGGGCATCCGCGAGGCGTTTTTCACCAGCCTGTGGCTGACCGGGCTTGCCGTTGCCATTCTCATCCCGGTGTCTGTCGCGCTGGGCTATTTCCTCAGCTGGCGCCATGGCGTCACGCCGCGCCTGCTCTATCTCTCCTCGCAGCTGGCCTATGCGCTGCCCGGCATCATCATCGGCGTTGCGATGATCCTGTTTTTCCTCAAACCGCTGCCGGTTCTGGGCACCAGCCTCTATGGCACGGTCTGGGTCATCCTCGCCGCCTACCTGTCGAACTTTCTGGCGCTGGCGCTGCAGCCGATCCTTGGCGGTTTCGCCCAGATCGAACGATCGCTGGATGAAGCCGCACAGGTGGTCGGCGCCGGCATTTTCCGCAGGCTGAAGGATATCATTCTGCCGGTTCTGGCCCCGGCGGCCGCGGCGTCCGCCATTCTGGTGTTCATGACCGCGATCAACGAAATCCAGACTTCGGTTCTGCTGGTGTCCTCGCGCGCGCAGACCATCGGCCCGATGATCATCTTCCTCGAGGAGGCCGGTTCTTCGACACTGGCCGCCGCCGTCGGCTGCCTGATGGTGCTGGTCATCCTCACGCTGATGCTTTTCAGCCTGACCTTCGCAAGACGGCTTCCGCAGGGTGTATTGCCTTGGCACGACTGACAGTGATCAGCGGACTGAACCGCAAGAGTGCCGCCATCTTTCTGGTCGAGACCGATGGCAAACGTATCCTGTTCGATTTCGGCGACGGGCTGGAACCCGGAGAACACCCCGATATCGGCGACCTTGGCGTTATCGACGCCGTCTTTCTCAGCCATGCCCATTCCGACCATGCCGGCCTGCTGGAAAAGATCGACGATATCGGCGCGCCGCCGGTCTTAGCGACAAAGCGCACGCTCGGTTTTCTGAACGGGCGCATCAGACCCGAAGCGGCACAGGTGATTCCGGAGCGTGGATCGTTCCGGTTTGAAGGCTTGATGCTGACCACCGGACGCTGCGGCCATGCGCCGGGCGGTGTCTGGTTTCATCTTGAGACAGAGAACGGCGGGTTCATCTATACCGGCGATATCAGCCTGGAATCGGCCGGCATGCCGTTCGACCCGCCGCCGCGCGCGAAAACCCTGCTGATCGACGCTTCCTATGGCGACCGCGACCAACCGCTGACGGCGCAGATCGACGCCATTGCCGCAAGGGCCAGTGAGGGTGCGGTGCTGTGCTGCCCCGCAGCCGGGCGCGGCGCGGACATGGCCATGGCCATGGCGGAACGCGGATTGGCGGTTCATGCCAGCGACGTGATTGCCCGGGAAGCGCAGATGGCGACAGGGAGAATATTTCCGGTGGTCGACGGTGAGACCGCCAGACCGGATCAGGTCATCATCGCCACCGAATCCAACGGCGAGGCCGGGCTTTCTGCAGAGCTTCTGGCGCGGGGCGGCTTTCGCTTCATCTTCTCAAGCCATGTGCCGGACGGCACGCCCGCCGCCGCGCTGATTGCCCGTGGCGAGGCCGTCTGGATGCCGTGGAACGTCCATCCGCGAAAACGCGATGTGATTGCCCTTGCCAATGATTGCGGCGCGGCCACGGTTCTGCCCGCCTTTGTCGACATGGCCAGAGCCCCCGAACTTGCCCGCGCGCTTGGTTCGCGGCTAAGACTGAGCACCGAAACGGAGATCTGAATGACCAAGGAAAAACGCCTCGGCGTTCCCGAACACGTGCCCGAGGCGGAAGCGCGCGAGGATGACCGTCCGCTTTTCTACCGGGTCATCGAGGATTTCGGGCCGCATCGCAAATCGCTGTTTCTGGGAAACCTCGCCGCGGCCGAAGACGCCGACTGCCTGCTTGAAGCCGGCATTACCGAAACGCTGAACGTTTCGATCAACATGTTTCCCGGTCCGCTGGAACTGGCGGACGGCGTCCATGTCCGCCGCTACCAGATCGGCATGATCGACGGGGCCGGCAACAGCCCACACCTGATGGCCGCCGCCGTTCAGACCATCGAGGGCCTGATGAGCGGCTATGTGCCCGCCAAACCGCATTACCCCAAACACCGCAGGGGCCATGTGCTTGTCCATTGCCGCGGCGGGCGTTCGCGCTCGGTCGCGCTGATCGCGCTCTGGCTTTCGGCGTTCGCTCGGCACCGGTTCGAAAGCTTCGAGGCAGCCCTTGCCCATCTGCGCGCGCTGCGCGGACTGGATGAGACATACCCCCTGCCGCCGATGCTGGCCCTTGCCGATGCGGTCAGAACGCGTAACCTTCTTGGAACAGAACCGACCGTCTGAAGCAGGACATGGCCGACAAATTCGTTTCCGCATCCGATGTTGCCCGGCGGGCCGGCGTTTCCCGTTCAGCCGTCTCCCGCACCTTTACCGAGGGTGCCAGCGTTGCGCCGAAAACCCGGGCGCGGGTGATGAAGGCGGCCGAGGAGCTGGGCTACCGCGTTAATCTTCTCGCCCGCACGCTGCACAAACAGCGCTCCGACCTCGTCGGCCTTGTCGGCGCCAACCTGTCGAACCCCTATATCTCCGCGCAGGTCGATGCTCTGACGGCGGCCCTTCACGGCAACGGGCTGCAATGCATGCTGCTGAACCTGGCAGGCGCCGAAGAAGACGTTGAAAACGCGCTGGCAAAGCTTCTGGAATACCGGGTCCGCACGGTTGTGCTGTTATCCGGTGCGGTGCCCGATACACTGGTGCGGCTGGCCGCGGCCAATGGCACGCGCCTCGTGCTGATCAACCGGCCATTGCCGGACAATATCGGACGCGTCGACCAGATCGAGGCCGATTCAGCAGCCGGCGGCGCGCTGGCGGCGGAAAGGCTGATTGCCGCGGGCTGCAGGAATGTGGCCGTCGTGCTTTCGGCCTCCAGAACATCCGCCAAACTGGCGCGGGCCGAGGCGTTTATCCGGGTGATGGCGGAAAACAACATACCGGTTACCGAATGGAGCCAGGGCCGCAACACTTATGAAACCGGCATCGAGGCCGCCCATGGCCTGCTGTCCGCACCCGGCATTGACGGCGTTTTTGGCGTCACCGACGAAATCGCGCTCGGCGTGATGAACACGGCCCGCCACGAACTCGGCCTCTCCGTTCCCGACGATGTCTCGGTGATCGGCTTCGATGACGCGCCGATTTCCGACTGGTCGTCGCACCGGCTGACCACCATCCGCCAGTCGCTGTCCTCGCTGACCAAAGCAACCCTTGCCGCCATCACCGGCCCGGCGGACGCGCCCTCCTCACACCATTTCATCCCCGTCAGCTTGGTTGAGCGGGGTTCGGTGAAGCCGCAGGGCGCAGCCTAGAAACGTCAGATCGCGTTGGCGCGCCGGTCAGCAATATAGAGTTCGCGCAGCTTCAGGCTTATCGGGCCCGGCTTGCCGTCGCCGATCGGCTGGCCGTCAACAGCAATGACGGGGGTGATGAAGTTGCTGGCGGAAGTGTAGAAGGCTTCCTTCGCAGCCTTGACCTCTTCGACGCTGAAGGGGCGCTCTTCCACCTTGAAGCCGTTGCGGGCGGCGATTTCCAGCGCAGAGGCGCGGGTGATGCCGGGCAAAACCACATGGGAAAGCGGCCGTGTCACGATCACATCGTCCTGGGTGACGATATAGGATGTGGCCGACGTCTGTTCGGTCACGAACCCGTCCTTTACCAGCCAGGCATCATCGGCGCCCTTGTCATGGGCTTCCATCTTGGCAAGGCTCGGATAGAGCAACTGGACCGTCTTGATGTCGCAACGCCCCCAACGCAGGTCTTCAAGCGTCACCACGGTGATGCCGTTTTTGGCCGTCGGGGTGTCGATGACCGTCTTCTTCTGGGTGAACATCGAGAAGGTCGGTTCCATATCCTTTTCGAACATGAAATCCCGGTCGCCCGGATTGCCGCGCGAGACCTGAAGATAGATCAGGCCTTCGCGCATGTCGTTACGCTCGGCAATCTCACGGTGAAGCGCGAGCAGGCCTTCATCATCGACCGGCAGTTTGATGCCGATGGCATCGGTGGAGCGCTTCAGCCGCGCGGCATGGCCATCATAATCGAGCAGCTTGCCATCGAGAACGCAGGTGACCTCGTATATGGCATCGGCAAAGACATAGCCGCGGTCGAAAATCGACACCTTTGCCTGGTCTTCAGGCAGCCATTCCCCGTTCAGATAAACGATGCGTCCCATGATGTATGCTCCTGTGCGTCATTCTGCCGTTTCACCCTCAAAACGGTCATAGCCGCGTATAGTTTTCGATTCAACGACTATTGTTTCGCTGTTTGTTGCAAAGATGAATGTTTTTGCGCATCAAACACGCGAAAAATCGTCTCAGGCCGCACGTAACCGCTTGACGATATGGACCATGAAGGCGGTCGCAAACAGCGGGGTTGCCAGATTGACGATCGGGATCGCCACAAAGCCGGCAACCACAAGACCGGCGAGAAAAACGGTGAACCCTCTTTCGCGGCGGAAGGCCCGGGCGGCTTCCGGCGTCATGAAGCGCATCGCCGCAAACTCGAAGAATTCCCGGCCGAGAAGGTAGCCGTTGACCACAAAGAAGGCCACCAGATTGACCCCCGGGACCAGCAACAGAAGAAGCGCCAGAATATTGCCCAGAATGATGACGCCGAGGAATTTCAGCGCCTCCTTCATGGCCGTGAACACCGGCAGCGCCGTTCCGGGCGGATCAGCGGGATAGTGCAGACGCTCGATATGGTCCGCAGCATCATCCAGGAAAATACCGGCGACGAAGGCGGACACCGGCGCCATCAAAAGTGCAAGGCCCAGCGCCAGCCCGACGGCGGCAAAGATCAGCAGAACGAAGGTGATCCAGCCGGTCCATTCCGGCATGGTGGGAAACAGATTGGCAAGGACGGGAAAGGCGAGCCACAGGAAAAGCGCCCTGATCGCAAACCAGAGCGCAATCAGACAAAGCAGCGAAAGACCGAGCACCTTCCACAGGATGCTCCGCATCTTGGGGTCGATCAGATCCAAAAGCGCCTGACGCGCTGCTGTCATCAGCATCGGCAGCTCCCCGCCCCTTTTTTCGCGCCCGTCGCGAAAGCCTTGTCTTTCCGATGTAGTTCAGCATCCGCCGACCTGCAAGCGCCGCTTGGCGGAACCGAGCGACTGCGCCTGTATCGCGATGACAGCGCGCGATACAGGCGCGGACTTTCAGCCGTTTCAGGAATTATGGCCTTGCTGCTGGGAAAGCCAGTCCAGGCTCTGGTGAAGCCCTGTAAGATCTGCGGTCGCGACCTCCTGCGCATCGGGCCCGTCATAGCTGACCATGATTTCATCGCGCCCGACGCGGGCGGCCGACAGCACCGGCTGGACGATCTTCTGATCATGGGTCACATATCCGCCTTCGGCCTCATCCTTCTTGAGGTCCTTGACCGGAACGGACGCAATTTCCTGCCCGTCGACGGCAATCGTGAACACCCCGTCGGGGCTCAGTGTTTCGATCCCGTCAATCGTGGGCAGAACCATGGCGACCGGCGCCTTGGCCTTGCTGGCCTTTACGAAAACGGGAATGGCCAGTCCGCCGTCATCGGCCGGCATCCGGCTGGTGGTCAGCCGACAGGTCATCTGACTGTCGCAAACCGCATCCCATGTGCCGCCGGAATCAAACATTTCCGCCGCCGAGGCGGTGGTCTGAAGCGAGAGAATACCAATCACCGAAGCGGCAACACCCGCATACATAATCCTACGCATTCTCATGAACGTCTTCCTCTTCTGCATGTTGACAGCGGCGCGATGAAGACAGCGGTTCCCGCCAGAATTGTGGCGCGAAACATTACAATACTTTAGGGATTTTGATGATGCGCAGCTTGCAAAGCTTGGCATTGTTTCGGCGGTGCTTTGGAAACGCAAAACAAATGCCCGGCTTTCGCGGGGGATCGTTTGTTGACAAACCTATCCTTCAACACGGTGTCATCCTCGTGCTCGACACGAGGATCCAGGCAGCGCGGCAAGGGTTCACAATAAACCGTAGTCGATTCAATCGCTTGAGGTCGCATGGATGCTCGGGTCAAGCCCGAGCATGACACTTGTGGAAAGGCAAGTGAAGGCGTCAACCTGCGTTTCCAAGCGTTTGTCAGCAGCCCGAGCCCGGCTTTGCCGGGCCCGTTCAGGCAGGCCTTCAGGCCGCGTCCTTGGCCTTGCGCTCCAGCCGGCGGGCGTGGAGGACGGGTTCGGTGTAGCCATTCGGCTGTTCGCGGCCCTTCAGCACCAGATCAAGTGCGGCCTGAAAGGCGACCGAGTCGTCGAAATGTCCTGCCATCGGGCGATAGGCCGGATCGCCCTCGTTCTGTCGGTCAACGACGGCGGCCATCTTCTTCATGGTGGCGACGATCTGCTCCTCAGAGCAGACACCGTGGTAAAGCCAGTTGGCCATGTGCTGCGAGGAAATCCGCAGCGTCGCGCGGTCTTCCATCAGGCCGATATCGTTGATATCCGGCACCTTGGAGCAGCCGACGCCCTGATCGATCCAGCGCACCACATAGCCGAGTATCCCTTGCGCATTATTGTCCAGTTCGGCCTGGATTTCCTCTTCCGACCAGTTGGGCCGCACCGCGACCGGCACGGAGAGAATATTGGTCAGGCTGGCGCGTTCGCGGCCCTTCAGCTGTTCCTGCACCTTGGCCACATCGACGGTGTGGTAATGCGTGGCATGCAGCGTGGCGGCCGTCGGCGAGGGCACCCAGGCGGTGTTGGCGCCGGCCTTCGGCTGGCCGATCTTGGCTTCCAGCATCGCCGCCATCAGGTCGGGCATGGCCCACATGCCCTTGCCGATCTGCGCATGGCCGGAAAGCCCGCATTCCAGACCGATATCGACATTCCAGTCCTCATAGGCGGCAATCCAGGCGGCCGATTTCATGTCGCCCTTGCGGATCATCGGGCCGGCTTCCATGGAGGTATGAATTTCGTCGCCGGTGCGGTCGAGGAAACCGGTATTGATGAAGACGACCCGGTCCTTGGCGGCGCGAATACATTCCTTGAGGTTGACCGTAGTGCGGCGTTCCTCGTCCATGATGCCCATCTTCATCGTATCGGGCTTCATGCCGGTGATCTCTTCCACACGGGTGAAAAGCTCGGCGGCAAAGGCAACCTCTTCCGGCCCGTGCATCTTCGGCTTGACGATATACATCGAGCCCGCGCGCGAATTCATGTGACGGCCGCCCTCGCCGATGTCGTAGAGCGCAATCAGCGCCGTGACAGCGGCATCCATGATGCCCTCCGGCACCTCACGGCCATCGCGGTCTAGGATCGCGGGATTGGTCATCAGATGGCCGACATTGCGAACCAGCATCAGCGAGCGGCCGGGCAGCGTCTTCACAGAACCGTCGGGGGCCGAGAAGGTAACGTCGCCTGCCAGCCTGCGGGTGAAGGTGCGCCCGTTCTTGCTAACCTCCTCCGTCAGGTCGCCCTTCATCAGGCCGAGCCAGTTGGAATAGGCCAGCACCTTGTCTTCCGCATCGACAGCGGCCACCGAATCCTCGCAATCCATGATCGCGGTGATTGCCGATTCAAGTCCGATATCGCCGATACCGGCAGGGTCGTCCTTGCCGATCATGCTGTCGGGGTCGATGAAGACCAGCACATGGAGGTTGTTGTTGACGAAATAGAGCCGGAAAGCATCACCTTCCTCGTCCTTGAAACCGGCATATTGCGCCGGATCGGCAAGACCGGTTTCGCCGACCGTGCTTTTGACGATGAGAGAACCGTCCTGATAGGAAAAGCCGGTGACATCCGCCCATTTACCGGCTGCCAGCGGCACGTTCTTGTCGAGGAAATCCTTCGCCCAGGCGATGACCTTTTCGCCGCGCTTCGGGTTGTAGCCCTTGCCTTTTTCCGCGCCGTCCTCCTCGGAAATCGCATCGGTCCCGTAAAGCGCATCGTAAAGCGAGCCCCAGCGGGCATTGGCCGCATTCAGCGCATAGCGCGCATTCATCACCGGAACGACAAGCTGCGGCCCGGCAATCGTTGCGATTTCCGGGTCGACATTGTCGGTCGCAACGGAAAAATCCTCACCCTCGGGCAGAATATAGCCGATCTCGCGCAGGAAGGATTCGTAGGCTGCCATATCCGCCGGCGCGCCGTTTTCCTTGTACCAGGCGTCGAGCTTTTCCTGCATCGCATCGCGGGTTTTCAGCAGCGCCCGGTTTTTCGGCGCAAGCTCGTGCACGATTTCGGAAAAGCCGCTGAACCAGGCTTCCGCGTCCACGCCCGTTCCGGGCAGCACGGTTTCGGTCAGAAAATCATAAAGTGCCTTGTCGAACTGAAGACCGTGTTTTTCGATACGGGCCATGGAGAAAACGCCTTTTCGGATGAATTGTCTGATGCCAATGTAGCGACGCAGGCGACGCCGTCAATTCGGTGTAAATTTGAAATATTATTTCCGAATTGGAATTAATATCGGAATTCCCCGCCCAACGGACGAAAGTGGGAAAAGGGCCGGCTGAAAACGGCCAGCGGGCAGGCGAACACAAAAAGGCCGGCGCAGCGCGCACCGGCCTTTGAATGTTTCACGTGAAAACAGGGTTAACAGACCCTTTAGAGAATATAGCGCGACAGGTCCGTATCATTGGCGAGATCGCCGACATGCTCGCGCACATAGTCGGAATCGATCATCAGCTCCTGGCCCGACTGGTCGGGTGCGGTGAACGAGACTTCGTCCAGAACCCGTTCCATCACCGTCTGCAGGCGGCGGGCGCCGATATTTTCGACCGTGGCATTGAGGTGCACGGCGACATCGGCAAGCGCGTCGATTGCATCTTCGGTGAAATCGAGCTTCATCTCCTCCGTCTCCATCAGCGCCTTGTACTGGCGGATCAGGCTGGCCTCGGTTTCCGTCAGGATACGGCGGAAATCTTCCTTGGTCAGCGCCTGCAGTTCGACACGGATCGGCAGGCGACCCTGCAGTTCCGGCAACAGGTCGGACGGTTTGGAAACGTGGAACGCGCCGGAGGCCACGAACAGGATGTGGTCGGTCTTGATCGGGCCGTATTTGGTGGCAACCGTCGTGCCCTCGACCAGCGGCAACAGGTCGCGCTGCACGCCTTCGCGGGAAACGCCCGCACCCATGCGGCCGTCGCCGGCGGCGATCTTGTCGATCTCGTCGAGGAACACGATGCCGTCTTCCTGCACCAGACGCATGGCCTCGCGCTGGATCACCTCGTCATCAAGCAGCTTGTCGCTTTCGTCGCGGATCAGGTCTTCGTAGGAATTCTTGACCGTGGTGCGGACCTTCTTGGTCTTGTCGCCCATGCCCTTGCCGAACATTTCGGAAAGGTTCAGCACGCCGATATTGGCGCCGGGCATGCCGGGAATTTCAAGGCCGGGCATGCCGGAGCCGCTGTCGGCAATCTCGATATCGATTTCCTTGTCGTCCATCTCGCCATTGCGCAGCTTCTTGCGGAAGCTGTCACGCGTTGCCGGCGATGCGGTCTTGCCGACCAGCGCGTCGAGCACCCGCTCCTCGGCATTGGCGTGGGCTTTCGCCTGCACTTCCTGGCGCTTTTTCTCGCGCACCAGAACAAGGCCGATTTCCACCAGATCGCGGACAATCTGCTCGACGTCGCGGCCGACATAACCGACCTCGGTGAACTTGGTGGCCTCAACCTTGATGAAAGGCGCACCTGCAAGTTTGGCCAGACGGCGGGAAATCTCGGTCTTGCCGACACCGGTCGGGCCGATCATCAGAATATTCTTCGGCATCACCTCGTCGCGCAGATCGTCCGGCAACTGCTGGCGGCGCCAGCGGTTCCTGAGCGCGATGGCAACGGCGCGCTTGGCATCATGCTGGCCGATAATATGGCGGTCGAGTTCGGAGACGATCTCGCGGGGGGAAAAATTGGTCATCTGTTACTGCTCCTCAAGCATCGCGGGCCATCAGCAGCGCCGGACCGCTTGTCATGCTGAAAGTTCCAAGCCGGACGAAACCGGCTTTCTCGTAGGCGCGGATCGCCGCCGCGTTGTCGGGATGCGGATCGACGAGGACGCGCTTTGCGTCTTTGTTCAGTGCCCGCTCCGCCATGGCGGAGACGAGACGGGTTCCAAGTCCCTTGCCGATCATCCCGGCCGGGCCGATAAACTGGTCGATCCCGAACGTGCCGGCGGGCTGTTTGGCCAGTGCCGGCTCTTTTTCACGCTCGCCATCGAGATCGCAGAGCTGGATGTAGCCAAATGGCGTGTCGTCCAGCAAAACGACGAAAGGCGAAACGGTCGGGTCATCGAGATGCGCACGCATCTGTTCCACCTGCTTTTCCGCCCGTTCCCACCATGCCGCAACATGCGGCGCGGCAAGCCAGCGGGCCATCAGTCCGAGGTCGCTTTCGGCAAGCGGCCTGAAACTTATGGTCCCGTCATGCGGCATCCAGCGTTTCCACGATGATATTGCCGTTGGTGTAAACACAGATTTCCGAGGCGATCTCCATGCCCCGGCGCGCCACCTCATCGGCGGGCTTGTCGCTGTCCATCAGCGCCCAGGCGGCCGCATAGGCATAATTGCCGCCCGAACCGATGGCCATGACGCCGTGTTCGGGTTCCAGCACATCGCCGTTACCGGTCACAGCCAGCGTGATGTCCTTGTCGGCGACCAGCATCATCGCTTCCAGATTGCGCAGATATTTGTCGGTCCGCCAGTCCTTGGCGAGTTCCACGCAGGCGCGCATCAGCTGATCGGGATATTGCTCCAGCTTGCGCTCCAGCCGCTCCAGCAGCGTGAACGCATCAGCGGTGGCGCCGGCAAAGCCGGCAATGACATTGCCCTTGCCGATGCGGCGCACCTTGCGGGCATTGCCCTTCATCACCGTCTGGCCGAGCGAGACCTGGCCGTCGCCGGCCATCACCACCTTGCCGTCCTTGCGCACGGTTATGATGGTGGTCGCGTGCATGGTGCCGAAGGGATTGTGTTCGCTCATGATAAAAACCTCGCTTACGGCTTCGCAAAAGCGCACGAAGCCCTGTCCGGCACCCTATGTAGGCAACCTTGCCACATTTGCAATCCGTGAAGCTCGGCTCAGGCCATCACTTGCGGTTTCTTGCGGCTCTGGGCGATGATCATGCCGACCAGAATGAGCGCCAGACCGGCAAGTCTCAGAAGGGGTTGCCCTTCCACGCCTTCGACCACATCCATGACCGCGCTCATGAACATCTGGCCGCCGATGATCAGCACCGCGGTATTGACCGCGCCGATCTTCGGAATGACCCAGGAACCGGCCGCCACGAAGATAACGCCGATGGGCCCGGCAAGGTAGCCGTAAAACGGCACCTCGGAGACCGTCGGCGGAATAAGACCGCCAATGACGACGGCAACCACGCTGACGGTGATGAAGCCGACGATGTGATTGTAAAACGAGGACATCATCGGCGAGGTCGAAACACTGAGGCGGCCATTGACCTGACGGCTGATGCCGACAAGCACGCCGGCAGTGACGGCAAAGATGATCGAGAAAATCATGCCTGCGCTCCCCCTGACATGATGACGAGAACGCTGCCCGCCAGAATGAAAATGACGGCCGACAGGTCCCTCAGGTCAAGCCGTCTGGCGGGAAGGCCGAAAAGGCCCCACTGGTCGGCGGCAAGCGAAAACAGCACCTGTCCGCCAAGCCCGAGCGCAATCGCACCGGAAAGCGCCAACGGCGAATTGACGGCAAGCGAGGCGGCAACAACCGTGGCAGCGCCGGAAACCCCGCCGAGATAGCCCCACCATGGCACGCTGATTTTTTCGGCTTTCGGGGTATTTTCTTCGCTTTCGCGTCTGCGGAAACGGAGGAAGACCAGGATGGCGATCGCAGCGACCGTGCCGCAGCCATGGCCGGCCCAGGAGGCATACATGGGCGACCCGTAAAGCGCGACGGTCGCATTCAGATGGGTCATGACGGCCATGATGCAGCCGGCCGCGAAAGCGGCAAGGAAATAGATGATCGAAGGACGGGTGGAGGGCATTTGAGGGACTTTCGGGCGGGGCTGTTTGTTTTCCCTTAGCGGAGAAATGACAACCAGGAAAGCAATGACTTTCCTAAACTGCGTTCTGTCATTCCCAGCGCTAGAATTTCCGATGCCGCCCTAACCGCGCATGTTCTCAAGCTTGGCGCGTGCGTCTATTTTCTTGCAGAATTCTGTTTTAGCGTCCGCGTAGGCGTGGGTGTTAGACACGAATTCCTTCGCCAGTCCGAGCTTAAGTGCTTCATATTCTCGACGCGCGTCTGCGTGTGCTCGCAAGTAGTCGCGAAATCTCAAGTGCCGTTTCATGTTTTCGTTGTCTCTTGCGAACATATGGACGTTTCGTGATTTGCTCCCTTTCATCTTGAAATAATGTCGCCCTGCGATGCCTGCCTCGCCCCGGTACTCATATCCGAGGTCCTGCATTGGTCCAACGCATGCGAATCCGCTTTCGAAACTGGGGACGATAGGCATAAGATCAATGGTTGGCTTCGCCCGAAGCTCAGGGATTGAAGTGCTTCCGATATGTTCCACCCGAAGCACGGCAGCGCACGCTACCTCAATCTCCGCGATTGCAACTCCCGCCTCCACCAGCCAAGAAGGATCATGGGGCAGGAGTTCGATGAGTCTGTTTCCGGGGGGCATAGCGTCACTCTCGTTCCGATATCCGGGGCTGGAAAAAGGGGGTGGTCGGCAAAAGCATGAATGATCCGGGCCTTGATAGTCTCCTTTGAAAGCCTGACCGTGACGGAGGCATCCTGGGCAAGGACTTGCCTGTCTTTTTCGTTGGCTTTCATCATCGATGTCTATCCCGATCACGGCAGAAAGCTATCACACCGTGACTGGGCAAGACAGACGGCCACTCTCCGCTTTTCTTTTGCGCTTGCCGGGCCTGCCTGTTAAGAAACGACCAGACCGCATATGATGGAGAAAGAAGATAAGCATGGCTGCCGAGACCGAAGCCCGCCGCGCGGAAGTCGCGCGCAAGACCAGGGAAACCGCGATTTCCGTTACCGTCAATGTCGACGGCACCGGTGACGCGCGGATTTCAACGGGAATCGGCTTTTTCGACCATATGCTCGACCAGCTTTCACGCCATTCCCTGATCGACATGACGATCGAGGCGAAGGGCGATCTGCATATCGACGATCACCACACGGTGGAAGATGTCGGCATCGCCATCGGACAGGCGCTGGCAAAGGCGCTCGGGGACCGGGCGGGCGTGAACCGTTACGCCTCGATCGACCTTGCCATGGACGAGACCATGACCAAGGCCGCACTCGACCTTTCCGGCAGGCCTTATCTTGTCTGGAACGTCGCCTTCCCGTCGGAAAAGATCGGCACATTCGACACCGAACTGGTGCGCGAATTCTTCCACGCCTTCGCCCAGAATGCCGGTATCACGCTGCATATCCTGAACCATTACGGCGCCAACAGCCACCATATCGCCGAAACCTGCTTCAAGGCCGTGGCCCGCGCATTGCGCGTCGCCGCCGAGATCGATCCGCGCCAGGAGGGACGCGTGCCCTCCACCAAGGGCATGCTCGCCTGAGAGGAGGCAAGATGGCAAGCTATCTCGTCCTGATCCCGCCCGGCGACAGCGACCCGGCGAAGATCCGCTTCGTCTCCGACCGGTTCGCGTGGCTCGCCTTTCTGTTCGGTCCGTTCTGGCTTCTGGCAAACCGCGCCTGGCTTGCCGGTTTGCTCACGCTTGCGCTTTCCATTATCTTCGGGGTTGCGGGTTATTTCGAAAGCCTGTCGCTTGCCTCAAGTGTGGCCTCTCTGGCGCTCAACCTGCTGATCGGGTTCGAGGCGCGCGAATGGAAAGCGCTCGCCATGGAACGGCGCGGTTTCACGCTTGACGACGTGGTGGTCGCACCGGATATCGAAACAGCGGAAGCAATGTATTTCGCGGATCGCGCCGACCATAGGCCGGTTACCGATTTTGCCCCCGGCCTTGCCGGCAATCACGGGTCGAGCCCCTCCGGCATCGGCCTGATGGACAGCTATTCAGCAAGATGACGACCATGAAAGTTGCGATTATCGATTACGGCTCGGGCAATCTGCGCTCGGCCACCAAGGCCTTTGAACGGGCCGCGCGCGAAAGCGGCACTGACGCCGAGATCATCCTGACCGACAAGGCGGAGATCGTGGCCGCCGCCGACCGGATCGTGCTGCCAGGCGTTGGCGCCTATGCCGATTGCCGGGCGGGCCTCGATGCCGTGCCGGGCATGGTCGAGGCCATCCGTGAAGTGGCCGAGGAAAAGGCGCGCCCCTTCCTTGGCATCTGCGTCGGCATGCAGCTGATGTCCGAGCGCGGCCTTGAAAAGACCGTCTCGGAAGGCTTCGGCTGGATTGCCGGCGACGTCACCGAAATCACGCCCGCCGACCCCGAGCTGAAAATCCCGCAGATCGGCTGGAACACGCTGACGCTCAACACGCCGCACCCGCTGTTTAACGGCATTGCGACCGGCGAGACCGGCTTGCACGCCTATTTCGTGCATTCCTACCACCTCGCCGCCAAACGGCCCGAACAGGTGATCGCCACCACCGATTACGGCGGCCCCGTCACCGCCTTCGTTGCCGAGGGCAACAAGGCCGGCAGCCAGTTCCACCCGGAAAAGAGCCAGACGCTCGGCCTGAAGCTGATCGCCAATTTTCTGACATGGACGCCCTGAGCCTGCCCCTCCTGTATCGAAAGACTGAAGCCAGATGATCCTTTTCCCCGCCATCGACCTGAAAGACGGCCAGTGCGTGCGCCTCAAGCTCGGCGACATGGAGCAGGCGACGATCTATAATCCCGATCCAGCCGCTCAGGCCAAGGCCTTTGAAGACCAGGGCTTTACCCATCTGCATGTGGTGGACCTCAACGGTGCATTTGCCGGCGAAAGCGTCAACGGCGATGCGGTCGACGCGATCCTGAAGGCGACGAACAATCCCGTACAGCTCGGCGGCGGCATCCGCTCGCTCGAACACATCGAAAACTGGCTGTCGAAGGGCCTTGCCCGCGTCATTCTCGGCACCGTTGCCGTGCGCGACCCGGAACTGGTCAAGGCCGCCTGCAAGGCGTTTCCCGGCAAGATCGCCGTCGGCATCGACGCACGCGGCGGCAAGGTGGCCGTCGAAGGCTGGGCCGAAGCTTCCGAGCTTGAGGTGGTCGAGCTTGCCAAGCGTTTCGAGGGCGCGGGCGTTGCCGCGATCATCTACACCGATATCGACCGCGACGGCGTTTTGTCCGGCATCAACTGGGATTCGACCCTTTCGCTCGCCGCCGCTGTCAACATCCCGGTCATCGCCTCGGGCGGTCTCGCCTCGATGGACGATATCGCCCGCATGACCAGGCCCGACGCCCAGATTCTCGAAGGTGCAATCTCCGGCCGCGCGCTTTATGATGGCCGCATCGATCCGGCCGAAGCGCTTCAGATGCTGAAAGGTCAATGAAACGAATCGGTTACGAGAATATCCCTAATGCCTTGTTTTAAAGGTATGAATCTTGAAATCAGGGGTGTTTCGCGCTATATATGGTTCAAGTGGATTGGGGTTTCTCGGTCGGCGTTAGGCTTCGGAGTATTCCGGGGCCTAAAGCTTTTTTATGGCCCATAAATGGTTGAAATCGCCTTGGACACGCCTTTGGGCTTCCTGAGTTTCTGAAATTTCGGTTCGATGATTGCAAATGCCTTGTTGGGCTGAGCGGGACGGAGATATTTGAGCCCGGTGGGACGCGCAGTCAGATCGGCAATCTGCAGACCGGTCGAATTTGCTCTCTTGTCCCCGAACACGATATTGAACCCGGGAAATGTCTGCCGATAGCTGTTTTGTCCGTCGGCAATCCTCCTGAACTCCAGTTCGAGATCAATGTCCTCTTTATTCCCTCTTTTCTCGAACACGAAGAAATAGCGTTTCTCTTGAACTTGCCTCTGCCTGAGAAACCGGAAAATCTCCTCGACAAGAAATCTCAATGCCAGGGAATAGGGGTTTTCCTGAAGCAGTTCCGATTTCAGTTCACGCTTGTCGATCACGACACTGAATATTCTGAACCGGGCCGTCTGGACCGCATGCGACATGTCGGCGAGAAAAGCCGTGCGGGTATCGGCATTGGTCAGAATGGAAAACGGCCCGAACTGCTTTCGTATATCCCTTTCATGGAGTACGACCATGTCATGCCCGAAATGGCGGAACTTGACGGTTTGAAAGGCCGGGACAATTTTTCGGCAATAATCGGAAATTCGGAAGCCGCAGATATTCAGAACGAAAATTGGATACTCGGCGTCAACAGAGACCAGAGAGTGGTCTCCGCTCTCATCCGCATAGAATATGTACTCGCCATTTTCGATCATGGGCTCTATTAAGCTATTGCAATTTCGAAACTGCAAGAGGTTCTGTTTTGACTCTCAAAGCCCGTGTCATCCCCTGTCTCGACGTCAAGGACGGCCGTGTCGTCAAGGGTGTGAACTTTGTCGATCTGATTGATGCCGGCGATCCGGTGGAGGCCGCGCGTGCCTATGACGCAGCCGGCGCCGATGAACTGTGCTTTCTCGATATCACCGCCACATCCGACAATCGCGAAACGATCTTCGACGTCGTCACCCGCACGGCGGAACATTGCTTCATGCCGCTGACGGTGGGCGGCGGGGTGCGCACGGTAGCCGATATCCGCAAGCTTCTGCTCTGCGGCGCCGACAAGGTGTCGATCAATTCGGCAGCGGTGAAGAACCCGGATTTCGTCGCGGAAGCCGCCGACAAGTTCGGCAATCAGTGCATCGTCGTCGCCATTGATGCCAAGCGGCGGACCGAAGCCCCGAAGGATGGCGAAAGCGCCTGGGAAATCTACACCCATGGCGGCCGCCAGCCGACCGGGATCGACGCGGTCGAATTCGCACGCAAGGTCGTTGCCCGGGGTGCCGGCGAAATCCTGCTGACCTCGATGGACCGTGACGGCACCAAGTCCGGTTTCGATCTGGAGCTGACGCGCGCAATCGCCGATGCCGTCCCGGTTCCCGTCATCGCATCCGGCGGCGTCGGCAATCTCGATCACATGGTCGAGGGCATTCGCGACGGCCATGCCACGGCCGTGCTTGCCGCCTCGATCTTCCACTTTGGTACCTATTCCATCGGCGAGACAAAACAGTATATGGCTGATCACGGCATCGCCATGCGTCTCGACTGAGGCGGGGAGGGAAAAGCATGTCCGAATTCACACTCGCCGATCTCGAGGCGATCGTCGCCAGCCGTGCCACGGCCTCGCCGGAGGAAAGCTGGACGGCGAAACTCGTCGCAAAAGGCCAGCGCAAGGCCGCCAAGAAGCTGGGCGAGGAAGCGGTCGAGACCGTGATTGCCGCGATTGCCGAGGACCGCGAAAACCTGACCGGGGAGACCGCCGATCTTCTCTATCACCTGCTTGTGGTGCTGAAGATCGCCGATATTCCGCTTTCCGATGTCATGGATGAGCTGGCACGGCGCACCGGCCAGTCCGGTCTTGCCGAAAAGGCCGGGCGCGCGCCTTCATGATTCCTGAATTCCACGACACATTTCTCGAGGTGAATGCGGGCGAGGCGCTGGCCGACCCGGTTTCGCCCTATCGCTTCTTCTCGGCGGAAGAATGGTCGCGCTTTCGCGCCGACACGCCGCTGACGCTGACGGCGGAAGAAGTGCGCAAGCTGCGTTCGCTCAACGACCCGATCGAGCTGGAGGAGGTGCGCCGCATCTACCTATCGCTGTCGCGGCTTCTGTCCACCCATGTGGAAAGCTCGCAGATGCTGTTTCGCCAGCGCAGCCGGTTCCTGAGCTTCGGCGAGCAGGACAGCAAGACGCCTTTCATCATCGGCGTTGCAGGCCCCGTGGCCGTCGGCAAGTCCACCACCGCGCGCCTGCTGAAACAGCTGCTTGCCCGCTGGCCTTCAAGCCCCAAGGTCGATCTCGTCACCTCCGACGGCTTTCTGTTTCCCAATGCCGTTCTGGAGATGGAAGGGCTGATGCGCCGCAAGGGCTTTCCCGAAAGCTTCGACACGGCGGCAATCCTCAGGTTTCTCTCCGCGATCAAGGCCGGCATGCCGAATGTGAAGGCGCCGCTTTACTCGCATCTGAGCTATGATGTGATGCCGGACAATTTCACCACCGTCGACCGACCCGATATCCTGATTTTCGAGGGCATCAACGTGCTGCAGGCCCGCAGCCTGCCCGCCGGCGGGCGTATGGTGCCGATGGTTTCGGATTTCTTCGACTTCTCGATCTATATCGACGCCGATATCTCGCTGATCCACCACTGGTATATCGAGCGTTTCAAAAAACTGCGCAACACCGCCTTCCAGGACCCGGCCTCCTATTTCCACCGCTATGCGCAGCTTTCGGAAAAGGACGCGCTGTCGACGGCGGAGGATTTGTGGAACAATATCAACCTGAAAAACCTCGAGGAGAATATCCTCCCCACCCGCCCCCGCGCCGACCTGATCCTGCGCAAGGGCCAGGACCATCTGGTGGAAACGGTGGCGCTGAGGAAATTGTGAGCGCGATTGCGCCGGAATGTGGGACAAAGCCTCTTTGAGGGCTGCGCCTGTTGGTCAAGGCCCATCCCTTTTGCGTCACCCTCGGGCTTGACCCGAGGGTCCAATCACCTCTGTCGCGAGAAGCGTCAATGGTCCTTGCGGCGCGTATCGTAATGGCTGAAGACCACAGCCAGTGCCAGTCTTGCGGAAAGAGCCTGGATCCTCGGGTCAAGCCCGAGGATGACGCTACAGAGATGGAGAACTTACCCGCCGCAGCGTCAGATTGATCCGCCCACCATTCTTCAAAAGCGTCGAGGTGCCGGGATAGGTGCGGGTCACGCCGTGATAGGCAAGCCGGCTTTTGCCGGCAAGCAGCACGATATCGCCGCTTGCCAGTTTCAGCGACACGGCCTTGTCCTTTCGGTCCGTGCCGCCGACACGGAAAAGGCAGGTATCGCCGAGCGAGATCGAGAGCACGGGGGCTGAAAAATCGGCCTCGTCGCTGTCCTGATGCATGCCCATTTTCGCCGTATCGTCATAGAAATTGATCAGGCAGGCTTCCGGCGGTTCGCGATAGCCGGCAAGGTCGCGCCAGAGTGCTTTAAGCCGTTCGGGCATTTGCGGCCACGGCCTGCCGGTGACCGGATGGGCCGCCTGATAGCGGTAGCCGCGTTCCTTGTCGGTAACCCAGCCGAGCGGGCCGCAATTGGTCATGCGCACGGACATCGGCTTTCCCGTATGCGGCATGGCCGGCACGTAAAGCGGGGCCTCTGCCACCACGGCGCGGATGTCTTCGACCAGCGCCGCCTGTGCGGCGCGGTCGAGATAGTCCGGCAGATAGCGAAAGCCTTCGGGCAGGCCGGGCTTGTCAGCGCTCATGGCTCACTCTTCGGGCGCGGGCTTGCCGCGCATCTTCTTGATGGTTGACCGGCCGGCCTTTGCCTTCAGCCGCCGCTCGATCGAGCCGCGCGTCGGCTTTGTCTTGCGCCGTTTCGGCGGCGGCGGGGCGGCAGCGGCCAGGATCAGTTCTCTCAGCCGCTCGCGCGCCGCCTCGCGGTTGCGCTCCTGGCTGCGATGGGCGTTGGCCTCGATCATCAGGACGCCCTCCTTGGAGACCTTGCGGCCGCCAAGACGCATCGCATTGCGCTTCACCCGCTCCGGCAGGGAGGGCGAGGCGGCAAGGGGAAAGAACAGCTGAACGCCGGTCGCCACCTTGTTGACATTCTGCCCGCCGGGTCCGCCGGACAGCACGAACTGCTCGGTCAGTTCCCAGCCGAGAATGGTGATACGGTCGTTGATGATGAGGTCACGCGATGCCATGGCTGGCGTTATCTCACGCCGCCCCCTGCCCTTCAAGGCCACACGCTTGACGTGGACGGAAAAGCGGCCTACTGAGCCGTTACGGCAAGGGACGCCGGCCGCCCGCGGGTTTTTGAGAAACCCATGGTGAAGTTCCCCTTGAACCGATGAGCGATGTTTTGAAAACCTTGCGCATTCGCGGTTTTGGCAATGCGGGCACCGAAACACCTGACAGGCGAATGCGAAGGAAAGACTTCGCCATGCCCAATTTATCCAATGCACCCCTGCCAGCGCTTGAGGCCGTCAAGGATCAGGCCAAACGCCTGCGTGCCCATCTTGGCCGCGAGGGTGAGACGATCACCCATTCGCGCGCGCTGGAACTCATTGCCGCGCAATACGGCTTTCGGGACTGGAACACGCTGCACGCCAGGATCGGCAACCGCCCGCCGCTTAATCCGTGGCTGCTCGGTTCACGCGTTTCGGGAACCTATCTCGGCCATGCCTTCAACGCCGAAATCATTTCGGTGAAGGCGTTTTCAAACAAGCCGGGGCATTATCGCCTGACGCTGAAATTCGATGACGCCGTCGATGTGGTGACCTTCGACAGTTTTTCGGCCTTCAGGCGGCGCATCAACTGCACGGTTGACGAGACCGGCCGGTCACCGGCGAAAACCTCCGACGGCAGGCCGCATGTGGAACTTGCGTGGTAGAGCCTGCCATTCCACACGCGAAAAAACGGAAATGCCCGGCGCCAGACGGCAACCGGGCATTTCACACGCTCCTCCTGCGTATGGTTTTCAGGCCGCCGCCATCATTTTCGGCGATGCCGCCTTCACGCCGGCGTCCACATGGGCTTCAAACTTGGCGAAATTGTTGACGAACATGTCCACCAGTCTTGCCGCCTGCGCGTCATAGGCGGCGGGATCGCTCCAGGTGCCGCGCGGGTTCAGGATGGCCGCGTCGACACCGGGAATTTCAACCGGTACCTCGAAACCGAAATTCGGGTCCGTCCGGAATGTTGCGCCGGAAAGCCTGCCGGCCAGCGCCTCGGCCAGCATGGCGCGGGTCTGGCGGATTGGCATGCGGCTGCCTGCGCCATAGGCGCCGCCGGTCCAGCCGGTATTGACCAGCCAGCACTGTACCCCGTGCTTTGCAATCAGCGATTTCAGCAGATTGCCGTATTCAGCCGGATGACGCGGCATGAAGGGCGCGCCGAAGCATGTCGAAAAGGTGGCTTCCGGCTCGGTCACGCCCTTTTCCGTGCCGGCCACCTTGGCGGTGTAGCCGGACAGGAAGTGATACATCGCCTGCTCGGGCGTCAGCTTGGCGATCGGCGGCAGAACGCCGAAGGCATCGGCCGTCAGCATGATGATCGTCTTCGGGTGCGGCGCAAGCCCGGTGCGCGAGGCGTTGGGAATATAATCCAGCGGATAGGCGCAGCGGGTGTTTTCCGTCAGCGACCCATCATCGAAATCCGGCACCCGGTTCTCGTCGAGCACGACGTTTTCCAGAACCGTGCCGAAACGCTTGGTGGTGGCGTAGATTTCCGGCTCGGCTTCGGCCGAAAGCCGGATGGTCTTGGCGTAGCAACCACCCTCGAAATTGAACAGGCCGTTTTCACCCCAGCCATGCTCGTCATCGCCGATCAGCGTGCGCGAGGGATCGGCGGAAAGCGTGGTCTTGCCGGTGCCCGAAAGACCGAAGAACACCGCCGCGTCATCCGCCGCGCCGACATTGGCCGAGCAGTGCATCGGCATCACGCCGCGGGTGGGCAGAAGATAGTTGAGGGCGGTGAACACCGACTTCTTCATTTCACCCGCATAGGATGTACCGCCGATCAGCACCAGGCCATTTTCAAGATCGCAGGCAATCACCGTTTCCGTGCGGCAGCCATAGCGCTTGGGATCCGCCGCGAATGTGGGCAGGTTGATGATGGTGAGCTTCGCCTCGAACGTTTCGAGATTGTCGCGCTCGGGACGGATCAGCAGGTTGCGGATGAACTGGGCATGCCAGGCATATTCGGTGATCACCCGTGTGGGCAGGCGGTTTTCGGCGTCGGCGCCGCCGATCAGGTCCTGCACGAACAGCTCCTTGCCGCGCGCATGATCCAGCATGTCGGCCTTCAACAGTTCGAAATGCTCCGGCGACATCGGCTTGTTGTTATCCCACCAGATCTGGTCCCGCGTGCTGTCGTCACAGACGATGAACTTGTCCTTGGCAGAACGCCCCGTGTGCTGGCCGGTGAGCGCGCGCAGCGCCCCGTCTGCCGTCAGGACCGCTTCGCTGCGGCGAAGCGATTCCTCGCACAGTTCCGGCGGCATCAGATTGTAGTAAATGCCCGCCAGATCCTTCAGACCCGTATTTTCAACCGGAAAACGACGATTGTAGATTCCATGCTCCACCATGCGAAATGCCTCTCCAAACAAAATCTAATTTTTTAAAAACATATTAAATTTGTTCGCATCCGACAACAGGAAATCTGACAAAATATAATAATATCATGCGTTTAATCGATTAAAGAAAATTAGCGTTTTGCATGTTTTCCGGATTCTGAAGGATTCTCAGGCTGTTAACCGGATCGGGCAGCGGCACTTGAAATTCGATTTGATTCAATTGAACGCCCGCTTTGGTTGATCTTGCCACAATTTGTTCCAGTTTTTTTCCAACAAATGCTAGAAATCGCGAGACGGAGAACAATCTTGCCGTCCAAAGACCATAAAACTGCAGTCAGGGAGCCCCAAATGCAGACAATCGCGCTCGTGGATGACGACCGGAACATTCTGACCTCGGTGTCGATTGCGCTGGAATCCGAAGGTTATCGTGTCGATACCTATACCGATGGCGCCACGGCCCTGACCGGGCTGCAGGCCAATCCGCCGCAGCTGGCCATCTTCGACATAAAGATGCCGCGCATGGACGGGATGGAGCTTTTGCGCCGCCTGCGCCAGAAATCGGACATTCCGGTGATCTTCCTGACCTCCAAGGACGAGGAGATCGATGAGCTCTTCGGCCTGAAGATGGGTGCCGACGATTTCATCACCAAGCCGTTTTCCCAGCGGCTTCTGGTGGAGCGCGTGCGCGCCGTGCTGCGCCGCGTTGCCGCCCGCGAGGCCGCCATTGCCGGCGGTGGCAAGCCCGCCGAGGGCGAGGCCAACCGGCCGCTGGAACGCGGGCCGCTGGTGATGGACCGCGAACGCCACACCTGCACCTGGAAGGGCGACCCGGTCACCCTGACGGTCACCGAATTTCTGATCCTGCATTCGCTGGCCCAGCGCCCCGGCGTGGTCAAGAGCCGCGATGCGCTGATGGATGCGGCCTATGACGATCAGGTCTATGTCGACGACCGCACGATCGACAGCCACATCAAGCGCCTGCGCAAGAAATTCAAGCTGGTTGACACCGATTTCGATATGATCGAAACCCTTTACGGCGTCGGCTATCGTTTCCGCGAAGCGGCCTGACAAGGGGCCGTGGCGCCGGAAGCGTGATGCGTGCGACCACACTCAGAACGCATTCGCGGGCTTCATAGAGGCTTGAACAGCCACCGCAGGCAGGGCGAAGATTGACGAACACCAGCGATAAAGCCGAGAGCAGGAAGCCGGGCAGGCGCTGGCGCAAGCCGTTTGCGGTGATGCGCTGGGTTCTGGCGTCGACGGTGTTTTCCAGCCTCAACTGGCGTATCCTGTTCTTCAATCTTCTGGCGCTGTTCTTTCTCGTCGGCGGGATTCTCTATCTCAACCAGTTCCGTGAAGGGCTGATCGATGCCCGCGTTGAAAGCCTTCTGACCCAGGGCGAGATCATCGCCGGCGCGATCGCCTCATCGGCCTCGGTCGAAACCGATACGATGACGATCGACCCGCAGAAGCTTCTGGAACTGCAGGCCGGCGAAAGCGCGCGGCCCACCTCCAGCGACGAGGATCTGCGTTTTCCCCTCAACCCGGAAAAGGTCGCGCCGATCCTGAGGCGGCTGATTTCGCCGACCCGTACACGCGCCCGGATCTACGATCCCGATGCCAATCTGATCCTCGATTCACGTTATCTCTATTCGCGCGGGCAGGTGCTGCGCTACGATCTGCCGGACACCGCGCAGACGACGACGGAAAGCATTTCCGACAGGCTCGGCAATCTGATGAACCGGTTCCTGCAGCCGGGCAACCTGCCGCGCTATGAAGAGGCCCCCGGCGGCGATGGCTCAATCTATCCGGAAGTCACCAAGGCGCTCGATGCCCAGCGCTCGGCCGTCGTCCGGGTGACCGACAAGGGCCGGCTGATCGTCTCCGTGGCGGTTCCCATCCAGCGTTTTCGCGCCGTGCTCGGCGTTTTGCTGCTGTCCACCCAGGCCGGCGACATCGACAAGATCGTCCACGCCGAACGGATCGCGATCATCCGCGTCTTCGGCGTCACGGCGCTGGTCACCATGATCCTGTCCTTCATGCTGTCGTCGACGATCGCAAGCCCGCTGCGCCGCCTGTCGGAGGCTGCGGTCCGGGTGCGTCGCGGCGGCCCGCGCGAACGCGAGGAAATCCCTGATTTCTCGGCCCGACAGGATGAGATCGGGCACCTTTCCACAACGCTGAGGGAAATGACCACGGCGCTTTACGACCGGATTGATGCGATCGACAGCTTCGCCGCCGATGTTGCCCATGAGCTGAAAAACCCGCTGACCTCGCTTCGAAGCGCGGTCGAGACCCTGCCGCTTGCCAAGACGGAAGAGTCCAAGGCCCGCCTGACCGAGATCATCCAGCATGATGTGCGCCGTCTCGACCGGCTGATCAGCGATATTTCCGATGCATCGCGGCTTGATGCCGAACTGGCGCGCGAAGACGCCAAGCGCTTTGACGCGGAGGTCCTGCTCAAGGACCTGATCACCATTTCGCGCGAGACCGGGCGACGCCACAAGCCGGTCGAGATCGGCTTTTCCATCAGCCCCGAAAACCACAGCAAGGGCGCTTTCGAGACATTCGGTCATGACCTCAGGATCGGCCAGATCGTCACCAATCTGATCGAAAACGCCCGTTCCTTCGTGCCGGAAACCGGCGGCCGCATCGATGTGACGCTGACGCGCGCGCGCAACCAGATCATCATCACCGTCGACGACAACGGACCCGGCATCCGCCCGGATGCGGTGGAACGTATTTTCGAGCGCTTCTACACCGACCGCCCGGACGGCGAGGCCTTCGGGCAGAATTCCGGCCTCGGCCTTTCCATTTCCCGCCAGATCGCCGAAGCCCATGGCGGCACGCTGACGGCGGAAAACATCATCGATCCGGACAGTGCCCCGGATAGCGATGCCGGCGACGACCCCGATGACACCAACATCAAGGGCGCCCGCTTCACCCTCACCCTGCCGGCTGCCGGCGGCAAGGCGCAATGACGGCGCTGCAGAATGCCAACCGGCATGCGACCGCGATCGTCCTCGGCTCCACCGGTATCCTGATTTGCGGGCCGTCCGGCGCCGGCAAGAGCGAGCTGGCGCTTGCCCTGCTGCACGCCGCCCGCCGGGACGGGCTTTTTTCCGCGCTGGTCTCGGATGATCAGGTGCTGATATCGTCGGCCGGGGGGCGGGTGATTGCCGCCACGCCGCCTGCGATTGCCGGGCTGATCGAAATCCGCGGCTCCGGTCTTGCACCTGTTGAGCATCTCGACTGCGCCGTCATGGATTTTGCGCTCACCCCGGTATCCGCCGAAAACGCCGTCCGGCTGCCGCCGTTTGACAGCCGGTTCGACCTCGGCGCGGGCATCTTCCTGCCGCAGGCTTTCCTGCGCTGGCCCGCGCCCGATCCGCTTTCAAAGCTTCTGGCGTTGTGCCCCGGCCTTGAGACCGGGCGCCCTGCACGGCCTTCGCCAGCCGGAGAAGATCCGTAATACCAGGAGTCATCTCGTTGCCGGCTTGTGGTCGCCTTGCATCATCGCCATCCGCCCGTCTGTTTTCATGTGGTATTTTAGCCGTTTTGGCTTGCACTTCGCGCCCGCTTCGACAAGATGCGAAAGAAGGCGGACAAGGTTGATTGTTGTGTAAGGAGCAGGGTGAAGATGATCGGACTGGTGCTTGTGACCCATGGCGGCCTGGCGGACGAGTTCCGGCTGGCGGTTGAGCATGTTGTCGGGCCACAGGACGCCATCGAGACCGTTTCGATCGGCCCGGAAGACGACATGGACCGGCGCCGCGACGACATCCTCAACGCCGTCGGCAATGTCGACAGCGGCAATGGGGTGATCATCCTGACCGACATGTTTGGCGGCACGCCCTCCAATCTGGCTATTTCGGTGATGAACAACGGTACGATCGAGGTGATTGCCGGCGTCAACCTGCCGATGCTGATCAAACTCGTGGCGGTGCGTGCCGATAATGACATGGCCAAGGCGCTTGCCGAGGCGGAAGATGCCGGGCGGCGCTACATCAATGTCGCAAGCCGCGTCCTGAGCGGGAAATAACAGCATCGATGGAAGAACCGGTCTCGCGTGAACTCACGATCGTCAATCGCAGGGGGCTCCACGCCCGCGCCTCCGCCAAATTCGTGCAGACGGTCGAACAATTCAGTGCATCCGTCAGCGTTGCCAAGGACGGGATGACGGTTGGCGGCACCTCGATCATGGGGCTGATGATGCTGGCTGCCAGCATTGACAGCACGATTATCGTTTCAGCGGCCGGCCCCGATGCACAGGCCGCGCTTGATGCCATCGAGGCGCTTGTGGCCAACCGGTTCGGCGAGGAGCACTAGAGTAGAGAGTCCTTCAGCCGGCCGGAAACCAGCTCGTGTCAATGCGGGTATGGTGGTCGACGAAATCGCAGAGCCGGACCAGCTCGTCTTCCTTCAGCACTTCGACCGTACCGTTTTCACGCCGGATCAGCCCGTCCTTCTGCAGCGCCGTGAAGGAGCGGCTGACATAGACATTGGTCAACCCCAGAACGTCGGAAATCTCCGTCTGGTTAAGCGGCAGCCGAAAGGTGGTGGTCATCATCTTGTTGGCAATCCGCAGGCGGGCCATCAGATCAAGCAGGAAATAGGCGATCCGCTCGCGCGCGTTCATCCGGCCGTTGGCCCGCAGAAAGTCGGTGAGGACCACTTGGTTGCGCACTGCAAGCGCAAACAGAAGGGCCGCCAGCTGCGGCGCGCTGGTGAACACCTCATCCAGATCCTTTTTCGGGAACGGACAGAGCAGAACATCCTCCGCGGCCCGCAAAACCGTGGTGCGTTCATTAAACGCGATATCGGGAAAGCCGATGATATCGCCCGGATGGTGGATTTCGACAATCTGCCGCCTGCCGTCCTTCATGTCGGCATAGCTGTAGAGCCAGCCGTGCCGGACCACATAGAGATTGGCGTTGCGCTCACCGGCCTGGTGAATTTCAACACCCTTCTGATACGCCCGCTCTTCGCGCTCGAGACGCGCGATATTGTCCAGCGAACACGGACTGAGCGGCGCATAATGCGACAGTTTCTGCGTCAAACAGCTATCCTGGCTCATCTTCCCCAACCTCCCAAAATGCGGCAAGACGCCCAAAGAGATTCAAATCCCGGCAAAAATGGCGTGCCGGGGCCGCCACCGCAACGGAAAACTGACCGGTTTTGTGCAGCTGGTGACTTTATTTAACAAAATCGTCCGATTTCAAACCAGTTTAATGCAGGCACAGGCCAAACAGGTCAGATACGGGGTTACCACGAGGAGACCCTTCATGTCCGAAGCCCGCCCAACGCGGCGGAAGGGGACGCATCAAGTGTCCTCCGCCATAGCCATTATCGATCCATTCTGCCTGACGCCCTCAACCACAAAAGCACTCGACACCGAACAGGTCGGCGGCACCGAAGCCGTTGTTCTCAGGGTTGTACAGGCCCTCAGTGACAGTTTTCATTTCCATTTCTACCAGAATGGCCGGCTTGACATGGACCGCGACGACTGCGGCCTCTACCGGCCGCTCGATACCGTCAGTGCCGCAAATCTCGCCGGCGTCAACAGCATCATTGTCATCAATTCCTGGAAGACCGCGCTGAAGGCGCGCAAGCTCAACGCCAACTGCCCGGTATATCTCTGGTCACACGCCCATCCCGGCCGCCACAACCGCCGCATGGGCGAAGCGCTGGCCGATGCGGGTATCGAGATCATCTGCGCCTCGCGCGCCCATGCAGACCATGTCACCCGCTTTCTTGTTCCGGAAAACCGCCGCCTGCCGAAAATCGGCTGGATCTATTCGCCGGTCGAAGACGATCTTGTGGCCGACAATACCCCGCGCGACCACGACCGGCTGCTGTTTCCCGGCATGCCGCTGAGGGGAATTTCCGAAATTCTGGCGACATTCAACGCCGTCAGACAGGACCGGCCAGCCCTCCAGCTCGATATTGCCGAACCTGCCGGCCCGGTGTGGTCGGGCAGCTTCCCGCCGTCCGGCGTGAACTTTCTCGGACGGCTTTCCAGAAGCGCTATGATCGAGCAGATGCGCCGTTCGCTCTGCGTTTTCTACCCGCAAACCCGCCACGACGACCCGTTCAACATGCTGCTTGCCGAAGCCAATGCCGTGGGCACGCCGGTCATCGCCCAAAAGGGGCTCGGCGCCCATGATGAAATTGCCGGAACAGCCGGGCAGACGCTGGATACCAATGACCTGAAGGCCGTTGGCGAACGGCTCGACATGTGGCGCCTTGCACAGCCGGCAATCGACGTGCCGCCTGCCTTGCGGATGACGGCCGTGGCCGCCGCATGGCATGAAAAGCTCGGGGAAAGAACGCTCGGCAGGCCGAATCCGCCAGGTGTCGTGCCGCACGGCCTTTCATCCCGACCGGCGGCAGCGCCGGAAAAATAACCGGCCGTCCGTCGCCCGCGATCCGGTGACCCGCCGCGGTTTCTTCTTCAAATGCAAAAACGCCACGCACCGGTCACGATGCGTGGCGTTTTGCTGTGGTTCCGGCCGCCTCAGCCGACGTGACGCAGGTCCTCTGGCAGGAGAGCCGACGGCATGCTCTGGTAGCAGACCGGGCGCAGGAAGCGGCGGATTGCCATGGTGCCCACCGATGTGGCGCCGAAATTGGTCGAGGCGGGATAGGGTCCGCCATGGACCATGGCATCGGCCACCGCAACGCCGGTGGCAAAGCCGTTGGCCAGCAGGCGGCCGGCCTTGCGCTCCAGCATCGGCACCAGGCTGCGGGCAAATTCGGTGTCGTCGTCGTCCATATGCAGCGTGCAGGTGAGTTGCCCCTCCATCCGTTCGGCGATGGCGCGCATCTCCTGCGCATTGGCCGCCATCACCACGATGCCGAGCGGACCGAAAACCTCATGCGCCAGCGCCGGATTGGCGAGAAAATCCTTGCCGCTGACGGTAAACAGCGCCGGTGCGCCCTCGCGCCCCTCGCAGGCGGCCTGCACCAGCGTCTTGACGCCGTCTGTTCCGGCAATCTCCGTGCGTCCGCGGCGGAACGCATCGGCAATGCCCTCGGTCAGCATCACCGACGGCCCGACCTCGCCAAGCGCCTTTGCGGCCGCTTCGGCAAAACGGTTGGATTCCGGCCCCGCCAGCGTGATTGCGATGCCGGGATTGGTGCAGAACTGGCCGACACCCATGGTGAGCGAACCGGCCCAGCCCTTGGCGATTTCCTCACCGCGGTTTGCCAGAGCATCGGGCAGCAGGAAATTCGGATTGACCGAGCCAAGCTCGCCGAAGAACGGAATCGGCTCGTCGCGCTGGGCGCAGAGGTCGAACAGCGCCCGGCCGCCGGCAAGCGATCCGGTAAAGCCGACCGCCCTGATCAGCGGATGGGTGACAAGGGCCGAACCAGCCTCGCGGGATGCGCCCTGCAGCAGCGAGAACACGCCCGGATGAATGCCGCATTTTTCCGCAGCCGCGGCAATCGCTTCGCCCACGATCTCGGCCGTGCCGGGATGGGCCGGGTGCCCCTTGACGACAACCGGGCAGCCGGCAGCCAGTGCAGACGCCGTATCGCCGCCGGCGGTCGAAAACGCCAGCGGGAAATTCGACGCGCCAAAAACGGCAACCGGACCGATCGGCCGCTGTACCATTTTCAGGTCCGGGCTGGGCGGCGTCGCATCAGCATTGGCGGGATCATGCCGGCGATCAAGATAGTCCCCATCGAGAATATGGCGTGCAAACAGACGCAACTGACCGGTGGTGCGCCCGCGCTCGCCCTCGAGGCGCCCGGCGGGCAGGCCGCTTTCGGCCGAACCGATTTCGGTGATGTCGCTGCCGCGCTTTTCGATCTCGTCGGCAATCTTGTTCAAAAACGCCGCACGCTCCTGCCGGGTCGAATAGCCGTAGGTCCAGAACGCCGCCTCGGCGGATTTGACGGCCTGATCGATCCGCTTTTCATTGGCTTCGCAGAATTCGAGCGGCTCGCCGCTGGCGGGTCGGGATGTGAAGGTAACATCCGTCGCCAGCCATTCGCCACCGATCAGATGTTTGCCATGCGGTTCAAAAGTCATAGTGAATTCTCCTCGGGAGTTATTCTTCAATACCCGGACAATGCCGGTTCAAATGAGATCGCGTTCGGAAAGGTTTGTCATCAGCGCGCGCACGCCGAATGTCCAGGGCGCGCATTCCGTCGAAAGCCGGACGGTGTTTTCAAGGCAGCCGAGACCGGGCGCGGAAATCGCCACCCTGTCGCCCGGCTTGTGGGTAAAGCCCTCACCCGGCAGATCGCGGTCTTCGGTCGGGGCGAACAGCGTGCCGAGATAGAGCATGAAGCCGTCGGGATACTGGTGATGCCGGCCAATGGTCTGGCGGACCAGGGCTTCGGGATCGCGGCTGATTTCCGCCATCGATGAATGCCCCGTCATCGTGTAGCCGTCTTCTCCCTCGACTGTCAGGGTCAGTTCGGCGCGGCGGACATCGTCGAGCGTGAACTCGCCATCGAAGAGCCTGATCATCGGGCCGATCGATGCGGATGCATTATTGTCCTTCGCCTTGCCGAGCAGCAGCGCCGAACGTCCCTCGATATCGCGAAGATTGACGTCGTTGCCAAGCGTTGCGCCGACAATTCTGCCGGCAGACGACACGGCGAGAACCACCTCCGGCTCAGGATTGTTCCAGTGCGATGCCGGATGCAGGCCGACCTCGGCGCCCGGCCCCACGGCCGAAAGCGCCTGTGCCTTGGAAAATACCTCCGCATCCGGGCCGATACCGACCTCGAGATACTGGCTCCACAGCCCCTCGCCGATCAGCGCCTGTTTGGCGGCCTCGGCTGCCCTGGACCCTGCTTCGATGTTCTTCAGGCTGTCGCCGATGGCCGCGCCGATACGCGCACGAATGGCTTCTGCCTTGCCGGGATCACCCGCCGCCTTTTCCTCGATCACCCGTTCGACCATCGAGCGGGCAAAGGTAACGCCGCAGGCCTTGACGGGTTGAAGGTCCGAGGGGCACAGAAAGTGGATACGGCTCTCATCGCCGGGCGCGGCTTCGGCGATTTCCTCCAGCATGCCAAGCCGGAAACCGGGGGCCTCGATCACATAACCCGCCGGATCGTCCATCTCGCAGATATCGCGCACAAGCGGCGCAACCTCGGACGTGATGTCATAAACCGCGCCGCCGCGCAGGGTTACGACGGCCGGCCCTTTTGCCTCGGGCAGAAAAACGCGTCCGAGCCAGACGCCGTTTTCATCATCAATGATTGCCATGCCCAAATTCCCCCGTGTCCGGCGCGATGAACGCCGTTTCCGTCCCGGACCCAACGTCTGTTCACACTTAAGCGACAATCAGACGGGTTTCCAGTCTCCGGCGAAATTCGTTGAGGAAAGGCAACCGGCCGGACCGTTCTGCGCCCGGCCGAAAGATTTTCCGGCACCGCCGGTCAGCCGCGGCTCAGGCGACCTTGAGCCTGGTCAGGTGTTTTTCGATCTGGGCAACCGGCTGGTTGGCCAGTTCCTTCTGAATTTCGGTGCGCGCCGTGTCTTTGGTCTGCTGTGTGAGATACGGGCGCAGGACGCCGATCGCAGACGGCGGCGCGATCAGCACATAATCCTCGATCGTCTTGTCATAGACCAGCGCGTTGAGGCGTTCGGCCACACCCTTGAGAAAGTCCTGCTCGGCCTGTTCATGCCAGTCGGTCTCTTCCATGGCACTGCGACCGTCGCCGACCGAGGAATGCGAACGGCCGGGCCGGTCTGTTCCGATCTCGCGCGATGCCGCGTTATTCTGGGCAAAGCGCTCGGCCACGCGCAGCTTCAGTTGCTCGACATCACCGATGTTTTCCATGAACATCGCCTGCGCACCATCGCACACGATCACCCAGGATTTCGACGGAACTTTAAACATGGCCATAAGCCAACCTCCTTTGTAAATGCCGATGACATGCCTGAACAGCAACCGATCAGACGGAAACGTTGTTCCTCAAAAAGATGGCATAATTTGCGTTTTGTCATTTTTACCCGCACGGTCCTCTGCCATGCGTCGGGCTTAAAGGCGCTGCAGTGGGAACAGGTCGTGGATATTTTTCGGCAATGTCCCGCGCGGTGTTGCAAATCTGGTCTATGCTATCGTCAGATCGCATGACGCGCCCTATGTGAAGGGCAGGCTGTCCTGGCGCGCGGTCGAGCTGATCAAGGAGGACCCCGGCTCGGACGCGATATTGCCCGGACTGATCGAACAGGCGATGCTTGCCCTGCTCGATGACTTTTTCGCACTCGCACCGTCTGTGGAGGTTTGAGGTCGCAGGCGATCATTCAGGGGTCCGCAAGGACTGGCAAGAGAGGGACACATCATGAAACGACTTGCTACATTGACCGGCGCGCTCGCGATCACCGCCTTCGCGTTTGCCGGAACCGCCGCGGCCGATCCGGTCGTGGTTTCCTCCAAGATCGACACGGAGGGCGGCGTTCTCGGCAACATCATCATTCAGGCGCTTCAGGCCAACGACATTCCGACCGAAAACAAGATCCAGCTTGGCGGCACGCCGATCGTGCGTCAGGCAATCACGCAGGGCCAGATCGACATCTATCCGGAATATACCGGCAATGCCGCCTTCTTCTTCAACAAGACCGACCTGCCGGTCTGGAACAAGCCCGAAGCCGGCTATGAAGAGGCCAAGAAGCTCGATTACGACGCCAACAAGATCGTCTGGCTGACCCCGGCGGAGGCCAACAACACCTGGGCGATTGCGCTACGCAAGGATGTCGCCGAGCCGAACAACCTGTCGACCATGAGCGAGTTCGGCGCCTATGTCGCCGATGGCGGCACGGTGAAACTTGCCGCATCCTCCGAATTCGTCACCTCGCCGGCGGCCCTTCCCGCCTTTGAGAAAGCCTATGATTTCGACCTGGCCTCCGGCCAGTTGATCCAGCTTTCCGGCGGCGACACGGCGGCCACCATTGCCGCCGCCGCCAAGCAGACCTCCGGCGCCAATGCCGCCATGGTTTACGGTACCGACGGCGGCATCGCCCCTTCGGGTCTGACGGTGATGAAGGACGACAAGGGCGTTCAGCCGGTCTACCTTCCCACCCCGATCATCCGCGAAGTGCGGCTCGAGGAATATCCGCAGATTGCCGATATCCTGAAACCGATCTTCGAAGGTCTGACGCTTGAAACCCTGCAGAACCTCAACGGCCGCGTCCAGGTCGGCGGCGAACCGGCCGATGCGGTTGCCAAGGACTATCTGACAACGAACGGGTTTTTGAAGTAAGGCCGGAATCGGCGGCAGAGCCCCCAAAGCAATCGCTCTCGTCAGGAGCCGGCGATTGTGTGGGGCGGGCAATTTCGCTCCATATACTCTCTCCCGCTTGCGGGAGAGATGCCCCGAAAGGGGCAGTGAGGGTGAAGCAGCGTTTCGAAATCGTGACGGTGTCCGTGTGGATAGCCTCCCCCCTCACTGTCGCTGTCGCGACATCTCTCCCCTCCGGGGCGAGAAGACTTGGGGGCTGTGCGGCCCAGCCATGCGATCGTCTCCTCCTCAATGGAGGCGATCGAAGACATGCATTCCACCACCCCGCCCTCGCGGGATAACCAACCGACGGCCGAAAGGCATGGCATGACAGCCATCAGCGAATACCGAAAGCAGGGCCGGGTCGCCGGAAAGCTGGACAAGCTCGGCGTCATCGTCACGGCGATTGCGCTGCTGGCGCTCTTTCTTCAGCCGTTTGCGCTTTTCCGCGCAAACCGCATCGTTGCCGCCGACAATGTGATGGTCTGGTCGGCCATGCCGCTCTGGCAGGCCGTCGCCCTCGTTGTTGCCATGCTGGCCGCCATTACCGTCATCCTGTTCAGGACGCCGGTCAATCTCCGGCTTGCCGTGTCCATTGCCGCCATCGCCGTTCTGGCGCTGATGGTCGGACGGGCCGGTTACTATCTGATGCCGTCGGACAATCCCTATGCCCGCGTCTCGCCGGGCGCGAGCTTCTGGATCCTGCTGTTTGCCTTTTCCATCGCCATGGCCGATGCCATCGTGCGCAAGGCGCTGCCGCCGATGGTGCGGATCGGATTTCTGCTGGTTGCGGCAGCGGCCATCGGGCTTCTGCTGTGGTCGGGAGCGTGGAACGATCTTTCGATCTTGAAGGAATACAATAACCGCGCCGATGCCTTCTGGCGCGAGGGCCGCACCCATGTGGAACTGGCTTTCGGCTCGCTGGCCGCAGCTGCCGCCGCCGGCATTCCCATCGGAATCCTGTGCTTTCGCGTGCCCAAGGTGCGCGCCACCATATTGAACAGCCTGAATGTGCTGCAGACGATCCCGTCGATCGCGCTGTTCGGCCTTTTGATCGCGCCGCTGGCCTGGGTCGGCCGCAATGTGCCGGGGGCAGCCGAACTCGGCATTGCCGGCATCGGTTTTGCCCCGGCCATCGTCGCCCTGTTTGCCTATTCGCTGCTGCCGGTTGTCTCCAACACGGTTGCCGGTCTCGACAGTGTTCCCCGCGATGCGCGCGAGGCCGCCCGCGGCATGGGCATGACCGGCCGGCAACAGCTTTTTCAGGTGGAATTGCCGCTCGCCTTTCCCGTCATCCTCACCGGCATCCGCATCGTGCTGGTGCAGAATATCGGCCTTGCCGTGATCGCCGGGCTGATCGGCGGCGGGGGTTATGGCACGTTCGTTTTTCAGGGCATTACCCAGACGGCGACCGATCTGGTGCTTTTGGGCGCGTTGCCTGTTGTCGGCATGGCCTTCGCCGCGGCCATCATTCTCGATGCGCTTGTTGAAATCAGCCAGGGCAGCGCCAGAAAAGGAAGCCGGAGATGATCGAGATCGAGGGTATCACCAAGGTCTATGACGGCTACAGCGCCGTCGACAATGTCTCGCTCACCGTCGAGCGCGGCGAGCTTGCAGCCATTGTCGGCACCTCCGGCTCCGGCAAGACCACACTGATGCGGATGATCAACCGGCTTGTGGAACCGACCGCCGGCACAGTGCGCATCGACGGGCGCGACAACCGCGAACTGCCGGATTACGAACTCAGGCGCGGCATCGGCTATGCCATTCAGGGCCACGGCCTGTTTCCCCACCGCACGGTGGCCGAAAACATCGCCACCGTGCCCAAGCTTCTCGGCTGGGACAGGAAAAGGCGCGATGCCCGCGTCGATGAACTGCTCGAGCTGTTTCGCATGGAGCCATCAGCCTTTCGCGACCGCATGCCGCATGAACTGTCCGGCGGCCAGCAGCAGCGCATCGGCGTGGCCCGGGCGCTGGCGGCGGAACCGGCCGTGCTGTTGATGGACGAACCCTTCGGCGCGCTCGACCCGATCATCCGCGCCAAGGCGCAGGAAGACCTGCTCGACATTCAGCGCCGGTTTTCCACCACGGTCGTGCTGGTCACCCATGACATGGACGAGGCCATTCTGCTCGGCCACAGGATCGCCGTCATGCATGAGGGCAGGCTCGAGCAATATGCCCGCGCCGCCGAGATCATCACCGATCCGGCAAGCGATTTCGTCAATGAGCTGCTCGGCACCGGCGACAAGGCATTCCGCATGCTTTCGCTCGAGGCCTGCGAAAACCTTCTCGAGGACGGACCGGCGGACGGCGAACCGATCCCGGCGACGGCAAGCCTGAAGGACGCGCTTGCCGCCACCTTGTGGTCCGGCCGCAACGCGCTGCCCGTCGAGCGCGATGGCCGGGTGATCGGCCGGGTCACCCGCGATGCCCTGATCCGCCGTGCCGCAGGACCGTCATCATGAAAGCCCCGGTCCTCATCCGTCTGGCGCTTCTTGCGCTGCTGATCGCCTTTATCGTCTTTCCGGAAGCCTTCGCCCCGGTATTCCGGCCGTTCACGCAAAATGGCGCACCCGCGATCTATACCCAGACCAGCCTGTTGTCGCTGACACTCAGCCACCTCGCCATTGTCGGCGTGGCAACCGTTGCGGCAACGCTGTTTTCCGTCAGCCTTGCCATCATCGTCACCCGGCCCTTCGGTGAGGAATTCCTGCCGCTGTCGCGCTCGATCGCCAATATCGGCCAGACCTTTCCGCCCGTCGCCGTGCTGGCGCTGGCCGTGCCGATGTTCGGTTTCGGCCCGATACCGACGCTGATTGCGCTGTTTCTCTATGGCCTGCTGCCGATTTTCGAGAATGCACTGACGGGGCTGACCAACCTGCCGGGCAATGTGTCCGAGGCCGCGCGCGGGGTCGGCATGACCGGGTTACAGCGTCTCACACAGGTCGAGTTTCCGCTGGCGTTTCCCGTCATTCTGGCCGGCATCCGCCTTTCGGTCGTGATATCGCTGGCAACGGCCACGATCGGCTCGACAGTCGCGGCCAAGACGCTTGGCGAGGTCATCATCGCCGGGCTGTTGTCGAACAACACCGCTTTCGTTCTGCAGGGCGGGCTTGTGGTCGGCGTGCTGGCGCTTCTGATTTACGACACGTTCGTGATGTTCGAGCGGGCAATCGCGCGACGCACCGGCCGTACTTAAAAAATACGGGCGATGGCTGAGCCATCGCCCGATATTGAAAGCGTATCCGGATGGCCCGCGAAGCAGGCCGGATCCCGTCAGATATCCAGATTGGCCACCGAAAGCGCGTTGTCCTGGATGAAGTCGCGGCGCGGTTCGACCTCGTCGCCCATCAGGCGCGAGAACAGACCGTCGGCGCTGGTGGCGTCCGACACCTTCACCTGCAGCAGCGAGCGGACATTGGGATCCATCGTGGTTTCCCAGAGCTGCTCGGCATTCATTTCGCCGAGGCCTTTGTAGCGCTGTGTGGTCAGTCCCCGGCGTCCGGCCTCGAACACGGCTTCCAGCATGGCGCGCGGGCCGTAGATGGTGAGGTCGCCATTCTTGCGGTGCAGGAGCGGCGGCTTGTCGTAGATATCGAACAGGCGCTGCTGCATCTGGTCGATATAGCGCGCATCGGTCGAGCCGATCAGCCCCATGTCGAGCGAGGCGACTTCCTTGACGCCGCGCACCGTGCGCTCGAAGCGCAGTCCGCCATCGTCACGCACGAAGCCTTCCCAGCCGCGCTCGGTTTCCTCGGCGATCACGTCGAGCCGGGCGGCGATATCGGCGGCAAGGCGCTCGGCTTCCGCCTGATCCGTCACCCGTTCGGCGTTGAGAGCGCCGGCAATGGCCGCCTGCTCGACCACTGCGCGGTCGTAACGCGAATGGATGCCTTCCATGAGGTTGCGCATGCGGATTGCATCGACGATCACCTGACGCAAATCCGCTCCGGCACGCACCTCGCCGGAAGCCAGGTGCAGGGCTGCATCCTCAAGGCCCTGATCGATCAGGTAATCCTCGAGCGCCTGCTCGTTCTTCAGGTATTGCGTCGATTTCCCGCGCGTTACCTTGTAGAGCGGCGGCTGGGCGATATAGAGATGCCCGCGCTCGATCAGCTCCGGCATCTGCCGGAAGAAGAAGGTCAGAAGCAGGGTGCGGATATGCGCGCCGTCCACGTCAGCATCGGTCATGATGATGATCTTGTGGTAGCGCAGCTTTTCCGGATTGTACTCGTCCTTGCCAATGCCGGTGCCGAGTGCGGTAATCATCGTGCCGATTTCCTGGCTCGACAGCATCTTGTCGAAACGCGCGCGTTCGACGTTCAGGATCTTGCCGCGCAGCGGCAGGATGGCCTGGGTTTCGCGCGAACGGCCCTGCTTGGCGGAGCCACCGGCGGAATCGCCCTCCACCAGGATCAGTTCGGATTTCGACGGATCGCGGTTGGAGCAGTCGGCAAGCTTGCCCGGTAGCGAGGCGATATCGAGCGCGCCCTTGCGCCGCGTCAGTTCGCGCGCACGCCGCGCCGCCTCACGGGCGGAAGCGGCTTCGGCAACCTTGGTGACCAGCACGCGGGCCTCGTTCGGATGCTCTTCCAGCCACTGGCCGAGCGCCTCGTTGACACAGCTTTCGACCACCGGACGCACCTCGGAGGAGACCAGCTTGTCCTTGGTCTGCGAGGAGAATTTCGGGTCCGGCACCTTGACCGAAAGTACAGCCGTCAGGCCCTCGCGGCAGTCATCGCCGGTCAGCGTCACCTTTTCGCGCTTCAGAATGCCGGAAGTGTCGGCATAGGACACCATCTGCCGGGTCAGCGCGCCGCGGAAACCGGCCATGTGGGTGCCGCCGTCACGCTGGGGAATGTTGTTGGTAAAGCACAGCACATTTTCGTGGTAGCTGTCGTTCCACCACATCGCCACCTCGACGGTAATGCCGTCCTTCTCGGTGGAAATGGCGATCGGCTCGTCAACCAGCGGCTTTTTCGAACGGTCGAGATAGGTCACGAAGGCGGCCAGGCCGCCGTCATAATGCATTTCCTTGGAGACCGGTTCGGCATGGCGGTTATCGGTCAGAAGAATGCGCACGCCGGAATTCAGGAAGGCCAGTTCGTGCAGGCGCTTTTCCAGCGTGTCATAGTCGAATTCGACCATGGTGAAAGTTTCATGGCTCGGCATGAAGGTGAGCTCCGTGCCGGTCTCGTCGCCCGCATCGCCGATCACTTCCAGCGGCTTGTCGGCAACGCCATGGGTGAACGAAATCTCGTGCAGCTTGCCATTGCGCTTGATCTTCAGCTTCAGCCAGACCGAAAGCGCGTTGACCACGGAAACGCCCACGCCGTGCAGGCCGCCGGAGACCTTGTAGGAGTTCTGGTCGAACTTGCCGCCCGCATGCAGCTGGGTCATGATCACTTCGGCTGCCGAAATCCCCTCGCCGGTATGGATATCGGTGGGAATACCGCGGCCATTGTCGGTCACGGAGACAGAGCCGTCGGGGTTCAGGGTCACGGTCACAAGGTCGGCATAGCCGCCAAGCGCCTCGTCGATGGCGTTGTCGACCACCTCGTAGACCATGTGATGCAGACCCGAGCCATCATCCGTATCGCCGATATACATGCCGGGACGTTTGCGCACGGCGTCGAGGCCCTTGAGAACCTTGATCGAATCGGCGCCGTATTCGGCCGGAAGGCCGACGGCTGTTTCTGGTGTTTCGCTCATCAACAGGTCTTTCCGAATGTGTCAGGGGTACGGCGGCTCAAAACACGCCGAATCACTGCTTTTTCAAGCGTCGAGCTTAGGGGAAAAGCCGTTTCCGCTCAAATCTCTGCGGCCCCTTTTACAGCCAAATTGGGGATAAACCTAGCCCGTTTCAATGACGCGCCCGCAAGCCCTGACACAGCCGGCAGCAATGGGGTGCCGCAGACAGGCGGTTTTTGCCGGAAAGTGCCCTTTCAGTCCCGCAAAACACGGCAAAGGCGGCGCTCCTCACGGGGAGCGCCGCCTGGAAATTTCGGTTCAGTATTGCGACAGCGCCTGAGCGGGCTCAGCCTGCCTTGCGGCGGATCCAGCGTTCGCTGGGTTCAATCAGCGCCGCATCGGCGAACGTTGCCATCTCGTGTTCGGCCCTGTCATGGGTCAGGATACCGTTCCAATGAAGGTAGAGATAGCTGTCACGAATGATCTGGTTGGTCGAGGGTAGTTTGGCAGCGGTACTGCGTACACGATCGGAATGGGCGGCCATCAGGGCCATTTCCTTCTCCATGGGATACTTGGCGTTTTGGGAGGCGCTTCAGGCGGGAAACGTCTTTCGCATTCGAGGCTCCATACGAAACTTGCAGGGCCGGATGCAGAAGAACCTCTTGGCCAGAAGCTGTATCGAGGCCCCGAATGCAGTTTCAGGCTAGTAAAGCGGACCGCATTCTTCCTTGATCTCCCTCAAATCCCGTGCAAATCGTCATTTTTCGGGCTTAACGCGCCAGTTTTTGGTCGACCAATAAATCGAGTGCACCGATCGTCTCCTCGTCGAGCTGGCCGATGACTCGCGAAAGCCGGTTGGCAAAGGCGGTGTGGGCGGCCGGCAGACCGGCGGTGTCGACCACCACGCGCGGGTCCGACTGGTCAGCGATGGCGAACAATGCTTCGGCATCGTCCCAGATGATGTGGAAATAACCGGCGACGCGCTGGAGGAAATCGAAACTCGGCTTGCCGCGCCGCCCGTGTTCGAGCGCAGACAGATAGGCCGCCGACACGCCGATGGCTTCGGCCATCTGTTTTTGCGAAACGCCGCGCTCTGCCCTCAGCTTACGAACGGCTTCTCCGAACGGCGTCATGCTCATGTCCCTTTCTCCGGGCAAGGCGCACATAAAGCGCGCCCTCGCCGCCATGCTGCCGGGCCGCCGTCTCGTAGGAAGAAATCAGCGGCCTGAAGTCCGGCAGCGAAAACCAGATCGGCACCGATCGTTTCAACACGCCATCACTGCCGATCGACCCGCCCTTGCCGGTGATCACCAGAATATGCCGATGCCCCCTGTCATGTGCGCGGCGCAGAAACGCCAGAAGCAGCGCATGCGCCTCGTCCTGAAACAGGCCGTGCAGGTCAATCCTGGCATCAATCGACAGCCGCCCGTTGGCCAGCTTGCGCTTGACGGGCCGCTCGAGCGGATGGTGCCTGCGGACCTGATCCTGCGCCTGTTTTTTCGGCAAGGCGAGGGGTGAAACGCTGGTTTTTCCTGTGTCGGCCTTTTTGCCATCGGCGGCAATGCCATTCATCAGGTCGGGAAAACTTTCCGCGCGTGCGACGGGCTTTTCCAGCTTTTTGCCGGGCAGTGGCCGCGCGGTGCGGGCGACCTTGTTCCACAATTCCCGTTCTTCGGACGAGAGCTTCCGGCGGCTCATCTTGACAGAAACTCCCGGCAAAACAAGCGGCGCTCGGGCGCCGCTTTCATCGGACAGAAACAAGACCTATTCGGAGGCCGTGGCGATCAGCTTCCAGTTCGGATCCCGCGCCCGCGTGTCGCGCGCAAAGGTCCACAGATCACGGACTTCGGCGATTTGCTCGGCATCGCCGTCGACAATCCCGCCATCCTTGTCATAGGTCGCGGAAATCATCTGGCTGACGATCCGAAGCGTGATCCGGGCCTCGGTCTTTTCAACTTCCGCCTCGGTGACATCGGCCTTCTCGATGCCGACAAAGCTTGCCTTGACGGATTCGCCGGCCGCCTCGCGCTCGCTGATCGCGGTGTTGAAGCCCTCATAGACTTCCTTGGACAGCAGGTTCTTCAGCGTACGCCGGTCGCCATCGGCAAAGGCCATGACGATCATCTCATAGGCCGAACGCGCGCCCTTGAGGAACGCATCGGGGTCGAATTGCGGGTCGGCTTCGACAATCGTCCTGAGCCCGGTATTGACCGCGCTTCCTTCCGGCGCGATCTTGTCGACAGCGGCCATGCGGGCGGCCTTGTCGTCCTTTTCCGCGCCAGGCAGCGTGATCACATTGCTCTCCGGACGGGCGTCATCCGTCGCATCGGTGCGCGAGCGCATCGGGCTTTGCTCGTAACGCGGTTTCTCATTGCCCGTACGGCGGCCCAGAACATTGCGGAGCTGAAAAAAAATCACCACCGCAGCAATCAGGAAGAAGAGTGTAATCAGATCGCTTGTGCCCATTTTGGTGTTAACCGCCGTTTTCCTTGTTGTTTCCCACCCCCATATAGACTTCACAGGGCCATGATTCAAATGTAACACTTCGGATGAAGGCGTTCATTTCGTCATGATCATAACCAAAGACGGACCGAACAGGAAACCGATTTGCCGCTTCTGATTACTATTATCCTTTTCCCTTTCGTGGAAATCGCCGGATTCATCATCGTCGGTCGCGCCATAGGCCTGTTTCCGACACTGGGGCTGATCGTCCTTACCGCCGTCATCGGTGCGATCCTTCTGCGCATCCAGGGCTTCGGCGTGCTGCAGCGGTTGCAGACGGATGTGCGCGACGGCGGCGATCCGGGCCGCGAGATGGTGCATGGCGCGATGATCGTGTTTGCGGGCATTCTCCTGCTGATCCCCGGCTTCGTCACCGACATTATCGGCTTCCTGCTGTTCATCCCGCCATTCAGGGATTTCGTGTGGCGGCGGATCAGCAAGAACATGGTCGTGGTCTCACAGGGCTCCGGCTTCTTTCGCGCTGGCCCCGGACCGGGCGGTGCGCGCGGACCGCGCAAGCCGGGCGGCAAGGGACCGACCGTGGTCGATCTCGATGCCGAGGATTTTTCCTCCGGCTCCGGCGACCCGGATTCGCCCTGGGCCGAACATGACCGGCTGGACGATGACCGCAACGATGATGACAAACGCAACGGCAAGGACCGTTAGCCTGTCTGCTGCATTTGCCGAGACCGCCCGGCCGCAATCGCCCCACGCCCTGTGCTGCGGGCTTTTCGGCGGCCCGCCCGAGGGTTGTGCGGCGGCTCCCTAAATGCTAACTGGCAACCCAAATTGCCCCACTCGAAAGGACGCGAAATGGCAGAAGAAAATGGTGCGGAGAAAAAGGAAAGCCCTTCGCTGAGCATTCTGACCCAGTACATCAAGGATCTTTCCTTCGAAAATCCCGGTGCCCCGGCTTCGCTGCAGAAGCGTGACGGCCAGCCGAACATCAACATCAGTGTCAACGTCAATGCCAATCCGCTTGGCGAAGACAATTACGATGTTCTCCTTTCGTTGAAAGCCGAAGCCAAGTCCAACGACAAGACGCTGTTCCTGTGCGAACTGGTCTATGGCGGCGTCTTCCGGGTCGCGAACTTCCCCAAGGAGCATGTGCTGCCGATGCTGTTCATCGAATGCCCGCGCCTGCTGTTCCCGTTTGCCCGCCAGATCGTGGCCGATGCCACCCGCAATGGCGGTTACCCGCCGCTTCTGGTGGACCCGATCGACTTTGCACAGATGTTCCAGAAGCGCATGGCCGAGGAACAGGCCCGCGCCAAGGTGCAGCAGCCCGCCAACTGAGCAGGGCACGCGATCATTCAAAAAAACCCGGCCGCCGAGCCGGGTTTTTTATTGTTTCAGCGATCCGATGTTTCCCGGCGCGGATTGAGCCAGGGGGCGGCATTTTCCGGTGCCAGCGGCTGACGGCCGAGGATGTGGTCGCTGGCCTTTTCGCCGACCATGATCGACGGGGCATTGAGATTGCCGTTGGTGATGCGCGGAAAGATCGAACTGTCGGCGACCCTCAAGCCCTCGACACCGATCACCCGGCATTCGGGATCAACCACGGCCATCGGGTCATCGGCGCGGCCCATCCGCGCCGTGCCGCAGGGGTGATAGGCGCTTTCGGCGTGTTCGCGGATAAAGCCGTCGATCTCGTCATCGCTTTGAACATCGCCGCCCGGCTGGATCTCCTTGCCGCGATAGGGATCGAAGGCGGACTGTGCGAAAATCTCCCGCGTCAGCCGCACGCAATGGCGGAAATCGGCCCAGTCCTGCTCATGGCTCATATAGTTGAAGACGATCTTCGGCGCGTCCTTCGGGTCGGTGCCCTTCAGCGTTATTTCCCCGCGCGAGGGCGAGCGCATCGGCCCGACATGGGCCTGGAAACCGTGGCCCTCGGCAGGTGCCGTGCCATCGTAACGCACGGCCATCGGCAGGAAATGATACTGGATATCGGGATACTCGACGCCTGGCCGCGAGCGCACGAAGGCCGCGCTTTCGAACTGGTTCGAAGCACCGATACCGTTCTTGAACAACAGCCACTGCGCACCGGCCAGCCCCTTGCCGAAGATGTTCCAGTGCTTGTAGAGCGTGATCGGCTGGGTGCTGGCCTGCTGGATATAGACTTCCAGATGATCCTGCAGGTTCTTGCCCACGCCGGACCGGTCGGCCACAACGGGAATGCCGTGCTCGGCCAGTTCACTGCCCGGACCGATGCCGGAAAGCAGCAGCAGTTTCGGCGTGTTGATCGAAGACGCCGCCAGAATGACCTCACGGCGGGCGCGGATCGTCTCGACATGGCCGCCGCGCTCGATCTCGACGCCGATGGCGCGGCCATCCTCGATGATCACCTTGCGGGCAAAACAGCGGATCAGGTCGAGGTTTTGCCGTTTGAGCGCCGGCTTGAGATAGGCATTGGCCGCCGACCAGCGCCGGCCCTTCCAGACCGTCTGCTCCATCGGCCCGAAGCCTTCCTGCTTCTCGCCGTTATAATCGCCCGTCGCCTCGAAGCCCGCCTGTTTGCCCGCCTCGACGAAGGCATGAAACAGCGGGTTCTTGCGCGGCCCGCGCGTGACATGCAGCGGCCCGTTTTTGCCCCTCCACGACGGATCGCCGCCATGACCGCCCTCATGCCAGTGCTCCATGCGCTTGAAATAGGGCAGCACATCCGCATAACCCCAGCCGGTCGCGCCGCTTGTCTCCCAGTGGTCATAGTCGCGCGCGTGTCCCCGGACATAAACCATGCCGTTGATCGATGAGGACCCGCCGATCACCTTGCCGCGCGGGGTCACCAGACGGCGATTGCCCAGATGCGGCTCCGGCTCGGAAACAAAACCCCAGTCATAGCGCTTCATGTTCATCGGATAGGAAAGGGCGGCCGGCATCTGGATGAAGGGGCCGATATCGGTCCCGCCGAATTCCAGCACCAGCACGGAATGCTTGCCGTCTTCAGAGAGGCGCGCGGCCATTGCCGAGCCTGCCGAACCCGAACCAACAATGACAAAATCTGCTTCAGTCAATTTCGAACCTTTCATTGCCGCGATGGGCAAATGTTTTACGAGGCGCCGCTTGCGGCGATGAACCGCCCCCTCGTTACCCGACACGCTCTCCCCCTCCCTGCGTCATCCTCGGGCTTGACCCGAGGATCTAGTCCCCTTTCCACACGAGACGCGTACCGGCTGTCCGCCAGGGTATTTCACTGCAAGAACCGCCTACTCCGCTCGCGACCAGCCGGCGTTGAACTCTCCCCCCTATCCACCTTGCGTCATCTTCGGGCTTGACCCGAATATCCATGAAGCCTCTCCCCTTGCGCCTGGATCCTCGGGTCAAGCCCGAGGATGACACCGGAAGCGAAGGTCTTGCTTTCATCAGCCATCGCATGAGGCGCAACTGATCAAGCCCTCCCACTCAATACGGACTGTCGACCTTGCCGAGCGCCACCTGCACGGTCTTCAGCTGAGAATAAAACTCCATCGCCGCGCGTCCGTTTTCGCGGCCGAAGCCGGATTGCTTGACGCCGCCGAAGGGGATTTCGACCGGGGTCAGGTTATAGGTGTTGATCCAGCAGATGCCGGCCTGAAGCGCGTCGGCCACGCGATGGCCGCGGGCAAGATTTTGCGTGAACACGCCGGCCGCCAGACCGAATGGGGTGCCGTTGGCGCGCGCGATCACTTCTTCTTCCGTTTCGAAGGCGAGCACGCTCATCACCGGCCCGAAGATTTCCTCGCGCGCGATCGTCATCTCGTCGGTGACATCGGCAAAGACGGTGGGCTCGATATAGGCGCCCCGGGCGAAAGCCTCGCCCGCAGGAACGCCGCCGCCGATCACCAGCCGCGCGCCCTCGCCTCTGCCCGCCGCGATATAGGACAGCACTTTTTGTCGCTGCGCTTCGGAAATCAGCGGTCCGAGATGGGTTTCCGGGTCCAGCGGATCGCCGAGCCGGATCGTGTTCGTGCGTTCGACAAGCCGGGCGAGAAACGCGTCCAGAATGGATTTCTGCACGAAGACGCGGGTGCCGTTGGAGCAGATCTGGCCGGTGGAATAGAAATTGCCGAGCATGGCGCCGCCGATCGCGTCTTCCAGATCGGCATCCTCGAACACCACCATCGGCGATTTGCCGCCAAGTTCCATGGTGGCGTGACGCATGCCGGAGGCCGCCGCCGCATAGACCTTGCCGCCGGTCGGGACCGAACCGGTGAGCGACACCTTTGCAGTCTTTTCATGGGTGGAAAGGGCGGCACCGACATCGCCAAAGCCCTGCACCACATTGAAAAGCCCCTTCGGCGCACCGGCCTCCATGAGGATTTCGGCCAGTTTCAGCGCCGAAAGCGGCGTCATTTCAGACGGCTTGAACACCATGGCATTGCCGCAGGCAAGCGCAGGTGCGGCCTTCCACGAGGCGATCTGGATCGGATAGTTCCACGCACCGATGCCGACGCAGACGCCGAGCGGCTCGCGTTTGGTATAGGCAAAGCCTTCGGCAAGCGGCACGCTTTCACCGGAAAGACCGGCGGCCTGCGCGGAAAACCACTCAAGCGCATCCGCGCCCGAAGCGGCATCGGCCACCAGGGTTTCCTGAATGGCCTTGCCGGTGTCGAGCGTTTCCAGTTCCGACAGTTCGTCATTACGCGCGCGCATCAGGTCGGACGCCTTTCGCAGCACGCGGGCGCGCTCGACCGGCAGCCACGCCGCCCATTCGCGCTGGGCGCGTTCGGCAGCCGTCATGGCGCGTTCGATGATTTCCGGTGTGGCGGCATGAAGTGTGGCGATCACCTCGCCGGTGGCCGGGTTGATGCTGTCAAAGGCCCGGCCGGCGTCATCCTCGACATAGTCGCCATCGATGAAATGGCTGGCTTGTGCACGCATTGTCATTCTCCGCTTGGTCAGCGTTCGTTCTTTCACCGCGCTAAAGCGCCTATTCGTCGCGGGGCCAGCGCTGGCTGGCTTCCAGAATGTTGAGGTCCATGTGGTTGCGCATGAACCGCTCCGAGGCATCCTTCATCGGCTGGTAGTCCCACGGCCGATAGTCGCCGGCCCTCAGCGCCTCATAAACGATATGGCGGCGCGCCTGACTTTCGCGGATCTCGGCGTCATAGGCGGCCATGTCCCAGTATTCGCGCACCTTCGCTGCAAAACCGGCAACGGTTTCGGCATGGGCGGGGTCGTCTGCCAGATTGGTCAGCTCGTGCGGATCAGCCTCGAGATCGAAAAGCTGCGGGGGATCGAGTTCACAGTGATTATACTTGAACCGGCCCTCGCGGATCGAAACCAGCGGCGCCTCGGAGGCTTCGGCGGCATATTCCATGCGCACCGGCATTTTCCGTTCCGCGCCCGCAGCCACCGGCACAAGACTTTCGCCATCGCTCCACGGAGAAACCGCCGCGGTGTCGATGCCGGCAAGATCGGCAAGCGTTGCCGCAATATCGACAGTCGAGGCCGGGGTTTTGACAAGACCGGGTTTCATGCCAGGAGCGGAAATCATCAGCGGCACGCGCGACGAGCCCTCATAGAAGCTCATCTTGAACCACAGCCCGCGTTCGCCGAGCATGTCGCCATGGTCGGAAAGGAACACGATCACCGTATCCTCGGCCAGACCGACGCCTTCGAGCGCTTCGAGAATTTCACCGATCTTGTCGTCGACATAGGAGACATTGGCGAAATAGGCCCGACGCGCGCGGCGGACATCTTCCTTCGAGATATCGAATTTCTGCCAGTCATTGGCATCGAAAATCCGCTTCGAATGGCCGTCCTGCGCGTCATAATCGATGGTGCCGACCTCCGGCTCCAGATGGTCGCAATCCTCGTAGAGATCCCAGTATTTCTTCCGCGCCACATAGGGATCGTGCGGGTGGGTAAAGGAGACGGTCAGCATGAACGGACGGTCATCCTTGCGGCGGCCGAGATCATAGACCTTGCGCACCGCCTCATAGGCAACCTCGTCGTCATATTCGAGCTGGTTGGAGATCTCGCCGACGCCTGCCCCCGTCACCGATCCCATATTGTGATACCACCAGTCGATGCGCTCGCCCGGCTTGCCGTAATCCGGCGTCCAGCCGTAGTCGGCGGGGTAGACATCGGTGGTCAGCCGCTCCTCGAAACCATGGAGCTGGTCGGGACCGACGAAGTGCATCTTGCCGGCAAGCGATGTCTGGTAACCGGCGCGACGCAGATGATGGGCATAGGTCGGGATGTCGGGCGAGAACTCGGCGGCATTGTCGTAAACGCGGGTGCGGCGCGGCAACTGACCGCTCATGAACGAGGCGCGCGCCGGCGCACACAGCGGCGAGCCGGTATAGGCATTTTGAAAGCGCGTCGAACGCTGGCTGAGTTTCTTCAGGTTCGGCGTGTGCAGAAAGTCGGCCGGGCCATCGGGAAACAGGGTTCCGGCAAGCTGGTCGACCATGAGAACGAGAATGTCCGGCCGCGCGGTCATGAAGACATCTCCTTGGCGAGTGTGAGTTCGAGATATTCTCTGGTCATTTCGATGGCGCCCTTGCGGCTGGTGCCGAAATCCTTCAGCGCCGCACGCAGGTAAAACCCGTCGATCATCGAGCCGAGACCGGCGGCGATGCGGTTTGCGGCGTCCCGGCTGACGCGCTGGCGCAGCGCAAAGACGAGATTGGAGCGCAGCCGCGCCTCGTAGATCGACAGAAGCCGGCTAGCATCGCTCTTGCGCTGAGCCTGAACGTAAAAGGCAAGCCAGGCGGCCACCACGGCGGGATCGAACTGGTCGGGGCCGAAACTGGCCTCGATCACGGCCACCAGCCGCTCCTCCGGTGTGCGGGCGGTCTTGTAGCGGGCCTTGACCGAAGCGCCGAACGCGTCGAGGATGCGCCGCATGGCCGCGAACAGTATCTTGTCCTTGGAGCCGAAATAATGATGCGCGAGCGCAGGCGAGACGCCGGCCCGCTGCGCGATCTTGGCGACCGTGACCTCGACCATGCCGACCTTGCCGACTTCCTCGATCGCGGCCCGGACAAGGGCATCGCGACGGATCGTTTCCATTCCGGTTTTCGGCATCGGCTTAACCCGCTGAAAAAATGCTCAGAGACGTATAATGGCGAAGAAATATGCAACTTTGCCTGCTTCGCCGTTTACAGGAATTAACATATGTTATATTGATTGACTGATCAATCAAAGAAGCCAACAGTTTTTCGCCGCGTCGTTTCAAGGCGCAATGGCAATCTTGCAACGGACCCGAAAGGAACGCTGACATGTCTGATAACTTCCGAATGATCCTCGCAGCGCTTGCCGCCGCCACAACCCTTTCCGCCGGCGCTGCAGCAGCCCAGGAAACGGCCTGTGACAGCGTGAGCTTCTCCGATGTCGGCTGGACGGACATCACCACCACGACGGCAACGGCGAAACACCTGCTGGAAGGCCTCGGTTACGATGTCGACGTCAAGGTTCTGTCCGTTCCGGTCACCTTCGCATCGCTGAAGAGCGACGATGTCGACATCTTCCTCGGCAACTGGATGCCGGCCCAGAGCGGCGCGATTTCCCCTTACATCGACGAGGGTGAGATCGACGTTGTCGCCACCAATCTCGAAGGCACGAAATATACGCTGGCCGTGCCGACCTACACCTATGAAAAGGGTCTGAAGACCTATGCCGACATCGCCAAGTTCGCCGATGAGCTCGACGACAAGATCTACGGCATCGAGCCGGGCAATGAAGGCAATGCCTATCTCGTTTCGCTGATCGACGAGAACAAATACGACCTCGGTGACTTCGAGGTTGTCGAAAGCTCCGAACAGGGCATGCTGGCCATGGTCGGCCGCAAATACCGCCAGGAACAGCCGATCGTCTTCCTCGGCTGGGAACCGCACCCGATGAACGCCACCTACTCGCTGAAATACCTCACCGGCGGTGAGGACTTCTTCGGCGGCGAAGGCATTGTCCGCACGGTAACCCGCAAGGGCTATGCAGAAGAATGCCCGAATGTCGGCAAGCTTCTGACAAACCTCAAATTCTCCCTGCCAATGGAAAACGAAATCATGGGCAAGATCCTCAATGACGGCGAGAACGAGGGCGACGCCACGGCCGAATGGATCAAGGCCAATCCGGATGTGCTCGACGCTTGGCTGGACGGTGTGACCACCACCGCCGGCGAGCCGGGACTGCCGGCCGTCAAGGCCTCGCTCGGCCTCTAACGACATAAAGGGCCCGGAACGGCGCAATGCTTTCCGGGCCTTTCCATATCCAAGCGCGCTATGATGAATGTGCTGCCGCGGCAGCGCGGTCTGGGCGAGACCCAGGCCACCGGGGGACAAGAAAAGGAGCACCCTCTTGCACTGGCTGACAGACTACAAGATCCCGCTCGGGCGCTGGGCCCAGGACATCTTCGACTGGCTGCAGATGCATGGCGGCTGGTTTTTCGACGGTCTGGCTGAGATCATGGGCTGGCTGATCGACAGACTCCTGTGGTTGCTACAGGCTCCCGGCCCCATCGTGGTGGCGATCATCGTTGCCGCATTCGCCTACTGGATGCAGCGCAACTGGAAGGTTTCGCTGTTCGTGTTTCTCGGCTTTCTGTTCATCATCAATCAGGGCTATTGGGAAGAAACCACCGAAAGCCTGGCGCTGGTCATCTCCGCCTGCATCATCTGCATGGCCATCGGCGTGCCAATCGGGATTTTCACTGCCCACCGGCCGCGTTTTTATCAGGTGCTGCAGCCGGTTCTCGACCTGATGCAGACGCTGCCGCCCTTCGTCTATCTCATTCCGGCAATCATCTTCTTCGGTATCGGCATGGTGCCGGGCCTGCTGGCAACCGTCATCTTCGTCATCCCGGCCTCCATCCGCCTCACCCATCTGGGCGTTTCCTCGGTGCCCAAGCCGCTGCTGGAAGCGGCCGATGCCTTTGGCGGCACCGGCTGGCAGAAGCTGACCAAGGTCGAGTTGCATTATGCGCTGCCGCAGATCATGGCGGGTCTGAACCAGACCATCATGCTGTCGCTGTCGATGGTGGTTGTCGCCGCCCTTGTCGGCGCCGACGGCCTCGGCGTGCCGGTGGTGCGCGCGCTTAACCAGGTCAATCCCGCGCTCGGTTTCGAAAGCGGCTTCGTCATCGTCGTCGTCGCCATCATTCTCGACCGGGTTCTCAAGATCGGAGGGCGCAATAATGGCTGATGCGGTTGTCTTTGAAGATGTGAATATCGTTTTCGGCGACAGGCCGGAAACCGCCCTGCCCCTGATGGACGCCGGCAAGGACCGCGCGGAAGTGCAGGACGAAACCGGCCAGGTGCTCGGCGTGCATAATTGTTCGCTGACGGTGGGCGAAGGCGAGCTTCTGGTGCTGATGGGCCTTTCGGGTTCGGGAAAATCGACCCTGCTCAGGGCCGTCAACCGGCTCAATCCGGTCTGCCGCGGCCGCGTTCTGGTCAATGACGGCACGCAGATGACCGATGTGACCTCGGCCGACAGCAAGACGCTGCGCCATATCCGCCTGCAGCGCGTTTCCATGGTGTTCCAGCAGTTCGGCCTGCTGCCCTGGCGCAATGTTCGCGACAATGTCGCGCTCGGTCTGGAATTTGCCGGCCTGAGCAAGAAGGAACGGCTGGAAAAGGCCGAAGCCCAGCTGGAACTTGTCGGCCTGAAGGACTGGGGCAACCAGCTTGTGGGCGAACTCTCCGGCGGCATGCAGCAGCGCGTCGGTCTGGCCCGCGCCTTTGCCACCGAAGCGCCGATCCTGTTGATGGACGAGCCGTTTTCAGCGCTTGACCCGCTGATCCGCACCCGACTTCAGGACGAACTGATCGAATTGCAGCGCAATCTGAAACGCACCATCATCTTCGTCAGCCACGACCTCGACGAAGCCTTCAAGATCGGCGACCGGATCGCGATCATGGAAGGCGGACGGATCGTCCAGTGCGGCACGCCGTCGGAAATCGTGCGCCAGCCCGCCGACGCCTATGTCGCCGACTTCGTCGCCAATGTGAACCCGCTTGGCGTTCTCAGAGCCGCCGATGTGATGAGCGACGACGATGCGCCGGACGGCGCGCACCCCGTCAATATCAACACCAAGCTGGCGGACATGATGGATGCGCTCGGCAAGGGCGCGACCCTGAGCGTGGTTGACGGCAACGGCAACACCGTCGGCAGCGTCCGCCCGTCCAATGTCGTCACCGCGCTCAATCCGGCGATACCGCTCGGGTAAAGCGTTTCAGACTGACAACAGGTCGCGAAAGGGCGCTCCTTCGGGGCGCCTTAGTTCGTTGACAAAGCTCGTCCCGGGTTCTTTCGTCATACCGACCTTGAGCCGGTATGACGGCGGGGGATAGGCAAAGTTGTGATTGGTTACAGGGTTTGTCAACAATCTGGCGCGCTCCTTCGGGGCGCCTTTTTCAATGTACGAAGGACGCAAACATCAGCGCGGCATCAGGAAGAATTCCAGCACGCCGGTACGGATCGCCCGGCGTTTGACCTTGCTCTTGAACGGCAGTGACATCATGTTTCCAAGCAGGCGGCAGACCTTGTAGGGACGATAGTAGCGATCGATCTTTTCGCGCTCGCCGTCGTGTTCCGGCACGACCGCCTTCGGGTCGACATGCTTCTGGTAAAGCCCGATCCATTCATTGTGCGTGTAGCAGGTCCTGAAGGAATTGGGATGGACCTTCATGAAGAAGATCGGCTTCGATGGTTCTAGGTTGAACTGGTCGAACGACAGGAACACGAAATTGGAGGCAAAATAGCGTTCCGTTGCCAGAACGGCCGCCTCATTGCCATCATTGTAGTATTCACACGGCACCGATCGGCCGTCGCGACGGAGGGCGTTGATGAAAATATGCTGTTCGGGAGTGTAGCGATTATGGCGGCGATCACCGGTATTCCAGCGAGCATCCTCCTCCGTCATCAGCGGCACATCGTAGAGTTTGCGGATGTCATCCGTCCGCCCGAAAAAGGCAAGATCCGAAGGATGGAACGGAAAGTGCAGCCGCGATCTTGGATTGCGGGAGAAATAGCTGCAGGCCAACAGTTTGCGCGAAAATAGCGCATAGGCATCGTCGCGTTCGGGAAAGGCATCGAAGAAATCGAGAAAGCCGCCCCCATTCAGCCTGAAATCCGTGCGAAAGCGGAAACAAAAGGGCGTCTCGACCTTCTCCAACCCGGCGCGTATCCCGACAATCTGACGGTTGACGTTGTTGATCTTTTCTCCGGGCTGATCGGAATAATAAAAGAACCCCGGATCTTCGCAGAGCACCAGTTCATCGAAATCAAGGCCCGCGACATCGGTTCCGGCCCAACTGGACAGGATGATCCGCGATTGCGGGAACATCTTTCGCACCATCGCAAGGCTGTCGTGAACAAAGGCCTTGTCCACAACCCCCTGGAACAGGAATGTGATATCTTTCATGTCCATCTGCAATTGACTGGCTCCCTGCACCGCGACAATCGGCTATTCAACAGAAGGCACGGGTGACACACCGAAATCCGGCGCAACAGACGCGTTTCAGCCCGCCCCGTTTGCACTGCCGGGATATTTGTCTGCTGTGGCACCCGGCAATTTCACCACCACATTGACGGTTCCATCGGCAAGGCATTCAAAGTCGGTCGCCTCGCCCGGCTCCATGACGATGATATCGCCCTCGCCATATTCCACGCCATTCATTGCAACCCGCCCGGAAACGACAACCGTGTACTCGGTCGCGATGCGATGATGATGCACTGCTTGGCTGTCTCCGCACCGGTAGCGCTTGACGGCCACCTCGACATCGCCGGTCCGACAAAGGCTTGGATCGAAATTGCCGATGAACCAGCCCTTGACCATGTCTTCAAGCTTCGCCGTCCTCAATGCAGAAACGTCTCCTTTTGTTCATGCAACTGAGAAATGTACTGGGCCAGCTGCATCTCCGTCTTCATCGGGTGAAACTGGTCGTTCTCTATGAACTCGATGGCAACCTTCTTGTGACGCAGCACCATCTCGTTGATGGTCTGGCTGATGAAGAAGGTATCCCTGATCTTCCGATCCTTGCGTACCACGCTTTGTGCACAGAGAACGAAATCGCTGCCTCTTCGAAAATAATAGAAGCTTGCCAGTGCATGCTTGCTGACCGGCCGCTTTTCCGCGACTTCGCAGACGAAACCGTCCTCGTCGAGAAGCGCGAAGGAATAACGCGGATGGACCGAACGAAAAGACACAACACCGGCATCGCCGTCCTTTTCGCGAAACCTCTTCACGATCCTGGCGAGATCGGCGTCAATCAGCTCATCGACCGCCACAAGAACGACCTCCTCGTCCCTGTCGATCCGCTCGGCCGCCAGAAGCGCGGTGCACACCGATCCGGTGGTCGAGCCGGAGACCTCCACGCAAACCGCGTTTTCAGCGATTTGCCTGATCACATCGTCAACGTTGAAGTCCTGGACGTCGGAACGTCTGACACAGAAAATGATCTCGCTCGGCCCAAGCGTCTGCAAAGCCCTGATCTGACGCTCGAGAATAAGTTTCTCGTTGAATTCCGTCATATAGAGCGGATAGCGCTCGCCTTTGATATCGAGGTTTTCGCCCCCCATCAGAACAACGATCTTCATGCCGCAGACCCCATGGATTTACCGGCGGCATCCACCTCGGCAATCCGCCGCTTGATGTGCGCAAAATTGACATCGTCGACATTCTTGACCGACAGGACATGAGCGCCCGAGGCCGCCGCCGCCTTCAGTCCGTTGGGATTGTCCTCGACAATCAGGCATTCCTTCGGATGCAGTTTGAACATCTTGATGGCCTTCAGATAGATCTCGGGATCAGGCTTGGCCCGCGTCACATCCTGGTTGGACAGCATAAATTCGAGATAGGGCGTGAGGCTCGCCTTCGACATCATCTGCTGAACCGTATCGCGTGTCGAATTGGACGCGACGGCAAGCCGATAGCCTTCCATCTGAAGCCGCGACAGCGCGTATTCATGATCGAACCGCGGACGGCAACGCTCGACGATAATCTCGAGTGTGTAACGCTGCTTCATCTCGTTGATGAAATTGTGGAGATAGGTCGGCAGGTTCTTGTCGATGCTGAGACGCTGAAGCTTCACCTTCGTCGGCAGACCGTCATAGACCGTGGCATGTTCATGACGCTCGATCGTGTAACCGAAAAGACCGAGCGCCTTGTTCAGCGCGTCATAGTGCCATTCCTTGGCCTCGATCAGCACCCCGTCCATGTCGAAAATAACGGCTTTTATAGTCATAGTCGTGCCTCCCCGAAATAACTCCTCGCCTTCTCAGGCACATCGGTGCACAAAAGGAGCGAGTTCTCATTGACGCATTTGGCAAGTTTTATGATCGACCACTGCGTATCAATATCGCGCTGGTGAAGATCGGCCGAGACAATACAGACACGCTTGCCGTCGCCCGTCAGTCCGTCGAGCAGGCCCGGTCCGAACCAGTCCGAGCGGAAACAGTCAAGCCAGACGCCCTCACACTCCGCCAGCAGGGGCGGATAGGGCTGAAGATCGCTCAATCCTGTGAACACCGGCAGCCCGCAGCCAAGCTGATGCACGAGATCGGGCAGGGCCATATCAAAAACAAAGTAATTCGTATGGCCGAACGCGGCCAGGATTTCCCGTGTGCGCTCACCCAGCCCGTCCGCCTTGATATTCAGCGCAAGCACCAGGTTTCGGCCTGCCATCAGCGCCAGCAGTTCAGCCAACCGCATTTCGTTCCCGGCCGGCATGTCATGGGCGATGACGATTTCCCCGTCATGATCCCGGATATCGGTTTCGGTTCCGAAGCCAAGATCGAACGAACGCCGGAAGGCGGCGGCGGTATTCTTCTCCTCCGCCGTTACCCATAAACCGCGATGAGACAGAACCTCCATCATCGGACCTTTTCTGAAACCGGATGCTGCAGAAAGAAATCGAGATCGCCGGGAATACCGAGCCCGTACATGCCGTCACGTTCGGCGCCGATGCTATAGTGCCCCACCTTGCTGCCCGCACGGATCAGGTAATTGTAGACGGGGCAGACATAAAACTCGCCATTGACGCGATGATCGTCCGCAATCATGGCTTCGATCCCGTTGATCAGATCGCCGCCCCGACGAAAATTGAAGATGCCGACGGCGGCATCATGCGAGATCACACGCTTTTCAGCTGTTTCCACGACGCGACCGTTTTCGCTGCGCACGAAAGACCACTTCCGATCGCACGCCTTCATCGTCATGATCAAACCGTCCAGCGATTCACGTTCCATATGGTCGAGATAGCTGTCGATGTCGGCATCGATGAATTGATCCGAATTGGCAGTCATCACCGGATCGTCATTGCCGAGAAAGGGGCTGGCGAGCAAAACGGACGACGCCTGTCCTTCGGTCACGTGGTCGATGCCGATCAACTCGATGTCGCCTGCAATCGCACTCAAGCTCTGTTCAAGTCGGTATTGGCGGATATGGCTGCTCTGACAAATCAGGATAAATCGATGCGGCACCACGGGCGCCAGATTCTCCATGACCACCTGGATCATCGGCTTGCCGTGCACTTCGAGAAAGGGTTTGGGAGTCAGATAGCCCGCCTCCGCAAAACGACTGCCCCTGCCTGCCATCGGAATGACAATGTTCAGCACGCTACACCTCTATTCACAACGAGCATTGCACCCAGACGTATAGTTATTACAGCAACGTCAAATTTAAGTAACACATCATGTAATGATACCTAAAATAACGTATATCCATTATACACGTCTTATATTTATCTACGTGTATAAAATTATATTAAATGTATTCATAAATTGAAGTAGATTTCAAACGTTATTTCTAATTTATACGTGCACATGATCTAATATACCATTTTCCTGATCGTTATCATTTCATGAGAGGGAATTGACACAGGCTCTCCGAACCACATGAAGAAGCGATAAAATTGGAACATGCCAGATGGGAGAGAGCGCCATGAGAAACGGGCGTTTCCCGGCGCCAGTGTTGTTGCGTTGGAACCTTTGATTGGCGCACTCAGGCCGCAGGCCAACAACACGATAGAAGGTGGTGCTTTGCTTCAGCACGACCCGCGTTTTCGGCTGCGAGGCAGCTCGTTGTTCGGCGTTCCACCCTCTCTCCTCCTCAGTCGTCATACTCGACCTCAATCGCCGGTGTCCGACGTGATGAAAGAGAGTGCCCGGACCTTTCAGGAGAACGTCTGCATCGTGGCTTTTTTCGTGGAACCGTCCCACGACCTGACAATCAACAAGGCGCGACAGCTCGAATCAGTTCATCGATAGCCATGGCCGCAACCACTATATGTTGACGATTTTTCGTCTAGATACACCAGATGAAGTGCGGCCTGACCCCAGGAGCCCAACATGTCTGATGTCGTGATCGAAAACGCCTACACCGAAGAACACCTGCCGCCTTTCGTCGTCAAACGCAACGGAGTGCGCAAGCCATTCGATGCCGGCAAGATCGAACGCGCCATCCTGAAGGCCGGCGAGGCATCACATGCTTTCGGCGCCGGCGAGGCGCGCAGGCTTTGCGATCAGGTCGTCAAGGTAATCGCTCACAGCACGGCCGGTGAGACGATTGAAATCGAGCGCATTCAGGACATCGCCGAACAGGTGCTGATTTCGGCCAACTTCTTCGAGACCGCGCGTGCCTATATCGTTTACCGCGAAAAGCATGCCAAGCTGCGCGAGAGCGGCAAGGTCGCTGTCGATGTGATTTCATCGATCGATGAATATCTCGACCGCTCCGACTGGCGCGTCAATGCCAATGCCAATCAGGGCTATTCGCTGGGCGGGCTGATCCTCAATGTCTCCGGCAAGGTCGTCGCCAATTACTGGCTTTCCCATGTCTATGCGCCCGAGATTGGCGCTGCGCACCGCGCCGGCGATCTGCATATCCACGATCTCGACATGCTGTCGGGCTATTGCGCCGGCTGGTCGCTTCGCACGCTGATCACCGAGGGGCTGAACGGTGTGCCGGGAAAGGTCGAGGCCGATCCGCCGAAGCATATGTCGTCGGCCGTCGGCCAGATCGTCAATTTCCTCGGCACGCTGCAGAATGAATGGGCCGGCGCACAGGCATTTTCTTCCTTCGATACCTATATGGCCCCCTTCATCCGCAAGGACGGTCTTTCCTATGAGGATGTGCTGCAGTCGATCCAGGAACTGATCTACAATCTGAATGTCCCCTCGCGCTGGGGCACGCAGACGCCGTTTACCAACCTCACCTTCGACTGGGTCTGCCCGGACGACCTGAAGGAACAGCGCCCGATCATCGGCGGTGAGGAAATGCCGTTTGCCTATGGCGAGCTGCAGGTCGAGATGGACATGATCAACCGCGCCTATATGGAGGTGATGACCAAGGGCGATGCCAAGGGCCGGGTGTTCACCTTCCCGATCCCGACCTACAACATCACGCCGGACTTCCCCTGGGAAAGCGAAAATGCCACGCGACTTTTCGAGATGACGGCCAAATACGGCCTGCCCTATTTCCAGAATTTTCTGAATTCCGACCTGTCGCCCAATATGGTGCGCTCGATGTGCTGCCGGCTGCAGCTCGACCTGACGGAGCTTCTGAAACGCGGCAACGGGCTTTTCGGCTCGGCCGAACAGACCGGTTCGCTCGGCGTCGTCACCATCAACTGCGCCCGCCTCGGCTTTACCCACAAGGGCGACGAGGCCGGTCTTCTGGCCCGCCTCGACGAACTGCTCGACCTTGGTCGCGACAGCCTCGAAATCAAGCGCAAGGTGATCCAGCGGCTGATCGACGAGGGGCTTTTCCCCTATACCAAGCGCTATCTCGGCACGCTGCGCAATCATTTCTCCACGCTCGGCGTCAACGGCGTCAACGAGATGATCCGCAACTTCACCGACGACCGCGAGGACATCACCACCGAAGAGGGCTATGCGCTGGCGCTGAGACTGCTCGACCATGTGCGCGAGAAGATCGTTTCCTATCAGGAGGAAACCGGACACCTCTACAATCTGGAAGCAACGCCGGCGGAAGGCACCGCGCACCGCTTTGCCCGCGAGGACGCCAAGCGCTTTCCCGGCATCATCCAGGCTGGCACGCCGGAAAACGCCTATTACACCAATTCCAGCCAGCTTCCCGCCGGCTTTACCGATGATCCCTTCGATGCGCTTTCACGGCAGGAAGTGCTGCAGAAGAAATATACCGGCGGCACGGTGCTGCATCTCTACATGGGCAGCCGCATGTCCTCCGGCGAGGCCTGCAAGAACCTTGTCCGCCGTTCACTGACGAATTTCCGCCTGCCCTACATCACCGTCACGCCGACATTCTCCATCTGCCCGACGCATGGCTATATCGAGGGCGAGCACCAGTTCTGCCCGAAATGCGATGCCGACCGGCTGGCGAAGAAACGCGCGACACTCATTGCCGCTGAATGAAAGGAAAGATCATGTCACTGATTGAGAAAGACGTCGTTGCCGACACCGAAATCACGCTGACCGACGAGGAGCGTCAGCCCTGCGAAATCTGGACACGGGTGATGGGCTATCACCGTCCGGTTTCCTCCTTCAACCGCGGCAAGAAAGGCGAATTCGCCGAACGCCGCTATTTCAGGGAACAGGGCGGTGAACGGGCATAACGCAGCCGAACAGCCTCTTCCCGCGTCACCCTCGGGCTTGACCCGAGGGTCCACTGAAGCCGTGCCGCGCGGCATGGATCCTCGGGTCAAGCCCGAGGATGACACGGAGAGAGAGGACGTGCACGGGCTCCGCAACAAGCCCGAGGACGACGCAAGAGGGAAAGAACCTGTATCGGACGTCGCCTCTGCCGCCAAGATCGATCTCCGCGTCGGCGGTTTAGAGCCGTTTTCACTCTGCGACTGGCCGGACAGGATTGTTACCACGCTTTTTCTTCAGGGCTGCCCGTGGCGCTGCCCCTATTGCCATAATCCCGGCCTGCTGGATGCCGCGGCGAAGACCGGTTTCACTTTCGACGGCATTCTCGAATTTCTGGAAAGCCGACGCGGACTTCTCGATGGCGTCGTCTTTTCCGGTGGCGAACCCACCCTGCAAAAAGCATTGCTGCCAGCGATGAAGGCTGTACGGAAAATGGGCTTCAAGGTGGGCCTGCATTCCGGCGGCGCCTATCCCGAACGCCTGCGCGACGTGCTGCCCCTGACCGACTGGATCGGCTTCGACGTCAAGGCGCCGTCCTATGCCTATGACCGGATGACGGGAACGCCGAAAAGTGCTGCCCGTGCGTTTGAAAGCCTCCGCCATGTGCTTGAAAGCGGTGTCGACTACCAGATCCGCACCACTGTGCATAAGGGGCTGATGGATGACGCAGATCTTGAAGCGCTTCGCAAGGAACTCGCCGGCTACGGTATTTCCGGCCACAAGATCCAGACCTTCCGCACCACCGGCGTCGATATGACCCGGATGGACAAGGCACTGAAGGAGCATGAAAACGCGCTGGCCGACGGCTGAACCGGCAGGCCATCGGCAGCAAAAGCCGGTTCCGGACCCATTTTCGCCTTGTTCTGACACAATACTCGAAAACAGGCGGAAGAACTTGAAGCCGAAACAGTTCATTTCCATATAGTCTCTGTCGGCATGCTTTATGCCGTAACAAAGCGAGGAAAACTTGAGATGAACGAGACCGCATTGCTGCGTCCGGCGTGGACGCCACTTACGATCGCCCTGATGGTGATCGGCTTTGTCGTCTTCTGGCCGCTCGGCCTTGTCATGCTTGCATACATCATCTGGGGCGACCGGCTGAATATGACGAAGGACGAATGGAAGCATTCGGCCAAACGGGCCTTCGGCTCCTGCAAGCGCAACATGCGCAATGCGGATTACACCATGCATTCGACCGGCAATGCCGCTTTCGATGAATGGCGCCGCAGCGAAATGGAGCGGATCGAGGCAGAGCGCCGCAAGCTTGACGAGATGCGCGCCGAATTCGACCGCTACACCGATGAACTGCGCAAGGCGCGCGACCGCGAGGAATTCGAGCGGTTCATGCGCGAGCGTGGCGGCAATTTCAATGCTTCCGGGCAGAACCCTGCGCCCGAAGCATAACACTGAATGACCTTCTGACTTTCCGGCATTGCCCTTTCCCCCAGGGCGGTGCCGTTTTTTTGTGCCCGCTTCTGGTGCGCGGAGAAGAAAAGCGCTACCCCTTGCCGGAACCTTAAGGAAAATGAGCTGATCCGTGGAAAAACGCGCAAGACCCACGACCATCGATCTCGGCGGCAAGGTGCTGCCGCTCAACCTGAAGACCAATGCGCGCGCGCGGCGGATGACGCTGAAGATCGAACCCGGCGGCCACGCCGTCAGCCTCACCGTTCCCCCCGGCCTCGCACGCCACGAAGTCGACGGGTTTCTGCGCCGCCATCATGACTGGCTGCTGGAGCGCATGGCGCGGTTCGAGGGTCGCGATACCCATGTCTGCGACGGCGGCTCGGTTTCAATCTTCGGCATTGCCCACACTATCCGCCACAGCGGCAATCTGCGCGGGCTGACCACGATCCGCGATGAGGGCGACGGCAAGGTTTTGCGCGTCTCCGGCCCGGCCGAAAGCATTGGCCGCCGGGTCGCCGATTACCTGAAGAAGGAAGCCCGGCGCGAAATCACCGAACGGGTGAAGGTGCATGCGGCGGCCAGCGGAAGGTCCTATTCGGCGATTTCGTTCAAGGACACCCGCTCGCGCTGGGGTTCGTGCTCGTCGGCCGGCAATCTCAACTTTTCCTGGCGGATCGCCATGGCGCCCCTGTTCGTGGTCGATTATCTGGCGGCCCACGAGGTCGCCCATCTCTCCGAAATGAACCACGGGCCGCGCTTCTGGGCATTGTGCGAAAAGCTTTGCCCGCAGACGCCGCAAGCGCGGCAATGGCTGAAAAACGAAGGCTCCTTCCTGCATGCGGTGCGTTTCGAGGCGCCCCTTGCCTGATCAAGCCTTCGCAGTCCGCCCCTGTTTGTGATAGAAAAGCCTCATGAAAAGACCCGAAATCAAGATCTGCGGTATCAGTACCAGACAAACGCTCGACCACGTGATTGCCCGGGGCGCCAGCCATGTCGGCTTCATCTTCTTCGAGAAGAGCCCGCGCCATGTGGACGTCGATGTTGCCGCCGACCTGATCGACCATGTGCGCGGCCGGGCGAAAACCGTGGCCGTGAGCGTCAATGCCGATAACGAGCTGCTCGAGGAAATCGTCTATGGCGCGAAACCCGACATGCTGCAGCTGCACGGCAAGGAAAGCCCCGACCGGGTGGTCACCGTCAAGGCGCTTTACGGACTGCCGGTGATCAAGGCATTTTCGATCCGCACGCCGGAAGACCTTTCCTTTGCGCGCGAATATGAAGATGTTGCCGACCGCATTCTGTTCGATGCAAAGCCACCGGAAAATGCCGAACTGCCCGGCGGAAACGGCGTTGCCTTCGATTGGCGCTTGCTTGCCGGCTATCAGGCGACTATCCCTTGGTTTCTGTCCGGGGGCCTGAACGCGGATAATGCGGGGACCGCGCTCAATGACATCCACGCGCCGGGCCTTGACGTATCATCCGGTGTGGAAAGCGCGCCGGGCATAAAGGATCCGGCCCGGATCGATGCCTTTTTTGATGCCGTCGACAAGGCGCGGATGCGCCAGACGGCCTGATGGAGACTGACGTGAACGAGACGCCAAAACCAAACTCCTTCAAATCCGGCCCCGACGAAAGCGGCCTGTTCGGCATTTTCGGCGGACGCTTCGTGGCCGAAACGCTGATGCCGCTGATCCTCGACCTGCAGGCGGAATGGGACAGGGCCAAGACCGATCCGGCCTTCAAGGCGGAACTGACATCGCTGGGCAAGCACTATACCGGCCGCCCGAGCCCGCTTTATTATGCCGAACGGCTCAGCGAGCATCTCGGCGGCGCGAAGATCTATTTCAAGCGCGAGGAGCTGAACCACACCGGCTCGCACAAGATCAACAATTGCCTCGGCCAGATCCTGCTGGCCAAGCGCATGGGCAAGACCCGGATCATCGCCGAAACCGGCGCCGGCCAGCACGGCGTGGCATCGGCCACCGTGGCCGCCCGCTTCGGCCTGCCTTGCGTGGTCTATATGGGCGCGACCGATGTCGAACGGCAGGCGCCCAACGTGTTCCGCATGAAGCTCCTCGGCGCCGAGGTGAAGCCGGTGACGGCCGGCCATGGCACGCTGAAAGACGCCATGAACGAAGCGCTGCGCGACTGGGTTACCAATGTCGACGACACCTATTACCTGATCGGCACGGCCGCAGGCCCGCATCCCTATCCGGAAATGGTGCGCGATTTTCAGGCCGTGATCGGCACGGAGGCGAAAGAGCAGATCCTGGAGGCCGAAGGCCGACTGCCCGATCTGGTGATTGCAGCCGTCGGCGGCGGTTCGAATGCCATCGGCATTTTCCATCCCTTCCTCGACGATCAGGATGTGAAGATCGTCGGCGTGGAAGCGGGCGGGCGCGGGCTTGACGGCGAGGAGCATTGTGCCTCGCTGACGGCGGGCGCGCCGGGCGTGCTGCACGGCAACCGCACCTATCTGCTGCAGGATGATGACGGCCAGATCAAGGAAGGCCATTCGATCTCCGCCGGGCTCGATTATCCGGGCATCGGACCGGAGCACTCATGGCTCAACGACATCGGCCGGGTCGACTATGTGCCGATCCTCGACACCGAGGCGCTGGAAGCCTTCCAGCTGATGACCCGGCTCGAGGGCATCATTCCAGCCCTTGAAGCCAGCCACGCGATTGCCGAAATCATCAAGCGCGCACCGAAAATGGGCAAGGACGAGATCATCCTCGCCAATCTTTCCGGTCGCGGCGACAAGGATGTGCACACGGTCGGCAAGATTCTCGGCATGGAGATGTAAGGTCCATGACGACAGGTTCGCGCGCGGAAACCATTGAGGAGATGTCGGAACTGGCGGAGGCCCTTTTCGACATTATCGAGGAGGAGAATGCGGACGTGCCGGATATCCGCCACGCCGTGGTGGAAGCACTGGCGCACCAGAACCTCTACAATATCGAGATGGCGGCGGCCCTTTCGGCGCTTTCGGAGGGGCGGCGACCCGAGGCCGAGCTGGACAGTCTCGTTTTGAACATGAAGGCCGTTCACAAATCACTGGTGAAGGCGATTTCGGCCTGGAACGAAGCGGAATAGGCGCTGCTTTTCATCCGGCCGCAGATCATGAAAGGGAGGCCATGACATCGGAAAGGCTTTCAGAACGTTACGCGCCGAGAGCGGCCGGGTTTCTCCGGGCGGTTTCCGCAGATGGCGGCGTGATCAAGCTGAACGGCATTTCGACGTCACCGGATCTCGACCTTACCGACGCCGAGACGGACGCAGCCGCGACGGTTCTCGAGCAGTCGACGCTTGGCAAGCCGCATCTGAAGGTCGGCTTTGCCGTTCTGCATCGCGGAGAGGAGGCCTTATGGCTGCTGCTTCACTGGTGGCTTGACGGCGGCATTGCCTCGCATGCCATGTGGCGGGCCGGTCTCGGGACGGCGCGGCCAGAGTTTTCACCGGTTCCGGCAGGGGTTCTGGCCTGTGTCTGGGAACTGGGCGTTATTGATTTCGAGCGGCGGGCGTTTATGGATACAGCCCTGTCCGGCGCGCCGCTTGCCGACTATCTCGCATCGAGGATGCCACGGAGTACAGTATGACCGAACGCATGGAAAAACGCTTTGCAGCCCTGAAGGCCGAGGGCCGGCCGGCGCTGATCACCTATTTCATGGGTGGCGATCCCGATTTCGACACCTCGCTTGAGATCATGAAGGCGCTTCCGAAGGCGGGCGCCGACGTGATCGAACTCGGCATGCCGTTTTCCGACCCGATGGCCGACGGACCGGCCATCCAGATGGCGGGTCTCAGGGCGCTGAAAGGCGGGCAGACGCTGGAAAAGACGCTGGAACTGGCCCGTCGTTTTCGCAAAGAGGATGCCGATACGCCGATCGTGATGATGGGCTATTACAATCCGATCTACATCTACGGCGTCGAGCGCTTTGTGGACACCGCCCTTGAGGCCGGGATCGACGGGCTGATCATCGTTGACCTGCCGCCGGAAATGGACAACGAGCTGTGCATTCCCGCACTCGAAAAGGGCCTCAACTTCATCCGTCTGGCCACGCCGACGACCGATGAGAAGCGCCTGCCGGCGGTTCTGCAGAACACATCCGGTTTCGTCTATTACGTGTCGATGAACGGCATTACCGGCTCGGCGCTGCCCGACCCGTCGAAGGTGGGCGAAGCCGTTTCGCGCATCAAGGCGCATACCGATCTTCCCGTCTGCGTCGGCTTCGGCGTGAAGACGGCCGAACATGCCCGCCTGATCGGTGCGGCGGCCGATGGCGTCGTGGTCGGCACGGCAGTGGTCAACCAGATCGCCGGCAGTCTCGATGGGAACGGCAAGGGCGGCAAGGACACGGTTGATGCGGTTTCGACCTTCGTGCGCGGGCTTTCAAGCGGCGTACGGGACGCCCGCCTTGCGGCGGCGGAGTAAATCTGGCAAACCGCAGGCAATGCTATTCAGGAGGTTCATTTGGTGAACTGGATAACCAATTATGTGCGGCCGCGGATCAATTCCATGTTCGGCCGGCGCGAAGTGCCCGAGAATTTGTGGATCAAGTGCCCCGAAACAGGCGCGATGGTGTTTCACACCGATCTGGAAGAAAACAAATGGGTCATTCCCTCGTCCGGCTATCACATGAAGATGCCGGCGCGCGCGCGGCTGATTGACCTGTTCGACAACGGCCAGTTCGAGGACCTGCCGCAGCCGAAGGTGGCGCAGGACCCGCTGAAGTTTCGCGACTCCAAGAAATACGCCGACCGTCTGAAGGAAAACCGCACCAAGACCGGACAGGACGACACGATCGTCGCCGGTGTCGGCACGCTTGAGGGCCTCAAGCTGGTGGCCGTGGTTCATGAGTTCAAATTCCTCGGTGGCTCGCTGGGCATGGCCGCAGGCGAGGCGATCATTCAGGCTTTCGAACGGGCGCTCAAGGAAAACTGCCCGCTGGTGATCTTCCCGGCTTCCGGCGGCGCACGCATGCAGGAAGGCGTGCTGTCGCTGATGCAGATGCCGCGCGTGACCGTGATGGTCGAGATGATGCGCGAGGCGGGCCTGCCCTATATCGTCGTTCTGACCAACCCGACGACCGGCGGGGTTTCGGCCTCCTATGCGATGCTGGGCGATCTGCACATCTCCGAGCCGGGCGCCGAGATCGGCTTTGCCGGCCGCCGCGTGATCGAGCAGACCATTCGCGAACAGCTGCCCGACGGCTTCCAGACCGCGGAATACCTGCTGGATCACGGCATGATCGACATGGTCGTCAGGCGCCACGACATTCCCGAAACGCTGGCGCGCGTGCTGAAGATCATGACCGGCGCGCCGCCGACGGCAAATGCCATGCTGGAACCGCCGAAACATCACGATGCCATCGCCGACGAGACACCGCACGAAAAGATCGAGAGCGATCAGGCGCCGGCCCCGCAGAGCTGAGGCCGTTCAGGCCCCGGGCAGCACCGGTCCCGACAGCAATTTCCGGGTGGCGACAGGCTGCCCGGAAACAAAAAAGATGAAGCAGGGCGCGGCCGATAGAGGCCCAGCGCTCCGGAAATCGGACCCATCATGGACAACCATTCCCTCGGCGCGGCCGAGCGCGTGATCGATCACCTGATGCAATTGCATCCCAAGGGGTTCGATCTGTCGCTCGACCGGATCCGGAACCTTCTTGAAAAACTCGGCAATCCGCATCTGGCGCTGCCGCCGGTGATCCATATTGCCGGGACAAACGGCAAGGGGTCGGCAAGCGCCTTCAGTCGCGCATTGCTGGAAGCTGCCGGGCTTTCGGTTCATGTCCATTCCTCACCGCATCTGGTGCGCTGGCACGAGCGCTTCCGCATCGGCGGCCCCGGCGGCGCCAGCGGCTATGTCGACGACACGCTGCTGGCTGAGACGCTGAAGCGCGTGGAAGCGGCCAATGCCGGCGCGACGGCCACGGTGTTCGAGCTGCTGACGGCAACGACCTTTGTGCTGTTTGCGGAAATTCCCGCCGACGTCGTTATTCTGGAAGTCGGCCTTGGTGGCCGTTTCGATGCCACCAACATCATCGACAAGCCCGCCGTCAGCGTGATCATGCCGATCTCGCTCGACCATCAGGCCTATCTCGGCGACCGCGTCGAGCTGATTGCGGCCGAAAAGGCCGGGATCATGAAACCGGGCGTGCCGGTCGTGATCGGCCAGCAGGAATATGAGGCCGCCGAAGAGGTGCTGATCGCCACGGCCGACAGGCTTGGCTGTCCGCTCCACCTCTACGGCCAGGATTACAGCGCCCATGAGGAGCACGGCCGTCTCGTCTATCAGGACGGCGACGGGCTGATGGACCTGCCGCTGCCGGCACTGCCCGGCCGCCACCAATACGCCAATGCGGCTGCTGCCATTTCGGCCGTCAAGGCCGCCGGTTTCGCGATTGACGAGAGCGCTGTCGAAACGGCGATGCGCAATGTGTTCTGGCCCGCCCGCCTGCAGCAGCTGACGGAAGGCGATCTGGTGACGGCAGCCCCCGAAGGCAGCGAAATCTGGCTGGATGGCGGGCATAACCCCGGCGCTGGCGAGGTGATTGCCGAAGCGCTGGCCGGCTTCGAGGAGCACGACCCGCGCCCGCTGTTCCTGATCATCGGGATGATCAACACCAAGGACCCGTTCGGCTTTTTCGAGCATTTCGCCGGGCTTGCCAATTATGTCTATTGCGCGCCGATCAAGGGCACGGAAGCGTTCATCGACCCCGTGGCGTTGGCATCTTCAGCCGCCGATGCCGGTCTTTCGGCCGAGCCGGTCTCCTCGATCGGCGAGGCGCTGGCCGCCATCTGCCTGCGCGCCCGCGTCGACCAGCCGCCGCCACGCATCCTGATCGGCGGCTCGCTCTATTTCGCCGGCAATGCGCTTTTTGAAAACGGCACGCCGCCGCTTTGAGTTTGTAAATTTTCCGGTTTGGGAACGGATTTCCGGGAACCAGGGCGTCCGTTTTGCCAGACTTTCCCCTGCTTTGGCGTTATCCTCGGGCTTGACCCGAGGATCCCTAGACCTTTTCACGCGTAAGATGCCGACCGGGACTGGACCCTCGGGTCAAGCCCGAGGGTGGCGCGCGTGCGTGGTGCTGAAGATCGAAAACCACGCCTCTTCATAGCGCCGCAGCGACGTGTTTCATTCGCTGCGGCTTTTTTGTCGATCAGTAACGATAATGTTCCGGCTTGAACGGGCCTTCCGGCGTCACGCCGATATAGGCGGCCTGTTCTTCCGACAGAACGGTCAGCTTGGCGCCGAGCTTGTCGAGATGCAGGCGGGCGACCTTTTCGTCGAGATGCTTGGGCAGAACGTGAACGGCATTTTCGTATTTGTCGCGGTGCTGGAAGATTTCCATCTGCGCCAGCACCTGGTTGGTGAACGACGCCGACATCACGAAGGAGGGGTGGCCGGTGGCATTGCCGAGGTTCAGAAGGCGGCCTTCCGACAGCAGGATCAGCCGCTTGCCGTCGGGAAACGCAATCATGTCGACCTGCGGCTTGATGTTGGTCCATTTGTAATTGCGCAGCGAATTGACCTGAATTTCGTTATCGAAATGGCCGATATTGCCGACAATCGCCATGTCCTTCATCTCGCGCATGTGTTCCAGGCGGATGATGTCCTTGTTGCCGGTGGTGGTGACGAAGATATCGGCGGTCGAGACAACATCTTCCAGCTGCACGACCTCGAAGCCGTCCATGGCGGCCTGCAGGGCGCAGATCGGATCGGCTTCGGTCACCTTGACGCGCGCACCTGCGCCGGAAAGCGAGGCGGCCGAGCCCTTGCCGACATCGCCGTAACCGCAGACGACGGCGACCTTGCCGGCCATCATCACATCGGTGGCGCGGCGGATACCGTCGACGAGGGATTCCTTGCAGCCATACTTGTTGTCGAATTTCGACTTGGTGACCGAGTCGTTGACATTGATGGCCGGGAAGGGGAGCTGGCCGGCACGGGCAAGCTGGTAGAGCCGGTTGACGCCGGTGGTGGTTTCTTCCGTCACGCCCAGAAGCGCATCGCGCTGCTTGGTGAAGAAGCCGGGCGTTTCGGCCATGCGCTTCTTGATCTGCGCGAACAGCACTTCCTCTTCTTCCGAACCCGGCTTGGACAGCACATCCTCGCCAGCCTCGGCGCGCGCGCCGATCAGGATATACATGGTGGCGTCGCCGCCATCATCGAGGATCAGGTTCGACTGTCCGCCATCGTTCCACTGGAAGATCCGGTCGGTATAGGACCAGTATTCGGCAAGGCTTTCGCCCTTGACCGCAAACACCGGCGTGCCGGTGGCGGCAATGGCGGCAGCGGCGTGATCCTGGGTGGAGAAGATGTTGCAGGACGCCCAACGGACATCGGCGCCCAGGACTTTAAGGGTTTCGATCAGAACGCCGGTCTGGATCGTCATGTGCAGCGAACCGGAAATGCGCGCGCCCTTCAGCGGCTGGCTTTCACCGAATTCCTCGCGCGCGGCCATCAGGCCCGGCATTTCGGTTTCGGCAATCTCCAGTTCCTTGCGGCCGTAATCGGCCAGCGCGATATCGGCGACGATGAAATCTTCTGTGGCGCTCATTGAAAAACTCCCGAGGCAAAAAATGGGTGCGGCAGATCGCGGCCGGCACTGTCAGGCGGGCAACACGCTGCGTTCGGTTTGCTTCGTTAGTAACAGCCTTGGGCGTCGCTGACAAGAAAGACATAAAGAAATCTTTATGTCTTTCTCTGCCCCCGTTGAGCGGCCGGGTCAACGCTGCGCAGCGCGTCGCGGCAGGCCTGCAGGATTTCAAGACGGACATACTGACTTTCGTAATAATCCGAAAGCGCCGGATCGGGATTATGGGTGTGTCCGGTGGTCCGCATCGCGGTGGCGGCCTGCTCGAGACCCGCATGAAGGCCCGATGCCGCGGCGGCGTTTACCGCAGAACCCAGCAGCACCACGTCTTCCGTCGGGGAAACATGCACCGGGCGGCCGGTGACATCGGCGTAAAGCCTTGAGAGAAGCGGATTGCGCCGATGGCCGCCGGCAAGGTGGAGCGCGGTTGCGGGAATGCCGTTTTCGGCAAGATGTTCGAGGATCTGCCGCAGCGACAGTGCAATGGCAATGCAGGCGCGCCAGTAAAGCCGGCAAAGCCCGTCGAAAGACTTGTCGAGGGTGAGGCCCGCGACCATGCCGGTCATGGCCGGGTCGGCAAAGGGCGAGCGGGAGCCGTGAAAATCGGGCAGGATATCCAGCCCGTCAGCAAAACCGGGGCCGTCTGCCGCAATCATGGAAGCAATCCGGGCATTGACCTGCTCGTGACGGGCTTCCGTTGCCGGGCCGCCCTCGGCATGGATTTCAAGCAGGTGGTTGAGCAGGCCGCCAGTTGCGGACTGTCCGGCCTCGAACGGCCATTGGTGCGGATAGATCGCGGAAAAATAGGGGCCCCATACGCTTCCGGCGAAGACGGGATCGGGCCCATAGCCGATAAGGCAGCTGGAGGTTCCGCCGATCAGCGCGAATTCGCCGGGTGCCTTCATTCCGGGGTGCGGCAACGCGCCGAGCGCGCCGGCATAGGCATCCACCATGCCGGCGGCAACCGTCACGTTGCAATCAAGCCCGAATGCTTCTGCCGCAGCTTCGGTCAGCTTGCCGATGGCTTTGCCGGGCGGGCACGGCGGTATCCCGGCACCGGCCTTTTCCGGCAGATCGCCAAGGCTGAACCGGTCGAAAAGCGCACGCGGCCAGGGATCGGCATTCTCAGCCATATGAAACCATTTGGTGGCAAGTGTGGAAAGCGAACGCTGCCGGCTGCCGGTTGCCCGAAAACTCAGGAAATCGGCGAGATCGAAGAAATCGCCAGCCTTTTGCCAAAGCTCCGGCCGGTTCCGCTTCAGCCACAAAAGCTTCGGCACCTGCATTTCCGGCGAAATCGACCCGCCGGAATGCCTGACCGCGGCCTCACCGGTGGCACTCAGCTCCGCCGCCTCGTCTCTGGCGCGGTGATCGAACCAGGCGATGGTGTCATAGGACCCGCTGTCATCCGTAAAAAGCGGCAGCGGATCGCCCGCCCGGTCGAGCAGCACCAGCGAGCATGTGGCACCGAAGGCGAGGCCCGCAATCCGCTCGGGGCCGAGACCGCTTGCAAGGCGCGCACTTCGCACCGCCATCGCCGTCGTCTGCCAGATGTCGTCGGACACATATTCGCCGCGCCGCGCGCCCGGACGGCGCAGCCGCAGCGGCTCGACCCTGCGGGACAGCATGGTGCCGGTTTTGTCGAAAATGCCTGCCCTGACGCTTGCCGTGCCGACATCGACCGCAATCACGTGATCGCGCATCCTGCACGCTCCCCACCCTGTCAGTCTTTGCGCACAAGGTGGACGAGAATGCAGATTTCGTCAAACATCCTGTCCGCGCCGGGCTTTCCCGGGCGCGGGCCGGGCCAATCATCGGTAGCCGGATACACTATGCCAGATCACCGGCGATATAGCGTTTCAGTGTTTCGGCGGTCCCGGCGGTTCTGAGGCTCTCCAGCGCTGCCGAGAAGCGCTTGCGGAAGGTTTCATTGTCGGAGATCGAGCCGAAGATGGCGCGGTCCTCAAGGAAAATCATCGGGTCTTCGCGGCTTGCAAGTGCGGCCTTGTGAAGACGGTCGGCGGCCTCATCGTTGAAGCGGATGGCGCGGCCGCTGTCGGATGTCCCCTCGAAATAGCGGCACCACAGCGCCGAGACCAGCGCGAGACCGACGACATCAAGGCCCTTGTCCAGCCGCGCCGCCGTGGATGGCAGGATGAATTTCGGCTGCCGGTTGGAACCGTCGAGCGCCAGCCGCTCAATCGTGTCGCCGATCTTGGGATTGGCGAAGCGCCGGGCAATCAGCTCGTAATAGCCGGCAAGATCGGTATCGGGCACCGGCGGCACGATGGGAATGATTTCCTCCTTCTCGAGTTTTTCGAGAAAGGCGGCGATCAGTTCGTTCTCCATCGCCTCGTGCACGAAATGGATATCGAGCAGTTCGCCGGGATAGGCGATGGCCGCATGGCCGCCGTTGAGGATCCTGAGCTTCATCACCTCATAGGGGCTGACATCCTCGACAAAGGTGACGCCGACCTTCTCCAGCGCCGGGCGGCCAAGCGGAAAGTCATCCTCCAGCACCCACTGTTTGAAGCCCTCGCAGAACACCGGCCAATTGTCCGCAATGCCATATTCCTCCCGCGTGATATCGCGTTCGCGCTTGCCGGTGGCCGGCGTGATCCGGTCGACCATGGCATTGGGAAAGGCAACATTGTCGCGGATCCAGCCGGCAAAGGCCGGATCGGAGAGTTCGGCGAGGCCTGAGACGGTGGCCTTGGTCACCGCGCCGTTATGCGGAATGTTGTCGCAGCACATCACGGTAAAGGGCGGTATGTTTTCGCTGCGGCGTTTCTTCAGACCGGCGATGATCAGGCCAAAGGCCGTTTTCGGGGTATCCGGATTTTCACCATCGGCGACGATGGCCGGATGGGTCGGGTCGAATTTCCCGGTGGCCGGATCGATGAAATAGCCGCCTTCCGTCACCGTCAGCGAGACAATGCGGATTGCCGGATCGGCGAGTTTTTCGATCATCGCCGCGTAATCGGGCGGGGCGATCATGTCGATCATCGCACCGGTGATAGTGGCTTCGCTGGCATCCGCCTCCTGGTCCACCACGGTGGTCAGGAAATCCTGGCCGGCAAGAACGTCGCGCATCTTCGTGTCGGAGGGCATGACGCCGGCGCCGATGATGGCCCAGTCGAGATCGCGGCCCTTGTTGAAAAGCTGATGCAGGTAGACCGCCTGATGCGCGCGGTGGAAATTGCCGACGCCGAAATGAACGATCCCGGCGGAAAGGGCGCTGCGCTGATAGGCCGGCACGGCCGCCTTGTCCGCATGCTGATCAAGATTTTCGAGGTTGAGGGGCTCGGTCATGGTCTCAAGGTCCAGTCTTCGCATTTCGCTGTTTGGTCGACGGCGCCGGTCAGGCGGCAAGGCCATCCGCGTTGAAGCGGTAAAGCCGTTCGGGGTCCGGCGAGATGAACACCATGTCGCCGTGGCGCACCGGAAACTCGCCATCCGTGCGGGTGGTGATATGGCCGAGCCCGGGAACATCGACATGCAGGAAGGTGTCGGAACCGAGATGTTCGGAAACGACGACCTTGCCCTTCCATTTGCCGTTTTCGGTGGAAAGGGCGACATGTTCGGGTCTGATGCCGATCGTGTGGGCGCCGAATTCCGCAGCCGCCTCGCCGTCGATGAAATTCATCTTCGGCGAACCGATGAAACCGGCGACAAAGAGATTGGCGGGACTGCGGTAAAGTTCGAGCGGCGAGCCGACCTGTTCGATATTGCCGGCGCGCAGGACCACGATCTTGTCGGCCATGGTCATGGCTTCCACCTGGTCGTGGGTCACGTAGATCGAGGTTGCGCCAAGCTGCTGGTGCAGTTCGGAGATTTCGAGCCGCATATTGACCCGAAGCGCTGCATCGAGGTTCGAGAGCGGTTCGTCGAACAGGAAACATTCCGGCGCGCGCACGATCGCGCGGCCAATGGCGACGCGCTGGCGCTGACCACCGGAAAGCGCGCGCGGCTTGCGCTCCAGATAATCGGTCAGGTTCAGGATCTTTGCCGCCTCCTCAACCTTGCGGTCGATTTCGGCCTTGTCGAAATTGGCCATTTTCAGCGGAAAGCCGATATTGGCGCGCACGCTCATATGCGGATAAAGCGCATAGGACTGGAACACCATGGCAAGGCCGCGCTTTGCCGGCGGTTTGGCTGTGGCATCCTCGCCATCGATCAGGATGCGGCCGCCGGTAACATCCTCAAGGCCTGCAATCAGGCGCAGAAGGGTGGACTTGCCGCAGCCCGAGGGGCCGACAAAGACGACGAACTCGCCATCATTGATTTCAAGATCGATCGACGGAATGACCGCATGTTCGCCAAAATGCTTGGAGACGTTTTCAAGTCTGATGCTGCCCATTGGTCCTGTCCTTATTTAACCGCGCCGAAGGTGAGCCCGCGCACGAGCTGCTTCTGCGAAAACCAGCCGAGGATGACGATCGGCGCAATTGCCATGGTCGAGGCGGCGGAAAGCTTGGCGTAAAACAGGCCTTCCGGGCTCGAATAGGAGGCGATGAAGGCCGTCAGCGGCGCCGCCTTTGAAGCCGTCAGGTTCAGGGTCCAGAAGGCTTCGTTCCAGGCAAGGATGATGTTGAGAAGAAGGGTGGAGGCAATGCCCGGCACCGCCATCGGGGTGAGCACATAGATCAGCTCCTTGCCGAGCGTCGCCCCGTCCATGCGGGCGGCTTCGAGGATCTCGCCGGGAATTTCCTTGAAATAGGTGTAGAGCATCCACACCATGATCGGCAGGTTGATCAGCATCATCACGATGATCAAGCCGATGCGGGTGTCGAGCAGGCCGAGGTCGCGGAAGATGATGTAGATCGGCACCAGCACGCCGACGGCGGGCAGCATCTTGGTGGACAGCATCCACAGCAGGATGTCCTTGGTGCGTTTCGTCGGTGAGAACGCCATTGCCCAGGCGGAGGGAACGGAGATCAGAAGCCCGATCACCGTGGAACCAAGCGAGATCGCCACCGAATTCCAGAAGTGGTGGAAATAGCTGGAGCGGGCCTGCACCTCCACATAGTTTTCCAGCGTCCACTGGAAGAACAGGAAGGACGGCGGCGAGGAAACGGCCTCGCCTTCGGTCTTGAAACTGGTCAGAACCGTCCACAGGATCGGGAAGAAGATCAGAAGCGCCACGACCCATGCCAGAAGCGTGAAGGCCAGTTTTTTCTGTGTTGAAACCCGGCGTGCCATCGTCAGTCCTCCAGATTTTTGCCGATCATGCGAACCAGGAAGATCGCAACGATATTGGCGAGAATGACAGCGATGATGCCGCCGGCCGAAGCGCCGCCCACGTCGAACTGCAGCAATGCCTGCATGTAGACGAGGTAGGTCAGATTGGTGCTTTCCGTTCCCGGTCCGCCATTGGTGGTCACCAGAATTTCGGCGAAGACGGAGAGCAGGAAGATGGTCTCGATCAGCACCACCACGGTGATGGCGCGGGCCATATGCGGCAGGATGATGTAGATCAGCCGGTTGAAGGCATTGGCGCCATCCATCTCGGCGGCTTCCTTCTGCTCTTCGGACAATGATTGCAGCGCGGTCAGCAGAATGAGCGTTGCGAACGGCAGCCATTGCCAGGCGACAATGAGGCTGATTGACGTCAGCGGGATCGAGGATAAAAAATCGATCGGCTGTATGCCGATAAAGCGCGCCAGAGAGGCGAACAGCCCGTTGACCGGGTTCATCAGCATGTTCTTCCACACCAGCGCCGAAACCGTCGGCATGACGAAGAACGGTGCGATGACCAGAATGCGGACAATGCCCTGACCGAAGATCGGCTGATCCAGCAGCAGCGCCAGCGCAATACCGCCGACAACGGTGGCAAACAGCACACCGCCGACCAGGATCAACGTATTGCCGATCGCCTGAAAGAAGGCGGGGTCGGTCAGGAAGAAACGGTAATTCATGAAGCCGGCGAAACTCTCGGTTCCCGGCATCAGGAGATTATACCGCAGAAACGAGAAATAGACGGTCATCGACAGCGGAATGATCATCCACAGCAATAGCAGAATGACCGAGGGCGCCATCATCAGCCGCGCCGCATGTTTTGTATGGGTCGTCGCCATTTCGGTTATCCCCGCTCGGTGAGGCCGGCCTCAAGGCCGCATCACGTCTCAATGGTTTCGCACCGGTGTGCCCGGGTTTGCGGAAATCACGGGAACCGCCGTCGGCAGGACGCACGGCGGTTCTCGACAAACGCCTTCAAAGGAAAAATCGGAAACGGGCAGCCGGGCACGGGGCCCGGCCACCTGCCGGAGGAATGCCTATTTCGGATAACCGGCCTTCATCATCTCACGTGCGGTGATCTGCTGGGCATTGGACAGCGCCTGATCGGCCGTCACATTGCCCGCAAGGGCTGCGGAAAACTGCTGGCCGACCGCCGTGCCGATGCCCTGGAATTCCGGGATCGAGACGAACTGCGCCCCGGTATAGGGAATGTCCTGAACCGACGGCTTCTTGGTATCGACGGCATTGATCGATTCCAGCGTCATTTCCGCGAAGGGGGCTGCCTTCTGGTAATCCGCATTCTCGTAAAGCGAGGTGCGGGTGCCGGGAGGGGCCGCGCGCCAGCCATCCTGTTCTGCAACAAGATCGGTGTAGTGCTTGGAGGTTGCCCAGGCGACAAACGCCTTGGCCGCATCCGCCTTCTGCGTGGACGCCGGGATTGCGAGGTTCCACGACCACAGCCAGTTGCCGCGATTGCCGATATCGCCCTTTTCCGGGAACAGCGCGAAACCGACCGAGTCAGCGACCTTGGATTCATCCGGGTCGGTCACGAAGGAAGCGGCCACCGTTGCGTCGATCCACATGCCGCACTTGCCCTGCTGGAACAGGGCGAGGTTTTCGTTGAAGCCGTTGGAGGAGGCGCCGGGCGGACCGTAATTGTTCATCAGGTCGAGATAATCGGTGAGCGTTGCCTTCCACTCATCGCTCTCGAACTGCGGTTTCCAGTCCATGTCGAACCAGCGCGCGCCATAGGAATTGGACATGGCGGTGATAAAGGCCATGTTCTCGCCCCAGCCGGCCTTGCCGCGCAGGCAGATGCCGTAATGCCATTGTCCTTGTCAGTCATGGCGGCGGCGGCCTTCTTGATGTCGTCCCATTTGGGTTCGGCCGGAATGGTCACGCCGGCCTTTTCAGCCAGATCGGTGCGGTACATCACCATGGCGCTTTCGCCATAAAAAGGGGCGGCATAGAGCGTGTCGTCAACCGACAGGCCACCGGCAATGGCCGGCAGAAGATCGCCGGCGTCGTAATCATCCGGCATGCCGTCCAGCGCCAAGAGCCAGTCCTGCTTGGCCCAGATCGGCACTTCGTAATTGCCGATGGTCAGCACGTCGTACTGGCCGCTGTTCGTGGCGATGTCGGTGGTCACCCGCTGGCGCAGCACATTTTCTTCCAGCGTGACCCAGTCGAGGTCGATATCGGGATGCTGCGCGGTGAAATCGTCAGTGAGCTTCTGCATGCGGATCATGTCACCATTATTGACGGTGGCAATCGTCAGCGTTTCGGCCGAAGCGACGCCGGTCAGCGCCACAAGTGAGCACGCGCCCAGAAGTGTCGTGTGCAGTCTCATACTCGTTCCTCCCTCAGATTGAGCAATAGCTTACTGTGTGAGCAATTACCCACTATTCACTGCAAACTGTCAAGTGGGCGAATGCTCATACTTTGGGCGAATATTTTAATACGATGTTTTTAAAGAAGAAATTTTGAAGCCATCGCGAAGGTCGGATTTTCGTTTCGACAGGCCTGCGTGCCTTGAGCAAAAAGCCATGGCTCAACGCTCCATGCTTGTCTCACACGTGCCGGCTATCCGATCGCCTCACCACTTTCGTCACCCTCGGGCTTGACCCGAGGGTCCAATCACGTCTGTCGCGAGAAGCGTCAGCGGTTTTGCCTGCGGCATCGCAAAGCATGAAGACCACAGTCAGCATCAGTCGTGCGGATGGGTGAATGGATTCTCGGGTCAAGCCCGAGAATGACGCCGAGGAAGGAGAGGGGCTTGCGCGCAACAGGTCTCTCTGGTCGGGAAAACGTGCCGCCATGCTCCCCGAAAAGAGCTATTCCTCCAGCAGGAACCGCGCCGCGTCCTCGTCGGTGATCAGTGCGTTGATCAATCCACCCCTCAGCGCGCCGCGGATGGCGCGGTGCTTGGGCTTGCCGCGGGCCATGCCGAAAATGATGGCGTCATCGGCAAAGGGCAGGGGAATGCTGGCCACACGCTGGTTGATCGGGTGATCGAGCAGCCTGCCGTCATCATTGTAAAGCCAGCCGCAAATTTCGCCGGCCGCGCCGGCGGCAACCAGTTCCTCCATTTCGCCCGCCGTGAGAAAGCCGTCGAGCAGCAGCGGGCCTTTCGCGCCGAGTTCACCGATGCCGACGAAGGTGACATCGGCCTTGCCGCCGAGTTCCAGCGTCGGTTTCACCAGCGGCTGGGCATGGAACAGGGCGCGCTCTTCCGGCGTGGACACCAGAACCGGCAGGGGCATGGGAAAATGTCGCGCCTGAATGGCATCGGCCATCAGGAAGATGACATTGTAATAGGCCGCCGAACCATCGGGGCTGATATTGCCGGTAAGCGAGACGATGCGGTGTTGCGGACAGGCCATCGGCGGCAATTGCTCCACCGCCGAGCGCAGCGTGCGCCCCGTGCCCATGGCCAGCACGGTCGGTTCGGCTCGCTTCAGCCAGCGCTCGATTTCGGCCGCGCCTTCCTCGGCGATTCCCGTTGGTGCGGTATCGGAATTCGGATCGCTCGGCACGACCTGCACCTGTTTCAGGCGGTAACGTTCCTGAAGCGCTGCCGAAAGCGCCATGCATTCGGCAATCGGGTGGTCGAGACGCACCTTGATCAGCCGTTCGGACATGGCAAGCGACACCAGACGCTGGGCGCTCTGGCGGGAAATGCCCATGGCAGCGGCAATTTCATCCTGCGTGCGGCCGGCGACATAATAGAGCCAGCCGGCCCGTGCGGCGTCGTCAAGGCGCGATGCGCTGCCGGATTTTTTCGCCATGTTTTCCGCTACCCCGCTCAATTGAGCCATCGTCAATAATGCGGGCCAGAATAGCCATGTCACCGCCGCTCTGCCAAGCCACCGTGAAAAAAGCCGGCAAATCGGTTTGACGCCTCGCGCGGATGGATGCACGATCCGGCCATTCGAGGAGCATCCCAAAAGCGAGGAAAAAATGAGCAAGCGCATCGTTTTCACCGGCGGTAGCGGCAAGGCCGGCCGTGACGTGATCCCCTACCTTCTGGACAAGGGTCACGATATTCTCAATCTCGATCTGGTCGCGCTCGACCATCCGGACGTCAACACCTTCATCACCGACCTCACCGACAGCGGACAGGTGTTCAATGCCATGTCCATGCATTTCGGCATGGAGCGTTATGAAGATGGCAAACCACCCGTCGCACCCGATGCCGTGGTGCATTTCGCCGCCATTCCGCGGGTGATGATCACGCCCGACAACGTCACCTATCAGACCAATGTTATGTCGACCTACAATGTCATCGAAGCGGCGGTGAAGCTTGGGGTGCGCAAGGTCATCATCGCCTCCAGCGAAACCACCTATGGCGTCTGCTTTGCCGAGGGCGACAAGGATTTTCACGCCTTTCCGCTGGAAGAGGATTACGATGTCGACCCGATGGACAGCTACGGGCTTTCCAAGGTCTGCAACGAGAAGACCGCGCGCGCCTTTGCCCTGCGTTACGACGCGGATATCTACGCGCTTCGCATCGGCAATGTCATTTCACCGGAGGATTACAGCAATTTCCCCGGTTTCCTCGCCGATCCGCCATCGCGCAAGCGCAATGCCTGGAGCTATATCGATGCCCGCGATCTCGGCCAGATCGTCGATCTTTGCCTGCAAAAGGACGGGCTCGGCTTCGAGGTTTTCAACGCCACCAACGACACGATCACCGCCAACGAAAAGACGGTCGATTTCCTGAAGAAATACGCACCGAACACGCCGATCACCCGTGAGATGGGCGACTATGAAGCGCCGCTCTCCAACCGCAAGATCCGCGAGGTTCTGGGGTTTCAGGAACAACACGACTGGCGCAAATATGTAGGATAGGACCGAATATGATCCGACAAACTGCACGGATCATATTCGGACAAAATCCTTACTTGTCCGAAACGCTGTTCCACAATGCCTTGTCGCCGATCTCGGCAAGCATTTTCGCATGCGCTTCGACCTCATCCGCGTGAACGCGCGAAGCCAGCGGGCGAGGGCGGACCAGGGGCGGAAGCTTGCGCAGGTTTCCGTCGCTGTCATATTCATCGGCTGAACCGGCATTGACGAGACGGAAGGCGGCCTGCCGGCCGCCCGACATCTCGATATAGACTTCCGCCAGCAGCTCGGCATCGAGCAACGCCCCGTGCTTGGTGCGGTGGGCATTGTCGATCGAATAGCGCTTGCAGAGCGCATCGAGACTGTTGGGGCCCATCGGATGTTTGCGCCGCGCCAGCGCCAGGGTGTCGACTACCATTTCCTGATCGATCGGCGGTTTGCCGAGACGGCCGAGTTCGACATTGATGAAGCCCATGTCGAAGGCGGCGTTGTGGGCAATCCAGCGGGCGCCATCGAAAAACGCCAGAAGATCGTCGACAACATCGGCAAATACCGGCTTGTCCTTCAGGAAATCGTCCGAAATGCCGTGCACCTGCAGGGCTTCGGGATGCACGCTCTTGCCATCCGGATTGATATAGACATGAAAGGTCTTGCCGGTCGGAAAATGGTCGATCAGCTCAACGCCGCCGATCTCGATCAGCCGGTCGTCATTCTTGTCCATACCCGTGGTTTCGGTATCGAAGATGATATCGCGCGTGACCTTCATCATCGCTCCCTGTCTTTATCCGCTGCCTTGCCTTCAAGCGCGGCAATAATGTGACCGATCGCTGCTCGCGCCTGGTCGATGCCGTGTCCGGTATCGACAATATAGTTGGCCCGCGCGCGTTTTTCGCCATCGGAAAGCTGACGTTTCAGCACTGTTTCGAACTTTTCCACTGTCATATCCGGCCGCGCCAGCACACGTTCGCGCTGGATTTGCGGATCGCAGGTGACCACCAGCACACAATCGACCGATCGGTCGGCGCCAGTTTCATAGAGAAGCGGAATGTCGAGCACCGCAATCGCCGCCCCGTCGGCCCGGGCCTTTTCGAGGAACCGGTCGCGTTCTTCACGCACCAGAGGATGAACGATTGCCTCCAGTCTTTCGAAATTCTCCGGCTTTCCGGCAAGCGCCTTGCTCAGACGGGCGCGGTCAATCACGCCATCGACAGCAACGCCGGGAAAGGCCGCTTCCACGGGCGCGACGGCCCTTCCGCGGTAAAGCGCATGGACAACCTCATCGGCATTTTGCACCGGAATGCCGGCCTCGGTGAAAAAGCCCGCTGTTGTGGACTTTCCCATGCCGATCGATCCGGTGAGGCCGAGAATGATCATCCGTTCGCCTCAAGATCGGCAATGATTTCGTCGCGAAGTCCCGCATCCACTTCAGGTCGCGTTCCGAACCATTTCTCAAACCCCGGCACGGCCTGATGCAGGAGCATGCCGAGACCGTCGACGGTTTTCAGGCCGTGCGCCTTCGCCTGTTTCAGGATCGGCGTTTCCAGCGGCACATAGACAATATCGGTCACAACCGCATTTGCAGACAGAAGAGAGAAATCGATATCGGGCACCGAACCGCCCTTCATGCCGAGCGACGTGGTGTTGACGAACAGCCCCGCACCGGCCATCACATCCGAAAGCCGGTCCATATCATGGGCGTCGACGCGATCGCCCAGCCGTGCGGCCAGTTCGGATGCACGCGCCAGGGTGCGGTTGACGATATGGATGTGGGAAATGCCGCGCTGCTTGAGCGCCATGGCCACCGAGCGCGCACCGCCGCCGGCCCCCAGAACAACAGCCTTTTCCACATAGTCCCAGCCGGGACAGGCGGCATCGAGATTGCCGGCAAAGCCGAGACCGTCGGTGTTGGTGGCATGAATGCGGCCATCTTCCACCCACAACGTGTTGGCCGCGCCCAGAAGCGTGGCGTTTTCATCGGCATGATCGGCAAGTTCAAAGGCAGCCATCTTGTGCGGAATGGTGACATTGCAGCCCACAAAACCCGTTTCGCCGGAGCGCAGCTTGTCCATGAAGGCCGCGATGTCGCCCGGCGCCACATCCTGACGCAGATATTCGCCGGCAATGCCGTATTTCTTCAGCCAGTAGCCGTGAACCAGCGGCGAACGGGACTGGGAAACGGGATGGCCGATGACACAGGCCCGTCGCGGCGCGGTTTCACGTGGATCAATCATGCAGTGCTCCGAGTTTGCGCAAGGCCGCCAGAAGCTGAAGCATCGGCATGCCGAGGATCGTGAAAAAATCGCCGTCGATCCTGTCGAAAAGTCGCACGCCCGGTCCTTCCAGCTGGTAAACGCCGGAGGAACAGAGCGTCTCATCGGAAATACACGCCAGATAGGCCTCGATTTCCGCATCCTCGAGCACACGCATGTGCAAGGCGGCCGTTTCGCAGGCCTCGAACAGGATTTCGCCATCGCGGGCAATCGCGAAGGCACTCATCAGATAATGGGTCTTGCCGGAAAGACGCTTGAGATGCGCATGCGCCTCCTGCCGGTTTTCCGGCTTCGAATAGGGCTGTCCCTCAAACGCCATCACCTGGTCGCCGCCGATGACGAAAGCGCCCGGCGCGCGCTTTGAAACATCAAGCGCCTTTGCCCGGGACAAAAGCCCGGCCAGAAAATCCGGCGTTGCGCCCGTCTTGATGAAAGGCGCTTCCACGGCGCGTTCGTCCACATGCGGGCGCATGCTGGAAAAGGAAAGCCGCGCATTGGTCAAAAGCGCACGCCGGGACGGGCTGGTCGAAGCCAGAATGATCGGAATATTCATCGCTTTTTTCATTGCCCGCTTTCCCTCCTGCGCCAGGTTCCGGCGTCGTTGCTATTTCATCTCATATTTCAGGGCAAGAATGGCGGCTGCCGTTTCCTCGATCGAGCGGCGGGTAACATCGATGATCGGCCAGTTATTCTGGGCGGCAAGGCTTCTTGCGTGTTTCAGTTCCTCGGCGATCACCGCGCGGTCGGTATATTCGCTCTTGCCCTCGTCGGCGCCGCTGCCGAATTCGCGAAATTCGCGCACCTGCGATATCCGGCCGGGCGAGGCGATCAGGCAGACGACAAGCGTTTTTGTCGCCCGGTAAAGGCTTTCCGGCAGCTGTGCCCCCGGCACAATCGGAATATTGGCAGCCTTCACACCGCGATTGGCAAGATACATGCAGGTCGGGGTTTTCGATGTGCGGGAAATCCCGAGGATGACGACATCGGCCTCGTCATAGGTTTCCGGCATCTGCCCGTCATCATGGTCCATGGCGAAATTCAACGCCTCGATCCGGGCAAAATAATCCTCGTCCAGACTGTGCTGGGCACCGGAACGCCGGCGCGAGGTCGTGCCGAGATAGGACTGAAACACACCGGCAACCGGCTCCAGAACATTGACGCAGGGCACATTCATGTCCCGGCACATCTCGTCCAGAAGCGCGCCGAGTTCCTCGTTTACCACCGTGTAAAGCACGATCCCCGGCGCTTCATCGATTGCGCGCAACACGGCAAGCACCTGTTTGCGGCTGCGCACCAGCGGATAGACGTGTTCGATCGGCTCATAACCGCCAAATTGGGCGGAAACCGCCCGTCCCGCCGAAATCAGGGTTTCGCCGGTCGAATCAGAGATCAGATGGAGGTGAAAGAAGTTTTTGCGGTTTTCCACGATGTCCTTCGCCTCCTGTTTATAACGCTGGACAAACCGGGACATCTGCCGAGCGCGTTTTTTGGCCTGTGGGTGATGTCGTGAATTATCCACATATCCCCTTTTGTCGAAAAGGTTCAAACGCCGCTGTTGAAAACGGGGAAAAACTGCGTCTTTCCTTCAAAAATCCAGCAGTTTTGCACAGCCTGGATATTGACGAGGGGATTGGCCAACCATCTGAATCCAAAAATCAATCGTCCGTCTTCCCCACAGTTCTCATTCAGCCGTGATTTTGCCGGCGCATCGGTGATGTGAAACGGTGGAAAAGACTCAAACTTCACGAAAAACCTTTAATCCTTGATCCTCACAGACTCTAAGAAATAAAAGGAATCCAAAGATAGAAAGATTCATTATTTAAAAGGGCTGGGGATATGGTGAAACGGACGCTGGAACGCGTGCTTGAAGGCGAAACCGTCAACCCGCCTCCGATCTGGCTGATGCGTCAGGCCGGTCGCTATCTTGCGGAATACCGGGCCTTGAGAGAAAAGGCCGGCGGCTTTCTCAATCTTTGCTACAATCCTGATTTTGCTACAGAAGTGACGCTGCAGCCGATCAGACGCTATGGTTTTGATGCAGCCATCCTGTTTTCCGACATTCTGGTCATTCCGGATGCGTTGAAATGCGGTGTTCGCTTTGAAAAGGGTGAAGGCCCGCGACTGGATCCGATCAACGCCGACGATATAGCAAGGCTGGAAGCCCGCTATGCGGCCAATACGCTTGATCCCGTGATCGAAGCTGTTCGACGTATACGGGCCAGTCTGCCGGAGGAAACGTCGCTTCTGGGGTTCTGCGGCGCGCCCTGGACGGTGGCGACCTATATGATTGCCGGGAAGGGCACGAGCGATCAGGCCCCGGCGCGACTGTTTGCCTATCGGCACAGGAAAGAATTCCTGCAGCTTCTCGATCTGATTGCCGATCTTTCCGCCGATTATCTGATCCGGCAGCTTGAAGCCGGCGCCGATGCGGTGCAGATTTTCGACAGCTGGGCCGGTGTTCTGACAGAAGACGACTTTGCCGATTTTGCCGCCAAACCGGTGGCAAGGATTGTCGAGAAAGTACGAATGGCGGTTCCCGGCGCCAAGATCATCGCCTTTGCCAAGGGCGCGGGCGCAAATCTGTCAACCTACCGGCAGGTGACCGACGCCAATGCCATCGGTCTCGACTGGACCGTTCCGTTAAGCGTGGCCAAAACCCTGCAAAAAGAAGGGCCGGTACAGGGCAATCTCGATCCGCTCGCCATGGTTGTGGGCGGCAAAATGATGGAAGACCGGGCGACAGCCATAGTTGAAGCGTTGTCCGATGGACCGATGATCTTCAATCTCGGACACGGAATTACACCGGATGTGGACCCTGAAAATGTGGCTGCACTGGTAAAACGCGTTCGGGGTGAAAAATAATATAACGAAAACAGATAGATGTGGAGGATACTATGGCGGATCAGGGTGAAACCGGAAAAACCGCGGGAAAGAAATCGGCAAGCCGGGCGACAACGGCGCTTCTCTTGTTTCTGTTCATCTGTCTTGGCTTGTTCAAATTCGACCACGATAATTTCTATCTATGGGCGACTGCCATTCATGTGATGGCGGTGATTTCCTGGATGGCCGGTATGTTCTATATGCCGCGTCTTTTCGTTTATCACGCCGACAGTACGCCGGGATCGGAAAAATCCGAAACCTTCAAGGTCATGGAATCCCGGCTGATGAGAGTGATCATGAACCCGGCGATGATCCTGACCTGGATTTTTGGTCTTTATCTGGCATGGGATGGCGGCTGGCTCGTCGATGGCTGGCTTCATGTGAAGATTTTCGCCGTTTTTCTGATGTCCGGCGTTCACGGCTATTTCAGCAAGGCGATGAAGGATTTTGCCGCCGACAAGCGCAAAACAAGTGCGCGGCACTGGCGGATCGTCAATGAAGCGCCGACAGTGTTGATGATTATTGCCGTGATCATGGTGATTCTGAAGCCGTTTTAATCGTTTGATGAATAGATTGCCGCGTTTTCCGGCTTAAAAACGCGCTTTTTCTCTTGTAACGCACGCGGCAAATCAGTATCTTCCAGCCAACCCATCCTAAAGGCTGTGCGAAACTCATCTCCTGCGCCAATCCGAATTGGCACTGCTGTACCAGTGCAACCAGCCTTCTTTATCACCACAACAATTCACGGTTTTCTTCATGTCACAAATGAAGCTTCAGGAACTGAAGAGCAAGACACCTACCGATCTCCTGGCCTTTGCGGAATCGCTCGAGGTCGAAGGCGCCAGCACGATGCGCAAGCAGGAACTGATGTTTGCCATTCTGAAAGTGCTGGCCACACAGGATGTCGAAATCATCGGTGAGGGCGTGGTCGAGGTTCTCCAGGACGGCTTCGGTTTTCTGCGCTCGGCCAATGCAAATTATCTGCCGGGACCGGATGATATCTACATCTCGCCCTCGCAGATCCGCCGCTTCGCACTGAAGACCGGCGACACGGTCGAAGGGCCGATCCGCGGACCGAAAGACGGCGAACGCTATTTTGCCCTTCTGAAGGTCAACACGATCAATTCCGATGACCCGGAAAAGATCCGCCACAAGGTCCATTTCGACAATCTGACGCCGCTTTATCCGAATGAGCGCTTCAATATGGAGCTGGATAATCCGACGTCGAAGGATTTGTCGCCGCGCGTGATCGATCTCGTTGCACCGCTTGGCAAGGGACAGCGCGGACTGATCGTTGCACCGCCGCGTACGGGTAAGACGGTTCTGCTGCAGAATATCGCGCATTCCATCACCGCCAATCATCCCGAATGTTTCCTGATCGTTCTTCTGATCGATGAACGCCCCGAGGAAGTGACGGACATGCAGCGCTCGGTAAAGGGCGAGGTTGTCTCCTCGACCTTCGATGAACCGGCCGTGCGTCACGTTCAGGTGGCTGAAATGGTCATCGAAAAGGCCAAGCGCCTGGTCGAACATGGCCGGGATGTGGTCATCCTGCTCGACTCGATCACCCGTCTCGGGCGCGCCTACAACACCGTCGTGCCGTCTTCGGGCAAGGTTTTGACCGGTGGTGTCGATGCCAATGCCCTGCAGCGCCCGAAGCGCTTCTTCGGCGCTGCGCGGAATATCGAAGAGGGCGGTTCGCTGACGATCATTGCCACCGCGCTGATCGATACCGGCAGCCGCATGGATGAAGTTATCTTCGAGGAATTCAAGGGAACGGGTAACTCCGAAATCGTGCTCGATCGCAAGGTCGCCGACAAGCGGATTTTCCCGGCAATGGATATTCTCAAGTCGGGCACCCGCAAGGAAGACCTGCTTGTGCCGCGTCAGGATTTGCAGAAGATCTTCGTTCTGCGCCGGATCCTGGCCCCGATGGGAACGACCGATGGTATCGAATTCCTGATCGACAAGCTGAAACAGACGAAGAGCAATGCCGAGTTCTTCGAGTCGATGAATACCTGACAGCTGCGAGATGAAAACAGGCCGGTTCGGTGTGTCTGTCACACCGGGGAAGCCTTGGCAGCATGACGGGGCAGGTGTGTTATTCCGTCCCACAATATTTGTCCCCGGGCCCTTTGTCCGGGGAGGCGGCGCAAAATACCTGTTTTGTTTTGCGCAGACAGCTCAAATGGCCCTGCACAAGCAAGAGATATGGTCTAATCTCTTAACGCTTTGAATCAAAACAGCATACTGTCCGTCAGGCCGTCATAGGCGTAGATGATGCGAGCTTCCGATACCATTTTTGCACTTTCAAGCGGCGCCTTGCCGTCTGGCGTTGCGGTTATCCGCATTTCGGGGCCGACCGCTTTCGATATCTGCGCCTCGGTCGCCGGTCATGTGCCTGAACTGCGGCGCGCGCAGCTTTTGACATTGCGCGGCCCAGATGACACGGCCATCGATCAGGCGCTGGTTCTGACGTTTCGAGGACCGGCCTCTTTTACCGGTGAGAACTGTGTCGAATTCCATCTTCATGGCGGCCGTGCGGTTGTCCGCGCCATGCTTGATCTGTTGTCGTCCTTTGCCGATACGCGCCATGCCGAGGCGGGCGAGTTTACCCGGCGGGCCTTTGAGAACGGAAAGCTGGATCTCGTCGAGGCTGAAGGTCTTTCCGACGTAATCGTTGCCGAAACGGAAATGCAGCGACGCCTTGCCATGGAACAGGCAAGCGGTCATCTTTCTAAACTCTATGAGGGATGGGCGCAGGCGCTGACCCATGCCCGGGCGATGATAGAGGCCGAACTCGATTTTTCGGATGAAGAGGATATTCCCGGTTCTGTATCGGAAACCATCTGGAAAAGTGTCGAAGAGATTACCGAATCCATTCGCCATCATCTGGCCGGTAGCAGAACCGGAGAAATCATTCGTGATGGTTACCAGGTGGTTATCGCTGGTCCGCCGAATGCGGGAAAATCAAGTCTTCTCAATGCTCTGGCGAAGCGGGACATTGCCATTGTCACCGATGTGGCGGGCACAACCCGCGATGTGCTCGAGGTTCATCTGGACATTGGCGGCTATGCCGTCCGGCTTTACGATACAGCCGGATTGCGCGAGACCGACGATACGGTTGAGCTTGAAGGGGTGCGCAGGGCACGTGCGCTGCTGGAAACGGCGGATCTGGTATTGTCCCTTGCCGATATGAGCGGGGAGGCGGATGCCGAAATATTTCCCGACAGGGACTGTTTGAAAATCGGCACCAAGGCTGATCTGTCTTCGGTGCAGCAAAGGGCTGATGCTTTCGATCTGGTGTTGTCCTCGCAAAGCGGGGCGGGGATGGATCGGTTGATTGCGGCGATTTCGGACCGATTGGCCGAACGTGTTGCCGGGGCGTCGCTCAGTTTACCGGTGCGACAGAGGCAGACGGGTTATTTGCGCCAGGCATTGGACGCACTTGAAGAAGCATCGTCGGCACGTGCGCTTTCGCCGGAGCTGCCGTCGGAATCGCTCAGACGGGCTGCCGAGTCTCTTGGACGGATTACCGGGCGGGTCGATGTTGAGGATCTTCTCGACGTGATCTTTTCATCCTTCTGTGTCGGCAAGTAACGATCCCCGAAAGTGTTTCACGTGAAACAATCTTGACTTGCCGCAGTTGAGACGGCAAAACCGACGCCAGATTATCGGGGTAGGGGCGATTATCGTCCGGCCGCGAATGGAGCAGTTTCATGACCGATCATTATGATGTCATCGTCATTGGCGGTGGCCACGCAGGCTGCGAAGCCGCATCCGCAGCAGCACGCAGCGGCGCAAAAACCGCATTGGTCACGCATAAACGCGATACCATCGGCGTCATGTCCTGCAATCCGGCGATCGGTGGTCTGGGCAAGGGGCATCTGGTTCGCGAAATCGATGCACTTGATGGGCTGATGGGGCGCGTCGCCGATGCGGCTGCCATCCAGTATCGCATGCTAAACCGACGCAAAGGTCCGGCCGTGCGTGGGCCGCGCAGCCAGGCGGATCGCAAGCTCTATCGTCAGACCATGCAGCAGGCACTTGCCGAAATTGCCGGACTTGATGTTCTGGAAGGCGATGTCTTTGATATTGAAACCCAGAACGGTCGGGTTGTCGCGGTAACCACGAAGGACGGTCACCGTTATGCCTGCGGGGCTGCTGTTTTGACAACCGGCACCTTTCTGCGTGGCCTGATCCATCTCGGTACACGCCAGATTCCCGCTGGTCGGGTAGGGGAGGCGCCGTCCGTCGGCCTCTCCGATACTCTCGCACGGCTCGGCCTGTCGCTCGGCCGTTTGAAGACAGGCACGCCGGCGCGGCTGGATGGACGCACGATTGACTGGACGTCACTTGATCGACAGAAGGCCGACGACGATGCTGTGCCGTTTTCCTTCATGACCGATGGCGTGCAGAACCCGCAAATTGAATGCGGAATTACGCGGACGACACCCGAGGTCCATGCAATCATCCGGGATAATATCGGACTGTCGGCAATGTATTCGGGGCAGATCGAGGGTGTCGGGCCACGCTATTGTCCTTCGATTGAAGACAAGATCATGCGCTTCGGCGATCGCGACGGACATCAGATTTTTCTTGAGCCGGAGGGGCTCGATGATGATACGGTCTATCCCAACGGGATTTCCACCTCGTTGCCGGAAGATGTCCAGCAGGCGTTTATTCGCGCTATTCCCGGCCTGGAAAAGGTCGAAATTTTACAGCCTGGTTACGCGATTGAATACGACCACGTCGACCCACGGGAGCTGAAGCCGTCGCTTGAACTGAAGAAGATGCCGGGACTGTTTCTCGCCGGACAGATCAACGGCACCACCGGTTATGAAGAAGCCGGCGCGCAGGGCCTTGTTGCTGGCTTGAATGCCGCACGTCTTGCGGGCGATGCCGAAGCCGTCATTCTGTCGCGGACGGATTCCTATATCGGCGTGATGATCGATGATTTGACGTCGCGCGGTGTTGCCGAACCTTATCGAATGTTCACATCGCGCGCTGAATATCGCCTGACACTGAGAGCCGACAATGCCGACGAACGGTTGACGCCGTTGGCGCTGTCGCTTGGTATCGCTTCGCCAGATCGCCGCAAACGCTTCGAGCGTTATACAACGGAGTTGAGCGAGGCGCGGGAAGCATTGAAGGCGCGCTCGTTGACACCGAATGAGGCGGCGACTTACGGGCTGAAACTGAATCAGGATGGCCAACGCCGGACGGCCTATGATCTTCTGGCCTATCCGGATCAGGACTTCCAATCGCTGGTCGGTATCTGGCCGGAACTAGGCGGAACCCGCAATGTTGTGCGCAATGCGATTGAGATCGAGGCGGCCTATGCCGTTTATCTGGATCGTCAGGCAGCCGATATTGCCCAGGTTCGCAAGGATGAGGGCAGGGCGATACCAGAGGATTTTGACTATACGGTACTCCCCGGCCTTTCCAACGAACTGAAAGGCAAGCTGGAACGGGCGCGTCCTGCAACAATTGCCCAGGCCAGCCGTATCGATGGCATGACCCCTGCAGCGCTGTCGCTGCTGTTGGTGCGTTTGAAAACCGCGCGTTCAGCGGCGGCATGAGCTAAGAATGAAGTTGAACGGACAAACTGTTTCACGTGAAACACAGGAACGGCTTGAGCGCTTTGCGGCTCATTTTGAAAAATGGGCAAGGTCCATCAACCTTGTAGCGCCATCAACGCGCCAGCAGTTCTGGGATCGCCATGTTGCTGACAGTGCTCAGATACATCAGCTCTCGCCAACGCCAAAAACATGGATCGATATTGGAAGCGGTGGCGGGTTTCCGGGGATGATTACCGCTATTTTCCTGGCCGAACAGGGCGATGGCTGGGTTCATCTTGTCGAAAGCAACAATAAAAAAGCCTCGTTTTTGCGCACCGCGATCCGGCAGACCGAGGCGCGCGCCAGCGTCCACGCTATTCGGGCAGAGACGGCATTCGCTGAAATCGAAAGTGCGAAAGCCATGTCGGCACGGGCGCTGGCCGATCTCTCGCTTTTGCTGGGTTATGCGCAGCCATGGTTTGAAGCTGATCCCGAATTTCAGGCGTTTTTCCACAAAGGTCGGGATTATCAGCGCGAAATCGACAAAGCGCGTGACCAGTGGGACTTCGATCTGGTAAAACATGAAAGCAAGGTTGAACCCGGCTCCGTAGTTCTGGAAATTTCGCGCCTTGCGTCATCATCAGCCTTCTAGACAATGGCGGAATGGTTAATGAATCGTAAAACGCGTGTTATCACGGTTGCCAACCAGAAGGGCGGCGTCGGAAAAACCACCACTGCTATCAACCTGGCCACCGCACTTGCCGCGATCGGCGAGAAGGTTCTGGTGCTCGATCTCGATCCGCAGGGCAATGCCAGCACCGGTCTGGGCATCGAACGTGATCAGCGAGACGTATCGGCCTATGATGTTCTGGTCGGCGACAAGACAATTTCCGAGGCTGCAATACCCACGGCGGTTCCCAATCTCGATCTTGTCCCCTCGACACTTGATCTGCTGGGGTTCGAACTTGAAATCGCAACAGACCCGCGCCGTGTCTTCAAACTGCGTGATGCCTTGGGGCAGTCCGATGTTGGTCGGTATCGCTATGTCTTTTGCGATTGCCCGCCTTCTTTCAATTTGCTGACGATGAATGCCATGGGGGCAGCTCAGGCTGTTCTCGTTCCGTTGCAGTGTGAATTTTTTGCGCTTGAAGGATTGAGCCAGCTTCTGGACACGGTTTCGGAGGTGCGCAGCACAATCAATCCGGGGCTGGAAATTCAGGGCGTGGTTCTGACCATGTATGATTCGCGCAATAATCTGGCCCAGCAGGTGGTTTCGGATGTGCGCGAATATATGGGGGACAAGGTCTACAAGACGCTGATTCCGCGCAATGTTCGGGTTTCCGAGGCGCCGTCTTTCGGCAAGCCTGTCATTCTTTACGATCTGAAGTGCCAGGGCAGTCAGGCCTATATTCAGCTGGCTTCGGAAATCATCCAGCGTGAACGGGCGCTGGCGGCGGCCTGACAGGCCGTAATGCGTATTTGTCGGTAAGGTGATGATATGAGCGAAGACACTTCAAAACGGCGGCTCGGGCGCGGCCTTGCAGCCCTGATCGGTGATATTGAAAAGACTGAGCCGTCCGAGGAGGCGTCCGTAACGCCGGTGACCGCAGACAGGCGTATCCCTGTCGAGTTCATTTCGCGAAACCCGCGAAATCCCCGCCGTCATTTTGAAGAGGATGATCTTCGCGATCTGGCTGCATCGGTTCGTCAGCACGGGATTGTTCAGCCGGTTGTGGTGCGTACGATTGGCGAAAACCGCTTCGAGATCATCGCCGGTGAGCGTCGTTGGCGCGCTTCGCAGCTGGCCGGTCTTTCGGAAGTGCCGGTGCTGATCCGGGATGTCGATGACAGAACGGCGCTGGAAATCGCCATTGTCGAGAATGTGCAGCGCGCTGATCTCAACCCGCTTGAAGAAGCGAATGGTTACGAGCTTCTGATGGCCGAACACGGTTATACCCAGAATGACCTCGGCGAGATTATCGGCAAGAGCCGCAGCCATGTTGCAAACAGCCTGCGTCTGTTGAAACTGCCGGAAAGCGTGCGCGACATGCTTGGGGAAGGAGTGTTGTCCGCCGGTCATGCCCGCGCCCTGATTTCAGCGCCGGATCCGGATGCTCTGGCGCGGACCGTTGTTGAAAAGGGGCTTTCGGTGCGTGAGGCCGAGAAGCTGGCGCAAAGAGCAATTGAAGGCGGCGGCACCCGCGCCTCCAGGCCGCAGAAGCAGAAAGATGCCGATACACTGGCGCTCGAACGTTCGCTGTCAGACCGGCTTGGTCTTGCCATCACGATCGATCACAAGAGCAGCGGTGGCCAGGTTCGTATTTCGTATACATCTCTGGATCAGCTGGATGATATCTGCAGGCGGTTGGAGCGAAACCCGTAAAATTGTATCATGTCAAATTGAAGTGATACAATTTTATCATTTATCATCAGCCTCTTAATGCTGCGTGCTTTGTTTTTCACTCTGGTTCGGATTGCTGGCGCTGAACGATTGTACATCGTGCCTGCGGCCGATCTGTAGTGAGAGAACCGGTAAGCGCACCTATTATTATTATGTTTCAATATCGATCTGGAAATCGAAGTCAGGCTGTCTGAGGCCTGGGGAGGCTGTGCAGCGTTCTATTTGCGACGGTTCGATCTCAGCGTGAGGGCCAGCAAGGTCTGCATGGCGATGCTCTCCTCGAGGGCGGGATAACGGCGCGTGTTGAGGACGGCTTCCGACAGCATACGCAGCGCGCGCTCGGTGGCATTGCCGTCCCAGGCCGACAGCGCCTTTTCAAACACCGGTTTGCGGCGGAAGAATATCTGCTTTCCATGGGTCTGCATCACCTGACTTGCCGGCTGACGCTTGCTTTCCATGTCGGCACGCATGCGGTCAAGAAGGTGAAACTGTCGGATACAGCCGTTGAGGATCAGGAAAATCGGCGTTTTGGACTGTGAAATCTTCGCCATGGAGTGACGGAGAGCGGCCACGTCACCGGAAAGCACGGCGTCGACGGCATCATCGGCGGAAATCGCGCTGGCGTCACCTATAACGGCGGTAATGTCATCTTCATTGATGACCTCGAGCCCGCGGCCATAAAGCGCAAGCTTTTCGATTTCATTGCGGGTGGCCAGCCTGTCGCCGCCGATCATGGAGACAAGAAGCTGGCGCGCCTGCGGTGTTATTCGCAGATTGGCTTCGCCAAGCGTCTGGTCAATCAGCGCGTTGAGCGCCCGCGCATCGTCGGCGTAGCAGGGGATTGCAGCGATCTGGCGTGAGGTCTCCGCGGCCTTGCGCATGGCCGTGCCCTTGCGCAGCTCTCCGGCCTCGATGATAAGGCAGGCGCTTTCAGGCGGGCGTTCGGAAAGGGTGTTGAGCGCGCTTGTCAGCGCCTTGTCATTGCCGCCGGCACGCACCCAGACAAGGCGGGATCCGCCGAAAAGCCCGATTGCGTTGACTTCATCAACGACCCGGCCGGCATCCCCTTCGATATCGCCGATATCGAGCTTCATGACGGAAAACGGATCGTCGAGCGGAACACCGGTGCTTTTGGCAATCAGGCCTGCGCGTTCGCTCACAAGTCCGCGGTCGGGACCATAGATCAGGAACAACCGGTAACGTGAGGCGTCCTGCCGGAGGAACTCATCGAACTTGTAGGATTTGATTTCCGTCATCGCTCAACCGGTTCCGATCGTTGCTGCGGACGTTCAGGCCTGTTGCTTTAAAACCCGGGCCTGCGGATATCGATCAGGCCCGGGCGGTCACACGCGCATTGTCGCCGTACAGCCCTATTTTACCGGCTGTTTGGGCAGCTCCAGCGGTGGTTCCTTGCTGAGTGCTATTGCCAGATCGGCATTGATGATCTCGGCAACTTCCTTGGAGGCCCGTTGCTCGCCATCGCGAATTGCCCGCAATTTGGCAAATTCCTGCGAAGGAAAGTCGAGAAGCGCTGTCGCCTGTCGGCGGCCGCTTGCAAGAAGCTTGTTGTCTTCCCGCCGGCGCAGTGCAAAATCCGCTGTCACGATCGTGCGGCCGGCACGTGCCGTATCCGATGAATCATCCTGCAGCAGTTCCGAGGTTACGGAAAAGGCCGAAAGGTTGACATCATATTTTGCGTTGATGCTTTCGCCCGCGCCGCCGCCTGTCAGGAAGATCAGCTCATTGCGGACATATTGTGCGACCTGCGTTGTCGGCACGGAAAAGGCAAGTTCGTGCATTTTCGCGTTCAGCGCCGTGCCTTCCGCACCGCCGTAAAGCGGCCGCACCTGGCATGATGCCAGTGTGGCAACGGCGGCCAAGGCGCCAAGTGAAAAGGCAATCGCTCTCAGACGTGGTTTAGACAACAACATTCACGATCCTTTGCGGCACAACGATGATCTTGCGCGGGGCCTTGCCATCCAGCGCCCGAACGACCGCTTCAAGCTCCAGCACCGCCGATTTGATACTGTCCTGATCGGCATCGCGCGCCACCGTCAGTTCGGCGCGCTTCTTGCCGTTGATCTGGACCGGCAGCGTGATTTCATTGTCGGCGGTCAGGGCTTCATCATAGTCCGGCCAGGCCGCCATGGCGATCATACCCTCAGCGCCGAGCGCCTGCCAGCATTCTTCAGCCAGATGCGGCATCATCGGTGCAAAACAATGGGTCAGGAACAGGCTTGCCTGTTTCACGGCGCCGCGCAGTTCGTCATCCGCCGTCTCGATTTCCGAAAGCGGCTGCGCCAGCACGTTCACCAGTTCGTAGATCCGTGCAATCGCCTTGTTGAACCCGAGGCCGTCGAGGTCGGCTGCCACGGCCTTCAGCGTCTTGTGGGCAGCGCGGGAAACTTCGAGCGCCTTTCCGTCCTTGCCTGCTGCAGGTTCGACACCGGCGAGCGTCGGGGCGGCTTCGGATACCAGCCGCCAGATGCGCTGCACGAAGCGGAACGTGCCCTGAACGCCGGCTTCGGTCCAGACCACGTCGCGGTCCGGCGGGGAATCCGACAGCACGAAGAAACGGGCCGTGTCGGCGCCATAGGTCGCCAGAATATCATCCGGGTCGATAACGTTCTTCTTCGACTTCGACATTTTCTCGATGGCGCCGATGGCAACCTCTTCACCGGTTTCGGTGAGGACGGCCTTGCGAACGCCATCTGTCTCGTCCACCGTGACGTCCGTCGGCGGGACCCAGCGGCCTTTCGGGCCGTTTCCGCCGATACGATAGGTTTCATGCACCACCATGCCCTGGGTGAACAGGCCCTTGAACGGCTCTTCGTGGCTGACATGGCCGGTTGCCTTCATCGCACGGGTGAAGAAGCGCGAATAGAGCAGGTGCAGAATGGCGTGCTCGATGCCGCCGATATACTGGTCGACCGGCAGCCAGCGGTCGGCCACGGCCGGGTCCGTCGGCGCGTCCTCGTGCGGTGCGGTAAAACGGGTGTAATACCAGCTGGAATCCACGAATGTGTCCATCGTGTCGGTTTCGCGCCGGGCATCCTTGCCGCATTGCGGGCAGGCGACGTGACGCCAGGTGGCGTGACGGTCGAGCGGATTGCCGGGCTTTTCGAAATCGATGTCGTCGGGCAGCTGAACCGGAAGATCAGCCTTGGGAACCGGCACCACGCCGCAGTCATCGCAGTGGATCACCGGGATTGGGCAGCCCCAGTAGCGCTGCCGGGAAATACCCCAGTCGCGCAGGCGGAAATTGACCTTGCGTTCGCCGCGCGGCGCACCGCGCACGACTTCGCCTTCAAGCTTTTGCGCAACGGTTTCAAAGGCATCTGTGGTGCTCATGCCGTCGAGGAAGCGCGAATTGATCATCACGCCATCGTCGGTATAGGCCTCGTCGCCGATTGCAAACGTTGCCGCATCGCCATCCTTCGGCATCACCACGGCCGTCACCGGCAGGCCGAACTTGCGGGCGAAATCCAGGTCGCGCTGGTCGCCGGAGGGGCAGCCGAAGATCGCGCCCGTGCCGTAATCCATCAGCACGAAATTGGCGACGTAAACCGGCAGTTCCCAGCTGTCGTCAAAGGGATGACGCACGCGAATACCGGTGTCGACGCCCTTCTTTTCAGCCGTCTCGAGGGCGGCCAGCGATGTACCGGCGCGCCGCGTCTCCTCGCAGAAGGCGGCAACCTTGTCGTCGTGCCTCGCGGCTTCCTTGGCCAGCGGGTGGTCGGCCGAAATCGCCATGAAGGATGCGCCGAACAGCGTATCGGGGCGGGTGGTATAGACGGTGATCTCTTCGTGATTGCCGGCCTTGCCCGCACCGTCGGCAATGTCCCAGCGCACCATCATGCCTTCGGAGCGGCCGATCCAGTTCTTCTGCATCAGACGGACCTTTTCCGGCCAATGGTCGAGCGTGTCGAGCGCGTCCAGCAGCTCCTGGGCGTAATCGGTGATCCTGAAGAACCACTGCGTCAGCTCGCGGCTTTCAACCAGTGCGCCGGAGCGCCATCCGCGCCCCTCGATCACCTGCTCATTGGCAAGCACGGTCATGTCGACCGGGTCCCAGTTCACCTTCGACTGTTTGCGGTAGACCAGGCCCTTTTCCAGCATGTCGAGGAACAGATGCTGCTGGCGCTGATAATATTCGACATCGCAGGTGGCAAATTCACGGGTCCAGTCCAGCGACAGGCCCATGGATTTGAGCTGATTGCGCATGGTCGCGATGTTGTCATAGGTCCAGTCCTTGGGGTGGACCTTGTTCTGCATCGCAGCGTTTTCGGCCGGCATGCCGAAGGCGTCCCAGCCCATCGGGTGCAGAACATTGAAACCGCGTGCCCGTTTATAGCGCGCCACAACATCGCCCATGGCGTAGTTGCGGACATGGCCAATGTGAATGCGTCCCGACGGATAGGGAAACATTTCAAGCACATAATAGGTATCGCGCGGGTCGGCATTATCAGTGACGAAGACATTGTCCTCGTTCCACTTCTTCTGCCATTCGGGTTCGACTTTGCGCGGATTATATCGTTCAGAGGCCATAGTGCAGCTACTCGGTCATTTTCTTTTGGATTTTGGCGGTGAGCTTCATCATGAAAGCGCCTCAGCGTCAAGTTAAACGGGGCGATTTGGCGGTGCGGGAAACCGCTGCGGACCCGTTGCGGCGCACCGCACCTTTGCCATAAGGTGCGCCGACATGAATTGAAGGGAGTTCAGGCCGATGGGTGTTCGCGAAAACCTCGAAGATGTGCGCACGAAAATCGCTGCAGCCGAACATGAGGCCGAGCGGGCAAAAGACGCGGTGACGCTGGTGGCCGTTTCCAAGACCCACGAGGCCGATATGATCCGCGAGGCAATCGCGGCAGGCCAGCGGGTGTTCGGCGAAAACCGGGTTCAGGAAGCGCAGCGGAAATTTCCGGAACTGAAGCAGGAAACACCGGATCTTGAACTGCGCCTTATCGGGCCGCTGCAATCCAACAAGGCCGAAGATGCGGTGAAGCTGTTCGATGTGATCGAAAGCGTCGACCGCGAGAAGATTGCCCGCGCGCTTGCCAAGGAAATGGCAAAGCAGGGCAGGGCGCCCCGGCTTTATGTTCAGGTGAATACCGGCAATGAGCCGCAAAAGGCCGGAATCGACCCGCGCGAGACGGGGGCATTTCTGACACTGTGCCGCGATGAGCTGGGTCTTGAGATCGAAGGTCTGATGTGTATCCCGCCGGCCGGCGAAAATCCCGGTCCGCACTTCGCGCTGCTTGCCGATCTTGCAAGCGAAAACAGCGTGCCGAAATTGTCCATGGGCATGTCCGGCGACTATGAAATCGCGGTTGCCTTCGGCGCGACCAGCGTGCGCGTCGGCTCCGCGATCTTCGGCGCGCGCGATTACGCGGCGTAAATCGGGTGAGGGGCGGCCGAAGCCGCCCGCCTTTGTCAGTAAAGCTCGGCCAGTGTTTCACGTGAAAACGCTTCGAGCCTGTCGGTCTCGTCGGCCTTTATCTTTTTCACCCATTCCGGGTCCCGCAAAAGGGCGCGGCCGACCGCGATAAGGTCGAATTCGTTCTTTTCCATACGGTCGACCAGCCGGGTAATGCCTGCTGCGGAGACCGATGTCTGCTGGCCGCCGAAGGAACCGAGGAAGTCGGCGCCGTCGAGGCCGACGGAACCGACGGAGATCGTCGGAACGCCGGTAATCTTCTTGGCCCAGCCGGCAAAGTTGAGGCCGTTTTCACCATCGATTTCGGGAAATTCCGGCTCCCAGAAACGGCGCTGCGAGCAGTGGAGAATATCCGCACCCGCATCCACCAGCGGTTCCAGCCATTCGGCCATCTCGTCGGGCGAGGTGGCGATCCTGGCGCCGTAATCCTGTTGTTTCCACTGGCTGAGGCGGATGATGACCGGCATGTCGTCGGAGACGGCTTCCCGCACGGCTTTCAGGGTCTCGACGGCAAAACGCACGCGCTCGGAAATGGAAGGGCCGCCCCAGCGGTCGGTGCGCAGATTGAGCTCCGGCCAGAAGAACTGATCGATCAGGTAACCGTGCGCGCCATGCAGCTCGACCACGTCGAAGCCGAGGCGTTCGGCATCGGCTGCGGCTTTGGCATAGGCAGCGATCGTGTCGGCGATGTCTTCCTCGCTCATGGCCCGGCCGCGCTTCTCGCCCGGTTTGACAAAACCGGACGGGCTTTCGGTTTCATCCGGGTCCGGATAGTCCGGGCTGGCAACCGTGTTGGCGACATGCCAGATTTGCGGTCCCATCCTGCCGCCGGCGGCATGAACCGTATCGATGACGTTCTTCCAGCCGGCAAGCGCCTTTTCACCGTGAAAATCAGGGATGGCCGGGTCGTTTTTCGAGGTCGGCCGGTCGATGACGGTGCCTTCGGAGAGGATCAGGCCGACATCGTTTTGCGCGCGCCGCCTGTAATAGGCGGCTACATTGTCGCCGGGAATGCCTTCCGGCGAGAAGCTGCGCGTCATCGGCGCCATGACGATACGGTTTTTCAGCTCGAGTTTCTTGAATTTGAACGGTCTGAACAGGGCGTCTGTTGTGCTTTGGGGCATGAATTTTCCTTCCGGTCGGATCTGTCCTGGGAATGACGCCGCTATAGGTATAAAATATAGACCTAGTGTCAATAAGGCACTATGCTTTGCCTAGGTATAGGAGAGGAAACCCATGGATCAGCGCGTCGAACAATGTCCGCAATTCAATGCCGGCTGCATGAGCCGGGAGATTCTCGACCAGATCTCCGGCAAGTGGTCGATCATGACCTTGACGGTGCTTTCCTACGGGCCGCATCGCTTCAATGCCATCAGGAAACGTCTGGAAGGGGTCAGCCAGAAGGCGCTGACCGACACATTGCGCAGGCTTGAACGCAACGGTCTCGTCCGGCGCCATGTGCTGGCGACCTCCCCGGTCGGTGTCGAATACGAACTGACCACGCTGGGCGCGTCGGTAAAAGCGCTCTATTGCGGTCTCTATGACTGGGTTGTGGAGAACGGCGCAGAGATCGCCGAGGCCCGCAAGGATTTTGACCAGAGGATGAGCTGAAAACAACGCGATCAGGAAAAACTGAAATACCGCCGTTTTCAGCTATCGGAAGGAGCGTCTCGGAAGGGGCATCTGGGCCCCTCCCATGCCATGGGCGAAGCGTACCGCTGCTGATCAGCGGTTATCGTCATCCTCGTCCTTGTCTTCATCGTCATTGTTGTTGAGCGATGCAAAGCGCGAGAACACCTCGTCGGCGGACATTTCCTTGTCTTCCTGCGACGAAGAGCTGACGCTGTCGCCAAGGCTTTCCATCTCGCTGGCAGAGGCAAGCCGGGCATTATCGAGTTCTTCCGCAGACGGCAGCGGACGGTCCTTGGCGGATTTTTCGACTTCAAGGTCCAGATCGATCTGGCTGCAGAGGCCGAGCGTGACCGGGTCCATCGGCGTCAGATTGGCCGAGTTCCAGTGGGTGCGGTCGCGGATCTGCTCGATGGTCGACTTGGTGGTGCCGACAAGGCGCGAAACCTGCGCGTCCTTCAGTTCCGGATGGTTGCGCACCAGCCAAAGGATGGCGTTCGGGCGGTCCTGACGCTTGGAAACCGGCGTGTAACGCGGGCCCTTGCGCTTGGATTCCGGCACGCGCACCTTCGGTTCGGAAAGCTTCAGCTTGTGGTTCGGGTTGCCTTCCGCACGTGCAATCTCTTCACGCGAAAGCTGTCCGGTCGAGATCGGGTCGAGACCCTTGATGCCTTGTGCGGATTCGCCGTCCGCGATCGCCTTGACTTCCAGCGGGTGGAGTTTGCAGAGATCGGCAATCTGATCGAACGACAAGGCCGTGTTGTCCACGAGCCATACGGCTGTCGCCTTGGGCATAAGCAGCTTTTGTGCCATTGGATATAGTCCTTCTGTCGTCCGCGCCGGTGTCGCGGTCCGTGGGTGTTTGCCACAATTTCCGGGAATACATGGGCGTTCATATAATCCCTATGCGCTTCGAATGCAATCACGTCGAAACAATTGACGAATGTCTTATTGAAGACATCGTCTGAGACTGTATGAATGGGGACAACGGAGGAAATCATGAGGAGGAAAGCATGTCAGGCAAGACCTATCCGGTTTTGAAGCAGGCGAAGACGCGTGCTCTGATCGACGCCAACAAATACGAGAAATGGTATCAGGAAAGCGTCGAGGAGCCTGAAATCTTCTGGGACCGGCACGGCCGCCGGATCGACTGGTTCAAGCCCTATACCAAAATCAAGAATACGTCGTTCAAGGGCCGGGTCTCGATCAAGTGGTTCGAGGACGGCCAGACCAATGTCTCCTACAACTGTATCGACCGCCACCTGAAGACCCACGGGGAACAGACCGCCATCATCTGGGAAGGCGACAACCCCTATATCGACAAGAAGATCACCTATAACCAGCTTTACGATCAGGTTTGCCGGATGGCGAACGTGATGAAGAAGTACGGCGTCAAGAAGGGCGACCGGGTGACGATCTATATGCCGATGGTGCCGGAAGCGGTTTATGCGATGCTGGCCTGCGCGCGCATCGGCGCAATCCATTCGGTGGTGTTTGCAGGCTTTTCGCCCGAAGCGCTGGCCGGCCGTATCGTCGATTGTGAATCGACCTTCGTGGTCACCTGCGACCAGGGCGTGCGCGGCGGCAAGCCGATCCAGCTGAAGGAAAATGTCGATCTCGCCATCGATATCGCGGCAAAACAGTATGTCCTCGTCAACCACGTACTGTGCGTGCGCCGCACCGGCGGCCATGTCGGCTGGGCCCGCGGACGCGACATGTGGTATCACGAGGAAATCAAGACCGTGAAGGGCGATTGCCCGCCGGTGAAGATGAAGGCGGAAGACCCGCTGTTTATCCTCTATACATCCGGCTCCACGGGCAAGCCGAAGGGTGTTCTGCACACCACCGGTGGCTATCTCGTCTGGGCCTCGATGACCCATGAATATGTGTTCGACTACAAGGAGGGCGATATCTACTGGTGCGCGGCCGATGTCGGCTGGGTCACCGGTCATTCCTATATCGTCTACGGGCCGCTGGCCAATTGCGCCACGACGGTGATGTTCGAGGGCGTGCCCACCTTCCCGGATTCCGGCCGGTTCTGGGAGGTGATCGACAAGCACAAGGTCAACATTCTCTACACCGCGCCGACGGCGATCCGCGCGCTGATGGGGGCCGGCGACGATCTGGTGAAGAAATCCTCGCGCGAGAGCCTGCGCCTGCTGGGCTCGGTCGGCGAGCCGATCAATCCGGAAGCCTGGGAATGGTATTACCGCGTTGTCGGTGAGGAGCGCTGCCCGATTGTCGATACCTGGTGGCAGACGGAAACCGGCGGCATGATGATCACGCCGATGCCGGGGGTCACCGATCTCAAGCCCGGTTCGGCCACTAGGCCGTTCTTCGGCGTCCAGCCGCAACTGGTCGACAATGAGGGCAATGTGCTGGAAGGGGCTGCCGATGGTAATCTGTGCATCACCGACAGCTGGCCGGGCCAGGCGCGCTCGGTCTATGGCGACCATCACCGTTTCGTCCAGACCTATTTTTCCACCTATAAGGGGAAATATTTCACCGGTGACGGCTGCCGGCGCGATGAAGACGGTTATTACTGGATCACCGGCCGCGTCGATGATGTGCTCAATGTTTCCGGCCACCGGCTCGGAACGGCGGAAATCGAAAGCGCGCTGGTTTCGCACCATTTCGTGTCCGAAGCGGCCGTGGTCGGTTATCCGCATCCGGTCAAGGGGCAGGGCATTTATTGCTATGTCACGCTGATGAGCGAGCACGATCCCGACGAAGCGCTGCGGCAGGAACTGGTCAAATGGGTGCGCGCCGAAATCGGACCGATCGCCACGCCGGACAAGATCCAGTTTGCGCCGGGCCTGCCGAAAACCCGCTCCGGCAAGATCATGCGCCGCATCCTGCGCAAGATTGCCGAGGATGATTTCGGCGCACTCGGCGACACCTCGACGCTTGCCGATCCTGATGTCGTCGACGACCTGATCGAAAACCGTCAGAACAAATCCAAGGCGGCATAGGTATGTGTGAGACAGGGAAGCGGCCATATCAGGCGCTTCCCTGTCTTTCCATTCAAAGGCGGAGGGCAATATAGGATGTTTCGGATCGTCGCCATCGTCGCGTTGATTATCTGTGCAACGGTAGCCCGGGCGGATGATCTGAAGGCCGGATGGAGCGTGCAATTCCATCAGGACATTTTTGACAGGACGATCATACCGCTTGCGATGGTCTCTGAGACAGGCGACGATTTCGATAAGGCTTCGCTGGGTGCCGTCTGTTCAAAAGACGGCAATGTCGTCATCTTCTTCCAGCCGGAACGCATCATGATGTTCGAAACAGCCGCAAAACTGGCGCTTCGGTCAGGCGATGATGTTACGGAATACAGTTTCGTTTCGGAAAAGATTCCTGCTTTCGGCAGCCTTCTTGCCATTGATGCCGATCAATCCCGGAAAATAATGACCCTGTTCAGCAATGCCGACAGTGCTGATCTGGCTTTCCGCACGGAAAAGAAAAATGGCCTTCTCAGTAGTATCGGGGCGAAGAAAGCCTTTGATATCGTGCAGGCAAACTGTCCGGGCACGGGCAATTAGTACGAACAGCGAAGAGACGAAGACCACCACGCTTTCTTCCTTCCCCCGTTTTCAAGCCATCCATGTCCTTCTATGCTGACGCAGCAATGCAGGAAGGAATGTCATGACAATCGGATTTATCGGAACGGGCGAGATCACGCGGGCGGTGGTGACCGGCATGAGCACGGTCGAGGGCGAAAAGCCGACCATTCTTCTGTCGCCGCGCAACGAGCAGATTGCGGCGGAACTGGCCGACCGCTTCGAAAATGTCGAAATCGCCGGCAGCAATCAGGATGTGGTCGATGGCTCTGAAACCGTTTGCCTGGCGCTCAGGCCGCAGGATGGCGAGGCGATCACCGCGGATCTGAAATTCGGGACGGCGCACCACGTCATCAGTTTCATGCCGACCTACAGCCAGGCGCGGCTTTCAAGAATCGTGGCGCCGGCGACGCGGATCACGCTCGTCACGCCGCTGCCGGCCGTTGCCTTCCACGGCGGACCGACACCGATCTTCCCGCCGGATGAGGACGCGATTGAAATGTTCGAGCCGCTCGGCACGGTCGTTGCGGTCGAAACCGAGGCCGAATATCAGGCACTGTGTGTCGCTACCGCTTCGCTTGCCGGCGCTTATGCCTATTACGAGACCATTGCAGATTGGTTGCAAGGCAAGGATGTGCCGGCCGACAAGGCACGGGCATTTTCCGGTGCCGTGTTCTATGCGTTGGCAGCAACGGCCCGCAATGCACCGGAAATGTCATTTTCCGAGTTGACCCATGAATCGGCCACCCGTGGCGGCACCAATGAGCAGGTGCTGACCCATCTGAAGGAAAACCAGGTCTATACGGAATTTTCAAAAGCGCTTGACGGGATCTGGGACCGGTTCGAGAATGCGAAACCCACTTCCGACTGACAGGATATGCCAATGAACTCCGCCGCGCTTTTCGGGCCGTTGGTCCTTGCCTGGACCGCCTATTTCATCGCCGTGGTCAGCCCCGGCCCGGCAACGCTTGCCATTGCCGGCACGGCCATGGGCCACGGCCGGCGCCAGGCCATTGCACTTGCAAACGGCGCTTTGACCGGTTCCTTTTTCTGGGCAGTGCTGGCGGGCACCGGCATGGCGGCCGTCGTAACAAAACTTGCCTATGGTCTGATGGTGCTGAAGATCGTCGGCGGGTGCTACCTGCTTTACCTCGCCTTCAAGAGTTTTCGTGCGGCTACGCGGTCGGATGCGCATGCCATGGTGCCGAAGATTGCCGGGCGTTCAGGCTTCGGCACGTTTTACCGGCGCGGCCTTTACATCCACCTAACCAATCCGAAGGCGATCTTCACCTGGGTCTCGCTTGTGTCCATTGGCCTGCCGCAGAATGCGGGTTATGGGACAATCATCCTGTTCATCGTCGTTGCCGAGTTTATCGGCTTTCTCACCTTCAACACGCTGGCGCTGCTGTTTTCGTCCGGCGTGGTCGTGCGTGGCTACCACAAGGCCCGCCGTGCCATCGAGGGGACGATGGCGGTTCTCTTTACACTCGCAGGCTTCAAGCTCCTCACAACACGGATCTGATATGCTTGATGAAGACGACATAGCGAACCGGCTGCTCGCAATGGAGCCGGGCGAGTTTCATTTCCCGACGCTTTATGGCGAGGGCTGGAACCGGCTCTATATCGGCGACAAGGTGAAAATCGGCCGCGAATTCCTCAATGCCGTGCGCAAAGGGCGCTTTCCCGATGTGGAAGACACCGGCCGCAAGAAGGGCGGCGGCCGGATCTACCTGAAGAAGGGATAGCTCCCTGTTTCACTCGGCGGCCTGGCTGCCGGTGCCGAAACGGTTTTCGATATAGTCATCGACCATGGCCTCGAAATCAGCAGCGATGTTTGGGCCGCGCAGGGTCTTGGCTTTCTTGCCGTCGATGAAGACCGGGGCTGCCGGGGTTTCGCCGGTGCCGGGCAGCGAAATGCCGATATCGGCGTGTTTGCTCTCACCCGGGCCGTTGACGATGCAACCCATGACGGCGACGTTGAGGGCCTCCACGCCTGGATATTTCTCACGCCAGATCGGCATGTTCTTGCGGATATCGGCCTGGATCTTCGAGGCCAGCTCCTGAAACACCGTCGAGGTGGTGCGCCCACAGCCGGGACAGGCGGCCACCACCGGCACGAACTGGCGAAAGCCCATGACCTGCAACAGTTCCTGCGCCACCTGCACCTCGCGGGTGCGGTCGCCGCCGGGTTCCGGCGTCAGCGAAACGCGGATCGTATCGCCGATGCCGTGCTGCAGCACATAGCCCATGGCCGCAGACGATGCGACAATGCCCTTGGTGCCCATGCCGGCTTCGGTCAGGCCAAGATGCAGCGCGTGGTCGGAACGTTCGGCGATCATCGAATAGACCGCAATCAGGTCCTGAACCTGGGAAACCTTGGCCGAAAGGATGATGCGGTTTCGCGGCAGGCCGATTTCTTCGGCAAGATCCGCCGAAATCAGCGCTGACTGGACGATCGCCTCGCGGGTGACATCGCGGGCGGAAAGCGGTGAACCGGCTTCGGAATTTTCGTCCATCAGCCGCGTCAGCAATTCCTGGTCGAGCGAGCCCCAGTTGACGCCGATGCGCACCGGCTTGTCGTAGCGGATCGCCATTTCGATGATATCGGCAAATTGCTTGTCGCGCTTGTCGCGGAAACCGACATTGCCGGGATTGATGCGGTATTTGGCAAGCGCCTCTGCACAGGCCGGATGATCGGCAAGAAGCTTGTGGCCGATATAGTGAAAATCGCCGACCAGCGGCACATCGAGGCCGAGATGTTCCAGCCGCTCGCGAATGCGCGGCACGGCGGCCGCCGCCTCATCACGGTCAACGGTGATGCGCACCAGTTCGGAGCCTGCTTTCGAAAGGGCTGCAACCTGCGCCACAGTGGCGTCGATATCGGCCGTGTCGGTATTGGTCATGGACTGGACGACCACCGGCGCGCCGCCGCCGACAAGCACGCCACCGACATTGACGGCAACGGATGCGCGACGGGGCAGGGGATCGAAATTGCGGGGGGCGGCAAAGGTCATCATTTTCTCCGAAACGGAAACTGCCTTTCAGGTGGTACAATGCCGCCATCTTGTCAACTGTCAGCCCACCTTGTCGCGGTCGGCATAACGCATCAGCGGCGCCAGCAGGAAGACGATAACATGGAGAAGCGACAAGCCGACAAAAATCGGTGCAAAGCCGGTATGCTCGGCCAGAAAGCCGATTGCCGAAGGGGCGACCAGAATGCCGGAATAGCCGAGCGTGGTCGTGACCGACAGGCCGATACCAGGCGCCATGCCCGGCAGATTGCCGGCGGCGGAAAACGCAATCGGCACCATGTTGGAAATACCGAGACCGGCAATCGCGAAACCGATGATGATGATCGGCGTCGTGGGGGCGAGGCCCGCAAGCAGCAGTCCGATGACCGAGAGCACCGCGCAGATCCGCATGGTGGTTACCCCGCCGAGGCGATCGCGCACGAGATCGCCGGCAAAGCGCATCGTCGTCATGGAGAGCTGGAAGGCTGCATAACCGAAGCCGGCCCAGGCGATATCGATGCCAAGTTCGTCATGCAGATAAAGCGCGCTCCAGTCGGTGACCGCCCCTTCCGGGATCATCGAAAACAGCGCCACGACCCCGATCAGCCAGGGAAGCGGTGTCATCGGCAGGCGGATCTTCTGGTGTTTTTCTTCTCCGTCGGGGGTATCCGCCACCAGCCGGGGAAAGGACGCGACCAGAAAAATTCCGGCGAGCACGGTTGCGGCAATCGCATGGCCAAGCGGGCCGATCGCCGAAATCAGAAAGCCGCCGAGACCGGCGCCCAGAAGCCCGCCAAGGCTCCAGAAGGCATGGCAGGATGACATGATCGCCCGGTGTTCCACCTTTTCCACGGCCACCGTGTTGGCATTCATCGAGACATCCATGGCCGCCATCAGGCCGCCGAAAAAAAAGATCACGATAACGGCGAGCCAGATGCTGTTGACCACGGTGATCAGGATCAGTGACGGCAGAAACATCAGCGCCGCTGCCCTGACGACGCTGGTGGAGCCGAAGCGGGCATTGAAGATGCCGGTCATCGGCATGGCGAGAATTGAACCCACCCCGAAGACCAGAATCATCAGGCCGAGTTCGCCCTCCGAAAGGCCCAGCTTTTCGGCAAAGACCGGAATTTTCGGCGCCCAGGAGCCCATATAGAAGCCGTTCATCAGAAACAGCAGCGAAACACCGAGGCGATGCGGCGACATGTAGCGGCGCGGACGGCTGGTTTCGGCAAGCGGGGTATCGGTCATTGTTGTTCTCGTCAGGCAGTGATTTCGATGCGGTTGCCGTCGGGATCGGCAAGGACGGCCTCGTAGAAGCCGTCGCCTGTGGTTCGGGGCGGACTGAGAAGAAACCCGGTGGTTTTCGCCTCCGCCGCCAGCCGGTCGACGGCGCTGGTGCTGCCGAGGCTGATGGCGATATGGTCCCATCCGGGCTTTTGGGCCGACGCGTCGCCTGCCGGAAAAATCCAGGGCGCCTGCATCAGTTCGATGGCAGAACCGTCTGTCAGCGACACGAAGCGGGAAACAAAACCGGGTCTGCGGCGGCTTTCATAGCGCTCCCCGATGGTTGCGCCGAAGACATCCCGGTAGAAGACGGCCAGACGTTCCAGATCGGCGGTCCAGAGCGCGACATGGGCAATGCGACAGGCATTCATCGGCTGTCTCCTCGTCCGATAAGCGAAAGCCCGGTGGCCTGAAGCGCCTCAACCGCCCCGGCATCGAGCGTGTGCGGGATGGCAAGGGCATCGAGCGCATCAAGCGCAATCACGCTGCAGGGCGCGCGGGTGGCAAATTTCGCCGCGGTCATGGCGGTTATCACCCGGTGCGCGCAGGCGGCGGCCTCGCGCTTGAACAGGGCATCTTCGTAATGAAAGCAGGTGAGGCCGGCCTCAATATCGAGACCGCAGGTGCCGAGCAGGCACAGGTCGAAATGGAAGGCCTGAATATCTTCGATCGGGCGGGTGCCGACGGCGCCGCCGACATCGTGGTGAATTTGCCCGCCGATCATGATCACATCGAGGGTCCGATGCCCGTCGAGGGCGGCGGCAATGGCCGGTGCATTGGTGACGATTGTGGCCCGCCGGTCGGCCGGCAAGGCACGGGCCGCGGCAATATTGGTGCTTGCGGCATCGAGGAAAACGGTCATGCCGTCGTCAATCTCGCCGGCAAGCAGGCGGCCGAGCTGCTGTTTTTCCGCGTCGCCCTTTTTGTCGCGGGTGTTCAGCGGTCCGGCGGCCGGAGCGATGGGCAGCGCGCCACCATAGACCCGTTCGCACAGCCCGCGCGCGGCCATGTCGCGCAGGTCGCGTCTGATCGTGTCCTCAGACACGGCAAATTCCGCAGCCAGATCGGCGGCCAGAACCCGGCCTGAAGCCCTGAGGCGCTGAAGAATGATGTCTTGTCGTTCGCGGATCAGATGCATGGTTTTGTCCAAATCGTGCACAAACGTGCATAATCCGGTTTAAATGTGCATGCAAGGGTATTGTGGAATGTTTCGGTGGTTCCGCTCACAAAGATAGAATGTCGGCTCTGCAGAAACAGGCCCGGCATTGCCCGCGCCGGACGGTTCTACTCGAAGGCCGCCAGCCACTTGGCCAGCAGGCGGTCGAGCGCTTCGCGGTCGTCGGCACCAAGCGTTTCAATCAGCCTGTGCTGGTTTTCGACATGCGCGGTTACCGCTTCGTCGATCAGGGCAAAGCCTTCGTCCGTAAGCGCGATGGCGAAACCGCGGCCGTCCTCCGGATTGCGCCGGCGCGAGATGAAGCCTGCGGCTTCGAGCCGGTCGATCCGGTTGGTCATCGTTCCGGACGATACCATCGTCCGTTCCATCAGCGTCGATGGCGAGAGCGCGTAGGGCGGGCCGGAACGGCGCAGCGTGGCCAGTACATCGAAACTGGCGGCATTCAGCCCGTAGCGGGAGAAAACCGTTTCCAGATTGCGCGCAAGGTGCACCTGCAGCCGTTTCAGACGTCCCATGACGCCCATGGGCATGGCGTCAAGGTCCGGGCGCTCGGCCTGCCATTCGGCAAGAATACTGTCGACATGATCCATGAATGGAACCTGCAGAAATTTTACCTTGACGTCAAGTTAAAACAGGATATTTTGAAATCAAGATAAATGGAGGCTGAAATGCCGAAGACATCCGATTTTCTGCTCACCGCACTGGCGCCGGCCATCTGGGGCAGCACCTATATCGTCACCACCGAACTGCTGCCGCCCGGTCTGCCGCTGACGCTCGGTCTTCTCAGAGCGCTGCCAGCGGGTCTCATCCTGCTTGTCGTGGTCCGGCAGTGGCCGTCATTCGCCATGCTGCCGCGGCTGTTTGTTCTGGGTTTCCTGAATTTTACGTTGTTCTGGACCCTTCTGTTTGTGGCCGCCTATCGCCTGCCGGGTGGCGTCGCCGCAACGCTTGGCGCCACACAGCCGCTGATCGTGCTGTTTCTGGCGCGGCTGGCCCTTGGAACGGAAATCAGATTGATGGGACTGGTCGCCGCACTCGGCGGGCTGGTCGGCGTCGGTTTCCTCGTGCTGTCGCCGGAGGCCGTGCTCGATCCGCTGGGCATTGCCGCAGCCTTTGGCGGTGCCCTGTCGATGGCGGCCGGCACGGTCCTGACCCGCAAATGGCAGTTCCCCGTCCCGCCGTTGACCCTGACCGCCTGGCAGCTGACCACCGGCGGCCTGCTGCTTCTGCCTCTGGCGCTCGTTTTCGAACCGGCCTTTCCGGTTCCCTCATTGCAAAACATTGCAGGTCTTGTCTGGCTCGGTGTTGTCGGCGGCGCGCTCACCTATTTCTTCTGGTTTCGCGGCATTGCGAAGATCGGTCCGTCAAGGGCAGCCATTCTGGGCTTCCTGAGCCCGCTCAGTGCCGTGCTCCTCGGCTGGGTCCTGCTGGGACAGGCTTTGTCGCCGCTGCAGATCGCCGGTGCCGTGCTTGTTCTCGCAAGCCTCTGGCTTGGTCGCTCCGCGGGTCGCAACGCTGCAAACGTGCAGCCGGCCTTTGTTGCGCCTGAAAACGCAAAAACCCCGGCCGAATGACCGGGGTTCTGCAAATATTGCGCTGAGTGCGGGGCCTCAGTCCTCGAACACCACCAGAAGGTCCTTGGCGTCGATCTGGTCGCCGGCCTTCACGTGGACTTCCTTGATGATGCCGTCGCGGTCGGCGTGGAGCGCGGTTTCCATCTTCATCGCCTCGATGGAAACGAGGACGTCGCCGGAAGAGACCTGCTGGCCGGCGGAAACCGCAACCGTTGAAATCACGCCCGGCATCGGCGCACCGATCTGGTTCTGGTTGGCGGGGTCCACCTTCTGGTTGGCGCCGCCGGCCGCACCATGCGCCCGGTCCGGCACCTTGATGGAGCGCGGCGCACCATTCAGCTCGAAGAACACCGTGACCATGCCCTTTTCGTCGGGGCTGGTGATCGCCTGGTTGAGAACGACAAGCGTCTTGCCGCGTTCGATATCGGCAAAAAGCTCGCCGCCTTCGTCAAGACCGTAGAAATAGGCCGGCGTCGGCAGCACCGAGACGGGGCCGTAAGTCTCGTTTGCCATCACGTAGTCGACGAAGACCTTCGGATACATCAGATAGGAGGCCAGCTCGAAATCATTGATTTCGCGTCCGACCTTTTCTTCAGCTTCTTTCCGTTCAGCTTCGAGATCGGCATCCTCAAGCAGCGAGCCGGGGCGCACGGTATAGGGCTCGTCTCCCTTCAGCGCCTTGTTCTGCAGGCCCTCCGGCCATCCGGCCGGTGGCTGGCCAAGGTCGCCCTTCAGCATCGAGATCACCGAATCGGGGAACGACATGTCCTTGGCCGGGTCTTCGACATCGGCAACGGACAGGTCCTGGCTCACCATCATCAGCGCCATGTCGCCGACGACCTTCGAGGACGGCGTGACCTTGACGATATCGCCGAACATCTGGTTGGCGTCGGCATAGGCCTGGGCCACTTCATGCCAGCGGGTTTCAAGACCCAGCGAACGGGCCTGCTCCTTCAGATTGGTGAACTGGCCGCCCGGCATTTCATGCAGATAGACTTCCGAGGCCGGACCCTTCAGATCGCTTTCAAACGCGGCATACTGGTGGCGCACGGCCTCCCAGTAAAACGAAATGCGACGGATATAGCCGGTATCGAGGCCCGGATCGCGCTCGTGACCCTTGAGCGCCTCGACGATCGAGCCGAGGCAGGGCTGCGAGGTATTGCCGGAAAAGGCATCCATGGCCGCATCCACGGCGTCGACGCCAGCGTCGATTGCCGACAGCACGGTGGCTGCGGCAATGCCGGAGGTATCGTGCGTGTGGAAATGGATCGGCAGTTCGGTGGCGTCCCGCAGGGCCGTGAACAGCATCTTGGCGGCGGCCGGCTTCAGCAGCCCGGCCATGTCCTTGACCGCGATGATATGGGCGCCGGCGGCCTCCAGTTCCTTGGCAAGGTCGGTGTAATATTTCAGGTCATACTGCGGCCGGCGCGCATTCATGATGTCGCCGGTATAGCAGATTGCCGCCTCGCACAGCTTGCCTTCCTCGGCCACGGCATCCATCGAAACGCGCATGTTTTCCACCCAGTTCAGGCAGTCGAACACGCGGAACAGATCGATCCCGCCGGCAGCCGCCTGGCGGACGAAATATTTCACGACATTGTCGGGATAGTTCTTGTAGCCGACGCCGTTTGCACCGCGAAGCAGCATCTGCAACAGCAGGTTCGGGGCGTTTTCACGCACCTTCTCAAGCCGTTCCCACGGGTCTTCCGTCAGGAAGCGCATGGATACGTCGAAGGTCGCGCCGCCCCAGCATTCCAGCGACAGAAGCTCCGGCAGTGCCCGGGCATAGGTCCCGGCAATGGAGGCGATGTCGTGGGTGCGCATGCGGGTTGCCAGCAGCGACTGATGGCCGTCGCGCATGGTGGTGTCGGTCATCAGGACGCGCTTTTCGTTACGCATCCATTTGGCGAATTTCTCCGGCCCCATCTGGTCGAAAAGCTGCTTGGTGCCCGGCTTCGGGTCGCCTTCGATGAAGGGAATGACCGGTGCTGCGATCTCGTCGGATGGTTTCGGGCGGCCCTTGGTTTCGGGGTGGCCGTTGACGGTGACGTCGGCCAGATAGTTCAGGAGCCTGGTTGCACGGTCCTGCCGCTTGACCTGGGAGAACAGCTCCGGCGTCTCGTCGATGAAACGCGTGGTGTAGCTGTAGTCCATGAATTGCGGGTGGGTGATGATCGCTTCAAGGAAGGTCAGGTTGGTGGCCACGCCGCGAATGCGGAATTCCCTCAGCGCCCGGTCCATGCGGCGGGCGGCCTCCTGCGGGGAGGGTGCCCAGGCGGTGACCTTTTCCAGCAGCGGATCGTAGAACCGGGTGATGACCGCGCCCGAATAGGCGGTGCCGCCATCCAGACGGATGCCGAAGCCGGTGGCCCCGCGATAGGCGGTGATCCGGCCGTAATCGGGGATGAAATTCTGTTCCGGATCCTCGGTCGTGATGCGGCACTGCAGCGCATGGCCGCGCAGATAAATCTCCTCCTGCGGGGGAACGCCGGATTCTTCGGTGCCGATCACGGCCCCGTCGAGAATGTGGATCTGCGCCTTGACGATGTCGATGCCGGTCACGGTTTCGGTTACCGTGTGCTCGACCTGGATGCGCGGATTGACCTCGATGAAATAGAATTTCCCGGTATCGGCATCCATCAGATATTCGACAGTGCCGGCGCCGATGTAGTTGGTGGCCCGGCCGATCTTCAGGGAATATTCCGCAAGCTCGGCGCGCTGTTGGTCGTTCAGATAAGGTGCGGGCGCACGCTCGACGACCTTCTGGTTGCGGCGCTGGATTGAACAGTCGCGCTCGAACAGGTGCACGACATTGCCGTGGGTATCGCCGAGGATCTGGCTTTCCACATGGCGCGCGCGCTCGACGAGCTTTTCGAGATAGACTTCGTCCTTGCCAAAGGCGGCCTTGGCCTCGCGCTTGGCTTCCGTCACCTCGCGGGCGAGATCGTCCTTCGAGCGGATGGCGCGCATGCCGCGGCCGCCGCCGCCCCAGGACGCCTTCAGCATCACCGGATAGCCGATCTCGTCGGCCATGCGCTCCACTTCCGCCATGTCGTCGGGCAGTGGATCGGTGGCGGGCACGACCGGGACGCCGACCTCGATGGCGAGATTGCGCGCGGCGACCTTGTTGCCGAGCCGGCGCATGGTTTCGGCCTTCGGCCCGATGAAGGTGATGCCGGCTTCCGCGCAGGCATCGACGAATTCGGGGCTTTCCGAAAGCAGGCCGTAGCCGGGGTGAATGGCATCGGCGCCGGAAAGCTTGGCGACGCGGATCACTTCCTCGATGGAGAGATAGCTCTCGATCGGGCCCATGTCGTGATCAAGATGCGGGCCGCGCCCGACCTGATAGCTTTCATCCGCCTTGAACCGATGGAGCGCCAGTTTGTCTTCTTCCGCCCAGATCGCCACCGTTTTTATATCGAGTTCGTTTGCAGCGCGAAAAACGCGGATGGCAATCTCGGAACGATTGGCGACAAGAATCTTTGAAATCGGCAAGGAAGTCCTCCTCAGGAAAAAAGCGTGAAAATCGCAATTTAAAAGTCATAGCCAAACTCGGGTCCGAGCGCAAACCTGCTTTCCGGCCTGACTTATTTTGAACCAATCAGGAGATGAGGCCAAGCCGGAATGCAAGCGCCACAAGGTTTTGCCGGTTGCGGGCATGCAGTTTTTGCTGCAGCCCGCTCACATACCAGTTGACGGTATGATTGGTAAGGCCGATCGCCTTGCCGGTTTCCACCGATGTCATGCCATCGGCGAGATTTCTGAGGATTGTGACCTCGCGGGCAGACAGTTCCGGAACGATGCCCGAGCGCCGCCGCGTCGGTTTCCCGCATTGCAGAATAAAGAGACTGCGCTTTAGTGTTTCCCTGGCAAGGGTGGCGAACAGGCTGACCTCAAGCGTGGAAAGCTCGATCCGGTTTTCGCAGGCAAACACCATTGCGCCTGCAAGCCCTTCGCGCTGATAGACGGGAAAGGTGACGCCGTAATTCAAGCCGGTTTCCGCAGCCCGCACGCAGCGCGTGCGCAGCCTGCGGTAGATAGCAGGGTTGAATTCTTTAGTCTCGACTGTCGCTCTGTCCCAGTAATATGGGTCGCCCGATGTGCCGAACGACAGCAGTGTGCCGTCGGCATCGCTATCGAAAAGTACCGAGACATCCGCGCTCACAATGTGTTCGAAAAGGTTCTGCCACGCGACATTGTTGCCTGCGGGGGTGACGGTTCGCTGGAAAAGGCCAAGGCGATCAAAATTGTAACGGAGAGCGACCTTTTCGACTGCATTGTAAAGGTTGATAAGGCTATCAATCTCATGCATCAGCACGAGACATTCCAGCACGTCGTGAAACTTTTTCAAGGGAGCGGTTTCTTTCGGGCTAGCGGCAACAAAGTCTTTGCACCGGCCTGGACGATTCATATTACAAGGCTTGGCCGTTCAGGCATCGAGATGCGAACAGCCTTAAAGTTACAGTGCTCAAATTTACACGTATTGGGAGCGTTATCAACCATAAGATTAGTGGCACGCAACGTTTTTGCACGCTTAATTTCGGCCGCATCGCCGAGAGCAATCTATACGGGAATGCGGCCGCGATTTTGCCAGATCGCGGCCGGTCTTCTTGTCAGCTTCGCAATGCGCGATAGATCGCCGGAATGATCAGCACGGTCAGAAGCGTCGACGATATCAGGCCGAACAGCAGCGAGATCGCCAGGCCCTGGAAGATCGGATCGGCCAGGATCACGGCCGCGCCGATGATGGCTGCAAGCGCGGTCAGCAGGATCGGCTTGAAGCGAATCGAACCGGCCGCAATCAGCGTGTCGATCATCGGCACGTCATCCGATTTGGTATGCCGGATAAAGTCCACCAGCAGGATCGAGTTGCGCACGATGATGCCCGCAAGCGCGATGAAGCCGATCATCGAGGTGGCCGTGAACGGCGCGTTGAACATCCAGTGACCGAGCATGATGCCGATAAAGGTCAGCGGCACCGGCGTCAGGATCACCAGCGGCACCTTGAACGAGCCGAACTGGGCAACGACCAGGATATAGATCCCCAGAAGCGCGACCATGAAGGCCGCTCCCATATCGCGGAAGGTGACCCAGGTGACCTCCCATTCGCCGTCCCACAACAGCACCGGTGTGGTTTCATCTTCCGGCTGGCCGTGCAGCTTGATCGCGGGTTTGGGCAGATCGCCCCAGTCCATCGCGTCGATGGCATCCTGAACTGCCAGCATGCCGTATAGCGGCGCCTCGAAATCCCCCGCCAGCTCACCGGTCACCATGTCGGCATAATGGCCATTATGGCGGAAGATGGCATAGGAGGTGGGTTCTTCGCTCACGGTGACGACATCGCCGAGTTCGACCACGGAGGCCGTTCCGCCGGTGGTCGAGGCGACTGGCGTCGACAGGAAGGTCTCGTCGAGCACCTTCTGGTCCTTCGTCCGGCCGATCTCGATCGGGATCGGGGGCCGGCCGCCACCGCGATGGGAATAGCCGACCGTAGTCGTGCCGTTGAGTGCAGCAAGCGCATCGAAGACATCCTGCTCGGCAACGCCGTAGGATTCCAGATCGTCGCCGGAAATCGTCACCCGCAGGCGCTTTGCCTGCTGGCCGTAGCTGTCATCGACATCGACGATGAAGGGCACGGAACGGAAGGCCTCCTTGACCTTTTCGGCCACCGCGCGCCGGGTTTCGGCATCCGGACCGTAGATTTCGGCAAGCAGCGTTGCCATGACCGGCGGGCCGGGCGGCGGCTCGACGACCTTGAGTGAGCTTCCGGCCGGCACGGGAACCGCGGCCAGGATCTTCTGCCTCAGATCGAGCGCGATCTCATGGCTTGAGCGATCGCGCTCGCCCTTCGGCGTCAGATTGATCTGGACGTCGCCCATCTCCGGTCGGTTGCGCATATAATAGTGGCGAACCAGTCCGTTGAAGTTGAACGGGGAGGCGGTGCCCGCATGGGTCTGCACCGACATGACCTCTGGCGTCTGCAGCACCACATCGGCAACAGCCTGGGCAATCGCATCGGTTTCCTCGACCGAAGCGCCCTCCGGCAGGTCGATTGTTACCTGCAGTTCCGACTTGTTGTCGAAGGGCAGCAGCTTGACGGTGACATGCTTGGTGTAGAACAGGCTGAGCGAACCGAAAGTGGCGACCAGCACGAGCCCGATAAAGGTCCAGGAGCGCAGCTTCGTCTTCAGGATCGGCCGGGCAACCATCGCATAGGCGCGACCGAGCGCGCCGCCGCCATGGCCGTCATCGGCATGGAGCTTGGCCTTGCCGGCAATCCGCACCATCAGCCAGGGCGTGATCATCACCGCGACGAAGAAGGAGAAGATCATCGCGGCGGACGCGACTGCCGGGATCGGGCTCATATAAGGGCCCATCATGCCTGAGACGAACATCATCGGCAGGAGGGCGGCAACAACCGTCAGCGTCGCGACGATCGTCGGATTGCCGACTTCCGCCACCGCCTCGATGGCCGCCTGAACGCGGGTCCGCTCGTCGGGCATGGCCCAGTGGCGGGCGATGTTCTCGATCACGACAATGGCGTCGTCCACCAGAATGCCGATGGAAAAGATCAGCGCGAACAGCGACACGCGGTTGAGCGTATAGCCCATGATATTTGCGGCAAACAGGGTCAGCAGGATCGTCACCGGAATGACGATCGCAACGACGAGGGCTTCCCGAAGCCCGATGGCGACCCAGACCAGAATGATGATCGACACCGTGGCAAGCGCCAGATGGAACAGCAGTTCGTTGGCCTTCTCATTGGCGGTCTCGCCGTAATCCCGCGTGACGGCGACCGTCATCGTGTCGGGAATGAGGGTTCCTTCGAGCTCGTCGACGCGGTGGAGAATGTCGTGGGCAACATTGACGGCATTGGCGCCGGCGCGTTTGGCGATCGCCAGGGTAACGGCGGGCACACGGTCCATCGTGCCGTCTTCGGCCAGCGTGACCGAGGAGGTGATGGCGTCGGCATCATTGGTGATATAGGTGATATCGGCAACATCGCGCACATAAACCGGGCGGCCATCGGCGCTGGTCAGCAGAAGATTGCCGATTTCGCCGGGCGACGACAGGGTCTGGCCCGCCATCACATTGATCTGCATGCCGTTGTCGCGCACCGTGCCGGTGGAAAAGGCGCGGTTTGCCGCCGTCACCTTGCCGGTCAGCGCCTTCAGCGTCACGCCGTAAAGGGCAAGCCGCTCGGGATCGGGCGCAATGCGGATGGCCTCGCCGGTCTCGCCGACCAGATAGGTAAGCCCCACCTCGTCGATCTTGGTCAGTTCGGTCTGTAATTCGCGGGCCACCCGGGTCAGATCATTGGCGGTGATGCCGGCATCCTGATCTTTCGCCGGCGTCAGCGTCAGCGCCACAATGGCGACGTCATCGATGGTGCGGCCGACGATCAGCGGCTCGGGAATGCCGACGGGGATATCGGACATGTTGGCCATGACCTTGTCATGAACCCGCAGAACGGCGCTGTCGGACGGCGTGCCGACCTTGAAACGGGCGGTGACCATGACCTGGTTGTCGGAGATCTGCGAATAGACATGCTCGACATCATTGATGCCCTTGATGATCGTCTCCAGCGGTTCGGAGACAAGCTTGACGGCATCCTCCGCCTTCAGGCCCGGGGCCTGGACGATGATATCGACCATCGGCACGGAAATCTGCGGCTCTTCCTCCCGCGGAAGGGTGAACAGCGCCACGATGCCGAGCGCAAGGGCCGCCAGCAGAAACAGCGGTGTCAGCGGCGAAGCGATGAAGGACTTCGTCAGCCCGCCCGCTATGCCAAGCTTATGCGGTTTCATGGGACAATCACCTCATCGCCGGCGACAAGCCCGGTCAGCACTTCCGTCATGGTATGGCCGTCGATGACGGCGTTGCCGCCGGTGATCACGGTCTTTTCCCGCGTCTGGCCGCCGCCGAGCGAAACCGTGATGAAATCCAGCCCGTGACGGGTGGTCACAGCCGCAGCCGGCACGAAAAACGCTTCGCGCTCGCCGATCGGCACGCGCACCAGAAAGCGCTGGTTGACATAGCTGGTCTTCAGCCCGTCGACCTCGACATCGGCAATCACGCGGTTGTTGTCGAGCTCGGGGTAGAGCTTGACCAGTTTGCCCGTGGCCGCGCCGTCCGCATCGGGGCGGGTGATCTCGATGCTCGCGCCTTCCTCAAGCAGGTTTGCGTGGCGGGCGGGAATGGCAAGCCTCAGGAAAAAGCCGCCGGAGCCGATCGTCGCCACGGTCTCGCCGGGCAGGATCACCGAACCTTCGACCACCGGCACCTGCAGCACCCGGCCGGAAGCCGGGGCGACAATGTCGCCCTCGCGCAATTGCTGGCGAACCACTTCCATATTGGCGTTGACCGACGCGATATTGTTGACGACGACGTCGACCTGGGTTCTCAGCGTGTCGAGCTGCTGGTTGCTCATCACCCCGCGCTTGTTGAGGTTTTCGCCGCGTTCCAGTTCCGAACGGGCGTTTTCCAGCGAGGCGTTGAGCCCCTTCAACTGCGCTTCATAGGCGGCGATCTGGTAATCCAGCTTGTCGTCTCTGACGGTGCCGATCACATCGCCTTCGCTGACCGTATCGCCTTCCGTCAGCGTCAGCGATTCCAGCGTGCCGCCGATGCGCGCGCGCGCCGGCACGGTGTCGCGGGCCTTGACCTCGCCATAGACCGCCTTCCATTCCGGCACGGTCATCGGTTCGACCGTCACCATCGCGGCGGATACCGGAAAGGCCGTAAGGACGGCGGCAAGAAGCGCGGCCGCGCCGCGCCATGCAAGCGCTTTTGGCATCATCATCTCACTTTCAAAATGCGGTGCCGGACTTGATGCCGAGCTTTTTGAAGATGATGGCGGCCGGGCAGAAGCCGGTAAAGGCCGACTGCAGCAGGTTGAGGCCGACAAAGGCGGTGAGCCACAGCCAGTAGATGCTGACGAAGACCGTCAGAAGCACCGACAGCAGAACCATGAAACCGGCAAAGGCCAGAACGGCACGATCGAGAGACATTGCAAACTCCTCGCTAAAAGATACGTACTTTCGTATATACGTTATTATATCGAATTTGCAAGAGCCGTTCTGCTTTCCGCCAAGCGCAGCCGACGTCTGGAAAGCGGAAACGGACATTCCCATATCATAAGGCAAGGCGGCCGATCCGCCGATTGATCAAGGTCACAATCATGGTGCAGCAACAACAAGACCCCTATCAATTGCTCGGCGTTGCCAAAACGGCCTCTCAGGACGAGATCAAGAAGGCCTATCGGCAACTTGCCAAGAAACTTCATCCCGACCTCAATCCTGGTGACGCCGCCAAGGCGGAACAGTTCAGCCAGGTGACGGCGGCCTACGACCTTTTGAGCGACCCGGAAAAACGCCGCCGCTTCGATGCCGGCGAGATCGACATCAACCAGCAGGAGCGGCCGGAGCGACAATATTATCGCGCCCATGCCGAGGCCGATCCGAGCGCGCGCTACGAGTTCGAAGGCGGGTTTGACGATCTCGGCGAATTCTTCGCCCGCGCCTTCGGCGGCCGGGCCGGGGACGGCGCAGGGCAACGACGGAGTTCGATGCGGATGCGCGGCGCAGATCGTCACTTTCATCTTCAGGTCAGCCTCATCGAGGCGCTTTCCGGCGCAAAGAAGACCGTCGGCCTTCCCGAAGGCGGGCGCATCGCGCTGACGATTCCGGCCGGCATCGAGGACGGCAAGACGTTAAGACTTGCCGGAAAGGGCGAGCCGGGCGTCAATGGCGGTCCGGCGGGTGATGCCTATGTGCGGGTCGAGGTTCTGCCGGATCCGGTCTTTGTCCGCGAGGGCGATGATCTGACGATGGAACTGCCGGTTGGCATTGATGAAGCCGTGCTGGGCGCAACCGTCTCGGTGCCGACGATCGGCGGCCGGGTCAATCTGAAGGTCCCGGCCAATTCCAGTTCCGGCCGGGTGATGCGGCTGAAGGGCAAGGGTGCGCCGAAACCGGGCGGCGGGGCCGGCGACATGCTGGTCACCCTGAAGATCGTATTGCCGCCGGAGCCCGATCCCGCCCTTGAGGAGGCGCTCAGGGCATGGCGAAGCGAGCATGGCTACGATCCACGCGCGGGCTGGAAAGGAGGCCGGCGATGATCATCATGACGAAAACGCAAGTGCTGGAACGGATCGGCCGGTTGAGCGCCGAGCGGCTGGAGATCTGCGTCACCCGCGCATGGGTCAAGCCGCGTGAGGGCGAACGCGGCCCGGCCTTTGACGAAACCGATCTTGCCCGGCTGCAATTCATTGTCGAACTGACCGAGGATCTGGAGGTCAATGACGACGCGGTTCCGGTCATTCTGGGGCTGATGGATGAGCTCAGCACGCTGCGCCGGCGCATGCGCGCCCTTGATGAAGCGCTCAATGCCGAAGGTGAGGATGTCCGCGAGGCGGTGATCGCGCGCTTGCGGGATCGGGCAGGGGCCTGATCAGAGCCGCCCGGCAATCCAGTTTGCCAGTTTGTCGGCCACATGCGTCTTGTCCATGTCGGGCCAGACTTCGGTCGTTTCCTTTGTTACCAGCATGACCTGATTGCGGCTGCCGCCCATGACGCCGTCTTTCGAAACATCGTTGGCGACGATCAGGTCGGCGCCCTTGCGGGTCAGCTTGTCGGCGGCATAGGTCGCGACATCCTGCGTTTCGGCGGCAAAGCCGATGACGAGATGCGGGCGCTGCGCATGATGGCCGATGGTTTTCAGAATGTCGGGATTTTCCGTCAGCTGAAGCGGGGGCGGTGCCTCGCCGGGCTTTTTCTTCATCTTCTGCACGGCGGAATCCGTTGCCCGCCAGTCGGAAACGGCTGCGACCATGACGGCGATATCGGCGGGAAGGGCGGCCTCGACGGCGGCCAGCATGTCGCGCGCGCTTTCCACATGCACGGTGCTGACGCCTTCGGGATCGGCAATCGACACCGGGCCGGAAACCAGCGTCACATCCGCCCCCAGTTTCGCAAGGGCTGCGGCAATGGCGTGGCCCTGACGGCCGGAGGAACGGTTGGCGATATAGCGCACCGGATCGATGGCCTCATGGGTCGGACCGGAGGTGATGACGGCGCGCTTTCCGGAAAGCGGCTTCGGCTTGTCATCGAACACCGCTTCGATGGCGGCGACAATCTCCATCGGTTCTGCCATACGGCCGGTTCCGGCCTCGCCGCTTTCGGCCATTTCACCGGCCATCGGGCCGATGGTCATGACGCCGTCGGCGACAAGGGTCGCAAGATTGCGCCGCGTTGGCGCCGCGCCCCACATTTTCGGGTTCATCGCGGGCGCCAGCAGCAGCGGGCAGTCGCGCGCCAGCAGCACGGCGCTTGCCAGATCGTCGGCAAGGCCATTGGCCGCTTTCGCAATCAGATTGGCGGTCGCCGGCGCAACGACGATCAGGTCGTTTTCGCGCGCAAGGCGGATATGGCCGACATCCTGTTCCTCAGTGCGCGAAAACAGATCGGTAAACACATGCCCGCCGGACAATGCGCCGACGGCCAACGGCGTGATGAATTCGGTCGCCGCCGCCGTCATCACCGGCGTCACCCGCGCGCCGCGCTCCTTCAGCCGCCGGATCAGATCGAGGCTCTTATAAGCCGCGATACCGCCGGCGATGATCAGAAGAATGCGTTTGTCTTTCAGCGACATGATAAGCCCGCCTGTTTCGTTGCAACGGTTTTAGCACGACGCGGACAAAGAAAAACCCCGCAGTGTTGTCACTACGGGGTTTCACGATTTTCCTGTTTTCGGCGTTACTTCGAAAAATCGAGCGCCCGGTCGCCGTTTTCATCCTTCACGCGCGTCGGCAGGCCGATGTGGTTGAGGATGTGGAGGAAGGGCTTGGGCGGCAGTTCCTCGACATTGGCCATGGTCTTCACATCCCATTCGCCGGATGCGACCAGAATGGCGGCGGCGACCGGGGGCACGCCGGCGGTAAAGGAAATGCCCTGGGAACCGACTTCGTTGTAAGCCTCCTTGTGGTCGGAGACATTGTAGATGAAGACTTCGGCCGGTTTGCCGTCCTTTGTGCCCTTGACGAAATCGCCGATGCAGGTCTTGCCGGTGTAGTTGGGCGCAAGCGAGGAGGGGTCGGGCAGCACCGCCTTGACCACCTTCAGCGGCACCACTTCCTCACCTTCCGCCGTCATCACCGGCTGTTCGGAGAGAAGGCCGAGGCTTTTCAGCACGGTGAAGACGTTGATGTAGTGGTCGCCGAAACCCATCCAGAAACGGACATTGGGCGAGCCCATGTTCTTCGACAGCGAGTGGATCTCGTCATGGCCGGACATATAGGCCTTCTGCTTGCCGACAACCGGCAGGTCGAATTCATGGCCGACCTCGAACATTTTGTTCTGCGTCCACTCATTGTTCTGCCAGGCGTAAACCGTGCCGGTGAATTCGCGGAAATTGATTTCCGGATCGAAATTGGTGGCGAAATACTTGCCGTGGCTGCCGGCATTGATGTCGACGATGTCGATATCGGTGATGTCGTCGACATAATCGTCCTTGGCAAGGCGGGCATAGGCATTGACGACGCCCGGATCGAAGCCCGCGCCGAGAATGGCGGTCACGCCCTTTTCAGCGCAGCGTTCCTTGCGCTTCCATTCGTAGTTTGCGTACCACGGCGGGGTTTCGCAGATCTTGTCGGGCTCTTCGTGGATGGCGGTGTCGATATAGGCCGCGCCCGTTTCAAGGCAGGCTTCCAGCACCGACATGTTGAGGAAGGCGGTGCCGACATTGATGACGATCTCGACGCCGGTCTGGTTGATCAGCGCCACGGTTGACGGGATATCGAGGGCGTCGAGCTGGTGGGCGAGCAGAACGCCGTCCTGCTTCATCGCCTGCTTTTCAAGAACGCTCTCGATGATCGCGTCGCATTTCGCCTTGGTGCGCGAGGCGATGTGGATGTCGCCGAGCACGTCGTTGTTCTGGGCGCATTTATGCGCCACCACCTGGGCGACGCCGCCGGCGCCTATGATCAGGACATTCTTCTTCATCAGGACAACGCCTCCGGTTTTTCAAGTCCGTTGTGTCCGGCCGATGGGCCAGTGAAATCGGGTGCGGCGCAAATCCTTGCGCGCGCTTGTGACGCCTTCATGAAAGGCTCGATACATAATCCGCATAGCCGAATTCGCGCACGGTGCGGATTGTGCCGTCTTTCTCGCGAATGGCAATGGCCGGCATTTTCACGCCGTTGAACCAGTTCTTCTTGACCATGGTGTAGCCGGCGGCATTTTCAATGGACAGACGGTCGCCGGGTTTCACCGGTTCGGCAAAGGAAAACTCGCCGAAAATATCACCTGCCAGGCAGGACTTGCCGCAGATCATCACCTTGTGCGGGCCTTCATCGGGCGAAAGTTTTGCCGGTTCGCGATAGATCAGCAGGTCGAGCATATGCGCCTCGATCGAGCTGTCGACAATCGCCAGGTCCTTGCCGTTATAAAGCGTGTCGAGCACGGTGACCTCCAGCGTTGCCGCCCCGGTAATCGCGGCCTCGCCCGGTTCCAGATAGACCTGAACGCCGTATTTTTCGGCAAAGCCCTTCAGTCGTTCGGCCAGCTTTTCCAGCGGATAGTTTTCGCCGGTGAAATGGATGCCGCCGCCAAGGCTGACCCAGTCGAGGCGCGCAATCAGGTGGCCGAAGCGTGCCTCGATGACGCCGAGCATCTCGTCGAAACGGTCGAAATCCTCGTTTTCACAATTGTTGTGAAACATGAAGCCGGAAACCCTGTCGAGCACGGCTTCGATCTTTTCCGGATCATGTTCCCCGAGGCGCGAAAACGGCCGGGCCGGGTCGGCAAGATCGAAATCCGAGGTGGAAACCTGCGGATTGACGCGCAGGCCCCGGATTTTTGATGCCGACTGGCTTTCGAACCGGGTCAGCTGGCCGATGGAATTGAAGATGATCTTGTCGCAGTTTGCGAGCACGTCTTCGATTTCGTTTTCGGCATAGGCCACCGAATAGGCATGGGTCTCTCCGCCGAATTTCTCAAAGCCGAGCTTGACCTCGTAAAGCGAGGACGAGGTGGTGCCGTCCATATAGTCGCGCATCTGGTCGAAGACCGACCATGTGGCGAAACATTTAAGCGCCAGCAGCGCCTTTGCGCCGGAGGCTTGCCGCAGCCAGGCGATCTTGTCGAGGTTCGCCTGCAGGCGGGATCTGTCGATCAGATAATAGGGGGTCTGCATAGCCGGGCCTTTCGGGTTGCGGCGAAAGGTCATGCCGCTTCGGGGTTTGGGCCTTATCTATCGAACGAACCGTCAAAATCAAGCGTGAGGCCCGACAAATCGCCGGCGGAAATGAAAAAGGCGGCCCCGAACAGAAGCCGCCTTTCGAATATTGCGCTTTGCGCGACCTCAGCCGGGAAGCACGACCACCTTGGTGCGGGTATCGGGATCGACGCGGGCGTAAAGGTCGATAATGTCCTGGTTGATCATGCGGATGCAGCCGGAAGACACAGCCTGGCCGATCGACGTCCAGTTGGGGTTACCGTGGATGCGGTACATGGTGTCATTGCCGTTGCGGTAGAGGTAAAGTGCACGGGCGCCGAGCGGGTTCATGATGCCGGGTTCCATGCCGCCGGCAAATTCCTTCAGCTCGGGCTGACGCTTGATCATGGCTGACGGCGGATGCCAGGTCGGCCATTCGGCGCGGCGGCCGATATAAGCCTCGCCGGACCAGCGGAAACCGTCGCGGCCGACGCCGATGCCATAGCGCACGGCCTTGCCATCTTCGAGCACGTAATAGAGTAGCCGTTCCTTGGTATCGACGACGATGGTGCCCGGTGCCTGGTCGGTTTCGTAGTCAACGATCTGGCGGCGGTACTTCTCGTCCACATCCGTGATCGGCACCCGCGGCAGGTCGATGCCCTCGTCATTGGTGGCTGCATAGGCGGAAACCGGCGCCATTCTGCCCGAAGACATGCCGTCGGTCGTGGTGCAGCCGGCAACGGCAAGCAGACCTGTTAAGGAGAGTGCAAGAAGAAGTGTTCTGATGTGCATAGGCTGACTCGTGACGACGATTGAACCGAAAAATGATAATGGTTAGCTGATAGAAGCTTATGGTTAACATTTTATTGCGTGACAAGCGCAAGTGATGTGAAGTCCCGTGAATGGCCCTACAGGGGCCATGCGCTGTTGTGAAAATGCATCGATCGGAAGGAGGTTCCATGGCGATTGTCGACCTTCACGCGAAAAACCCGACGGCCGACGGGCGTCAGTCCGAGCGTGCCATGCTGGTGCGTCGCGGCGTTCAGCACCTGATGAAGCACATGCGCAATGCCGCGATCAGCGAGATGACGCTCAGGAACGGGCGCCGTGCCGATCTCATCTGTCTGACCGAAAAGGGCGAGATATGGATCATCGAGATCAAGTCATCGATCGAGGATTTCCGTGTCGACCGCAAATGGCCGCAATATCGCGATTATTGCGACCGGCTGTTCTTCGCCACCCATGCCGATGTGCCGCTGGATATCTTTCCCGAGGATTGCGGGCTGTTGCTGGCTGATCGCTACGGTGCGGAAATCATCAGGCCGGCGCCCGAACACAAGCTGGCGCCGGCGCGCCGCAAGCTTTTGACACTCGCTTTTGCCCGCAATGCCGCCGAGCGGCTGACAGCGGCGGAACTGGTGCTGGAACGGCTCGAAGCGGAGGGGATTACGTTCTGAACGAGCGGATTGTCAGCGCGGCGCGCGCTTGGCCAAAATCCGCTGCAGGGTGCGGCGGTGCATGTTGAGGCGGCGTGCGGTTTCCGAAACATTGCGGTCGCACATCTCGTAGACCCGCTGGATATGTTCCCAGCGCACCCGGTCGGCCGACATCGGGTTTTCCGGCGGGTCGACCTTTTCGCCCGGCGCCTGGGTCAGCGCGTGAACGATGTCGTCGGCGTCAGCCGGTTTTGCCAGATAGTCGAGCGCGCCGAGTTTCACGGCGGTCACGGCCGTGGCGATATTGCCGTAGCCGGTCAGTACCACGATGCGGGTATCTTCTCGGGCCTCGCGAATGGCGGCGATCACATCAAGGCCGCTGCCGTCTTCCAGTCTTAGATCGACGACCGCATATTTTGGCGGCCGCGCCCTTGCGCTTTCCACCCCTTCGGCAACGGTGCCGGCAGTGTCGATCGAAAAGCCGCGCGTTTCCATGGCCCGGGCGATACGGCGCAGAAAGGGCGTATCATCGTCAACGATCAGCAGGCTCATTTCGCCGCTGGAATCGCCCGCTGTTTCATCCCGCCCGATACCCGGTATTTGCGTGTCGTCCATATCTGCCATGCCTGAAATCTTCCCGCGGCAAATGACCGCGCTCCAATGGTATCAGATGCTTATGACTCCCGAAAGCCGGGGGGTAAACCCCAAAAGACCCACGGGGAGTGACAGGCAGGCAGGCCGCCGGATGGGTTTTCGAAAGCAGGCGGAAATGTTGCGGCAGGGCCGGATGCCTGCCGCTCAGGGACATGGCCGAAGCGTTTTAGCCGCTGAGTCGCACGAGGGCGGAGAGCACATCGGAGCGGCGCAGAAGACCCACCAGCCGGTTGCCGTCGACCACCGGAAACACCCGGTGCGGATGGGCAATGAAGGCTTCGGCGGCGGTGACCAGATCGGCGCTGGCCGGCAGGCTGACGACGTTGTGGCTCATATAGTCGGCCACCGTGCCTTTCCATTCCTGGTAATAGCTTGCCTGAAGCGCCGGGTTGAAACAGTCCTTCTGGGTGAGGATGCCGCAAAGCATGCCGCTGTCATCGACAACCGGGGCGGCGGCCGCCTTGCTTTCGACCAGCAGCGCCACGGCGCGCCGGATCGGCGTTTCCGGGGTGACGGTCAGCGTCTCGGTCTTGGTGATCTCGGCGATCGTGTCCGTCATTTCGCCGGCCCCTGCCCACGGTTCGGGCAGCCCTCGCAGGCCGCTTCCTTCATGCAGGCCATGCCGCCGCACGAGCCCTTGAGCGGACCGCGCCCGACAAGAAGGCCGACAGCCAGGCCACCCATGCCCAGAAGCACGATCGCAATTGCCATCAGGATTTCCATGTCAGTACTCCTCTCTGGAACACTATAGCAGAAAACGGCTGAAACCGCCCGTGGTTTCACGTCGCAGGCCCTCACCGTCATGAAACAGGAAAAGGGCGGAAATCGCGCGGCTGCGCGCAAGCGCCGGTCCGTTGCCGCCGGCAGCCGTCAGTGCCGTTGCCCAGCCATCCGCGGTCATCGCGTCGGGGGCGAGCACCGAAACCGATGCGATGGCGCCCTCGACCGGAACGGCATGGCGCGGATCGATGATGTGGCTGTAGCTGTGGCCGGAAAGCGCATAGCTTTGCGCGCGAAGACCCGAGGTGGCAACGGCGCCATCGGCAAGTTTCAGCACACCGGCGCCGCCGCTTGCGTTCAGGCGCGGGTCTTCGACGGCGACCTGCCATGGCCGGCCGGCGGGATGGTTTCCGCGGGCGACAAGCTCGCCGCCGAGGTCGATCAGGAAATCCGTATGGCCGGCATCCAGAAGGCGGTCAGCCATCAGGTCGAGCGCGCGCCCCTTGGCAATGCCGCAGAGATCCATTGTCACACCGCCCTGGGTCTTTTCGAGGCGATTGCCGTCAACGGCGAGCGCATGCCACAGCGGCGGTGCGCCCTCTTCGGCGGTTTTTCCCTTAATTGGTCCGAAGCCGAAACGCGCCACCAGCGGGCCGACGCTCGGGTCGAACCAGCCGTCGCTGCGGATTGCGATATCGAGTGCTGCGTCAGCCACGAAAGCGGTTTCGGCCGAGACCGGCCGGCCACCGGCGCCGGCCGCGTTGAACGCGCTGATCTCGCTGTCGGTGCGCCAGGGCGACATCATCCGGTCGATGCCGGCAAGCAGAGCCTCGATGTCGCCCCGCAATGCTTCCGGCCTGCCGCTATCGGGAACCGTCACCCGCCATGTCGTGGCAAAGGCCTCGCCGGTGATCTGTTGCGTCGCAGGCGCTGATTGCAGGATGGCCGGGGTTTTTGCGTGGGCGCCGGCAGCGGCCAGAAAAGCCGTTCCGGAAAGTGCGAGAACGCGGCGGCGGGTCAGAAAGGTTTGGCGTGCGTTCATGGGTCAGACTCCGAAATCGTCGTAGAAGATGGACTTCGACTCGACACCGAGCCGGTGCAGGGTGGAGATCACCGCCGAAATCATCACCGGCGGTCCGCACATGTAATATTCACAGTCTTCCGGTGCGGGATGGCGGGAGAGTTCCGCGCGCACCACATCGTGGATGAAACCGCTTGCCCCCGTCCAGCGGTCGCCCGGTGCGGGATCGGAAAGCGCCGGTGTCCAGGAGAAATTGTCGTGTTCGGCAGCGATCTTCTCGAACTCCTCGACATAGAACAGGTCGGCAACCGACCGCGCGCCGTAGAAATAGCGCATCCGCCTTTGGGTGTTCTTGCCGATCTGGTCGTGGATCATGGCCCTGAGCGGCGCCATGCCGACACCGCCGCCGATGAATACCATTTCGCGCTCTGTCGGCTGCACCTCGAATTCGCCGAACGGCCCGGAGGCCTCGACTTCATCACCCGGTTTGAGGGCGAACAGCCATGAGGAGACGATGCCCGGCGGAATTTCCTGTTCGCGCCCGGGCGGCGGTGCGGCGAGGCGGATATTGAAGACGGCGCGTTCCTGTCTGGCATCTTCCGGCCGGCAGGCAATCGAATAGGCGCGGGTGACGGATTTTTCGGCGTAGGAAGTCATCTCCGACCAGCCGGAGACCCGCCAGGGCTCGCGAAACGGCGGGTCAATGTCGATATCGCGGAAATCAAGCCCGTATGCCGGTGCGGTCAACTGCATGAACCCGCCGGCCACGAAATCAAACGGCTGGCCTTCGGGCAGTTGCAGCACCAGTTCGCGGATCAGCGGCGCCTTCATCTCGTTGGAAACCACGCGGCAGGTAAAGCCGGTCGCCCCGACAAAATCCTGCGGCACGGTCACCGAGCAGGGGCCTCGAAGCGCGGTCTGGCAGGCAAGGCGCATATGGGCCTTGCGCTCGGCGGCTGAAAGCACGCCGCGTTCGGTGGCCTGCGCTTCGCCCGCGCCTTCGCCCTCCACCTGCACACGGCACAGTCCGCATGTGCCCGAACCGCCGCAGGCGGCGGGAATGCCGATACCGGCGCCATGCAGCACACCGAGCAGGCGGTCGCCGCGATTGGCCTCGATTTCCATCGTATCGTTGACCTTGACCATCAGCGCTTCGGCGGGGATCAGGCGCGCGCGCGTGATCAGCAGCGCCAGCGTCAGCACCAGGACGAGGCCGATAATGACAATGGCTCCAACAGCGATCTCGTTCATGGCGTCACCATTTGCGCAAATGCCGAAAAGCCGAGTGACATCATTCCGGCCAGTGTGAAGGTAATGCCGAGCCCGCGCAGCCCCTGGGGCAGATCGGCATAGGAAAGGCGTGCCCGGATCGCGCCGAGCAGAACCACGGCAACGCCGAAGCCAAAGCCGAGACCGATGCCGAATACCGCCGATTCACCGACGCTGTAATCACGGTCGACCATGAACAGGCTGCCGGCGAGAATGGCGCAATGCACCGTCAAAAGCGGCAGGAAGACGCCGAAGGAAGAGTAGATGGCCGGGAAGAACCGGTCGAGCACCATTTCCACAAGCTGCACCGTCGCGGCGATAACGCCGATGAACGAGATCAGCTTCAGGTAGGAAAGGTCGACATCCGGCATGCCGGCCCAGGCCCATGCGCCCGGCGCCAGAAGGGCGTGATAGATCAGCTGGTTGAGCGGCACGGTGACGCCCAGAACCGCAGTCACGGCGATGCCCAGGCCGATGGCCGAGCCGGTGCGCCGCGACAGCGCCAGAAACGTACACAGACCGAGAAACAGCGTCAGCGGCGCATTTTCAACGAAGGCTGCGCTGAGAAACAGGGACCAGAGGTCACTCATCATCTGGCCTCCTCTGTTTCCGGCGGGTTGAATTCGGACGGCTCGGCCTGTTCCGGCAGCACGGAGCGAATGGCCCAGACCAGCCCGCCGAGCATGAAGAAGGCGCTCGGGGCGAGCAGCATCAGGTTGAGCGGCGTGAACCAGCCGCCATCGGCGACCACCGGAAAGACCTGATACCCCATCAGCTTGCCGGCGCCGAACAGTTCGCGCGCCGATCCGATGATGATCAGCACCAGCGAATAGCCGAGCCCGTTGCCGAGTGCGTCGACCATGGAGGGCAGCGGCGGGTTGGAGCGCGCATAGGATTCGGTCCGCCCCAGCACCAGGCAGTTGGTGGTGATCAGGCTGACGAACACCGAGAGCTTGCGGCTGATGTCGAAGAGATAGGCCTGCAGGATCTGGTCGATGACCACCACCAGCGAGGCGACGATGACGATCTGCACGATCAGCCGGATGGAATCGGGAATATGGCGGCGGATCAGGCTGACAAGCATGGACGACAGTACCAGCACCGTGGTCAGCGAGGCGGACATGGTCAGCGCGGTCGCCACCGAGGTGGTTACCGCCAGCGCCGAACAGATGCCGAGGATCTGCAGCGTCACCGGATTTTGCTGGACGAGCGGCTCCGTCAGCGTCGACCAGAGTTTGGTGCGGTCCGCCATATCAGAACTCCCCGCGCTGGACGGCGTCGATCAGCGGGCCGTAACCTTCCGGCCCGCCCCAGAACCGCATGATCTTGGTGAATGCGTTGCCGGTGTTTGTGGCGCCGGTGATGCCGTCAACCTCGTATTCATTGCCGGCCGCCCCCTTGGCAACGGCAAAGCGCACATCGCCCGTGGTGTCGGCCAGTTCGGTGCCGGGGAACTGCGCCAGCCAGGCCGGCTCCTCGATGCGCCCGCCAAGGCCGGGCGTTTCCGCCTGGTTGGTGATCGCAAGGCCGGCGATGGTGTTCATGTCGCCGCGCAGCGCCAGGATGGCGTCGATCGGCGCCTGATAGCCCGCGCCGCTGATCGGCAGCAGTGCTAGCGAGATGTCACCGTTTTCACCGCGCAGCAGATAGATCTGGGCATAATCCGGCCGCCGGCCGAGACCCGCCGTATCCTCTCCGGGCGAAAGCGTGGTCCAGTTTGCCGCATCGTCAAGCGCGGTGGCAAGTGTTTCGGGCGTCACATCCTGTGCGGCCGCGCCCTCGGGCAGGTTGATCACCACCGTTGAAAGCGAACCGCCGGACTGTTCCAGCAATTCGGTCATGCCGGGAATGCCGGCGACCAGCGCTTCCAGCCGGGCCTGTTCTTCCGCCGCGCGGTTTGCCGCCTGGATCGGCCGCAGCACGACGGTCGCGCCGCTCACCAGAAGCGCACAGACGGCCGATACAAGAAAGGCGACAATGACGGTCTTGGTCCGGTTTTCATTCGGAAGTGCGAGGAACCGGCGCCATGCCGAGATGGGGTTCAGGTCAGCCATGACGTCTTCTCCTTTGGGCAAGCCACACGGAAATCGCGGCTTCGTCCAGCAACGGGGCGGCAAGCGAGGTCAAAAGCGCTGCCGACACCGCCATCTGCAAGGGGGCGGCGCTTTGCCAGCCGAGCGTGAACAGGATTATCAATGCGCCGAAAAAGGCGCCGTTGAGCCAGCCGCCGAGCCGGGTCGAGGCGCTGGCAACGGGATCGGCAACCAGAAGAACCAGAACCACGGCGACGGCCGGCAGTATCGGTTCAATCGGCACACCCGCCAGCTGGGCGCCGCCGATGACGATCACCGCGCCGGCAATGACCCGTGCGGGCATCACGCCGGTCAGCGCGCCGAGCAGGGCAGCCGGGATGGCCGCCCAGGCCAGCGGCAGCGGCAGTTCCGGCCAGGGCGCGGTTACGAACCCGAAGCCGAGAAAGGCCAGTGTTACGGTGGCAGGGTTCAGCACATTGCGCCCCCAGCCGCCGAACACGAGTTCTGCCATGACCGAACCGAAGCTGATGCCGAGGACCAGTTGAATGATGCTGAGGTCTTCGGGCGCCAGCATGGCGATCGCAAGCGCCGTCAGCGCGCCGGCAAAGGATGGCGGCTGGGCGCGTGCCAGCATGAAGATGACATGCCACAGGCCGGAAATGATCAGCGCCAGCAGCAAAAGACCAATGGCGTCCAGCCCGCCATACCAAAGCCAGGTCAGCGCCAGCGGCATGACCGAGATCAGAAGAAGCAGGGCGACGGTTTCGCGGTCCCACAAGCCGTGATTCATGCCGGCGCCTCCTCTTGTTCGATGGCATTCAGCAGCCCGCGCAATTGTGCGGCAAGCGATGGTTCGGAGGATGTGACGTAATCGACCAGCGCGAGATCCTCCTCCAGCAGCGACAGGGCGCCAAGGCGGGCCGCGGCTTCCTGATCGCCGGCCGAAAGCGCGCGCATCAGGGCCGCGGCGGGAATATCGCCGCCGAACGACTGGGAAAGGGCCGCCGTCGGAATGATCGGCAACGGTCGGGAAGCGCGTGTCAGTGCGGCGGAAAACCAGTGGCCGCGCCGCCTGCCGGAGCCGCGGGTCACCACGCTGGCCTGCCGGTCGCGCGGACCCAGCCAGTGCGCGGGCCGGCCGTCGAGCACGGAACCGGCGAGCACCTGATAGGGGCCCGGCCGCACATAGCCGTGACAGAGGCCGCGCAGGTCCGCACCGGGCTGACAGCGCAACAGGCGCGGCTCGCGCATGGCCGAACCGGTGACGGTGACCAGACGGGTTTCGGGCAGGAGGCCGGTGGCCAGAAGATCACCGAGATCGGCGACATCCTCGGCATGGATATCCCAGACGCGCGCCTCGACTTCGGCCGGTGCGTGGTGGTGGATCTGGATGCCGGCAAGTCCCTGCGGGTGCAGCTTGCCGCAGGTAATGCGGCGCACGGTGCCGGTATCGGCAAGGTCGAGCGTCTTGCCCTTGGTCTCGCACAGGAAGACGGCGTCTTCGGCCAGAAGGTTGAGCGCGGCAAGGCCGCGCGCCAGCGCCTCCTCGCGTCCGGCAAGTGCTGTTTTCGGGTCGGGAGCGGCAGGCCGTGAATCGGCGGCCATCACGAAAATTGCGGTCGGGGTCTCGGCAAGGCCGGGCATATGCCCGAACGGCCTGCTGCGACAGAGGCGCCAGAGACCGGCGTCCTGCATCAGCGCGCGCAGGGCAGCAGCGTCATTGCCGGCCCCCTCGGTGGTAAATTGATGCCGGCCGCCGCCGTTTTCGCGGAACAGCAGCATCTGGATCAGCCGACGGCCGGGATTGAGCTCGATGGCTGCCACGCGGGCCGCCATCGGGGCGACGAGCCTGACGTCCGGCGCACCGCGCAGCGAAAGCAATGGCTGACCTTGCGCGACCAGGGCGTCAACCTCGACCAGCGGCACAACCCGGAGTTCTTCCCCGAAAGCAGGCGTGAGCGCCGCTTCCTCGGTGAGAAGCGTGTCGGCAACATGATCGTCTGGCAATGAAGGGCCGGTCGGTACGGACAAACCGGAAGAAAATAGGCGGTCCAACAAAACACTCCTGAGACTTTCCGCATGAAACCCTACGGTCTATCCGACATTTGATTTGCCGGAACGGGCCGAATTGATTAGCATACTTAAAACGCAGACTATGAATTTTCAGCGGGGGTGAAAAGCCATGTCTTCAGAAGTGAAGCGATTTTCTTCAATTTTCGTCGCCATTATTGCGGCGAGTTTGACATTTGTCAATTCTAATACTGTTTTGGCGCAGGACAACGATGAAGGCGAAGCGGCTGTCGATGCGCTGGAGCTTTTTGTCATGCCGCAGTCCGGGCCGTTCAGACCGGACCAGATTTCGATACCGCAGCAGACCATGATCGAGGCCTGGGCGCGTTCGGCGCATGCCGATGCCTCGGCTGAAGCCTTTACGCACTGGGATGGCGAGGGCGAGGTGCCCGCAAGCTGTTCCACCTGTCACTCCGGCGCGGGCTTTCGCGCCTTTCACGGGCTGGATGGCAGCGAGCCCGGCGTGGCGGCGGCCGTGCCGGTCGGCGGTGTCGTCGACTGCGAGACCTGCCACAATCCCGGCCTTGCCGAAATCACCGCGATCACCCTGCCCAGCGGTGTCGAGCACCCCGTCAAACCCGGTGTCGAGGCGGCCTGTCTCACCTGTCACTCCGGTCGTGAGGCCGGGGTGAGCGTGTCGAATGCCGTTGGCGACAAGGCCGAGGATACGCCGGATCCCGAAATCGGTTTCGTCAATCCGCATTATGCGCTGGCCGGTGCCGTGCGTCTCGGCGCTGTCGGTGCGGGCGGCTTCGAATACCCCGACAAGACCTATTCGGGCCGGTTCTTCCACGCCCGTCCGGTGGCCGACTGCGTTTCCTGTCACAATCCGCACACGCTGACGGTCGCCGAACAGACCTGTCTGACCTGTCACGAGACCGGAAATGTCGACGAAATCCGGATTTCGCGCGTGAGCTATGACGGCAGCGGCGATCTTTCCAAGGGCATCCGCTCCGATGTCGCCAATAATGCGGCGCTGCTGATGGAGATGCTTCAGGATTATGCCGCCAATGTCGCCGGCACGCCGATCGTGTTTGAGCCGCATTATCCCTATTTCTTCGTTGATGCCGATCAGGACGGTCGCGGCGACCAGGTCGATGGGCGCTCTGTAAACTATAATGCCTGGACCCCGCGCAGCCTGAAGGCGGCCTATAACTGGAAATTCGTGACGGCCGACCCCGGCGCCTTCGCGCATAATCCGCAATATGTGCTGGAACTGCTTTACGATTCGATCGAGGACCTTTCCGGCCCGCTTGAGGTCGATGTCAGCGAGCTGGGGATCCAGCGCTAGGTATCTTCCGCATTTCTGCTTCTCGCCGGGCCTTTCGCCCGGCGGGACATTCTGTTGTTCGGCGGCGGGCCCGACGCTTCATGTCGATCTCGCCGCTGCACGTCAGCGCGGCACTCTTGAAGGCACGACGGGAGAGGGCAGGAGGGTGCCGTAAGCGGCCCTGGATACCGGCTCAAGGTCGGTATGACGAAAGAACGCGGGACGCGCTTTGTCAGCAGTTTGGCCGGTCTGCAGATGGGTTTTGTCTGATCCGGACTGATCCGCCGCATGAAAACGGATCGCCATTATCTCAATGCAGGGTTTTGCGGCAGGCTTGCCTTTCGCCCGTCGTTCGGCCAACGTCTTTTTCGATGCAATTTTCGGAGGAAGGCATATGGCGGTAACAGCCGGTGAGCGCAATCGGGCGCTGTTTCTGGGCAGTATGGGCGGCGGTCTGGAATTCTATGATTTCGTGATCTACGCCTCCTTCGCCTCGCAGATCGGCAAGACCTTCTTTCCTTCCGAAGCGGCGGCGACCCGCCTTCTGGCCGCGTTCGCCGTCTTTGCCGCCGGTTATCTGGTGCGCCCGCTTGGCGGCATCCTGTTTTCCCATTTCGGCGACAGGCATGGCCGCAAGCTGATGCTGCGCGTTTCGATCGCCGGCATGGCCGGCGCCACCTTCCTGATCGCCTTCATGCCCGGCTATGCCACCTGGGGCATTGCGGCAACCATCGCGCTGGTCGTGCTGCGCATGGTGCAGGGGCTGTGTCTTGGCGGGGAAATCCCCGGCGCGATGACGCTGATCACCGAAACCATGCCGAAGCGGCGCGGTCTTGCCTGCGGCTTCCTGTTCATGATCATCAATGTCGGCATGCTGGCCGCCCAGGCCGTGCAATGGGCGATCGAGCACCTGTTGAGCGATGCGGCCGTGCTCTCCTATGGCTGGCGCATCGGCTTTTTCATCGGTGGTCTGGTGGCGATTGCCGGTTTTGTGCTGCGCGCGCGCCTTGCCGAAAGCCCGGCCTTTGCCGAAATGGAAGCCTCGGCCCACAAGGTGCCGCTGGCCGCCCTGTTCCGCGATAATGCCCGCGCCGTCTGGCTTGGGCTGTTCATCACCGGGCTTGGGGCTGCCGCCGTGCCGCTTCTTTACCTCTATATGAACAGCTATCTGACCGATTTCCTGCATTATGACCCCGATCAGGTGGCCAGCGCCGTGCTCATCGGCATCATCGTGTTTTCGCTGCCCATGCCCGTTGCCGGGGCCATTTCCGATTTCGTCGGCATCAAGGTTCCGGCCTTTGTCGCGTCCTTGCTGCTGGCGATCGCGGCGATCCCTGTCTATGTCTGGATACATGAAGGGGTCGCGTCGCTGATGCCGGCCATGATCGTGATTTCGCTGATCGGCGCCTTTGCCTGGGGTGTCGGCCCGGTGCTGCTGACGGCAATCTTTCCGACCGATGTGCGCTATACCGGTGTCGCCTTCGTCTACAATATCGGCTTTGCCATTGTCGGCGGGCTGACGCCGCTTCTGGCCACCTTCATCATCCAGCAGACCGGCATCACGCTTGCGCCGGGCTTCCTGCTGGCCTTGTTTGCGGCCCTTGCCACGGTTGCGATCTTCCTCACACAGGTGATCCCGGCGCAGAAGTCTCAGCTCTGATCGGCAGCCTCTGTTTCCATCCGCCAGCGTGGCCAGGAAACGGTGATGCGCGCGCCGCCGGCATTTTCGAATGTCAGATGCGCGCCGGAGCGTTCCAGCAGGGTCTTGGCGATGAACAGGCCGAGGCCAAGCCCGCCGGCGCGGCTGTTGGCCGGGTCTTTCGGCCGGTCGGACACGAAGGGATCGCCGATGCGCGGCAGGATATCCGGCGTATAGCCTTCGCCGTCATCGGTCACCGTGATCGTCACCTGTGTTTCGCTGTAAAGCGCGTCGATTGCGACCTTGCGGCGGGCATGCTCGACGGCGTTTTCGACGATATTGCCAAGCCCGTAGATGATGCCGGGATTGCGGGTTCCCACCGGCTCGCCGCTGGTTTCGCCTGAAACCCTGATTTCCATTTCGGCGATGAACGGCCGGTGCGGCGCCGCAACCTCCTCGATCAGCGAGGTCAGCGGCAGGCGGCGCATATGCGCCTCGTCCTCATTGGAAAGCGAGGTCAGGCGGCCGAGAATTTCACGGCAACGCTGGCTCTGGCTGACCAGCAGCTGCACATCCTCGCCATGGTCGGGATCATCGGAAAGCGCGCGCGCCATCTCCTTGGCCACCACCGAAATCGTGGCAAGCGGGGTGCCGAGTTCATGTGCGGCCGCGGCCGCCAGCCCGTCGAGCTGGGAAAGATGCTGTTCGCGTTGCAGCACCAGTTCGGTGGCTGCCAGTGCATCGGAAATCTGCTGGGCCTCAAGGGTGATGCGCTGGGCATAAAAGGCCGCAAAACCCAGCATCGAGATGATGGCGATCCAGATGCCGAATTTCAGGATCGGCTCGATCTCCAGAATAATCCCCTCGTGCCAGGGCAGGGGAAACGGGCTGAGCGCCAGCGCCGAAACGCCGGAAACAGCAAAGGCCAGAAGCGCAAAGGCATAATGCAGCGGCAATGCGGCAAAGGAGATGATCACCGGCACGCAGATCAGCGGCGCAAACGGATTGGCAAGCCCGCCCGTCAGATAAAGCAACGCGGTAAGTTGCAGAAGGTCGAAGCCGATCAGCGAAAAGGCGATGCGCGGGGAAACCCGCTGGGTCGCCGGAAAATGCAGGCTCAAGACCAGATTGCCGAGCGCCAGGGCTAAAATCAGCGCCAGAACGGGAAACAGCGGCATCGGAAAATCAAGCCCGTAGGCAACCGTCAGTGCGGTTGCGGCCTGTCCGGCAACCGCCAGCCATCTGAGCCGCACGAGCGTCTGCAGGCGCAGGCTGCCGCGACGTTCCTGTCCGACCATTTCCGGGACCGGTGCTTTCATTGCGAAATCTCCCTTCGTCCGTGGCAGCGGCGCAAACCGTTGAATGTTGGCGTCATCGTCTCATGTTCCGCGCGGTTTTGCCCGCCGTGTGGCTTCCGCATTGGCGGGGTCCTCCGGCCAGGCATGTTTGGGGTAGCGCCCGCGCATGTCGGCACGCACATCCTTCCATGATCCCGCCCAGAAACCGGCAAGGTCCCGTGTCGTCTGGATCGGCCGTCCCGCCGGTGAGGTCAGCTCCAGCAGCAGCGGCACGCTTCCCGCAATCGTCGGATGGCTCTTCAGCCCGTAGAGCATCTGTACGCGAATGGAAAGCACCGGCTCGTCGCGGTCATAGCGGATCGGAACCCGGTCGCCGGTGGGCGCGGTGAAATGCGTCGGCGCCAGTCGGTCGAGGTCGCTCGCAAGTGGATAAGGCAGCAGCGCCTGCAGGCCCTGGGTCAGGCTTTTCGGGCTGATCGCCGTAAGTGCTGCGACATTGACCTGAAAGGGCGTGAACCAGATATCGAGGCTTTTCAGCAGCCCCTGTTGCGAGACATCCGGCCATGGCGCCCCCAGCTTGCGGTGAAGAAAGCCGATGCGCTCGACAAGATGCGCCGCCTCCTTCGGAAGGGCGAGAAGTTCAAGCCCGTGCGTGCGCAATCCTTCGGCAAGCGCTTCGGCGGCTTTTTCCCCGGCGGGCTTGCTGCCGGGCCGTTCTGCCAGCACCAGCGCGTCAAGCCGGGTCACGCTGCGCGTCCGCACCGAAAGGCTCTGTCGGTCGAAGCGGCATTCCTCGCGGGTCACAATCGCATCGGCCCGCGCTTTAAGGATTGTTTCACGTGAGACAGGGCAGGCGGCAAGAATGCGGCCGCGCGCGGCCGCGCCCGTGAGGTCGGCAATAACGAGGAAATCATGGGCCGCCAGGGGATCGTCCTCGGCCAGCTCCGCGCCGCGTCCGTTTGCCATCAGATAGCGACCCCGGCCACCGCGCGCCATGGCAATCCGGTCGGGAAAAGCGTGGATCAGGGCTGCGCCGGGATCGAAAGGTTCGCCGCTTCTGCCGCCGCCGGTCGTTTTGGCGATCCGTCCGGCAAGGCCGCGCGCGGCCTCTGCGCGCGGGGTTTTCTCACGGCGGAAACGCCGCAAGCGCTCCGAAAGATCGAGGCTGTTGCCGCCAAGCCCCTGTTCACTCAGGAGGGTAGCGAGTTCGGCCGCCTCAAAGGCGTTGCCGGCTTCCGCTGCGCTGATGACCATGGCGGCAAGGCGCGGCGGCAGGGGGATGGCGCGCATCAGTTCGCCGGTTTCCGTCAGCCGCCCCGCCGCATCCAGCGCGCCCAGCGCACCCAGCAGTTTCGTCGCTTCGACATAGGCCGGCCCGGGCGGCTGATCGGCAAAGGAAAGCTGCGCGGGGTCGGTGACACCCCAATGGGCAAGATCAAGCGCCAGCCCGGAAAGATCGGACGACAGGATTTCCGGCGGGCTGAAGGCCGGAAGTGCGGCGATCTGCCCCTCATGCCAGAGGCGCAGCGCAATCCCCGGTGCGGTTCGCCCGGCACGGCCCGCACGCTGGTCTGCCGCAGCCCTTGAGACCTTCACGGTCTCCAGCCGGGTGATGCCGGTTGC